>NZ_AP042402.1:0-67500 GCF_055379455.1 Thiobacter subterraneus
ATTATGTGCGCGAGTGGGAGAAGTTCCTGCAGGGGGTGGCTGTGCGCGACTTTGCCGGCCTGGAGCAGGCCGCACAGGGCCTGGCGCGTCTGGCCGATGCGCAGAATTCGCCCCTGCGCCTGATCCTGACGCGGGCGGCCAGCGAGACGGCCTGGGACAATCCTTCGGAGCTCAGCCGCTCCCTGGCCTTCGCCCGCAACAGCGTGGTCGAACGGACGGAAAAGCTTCTCCTCGGGCAGACCGCGTCGGCCCCGGAGAAAGTCGCCGGTGAGCCTGCCCTCGGCGAGGTCGGCGGGCGCTTTGCCGCGGTGGCGGCGCTCGTTGCCGGGGGCGGAAATGGCCGGTCCCCGCTGCATGCCTATCTGGATCAGCTCGGCCGGCTGCGTGCGCGGCTCGCCCAGACCGCGGCGGCGCCCGACCCCGGCGCTGCGGCGCGCCAGCTCATGGTCGCCACCCTCAACGGCAGTGGTTCCGAGTTTGCCGACGCCCTCAATCTCGCCGATGGCAGCCTGCTCGCGGGCCAATCCGATGAAAGCCGGGCCACGGTGCGGCCGCTGCTGGTGCGGCCGCTGATCCAGGCCTACGCGACGCTGATCCCGGCCGTGGAGCAGGAGATCAACCGGGCCTGGCAGGCCGAGGTCCTGCCCCAGTGGCGCAACCTCGCCGCCAAATATCCCTTTGCCGAATCCGGTAACGAGGCCGCCGTGGCCGACATTGCCCGCTTCCTCAAACCCGGGGAAGGCACGCTCGCGCGCTTTCTCGACCGTCATCTGGCAGGGCTGGTGGTGCGCCGCGGCGAGCAGTGGGTGCCCCGCACCTGGGCCGGCCTGGGCGTGCGTTTCCACCCGGCCTTCCTTGCGGGGGTGGAACGTCTGACCGCGGTGGCCAACGGCGTGCTGGTGGAGGGCGAGGGGGCGCGCTTCGAACTGCAGCCGGTGCCCACGCCGGGGCTTTCCGAAATCCTCATCGAGATCGACGGACAGGTGCTGCGCTACCGCAACGGGCCGCAGGCCTGGATGGCTTTCCGCTGGCCTGCCGGTGAAGGCGCCGGCCAGGGCGCCCGCATCCAGGTGGTGTCCTTCTCCGGGGCGTCGAGTTCGGTCGCCCACCACGGTGGGCGCCTGGGCCTGATGCGTCTGTTGACCGAGGCGCGCGTGACACCCCTGGCCGGTGCCACCCAGCAGCTGGAGTGGCGGCTGCCGGCGGCCGCCGGGGGCGGCGAGGGGGCGCAGGTGGTGCGTTTCAACTTCCGCATGGTGAGCGGCGCCGATCCCCTGGCGCTCGCCGGCCTGCGCCGGCTCGGCCTGCCCGAGACGGTGGCCCACTGGGAGGGCAATCGGTGAGAGTGCTGCCCCTGCGGCTTACCCAGGGCGCGCGGACGGCGGGTTATGCGCTGTTCGGCAAGCTGCCCAACCGGCCCGATTTCGTCCGGATCCATGCCGGCCATCCCGTCGTGCAGGAGTTCGAGCGCATGCTGCAGGAGGGTCTGCAGGCGGCTGCAGCGGAGCCGGGCTGGGAAAGCTGCTATGACGCCGCCCAGCCCCTGGATTTCCATTATCTGGCGCGCCACGGGGACTGGATCTTCGTTGGCGTGCTCCTGCCCAGCCGCGACCTGAGTGGCCGGCGCTATCCCCTGGTGGGCGGCGCCGTACTGCCCGTGGAGGCGGCCGGGGGTGGCGCCCATCTCGCGCCCATCGCCTATGAGGTGTTCTTCGACGGTCTGCGCGAGCAGCTGCGCAATGCCATGGAAAACTCGGTGGAGGCCCTGGCCTGCCGGCAGTTCCTCGAATCCCACGTGCAGGCTGGCGATGGCGCAGCGGATGTCGGCCTTGCCCAAAGCGTGGTGGCGCGGCATCTGACCAACCAGCCCGCCGCGCGTCTGGCGCAGCTTCTGGCCGACAGACAGGGGGCCAGCCTCGTCCAGGCTTTGCTCAACCTGGCTTTCTATCAGAGTTTCCTGCGCCGCTTCGAGCACAGCGCCTCGGACCAGATGATCCTCCTGCCGCTGCCGCAGGAAAAAGGCGAGGAGGCCCTGGCGGCCAGTGCTTGGCTGGCCTTGCTGGGCGCCTTGTGGAGCAGCGGCCGGGCGGCATCCTGCTGGCGCGGCACCTACTGGCTCAGCCGTGGTCATGCGTCTGTCCTGGCGGTGACCTTCAGAACGATGCCAAAGACATATACCAAGTGCATAGTCGCTGGTATACTGGGGGCGGAACAGGCCGTCCTGGCCCTGGGGCGTGAGGAGGCGGCGTGGCGTGCCCATCCCCTCTACGCGGAGACGGCCTACGCGCTAAACCGTCTGCTGGCGGACCCGGCGCTGACCGTGGCGGAGCTGGCGGCTTTTCTGGAGGACATCGGGCGCAAGCTGCGGCGGGAGGACGTCTGGCTGCCGGCCTGAGCCCGGGGCGTCGTCGGGGCCGCGCCCGAGCGTGGAGGGCAGGCAAATGTCTGCCGGGGTTCAACCGAACAGGGAGCAAATCATGGCCAAGGAAAGTACGCAAAAGAAACTCTCGCGGGTACGTCCGCCCCGGGTGCAGATCACCTATGACGTGGAGATCGGTGATGCCATCGAGACCAAGGAGCTGCCCTTCGTGCTCGGGGTGATCGGCGATTACAGCGGGCAGCCGGAGCAGCCGTTGCCCAAGCTGAAGGAACGCAAGTTCGTGGAAATCGACCGCGACAATTTCGATGACGTCCTCAAGGGCATGGCACCGCGCCTGCAGATGCGGGTGGCCAACCGTCTGCGCGATGACGGCTCGGAACTGGCGGTGGAGCTCCGCTTCAACGAACTGAAAGACTTCGAGCCGCAGCGCATCGTGGAGCAGGTGGAACCCCTCAGGCAGCTCCTGGAGATCCGCACCCGGCTGTCCGACCTGCGCAACAAGATCACCGGCAACGACCGTCTCGAGGAATTGCTCGACGCCGTGGTGCGGGACACGGAAAAGCTCCGGGCCCTCAGTGCCGCGTCCCGCAACGACAAGGAGTGAAGCATGAATACCCAGCCAAAGGCCCAGGAAGCGCCTGCCGTCAGCCCCGCCACCAGTCTGCTGGACGCCATCGTCGAGCAGAGCCGCATGGCCACCAACGAAACGGAAAAGCTGCGCGCTCGGGACCAGATCGCCGCCCTGGTGGAGGAAGTGCTGGCGGGCACGGTGACCCTGTCCAGGGACCTCGCCGCCAGCATCGACGCCCGGGTGGCCGAGCTCGACCGCCTACTCTCGGATCAGCTCAATGCCATCATGCATCACCCGGACTTCCAGCGCCTGGAAGCATCCTGGCGCGGGCTCCACTATCTGGTCAGCCACTCCGAAACCGGGCCCATGCTCAAGATCCGCGTGCTCAATGCGTCCAAGAGGGATCTGGTCAAGGATTTCCGCTCGGCCGCGGAATTCGACCAGAGTGCGTTGTTCAAGAAGATCTACGAGGAAGAGTACGGCACCTTCGGCGGTGCACCCTATGGCGCCCTCATCGGCGATTTCGAGTTTTCGCGCCACCCGGAGGATTTCTACCTCCTGGAGGAAATCTCCCATGTCGCCGCAGCCGCCCACGCGCCCTTCATCGCGGCGGCGGCGCCCAGCCTGTTCGGTCTGGACAGCTTCACCGACATCGGCAAGCCACGGGATCTCTCCAAGATATTCGATACCGTCGAATACGCCAAATGGAAGTCCTTCCGGGAGAGCGACGACGCGCGCTACGTGGGCCTGGTTCTGCCCCACATCCTCGGACGCCTGCCCTATGGCCGCGACACGGTCCCCCTGGAGGAATTCAATTTCGAGGAGGACGTGGATGGCACCGATCATGGCAAGTATCTCTGGGCCAATGCCGCCTATGCCTTCGGGGCCCGTCTGACCGATGCCTTTGCCAATTACGGCTGGCTGGCGGCCATCCGCGGCGTCGAGGGCGGGGGCCTGGTGGAGGATCTGCCTACGCACACCTTCCGCACCGACGAAGGCGAAATCGCGCTCAAATGTCCCACCGAGGTCGCCATTACGGACCGCAACGAAAAGCTGTTGTCCGATCTGGGTTTCATCGCCCTGGTGCATTGCAAGAACACCGACTACGCCGCCTTCTTCAGCGGGCAGTCCGTGCAGAAACCCAAGACCTACAACACGGATGCGGCCAATGCCAACGCCCGCCTGTCGGCCCAGCTGCCCTACGTGTTCGCTGCCTCGCGCATCGCGCACTACATGAAGGCCATCATGCGCGACAAGATCGGCAGCTTCGCCTCCCGGGAGAACGTGCAGCAGTATCTCAATACCTGGCTTGCCCAGTATGTGCTGCTGGACGATTCCGCCTCCCAGGAAGCCAAAGCCAAGTATCCCCTGCGCGAGGCGCGCGTTGACGTGGTGGAAGTGCCGGGCAAGCCCGGGGTGTACCGGGCGGCGGCCTTTCTGCGTCCCCATTTCCAGTTGGACGAGCTCACCATCTCCCTCAGGCTGGTGGCCGAGTTGCCGCAGCCGGCACGCTGAACACGGGCGCGATTCAATCCAGGTTTTTCACCCGAACGAAAGGAGACCGACCATGGCATTCGATGCCTTCCTCAAGATCGATGGCATTCCCGGCGAAAGCAGTGACGACAAGCACAGGGACTGGATCGAGATCACGTCCTTCTCCCACAGCCTGGAACAGCCCGCCTCCGCCACCGCCAGCAGCGCAGGCGGCGCCACGGCGGAGCGGGTGAATCACGCGCCGTTCGTGTTCACCCACCTGCTGGACAAGGCCAGCCCCAAACTCTATGAGGCCTGCTGCACCGGCAAGCACATCAAGGAAGTGACGCTGGAGCTCTGCCGCGCCGGCGGGGACAAGATGAAATACATGGAGATCAAGATGGAGCAGGTCATCGTCTCCAGCGTTGCGCCCTCCGGCAGCGCAGGGGACGATTTTCCCAGGGAGACGGTCGCGCTCTCCTACGGCAAGATCAAGTGGACCTACACCCAGCAGAAGCGTGCCGACGGTGCCGGCGGCGGCAATGTGTCGGCGGGCTGGGACCTCACGGCCAACAAGATCGCGGCCTGAGCCCGTTGCAGGAAAAGTCACGGCAGCCCCTTGGGCTGCCGTTTGCATTTGAGCCGGCCCACTGGCGGGCGGCTAACATCAGGCGGTGCCGGTCCTGGGGGCAGCCTCGGGGGTCAAGCCGTCGTGGGAATCCCTTGGGTTGAACCACTTCAGCTTGTCGTGGAGGGTGACCACGGTGCCCACGATGATCAGCGTGGGCGCCTGTAACTGGGCGGCTTCCGCCAGCGCCGGCAGGGTGGCGAGTGTTCCCGTCACCACCCGCTGCTTGGAGGTGGTGCCCTGCTGCACGATGGCGGCGGGTGTCTCCGGCGGCAGGCCGTGCTCCACCAGCTTCTGGCAGAGCACGGGCAGGCCGTGCAAACCCATGTAAATGACGATGGTCTGGTGTGGCCGTGCCAGCATGTCCCAGTCCAGGTTCATGGTGCCGTCCTTGAGGTGTCCGGTCACGAATACGCAGGCCTGGGCGTGGTCGCGGTGGGTGAGGGGGATGCCGGCATAGGAGGCTACGCCGGAGGCGGCGGTGATTCCGGGCACCACCTGGAACGGAATGCGGTTTTCCGCCAGGGTTTCGATTTCCTCGCCGCCGCGGCCGAAGATGAAGGGATCCCCGCCCTTGAGGCGGAGCACCCGTTTGCCTTCCTTGGCGAGGCGCACCAGCAGCTCGTTGATTTCCTCCTGGGGCAGGGCGTGGTCGGCGCGCTTCTTGCCCACGTAAATGCGGTCGGCGTCGCGCCGCACCATGTCCAGCACTGCCGGCGAGACCAGATTGTCATAGACCACCACGTCTGCCTGCTGCATCAGGCGCAGGGCACGGAAGGTGAGCAGATCCGGGTTGCCCGGGCCGCCCCCCACCAGATACACCTCGCCGATGCGTGCGTCCGGCTCCATTTCGCCCTCGATCATGGCCTGCAGGGTGGCGGCCGCCGCCTCGTCCTGTCCGGCGAACATCATTTCCGCCACCGGCCCCTGGAAGACCTTCTCCCAGAACATGCGCCGGTTTTCCGGTCGTTTGAATTTCGCCTTCACCTGGTCGCGAAAGCGCGCCGCCAGGGCCGACAGCCGCCCGTAGGCGGAGGGGATCATGGACTCCAGCCGCGCCCGCAATAGCCGCGCCAGCACCGGGGAGGCGCCGCCGGAGCCCACCGCGATGAGGATGGGCGAGCGGTCGATGATGGACGGCATGACGAAGCTGCACAGGTGCGGCGTGTCCACCACGTTGACGGGCAGATGGCGGGCACGGGCCGCTTCCGATACTTCCCGGGCCCTCGCTTCGTCTGCCAGGGCGCACATGACCAGCTCCACGTCGTCAAGCAGATCCGGCGTGAATTCGCCCGGGTGGTGATGCAGCCGTTCCCGGTGGGGCAGCTGCCCGAAGGCCTCGGCGAGCTGCGGTGCGACCACCGTCACCCGGGCGCCGGCGTTGAGAAGGAGCGCGGCCTTGCGCGCGGCGACTTCGTCGCCGCCCACGACCAGGCAATGTTTGCCGCGGATGTTCAGGAAAACCGGTAGAAAATCCATGTGATGTCGATCTGCGTTGTGATCTGCTCGAGTCAGGCCCACGTCCGGGGCGCGCGGTGATCAGGCGTTGCGCACCGCCTTCTTGGGGCGCAGGGGGCGGAAGATGCCGGGACGGAAGACTTCCTTGGCCGAGCGCGAAAACGCCGACGTGCAGGGCTCGATGGCGGTTTCGAACTCTTCACACCAGGAGGGGTGGCTGTAGGAGAGTTCCTTGAAGAACCAGAGTCCCTGCTCGGACTGGCAGGCCGCGGTCATCATCTGGATCTGTTCGCCCGCTTCCGGTCCCACGATGCAGCCTCCCAGCAACTGGCCCGTTTCCGCATCGTGTACCACCTCGATGAAGCCTTCCGTGTCGTGGTAGGCGCGGGCCTTGCCGGAACCGCCGAAACTGGTGCGCGCCGCCTCGGGTTCGAAGCCGGCGGCTTCCGCCTGTTCCTCCGTGAGACCGACGGCCGCGATTTCCATGGCGGAATGGAGCACCGTGGGCACCATGAAGTAGTTGAAAGTCAGCTCATTGCCCGTGAGGGCATTGGTGGCTGCGATCTTGGCGTCATGCAGGGCGGCATTGGCCGTCATGGGCCCCGGCTTGACATCGCCGATGGCATAGATGCCGGGCACGCTGGTTTCGAGATAGCTGGAAGTGACGATGAAGCCGTCTTCATTGACCTTCACGCCCGCCTTGTCCAGCCCCAGTCCGGCGGTGAGGGGACGCCGGCCCACGGCCACCAGCACCTTGTCGAAGCGTCCCTCGCTGCCGTCGTCGAAGGTGACCGTTACCCCGCCGCCCTCCACCCGGCAGGCGGCCACCGAGGTGCCGGTGCGGAACTTGAGGCCGATGCGGTTGAACTTGCGCACGAGAGTGTTGACCGCATGCTCGGGAATGCGCGCATTGGGCAGCAGGCTTGCGGCCCGCTCCACGATGAGCACATCGGTGCCAAATTGATGCATGAGGTAGGCCAGTTCCACGTTGGCCATGCCGCCCCCCACGAACAGCATGGAACCCGGCCTGTCTTCGGTCATGGACATGAAGTCACGCGTATCGAGGATGAAACGGCCGTCGGTGGGGCACTCCGCCAACGGCCTGGGCTCGGACCCCGTGGCAATCAGGATGCGGGGGGCGCTCAGCGTGCGCACCGGCGCCTCGGCGTTCTGTGGCGGGACGGGATCGACCGCGACCTCGTAGGGCCCAATGAAACGGGCCCGGCCGGCGATGACTGCCACACCCAGGCGCCGCAGCCAGACCGGGAAATTGTTGCGGATGCCTGCCACCACCTCGTCCTTGTGACGCATGGCGGCGCGGAAATCGCCGCGGATTTCGCCCACCAGCCCGCGGCCGTTGAGATGCTGCATGTCCTCGATGATGGAAGCGAGGTGCAGCAGTGTCTTCTTCGGGATACAGCCCAGGTTGAGACAGTTGCCGCCGGGCAGCGCCTTCTCGATGAGCGCGACCTTGGCACCGAGGCGGGCCGCGGTGAGTGCGGCCTTGTAGCCGCCGGGGCCGCTGCCGATGATGATGACGTCGAACTTGTCCATCGTTTCAGCCGCAGCTCGACCCGCTGCCGGAGCCGCACCCACCGGTGCCACAGCCGGAAGCACCGCAGCCGCCGCCCGAAGGGGCCGGCTCTTCCTCGCGCGGCGGAATGAACACGAAGCCAAACTGGCCCGGGGCCAGCTCCACGTAATCCATGGTGGCCCCCTTGAGGATCTCCCAGCTCCTGGGGCCGATCAGGACGTTGACGCCCGCCTGGCAGACGATCTCCATGTCCTCGATGCGTGCCTCGTCGAAGCCCATGCCGAACTCGACATCGCCATCGGGCGTGACCTTGGCGGCGATGCGCAGGCCCAGTCCCTGGGCGCCGCTGAGCTCGGCGGCCTTGGCGATCTGGACGGCGGCGGTTTGGGTGACGGTGAACATGGGTGACTCCTCTCGCTGCGTCGCGTTCAACCGGCGGAAGCGCGACGGGGTTGGTGATGGATATGGCAGCGCCTCACCCATTCCAGGAAACGCACGGGCCAATCGAATGCGGCGGTGCCCCTGAGATGGGTGTAGGACGCGAGCAGGTTTTTGTACACGAAGCCGTCGTGACGGCCATCGATGCCATGGCCCCGCTTCACTTCATAGGCATAAGTGAGGCCGTCGGGCAGGTTTTCCAGACTCGAGTAGTGAAATTCGTGGGCCTGGATTTCTTCCATGTGTTCACCCGGGCGCAGCCAGGGCGATGCCGCAGTGGGCTTGAGCCGCACGTAACCACGTCCCACCGGTTTGGCGTGCATCACCACGTCCCCCGGGATGACACCCACCATTTCGTGGGTGGCGCCGTTGCAGGTGAGGCTGCGGGCCAGGTACATGAGGCCCCCACATTCGGCGTAGGTTGGCAGGCCGCCTTCGATGGCGCGGCGGATGTCCTCGCGCAGGCTTCGGTTGGCGGCGAGTTCGCGGGCGAAACTCTCGGGAAAACCCCCGCCGATGAACAGCGCATCGGCTTCCGGCAGGCAGGGGTCGTGCAGGGCATCGAAGGGCACCAGCTCGGCCCCGGCGGTCGCCAGGGCATCGAGATCGTCGGCGTAATAGAAGCCGAAGGCCCGGTCCCTGGCGATGGCCACGCGCACCGGACTGCCGGTTCTGGGCAGGGCACGCAGGGGCGGTGGGGCGCCCAAGGCGGGTGCTGCTGCCGCCACGGCCAGCAGGCGGTCCAGGTCCACCTGGCTAGCGATGCGTTGGCCGATTTCCCGGATCTGGGTCTGCGCCGCCTGCGCCTCATTGGCGGGGACCAGCCCCAGATGACGTTCCAGGATCTGCACGTCCGGGTCGTGGTGCACCGCACCCAGGACGGGAATGTCGGTATAGTGCTCCACCACCGCCCGCAGCTTGGCTTCGTGGCGGCTGCCGCCCACGTTGTTGAGGATCACCCCGGCGATGTTCACCGCCGGGTCGAAGGCCTGATAGCCCAGCAGCAGGGGCGCGACCCCACGAATCACCCCGCGCGTGTCCAGCACCAGCACCACGGGCAGGGCCAGCAGCTTGGCCAGGGCGGCGTTGCTGTTGCTGCCGTCCAGATCGAGGCCGTCATAGAGCCCCTTGTTGCCTTCCACCAGGGCCAGGTCGGCGGCAGCCGCGTGGGTTGCGAAGGTGGCCAGGATCTCCTCCCGGCTCTGGATGTAGAAATCCAGGTTGTAGCAGGAGCGGCCGGCGGCCTGGGCAAGCCACATGGGATCGATGTAGTCCGGCCCCTTCTTGAAGGGCTGGACCTTGAGCCCACGGTCACGCAACGCCGCGCACAGGCCGATGCTGACCGTGGTCTTGCCCGAGGACTTGTGCGCGGCGGAGATGAGGACGCGGCTCATGGCTGCGGCTCGACGGGCCGGGTCAGCGGCCCGGCCCCTCCGTTTCTCGGGGGGAGGAAGGCGGGGCGCCGGCGGGCGCGGAATGGGGAAAACATGCCTCCTCCCGGAAGGTTTATTTCGCGGCGTGGGGATCCACGTCTGCGTCGGCCAGGCTTTCCGGCAGGAAGCGCAGCACCTTCACGCCAATGGTGACGATGGCCAGCGCCACGGCCACACCCCCCAGGCCCAGGAGCACTTCCGGCAGCGAGGGGCTGTAGGGGTGGATGACCCCGTCAAAGAACGAGCTGCGTTCTTCCCAACCCGGGAAGATGTCCAGCGGCCAGGCCTGCCCGCCGATGATGGTGACGTACATCTGCGCGAGTCCACCCAGCACCACCAGCAGGCAGGCCGTCACCATCAGGCCCCGCGAGGCCCGCAGCTTCGGATGGAACAGGATCAGCATGGGGATCACCGAGCCCAGCAGGATCTGGCCAATCCAGAACATCTGCGTGTAAACCCCGCCGTCCACCAGGATGAACTTCTCCACGCCGTGGTACTTGGTGAAATAGAGATTGGTCATGTGGAACACGACCACGAAATACAGCGCTCCCGCGATGAACCAGCCCTGGAGCTTGGCCAGGCGGTTGAGGATGGCATCCCCCAGGGGACGGCCGGTCCAGGCGTAGGAAGCCATCAGCACCAGCAGATATACCGCCATGCCGTAGGAGAAGGAGAGCACGATGAACATGGGGGCCAGCATGGCCGAGCTATAGGCCTCACGCGCCACCAGGAAGCCGAAGATGGAACCGGTACCGGTGGTCAGCACCAGGCGCCAGATGAAGGCCGCCATGCCGGCATATTTGGTGTAGGCGCTCACCGTGCTGTCCATCATGGTCCACAGATAGAGCGCGACGAAGGTAAAGAAGCCCGTGTACAGGAACACGTTCCAGGCGAACACCGACTTGAAGTTGTAGTAGGTGGCCGCCACGATGACGCGGTCCGGGCGTCCCAGATCCAGCATCAGGACCATGAGACCGCCGGCCAGCAGCGCGATTGCCACCAGCCCGGACAGACGCGCCAGGGGTTTGTAGGCCGTCTTGCCGAACACCGAGGCGATGGAAGCCGCGTTGAGGGCGCCGGAGGCCGCCACGATGAGGAACACGGCGAACACGTGGGGCATGCCCCAGACGATCTGGTTGGTCATGCCGGTGACGATGTGACCGTGGTGTTCCATGTACCAGGCCGCGCCCAGGCCGATCAGGGCAAACAGGCCGATGACGCCGAGCAGCGCCCAGTAGCGGGCAGTGCGGCCTTCAACCTCGCGGTAGGTGATTTGCATGTTCAGAACCCTTGATAACGGACACCGAGATTGAGCTTGAGGTCGGCGCGCAGCTCCACGGTGGCATACTGCGCGATGCGCTTGGCAATCTCGCTGTTGGGGTCATTCAGGTTGCCGAAGATGATGGCGCCGTGGCCGGCCTTGGCGCAGGCTTCCACGCAGGCCGGCTGCTGGTCCCTGTCCACCCGGTGCACGCACATGGTGCAGGACTCCACGCAGCCGATGCCGCGCGGCACGTCCGGGTTCTGGTCGGTCAGGCGCTCGTGCACGAAGGAGCGCGCCTTGTACGGGCAGGCCATCATGCAGTAGCGGCAGCCGATACAGATGTGGCGGTCCACCAGGACGATTCCGTCCGGACGCTTGAAGGAGGCGCCGGTGGGACAGACGTCCACGCAGGGCGGTTCGGCGCAGTGCTGGCACATGACCGGCAGGGACTTGGTCCGTCCACTGCGCATGTCCTTGAGTTCCACCTTGCGGATCCACTGGGAATCCGTTTCCCGTGTACCGTGGCCGAAGCCGTTCTCCTCGCCGCAGGCCCGGACGCAGGCGTCGCAGCCTTCCTGGCACTGGTTGGTGTCGATCAGCATGCCCCAGCGCACGGCGTTGCTCACCGGCTGGTCCGCAGGCTTGCCGTGGGCGATGTTGTAGAGGACCACGCCGGGGGCGATGGCCACGCCGGCCATGGCGGCCGATGCGGTCAGGAACTGGCGCCGTTCCTGATCGACGGGGGTCGCGTTCTTGTCGTTCATTGCTTGCCTCCGGCAGCGGCTGCCATCCCGACTGCTACGGCCGGCGCCGGTGCAGTGGCCTGCTGCTTGGGCTTGCTGGCGTGGCAATCCCAGCAGTCCAGTTTCACTGCCGCGTAGGTGTGGCAGCTCTGGCAGAAGTTCTGGTCGGTACCCAGCACGCTGTTGTTCTTGCTGCTGGCATGGCAGTTGATGCAGTTCTGCAGGCTGTGCTTTTCGGTCCGGATGCCCTGGTGGACGGTGTCGTCCCGATGGTGCATCAGGAGCTTCATGTGGTTGCGGCGCATGTAGGCCGTATCCTCGACACAGCGGTCGCCCTTCTCGATGACGAGGACGGGCTTGGGCGTGCGGCTGACGGTGGTTCCCGTGGCGCTGTCACCACCGCCGGCGGCGATGGCGCCCAGGCTGAGGGCGAGCAGGGCGCCCAGCCCTGCCGCCCATTTCCACACCGAGCGCCGACCGGGTTTGGCGGGCGCAGCCATCATTACTCACCCATGCCCATCTTGATGTAGCCCGTGGGGCACACGTCGGCGCAGATGTGGCAGCCGATGCACTTGGTGTAGTCGGTGTCCACATAGCGGCCGGTGGTGGGGTTGTCCTTCTTGGGCACCTTGAACACGGCCGTCTGCGGGCAGTAGATCACGCAGTTGTCGCATTCGAAGCACAGGCCGCAGGACATGCAGCGCTTGGCCTCGGCCACGGTCTCCTGCTCCGAGAGGGGCAGCAGCCGCTCCTGGAAGTTGCCCAGGGCCTGCTCCGCGGTGAGGATGATTTCCTTGCGCTTGTTGCGCGGCGTGTAGGGGAAGTGGCCGAGGAACAGCTCGTTGGACGGAATGATGTATTTGTGGGAGCGGTCCTCGAAGTTGTGCAGGATGCCCTTGTCGAAGGACGTGCCCTCGTAGTAGCCGTGCACTTCACGATATTCGTGGCCGCTCTCGATCCACTTGCGCACCTCGTCGAAGTGCCGCACGTCCACCTTGGGCCGCTTCTCCAGTTCCTGGCCCTTGAGGTAGGCATCGATGCCGTCCACGGCGATGGCGGCATGGCCGATGGCCGTGGTCAGCAGGTGCGGACGCAGCACGTCACCGCCCACGAACCACTTCTCCTTGCCTGGCACGCGGTAGAACTTGTCCGCGCTCATCAGGCCCTTGCCGTTGTTGAGCTCTTCCAGACCGGTGAAGTCCACGGCCTGGCCGATGGCGGAGACGATGAGGTCGGCGGGAATGTCCTGCTCGGTGCCTTCCTTGATCTTGGTTTCGCCATTGACCATCTCGAACTCGGCCACACGCAGGTGGGTGGCGCGGCCATCCGGGCCCTTGATCACTTCCACCGGGGTCACCCCACCGCGGATTTCGATGCCTTCCGCGAGGGCATGTTCCACTTCCGCCTTGTTGGCGTTCATCTTGTCGATGGTGGCGCGGGAGATCAGGATCACCTCGGCGCCTTCACGCGCGGAGACGGCTGCCACGTCGTGGGCGACATGGCCCTGGAGCACGTATTCGGGCCGGTCGCTTTCGTTGATCTTGGTGATGTTGCCCAGGCGGCGGGCCACGGTCGCCACGTCGATGGAGGTGTCGCCACCACCGATCACCACCACGCGCTTGCCCACGTATTGCAGCCGGCCTTCGTTGAAGGCGCGCAGGAAGGCCATGGCCGTCACGCAGTTGGGGGCGTCGGAGCCGGGCACCGGCAGGGTCTTGCCGGACTGGGCGCCCATGGCGAAGAAAATGGCGTCGTACTCCTTGTCCAGCTGCTCCAGGGTGACGTCACGGCCGACGCGCGTGTTCAGACGCACCTCCACGCCCAGGTCGAGAATGCGCTGGATCTCCCCGTCCAGCACTTCCCGCGGGGTGCGGAAGCCCGGGATGCCGTAGCGCATCATGCCACCCAACTCGGCATGCTCGTCGAAGATGGTGACGGCATGACCCTTGCGGCGCAGCTGGTAGGCCGCGGCCAGACCGGCGGGACCGCCGCCGACGATGGCCACCTTCTTGCCGGTGTCGGGACCCGGCTCACCGAAGCCGAGCTTGTGTTCCAGGGCCCAGTTGCCGATGAAGTGCTCCACCGCGTTGATGCCCACGTGGTCTTCCACCATGTTGCGGTTGCAGCCCTTCTCGCAGGGAGCGGGGCATACCCGGCCCATGACGGCGGGGAAGGGGTTGGCGTCGGTGACCCGACGGAAGGCGTACTCCTGCCAGCTCATGCCCCCGGTGGGCTTCTCGATGCCGCGCACGATGTTCAGCCAGCCGCGGATGTCCTCACCGGAGGGGCAGCTGCCCTGGCAGGGTGGCGTGGACAGGACGTATTCGGGGCACTTGTGCGATTCGTCGCCCTGGAAAATCCATTCGCTCAAACGGCGGTCTTTGCGGCTCTGGCCTTCTTTGAAGCGGCGGAACGTCAAGCCTTCGGTCTTCGGTTGGTTCGGGGCTGCCATCTGACTTCTCCTTACGTCGTGATCGTCTGATTTCGTGAGTTATTCGTTCGAGCCCAGCTGGATCGCCGAGCTGACCAGCTGATGCACCCCACCCACCATGCTCATGGGGAAGCCGTAGTAGGGGAGAACCTTGGTGAACTGCGCCTTGCAGATGGCGCAGATGGTGGCCATGAAGTTGACTTTCTTGTCGTCGACCACCTGCTTCAAAGCCTGCATGCGCGGCAGGGCACCTTTGACGCGCACCTCCATGAGGTCGTCCGTGAGCAGACCGCCGCCGCCACCACAGCAGAACGTGCCCTCGTAGATCGTCTCCGGCGCCATGTCGTAGAAATGATTGCAGCAAGCCTTGATAATTTCCCGGGGGATGATGAACTGCCCACCCGGCATGTCCCCCATGCGCGAGGCCCGGGCCACGTTGCAGGAATCGTGGAAGGTCACGATGCGGTGGTCGTTGGCCGATTTGTCCAGCTTGATGGCGCCCTTCTGGATCAGATCCCACGTGACCTCGCAGATGTGGGAGGGCTGCTTGTAGCGGTGATCCAGCTGCTGCTGGAGCATCTTGCCGAAGGGATCCTCGGCGCCGGCACCAACGCCGGTCAGGGTGTTCCAGAAGCTGTAGGCCACGCGCCAGGCATGCCCGCATTCGCCCACCACGATGCGCTTGACGCCCAGTTCCAGGGCGGCCTCGCGGATGCGCAGGGCCGCCTTGCGCATGTTCTCATAGCTGCCGATGAACAAGCCGAAATTGCCGGCTTCGGAAGCCGTGGAAGAAAGGGTCCAGCTGATGCCGGCTGCGTGGAACACCTTGGCGTAGCCGATCAGGCTTTCCACATGGGGCTCGGAGAAGAAGTCCGCCGAAGGCGTGACCAGCAGCACCTCGGCGCCCTTCTGGTCGATGGGTAGCCGCACCGGCACACCGGTATCGGCGAGAATGTCTTCCTCGAGACCGGCCAAGGTGTCTTCCAGGGCCGGCCCGGGCAGGCCCAGGTTGTTGCCGATGCGGTGCAGCTTGCCCAGGATCTCGTTGGAGTATTTCTGACCCCGGCCCACGGAGTCCATGATCTCGCGTGCCGCCATGGTGATCTCGGCGGTA
This sequence comes from Thiobacter subterraneus, assembly GCF_055379455.1. Taxonomy (NCBI): domain Bacteria; kingdom Pseudomonadati; phylum Pseudomonadota; class Betaproteobacteria; order Burkholderiales; family Thiobacteraceae; genus Thiobacter; species Thiobacter subterraneus. The sequence continues at coordinate 15,468 of NZ_AP042402.1, forward strand.
TCGATGCCATAGGGGCAGTACACCGAGCAGCGGCGACATTCCGAGCACTGGTAAAAGTAGCTGTACCACTGGTCCAGCACTTCCTCGGTGAGGTCGATCGCGCCCACCAGTTTGGGGAAGTACTTGCCGGCAAAGGTGAAGTAGCGGCGATAGACCTTGCGCACCAGCTCCTGGCGGGCCACCGGCATGTTGTTGGGATCGGCGGTGCCCAAGTAGTAGTGGCACTTGTCGGTGCAGGCACCGCAATGCACGCAGGCGTCGAGGAAGACCTGCAGGCCGCGGTATTTCTTGAGCAGCTCGCCCATGCGCTCCACGGCACGTTCCTTCCAGTTGGGAAGGAGTTCGCCCGGATAGCCGAGCTGTTCCTGGATCTTGTCTCCGGCAATGAAGGACTGGACGCCCTGCATGGCCCCCGGTTTGATGGGGGGGATGGGCAGGGTCGCGGTGTCGTCCAGCAGCTTGGGTGTCTCGAAAGTCGGTCCAGCCACGTTGATCCCCTAAACCTGTCTCGTCATTTTTCCAGTTCGGCCGCCCAGGGCGCCAGGTGACGGTGTTCGCGCGGATCGTCCACCTGGTTGCGGCTGGGGCTGAAGAATACGCCCGGCGCATGAAGCAGCTTGCTGATGGGGAAGATGATCATCAGTGTGGCGACCAGGGCCAGATGAGCCATCAGCAGCGGGTCTTCCGGCAGGGGGTTGATCTCGAAGCGCATCAGCCCAAGCATGAACACCTTGAGGCCGACGACGTCCGTGTGGGAGACAAAGGTCATGCCCATGCCGGTGAGGCCGATGCCGATCAGAAGCAGCAGGATCAGATGATCGGACAGGGTGGTGATGTAGCGCACACGGTCCACCAGGAAGCGGCGCGCCCACAGACCGATCAGGCCGGCCACCATGGCGAAGGAGGCATATTTGCCGGCTGCCTGGACCAGCTCGAAAGAGACGATGTCCCAAACGGGATACTGGAAATAGCGCAGGTGGCGGAACAGCACGACGGCCAGACCCACATGGAACAGCCAGCCGAAAATCCAGATCCACTTGTTCGATTTGAACAGGCTCTCGAACAGGACCACTTCGCGCACTATGCGCATGACCACCCCGGCCTTGGTAGTGGGTGCCGGCGTGGTGGGAATCTTGAGAGGGGCGGGCGTTTTGGCGTATTGATAGATCTTGCGTGCCAGACCCAGCACCAGAATGGCAGTTGCCACGTAAAAAAGGGCCGCAAAAAATACCGTCGTTGTTGTCATCACCAGCCTCGGAACCAAATCGGAGGTTTCCGGCGAGCCACGCGGCCTGCTGGCCGTGCGGCTGCCGGATCAACGCACCTTAGATGCAGCCGGTCGGCTTGGGCAGACCGGCGATCTTGCACGCCTGCTTGGCCGGGCCGTAGGGGAACAGCTCGTACAGATACTTGCTGTTGCCTTTCTCGGGCCCGAGCTTCTTGCCGATGGCCTTGGTCAGCACGCGGATGGCCGGAGCGATTTGGTAGTCGTTGTAGTACTCACGCAGGAAGTTGATCACCTCCCAGTGGGCGTCGGTCAGCTCGACCTTCTCCTCGGCGGCCAGGTGCTTGGCCACTTCCTCGTTCCAGTCGGCCAGGTTGACCAGGTAGCCTTCCTCGTCGGTTTCGTACACTTTGCCGTTGATTTCGAAGCTCATTTGGATCTCCTTACTTGAAAAATATGAAGCATTACAACCAGGACTGGTTGTTGGGATGCTCCGCCACCAAATCCACAAAACCGCCGTAATCCACCAGCTTGATGCCGTCGATCACGCGGTCTTGCATGCCACGCGCTTCCAGGTCCGGCCACAGGGCATAGACCTTGATCTTGCCCATGGCGGCTTTCAGCGAATTCTCCGCAATGTTGCCCTTGGTGGCCGCATACACGCCGTCTTCGATGAGCAGCAGGGCCGCCCCATCCTCGTGCATGATGACCCGCAGGCAGTTCTCCAGCGTCCGGTTCTCGAACGGGGATTTGTTCACGATGTGCAGCATTCGGTTTCTCCCGTCAGAAGCTCAGCACGACGTCCTGCTCGGCCATCAGCTTGGCCATGCCGGCCGCGTCGAGCACTTCCACGTCCACCAGCAGGTCGTCCACGGTCAGGCCGCGTTCTTCCAGGGACTCCTTCATCACATAGAGTTTTTCGATGTCGTAGCCTTCCAGCGCCCGGTAGGTGGGGGAGAAGTTCTTCACATCGATGGCCTTGGTGTGCTGGCCCTTGACGATCTGGTACACACCATCGTCCAGGAAAACCAGGCTCACGTCCTGATCGAAGGCGGCGCTGATGAGCACCACTTCCAGGCCTTCCAGCGCGTAGATCGTGCCGTAGGGGGCCTTGCGGTTGACGAACATGAACTTCTTGACGACGCCGGAGGCTTCGTCTTCGAAGTCGATACCACCCGTTGCTTCGGTCATGTCTTCCCCCATCAGTCGCCAAACACCACGAGACGGTCGGCCTGGATGCCGACTTCAACCAGCTGGCCGAGACCGGAGATGCGGAAACCTTCTGCCAGGTTCTCGTCCTTGATGCCGCGACGCAGCGCGGCTGCCACGCACACCACCAGGTCGATGTTGTGCTCCTTCGCGAGCTTCTGCCAGCGGTTGACGATGTGACGGTCGTCCTGCGGCGGCTCGGTCAGGCGGCTGGAGTTGTACACCCCGTCGTGATAGAAGAACACCCGGGGCACTTGATGGCCTTTCTCGATCGCAGCCTTGGCAAACTGATAAGCGGTATCGCTTGCCTGGTGCTGGTAAAGACCCTCATTCACCAGAATGCCAAATTTCATCCAAAACCCCTGATATTTGTAGTGTTTTTTAATGGCATCACCCCCGCCCTCGGTGGAGGGCCGGGGGATACCACTACGCTTTAGAAGCGGATGTGCGCCGAAGCGTTGAACGTGACGCGGTGGCCCTTCCAGTCATCGATGTGATACTTGGTGAAGGGCAGCCCGGTCTTCTCGAAGAAGCGCGGCCAGCCGATGCGGTCGATCCAGTCGCGCATACGCTCCCAGGGACGGGCATCCGCCTTGTAGACCGCGAGAATCTTCTTCACGACGGCCGACACTTCCGGCCAGCGCGGCGCGTTGTTGGGCAGGCCCGCTGCCACCAGCTTGTGGAAGGTCGGACGGGAACGGGCGTTGGAGTTCTTGCCGCCCACCCAGATCGCGATCTTGGAGTGCTCGGGGTCATTGATCTGCATCGGCGGGCAGGGGGGATAGCAGGCGCCGCAGCAGATGCATTTCTTCTCGTCCACTTCCAGGGAGGGCTTGCCGTTCACCAGGGCAGGACGAATGGCTGCCACCGGACAGCGCGCCACGACGGCCGGACGCTCGCACACATTGGCCACCAGGTCGTGATTGATCTTGGGCGGCTTGGTGTGCTGCACGATGACGGCGATGTCAGCCTGGCCGCCGCAGTTGATTTCGCAGCAGGAGGTGGACAGCTTCACGCGGTTGGGCATTTCGCACTTCACGAAGTCTTCGTAAAGCTCGTCCATCAGCGCCTTCACCACGCCGGAAGCGTCGGTGCCCGGGATGTCGCAGTGCAGCCAGCCCTGGGTGTGGGCCACCATGGAGACGGAGTTGGCGGTACCACCCACGGGGAAACCGGCCTCGGTCAGCGCCTTGATCAGAGGCTCGACCTTTTTCTCGTCGGCCACCATGTACTCGATGTTGGAACGGGCAGTGAAGCGCACGTAGCCGTCACCGTATTTGTCGGCAATCTCGGCCAGCTTGCGGATGGTGTAGGTGTCCATCTGGCGCTGGGTGCCGGCCTTGACGGTCCAGATCTCGTCGCCGCTTTCGGCGCGGTGATAGAGCACACCGGGCCGGGGATGGGAGTGGAACACCCACTTCCCGTAGTTCTTGACCATCACCGGGTGCATGTACGGTTTGGGATCCGGCGCCCCGGATTCGATCGGTTGGCGAAGTTCTGCCATAAGGTTTCCTCTCTTGGTTATGCCTGGGGTTGCAGGCCCACCCTCGCGGGTGGGCGCTCATACCATTCCGCTCAGCCGGCCTTGGCGGCAGCCTTGCGCTCGTTCCACTTGGCGACTTCTTCGTCCCAGCCGTCGGTCCGCACGTAGGGGTTGGAGCGCGGCTCGAGGATCATGTTGGGATCCACATCGAGGCCGATGCCCTCGAGGAAGTTCACCAGACCGATGCGGTCGATCATCTCGCCGGTGCGCTCGTGTTCCAGCGCGTTTTCGGCGAAGAAGTCGAGGATGTTGCGCGCCAGCTCGTTCAGTTTCTCGAAGTCCTCGTCGGATTCGAGCTTCATGAACGGGATGATCACGGTGCCCATGGTGGCGCCGATCTTCAGCACGCCCTTGCCACCCACCAGGATGGTCACGCCCTTGTCCTTGCCGGGCAGCAGGCCACCGGGGATGACGTTCAGGCAGTGCATGCAGCGCACGCAGTTGTGGTTGTCGATTTCCATGCAGTCCTGGGCATCGACCGCGGCCACGGAGTAGCCGTCGCCCTTGGCGACCTGATCCTTCGGCACCAGGCGGATGGCCTTGGTCGGGCACATGTTAATGACCTGGTTGACCAGCTCGGTCTTGCCGTGCTTCGCCACCCACTCCTGCACCAGGCCTTCGTTCACCTGGATGTTGTCGCGCCAGGTGCCGATGGTGGCCATGTCGGAACGCTGGATGGCGTTCACGCAGTCATTGGGGCAGCCGGAGAACTTGAACTTGAACTTGTAGGGCAGGGCCGGACGGTGCATGTCGTCCAGGTTGTTGTTGATGACGGTGCGCAGGGCGCGGGCCTCGTCATAGCAGGACATCTCGCAGCGGGCGGCGCCCACGCAGGACATGGAGGTGCGCAGGGCCGGGCCGGCACCACCGAGGTCAAAGCCATGCTCGTTCAGCTCGTCGAACGCGGCCTGCACGTTCTCGGTCTTGATGCCCTGGAACATGATGTCGCCGGACTGGCCGTGGAAGGCGATCAGGCCGGAACCGTACTTGTCCCACACATCGCACATCCAACGCAGCAGGTCGGAGGTGTAGTGCATGCCCGCAGGCGGCTGCACGCGCAGGGTATGGAACTCGGCTGCGTCCGGGAACAGGGGCTGGTCGTTCTCGTCCTTCAGTTCGGTGAAGCGCGGGATCACGCCGCCGCCGTAGCCGAACACGCCCACCGTGCCACCCTTCCAGTAGCCTTTGCGGGTGCGATAGGAGGTTTCCAGCTGACCCAGCAGGTCAACCATCATGTCCTTTTCCTTCGCAAGGCGCTTGAGGCCCGTCACGAAGCTGGGCCAGGGGCCACTTTCCAGTTGGTCGAGCAAAGGCGTTTCGATCATTTGTTTTGCCATGGCGTTTTCTCCACTTCTCAAGCGTTGAACTGACAACCCAAGGACACTGCGCGACTCGCCCAAACCGTCCAAGCAGGAGCCGCTTTGCTTGGGAACCCGGCGGGGCCGGAGGCCGGACCCGCACTTCGTGGCCCAAATCTTATGCCCCGCGATTCCGGGGAGCTACTATTCCGAGTAGTTAGCCTGGACCTACCCAAAAGGGGTATGAGGCCTTCCCCCGATTGGCTAGAGGCGGGCCAAAAGCGGCCGGCTGCCTTGATTCGGCGCAAGGGAGCCATTACCTTATCGCCAAACCTGAAACTCTAGCATAGGTGGCGGATTTTGCAATCGGATCAGATCACTAGCCTGGCCAAGTTCACCTGCCAGCCGTTTCGTCAGGAAGTGGAGCTGCAGCAGGTGGTGCATGCGGCCGGCTATACCAGTCTGCGTTTGCGCATCCGCGAGGGAAAACGCTTCACCGTATTTGATATCGACGCCCCGACGGCGGCCCACTGGGGCCGGCTCATGATGGAGTGGGCGGGCAGCCAAGGAGAGACAAAATAGGCTGGCTGGCAGATGAAGGTTTCGTCGCCCCACCGGTGGACGAGGCCGCGGTCACCGACGTTCAGTTCGAGCTGAAGGGGCAGGGTCTGCCCCAGGACCACGGTCTGCTCCTTTACCGGGCCCTGCGCGAGCTTGCGCCCTGGATCGCCAACGAAGAGCTTTTGGCCATCCATCCCATCCAGGGCGCCGAGGTGGGGGGCGGGCGGCTCATGCTCAACCGCCGGGCGAAGCTCGTCATCCGGGTGCCGCGGGAGCGGGTGCAGGACATACTGGAGCTCAGCGGGCGCGAATTCGAGCTTGCCGGCGAGCCGTTTCGGATCGGGCCAGGCAAGGTGCGGCCGCTGACCCTGCACACGCCGCTCTACGCGCACCTGGTCACCACGGGCAGCGCCGACGAGAAGGCCTTCGCCGACGATATCATCCGCCTGCTGGACGAACTGAAAATCGATACCCGCTTCATCTGTGGCCGACGCCAGGCCCTGACCACGGAGCGGGGTGTCGAATACGGTTACAGCCTCATGCTGCACGGCCTGCCCATCGAGCATGCCATCCTGATCCAGCAGCAGGGGCTGGGCACCAACCGCAAGCTGGGCTGCGGGATATTCATCCCGCACAAGTCCATCACTCCCGTTGCCTGAGGGCGGAAAGGATTGGAAACGCGCCGGCGGCTGCCGGCGCATTGATAAACCTGTGTCAGAAGGAGCTGATATATGGGCTATGTGATCGACGGCGTCGAGTACGAGTACGATGACGAAAAATTTCTGCTCGAGCCGATCATGACCGAGGAAGCCGCCAAGGTGATCGCCGCGGCGGAGGGCATCGAGCTCACGGACGAGCACTGGATGGTCATCGAGCATTTGCGCAACGAGTACCGGGAGAAGGGCCATACCCCCAATTTCCGCAACCTGGTCAAGGAAATGGATGAGCTGCAGCCGGGCATCGACTGGAAGAAGCGGCTCTATGAGCTCTTCCCCATGCAGCCCGCGCGGCAGGCGGTGCGCATTGCCGGCCTGCCCAAGCCATTCGGCAAGGGTGGTTACTGAGCGCCTGGGCAACGCGCGAAAGGCCGGCGCGAGCCGGCCTTTTTGCCTTATGGAACAGGGATGACCTACACGACACTGATCAGCACCGAAGCGCTGGCCGAGCACCTCAACGACCCCGCCTGGGTGATCGTGGACTGCCGCTTCACCTTGAGCGACACCGAGGCCGGGCGGCGGGCCTATGCCGCCGGGCATCTGCCGGGGGCACGTTATGCCCACCTGGATGAGGACCTCTCCGGCCCCAGGGACGGACGCAACGGACGCCATCCGCTGCCGGACCCGGCGGTGTTCGCCCAGACCCTGGGACGCTGGGGCATAGACCGCGACAAGCAGGTGGTGGTCTATGACGACAGTTTCGGTTCCATGGCGGTACGGCTGTGGTGGATGCTGCGCTGGATGGGCCACGATGCAGTGGCCCTGCTGGACGGCGGCCTGCCCAAGTGGCAGCGGGAGCACAGGCCGCTGACCAGCGAGGTTCCGGTGGTGAGGCCCACCGTATTCGTGCCCAGCCTGCGCGAGGACATGCGGGTGGACGCCCGGGCCGTGCTGGAGGCCAGTCGCACCGGTGGGCGGTTGATCCTGGATGCCCGGCCGGAGATGCGCTTCACCGGCGAGATGGAGCCCATCGACCCGGTGGCGGGTCACGTGCCGGGGGCGGTGAACGTGCCCTTCGACGATAACCTGGACCTGGGCGGCACTTTTCTCCCGCCCGGGGAATTGCGGGCCCACTACGAAGCCCTGCTGGCGGGGCGGCGGCCGGATCAGGTAATCCTCATGTGCGGCTCCGGGGTCACCGCCTGCCACGATCTGCTGGCCATGGAGGTGGCGGGGCTTGGGGGCGCCAAGCTTTATCCCGGGTCCTGGAGCGAGTGGATCGCCGATCCCGCCCGACCCGTGGCGACAGGAGAGTAAGATGGCGATACGCATCAAGACCACCTGGTTCAAAAAGGACGCCGGCCGCGCCAATGACGAGACGGCGAGCGTGCTCGCCCTCAACATGTGGAAGCAGGCGTCCAAGGCCGTGGACGACATTTCCAAGGCCGATTACGACATCATCCATCTTGGGCGCGGTTTCGGCATCATCGCCGAAATGTGCGCCTTCATGCTGCACATCGCCGACCGCATGCTCTACGGCCGGGTGGACGAGGAGCGGCGCGCGGGCCTGATCGGCGCCACCGGTGCCAGGCTTGCCGACTACGTGGACCAGAACATCCGCGATCTGGCACCGGACGAAGAACACACCCGGGATTACGCGGCCGAGTTTTTGGACTTTCTCAACCGCCGCGGGGCGGATTACGCCACTTTCGATTTCCCGGCGGACGAACCCAATTTCGCGGTGAAGCGGTATCTCGCCAACATGATTCGCGAGCGCATGGAAAGCCACGACCAGACCTGGATCATCGACCAGGTGATCGAGTTCCAGGCGCCGGAGGCGATCGAAACCGTGAAGAAACTCATCAACGGCTTCTTCCCCAAGGCGGCGTGATGGCAGGACCCTTCGATCTCGACGACGAGGCGGCCTACCGGTCCTGGCGCGAAGCGAAGCTGGCGGCCTATCCCCGCTCCGTGGAGGAGCTGGTCGTGACGGTGGGCGACCCCCGGGCGCTCACACCGGCGGAGCACGCGGCCATCCTCGACCGCTGCCGGCGGGCCAACATGGCCATCTATGCCAGTCCCCGGGTGGAGGCCGACAAGTCCCTGCCGCGCCGGCTCGGGCAGCAGTTCGGGCTCACGCGCCTGGACCGCAACCTCCTGGCGGACGAGGACGCCATCAGCACCCTCACCGTGGCCGAGGAGCAGGAAGGCATGCGCGGTGACTACATTCCCTATACCAACCGCGCCATCCGCTGGCATACCGATGGCTACTACAACCCCCCCGAAAGCCGCATCTGCGGCATGATCCTGCATTGCGTGCAAAGTGCGCAGGCCGGCGGCGAGAACCGCCTGCTGGACCACGAGATCGCCTATATCCTGCTGCGCGACCGCAATCCCGATTTCGTGCGGGTACTGAGCGAGCCGGACGTGATGACCATTCCCGCGCGCATGGATGAATCCGGCGTGGCGCGCCCCGCCCAGACGGGTCCGGTGTTTTCCGTGCTGCCGGACAGCGGCGCGCTGCATATGCGCTACACGGCCCGCACGCGCAGCATCCAGTGGCGGGAGGGGGCCGACGTGCGCGCGGCGGTGGCGGCTCTGGAGGCCATCCTGGCCGAGGAATCGCCTTTCGTGCTGCGGGCGCGGCTCGAGCCCGGGATGGGGCTCATCTGCAACAACGTGCTGCACGACCGCTCGGGTTTCGACGACAGCCCCGAACGGCGGCGGGTGATCTATCGCGGCCGTTACCTGGACCGCATCCGAGGTACCGAGGCCATCGCCAACGCGTTCCGGTGACCGTGCCCGGCCGGGCGTCCGCTTCGTGCCGGTTGATTTCCGGACGCCGATGGGGGATGATGCGCGCCCAGTCTTCACATGGCGGGCCTCCCCGCATTGCAAGGCGGTGAACCTGGTCAGGTCCGGAAGGAAGCAGCCATAGCCGCTCACTGCAAGTGCCGGGGGCAAGGCTCGCCACCCCCATTCCCCCGTCGCGCCGGCCGGAGGGCGGGCGCGGCCAGCCCGGCCGGGTCCGCGCATGATCTGGGGTAAAATCCCGCCATGACTTATCAGGTCCTCGCGCGCAAATGGCGCCCCCGCAGTTTCGCCGAAATGGTGGGGCAGGAGCACGTGGTGCGCGCCCTGTCCAACGCCCTCGAGCAAAAGCGCCTACATCACGCCTACCTCTTCACCGGCACGCGCGGGGTGGGCAAGACCACCCTGGGGCGCATCATCGCCAAGTGCCTCAACTGCGAGACCGGCATTACTTCCACCCCCTGCGGTGTGTGTGCCGCCTGCACTGCCATCGACCAGGGCCGCTTCGTGGACATGATCGAGCTCGATGCCGCCTCCAACACCGGCATCGACAACATGCGCGAGGTGCTGGACAACGCGCAGTATGCGCCCACGGTGGGGCGCTTCAAGGTCTATCTCATCGACGAAGTGCACATGCTGTCCCGGGCGGCATTCAACTCCATGCTCAAGACGCTGGAGGAACCGCCGGAGCACGTGAAATTCATCCTCGCTACCACCGATCCCCAGAAGATACCCATCACGGTGCTGTCGCGCTGCCTGCAGTTCAACCTGAAGCAGATGTCCCAGCCGGCCATCATGGGCCATCTGGAGCGGGTGCTCCAACAGGAGGGCATTTCGTACGAGGCGGCGGCGTTGCGGCTGCTGGCGCGGGCCGCCCACGGGTCCATGCGGGATGCCCTGAGCCTGACCGACCAGGCCATCGCCCATGGCAGCGGCCGGGTGCTGGAGGCCGAGGTGCGTGCCATGCTGGGAGTGGTGGATCAGGGCTACCTGTTCGACCTGCTGGACGCCCTGGTGCGGGGCGACGGCGCGGCCCTGATCGGAGCGGCCGACCGCATGGCCGAGCGCAGCCTGTCCTTCGAGGCGGCCCTGCAGGACCTGGGTGTGCTGCTGCACCAGGTGGCGCTGGCCCAGACCACCCCGGAAGCCCTGGCGGAGGATCTGCCGGAGCGGGAACGCATCCTGCAGCTCGCCCAGACCCTGTCGCCGGAGGAAGTGCAGCTCCATTACCAGATCGTGCTGCTCGGACGGCGCGACCTCCCTCTGGCGCCCGACGAGTACGCGGGCTTCACCATGACCCTGCTGCGCATGCTGGCCTTCCGGCCCGAGACACCTGCCGAGGCGGGGCCGGCGCCGCGCGCGGCCGGATCCGGCCCGGCTCAAAAAAAAACTGAACGGCCCGTGAGCGTGGCGCCTGCCGAAGGTGCCCCGCCGGCCGCTCCGGCCTCGGCGGCGCCGGCTGGGGCGCCCGCCTTCGATGGCGACTGGATCGCGCTGGTGGGGCGTCTGCGCCTGTCCGGCATGGCCCGCATGCTGGCCGAGCATTGTGTACTGGCCTCCTTCGAGCAGGGCGTGATGCGGCTGGTGGTGCCCTCGGAGCACCGGCACCTCGCCGAGAAACCCTACCAGAACAAACTGCGCCAGGCGCTGGAGGCGCATTTCGGGCAGCCCGTGAAACTCGTGATCGAACTGGGCGCACCGGCCGGCCCCACCCCGGCCCAGCAGCAGCAGCAGGCGCGCGCGGCGCGTCAGGCGCAGGCAGTCGAGGCCATCGAACGGGATCCCTTCGTGCGGGAGCTTCTGGAACAGTTCGATGCGCGCCTGATCGAATCCAGCATCAAACCGGTTCAGCAATAGGAGAAAGCGATGATGAAAGGCGGCTTGGGCAACCTGATGAAACAGGCCCAGATGATGCAGGAAAACATGAAAAAGATGCAGGAACAGATCGCGGCCATGGAAGTGGAGGGCCAGGCCGGGGCCGGCATGGTGAAGGTGGTGATGACCGGCCGGCACGACGTGAAGCGCGTGACCATCGACCCAAGCCTGCTCGCCGACGACAAGGAAATGCTGGAGGATCTCATCGCCGCCGCGGTGAACGACGCGGTGCGCAAGATCGAGGCCGTCAGCCAGGAAAAGCTCGGCGCCCTCACGGCCGGACTGGGCCTGCCGGCCGGATTCAAGCTGCCGTTTTGACGCCCCCAGTCAGGACCATCGGGGGCGGCCCCGGTCCCTTCGGCTAACCTAGAGGGTCAATGGAATTGAACAGTCCCTCCAGCCTCGACGCGCTCATCGATGCCCTGCGCTGCCTGCCCGGGGTGGGGCCCAAGTCGGCCCAGCGCATGGCCTATCATCTGCTCCAGTACGACCGGGAAGGGGCGGCACGCCTGTCCGAGGCCCTGGCTTCGGCCCTGTCCCGGCTGCGCCATTGCCGCCTGTGCAACAGCTTCACGGAGGACGAAGTCTGTCGTCTGTGCAGCTCAAGTAGCCGGGATGGGAGCACCCTGTGCGTGGTGGAAATGCCGGCGGACCTGATGATGATGGAGCAAACCCAGATCTACCGGGGCATGTATTTCGTGCTCATGGGGCGGCTGTCGCCCCTGGATGGCGTGGGGCCCAAGGAACTGCACCTGGAGCGCCTGCTGAGGCGGGTGGAGGACGGCGTGGTGCGCGAGGTGCTGCTCGCCACCAATTTCACGGTGGAGGGGGAAGCCACCGCCCATTACATCGGCGAGCTGCTCAAGGGACGGGGGCTCAAGGTCACCCGCATCGCCCGCGGCGTACCCGTAGGCGGCGAGCTGGAATACACGGACGCGGGCACCCTGGCCCAGGCCGTCCTGGAGCGGCGGGAGATTTCCTGAAGGGAGGCGCCATGCCAAGCATCCTGATCGTCAATCCCAAGGGGGGCAGCGGCAAGACCACGCTCGCCACCAATCTCGCGGGCTTCTTCGCCTGGCGCGGCGACCGCGTGACCCTGGGTGACATGGACCGCCAGCAGTCCAGCCTGCACTGGCTGTCCATCCGCTCCCCGGAACTGCCCCGCATCGAGCCCTGGGATGCCCGCGACGGCGATCTAACCAAACCCCCCGCAACGGATTTCCTGATCCTGGATGCCCCGGCGGGCATTCACGGCAAGGCGCTGGCCAATGCCCTCAAGGCGGCGGACAAGGTGCTGGTGCCGGTGCCGCCGTCGCTGTTCGACATCTGGGCGGTGGCGGAATTTTTCCAGACGCTGCAGGAACACAAGGCGGTGCGCAAGCATGCGGTGGCGATCGGAGTGGTGGGCATGCGTGTGGATCCCCGCACGCGTGCGGCGGCCACCCTGCAGCATTTCTTCGAGAAATACGAGCTGCCCGTGGTCGGCTGGCTGCGCGACACCCAGGTCTATGTGCAGGCGGCCGCCCTGGGGGAGACCCTGTTCGACCTGCCGCGTTCCCAGAGCGAGCGCGAGCTGGAGCAGTGGCTGCCCCTGGTGGACTGGGCGCGCCGCTGATCAGGCGGCGGCCTGTTTCAGGGTCTCGATCACGTTGTCCACGGCCCGGTCCAGCAGGGGCACGTCGTCCAGCAGGCGGGCGGTGCCGATGCGGAAGGCCGCTTCCAGCTTTTCCCGCGGCATGGTGGCGCCCCGCTTGCCCTGACGGTCGCAGAAGAGATAGGCCCCGCGCAGGGGGCTGATCCACTTGAGCCGTGCCTGCAGGGGCTCCATGCCGGTGTGGCGGAACTCCACCCACATCCCGGGTTTCAGCGCGGCCACCGCTTCCCGCGCGGTTTCCTCGTCCAGCTCGGTCGCGCAGGCGGCCTCCTGGCCGGCCGACCGGGGGGCGTCGCTGGCCAGTTCCTCATCGTCCGCCCAGCCCACGCCGCCGATGGTGATTTCCTCCACCTCCACCTGCCCTTCGGCGGCAGGCGTGAGGATTTCCAGCTTGACCGGCGTGGCCTGGGGTTTGGGAAACTGTAATACCACGGCGGTCTCCCGCGGCGGCGCAGGTGAGGCGGAGGTCTCCTGGCCAAACCCGGCGGACACGGCGCTGGCATGGCACTTCACCAACTGGCTCAGGAAACGTTCCCGCACGTCCTGCGCGGTGTTCACGGCTTCCATGCCCTGCTTGAGCCGCTTGAGCAGGGCGGGCAGGATCTTGATGAGCCGCTCCCGGTCCTCCCGCGTGGGCTTGGGCCGGGTGCTCCAGACCAGGTCGTCCATGGTGGCCAGCGCCTCCTCCCAGGCCGGGCCTTGCCCGCTCTTGTCGAGGCGCGCGCGGCACAGCACCTCGGTCCAGGTCTCGCACAGGAAGGTGCGCACGGCTTCGGGCACCTCGCTGTCCCGGGCGCGGCGTCTGACCGCTTCCTCCGCCGCCTCGCGCGCCTCTTCCAGCGCCATTTCCTGCTGCTCCCGCGCCACGATCAGGGGTGTGGCGGCCGCCACCAGGGCATCGGCCTGACGCTCCTGTTCCTCGAGGAAAGCCTGGAGACCGGCCATGGCCTGTTCGAACACGGCCAGATCGTCCTCGAACTGGTCGAGGATGGTCTGAACCATGCCCTCGATGTGACGGTAAAGGGGATCCTCGCGGTCAAGCGTGCCTTGCCAGCCGACGGCGGCCTCGCCGATGAGATTGAGCAGGCGGCGGGTGGGGTGGGTTTTGCGCGAGAAGAAGGCCGGGTCGAGCATTGCCGCCTTGAGCACGGGAATCTGCAGGCGGCCGATCAGGGCCTTCACGGCATCCGGGACACGGGCGTCGTCGAAGATGTAATCGAACACCATGGCCACCACCTCGATGGTCATGGCAGACGCCGGGCCGAGGCTGTCTGCCGGCAGCGCCTCGCGGATTTCCCGCAGCACCGCTACCGGGGCGCCGGCGGCGGCCTGGGCCAGCACCGGGATGCGTTCGGCGCCCTGGCCATGCTGCAACTGGGTGAGCTGGGTCAGGATCAGCGGGGAACAGGCCGCCGCGGGGCCTGCCGCCGGATTCATTCCCGGCGTTTCACCCGCTCCCGCGGCCATGGCCCCGGTTACTGCCGCCGGAGCGCCGGTCGACCCACCGCCCGGGACGGCCATCATCGCTGCCGCCATGCCCGCCGGCATGGCGGCAGGCACCGCGCCAGCTGGGACCGCGGTGGGCGCCCCCATTCCCGTCACGGGCAGGGTGCCCCGCTGCGCCGCGCGGGCGAACCACTGCTGCATGGCGGCGAACACGTCGCCGTCCGCTGCCGCGGCCTCCACCGCCTCCACCGCCGCCTGGGCGGCGAGGGCGGCGATCTCGGCGCTGCTGTGGGCGCCCCCCCGCCGGATTTCGCGCCGGATGCGGGGCAGCACGCCTTTTTCGATCAGGTACTGGTTGATCTCGCGATAGGTGGAGGCGACCGCGTCCTGCATGTGCTTGTCCCACATGGTGACCAGCAGGAGGCGGATTTTCAGGGGCGCTTCCGTGTCCCGGCAGGCGGCCATGTAAGCCTCGGCCAGCACCGCAGGATCAAAGGGGTGCTTCACGCGCCGGAATTCGGGGTCGTGGACGAGCAGACCCACGCGTTTTTCCAGGGCGGCGAGCTCCTCGGTGCAGGCATGCTTCATCTTCGCCGCCATTTCCTGGGTGGCGATGGATTCCTCCAGGTCATCCGGGTCCACCAGGCTGAACTGGTCGATTTCCAGCTCGTCCGCTGCGGGGCGCTTCGCCTGCCGGTGGGGGAGCAGCGCGGCCTGCATGCCGTCGTGGAGATGCTCGCGGAAGCGTTTTTCGATTTCCTCGGCGCGGGTGCGCACCAGGCTCATGGCCTCCAGATGAAGCTGCTCCATGGCGCGCTCGGTGGACTTCTGGGCCAGCTGGAAGAATTCCTCGTCGGCCTTTTCCAGCATCGCCTTGAGCGCGCCCGTGAGGGTGCCGAGGGCGATCTGCATGCCGCGCTCCAAGAGGCGGCGTTCCATCGCACTGGGTTCGTCGCGGGAGCTTGCGAGGGCGTTCAGGAGCTCTTGGGAATCGGCGCCTTCCATGCTGCTTCTCCGGGTCGTGGGTTGGGGAACCGCTCTGCCAAGGAAGGCACCGGGGGACGTCGGCACGAACCCGTCGGGGCGACACCCAGCGAGCCCGCTGCCATGGGACGGGCGTCCTTTAGGCCGGTGCTTTTGCGTCGCCGCCTTTCGACGGCTTTGCCCTTGGTAGATGTCCGTTCTCGGGTACAGCCGAAATGCGCTGTGACCCGCTGCCAGAATCGGCGCGGTGGCACGAAACTTTAGGCCGCGCAAAGATTACCGTTTGTTCAGATGCAGCCTACGCCGTGAGCCGGGCATAGAGACGGGGCAGCGCCCGCGGCAGCTCCGCGGGCTGGCGGATGACCAGGGCGTGGCCGGGACCGAACAGGTAGTCGAGATAGTCGGGGCCGGTGGCATCCACCGTCACACAGAAGGGCGTGATGCCGGCGCGTCGGGCCTCGCCGAGGGCGTGACGGGTGTCCTCGATGCCGTAGCGGCCCTCGTAGTGATCGAGGTCGTTGGGCTTGCCGTCCGTGAGCAGCAGGAGCAGGCGCCGGCTGGCGGGCTGCTCGGCCAGGATGTGGCTGGCGTGGCGCAGGGCCGCCCCCATGCGGGTGTAGTAGCCGGGCTTGAGGGCGGCGATGCGGCCGCGTGCGGCGTCGTCGTAAGGGGTGGCGAAATCCTTGAGCAGGTGAAAGCGCACGTTGTCACGCCGCAGGGAAGAGAAGCCATAGAGACCGAAACGGTCGCCGCTGGCGGACAGGGCCTCCGCGAACAGGAACAGGCTGTCGCGGATGACGTCGATCACACGCGCCGTGTTGCTGGCGTAAGCATCGGTGGACAGGGAGAGATCGGCCAGCAGCAAACAGGCGAGATCCCGCCGGCCGCGGTGCAGCGCCCGGTAGAGGCCCCGCTCGCCGCTGCCGCGGCCGAGGCGCCGCTCGGTGAGATGCCTCACGGCGGCGTCCAGGTCCAGCTCGGTGCCGTCCGCCTGATGGCGCAGCCAGAGCCGTTCCGGCCGCAGGGCTTCGAACTGGCGGCGCACCCGCCGCGCCGTGGGGCGCAGGGTTGGGGGCAGGGCGCAGGGCGGGGCGGTCTCGGCCAGCATGGGCTGCACCCGACAATGGGCCGGCAGCAGGCGGCGGCTGCGGTAATCCCACTCCGGCAGCCAGATGCCGGGACCGATGGGCGTGTCATCCTGGCTGCTGGCCGGCAGATCGAGATCGAAGCGCACACGCGCGGCCGTGGTCTCCGCGTCACGCGCCAGCGCCAGCCGGTCGAGATCGTCCGCGCAGGCTGGGTTGGGGTCGTCACTGTCCTCGGTGGGACGGTGTACGCGCAGATAGTCCGCCCAGCTGAGAATGCTCTCGGCACGGAAAAACAGCATGAAGCCATCCCTCCCGCGGGGCATGGACACCCGTTCGCCCTGGCGGCGGCGCGGGTCCTGGTGCACATGGCGGGCGCCGCCGGCCCCCGCGGCGCCCCCATCCGCCGGCGCGGCCGCGGCCGGCGGGCGTGGCGGCGCGGGATGGAGCCACAGGGGCACCGGCTGCCAGGGCCGACGCGCGGGCGGCAGACGTGCCACACTGCCGGGATGGCGCAGCGCCGCCTGGATGGCCTGTTCCTGCGCCGCTTCGTCGGCGGGCAGGCGGTTCAATGGCGGGCGCAAGGGCAGGAGGGCCGCCACCAGCCGCTGATAACGGGGGAGGAGTCCCGGATAACGCGCGAACACGCGGCATGCGGCTTCCTGGTTTTCCGCGAGCCACTGATCGGGACTCGTCCACTCCGCCGCCGTTTCCGCGGCGAGGGCGATCAGCCAGACATAGAGATCCCGGTTCAGATTCCGGTCGGAAAAAAGGGCGATGCGTGGCGGCAGGCAGAGGGCTTCCCCATCGCGCCAGGCCAGCTCGCTGCGATCCCCCACGCCCGCCAGACGCGCCAGCAGACTGCGCCGGGCACCGTGGCCCGTGGCTGGCGCGGTTCTGACGGCAAGCCCCGGCTCGCCACCCAGGGCGCGAAACAGGATGCCTGCCAGGGGGGCGATCTCTTCCACGGCCACGGCTGCCGCGGCATGCTCCCGCGCCGCGAGGGCACGCAGGCCCCGGTCCCACAATTTCCCGGCCCATTCTTCCATGTCAGCGTCCTCCCTCCAGGCGCGCTCCGGTGGGGTCCCTGCTGGCGAAACATTTCTGAGGGGCCTGGGGCCGCGTGTCGGTCGCTCGTCCGGACTTGCTCAGGGCGCAGGGGCCGTCCACCCAGCGCAGCAGGCTGCCTTCCGGCGCATGATGTTGCACCTGGCTGCAGGCCTGGATGCACTGGCCGCATTGGGTGCAGGCGAACATGGCGCGCTTGACTGTGCGCGGATGCAGGCGCATGGGACAGGCATGATCGCAGGCACTGTCGCATGCCTGGCAGGCGCGGGCCCGCCGCTGGTCGAAGCCCACCACCAGGGCGCGCGGGTTGGCCATCCACGCCAGGCTTTGGAACAGGCCCACGGCGCAGCCGAAGCGGCAGAACAGGTGGCGGGCGAGGGTGAATTCGATGAAGAGAAGCAGGGTGGCCACGCCGATGAACCGGGCCTGGTTGGCCGTGAGGGTGCCGTGCCACAAATTGACATAAACGGTGGCGGGGGGCAGCAGGTAGGTGAGCAGGACCACCGCCCAGAGAAAGGCGAAGGCCAGAGCGCTCGCCAGGGTCACCGGCCACCACCACGCACTCCACCGGCGCAGCCTGCCGTCGGGCCGGCGTTCGGGCAGGCGCTGGCGGTCCCACAGGCTGTGCTTGCCAAGGGTCCGGCGCATCAGGCCGTTGATCGTCTCCACCACGGAGAAATGGGGACACAGCCAGCCGCAATACACGCGGCCCCAGCGGTAGGCCACGCCCATCAGCAAGGCCGCCGCGAGAAGCAGCGGCAGGAACACGCGCCCCAGCACCCGCAGGGCGAGTTCGCCGGCGCCGATCTCGCCCGCCACGAACTGGTCGATGCCGATCACCCAGGGCTGGCCCAGGAAAATGGCGTGACCCTGGGTGAGGTCGAAGCGCAGCAGGTCGAGGGGCGGGGCCAGCACGAACAGGGCGAAAAAGGCGCTGCGCAGCAGCAGGCGTGTCTGCTCAGTCGTCATCGCAGGGTCTGCCTATGAGGGGATAGCGGTAGGGCTGGCCCGCCATGGCGCGCGCCAGTCCCAGCACGCCCAGCAGCACCAGGCTGGAGTGGAAGATCGTGAAATAGAGGATGGCCACGACCCAGGTGGCCGGCTGGTCGTAGCCACCCAGCAGGACGATGGCGAGATTGGCGCCGATCAGGAGGCCGCCCGCCCAGAGGCTTCCCGCCAGCGTCTGTCGCAGGTGACAGCGGGCGAGAGGGGGTGCGTCGCGGTAGGCCTGCCGCCACAGAAGGAGCAGGCCCAGGAAGGCGACCCCGGGCAGCAGGAGCAGATTGACCAGATACAGCACCTCCGCTGCCACGGCGAGGGACTGCCCCGGCGGCGCCGCATCATGGGCCGAAGGTGACAAGGACGACCTCCATCAGCGCCGCGGCCGTGGTTTCGTCGTCGGTGAGGGATTCCACCAGGGCGGCACGGCACGCCTCCACAGGCGGGAAACCACTGCGGATGAGGCTTGCGGCATAGACCAGCAGACGCGTGCTTGCCGCTTCCTCCAGATCGTGGTCCTTGAGGGCGCGCAGGGACTGGGCCAGGTTCACCAGGCGCCGCGCCAGCAGGGGATCCACGCCGGTCTCGGCGACGATGATTTCCTGCTCCACCTCGGGTGGGGGGAAATCGAAGCTCACCGACACGAAGCGCTGGCGGGTGCTGGGCTTCAGGCTCTTGAGCAGGTTCTGGTAGCCCGGGTTGTAGGACACCACCAGCATGAACTCGGGCGGCGCCCGCAGGGTCTCCCCCAGGCGCTCGATGGGCAGGATGCGGCGGTCGTCGAGCAGGGGATGCAGCACCACGGTGGTGTCCTTGCGGGCTTCCACCACTTCGTCGAGATAACAGATGCCCCCTTCCCGCACCGCCTGCGTGAGAGGACCGTCCTGCCACCAGGTGCCGCCGTCGCCGATCAGATGGCGCCCCACCAGATCGGCGGCGGAGAGGTCATCGTGGCAGGCCACGGTGTAGAGCGGCCGCCCGAGGCGCGCCGCCATGTGGGCCACGAAGCGCGTCTTGCCGCAGCCCGTGGGCCCCTTGATGAGCAGGGGCAGCCGGTTGCGAAAGGCGTGCTCGAACAGTTCCACCTCCCGCCCCTGGGGCCGGTAGTAGGGCAGGGACGGGACGGCATGCAGGGGGGCGGCGGCAGTCATGGGTGGCCTTTCATGCTTCGGCGGCCCGGGTTTCGCCACGCACGAAGAAGCTCAGGATGTAAACCACCAGCCCCGCCAGAAACACCAGCCCCGTGAATTCCCGCATCCAGTAGAACAGGGCGACCTGATCCTGGGCCTGCATGTAAGGCAGCGGAGTCGCGCTCACCCGCTGCAGCCAGACCTGCAGGATGCCCGCGGCGGTGAGGAACAGGGTGATGAACACCATGGACACGGTCATCAGCCAGAATCCCCACATTTCCATCACCTGAGCCTTGTTGGCGTTTGCCTGGCGGCCGCGCAGCAGGGGCATGGCATAGGAAATGATGGTGAGCACCACCATCACGTAGGCGCCGTAGAAGGCCATGTGCCCATGGGCCGCGGTGATCTGGGTGCCGTGGGTGTAGTAGTTGACCGGCGAGAGGGTATGCAGGAATCCCCACACGCCGGCGCCGAGGAAGGCCATCACGCCGGTACCCAGTGCCCACAGGGTGGCGGCCTTGTTGGGATGCTCGCGCCGGCGGCGGTTCACCATGTTGAAGGCGAACACCGTCATCATGAAGAAGGGGATGGGCTCCAGGGCGGAGAACACCGAACCCCACCATTGCCAGTAGCCGGGCGTGCCGATCCAATAATAGTGATGGCCGGTGCCCACCACCCCGGTGATGAGGGTCATGGCGATGATCACGTACAGCCATTTCTCGATCACCTCGCGATCCACCCCCGTGACCTTGATCAGCACGAAGGCGAGCAGTGCGCCCAGGATCAGTTCCCACACACCTTCCACCCAGAGGTGCACCACCCACCACCAGTAATACTTGTCCAGCACCAGGTTGGACGGGTTGTAGAAGGAGAACAGGAAGAAGATCGCCAGGCCCCACAGCCCCGTGAGCAGCACCAGGCTGATGGAGGTCTTGCGCCCCTTGAGCACGGTCATGCTGATGTTGTAGAGGAAGGCAAGGGCCACCACCACGATGCCCAGCTTGGTGATGGTGGGCTGTTCCAGGAATTCCCTGCCCATGGTGGGCAGCAGGCCGTTGCCCGTCAGGTCGGCCAACCTGGCGTAGGGCACCAGCAGATAGCCCAGGACGGTCAGCGCGCCGGCGATGAGGAAGACCCAGAACATGATGAGCGCCAGCTTCGGGCTGTGCAGCTCGGTTTCCGCTTCCTCGGGCACCAGGTAGTAGGCCGCGCCCATGAATCCGAACAGCAGCCAGACGATGAGCAGGTTGGTGTGCACCATGCGCGCCACGTTGAACGGGATTTCCGGGAACAGGAAGTCACCCACCACGTATTGCAGGCCCATTATCAGGCCGAACAGAATCTGTCCCACGAAAAGGCCGATCGCCGCGACGAAGTAGGGTTTGGCGACTGCTTGCGACTGGTATTGCATGATGATCTCCTCGAACCAAGCGATGCGTGACGAGTGCCGGCTTCAGCCTTCGATGTTGGGCGGCCAGTTCTCGGTGTTGATCTCGGAGGTGTACTTCAGGAAGGCCACCAGATCGTCGAGTTCCTGTTCCGTGAGATGGAACTGGGGCATCTGCCGGCGCCCGGGGACACCCGTGGGCTGCGCCTTGATCCAGGCCTTGATGAATTCCGGCCCGCGCCGCTTGTACACATTGCCCAGCTCCGGCGCGAAGTAGGCGCCCTCGCCCAGGAGTGTGTGGCAGCCGATGCAGTTGTTCTTCTCCCACACGAGCTTGCCGCGCACCACCTCGGGCGTGAGGGCGGCGCGGTTGTCCCGCTTGGGCAGGGCTGCCGTGGTGTCGAAGGTCAATCCCAGAAACAAAAGAAAGGAAAACAGCGCCGCACCCCAGAAAATGTTGCGCGCCGTGGACTTGGTGAAGCTGTCGCTCATGGGTCTCTCCTTTCGCCATGCAGAAGGCTTGCGCCCCGTCGGTGTCAATCTAGTCAGGCGTTGCGGCGGCTGCCTTGACGTGGGTCAAGCCCGCGCCCCCACGACAATGGCTCAGTGGCTGGTGCCGCTCGAGCGCGTGGTTTTGTTGTACACGTTGTACTTGCCCGACGGCTTGCTCATCGGGAGCCGCGCCACCTCGCGCAGGGTGTCGGCGTCATAGACCACCAGCGCGCCCTCCATCTCCCAGATGCTGACCAGGGCGTAGCGGCCGTCGCGGGTGAATTCAACGTGGGCGGCCGTCCTGCCGGGCGCAGGCGTGAGTTGCGCCACCACCTGGAGCGTGCGCTTGTCGATCAGGGTGAGGGTGTCGCGTGCCGCGCTCATGAAGCTGTCGGTCCAGGCATAGGGCGTGTTTTCGTGGCTGCGCAGGAAGAAGCCGGGTCCGGGCGTGGGGATGCGGCGGATCACCTGCCAGGTCTTCATGTCGATCACCGTCACTTCGCCGGTCCTGAGATTGGGGCTGGCCATGACCGGGCGTCCCTGATATTCCCAGGTGATGCCGGAGCCGAGATGGGGCATGCCCGGCAGGTCGAGATCGGCGATCTTGCGCCCGATGTCCAGGTTCACGACCTGGCCCTTGCCGCCCTGGCGCGACGTGCCCATGACATGACGGTAGTCGCCGTCGAAATAGAAATCGTCCAGGGTGTCGTCCAGGAAGATGCGCCGCACCGGGAACGGCCCCCGGTCGGCGAGCGCCTCGGCCATGCGGTAGTCGTGTACCAGCCCGGGATAGACCGGGTCGTGTCCCTCGCCGTAGGGGATTTCCCACAGCTCCTTCACATCCTTGAGGGCGGCGATGAAGCTTTTGCGGGGTGCGGCGTCATACACTGCGGAGACCCGTGAACCGCGCCCCGCGAGGTCCGCCACCGGCATGAGCTTCAGGGGTGTGAGATCGTCTGCGCGCAGGATGACCAGCGTGTGGGGCAGGGTGTTGGCTACCGCCACGAAGCGGCCATCGCTGGAGACCGCCAGATTGCGCGTGTTGATGCCCGCGCGGATTTCGTGGGTGATCTTGAGATTCCAGATGTCGAAGCGCGTGATCCAGCCGTCGCGCGAGGCGAGGAACACGTAACGTCCATCCGGGCTGAACTTGGGTCCACCGTGCAGCGCAAAGCGTGTGGCGAAGCGGTGGACGGGACGGAAACGGTCGCCATCCAGCAGGGTGGCATGGTGATCTCCTGTCTCCACCACGACGAACAGGTTGAGGGGATCGGCATCGAACACCGGCCGGTCCGGCAGGCTGCCCGCCTTGATGTATTCGATGCGGGAGGCATTGATCTCCTCCAGCCCCCAGCGCGGCTCGACCGGCGGCGGGGTGTAGATGAAATCGGCCAGGGATTGGAGATCGGCCTGGGCCAGCTTGTCGCTGAAGCCTGGCATCTGGGTGGCGATGCGGCCCCCGGCTATGACCTGCAGCGCTTCGCTTCTGCGCAGCCGCTCGAGGTTTTCCGGCAGCAGGGCGGGGCCTGTGCCGCCAAGACGGTCGGCCCCGTGGCAGGCCGCACAATGCTGGGCGTAGAGGGTGGCGGGGTCGGCGGCGCGTGCGGGCAATACCACCATCAGCACAGCCCAGAACAAGGCATCGAATACGACGGATGCGAAGGGCCGCACAGGCAAGGCCGGCATGAAATCTTTCCTCCGCAATCCGGGGCGTCCGGCAGCGGTTTTCACGAGCGCACCATGCGTCGCAGCGGCACGTAGGGGGCCACCGTGAGCCGCTCGTGGGATTCCGTGACGCCGATTTCGCCGTCGGTCAGGTAACAGGCCGGGTCTTCCTGCCAGGGGTCGCCGGTGAGCTGCCAGGCGCGCACCCGGGTATTGCCGCCGCAGATGTCCAGGTAGCGGCAGGCACCACAGCGCCCCTTGACCGGGCGTGGCGTGCGCTTCAGGCCGGCCATGAGCGGGTCGCCCGTGTCCGGCCAGATCTCGGAAAAGGGCCGTTCCCGCACGTTGCCCAGGGTGTAGTCCCACCAGAAGGTGTCCGGGTGCACGTTGCCCAGATTGTCGATGTTGGCCACGTTCACGCCGCTGGCGTTGCCACCCCACTGGGCGAGTTTCGCCCGCAGGTGGGCCTCCATTTCCGGGAAATGCCTGCGCACCCAGAACAGCAGATACACCCCGTCGGCGTCGTTGTTGCCGGTGACGAATTCCACGGCGCGGCCGGCGGCGAGACGCTGCCAGCAGGTGTCGAACAGCAGATCCATGACCCGCCGCGTGCTCTGGTGCACGGCATCGTCGGCGCGGTTCTTGTTGCCGCGCCCCGCGTAATTGAGGTGGGAAAGATAGAACTTGTCGATGCCCTCTGCGTCCATGAGCTGCAGCAGGGCGGGCAAATCAGCCTCGTTGTCGCGGGTGAGGGTGAACCGCAGGCCCATCTTGATGCCGGCTTCCCGGCACAGGCGGATACCGCGCAGGGAAGCCTGGAAGGCGCCCGTCTTGCGCCGGAAACGGTCATGGGTGGCTTCCATGCCGTCCAGGGAAATGCCCACGTAGTCGAAACCCACCCGGGCCAGCTCGTCGATGTTGTGGGAGTCGATCAGGGTGCCGTTGCTGGACAGGCCCACGTAGAAGCCCAGGGCCTTGGCGCGCCGGCCGATGGTAAAAAGGTCGGGCCGCAGCAGGGGTTCGCCGCCGGACAGGATCAGCACCGGCACGCCGAAGGCCTTGAGGTCGTCCATCACCGCGAAGACTTCTGCGGTGGTGAGCTCACCCGGGAAATCCTTGTCCGCGGAGATCGAGTAGCAGTGCCTGCAGGTGAGATTGCAGCGGCGCACCAGATTCCAGATCACTACCGGCCCCGGCGGCCTCCGCCGCGGCCCGATGGGGGTGGGGTGGAGCAGTTCCTGCATGTATTGGGTGATGCGAAACATGACGCCTCCTACCCCGCCAGACGCAGCCCGGTCTTTTTCAGGATGCGTGTGCTGTAGAGGATGTCGTGATCCCGGCAGGCCGCGCCCAGCAGGGCGCGAATCGCCTGCGCCTTCGTCTCCACTTCCTCCCGGCTGCGACCGTGCACCATGGCGAACAGGTTGTAGGGCCAGTGCGGCAGGTGGCGCGGCCGCCGGTAGCAGTGGCTGACGAATTCCAGCGCGCCCACCTGTTCACCCAGGGCATCCACCACGTCGTCAGCCACGTCCCATACCGTCATGCCATTGGCCCGGTAGCCGAGGGCGTAGTGGTTGGGAATGGCGCCCAGACGGCGGATGATGCCCAGATCCAGCATGCGCTGCAGACGCGCCATCACTTCCCCGGCGGGCAGACCAAGCTGCGCTGCAAGGGCGTGATAGGGACGGGGCACCAGGGGCAATCCCGCCTGGGTCGCCTGGATGAGACGGCGGTCGGTGGCGTCCAGGGGCACGGACAGGGGGGCGTTCATGCCTTAAGCCTCAGTTCCACGAAGTATTCCCGGATGCGGGGCATGGCATGCACGGTCAGGCCTGTTTCGGCCTCGATGCGCCGGATCACGTCCTGCAGTTGCGCCGGCGTCTCCGTGGCCAGCACGAACCACATGTTGAGCCGGTGTTCCCGCGCATAGTTGTGGGCGACTTCCGGATGCCGGTTGACCGCTTCGGCCACCCGGTCGAAATCTGCCGCGGGGACCGCCATGGCGGCGAGGCACACTGCGCCGCCCATGCGCTCGGCGTTGTAGAGGGGCCCGAAGCGGCTCAGGGTGCCGGACTCGACCAGGGCGCGCAGGCGGCCGATGACGGTGGCCTCATCACAGCCGAAGCGGGCGGCGACCGCGGCGAAGGGACGCTCGCAGATGGGAAATCCCCCCTGCAGACCGTTGATCAGGGCACGATCCAGGGCATCCATCATGCAGCCCTCACCGGGGCGTCCGGGACATAGCGGGCGCCGGTCTGCTTGAAGCGGCGGCGGCTGAACAGCACTGCGTGGGGGTAGCCACCGAGGCTGCATCGCGCTTCCAGTTGCGAAAGGCGTTCCAGCACCGCCGCCCGGTGGCGGCCATGGATCATGCAGAACAGGTTGTAGGGCCATTCCGGCAGACGCCGCGGCCGGCGGTAGCAGAGATTCACCAGACCGCTGGCGCCGATACGGCTGCCCAGGACATCCACCTGTGGATCCGGAATATCCCACACCACCATGGCGTTGGCCTGGAAGCCCAGTTCGTGGTGGCGCACCACCACGCCGAAACGCTTGATCGCGCCCAGGCTGTGGAGCCGTTCCAGCCGCGCCAACACTTCCGTCTCGTCCATTCCGAGGCGGGCGGCGACCTGCGCATAGGGGTGGGGAACCAGGGGCAGTCCGTCCTGGATGGCGGCGATCAGGGCATAGTCGGCGGCGTCCAGCCGGAGCGGCGACGCGGGCTCGACGGGAAGCGATTCCCCACCATGGGTCAGCCGGCCGCGCAGATCGAAGCCCAGGTCGATGTGGTATTCGCGTTCCAGGGGCAGGCGCAGGGGTTCGCTGCCGACCTCGGCGCGGATGCGCGCCATGAGCCGGTCGAGGGCGGCGGCATCGCGCGCGGTGGCGACGAACCAGAGATTGAAGCGGTGTTCCCGTTCGTAATTGTGGTTCACCTCCGGGTGGGCGCTGATCCGCGCCGCCACCTCGGCCAGGCGCGCTTCCGGCACGCTCAGGGCGGCCAGGGTGGACACGCCGATGCGGTTGGGCCGGAACACCGCGCCGACGCGGCTCACCACCCCCTCGCGGCTCAGGCGCCGCAGGGTGTCCAGCACATCCTCCACCCGGGCGCCGAGCCGGTCGGCAATGGCATGGAAGGGCGCGGGGGCGAGGGGAAAATCCCGCTGGAAGTCGTTGAGCAGACGAAAGGCGAAATCACTCATAGTCCGATCCGGTTGGCACGCGCTGTGAAGAAGATCCCGCTCGGGCTCGCCGCCGGCAGTTCGCCCAGCCGGCGGAAGGTGACGGGATCGTAGATGCGCACCGCGTCGTCGTCGCGGCAGGAGAGCCACACCGCCTCACCGCGCGGCGTGAATTCCATGTGCAGCACCGCCCGTCCCGGTTTGAGCGTGGCCACGATGCGGCGCGTCTCCACGTCCAGCACCTGCACCGTGTCGTTGTGGGGAAGCGCGAAGTTGAGCCACACATGGCGCCCCGTGGGACTTGCCACGGCGAACACCACCTGTCCCGCCACCGGCACGCGCGCGATTTCCTGCCAATTTCCGGCATCGGCGAGCACCACCTCATGCCGGCCCACCTCGGGCAGAACCAGCAGATTGCCGGTGTTCGCCCAGCCTTCCAGATGGGGCATCTTGAATACCGGCAGTTTTTCCCCCTTGCGGCCCACGCCGGCGAGCACGCGCCGCACCCCGGCTTCGGGATGCCACAGGTCCAGCAGCGCCACGCCGTCCTCGCCGAACAGGCCGGCGGCGTAGAAGCGGCCGTCGGCGCTGATCATGCCGTCGTAGGGCTCGCGGCCCACGTTCCGGTATTTGTGCAGCACGGGACGTTGCGGATCGGCGAGGTCGGCCACCCAAATCTCGCCGGCCTCGAACAGGCTGAACACGAAACGCTGGCCCGGTGCATCCACCAGCCCCACCACCTTGGAGGGCCGGCCATCGGCGCCGACGGCCGGAATGTCGGCAAGCAGGCGCAGATCCTCGGCTGCGAAGATCCTCACCCCGCCTGGTGTGTAGTTGGCCACCGCAATGAGGCGGCCATCCTGGGAGATGGCGCCGCCGATGCTGTTGCCACCCTGGATCACCCGGTGCGTCACACGCCGTGTGAGCAAATCCACACGCGACAGGCCGCCGTCACGGCCGAATACGTAGGCATGGCGGCCGTCCCGGCTGAAGCTGACCGATGCATGGGAGAGGTCGCCCAGGCCTTCGATCCGGCCGAGACTCGTGCCGTGGGTGGTATCCACCACCTGCAAGCTGCCCGTGGCGCGCTCGACGACCACGCCCAGGTCGCCGGTGCCGCGCAGGGGGGTCGCGGCGCAACCCGTCAGCAAAAGGAAAACCAGGAGCAGGACATCAGCGCGCATCTGGAAACCCGGCCTGCAATTGCTCCACGATCCAGACCGCCTCGTCCTCGGACAGGAGTCCCCGCCAGGGGGGCATGGCCGTGCCGGGGCGTCCCTGCAGGATGGTCTGCACCAGCGCCGCCGCCGGCCGGTCACCCACGGCTGCCGGCGTGAGGGGCGGGCCGAGGCCACCCGTGAGGCGCAGGCCGTGGCAGGAGCCACAGTCGTTGCGCACCAGCCGCACCAGGGCATCGCGGCGCGCGGCATCCGGCAGCGCCTGGACGGCGCAGGGAAGCGCGCTTAGCCCCAGCATGATGATCCACCTCCCGAGAGTGCGGGCATCCATGGCAAATGGGGCGGCTGCACGCCGCCCCGCCGCTTTCAGTAGATGTCGTTCTGGGTGTTGTAGACGTTGAACTTGCCCGTGGGCGTGATCAGACGCTTGTCCTTGATCACCGCCTTGAGCTTGCGCGTCTTGTCGTCCAGCACGACGATGGCCGATTCCTGGGTCTTGCCATTCCAGACGGAGAACCACACCTCGTCGCCCGCCTTGTTGTATTCGGGCTGCACGACGCGCTTGGGTCCTTCACCCAGGTTGGCCATTTCCGCCACCTTGATCACCTGGGGCGGTTTGTCCAGATTGTTGATGTCGTACACGGCCACGGACTGGCTGACGGCGGCGTCCGGGTTGAGGGCGGTATCCACCCACAGATTCTTCGACTTGGGATGGGTCTTGATGAACAGCGAGCCGCCACCCTGACCCTTGAGCATGCGTACCACCTTCCACGCATACTGCGGATGCTTCACCGGGTCGGTGCCGATCAGGGCGATCTGGTCATCCCCCAGGTGGCCGGTGGCCCACACGGGTCCGTACTTGGGATCGACGAAGTTGGCACCCCGTCCCGGATGGGGGATCTTGCCCACCTCGACCAGCTTGACCAGCTTGTCCTCCTTGGCGTCCACCACCGCGATCTTGTTGCGCTGGTTGGCCGCCACCAGGAAGTAGCGCTTGGTGCTGTCCCAGCCGCCGTCATGCAGGAACCGTTCCGTGTCGATGGCGGTGACCTTGAGATTGTTGATGTCGCTGTAGTTCACCATCAGGGTCTGGCCGGTTTCCTTGACGTTCACCACGAATTCCGGGTGGAAATGGGAGGAGACGATGGACGCCACCCGCGGTTCCGGATGGTATTCCTGGGTGTCCACCGTGTAGCCGCGGGTGGAGACGATTTTGAGGGGCTCCAGGGTGTCGCCCTTCATGATCACGTACTGGGGAGGCCAGTAGGCGCCGGCGATGGCGTATTTGTCCTCGTAGCCCTTGTACTTGGAGGTGTCCACGGAACGGGCCTCGAGACCGATCTTGATCACCGCCACGTTGTCCGGAACCTTCATCCACAGGTCGATCAGGTTCACCTGCCCGTCGCGGCCGATCACGTACAGATAACGGCCGGAGTGGGACAGGCGCGAGATGTGCACCGCGTAGCCGGTCTTGACGATGTTGATGATTTTCTTGGTGTCGCCGTCGATGAGCGCAACTTCACCGGTGTCACGCAGAGTGACCGAAAACAGGTTGCTCAGGTTGTAGTTGTTCTCCTGTTTCTTCGGGCGCTTCTCGGGGGGCACCAGCACCTTCCAGGTGGCCTTCATCTCCTTCATCCCGAATTCCGGCGGCGTAGGGGGCTCGTGCTGCAGGAAGCGGGCCATGATGTCCACGTCCTTTTCCGTGAGCTCGCCGGAGGTGCCCCAGTTGGGCATGCCCTGGGGCGAGCCGTAGGTGATGAAGACCTTGAGGTAGTCCGTGCCCCGGGCGAGGGTGATGTCCGGCGTGAGCGGTTTGCCGGTGGCGCCCTTGCGCAGTACACCATGGCAGCCGGCGCAGCGCTCGAAGTAGATCTGCTTGGCGCGCGCGAACTCTTCCGCCGTCATGGGCGGAGCCTTGGGGGTGACCGTTTCCTTGGCCTCCTCGGGCCTGATGGGCACGGGCGCGCCCTTGTAGCGCAGTTCCGGTTCGGAGGTGCCCGGGTGACCGGAGGGCGGGGCATCCGCGGCCAGGGCGAGGGAAGTGCTGCCGAGCAGGGCGATGCTGGCGGCGATCAGGGTGTGGCGTGGGCGCATTGTAAGTCCTCCTTGGTCAGGGATAAGCGGAGCGAGAGATCTCATTTGTGAAACTAGACCGGGGAACCAGGGTCGTCTTTGATCTGTGTCAACCGTTTTCCATGTCGGGTTTCGGTTCGACCCGCACGGGAATATCCTGCAGCGTCGCCTCCAGGGATTCGCCCATGCCCCGTGCGAGCTCCCGCGCCCGCCCACCCCGTTCGCGCCGCTTGCGGCGTTCCACCAGGGGTGGGCATTTGTGCTCGTCGTAGTAGGTCACCTGGCAGTCCAGGCAGTGGTGGCACTCGTTGATGACGATCTCGCCCGTGGGGCGGATGGCCTGCACTTCGCATTCCACTGCGCAGACCTGACACGGCTTGCCGCATTCCTTGCGGCGCCGCAGCCATTCGAAGGTGTGGAAACGGCCGGGAATGACCAGGGCCGCACCCAGCGGGCACAGGTATTTGCAGTAGGCCTTGCGGTTGAACAGGCCCAGGACGATCAGGCCCAGGGCAAACGCCACATAGCCCCACTCGCGCCGGAAGTGGAGCGTGATGGCGGTCTTGAAGGGCTCGATCTCCGCTGCCCGGATCGCCCAACCCATGGACTGCAGGGACAGCCCGAACAGGCCCAGCATGATCACGTACTTGAGGGCGAGCAGCCGTTCGTGCACCACCTGCGGCAGCTGGAAGCTGGGCAACCGAAACCGCTGCCCCAGCTGGAAGGCGAGCTCCTGCAGGGCACCGAAGGGACACAGCCAGCCGCAATAGACGCCCCGCCCCCAAAGCAGCAGGGTCACGGCCACGAAGGACCACAGGAGGAACAGCATGGGGTCGATCAGGAAGGTGTCCCAGCTGAACTGGTGCATGACCGCCTGCACGAAGGTGAGCACGTTGATGATGGAGAGCTGCCCCAGCGCATACCAGCCCACGAACAGCAGGGTGTAGAGCAGGAAACCCAGACGGATGCGGCGCAGCAGCCCCGGATGGCGGGCGAGATAGTCCTGGAACAGCAGAATGCCCGTGAGTCCGAGCAGGCCGGCGCCCAGCAGCACGATTTCGGGCACCCGCTGGCGCCATACCGAAGGCCAGATGGGTGGGGCCTCGCCCGCAGCGGGCGGGGAGATGGACCTTGGCGCCTGCGCGGAGCCGGCAGGCAGGGTTGCAGCGGGGGACGGGGGAACGCCCGACGGGGCAGGGCGTGAGACTTCTTTCCCGGGCTTTGCGGGCTTGGGCTGCCCCGGCACGATTTTTTTCTCGGGTAACGCACGCGGCGCCTCGCCGGGCGCAGCCGGTGAACTGCCCGGCGCAGGGGTGGCGGCGTCTTCCGTCCAGACTGCGGGGGTGATGCCTCGGGAGACCGCCACCCGCCAGACGGCCCGGTTGATCGTGGCATTGATCACCATCACAGTGATGGTGGCGCCCGAGATGGCATCTACCGTGGCGTGACCCGGCTGGCGCGCACCCACCAGGATGCCGCCATCGGCGGGCTTGCCCTGATACTGGGCGATGAAGGCGGCCAGGCGCGCCTCGCTCACACCGGCTGCCAGGATGGGTTCCTCGTGCTGAATGATGCGCACGCCCCGAATGCGCCCCTGCAGGTCGAGTCCCACGAGGAGCTGGATGGGGCGGCCGGAGTAGGCCGGAATCTGCACCACGTCGCCGGTGAGAAAGACGTAACCCACCAACCGTTCCGCGTCCGCGCCGGCGCCATAGACAGGGGCTGCAGGGGGGCTGCCCTCGGGTGCTCCGATGCGTTCGGCTTCCGGAAACAGAATCCGCGCCATGGCATAGGGGAAGGTGCTGTCTGCTTCCGCTGCGGGAAGGACGCCGGGGCACAACAGAAGGAGCAGCAGGAGCCATGGGCGTAGCGCGGCAAATGTCACGGAAAGACCCGACGGTTTCTCGTGGTCGCGGACCGGCTCCCGGTGCGGGCAATGGGCATCGGCCCGGGAAGACAGCATGGCCGCTGGTTTCACCATAGTGCATGGCCCTTTGGTGTCAAGGGAAATCCGGGTCGCCGGAAGGTGGCCGGTCTGGGCGCCGCCCGGCGGTTTTTCCAGGCAAGCTTGGACGCAGCGGCGGGGGTGCGCCTTGACCCAGCTCAAGCCCAGGGTGTCCGGCTGCCATTTTCAGGATAAGGGGATTACCATATCCGCGATTGGCATGGACGCGTGACCAGGAGGAAAGGTTGGGTATGGATTGGGACTGCGGGAATCTACCCCGTTTCCGGCTGCGGGGCCGGGAGCTGCTGCCGGTGGTGCAGGGGGGCATGGGCGTGGGGGTGTCCGCGCACCGGCTGGCGGGAACGGTGGCCCGACACGGCGCGGTGGGCACGATTGCCAGCATCGACCTGCGTCACCATCATCCGGATCTCATGGAACAGGGTCGGCGCTGCCGGGACAAAGCCACCCTGGACCGGCTCAACCTGATCGCCCTGGACCGGGAAATCCGCTCCGCGCTGGCGCTGGCCGAGGGACGCGGGCTGATCGCCGTGAACGTGATGAAGGCGGTGACGGAACATGCGGCTCTGGTGCGCCAGGCCTGCGCCAGCGGGGCCCAGGCCATCGTGATGGGGGCAGGGCTTCCCCTGGATCTGCCGGATCTCACTGCGGACTTTCCGGAGGTCGCATTGATCCCCATTCTGTCCGATGTGCGCGGCGTGCAGATCGTGCTCAGGAAATGGCTGCGCAAGAACCGCCTGCCGGATGCCATCGTGATCGAGCATCCCCGCTATGCGGGCGGCCATTTGGGGGCGCCGCGTCCGGAAGAGATCGACGATCCCCGCTTCGATTTCCCGCACGTTCTGGAAGGGGTATTCGCGCTGTTCCGGGAGCTTTGCATCGAGCGGGAACGCATCCCCCTGATACTCGCGGGTGGCATCAACAGCCACGAGAAGGTGCGAGCGCTGCTGGAACTCGGAGCCTCCGCGGTGCAGATCGGCACGCCCTTCGCGGTGACGCTGGAAGGGGATGCCCATCCCAATTTCAAGAAGGTGCTGGCCGAGGCCAAGCCCGAGGACATCGTCACCTTCATGAGTGTGGCGGGGCTGCCTGCGCGTGCCGTGCTCACACCCTGGCTGCGTAATTATTTGAGGCGCGAGAAGAAACTGCAGGCCTGCGCCAAAAGCGGACGGGAGCGCTGCGCATCCGCCCTCCACTGCCTGATTTCCTGTGGACTGCGCGATGGGATTGCCCGGGCCGGCCAATTCTGTATCGATGCCCAGCTGGCGGCAGCCCTGCGCGGCGACATCAACAAGGGTCTGTTCTTCCGCGGCGCGGAGAGCCTGCCCTTTGGCAGTGCCATCCGCAGTGTGGAGGACCTATTGCGCTACCTGCTCACCGGCTGGCGGCCTGCTCCCAGCGGGTGATGCGCCGGTCGAAGTCGAGATAGCAGCGCCACGCCGCCAGGAGGTTGCGCCCCAGCAGCAGGAAGGAGAGCGCGCTCGCAGCGAGGGCAGGGTAGAACAGTGCCGGCAGGAAGGGTGCGGCGGCGAGCAGCAGCAGCGCCACCTCGTGGGCGAGGGCCTGATGCCGGGCTTGCGCGTCTGCGATGACCTGCTTCATGTTGGGCGTGCTGCCGCGGGGAGGATGGCGGCTTTGCAGGTGCAGCCATACCAGGAACGGCACGATCTTGTAGAGCATGCCGTTTACCGCGGACAGGGCAAAACCCATGATCCAGAGGATGCCCACGAACAGTGGGCGCACCGGGGCCTGATCCCAGGCCGGCACCAGCCAGGCCAGAGTCGTGGCCAGGGCCGCCGCAAGCAGGCTTGCCATGGCCACCCGCCAGAAACGCAGGGTGACATCGGCCTGACGGCGACGACGCTTTTGCTGCAGATGCAGGGTGGCCAGGGCGAAGCTCAGGAAACCCGCGAGCAGCACCACCAGGGCGAGGAACTGCGCGGCCGGGACGTCCCACAGCCGGCCGACACTCAAAGCGCATAGACCAAGCAGGATCGCCGCGTCCAGCACTCGCGCAAGCCACGGTGGATAAGGGGGTGTCATCTGAAACATGGGCACCACCTGGTAGGCCACGCCGATCACCAGCAGTCCCACCCAGCCGAGCAGACCCCAGCTCAGATGCACGTCGGCCAGGACGGGCAGGGCGAGTGTTCCGTGGCCGGCGTAGTGCCAGGCCGCGAGCAGGCCCAGGGACACGGTGACCGCAAGCGCGGCCAGCGCCATGCGCATGCCGCGGGTGGTGGCATTGCGCACGGGTGCCGCGCCCAGCGCCGCCAGGCCATGGACGGTCAAAGCCAGCAAGGACCACGCCAGGAGAGGCAGTGCGGCCAGCGCGATGTCCGTGCGTCCCCACGCGAAGCCGGCTGCGAGCAGCAGCGTGCCGATGACAAGCGGCGGGTGGAGCAGCCAGGCGATCCTCACGGGCCGTCTGAGCACCGCTCCGGCGACCACCGGCAGCATCTGCAACAGGGCCCCGACCATGCACAGGGCCAGCACGCCCAGGGTGATCAGGTGGGTGGCGGCGAGCAGCGCCGGATGCCAGCGGCTGGTCAATGCTGCCGGGCCGGCCGCGGCCAACACGCCCGCTGCCAGCAGGCCGAAAAGGGGTGCCGTGAGGAAAAAGCGCAGGGGCACGGAAATGGGTGGCGCCTGCTCCAGGGAGAGGGCCGAGGTGGACATGACCGCGCTACTCCTGCCAGATCAGGACGGCGAAGCCTCCATCAGCCAGCGGTTCCGTTCGCCTGCTGTAGCCGTAGCGGTCAAGGATGCCGTAGAGGGGAAAGGGCTCGCGCGGCAGCAGGACGCGCAGCCGCTCCCCCGGCGCGAGTTCGTCAAGCGCTTCGAGCGTGCGCTCCAGGGGCTCCGGCGGCTCCAGCGCCCGGACGTCCAGCACCCGCTCGCGCACGGTTTCCGCCATCGTCAGCCCATGGCCTGCATGCGCGCCAACAGGGCCGCGCTTTCCCGGGCGAGCAGCCGGTCGCACATGGGATAGAGGATCTGCTCTTCTTTGAGGTTGTGCTGCTCCATGAGCACGAGCAGGGTTTCCGCCGCGCCGGCATAGGCCTCGCGGTCGCGGCGGGCGAGCGCCTCGCCCATGGCTGCCAGCAGCTCGCGCATGTCTTCATGTTCGGCGCGCATCACCCGCGAAGGCCCGCTGCTGTTGCCCGTGGCGGCTTCGAAGGCCGGGAACAGGACTTCCTCCTCCATCGCCAGGTGGCGCGCCATGGCGGCATGGAAACCGGCGAACTGCGCGGCGGCCCGCTCCCAGTCACCGCCGGCGACGGCCGCCTCGGCCTGGGCGAAGGCTTCGTCACAGCGCGCGTGATCTGCGCCGAGATAGCCACGAATGGTTTCCATGAGGGGCCTCCGTTGACGGATGGCCCATTGTGCGCCGGGCGCCCGCCGCCGGCCTTGACGGGCATCAAGATCCGCCCTGATGACGGCGCAGGGCGTCCACGTCCGGGATGGTGATACGCCGGCCCTCCACCCGGATCAGGCCGGCCTCGCTGAGATGGTGCAGGATGCGGGAAAAGGTTTCCGGGGTGAGATTGAGACGGGAGGCGATCACCTGCTTGCTCGCCGGGAGTTCCACCACCGCATGGGGTTGCCCCAGACACTCGTGCTGCAGCAGATAACCCACCACCCGCTGGGTGCCGGACAGGGAGCAGTAGGTCTCCATGTCGTGAATCAGCGAATGGAGGCGCAGGGAGAGGCCGGCGAGCATCTTGCGCGCCAGACCCGGGTCGCTGTCCATGGCCTGGAACAGCGCGCCCTTGGCCACATGTAACAGCAGGCTGTCCACCAGCGCCTGGGCGAACACCGGGTAGGGCTTTTCCATGAACATCACCGCCTCGCCGAAGCTTTGGCCGGCACCGATGATCTCCACTACTTTTTCCCCACCGTGGGCGGAAGGAAAGGCGAGCTTGATCTGGCCGTGGGCGACGATGTAAAAGCCATTGGCGGGATCCCCCCTCTGGAAGATCATCTCGCCCCGTTTCGGGCGCAACTCGCGGCATCCCCGCGCAAGCTCGCTGAGCTGAGGTTCGGCGACCTGACGGAAAAGCGGCACGTGAGCCAGCAGGCTGCGGATGTCGAGTTGGGGTCGCGCCATGAAGCACCCTTGCGTTGTTTTGACCGGATTGTACCCACCTTGCCCTGCCCGTCCCAGTCCGTGCGGGGGCGCACTTCGTTCGTCCGGGGCCCAAACCTGCCGGGGTCGGAAAACTTGATCCGGGACAAGAATTCTTGTCAACTGTCTTGACCCCCACACAACATGTTGTAGGCTGGGCCTGTCGTTACCCCAAGAAATTGGGGTCATTGGGAAGGAGGGGGTGATGGAAACCACCGGATACGATGCGGCGACTGCTGGCGATCTCAGAACCACGGGGAAGCTGCATCTCCCGCCGACCCACGTTCTGAAACGGGATGGGCGGATCGTTCCATTCGATGCCGAACGCATTTGTTTCGCCATCCAGCGCGCAGGGCAGGCCACGGGCGAGTTTGGTGCCGGTGAGGCCCGGCGCCTTGCCGGCCAGGTGGTGAAGGTGATCAGCCACCGTTTTGCGGGCCGGATGCCGTCCATCGAGCAGATCCAGGATGTGGTGGAGCAGGCCCTGATCGCCGCCGACCATTTCCGCACGGCCCGTGCCTATATCGTGTACCGGGAGCAGCATCATCGCCTGCGCCAGGACCGCAAAACCGCGGTGGAAGTGGAAAGCACCATCAACGAGTATCTGGAACGGCGCGACTGGCGCGTGCAGGCCAATGCCAACCAGGGTTACTCTCTGGGCGGTTTGATTCTCAACGTCTCCGGCAAGGTCGTGGCCAACTATTGGCTGAACCATGTCTACCCGCCTGAAATCGGCGAGGCCCACCGCTGCGGTGACATCCACATCCATGATCTGGACATGCTGGCCGGCTACTGCGCCGGCTGGTCTTTGCGCATGCTTCTCAACGAGGGTCTGAACGGCGTACCGGGTAAGGTGGAGGCGGCGCCGCCCAAACACCTCTCCGGCGCCGTCGGGCAGATGGTTAATTTCCTGGGCACGCTGCAGAACGAGTGGGCGGGCGCCCAGGCTTTTTCCTCCTTCGACACCTATCTGGCGCCTTACGTAAGAAAGGATCGCCTCTCCTATGAAGAGGTCCGGCAATCCATCCAGGAGCTCATCTATAACCTGAACGTGCCCTCCCGTTGGGGCACCCAGACGCCGTTCACCAACCTGACGTTCGACTGGACCTGCCCGGAGGACCTGCGCGAGCAGGTGCCCGTCATTGCCGGTGAGGAAATGCCCTTTACCTACGGTGAGCTGCAGGCCGAGATGGACATGATCAATCGGGCTTACATCGAGGTCATGACACGCGGCGATGCCAAGGGGCGCGTGTTCACCTTTCCCATCCCGACCTACAACATGACGCGGGACTTTCCGTGGGAGTCGGATAATGCCAGGCTCCTGTTCGAAATGACTGCGAAGTATGGCCTGCCGTACTTCCAGAATTTCATCAACTCCGACCTCAAGCCCAACATGATCCGCTCCATGTGCTGCCGCCTGCAGCTCGATTTGCGTGAGCTCCTCAAACGCGGCAACGGCTTGTTCGGGTCGGCGGAGCAGACGGGCTCGATTGGTGTGGTCACCATAAACTGCGCGCGGCTCGGTTATCTCTGTCGGGGTGACGAGGCAGAGTTGTTCCGGCGCCTGGACCGCCTGCTGGATCTGGGGCGCGACAGCCTGGAGATCAAACGCAAGGTCATACAGCGCCATATGGACAATGGCCTGTTCCCCTACACCAAGCGTTATCTCGGGACGCTGCGCAACCATTTCTCCACCCTCGGCGTGAACGGGATCAACGAAATGATCCGCAATTTCACATCCGACAGGGAGAACATCACCACGCAATGGGGGCATGACTTCGCCATGCGTCTGCTGACCCACGTGCGGGCCCGCATCATCACCTATCAGGAACAGACCGGACACATGTACAACCTGGAAGCCACGCCGGCAGAGGGCACCACCTATCGATTCGCCAAGGAGGACCGGGCACGCTTTCCGGACATCATCCAGGCGGGTACACCGGACATGCCCTACTACACCAACTCCTCCCAGCTGCCGGTGGGTTTCACGGATGATCCCTTCGAGGCCCTGGAGCGCCAGGAGCCTTTGCAGCGTTTGTACACCGGCGGCACCGTGCTCCATTTGTACATGACGGAGCGCATTTCCACAGCCGAGGCCTGCGCCGCCCTGGTGCGCCGCGCCCTGGAACGCTTCAGCCTGCCTTATATCACGGTGACTCCCACCTTTTCGATCTGCCCGCGCCACGGGTATCTCGCGGGCGAGCATGAATTCTGTCCGCTGTGCGACCAGGAGATCCTGGCCCGCAAACGGCAGTCTCCGTGCCACGTCTGACGCTAAGGAGGAAAACGAATGGCTCGACATGAAGATCCTGGTGAGCAGTGCGAAATCATCCTGCGTGAGGAGGAACGCCAACGCTGCGAGGTCTGGACGCGTGTCATGGGCTATCACCGGCCCGTGGCCTCGTTCAACATCGGCAAACAGGGAGAACATAGGGAACGCAAGTTCTTCCGTGAGGAACGGGTGCCGCCTCTGACATGACCCTTGCCGTCGGCGGCCTGGTCCGCTTTTCCACCTGTGACTATCCGGGGCACCTGGCGGCAGTTGTGTTTTGCCAGGGCTGCCCCTGGCGCTGCCGGTATTGTCACAACCCTCACCTGTTGCCGGTGAACGGTGCGCCGCCGCTGACATGGGAGGACGTCTGCGCCTTTCTCGAAACACGCCGGGGCCTGCTGGACGCGGTCGTCTTCAGCGGCGGCGAGCCGCTGCTTCAGTCCGGTCTGCCGGCTGCGGTGCGCGAGGTGCGCGCCCTCGGCTTTCGCGTGGGGCTGCATACGGCGGGGATTTATCCGGGTCGCCTGGCCCGACTTGTGCCATGGCTGGATTGGGTCGGCCTGGACGTGAAGGCCGGGTTCGCGGACTATGAGCGCATTACGGGTGTGGCGGATAGCGGGAAGCGGGCGCGCGCCAGTGTGGAATTGCTGCTCGCGAGCGGTGTTGCCCATGAGTTGCGTACCACCATCCATCCCGCTCTCATGCATCCCGCGGCCCTCCTGGAGTTGGGAGAACAATTGGCCGCAATGGGAGTATCCCGTTATTTCGTGCAGGCGTTCCGGCCAACCGGGGTGCGGGATTCCCAGCTGACAGGGCAACCGGTGGACTACCAGGCTTGGACAGAAGTACTGGACACCCTGGCCGGCCGTTTCCGCCATTTCGGCTTTCGCCCGGCGTAGCGAGGTTTGGCTGGATATCTGCCGGCTCGGGCGTAAAACAAGATATGAGGATCGCAAACACGGTAAACTGTGACCGGGGACGGGGGCCATTGGACATGGGACCGGCAATCGGCACGGCCTTGCATGAACGGGTGCACACCTTCGGCCAATACCTGCTTCGGCGCTTTGGCGAGCCGGTGCACAAGATCGCCCTGGATGCCGGTTTCACCTGCCCCAATCGCGACGGCAGCAAGGGGCGTGGTGGCTGTACCTTTTGCAACAATGCTTCGTTCAGTCCCAATGGGCGGCAACGGATCGCCGACCTGGAGGCCCAGCTGGAACGGGGCCGGCAGGCCGTGGCATCGGTGACAGGGGCCCGGAAATTCATTGCCTATTTCCAGGCCTACACCAATACCTATGGCGACGTGGAGGAACTGGATGCCCTGTACCGGCGCGCCCTGCGGCATTCCGACGTGGTGGGTATTTCCGTCGGGACCCGGCCGGACTGTGTGTCACCGGAAGTGATCGCCCTGCTTGCGGGTTATCGTGCCGCCGGCTGGGAGGTCTGGCTGGAGCTTGGCCTGCAGTCCGCATTCGATGCCACGCTGGCGCGAGTCAACCGCGGCCACGGCCTTGCCGAGTACCAGGCCACTGTCACCACCGCCCGCGCGGCGGGGATTCCCGTCTGTACGCATTTGATCCTCGGCCTGCCCGGGGAGGGCGAAACGCACTTTCAGGCGACACTCGATGTCGTGCTGGATCTTGGTGTGGACGGTCTCAAGCTGCATCCCCTGCACGTGGTGCGAGGGACCCGGCTGGCCCATGAATGGCGCCGCGGGGAGTACCAGCCCATGGGGCTGGGGGATTATGTCCGATGCGCCTGCGACCTTATTGAGCGCACGCCGTCGTCAGTCATCTTTCACCGGCTCACGGGCGTGGCCGGCCCGGACATCCTGCTCGCGCCCGACTGGTGTGGCCAGAAGTGGCCGGTACTCAACGCCATTGCACGTGAACTGAGTCGGCGGGGAACCTTCCAGGGGGCCCGCGCGACGGGGAGCAGGGAGTCTGTCCATGGATGGCATTGAACGCAGGTTGGAACTGGTATGCCCGGCGGGCAGCCTGCCGGCTCTCAAGAAGGCCGTGGACGGCGGCGCGGATTGTATTTATCTGGGCTTTCGCGATGAAACAAATGCGCGCAACTTCCCCGGTCTGAACTTCGATGCCGACAGTGCGCGGGAGGGCTTGAGCTATGCGCACCAAAGGGGCGTGAAGGTGTTTGCCGCGATCAACAGCTTTCCCCAGTCCCATGGCTGGGCGCGCTGGCAGCAAGCCGTGGATGTCGCAGCGGAACTTGGATTCGACGCAGTCATTCTCGCCGATGTCGGTCTGCTGGACTATGCGGCCCGTAATCACCCTGGGCTACGCCTGCATCTCTCGGTACAGGCTTCCGCCACCAACTATGAGGCGATCAATTTCTACCACGAGCATTTCGGCATCCGGCGCGCGGTTTTGCCGCGCGTGTTGTCGATGGCGCAGGTGGAACACGTGGTGAAGCACACACCCGTTGAGATCGAGCTGTTCGGCTTCGGCGGGCTGTGCGTCATGGTGGAGGGCCGCTGCATACTGTCTTCCTACGTCACAGGAGAGTCACCCAACACCCGCGGCGTGTGTTCACCGGCCAAGGCGGTGCGCTGGCAGCAGACCGCCATGGGGTTGGAGTCACGGCTGAACGGCGTGCTGGTGGACCGCTACGGCGAGGGCGAGCACGCCGGCTATCCCACCCTGTGCAAGGGGCGCTTCGAGGTGGGCGGCGAAACCTACTATGCAATCGAGGAACCCGCCAGCCTGAACGCCATGGAACTGCTGCCCGAGATGCTGCGCATCGGCATCCGGGCAGTGAAAATCGAAGGCCGTCAGCGGAGCCCGGCGTACGTGGAACAGGTCACGCGCGTGTGGCGTCAGGCTATCGACATCTGTTCCCGTGCGCCCCGGGATTTCAGTGTCGCGCCGGCGTGGTCGGCGGCCTTGGCCAACGTCGCAGAAGGTCGGCAGCACAC
This sequence comes from Thiobacter subterraneus, assembly GCF_055379455.1. Classification (NCBI taxonomy): domain Bacteria; kingdom Pseudomonadati; phylum Pseudomonadota; class Betaproteobacteria; order Burkholderiales; family Thiobacteraceae; genus Thiobacter; species Thiobacter subterraneus. Next base: position 56,291 of record NZ_AP042402.1, read on the forward strand.
GCTGGGAGCTTATCACCGGCCTTGGAAATGAAACCCATGAAACTGGCATTGGGCCCCATACTTTATTACTGGGAGCGGGACAAGGTTTTCGATTTTTACCGGCGCATCGCCCGGGCAGCGGTCGATATTGTCTATTTGGGCGAAGTCGTGTGCTCACGGCGTCACATGCTGCGCGTGGGCGATTGGCTCGATTTGGCCGGGGAGCTGGCCCACGCAGGCAAGGAGGTGGTGCTATCGACCCAGGCGCTGCTGGAATCGGAATCGGACCTGAAGACCCTGCGCAAGCTGGTGGCCAACGGTCACTTTCTGGTCGAGGCCAACGACATGGGGGCCATCCGTCTGCTCAACGGAGCAGGTCCCTTCATCATCGGGCCTCACATCAATGTCTACAATTCGCCTACCCTGGATTATCTGGCGCGGCTGGGGGCGCGGCGCTGGGTGGCCCCGCTGGAGATGTCCCGGGCGACGCTGGCAGCCATCCAGGCGCGACGTGCGGCCCAGGTGGAAATCGAGGTATTTGCCTATGGGCGCATGCCACTGGCGTTTTCCGCCCGCTGTTTCACGGCGCGGCATTACAACCTGCCCAAGGATGATTGCCAGTTCCGTTGCCTCGATCATCCGGATGGGCTGACTCTGCGTACCCGCGAGGGACAACCTTTCCTCGTGCTGAATGGCATCCAGACCCAGTCCGCAGACGTGTGCAATCTGCTCGCGGAGTTGCCTGACATGCGCGCGGTCGGCGTCGATGTGGTGCGTATCAGTCCCCAGGCTCATCACACGGAACAGATCATCGACCTGTTTCGACGTTGTCTGGAAGGGACATTGGAGCCGGTGGTGGCGGCGGGGGAGGCGGCACGTTTGATGCCCGGCAACGGCTGCGATGGCTTCTGGCATGGCACGGCAGGGATGGCCCGGGTTGGAGCGGCACGGTCATGATGGCGCGCCGGCCTGCCGTCGCCCGGTTCGACAGCGGCATCCAAATGCTCGCCGCTAACCGGGCCCTCGACGGGGAACTGCTGCGCCGGCATGGGCGAAACCTCCCCGGTCAGGCACGAGTGTCTCGTGACTGCCAGAGTGTCGAAAACCAGGAGGGATCGAAATGAAATTTCGGCCGCCGGCCTTTCCCGCGCCGCTCGCCAGGCTGCTGGCAGCGCTGCCACAATACCCCCATGGGGTCGCATTCACCACCCTGCTCAACCTGGTGTTGGCGGACCATGTCCGACCGCGGGATTTGCAGCCGCTGCACGGCAAGCACGTATGTATCAGCGTGATCGACATCGGCATCGAGTTTCATTTCAGCGTGACGCCGAGCGCCTTCGTGGCGCGCCGTCGCGCGCCGCGGCCGGACTTGAACATCAAAGCGGCGGCCCGCGATTTCCTGCTTCTCGGGCTGCGTCGGGTGGACCCGGACACACTGTTTTTCAGCCGGCGGCTCGTCATGGAAGGGGATACTGAGCTGGGCCTCTTCGTGAAGAACACGCTGGATGCACTGGAGTGGCCGGTGCTGGAAGTGTTCCGACGGGAGCCGGCCGCCAGGTGAGGAAGGGCATTCCCATGCGCCTGTTGTTGATCAATCCGAAATACCCGGAAAGCTTCTGGAGCTTCAAGTGGGCGGTGGATCGCATTCTGCCAGGCAAACGGGCGATCAATCCGCCGCTCGGGCTCGCCACGCTGGCCGCCTTGTGCCCACCCCACTGGGAGGTGGAGATCGTGGATGAGAACGTGGAGCCGTTGCCGCTCGCGCCCGAAGCCGACCTGATCGGTGTGTGCGGCATGGGCGTGCAGTTCGCGCGACAGAGCGAGCTGCTGCGCTTCTATCGCGGCCAGGGCTATCCGGTGGTGGCGGGCGGCAGCTACGCCTCACTCTGCCCGGAACGCTACGCGGACCTGGCGGACTGCGTCGTTGCCGGCGAGGCCGAGTACGTCTGGCCGGAATTTTGCCGTGACTGGGACGCGGGCGCCGCGCGGCCGCTCTACCGCGAGACCGGAAATGTGGACATGGCGCACACGCCGACGCCGCGTTTCGACCTGCTCAAACTCGACAAATACTCGACCGTCACCCTGCAGTTCTCCCGCGGTTGTCCCTACCGCTGCGAGTTCTGCGACATCATCGTCATGTTCGGGCGCAAGCCGCGCTGCAAAAGCCTGGAGCAGGTGGGACGCGAACTGGACGAGCTGCGGCGGCGCGAGGTGCGCAATGTGTTTTTCGTGGACGACAACCTGATCGGCAACAAGGCCCTGGCGAAGAGTCTGTTGCGCTATCTGATCGAGTACCAGCGGCGCTACCACTATGAATTTCGCTTCGGCACCGAGGCTTCTCTGAATCTGGCCCAGGATTCCGAGCTGCTGCAGCTGTTCCGCGACGCGAAGTTTTCCTGGGTGTTCATTGGGCTGGAATCGCCGGACCCGCAAAGTCTGAAGGAAACCCGCAAGACCCAGAACCTGCAGGAGGACATGCTCACCTCCATCCGCCGTATCTATGCTTACGGCATCGATGTGCTTGCCGGTTTCATCATCGGCTTCGACAGCGATACCCTGGACAGCTTCGACCGGCAGTATGAATTCATCACCGAGGCCGGCATCCAGGTGGCCATGGTGGGGCTGCTCAGCGCGCTGCCGAAGACGCCACTGTATCAGCGCCTGGAAAGGGAGGGCCGACTCATCCCCGGTGCCGACGGCACGGACAACACCAAACTTGGCACCAATTTCCTGCCCAAGCGCATGGACTACGACGCCATGGTCCGCGCATACAAGACTCTGTACCGGCGCCTTGTCGCGGATGAGGCGATTGCCACCCGCATCTGCAACAAGATGCGTTATATGAGTTCGCCGGTCTATCAGGGCGAATACACCTTCCTGCAACAACTTGGCATCGTCGGCAGACTGCTGGGCAAAGGCATACTTGCCGGCGGCGTGCCGCGGTTGTATCAATTTCTGCGCAGCGTTCCGTGGTTTGCGCCCAGCAAATGGCCGCTGGTGATCGTGGACTGGATCGCGGGCTTGGCGATGCGTGACTATGTGGAGCGTCATTTCGTGGCAGGAGAAATGACGACGCCGGCCATGGTGGAGCGCTGGCTGCGTCGCGCCCGGGCCAGACTCGGGCGCTATCTGCGGGAGGGACGGCTGGCCCTGGCCTGGGAGTGGAAGGACGCTGCGCCCAATCTCACCGTGTCGCTGCAGGGATGGCTGGATGGGCGGTTCTTCCGTCGCGCCGGGCGCCAGATCGAGCAGCTGCTGAAGCACACCTCCACTATCGTGACGCTGCGCATCGAAGCATTGCAGGGCAGCCAGCTCCGTGATCTCGACCGCCTGCTCCGGCGCTTGGCGCGTCATGGCGATCGGGTGTCCGTTGCGGTGGACAAAAAGCTCGGACGCCTGGTGTCGATCGATTCATCGGTATTCCATGTTATTTTGGGTGAGGCGTCCACCCGGGCGTCGCCCCGTTAACCGCCGACGATTTGCCCGACGGCGGGACGGGTCAGGTCAGGTCGTCAGGCGCCGGTAGATGTCCGCCACCTTGAGGGGCAGCTTGCGCACATCGTCAATGATGGCGTAGTGCGCGGCGCCGTACATGTGAGGCAGGTAGTCGCGTGCTTCCTGGTCGATGGTGATGCAGAAGGAATGGATGCCGGCGCGCTTGGCCTCGATCAAGGCCTGGCGCGTGTCCTCGATGCCGTACTGGCCACGATAGACGTCGAAGTAGTCGTCGGGCTTGCCGTCCGAGAGGGTGATCAGCAGCTTGGTGCGGGCCTCGACGCGGCTCAGCAGACGGGTAAGGTGGCGGATGGCGAAACCCATGCGCGTGTAGTCCTGGGGCCGGATGCCGCTGATGCGTGCCTTGACCAGGTCACTGTAGGGCTCGTCGATTTCCTTGATGCGGTAGAGTTCGCACCGCTTGCGCGTCTGTCCCGAGAAGCCGTAGATGCCGTAACGGTCCCCCAGGGTTTCCAGTGCCTCACACAGCAGGATCAGGGCTTCGCGTTCGGCATCGTTGATCCAGCCGCGGGTGGACCCGCTCATGTCCACCATGAACATGACGGCGATGTTGCGTTCCGCGCGGTGCATGCGGGTGAACAGCCGGTCCGACATTTCCCGGCCGTCGCGGGCATCGGCCAGGGCTTCCACCAGGGCGTCGATATCCACCTCGTCGCCATAGGGCTGGCGCTTGTAGAGCCGGTTCTCGTCGCGCATGGCCTCGAAGCTGCGGCGCAGATGTTTCACCACGCCGCTGTAGCGCGCCAGCGTGTCGCGCACGAAGTCGTCGTACACCGGCGTGACTTCCTTTTCCCGCATCACACACCAGTTCCTGCGGTAGTGCTGCCGGCCGAAATCCCATTCGTCGTAAAGAGTGGCGCCGATCTCGTGGTAGGGCCCCTGCCACACGTCATTGGGATCCGGCTTCTGCTCCTGGTAAAGACCGGGATCGTACTCGCCGGGGCCTGCCGGCGTGAGGTATTCATCCGGGATGCTGCCGAGATCGAGCTGGATCGAGGTGAGCAGGGCCCTCACGTCCTCCGGGGGAGGCAGGGGCACACCATCGAGGGTGAGTTCCATTTCCACCGTGCCCGAGACCGCGTCCTCTTTCTGGCGAAGCTCGAAGCGCGGGCGTGGCTTGCCGGGGGCATCCGCGGCAGGAGGCGGGTGGCCATGTTCCTCGGCCAGCTCGGCGAGCTTGACGCGCAGCAGCGCCTTCTCCCGTTCGATGCGTGCCGCCAGGCATTTCGCCACGGCCTCCGGGCGGATCTCGCCTGCGTAACAGAAGCGGGGCGGGTTTGGCTGCCGCAGGGCCTCGGGCAGCAGGCGCAGGCTGTCTTCCACCGTCGCCTGGTCATCGGCAAGCATTTGCGTGAAGGTCTGCCATGCCGGTGCGAGGGTGTCCTGGTTTGCCAATGTCCGGAGACGCTGCATGTCCCGGTAGAGGCCGGGCAGCTCACGCCGGATGCGCGCCTCCAGCCGGAGGGTTTCCAGCGTGGTAAACACCCTGAGGGCCTGTTCCGGATCGGGATAGGCGGCAAGGGCTGCCACCAGATCGCTGCGAAAGCTGCCAAAGCGGGTCTGGGCCCAGAGCAGCGTCACCATGGCCTTGGCAAGCCGGAAATTGTCCTCCGCCGTCTCCATCTCTGCGATGACGTTGGGCAGAAAAATGGTCTCGCTGTCCGTGTACGCGGCGTCGCCCTGGGCCAGGTTCAGCTTGCGGCCTGACAGACCCCGCAGGAAATTGAGCAGAACGCCACCGATGTCCTCGAACAGGGCGCCCGCCACGCGGGCATGACGCTGGGCGGCGAAACTGTCGACGCCCTCGATCACCAGCAGGGCGGCACGCAGCCCACTCTTGTCGTAGGTGTCCATGGCGTGCAGGGCCCAGGCCTCGATCATGCGCCAATCCATGCGTGCCAGCAGCGCGGGGGCGCGCCGCGCGAACTGGTAGGCAATCTCGATGTTGGTGGTGGCGATGCGCCGGATCCAGTCCAGCAGGAACACCTGTTCCGCGCGGGGGCGCCGGGCGATGTCAGCCGCCAGATCTTCCACCCGGTAGAAGGTGAACTCCACATCCAGCCATTTCTCCAGGGAGGGCAGGATGTCTTCCAGGGTGAGGCTGGCCTGGCGGGACATGGGGTTCAGCACCGTGGCAGGAAAACGCTCAAACTATCAGTGGGGGGCTGCGAGCATGGGTTTGGGCGCCGTGCCTCCGTGTCCCCGGGTGGATGATCAGAAGATGGAGGAGGAAAGCTCCTGCACCGCGGCGAGCATTTCGGCATCGTCGGTGATCGCCTCGGCGATTGCCGTGCGGCAGGCGGTGATTGGGGCGATGCCCGCGGCGATCAGCTTGCCGGCATGGACCAGCAGGCGTGTACTCGCCCCTTCTTCGAGCCCGCTGCCCTTCAGGTTGCGGGTCATGTGCGCGAACTTGACCAGCTTTTCCGCGGTGGCGGCATCCACGCCGGACTCCGTCGCCACGATCTTGCGTTCCAGCTCCGGCGCCGGATAGTTGAACTCCAGCGCGACGAAGCGCTGGCGCGTGCTCTGCTTGAGGTCCTTGAGCACGCTCTGGTAGCCGGGGTTGTAGGAGACGGCAAGGCAGAAGCGGTCATCGGCTTCCACCAATAGGCCAAGCTTTTCCATGGGCAGGGTACGCCGGTCGTCGGCCAGGGGATGGATCACGACCATGGTGTCCTTGCGTGCCTCGACGATTTCGTCCAGGTAGCAGATGGCTCCCGTGCGCACCGCCCGGGTGAGGGGGCCGTCCACCCAGGTGGTCTCGCCTCCCTTCACCAGGAAGCGCCCGACCAGGTCCGAGGCGGTCAGGTCGTCGTGACAGGAAACCGTAATCAGCGGCCGTTTCAGCCGCCAGGCCATGTACTCCATGAAGCGGGTCTTGCCGCAGCCGGTCGGACCTTTGAGGAGGACCGGCAGCTTGTTGTGGTAGGCCGCTTCGAAGACCGCGACTTCTTCGCCGGTGGGCTCGTAGTAGGGTTCGGCTTCGATGTAATAGGCCTCGGTGTCCAGCGTGCGCGCATTCATGTTCAGTCCGAGGCGTGCTTGTACTTGTCTTCCAGTTCTTCCACCGGGACGGTCTCCAGCGGCCCGATCTTCTCCACGATCTGGTCCAGGATCCGTTCCCGTTCCCGCTTGCGGGCCAGGCGTTTTTCCAGGGCGTCGGGCCGGATGGGAATGCTCATCTCGTTGAACATGACCTGGCGCAACAGGCGATAGCCGAACTGCATCAGGGCGATGTCATCGGTCTTGATTTTTTCCCGGGTCTCCGGCTCGACCTCATAGAGATCGTTGAACTGCTCGGAGGTGGCAAATTCCCGGAACTGGTCCAGGTCGTAGCAGGTCATGAAGAACATCTGCAGGCTGCGCTTGCTGGGCTTGCCCACCGTCGGACCGGCGGATTTCTTCTTCAGGATGAGCTGCCGCCAGCCCCGGCTCAGTTCGTCGTATTCCTCCAGGCCCTGTTCCTTGCGGTATTCCGCGATGGTGAGCTGGCGATTCTCCTGATGGCCCAGGCAGTGGCTCTCCTTGATGATGGCATAGGCCTCGCGGTCGAAGTTTTCGCCCTGGCGCCGGATGGAGAGCAGGCCCACGGGATAGTAACGGCAGGCAGTGGGCCGGTCCTCGTACACGCTGCAGCCTTCCTCGGTCATGAAGCGGCAGGCCGTGCCGCCCTCCACCGGCTTGAGTTTGACGCCGGCGATGCCGTCCTTCTCCATTTCATAGGGGAAGGTATAGGCCTTCAGGAACTCACCGGAGGTCATGTTGAGCCGCTTCTTCAGACGCAGAATGTCATAAGGCGTGAGGGAGATGTCGATGTTCTTGCAGCAGGCATTGAAGCAGGCAATGCCCTTGTGGCAGCGGAACTGGATCACCGTCTCCGGCTGCAGCAGCTGCGGCACGACCGGGCTTTGGGGAAAGGGCGAATCCTTGACTTCGAAATCTTCCATGGCACTACCTCTCGTGGGCTGCAAAGGGAGGGGTCCGTACGCAGACGGACCCGAAAACACATTCATAACATGCCTCGGCCACGGGCAAAAGCATGCCGTGAATAGTGTTTTGTCGCGCCGAAAGAAAACCGGGCGCCTTGCGGCGCCCGGCTTCCGATGCCCGGCTGTCTGCCGACCGCTTAGTGGGCTGCGGTCTTGAACAGCTTGGACTTGTCAACCAGATCGTAGTGCTGACGCTTGAACACCGTCCACTTCTTGGTGTTCTTGTCATAGACCGAGTTGACGAAGCACTTCCAGTTCTTCTCGTCGATGAAGTTCTTGTCGGCGCGGTAGTAGAAGCCCGGGTAACGGGTTTCCTCACGGAACTGGATATGCTTCATGTGGGCTTCCGCGGTCAGGATGCGGTGGTAGTTCTCCCAGGCACGCAGCAGCTCGTGCAGGTCCTTGGCACGCATCTTTTCCGCGTCTTCCTTCAGCATCTCCAGCTTCTCTTCCGCCACCTTGAGCATGTGCTCGTTGGTGGTGTAGTAGGTGGCCACACCCGCCACATACTCGTCCATGATCTTCTGCAGACGGAACTGGAGCATCTTCGGCGTGATGTAGTGCGGGTTCACGTCGATGGCGGTGGTGTAGTCCTTGTACTGCAGGAAGTTGCGCACCGGCTTGTAGATCTCCTCCACCAGCTGCTCAACCGGGGTGTCGAGCTCCGGCTTGAGATCCTTGTGGTCGATGCAGTACTTCACCATGGCCTTGGCGGCGATGCGGCCTTCCGCGTGGGAACCGGAGGAGAACTTGTGGCCGGAGGCCCCCACACCGTCGCCTGCGGTGAACAGACCCTTGACCGTGGTCATGGAGCGATAACCCCAGTGCCAGCCCTGCGGCAGGTGCGCCGGGATCTTGTCCTTCTCGGGATGATCCTCGGTGGTCGGCGCGCCGACATCCTCGGGGCCCGACACCCAGATCCCGCAGCAGCCGGAGTGGGAGCCGAGCAGGTAGGGCTCGGTGGGCATGAGCTCGGAGTTCTTCTTGTCCGGCTCGATGTTCTCGCCCACCCAGATGCCGCACTGGCCGACGCACATGTCGAGGAAGTCTTCCCAGGCTTCCGCCTCCAGGTGTTTCACCTCACGCGGCGACAGGGTTTCCTTGAGCTTCGCCAGCGCGGTCACCGTGTCCATGTAGATGGGGCCACGGCCTTCCTTCATCTCCTTGAGCATGAGGTGGTTGCGCAGGCAGGAAGCGGGCACGGCGGCCTGGCCATAGGGCGGGTAATCGTTCAGGAGATCCTTGTTCTTCTCCATGTAGACCTCGCCCAGGGCGTTCACGGCCTTGGCCTTGAACAGCAGGAACCAGGCACCCACCGGGCCGTAGCCGTCCTTGAAGCGGGCGGGCACGAAGCGGTTTTCCATCATGGTGAGCTCGGCGCCGGCTTCCGCGGCCATGGCATAGGTGGAACCGGCATTCCACACCGGGTACCAGGCACGGCCGGTACCTTCACCCACCGAGCGCGGGCGGAAGATGTTCACGCAGCCACCTGCGGCCAGCAGGATCGCCTTGGCCTTGTACACGTAGACCTTGTGCTCGCGCACGGAGAAACCCACCGCGCCGGCGATGCGGTTCTTGTCATTCTTGTCGTTGACCAGCTTGACGATGAACACGCGCTCCTGGATGCGGTCCATGCCCAAGGCCTTCTTGGCGGCCTCTGCCACGATCCACTTGTAGGATTCGCCGTTGATCATGATCTGCCACTTGCCGGAGCGCACCGGCTTGCCGCCATCCTTGAGGGCGGGCAGACCCTTGGAGCCGTCGTGGCGCTCGCCATTCTCGTCCAGCTTCCAGATGGGCAGGCCCCACTCTTCGAACAGGTGCACCGACTCGTCCACATGGCGGCCCAGGTCGTAGGCCAGATCGTCGCGGGTGATGCCCATCAGGTCGTTGGACACCATGCGCGCGTAGTCGGCCGGATCCTGCTCCGGGCCGATGTAGGTGTTGATCGCGGACAGACCCTGGGCCACCGCACCGGAACGGTCCAGCGCCGCCTTGTCCACCAGCTTGATCTTGAGGTCAATGCCCAGTTCCGCCTTGGCGGCTTCCGCCCAGCGCACGACTTCATAGGCGGCGCCGCAGCAGGCCATGCCGCCACCAATCAGGAGGATGTCCACTTCCTCCTGTACGACTTCGGGATTGCCAAATTCACCAGCCATTGTTCAGTCTCCTTGCTGCGGTTCAGCGTGGCGCGCGGCCCGCTCCCTCCCGCAAGTTGATGTCAAACCATTTACTTACTGCTTGCGAATCAGTTCAGACGGGTTGCCCGCACGGAACCCACCCACCGAAACGAAGAAGCCGGGCTTCGTGATGTCGGCCAGCTTCGGCAGAGGCTTGCCGCCGTAGGGATCGATCGAGCCTTCCGGCGTGGTGCGGATGGGGAACTTGAAGCGCTTCAGGGTGCCGTTGCGGAACTTGATGGTCCACATGATGGAGTCGGTACCACGCAGGGGCTGCACGGAACCGCCGAGAGGAACGATATCCGCGTAGTGACGCACCTCGATCGCCTGCTGCGGGCAGATCTTCACGCAGGAGTAGCACTCCCAGCACTGCTCCGGTTCCTGGTTGAAGGCCTTCATGGCATGGCCGGTCTCGGAGCCATCCTTGTCGAGCTTCATCAAGTCGTGCGGGCAGATGTACATGCAAGCGGTCTTGTCCTGACCCTTGCACCCATCACATTTGTCGGTGCGAACATAGGTTGGCATTTTGTTCCTCCAGTTGATGCGACACAGTTGAAAAAGGCCGGTTGTTGCGAGTGCCGGCCAGACCCTTGAAACTACTTGGCAGAGTGCCCCTTGAGCTCGACCTTGACGTTTTCCTCGGCGCTCAGGCTGGCGTAGTAGCGCTTGAGCACCTGCGCCACTTCGGGACGGGAGAACTCGACCGGCAGATCCTTGCCCTCCGAAAGCATGGCCCGCACCTTGGTCCCGGACAGCAGGATACGATCGTCCTTGGAATGGGGGCAGGTGCGCATGGAGGCCATGCCGCCGCACTTGTTGCACCAGAACGTCCAGTCGATTTTGAGTGGCTGGGTTTCCAACGAGCCGGGCGGGATCTCGTCGAAGATTTTTTGCGCGTCAAACGGCCCGTAGTAGTCGCCCACGCCGGCATGGTCACGACCGACGATCAGGTGGGAGCAACCGTAGTTCTGACGGAACAGGGCATGCAACAGCGCTTCGCGCGGGCCGGCATAGCGCATGTCCAGGGGATAGCCGGCCTGGATCACGGTGTTGGGCACGAAATAGTTGTCGATCAGGACCTTGATTGCTTCCGTGCGTACTTCCGCCGGGATGTCGCCGGGTTTGAGTTTGCCCAGCAGGGAATGGATCAGCACGCCGTCCATCGTTTCCACGGCGATCTTGGCCAGATACTCGTGGGAGCGGTGCATGGGGTTGCGTGTCTGGAAGGCGGCGATGCGCGTCCAGCCGAGTTCCTGGAACTTGGCGCGGGTCTCGGCGGGCGTCAGGAACTGCTCACCGTAGCGGGCCTTGAAGCCGCCGTCCGAAAGCACCTTGACCGGACCGGCGAGGTTGTATTTGCCCTGGGCCATCACCATCTTGACCCCGGGGTGCTCCAGGTCCGTGGTCTTGTAGACCATCATGCACTCGTGGGCCTTGTCGATGGTGTACTTGTCGGTCACCTTCATGGTGCCCATGATCTCGCCGCTCTCGCCATCGACCAGGGCGACCTCGTCGCCTTCCTTGACGTCCTCGTCGTCCGTCG
>NZ_AP042402.1:72500-2197500 GCF_055379455.1 Thiobacter subterraneus
AATAGCTCACTGGTCGAGTCGTCCTGCGCGGAAGATGTAACGGGGCTCAAGCCATGAACCGAAGCTGCGGGTCAGAGGACAGAATACAGATGACAGAAGACAGAGAGGTGTTCAGTGAACAGGCAACGGAATCCAGAGACTGCCGAGCGGCAAATCAAGGATGTGGAAGACTTGGTGGTGTACCGGAAGGCGTATGCGATATCGCTGGAAGTGCATCGTGTGAGTCTGGAGTATCCGAAGATCGAGCAATTTGCGTTGGCTGATCAGATGCGTCGGGCATCGAAATCGATCTGCGCGAATTTGGCCGAAGGGTTTGGCAGGCAATCGATATCGAAGGCCGAATTCAAGCGATTCGTCTTGATGGCGATGGGTTCGGCCGACGAAATGCGTGTATGGATTCAATACAGTGTTGATCTGGGGTATATCGCGCAGCCGAAGGCGCAAGCCTGGCGTCGCGAATATCAAGACATAGCCAAGATGCTCACTGGGCTGTATGCCAAGTGGGGGTAACGAACTGGCTGCTGATTACTGACAAGCTCTCTGTCCTCGGTCGTCTGTCTTCTGTCCTCTGGCGGTAGGAGAGCGTTCCGTAGGCCTGTGAAGGTGTCTCGAGAGGGATGCTGGAGGTATCGGAAGTGCGAATGCTGACATGAGTAGCGATAAAGGGAGTGAAAGGCTCCCTCGCCGAAAGCCCGAGGTTTCCTGCGCAACGTTCATCGGCGCAGGGTGAGTCGGCCCCTAAGGTGAGGCAGAAATGCGTAGCTGATGGGAAACGGGTTAATATTCCCGTACCATGCCTAGATGCGATGGGGGGACGGAGAAGGTTAGGTGGGCCGGGTGTTGGATGTCCCGGTTTAAGCGTGTAGGCGTGCCCTTTAGGCAAATCCGGAGGGCTAAGCTGAGGCGTGATGACGCAACCTCCTTCGGGAGGCCAAGCCACTGATACCATGCTTCCAGGAAAAGCCTCTAAGCTTCAGTCTAGGTGTGACCGTACCGCAAACCGACACAGGTGGGCAGGGTGAGAATCCTAAGGCGCTTGAGAGAACTCAGGAGAAGGAACTCGGCAAATTGGCACCGTAACTTCGGGAGAAGGTGCGCCCCTGGTACGTGAAGTGGCTTGCCCATGGAGCGGAAGGGGGCCGCAGTGAAAAGGTGGCTGCGACTGTTTAATAAAAACACAGCACTCTGCAAACACGAAAGTGGACGTATAGGGTGTGACGCCTGCCCGGTGCCGGAAGGTTAAGTGATGGGGTGCAAGCTCCTGATCGAAGCCCCGGTAAACGGCGGCCGTAACTATAACGGTCCTAAGGTAGCGAAATTCCTTGTCGGGTAAGTTCCGACCTGCACGAATGGCGTAACGATGGCCACACTGTCTCCTCCTGAGACTCAGCGAAGTTGAAGTGTTTGTGAAGATGCAATCTCCCCGCGGCAAGACGGAAAGACCCCATGAACCTTTACTGCAGCTTTGCATTGGACTTTGAACAGGCTTGTGTAGGATAGGTGGGAGGCTGTGAAGGGCAGACGCCAGTTTGCCTGGAGCCGTCCTTGAAATACCACCCTGGTCTGTTTGAGGTTCTAACCTGGGCCCCTGAACCGGGGTCGGGGACCGTGCATGGTGGGCAGTTTGACTGGGGCGGTCTCCTCCTAAAGCGTAACGGAGGAGCACGAAGGTACGCTAAGGACGGTCGGAAATCGTCTGGATACCGCAATGGGAAAAGCGTGCTTGACTGCGAGACTGACAAGTCGAGCAGGTGCGAAAGCAGGTCATAGTGATCCGGTGGTTCTGTATGGAAGGGCCATCGCTCAACGGATAAAAGGTACTCTGGGGATAACAGGCTGATTCCGCCCAAGAGTTCACATCGACGGCGGAGTTTGGCACCTCGATGTCGGCTCATCTCATCCTGGGGCTGTAGCCGGTCCCAAGGGTATGGCTGTTCGCCATTTAAAGAGGTACGTGAGCTGGGTTTAAAACGTCGTGAGACAGTTTGGTCCCTATCTGCCGTGGGCGCTGGAGATTTGACGGGGGCTGCTCCTAGTACGAGAGGACCGGAGTGGACGCACCTCTGGTGTACCGGTTGTGACGCCAGTCGCATCGCCGGGTAGCTAAGTGCGGAAGAGATAAACGCTGAAAGCATCTAAGCGTGAAACTCGCCCGAAGATGAGATCTCCCCGGGGGCCGGCTTTATGCCTCCTGGAAAGACGAAGCAGGCTTCGCCGCCGCGTGCACCCGCACGCCAGGCAAAGCATTCCTGCAACCGCCAGGAGACAGGGGGCATAAAGCCGGACCCCCCTGAAGGGTCGTCGAAGACCACGACGTTGATAGGCTGGGTGTGGAAGCGTGGCAACACGTTAAGCTAACCAGTACTAATTGCCCGTGAGGCTTGACCCTATCCCCTCAAGCAGCTTGCGAAACCGCAATCAAACCCGACTTCTTCCAGATGCGCTGTGACGTCCCCAAAAACGCCACAGCAACCCGTTACGCTTGGCGGCCATAGCAGCCTGGACCCACCCCTTCCCATCCCGAACAGGACCGTGAAACGGGCTCGCGCCGATGATAGTAGAGACCCCCTCTGCGAAAGTAGGTCACCGCCAGGCACCCCACACCCAAAAAGCCCTGACCACACCGTCAGGGCTTTTTGCTTTCAGAAAGCGAAAAGGCCGCTGCCATGGCGCGCCTTTGGCGGGCTGTCGTTTCGCCACCTCCCAGCTGGTGTAAGAGGGCCGTCAGGGACCCTGACCGCCCCTATCCGGAATATGGAGTCGCCGTCAGGGTTGAACTTTTTAGTCAAGCCGTTGGCTCCGCCAAGGCGCCCTCCACAGCAGCCATGGCTAGAGGGAGCGGCTTGGGTCGCGACGAATCTGATTGGGGGGCTCGCCACCGCAGTGCCTTCCACGCCCCCCGACCCTTCCGCGCCGGGGGGGCGGACTATTTTCCTCGGTGTGTCCCCGTCGAGGGCAAGAAGCCCTGTGGCAGCGGCTTTGGCCGCGAGGCAGGACGATACCCGCCGGCGGTGCCCCAGGGTGTCCTGGCCGCGTGTCTGCGGGGTTATGGAGCCCGTGTGGCATTTGGCGACCGTCCGGGGCACACTGCCTCGGGGGCAGGCCGGCCGCCCGGTATCCTTCCCGTCGATTTCCTTCCTTAGTTGTTGTTTTCTTGTTATAATGGCCGGCTTAAAGGGATGGGCGTTGCGCCCATTTTTTGTTTCTGGCGGTCGCATGGACTTGCAAGCGCTGTTCGAGAAGACGTTGCCCGGACTCGGGTACGAGCTGGTGGACCTGGAGCTCAGCAACCGGGGCAGGTTGCTGCGCCTGTTCATCGACAAGCCTGGCGGTATCACCATCGATGACTGTGTGCGGGTCAGCAACCATCTGACCCGCCTGCTTGCCGTCGAGCTCGACTACGACTACGACCGCCTGGAGGTGTCCTCACCGGGCCTCGATCGCCCGCTGAAGAAGGCGGCGGATTTCGAGCGCTTTGCGGGGGAACGGGCGCAGGTGAAGCTGCGTGTTCCGGTGGCTGGACGCCGCAATGTCACCGGCGTGCTCAAGGGTGTGCACGACGGTGTGGTGGAAATGGACGTGGACGGGATGCTGCAGACGTTCGAGCTCGCGAACATCGACAAGGCGCGTCTGATCCCCAATATTTGACCGGAGGTTGCTGTATGAGCCGCGAGATTCTGCTGGTGGTGGATGCGCTGGCGCGTGAAAAGAACGTGGACAAGGAGGTGGTGTTCTCCGCCCTCGAACTGGCCCTTGCATCTGCGACGAGGAAGCGCTTCCACGAGGACGTGGACGTGCGCGTCGTCATCAACCGTGAAACGGGCGAGTACGAGACTTTCCGCCGCTGGCATGTGGTGCCGGATGAGGAGTATCTGGACGAGGGTCTGCAGATCCCGCTGTCCGAGGCCCGCAAGAAGCAGCCGGACATCGAAGTCGGGGGTGTGATCGAGGAGCACCTGGAGCCGGTCGAGTTTGGCCGCATCGGCGCGCAGACCGCCAAGCAGGTAATCCTGCAAAAGATCCGCGAGGCCGAGCGGGAACAGATTCTGAACGATTTCCTGGAGCGCAAGGAACACCTGGTTACGGGTGTCATCAAGCGCATGGAACGCGGCAATGCCATCATCGAGTCGGGGCGCATCGAGGCCGTGCTGCCGCGGGATCAGATGATCCCGAAGGAAAATCTGCGCGTCGGCGACCGCGTGCGTGCCTATCTCCTGAAGATCGATCGCGCTGCCCGGGGCCCGCAGCTGATCCTGTCGCGCATCACGCCGGAGTTTCTGGTGAAGCTGTTCGAGCTGGAGGTGCCGGAGATCGAAGAAGGGCTGATCGAGATCAAGGCCGCCGCGCGTGATCCGGGGGTGCGTGCCAAGATTGCCGTGAAATCCAACGATCCGCGCATCGACCCCCAGGGCACGTGCATTGGTATGCGCGGCTCACGGGTGCAGGCCGTGACCAGCGAGCTGGCCGGGGAGCGTGTCGATATCGTGCTCTGGTCGTCCGATCCCGCGCAGTTCGTGATCAACGCGCTGGCACCGGCGGAGATCTCCAGCATCGTCGTGGACGAGGAAAAGCACAGCATGGACGTGGTGGTGGAGGAGGAGCAGCTGGCACAGGCCATTGGCCGCGGCGGCCAGAACGTGCGTCTGGCGTCCGAACTCACCGGCTGGGATCTCAACATCATGACCGCCGAGGAGGCGCAGCAGAAGAGCGCCGAGGAAGCCGAGCGGATCATGAAGGAATTCATGGAAAAGCTCGACGTCGATGCCGAAGTGGCGCAAGTGCTGGTGGAAGAGGGTTTCACCAGCCTGGAGGAAATTGCTTACGTTCCCTTGTCCGAGATGCTGGAAATCGAGGCCTTCGACGAGGACACCATCAATGAACTGCGCAGCCGGGCACGCAATGTCCTGCTCACGGAAGCCATCGCCAGCGAGGAGAAGGTCGAGCATGTGGCGGAAGACCTCGCGACCATGGAAGGCATGGATCCAGAAACGGCGCGGCTGCTGGCGACCAAGGGCATTTCCACGGTGGAGGAGCTGGCCGATCTTGCAGTGGACGATCTGGTCGAGATGACGGGCATGGACCCGGAACGCGCCAAGACCCTGATCATGACTGCACGTGCACCCTGGTTTGCGGCCGAGCAAACCAACAGCTGAGAGCAACGGACCGAATCGACGGAGGGCTTCAATGCCACAAATGAACGTAGCGCAATTTGCCTCGGAGCTGGGGGTGGCAGAAACGGTTCTGCTGGAACAGCTGAGAGCGGCCGGGGTGAACAAGAGCGCTGCCGAGGATCCCCTGACGGAACAGGACAAGGCGCAGCTGCTGGATTATTTGCGGCGCGCCCACGGCGTCAAGGAAAGCCGCAGCAAGATCACGCTGACCCGGCGCGAAACCACCGAGATCCGCAAGGCGGATGCCACGGGCAAGGCGCGCACGATCCAGGTGGAGGTGCGCAAGAAGCGCGTCTTCGTCAAACGGGATCTGGTGGCGCCGGCTGCGGAGCCGGTGGCGGAGGTCAAGCCGGCGCAGCCGGTGATCGATGCCGAGCAGCTTGCTAAGCGCGAGGAAGAGGCGCGCAAGGCGGCCGAACTCATCGCGCGCCAGAAGGAAGAAGCCGAGAAGCGCGCTCAGCGTGCCCGCGCCAGGAAGCCTGCCGAAGAGGAAACCAAGCCGGCAGCGGAGGAGGCCACGCCCGCGGCGCCGGCGGCCGAAGCGGCACCGGCACCGGCGGCCGAGACGAAGACCGAGGGGACGCTGCACATTCCGAAGGCCGAGGAAAAAACCGAGGCCGAGAAAAAGAAAGGCGCCAAGAAAAAGGCGGCGCCCGCCACCGGCTGGGTCGAGGAAGGTGCCAAGAAGCGCGGCATCAAGGTCAAGGGCGACCTCACGGGCGGGGGCTGGCGCGAGAAGGGCAAGCCCGGCCGCCACAAGGGTGAGGAAAGCAGTCATGCCTTCACCGCACCCACCGAGCCCATCGTTCGTGAAGTGCTGGTGCCGGAGACCATCACCGTGGGCGAGCTTGCCCACCGGATGGCGGTGAAGGCGGCCGAGGTCATCAAGACCCTGATGAAAATGGGCACCATGGTCACCATCAACCAGGTCCTCGACCAGGAGACCGCCATGATCGTGGTCGAGGAAATGGGGCACATCGCCAAACCTGCTGCCCTGGACAACCCGGAAGCCTACCTGGAAGAGGCCCAGGTCAGGGAAGTCGAGGCCCTGCCGCGTGCGCCCGTGGTGACCGTCATGGGTCACGTGGACCACGGCAAGACGTCGTTGCTCGACTACATCCGCCGCACGCGGGTGGCCAGCGGCGAGGCGGGGGGCATTACCCAGCACATTGGCGCCTATCACGTGCAGACGCCGCGCGGGGTGGTGACCTTCCTGGACACGCCGGGCCACGAAGCCTTTACCGCCATGCGCGCCCGGGGTGCGAAGGCGACGGACATCGTGATTCTGGTCGTGGCCGCCGATGACGGCGTGATGCCCCAGACCATTGAGGCCATTCATCACGCCAAGGCGGCGAACGTGCCGCTGGTGGTGGCGATCAACAAGATCGACAAACCCGAGGCCAATCCCGAGCGTGTCAAGCAGGAGCTGTCCGCCCAGGGCGTGGTGCCCGAGGAGTGGGGGGGCGACACCATGTTCGTGGAAGTGTCTGCCAAGACCGGGCAGGGCATAGACGATCTGCTGGAACGCGTGTTGCTGCAGGCCGAGGTGCTGGATCTCAAGGCGCCGCGCGACTGTCCCGCCAAGGGGCTGGTCATCGAGTCGAGGCTCGACAAGGGGCGGGGTCCGGTGGCGACCATCCTGGTGCAGTCCGGCACGCTGCGCCAGGGCGACGTGCTGCTGGCCGGCACCGCCTTCGGCCGCGTGCGCGCCATGCTCGACGAGAACGGCCGCCCGGTAAAGGAGGCGGGGCCCTCCATTCCCGTGGAGATCCTGGGCCTTTCCGATGTGCCCCAGGCGGGTGAAGAAGCCATCGTCGTGCTGGACGAGCGCAAGGCGCGCGAGATCGCCCTGTTCCGTCAGGGCAAGTACCGCGACGTGAAGCTGGCCAAGCAGCAGGCGGCCAAGCTGGAAAACATCTTCGAGCAGATGGCCGAGGGCGAGGTGAAGACGCTCGCGCTCATCATCAAGGCCGACGTCCAGGGTTCCCAGGAAGCCCTGATTCACGCCCTGAGCAAGCTTTCCACGCCCGAGGTGAAAGTCAACATCATCCACAGCGGGGTGGGCAGCATCACCGAATCCGATGTCAACCTGGCGCTGGCCTCCAAGGCCGTGATCATCGGTTTCAACGTCCGTGCGGATGCCCAGGCCCGCAAGCTGGCCCAGAGTTCCGGCGTGGACGTGCGCTACTACAACATCATTTACGACGCGGTGGACGAGATCAAGGCAGCCATGTCCGGCATGCTGGCCCCCGAGAAGAAGGAGCAGGAAGTCGGCCTGGTGGAAGTGCGTCAGGTGTTCCGCATCTCCAAGGTGGGAACGGTCGCCGGCTGTTACGTGCTGGAAGGTACGGTCAAGCGCGGCGCCATGGTGCGTGTCATCCGCGATGGCGTGGTGATTCACACCGGCGAGCTGGATTCCCTCAAGCGCTTCAAGGAAGACGTCAAGGAAGTCAAGGCCGGCTTCGAATGCGGTCTGTCGATCAAAAACTTCAACGACATCCGCGAAGGCGACCAGATCGAGGTGTTCGAGGTGGTCGAGGTGGCGCGCTCCCTGTGAAGCCCGTCAAGGCAGCCTGATTCATGCCAAAAGACTTTACCCGTCCGCGCCGAGTGGCCGAACAGATCCAGCGCGAGCTCGCGGATCTCCTGCGTCTGGAGGTCAAGGACCCGCGCGTGGGCATGGTGACCATCACGGATGTGGAGGTCAGCAACGATTACGCCCATGCCAAGGTGTACTTCAGCCTGCTGGGCGATGAGGCACGTGTGCAGGAAGCCCTCAAGGGGTTGCAGTCCGCGGCTGGTTTCCTGCGCAGCGAGGTTGCCAAGCGCATCAAGCTGCGGATCATGCCGCAGCTGCACTTCGTGCACGATACTTCCATCGAGCGGGGTATGCGGCTCGATCAGCTGATCGATGCCGCCGTGGCGGAAGACGCGAAGCGTCACCGCGACCAGTAGGCAGGTGATGGCAGGCGAGAAGCGCGAAAAACGCGCCGTCGATGGCGTATTGCTGCTGGACAAGCCCGTGGGCGTCACTTCCAATGGCGCCCTGCAGCATGTCAAGCGACTCTACCGTGCCGCCAAGGCCGGTCACACGGGCAATCTCGACCCCATCGCCAGCGGCCTGCTGCCCATCTGCTTCGGTGAAGCCACCAAGTTCGCCCAGTATCTGACCGATGCCGACAAGCGCTACCGGGCCCAGATCCGCCTTGGTCAGACCACGGACACCGGAGATGCCGAAGGTCAGATCCTGGCGACCCAGCCGGTGCGGGTCAGCCTGGACGCCCTCCAGGCAGTGCTGCGCCGCTTCGTGGGCGAAATCGAGCAGGTGCCGCCAATGCACTCGGCCCTCAAACACCAGGGGCGGCCCCTGTACCACTACGCACGCAAGGGAGTGGAGATCGAACGGGCGCCGCGTCGGGTGACCATTTTCGAACTCAATCTGCTGGGCTTCGATGGCGAGAGCCTGTTCGAGGTGGACGTGCGCTGCAGCAAGGGGACCTATATTCGGGTGTTGGCCGAGGACATCGGGCGCGCCCTGGGTTGCGGCGCCCACATGGCGGGACTGCGCCGGATGGGCGTGGATGGTTTTTCCGTCGAGCAGGCCGTCACGCCAGGCCAACTGGAGGCCATGAGCGAGCCGGAACGGGACCGCCAGCTGTTGCCGGTGGATGTGCTGGTCGCCCACCTGCCCCGGGTGGATCTGGACTCGGATGGGGCATTCTATTTCCAGCGCGGCCAGCCCCTCTGGATGCCCCGCCTGCAGGTCTCCCAGGAATACCGGATTTACGATGAAAAACAGCGGTTTATCGGGATCGGCGCGGGCGACCGCGAAGGGCGCCTGGCCCCCCGCCGGCTGGTGGCCCAGGCGTGAGGGCCGGGCGGGGTTTGCGGGAAAAACTTGTGAAAATACATGGGTAACGTGTAAAATTCACGTTTTCGGACTGGAGCGAAAAAGAATGGCTGTTACGACTGCTGAAAAGGCGAAGATCGTGAGCGAGTATCAGCTCGCGCAGGGCGACACCGGCTCGCCGGAAGTGCAGGTGGCGCTCATGACGGCGCGCATCAACGACCTCACCGAGCACTTCAAGAACCACGCCAAGGATCATCATTCCCGCCGCGGCCTGCTCAAACTGGTGAGCAAGCGGCGCAAGCTGCTGGATTATCTCAAGCGCAAGAACGCAGACCGCTACCGGGCTCTGATCGATCGCCTCGGTCTGCGCAAGTAAGGCGAGCACAGGAAAGGCGCGGTCATCCGCGCCTTTTTCATTCGGGTTTGGTTGCGTCAGGGGCCTCTCTGCGGCCCTCCAGAATCGAGGATTCCCAAGTTGGCATACTTCAAGAAAACCTTTGCCTACGGCAAGCATCAGGTCACGCTGGAAACCGGCGAAATTGCGCGCCAGGCGAGCGGCGCCGTGATGGTGAACATGGATGACACCTGCGTTCTGGTCACGGTGGTCGCTGCCAAGAACGTGAAGCCCGGCCAGGACTTTTTTCCGCTCACCGTGGATTACCAGGAGCGCACCTACGCCGCAGGCCGTATTCCCGGTGGTTTCTTCAAGCGCGAAGGCAAGCCTTCCGAGAAGGAGGTGCTGACCTCCCGGCTCATCGACCGGCCCATCCGCCCCCTGTTCCCGGACGGCTTCTACAACGAAGTGCAGATCGTTGCCACGGTCATGTCGGCCAACCCGGAGGTCGATCCCGACATTCCCGCGCTGATCGGCGCCTCTGCCGCGCTGTCGCTGTCCGGCGTGCCTTTCCACGGGCCGATTGGGGCCGCGCGGGTGGGATACAAGGATGGCCAGTATTTGCTCAACCCCACCATCAGCGAGCTCGACACGTCCCTGCTCGACTTGGTGGTGGCGGGCACCGAACAGGCCGTGCTCATGGTGGAATCGGAAGCCCATGAACTGCCGGAGGACGTCATGCTGGGGGCCGTGATGTTCGGCCACGAGCAGATGCAGACGGTGATCCGCGCCATCAACGAGCTCACCGAGGAAGCCGGTGCGGAACCTTGGGACTGGACACCGCCGCCCCGCGACGAGGCGCTGGTGGAGCGTGTGCGCCAGCTGGCGGAAGCCGAGCTGCAGGAAGCCTATCGCATCACCCAGAAACAGCAGCGCGTGGCGCGCGTGGATGCCATCCGCGAGAAAGTGTTCGCCGAGCTGATCACGCCCGACATGGACACGGTGGCCCAGAATGCCATCAAGTCCTATTTCTTCGAGCTCGAGGCCAAGGTGGTGCGCAGCCGCATCCTTGCCGGCGAACCGCGTATCGACGGGCGCGACACCCGCACGGTGCGCCCCATCAGCATCCGCACCGGCGTGCTGCCCCGGGCCCATGGCTCGGCCCTGTTCACCCGCGGCGAAACCCAGTCCCTGGCCGTGGCGACTCTGGGCACGGCACGTGATGCGCAGATCATCGATGCCCTGGAGGGCACCTATTCCGAACGTTTCATGATGCACTACAACATGCCGCCCTATGCCACCGGAGAGACGGGCCGGGTCGGGGCGCCGAAGCGGCGCGAGATCGGGCATGGACGGCTGGCCAAGCGCGCCCTCCTGGCCGTGTTGCCCAGCGAGGAAGAATTTTCCTATTCGATTCGTCTGGTCTCGGAAATCACGGAATCCAACGGGTCCAGCTCCATGGCGTCGGTGTGCGCCGGCTGCCTGGCGCTCATGGATGCCGGCGTGCCGGTTAAGGCCCACACCGCCGGCATTGCCATGGGACTCATCAAAGAGGGCAACCGCTTCGCGGTGCTCACCGACATCCTGGGCGACGAGGACCACCTGGGTGACATGGACTTCAAGGTCGCAGGCACCGAGCGTGGCGTGACCGCGCTACAGATGGACATCAAGATCACGGGCATTACCCGGGAAATCATGCACGTGGCCCTGAACCAGGCGCGCGAGGGACGCATGCACATCCTCGAGCTCATGAAACAGGCCATGCCCCAGGCACGCGAGGAGCTGTCGGACTACGCGCCGCGCATGATCACCCTCAAGATCAACCCGGAGAAGATTCGCGACGTGATTGGCAAGGGTGGGGCGGTCATCCGCGCCATCACCGAGGAAACCGGTACCCAGATCGACATCGCCGAGGATGGTACCGTCACCATCGCCTGCGTCAACCCGGAAGCCGGTGCGGCCGCCCGGAAGCGCATCGAGGAGCTGACCGCCGAAGTGGAGGTGGGCAAGGTGTACGACGGCACTGTGCTGAAGCTGCTGGATTTCGGCGCCATCGTCAGCGTGCTGCCGGGGCGTGACGGCCTGCTGCACATTTCCCAGATTGCGCACGAGCGGGTCAACAACGTGAGCGACTACCTGAAGGAAGGACAGGCCGTGCGCGTCAAGGTGCTGGAGGCCGACGAAAAGGGCCGTTTGCGCCTGTCCATGAAGGCGCTGCTGGAGCCGCCCCCCCAGAAGGGCGAAGCCAAGGCGGAGGCTGCCGAGAAGAAGCCCGAACAGACGGCGTGACGCGCGTCAGCGGGAACGACGAAAAAGGCAGCTTCGGCTGCCTTTTTCGTTTGCATCGGAGCGGCCCCCGACGCTGTTTCAGCGCAGCGAGGCGAGAAAGCCCTGCCACCAGCGCTTGCGGCTTTGGGGGACCACCCAGTTCGGGGTGAGCTCCACGGGCGGCACCTGGCTCATCACCCAGCCCGGCAGCACCACGGTCTTCGACGAGCCGCAGGCGCTGCCCAAGTGATTGGGGTCGTAGATCTTGATGAAGGTGGGACGATCCAGATCGTCCGCATAGACGATGCTGCAATAGTCCTCGCGATGTTCCTCGCGCAGGAGCCGGTCCAGGTCGGCCATGAATTTCTGCACGTGTTCCGCGTCGGCGGGCGCAGCCGGCGGCGGTTCACCCACCGCATAGAGATACCAGCCGGCCCCGGGATCCACCTGCCGCCAGAAGCGGCTGAGCTGGTCCCAGGTCATGATGCCGAACAGGGTTCCCGTGAGCTTGCGGGTGAACTCGGTGTCCGGCAGGTCGAGGCCCCGGGCGGACATGGCGGCCTTACTTGGCCATCTGGCGCTCGCGCAGTTCGTCGAGCGTCTTGCAGTCGATGCACAGGGTGGCGGTGGGCCGTGCCTCCAGCCGCTTGAGGCCGATTTCGACGCCGCAGCTTTCGCAATAGCCGTACTCTCCGGCGTCGATCTTGGCGATGGTTTCCTCGATCTTCTTGATCAGCTTGCGTTCCCGGTCCCGGTTGCGCAGCTCCAGGGCCATGTCGGATTCCTGGCTCGCCCGGTCGTTGGGATCAGCAAACACCGTGGCCTCGTCCTGCATGGTGTGCACGGTACGATCGATGTCCTGGGAGAGTTCCGCTTTCCACTCTTCCAGGATTTTGCGAAAATGCGCGCGCTGTTTCGGGTTCATGTACGCTTCGCCCTTTTTGGGCACATAGGGGGCGAAGGTCTTGTGCAGTTCTGCGGGCATCTCGTTACCTACCGTTGGCGAAAAGCCGATTTAATACCAGTTTTTCCTGTGCCCCGCAAGCACGCCAGCCGCTTCATTCGAGGGAGTCACCGTGTCCCTGCAAGCCCTGATTTTTGACGTGGACGGCACCCTGGCCGACACGGAACGGGACGGCCACCGGCCGGCCTTCAACGCGGCCTTCCGGGAGTTTGGCCTGGACTGGGAGTGGGATCCCACCCTCTACGGCGAGCTCTTGGCGATCACCGGGGGCAAGGAACGCATCCGCCACTACGTGGAACGTTACCGCCCCGATTACCGGCGGCCGGCGGATTTCGACGATCTGGTGACCGAGCTGCACCGGGCCAAGACCCTCCATTACACCGAACTGCTGGCCACCGGGGCCATTCCCCTGCGGCCGGGCGTGCGGCGGCTGATCGAGGAAGCGCGCGCGGCCGGGCTGCGCCTCGCCATCGCCACCACGACGACGCCGGACAACGTGACGGCCCTCCTGGAACACAGTCTGGCGCCGGGGGCGCAATCCTGGTTCGAAGTGATCGGGGCGGGAGACATCGTCCCGGCCAAGAAGCCTGCGCCCGACATCTACCACTGGGTGCTGGAAAGAATGGGGCTCGCGCCGGGCGATTGCCTGGCCTTCGAGGATTCGGGCAACGGCATTCGGGCAAGCCGATCAGCGGGGCTACCCACGGTGGTCACGGTCAACGACTATACCCGCGACCATGACTTCTCCGGCGCGATCGCCGTGTTGAGTGACCTGGGTGAGCCCCATGCACCATTCCGGGTGATCCGGGGCGACGCGGCCGGCAGGGCATGGGTGGACCTGCCCCTCTTGCGGGCCTGGCACGGCGCCTCCTGAGCAGCCGGCCGGCGCCGGGGGCGGCGGGTCCCTAGGCGGGATCGTGGGCTTCGGCGGCCTGCAGGGTGTTGGCGAGCAGGGTGGCGACTGTCATCGGTCCCACACCGCCCGGCACCGGGGTGATCCAGGCAGCGCGCCGGGCGGCGGTTTCGAACTCCACGTCGCCACAGAGGCGACCGTCCGGCAGCCGGTTGATGCCCACGTCGATCACGATGGCCCCGTCGCGGATCCACTCGCCCTTCACCAGCCCCGGCTTGCCCACGGCCACCACGAGGATCTCAGCCTGGCCCACCAGGGCCGGCAGGTCGCGGGTGAAGCGGTGGGTGACCGTCACCGTGCAGCCGGCCAGCAGCAGTTCCAGCGCCATGGGCCGTCCCACGTGGTTCGAGGCGCCCACCACCACGGCATGCTTGCCCTTGAGTTCCGTGCCGGTGGTCTTGAGCAGATGCATCACGCCGTAGGGCGTGCAGGAGCGCAGCACCGGCAGGCGCACCGCGAGACGGCCGATGTTGTAGGGATGGAAACCGTCCACATCCTTGTCCGGGCGAATGCGCTCGATCACCGTCTCGTCGTTGATGTGGGGCGGCAGCGGCGCCTGTACCAGGATGCCGTCGATCGCCGGGTCGGCATTGAGCTGGTCGATGAGGGCGAGCAGCTCGCCCTCGGACAGGGACGCCGGAAGGTCGTGGGAGACCGAGCGGACGCCCGCCGTTTCACAGGCCTTGCGCTTGTTGCGCACATAGATGGCGGAGGCGGGATCATCGCCCACCAGGATGACCGCGAGGGCGGGCCGTCGTCTCCCCGCCGCGACGCGTGCTTCCACCCGGGCGCGGATGTCGGCCAGCATGGCCTCGGCGATGGCTTTGCCGTTGAGGATTTGTGCCGTCATGGATGCCAGCGAAAAAAGCCAATGATCGCATTGGCAGCCTGGGTTCCTCAAGCGGCGCGCGTTGCTTTTTTGGGGGGTGGGCGCTATAGTCCCGCGTCGTTCGGGGTGTAGCGTAGCCTGGTAGCGCGCCTGCTTTGGGAGCAGGATGTCGGGGGTTCAAATCCCTCCACCCCGACCACACGCCTTGTCCCCTGCGGTCTTCTCTTTTGACTGCTGCCCGTAGCTCAACCGGATAGAGCACCAGCCTTCTAAGCTGGGGGTTACAGGTTCGATTCCTGTCGGGCAGGCCATGCGCGTTCGGTTGCTTTTTGGCGGCCGCTGGCCCATAATTGCGCCCTTCGCGATGCCGTCCGGCATCGCGTCCACGGCGGGGTTAGCTCAGTTGGTAGAGCACTGGATTGTGGCTCCAGGTGTCGTGGGTTCGATTCCCATACCTCGCCCCATCTTCCCTGTCGTTCCCGGTCATTCCCTGGGTGTGCGCAGCAGGCGCTGCTTCTCCCGTTCCCACTCGCGTTTCTTTTCTGCTTCGCGGATGTCGTGTTTCTTCTTGCCCTTGGCCAGCCCGATTTCCGCCTTGATCCGGCCGTTGCGGTAATGCAAGTCCAGTGCCACCAGCGTGTAGCCCGCCCGTTCCACCTTGCCGATGAGTCGCCTGATCTCGTCGGCGTGGAGCAGCAGCTTACGGCTGCGGGTGGGATCGGGCTTGACGTGACGGGATGCCGTGGGCAGCGGGCTGATATGGGCGTTGATGAGATAGAGCTCGCCGTTCCGGATCACCACGTAGGATTCCTTGAGCTGGACGCGCCCGGCGCGGATGGCCTTGACTTCCCAGCCTTCCAGGACGATCCCGGCCTCGTATTTGTCCTCGATGAAGTAGTCGTGGAAGGCCTTCTTGTTCTGGACGATGGACATGTTGGCCCGCGCAAGGTGAGCTGGAAGGGAAAATCGCGTATTCTAGCAGCTTTCGTTGCAGGCCCCGCCTGCTGACCATTCATGGCGCAAGTCGAGAAGTCGGTGCTGGTCGGCCATTCCGCACCGCAGATGTTCGAGCTCGTGGACCGGGTGGAGGACTACCCGCTGTTCCTGCCCTGGTGCCCGCGCACGGAAGTGCACTGCCGGGAGCCGGAGCGGGTGGTGGCCACCATCCACATCGATTACCATCACCTCAAGCAGAGTTTCACGACCGAGAACGTGCGGGTGTATCCCCAGCGTATCGAGATGCGGCTCAAGGAAGGGCCGTTTCGCGTGCTCGAAGGCAGCTGGCAGTTCCACGCCCTGGCGGAGGAGGCATGCAAGGTGGAGTTCCGGTTGCACTACGAGTTCGCCACGCGCTGGATCGAAAACGTCGTCAACCCGGTGTTCAGCCTGATCGCAGGCAACCTGGTGGAGGCGTTCGTGTTACGCGCGGAGAGAATCCATGGCGGATGAAACGATTCTGGTGGAGGTCGCCTATGCCCGCCCCGATCAGCAGGTGCTCATTCCGGTGCGCCTGCCGCCCGGGGCCACGGTGGAGGAAGCGATCCGGCGTTCCGGGGTGCTGGAGCGTTTTCCCGAAATCGACCTGACTCGCAACAAGGTGGGCATCTGGTCCAAGCTCAGCAAGCTGGACAGCCCGCTGCGGGACCGGGACCGGGTGGAGATCTACCGCCCGCTGATCGCCGACCCGAAGGAGGTGCGCCGCAAGCGCGCCGAGGAGGGCAAGGCGATGAAGAAGGGCGGCGGCGAGCTGAAGGAGGAGGCCGAGTAGGGCGCCTTACTTGCACCAGGTCTCGACGGCCTTGCGGGCATCGTTGATGGCTTTCTGGCGGGCCGCGTCGTCCAGGACCTCGCGCTCGCCCTGGGCGTTGACCGTCACCACCCGCTGACCGCTTTCCAGCAGCTGCAGGTTTTTGCGCGCGGCTTCGCAGTTGGCCTGTTTCTGGCGCGCCTCTTCGGCTTCCTTTTCTTTCTTTGCCTGGGTTTCCGCCTCTGCGGCACGCCGCTGGCGGAACTCCATTTCCTTTTCCTGCCAGGACTTGGGCGCAGTGCCGGTTGTCGGGGTGGCAGGAGGCGGGGTGTTCAGGGTTTTGGCGGATCTGACGTTTCCAGGGGGTGGGCTGTCGGAGTAGTGCACCCTGCCTTGGGCATCCACCCAGCGATAGAGCTCGGCGGAGGCCCCCAGGGGCAGGGCCAGAAGCAGCAGGATCCAGAGCCTGTTCATGCCGAACCCGAGGGGAAGCAAGGCCGTCCGGAGACGGCCTTGCTGGGACTCAGCGGCCCACCACACTCAGCGGGTAGGACTTCTGGGCCAGGCCCAGGGCCGCGTGCTCGCTGGCGAGTTTGGCGTTTTTGATCACGGCGGCGCTGTCACCCTTGGCGGCTGCTTCCTTGGCCGCCTTGAGTGCGGCGTCCGCGGTGGTCCACAGGGCACCCTTGGCGCTGGCGGCCTTGACGTCGGCCTCGGCCTTGGCCAGCGCGGCCTTGGCTTCGTCGGACAGGGCCGGGGTGGCCGCGGCCTTGTCAGGCTGGGCGGGGGTGGTCTGGCAGCCGCCGAGGACCAGCAAACCGGCGGTGGCAAGGGCGATGAGCATCTGTTTCGACATCGTTATGGACTCCTCTTTTGGTAATTAAGGCTGGAGATTCGTTATATGCGCTGGGCGCTGGCGCTACCTTAGCCCGAGCCGGCCGGCCCGTCAACCGGCGCCAAGCCGGCGCGCGTTTACCCCGGGGGGTGCGAACCCGTATAATATTCTTTTGTTCCGGGACCGAAGAATGCGCATCCTGCAGAAAGCCCTCACCTTCGACGACGTCCTGCTCGTCCCCGCCTACTCCACCGTCCTGCCCAGGGACGTCTCCCTGAAAACGCGCCTGACCCGAGACATCGAGCTCAATCTGCCGCTGGTGTCGGCCGCCATGGACACCGTGACCGAGGCGCGCATGGCCATCGCCATTGCCCAGGAGGGCGGGCTGGGCGTGATCCACAAGAACATGACCATCCAGCAGCAGGCCGCCCAGGTGCTGCAGGTGAAGCGCTTCGAAAGCGGCGTGGTCAAGGACCCGGTCACCATTCCCCAGGACATGCCGGTGCGGGACGTGCTGGAGCTGACGCGCATGCACAAGATTTCCGGCCTGCCGGTGGTGGACGGGCGCCGGGTCGTGGGCATCGTGACCAACCGCGACCTGCGCTTCGAGACCAATTTGGATCAGCCGGTGAAGGCCATCATGACACCCAGGGAGCGGCTGGTGACCGTGAAGGAAGGCGCCTCGCGCGAGGAGGCCCTGGCGCTCATGCACAAATACCGCCTGGAGCGGGTGCTGGTGGTCAACGACGACTTCGAGCTCAAGGGGCTCATCACGGTCAAGGACATCCAGAAATCGACGGAGCACCCCAATGCCTGCAAGGACCAGCTGGGACGTCTGCGGGTGGGCGCCGCCGTGGGTGTGGGCGAGGGCACCAACGAGCGCGTCGAGGCCCTGGTGGAAGCCGGGGTGGACGTGATCGTGGTGGACACGGCCCACGGTCATTCCAAGGGCGTGCTGGACCGCGTGAAGTGGGTGAAAAAGCATTTCCCGCAGGTTCAGGTGATCGGCGGCAACATCGCCACCGGTGAGGCGGCGCGGGCCCTGGTGGACCATGGTGCCGATGCGGTGAAGGTGGGCATCGGCCCCGGCTCCATCTGCACCACCCGCATCGTGGCCGGCGTGGGGGTGCCCCAGATCACCGCGGTGGCGGACGTGGCGGAAGCCCTCAAGGGCACGGGCGTGCCCCTGATCGCCGACGGTGGCATCCGCTACTCGGGGGACATCGCCAAGGCGCTGGCCGCCGGGGCCGATGCCGTCATGCTGGGTGGACTGCTGGCCGGTACCGACGAGGCGCCGGGGGAGATCGAACTGTTCCAGGGACGCTCCTACAAATCCTATCGGGGCATGGGTTCCCTGGGCGCCATGCAGCAGGGATCCAGTGACCGCTATTTCCAGGAAGCGGAGGCCAACAAGGACAAGCTCGTGCCCGAGGGCATCGAGGGACGCGTGCCCTACAAGGGCAGCGTGCTCACCGTGATCCATCAGCTCATGGGCGGTTTGCGTTCCAGCATGGGCTATCTCGGCTGCGAGACCATTGCAGCCATGCACGAGCGGGCGGTGTTCGTGGAAATCACCTCCGCCGGGGTGCGCGAATCCCACGTGCACGACGTCCAGATCGTGAAGGAAGCGCCGAACTACCGGGTCGGCTGATTCCTGTTCCATCCGCCGTGCCTGCACGGCGGCGCAGAGTGATCCTTCCCGTGGGGGCCTCGGGCCCCCGCGTATCCCCGTGGCCGGAAACATTGATCCATGACGCATGACAAAATCCTGATCCTCGACTTCGGTTCCCAGTACACCCAGCTCATCGCGCGCCGGGTGCGGGAAAGCGAAGTCTATTGCGAGCTGCATCCCTACGACGTCTCCGAGCAGTTCATTCGCGACTTCAACCCCAAGGGCATCATTCTCTCGGGCGGTCCGGCTTCGGTTTACGAGGCGGAGACACCGCGCGCCCCGGATGTGGTGTTCCGGCTTGGCGTGCCCGTGCTGGGCATCTGCTATGGCATGCAGACCATGGCGGCCCAGCTGGGCGGCAAGGTTGAGAATGCCAGCCATCGCGAGTTCGGCTACGCCGAAGTGCGCATGCGCGGCCATTCCGCCCTGCTGCGCGACATCCAGGACCGCTGCGACCCGGACGGCAAGTGCTGGCTCGACGTGTGGATGAGCCACGGCGACAAGGTCACCGAGCTGCCCCCGGGCTTCAAGGTGATCTGCGAGAACGCCGCCACGCCGATCGCCGGCATGGCCGACGAAACCCGGCGCTTCTACGGCCTGCAGTTCCATCCCGAGGTGACCCACACCCTGCAGGGAAAAGCCATCATTGCCCGCTTCGTGCATGACATTTGCGGCTGCGGCTTCGACTGGAACATGCCGGACTATGTGGAGGAAGCCATCGGGCGCATCCGTTCCGAGGTGGGCGGCGAGGAGGTGATTCTGGGTCTGTCCGGCGGAGTGGATTCCTCGGTGGTTGCGGCGCTCCTGCACCGGGCCATCGGCGATCAGCTCACCTGTGTTTTTGTGGACAACGGTCTGCTGCGCCTCAACGAGGCGGAGCAGGTGATGCAGACCTTCGCGCGCAATCTCGGTGTCAAGGTGATCCACGTGGACGCCTCGGAACGCTTCATGTCCGCGCTCAAGGGAATCACCGACCCGGAGGAGAAACGCAAGATCATCGGCCGGGAATTCGTCCACGTGTTCCAGGAGGAAGCGGCCAAGCTGCCCAATGCGAAGTGGCTGGCCCAGGGCACCATCTATCCGGACGTGATCGAGTCGGCGAGCGCCAAGACCAAGAAGGCCCACACCATCAAGAGCCATCACAACGTGGGCGGCCTGCCGGAGACGCTGCATCTCAAGCTGCTGGAACCCCTGCGGGAACTGTTCAAGGACGAGGTGCGCGAGCTGGGCCTGGCGCTGGGCCTGCCGCACGACATGGTCTACCGCCATCCCTTCCCGGGACCGGGACTGGGGGTGCGCATTTTGGGCGAGGTCAGGCGCGAATACGCCGACCTGCTGCGGCGCGCCGATGCCATCTTCATCGAGGAACTGCGCGCCAGCGGCTGGTACGAGAAAACCTCCCAGGCATTCGCCGTCTTCCTGCCCGTAAAATCGGTGGGTGTGATGGGCGATGGGCGCACCTACGATTACGTCGTCGCGCTGCGTGCGGTGCAGACGCAGGATTTCATGACCGCCCATTGGGCGGAACTTCCCTATACCCTGCTCGCCAAGGTATCCAACCGCATCATCAACGAAGTGCGCGGCATCAACCGCGTGGTCTACGACGTCACGGGCAAACCGCCCGGCACGATCGAGTGGGAGTGAGCAGGGGTCTGGCAGCTACAGGCGAGAACAAGCAACAAAGTCGCTGTAGATAATTGAAAAACAAGCAAAAATCTAAAATTCTTCTGGCAATGTCTAGCAGCATCAAGCGGGGGTAAGCAGTCAATTTTTGCTGGTATATTTGCTGGCATCTCGCGATCTGATACCATCGGGTTCATCAGATACCATCAACCATGCGCAGGGCTTGTGATGGTATCGAAATCTACTAACCTGTTGATAAACAAAGAAAAAACGCTTGAATTCAGCGTTTGTTCTGTGATGGTATCGAGATGCTGTCCGACACCAAGCTTCGCAACCTCAAACCCAGGGAGAAACCATACAAGGTCGCCGACCGTGATGGTCTGTATGTGGTCGTCACACCCACGGGGACGATCTCATTCCGCTACAACTACCGGCTCAATGGTCGTCAGGAAACGCTGGTGCTCGGCCGTTATGGAACCGATGGCATCACGTTGGCCGAAGCGCGAGAAAGACTCCTGGCCGCAAAAAAGCTGGTCAGCGAAGGCAAGTCGCCGGCCCGCCAGAAGTCCAGGGAGATGCGGAAGCTCAGAGACGCCGAAACGTTCGGCACGTGGGCTGAGCTGTGGCTCAAGCATTACCCGATGGCTGAGTCCACCAGAGACATGCGCCGGTCGGTCTATGAGCGTGACCTGAAGGAACCATTTGGCCGACTCAAGATGACGGAGATCAGCCACGAAGATCTTCGGGAACTATGCGACAAAATCGTGGCGCGAGGTGCGCCGGCAACAGCCGTTCATGCGCGTGAAGTTGTCCACATGGTGTATCGGTACGCGCTGGATCGCGGGCATCGTTATGAAAACCCCGCAGAACTCGTGCGGCCCACATCCATTGCACGCTTCGAACCAAAAGACCGAGCACTGTCTCCACAAGAGATCTGGCTGCTCTATCAATACTTGGAGCGCGTATCGACCGCGCCGACCATCCGATTGGCGGTCAAGTTGCTGCTGTTGACGATGGTCAGGAAGTCGGAATTGACCGAAGCGACGTGGGACGAAGTCAACTTTACTTTGGCGACCTGGACCATTCCAGCGGAACGGATGAAGAGAAAGCGTCCACACGTGGTGTACCTGTCCCGCCAGGCATTGGATATTTTCGTTGCCCTCAAGACGTGCGCAGGCGGGTCACGTTACGTCTTGCCGTCACGCTACGATCCTGACATTCCCATGAGCAAGGCCACGCTGAATCAAGTGACGACTCTTGCGTGGAAGGCGGCGCAGGAAGATGGGAAGCCGTTAGGAAAGTTCTGTGTCCACGACTTGCGGCGGACGGCCTCGACCCTGCTTCACGAGGCCGGCTACAACACTGATTGGATCGAGAAGTGCCTCGCCCATGAGCAAAAGGGAGTAAGAGCGATTTATAACAAGGCTGAATATGCCGAGCAGCGTCGCGTCATGCTTCAGGACTGGGCTGACATGATCGACCGCTGGGTAAAGGGCGACCCGGCGCTTTGGGCCGTTGTGCCGCCGCCTTCCTCGCCTCTATCCATGCTTCGACCTCCCTCAAGTCCCATGCCACTGATCGCGGAGTGAGGGTGAATCGCCGCGGAAAGTCTCCGCGCTTTTCCATGTCGTAAATCGTTCGATCCGATAACGGAACGATCTTTCGAAGCTGCTTGCGGTTAATGAGCA
The DNA here is from genome assembly GCF_055379455.1 of Thiobacter subterraneus. Taxonomy (NCBI): domain Bacteria; kingdom Pseudomonadati; phylum Pseudomonadota; class Betaproteobacteria; order Burkholderiales; family Thiobacteraceae; genus Thiobacter; species Thiobacter subterraneus. Next base: position 94,395 of record NZ_AP042402.1, read on the forward strand.
CCCGCCCAGGGATTTTGAGTTCATCTTCTTGAATGGTCCGCATAGTGTCTCCGTTACATGCTGGTTCTTGCTAGAAAATCTAAACCACCCATCCAGTGTTTTGGTGGGGCAAAAGCGCACACTTTTGAATCATTTCAAGCCAACCCGGCCTCCTCCAGGAAGCGCGATTCAAGACCTTCCTCGATGGCGCTGCTGAGGATGAGACGATGTCTGGCGCGGGTCATGCCGACGTATAGCAGACGCCGCTCGTCTTCCTCGGTCGAGTCGGTATGCGGCAAATTTCCGTCCTCGCAGCCCATGACCCACACATTGTCGAATTCGAGCCCCTTGGAGGCATGGAGAGTCATGATTTGCACGGCGGGTTTCTGGCGATTCGCATTGGGCCGGCCTAAGATGGAGAGCCGCTGCGCAAGCGAGCCTGGCATCTTGGCGATGGACGCTTCTAACCTTCTCAAGAGGTTTAACTGGTTTGGCTTGCAGTAATCCGCCAGAAAACCAGCAACGCCGTGTACGACCAGAGACGGCCTTCCTTTCGCTGCCTGTTTGACCCATCCCGCGAGCCCCATCCGCAAGCGAATGAGGATCTTTCGCGTGCTGTCGTCCTCCTGGGTATGGTCAATGGCCATGTCGAGCCGAGCGGCGCATCCACCTGAAGTGCGCCTGGAGTAGCCATTGACCCATTCGGGATGAATTCCGCAAAACGATAGGGCATTCGCGACCCCGGTCCACGAGTCGTCCAATGTCGTTCGCAGCAACCCGAGAAAGACGCTCCCAATGGAGTGTTCCCAGACACTCTTCCCTCCCGACCTGGTGTACGGCAATCCAGCGTCGGATAGCGCCGCCTCTGCGGCATCGAGGAGAGAATTGGTGCGCCCAAGGACAGCCCATTCCTGATCCTCGCCGCTCTTCTTGATCGCCTCGGCGATCAAATCAACCTCGTCCCATCGTGAGGGCGCGCGAACGACGCGAACTTCGCCAAGATCATCCCTGTGAGCGGTGATTTTCTTGACCGCCCGGTCTTTGTTGTGGGCGATCAGCTTGGCCGCGTGAGCCAGGATGTTGGGCGCACAGCGGTAGTTCACGGGGAGTGTGGTCTCGGTCGCAGACAGCGCAAACGTGATTTCCCTCAACCCTGCGTATCCCAGCGCGTGCCTGAAGGCGTACAGGCTTTGGTCGTCGTCCCCGACCAGGGTTACCTCGACCCCCGCCCGGCCGTGGAGGAGGATCCACTCCATCTGCACTTCATCCATGTCCTGCGCCTCGTCCACCAGCAGCCAGCGGATGGGCAGCGGAGTCATCTCGCCGTTAGCCATTTTGCGGACGGAGGCCAAAAGCAAGTCAGAGAAGTCCATTGCGCCCTCGGATTCCATGAGATCCTGGTAGGCGTGGAACAAGGCTTCGAGAGGCGGGGCGGAAAACAGCGGTGGCGTGAGGCGCGCCTTGGCGGCATCGACGGCCCGCACCACCTCATCGAACGAGAGCTCGGGCGCATGCTGCTCCCAGCATCTCCGCAGGACCGCCAGGCGCTCTCCTTCGGAGAGCAGGCGTAGCGGCTTTTTTCGGCTGGCTCGTTTTAGCTGCGCGAGCGCAAGGGAGTGGAATGTGCCAACGGCCAGACGCCGCGCATGCGCCTGACCGCAGGAGGCGAGGATTCTCGATCTCAGCTCCTCGGCCGCATCGCGGGTAAAGGTAACCGCGCACAGGCGGCCTTTGTGGTGGTTTGCCAGCAACCTGGCGGCGCGTTCCGAAAGAACACGTGTCTTGCCGGAACCCGGGCAGGCGAGGATGGTGCAGTGGCCGGTTGCGGCTACTGCGCGTTCCTGGAAGGGGTTGAGCTCCAATCGGCTATGCTGTGGTGGCGATGGACGAGGGCTCGACAACCGGAGGGTTATCGTGGTCGGAAGCGGCGGCCGGCTGGGCCTTGTCTCCGGCTTCGACCACGGCTTTATCGGCGCCACGGGCTTCCTTCTTCCTGGCCGCGATCACAGCTCGGCTGGCGATGGATCGAATGGTGCCGGCCAATCGGAGAAGCCGACGCTTCCATTCGTAGATGCTACGGGAGTAGTTGCCATCAGGAATGACGCCAGACAGCCACAGGGTGTCCAGCTTGGCGACGAGGCCATCGAATTCCCGAATGAGGCCAACGTAGCGCACGGCACGAGGAGAGGTGATCTTGGCCTCGACTTCCTTGGGATGAGAGTAATCAATGCCCTTGAACTCGATACCGTTCGCTTCAGCCAGTTTTTCGAGGCGGGCGGCCTCGCTCCGGATGTCCTCGAACAGCTTGTTCAGGCGCTCATCAACGACACCCTCGACTTCGCGGGCCTGTTCGTCTGTGCCGATGATTCTCAGCACCACCGAGAGGGAGAAGATCGCATTCGCGCACAGCTCGAAGCCTCGATCGAATACCTGCTGTGCATGGAACGAGTGGAGCTTGACCTTCTGGGTGAAGTAGGGGTGGCTCTTGGTGTTGTCTCGCGATGCAGTTGCCATGAATACCTCCCGAAACGATGGGCAGGAGGCCATGCTACGAAACATGAAACACAAAACGAGCGCGAAAAGCGCACCAAAATGCACCGTTTAGCATCGTGTTGGTGCTTGACATTACCAATCCGGTCGATAGAATTGGGATCACCATTCGATGTGCGTCACGCCTTCGGATGATCGAAAGTCCTAGCTGGGGACTCAAAAGAAACAGCACTCAACAGTCCGGCCACCACCAAGCGGCCGGTATCAGCTGGTCGCCGCGGTCGAGCGGCGGTCCATCAGGGGCGCATCTCGCCCAACCCTTGCCACGGGGTATTGCTGGCATAGGCTTGGGCGCGAGATCGTAAGACCTCCCCGTCGCGTTTGCGACGGGTCGAGGCAGCGCGCCCCGTGAACCTGCGTGAAAGGAAATCAGACAAAGCGGCGGGCGACTTGGAAGGTCGCCAGCGAAGGATACCTGTGCGCCTGACGAGCGCATCGAGGCGGGTATCGTTCGTCCGCTGGGGCGGTAGCTCAATGGGAGAGCAGCAGGCTGTCAACCTGTTGGTTGCGGGTTCAAGTCCCGTCCGCTCCATTCCCCGATCCGGCTTGCGGTGTTACACTGTAAGCGGAATCAGGCAGGCGCTCCGAGGAGATTCGGAGGGTTGACAGCCCCTCACCCAGTGGGGGTCTGCCGAATAGATTGGGGAACGACGCCTCGGCCACGGTCCGGGGCGTTCGTTTATCCAGCAGACGATTTCTCAACCCCTTCTCAACCCCATGGGGGCATTCGTGTCCCCGTGGGGCATGGTGTCTCCGTGGTTTCGTTTCATCAACCCAACCTCAGGAGACCAAAATGATGGAAAAACTCATGCTGATCCTCGCCATGGCCGGTTCTGTTGGCTGGCTCATCGACAAAGCCGCCTTCCTTCTCAAGAAGCCAGATGATGGTCTCAAGCAGCGTGACGAGCAGATTGCCCGTCTGCTGGAGGAGATCAAGCTCCAGAAGGAGCGGGCGGCCGAGGAAATCTCGAAACTTTCTGAGCAGCTTCGTCAGAGAGACGCGAAGATCGTCGATCTGATGGGGCGCTTGAAGGCGTTCGAGGTTCGCCTGTCGGCCAAGGAGGAAGATGCTGCCGAACGGGAGCCCGTTCAGCAGGAAATCGACCTCCGGCACACCGACCCGATGGCCGAAATAGATCGCGAGGCTGAGCAGAAGGCGAAGGCCTGCCTGGTTCACGCCAAGCGTCTGGCGCTGGCCGCCGTCGAGGCGACTGGGCGGGAAAAAACCCGCCTGATCGACGAAGCGAAGGCGCTCACGGCGAAAGCTGCGGAGTACCGAGCTGTGGCGGGCGGTGACCTGATGGCCAAGGAAGTCGCTGACAAGGCGATCAATAAGGCTCGGCGTGAGGGAAGGAGCCCGGCCGGCAAATTTGAGATCGTCGGTTGAGGCGGTAAAATGGCGCTCATGCACATCCCGCTCGAAATCTACGATCTTCTGGAAAGGCGGCTGGGGCGCGACGATGCGATGGCGGTGGCCAGGAGCATCGAGGCGTCGCTGGCGCTGATCGAGGAGCGTAGCCGGGAAATCGCCGCTCAGCGCAAGCTGGAAGTCAAGGAAGAACTTCGCGTCGAACTGCGCGACGAGTTGACGACGAAGGAAGACTTGGCGAAGCTGGAAGGCTTGCTCAGGGAAGACCTGGCGAAGCTGGAAGGCTCCATGAAGGAGCTGGAAGGCAGGGTGGAAGCAAGATTCGAAAGGCTGGACAAGAAGTTTTCGCTTCTGTTCATGGCGACGATCTTCGCGGTCATCTTCGTCAACCAGAACGCTCTGGAGTTTCTGGCGCGAGTGGCAGGGTTGATCAAATAGCCCGACGACTTCAACAACCCCTCGGGGGCGCTTTTGCCCCCAGGGGCATGGTGCCTCCGTGGGATTCATCAACCCAGGAGGCATAAATGGAAGTTGTGATTTTTCTTATCTGCGTTCTTTCCGGCCTGGTCATCAGCCGTCCGATCGTTCGGGCGCTGGGACTCCGGTAACGCTCAAACCGCCTGTGGGATTCCCCGCAGGCCAGAGGTCTTTCCATGGAGAGACTTCCGGCCTGCGGGGTTGCCACGGGCGCGTATCAAGCCTGGCAACTCTTGCGGGGTTTAGTCAACCCAGAAAGGAGTAGCCAATGACAGTTATTCTCATGATGTGCGCGTTTTCTGGCTTTGTGATAAGCCGCCCAATCGTTCGAGCGATGGGGCTGCGGTAACAAAGGAGGGGAGCGCATGACAAATCATGTCATTGAGCGCATGTACAAGGCGATCCCGTTTTCAATGGCTTGTGAACTGCATCAACGCCTGAAATCTGGCTGCCTGTCTCCCGAAACCAGGAAGATGCTGCAAGAAGCATTGAAAATGTCGGGTATTGCAAAACGTGCGGCTTGATCACGCGCCCCGCTCAAGTAGCGGGGCTTTCCAGAGCGCGCTTCATGAGTGCGCCCTGGAAAGCAACGATTGTCGCTCCTGGGTAACCAAGAGCACATGGCGGTAGCTGGCCGCTCAAAACAATCAGCATCAAGGTGCTGCGCTGGGCAACTGGTGCAGCGTTTCTCAACCCCATGCCGGGGCGCTCAAACCCCGGCAAGGGGGACGAGCGCCTCCGGCGAAAGGAGGCACCATGAAGATCGAAAACGTCGGTCTGCTGTCTATGCCGGCAGACCAGTATCATGCTCACCCAGCCGTGGGACACTCTGGGTTGGCGCGCATCATCCGCTCTCCCGCTCATTACCAGGAGTATATGAGCAATCCGCCAGAGCCGACCCTAGCCATGGTTCTCGGGACAGCATTCCACGCAGCGCTGCTGGAACCAGAGCGGTTTAGCCAATCCTTCGTGCTGGCGCCGAAGCTTGACCGGCGCACCAAGGAGGGAAGGGCGGCAGCCGAGGCCTGGGTGGCGGAAAACGCGGGGAAAACCCCGCTGACCGCTGAACAGATGGAGACCATCCAGCAGATGGTGGCTAGCGTGAGAAATCACGCTGGGGCGGCCAGTCTGCTGGCAAACGGCATGGCCGAGATGTCCGGCTTCTGGAGTGACCACGAGACCGGCATCGAATGCAAATGCCGGCCGGATTTTTTGGCCATGGCAGGGGAGACCGTCACCGGCATCGTAGACGTAAAGACCTGCTGCGACGCAAGCGCCGATGGTTTTGCTCGCGCTATCGCGACGCTTGGATATGACGTCCAAGCGGCGTTCTACCAGGACGGGCTAAAAGCCCTGACCGGTAGGACGGTCACCTTTTACTTCATCGCCGTCGAGAAGGAAGCGCCCTATGCAGTCGCGGCATACAAGGCGAGCGATGAGGTAATCGAGATCGGGCGCGCGAAATATCGTGCAGCGCTCCAGCTACTCCGCTGGTGCCGCGAGAACGACCGCTGGCCGGCCTACCAGCCCAACGGGGAGGTCGAAACGATCAACCTGCCGCGCTGGGCGTCGAACTTCGACATGGAGGGCTGAACCATGATCTACACAAAGTTCATGTTGACTCCGGGTGTTCAGTGGGTCGAGACCGCGTCGCTCGTGGGGCCGGAAGGCATCTACTTCCGTCCGATGCCAGACCATCGCAGTGCCGTGGAGTTTGCGATGGATCACGCAGACGATGGCTTCGCTGGCCGTCCCGCAGTCGCCATGATGGGCTACGACCCGGAGGGTGGCAGGTGGGAAACGCTTGTCGTCTGCCATTCCGCGCATGGCTTGAAACGACGTGTGTGGATGATGTTCGGCCTGAACATCGAGTGGGACGGCGACGCTCCGCTTGAGTTTGATCGCGGACAAGGAATCAAGATGACCAAGTACACCGCTCACGGCGGCGAATCTGTCATCTCCTTCTCCGGTCTCATGACCGGCATGGTCGCCGCGCGCTCGGCAGATGAGAAGCTGCGGGCGGAAATCCTTGCGGCGCGCTTGGGGGTCACCATCAAGGAGGAATCCTGATGGTGAAGTTCGAGCGTAATGGCAAGGAAAGCGGTTCATAAGCAGTCAGGCCGAATCGATCGTTTCGAGAAACTGCGCGAAGCGAAAGAGGAAGCCGTCAAGTCGGCCTGCTAGACCGCTAGCAGGCCAATTCAACCGGGCGGGAGCCCATGCGTCTCCCGCCAGGGAGCCATGGTGCGACCGCCTTTTCTTTTCAAAAGGAGAACACCATGGCACTTCAAACTCTCAAGAACCTCAACCGCACCACCCCGGCTGAAGCCCAGACGCAAGGCTTCCCGGCAATGCTTGAACGGTTCAAGGGAGAGATTGCTAGGGCGCTGCCCAAGCATATCAACCCCGACCGGATGGCGCGGATCGCGCTCACCGCATTTCGCATGACACCCAAGCTCGGCGAATGCGATCCGCGTAGTGTGTTCGCAGCCGTCATCCAGGCCTCACAACTCGGTCTGGAGGTCGGGCTGATGGGTGAGGCGCACTTGGTCCCCTTCGGAGATCAGTGCCAACTCATCCCCGGTTACACTGGGTTGATGAAGCTCGCTCGCCAGAGCGGCCTCGTGCAGGACATCTACGCCCACGAGGTGCGTGTGAACGACAAGTTCACGCTCAAACTCGGGATGGAGCGCAGTTTGGAGCACGAGCCGCTCACAGGGCCCGGCGGCTTCCCTGCTTCCGATGAGGAGCGGGGTGAGGTTGTCGGGTTTTATGCTGTTGCTGTGTTCAAGGATGGTTCTCGTACCTTCGTGGCGATGAGCCGCAAGGAAGTCGAGAAGATCCGTGACAACAGTAAAGGCTACCAGGCAGCCAAGCGGTACAAGAAGGAATCTGTCTGGGATTCCGACTTCACCGCCATGGGACTGAAAACGGCGATCCGTCGCCTCTGCAAGTTCCTGCCCAAGTCGCCGGAACTTGCGACGGCTCTGGCGCTTGACACTGCTTCTGAACTTGGGAGGCCGCAGAACCTCGACATCAAGGAGGCGATCGACGGCGCTTACGCGCCAGTATTCGAAGAGGTCGTCGACGAAGAAACGGGGGGAGCACTGGAAGCCGCACCAAAGGAAGAAGCCAAGCCCGAGGCGAAGGCCCAAGCCAAGCCGGTGGGCGAAGAAGGCAAGGCCACCAAGCCGAACGCCAAACTTGCGGCGGCGGTGCAGGCGATGGAGAAGGCAACTTCAAAGGAAGCTCTCGACGAACTCTACATTCGTCTTGAGCCTGATTTCGAAGGTGCTGATCTTGAAGCCATGATGCGCGAGTATCGTCGCATCAAGGCCGATCTCGGTAGCCTGATCTAAGGAGGGCGTCATGGCTTATCCGTGGTACTCAACCGGGCTGCGTGTTGCCGGACCCAATCAGACGGCAGCCGTGACCGTCGAAAAAAACAGCGAGACGGGCGCGAAACGCCTGAAACTCGATGTTCTGATCGGTCGCCGCATCAAAACCGCTACGGTTCCTTCGTTAGATGGGATCGTGGCGGCTGGAGAGAAAATTCTCCAGAAGGCGGGCTGTGATGACGCTCAAATGATCGAGGACATCAAGCACCTGTCTCGGTCCGAACGTCTGGCAGCAGTGCTTGACTAACCATTCCCCCGCGCTTCGGCGCGGGGCTTCCCCAAATGCATCGTCAGGTGCGTTTCGGAAAGCGGAATTGTTCTCTCTGGCTATGCCAAAGAGACATGAAGGTAGCTGGCCTTCTGAAACAAACAGCATTGAAGCGGCAGACGGGCGACCGGCTGCCATTCCGAAACCCAGGCGGGAAACGCCATGTCTCCCGCCAGGGGGCATGGTGCGACCGCCTTTTTCTTATTCTGAAAGGAGAATCACCATGCTGAACAAAGTACAACTGATCGGTTTTCTGGGCGCGGACCCAGAGGTTCGTTATACCCAAGAACAAGAAGCCGTCACCCGCGTGCGAATCGCCACCAGCGAAACCTGGAAGAAGAACGGCGAGAAGCACGAAAAGACGGAGTGGCACAACGTCGTGTTCTTCGGGAAACTCGCTGAAATCGTCGGCGAACACCTGAAGAAAGGCTCCCTGGTGTATGTCGAGGGCCACCTCCAGACCCGTTCATGGGAGAAGGATGGCGAAAATCGCTACACCACGGAGATCGTCGCCGAGAGCATGAAAATGCTCCCGAGTGGTGGCGGCAAGGTCAAGGAAGCGCCAGATGCGTCCAAGCAGACGCAGAAGGGGAAATCCAAGCCGAGCTATGACGATGGGCCGTTCTGATGGAGGTGGGCAATGGAAATCGTAACCGTTGTCCTGCCCGCGTCGTGGGCCTCGGCCTTGGTCAACAACGATTGGTCTGGTCTGGAGTATGACGATCCCGACGGCGCTGCCAAGGCGAAAGCCTGGCAGGCGGACTCCGGGCTGTCAGTGCTCTCGTGCGGCGAAGAAGAATTTGTCGCACGATACGATGGTCTGCTGACAATGTGCCTTGAGTACCACTGTACCCCGGTTGGAGGAAATCATGAGCAATGAACTCCCTCCATGCCGAGCAGATTTCGAGGCGGCGCTCTCAAGAATTGAGAGCGGTCTAGCGACAGCAGAGGACGCCGCGCTCATCCATCAGTACGTGGCCGACATGGAGGAAGGCATGAACTACCTCCTTGATCTGTTAAGGCGCGAACGCGAATCCAGCAATCGCTTGCAGCGGGCGCTGGAGGAGGCGTTCAACTCAGGGTCTGGGGCTTACATCCCCTGACCCAGACCAACCCCAGCCGGGGAGCTTCTCCCCGGTTTGGGGAAGCTCTTCGGCTGGTTTGCTTCAATACCCCAGACCGGGGCATCTCCAAGTGCCTCCTTCTGGGGGGTTCTTCGGGATGCCCCGACTGGGGCTTTTCAGAGGAGAACCGTATGAAAGCCGAAGAAGTAAGACCAATGGCACGAGGACGGTGGGGAAAAATCCTCGCAGGCCTTGCGCCGCAGTTGCAACCTGCGCTTGACCGCGTAGGCCGCCACGTTCCGTGCCCAGTGCACGGAGGCAAGGACGGATACCGCGTTTTCAAGGATGTAGATGAAACCGGAGGGGGTGTCTGCAACACCTGCGGGGTGTTTGCAGACGGGTTCGCCACCCTGATGTGGGCGAATGGTTGGGACTTCCCGACCGCGCTCAGGGCGGTGGCGGACTACTTGCGTGCGGGGGTTAGCACAGGGAGACCCGCGGGCAAAGCGGCGAAGCCCGAGCCCCTGAATGGCGAAGAGGACGATGTTGCGGCAAACGAAAAGCTCCGCCAAGCTCTCAACCGCGTCTGGAACGAGTCGGTCCCGATCTCGGATCGGGACGCCGAACCGGCCAGGCTGTATCTGGCCCGGCGCGGAATATCGATCCCACCGCCCGAGGCTCTCCGGTTCCATCCGGAGCTGGCATACCACGACGGGGACAAGAAGGTTGGGGGGTACCCGGCCATCATCGCCATGGTGTCCGGCATCCAAGGTAATCCGGTAACGATTCATCGGACATACCTGACCAAGGACGGGCAAAAGGCTCCGGTGGAATCCCCTAAAAAACTGATGAGCTACCCAAAGGATCGGAAGCTTATCGGAGGGTCTATCCGGCTGGTCGATGCTGGGCCTGTCCTTGCGGTGGCCGAAGGGCTGGAAACGGCCCTGGCGGTCATGGAGGGGACTGGTCTTCCTGTGTGGTGCGCGGTCAACGCGCTCATGCTGGAAAACTTCGTTCCTCCGGCCGGAGTGAGCCGGGTCATCGTATTCGCGGACAAGGACCGGCCGACCCAACAACACCCGAAAGGACATGGACAGGAAGCTGCAAAGCTGCTCGTCCAGCGTCTCTGGGAGATGGGGATCAAGGCATCGGCCATCGTTCCGGCAGGGGAGATTCCGCCAGGCCAGAAATCTCTGGACTGGTTGGACATCCTCAATCGGGACGGAAAGGCTGGGTTTCCGACCTTGATGTCCATCGATGAACGCGTCATGCGCCGTGTGGCGTGAAGGAGATGATGCCATGTACGGTCTCATCAACTTTCGGGTGATCAACACCGATCCAGGTGCGAATACGGCGTTCGCTCCACCAAAGGATTGGCAAGGCGACTATCGTCAATACATGCGCGACCGCTGGAAGCATGACCCCGGTGTTAGGCAGCATGTGGCCGTGGTTGGCCGCTTGCTCGCATTAGGCGAGCGGGTGGAGTTCCACGGGCGTTTTGCCAATGAGGCTAGGCGGATCGCTGAGGCGGTATGGAAAGGGGGTCGCCATGATAACGTGGCCTGATCTCCAGTTGCCGCCGATAAATCTCTGGACTGCGCCGCGATTGGTGGTTCAGCCAGAAAGCATCAAAAAAGCGCCAACACCCAAGCCGGCAGCATGCCGGACAAGGGTGAGCCCTCTGATTACCATCAGGAAACTGACGGAGGCGCGTTAGCGCCCCCCGCCGCAAGGCGGGGCTTTTCCCAGCACATCGGACGGTGTGCTGAGAACAGCCAAGTTTCTTCCTGCCGGGATATTCCGGTGGGTGGATGGTCCTAGCTGGGGACTCAAAAGAAACAGCATCTAGGCAGCAGACGGGCGACCGGCTGCCATTCCGAAACCCCGTGGGGAACATGTTTCCCCGCAGGGGATGCGCGTCTCTCCACGACCGATGCCGGACGGTATCCGGTTTGGAGACGATCATGGAAGGAGATATCGTTCTTGCCCCGTTTCGTTTCTCCGAGACGGAGCAGAAAAAGCTTCGCCCCTGCCTGGTATGGCAGGTTACACCAGTGGCAGTGGTGCTGGTGTACATATCAAGCCAGCATGTCTGCCACGACGGGGGCTACCCCACCGAAGTCGGCCTCAACGAAAAAGAGGCCGCTGCGATCGGGCTCGTCAAGCCGAGTCGCATCGACTTCGGAAAACGGGATAGCTGCCTCCCAGGTCAAATCCGGAAGGTTTTCGGGAATATCCGGAATCTTCCCAAGAAGAAGCTCTGGGAGTGCAAGGAGGCAGCCCAGGCAGCCTCCTTGCTGCGGCTTTAGCCAGCCGAATGCCCGGCAATGGCTGCCCGCGAGCCCCATTCCTCAGGCGCAAGTTCCTCGTTCTCTTTGAGGAACTTTGCCTTGAGGTGACGCTTCGCGTCTGGCGACGAGGCAGACCGGACAGCGGCCTGTTGTTCTTCGGTCAGAAACTGGAACAGCAGGTTGCTTTCCAGCTCGTCGTCGTCTTCGTGAGGAAGCGGAACACCCTTGGCGATCCGCTCCTTCACGCGCTCGATGAAAGCAGGATCGTGGTTGAGGTAGGTAATACCGCCGACCTTGACCCCGTGCCGCTTGAATTCGAGCTCTTCGAGCATGTCTTCCTCTCCGGCAAGACGCTGCCAAGCCTGGTTGATCGCGTAGGCAACCGCCTTGTTCTGAGACACACCGAGAAACTCGGCAATGTCCTTCAGGCGTTGATGCGTGGTCTCGAAGGTAGAAGTTTTGTCGGAGAAGCGAACGACGAGTGATTTCATAGTGCCTCCTGTAGTATCACAATGATACTACCAAGAGGTGATTTGTCAACCCCCAGCCGGGGAGATGCCCCGGTCGGGGCTCTCCTTTGCGGTGGGTTTCCAACCAACGCCCCTCGACAGGGCCTTCCATAGCGCCTGGTCGCGGGCGTTACGGCAGGCCCTGTCAGGGGTTTCGTGCAACCGACGTAAAGGAGAAACAAATGAAGATCGAACTTCAAGAAGTGAGCGCCAGGGAACTGGCCAACAAATACTTCCGTGGGTCAGAACGCACCATGGAGGAACTCAAGGCGAGAATCGCCAACGGCCTCGCCAAAAACGAGGCCGACCGAGAGAAGTGGGCTGGCGTGTTTCAAAACGCGCTGGACTACATCATCCTGGGCGGAAGAATTAACGCGAGCGCCGGGGTGGACGACGTGCAGACCACGTGGATCAACTGCTTCGTCCAACCACTTGCAGACTCGGTTTACGAGCCGGTCGATGGCGTGCCGGGCATTATGGAGGCGGCGCGGCAGGCGGCGCAGACGATGCGTCTGGGCGGCGGGGTCGGATACGACTTTAGCCCCATCCGGCCGAAGGGGGCCTGGATCGCCAAGACCAAATCCCTTGCCTCCGGCCCGATCAGCTACATGGAGATTTTCAACTCCATGTGCTCGACGGTGATCTCCGCCGGCGCCAGGCGTGGCGCCCAAATGGGCATCCTGCGCTGCGATCACCCGGACATCGAGGAGTTCATCGTGTGCAAGCGCGTCGATGATCCAAACATGCCGTGGGATCGCCGCCCGTTCCGTAACTTCAACCTCTCGGTTGGGGTGACGGACGTGCTGATGAAGGCCGTGGAAGCCGATGGCGAGTTCGAGCTGGTCCATGTGGCCGAGCCCGGACCCGACATCAAGGCGCAAGGTGCATACCAGCGCCCAGACGGGTTGTGGGTGTACCGCAAGGTGCGCGCCCGCGACCTGTACAACAAAATCATCCGCGCAACCTATGATCGCGCGGAGCCCGGGGTGGTGTTTCTGGACCGCATCAACCAGGACAACAACCTGCGCTACGTGGAGCGCATTGCCGCGACCAACCCGTGTGGCGAACAACCGCTTCCTCCTTACGGATGCTGCGATCTCGGGCACGTGAATCTGACCAAGCTCGTGCGTGAGCCTTTCACGCCGGGCGCGAGGTTCGACTTTGGCAAGCTCGAAGAGGTAGTTCCGGTACTTGTCCGGATGCTGGACAACGTGCTTGATCTTACCCCCTGGCCGTTGCCGGAGCAGCAACGCGAGGCGCAAGCCAAGCGGCGCATCGGCATCGGTATCACGGGTCTTGGTGACACGCTCATCATGCTGGGCTTGAAATACAGCTCAGCGGAGGGGCGTGAGTTTGCCCGTCTGGTCATGGAGCGTATTCGCAACGTGGCCTACGAGGCATCGGTGGAGCTGGCGAAAGAGCGCGGGGTGTTCCCCCTGTTCGACGCTGATAAGTACCTGGAGGAAGGCACCTTTGCAAGCCGCCTGCCTGAAAGCCTCAAAAAGGCGATCCGGAAGCACGGCATCCGCAACAGCCACCTCTTGAGCCTAGCTCCAACTGGCACGGGGTCGCTGACCTTCGGCAACAACTGCTCGAGCGGTTGCGAGCCGGTCTTCGATTTCGTTCAGAAGCGTTTCATCATGCAACCAGATGGAACGCGCCAGGAGGCGGAGCTGGTGGACTATGCCTACCTCGTCTATCGCGAGATGGGCGGGGATACGGACAACCTGCCGGACTACTTCGAATCGGTGGCAACCCTCAAGGTGGCCGACCACGTGGAGATGCTGAAGGCCCTTGCGCCTTACGTCGATGCTGCCATCAGCAAGACGGTGAATGTTCCGGCCGACTATAGCTTCGAGGACTTCAAAGGCATCTACATGGAAGCGTGGAAGGCTGGCCTAAAGGGGATCACCACCTATCGCCCCAACGATGAGATTGGCGCCGTGCTGATTTCGTCGTCGGATGCCAAGAAACAGGCGGAAGACCTGGACGAGTCTGATCCTGATCGGCGTCTCAAGCTCGCAGCAGTGCCGGAAACGGTTCTCAAGAGCATGCGCTGGCTGGATAGACCGCACATGGCGGACGGCAACCCGGCCCACACCTACATGGTGGAGTCGCCGGAAGGCGATTTTGCCGTGCAGATCGGGCACTTCGTAAACGGCGATACGCACCCGTTCGAGGTGTGGGTCAATGGCTCCGAATGCCCGCGCGGGCTTGGGGCCATCGCGAAGACGCTTTCGGCAGACATGCGGTCCTACGATCGCGGTTGGCTGAGGCTCAAGCTCGAAGCCTTGCAGAAATGCAAGGGCGAGCCCTTCGAAATGCCCATGCCCCCGGACGGTGCGACAAAAATCATGCCTGGCGCGGTCGCCGCGCTGACGTGGTTGGTGGCCTACCACTGTGCCAAGACGGGATGGTTCGACAAGGATGGCGACAACACCCTCACGTCGGCCATGATGTTCCGCAAGGAACCCAAAACGGGCACGGGTGGCACGCTGTCCTGGACGGTGGATGTCAAGAACCCGGCAACGGGGGATGACTTCGTGCTGTTCGTCAAGGAACTGGAGATGCCTGATGGCACCCGCCGGCCGTACTCGGTCTGGCTTGCCGGAGAGTATCCCAAGACGTTCGACGGGCTATGCAAGCTGCTGTCCATCGACATGCGTATCGTCGATCCGGCGTGGATCGGGATGAAGCTGCGGAAACTGTTGACCTACAAGGAACCGCAAGGGGATTTCCTCGCCAAGGTTCCGGGCAGCGAGAAGCAGCAAAACTTCCCGTCCACGGTCGCATACATCGCGCGACTGCTGCTGCATCGATATGCGCAACTCGGCATCCTCGACGAGGAAGGCCGAGTGAGCGGAAGCGTGGAACCGGCATTCGCCGGCGAAGCGCCGAAGCGCGGTGTGGCAGGCCGCGAGTGCCCTGAGTGCGGTGTCAAGGCCGTGATCAAGTACAACGGCTGCGACAAATGCACGAACTGCGGGTACACCGGCTCGTGCGGGTAATCCGTGTTCCCCCCCTTGCGCCGCAAGGCGCGGGGGATTTTCAAAGGGGCGCCAGGCGCTCCTTCGAAAATCCTCTGCATTCCGTAATGGATGCGGGATCGGCGGTAGCTGGCCGCGCCGAAAGGTAAAACAGCAATCAGGCGCTGAACCGGTCACCCGGTCCAGCATTCATCAACCCCGGCCGGGGGCGCTCGTCTCCGGTCGGGGACGCATGCGCCCAGGCGATTCATCGAAAGGAGAGTCAAGTGGGCGTGCTATTCGATATGGCGGCGTTCTTCAGTTGGTTGAGGGAAGCTAGCGAAAGCGAGCTTGCGGAGCGTCACGAAATCGTGATCGCCTTCATCCAGAAGGCTAGAACCGATAATGCGAAGGAAGAAGCTCAGTACCTTCTTCGCAAGATCGAGGAAGAAATGCTGGCTAGGATGATGAAATGAGGCTCAACCCAAGCTCGTTGCGCCTTTGCATCACCGAAATCAGGTTACGGGCTTCATCATGACGCCCATCGATGATGGCGAGCAGCGTATCCCTCTCAAGCGGGTCTTTGGCTCGTTTGCGGATACGCTCTCCAATCAATCCCTCGATCTCTGAATAGGAGAGTTTGAACAGCTCGCACAGCCGATCAAACTCGTCGTGATCGAGAAGCCACGGCTGGTTGAACAGGAGACGCTTCTTGCGCTCAAGTTCGGCCTTGCCGCCATCGACGACCGTGAAAGCTTGTTTGCGTGACTTGTTCATGCAGATAGTTTAGCACGGTTCTGTTCCAACCCCCTGCGGGGCACCCTCTGCCCCCAAGGGGGCATGGTGCCTCCGCGAAGACAAAAGGAGACCCATGGGAAAAGTCAAGATTCTTGGCGAGTTCGTTGGTCATCTCGCGGTTGGCGCGGCGATGTTTGCGGCGCTTTTGATCTTCGGTGGAATTATCAGCATGCTGGTACATTGGGTTGAGCCTGTCGTTGGTGATACCCAGTTCATCTTCTTGATGAAGGTGGTCGAGAAGATTATCCTGTATGCGGATGTTGGATTCGTCGTGTGGTGGGCGATCTATTCCACCTACAAGGCGATCAAGGAGATGACCGATGAGTGATTTCTTGCAAGGATTCATCAAGGGAGCCAAAGAAACTCCGCGAGGTTACTTTGCTCCCCTTGTCGCCATTTGGCGGCTGCTTGTCAGCGTCACGGACTCGCTGGTGTCCCAAAGCCAGAAGAAAACCGTTACGCATTAACTTGGCCGACGCCTTGTACTAGTTACCAGTTCCTCAACCCCTTGGGGGCACCCTCTGCCCCCAAGGGGGCATGGTGCCCCTCTTCTTTATCACGCAACTTCATAAAGGAGGCACCATGAGCAACAACCGCCCCGACTGGGGCAAACTTTTCAACTCAATCCTCGCCGAGCCTGGGCGGCTGGGCGAGTATTACAGTCTGTTCCATAGCTACAGCCTGGGCAACCAGGCACTGGCTATGTTTCAGATGACACTGCGCGGCATCCCTATTGGCCCCATCTCCAGCTTCAACGGCTGGAAGAAGCTGGGGCGCCGGGTCAAGAAGGGCGAGAAAGCCATTGCGCTCTGGATGCCCGTAGTCAAGAAGGAAATCGTCGAGAAGGACGACGGGACGAAAGAGGAAAGAACCAAGCGGTTGTTCATCATGAAGAACAACTGGTTCGCCCTCGGACAGACCGAGCCGATCGACCCAAACAACCCCGGGACGGTCCCGACGCTGGAAACCCCGGAGTGGGACCGTGCAACGGCACTGGCAAACCTCGGGATCATCGAGGTGCCGTTCGAGCACACGGACGGCAACTGCCAGGGTTTCGCCCGCCCGGACAGGGCCGAGATCGCCATCAACCCGCTGGCGGCCATGCCGTGGAAGACCACTTTCCACGAGCTTGCTCACTGCTTGCTGCACAACAAGCAGGCGGAGGTGGCCTTCGTCGATGGTGGCTATGTCAGCCGCTCGATCGAGGAGGCCGAGGCCGAGAGCGTGGCTTTCCTCTGCTGTGCCACCCTAGGGTTGCCCGGACTTGAAGAAGCCCGAGGCTACATCCAGGACTGGCTTGGCTCGAAGGAACGTTCCGAAGAGTTCGCCAAGAAGAGCGCGGCACGGGTGTTTGCTGCGGCGGACAAGATCCTCAAGGCTGGTCACGCGGCCGGCGCGGAGGCGGATGCTGGCCGAGTGTGACAGCCGGAAGGCCGCCGAGCGACAAGCCTGGATGAGGGCATCTTGGCCACCCGGTCTTCGGGCCACGGGTTGATGCGGACCTGTCTTAATTTCCACCCCACACCGGGGCCACCCGGTTGGGGTGGTCTCGGCTCTTTCCAAAAGGAGAAGCCATGTACTACGACGACAACGAGACGGCCAAAGTCATCGCGCTGAACCGAGAGCTGCTTGCGGCACTCGAAGCCTGCGTCACGCAGATTGAGCAGATGCGCGGTCTGTTCAATGACCAGGACGGCACGATTCAGGCCTCCCTTGAGGATGCCTATAAGGCTATTCAAGCAGCAAAAGGAGACGCGGCATGAAAACGGTCTTCACCATTCGCAAGCAGGATGGCTTGTTGTATATCGAGCCCGCACCATGCGCGCATTCCAGTCCGGCTTGCGGCATTGTGAGGAGGATTGGTTGGCTGCTGCGCCTGTTGCTCGGATAAGGAGATGTCCATGGACAGCATCCTGGTTGCAGCAGAGAAATGGGAGGTCATCGCCACGGCCAATTCTAGCCACGTGGCAGCAGAACACAAAGGTAACAAGCCATTGCCCGTGCGGACGGCCGAGTATCAAGGGTTCCTCTATACGGCATTTGCCACGATATACGGGCCGTATGGGGAGGCCAGAAAGCCCACTATAGAGGCTTACCGCCTGGTGCCCGAGTCTTTGTACACGGGGGAGACCACCTTGGTGTACCACGACGAGGCCGCCATTGAGGCTGGGCGCCGCGAACGCGGCGACCACACTGGGCTGCTTGTAGCGGTCGGCAGTGAGCTCATGGTGTGCGCACAGAAGGTTAACTTTGTGATGCACCTTCCAGACACGCCGCCGTTATCTCTGGACGAAGCCAAAGAGCACGACGATCGTCAACGCAGTTCTGGTTGGCGTGCGTTGTGGTTCGGTGGCAAAGAAGCGGAGTGGTTCTCGCTGCGCGGCCATCCTGTGGCCGTGTATCGTGAACACGCAACGCTCGGCGGTGACATGGCAGTGCTGCTGTGGAAGCTCGACGGAGAAATCCGCGAGCTTGCCATTGACAGCGACGTGAGCCTGTCGCCACCAGAAGAGCTGCGCACCGTACCTTCTGATGAAGGCCAGTTGGCGCTCTTCTGATTTTCACTAGCCTGGAAGCGGTTGCCCATAGGGGCGGCCGCTTCCGGCATTTCTATACACAAACGAAACGGTTTTTTGATATGCTTTTCTGGACGCACTAGGAAGTGTGTCGAGGAAAGCAGAATTCAGGCTGATGGATAAACCATTGGCTCGATCCTCCTAGCTGGGGAGGCGAAAGAAACAGCATTCAAGGCGGCCAGGAAGTCCTGGTCGCATCAATTTCCCCAACCGGGGCACCATGTCCCGGTCAGGGGTGTGGTGCCCCTTTTTCATTCAAGGAGGCACCATGAATCATATGTCCAATGCTGACCTGCTGGCTGTGCTGGTTGGCAGGAAAACAGCCAAAGCGCTGGCGGCCAAACCGCTAGCGGAGCTGTTCGGCTTCTACAGGCCGAGGCAGCAGCACCTGTTCGAGGAGCCGGCAGCTTACACCGTCCATCCGGCTCTCGCCGCAGCGAAGGAGCTTTTGGTTCGCTGTATCCGGGAACGGATGGAGGAAGAAGACCTGCGCTTCTCCTCGCCGGAAACGACCAAGACGTTTCTGTGCTCACAAATCGGGCATCTGCAACATGAGTCGTTCTGGTGCCTGTGGCTGGACGCTCAGCACCGTTTGATCATCGCCGAGGAGCTTTTCCGAGGCACGATCACGCAAGCCTCGGTTTATCCACGTGAAGTGGTCAAACGCGCGCTGGCGGCGAACGCTGCCGCCGTGATCTTCGCTCACAATCACCCGTCTGGCGTGGCAGAGCCGTCACGGGCCGACGAAGCGTTGACAACAACCCTCAAGCAGGCGCTCGCGCTTGTGGATGTCAGGGTGCTGGACCATTTCGTCGTCGCCGGGAATCGGGCCACGTCGTTCTCTGCGAGAGGGCTGCTGTAATGGGCGCGATCAAACCCCTCCGGGAGGAAATGACTCTGGTCGTGGATCTCGATGAGCGTGGCTGGTTCAAGGCCCACGTCGAGAACCAGAACGGCGAGACGGTCTTCGAGTTCTCGAATGGGGACGAGGAGACCGGATGGCCGAGCGACGATGGGCTGTGGCTCATCGAATGCGGTTTCATGCGGCACGGGCGTGACGCTGATGGGCTGCTGGATTACCTGCGGTCTGTCGGTATCGCGTCACCAAATGCCGTCTTGAGAGTAGAGGGGTAATCCTCATAACCATCATGACCCCGCCGAAAGGCGGATCCCCAAACCGGGGCCACTATCCCCGGTTGGGGATGGTGGCCCCTTTCTTTTTTTGAAAGGAGAGCCGAATGGCATATATTGCAACCATCAACATCTTCAATGTTGCATTCAATCCGTTTAAGCTGGTCATCGAGGCTTACACGGTCGGTGGTGTCGAAGGCGGCCCATCATGGGCCGAACTGACCGTGACGGAAGACTTCCTCAACAAACTGCAACGGATGCGTGCAGTTTGTGAGGATGCTGGTCTCGACTCAGTTTCCGTCTCGCAATGCCCGGACAAATGGGATCGCGAGGAAGAGCTGGGGATGGAGGGTGACACCCTCAAGGTATGGCCCGACCACTTCTGGTTCGAGGCTAGCCCTGATGTCGAGACCAGGATGATCGACATTGATTTGTTGTTGGAAGTGGCCGAGATCGTTGCGGGGGATACCGAAAATCCTCTGCCACCAGGATTCATGATCCAGAACGGGGTCGTGTTCTATAGCGAAAGCGATCTTGAAGAGCTGGTTGACTCATATGAGTCAACCGTCAAAAGGTAGACCCCAAACGCAAACCACCCGCGCCTCCAGCCGCGGGTGGTTTACAATTTTTTCCGCTGGTTCACCATCTCGCGCGAGAAGCCGCGGCATTCATGCCGGGGAGGGATAGCGCATAACGGATCGGTTTCGTGCGTTTTTCGGCCACGATTGGGGGATGCGCGTTTGCTAGTCTGCGTTTTATGAGAACCAACCGGATCAGATTGCTGCCGGACGGGAACGCCGGGCGGACGCTCAAGCGGCTGGGCGATCGCGTATCCGCGCTGTGGAACGCGGCGAACTACATCTGCCGGCAAGCGTTTCTCGCGGGCGGCAAGGTGCCTGGGTACGCGGCGCTGTGCGATGGGCTTGCGGCGCACGAGACGTACCGGGCGCTGCCCTCCGACATCGCGCAGGAGGTTCTCAAGAAGCTCGCCGAGGCGTGGAAGTCCTATTTCGCGCTGCGGGAGCGCTGGAAGAAAGGGGCGTTTCCGGATAAGCCCGGGCTGCCCCGCTACCGCAAACGCAAGGACGGAAGCCGTCCGGCGGATCTCATCCCCATCAAGTGCGGGCGGTCCTATGCCGTGGATTCCCGAACCGTCGCCGTGACCCTGCCAGCCGATCTCCGGAACGGCTCCGGGCGGATCAGACTGCCCTACCGTGGGTTGCGGCGCTACGACGGGAAGCCGGGGCGGGCCGAAATCGCCTTCGATGCGGGACGGAATCGCTGGTACTTCCGCTATGCCGTCGAGTCGCCCGAACCGGCTCCCGCCCAAGGCGGGCGGATCGCCGGCATCGACCTTGGGGTGCGGGTGCTCGCCTCGCTCTCCATCGAGGGGGTGGAGACGGCGATCCACTTCCTGGGCCGGGAAGTCCTGAAGGACTGGGACTACTGGGGCCGGAAGATCGCGGAGCACATGGCGGAGCTGTCCCATCGTCCGGCGGGGAAGCGAACCTCGAAGCGCCTGCGGCGGCTGTACCGCAACCGCCGGGCGCGATGGGAGCACGCCTGGGAGGCGCTGGCCGCGCGGATCGTCTCCGTTCTGAAAGCCCACCGTGTGGGTCGCGTCGTGATCGGATGGCCGAAAGACATCCGGCGCGAGGTGGATTACACGCGCCGGTGGAACGGACGCATCCACGGCTTCTGGAGCTTCGACCGGGCGAGCCGGATCATCGAGAAACATTGCGCCAGGCGCGGCATCCGCGTGGAACGCGTGCTGGAGCGCGGCACGTCGGAAACCTGCCCGTC
This sequence comes from Thiobacter subterraneus, assembly GCF_055379455.1. Classification (NCBI taxonomy): domain Bacteria; kingdom Pseudomonadati; phylum Pseudomonadota; class Betaproteobacteria; order Burkholderiales; family Thiobacteraceae; genus Thiobacter; species Thiobacter subterraneus. The sequence continues at coordinate 115,574 of NZ_AP042402.1, forward strand.
GTGCGGCTCGACGGACGTGGCGAGGCGGCCGTGGAGCGTGTTGCGCTGCCGGACCTGCGGGCTGGTCATGGAAGCCAACCAGGCCGCCTCGCGCAACATCGCGAAGAAAAGCAAACCCAGTCTGTGGGACGGGGCGGAGGCCGCCCCGAGGCCTGAAGCCCTCCGGTGGACGAAACACCGGTGGATGGACGCCTCGAATCCTCTCCATCCGGAGAGACTTGCAGCATGAGCCGCAGGAATCCCCTTCCTTCAGGGAGGGGAGGAGGTCAATCATGGGAATCCGTATCCCCCCGCCGTCCTACAACTTCTCGACAAGGCGTGAGCCCCGCCTTAAGGCAGTAAAGCTCAAATATAGCAGGCTGCATGCGCCGCTGGCCACCCTCCCATGATTCCCAGGCGCGCAATGAGGCACCAACGAGCTCGGCAGCTTGCCGCTGGGTGTGGCCGGCCATCAGGCGGGCCGCCTTGATTTGCTGCGGGTCAGGCTTGCTGCGCATGTCTTCTTACGGCATCTGTCTCTGAACCCATGCCCTGATCTCAAAGGGATTAAGACTACTTGGTCACCCTGAGCTTGGCCCTGGCCAGCTCTTGCTTGAACCGTTGTGGAACCCGCCGCCCCGTCTGGAATACATCCGGGAGCGTCCAGCAGCCATCCGAACCCGGGATGGCGTAAGCCCATTCGTCCGGGGCGCCAGAATCGGGGTCAAGATCACGCCTGATCAGGCACAGACGGAGCGCGACCCCGTCTATTCGATAGTCCGGGTAAAAATCCTTCACCCGGCCCTGGAAGTCTACGCAAACTATATCTTCGAGCTCATCAAGCCATTCGAGGCCCCACTCATACACTATGCGTTCCACGTATTCCTCCGGAACGGAACTACACATTGTGAAGATATCATATCCGCACATTGTGTGGTCTACCAATAGAATTATTTTATTGCCGCCCATGCGCGGCACTAATTGCCTATAAAATGCGCGCCCCAGATACTGGTTCTAGACGTGCTATACAGCGCTGTCGTATGAGAAGAAGACATGCTCTGGTGGGGCAACAAACTACCGCTGCCGCTTCTTGTGGTCGTTCGCGCCAAACCCCGTGCAGACCACGAACATCCCAGCAAGGAAACCGCGCTGAAGCCGCGGCCGTCGGCTCCGCCCACAATGGGGCTCATGCGGAAGCGGCCTGATTGAAACACCCTGGTCCCTCAAACATGAGGGCCGTGGATTTTTTGCTCGTGCGCATGGTGAAGGCATCGCCGCCGCCCATGCCTGCCTGGATCGCTGTAGCCGAGGCGCACGGTCTTGGTTATCCACAAAATTTGTGGATAACCGGGCTGTCGTTGGGCTTCTCTGCCAGAAATCTACGGCCTTTTTCTGGCGTGATCAAAGATTGCGCAATCCGCGCAAAGCTCAAGGCGGCAATCGCGTTCATGATAACTGTCATTATCATGAACGCCATTTTTTGCACGCAAGTCGGCAAACCAAAAATACAGCTGACAAAACCCCATAGATAACAATTGCTTGCGCCTCCGTTTGCTGCTATAGAGACGACGAACGACAGGAAGGAGAAGAAGAGATGGGTCTACTGACCAGACAGCAAGCGGCCGACCTGATGGATGTTCCCGTTTCCTGGGTTGATGCGTTCCTGGAGGTTGGCTCGCTGGAACGCCACGAAGGACCGAATGGCGAGACGTTGATCGATGCCGACGAGATTCTGGTGAAGCGTTTTGCGGCAACCCGCTTCGAAGCCGCTTCCCTTGCTCACGTCCGCAGCATGCTGAAAAAGCTTGGCGCGGGCCGCCCTGCGGCAAGTGGTTAGCGCTCTACGCCTCCCAGGGGTTGATCACTTGTAGCCCTGCCGCCTGGTAAGGGCCGGTGTCGCGGGATGCAACGATGAACCCTCGCGAGGCCGCAATGGCGGCGATATATCCGTCAGGCGTCGGGAATCCCAGGCCAGCGGTTCTAGCCGTCACGGCCAGTTCGGCATAGTGGCGGGCCGCATCAAGATCGAACGACAGCACTCGATCGCCAAACAGTTCCATCAAGCCATCGAGGGCGCTCTCCAGCGTGTTCTTGCGCTTACCGGCCGGCAGCGCTGCGATGCCAAACAGCAGCTCCGCCAGCGTCACGCTGGACAGGTACAGGGTTTCCGCGGACTGCTCGTTCAACCAGTTCCGCACGGCGGGATGCGGCTCTGGCCTCATCGCCTCGGAAACGACGTTGGTATCCAGGAGGATCATTCAAACCTCATCGGCTCGGCCGGCGTCTTGTCCCGCACCTGTTCAAAGACTGCGAAATCCTCATCCTTCAAGCCAATTTTGCGACCCAGCGCCGCCAGGGCATCGCCCATGCGGATGCGCTCCGCCGGCTTCACTGCGTTTTCCAGGATGGCGCGCACCTCGGCCTCCGTACTGCGCCCGTGCATGGCGGCGCGCACGCGAAGCGCCCGATGCACCTCATCAGGTAGGTTACGTACTGTCAGGGTGGCCATATCCAAAACCCCTTATCTGCTTTCATTGACATCAATGATAGGCGGATGACTGCATTTATGCAAGCATAGTCGCATTACAGAACCACCAGAGCACTTCCAGTAGCAGACAGTGTGGATTTATCGCCCGTAGGCTGAGCTACGCAACCGCCAGTGGACCGCCAGTAGCAGGCCCCAAACGCCACATCCTCAGCGGGTGCACCTCCAGAGAACTGCCTGTGCAGTGTGGCGTGTACCACACAAACCGGCCCATGTTAACTTGAATAATGTTGTATGTTGTAGTAGTATCGTATTAATACATGAAGGATCGTATATGAAAGAGTTGCTCCTGCTGATGCGCGAGACCATCGTGCGAGCTTTTGAAATCGCGACGTTTCGGTCTGCAGGGTCTGATCTTCCGGAATCGAAGGGCTTTGCCACGTGGTTAGCTGCCCTCTCAGCCGCATTCGTCGCTGGAGAGCAACTGGCGCGCGGCCACGGCATCGCCGGCATGCTCATCACTCCGCCCGCCTGGCTGTTCGTGGTTTGGGTATCCTCGCGGGTGGAGGGGAGGATCAACTATCGCATCGCCTCAGCCTTGCTTCTCGGGTCGATTCCCGTGTGCGCCGGTTTGATGCTGGTCGCCGGCCACGACCTGTGGGAGTGGGCGGTGGCCGCATGGGGTGCTTTCGTGATGCTCAACGTGCTCGTGCAGCAGCACGAGGAGTGGTCGCCATGGCACTGACCAAGGATGACATTTGGGCCGTCGCTGACCGGCTCGACGCAGAAGGGAAGGCGCCGACCCTGGCAGCCGTTCGTAAAGCGCTTGGCAGCGGAAGTTTCACGACGATTTCCGAAGCCATGCGCGAGTGGCATCAGCGACGGAAGGAGAAGGCGGACAAGGTGCAGGAAGCCGGCCCTGTACCACCCGACCTGGACGAGGCCGTCCGCCGATTCGCTCAGGAAGTATGGGCGAAAGCTACGGAGATGGCCAATGCGGAGGTGGTGAAGCTGGCGCACGAGTACGCCGAGGCCAGGAAAGAGTGGGACCGCGAACGGCAGGAGCTGGAAGCGGTGGCCGAAGACCTGTCGGTGGCGCTGGAGGAGTACCAGGCTAAGGCGGAAGAAGATCGCGCAGCGTTTGCGGACTTGGTTCGTCGTCACGGCGATACCGAAGCCCTTGTGCTCAAACTCAAGGAGCAAGTGAGAGGAGACGAGGCGCGGATCGAGGAGTTGCGGCAGGAAAACAAGCGCCTGCATGATCTGTTGCGCCAGATGGCTTCGACCCGAGCAGAAAACGATCGACGACAGCCCTAAATTCTTCGTCTTCTGCTATTGACCGACCGGCACATAGCCGTGCCTTTCCCGCACGCGCATGATCCGGCGTACTTCTCTCAGGGCATCCTGCTCGAGTTCAAACACCTGGTGTTTCATCCCTCCACGCCGGTTGTGCAAGCCATACCAGCGCCGATACAGCACAAAGGCCCCGAACAGGTCGCGCTCCAGCCACATGGTGTAGCCGCGCCGGTCGGTTCTGTACTCAAGTAGCATGCGAAAACTCCAAACATTCGACGGCCAGTTCAACCTGCTCTTCCCCAATCTCACGCCACACCTTTCCGTTGGACACCCTGCGGTTCCACGCCATGCCTGAGGTGTGCGGCATGGGAATGGCAAAGATGCCGTCCACAGCGCCATGCAACCTCCGGATCGCCGGCTGAAGGATTGGGTGCGCATCCTTGGCAAGCAGCACCGGGGACTTCCTGGATCGCTCGATCTGCCGGTGGAGCGGACCCGGCCCGAGAAAGACCTCTGTCGCCGTGGCCCCTACCAGGAGTAGCACGGTCGGCCTGCATTCCAGCAGGAAAGCCGCAAGCCACGGCAGGCAATTGTCGATCTCCTTCCGGTCCGGGCTGCGGTTGTTCGCCGCCCGGCACCGGACGATGTTGGCCACGCCGTAGTCGCGGTTTCGCTCCAGCCCGTGCCGGACGAGCAGGGTGTCGAGCGTGCGGCCGGCCTGCCCGACGAATCCTTCTCCGATTTCGTCCTCCTCCACGCCCGGCGCTTCCCCGATCGCCAGCAGACCGCCCGGCGGGCAGGGGGTCGGCAAGACGATCTGGCTGCGGCTGGCGGCAAGCCTAGGGCAGAGCTTGCAATCAAGCTCGCGATTCCAATTCATACCACAGTTGCTCATCGTCGGTCTCCGTGTAGATGCTGGTGGTCGCCAGACTTGCGTGACCCAGAAGCTTTTGCACCAGATTCACCGGCACGCCGCTCGACGCGAGATGCGCGCCGCAGGTATGCCGTAGCCAATGGACAGTGGCACGGCGGAAGACCTTGGCTTCCTGGTCTTTGCCATCCGCAGCCAGGCTTTCTGCTGCCTGATGGAACACCATCCGCAGCGTCTTGTACAAGGCGCTTCCTGTCATCGGCTCCTGGCTTCCAAGCCGGGAAATCAAAGGCGTCTCGGGCGGATTGGCGAGTGGGTCGGGATCGAGGCCACGGCGGGCAAGGTATTCCCGGAGGAGATTTATGACCCGGCTGGGCATGGGCACGGCCCGCCACTTGCCGCCTTTGCCCAGCACTTTGAGCATCCAGCGCACGCCCAGGCCATCCTTGAGCGGCATGGTATAGAGCCGCCCGATGCTCGCATCCACCAGCTCCGATAGACGCAGGCCAGTGGCTTGGGCGAAGGGCAACACGAAACGCAGCCGTGATGTCGCATCGTCCGCAGGCAAGGTGTCGAGGAAAGCCATCAGGTAGTCCCATTGGCCGGCCGTGAACACCCGCGTCAATTCCACGTCCTCGGGTGTGTCCGGGCTTGCGGCCAACTTCCGGCTCACGGCGTCCCAGGGATTGAAAGCGCAATACTGGACGCGCACCAGCCAATCGAACAGACTCGACAGGATCGTCAACGCCTGCCGGACACTCGTAGCGGATAGAGGGCCGTCGAACGGACGCCAGTTCGGGCTGAAACGCGGCGTGTTTCGGCTGCCGATCCATTCACTTTGGGGAATCCGGAACGGCCACTGCTCCGGGTTCGTCCGCCCAAGAATGGACAGCCAGTCCCGGTACGCCGCGCAGTCCTCGATGGTGAGATCGGAAAGCGCCTTCTGGCGTTCGATCACAGCCCAGAGAAGGAGCCGTTCAGCCTCCTTGCGGTAGGCCCTGGACGTGTGCGCACTACCCGATTTCGTGGCAAGCCAAGACTTGATGGCCTGATGGTCATTGGCGGCCTGGATGCGCGGCCGACCTGTGTGTCTGTTGGAACCCGTCTCGCCGGACAGCGGCTGCGGCACCGCGAGGACCTCGATGGGCACGATGGCGGTTTCCAGGCTGCGGGCCTGGACGAGCAAAGGAGCGGGCAGGCTACGAACAGGCGCAAGAGCGTGGTCCGGCAGCGGACCCAGTGAGGATTCGTATCCACGCAGCAAAGCGACGATCCGGGCGGCGCCTTTCTCGCCGAGCTTTGGCACGGTGACCCACCAACGGTATCCGCGTTCCCGGATTCGATTCAGAAGGGCGCCGATGGTCGGAATGCCGGCAAGAACCAGTCGATCGGCAACGGGCTTGTCGAACCATGCGGACACCAGATCGGAAGGCACTGGTTCGGTTGCGAGGAGATGCTCGATTACATCGAGCGCTTTCAGTTGGCGCTCGATGAGGCGTCGACGCTGACGGATTTTCCTGTCAGCGGCTTGAGGGAACGTCTCCAAGTACAGCCGGATCAGCTCTTCTTCTTGGTAGAAACCGTCAGGGTCGTGTTCCGACCGGAAATCGTCCAGCGATGGAAGTGCAGGGATCTTGACCACCTGGCTGGACGCCAGCTGGAGACGCAGCAATCGCGCCTCGCCGCGTTTGCCCTGTCTGAGCGCCGCCTGGCTCAGGGTATCGCGCAGCCAAGCGAGCGTGGACTTGGCAAATCGCAGATCAAGGCCGGTTTCAAGGTAGCGGTCCGCGAGCAACTTGAGATCGAGGCCCTGCAGCCAGCCCCGATAGAAGGCGAGATGGTGGCGGCCAACTTTCCGGCTTACGGCTCCAGAAAGCACAAGCAAACCTCTTGGAACTCGTCGACCGACCGCACGACCGCCGTCAGCCATCCATCCTGCGCGAGCGCCGCCAGCCAGTCCGCCTGACACCTGCTGAGCCTGCCGGATGGCGATTTGACCTCAACGGCCAGGCCGGACCACGGCCCGTTTCGACGGGGGAGCAGGATGTCCGGCAACCCGGGCCGGACACCCATCGCTTTCAGCTTTCCGGCTTCGCCTTTTGGGCGCATTCCGCCGTTCGGAACGTGAAAAATCCACCGCAATAGCGGGTAACGAGCAGCCTGGGTCGCAGCCCACTGGATGCATGCGCGATGGATGGCCTCTTCAGGGGAGCGCGCGATTCTTCCGCGCCTCCGCCTGCGCCCGGATGTGGCCACAACCAGCGCCCTGTACTCGGCTACAGAGATGGAAGTTGTCAGCATGAACGGTCCTCTTTGAGTAACGACATGAGAGCATCTTCCAGGTTGCTTGAATCGCCGCACCTGCGCAGGACCGCGACTGCATCGAGGATCTTCTGCGGCTGGGGCACGACGCCATGGACCAGGCTCGAGGCACAGGCAATCAGTCTGGACACCTCGTCTGGCTTCAGGCTGACCCGCGCCGCGCGCATGAGCAGATGTTCGCCGATCGAGCGCGCGACGCCGCCCGCCTTAGAAGCTGACATCACAACACGCCTCCAAGTTTTCTTGCGATGGCGCCTACCCTGGTTTCAGCGTCTCTGTCTTGGCTGCTCTTGGACGGTTGTTCGTCCCGCATGACCTGGCCGGACACGCTCACCAGCCCGACAGTGGCAAGGGTCCGCAGCCGCTCGGCGCGCTGCCGCGGTGGGGTGCCGTGAAGCGCCTTGTAGAGCTCTGGGTTCCCGGTCTCGGTGACAACGACCACGATGCGCATTTACAGGTTTGCTCCCATCAGCCAGAAGCCCCGGGCGTTGGCGTACACCGGGTCCTTTGGTGTGATCACCTGAAGACGCGGAAAGGCGCTTTGCAGGGCCTCACGGAAGAAATCCGCTCCGCCGCCCACGAGGACGACGAGATCCGGCGCCTCGCCCTCAGTCCGCAGCGACTTCTGGATGGATTCAACGACGACCGGACCGACCGTCTTCGCGGCCTGCTCGATGTAGGGAGCCAGCTCTACGCGCTGGCCAAGCACGAGCACGGTGGGCTTGCCAGACCGGATGGCGTTTTCGAGGGTTTCGGTCTTGACAGCCGAGCCATGATCCTTGGCAATCAGCCTGGAAGCCTCTTCGAGAACGACCGATGACGCATTGAGGCTGGTGCCAGACGACTGGCGATGCAGGTCTTTGTTGGCAATCACAACCCAATCGACCGAAAAGAATCCGGGATCGACCACGAGAACCCGCGCGTCCTCAATATCGGCATCTTCCTGGGAGATGTAGTCCAGAAGCCCACCAACCGGTTGCGGGATAACCATGACCTTCTCGACGGTGACGGTTCTCCTGGGGGTGACTTGATGCGCTCCCTGCATTTGCTTGGCCACGGCTTTCTTGCGGGTTTCGTCCAGATATTGAGAGACCGGCAGCCCGGTGACGAGCATGTCGATCCTGTCCATCTCCGAGAGGAGAAGCCCAGCGTGAAACAACGCCTTGTAAGACGCGCTGGAGGAGTAATCCGCGTGGAGAGAGCGAATCCACATTTCGGCGCGGTCCGGTGAGACGCCGGCGATGAACTCTTGCCCGTCCACCATCACATGCAGGAAGTCCTCGTGCGCCTTCCCGTCGAAGCGCGACCCGAAGCGGTCTGCGGGAGCCGCGCCCGCAGGGCGCAGGTGCGTTTTGGGAGATTCTCCTTTCTGTCCGAAGGCGAGCTTTAGATTGGAGTACCCAATGTCAATGCCGAGTATGTTCAAAGCGCTTTCTCCTTAAAGCTACGGGTTCTGTCTACCGCTAGAGCACCGCCAGTCGCAGACTGCGCCTGTCTGTGCCAATCTTCCAGGTCCAAAAAACCGCTAGTGCACCGCTAGTGCCGCAGGCCGCTTCATGGCGCAACAGCGAACTGGTAGCGAACTTAACATGGACGCCGCTGGCAAACTTTTGGAAAAGCGCACAAAACAGCATCCTTTAGCGCGTTTTTTTCGCCGGCCGCTTGTTACGATTGGCCTCAATCCGCCTATTAGGAGGAACGCAAGTGTTGGCATCTGAAAAACGCGGCCTCAGGGGGATTCATGGGGGTTGAATTCCCCTGAAGCTGGGGGATTGAACCAAGGCAGAGACGAGGTGACGCCGACGGGCGTCTGGGAGGCCGAGAGGCAAGAATCGTCGGCCCCTAATAGGGGGATTCATGGGGGTTGAATCCTCCTATTAGGGGCTGGAAAAACGCGGCCTCTGGGGGATTCATGGGGGTTGAATCCGAACTAGTAAGAGTAGGAAGCATCATGGGTAGAACTGATCACGGGGAACTGGTGGTAGAGCAGCTCCAGGCATGGCTGGATGACCTGTACGATCGCGCGTATGAGATCGTGGAAGCACACTGGGCGGTCGTGAGGGCGACAGAGCAGAAGATGCCTGGGTGGGAGAACAAGAGCACGCTGCAGGTGCGGTGCGTGCGAGACGGGAACGCCATCAAGCTCGAATGGGCTAGGGTAAAGTGGGTCGGATCGAAGACGAAAGGGACAAGGCGGGCGGAGAGGCTTTCCATTCGAAAGACAGGGGAATATGGCTACAACCTGAAGACCCTCCTGGGTTTCAGCAAAGAGTGGGAGAGGCCCTTGGTCGAGGATACCGAGATCAAGCTGACGGCGATCCGGCGCGAAGCGCGTCACGTCAACAAGGCGCTGCAGTACATCCGATTCGCCAAGGCTGCGAGAGAAGCCGCTATAGCCTCTGACAAGAAGGGTGACGCTGATGCGTACCCGTGAATAATGTGGGCGCGCTCCTGAAGGAGGCGTTGCGCGCCCTGATCGAGCGAGAGAGCGCCCGTCGGCTCATCCGGCTGGGTGGCACGGAAGATCAACTCAAGGTTCGGCCCATCGGGAGCGCTGGTTGAGTTAGATACGTCTTTGACGTATAGTGCTGCTAATGTTCATGTTCGTCGAAACGCCTACGTTCGTTGGAGATCGAGAATGGCTAGTACTGGCAAGGCCAAGCGACCGTCGAGCGGTAAAGCGCTGGGCCTGAAGTTGCTGCAGTCCGTGCGCGAGATGAAGGCCGGTCAAGCGGCCCGTGTCACCTCGGTGGCGCCTAACGAGATTGCTCAGGCTCGGCAGAGTTCAGGTCTTTCGCAGGCGCAGTTCGCTGAAGCGCTCGGTATTTCAAAGCGCACGCTGCAGGAGTGGGAGCAGGGCCGTCGTTCTCCATCAGGGGCGGCCAAGGCGCTCATTCGCATCGCCAAGCGTCATCCCGAGGTCGTGCGAGAAGCCTTGTCGTGAGCCAGGCGACGAACCACTCGTTCGAGCGGACAGCTGCCGGTAAGCCGGCAGCCGACGCTCAACTCGAACGATATCCCCTGCCGCAAGGGGTGCGGTGGTTACCTGAACATCGGGATGGAGTGTGCAATGAGTCCGGCCATCAGACACCGGGAAGAGACGATCAACACACAGCTTGCAATCGTTCTTAGCAAGCACGGCGTCCATGCGGATGCCGAGACGATCCACCGGCATGGACAGCAGCGACCGGATGTGATGTTTCTGATGGGTGGCGTCCGCGTTGTGATCGAGGGTAAATACGCGGACGCTCCCGATGCGGAAAACACAGTGCTGCGCGCCGCAAGGCAGCGCGTTCAGAGCGGCATCTGCCACATCGCCGTGGCGCTGATCTATCCCAAGACCCTTCGGACGGTTCCCGTCAGCAGGCTCGATGCGGCGCTGTCGGAGAGCCGGTTGAGGCACCGGGTCATATCCGAGACCGGAGAGACGGACTGGGCCGAAGGAAGCCCAGACGAGGTGCTTGCCTCTCTGCGCCGGGCGCACGAGGCGATGACAAAAGACGACATCGTTGCTGCCTCGGCAGAGAGGTTGTCTGAGCGCATTCAGTCCATCGCCGATCTATGGGCAGGCGCGGGCGGCATCTGCGACAGGCTCTCCGACACCCTGGGGATGCACTCCAAGCGCGGCGAGACCGCGCAGGAGCGTGACGCACGCCGCGAAACGGCGGCCAAGGTGGCCGCGCTGGTGCTGGCCAACGCCATGATCTTCCAGGAACAACTGGCGGCATCGAATGCGGATGGGCGCATCGACTCGCTGCGCGCCTACGACAACGCGGCAGACCCGATCAACGAGATCAAGAAGCACTGGCGCTGGATCTGGACGCGCATCAACTACGTCCCGATCTTTCAGATTGGCGAGGCCATTCTCGAAGAAGTGCCGATCACCCAGGGAGCTATCGCGGCGGTTCGCTGGCTCAAGGACGAGGCCAAGGCGATCTGCGCCAACCAGTCGGCGCTGCGGCACGACCTGATGGGACGCATCTACCACTGGCTGCTGCACCATGCCAAATACCTTGGGACGTATTACACGGCCACGTCCTCGGCCACGATGCTGCTCAAGCTCGCCTTCGCGCAGAAGTGGGACATCGATTTCGGCTCGCTGAAAAAGCTGGTCGATTTCGTTGCTGCCGATCTGGCCTGCGGCACGGGCACGCTGCTGATGGCGACGGCGCAGGCCATCACTGACCGGTTCATCGTCGATCGCGTGAGTTCCGGGCGGAGGATCGAGCAGACCGATCTGAGGCATTTGCACAAAACCCTGATGGAAAACGTCATCTACGGCTACGACGTGCTTCCGTCGGCGGTGCATCTGACCGCATCGACCCTTGGGATGCTCGCGCCAGAGGTGACGTACAGCAAGATGAACTTGTTCACGATGCCAATGGGCGTTCAGGGGCGCACGCTGCGGCTCGGCAGTCTGGATTTCATCGGGCATCGCTCGGTGCCCACCCAATTCACGCTCGACTACAGCCAAATGGAGGTCAAGCAGACCGGGGTTGCCGCGGAGCACTACACGAAGGCCGAGGTGCCGACGCTCGACCTGTGCGTGATGAATCCCCCGTTTGTGCGCTCCGTGGGCGGCAATCTGCTCTTTGGCAGTCTGCCGGACGATGAGCGTGACAGGCTACAGGCAGAGCTGAAACGGCGGGCACAGAATCTCAAGGCGTCGGTCACGGCGGGCCTGGGCAGCGTGTTCATGGCGATCGCGGACAAGCACCTGCGTGTGGGCGGCCGCATGGCGTTCATCCTCCCTGTGGCCCTGGCCACGGGTGAGGCATGGGGCGAGAGCCGCAAGCTTATTGCCGACGGCTACCACCTCGAGGTCGTGATCGTCAGCCATGACGCAGAGCGCCCGAACTTCTCCGAGAACACCGACCTGTCCGAGCTGATGTTCATTGCGAGGAAGCGCAAGCGCGACGAGGCGCCTGGCCGAACGCTCTACGTGAACTTGTGGCACAACCCGGCCACGATCTATGAGGCCATGGATCTGGCCTCGCGCATTGCGGCCACTCACGCGGCGGACGTGGAGAGCGGATCGGTCACATCGATCAAGGGCAGCGACGGACGCAAGCTCGCGGAACTCGTCTCCCTTCCTGCGGCACAGGGAGAAGAGCAATGGATCGGGGCGCAGTTCGCGCAAACATGGACGTTACGGGTGGCGGTAGAGCTTTCTGAGCATCACCAATTGACTGTCCCGGGTAGCCGCTCTATTCCTGTCCCTCTTTGCCGAATCGATCAAATCGGGGAGATTGGTCCAGATCAGAGAAGAATCCACGATGGATTCAAGGTTTCTGACACCGAATGGTCTCCTTACCCCGCTTTCTGGAACCACGAAGCAAAAACCGTCACGACGATCAGGCAGCAGCCGAATTCGTGGCTTTCCCCATGGCTCGAATCTCCACGCGGTCCGAACTATGGCGCAACCCGCCTGTGGCCGCGATCAGGGCGCATCCTGCTGGTCGAGCGAGTGCGGACGAACTCGCATCGCGTCTTGGCGGTCGGCTTCGATCAGCCGGTGCTTGGCAACACCTGGTGGGCGCTGAAGACATCTCTGGATGCCAGACAGGAAAAGGCCCTGCTGCTGTGGCTCAATTCAACACCCTCTCTGCTTTTGATGCTGTCGCGTCGCGTCGTCACGCAAGGCGCCTGGATGAAAATCAAGAAGCCGCAGTGGGAGGCGATGCCGGTTCTCGATGTGCGCAACCTGGCCGACGACGTTCTTTCCAGACTGGCGGACGCCCACGACCGTCTCGGCGGCCAGGAACTGCAAGCGCTCGCCAGGCTCAATGTCGATCCGGTGCGTGCGGAAATCGACGCGGCAATCAGCGCGGCGCTCGGCCTGCCCGATATGAAGCCCTTGCGCGATCTGCTCGCGCGCGAGCCTGGGTTGACGGGCAAGGGGCTGTCTGCCAAGCCTGGACAGGCCGGGCTCTTTGGCAAAGACGAGCTGCCTGAGGCGATGCCGGTTCAGATCGAGCTGCTTTGATCGCGGTCTTGATGGCCGACGCGCTGGACAATCCTCATCCGTAGCGCAGAAGACCGACGATCATTCCGACTGCTGCGGCCAGCATGACACCAAAGCGGATCGTCAGGTCTTTGGTCAGACGTAAGCATTGGTGCTAAAGTTTTCCCATGAGCGCGCACGACGACTACTGGCTGGCGATACACTTCAAACTGCGGCTCTATGAAGCCGCTGGCGAGGCGTTCCAGCGTTTGGTGGCCGATGTGCTCATGGCGCAATACCCGGCTTTCGTTCCGGTTCGTCCGTCGGGGTCAGTGGGTGATCACGGCAATGATGGCTATGTGCCAAACCTTGGCGTGTTCTTTCAGGTCTATGGGCCCGCGGCCAGCAGTAACGTTTCGGAGCGGGAAGCAGCGCGCAAGGCGCGCGCGGATTTCGCCAAGCTGCGACAGCGTTATCCTGACATGAAGGCTTACCGGTTCGTGCTCAACGACCGCTTTCATGGCATTCCTGCGAGCGTATTGGATGAGCTTGACGCCATGCAGCGCGAAACCGGCATCGACTGCCGGGCCATGGGTGCCGGCCACCTCTTTAGCATGTTTCGCGAGCTTGCGGCAGACGTGCGCGCGCAGATCGTGCAAGGCGTGCCCGGGGAGTTGCCCGACTGGATCGACCCGCGCGCCGTGGGCGAGGTCCTCGAACATCTCGCGCACCATGATGCAGGCTGGGGCAACATCGCCAAGCACATCGCGCCGGACTTCGACGAAAAAATCCGCTTCAACGGCCTCGACGGTTTCGCGGCCGATAGACTGCGCAGCCTGTCCTATCAGGTCGGCAGCGTCGATGCTTTCTTCCAGGCGCGTGACCCATCCCTTGCCCAGGCAGTTGCGCACGAACTGCGCGCGCTGTACGCCGAAAGCCAGCAAAACATCGCGGACTCCGACGAAGATGCTCCGGCGCTGCGCTATGTCTGGATGATCGAGCGCATCATTCCGCCCGCTGCGCGGCAGCACCCGTTCATGCTCAAGGCTTACCGCGAGGCTGCCGAAACGGTGCTGGCCAAGTATTTCGAAACCTGCGACGTCTATGACGCACCTGGAACTTGCGGTCGCGCCGCATGAACACATCCGCTTCGCCGACAGCCTCCTCGGGCTGGCGGGGTATGTGCGCACACTGCTGGCCGATGCGCCGCGCACGCTCGACGAGCTCCTGGCGCAGCTTGAACGGCCGGACAGCCCGTGGCCCTCGCGGCCCGGCATGGGCGAACTGTCGCTGGCGGTGACCCTGCTCTACGCCATCGGCGCGGCCCGCCAGGTGGAGGGTGATCGCGTGGAGGCTGTGCCATGAGGCTCATCGGCTTGAGCTGCGACCGGCCCAGCTTCAAGCCGCTGGCTTTTCGCCCCAGCGGGCTGTCCGTGCTGGTGGGAGACGCGCAGCAGGAGCAAGGCAGCGCCAACGGCGTGGGCAAGACATTGGCGCTGCGCCTGGTGCACCACTGTTTAGGCGCCCATCCACGTAACGAGCTGAAACAGGGCGTGGGCGACTGGCGCTTTGCGCTGGAGTTCGAGCTCGGCGCGCGGAAACACCGCGTCGAACGCAATGGCGATGGCTCCGGCATCACCCTCGACGGCAAAGCGTTGAACCAGAACCAGCTGCGCGACTGGCTCAACCAGCACGGCCCGTTCGTGCTGCCGCAGCGCGGCAGCCTGAGTTTTCGCAGCCTCTACCGACGCTTTGCGCGCGTGGAGCGTCAAGATTTGCTCGACCCCGTGGTGCTCGGTCACGAGGAGAAACACCAGGGCCTCGTGCACAGCCTCTACCTGCTGGGGCTCGACATCGAGCTGGCGCTGGGCAAAATCGCCCGCCGCGAGCGCATCCTGCAGCTCGACGCCAACCTGAAGCTGCTTGCCCAGGCCGACAGCCGCCTGCGCGACCTGCTGCGCAGCGGGATGGCTGCGCAGGCGCAGATTGCCGATCTGGAAAGAAGCATCGATGAATGGCAACGCCGGCTGGACGCCATGCAGGTGGCCGACGATTACGAACAGGTGCACCAGTCTGCCCAGGAGCTCACCGAAAAGCTGCGTCAGCACGAGGTGCAACTGGCGCGCATCGATTTTCAGCTCAAGGGCATCGAGCAGGCGCTCGACAGAAGGCCGGACATTACCCGCGAAGCCTTGCTGGGCTTTTACCGCGGCCTGGAGCGCGTGTTCAAGCCCGAGATGCTGGCGCACTTCGAGGCGGTCGAGTCGTTTCACCACTCGCTGGCCGAACAGCGCCAGCGGCGGCTCGAACGCGACCGCATCGCGCTCATCCAGCAGCGCCAGCGCATCGAGCAGGAGCGCCGCGAGGCCGCCCGCCAACGCGACGAGGCGCTCGCCTATCTGGGCGGGCACCACGCCCTGGACGACTATATCGCAGTGGCGCAACGCCTGGCCCAGATGCGCGCCGATGTCGAGCGGCTGCGCAATTATGAGGACGCCAAATCTGCCTGGGAAAAAGAACGCATCGCGCTCCAAGAACAGGACGCCGAGGACAGCCGCCGCGCCAGCGACTACCTGGCCACGCGCCCCATCGAGTGGGCCGACCGGCGTTATCGTGAGCTGATCCACACCCTCTATCCGAATGAGCCTTGCGGCATCACGCTGGAAAACAACCTGAACACGAACAACAAGCTGCGCTACAACCTGGCGGTGCAGGTGCAAAGCCAGCACTCCGACGGCATCAACGCGGCGCGCGTCATGGCGTTCGACTGGCTGATCTACCGCCACGGTGCACACCACACCATGCGCCACCTGTGGCACGACAACGGCCTGTTCGACCCCGTGGATCCCCACCAGCGCGCCGCCTGGCTTGGCCTCACGATGCGCGAACTGCAAGGCTCGGACATGCAGTACATCGTCTCGATCAACACGGAAAACTTCGCCTCCACCCGCGAGCTGCTTTCGCCGCAGGAAGCGCGGGCGCTCGATGAGGCCGTGATCGCGCGCCTCTTTGGCGATGCCGAAGAGCACAAGCTGCTGGGGGTGCGCTTTGGCGTGGGGGGACGAGCCGCATGATCATCTGCGCTACAGACCGTTCTGCCATCCATACTCAACCGAGGCCGCGCACTTAACGAATACCAAAAAGCTGCCGCCAAGTGCGCTTTTCGCTGCGGCTTTCAGGCGTCGCCCTGATAAAAGGAGGAGATGGGTCATCCACCTCCTCAACTCTCTATTCCCTTTCTTGAAGCCGGAGAGTCGATTCCGAACACCGGGGTTGCGCAAGCGCTGGACAGGATACGTCAGCGCCGGGAGCAGGATGCCATCGCCGCGGGCCTGCCTGTGCCATCGAACGGCAAGCCCTTGCCAAACGACGTGCTGAGGTCGGCGCTGTTTGGTGTGTCAGAGAAAGCCTTTCGGCGAGAAGAAAAGATCGCGTCCGTGGAAGGATTGAATGTCTACATGGTACGCGGCTATCGTCCGACGCAGGCTCATCTCGACGTTTGGGAGCATTGTCTGGCGCTCGCAGCCAAGCATGGCACGGGCAAGCAAATCCGGTTTTCCGCGTACTCCTTTCTCACGGCAATCGGACGCACGACAGGCAAATCCGACTACGAATGGCTGAAAGAAGCCATCAACGACCTTGCGGGCTGCCTGGTGCGTATCTCGAACGGTCGTCACTCGTACTTCGGCGCCTTGATCCAGGAAGGGTTCAGGGATGAAGCGACGGACGAGTACGTGATCAGCGTCAACGAGCGGCTCGCGCTGCTCTTCATGGGCGGCAACTGGACCGCCCTCGATACCGTAGAGCGCGCAAAGCTGAGGCGGCATCCCCTGGCCCAGTGGCTCCACGCCTTCTACTCCACCCACTCGGAACCCTACGCCTACAAGGTCGCCACGCTGAAGGAGTTGTGCGGCAGCGACGCGGAGGAGTTGTGGAAATTCCGCCAGGTGCTCCGGCGAGCCATCGAGAAGCTGGCCGAGACGACGGGGTGGGAGTGTTACATCGACGACGAGGACAAGGTGGTTGTAAACAAGACAAGCAAAAACAATGCCAGACCCACTATCGGGATAGCGGGTAGGGTCAAAACAAGCAAGTTATCCACAGATCGGCAGTAATCATGAATGCGACTATCGGGATAGTGGGTAGTGGATATCGGGATAGTGGGTAGGGCGTCACCGCAAACTATCGGGATAGCGGGTAGAGGGTATCGGGATAGCGGGTAGCAAACTATCGGGATAGCGGGTACCAAACTATCGGGATAGCGGGTAGGGTCGCGCCTGTGGAAAACATGTCCAACTAATTGAAAAATAATGAAAACAAAAGTTATCCACAATCGCCCTAATCTTTTTCTAATCTTTTTTTAATCTTTAAGAGGAACGTGACTCGTTGAAACAGATAGGTTTTGTGCTCTTTTCCACAACGTTCTGAACGAACGCGAAGCTATTCTCCCTTGGTATGGAAGCTAATCAGAAAACTCTGCATCCGGTCTGGCTGTATGACGGCAAGCCGGAATACGTTGACCTCAATGTTGGAGCCACATCGTCGGTTCAAGGCGGTTATGTCCTCGCTCTGGAACTCGCGAACGGAACGATACGGCTGGCCGCGACTCGCCATCCTGCGAAGTACGTCACTGCCTGGCGCCACAACGTAAGGCGCTACGGCCTGTCCGATGTCGTCCGGGTGCTCGTGTCCCACCCCTATCTTCGCTACGAGGCCGTCAAGCGCGGGATCGCAAGCAAGTTGGCCGAATACAAGGACGAAGAATCGGATGCGTATCGGCTGGATATCGAGACTTTTACGGAAAAGGCACGAGAAGTGTTCGCAGTGTCTGGGTTGTACCAATGAAAAGGGGCGGCGCCATCATGCGTTTAGCCGCGCCGACGCTTGCCGTGCTCGCGGTCAGTGCTGGGGCAGCCCATGCGGATGGCAGTCTCTTCTCCCAGGATAAGACGCAACCACAAAGACAGCGCGCCACCTTCTCGGATCGGGAGCGAGGCAGGCTGCTTCAGGACGCCTACGCCTGCAATCGGCCTGGCAAGACGCCAGAAGAACAGCAGCGGTGCCGGGCATGGGAGGCGCAGGCCCGGCAAATGATTTCCGAGCGGACACGCGCCAATCATCAACGCGCAGAACCGCAGCTTCAAGAACTCAGACAGCTCTACCGCCAACAGCCAAGGTAACGGCATGTTCGAATCCGTGGATTTCGAGGAACCGTGGCGCAAGGTGCACGAATGGCCGATGTCGCTAACCTGGTTGGCAGCATCCGCCATGACGCTCGCTGTAACAGCCACATTGCCGGTTCCAACCAGGGCAGGCGTTGCGGCATCGATCGCATGTCTGTCATTGGCTGCTTGGCGGGGCGCACAGGCTTGGAGGAGAAACCAGGCGAGGGCAAGAGCCCTGGATAAAACCAGAAAGGAGTTCGTCACGCCACAAGACCTGATCGCGAAACAGAAGCCCGGACAGTTCTGGTTGGGCAAGGGATTCGTCTGGACAGACATCGAGGCTCGAAAGATGCATGCCCTGATTGGGAAAGGCGTGGCCGAGACCTTCGGTAAAGAGTTTGTCAAGGATGGCGCCCACTGGCTTCATGGACTATCCAGGGAAGAGGATGTCTATGCCGATCTCGGCTTGCTCGAAGGGCATACTCTGATTGTTGGGTCAACTGGCGTGGGGAAGACGCGCCTGTTCGATCTCCTGATCGCCCAGGCCATTGCCCGTCATGAACCGGTCATCATCATCGACCCCAAAGGCGACCACGGCTTGGCCTCGAATGCTCGCAAGGTCTGTGAGGCGCTCGGTCAACCGGAACGGTTCGTCTATTTTCATCCCGCCCATCCTGAAAAGTCCGCCTGCATCGACCCGCTACGCAACTGGAACCGCAAAACGGAACTTGCAAGCCGGATCGCTGCGCTGATTCCATCGGAGACGGGTGCGGACCCGTTCACGGCGTTCGGCTGGAAGGTGCTCAACGACATCGTGAACGGCCTGATCGCGACCGGCCAGAGGCCGAATCTCGTGCAGTTACGGCGCTACATCGAAGGCGGACCGGACGACCTGCTGCTCAAAGCGCTGCGAATCCACTTCAAACACCACGTTCCGGATTGGGAAGCTCGCTCTAGCAGCTTCGTAAAGCAGTACAAGGGCAATCAGCTACTGGCCTATATCAGCTTCTACAAGCAGGTTGTGATCCATGACGCCCAATCCGTCGATCTGGACGGTCTGATTTCCACCTACGAGCACAACAGAGAGCACTTCCAGAAAATGGTGGCGTCGCTCATTCCGATCCTTTCCATGCTGACGAGCGATCCGCTGACAGAACTGCTGTCTCCGGACTTCGAGGCAGGACACGACAAGCTGGTGACGGACATGGCGCGAATCATCCGGGCCGACAAGGTGATGTACGTGGGTCTCGATTCTCTGGCTGATGCCACGGTGGGAAGCGCCATCGGCTCCATCCTGCTTGCCGACCTGACCGCCGTGGCCGGCGATCGGTACAACTACGGCATCGACTCGATCAAACCGATCAACGTGTTCGTGGATGAAGCGGCGGAGGTCATCAACAACCCGACCATCCAGCTCCTGAACAAGGGGCGCGGCGCAGGGTTTCGAATGACCATTGCAACCCAGACGTTCGCTGACTTCGCCTCGCGTCTCGGAGATGAGAATAAAGCCCGCCAGGTGCTCGCCAACACCAACAACAAGATCACCCTGCGTGTGCAGGATGCTGAAACGCAAAAGTACATCGCGGACGGCATTCCGAAGATCAAGGCCAGGTCGATGATGGTCCGTTACGGTCACAACGTCGACTCCAACATTCACGACGCCTACAGCGCCTCCTACCAGGAGCAGGCGACAGAAGAAGAGGCCGACTTGATACCTCCCGCCATCCTCAGCGAACTCCCCCCTCTGCATTTCTTCGCCCGATTGTCCGGCGGCAGGACGATCAAGGGGCGGATTCCGATTCTGGTGGAGTAGGTCGTGAAGTGGCGGGCCTTGCTGGTTATCGCATTTCTATGTGCGACGCAGGCAGCAAGCGCAGGTCAAGCGATTCATGCGCTTCCTGCAAAGGGAACGATCGAGGTCGCGTTCTCGCCAAACGGCGGTGCCACGGCCCTGGTGGTGAAAACGATCGCTGGTGCCAGGAAATCCATCCTGGTACAGGCATACAGCTTCACTAGCACCCCGATCGCCGGGGCGCTCGTTGAGGCCAAGTCACGCGGCGTGGACGTGCGCGTCATCCTCGACAAAAGCCAGCGCTCGGAGCGCTACACGTCGGCAACCTATCTTGCAAACCACGGGGTGCCGGTGTGGATCGATGCTGCGCACGCCATCGCCCACAACAAGGTAATGGTGATCGACGGCGAGACCGTGCTCACCGGCTCATTCAATTTCACCAAGGCAGCCGAGGAGAAGAACGCCGAGAACGTGATCGTTCTCCACGGGAATCTGGGCCTGGCAAGAATTTACGCGGCCAACTGGGGCGAACATCTTTCTCATTCCGAGAATTATGGCGGTCCGAGGTACTAGATGGCGCGGCAAGCTTCAGAACGACGGGGTGAATGGGGCCACTTCATTGCCGTCATGCTGATCGTCGGCTTCATGGCGGCATGGGCATTAATTCCATCAAGGGTGCTGGAAGAGACCTGGCATGCGGAGAACAAACAGATGGAGGCATGGGCAGGAGAAAGGGCGGAGAGGTGGATCCGGTCCCAAGCGTTTGCCGCCATTAGCGCGATGGCGCAAGATGCGGAAAAAGTGGCGCGCAATCTTGGCACAAGTGGCATTGAGCGCTGGCTCACAGATCGAATCTATGCAAGCGTGATGTGGGTGGCCACGGCAGCCTACCGCGCCTATGCGCTCATGATGTGGACGCTTCTTGGCATGCCGTTGATTCTGGCGGCATCGGTCGATGGCTTCTACGTGCGCGAGATTCGCAAGACGGCGTTCATCGCGCAGAGCCCCATTCGGCACAAGATCGGCATCCATTTTTTCCGGCTCGCAAGTGTCGCGGTCGTTGTGTGGCTCTTTCTGCCGGTTCCCATGCCAATCATCGCGGCGCCTGCCGTGGTGTGCTTCATGGCGCTTTCGCTCTGGCTATGGGCAGGAAACTTGCAAAAACGGTTGTGATTCCAGGCATGAGGCATGAGCATGTATCGACACCGCGTCCAACCAATCCTTGACGCCGCGACATTGGAGGTCACGGCACTGGAAGTTCTGAGTACTGGGCCGTTGGTATTCGATGACGAGACGGAAATGGTCTATGTGGATGTTGCCAGCCTTGAATACGCGCTCGGATTGGTTGCGACCACAGGTTTTCGCATCCACTGCAACATCGAGTATTCCACGCTCATTCTGGCGCCTTGGGTGATCCAAAAGATCAGGCCGGGCATCGTGATCGAATTGGTGGAGCGGCACGAAATATTCGAGAAAAGTGAAGTTCACACCTGGATTGCAGAGGCCGCCACCAAGATACGCAGCAGAGGAGGGTCGATTGCAATGGACGATGTGACACCCACCACGTTGGAGCGAGAACTCATCAAGACATTGCGGCCGGACATCATCAAGGTCGAGAACAGGGACGCGCTGGCCGAAATTCGTAACGCGGTGAAGGGCACGCCCATCATTGCCGAGCGCATCGAAACGGGACGCCATGCAGAGTTGGCGCGAAAGCTTGGTGCTAGAGAAATACAGGGATTTTGGTGCGACCGGAAAGCGCTAGCCCATGCCGGATACCGGATGGCCGTGAATGCGTCTCTGGCTGATTTCGCGCTGAGCATTACATGATGGCTTTTACGCACATCGCCGCAGGAAGTGCCTTCGCGCTGCTGGCTGCTGAATGGCTCAATGCGCCAGCGCCACAAGCGGTGTTGATGCTAGCCGGCGGCGTGCTGGGCAGCATGTTGCCGGACATCGACCATCCAGGGAGCGCCTTCGGGCGTCGGGTGCTCCCGATCTCGATGATGCTCGCTGCCGTGTTTGGGCATCGAGGCATAACGCACAGCCTGCTTGCCGTGGTCGGCATGTCTGCGCTGGCCTGGTTTGCGCTGCACCATCTCGATTGGCATCCGGGCTATTCCGTACCGTTCGTTGTCGGCTTGTCGGCGGGTTACCTCTCGCACTTGGCCGGCGATTGGATGACCCGGTGCGCGGCAAGCCTCGGCCTTCAGGCCGGGGAAGGATAGCGCGGACGCCGTTGGCGTCCTTGTCTTTGCTGTTCATGAAGAGTAGGGTTTCTAGAATACAACGTCTCCAGGCTTTCAAATTCGCTCTGATGCCAACCGGCGAACAGGAACGGCAGATGCGCCGCTTCGCCGGTGCGTGCAGGTTCGTGTTCAACAAGGCGTTGGCGTTACAGAAGGAACGCTACACGCAGGGCGAGAAGAAGCTTGGATACACCGGGCTGTGCAAGGAACTCACTGCATGGCGCAACGGATCTGAAACGCCGTGGCTCAAGGATGCGCCTGTGCACCCGCTACAGCAGGCGCTCAAGGATTTGGAACGAGCCTACACCCACTTCTTCGCCAAGCGGGCAGGCTTCCCGCGCTTCAGGAAGAAAGGGCAGCACGACAGCTTCCGCTACCCCGACCCTAAACAGATCAAGCTCGATCAGGGGAACAGCCGCATCTTTCTGCCCAAGCTCGGCTGGTTGCGCTACCGCAAAAGCCGCGAGGTGCTGGGCACGGTGAAGAACGCCACCGTCAGCCAATCGGGCGGCAAGTGGTTTGTCTCCATCCAGACCGAGCGGGAAGTGGAGCAGCCCGTGCCGCAGGCCACTACGGCAGTGGGCATCGACCTGGGCGTGGTGCGCTTTGCCACGCTCTCGGACGGCACCGTCTATGCGCCGCTCAACAGCTTCAGGCGGCACGAAGAGGCATTGCGCAAGGCGCAGCAGGCGCTCGCCCGCAAGACGAAGTTCAGCAATAACTGGAAGAAAGCCAAGGCCAAGGTACTGCGCATCCACGCGCGCATCGCCAACGCCCGCCGCGACTACCTGCACAAGACCACGACCACGATCAGCAAAAACCACGCGATGGTGTGTATCGAGGACCTGCGGGTGCGGAACATGTCCAAGTCGGCGGCTGGCACGGCGGAGGCGCCGGGAAGAAACGTTCGGGCCAAGTCGGGCCTGAACAAATCCATCCTCGATCAAGGCTGGTTCGAATTCCGCCGCCAACTGGATTACAAATTGGCATGGCGTGGCGGGCATCTCATCACCGTGCCGCCACAGAATACGAGCCGCACCTGCCCATGCTGCGGCCATGTGTCGGCAGAGAACCGGCAGACGCAAGCCCGGTTCGCGTGCGTGGAATGCGGTTTCGAGGAGCACGCCGATCTAGTCGGCGCGATCAATATCTTAAGGGCGGGACACGCCCGGTTCGCCTGTGAAGTGAGCGGTGCGGTAATGCCGCCAGCAGCAGGAACCCACCGAAGCGACTCAAGGGCGGCTCAATGCCGCACCTGAGCGCCGTAGGAATCCTCCGACTTTAGGCGGAGGAGGATGTCAACAACTCCGGCGTGCCGCTGTTGTGGCCGAGCAAGCGGCGGTTCGTTGCGCCGCTGCGGATTTTCACTGGGGATGTCCGCGAGTACCTTATGGCATTTGCCATGTATGGATGGGCCATTGTTCAAGTCCTGCGGACGATCGCGCGGTAAGCGATGTTGCGCCTGGCTTTGCAACTCGGTCTGCTTGCCGCCGGTATCGGGTTGGCGGCATCGCACCTGGACAGCCAGACCATGCAGAAGATCGAATCCTCGATCCGCGATCTTGCGGTGGTGTTCAGGCAAAGCGGATTGCCGGGAGGCCAGGGAGCAGCGTCTGGGATGGATAAAGCTGCGGATGCGTTGCAATCGGCGGCGCCTGCGCAGGCAAACGTGGCGCTAGAGCGCGGCGCGGCTGCTCCCGAAGAGCAGACGGCACCCCCGAAGGCGTTCTACAACAAGCTCCCGAACGAGTGCCACTGGGAGAAGGTTATCGACCCGGCATCCGGCGAGGTTTCGTGCTCGGTTCCAGCGCGGGTTGTCGCAGGAAAAAGGCACCAGTAGAGCGAAACAGTGCAGTTTCGTGCGCTTTTTGCCGCTGTCTGGCGCTTTGAACCCGATAACATCATCGCCATGTCAAGGACATGGACGACCGGCATCCTCCTTTTCGTCTTCTCGGTGGCCGCCAACGCGGCCTGCTTCGGAGAGGCCGCCGCCCGCTATGGGATCCCACCGGCGCTGCTCATGGCGATCTCCCGGGTGGAGTCGTCAGGCAACCCGCAGGCGCTCAGCCGCAACCCCGACGGCAGCTACGACATCGGTCACATGCAGATCAACAGCCGCTGGATACCGGTTCTTCAGCGGTATGGCATTACGGAGCGGAACCTGTTCGACGCCTGCACCAACACCTACGTCGGGGCCTGGATTCTGGCTCAAAACATTCATCGGCTTGGATACAACTGGAATGCGATCGGCGCTTACAACGCCCGAAGCCCGAGTAAAAGGATGGCATATGCCAGAAAGATCGCTGAGGTTCTGAAACGGGAGGGAGTTCTTTGAACGTGGGGCGTAATTTGATGCTGGTGCTGCCAATGGTGTTGGCTGGCTGCGCAGGCAACCAACAGGCATTTCGTGAAGAAATCGCAGCGCCACACCCGCCCAGTGTTGGCTGGGTGAAGCAGGATTGGAGGATTTGCAAGGACGATGCTTGCCCGAAGCCGACACCAAAGACTGTTGAACTTTCAGCGCAGCCGATGGCCGTTGCGGCGCAGCCCACCAGTCCAGACAAAGAGCGCACGACGCAAATGACAACCGCGCGCGAGCCGGTCGTGGTGCATTTCGAATTCGCAAAAGCGATCCCGGCGGGTGACTGGAAGCGCGCGCTGGAGACCATCGAGCGTCAGGTGGCGCCATCAGACAGTCTTCTCATCAAGGCGTATACCGACAACGTAGGGAGCGCCAAATACAACGATCGCCTCGCGCGCCAACGCGCCGAGTTCGTGCTGTCGTTGCTCAAAGCGCGAGGCGTCAAGAATCCGATGGAAGTCGAGGCCAGAGGCAAGTGCTGCTATGTGGAACCGAACGACACGGATGCAGGCCGCGCCGCCAACAGGCGCGCGGAGATTCATTTCATCAACACCAAGGAGATCAACAAGTGATTCCGAAATCGAATGAGGCAGTCCGGGACACGCTGATCGCCGGAGCGTTCATTGTGATGGGGGCATTGCTCCCTGGATCGCTGCTGGATAAGGGATTCGAAGCCCATATCGGCGGCATCGCAATGGGGCTGGGCATTGGCTGGCTCATCAAATCCATCATCGACCACACGAAAGGAGTGAAACGTGAATCGTAAGACCCAATTGGCCATCATCGCAGTGGCTCTTTCCGTCTTGGCGGGGAGCGCGTTTGCCGGAACGACCGGCACGGAGTTCGCAACCCTGTACACCTGGATCAACAACGTGGTGACGGGCTATTTCGGCCGTGCCGTCGCCGTAGCGGCGGTTGGGATCGGCGCCATCCTCTCCATTGCCCGTGTCAATCCCATTCCTATTCTGGCGGGCGTCGGCTTTGCGATCTTCCTGCAATACACGCCGACGATCATCACCGGCATCCTGACGGCGACCATCTGAGGGATTGGGCATGGGCGGCGACGAAACCGGATACATCCCGAAATCGCTCGATGCGCAGGAGCGATTCCTGTGGTGGGAAATGGACCAGGCGGTGATCGCCATCATGCTGATCGGCATGGGGGTCATTTCTGGCTCCATGCTCCTGGGGATCGCGGCAGGCGGTTTGGCGGCCTGGCAATACGGCCGCCTGAAAGCTGGCAAGCATCCGAAGTTCGCCGTCCATGCCCTTTACTGGTGGCTGCCGAGCGGTCTGTTCGTGAAGCCACGAGTCACCCCGCCTTCGGATCAACGCTACTTCCTGGGGTAAGAGAGAGATGCTTTTCAAGAAATACCTCTCGGAACGGGACAACGCCAACCACGAGATCCGCTTCATGCGCCTCCTCGTGGCAGGGCTGACCGTGGTGGTGCTCATCGAGGCGGGGGCCATGTTGAGGCTCGCGGGAGCGGAGAAAACCGTCCTCGTTCCCCCTGAAATCAACCGTAGCTTCTGGGTGTCGGGGAACGCCGTCTCCAAGGAATACCTGGAAGAGATGGCGTACTGGTATGCAGGGTTGGCGCTCAACATCACGCCCGCCGTCTCCGATTATCAGAACAGCCTGTTCCTCAAGTATGCGGCTCCATCCGAATACGGGCGCTTGCAGGCCGAAATGGGAGCGCGGGCAGAGTTCCTGAAAAAAAACAACACGGCGACCCAATTCTCGGTTCGGAACGTCACGACGGACGAAAAAGACCTCAAGGTGGCGCTGTCCGGGACGCTCGTGACCTGGACTTCGGACAAGAAGGCAGGCGAGCGGAACGCCACTTATCTCGTCGGATTCAAGTTCATGAATGGAAGACTCTATGTCAGCGACTTCAAAGAAACCAGCGATCAAAATCCTTTTGGCAACCCTGCTGGCAGCCAGTCTTGACGCGCACAGCGCCCAGGTTCTCACCGGAAAACCAGACGACACCCTGAGCGCCATGGTGTCACGGTCGGAGCCGACCATGATCCGTGTGGAGGGTCATCGCATCCGGCGGGTGTTCGGGGCCGAAGGTGATTTCACAGTCACACCGGATAAAGACGCGGGCGCTGCATATATCAAGCCGACGACCGACAAGCAGGCATTCAGCGTCTTTGTGTCGGACGAGAGCGGACGCACCTGGAAGCTGTTGCTGTCCGTTGCCGACGGCCCATCCGAGTCCATCATCATCAGGGGCAAACCGGAACCCGGCAACAAGGCGCCGGGTCGCGATATGGCGCGTAACGAAGCCATCAAGCGCGTCTTGCTTGCTCTCGAATCCTCTGGTGAGACGGATATGGAATCCAGGACAACGAACGAACTAGTGCCACTCTGGAAAGAAGCTATGTTCGTGCTCGTCAAGGTCGTCGATGGACCGTTCAGGGGTGAGAAATACATGCTCACGAATACCTCTGACAAACCCATGGCGATTGACGAGCGGGAGCTTTACCGGCGTGGCGTGGTGGCCGTGTCAGTTGAACGCCCAGAACTCAAACCTGCGGAAACGACGGCCGTGTACGTGATCTCGGAGACCTCCGAATGAGCACGGATGCCAAGACCACCCTCGCTGATCGTTTCAAGAACTTATCGCCAAAGGCCAAACAGTATCTCGTGCTTGGCACCCTGGGCACGGTTTTCCTCGGCCTCGTCTTTGGCGGTGTCGCTCTCTGGAACAACCAACCTTCGATGGTTCCGCAATCCGGCAAGGAAGAGCACACCACCAAGAACATCGCAACACCCGGGTCGCAGGTCGACCCGCGCGATGTCTGGATGGCGCAATCCTCTCAGCAAATGAAGGAAATGGATGCAGTCATTCAAGGGCTCAAGCAAAAGCTGGCTGAGGTCGAGCAGAAGCAGGCGGCGCCGCAGGCCCCCGCAAAGCAGGAAAGTGTGCTTCCGCCGCTGCCGCCTGTGCCGCCGCCTCTACCATCGGCACAGACGCAGCCGGCCGCACAAGAGCCTGCGCAGGCCAAACAGGAACCACCGCAGCCGCCACCACTCAAGGAACCGGGTATCGCCGTATTCGAGGTGAGTGATGCGGCGAGCGGTCAGCAGAAAAACGAGCAAGAGGCAGAAAAGCAAGGCAAGACCTACATACCATCAGGATCTTTCATGCGTGCTGTGTTGCTGGGTGGGCTCGATGCGCCGACGGGCGGCCAGGCCCAGAACAACCCTTGGCCGGTGCTGCTGCGGGTTCAGGACAACGCCTTCCTGCCCAACCGCTTCCGGGTCAAGGTCAAGGAGTGCTTCCTGCTGGGCTCAGGGTACGGCGACATCAGCTCCGAGAGGGCATATCTCCGGCTCGAATCGCTCTCCTGCGTCCTCAACAATGGGGAAGTGGTCGATACCAATGCCAAAGGGTATGTGGTCGGCGAGGACGGCAAGGCAGGCATGCGCGGGAGGCTAGTGAGTAAGCAGGGACAGGTGCTGGCGAATGCACTCCTGGCTGGTGTCGCCTCCGGTATCGGTCAAGCGTTCCAGCAAAGCGCGACGACCTATTCGACCAGCGCATTGGGTACGGTCGGCACCGTGGAAACGGGTAAACAGTTCCAGGCCGGGCTGGGTGCCGGCGTCGGTAAAGCGCTGGATCGGCTCTCGCAGTACTACATCAATTTGGCCGAGAAGATGTTCCCGATCATCGAGGTCGATGCCGGGCGGGTGGTGGATGTCGTCCTGACCAAGGGCGTGACGCTTGGTCTCGGCCCGAGTGTGGATGAAGGCGACTACTCCGAAATCTGGAAGCGTGGCCGCCAGATCATGAAGAAATCTTTGAACCCCATGGAGTAACTTATGCACAAACTCGTTGTTTCGATCATTGCTTTCGCAGTCGCCTCTGCGGTGTACGCTGGTGCAGACGACGTGGAAAAACGCCTCAAGGAACAGTATCCCGCAACAAAGATCACATCGGTTCGCGAAAGCCCGGTTAAGGGCGTCTATGAGGTCGTGATGGGGCGCAACGTCGCCTATACCGACGAGTCCGGGCGGTACATGCTCTTTGGTCACCTCTACGACATGCAGGAACAGAAAGACCTGACCGCCCAGCGCCTCGATGAGATCAACAGAATCGACGTGTCTGCGCTGCCGTTGGGGGATGCCATCAAGACCGTCAAAGGTGACGGCTCCAGGACGCTCTATGTGTTCTCCGATCCGGATTGCCCGTTCTGTCAGCGCCTGGAGCGCGAGACGATGCCAAAACTCGATAACGTGACGATTTACACCTTCCTCTACCCGTTGGAGGGGCTACATCCCGACGCCAAGCGTAAAGCGGAAACCATTTGGTGTGCCAAAGACCGCGCAAAGGCGTGGGGCGACTTCATGACAAGCGGCAAGCTGCCGGGGGGTAGCAACAAGTGCGACAACCCTGTGGACCGTAATATCCGGCTAGGAAGCAGCCTGGGCATCAACGGCACGCCGACCATCATCATGAGTGACGGAGCGATGGTGCCGGGGTTCGTGCCGGCATCCGAGCTCGAACGGCGTCTTTCAGGGGGCGGCCGCCCGATGGGTGGCGAGGTTCAGCGTCAGTGAAGGGGATCGACATGCGCACGTATGCTGCCGCGATCATGATCTCGACGCTCCTCGGAGGGTGCGCCAGCGCGATGTCGGGGCTGGACGGAGAGACCAAATTCGCCTGCAAGGCTCCCGAAGGTGTGAGCTGCGCATCGCTGTCCGGAGTCTATGCCAACGCCGTTGCCAACAATCTGCCGGGCTTGCGCAAGGAGGGCAAGGGCGAGGCGCAGGCGGCGCCGCCCGCGAAGTCCGGCGAGATCATTGGACGTGCGCCGTCATCCGGTGACCCAATTCGCACTCGACCGAAGGTATTGCGCCTCTGGATCGCCCCATGGGAGGACAGCGAAGGCGACCTTCATGACCAGTCGTACATCTACGTCGTGGCCGATCCTGGCCGCTGGGTGATCGAACACAACCAGAAGCGGATCATCGATCGCTACCGGCCGACCTTCATCCAGCCCAGCCAGGGCAATCCGGCACAAAAGCCGTTGACCTCTGTGCCACAACAGGCGGGTAGCGGCGTCGTGCTGCCTGGCGCGCAAGGCTATGGGCCGCCGGCAACGCAGCAACAGAACACAGGAGGGCAGGAATGAGCGTGCTCGATGCCCTGAAAACCGTCTTCTACGGCGAGCGTTTTGCTCCTGCCGACGCGGTTCCTCGTGCGCTGCTGGAACAAATCGCCACCATCCCGAGGCTTACCGGGATTCTGCCGTATCTGGGCTGGATGCAGGACGAAAAACTGTTCGTTCTTGACCAAGGCGCGTTTGGCGGGAAGCCCGAGCAAAACATCGGCTTCTGCATCGAAACCATGCCGCAAACCGGCGCCAACGAGGAAATGGAGCGGGTGCTGGCGAGTTTGTTCATGTCCTGCCCACCGGGCACGGGCATCCAAGTTTCTCTCTACGCAAGTCCGCACATTCTTCCGGTGTTGCGGGATCAGGCAAGCCGGCTTCCCGTCGATGGCCCCAAGCCCGACGCGGGATGGGAGGACAGACGCAACAGAAATGTCTTTCGCGCAGTGGCGCGCCGGAGAATCGAGTACTACCTCGAAGGCACGGGTAAGTCACTGTTCTCACACCATGTTTATCTGCTGCGCAACTACCGTTGCGTGATTTCCATCACGACGCCCCTGAGCCCTTCGAACCCCGCAGATGTGGAAGAGGCTATCCGCATCCGGGAAAGCGCCCATGCGACCCTGCGCTCGGCACACCTTCCGGGTTGGGATTGGGGACCGAATGACCTTCTCAATTTCGTGGCCGATTTCTTCGACCACGAGCGGGTGTTCGGGAGGGGGGCAGACAAGCCGATCGAATACGACGATTCGCGGCCGCTGCGCTCTCAGCTGTCGAATCTGGAGATCGCATCGAGCGTCGCCGACAGCTTCGTCAAGTTCCGCAAGGGGGGCGGGGAAGAAACCGCCCTGCAATGTTTCTCCGTGCGACAGTACCCCAGGTACTACCGCCTTGCAAGCATGGGCGCCCTGATCGGCGACTACTACCAGATGGCGCTGTCGATTCCGTGTCCATTCCTGATCACCATGGGCGCCATCATCCTCGATTACGAGTCGGCGCGGACCAAGGCCCAGGTCAAGGCTGCCCGCGCGACCCAGGCCGCCGGTTCCTACATGGCCCATTTCCAGCCAGATCTGCAAGACCGCAAGCGCGACTGGGACATGGTGCTGCGGGCATTCGACAACGGGCGCAACGTCGTCCAGATGTACCACCAGATCGTCCTGATCTCCAGGCTAGAAGACGTGGCAAGGAGCGAACATGCAGTGCGTGCCGTCTGGCGGGCGCGGGGTTTCGACCTGGCGAAGGATGTCTATCTCCAGCATCAGGCTCTCGTGGCGGCCATGCCGTGCGCGCTGACCCCGGCACTGCAAAAGGACTTGCAGATGTTTGGCCGTGCCGGAACCAAGACGGCGGACAACGCCGTCATGACAGCCCCGCTGATCGCCGAATGGAAGGGGACGGAGACGCCGGTGCTCACCCTGTTCGGGCGGCGCGGGCAGATCATGACTTTCGACCTGTTCGATAACAAGGGAGGCAATTACAACTTCGCCGTCGCAGCGTTATCGGGCTCGGGTAAGTCGGTCTTCGTGAACGAAATGGCGTTTCGCTACCTCGGAACAGGAACCAAAGTCTGGATCATCGACGTGGGCCGGTCATACCGCAACCTGTGCGAGCTTCTCGATGGGGAATTCATCGAGTTCTCGGATGAACGGAGCAATACGATCTGCCTCAACCCGTTCTCCATGGTCGTAGACATCAACAACGACATGGAAATGCTGCTGCCGCTGGTAGCGCAGATGGCAAGCCCGCGAGAGCCGTTGGACAACTACTCCTACGCGGCGCTGTCGGCGGCCATCAAGCGCGTGTGGGACGCCAAGGGGAAAGCGGCCACCATCTCCGACGTCTATGACCTGCTGAAAACAGGTCGCCTCTCAGAAGACGGCGAACATGAGCGCGAGCTGTCGCGCCTGGCAACCGCGCTGGAGCCATACACCCGGTACGGGGTGTACGCGAGCTACTTCGAAGGGGAAGCCAACATCCAGTTCCACAAGAACTTCGTGGTATTGGAGCTCGAAGAACTCAAGAGCAAGAAGGATCTCCAGGCGGTGGTGATGCAGCTCATGATGTACCGGATAACCCAGGAGATGTATCTCGACCGATCCAAACGGAAACTGGTCATCATCGACGAAGCGTGGGACTTGATGGGTAGCGGATCGAGCGCCGGGTTCATCGAGGCAGGATACCGGAGGGCCCGCAAGTATGGCGGCGCCTTTGGGACCATCACGCAGTCCGTCGAGGACTACTACAAGAACGAGGCGACCAAGGCCGCGATCCAGAATGCCGACTGGCTGTTCCTGTTGCGACAGAAGCCGGAATCCATCGATCGCCTGGGTAAGGAAGGAAAGCTGCATGTCGACGAGTGGATGAAGCGGCAACTATCGAGCGTGGCGACCGAGCACGGTTACTACTCGGAAATCTTCGTACACGGGCCGATGGGGTCGGGTGTCGGGCGGTTGATTCTCGACCCGTTCTCGATGCTTCTGTACTCAACCAGGGCGGAGGACTTCCAGGCAATCAAAACGCTCAAGGATCAAGGTATGCCCGTGATCGAGGCGATTGAGACGATCTTGACGCAGAGGGGGACGCATTGAAAGCTCACATCATCACATGGGCGTTATCGGTGTTGTCAGCGTGCATCATCGGTGCTGCATGGATATACACCCACCCATCGCCCCGCATGGTTCGAGTGGATGTGGGAAGCCTGTTCGACGAGCAAAAGAAAAGCCTGGCGGCTAGGATCAAACCAGGTATGTCCGAGGAAGAGCAAAAGGCCTTGCTCATGTCGGCAGCGGATTACGCCAACCAAGTCAATGGCGCCCTGGATGTCGTTGCCAAGGAATGCGGTTGCGCTGTCATCAACACAGCGGCAATCGTGCGGCTCCCGGAAACAGGCGGCACATCAGGCATTCCAGACATGACGGGGAGGGTCAAGGAACTGCTGTCGAGAGCAAGGTAAGAGGCCCAGCATGGGAATGTTTAGCCGGAAGCTGGCCTGGGCGCTGTCCTTGACGGCAGCAACATCAGCGATGGCAAATACGCCATCGAGTGGGCTGGACTATCCATCGGTCTGGCAGTGCGACAGCACGAAGTTCAACTGGTATTGCCAAGTCGAAGAGACGAAGCCGGTTGCCAAGAAAGAACGGCAACCGCCAACGAAAGCCAAGACCAGGGAAGAGATCGCCCTCGAAGAGATCGAGAAGCTCCGCAAGGAATTGGAAGCAAAGAGGGCGCTCGCCATCATGCAGCCGACCCAGGAAAACATCAAAGCCTACATCGCGGCTCAAGAAGCCATGATGAGTCGCGCATCCGTATTCTCCGATGTCTGGCGGCGCGTGGTGTGGCAAAACCCAGAGCTGAACTACGAGTTGAAGCGCCCCGTGAACAACGCTGCCATTGCGACCTACACGAACATCCGCAAGGCCACAGAAAAGCGCACGCTGGATGAGATCAACAAGGAATGGGGGCTGTTCTTCTTCTTTCGCTCGGATTGCCCCTACTGCCATCGTATGGCGCCGACCCTCAAGTTCCTGAGCGACACCTACGGCATCACGGTGCTCCCGGTCAGCGTGGACGGTGGAGGTCTGCCAGAGTACCCGAATCCGCAACGCGATAACGGGATGGCGGCGAAACTTGGAATCCGGCAAGTGCCCATGCTGTTTCTTGGGAACATCAAGGATCGGCGTCTGATTCCGCTGGGATCGGGTGTGATTTCCGCTCAGGATGTGATCGAGCGGATCTACATCCTCACCAGCACGCGGCCGGGCGATTTGTACTGAGGCGAAATGCTCCCGAGACGTTTGCTTTTGGGTGAAGAGGCGAGGGGGTGCGTCTGGTAAATAAACGGTGGTTTGAAATCACAAAAGAGAGGGTTCCCATGTTCCGAAAACGGCTTATCGCAGCAGCCATCGTTGCCACATTCAGCGTGTCTGCCTCGGCTAGCATCCAGTCCGAGATGCAGTCCTGGTTCAACGAGATGGGCGCCTATGGCAATGTGACCGGGGCGCAAGTCGTTCAGGGGCAGACTTCGACCGTCTACACAGGCGGCAGCATGTACATGCGGACGCCGATCAAGAACTACCAGCTAGCCTCCATCGCGCCACCCAGCATCCGCGCCGGTTGCGGCGGGATCGACCTCTTCGCCGGTTCTTTTTCCTTCATCAACTCCGAGCAGCTGACCGCGCTTCTGCGGAACATCGCCAACAATGCCGTCGGATACGCCTTCATGATGGCGGTGAAATCGATCTCCCCTGAAGTGGCCGATCTCATGCAGTACCTTCAAGATCAGGCATCCAAGATCAACGGCATGAATCTGAACTCGTGCCAGTTGGCGGAGGGCATCACCACGGCTACGTTGGGCCCACTGCTCTCTGACAAGAAGGAGCAGGCGAACGCACAGGGAACGGGTTCTGTCCTATCAAACCTGTGGCCCGACAGCTTCCAGTCCTTCGATGAATGGCGCAAGGATAAGAACGCCAAAAAGCAGGCCAGACAGCAGGCCGCCAACGCCGATCCGAATCTCAAGGAGATCCTGGAACCCGGGAACGTCGTCTGGAAGGCTCTCCAGAAGACCGATGTGCCAGACGAGCTGAAGGAACTGATGATGAGCATGATCGGAACCATCATCATCATTCCGCCTGGTGATCCTGGAAACGAGAATGGCGACAAGCCACTCTGGCGTTACGTCGGGCCGACCGGGGTCAAGTTCTCGGATTTCGTCGGCAACCCCGAGTCGCCCACCAAGAACGACATCACCCTTCTCAAATGCGGCAACGACTACGACTGCATGAATCCGACTGCGGTTCCGAATCAGTCCGTTGCCTCGCTGTCGTGGCATGTTCGCCAGACCATGGAAAAGGCCACGGACAAGATCATGAACCGCCAGAGCCAGAGCTTTGACGGAATCGACTATGCCGTCTACATGAATTCCTCGATCCCTGTGTGGAGGCTGGCCAACGTCGCCGCAATGAGCAGGGGAGGTCCAGCGCTTCTCACCAACAACTACGCCCAGACCGTGGCCGTCGAACTTGCCTACAACTGGTTCACCGAGATGGTGCGTACCCTGCAAAAGGCGCTTTCCAATAACTCGGCAGCCCAATCGCAGGACGTCGTGCAGGCGAGCGCAAGCTTGAACGAGCAAATCGCGAACGTGAGAAAACTCGCTGCCTCCGAGTATGTGGCGCAGTACCAGAAGGCCGTATCGATGGCGGAGCTGCAGAAGACCACACAGTGGCTCCATGAGACCATGATTAGATCGATGCCGGTCGACGTGCAGAAGTCTCTACTGACTTTCAATCGGTGAGGAAAGTGTGAACTTCGAGGTATACGCCTATTGGAATACCACCGAGCTGGCTGCGGTCTTCAATGCGATCGCCGCGATCACCGGAGGCGCAGATTTCAACGGACTGCTGCGCACGCTGGCGCTCGTCGCGATTCTCTCGCTCTCGATCGCCGTGCTTGCTGGTCGGAGCCGCATGGACGATTTCTGGAAATGGGTCGTCATGCTGGCCATTTTCCACGGAATGCTTCTGGTCCCGAAAAGCAACGTCGTCATCGTGGATCGTACCGGTACGGCTCCGACGCAAGTCGTATCCAACGTGCCCATTGGCTTGGCTGCCCTTGCACATGGTACAAGCAAGATCGGCGATTGGCTCACGACGACGTTCGAAACCGTCTTCTCTCTCCCAGACGATGTGCAGCTTCGGAAGAACGGAACCCTGTTCGGCCATCGAATCATGCGGGAGCGGCTTGCCGCAGGAACGGTCAACCCCATTCTTCTGCACAACTTGATGGAGTTTTACCGCGAGTGTGTCTGGCCGGATATGGCGACAGGCTACATCAGCAGCAGGGACATCAGCGAAGCCTCGGACATCTGGGCGCTGTTCAACAACACGAACCCTGGGCTGATGGTGACGATTCTGGATTACAACGATCCGGCGGCAAGCAGTACGGTAAGCTGCCCGAGCGCATACTCCACGCTGACAAGCCAGCTTGCGCTCGATACCGACAAAAATCTGGAGGAGATCGGCAAAAGGCTCTATCCGGGAATGAGCGCAGCGGCCGCCAAAGCAGCCTTCATTGGGTCTCTGCAGACAACGACAAACTATTTGCTCGGAGTGTCACAGTCAGCCCAGAATATCCTCAGGCAGGCGATTGTCGGCAACACCATCATCGATGCCGAGTACACGATTCCGTCCCAGGTAGGCGATGCCGCGCAAGCCCAGGTCAAACTGGCCGGGGCACAGGCCATACGGTCTTTCAACACGTCCTACGGCACGATGGCCGCGCTTGCCGACGAGACGATGCCGAAGCTACGCAATGCAGTCGAGATACTGACCTATGCGCTGTTTCCGATCGTCGTGCTCATCATCGTCGTGTCGGGCCAATATGCCGTCACATTCCTGAAAACCTATCTCGGCGCGCTCCTTTGGGTGCAATTGTGGCCGCCGCTTTATGCCGTCACGAACTTCATCATGAACACCAAAGCGGCGTCAGGGCTGTCCAGCGCGACGGCAGGGGACGGGCTCGCCCTGAAATACTACAACTACATTGGTTCTGCGGTTGCGAGCGATCAGGCCATTGCAGGAGTTCTGGCCATCGCCATCCCGGTGATCGCATATGGCATCGTGCAGGCAACGATGGCGGCGGCAAATTCGGTGGCCTCGGCGGTGACGGCGGGCGGTGCATACGGTGCGAGCCTTTCCCAGGGTAATCTCACCATGGGCGCGGCCAACGTCGATACGACCAAGGCCGGTCTATACACCGCCGGTCTTTACAACATGCAACCCATGCTCAAAGGCGGCGTGCCAAACAGCATGGTTGCCGGGGAACAGGGTACGGTCGCACAGGAAGGCTTGATCTACCGTTTCTCTGGATCGTGGGGTCAGGCCTCGGCGCTGGATTCAAACCGGGATGGTCGCATTACCGTCGATGAGATCACCTCTTTCCAGGGGCTTGGATCCAGCATGTTCGGCGGTAAGGCCGGCCTGTCCCTGGGGCAGAGTCGGTCGGACGGTATCTATTCGGATGAATCGGTTCAGGCTGGTAAGGGACGAGCGGCCTCGCTTGGAGATACCCAGACGGCGAGACTGACCAGCGAGCAAGGAGCCGCTTGGAGCCGGACGTTCACGCAGGCACTCAACGACGAAATCGGCCGGGAAACGGGGGGTGGGGTTACGACTGCGGCTGGGCATTCATCCAATACCGGAAGCGAAGCGTCAGGACAGAAGTCCTTGCAGAACAATGAGGGGGGCTCGTTCGACTCAAGAATCAGAGGAGGAGTTGGCACGCCTTCACAGGGAGCGCCAGCCAAAGACGCCTACGAGAAAGCCAAAGCCGCAGGCGAGCCTGTAGACTTAAGGCACAAGCTGGCCAGCGCGATCAGCAGGGCAATATCCGCTTCTGTCAGCGGTGGCGTCCAAACTGCCCAGCAATACGCGGAGTCGGCGATTCAGACTATGAGGGCCATGAGCCAGGATGACATCAGGCAGAGTTATGACATCGTAAGTCGAGCCCTGAAAAAGACCGCTGGCACAACCTCGGACCAGGGGATGCGCCAGGCGACAGAGCGGATGGCGGCGGCGCTGGACAAGGCGAAGACGTTCGATAGCAAGGAATTGGCATCGATCATGGAACAGGCCAGCGCCGGCAATCGCCGGGACGTGACGAGCCGCAATGCGGCAGAAGTGTCGAGCGACACGAGTCGTGAGCTGTTCAAGACGGCCTGGATGATGCTGGCTAGCCGGCAGGGGTGGGACGATACAGTGACCACGGAGCGGTTGGCAACGTTTGCCCGCGAGTGGAACAGCAACGCCTCATTCCGGGAAGACGCCGAAATCGCCATGCTTGAACGTCTCAAGGGGAACAGCCTGCTGCAAACCGGAGTGCGCGATCCTTTGGGTCAGGACGAGCTTCGGGATCTGGGCGGCGCGGACGTTGATGCGCTGAACCGCCAAGGGCGCGCGGAGGTTGCGGCACAGAATAACTCGAATGTGGGGCAGGTCAGGCAGAACCAATTCGCCGATCCGCGCTCGATGCCAAGCATTGCGCCGGCTGCTCAAGCCTACGCGCAGACCATGAGCCAGGCGGATGGGGAAACTCAACGGAGAGCGGCCCAGATGCACCTGGAGCAGGGCATCAACACAGTGGCCAATGCGCTTTACCACGACAGGCAGAAAGGCTTTATCCAAACTTTTGCGAACTCGTGGCTCGGAGGGATAGGCTCGGCGAGCGCGCAGGATTACGCGGCGAAACTCCGCGAGGCGGCGGCCAAAGACCCCGAGTTGGCGCGTGGCCTGGCCGCGATTGGAATTAACCACGAGCAGGCGAAGATCATGCCGACCGAGCAGAACTTGGAGTGGGTTACGCAAAGGGCAGGGCGGTCGCTTGCGGAGGCGCAAGGCACCGTCTCCACGATGTGGTATGACTTCAAAGATAACACCGCACAGTGGACGAAAGGTTTGTTCAGTAGCGCGAACAACATGCTGGACCGAACGGTGGATTATGGCCACCAGGTAGCGGCAGAAATTTTAGGACGCGGAGAAGCTCAGCAGCCGCAGCCTCAGCCTCCGGTGATGGGTCAGCCTCCAGTTGCCGGATTAGGCGAAGGGGCGTTCGGCAACCAGCCGGGCCAGCAACAACAGGCTGGGCCGGGCAACTCGCTTGCAGGATCGCCAGGCCAATCAAACCTTGACAAGCTCTTCGGAGGCGGGCAGAAGCCCACGCCGACTCAGCAGCAGCCTACAGAGGAAATGGGTAGCCAGCAGAAGGGCGACGCGCCGCCGCCGAGATCATAAGATGTCGTCAGACCCAATGCGTGAACCGGCGGAGTAATAGCCGATCCCTTGCGGGCCAGCGGTTAATCCATCTTCGCCAAATAGACCAAACTGGTGGTCAAACGAGCTGCTGTGGTCGATGTGAAGGTTGCTGCCGCTATCGACGCTGACGCCATCAAGAGGCATGAAAGAATCATCGTAGTCCCCTTGGGGTCGTTGGCCACCGGGAGCGGCACCAAACTCATCCACCAGCGGGGTGTAAGGTTCTCCCGTCAGCCAGTGCAAGAGCCGCCAGAAGATGTCGATGACGAAGTAAACGAAAGACGCAAGGAAAAGCGTCCCGAGAACGTCGTACAAAGAACGCGAGAATTTTTGTAACTCTCCGGACATCCCGAAAACCATCAAGGCAGCCGCCGTACACACGGCTGACGCAAGCCACAGACGGCGCGCCATCTTGCTCTTCAGTTCACTGGTCAGAAAACACGTGATGCGGCCGACGGTGTAAAGCGGCACACCGAAGATGGCGACCAAAATTAAAATCCCGAATACGGTGCTCATGTTTTTATCCTTTCTTCACGCTATGTGCTGCCGAGCCCCATCGTTTTCGCAACGCGATCCAACCGGTCGTCGCAGGTCATCAGGCGCGCCCCATGCCGCTCCGCCAAGGCGAGATACAGCGCATCGTACACCGTGAGATCGTGTGTGTCCGCCAAAGCATATGCCGCAGAAAGCAAGGGTGCATGCGGCTCGATGCGCACCGGCAGGGAGACGATTGCCTCGATGATCTCCTTTGCTTCCCCGGAGGATAGCTCGCCTCGCCTGCTCTTGCGCAGCAGCACATTGGCCGATTCGGCCAGCATCAGATCCGGGGCCAGCACGACATCCGAGCCGTGCATGGCCCGGTTCATGGCCGCTTCGATCTCGGGATGCAGCGGACCGTCCGGGATGAAAAGCCGCACTATGGCGGAGGTGTCGACGACCCAGATCATCGTGCCCGATCCGCCCGAACATCCTCGACGGTATCGCCGAGTGTTCGCCCGGCGAGTTTGCCGCGCCATTGCCGGGCAGCCTCCACGGGCGACGGCTTGGCCAGGCGGACTTCCCGTTCGATCAGGGCGCGAACGTATTCCTGCACGCTGCGATGACTGGCGGCGGCAAGCCGCTTCAATGCCTCGTGTACCTCATCGGGTAGGTTGCGGATATGGAGTGCTTTCATAGTGGTTCCTGTGCCACAGAAAGGTAGCGATATGCTACTGTTTATTTGCTACCATCTTAGCACAAAAAATCGCTTGACACCAGACGAAGGGGATGCTAGAAAGCAGAACAGGTGCTAGTAACACCTCACAAGCGGTCTTCCGCGCCCGACAGTCCGCGGTATTTTTACGCCCGGAATCCGTCCGCCGCCTCCTCGGGCGGGTTCCCTGCCGAGTCGATGGCCGGGTGTGCGGCTAATACAAGACCCTTCGGGGGAATACGCCCGCCGCCTTGTGACGGTTACTAGCGCCCGGCCGCCCACGGTCTATCGTGGGTATCGACTCGACAGGAGCGTGAAAATGAACCAAGAGGAACTCGATCTCCTCGACCGTGAAGAGCGCATCTTCACATGTTTTCAAGCGGCGATCGATCTTTTGAATCCCAATGAAGAAGCCCGTGATCCGGCGAAAGTCCGCGAGCTGCTCGACTTTCTCGTCGAGGAATACACCCATGCTCGCGAGGCTCTGATGGATCGCGTCACCGGATCGCTACGGGAAGCGCGTCATGGATGCGCCGCGCACTGAACCGCTTGCCTGGATAGCATGACAAGGCCTATAAGGAGAGAAGAGAAAAATGAAGAAGATCGTGATTGCGTCGTTTGTCTCGATGATGCTTTCTGGCGTAGTAATCGCCGGGGAATCCGGTCAAGCAAGAAATGCGACATTCGGAATCGAGTGCGTGAGATGGTCAAATAACGCCACGCAGATCATCTGCGGACCTTATCCCTGGCGCAGAAATGACCCTGCCGAGATCACGTTCAGCAGTGTCAAGGACATATACGAGCGTGGGTATAAGGTGGTTTCCATGTACGACATCGAGGGGGTTTCCGGGCGCACTGTGTTCGTAATCGAGAGACAACAATGAGAAATGGACGAGCTCTCCCTCAACACCACTCCCAACCCAGACGGCACCTTTACCACCCGCTGGAAGTGGCGGCAGCAACATGCACGACAGCCAGGCAAGGGAGGTGTCGTTCGCGTCTCGCTTCCGAATAACGGCTGGGCGCAGGATAAACTCATCCTCGCTGAGCTGGCCGCCATCCATCGACTGCTCGAAGTCGAGCGGGTGCACGGGGAGGGGCGCTTGGGCAATAACATCCGGATTCAAACGACGTTTGGCGCAATCCGAAAAGCCCTTTTGAAGGGCGCGCTCAAGGAAAACGGGCGCGGTGATACTGACAAGACGCACGTCGCGCTATTTTCCAAGTTCCTGGCGACCAAATATTTCGAAGCCGAGATCGAGGTTCTGCGCCCTGACAAGTGGCGCGACGAAGAACCGAAACTGCGCCTGGACTGCGATCTGGTTGTTACCGGGGTACCGACGGTAACGGTAGACAGTATCGTCGGCCCGCTGGTTGTGAGCAGACACGCCTTGAACCGCGTGGTA
The DNA here is from genome assembly GCF_055379455.1 of Thiobacter subterraneus. Classification (NCBI taxonomy): domain Bacteria; kingdom Pseudomonadati; phylum Pseudomonadota; class Betaproteobacteria; order Burkholderiales; family Thiobacteraceae; genus Thiobacter; species Thiobacter subterraneus. Next base: position 156,574 of record NZ_AP042402.1, read on the forward strand.
GGGCGCTGCATTTGTCGCGCCGAGCTACGGGCGCAAGGAAAGACGGAGAATGATCTCAAGCATCTGCCCGACCGCAGATGGACATCGGCATGGGAGCATCTCGAAAGGGTATTGCCCAACACCGTCCGGGGCTGCGTGGTCGAATCCGAGCACCGCCGGGTGCTCAGAAAGTACGGCAAAAATCCCATCTACCTCTGGCACCAGGATTCGGGCCTGGTGTACGTCATTGTGCGCGAGCCCTATGGTTTGGAATTGGTTACGGCGATCGACGACAAATACTGGGTTGCCAGGAACATACCCACACAAAGCGGCCAGCATCTGAAGTACGGGGTGGCGGTATGATCGCCGTCTCTGTCCTATTCGCGCTCGCTGGCCTGTTCGCCGTCGGCGCCGTCATCGCCCAACGGTACCAGCGCGAGCGCAAACCAATCGAACACGGACAGGTGCCGCATCGATCGGAACCGGAGCGCTTACCCAGCGTCGTAGAGCTTTCGAACCATAGTGCACATCTGCTTGCAGAAGTGGAACGCAAGCGGCAAGCCTCCGAGAAGGCGATCCGCAAACACAAAGCCATTCTGGAAGGGTTGACGGTCGAGGAAGCCAAGATCAGGTCGGGAATCGAAGGGGAGTCCAGATTGGATGATTTTCTTCGCAGATGCTTCGACGACGCCTGGACGATCATTGCCGGCTACCGTGCTCATGAGGGCGAGATCGATCGCATCCTGGTGGGGCCGAATGGCGTGTTTGCCTTCGAGGTTAAGAACTTGGGCGGGGTCATCCACTGCGACGGCGACCGCTGGTGGCGTGATAAGACGGATCAATACGGCAGTGTCGTGGAGCGGGACATTCCGATTGCGGACAACGGCGGAAGAAGCCCGTCACGCCAGATCAATGACGCGGCGGATGCCCTGGACCGGCTGCTCAGGAAAAACGGGTACGATGTTGCGGTAGTGCGGGTGATCGTGTTTTCACATCAAAAAGCCACACTCGGCAGCATCCGTCGACTGAACGTCCACTTTCTGGCCCTAGGTCGAGACCTGGACATGCAGCGAGTGCTCTCACGCGGCACGCCGCTGTCTATGGATCAGGCACGCAAGATCGCCACAACCATCCGCCGCCACCACGAATGGTTTGAACGCAAGGAGCGGCAGCCTCCAAGGTTCGACGAGGCTCTCAGCCAAGTTTTCTCGCCATCTCTCTGACGAGATCCTCCAGGTCGGCTACTCGTTTCGCCTCCTGAACGCGAGAAAAAATCTCCTCAAGAACAGCGTTCCGCCTATCCTCTTCCAGTCCGTCGAGCAACCCTTTCACTGCGTCGATTCTTCGAAGATAGGCATCATCGCGGGCGGGGGGCTTGGCTTCGGCCTCCGCGCACATGTCTCCTTGTCCCAGAAGAAGCCAATTCAGGTTTACGCCTGTTTTGCCAATGGCGACAAGCGCTTCCCCGCCAGGTACGTTGACCCCGTTTTCGTACTTGCGAACAACCCCAATATGCAATCCTGTCCGGCTGGAGAACTCTTCCTGGGTTAGCCCAAGATGCTTTCTCCACGTCCTTAGACGGTCTGCGATAGTCGAAGCCAAAACAACCCCTTTTAGTGATCTTTTTCTCTTGACAGATACCGAATACGGTCTATAATGGGAGCGTACGGAATGTTGGAAACGCGCCATGAACGACATCATTTCGATAAACCGCCAATTTCTCATTATGGCAAGGGAGGCGGCAAACTCCAAATCCGGCGAGATCATCACCGGCCTACCCCGGCCCGTTTTGGACCGGCTGGCCGCCCTAAGCCTCGACCAGATCGAGGCGATAGCCCAAGGGGCCGGGGTCAGTCTCATCACCTTCAGGCTCAGCGAGGCCGAGCTGACTCGACTGACAGCTCTTCAAGAGGGCCAGAGAGCAGCCTATTCGCTGGCGGTAGTCGCTTCGGAGGGGCGTTGATGGTGGAACTGGCCGAACTCCAAAAGCTCCGGCTAGCCCACGCGCTCATTCAGGCGGGGCTGCGGCTATCCATTGTTCGCGGAATGACCGATATCGGTACGCGCACTCTGCGGCAATGGTGGAAGGATGTCCACGGCGTCAGGCCGTCCAATGGCAAGCTGCCGGAGTCCGTCCTGTCTTTCATAAAGGACAAGGATTCAGCAGCCAGGCTGTCCGCGTTCGCCGCTCTCCATAGACGATTGTATGGGTCGGAGCTGACGCCAGAAAGCTTGCTGACGACATGGCGCGAATACCAACGGCTTTGCGGAGCAATTGATATCAACGCTGCGTATTTTGCCGTGCGGGATGTGAGAGCGTGGATCGTGTCTCTCTCGCGGTGCCAAGCATGCCGCGCGCACTTCATCTATGACGCCGGCAGCAGGCACACAGACCGGTGTCCGTTCTGTGAAACGAAGGTTGTAGCGGACCATTGAGTCTTAATCCCTTTGAGATCAGGGCATGGGTTCAGAGTTATGCAACACCATTCAAATGCAATTGCAATTTCCGGCTGGGTCAATTTCCCGGTGAACGACCCGGCCTGGAAGAACACCCACGAAGGCGGCATGGTCGTCAAGCTGGTAGTTTGCGACAACCGCGAATTCGAAGACCGGTTCGGTGTGTGCTGCGGCGCGTCAGTGACGGACATTCTCAGCGAATCGTTCATCGGTGACGATCGCGCACCCAAGCCTATTCCACCGGAATCCTACGACTCCCTTGAAGGCGTGCAAGCCGAACAAGATGCCATCATCGCTTGGGAAGCTCGGCACTTCCCGCGTATTGCAGACGCGAACGCGAAAGGTGTTGAGCGTTACCTGTCGCGGGACTACTTGGCGGTCCTGGTGCTGGGTACTACAGACTGGTCGGGGTGGCACGAAGCCGATGGCCGATACTGGGAATGTCGCTTTGAGGATCTGAGCGTCGATGGCAAGGCGCTGTACCGGGAGATCGAAGCCCTGTATCCGGGCTGCGAACTCCATTTGCTCACTTTTCTGGATACCTGACGGACCGGACCTTTCGATATCCACGCGATGCCCAGAGAAATGGGTCGCCGGGGACCTTCTCCGATCCCGGCCGGGCGCGAGCGCGAAAACACGAGCATTCAAACACGACACAAAAGTGCGCTTTTCGCATCAGATTCGGGCGATTGGACCGCTAGCATCAGAGCACCATGCTAGATGCCATCTACTCTCATCTCTTCCGTCGCGCGCCCGTCTACCTTTGGCTGCTGGCCGCTATGGTCGCCTTCAGCCGATATTTCACGATTTCTATCAATGTCTCCGACTCCCTACCAGGGGTGCTTTTTCTTGTGCAGAAGGGAGCGAAGCCGGGCAAAGGCGACCTGGCGGCTTTTCGGTACAACGGCGGAGGGCCTTATGAGCGGGGAAGCCTGTTCCTCAAGCGCGTCTTGGGGGTACCGGGGTCGGTGGTAACCGCTACGGATCGGGGTGGTGGCTATCGCGACTACTTCGTCGACGGACAGTTTGCGGGCAGAGCTAAACCGGTGTCCAAAGGCGGCATGCCCCTCGCCCCAGGCCCGGTAGGTGTCATACAGGAAGGGCATTACTACATGGCCGCGCCCAACCCAGACAGCCTCGACTCTCGCTATGCCTTGGTTGGCTGGGTCCAAAACAGTCAGATCGTTGGACGAGGAATCAAGATTTTCTGAGGATTGCGGCGTGATCTTCTGGAAGAAAAGACCGAAGCCAGATTCGCAGCCCATCTCGCGCGAGCACGTCATGCAATGGCGTGATGACGATATCCCGCGCTACCCGCCATTCATGAAGGGCCTCCCGGCCGTATCGCCAGAAAAGCTACTGGAAACACAGGCCGAGCTGATCAAACGAATCTCCGACACGGCGATCGCTCTGCCCGCGCAGTTCGAACGCTACTACCTGGCCGCAATCGAGCGCTTTGCGCGATTCGCCCACCTGCTGCCAGCGTCACAGTCCCATCATCATCGAGGGGCCGGTGGGCTTCTCAGGCACTCATTGGAGGTCGGTCTGTGGGCGCTCCAATCCGCCGACAAGGTGTTGCTCGATGCAGCAAAGACCCCCTCCCAGCGGCGCGAGATGGAGCCGCGCTGGCAACTGGCCGTGTTTCTCGCGGCGCTATGTCATGACGCGGGCAAGCCGGTGACCGATCTCATCGTGACCAACAAGGATCGGACGGCGATCTGGAAGCCTATCAAGGAAGACCTGTACGACTGGGCCAAGAAGAACAAGGTTGACGCCTACTTTCTCGACTGGCGCGAGGGGCGCTCCCGGCAGCACACCGCCCTTTCCAATCTGATCGCCGATCGAATCATTGGCGCAGAGGCGCTCGAATGGATCGAAGAGGGTGGCACGGAACTCATCGTATGGCTCCTGGAGTCGCTCAACTGCAACCCTGGGCCAACCAACCTGATCCACGATCTCGTCGTCAAGGCGGACCAAACGAGCGTGGAACGCGACCTCAAGACGCTCGGCGTCGCGATGGCTGGGTACGACCTGGGTGTGCCTGTGGAGCGCCATCTGACGGACATCATGCGCCGCTTCATCAGAGAAGGTGTCTGGCTCGTCAACGAGCCCGGTGCGCGGCTGTGGAACATCGGCGGCCATCTGTATCTGATCTGGCCTGCCGCTGGAGAGGAAATCGCCAGACAGGTTCGCGAGGATGGCATTCCAGGCATCCCGAGAACGCCGGATGGCATCCTGGACATGCTGGTGGAACGGCAGATTGCCTTCATTCGTGAAGGCGCTGCTCCAGGGGACCGACTCTGGAAAATCGCGCCGGCGATCCTGGCAGAAAAGATCCCCGACATCAAACTCCCAGCCATCAGGTTGAGGGATGAGGCGATGGTGTCGTCCACGCCGATCCCTTCGGTCGAGGGAAGAATCGTCAATGAACAGGAAAACGAGCGTAGCGAGTTTCGGCGAAGCCCAAACGACCACGGGGAGTCTCTGCGCCACAACGAGCGAAGCGAGGTTTCAAGCTTGCGGTCAACCGGCGAGCAATCTGTCGCTCCGGCGGTGGAGACGAGCGTGGCGAGTTCTGGCGAGACCAGAAACGACACACACCCGCTGACCTGTGCTGTGACGAATCATGTGAGCGAACACGCGGTAAGCCCTGAAGAGGCGGCAGTCAGCAAACCAGGTGATGACCTGCCTCATGCGCAACAGCCGGCCAGGAGTGCGCCATTAATGCCCGGCCTTGCTTTGTTATCAGGCGCAGGTGATACCAAGGCCACGAAGACGAGCGGAGCGAGTTTCGAGCAAGCGAAGCGTAGCGGCCAACCGACGATCGCGCTCGACGGGGCAGTAGGCGAAGCCCTCAAGGCGCTCGCGCAAGACCTCAAGTCCGGCGACAAGCGATGGGGGGAAGACGCCATCATCGACGCGGACCAGCATGTGCTGCTCCGGTGGCCGGATGCATTCAGTGGGTATGGGCTGACCGCCAAGTCGATTCTCGAGGAGTTGAGCAGTCGGGAGTGGTTGTGGATCGACCCGATGGCCCCCTTGAAAAAGGTCACGGAAGCACAGTTCGGAGGCAACATTGCGAAAGCCATCCGCCTGACGCCGGAAATCAGCCAGACGTTGATCCGTGAGGCCGGCGCAGCACTGGATGGCGGCCACATCGAGTCCGAAGTCAAAAATTCGCCATGCCAGGAAACAAAGAAGAAACCAGCCGAACCAGAGAGCTCGCAGGGGCAAGAAAAACCCGTAAAGCAGGGCCACAAGCCAAAGCGCGAGGCAAGCCTTGGTGAGAAAACGAGCGCGGCGAGTCTCGGCGAAGCCGAAGCCAAAACCCAACGAAGGAATGAACAGCCTGGCAAGATACCCGCAAGCGTCGGTGGAGGAACGGGCGAAGATCAGGAGGCGGGCGGTGTGGCGGAATCGGCCGGACTACCCTCTGTGGACCTCGTGATAGAGGCGATCAAAGACCTTCAGGCAACCGTACAGTCTGACGGATACCTCCTCATCAACAAGCAGGACGTGCTCGCGGCGTGCAAAAAGCGCGGTCTGAAGATCACGCATAGGATCCTGTGGGAGTTGGGGAGTAAAGACCCAGATAGGCTATCGGTGGAGGGGGGTGTCGTCCGATTCAAGCTTTGAGCCGAAAAGCAACCAAAGTGAGCGCTTTTAACCATCATTTCGAAGGGCGGCGTGTGCAAGCATACCCCACATGCCATTTCGATCGATTGCTGCCATTTCGCTGATCTTTCTCGTCTTCTGTGGCCCTCTCCAGGCCGAAGACTTGGGTGTGATCGGCCCGACTTACGAAATCGTCGAGCGCGATCTCGTCGAGGTCATCAAGGACAAGTTCCGCCGCATGGAGATGACAGGCGAACTGGCAAAGCGCAATGAAGAATACAAGCGCCGCGTCATCGAGGGCATCGAACGGCCCAAACCGGTTCCGGGCATCAATCCGACCGAAACCGCCAGAACGTTCTACATCGATCCCACATTCACGCTCGACCGCAACATTCAAGACGAGCGTGGCAGGATCTTCTATCCGGCCGGCACAAAGATCAACCCGTTCGACTACGACCGCATGAGCAAGGTATTGCTCTTCTTCGACGGTCGGGACAAGAAGCAAGTGGAATTCGCAAAGCGGTTCATGGCGGAATCCAGAACGCCGGTGAAGCCGATCCTGGTCGCCGGCGAGCCGCTCAAGCTCATGCGCGAGTGGAAGAGGGAGGTGTTCTATGACCAAGGTGGGGCGCTATCCAAGCGATTTTCCATCACCCAGTCCCCCGCCGTGGTCGCCCAGGAAGGAAAAAGGATTCGTGTCGATGAAGTCCGCCCGTAGCCTGTTTCTCGGCCTTCTCGTTCTACTTTCTTCAATGCCAGCAATGGCCGCGACCTGTAAAGGCAAGTTCGCAAATCCGATCACGGACATCTGCTGGTCGTGCATCTTCCCGCTGCGCATCGCCGGCGCAACGCTTGCCTCTTTGGATCAGGAGGACACACCCAATCCAGGCGGCAGTCCGGCCTGTTTCTGTGGCAACCCTCCCAAAGCAGGGATGAAAGTCAGCTTCTGGGAGCCGGTGCGCCGGGTTGATGTGGTACGTGAGCCATTCTGCATGGTGAGTCTGGGTGGCATCAAGATGGACCCCGGATTCGACGCTCCGGTCGCTTCCCGTTACCGTCGAGACGGTCAAGACCAGTCTTCGTTCTACCAGGTGCACTGGTATGTCGATCCGATCATCTACTACCTGCAAGCCGTTCTGGACAACGGTTGCCTGGAGAATCAGGGCTTTGACGTGGCCTACCTCACCGAGCTCGACCCGCTGTGGCATGACGACGAACTGACCCGCATCCTAAACCCTGACGTCTACCTGTTCGCGAACCTGCCAGCGCGTGCGGCATGTGCCGCGGATTGCGTCGCGGCGACATCCGGCTTCCCAAACAACACCTTCTTCTGGTGTGCCGGGTGCCAAGGAAGCCTGTACCCATTGAATGGCAACGTGCAAGCCCATGTGGGCGGCGTTCAAGCATCCAGCCTGGAGGTCTACCGGATCATTGCCAAGATGCACCGTGAAGGTTTGATGTGGGCCGCATCGGGCGAAAACGGACTATGCGGCTACTACCCGCAGCCGGTGATGGATAAGACCAACTACAAGTACCACATGCTCTACCCGATCCCACAGACGAAGAAGATTGCGGGGAAATGCTGCCAGCCACTCGGGCGCTCGACGATACTGTGGGGCGCAGGGCGCGAGTTTCCCTTCGAGGGCGAAGACTTCGCCTATCAGATATTCCGCAAGCGCAATTGCTGCCAAGGGGCGGTAGGGATCGGGAAATGAGCATCATGCACAGGTTTTCATGTCGCTTCCTCCTCCATTTGTTCCTGTCGCTGGCGTCAGGCATGGCGCTGGCGCAGGAACCCACTTTTGCATCCGGGAGGCCTGACAGCTTTCGGATGCCAACAGATGAGGAAATGGCAAGGGCACAGGCGAAGGCGCGCGAGGCGATAAATCGCTTGCCGGATTTGGGAAGCATCAAGCAGCAATACGGGGTGGCTGGAATGCCAAAGGTCGAAGCCGTGCCGAAGCCAGCCGCACCGGCCCCCGACATTGCAAGCATTGCCGAAAAATACAAACACCTTGGGCAGGCTCCCATCCCGCAGAACGGTCAGCCGGATCTGTTAGTCATGGTGTCGCTCTCAATGCCCAAGGAAGCCCTTGAACGCACCGTGCAGCAGGCGGAGCGAGCGGGAGCAACGCTCGTCTTTCGTGGCCTCAAGGGCGATTCGATGACGAAGATGGGCGAGGAAATCAAGGCGATCGTGGGCAGCCGGAGCGTCTCGGCGGTCGTTCATCCTCCGGCATTCCAACAATTCAGCGTCACGCGAGTTCCCGCGATCGTCATAGCGCGGCCGGAGGCCGGTAACGTGCTCGACAACGGCTGCTCGAAGCCGGAGACCTTCGTGAAGGTCTCGGGGGACGTTTCTCTCGATTACGCGCTCGACTACATCGAGCGCAAGAGCCCTGCTTGGGCGGCTGTGGCAAGGCACTTCCGCAGCAAGATCGTCAGGGGGATCAACTGATGCGTGCAGGGGTGATTCTGATGCTGCTCTGGGCCGGCGCCGCCCTCGCCGACCAGACCGGCGCATTTCAGGATGGCAAGGGTCTGGGCAGTTCGGTCAACCAGAGTGCGTTTTCCGGGATCAATAGCGGGGCTGCATCCGACAAGATACCCGGCTACGGCACGAATCCTTCCGAGACACAATTCTTTCAGGGCGGGCAGGGGCAATTGTCCGGGCCCGGGGTCGCGAAGATGCAAAACTGCGCGACAGCAACGCCCGACCCCGATCCCATCAAGCGCCAGGAGTGCGAGGCCGTGAATTTCCTGGCGCGCAATCCACAGATCAGGCCGCAATTCAACATTACCAAGAGCGACCCGATGTTTGTCAAGGCGAGAGACATCGGGCGCAATGCGGAAAACATTTTCCAGTCCTTGGGCATCAACGGAGGCACAGGGTCGAGCACACAGTGCACGACGAAGACCGAAACGACCCCGGCGCAGTACACCACCGAAACTTGCTCGTCTATCAAAGAGGTTGGCGAACAGCAATGCACGATGGGGCGGGTCATCAATATCGATACCGATGCGAACTTTCAGTGTGAGCAAACGGTGAATGGGTATGAGAACTTAAGCTGTACCAAAGAGCTGATTGTTACCTCAACGACGAAATACACATGCGCTGCCACTGGGCTGACAACATCAGATAAGGCTAGTTGCGATGCCTCCTGTACGACGACAAGAACATATTACTACATTTTCGGGCAGAATTTGCAATGCGGTTCGTTTGCCTGGATTTATGGAAGTTCTTTGATGCCGAGCGGAACCCCCAAATGCAGTTATGACGCGACTGTAGGTGTGGCCTATATGCTAGGCATTAGCGTGGACACAGTTCGCCAAACACTCATGAATGGTGGCGGTTATAGAGGCTACGAAGGCTGTGAGTATTTACGGTGCTATGGTTCATTTTCAGCAACAACTGGCACTCCTTGCGCCCAAACACAAACGCTTAATTACTCTTGGCAGAACAATTGCGCCGAATTGGAAAATAGGGCAAAGTGATGCGGCTCCTGTTTTTTGTTTTTCTTGCCATATCAGCAACAGCGCAGGCAGGTGACTGCATAAAAACAGGTTCTTCTTGTGCTGATGCAACTCCTTGCAAGACCATTTCAGGACAGCAGGTGTGTCTGTCCCAACTTGGCGAGACATGCTGGCAATACGTTGACACCTATACTTGTCTCCAGCCGAATGCCGTCAATTACTGCCAGCCATTTGTCGACGCGCAGCCGCAGTGCTGGCAGACTGGATCTCAGTGCAGCCAGATGGACACGCTGTTCAACACCGGGTGCATGAAATACACGCAAACCTGGCGCTGCAACGATCCGTCGATGCCAACACCGGCTAACACGATCAGGCTCAGTGACACGTACACCCTGGTCTCCAGCAACTACGACACGTCGCAATGCCAGAGCTTGAGCGGCAACCCCAACTGCCAGATCGCGGAAAGCCGGTGCATTCAAACGACACCGGATAGTTCTCTCCCTCCTGGCATCGATCCTGCCCAGGTCGCCCCGGACGGGTGTTACAAAAAACAGGAAACATACGCTTGCTTCACGGGGAGGGCTGATACCTCGGAGTGCGATGGCTACACATCTAACCCGAACTGCACGCTTCAATCTTCCGGGTGCGATCCGGCGGACATGGTGAACGGGCAATGCACGTTTGAGACAAAAACCTACAAGTGCATGTCCGCGCCACCGAAGACTAGCACGGTCACGGACTGCTCAGGACAACTCTTCTGCCAGGACGGGAAGTGCTTCGACACCGGATACCAGAACGATTCGGACTTCGCCCGGACGATGGCCTTAATGGAGGCGGCACGGGAAGGGGGCGTCTACAACCAGAATGGTGTAGTTTTCTCAGGTGTCGACTCACGATGCAAGATCAAGCTGTTCGGCCTGGTCAACTGCTGCAAGAAGAGTGGGGGTGGAGCAGGCATGAGCAATGCCGCAATGGCGCTAAATGCGGGGATGCAGGCTGGTAAATTTTTTGGCTCGCCGTATATGTACGACGCCATGTTTGCATCAGATATACCGTGGCTTGTCGAGAAGGCCGTAGATGCATGGAGTGCAACCGCCTGGACATCGACTACCAGTTTCTATGGCCTCCAGTTCTCTTTCTCAACGACCGCAGGGTTGCAATTCGTTGGTTTCGATCCGTATTCATTCGCGATACAGGTAGGCATGATGGTCCTCCAAGAGCTAATGTCATGCGAACAGCCAGAACAGATCCTCGCGTTGCGGCGCGGGCAGAATCTCTGCCATGAGGTTGGCACTTATTGCTCAAAGAAACTACCCATCGTTAAAATTTGTATTGAAAAGACCAAGTCATATTGCTGCTACAACAGCCGCCTCGCCCGGATCATCAACGAGCAAGGCAGGGCGCAGATCGGTAAGGGATGGGGAAGCGCGGAAAGCCCAAACTGCGCTGGCTTTACCCAGGAAGAGTTTGCGATGATCGACTTCTCCAGAATCGATCTGTCGGAATTCACAGCGGAGATCATGGCGAACATCAAAATGCCGGACGTTGGCTCGATGGGTCAGCAGGTTCAATCTGCGGTGCAGCAGAAGGTGCAGAACTACTATCAGCGAGGAAGTCAATGAAGGAGATCGCGAAACAAACAGCGGTCCTGGCTGTCATTGCCAGCCTGGCGTTGCCATTGCACGCACAGGATCAGGAGCAGGCCGGAAGCCAGAATGAAACCAAGAGCGGCCAACGCGACGATAAGCCGAGCCAGCAGTCCATCTCCATCACGAAGAACGGCAGTCTGCCTCTTGAACAATTGGCCGGGAAGAAGGCGTTCGTGACCTTCAAGAACAGCGGCAAGATGACAGAGGTGCTGGCGGATCGCGTGGCGCGCCTGGGCGCCCAGGTGGTTCAGTCGGCAGAAGGGGCAGACGTGGTACTGGAGGGAGAGGGGATTTTCATGGCGGCCCGAGAATTCGGGAACCGTCAGGCACGCGCCGATGTGGGCGAAGTGTTCGAGAAGGCTGGCCATGTCGAGACAAAGAATAAGTCGTTGAACATCGTGTTGTCCCACGGAGGCCCCGTTTTGAGCGCCGGCGAGTCGATGGTGGTGTCAAATTTCCTGAACTTCGTTGGGGAAGCGACCGGATTCAAAGGCTGGTTCAACAACCTCGTCGCAGGCGACCCGGACGGCTTTTGTTTCAAGGGGTGCGAGTACAGACAAGGAGCCACGATCAGCCTGGAGATGCGCAGCCGCGACGGGGGGCGCATTGGTACTGCGTCGGTCACGGCGGGCGCGGAAGATAGAAAGCTCATGCCCTTGCCGCTCATCGAGGCGGCTTTGGGAGCGATGTTGGGTGAGCTCGGCGGTAGATCCCAACAGACTGACGCCGGCACAACGACAAACTCGCAATAGGCAAATGCCATGAGACTGCACCAAGGTATTGTTACGGTGGTTGCGATGGTATTGATGCCCATCACCCACGCCGCCGAATACACCAGCGCCAAGCCGTTGCTCCTGCAAGCCATCGACGCTCCGGATGGACGCGCCCAGGGCGAGATCGTCGGCCCGATCGCGGACAAGTTCCGGGAGACGACCAAATCAAGCGCGCCAGTCATGGCAGAGGTGACCACCCTCAAGAGCTTCAAGCAGGAGGGCTGCAAGCGGCTCAACCTGCGACTGTCCCAGGCGGGCGTAACGACAAAGGACGGCGGAACAACCGAGTTCAGCGTTAACTACGGCATCAACCTGTGCAGAGACGGTAGCCCGCCGACAGAGGGAATGGACTTGGAGCAGATAGGGAAAGCGCTGGGCTCGGGTGGCGTGGCCGAGGGGTACCGTTATTGATCCCCTTCCTACAAAAGAAGGCAGGAACGATGTTACTGCGCACTTTGGAGTTGATGCGACAGCCGTAGTCGCAACTTGCATCTCTACGGCTGGATAGTAGCCTGCCGGAATGGTTCCTGAACGCATTTCCTGTCGAGCGCCTGGAGACGGCAACGCCTCCCGGCGATCTCGACGCCGCCGTGGCGGCGGTACGGGAAGCCGGCAAGAAACCTGTCCCGGGGCTCGTCGAGCAGGCGATCGAACAGCAGCGCCAGCGTCGCCAGGCCGAGGCCGCGGCCACCGACCGGCGGGCGGCGGCTGCGGTGCAGCTAGACCCTGTGGCAATCGCGCGCGGGCGGGAGCTCTTGCCGGAAACCCTGCGGGCCCGGGTCGGGGTGGCGGCTTGAAACAGCTACTTGAGCGCCTCGAGGGCCACCTCCGGCGCCTTGTCGAGCACCGCCAGCAGTGCACGGGCGGCGCCGGTGGGGCTGCGTTTGCCTTGCTCCCAGTTACGCACCGTGTCGATCGAGACGTGGATGCGGCTGGCAAATTCGGCCTGGCTCAGTCCCAGCCGTCGCCGCACCCGGCGGGCGTATGCGGCGGCATCGGCCCGGGCAGCCTCTTCGTCCGCCGCCATTTGCGCCTGAATGGCAGCTTCGTCGGTGGCGTCGACCCGGGCCGCATCGATGCGACCGGGCCAGTGCTCGCGGGGCGTGTCAGGACTCAGATGCATGCGTACGGTTTTGCTCATAGCGCTTGGTCTCCCTTCTGTTGGCCTTGCGGGCCGAGATGATGCGAATGGCGGCGTGGCGCATCGTGTAAACCACGACGAACAAACGTCCTTCGATGCGCCCATAGAGCCGGTATCGTGGCTCGCCGTATTCAAGGCGGTTGTCCGGTTCGACCATCCGACCAGCATCAAAGAACGCTCGCGCTGCGTAGGCGAAATCGAAGCCACGCTCGACATAACACGCTTCGCTCTTTGCCTCGTCCCATTCGAATTCCATGGCTTATTGTAGTTCAGAGGACCACACCATGAAACGAAAAATCCCTCGCCACAAGACGTACCGGTTCGAGTCCGGTTCCGGGCACCAATTAAAAATCAATCAGTTATCTTACTTTCCTCGGTTTTTCTAGGTTGTGACAAGAGAGGGACAAGGCTGGCGGGGATTGATGTATGCGGTAGCCATTTTTGACATCCTCCCAGCCCTGAAGGCCTGGGAGGATGTCAATTCCGAGCCGGAGCGCGCGCGATCAGGCAACGGCTGGCAGCGGCAGGCAAGGATAAGTGGTTGATTGGTGATGGTATTTATGCTGGTATCTGGCAAAATCGACTGCAAAAATGAACGATAAATCAAGATGTTGCGACTCTCATCGATGAGTGAGTGGGAGTAGCTGCCCGTCAGGTGACGTTCTGCCTGTGCCGGATGTTCCATCGGCATTGCAGAAACGATACCGCGCCGTCGCCCCAGCTCTGGAGAGGTGGGGTCGTGTCCGGCGGCGGTTTGCCGCCGTGGGCGCCCGGTGTCGCTTCCAGACTGAACGAGCCGTGGCCTCGCCCACGCCCGGCCCCGCGCCGATCATGCGCGGGTGCTGTTTGCCCGGGGGGCGCGAGGCAAGCGGGCCTGGCTTCGATGGTCCAGCGGCGGACGTCACAGAAGAGGAGAGGGTTGGCGGCCCCTGTGGCGGGCAACCTGCCGTTGGATCAGGGTGTCCGGGTGGGACGCCCAAGACCGGTGTTCGGCCACCCCCGGCGGGGAATGGCGCTCCAGCCGTCCGCCGATCAGGGCCACCGTCTCCGGGGCGGGGCCCGCGGCCCCGGCTGTCGAACGACGGCGACACCTGCGGCTGCGGCGTCCTGCTCCCACCGTTTCCCCGGGCAGCGTTTGCCCCGATGGTTTCCCGGCCAGGATTGACGCGGGCGACGAAGAGGCTCAACGAATAAGGGGACTTGTGGAGCGGGCCGCCCGCATGCTAACCTCGCTATATCTGATCAGATATAGCGCATTGTCCGCGCCGCCCGGGGACTTGCGCCGCTCCGTGGAGCGGTTTACCGAGGATGCAGCTGTCGCACGCGTGACGTCGCCGTTCGTGGGGACCCATGGGATTTCCTGCTGTTTGGTGCGGCCACGCTGCTTCCGCCACCGGAAGCCGTCGGCCGCCCGCGCCGGCAGTGCGGCAGGGTGGCTTTGGGGTTCACCCCCCCCGGGGCGTATCCGGGGAAAACCAGGCCGTCCGCATGGCGGCGCCCAGGCTTTGTCGCCGGCCGACGTTTGCGCAGCCGGCTGTGTTTCCCGGCAGTCAGGCTGTTGCAGCGGCGTCCTTCGACGGTGTGGGGGTGCCCGCCTGGGGCTGCCGACAAAGAGGGAGTGTGAGATGACACGATTCACTGACCTGCTGCGCCGTGCCGCACTGTTGATGGCTTTGCCGCTGGCGCTAACCGTGCCGGCGCGTGCCGAGACCATCACCGTGGCGGTGGCCGCCAATTTCAAAAAGCCTGCCGAGGAGATCGGTGCCGCGTTCAAGGCGAAGACCGGCATCGACGTGAAATACGCCTTTGGGGCCACCGGGCAGTTCGCCGCGCAAATCCGCAATGGCGCGCCGTTCGACGTGCTGCTCGCTGCCGACGACACCACCACCCCGGCGCTGGCCAGGGAGGGCTTTGCCGTGCCTGCGACCCATTTCGTCTATGCCCGCGGCACGCTGGTGCTCTACAGCACCACGCTGCCGGTCAAAGAGCAGGGCGGGCAAATCCTGCGCAAGGGCGATTTTGCGCATCTGGCGATCGCCAACCCCAAGAGTGCGCCCTATGGTGCGGCGGCGATCGAGGCAATGAAAAAAATGGGGGTGTACGACGCGCTCAAGCCCAGGATCGTCGAGGGCTCGAACATCGCCCAGACCTTCGACTTCGTCGCCACCGGCAATGCGCAACTCGGCTTCGTCGCGCTGTCCCAGGCCATTGGCGCCGGCAGGGGGCAGTGGTGGGCGGTGCCGCAGGCAGACTACACGCCCATCGACCAGAGCGCCATCGTGCTCAAGCCCGGCGCAGAGAAGGCCGCGGTCAAGGCCTATGTGGACTATCTGCGCGGCCCCGAGGCGCGCGCTGTGATCGAGAAATACGGCTACGCCATTCCAAAATAAACGCCGCGCTCTATGACCCTGTTCGGTCATCCGCTCGACCTTGGCCCGCTGTGGCTTACGCTGCAGGTGGCGTCGATCACAACCGGTATTCTGCTGGTGCCGGGCATCGCGCTGGCATGGTGGCTGGCGAACTGGCGCTCGCCGCTGCGCGCCGTGGTGGAGGCCGTGGTGGCGCTGCCGCTGGTGCTGCCACCGGTCGTGCTGGGGTTTTATCTGCTGGTGCTGCTCAACCCGCAGAGCTGGGTGACGCAAACCCTGCGCAGCTTTGGCTTTGAAGGGCAGCTCACCTTCAACAAAACCGGTCTGATCATCGGCTCGGTGGTGTATTCGCTGCCCTTCATGGTGCAGCCGCTGCTGCGCGCCTTCGAGGCGCTGCCGCAGAACCTGCTCGATGCCGCAGCCACCCTGCGCGCCGGCTGGTGGGACCGGTTTTTCCACGTGGTGTTGCCGCTGTCGCGCGGCGGCCTGATCGTGGCGCTCACCCTCACGTTTGCGCACACGGTGGGCGAGTTCGGCGTGGTGCTCATGGTCGGCGGCAACATCCCGGGCGTGACGCGAATGGTGTCCATCGACATCTACAACCACGTCGAGGCCATGGAGTATGCACAGGCGCACATGCTGTCTGCGCTGATGCTGCTGTTCTCGGTCATCGTGCTGACCATCGTCTACGGCCTGTACCGCCACGGCAGCAGGGAGCATGGGTGATGGGCGCGCCTGGCAACAACGCTTGGGTACGCGGCCATGTGCAGGCGCGGCTGGGGGTGTTCACCCTCGACACCGGCGAGTTTTCCTGGCCGCTCGAAGGTGTCACCGCGGTGTTTGGGCGCTCGGGCTGCGGCAAGAGCACCCTCCTGCGCACTTTTGCCGGATTGATTCCCCACGTGCAAGGCACGTTGCAGGTGGGTGATGTGCGCTGGCTGGACGGCACGCGCCAGACCCCCGCACCCGAGCGCGACGTGGGCTATGTGTTTCAGGACGCGGCGCTGTTTCCGCACCTGACGGTGCGCGGCAATCTGGAGTTTGCCGCGCGGCGCGCACCCGGCGGGCTCGATCCGGGCGCGATCGAGGCACAGGCGCAGTCGCTGGGCATCGCGCACCTGCTCGACCGGCGCATCGGTGCGCTTTCGGGCGGCGAAAAGCAGCGCGTGGCGATTGCCCGCGCTCTCCTGTCCAAGCCGCGGCTGATGCTTCTGGATGAGCCGCTCGCGGCCCTGGACTGGCGCGCCAAGGACGAACTCCTGGAACTCATCGGGGAACTCGCGCGCAGCCGCCGTCTGCCCATGCTGCTGGTCAGTCATGCGCCCGAGGAAATCGAGCGTCTGGCGCAGCGCGTGGTGTTCATGGAGGCCGGACGCATTCTGCGTGTCGAGCCGCTGGCGGACGCGCTGATGCGCCCGGACTCGCCGCTGTTTGACCGTCTCGGCCCCGTGGCGGTACTCGAAGGCGAGACCGGCATGCTCTCCGACGGCCTGCCACAACTTCACATCGACGGCAGCCGGCTCACTTTTCCCGGTACGGCCGCGGCGGGCCGGGTGCGGCTGCGGGTATATGCGCGCGACGTGGCGCTGGCGCGCAGTGTGCCCACAGGTATCAGCATGCTCAACCATCTGCCTGTACGCGTCACCGGCTTTGCCGAAAGCCGCGCCGGACATCTGCTGGTGCGGCTCACTTTGGCCGACGGCCAGCGGCTGTGGAGCGAAATCACCACCCGGGCCCGCGAGGCGCTACAGCTGGTGGAAGGCGACGCCGTGGTCGCCCTGATCAAGACCGCGTCCCTGGAGCGTTGAGCCGCACCCCGGCCTCTGCCCGGCTTTCCATCGCGCCGGTCATTGCCAGGGGACGCTGTTTTGGTCTGCGCAACGGTCAGCCGAATGTCCCTGTGGGTTTTTCTGAAGTTTCCACGTCCCGGATGCGCGCCCTGCCGGTGGCGCACTCCTCCGGCCGGAGCCGGGTACAATCGCGACTGGGTGGCACAGTGTTGAAAGCCGGAACTCCGATATGTTGACGCAACGCCTGCGTGCCTTGATGGGGCTGGAAGGTGGCACGGCCAGCCACCGCGAGAAACTCCTTTCCGCCGCAGGGGCCTTTCTCGCCATCCTGGGCGTGGTGCTGGCGAGTCATGCCCTGCTGGGGGACGCCGGCACAGCGCTCCTGGTGGCATCCACCGGCGCTTCCGCAGTGCTGCTGTTCGCCATTCCCCACGGGCCGCTGTCCCAGCCCTGGCCGCTCATCGGCGGCCATCTGGTGTCCGCCCTGATCGGGGTGACCTGTGCGCGCTACGTGAGTTGGCCCTGGCTGGCGATGGCCTTGGCGGTGGGACTGGCGGTGGGCGCCATGTATTACCTGCGCTGCATTCATCCTCCCGGTGGCGCCACAGCGCTGTCGGCGGTGCTGGGGGGACCGGCGGTGCACGAACTGGGCTACCAGTACGTGCTGACGCCAGTGCTGCTCAATGTCGCGCTGATCTTCGTGATCGCGCTGGCGTTCAATTATCTGTTTCCCTGGCGGCGCTATCCTGCGGTGCTCGCCCGACGGCCGCCGCCCGCCGGCGAGGCGGCCTACCGGCCCATCGAACACGAGGATTTCGTGTACGCCCTGAGCCAGCTCGATTCCTTCGTGGACGTGAGCGAGGAGGACTTGCTCCGCATCTACGCCATTGCCACCGGCCGGGCCGAGAGCCGCCATGTCGCGCCTGCCGACATCCACGTGGGGCGCGCCTACAGCAATGGCGAGCACGGCGATGGCTGGGAGGTGCGCGAGGTGGTGGATGCCAACCATACCGGCGACCCCGGACGCGACCAGGTGATCTACAAGGTGGTGGCCGGCGCCCGTGCGCGGACGAGCGGGGTGATGACGCGCGGCGAGTTTGCGCGCTGGGCAAGATACGAGGTGGTGCGCCATGGAAAAGGCTGGCGGCGGGCCGATTGAGGCGCAGGACGAGATCTTCATGCGCGAGGCCCTCGACGAGGCCCGGCGCGCCTGGGAGGCGGACGAGGTGCCGGTGGGTGCCGTCGTGGTGCGCGACGGGGTGATCGTCGGGCGTGGTTACAACCGGCCCATCTCCACCCGGGACCCCACGGCCCACGCCGAGATCGTCGCCCTGCGTGACGCCGCGCGGCGGCTCGGCAATTACCGTCTCACCGGCTGCGAACTCTACGTGACGCTGGAGCCCTGCGCCATGTGTGCCGGTGCCATCATGCATGCCCGCATCGCGCGGGTGATCTACGGCGCGCGCGACCCCAAGACGGGGGCGCATGGCAGCGTGGTGGATCTATTCGCGGAACGGCGGCTCAACCACCATACCGCTGTGACCGAGGGCGTGCTCGCCGCCTCCTGCGGCGAAATGCTGTCCCGCTTTTTTGCCGAGCGTCGCAGGAAGCCCACCGGCGATGAAAATTAAAATCTTCCTCGCCACCCAGACCCTCGAATTGCTCGACGAGGCGGGGCAGGTCGTGGCGCGCTATCCCGTCTCCACTGCGGCCAACGGCGCGGGCGAGCTCAGGGGCAGCTTCTGCACCCCGCGCGGCCGGCACATCGTACGCGCCAAGATCGGTGCCGGTCAGCCCGAGAACACGGTGTTCGTGCGCCGCCGGCCGACCGGCGAGATCTACACGCCGGAACTCGCGGCACAGCATCCGGGCCGGGACTGGATCCTTACCCGCATCCTCTGGCTGTCCGGCTGCGAGCCCGGCTTCAACCGTCTGGGCGAGGTGGACACCATGCGTCGCTACATCTACATCCACGGCAGTCCGGACGAAGTGCCCATGGGGGTGCCGGGCTCCCACGGCTGCATCCGCATGCGCAACCGGGACATCGTCGAGCTGTTCGATCAGGTGGAGCACGGCACGCCGGTGGAAATCATTGGCTGAGGTCGGTGTCTGGCGGGGCGGAGGGCTGTCTGGGACGCGCGGGGGGGCGTATAAAGTAAAGACCTGACCCCGCCTTGTGACCCCGCGTTGAAGCCCTGCCTGTCCTCAAGTTTTGGGGCGGGCGGCCGATAGAGGGCGGTGAACCGAAGCCATCGTCCCGGACGTTCATGACGACCCTCTCCGCCACCTCCGCCGGCGCCATGCCCGGCATCGGCCGCTTCCGTATCCTGCGCCTGCTGGGGCGGGGCAACCAGAGCGAGGTCTATCTCGCCCACGATCCCCATCTCGACCGGCAGGTGGCGATCAAGACGCTGCTGTTCGCCGAGGTGGAAGACCGGGCTGCGCGCATGCAGGACCTGCTGCGCGAGGCGCGCACCGTGGGCCGGCTCAGCCATCCCAATATCATTGCCCTTTACGATGCCGGCGAACATCAGGGTCAGCCCTATCTGGTGTTCGAGTACGTGCAGGGGCGCACGCTGGCCGAAGTGCTGCGCGAGTCGGGGCCCCTTTCGCCGCCGCGCGCGGTGGAGATCGCCGTGCAGGTGCTGGACGCCATCGCCTGCGCCCACGCGCAGGGCATCGTGCATCGGGATCTCAAACCCTCCAACATCCTGCTCGACGAACAGGGTGTCGCGCGGGTGATGGACTTCGGGATCGCCACCCGGATTGCCGGGGAGGGGGCGCCCGAGGGTGGCCTCATGGGGACTCCGGCCTATATGGCACCCGAGTACGTGGGGGGGGGCGTTCACGGCCCCCGTTCCGATGTCTATGGGGCGGGGCTGGTGCTCTACGAGATGCTCACCGGACGTCCCGCGATTCAGGGCGGCAGCGTGCAGGAGCTGTTGGAGAAGGTGGTCGGTGTCCGCCTGCCACCGCCCTCGGCGGAGAATCCCGCAGTGGACGAACGCCTCGACGACATCGTGCTCAAGGCCATCGCGCGCGATCCCGAGACACGCTGGAGCGGGGCCGCCGCCATGCGCGAGGCGCTGGAGAGCTGGCTTGTACCCCGGCCGGCGGCCGAGGCCGCGGGCGCGAAACAAAGCACCCTGGAATTCCTGCTGCGGCGCATGCGCCTGAAAAGCGACTTTCCCGCCCTGTCGGAGGCGATTTCCACCATCAACCGCATCGCCGGCTCCGAGCAGGACAGCGTGTCCCAGCTCTCCAACGCCATCCTCAAGGATTTCGGTCTCACCAACAAGCTGCTCAAGGTGGTGAACTCGGTGTCCTTCGTGCAGTACGGAGGCGGCAACATCAGCACCGTCTCCCGGGCCGTGGTGATTCTCGGCTTCAATGCCGTGCGCAATCTGGCCATCAGTCTGGTGCTGTTCGAGAACCTGCAGAACAAGGCCCAGGCCGCCCAGCTCAAGGAGGAGTTCATTCGCGTGCTGTTCTCGGGGATGCTGGCCCGGGAGATGGCCGGCAGGGCTGGGGTCAAGGACGGCGAGGAAGCCTTCATCTGCGCCATGTTCCACAACCTGGGGCGCCTGCTGTGCCTGTTCTACTTTCCCGAGGAAAGCGAGGAAATCCGCCGCCAGGTGGAAACGCGCGGCGTGGACGAGGACACGGCGGCGAGCCAGGTGCTGGGCCTGTCCTTCGAGGAACTGGGCATGGGCATTGCCAAAAGCTGGGGGCTGCCGGAATCCATTACCCAGTCGATGCGCCGGCTGCCGGCGGGAAGGGTGCGCAAGGCCCACACACCCATCGAACGGCTGCGTATCCTGGCCGGTTTTTCCAATGAACTGGCGGAGGTGATCGCAGACGGCGAGCCTGCGCGGCGCGGCGCCGAGATCGAACGGCTGTCCGAGCGCTTCGGGGACAGTCTCGCCCTCAATGCCCGGCACCTGGCCGAGGTGGTGACCCGCGCCCTCAAGGAGGTCAGGGAATTCTCCACGGCCGTGAATGCCAATTTCGGCCAGACCGCCTTCGCACGCCGTGCCGACAAATGGCTGGGCCATGCGGCCGCACCCGAGCCGGCGAGCCGCGCAACCGGCACAAACGGCCTGGCGGACACGCTGCTCGCTGCGCCGGGACCCGCGGAGGTGCATCCGGAGCATGTCGGGGCGGAGGGGCCCAGTGCGGCGGCGTCCCAGGCGGCGCTCGTGGCGGGGCTGCAGGAAATCAGCAATTCCCTGGTGAACGACGATCTCAGGCTCAACGACATCCTGCGCATGATCCTGGAGACCATGTACAGCGCCATGGGATTTCACCACGTGCTGTTCTGCATGCGCGATGTCAAACACAATGTGATGCAGGGCAAGTTCGGCTTCGGCGAAGGCATTGCCGAACTGGCGGTGCGTTTCCGCTTTCCCCTGGCTTCCGCGGCGGACGTCTTCCACGTGGCGCTGGAAAAGAACGTGGACATCCTTATCACCGACATCGACGATCCGAAGATCGCGGCGCGCATCCCGGAGTGGTACCGGCAGGCGGTGCCGGCCAGGACCTTCGTGATCTTCCCCGTGGTGGTCAAAGGCAAGCCGGTGGGGCTGATCTATGCCGACAAGGCCAAAGCCGGGGACATCGTGATTCCCGAGCAACTGCTGGGCACTCTGAAGGCCCTGCGCAACCAGGCCGTGCTCGCCATCCGGCAGAATCTGTGAGGGGGCTATAATCGGACCCTTTCCGAAGGGGCCCGCCATGCGTGTTGCGCTCGTGCTTTGTCTGCTGGTCCTGACCGCCTGCGGTCGCGCAGGACCGTCCGTCTATCAGGGCTACGCGGAAGGCGAGTTCGTGCGGGTGGCGGCCCCATTCTCGGGTGAGCTCAAGCTGCTGGCCGTCGCCCGGGGTGGCAGCGTCGCGGTGGGCGATCCCCTGTTCCAACTGGAGCAGGAAAACGAAAAGGCCGCGCGCCTGGAGGCGGAACAGCGGCTCGCCGCTGCCGAGGCGCGCCTCGCCAACCTGCGCAAGGGGCGGCGTCCGGAGGAGGTGGATGCCCTTGCCGCCCAGCGCGCCCAGGTGCAGGCGGCCCTGCGCCTGTCCGAGGCGCGCCTTGCGCGCGAGGAAAAACTCGCCGGCCTGGGGTTCGTTTCGCCCGACCGCGTGGACCAGCTGCGCACCGCGCGCGATGGCGACCGGGCCAGGCTCGCGGAAATCGATGCCCAGCTGCGGCTTGCGCGCCAGGGCGCACGCAGCGACGAGGTTCGCGCCGCCGAGGCGGAAGTGGCGGCGGCGCGCGCCGCATTGGACCAGGCCCAGTGGCGCCTGAACCAGAAATCGGTGCGCGCGCCGGTGGCCGGGCGTGTGCACGACACCTATTACGTGGCGGGCGAGTGGGTCAATGCAGGCAGTCCGGTCGTGTCGCTGCTGCCACCGGCCAATCTGAAAGTGCGGTTCTTCGTTCCGGAACCGGTGGTCGGCAGCCTGAGACTCGGGCAGCGTGTGAGCCTCCAGTGCGACGGTTGCGGCAAACCCTTCCCGGGCTACGTGAGCTATATCTCGTCCCAGGCCGAATACACCCCGCCCGTGATCTACAGCAAGGAAAACCGCAGCAAGCTGGTGTTTCTGATGGAAGCCCGGCCGGAGCCCGCAGACGCGGAGAAACTCCATCCCGGCCAGCCGGTGGACGTGGTGCTGCAGTGAGGGCAGGGGACAGGGTGAGTCATCGGGGGAATCAGGGCGCGTGACGCATACCTCCCTGGCCATCGACGTGCAGGGTCTGTGCAAGCGCTTCGGCGGCAAGCCCGTCGTGTGCGACCTGAGTCTCGCCGTGCGCACCGGCGAAATCTTTGGTTTCCTCGGGCCCAACGGCAGCGGCAAGACCACGTCCATCCGCATGCTGTGCGGCCTGCTCACACCGGATGCGGGCAGCGGCACCTGTCTCGGTTACGACGTCATCCGGGAGGCGCAGAAAATCAAGCGCGAAGTGGGCTACATGACCCAGCGCTTCTCCCTCTACGAAGACCTCTCCATCCGCGAGAACCTGGACTTCGTCGCTCGCGTCTATGACATGCCGGACCGGCGCGCGGCGGTGGAGCGCGCCATCGCCGAGCTGGGGCTCACCCATCGCCGGAACCAGCTTGCCGGTCAGCTCTCGGGCGGCTGGAAGCAGCGGCTCGCGCTGGCTGCGTGCACCCTGCACCGCCCGCGCCTGCTGCTTCTGGACGAACCCACGGCGGGTGTGGATCCCAGGGCGCGCCGTGATTTCTGGGATCGGATCCATGCCCTGGCGGCCGGTGGCGTCACGGTGCTGGTGTCCACCCACTACATGGACGAGGCGGAACGCTGCCACCGCATCGCCTATCTTTCCTGGGGCCGCGTCCTGGTGGCCGGCACGCCGGACGAGGTGGTGGCTGGCGCGGGTCTGACCACCTGGATGGTGGAAGGCCCGAATCTGGCGGCCCTGGTGCAGGAACTCAAGCAGCTGCCCGGCGTGGAGCAGGTGGTGCCGTTCGGCACGGCCCTGCACGTGAGCGGCTCCGACGGGGCCCTGCTCGCCGCCAGCCTTGCACCCCTGCGCGAGCGGCCGGGCCTGCGCTGGACCCAGACCACGCCGGGGCTGGAAGACGTCTTCGTCAAGCTTTCGGCCAGCCTGGAGGAGGCGCCATGAACGCGACCTTCTCCTGGTCCCGGTTCCTGGCGGTGGTGCTCAAGGAATTCATCCAGATGCGCCGCGACCGGCTGACCTTCGCCATGATGGTGGGCATTCCCCTGATCCAGCTGGTGCTGTTCGGCTTCGCCATCAATACCGATCCCAAGCATCTGCCCACGGCCCTGGTCATCGCGGACCACAGCGAATTCTCACGCAGCATCCTGGCGGCGCTCGCCAACAGCGGCTATTTCGAACCGGTGCGGGTGGTGGCCAGTGAAGCGGAAGCGGACCGTCTGCTGGCGCAGGGCGTGGTGCAGTTCGTGGTACACATTCCCGAACGGTTTGCGCAGCGTCTGGTGCGTGGCGAACGCCCGGCCCTGCTGGTGGAGGCCGATGCCAGCGACCCCGCCGCCACCAGCAATGCCATCGCCGCCCTGGTCACGGTCGGGCAGACGGTGCTGGCACGGGATCTCACCGGGGTGCTGGGCCGGTTGCAGGGCGGCCCGGCACCCTTCGACGTGCGCATCCATCGCCGCTACAACCCCGAGGGCATCACCCAGTACAACATCGTGCCCGGGTTGATGGGCGTCATTCTCACCATGACCATGATCATGATGACAGCCCTGGCCATGACCCGGGAGCGGGAACGGGGCACCATGGAAGCGCTGCTTGCCACGCCGGTGAGTCCCCTGGAAGTGATGATCGGCAAGATCGTGCCCTACATCCTGGTGGGTTACATCCAGATCACGCTCATCCTCGTGGTGGCCCACTTTCTGTTCGGCGTGCCGGTCCAGGGCAGTGTTGCCCTGCTGCTCGCCTGCGCGCTGGTGTTCATGCTTGCCAATCTCTCGGTGGGCATGCTGTTTTCCACAATTGCCAGAAATCAGATGCAGGCCATGCAGATGACGTTTTTCTTCTTCCTGCCCTCCATGCTGCTGTCAGGCTTCATGTTTCCCTTCCGCGGCATGCCCCATTGGGCGCAGCACCTGGGCGAGATCCTGCCGCTGACGCACTTCCTGCGCATCGTGCGCGGCATCCTGCTCAAGGGCAATGGCGCCGCGGACGTCGTGCCGCATCTGTGGCCCCTCGCAGCCTTCATGCTGGCGGTGATTTTGCTCGGGCTCAAGCGCTATCGCAGGACGCTCGATTGAACAGGGGAGTGCCGCGTGATGGACCGCCGCGGGAGGTTGCGGCATAGGGCGGATGGCCGGGAGAGAGGGTAGGTGGCTCCGGCGGTTGGGATCGAACCAACGACCAACGGATTAACAGTCCGCTGCTCTACCGCTGAGCTACGCCGGAAGGTAGAGAACACGCGGCGGGGCCGCGCAACAAGCCGCGTATAATAGCCACTCGCCCCATTTCGGTCAACACGCGGCGGCGCTTGCAACGCCTGCCGCCAGGACGTCGGCATGAAACCCATCAAAACGCTGGGCCTGATCATCCTTCTGCTGGTGGCGCTTGCCCTGGTGCTGCCTTTCCTGATTCCGGTCAGAAGCTACATCCCGACGCTGCAGAAGCTCGCCGCGGACAGGCTGGGTGAGCCGGTGGTCATCGGCAGTCTGGGTTTCCGCCTGCTGCCGGCGCCGGTGGTGGCGCTGCAGGACCTTCGCATCGGGCCGCAGGAAGAGGTGAGAATCGGTGCGGTGCATGTGCATCCGGATGTGTGGACCCTGACTGCCCCAGTGAAGATCCTGCGGCGCGTGGAAATCGAGGGCGTGACCGTGGACGCACCCCTGGTGCAACGGCTGGCGCACTGGTCGCAGAAACCGGCGGGGCCCAGGACGGTGGCGGTGCGTGAAGTCCGGCTGCGCGACGTACGACTGGCCTTCGGTGATTTCCAGTGGGGCCCCTTGCGGGGGGATGTCTGGCTCGACCTTGAGGGCCTGCAAAAGGTCGAACTGGGCACGCAGGACGGCAGCCTGCAGGTGAACCTGGCGCCGCAAGGGGAGCAATATGCCTTGGCGCTGGAGGCACGCAACTGGACGCTGCCCGTGAAACCGGCCCTGCGTTTCGACGAACTGCGGGGCCGGGGCACGCTGGATGCTGCACGCCTGATCCTGCCGGAACTGGAGGGCCGGCTCTATGGCGGTGAGCTGCATGCGGCGGGCAGCATCGGCTGGAAAGAGGGCATCCGCATCGAGGGCGAGGCGCGCGCGGCGGGTGTGGAGATCGAGCCCATCGTGCGCCTGCTGACCCAGTCTGCCGCGGTGAGCGGCCTGCTCTATGGGGGAGGACGCTTCCAGCTGGCGGCGAAGGAGCCGGCGCGCCTGGCCGACAGTCTGCGTGCCACGTTCCGCTTCGAGGTGAAAAAGGGCGTGCTTTACAACTTCGATCTGGCCGGGGCGGTGCGTTCCCTGGCGCGCGCAGGCACCCGGGGCGGGCAGACGAGTTTCAACGAACTGTCAGGCACGGTGCATCTGGTGGGCAGGGCCGTCCAGCTGCGGGACGTGCGGGTGGCCTCCGGCCTGCTTCAGGCCGACGGCGATGTGGACATCGCCGCCAACCGCAGTCTGTCGGGCCGGGTGAATGTGGAAATGAAGGGCACGGCCAGTCTGGTGAGCGTGCCCCTGGAACTGGCCGGCACCCTGCGCGATCCGGTGCTGTTCCCCAATCGCGCGGCCCTGGCGGGCGCGGCAGTGGGGACGGGACTGATGGGACCGGGCCTGGGCACCACGGTGGGGGCCAGGGCGGGCACCGCGCTGGAAAAACTGTTCAGGTAAGACGCCGCGAAAACCTCTGGCGGCGGCCGGTTCGGGCGCGACCCTCAGGCCAGCGCCTGCTGCATGCGTGCCAGGGCCCGTTGCAGGTTTTCCAGGGAGGTGGCGAAGGAGAGGCGGATGTAACCCTCCAGGCCGAAGGCCGAGCCCGGTACCACCGCCACCCCGGCCTTTTCCAGGAGATAGTTGCTGAAGGCAATGTCGCTCGCCTCGGCAATGCCGCCCCTGGCGTGCAGGGACCGGATGGCCTCGCGCACGTCCGGGAAGGCATAGAAGGCACCGCCCGCCGGCAGGCAGTGCACGCCGGGAATGCGGTTGAGCGCGTCCACCACGAAGGTGTGACGGCTGCGGAAGGCGGCGACCATGGGTGCGATACAGGCCTGATCACCGTTCAGCGCCGCTTCCGCCGCCACCTGGGAAATGGAGGTGGGGTTGGACGTGCTCTGGGATTGCACGTTGGTCATGGCCGTGATGATGGACTCGGGCCCCGCCGCGTAGCCGATGCGCCAGCCTGTCATCGCATAGGCCTTGGACACGCCGTTGAGCACCAGGGTGCGGTCGTAGAGTTCCGGGCAGGCGTTGAGGATGTTCACGAAGGGCGCGTCCGTGAGACGGATGTGCTCGTACATGTCGTCCGTGGCAATGAGCACACCGGGGTGGGCCTTGAGCACCTCGCCCAGCGCCCGCAGTTCCTCCAGGGTGTAGACGGCGCCGCTGGGGTTGCTGGGGCTGTTGATGACCACCAGCCGGGTGCGCGGGGTCAGGGCGGCCTCCAGCTGCGCGGGCGTGATCTTGAAGCCCTGTTCGATGCCCGCCGGGACAAACACCGGCGTGCCATCGGCGAGCAGCACGATGTCCGGATAGGACACCCAGTAGGGCGCGGGAATGACCACCTCGTCGCCCGGATCGACGACGGCCTGCACCAGGTTGTAAAAGCTCTGTTTGCCCCCACATGAGACCAGGATCTGGCGCGGCGTGTATTCCAGGCCGTTGTCGCGCCGGAATTTGGCGATGATGGCCTGCTTGAGCGAGGGCGTGCCGTCCACCGCGGTGTACTTGGTGAACCCCTTGTGGATGGCCTCGATGGCCGCGGCCTTGATGTGATCCGGCGTGTCGAAATCGGGTTCGCCCGCCCCGAGACCGATGATGTCCTTGCCCTGGGCCTTGAGACTGGCCGCAAGCGCGGTCACGGCAAGGGTGGGGGAGGGCTTGATGGCCTGTACACGTCTCGAGAGTTGCACTTGGGGTTCCACCGGGCGCTAGGGGGATGGTCGGGTCCGAATCGGGCGGCACCCCCGGCACCGGGGGCAAATCGGCCGCGTGCTAGAATCCACTGTTTTGCAAATTGCGCAATTCTACCCTTGATCGTCACCTTCCCCAATAGCCCCTACCAGCTCCACCAGCCCTTCCCGCCGGCGGGGGACCAGCCCACGGCCATCGAGCAGCTGGTGGAAGGCATCCGGGACGGGCTGGCCTTCCAGACCCTGCTGGGCGTGACGGGCTCCGGCAAGACCTACACGATGGCCAACGTGATCGCCCGCCTGGGGCGGCCGGCCATCGTCATGGCGCCCAACAAGACGCTGGCCGCCCAGCTCTATTCCGAGTTCCGGGAATTTTTTCCCCACAACGCGGTGGAGTATTTCGTCTCCTATTACGACTACTACCAGCCCGAGGCCTACGTCCCCGCGCGGGACCTGTTCATCGAAAAGGATTCCTCCATCAACGAGCACATCGAACAGATGCGCCTGTCCGCCACCAAGGCCCTGATGGAGCGGCGCGATGCGGTGATCGTGGCGACGGTCTCGGCGATCTACGGCATCGGCGACCCGGTGGACTATCACTCGATGATCCTGCACCTGCGCCAGGGCGAGAAACTCACCCAGCGCGACGCCATCCGGCGCCTGGCGGAGATGCAGTACGAACGCAACGAGACGGAGTTCCGGCGTGGCGTGTACCGCGTGCGGGGCGACGTGATCGACATCTTCCCCGCCGAGCACGCCGAGCTGGCGGTACGCCTGTCCCTGTTCGATGACGAGATCGAAAGCATCTCCCTGTTCGATCCCCTCACCGGGCACATGGTGCAGAAGGTGCCGCGCTTCACGGTCTATCCCTCCAGTCATTACGTCACCCCTCGTGCCACCACGTTGCGCGCCATCGAAGCCATCAAGGAGGAGCTGCGGGAGCGCATCGAGTGGTTCCAGAGCCAGGGCAAGTTGGTGGAGGCCCAGCGCATCGGCGAGCGCACCCGCTTCGATCTGGAAATGCTCAACGAGCTGGGGTTCTGCAAAGGCATCGAGAACTATTCCCGGCATCTCTCGGGACGTCAGCCGGGGGAGCCGCCGCCCACCCTGATCGATTACCTGCCGCGGGATGCCATCATGTTCATCGACGAGTCCCACGTCACCATCCCCCAGATCGGCGGCATGTACCGGGGCGACCGGGCGCGCAAGGAAAACCTGGTGGAATACGGCTTCCGCCTGCCCTCGGCCCTGGACAACCGGCCGCTGCGTTTCGACGAATTCGAGAAGCTCATGCCCCAGACCATCTTCGTGTCCGCCACGCCGGGCGATTACGAGGCGCGCCATGCGGCCCAGGTGGTGGAACAGGTGGTGCGCCCCACTGGCCTGGTGGATCCGGAGGTGGAAGTACGGCCCGCTTCCACCCAGGTGGACGACCTGCTGGCGGAAGTCAGGGCGCGCGCGGCGGCCAACGAACGGGTCCTGGTGACCACCCTCACCAAGCGCATGGCAGAGGACCTCACGGATTACCTGCTGGACCACGGCGTGCGGGTGCGCTACCTGCACTCGGACATCGACACCGTGGAACGGGTGGAAATCATTCGCGACCTGCGGCTGGGGGAGTTCGACGTGCTGGTGGGCATCAACCTGCTGCGCGAGGGGCTGGATATTCCGGAGGTCTCGCTGGTGGCCATTCTGGATGCGGACAAGGAGGGTTTCCTGCGCTCCGAACGCTCCCTGATCCAGACCATCGGCCGCGCGGCGCGGCACATCCACGGCAAGGCCATCCTGTATGCCGACACGGTGACCGAATCCATGCGTCGCGCCATCGACGAGACCGAGCGGCGACGGGCCAAGCAGATTGCCTACAACCAGACCCACGGCATCACCCCCAAGGGGGTGGTCAAACGCATCAAGGACATCATCGAGGGTGTCTACGACTATGAGCAGGCCCAGGAAAAGCTGCTCGCCCAGCAGGAAGCCGCGGGCTATGCCCACATGAGCGAGAAGGAACTCACCCGCGAGGTGAAGCGCCTGGAGAAGGAAATGCTGGAAGCGGCGAAAAATCTGGAATTCGAGAAGGCCGCCCAGCTACGGGACCGCATGAATCTGCTCAAGCAGCAGTTGTTCGGAGTGGTGGAGCATGACCAGGGTTAAGGTGCTGTTCGTGTGCATGGGCAACATCTGCCGTTCCCCCACCGCGGAAGCGGTGTTCCGCGCCCACCTGGAGCAGGCAGGGCTGGACCGCCACGTGGAGGTGGATTCGGCAGGGACCCACGCCTATCACGTGGGGGAACCGCCGGATGCCCGTGCCCAGCAGGCGGGGCTCAAACGGGGTTACCGCATGGCCCACCTGCGCGGGCGCCAGGTGAGCCGGCGGGATTTCGAGGAATTCGACTACGTGCTGGCCATGGACATGGACAACCTCACCCGCCTGCAGCGCCAGTGTCCCGAGGAACATGCCCACAAACTCTCCCTGTTCATGGAGCACGCGCGCAACTTCGTGGAACGCGAAGTGCCGGATCCCTACTATGGCGGTCCCGCCGGTTTCGAGCGGGTGCTGGACATGGTGGAGGACGCGAGCCGCGGCCTGATCGAGCACATCCGGCGGCGGCATTTTTCCGACCGAGGCTGACCAGCCTCGCCCCGGCGCGCCGCCGAAAAGCCTGCCTCGGTGGAACCTGTCGGCCCGGCAGGGATTGCCCCGCGATGAAAAACGCCGTGCCCGGGGGCACGGCGTCGGCGCGGCGAACCGATCAGAGATCGCGCCGGGTTTCCACCTGCTGCAGGGGCTCCTCGCTCACGGGCATCGCCTGCTGGGCCCAGGCCGGCTTGGGGCGCGGGCCGCGGGGCCGGGGCGCCTGCTCCGGCTGCTGGGCCTGGACGGCGGCCAGGGCCTCGGGACGGGTCTCGATGAGGATCAGGCCCGCCGCTTCCAGATCCACCGTCACCGGTTTGGGCGCTGCCGCCTCCTCGACCTTCACCGGCGCAGGCGCGGGCGCCAGCGGCGCGAAGGGCAGTTCCGTCTGGATGGCCACCGGCACGGGCGGTGGCGCACTGGGGACCGCCGCCGTGGGCGCCGTTTCGGGGCCGGTTCCGGTGGCTTCTGGGTGGGCCGGGGCGGCTTCCGACTGGGCCTGGGCGGCGGCAGCGGCGCGCGCGGCCCGCGTCAGCGCGGCATCCTCGATGATGGCCTCGATGACGGGCGCCGCCGGCTCGCGGGGGGCGCGGGCCTGGCCGCGCTCCCGCCGCCCATTGCCCTCCGCGGGACGCGCGGGGCGGGCTTCAGCCCCACCCCGGCCTTCGCGCGCGGCCGCTTCGCCGGCCCTCGCTTCCCGGGTCTCGGTCAGGCCGGTCTCCTCCCGCCGCTCGCCGCGGCCACGGCCGCGCCGCCCCCGGCGACCTCCGCGCTCCTGGGCTTCCGCAGGGGCCGCGGCCGGGGCAGCCGCGCCAGCGGCTTCCGGTTTCTCGGCGCGCGGGGCTTCCGCCCGCGGCAGGACGCTCTCGCTGCGGGGCGTCTGGCTTTCGGCCCGCGCCTCCCGCCGCTCGCCGCGCTCGCCCCGATGGCGATCACGGCCGCGCCCACGCCCACGGCCCCGCTCCCCACGCTCGCTGCGCGCGGCCGGACGTGCCGCAGGCGCGGCTGCCGTTTCGGTTTTCTTCTCGCCGCCGAACAGGCCGGCAAACCAGCCTGCCACCTTGGACAGCCAGGCTTCCTTCTTTTCCTCCTTTTCCGGCGTCTTTTCCGGCACCACCGGCGCGGGCTGTGCAGGGGTGATGTCCCGTACCACGGCCACCTGGCGCGGTTTGGGCGGCTCGGCAGCAGCTTCCGGTTCGGCGGTTTCGGCCGGCGCTTCCACCAATTCGTAGGTGGGACGGTCAATGGCCGCCACGTCATCGGCCTTGAGGCGCTGGACCTTGAAGTGAGGGGTCTGCAGGTGGACGTTGGGGATGAGCACCACGCTCACCTTGAAGCGGGCCTCGATCTTCCAGATGTCCGCCCGTTTCTCGTTGAGCAGGAAGGTGGCCACGTCCACGGGAATCTGCGCGTGGACCGCGGCGGTGTGCTCCTTCATCGCCTCTTCCTGGATCAGGCGCAGGATGTGCAGGGCAGTGGACTCCGCGCCCCGGATGTGGCCGGTGCCGTTGCAGCGGGGGCACACCACGTGGCTGGTCTCGCCCAAAGAGGGCTGCAGACGCTGGCGGGACAGCTCCAGCAGCCCGAAGCGGGAAATCTTGCCCATCTGCACCCGCGCCCGGTCGAGATGCAGGGCGTCGGCCAGACGTTTTTCCACCTCGCGCTGGTTGCGCTGGCTTTCCATGTCGATGAAGTCGATGACGATCAGCCCGCCCAGGTCGCGCAGGCGCAGCTGGCGGGCGATTTCGTCCGCGGCCTCCAGGTTGGTGCGGAAGGCGGTTTCCTCGATGTCCGCCCCCTTGGTGGCGCGGGCGGAGTTCACGTCGATGGCGGTGAGGGCCTCGGTATGGTCGATGACGATGGAACCGCCGGAGGGCAGATTCACCGAACGCGCATAGGCCGACTCGATCTGGTGCTCGATCTGGAACCGCGAAAAGAGGGGCACGTCATCCCGGTAGAGCTTGATTTTGTTGACGTTCTGGGGCATGACGTGGCTCATGAACTGCCGCGCCTGCTCGTAGATCTCCTCGGTGTCGATGAGGATTTCACCGATGTCCGGCTGGAACAGATCCCGGATGGCGCGGATCACCAGGCTGCCTTCCTGGTAGATCAGGAAGGCGCCAGACTGGCTCGCCGCGGCGGCCTCGATGGCGCGCCACAGCTGCAGCAGGTAGTTGAGGTCCCACTGCAACTCCTCCACGGTGCGGCCGATGCCGGCGGTACGGGCGATGATGCTCATGCCGGGCGGGACGTCCAGCTTGGCCATGGTTTCGCGCAGCTCGTCCCGGTCCTCGCCCTCGATGCGGCGCGACACGCCGCCGCCGCGCGGGTTGTTGGGCATGAGTACCAGGTAACGGCCGGCCAGGCTGATGAAGGTGGTGAGGGCCGCGCCCTTGTTGCCGCGCTCGTCCTTTTCCACCTGGACGATGAGTTCCTGGCCTTCCTTCACCGCATCCTGGATGCTGGCCCGGCCCACCGTGGCCCCCTCACGGAAATAGCTGCGCGCGATTTCCTTGAAGGGCAGGAAGCCATGCCGCTCCGCCCCATAGTCCACGAAGCAGGCTTCGAGACTGGGCTCGATGCGGGTGATGACGCCCTTGTAGATGTTGGACTTGCGCTGTTCCTTGGCTGAGGATTCGATGTCGAGGTCGATGAGCTTCTGACCGTCGACGATGGCGACACGCAGTTCCTCGGCCTGCGTGGCGTTGAACAACATGCGTTTCATTTGTTTGGTCTCCCGCGCTCAGGACACGGGAAGGCCAGACCGCGCACATCACGGGGATGCGCGATTCCTGCTCAAACGAAGGAGAGACGGGAAAATCCGGATTCGTTCAGGGGCATGGAAAAGGCTGGTCTGGTTGAAACGTCGGCGATGGGATGCATCCAGGGCATCGGCAGCCGGCCAGGCATCAGGCCCGGGCTGCTCACATCGCCTGTAAAGCCCCGTTCGCGGGGCCCCGTGGCTTCAGGCCGGCGCGCAGCGCGCGTCGGCGGAATCCCAAGTGCTCTGAGCGCGTAAATCAAGTACTATCGCTGCTTTTGCCGCGGCGGTGAGCGAGATAACCGCCTGCTTTTGCGACGCCGGTTCGGGAGTGCCGGGCGCTTTCACTCAAAGCACGCCGCCAACGCCGTTACGGGGACCGGATCACCCGCCGGACCCGGGGCCCGGAGCCGCTGTGGCGTCTCCGCAGCCAGGGCCGGAGGCGACAGTATATTGAAAATGAAAGAGTTAAGCAAAGAAACCGTCACCTGGCTGACGATCGGGGAACAGGCAGCCGGCCAGCGCATCGACAATTTCCTGCTGCGGGAGCTGAAGGGGGTCCCCAAAAGCCACATTTACCGCATCCTCCGCAGCGGCGAGGTGCGGGTGAACAGCCGCCGGGTGGACGCGACCCACCGGCTGGCGGCGGGCGACCGGGTGCGCCTGCCGCCGCTAGCCCGGCCGACGGCGTCCGCGCCCGGGCGGGCCGGACGCTTCGCCGGCAGGCTGCTTTACGAGGACGACGCCCTGCTGGTGGTGGACAAGCCGGCGGGTACCGCGGTCCACGGGGGCAGCGGGGTTTCCCACGGCCTCATCGAGCAGCTGCGCCAGGCACGGCCGGAGCTGCGGTTCCTGGAACTGGTGCATCGGCTGGACAAGGAAACCTCGGGCGTGCTGCTGCTCGCCAAGAAGCGCCCGGCGCTCACCCGGCTGCACGCCATGCTGCGCGAGGGGCGGGTGGAAAAGCACTACCTGGCCCTGGTGAAGGGGCGTTGGCCCCATGCCCGGCAGCACGTGAAGCTCGCCCTGCACAAGTTCGTCACGGCGTCGGGCGAGCGGCGGGTGCAGGTGAGCGAGGAAGGCCAGCCGGCCCACACCATCTTCACCCTGGTGCGCCGGCTGGGGGACTTCAGCCTGCTGGATGCGGAACTCAAGACCGGGCGCACCCATCAGATCCGGGTCCACCTGGCGCATCTGGGGCACCCCATCGCCGGGGATGACAAATACGGCGATTTCACCCTCAACCGGCAGCTCGGCAGGCAGGGTCTCAAACGCATGTTTCTCCATGCCAGGAGCCTGGCCTTCGAGCATCCGGTCAGCGGTGAGCGCGTGGTGTTCGAGGCGCCCCTGCCCCGGGAGCTGGAAACCTTTCTCGCCAGCCTGCAGGAGCGTTCGGAATAGGCAGGACCATGGCAAGACGATTCGATCTCATCGTATTCGACTGGGACGGCACGCTCATGGACTCGGCAGGCGTGATCGTTGCCTCGATTCGGCGCGCCGCCGAGGATCTGGGGCTTGAGCCGCCTTCCGAGGCGGCCTGCCGCCATATCATCGGCCTGGGGCTCACGGAAGCCCTGCAGCACCTGTTCCCGGCGCTGCCCGAGGCGGAGCATCCCCGTCTGGTGGAACGCTACCGCCACCATTACCTGGGGCGGGATGCGGAGATTCCCCTGTTTGCCGGGGCCGACGCCGTGGTGCGCGGACTCCACGCGCGGGACTATCTGCTGGGCGTGGCCACCGGCAAGAGCCGCAAGGGACTGGACCGGGTGCTGGGCTATACCGGACTTCGGCCCTATTTCCACGCCACGCGCTGCGCCGACGAGTGTTTTTCCAAACCCCATCCCCAGATGCTGGAGGAATTGATGACGGAACTGGGTGTGCGTCCCGAACGGACGCTGATGATAGGCGACACCAGCCACGACCTTCAGATGGCGGCCAATGCCGGTGTGCCGGCGCTGGCGGTGAGCTATGGCGCCCATGGGCGCGAGGATCTGCTCGCCCATGGGCCGCTGGCCTGCGTGGACAGTGTGCAGGAGCTGGGGACATGGCTGGCAACCTGCGCCTGATCTGCGCCAGCGACGAGCTGGAGGAGGGCGGGCGCGGGGTACGCTTCGAAGTCCTCTACGGGGGCATGCTCAAACCGGCCTTCGTGGTGCGCTTCGACGGCCTGTGCCGCGCCTACCTCAACGAGTGCGCCCATGTCCCGGTGGAGCTGGATTTCCGGGAGGGTGAATTCTTCGATGACTCGGGCCTGTACCTGATCTGCTCGACCCACGGCGCCCTGTATGCGCCCGAGTCCGGTGCCTGCCTGGGCGGCCCCTGCAACGGCAAAGGGCTCACACCCCTGCAGGTGGTGGAAATGGATGGACAGGTTTACGTGCGGGAGGAAGTCGGACATGGCGGAAGCTGACAACTGGGAACGGCAGACCCTGGAGAAAATCGCCCTGGCGGCGGTGACGGAGCAGCGCCGCGCGCGGCGCTGGGGCATCTTTTTCAAGGCCCTGGGCTTTCTCTACCTGTTTCTGGTGCTGGCCGCCTTCATGGGCTGGCTTACGCCCGAGGAGTTGCCGGCGGCCGGCCGCCGGCACACGGCGCTGGTGGATGTCGAGGGCGTGATCGCGCCGGGGGCGCCGGCCAACGCGGACCGCATCATCGAGGGACTCAACAAGGCCTTCAAGGACAAGCATACCCAGGGCGTGGTGCTGCGCATCAACAGTCCCGGCGGCAGCCCGGTGCAGGCTGGCCGCATCAATGACGAAATCCGCCGTCTGCGCGCCCAGTATCCGCAAATTCCCCTGTATGCAGTGGTGGACGACCTGTGTGCCTCGGGCGGCTATTACATCGCGGTGGCGGCGGACCGCATATACGTGGACAAGGCCTCGATCATCGGCTCCATTGGTGTGCTCATCAACGGCTTCGGTTTCACCGGCACCATGGACAAGCTGGGGGTGGAACGGCGTCTGCTCACGGCCGGGGAGAACAAGGCCTTTCTCGATCCCTTCTCCCCGGAGAATCCGAAACACAGGGCCTATGCCCAGCGCATGATCGAGGAGATCCACCAGCAGTTCATCGCGGTGGTGCGCCAGGGACGGGGCAGCCGCCTCAAAGAAACCCCGGACCTCTGGAGCGGGCTGGTCTGGCACGGCGCCAAGGCCATCGAGCTGGGGCTGGCCGATGCCTACGGCAGCGTCCAGTCCGTGGCGCGGGACGTGATCAAGGCGGAAAACGTGGTGGACTTCACGCCCCAGCAGAGCCTGGCCGACCGGCTCGCGCGCCGGTTTGGCAGCGCGGCGGCCCAGGCCCTCCTCGACAGCGCCGGGAGCGTGACACTCAGATGAGCGAGCCTTACCGACCCATCGCCTGCGCAGACCACGAGCGGCTGGAGTTCGCCGTGCTGCGCCGCCTGCCCCTGACCCTGCTGCTGGCCGATGGCCGCAGCCTCAGCGGCCAGGCCCTCGACGTGTTCACCCGGGAGGGCGCGGAGTGGCTGCGCCTGCGCGAGGCCAATGGCAGCGAACACCTGCTGCGTCTGGATTCCATCGTCCGGATTCAGGAGTCCTCCTGAGTCTTTTCGCGGCTGAAGCCGCGCCCGGGAAACGATGGCATACGCCCGCTCAACGGGCCTGCAGGCAGAATACCGCGGGCAGCTTTTCCAGCTCCGGCGCCTTCTCCTTCCACGCGGCGACGGCGCGGGTGACGATACGCTGCTGGGGTGTGGTGAGGGCCATGGCCACACACAGTAGGGTGTCGTCGCGGCAAGTTTCCAGGATGGCGCGCAGCAGCGGCGTGTTGCGGTAGGGGGTCTCGATGAACATCTGGGTTTCCCGCCTGCGGCGCGAAGTGGCTTCCAGTTCCAGCAGGGCCTTTCTGCGCTCGGCCGCCTGCACCGGCAAATAGCCGTGAAAGCTGAAGCGCTGGCCGTCGAGGCCGGAAGCCATCAGGGCGAGCATCAGGGAGGAGGGTCCCACCAGCGGCATCACCGGGATGCCCTCCTCATGGGCCAAGCGCACCAGCGCCGCCCCCGGGTCGGCCACCGCAGGACAGCCCGCCTCCGACAGCAGCCCCACGTCGTGGCCGGCGCGCAGGGGGGCAAGCAGGGCCGGCAGCCGCTCAGGCGGCGTGTGTTCATCGAGCACTTCTAAATGCAGGGCCTGCAGCGGCGTGGCGGGGCCCACTTGCTTGAGAAATGCGCGGGCGGTCTTGGGGTGTTCGACGATGAAGTGGACAAGACGGCCTGCCACCTGCTGCACCTCGCGCGGCAGGATCCAGTCCAGGTCCGTCTCGCCGAGGGGTGTGGGAATGAGGTAGAGCGTGCCGGTTTTCATGGACCTGCCCCCTGCTGCAACACGATCAGGGCCACGCCCGCCACCATCACACTGCCCGCGAAAAGATGCCGCGACAGGCGGCGGTCGCCGAACAGCAGGGCACCAAACAGAATGCCGAACAGGATGCTCACCCGCTTCACCGCGATCATGTAGGCGGTCTGGATGCGTTCCAGGGCGAGGAAATGGGTCACCACCATCACCGCCATCAGCGCGGCGACGGCCAGGGCGCCCGGCCCCGGGTGGCGCAGCACCCGCAGTGACGCAGGCTCGCGCAGGCCGAACACGGCCAGGGTGAGCAGCCCCAGCAGCACGAAATAGAAGGCGCCGAATTCCATGCCCGCCATGTACTGCATGGCACCCTTGCCCTGCACCGAGGTGACACTGTAGATGAGCGCCACCGCCAGCATCAGGCGCGAGCCCCGGTTGCGCACCATGGCCGCGAAGGGAGCAAGCCAGGAACGGGGCTCATTCAGGCGCGCGTGATCCAGATTGAGCACATAGGCACCACCGGTCACCAGCAGCACGCCCAAGAGCCCCTGGGCCGACAGGCTTTCTCCCAGCAGGAACCAGCCCACCATGCTGGCGAATACCGGGGTGAAGGCCATGTAGGGGAGGGTGAGGGCGAGCGGGGTGTGCCGGATGGCCAGGACGTAGAGCACCATGGCCAGCACTTCCAGGGGCAGGGCGGTGCCCACCCACAGCCAGAAGGGCGCCGGGGGCAGCTGCGGCGGATGCAGCGCGAGCCAGGGCAACAGCCATACGGCCGCCAGGGTGAAGCGAATCAGCACCAGTTCTGCCGCCGTGTGCCGGGCCAGCCATTTCTGGGTGAGGGCATCGGCGGCGGCGAGGCTGGCGGCACACACCAGAGCCAGGGCAAACCAGCTCAACGCCCACCCCCGAGGCGGGCGGCGAGCTTGTCCTCGTAACCCGGTACCAGGCGCAGCGCCATACCCCGCGCGGCAAGCCGGGCCCGGATCAGGCTGAGCTTGAGGCTCAATCGGCGTCTTTCCGGGTCCTCCTCCGCGTGTGCCAGGGCCTGCTCCAGTTGCGCGACATCGCGCAGGGCTTCCACTTCAGGCGGGAGATAGCCGGCATTCCTGAGGATGCGCCAGGCCATGCGCAGTTCGGGCGGCACCAGGGCATCGTCGTCCAGGTCGAGGGGCCGGCCGGCGCCGGGCAGGGCGTCGAACTCGCCCGCCGCCATGGCGGCCTCGATGCGTTGTTCGGCAAGCTGCTGGAACAGATCCATGACGCGGCGCAGCTTACGGAAACCCTGCCCGAAGGGCAACCGGCAGGACGCTATACTGCCGTTTCTGGATCGAGCAAACCGCCATGAACGAGACCGGCAGCCCGCCACCCGACAGCCTCGTCACGTTGACCCACGTGATGTATGGCCTCCATGCCTTCAGTGCCCTCACCGGCATGCTCACCCCGGCGCTGGTGGTGACGGCCTTTCTCACGGGCTGGCCGTCCATCATCGCCATCATCCTCAATTACGTGAAACGGGACGAAGCACGGGACACCTGGCTCCTGACCCATTTCCACTGGCAGGCCCGCACCTTCTGGTTCGCCCTGCTGTGGCTCGCAGTGGCCGGCCTGATGGTGATGACCGTCTTCCTGATACCGCTTGCCATGGTGCTCCTGCTCTGCGTGGGCATCTGGGTCGTGTATCGCATCGTGCGCGGCTGGCTGGCCCTGCTGGAACGCCGCGCGCTGCCCTCATAGCCCGAGGAGATGGCGCACTTCGGCTGACCGGCGGGCGCGGCAGGCTGCCTGCGCCAGCCTGCTGGCTTCCCGCGTGTCCACCCGCGCGATGGCCGCTGCCAGCCAGGGCAGTAGGGCGGGATCCACCGAGAAACGGCGAAAGCCCAGCCCCAGCAGCAGGACCATCGCGCCGGGCCACTGACTGAGCAGGCCGTTTACCTGCAAACGTTCGGGGTCGCCGGCGCGCTGCACGATGCCGGCCAAAAAGCGGTAGAGGACGGGCGCGTGGAAATCCAGCCGGTCTGCGACCGCCGGCTCGTCCCGGTTGGCCGCGAACAGGCATTGCATGAGATCGTTGCAGCCCAGGGCGGCGAAGTCCGCCACCTCCAGCAGACTGTCCACGGCCAGGGCGGCGGCCGGCGTTTCCAGCATCGTTCCCACGGGCAGGCTGTGCCCAGGCAGTCCCGTGGCGCGGCGCACTGCCAGTTTCCAGGTCTCCAGTTCCTCCCGGCAGGTGACATAGGGCAGCAGGACACGCAGGGGAAACACGGGCGCTAGATGGCCGATGGCCGCGAGCTCGGCCTCAACCACCTGGCGTGCCGGCGCATGCCGATAGAGGCGCACGCCCTGGAGGCCCAGGGTGGCGTTGACGCCCGGCAGGTCCGGCAGCCAGGGGGGATGCTTGTCACCGGCCACGTCCAGCAGCCGGACGGTGACCGGCTGCCCCGCCGCCACTTCACACACGGCACGCAGGCGCGCTTCGAACAGGCGCTCGTCTGGTGCGGCCGGGGTGTCCGGAAGGACGTATTCCGACCGGAACAGGCCAATGCCCTGGGCGCCGTTGGCCATGGCGAGCCGCGCCGCGTCCACGCTGCCCACACTGGCGAGCAGCGTGACAGGGGTGCCATCGGCGGTGCGCAGATCCGCCGGGGCGGGAGGCGGCGCGGGCGGCTGGGGCGGCGGGCAGGTGGCAAGTGCCCCGCGCGCCGCGTCGAGCCAGACGATTTCGCCCAGGGGCAGACCGTCCCCCCGGGCCAGCACCATGGGCAGTCCCCAGCCCCGCAGGCGCAACACGGGGTGGGAGAGGGGCGCGGCGTCCACCACCACGAGGCCCTGTAAGTGGGGCGTGGGCGCGAGCCCCGGCTGCAGCTCCGTCTGGTGCAGGACGGCGATATACGGCTCCGCCCCATGCCCGAGCCCGCGCACGAGACGGCCGTGGGCCAGGCCGGGAACGAAGGGGATGAGGGTGAAAGCGTCCATGCCGGGTTTTCCGGCCTGCTGCGGTTTATGGCAGGCTGACGCCTTCCTCGCGCAGCATGTCCACCAGTGCGATCAGGGGCAGCCCCACCAGGGCATTGGGATCCTCCCCCTCAAAGCGCTCGATGAGGACGATGCCGAGTCCTTCCGACTTGGCACTGCCGGCGCAGTCGTAGGGTTGTTCCCGCTTAAGATAACGCTCGATCTGCTCCGCGCCGAGGGGACGGAATTTGACGCCGAAAGGCACCACCCGCGCCTGCATCCGGCCGGTGGCGGCATTGAGCAGGGCGAGCGCCGTGTGGAACACCACCTCGCGCCCGCTCGCGGCAAGCAGCTGTTGCTTTGCGTTTTCGAAATTGCCGGGTTTGCCCAGGGGCCGGCCGTCCAGCACCGCCACCTGGTCGGAACCGATGATGAGCGCCTGGGGATACTGCCGCGCCACCGCCCGGGCCTTGAGTTGCGCCAGGCGCAGCGCCGTGTCCCAGGGCTTTTCGCCGGGCAGGGGCGTTTCGTCCACGTCGGGGGACATCACCTCGAAGGGCAGCATGAGGCGTGCCAGGAGCTGGCGCCGGTAGGGGGAGGAGGAGGCGAGCACCAGCTGCACGGCGGCGTTCATTCCGGCTGGATTTCGATCAGGGCCTCCCGGGGTTTCACCGCATCGCCCTTGGACACGAAGATGTTGGTCACGGTACCGGACACCGGCGCCTGGATTTCGTTTTCCATCTTCATCGCCTCGATCACCAGCACCGGATCGCCGGCCTTGACCTTTTTCCCGGTATCCACCAGCACGTCCACGATGGTGCCCGGCATGGCAGTGGTGACGTGGCCCTTGTGGGTGGCCGCCGGCCGGCCCGCCTCCGCCACCGCCTTGACCTTGGGCCGGGCCTGCCCGGCGCCCGCCCCGCTGCCGCTCACTTCCACCTCGGCCAGCGTTTCGATGACCACTTCCTCGCTCACGCCATCCACCAGCACGTAGTAGGGGCGCGGTTCGACGCCGGGCGCGCCACTGCCCGTGAGCTTGATGTGATAGGTCTCGCCGTGCAGGGTGATGTTGAACTCGGTGGGGGCGAAGCGTTTGGCGCCGGGCTGGGCCGCCTCGCGCGGCAGCAGGGGCTCGGGCTTGAGGGTGCCGGCAGCGCGTTCCTGGAAGAAGGTGCGCGCCAGTTCCGGGAACATGGCATAGGTGAGCACGTCTTCCTCACTGCGGGCGAGCCCTTCCACCTCGCTGCGCAGCTTGTCCAGCTCGTCCGGCAACAGGTCCGCGGGCCGGCAGGTGATCACCTCGGCATTGCCGATGGCGAGGCTTCTGACCTGTTCGTTCACCGGCCCCGGCGCCTTGCCGTACAGGCCTTGCAGGTAGTGCTTCACCTCGGTGGTGACGCTCTTGTAGCGTTCACCCGTGAGCACGTTGAGTACCGCCTGGGTGCCGACGATCTGTGAGGTGGGCGTGACCAGCGGCGGGAAGCCCAGATCCTCGCGCACGCGGGGAATCTCCGCCAGCACCTCGTCCATGCGGTCGAGGGCGCCCTGTTCCTTGAGCTGGTTGGCCAGGTTGGAGATCATTCCGCCCGGTACCTGATTGACCAGCACGCGCGTGTCCACACCCGTGAATTCGCTCTCGAACTGCCAGTATTTCTTGCGCACTTCGCGGAAATAGGCGGCGATTTCCTGCAGCAGGGGCAGGTCGAGGCCGGTGTCGTATTCGGTGCCGGCCAGGGCCGCGACGATACTTTCCGTGGTGGAATGGCTCGCCCCCTCTGAAAAGGCGGACAGGCAGGTATCCAGCATCAGGGCGCCGTTCTCCACGGCCTTCAGATGGCACATGCTGGAAAGCCCCGAGGTGGCATGGCTGTGCAGGTGGATGGGCACCCGCACGGCCGCGGTGAGCTCGCGCACCAGCTCGGCGGTGGCGTAGGGCGTGAGCAGCCCGGCCATGTCCTTGATGGCGATGGTGTCGCAGCCCATTGCTTCCAGTTCGCGCCCCAGGGCCACGAAGTGGGCGATGTCGTGCACGGGACTGGTGGTATAGCAGATGGTGCCTTCGGCATGCTTGCCGGCCTCCTTCACCGCCTCGATGGACACCCGCAGATTGCGCAGGTCGTTCATGGCATCGAAGATGCGGAACACGTCCACGCCATCGTTGGCGGCACGTTTGACGAAGGCGCGCACCACGTCATCGGAATAGTGGCGGTAGCCCAGCAGGTTCTGGCCGCG
Organism: Thiobacter subterraneus; assembly: GCF_055379455.1. Classification (NCBI taxonomy): domain Bacteria; kingdom Pseudomonadati; phylum Pseudomonadota; class Betaproteobacteria; order Burkholderiales; family Thiobacteraceae; genus Thiobacter; species Thiobacter subterraneus. Next base: position 199,300 of record NZ_AP042402.1, read on the forward strand.
CAGCAGCATCTGGATGCGGGTGTTGGGCAGGGCGCGGCGCAGGGCCTTTAAGCGCTCCCAGGGATCTTCCCGGAGGAAACGCACGCAGGCGTCGAAGGTGGCGCCGCCCCAGGCTTCCAGCGACCAGAACCCGACACTGTCCAGCTTGCCGCAGATGGGCAGCATGTCCTCGGTGCGCATGCGGGTGGCGATCAGGGACTGGTGGCCGTCGCGCAGGACGAGTTCGGTGATCTGGATTTTCGCCATGCTTTTACCTGTTCGAGACTGTTACAGCCCTTCGTGGGCGGCAATCGCGGCGCCGATGGCGGCGGCCAGCAGTTCCTTGGGCCGCGGCACCTGATAATCGACCAGCTCGGGATGCTTTTCCACGAAGCTGGTGTCGAAGCGGCCGCTGCGAAAGTCCGGGTTCTGCAGGATTTGCTGGTAATAGGGAATGGTGGTCTTCACACCATAGACCACCATGTCGTTCAGGGCGCGCCGGCCCCGTTCGATCACCCCGGGCCAGGTGAGATTCCACACCGTGAGTTTGGCACACATGGAATCGTAATAGGGCGGGATGACATAGCCGGTGTAGATGGCCGCATCGGTGCGCACCCCGGGTCCGCCCGGGGCATAGTAGCGGGTCACCCGTCCGTAGCTGGGCAGGAAATCGTTCTTGGGGTCCTCGGCGTTGATGCGGAATTCCATGGCATAACCGCGGTATGTCACGTCCGACTGCTTGTATTGCAGCGGCAGCCCGCTGGCGATGCGGATCTGTTCCTGGACGATGTCCACCCCGGTGATGCTTTCCGTCACCGTGTGTTCCACCTGCAGCCGGGTGTTCATTTCCATGAAGTAGAACTGGTTGTCGGCATCCAGCAGGAACTCGATGGTGCCGGCATTGACATAGCCCACCGCGCGCGCCGCCTGAACCGCCAGCTTGCCGATGTAGTTGCGCTGCAGTTCGGTGAGCTGGGGGGAGGGGGCGATCTCGATCAGCTTCTGGTTGCGGCGCTGGATGGAACAGTCGCGCTCGAACAGGTGGATGACATTGCCGAAGTTGTCCCCCAGCACCTGTACCTCGATGTGACGCGGGTTGATCACCGCCTTTTCCAGGAACACCTCCGGCTTGCCGAAGGCCTTGGTCGCCTCGGAGACAACCCGGTCGTAGTTCTTGCGCAGCTCCTCTTCGCTGTTGCAGCGCCGGATGCCCCGGCCGCCGCCGCCGTTGGTGGCCTTGAGCATGACCGGATAACCGATCTTCCTGGCCAGGGCCACGGCTTCCTCGACCGACTCCAGGTTGTGGTCGGAGCCTGGGACGACGGGGATGCCGGCCTTGATCATGGCCTGTCGGGCGGCGATCTTGTCGCCCATCTGGCGGATCACCTGGGCCGAGGGGCCAATGAATTTGATGCCGCGCCGGGCACAGATCTCGGCGAGCTGGGGATTTTCCGAGAGGAAGCCATAGCCCGGATGCAGCGCGTCGCAGCCGGAGGCCACGGCCAGGTTGACGATGTTGTGGGCGTTGAGATAACCCAGGACCGGATCGGAGCCGATGTTGTAGGCCTCGTCCGCCTTTTTCACGTGAAGCGCGTGGCGGTCGGCATCGCTGTAGATGGCGACCGACTTGATACCCATTTCGGAGCAGGCGCGCACGATGCGCACGGCGATCTCGCCCCGGTTGGCAACGAGTATTTTCCTGATCACACGCGTGAATCCGCTTTGACAGCCAAAGCCCGCGATTGTATCATGTGCCCCTTATGTCTGAACAGGTTACGGTCGATAGCCTGGAATTTGCACGCAGCGGGAAAACCCTGTCCGGCAGCTTCCAGGTGGCCACCCTGGAACGTCTGCACGACCAGCTTGCCTCGCTGGATGCTGCCCTGGCCTATGAACTGGTCGGGCAGGTGGACGAGAAGGGCAAACCCGGTCTGCAGTGCCGGGTGCGCGGCACGCTCAAGCTGACCTGTCAGCGCTGTCTGGAGCCCATGGACTGGGAGGTGGTGCTGGATTCCCATCTGCTCCTGGTCACCAGCGAGGCGGAGCTGGCCGAGGACGAGCCCGACGCACCGGACCGGCTGCTGGCACAGAAGGAGATGGACGTGCGCGCCCTGGTGGAAGACGAAGTGCTGCTGGGCCTGCCGTTGGCGCCCAGGCACGCGGAAGGGCAGTGCCGCATGGCGCTGACCCGGGCGGGGGCGGACAGCCATCCCTTCGCCGTCCTGGCGCAGCTCAGGCGCCCGGATACCGACAAACGAGATCGAGAGTAAAGGAGTCATCAACATGGCCGTTCAGCAGAACAAGAAGTCGCCGTCGAAGCGTGGCATGCATCGCTCCCACGACTTTCTGACCAATCCGCCGCTCGCGGTGGAGCCGGCCACCGGCGAGGTGCATCTGCGTCACCACATCAGCCCCAGCGGCTACTATCGCGGCAAGAAGGTCCTGCGTAGCAAGGGCGAGTGAGACACCGGGCGCGCACGGCGCCCGATGTTTTTTCCCGGCAATGGACATCACGGTCGCAATCGATGCCATGGGCGGCGATCACGGCCCCCATGTCACGGTCCCCGCGGCGCTTGCGGTCCTCGACCGCGATCCCCAGGTCAACATCGTTCTGGTCGGCGTGCGTGACGTGCTCGAGGCCGAGCTGCGTCAACGCCGGCGCCACACGGACAGCCGCCTGCGCATTCACCACGCATCGGAGGTGGTGGCCATGGACGAGCCGCCGGCCCAGGCCATGCGCAACAAGAAGGATTCTTCCATGCGCGTGGCGGTGGAGCTGGTGAAGACCGGGGAGGCCCACGCCGCCGTCAGCGCCGGCAACACCGGGGCGCTGATGGCCATTTCCCGCTTCGTGCTCAAGATGCTGCCGGGCATCGAGCGCCCGGCCATCTGCACCGTCCTGCCTTCCCTGCGCGGCCCGGTGTACATGCTGGATCTGGGCGCCAACGTGGACTGCACCCCGGAAAATCTGCGTCAGTTCGCCGTGATGGGCGCCATGCTCGCCTCCGCCGTCGAGGAGAAGCCCAATCCCAGCGTGGGACTGCTCAATATCGGCACCGAGGTGATCAAGGGCAATGACGTGGTGAAGGAAGCGGCCGAGCTTTTGCGCCACAGTCACCTCAATTTCCACGGCTACGTGGAAGGCGACGACATCTACAAGGGCACCACCGACGTGGTGGTGTGCGATGGCTTCGTGGGCAACGTGGCCTTGAAGACCACCGAGGGCCTGGCCCGCATGCTGGGCGCCTTCCTGCGCGAGGAATTCAAGCGCAGCCTGATCACGCGCCTGATGGCGCTGGCCGCCTGGCCGGTGATCCAGCGTTTCAAGAAACGGGTGGATCCGCGCCGCTACAATGGCGCGACCCTGGTGGGCTTGCGCGGCATCGTCGTCAAGAGTCACGGCGGGGCCGACAGCTTCGCTTTTCGCTTCGCCATCGAGCGGGCCGTGTCCGAGGCGCGCCACGGCGTGCTGCGCCGCATCAGCGACCAGATGGCGCTCATCCATCCCGAATCCCCGGAACAACCTGCGGTGGTGCAATGATCCACGCCCGCATCGTCGGCACCGGCGGCTACCTGCCGGAAAAAATCCTGACCAATGCCGATCTGGAACGGCTGGTGGACACGTCCGACCAGTGGATCGTGGAGCGCACCGGCATCCGCGAGCGGCACATCGCCGCCGAGGGCGAATACACCAGCGACCTGGCGGTGGCGGCCGCCCGCCGCGCCCTGGAAATGGCCGAAGTGCCGCCTGCCAGCGTGGATCTCCTGATCGTCGCCACCACCACGCCGGACCGGGTATTCCCCAGCACCGCCTGCATCGTCCAGTCCAAGCTGGGCATTGCCAACGCCTCGCCCGCCTTCGACGTCCAGGCGGTGTGCAGCGGCTTTATTTACGCCCTGGCCACCGCCAACAATTTCATCCGGGCCGGTCAGGCGCGCACCGCCCTGGTGATCGGTGCCGAGACCCTGTCCCGCATCACCGATTACACGGACCGGACCAATTGCATCCTGTGGGGCGACGGCGCCGGGGCGGTGGTGCTGGCGGCAGCGGAGGCGCCGGGCATCATTTCCACCCATCTCCACGCCGATGGCCGGCATCAGGATCTGCTCTACGTGGATGGCGGACCCTCCATGGGCAACTGCACCGGCGCGGGCCCGCACATGCGCATGCAGGGCAATGCCGTGTTCAAGATGGCGGTGAACACGCTCGATGCCATCGTGGACGAAACGCTGGCCGCCAACGGCCTGCTCAAGAGCGATATCCACTGGCTGGTGCCCCATCAGGCCAACATCCGCATCATCCAGGCCACCGCCAAGAAACTGGGCATGAGCATGGACAACGTGGTGCTGACCGTGGACAGGCATGGCAACACTTCCGCCGCCTCGATCCCCCTCGCGCTGGACACCGCCGTGCGCGATGGCCGCATCAAGCGCGGCGAGACGCTGCTCATGGAGGCCTTCGGCGGCGGCTTTACCTGGGGGTCGGCCCTGGTGCGTTACTGATGCCCCCGCGAGCCAGCCGTCCCATCCTTCCCATCCGAACCATCCGCAGGACGCACACGACATGAAATTCGCCTTTCTCTTTCCCGGCCAGGGCTCCCAGTCGGTGGGCATGATGGCCGGGTTCTCCGACCGGCCCGTCGTCCGGGAGACTTTCGTCGAGGCCTCCGACATCCTCGGCCAGGACCTGTGGGCCCTGGTGAGCGATGGACCCGCCGAGACCCTGAACCAGACGGTGAACACCCAGCCGGCCATGCTGGCCGCCGGCATCGCGGTGTACCGCGCCTGGCGTGAAGCCGGCGGGCCCGAGCCGGCGCTGATGGCCGGTCACAGTCTGGGCGAATACACCGCGCTCACCGCCGCCGGCGCCCTGGCCTTCGCCGATGCCCTGCCGCTGGTGCGGCTGCGGGCGCAGGCCATGCAGGAGGCCGTGGCGGAAGGCGAGGGGGCGATGGCCGCCATCCTGGGGCTGGAGGACGACGTGGTGCGGGCGGTCTGCCGGGAAGCGGCCCAGGGGCAGGTGCTGGAAGCCGTCAATTTCAACTCTCCGGGGCAGGTGGTGATCGCCGGTCACCGGGCTGCAGTGGAGCGGGGGGTGGAATTGGCCAAGGCCCGGGGTGCCAAGCGTGCCGTTCCCCTGCCGGTGTCCGTGCCCTCCCATTGTGCCCTGATGCGACCGGCGGCGGAGGTGCTGGCCCGCCACCTGGAGCAGGTGACCGTGCACGCGCCGCGCCTGCCCGTGGTCCAGAACGCGGACGTGACGGCCTTCGCCGATCCGGCGGCCATCAAGGCCGCCCTGGTGCGCCAGCTCTACAGCCCGGTGCGTTGGGTGGAAACCATTCGCCACATGGCGGCGCAGGGCGTGGCCGCCGCGCTGGAGTGCGGGCCCGGCAAGGTGCTGGCGGGGTTGAACAAGCGCATCGTGCCCGAGATGAAATGCCTCGCGGTGACCGACTCGGCGGCGCTTTCCGGCGCACTTGACAAGCTTAAACAGTAGGTTACATAGAAAACTTCATTTAGATTGTCAGGACAAGGAGCGAGCATGCTGGACGGACAAATCGCCCTGGTCACGGGTGCCAGCCGTGGCATCGGCCAGGCCTGTGCCCTGGAGCTGGGGCGCATGGGGGCCACCGTGATCGGAACTGCCACCACCGAATCCGGGGCCGAGGCCATCGGCCGTTACCTCGCGGAGGCCGGGCTGAAAGGCCGGGGCTATGTCCTCGACGTCCGGGATGGGGCAGCCATCGAAGGGATGCTGGCTGCCATCCGGTCGGAATTCGGCGAGGTGAGCATCCTGGTCAACAATGCCGGCATCACCCGGGACAACCTGCTCCTGCGCATGAAGGAAGAGGAGTGGGACGAGATCATGGATACCAATCTCAAGTCGGTGTTTCGCTTGTCCCAGGCGGTGCTGCGTCCCATGACCAAGGCCCGTTACGGCCGCATCATCAGCATCGCCTCCGTGGTGGGCGCCATGGGCAATGCGGGTCAGACCAATTATGCGGCGGCCAAGGCAGGCATCATGGGCTTTACCAAGTCCCTGGCGCGGGAAGTGGGTTCCCGCAACATCACCGTCAACTGCGTCGCCCCCGGCTTCATCGACACCGACATGACGCGCGCCCTGCCCGAAGCCCAGCGGGCGGCGCTGCTGGCCCACATTCCCCTGGGTCGGCTGGGGATGCCCGAGGACGTGGCCGGCGCCGTGGCCTTTCTGGCCTCGCCCAAGGCGGCGTACATCACCGGCGTCACACTCCATGTCAACGGCGGCATGTACATGATTTGATTCATGAAATCGGGCCCACCCCGGGTTTGGTCGGGGCAGGGGATTCTGATACAATGCGCAGGTTTTTTGCGATCTCACCCACAGAAAGGTAAGGAGCCCCAGATGGAAAACATCGAACAACGCGTCAAGAAGATCGTCGCCGAGCAGCTCGGTGTGAACGAGGCGGAGGTGAAGAACGAGTCCTCCTTCGTGGACGATCTGGGCGCGGATTCCCTGGATACCGTGGAACTGGTGATGGCCCTGGAGGAGGAGTTCGATTGCGAAATCCCGGACGAGGAGGCGGAAAAGATCACCACCGTGCAGCAGGCCATCGACTACATCAACGCCCACGTCAAGAAGTAAGCTTTCTGGTTTTCCCCTCGCATCCGGAGTCATTTTGTCCAGACGCAGAGTAGTCGTGACCGGCCTGGGCATCGTCAGCCCGGTGGGCAACACCGTGGACGAAGCCTGGGCCAACATCCTGGCCGGCAAATCCGGCATCACCCGCATCACCAAGTTCGACGCCTCGCCCTTTGCCTCCCAGATCGCGGGGGAGGTGAAGGGCTTCGACGTCACCCAGTACCTGTCCGCCAAGGAAGCCCGGCGCATGGATACGTTCATCCATTACGGGATGGCGGCGGGGATCCAGGCCCTGCGTGATGCGGGCATCGACCCCAGGCCGGCGGACCCGGAGCGTTACGGCATCATCGTCGGCTCCGGCATCGGCGGCCTGCCCATGATCGAGGCCACCCACAGCGAATATCTGGCCAACGGGCCGCGGCGCATTTCGCCGTTTTTCATCCCGGCCACCATCATCAACATGATCTCGGGCAACCTGTCCATCATGTATGGCTTCCAGGGGCCCAACCTGGCCATCGTCACGGCCTGTACCACCGCCACCCACTGCATCGGCGAGGCCGCGCGTCTCATCCGCTACGGCGATGCGGACGTGATGGTGGCGGGCGGGGCGGAGGCCACCGTGAGCCCCCTGGCCATCGGCGGCTTCTCCGCGGCCAAGGCCCTGTCCACCCGCAACGATGACCCGGCCACCGCCAGCCGGCCCTGGGACGTGGGCCGCGATGGCTTCGTGCTGGGGGAGGGCGCCGGTGTGCTGGTCCTGGAGGAGTACGAACGCGCGCTGGCGCGCGGCGCCCGCATCTACTGCGAGATCGCCGGCTTTGGCATGGGGGCCGATGCCTACCACATGACCGCGCCCTGCGAGGACGGTGCCGGTGCCGCCCGCTGCATGCGCAACGCCCTGCGGGATGCGGGCATCGCCCCGGAAGAGGTGGACTACATCAACGCCCATGGCACCTCCACCCCGCTGGGTGACAAGGCCGAGACCCTGGGCGTGAAGGTGGCCCTGGGCGACCATGCCAAGCGCGTGGTGATCAGCTCCACCAAGTCCATGACCGGCCACCTGCTGGGGGCCGCGGGCGGGGTGGAAGCGGTCTTCACCGCCCTGGCCGTGCGCGACCAGGTGGCTCCGCCCACCATCAACCTGTTCGAGCAGGACCCGGAATGCGATCTCGACTACGCGCCCAATGCCGCGCGCAAGATGAAGATCGATGTGGCCCTGTCGAATTCCTTCGGTTTTGGCGGCACCAACGGCACCCTGGTGTTCCGCCGGGTCTGAGCCGCCCGGGCCCCCTGCAGCATCCGGCGCGCGGGGTTGTTCGTGATCGCAGTCCCGCTGCCGGCCGTGCCGGACCTGCTGGCCCTGCACGCCACCCGGCCGGGGCGCTATCCCTATTTGTTGCACACGGGGGGCGGAGCGGCCGGGTGGGACATCCTGTTCGCCTGTCCCCGCACCGTCCGTCTCTTTGCCGCCGACGAAAGCGGTGTGCTCGATGCCCTGCACGCCGCCTGGCGCGGGGAGGGCGGGGCGGCGCCCGCGCCCGTTGGCCTGCCTTTCACCGGGGGCTGGTTCCTCTACCTGGGCTATGAGGTCCTGCACGAGATCGAGCCCCGCGTTGTACCCCGGCCCGGTTCCTGGACTTTGCCCAAAGCCGTGTTGAGCCGGGTACCCGCCGCCCTCCTGGTGGACCAGGCCCAGGGGCAGGCATGGCTCGTGGCGGAGGACCAGGCCTGCCGCGAGGCCATCGAAGCCGACCTGGCTGCGCCCACGGCCTGGCACCCCACGCCGGTGGCGGCGGAAAGCGTCGAGGAAGATGCGCCGGAAACCTTTCTGCGGGGCGTGGAGCGCATCCTCCACTACATTCGCGAGGGGGATGTGTTCCAGGTGAACCTGGCAAGGCGCTGGCGGGCTACGCTGGCGGCGGGGGCGGGACCGGCGGATGTGTTGGCGGCCCTGGACCGGCACAATCCAGCCCCGTTTGCCGGCAGCGCGGTGTTCGGCACGGCAGCCATCGTCAGTTCCTCGCCGGAACGGCTGGTCAGGGTGCGGGACGGTCTGATCGAAACCCGCCCCATTGCCGGCACGCGGCCCCGCGCCGCCGATCCGGCGGCGGATTCCGCCCTGCGGCGCGAACTGCTGGCCACCGCCAAGGAACGGGCGGAGCACATCATGCTCGTGGATCTGGAACGCAACGATCTCGGGCGGGTGTGTATGCCGGGCAGCGTGGAAGTGCCGGCGTTGCTGGAGCTGGCGAGCTATGCCCACGTGCACCATCTGGAGTCCACGGTGCGGGGACGCCTGCGTCCCGACGTGGAGCCGGCGGCGGTGGTGCGCGCCCTGTTTCCCGGCGGTACCATCACCGGCTGTCCCAAGGTGCGCTGCATGCAGATCATCCGCGAACTGGAGGCTGCCCCCCGCCAGGCCTACACGGGGAGCATGGGATATCTGAACCGGGACGGCAGCATGGACCTCAACATTCTCATCCGCAGTTTCATGGTCCGGGGCCACCAGGTGGAATTCTGGGCCGGCGCCGGCATCGTCGCCGACTCCCGCCCCGAGCGGGAGCTTTCGGAAACCCGCGCCAAGGTCCGCGGCCTGCTGCGGGCCCTGGGCAGGCTGGCGTCATGACGGCTGCCCTGCCGGAAGTGCTGGTCAACGGCGTGCCGGCGAGCCAGGTGGCCGTCCTGGACCGCGGCCTCATGTATGGTGACGGCGTGTTCCGCACGCTGCGGGTGGCAGGGGGCCAACTGCGACACTGGGCGCGCCATTACCGACGCCTTGCGGCCGACTGCGAACGGTTGGCCATCGCGCCGCCTCCCCGGGCCCTGCTGGAAGAGGAGCTGGTCCGGCTCACGCGCGGCGTGCCGGAGTGCGTGGTGAAGATCGTGGTGACCCGGGGCGAGGGCAGCCGGGGCTATGCGCCGCCCCGGGAAGCGCACCCCACCCGCATCCTGCTGCGCACCCCGCCCCCGGCTTACCCAGCCCACTACCGTGAGGCGGGCGTGCGCCTGCATCTGTGCCGGCTGCGCCTGGCGCACCAGCCGCGGCTCGCGGGCGTCAAGCACCTCAACCGCCTGGAAAACGTGCTGGCCCGCGCGGAATGGTCGGATCCGGACGTGCCGGAAGGCCTGCTGCTGGATGCCGAGGACCACGTGATCGAAGGCACCATGAGCAATGTCTTCATGCGCACGGGCTCGCGGCTGGTCACACCGGAGCTGGATCGCTGTGGCGTGGCGGGCGTGCAGCGGGAATGCATCCTGGAGGCTGCGCCGCGTCTGGGGCTCACCTGTGAGGTGCGCCGCTTCGGGTTGAGCGAGCTGTTGGCGGCGGAGGAGGTGTTGGTGTGCAACAGCGTCATCGGCCTGTGGCCGGTGCGGGCCCTGGGGGAGCACAGCTGGCGCCCCGGCAGCCTGGTGGCGGATCTCTCCCCTATCGTGGAGGCGCTCGATGCTTAGGCGACTGCTGCTGGTGGCCCTGGGGGCAGGGCTGGTGTTGGCGGGCTGGCTGGCCTGGTTCGCCTTGGGCAGGCTGTCCCTGCCCCAGACGCCGTTCGCCTTCGAGGTCCAGCCCGGCAGCAGCGTCAGGAGCGTGGCGCGCCAGTTGAGCGCCGCAGGCCTGTTGCGCGAGCCCTGGAGCCTGGTGGCGCTGGTGCGGCTCACGGGCAAGGCAGGGGCGGTGAAGGCGGGCAACTATCTCCTCGAACAACCGCCCACCGGGCTGGAGCTCTACCGGATGCTCACCCGCGGCGAAGTGCGCCCCAGTGAGATCCGTTTCATCGAAGGCTGGACCTTCCGCCAGCTGCGTGAGGCCTTGGACGCCCATCCCGCCCTGCGCCATGAGACCGCCGGCCTGACCGACGCAGAAATTCTGCGCCGGCTGGGGATCGAGGCGCCCCACGCCGAAGGACTGTTTTTCCCGGATACCTATTATTTCGGCGCCGGCGTGAGCGATCTGTCCATCCTGCGCAGGGCGCATGCGCTGCTGGCGGAGCATCTGGACCGGGCGTGGCAGACACGGGATCCCGGGCTGCCCTATCGGACGCCCTACGAGGCCCTGATCATGGCCTCCATCGTGGAAAAGGAGACCGGTGTCGCGGCCGAGCGTCCCCTCATCGCCGGCGTGTTCGTGAACCGCCTGCGTCTGGGCATGCGTCTGCAGACCGACCCCACCGTGATCTACGGCCTGGGCGAGGCGTTCGACGGCAACCTTCGGCGCAGCCACCTGCAGGAGGACGGCCCCTACAATACCTACACGCGTGCGGGGCTGCCGCCCACGCCCATCTGTCTGCCGGGGCTTGGGGCCATTCAGGCCGCCCTGCATCCGGCGCGAACGCGCGCCCTTTATTTCGTCAGCCGGGGGGACGGGAGCCATGTCTTTTCCGACACCCTGGAGGCGCACAACCGGGCCGTGGCCCGCTATCAGCTGAGGTGAGGATGAGGGGAAAATTCATCACGCTCGAGGGCATAGACGGGGCGGGCAAGAGCACCCACCTGCCCTGGATCGCCGACTGGCTGCGGGCCCGTGGCCATCAGGTGGTGGTCACCCGGGAGCCCGGCGGCACGCCCCTGGGGGAAATGCTGCGCGATCTGCTCCTTTCCCAGTCCATGCACCGGGAGACGGAGACCCTGCTCATGTTCGCGGCGCGCCGGGAACACATCGACAAGGTGATCCGGCCGGCCATGGAGAAGGGCCACTGGGTGATTTCCGACCGTTTCACCGATGCCACCTTCGCCTACCAGGGCGGCGGGCGCGGCATTCCCCTGGCCAAACTGGAAGTTCTGGAGCAGTGGGTGCAGGAGGGACTCGAGCCCGATCTCACGCTCCTCTTCGACGTGCCCCCGGAAGTGAGCGAGGCCCGACTGGCGCTCAACGCCACCCGCGACCGCTTCGAACATGAGAAGCGGGATTTCTTTGCAAGGGTGCGGGAAGCCTACCTGGCGCGGGCGCGCGCCTGTCCCGGGCGCATGCGCGTGGTGGACGGCGGCCGTTCCGTGGCGGCCATCCGGGCGGAACTGGAGACCATCCTGCAGGGATTGGCCTGATGCCCCTTCATCCCTGGCAGAAGGCGCTCTGGCTGCAACTGACCCGGACGCGGGAGCGGTTGCCCCATGCCCTGCTGCTGCAAGGCCGGCGGGGCACCGGCAAGCGCGATTTCGCCCTGGCCCTGGCGCACTGGCTGTTGTGCGAGGCGCCGGTCGGCGACCAGCCCTGCGGTCGCTGCCGGGCCTGTCACCTGGTCGCGGTGGGCAACCACCCCGACCTGCGCCTGATCGAGCCGCTGGAAGGGGAGGAGGAGGGGCGGGCGATGCGCCAGATCGCCATCGCCCAGGTACGGGAGCTGGCGGATTTCGTGGGACTCACCAGCCACCAGCAGGGGCGCCGGGTGATCGTGATACATCCCGCGGAGGCCATGAATCCGGCGGCGGCCAACGCCCTCCTCAAGACTTTGGAGGAACCGGCCGACAATACGGTATTCCTGCTGGTGAGCCACCAGCCCCGGCAGTTGCTCCCTACCGTGGTGAGCCGCTGCCGGACGGTGGCCCTGCCGCTGCCGGACGAGCGGACGGCGCGCGCCTGGCTGGAGACCCAGGGGGTGACGGATGCGGGACTGTGTCTCGCCCTTGCGGGCGGTGCGCCGCTGGAGGCCCTGCGTTACGCGGACGGTGAGTATCTGGCGGCGCGCCGGGCGTTTCTGGCGGCCCTGGCGGAACCGGTGCGGCTCGACTGGCTCAAGCTGGCGGAGCAGGGGGCGCGCCAGGAAGCTTCCGGCCAGATCGCCAGCCAGATCGAATGGCTGCAGAAATGGCTCTACGATCTGCTCGCGGTCCGGCTGGCCGGGCGGGTACGCTACAACCCGGATTTCGCGCCACGCTTGCGGGAACTGGGGGCAGGGGTTAACGTTAACGCCTTGCTGCGTTTCGCGCGGGAGCTGGAGGGGGTGCGCCGCCACCTGCACCATCCCCTGAACCCGCAGCTCCTGCTGGAAAGGGTTTTTTCCGGATACCAACGGGCGGTGATGACGCAAAATGGCTGATCTCCAGAACAAGCCGGCAGGCGGCGGGGCACGTCCCGGCGTGCTGTCCCTGAGCATCAAGGAAAAGTCCGCGCTTTATGCGGCCTACATGCCATTCCTCAAGCATGGCGGGATTTTCATTCCCACCACCAAGCCCTACCGTCTGGGGGACGAGGTGTTCATGCTGCTCACCCTCATGAACGATCCCAACAAACTGCCGGTGGCCGGCCGCGTGGTCTGGATCACTCCCGCCGGGGCCCAGGGTGGCAAGACCCAGGGCATCGGCGTGGAATTCGCGGCCAATGAAAGCGGCACCGCCGCCCGCAACAAGATCGAGGGGCTGTTGGGCGGCTCCCTCAAGTCCAGCCGGCCCACCCACACCATGTGACGCGGGCGCCGGGACGATTCCCCGCCCGCGGCCACTGTTTTCCCTTTGTGCTTCCCATGTTCGTCGACTCCCATTGCCATTTGGATTTTCCCGAGCTCGCGGCCCAGACCGAAGAGGTGCTGGCCCGCATGGCCGCCAACGGGGTGACCCACGCCCTGTGTGTGGGGGTGGACCTGCCGGATTTTCCCCGAGTGAAGACCCTGGCCGAGACCCACCCAAACCTGTTTGCCTCCGTGGGGGTCCACCCCGACTACACGGACACGCCCGAACCCAGCGTGGCGGAACTGGTGGCTCTGGCCAATCACCCGCGGGTGGTGGCCATCGGTGAGACGGGGCTCGATTATTTCCGCCTCAAGGGGGATCTGGAATGGCAGCGGGAGCGTTTCCGCACCCATATCCGCGCGGCGCGGGAGGCAGGCAAACCCCTCATCATCCACAGCCGGGAAGCAGCGGCCGACACCCTGCGCCTGCTGCGTGAGGAGAAAGCAGACGAGGTGGGGGGCGTCATGCACTGTTTCACCGAGAGCTGGGAGGTGGCGGAGGCCGCCATGGAGCTGGGCTTCTACATTTCCTTTTCCGGCATCGTGACCTTCAAGAATGCCGAAGCGCTCAGGGAAGTGGCCCGGCGCGTTCCCCTGGAGCGCATGCTGATCGAGACCGATTCCCCGTATCTGGCCCCAGTTCCCCTCCGGGGCAAGACCAATGAACCTGCCTACGTGCGTCACGTGGCCGAGGAAATCGCCCGCGTCAAGGCGATCGACGTGGCCGAGGTGGGACGCGTCACATCTGGAAACTTCTTTAAGTTATTCAAGCAAGCGATTGTTTAATAAAGCTATTAGGTCGCTATTCCTATGCGCCTGGGCCCTTGCCGGGGCCGCCTGGGCGGGCGACATCGTGGACGATATCCGGCAGGCCATCCAGATCGATGATGCCGCCGGGGTGCGGTTGCAGCTGGCCCGGGGCGCGGACGTGAACCTTGCGGACGAGCACGGCGACACGCTGCTCATGCTGGCGGTGCGGGAGGAAAGCGCGGCATCCGTCGGCCTTCTGTTGGCTGCCGGGGCCCGCATCAACCAGGCCAATGCCGTGGGCGACACGGCCCTGCACCTGGCGGCTTGGAACGGCAACCCCAACATTGTGCGCATGCTGCTGGACCAGGGCGCGTCGGTGGCGGCCAATCCGAGGGGGTGGACGCCACTCATGTACGCAGCCTATGCCGGTCACGATGGTGCAGTGAAATTGCTGCTGGAGGCCGCGTCTCTCGTCAACGCCGCCACCCAGGCCGGGCTCACCGCGCTCATGCTGGCCGCCATGAAGGGTCACGAGGACATCGTGCGCCGGCTGCTCGCGGCGGGTGCCGATCCGCGCCGGGTGTCCGCGGATGGCAAGACCGCGCGGACATTGGCGCTGGAAAACGGCAACACCGACGTGGCGGACATCCTGGCGGCCGCGGAAGCGCGTGCAAGGTAGAAAGGGCACGGCCTGGACCGGCCCGGGGCATGACGCGCCACCGCCCTGGGGCCCCGTGGATACGCATAATGTATATTATGTCAAATCGTAGCTGAACCCCACGATTATGGCTGGACGGCATGTCGGGCCCCTCCCTTGCGCCTGGTGTCACGTGGAAAACGGCAGGCGGTGTCGGAGCCGGCGGCCCTGGCAGGAAAGCCAGGCCGGCTGACCGGCTCAGGCCAAGGGTGCCTTGGCGTTGCGCGGGAAAAGGGCGGCGAAGTAACGCTCCAGCAGGACATCCACGGCTTGCGCCTCGCGCGCGAGGCCCTGTGCCGGGACGCCCGCCCGCGCACCTTCGAAGGCGGCGTTGAGCGCGAGCAGCCGGGCCATGAAGGCGCGTTCCTCGGCGCTCAGGGCGGCAGTGTCGGAGGATCCCGAAATGGCGGAAAGACTCATGGTTCTGGCCGATGCAGGGTGATGTGCTCTGTATCGGCACGCCATGCCGGAACTTGAGGCCGGAAGCAACACCGGGCCGCGTGCTTGAGCAGCGCGGAATACGAAAGCCTGGCTTCGGAAAGATTGGCCGTTTAAAAGCTGCTGGGGTGGCTCCACGGCTGGGCGTGGCGCCCGCGCCCTCCCCTGGCGCCCGTGATGGCTGCGTCCCAGCGGTCGGGGCGCCCTGCATCGCGCCCGCTGCGCGCGTTTCTTCAATGGCCTGTTTACTGGATGGGGCCTGTCTACCGGATGGTGCCCGGAGCCGGAGTCGAACCGGCACGGGCTTTTGGCCCGAGGGATTTTAAGTCCCTTGTGTCTACCTGTTCCACCATCCGGGCGGATGTGGAGGCGGGGGTCGGAATCGAACCGGCGTCCACGGCTTTGCAGGCCGCTGCATAACCACTCTGCCACCCCGCCCTGTCGAACCCAGTGATCGCTTGAACCGCGAGGCAGGCGCGCAGGACACGCGCCCGGTTGAAACTAAAAAGGGAAAACGAAGGGTCTGCCTTCGCTTTCCCTGAATCTGGAGCGGGAAACGAGTCTCGAACTCGCGACCTCAACCTTGGCAAGGTTGCGCTCTACCAACTGAGCTATTCCCGCGTAACCGAGAGGCGCCATTTTACTGAACTTCGTCCCGATGTCAACAAATGCCGTCTATTTGCCGGCGTTTGCCGGGCGCAGCGCCTGCACGAGGTAGTACACCATGGAAGCGATGGTGAGCACCGCCGCCAGGTAGATGAGCCAGGTACCGATCTCGCCCACCGGCAGGCCCGCCACCGGCTCGTGATAGAGCAGCAGCAGGATGGCCACCATCTGGGACGCCGTCTTGATCTTGCCGATCAGGGCCACCGCCACGTTTTTGCCCTGCCCCGCCCCCGCCATCCATTCGCGCAGGGCGGAAATGGCGATTTCCCGGCCGATGATGATGAGGGCGATGAAGCCCTGCACCCGCTGCAGCTCCAGCAGCACGATCAGGGCGGCGGCCACCATCAGCTTGTCCGCCACCGGATCCAGGAAGGCGCCGAAGGGTGACGTCTGGTTGAGGGCGCGCGCCAGATAGCCGTCTAGCCAGTCGGTGACGGCCGCGGCGGCGAAGATGACCGCGGCGCTCAGGTTGAGCAGGTGGCTGTCCAGCCAGCCGGCCGGCAGATAAAACAGCAGGACGAACACCGGGATGAGCAGGATGCGCAGCCAGGTGAGGAGATTCGGCAGGTTGAGGGGCATGGCTCAGTGGAACTGGGCGTAAATCTTTTCCGCCAGGGCGCGGCTGATGCCTTCCACCTTGGTCAGCTCGTCGATGCTGGCGTTGCGCACGCCCTTCACGCCGCCGAAGCGGGTGAGCAGCATCTGCCTGCGTTTCGGCCCCACGCCCGGAATCCCGTCGAGGACGGACTGGGTGCGCGCCTTGCCGCGCCGCGCCCGGTGACCCGTGATGGCGAAACGGTGGGCCTCGTCGCGGATCTGCTGAATGAGGTGCAGGCCCGGATGGTCGGCAGGCAATTGTAGCGGCTTTCGCTCATCGGCAAAAACCAGTTCTTCCAGCCCAGGCTTGCGTTCCGGTCCCTTTGCCACGCCCACCACCTCGACGTCGTTCACGCCCAGTTCCGCCAGCACTGCGCGGGCCACGGCCACCTGTCCCCTGCCGCCGTCGATGAGCAGCAGATCCGGCAGCTTGCCCTCCCCCGCCGTGAGCCGGCGGTAGCGGCGTGTGAGGGCCTCGCGCATCGCGCCGTAATCGTCGCCGGGCACCACGTCCGCGATATTGAAGCGACGGTATTCCGAGGGCTGCAGGGCGAACTCGTCATAGACCACACACGCCGCTACGGTGGCTTCGCCGAGGGTATGGGAGATGTCGAAGCATTCGATACGCCGGGCGGAGTCCGCCAGTCCGAGGGCTTCCTGCAGGGCGGCGAACCGGAGCTGCTGCGTGGTCTGCTGGGACAGGCGCTGGCGAAGGGCGATGCGGGCATTCTGAGCGGCCATTTCCAGCCAGATCCGGCGCTCACCCGAGGCGCGGGACACGATCTGGACCCGCCGACCCGCCCGGCCGGTGAGAAGCGCGGCGAGGGCGCCGCTTTCCACGGCCTCGTTGACCAGGATCAGGGGCGGGGCCGCCTGCTCGGCATAATGGTGGGCGAGAAATGCCTCCAGGACCTGGGCTGGCGTGTGTCCAGCCGCGTTCTGGGGAAACAGTGTCTTGTCTCCCAGATGGCGCCCGGCCCGGATCATGGTCAGGTTCACACAGACCAGGCCGCCCTCTGCCACCACGGCCACCACGTCGGCGTCCAGCCGCCGGCCGCTTTCCACGAACTGGCGTTCCTGCACGGTGCGCAGGGCCTTGATCTGGTCGCGGTAGAACGCTGCCTCCTCATAGGCTTGGGCTTCCGACGCGGCCAGCATCAGGCGTTCCAGCTCGGCCAGCACCTGTTGCTCCCGACCCAGCAGGAACTGGCTGGCCCGTTCCACGTCGCGGGCGTACTCCGCCTCGGAAATGGCGCCCACGCAGGGGCCGCTGCAGCGCTTGATCTGGTAGAGCAGACAGGGACGGGAGCGATGGCTGAATACGCCGTCCTCGCAGGTGCGCAGGCGGAACACCTTCTGCAGCAGCTGCAGGCTCTCGCGCACCGCGTGGGCGCTGGGGTATGGGCCGAAGTAACGGTCCCCCTTCTGCTGGGGTCCGCGGTGCAGCGCGAGGCGCGGGAAGGCATGGCCGGTGAGGACGATGCTGGGATAGGACTTGTCGTCCCGAAACAGGATGTTGTAACGGGGCGTGAGCCCCTTGATCAGGTTGTTCTCGAGCAGGAGCGCCTCGGCCTCGGAACGGGTGACCGTGATTTCGATGTCGGTCACCTGGGCCAGCATGAGCTGGATGCGGGGCGACAGCTGGGTTTTCTGGAAATAGGACGAGACCCGTTTCCTCAGGTCGCGCGCCTTGCCCACATAGAGCACTTCCCCGCCGGCGCCCAGCATGCGGTAGACCCCGGGCAGATGGGGCAGCCCGGCCAGGAATTCCGTGGGGTCGAACATTTGACAATCAACGTGAAAATTAGATTACAAGTCTAGGATTTTACGGCTCTTCGTCGAGCAGCTTGCCGCCGATGGCCCACTGCTCGTCCGGCAGTTCGTCGAAGGCGATGTAGGTGTAGGACTTGGGCTTGTGGGCGATGCGTTCAAGGGTGTCGGTGATTTCCTCGGCAATCCTGCGTTTCTGCTCGCGGGTCAGGGTGCCGGCGATGCGGATGTTCACGTAGGGCATGTCAGCTCCTTTCCAGATGATGGCGAATGGCCTGGAACACGGCGTCGAACATGGCCGGGGTCAGGCGCCGCGTCTGGGTATTGTAGCGGCTGCAGTGGTAGCTATCGAACAGCGTCAGCCGGGGCAGGCGGTGGATCGCACCGTGGGCGAAGGGAAACTCCCGCGGCCGCAGGCGCAGGGCGCGCAGCACCGCCTCGTGGGCGATGGTGCCCAGGGCGAGCACGGCCGAACCATCACAAAGAACTTCAAGTTCGTGCTTCAAGTACTTGTTGCATTTATTGATTTCCTCCGGCATCGGTTTGTTCTGCGGGGGCAGGCATTTCACCGCATTGGTGATCCGGCAGCCCGGGAGCACCAGGCCATCGTCCGCGTGCTCCGATACGGGCCGGCTGGCAAAGCCGTGGCGGTACAGGGTTTCATAGAGCAGGATGCCGGCGTGGTCCCCGGTGAAGGGGCGCCCGGTGCGATTGGCACCATGCAGGCCGGGCGCCAGCCCCACCACCAGCAGGCGCGGCCGTTCGTCGCCGAAGGGAGGCACCGGACGGGCGTGGTAGTCCGGGTGGTCGCGGCGCACCTGGGCAAGAAACGCCGCCAGCCTGGGACAGGCGGTACAGTCCGGGGAGAAGGCGGTCATGGGTGGGGCGGGCCGGACCGGAGGCTGTGCAGGGGGGTGACGGCGCGGGCGGGGGGACGCAGTTCCGGCTGCAGGGTGACGTGCTCGATGCCGAAGCGGTCGTGGAGGAGCTGCTGCATGGCGGCCAGGATGCGCGGCCAGCGGCCGAGGTCTGCCAGCACCACGTGGGCGGAAAGGGCGATGCGGCCGCTGGCCAGGGTCCAGATGTGCAGGTCGTGGACGGACGCGACACCCGGCACCTGCGCCAGGGCCTGGCCCACCTGCGCCAGGTCCAGGGAGGCCGGCACGCCTTCCATGAGCACGTGCAGCGCCTCCCGCAGCAGGCGCAGGGTGGCCACCAGGATCAGCCCCGCCACCACCAGGGAGAGAATGGGATCGGCCGGGGTCCAGCCTGTGAAATAGACCACCGCGCCGGCGGTGAGGGCGGCCAGGGAACCCAGGAGGTCCCCCAGCACGTGGAGCAGCGCCGCATGCACGTTGAGTCCCTCCCCACCCCGGCTCAACACCCAGGCCACGGCGGCGTTGATGGCGAGGCCGATGCCGGCGATGGCCATCACCCAGCCGCCGGCCACCGGCTGGGGATGGCGCAGCCGCTCCACCGCCTCGATGACGATGAACAGGATCACGCCCAGCATCAGCAGCCCATTGGCCAGCCCCCCCACGATTTCCGCCCGGGCCAGGCCGTAGCTGTGGCGGGCCGAGGGGGGACGGCGGGCGATCCAGGCCGCCAGGGCCGCCAGTGCGAGGGAGAAGGCATCGGTGACCATGTGCCCCGCATCCGAGAGCAGGGCCAGGGAGCCGGCCCACCAGCCCCCCGCGGCTTCCACCAGGGCGAAACCCAGGGTGAGCATGAGGGCCCAGCCCAGGGCACGGCCGCTTGCCGGGCGATGGTGATGATGACCGTCGTGGGTGGCTTCAGCGTTGGGCACAGGGATCGCTTCCGGGGGTCAGGGGCAATTCGGCCGTTGCACCGCCGATGCTGCCCACGGCATGCACCGCCGCGGCGTAACGGGCGTCTTCGTGCAGGCGCGTGAGGTCCGGGGCGCCGGGCCGGCCGTGCAGGCGCGCCAGCCGCGCGAGGCTCACCGGCGGTTCGGTCCACTCGAGCCGGTCGAGCACGGCCTGGGCGCCCCGGGGATCGTTGCAGACCAGCACCATGTCGCACCCCGCGCCGAGGGCGGCACGTGCCCGCCCCACCAGGTCGCCCGCCACGCTGGCCCCCTCCATGCTGAGGTCGTCACTGAAGATGACGCCGTCGAAGCCCAGTTCGCCGCGCAGGATGTGTTTCAGCCACACGGGCGAGAAGCCCGCCGGCCGGGCATCCACGCGGGGATAGATGACATGGGCCGGCATGATGGCCGGCAGCCCGTAGTCGATCATCTGCCGGAAGGGAACGAGGTCCGCCAGCTCCA
This sequence comes from Thiobacter subterraneus, assembly GCF_055379455.1. Lineage (NCBI taxonomy): Bacteria > Pseudomonadati > Pseudomonadota > Betaproteobacteria > Burkholderiales > Thiobacteraceae > Thiobacter > Thiobacter subterraneus. The sequence goes on from NZ_AP042402.1 coordinate 219,549, forward strand.
GGTCGGCGCGTTCCCGCTCGTCCACCGGCACGGCCAGGTGGGAATCGGCAGCCACATGGCCATGCCCGGGGAAATGCTTGCCCACCGCCGCCATGCCCGCTTCCTTCATGCCCAGCATGAGGGCGTGGGCCAGCTCCGACACTGCCTGGGGATGGCGGTGGAAGGCACGGTCGCCGATCACGCCGCTGGTGCCCCAGTCCAGATCCAGCACCGGTGTGAAGCTGAAATCCACGCCGCAGGCCCGCAGCTCCGCGGCCAGTACGTAGCCCACCTGGTGCGCCAGCCGGCGCGCGCGCTGGGGATGGGCATCCCAGATCTCCCCAAGGCGGCGCATGGCGGGCAGGCGCGTGAAGCCGTCGCGGAAGCGTTGCACGCGGCCGCCCTCGTGATCCACGCCGATCAGAAGACGGGGCTGGCGCATGTCGTGGATGGCGCGGGTCAGTTCGCGCAGCTGGGCGGGCGAGGCGTAGTTGCGCGCGAACAGGATGACACCCCCCACCAGGGGATGGCGCAGGCGGTCCCGTTCCTCGGGCGTGAGTTCGGTGCCCGAAAGGTCCAGCATGACGGGACCGAGGGGCGTCATGTCGCACGCTCCAGCACGACGAAGGCGGCCACCAGCTCCTTCTCGTCGCTCACGGACAGATGACAGGCGAGGATGCCGCGCGCGGCCAGCCATTCGCCCAGGATCGCATCCCAGGCGAAACCGGGTTTGCCCAGGGCATCGTGGGTGATGCTGAGGCGGGTGAGGGACACCGGGTGTCTCAGTCCCGTGCCGGCGGCTTTGGCGAAGGCTTCCTTGGCGGCGAAGCGTTTGGCCAGAAAGCGTTCCGGAAAAGCGCTGGCCGCGAATTCCGGCAGTTCGCGCGGACTCAGCACGTGGCGCGCGAAGCGTGTCCCGTGGCGCGCCAGGATGGCCGCCATGCGCCGCACTTCCACGATGTCGGTGCCGATCCCGTAGATGGCCATGGAGCTGTCACAAGCCGCGGGCCGCCAGCATCAGGCGCTTCATTTCCCGCACCGCCGCCTCCCAGCCCGAGAACAGGGCCTGGGCGACGATGGCATGGCCGATGTTGAGCTCGCGGATTTCCGGAATGGCTGCGATGCGCTGCACGTTGTGGTAGTGCAGGCCGTGACCGGCGTTGATCTGCAGCCCCAGGGCGGCGCCGAACGCCGCCGCGCTGCGGATGCGTTCGAATTCCCCATCGCATTCCGGGCCGGGTTCCAGGTTGGCGTAGTGGCCGGTGTGGATCTCGATCACGGGCGCGCCCGCCTCCTTGGCCGCGCGCACCTGCTCTTCGTCCGGGGCGATGAACAGGGACACGCGGATGCCGGCCGCCCCCAGCACGGTGCAGGCATGGCGCACGCGGTCGAACTGGCCCACCACGTCCAGCCCGCCCTCGGTGGTGAGTTCCTCGCGCCGTTCCGGCACCAGGCAGGCGTCCTGGGGACGCACCCGCTGGGCGATGGCCAGCATTTCCTCGGTCACCGCCATTTCCAGGTTCATGCGGGTCTGCAGGATCTGGCGCAGGATCTCCACGTCCGCATCCTGGATGTGGCGCCGGTCCTCGCGCAGGTGCAGGGTGATGGCATCGGCCCCCGCGGATTCGGCGATGAGCGCCGCCTGCACGGGACTGGGATAGCGGGTGCCGCGCGCCTGACGCACAGTGGCGATGTGGTCGATGTTGACGCCGAGGTAGATCATAGTTCCTGCAGGTCCATGAGCAGTTGGCGGGTTTGCAGGGCGTCGCCGCCCAGCTGGTGGGCAATCAGCATGCGCATGAGCTGCTTCGCCTGGGCGAGCGTGAGGGGATCGGAGTAATCGTCGCGGGCCAGATCCAGCAGCGTGCGTCCCCGCAATTGTACACCGCCCTCCCCCGCCGCCCGCCGCAGGGGACCATGTTCCGGCTGATAGACGTAAAGGACGTCCGGCGCGATGGGCACGTCGCTGTGGGCTTCGTGCTCCAGCACCAACGCATAGCCCAGCTCCTGCAGCAGGGCCTTCTCGAAGCGGCGCAATACCGGTGCCTGGGGCTGGCGCTGCCCGAGGGCCTGGAGTGCCGTCTGGTAGTGGCCGAACAGCGCGGGATGGGGATCGTCCCGGGGCAGCAGGCGCAGCAGCAGCTCGTTCAGGTAGAAGCCGCACATGAGCGCCGGGCCGGTGAGGGGAAGCTGTCCGCCCTGCCATTCGGCCTGCCTGAGGGTGCGCAGCTCACCCTTGCCGAACCAGGACAGCGTGAGGGGCTGGAAGGGCATGAGCAAGCCGCGCACCGCCGAGCGCGGCCGACGTGCCCCGCGTGCCACCAGGGCCACGCGGCCCGCATCGCGCGCGAAGGCTTCCACGATCAGGCTCGTCTCCCGGTAGGGACGGCTGTGGAGCACGTAGGCAGACTGGTGGTCCTGCGGCCGCTCGGGTGCGGTCATGGCTCAATCGGTATAGCCGAGACTCTTCACCGCCCGTTCATCGTCCGCCCAGCCGCTCTTCACTTTCACCCACAATTCCAGATACACCTTGCCGCCGAACAGACGCTCCAGGTCTTGGCGTGCCTCGCTGCCGATGGCCTTGAGCTTCTCGCCACCCTTGCCGATCACGATGGCCTTCTGGCTCTCTTTCTCCACGATGATCGAGGCATATATACGACGCAGGTTTCCTTCCTGCTCGAATTTGTCGATCATCACCGTGGTGGCGTAAGGCACTTCGTCACCCAGCAGGCGAAACACCTTTTCGCGCACCGTCTCGGCGGCCAGGAAACGCTCGCTGCGGTCAGTGATGTCGTCCTTGTCGTAGAGCGCCGGCCCCTCCGGCAGATAGGGGCGGATCGCGCGCAATAGCTCGGGGATTTGGCTGCCGGTGCGGGCGCTCACGGGCACGATTTCCGCGAACGGGAAGGTGGCGGCCATCTGCTCCAGGAAAGGCAGGAGCTGCGCCTTGTCCTTCACCGTGTCGGTCTTGTTCACCGCCAGGATCACCGGCCGGTCCCGGGGCAGGAGTTTGACCACCTCGGCGTCGCGCGCGTCGTAACGCAGGGCTTCCACCACGAACACCACCACGTCCACCCCTGCCAGGGCATCGGTGACCGTCCTGTTCATGGTGCGGTTAAGGGCGTTGCGGTATTGCAGCTGGAAGCCCGGCGTGTCCACGAACACCCATTGCGCCGTGTCATCGGTATGGATGCCGACGATGCGGTGGCGCGTGGTCTGGGGTTTGCGCGAAACGATGCTGATCTTCTCGCCGACGATGGCGTTGAGCAGGGTGGACTTGCCCACGTTGGGCCGCCCCACGATGGCGATGAAACCGGCACGGAACCCGGCGGGTTCAGTCATGACTGACCGCTCCTGCCGTGCACGACCTCGTAGGCCAGGCGTGCCGCTTCCTGTTCGGCCTTGCGCCGGCTCGAGCCTTCGCCCAGCACGCGGATGTCCAGTTCCGGAATATGGCACTCCACCCGGAAATGCTGCTCATGGGCCTCGCCCTCGGTGGCGACGATGGTGTACTTGGGCAGGCGCAGCTTGCGTCCCTGAAGGAATTCCTGCAGCCGGGTCTTGGGATCCTTGGACAGGGTATGGGGATCCAGGCGCCCGATCACCGGCGCGTACAGTTCGTTGAGCACGCGCTGGGCCTCGGGAAAGCCGCCATCCAGATAGATGGCGCCGACGATGGCCTCCAGGGCATCGGCCAGAATGGAGGGACGGCGGAAGCCACCGCTTTTGAGCTCGCCCTCGCCCAGGAAAAGATAGTCGCCCAGGGACAGGCTTTGAGCGATTTCCGCGAGTGTGGGTTCCTTTACCAGATGCGCACGGACGCGCGACAGCTCGCCTTCGGTCAGGCGCGGGAAGTCGTGGAACAGGCGGGTGGAAATCGCCAGGGACAGGACGCTGTCGCCCAGGAACTCCAGCCGCTCGTTGTGCGGCGTGCCGTAGCTGCGGTGGGTGAGTGCCTGGCGCAGCAGCTTCGGCTCTTTGAAAACATAGCCCAGCTGGCGCGCAAGACGCTTGAGGTCGCCCGTCATTCCACCATCTGGGCCGGCTTGCTGCCGGCTGTGCTGGCGGAAAAGTCCAGCAGCACGCTCACGTTGTAGAACAGTGGGATCTTCTGGGTGTATTCCACGCTCACCACGTTTTCTCCATCCTCCTTGCGGATGTCCAGGTCCTGGGGCGTGACGGCACTCACGTAATCGATGGCAAGCCGGCGCTCGAAGGACTTGCGGATTTCCGCCGGGGTCATGGTGGCGAAACCGGGCTCCTTGGCCATGGTGGCGAGGATCTTCTTCACCGAAAAGAACTCAATATAGGCCGGCACGACCTTGATGCCCACGTACACATAGGTGAGCACCAGGGCCAGCACCACGACCCAGCCGATGAACGTCATGCCCCGTTGATGTTTCATCCCGCTCCCCTTCATTCGATGGATTTGCCGATGCGGCCGAAGTCGTCGAAGTTCATCCAGATCAGGAAGGCGCGCCCGACGATGTTTTCATCCGGCACGAACCCCCAGTAACGGCTGTCGGTGCTGTCGTCCCGATTGTCGCCCATGGCGAAGTAGTAACCGGGCGGCACCACACAGGTGAAGCCGCGTTCATTGTAATCGCAATGATCGCGGTACCGGAAGACACGCACACCCTCCAGCCGCACCGGTGGCTCCTCGGGCTGGATCAGCACGCGATGGGGATGTCCATCCAGGTGTTCCAGATAGAGCTGTGCCACGACATTGTTGAGGCCGGGTTTGACATAGTCGTAGGGCCCGAGGAAATCCAGCCTCACCGGTTTTCCGTTGATGCTGAGCTGCTTGTCGATGTAGCTCACGCGATCGCCCGGCAGACCCACGATACGCTTGATGTAGTCCAGCGAAGGATCCACGGGATAGCGGAATACGGCCACGTCGCCCCGCTGCGGCTGGTTGATCTCGATGATCTTGCGGTTGATCACCGGCAGGCGGATGCCCCAGGTGTACTTGTTGACCAGGATGAAATCACCCGCCTGCAGGGTGGGAATCATGGAACCGGAAGGAATCCGGAACGGCTCCACCAGAAAGGAACGCAGCAGGAACACCACCAGGATCACCGGAAAGAAACTGCGGGAATATTCCACCAGCAGCGGTTCCTTTCGTCCCGCAGACCGGCGCGGCTTGAATGCGATGTGGTCGACGAGCCAGATGGCACCGGTCACTACCAGGGCGATGAACAGGATGAGGGCAAAATTCATGATCCGGAAAACCTCAGTTGACCAAGGTCAGGCACGACGTGCGGGGACAGCTGACGGTGGCATTGGTTGCAGGAAGGATCACTTCCCTTCCACCTGCAAAACGGCGAGGAAGGCTTCCTGCGGAATTTCCACGTTGCCCACCTGTTTCATGCGTTTCTTGCCGGCCTTCTGCTTTTCCAGCAGTTTTTTCTTGCGGGTGACGTCGCCGCCATAGCACTTGGCCAGCACGTTCTTGCGCAGGGCCTTCACTGTCTCACGCGCGATGATGTGGCTGCCGATAGCGGCCTGGATGGCGATGTCGAACATCTGGCGGGGAATGAGTTCCCGCATCTTGGCCGCCAGCTCACGGCCCCGTGCCTGGGCGTTGGATCGGTGCACGATGGTGGACAGGGCATCCACCCGCTCGCCGTTGACGAGGATGTCCAGCTTCACCAGATCCGCGGCGCGGAATTCCTTGAACTCGTAATCCAGGGAGGCATAGCCGCGGGATGTGGATTTCAGCTTGTCGAAGAAATCCACCACCACCTCGTTCATGGGCATTTCGTAGGTGAGCATCACCTGCCGGCCCATGTACTGCATGTTCTTCTGCACGCCTCGCTTCTGGGTGCACAGGGTGATCACATTGCCCACGTAATCCTGGGGCACCAGGATGGTGGCGGTAATGATGGGCTCGCGGATTTCCTGGATTTTGGAGGGGTCCGGCAGACGGGAGGGATTCTCGATTTCCTGCACCGTGCCGTCACGCAGCACGACCTCGTACACCACCGTGGGCGCGGTGATGATGAGGTTCATGTCGTATTCCCGCTCCAGACGCTCCTGCACGATGTCCATGTGCAGCATGCCCAGGAAACCGCAGCGGAAGCCGAAGCCCAGCGCCTGGGAGGTTTCCGGCTCGTACTGCAGCGAGGCGTCGTTCAGGCGCAGTTTTTCCAGGGCATCGCGCAGCGCGTCATACTCGTGGGAATCCACCGGATACAGCCCGGCGAACACCTGCGGTTTGATCTTCTTGAAACCCGGCAGGGGCTCCGTCGCCGGCCGCGTGGCCAGGGTCACCGTATCCCCCACCTGGGCATGGCGCAGCTCCTTGATGCCGGCGATCACGAAGCCCACCTGCCCTGCCGACAGTTCTTCCCGCTGCATGGACTTGGGCGTGAACACGCCCACCTGCTCGCACATATAGGTGGCGCCGGTGGCCATGAGCAGGATCTTGTCCTTGGGCCGGAGCCGGCCATCCACCACACGCACCAGCATCACCACACCCACGTAGTTGTCGAACCAGGAATCGATGACGAGCGCCTTCAGGGGGGCTTCCGGGTCGCCCTGGGGGGGCGGGATCCTGGTCACCACTGCTTCCAGGATGTCCTCGATGCCCAGACCCGTCTTGGCACTGGCACGCACCGCATCATGGGCATCGATGCCGATGATGTCCTCGATTTCCTGGATCACCCGCTCCGGGTCGGCTGCCGGCAGGTCGATCTTGTTGAGCACCGGCACCACTTCCACCCCCTGCTCGATGGCGGTGTAGCAGTTGGCCACGGTCTGGGCTTCCACGCCCTGGGAGGCATCCACTACCAGCAGCGCCCCCTCGCAGGCAGCCAGGGAGCGCGATACCTCGTAGGAAAAATCCACGTGGCCCGGCGTGTCGATCAGGTTCAGGTTGTAAATCTGGCCGTCGCGGGCGTGGTAGGTGAGCGCCGCGGTCTGGGCCTTGATGGTGATGCCCCGTTCCCGTTCCAGGTCCATGGAATCGAGCACCTGCTCGGCCATCTCCCGCTCCGACAGCCCGCCGCAGTGCTGGATGAAGCGGTCCGCCAGCGTGGATTTGCCGTGGTCGATGTGGGCGATGATGGAAAAGTTGCGGATGTTCTTCATTGCGACCCATCAAATCCGGATGGTCCCTTGGACCGGCGCGTGCCCGGTGTGCGCGGCACATCGATGCAGACGCGGTGAGCCGTGGAGGGCCGGGGACCCGGGCGGGCCTCGCTCGCCTCTCTAGCGGTCATTTTGCGCGCCAGTCCCCGGCCGGGTGTCCCAGCTGGCCTGCGACCGTCGCGCGCAAACGGCCTCACCCACGGGCGGTGCACCCTCCCGCGTCACAATGCGTTCCCCGGGGCGTTCCACGGGGCATTCTCCGGGAGACTCGCCGGCGGGCTGTCCGGATTAAAAAAAGGGCACCCGGGTGCCCTTTTTGTGCCAGCCCGCCATTCTAGCGGAAAAGCGCCTGGCAATCATTCACTTCTCCCCAGCCGGGCGCGCAGGACGGCGACGTCCAGGAAATAGTGGCACAGCACCTCCTCCCCCAGGGCCAGTACCGGCACCAGGGCGCCGTAACGGGCGGCGAGGGCCGGGTCGCCGTCCACGTCCACCGTCCGGTAGTCGAAGGCCAGCTCGTCGCGCAGGGCGTCGAGCCCCGCTGCCATGTCCTCGCACAGGTGGCAGCCGGCGCGGGCGTAAAGGGTGAGACAGGACCCCGGTTTCACAGGCGGCGCAGGATGCGGGGCCGTGCCGGTGCCCGCCGCTGGAATCCGCGCGCAAGCCACCAGCCCGCGGCCACCCCCAGCAGCGCGCCCAGGGCGGCGATGCCGTCGCCACCCCCGAACAGCTGGCGCGCGCCCATTGCGCCGGTCAGCAGAAGCACCAGGGGCAGCAGATAGACGAGGAGGCTCGCACCCAGCACGCTGCCCTCCTCCACGCCCACCACCACCCGCTCGCCGGGCCGCGTGCCGAGGGTATCGACCACTTCCAGCGGCCCGCGTGGATTGCGTGTGAACAACTGGGCCAGGATGGCCGCGCCGCAGCCGCCGGTGGCGCAGGCGCCGCTGCCGCAGCCGCCGCCGTAGTCGGCCTCCACCAGGGCCACGCCGTTGCCACTGCGGATCACCCGCGCCGGGGTTTCGAGCAGGGAGGGGCCAAGCATCTGTCAGGGCTCGTAGCTGATGGAATCGCCGATGAGGCGCACCGTCGCGGCCGGCACTTCACCCAGCACCTTCACGTCATGGTTGGCGACCAGACGCGTATAGACGTGCAGCGCGCCCCGCTGGGACAGGCCCCGTTCCGTCCCGGTCTGGGCCGGCTCGATGAAGATGGAGACCGCCGCCAGTCCGTCCGAATAGACGATATGGTTGACCGGGGTGTCCTGTCCCGGCAGCCTGCGCTTCATGGCGGAAATGCGCTTGAAGCCCGGCGGCACGCTGGCCACCTTCCAGCCCGGCTCCACCTCGGCATCCGGGGTCTGGGCCGGGTCGTGCCGGATGACATGCCGCCCCGCCAGCTGCGGTCGGACTTCCGAACGCCGGATGGGCGCACCGATGGTCACCTGGGTGAAGGAGAAGCGGTCCACCATCTCCCCTTCTTTCTGCCACACACCTGCCCGCAGGAGCAGGCCGGTTTCCCTGTCCGCCCAGAACTTGTGACCGTAGCGGTAGGCATCACGGGGGGTCAGCACCACCACCTGGGTCTCGCGTCCCGCCACGCGGCCCCGGCCGGCCAGGCGTGCGTCATAGGAAGCCTTGAGCTCGCCGATCCGGTCCGGCAGCAACGTGGGAAACAGCTTGCGCGCGCGGCTCCTGTCCAGCAGCGCGGTCTTGCCGTCCGGCAGGAAGCACAGCACGTCGTCGTTGATGCGGTAGGTTTCCCGTGGCTGCCCGTCGAGATAGACCAGTTTGGCATGCTCGCCGGATTCGTCCACCCGGTGCACGATGCGGGCGGTTTCCACCCGGTCCTCACGCTGATAGACGAATACCCCGCTGTAATTCAGACGGTGGGTGGCCTGGGCCATTTTCTGCAGCCAGGCAAAGGCGGCATCCGGGTCGTCCGCGGGCGCAGCCCAGCCCGCGCCGGCCAGCGCCGCCAGCACGGCGGCCGCGAAAAACCGTCTCATTGACCGGCGTCCGGCTGGGCCACCACGCGCACGTAGGCAGGCATGCCGGCCATGGCGTAGCTGGGCGAGAACTCCTGATGGGCGAGCAGGTAGGCCTCGGCCGCACCCGACGGGAAGCGCACCCGGGGCGGTTCCGGACTGCGGACCGCGGCGGTCTGTTCGTGGGGTTCGGCTGGCGCGGCGACCGGCAGCGCGGCGCGGGGTTCGAGCGCGACCACCTGCCCGGCGTTCACGTTGGCACCGTCCAGGCGGGTGAGTTGCCAGGCGAGCAGCCCAACCAGGCTCAGCGCAGCCACCGAAGCTGCCAGCGCCATCGCCGGCACACGCGGCTTCCACACCGGGCGGCTGGCCCGGGGCGCCAGCACGGTGGGCTCCGCCGCGAGGCGCCGGGCCACCTTGTCCGTGACGTCCAGGGTGAGCGGTCCGCTCGCCCGCAGGGCATCACCGATCAGATGATAGGTCGCCCACGTCGCCCGCAGCTCGCCATCCCGGCCGAGGCTGGCCAGGGTGCGTGCGGTCTCCTCCGGATCCAGTTCGCCGTCCATCAGGGCGGAAATGTCTGCAGTCATGGTTACCACCTCTTGTCTTTGCTGGTGCCCAGAAGCGGGCGGAGTTTTTCGGCAATGGCCTCGCGCGCGCGAAAGATGCGCGAACGCACGGTGCCGATGGGACAGTTCATGGCCTGCGCGATTTCCTCGTAGCTCAGGCCATCGATCTCGCGCAGGGTGATGGCGGTGCGCAGCTCTTCGGGCAGGGCTTCCATGGCGGCGGTGACCGTCTCGCCGATTTCCTTGGTGAGCAGGGCCGCCTCCGGGGTATCCACGTCGCGCAGCAGGTCCGCCTCTTCGAAGCCCTCGGCTTCTTCGGCATCGAACTCGGTGCTGGTGGGAGCCCGGCGCCCCTGGGAGACCAGGTAGTTTTTCGCGGTATTGATGGCGATGCGGTACAGCCAGGTATAGAACGCACTGTCCCCGCGGAAGGACGGCAGCGCGCGGTAGGCCTTGATGAAGGTTTCCTGGGCCACGTCCTCCACCTCCGCCGGGTCGCGGATGAAGCGCGACAGCAGACGGGCGAGTTTGCGCTGGTATTTGGCGACCAGAAGCTCGAAGGCATGCTTGTCGCCGGCCTGGGCCCGCTCGACCAGGGCCTGGTCGATCTCCCGATCACCCATCTTGGGGGCGTCCCTGAATGCTTGTCGTTGGAGGATGATTTCCCGAGCGGGAAAGTCGATTATCTGGCCCAAAGTATACCTGCCCCCTGCCTGACTGAGGAACGGAATCGCGCAACCTGTCTCCACAGACCGGCGCGCGGCCGGTTAGTTCAGCGCCGCAGGCCAGGCAAGGCTGCGCAGGCACGCGCCACCCGGCGCGGGGTGCTATGATCCGCGCTTTCACGGCGGGAGTCGCGGGTGGAGCACTATGACGTGATCATCGTGGGCAGCGGGCTGGCGGGGCTCACCCTGGCCCTGCATCTCGCCGACGCGCGCCGGGTGGCGGTGATCAGCAAACGCGCGCTTCTGGACAGCGCCAGCGACTGGGCCCAGGGGGGCATCGCCGCCGTGCTCTCCGGCGAGGATTCCATCGAGGCGCACGTGCGCGACACCCTGGTGGCTGGCGCGGGACTGTGCGACGAGGCCGTGACCCGGGAGATCCTGCGCCAGGGACCGGAGATGATCCGCTGGCTCATGGACCAGGGCGTGGCCTTCACCCGCGATCCGGACAGCGACACCGGCCTGCACCTCACGCGTGAGGGCGGCCACAGCCACCGCCGCATCGTGCATGCCGCCGATGCCACCGGCCATGCGGTGCAGACCGCCCTGATCGCCCGCGCCCGGTCCCATCCCAACCTCACCCTGCTGGAACAGCACATTGCCATCGACCTCGTCACCGGGGCCAAGTTGGGGCGGCAGGACAACCGCTGTTACGGTCTCTACGTGCTGGACAAGACCGGGGGACGGGTCAGGACACTGGCGGCGGATTTCACCGTCCTCGCCACGGGCGGGGCCGGCAAGGTCTATCTCTACACCACCAATCCGGACGTGGCCACCGGCGACGGCGTGGCCATGGGCTGGCGGGCCGGCTGTCGGGTGGCCAACATGGAGTTCATCCAGTTCCACCCCACCTGCCTCTACCATCCCCACGCCAAATCCTTTCTGATCACCGAGGCGGTGCGCGGGGAAGGAGGACTGCTCAAGCGTCCGGATGGTTCCCGTTTCATGCCGGAGCACGACCCCCGGGCGGAACTCGCGCCGCGCGACGTGGTGGCCCGTGCCATCGACTTCGAGATGAAGAAGCATGGCTATGACTGCGTGTATCTGGACATCAGCCACAAGCCGGCGGACTTCCTCAAGAGCCACTTCCCCACCATCTACCGGCGCTGCCTGGAGCTGGGCATCGACATCACCCGCGAGCCCATTCCCGTGGTGCCGGCGGCCCATTACAGCTGCGGTGGCATCCTCACCGACGTCCACGGACGCACCGACGTGGACGGCCTCTATGCCGTGGGTGAGGTGGCCTGCACCGGGTTGCACGGCGCCAACCGGCTGGCCAGCAATTCCCTTCTGGAATGCCTGGTGGTGGGCCGCGCCGCGGCGCGCGACATTCTCGCCCAGCCGCGGCCCGGGCGGCTTGCCCTGCCCGCGTGGGATGAAAGCCGCGTCACGGACCCGGACGAGGAAGTGGTCATCTCCCACAACTGGGATGAGCTGCGCCGCTTCATGTGGGACTACGTGGGCATCGTGCGCACCGACAAGCGGCTCCGGCGCGCCCTCAACCGCATCAACCTGCTCACCGAGGAAATCGTGGAGTACTACCGCAATTTCCGGGTGAGCAACGATCTCATCGAACTGCGCAACCTGGTGCTCACCGCGGAACTGATCGTGCGCTGCGCGCTGGCCCGCCACGAAAGCCGCGGCCTGCACTACAGCCGCGACTATCCCTTCACCCTGCCCCGCGCCGAAAATACCGTGCTCTCGCCGCGCCAGCTGGCGGGCTGAGCCCCGCACTCACGGTTGCGGCGGCGTTTCCGGGGTAGCGGATCCCTCGGCCGAATCGGGCGCGGCGGGATGCCAGCCCCAGCGCAGCCACACCCGCAGGCGCCGGTAGGCTTCGGCGTCCACCCGCTCGGGTGTGAGGAGCAGACTGCGGCGCCCCGTCTCCGTGGCGAACGCCAGCGCCGTAAGCCAGGGTGTGACGACACTGGATGCCAGGATCCGAGCGGGCTGGGCCTGGCCCGAGCCATCGATGAGATACACCCGGCCTTCGGCGTCCAGATCCAGCCTGCGGATGGCACGGGGATGCCGGCCGAGGCCATGGCGCCATAGGGCGTGGCTGGCGGCGGCAGCCAGCATCGCCACCAGGACGGCCTGGAGCAGGCCGGGCAGCGGCACGATGACCACACAGACCGCTGCGCCCAAATAGAAGAGACCCAGCAGGAGACTCAGGCGTGGCGCCGGACGAATGACGAGGCTCAACATTGCCGCAGACGTGCGACGATGTCCTGCCAGGGATCAGGCACCTGGCCGCCCCCGAGGAAATCCAGCAGCACCGCGTCCTCCAGTTCCAGCAGGGCATGGAAGGCCTCCCGCTGGGCAGGCGTGAGATACGGATACTGCCGTTCCACGAAGTCCAGCAGCACCAGGTCCAGCTCCAGCATGCCGCGCCGGCAGCGCCAGCGCAGTCGCGCCAGGTCTCTGTCGCCGGTGGGCAGGCATGCGCTCATATCGTGCGCCGGGTGAGGAGGGCCTTGATGCGGCCGATGGCCAGGGTGGGATTGAGCCCCTTGGGGCAGGCGTCGATGCAGTTCATGATGGAATGGCAGCGGAACAGCCGGTAGGGATCCTCGAGCCCGTCCAGCCGTGCGTCGGCGGCCTGGTCCCGGCTGTCGGCCAGGAAGCGGTAGGCCGCGAGCAGCGCCGCCGGCCCGAGGAACTTGTCCGGATTCCACCAGAAGGAGGGGCAGGCGGTGGAACAGCAGGCGCACAGGATGCACTCGTGCAGCCCTTCCAGCGCGGCGCGCTCCGCCGGGGTCTGCAGGCGCTCGATTTCGGGTTCCGGGTCGTGGTTGATGAGCCAGGGCTTGACGGCCCGGTATTGGCGGTAGAAGGGCTCGAGATCCACGACCAGATCGCGGATCACGGGAAGTCCCGGCAGCGGCCGCAATTCGATGGGCTGCCTGAGTCCCGCCAGCGGCGTGATGCACGCCAGGCCGTTGCGGCCGTTGATGTTCATGGCATCGGAACCGCACACGCCCTCGCGGCAGGAACGCCGCACGGCGAGGGTGGGATCCTGGTCCTTGATGGCCAGGATGGCGTCCAGCAGCATCCGGCCGTGGGGCGCCATGTCCAGCACATAGTCCTGCATGCGCGGGGCGGCGCCCGACTCCGGGTCGTAACGGTAGATGGAGAGGTGCACGGGCATCAGTAACTCCGCGCCACCGGTGGGAAGGATTCCACCGTCAGCGGTTTCAGGCGCACCGGCTTGTAGTCGAGCCGGCTGCCTTCCAGGAAATAGAGGGTGTGCTTGAGCCAGCGATCATCGTCCCGGGCCGGAAAATCCACGCGCGAATGGGCGCCCCGGCTCTCCTCCCGGGCGGCGGCGGAGACGATCGTGGCCAGCGCCACTTCCATCATGTTTTCCAGCTCCAGCGCCTCGATGCGCGCCGTGTTGAAAATGCGGCTGCGGTCGGTGAGGGTGGCGTGGCGCAGCCGCTCCCGCAGGGCGCGGATCTCGGCGATCCCCACTTGGAGTTCACTCGCGGTGCGGAACACGCCACAACGCTGTTCCATCACGCGTTGCATCTCGTCGCGGATGACCGGGATGCGCTCGTCGCCCACGTCGCGCTCCCAGCGTGCCAGCCGTTCCAGCGCGGGTTCCGTCGCGGAAGGCGGAATGGGACGGGGATAGGGATTCTCACGCAGGTACTCCAGCATGTGAGCCCCGGCGGCCCGGCCGAAGACCACGATATCCAGCAGGGAATTGCCGCCGAGGCGATTGGCGCCATGCACCGAGACGCAGGCACACTCCCCCACCGCATAGAGTCCGGGCACCGGCTCCTCCGGGCCGGTGGCGGTGGGCACCACCACCTGGCCGAAGCGGTTGGTGGGAATGCCGCCCATCATGTAGTGGGCGGTGGGGAACACGGGGATCGGTTGTTCCACCGGATCCACATGGGCAAATCGGCGCGCCAGCTCGCGCGCCCCCGGCAGGCGTTGCTGGATGCGTTCCGCACCCAGGTGATCCAGCTTGAGCAGGACGTAATCGCCCTGGGGACCGCAGCCGCGTCCCTCTCGGATCTCGGTGACGATGGCCCGGCTCACCACATCGCGGCTGGCGAGGTCCCTGGCCTGGGGCGCATAACGTTCCATGAAACGCTCGCCCCGGCTGTTGACGAGATAGCCCCCCTCCCCCCGTGCCGCCTCGGAGATCAGGCAGCCCACCCCGGCGATGCCCGTGGGATGGAACTGGAAGAACTCCATGTCCTGCAGGGGAATGCCCGCGCGCAGCGCCATGCCCAGACCATCACCGGTATTGATCAGCGCATTGGTGGAAGTGCGGAAGATGCGCGCGGCACCACCCGTGGCGAGCAGGGTGGCACGCGCCTCGATCAGCAGCGGCTCGCCGGTCTCGATGGCCAGGGCGAGCACCCCCAGCACGTAGCCGGCGTCGTCCTTGATGAGGTCGAGGGCGAAATACTCGTCGAAGAAATGGGTGCGCGCGCGGATGTTTTGCTGATACAGGGTATGCAGCATGGCGTGCCCCGTGCGGTCGGCCGCCGCACAGGTACGCGTGGCCTGGCCGCGTCCCAGCTCCGTGGATTGTCCCCCGAAGGGCCGCTGATAGATGCGCCCGTCGGGCAGACGCGAAAAGGGCAGCCCGTAGTGCTCCAGCTCGTAGACCGCCTGCGCCGCCGCGCGGCACATGAACTCGATGGCATCCTGGTCCCCCAGGTAGTCGGAACCCTTCACCGTGTCGTACATGTGCCAGTACCAGTTGTCCGGCGTGACATTGCCCAGGGCGGCATTGATGCCCCCCTGGGCCGCCACGGTATGGGAACGGGTGGGAAACACCTTGGACACCACGGCCACCTTGAGATCGGCGTCGGCCAATGCCAGCGCCGCACGCAGCCCGCCGCCGCCGGCCCCCACCACGAGGGCATCGAAGGTGCGCTTCCTGAGCTTCATGGCTGGCCCCACAGGATGCCCGCCGCCCACAGGAGGCAGGCGAGCAGGAACATGAGGGTGAGGGCATGGGCGGCCAGGCGCAGGCCGGTGGGCTTCAGGTAATCCATGTAGATGTCGCGCATGCCGATCCAGGCGTGCCAGCACAGCGCGAGAACGAACAGCAGCGTGGCATGGCGCATCCACGCGGGCTGGAACAGGGCGCGCCAGGCAGCGAAATTCAGTTCGGGGGTGAGCCACAGGCGCACCCCGAGCAACGCACTGTAGGCCAGCAGCACCAGAGCGGTGAGACGCTGGGCGAGCCAGTCCACGATGCCATAGTGGGCGCCCGTCACGCCGTTCTTCACCATAGCTCGAGGCCCACGACCAGGGCGATTAGCGCGGCACCCAGGAGTACCAGCCGCGCGCTGCTGCGCGCGTGGCGATACAGGCCCGGTCGGTGCAGGTCGAAAATCAGGAAACGCACGCCCGCGAGCAGATGGTAGGCGTAAAACGCGGCGACCAGTCCCAGGCCCAGGCGCACCAGGGGCTGCTGGGTCACGCGGGCAAAGCCCGCCTCATCGGCAAGGGAAAGCTCGAAGGCGTGGAGGAGGAAGGGCAGCAGCAGAAACAAAAACGCGCCGCTCACCCGGTGCAGGATGGACACCACCGCGGGCAGCGGCTGACGGATCCGCAACAAATCGAGATAGACCGGGCGGCGCTCAGGCATCAGGCTTGCAAAACGGAAGATGCGCCATTATGTTTCGCCAACGCCGGGGCGAGTTGAAGCGTCATTTTTGCCCCTTTGCGCAGCATGAGTTTCCCTCCGACATTTCCACGGGCTTCAGACATGAACAACGACTGGCAGCAGTTTCTCCAATCCCGCGGCGCGGTCATCGAGAACGGGCAGGTGGCCCATTTCGGCGATCCGCTGGAGGACATCCGTCGTTCGGGAAGCGAGCCCATTTTAGCCGATCTCTCCCACTTCGCGCTGATCCGCTTCGCCGGCGAGGATGCCCAGGCTTTTCTCCAGGGACAGCTTTCCAACGACGTGCGCCTGCTCAACGGGCGCAACAGCCAGTGGGCGGCCTATTGCACCCCCAAGGGACGCATGCTGGCCACCTTCCTGCTGTGGCAGGACGGCGCCGACGGTTACCTCATGCAGCTGCCCATGAGCCTCGCGGAGGCCATCCGGAAACGCCTGTCCATGTTCGTCCTGCGTTCCAAAGTCAAAATCTCGGACGAGAGCGACCAGTGGGTGCGGCTGGGCGTGGCGGGACCGGGGGCGGCGCGCATCGTCGAGTCGGTGCTGGGAAGCGTGCCCGCGG
The DNA here is from genome assembly GCF_055379455.1 of Thiobacter subterraneus. NCBI lineage: Bacteria > Pseudomonadati > Pseudomonadota > Betaproteobacteria > Burkholderiales > Thiobacteraceae > Thiobacter > Thiobacter subterraneus. The sequence goes on from NZ_AP042402.1 coordinate 236,113, forward strand.
CGGCCCATGACGTGCTCGCCACCGGGCGGGGCAGCGTGCTGCGCCTGCCCGGCGACTGTTTCGAGATCCTGTGCGCACCCGGCCAGGCAGCCGAGCTTTGGAGCGCCCTGGCCGCCCACTGTCGTCCCGTGGGCAGTGGGCGCTGGGACTGGCATCTCATCCGTGCCGGCATTCCTGTGGTGCTGCCCGCCACCCAGGAGGAATTCGTGCCCCAGATGGCCAATTTCGAACTGGTGGGCGGCGTGAGTTTCAAGAAGGGCTGCTATCCCGGCCAGGAGATCGTGGCCCGCACCCAGTACCTGGGCAAGCTCAAGCGCCGCATGTATCTCGCCCACCTCGACGGTGATCAGGCGCCGGCACCGGGGGATCCCCTGTACAGCGCCGACATGCAGGAACAGGCCAGCGGCATGGTGGTCAATGCCGCTCCCGCCCCCGAGGGCGGTTACGATCTGCTGGCGGTCATCCAGACCGCAAGCGTGGAGCGCGAACCCGTCCACTGGAAGACCCTGGATGGCCCGGTGCTGAGCCTGAAGGAGCTGCCCTACCCCATCCCGGTCTGAGGGCGCTGCCGTGTTCCACTATTACGTGTATTACCGTATCGCCCCCCGGCGCGAGGCGGAAGCGGCGGCGGCCGTGGATCAGCTGCTGTTCGAGATCGCGGCGCAGACCGGCGTGCAGGGCCGGCTGCTCAGGAAACGCGACGAGCCGGCGCTGTGGATGGAAGTGTACGCAGACGTGCCGGGGGACTGGCTGGAAGCGCCCCTGGCGGCGGCCGCTGCGCGGCTTCAGTTCGAGCGCTTCCTGCAGCCGGGCTCCAGCCGGCGCGTGGAGTGCTTCCAGGAACCCCTGTAACCCTTCAGCGGGACGCCGGCGGGGCCGCTGCGCCGGGCTGGGGCGGCGGCGCGCCGGGGCCCGGCGCCGCCGGCTCATCCATCACCTGGAAGAAGATCTCGTCCTGGCGCACCATGCCCAGCTCGCTGCGCGCCCGTTCCTCGATGGCCTCGTAACCGGTCTTGAGATCCTTCACCTCGGCCTCGAGGGAGGCGTTGCGGCTGCGCAGCCGCTCGTTTTCGGCGAGCTGTTTCTTGAGTGCCTGATCCACTTCCCACACCTTGAGCCAACTGCCCTTGCCCAGCCACAGGGGATACTGCAGCGCCAGGATGAGCAGGGCGAGGATCAGGGTGAGCCAGCGCACGGGTCAGGAGCCCTCGCGGGGTGCCGCTCGCAGCGCGCCGGCAGGCGCGTCAGCCGAGTTGATGAAACGCCTCGCGTCCCGCATAGGCGGCATTGTCGCCCAGCTCTTCCTCGATGCGCAGGAGCTGGTTGTATTTGGCGATGCGCTCGGAACGGGACAGGGAGCCGGTCTTGATCTGCAGGGCATTGGTGGCCACCGCGATGTCGGCAATGGTGGTGTCTTCGGTCTCGCCGGAGCGATGGGACACCACGGCGGTATAGCGCGCCCGCTTGGCGGTCTCGATGCACTGGAAGGTCTCGGTGAGGGTGCCGATCTGGTTGATCTTGATCAGCACGGAATTGGCGATGCCCTGGGCGATCCCTTCCCTGAGAATGCGGCTGTTGGTGACGAACACGTCGTCACCCACCAGCTGGATGCGGCGTCCGAGACGTTCCGTGAGCAGCTTCCAGCCGGCCCAGTCGTGTTCGCTCATGCCGTCCTCGATGCTGATGATGGGATAGCGTTCCACCAACCCTGCCAGGTAGTCGGCGAACTCCGCCGAGGTCATGGAGCGGTTTTCCGACTCCAGCACGTATTTGCCGTCGTGGTAGAACTCGGAACTGGCGCAGTCCAGGCCGATGGCCACGTCGGCGCCCGGCAGGTAACCCGCCGCCTCGATGGCCTCGACGATGAGTTTGAGTGCGGCCTCATTGCTCTCCAGGTTGGGGGCGAAGCCACCCTCGTCGCCCACCGTGGTGACGTGGCCGCGATGATCCAGCAGTTTCTTCAGGGCATGGAACACCTCGGCGCCGTAGCGCACGGCATCGCGGAAGCTGGGGGCCCCCAGCGGGATGATCATGAACTCCTGCATGTCCACGCTGTTGTTGGCGTGGGCGCCGCCGTTGATGATGTTCATCATCGGGACCGGCAGCAGCATGGGACCGGCGCCGCCCAGGTAGCGGTAGAGGGGCAGGCCCGATTCCTCGGCCGCCGCCTTGGCCACGGCCAGCGAGACGGCGAGGATGGCATTGGCCCCCAGGCGGCCCTTGTTCTCGGTGCCGTCCAGCTCGATCAGGGTGCGGTCGATGAAGGTTTGTTCCTCGGCATCGAGACCGATGATGGCCTCGCAGATTTCCGTGTTGACGTTCTCCACGGCCTTGAGCACGCCCTTGCCGCCGTAGCGCTGGGCATCCCCGTCGCGCAGTTCGATGGCTTCCTTGCTGCCGGTGGAGGCACCGGAGGGGACCGCGGCGCGCCCGATCACGCCGGACTCCAGCAGAACGTCCGCTTCCACGGTGGGATTGCCCCGGGAGTCGAGAATCTCGCGGGCGATGACATCAACGATTGCACTCATTTACTTTTCCCTTGACCAACGGCTTCCACGCGCGGGTTGCAAAGCAGTGCCGAAACGCTCCGCGTCCCCGGTGTGGGAAGCGCTACATGAATTCGTTTTCGACGAAGCCGGCGCGCTTCACCAGCGCGTCCAGCTCTTTCAGCGTGGCCAGCAGTTCCTTCATGCGCCCCAGGGGCCAGGCATTGGGGCCGTCCGACAGGGCGCGCTCCGGATCCGGATGGGTTTCCATGAAGATGCCCGCCACGCCCGAGGCGACCGCGGCACGCGCCAGCACCGGCACGAACTCGCGCTGTCCGCCGCTCCTTGTGCCCTGCCCGCCCGGCTGCTGCACCGAATGAGTGGCATCGAACACCACGGGACAGCCGGTTTCGCGCATCACCGCCAGTCCGCGCATGTCCGAAATCAGCGTGTTGTAGCCGAAGGAGACCCCGCGCTCGCACACCAGGATGGTGTCCGCGCCGCCGTTGGCCGCCTTGGCTTTCTCCACCACGTTCTTCATGTCCCAGGGCGCGAGGAACTGTCCCTTCTTGATGTTGACCGGCTTGCCGGTGGCGGCCACGGCCTGGATGAAATCCGTCTGGCGACACAGGAAGGCCGGCGTCTGCAGCACGTCCACCACTGCCGCCACCTCCGGAATCTCCGCTTCCGTGTGCACGTCCGTGAGGACCGGCACGCCGATCTGGCGGCGTACCTCTTCCAGGATGCTGAGCCCCTGGGCCATGCCCAGGCCGCGGAAGGAGGCGCCGGAACTGCGGTTGGCCTTGTCGTAGGACGACTTGTAGATGAAGGGAATGCCCAGTTCGGCGCAGATCTCCTTGAGGGCGCCCGCGGTGTCCAGGGCCAGCTGGCGCGATTCGATGACACAGGGACCGGCGATCAGGAACAGGGGGTGTTCCAGACCGGCATCGAAACCACACAGTTTCATGGAGCGTCTTTCCGGGTCTGCGCACGCTGGGCCAGGGCGGCGCGAATGAAGGCGGTGAACAGCGGGTGGCCGTTGCGCGGAGTGGAGGTGAATTCCGGATGGAACTGCACGGCGACGAACCAGGGATGATCCGGCAGCTCGATCATCTCGCACAGGTGCTCTTCGCCAGTGGAACGGCCGCTCACGCGCAGCCCGGCCTGTTCCAGTTGCGCAAGCAGGGTGTTGTTCACCTCGTAGCGGTGCCGGTGGCGCTCCACGATGAGATCCCTGCCGTAGGCCGCATGGCCGCGGCTGCCGGGTACGAGCCTGCACTCCTGCCCACCAAGGCGCATGGTGCCACCCAGGTCGGAGGTGGCGGAACGGCGCAGGAGTTCGCCGGAGCGGTCGCGCCATTCGGTGATCAATGCCACCACCGGATAGGGCGTGTCCGGATCGAATTCCGTGCTGTGGGCGCCTGCCATGCCGGCCACGTGGCGCGCGAACTCGATCACGGCGAGCTGCATGCCGAGGCAGATGCCGAGATAGGGGATCCGCTGTTCCCGCGCAAAGCGGATGGCGTTGATCTTGCCTTCCACGCCGCGCTTGCCGAAACCGCCGGGCACCAGGATGGCATCCATGTTCGCAAGCACGCCCAGATCGCCGCTTTCCAGCTTCTCCGAGTCGATGTAGTGGATGCGCACCCGGCTGCGGGTATGGATGCCGGCATGGATCAGGGCTTCCGAGAGGGACTTGTAGGACTCGGTGAGATCCACGTACTTGCCCACCAGGGCGATGTCCACCTCGTGCTGGGGATGTTCCAGGGCATAGACCAGTTCGTCCCACACGCGCAAATCCGCCGGCGGGGGATTCAGGGCCAGCTTGCGGCAGACGATGTCATCCAGATGCTGGTCGTGCAGGATACGCGGAATCTTGTAGATGCTGTCCACGTCGATGGCGGAAATGACCGCTTCCTCCGGCACGTTGGTGAACAGGGCGATCTTGCGCCGCTCGTCGTCCGGCAGGGGACGGTCGGCCCGGCACAGCAGCACGTCGGGCTGGATGCCGATTTCGCGCAGCTCCTTCACCGAATGCTGGGTGGGCTTGGTCTTGATCTCGCCGGCGGAAGCGATGTAGGGCACCAGGGTGAGGTGGATGAAACAGGCGTTGTCCCGCCCCACTTCGATCGCCATCTGGCGGATGGCTTCCAGGAACGGCAGCGACTCGATGTCGCCCACCGTGCCGCCGATCTCCACCACCGCCACTTCCGCATCGCCCGCCCCCAGGCGGATGAAATGCTTGATCTCGTCCGTGATGTGGGGGATGACCTGTACCGTCCCGCCCAGATAGTCGCCGCGGCGCTCCTTGCGGATCACGCTTTCGTAGATCTGGCCGGTGGTGAAATTGTTGCGCTTCGTCATCTTGCGGTTGATGAAGCGCTCGTAGTGGCCCAGGTCGAGATCGGTTTCCGCGCCGTCCTCGGTGACGAATACCTCGCCGTGCTGGAAGGGGCTCATGGTGCCCGGATCCACGTTGATATAGGGATCCAGCTTGAGCATGGTGACCCTGATGCCGCGGGATTCGAGGATGGCGCCGAGAGACGCGGCGGCGATGCCCTTGCCAAGAGAAGAAACGACCCCGCCTGTGATGTAGATGAATTTGGTCATGGAAGAGGCTGAAACAGACGGGAGCCCATCATACCGCAAAAGCCTGTCCCGGCCAAAAAAAGTTGGCGGCGAGGCGCCGCGCAGGGGTCAAACATGCGCCAGGGCGCGCGGCTTGGCCACACTGAGGATCAGGCAGGGCTTGCCTGCCCCTACTCGGCGTGGCAAAATCAGGAACAATTCTCATTTGTAAATAAGCGAAGTCTCATGGACACCCTGGCCAGCCTCAAACCCGGCGAGACGGCGATCATCACCGGCCTGCATTTCGACGACGCGCTCAAGGCGCGTCTCGCGGCCATGGGGCTGCGCGTCGGCCGCCGTGTGGCCCTGATCCGCCGGGCCTGTTGCGCGGGGCCGCTCCAGGTACGCGTGGGCAGCACCGATGTCATGCTGCGTCCACGCGAAGCCCGCCACATCGACGTCGCGCGCGCCTGACCGTGAAGCGCGTCGCCCTTCTGGGCATGCCCAACACGGGCAAATCCACCTTCTTCAATCGTCTCACCGGCGCCTCCGCCCGCGTGGGCAACTGGCCCGGCGTCACCGTGGACCTCCTGGGGGCCCGCGTGCTCCTCGGCGGCGACATGGTGGAGGTGGTGGACCTGCCCGGCATTTACGATCTGCACGGGTTCTCCGAAGACGAAATGGTGGTGCGCCATTTCCTGGAGCACAACCTGGTGGATCTGGTGGTGATCATCCTCAACGCCACCCAGCTCGACCGTCAGCTCGCCCTCGCCCTGCAGGTGAAACAGCTGGGCCTGCCCGCGGTGGTGCTCCTCAACATGGCGGACGAGGCGGCGAAATTCGGGATCAGCATCGACACCCGGCGCATGACGGCGGAGCTGGGCATGCCGGTGGCCCTGCTCTCCGCCAAGCATGGTCAGGGTTTCGCGGCGGCGGTGGAGACCATCCGCCAGCGGCTCGCGCAGAGCCGGCCCGTGCAGCTTGAGAATCTGCGCGAGAGGCTGGCAGGCGAGACTTCCATCGAGCAGCAGATGGAGCGCGTCCTGGCCCGGGCCGTGCACATTCCGCCCCAGCTCGACGACAACGTCACGGCGCGCCTGGACCGCGTCCTGCTGCATCCCGTGTTGGGTTTGCCCATCTTTTTCGCGGTGATGTACGGCCTGTTCCAGGCCATCTTCACTCTGGGCAAACCCCTGCAGGATGGGGTGGCCTGGCTGCTGGCCGGCTTCAGCGAAGCCGTGCTCACGCCGCTTTTGAGTGGCGCACCGCCCTGGCTGTCCGGCCTGCTCATCGACGGCATCTACAACGGCGTGGGAACCGTCGCCGCCTTCGTGCCCATCATCGTGCTGTTCTTCCTGTTCATGGCCATTGTCGAGGACACCGGCTATCTCTCCCGCGCGGCGTTTCTCATGGATGCGCTCATGTCGCGCCTGGGCCTGGATGGACGCAGCTTCGTGATGCTGCTCATGGGCTTCGGTTGCAACGTGCCGGCCATCATGGGCACCCGGGTGATGCGCTCGCGTGCCCTGCGCCTGCTCACCATGCTGGTTATTCCCTTTTCTTTGTGCTCGGCGCGCCTGCAGGTCTTCCTGTTCATCACCGCCGCCCTGTTTTCATCCCGCACGGCGCCCCTGGTTTTGATGAGCCTGTACCTGCTGAGCTTCGCCAGCGCCATGCTCACGGCCCTGCTGTTCAAGGGACGCTTCCGCAGCCACGAACCCTTCGTGCTGGAGCTGCCGCCCTATCGGTTTCCCACCCTGCGCCAGATGGTGCTGCGCGGCTGGCAGGAGGTCCGGCACTTCCTGCACCGGGCCAGCAAGTTCATCGTCGCGGGGGTGGTCATGGTCTGGCTGCTCACCCATTTCCCTGCGGGGGCCGCCCCGGGCAGCAGCGCCACCTGGGCCGGACAGATCGGAACGTGGCTGGCGCCGGTGCTGGATCCGGTGGGCATCGACGGCCAGCTCGCCATCGCCCTCATCTTCGGTTTCGTGGCCAAGGAGATCGTGGTGGGTTCGCTGGCAGTGATCTACGGTCTGGAAGGAACGGCGCTCACCCAGCACATGGCGCAGCATCTGAGCTGGGTGCAGGCCTACAGCTTCATGCTGTTCACCCTGGTCTATACACCCTGTCTTTCCACCATCGCCACGCTGCGCAGCGAATCGCGCGACTGGCGCTTCACCCTGGCCACGGTGGGCTGGTCCCTGGTGCTCGCCTGGCTTCTGAGTTTCACCTTCTACCAGACGGCGCGCTGGCTGGGTTACTGAGCGCGCGCCAGCGCCAGCCAGGTTTCCACGACCGTGTCCGGATTCAGGGACAGGCTGGCGATGCCCTGCTGGACCAGCCACTGCGCCAGATCCGGATGGTCTGACGGGCCCTGGCCGCAGATGCCCACGTATTTGCCGGCCTGGCGGCAGGCGCCAATGGCCTGGGCGAGCAGCGCCTTCACCGCGGGATTGCGCTCGTCGAAGGAGGCGGCCACCAGTGCCGAATCCCGGTCGATGCCCAGGGTGAGCTGGGTGAGATCGTTGGAGCCAATGGAAAAGCCGTCGAAGTGCTGCAGGAAATCCGCGGCGAGCAGGACGTTGGAGGGAATCTCGCACATCATCACCACGCGCAGGCCGTTCTCTGCGCGCACCAGACCCTGTGCGGCAAGCAGCTCCATCACCGCGCGCGCTTCCTCGACGGTGCGCACGAAGGGGATCATGAGCTCCACGTTGGTGTAGCCCATCTCGCCGCGCACCTTTCTCATGGCCCGGCATTCCAGCGCGAAACAGTCGCGGAAGGCCGGCGAAACATAGCGGGCGGCCCCGCGGAAACCCAGCATGGGGTTCTCCTCACGGGGCTCATACCGGTCGCCGCCGATCAGGTTGGCGTACTCGTTGGACTTGAAATCCGACAGGCGCACGATCACCGGCTTGGGCCAGAAGGCGGCGGCGATCGTGGCCACCCCTTCGGCGAGGCGCTCCACGTAGAAGCTCACCGGGTCGGCGTAGCCGGCGGCCTGGGTTTCCACCGTATGCCGGAGGGGTTCGGGCAGGGCCGGATAATCGAGCACGGCCCGGGGATGCACACCGATCATGCGGTTGATGATGAACTCCAGGCGCGCCAGCCCCACGCCATGGTTGGGCAGTTGCGCGAAGTCGAAGGCCCGTTCCGGATTGCCCACGTTCATCATGATTTTGACCGGCGGCTCCGGCAGCTTGTCCAGGCTGAGCTCGCGCACCTCCGCTTCCAGCAGCCCCTCATAGACCTTGCCGGTATCCCCCTCGGCGCAGGAGACGGTGACGGCCTGGCCTTCCGCCAGCTTCTCGGTGGCGTCGCCGGTGCCCACCACGGCGGGGATGCCCAGCTCCCGGGCGACGATGGCGGCATGGCAGGTGCGGCCGCCGCGATTGGTGACGATGGCCGCCGCGCGTTTCATGACCGGCTCCCAGTCCGGGTCGGTCATGTCGGTGACCAGCACGTCGCCCGCCTGCACCCGGTGCATTTCCGCGGCGGACAGCACGCGCCGCACGGGACCGGCGCCGATGCGGTTGCCAATGGCGCGGCCGGTGACCAGAACGCGCCCCTGACCCTTCAGGTGATACTGCCGCAGCACTTCCCGTGAGGCGCGGGATTTCACCGTTTCCGGCCGCGCCTGAACGATGAACAGTTCCTGGCTGATGCCATCCTTGGCCCATTCGATGTCCATGGGCCGTCCATAGTGGTTTTCGATGACCACGGCCATGCGCGCGAGCGCCCGAACTTCCTCATCGGCGAGGCAGAAACGCCGGCGCTCGGCTTCAGGCACATCCTCGATGCGCGTGCCGCGCCCGCCTTCGCCGTACACCATGCGCCGCGCCTTGCTGCCCAGTGACCGGCGCACGATGGCGGTCTTGCCCTGGGCGAGCATGGGTTTGTGCACGTAGAACTCGTCCGGGTTGACGGCCCCCTGCACCACCATCTCGCCCAGTCCCCAGGAACCGGTGATGAACACCACGTCGGGAAAGCCCGATTCGGTGTCGAGGGTGAACATGACGCCGCTGGAGGCGAGATCGCTGCGCACCATGCGCTGGACGCCCGCCGACAGGGCCACGTGGGCGTGGGTGAAACCATGGTGCACGCGGTAGGCGATGGCCCGGTCGTTGTAGAGGGAGGCGAACACTTCCTGCACCGCCTTGAGCACATTGGGCAGCCCCACCACGTTGAGCAGGGTTTCCTGCTGGCCGGCGAAGGAAGCGTCCGGCAGATCCTCGGCGGTGGCGGAGGAGCGCACCGCGACGGACAGCTCGCCGGAGGTTGCGTCAGCCATTTTCTGCCAGGCTTCCGATATAGCCTGCTCCAGTCGGGGGGGATAGCGGCCTTCGCTCACCCAGGCGCGAATCTGGCGCCCCGTCTCGGCCAGCGCCACCACGTCGTCCACGTCCAGCCGGTCGAGGGCCTGGGTGATGCGTTCGGCAAGTCCGTTGTACGCAAGGTAATCCCGGAAGGCCTGGGCGGTGGTGGCGAAACCGCCGGGCACGCGCACGCCCAGTTGCGACAGGGATCGGATCATTTCCCCGAGGGACGCATTCTTGCCGCCCACCCGGTCCACGTCGTGCATGGACAGTTCTTCAAACCAGATGATGTAAGATGGTTCGGTCATAGCCAGATCCCGTCGGCAACGGCGGGTGCATGCCCATGTCTGCACGACGCCGCGTCTTTTTCGTCTCGGACCACACCGGGATCACCGTGGAAACCCTGGGCCGTGGTCTGCTCAGTCAGTTCGATCATATTGAGTTTGTGCGCGAGACGCTACCCTTCGTGGACGAGGCCGGCAAGGTGGATGCAGCAGTGGCCCGGATCGATGCCGCGGCGGCCGGGGATGGCGTGCGTCCCATCGTGATTAGCTCCCTGGCGGACCCGGCGCTGCGGGCGCGCCTGGCGCGCGCCCGGGCTCTGGTCATGGATGTGTTCGATCATTTCCTGCCCGGGCTGGAAGCCGAGCTGGGCACCTCTCCGGCCGGGGCCGTGGGCCGGCTGCACGGGGTGGGCGGCGCCTACGGCAGCCGCATCGACGCCGTGAATTTTGCCCTGGCCCATGACGACGGGCTGGGACAGCACCTCGATAAGGCGGACGTGGTGTTGATCGGCGTGTCGCGCTGCGGCAAGACGCCCACCTGCCTGTATCTCGCGCTGCAGTATGGACTGTATGCGGCCAACGTCCCCATCACCGAGGAGGATTTCGAACGGGGCCGTCTGCCTTCCCCACTGGATGCCGTCCGGTCCAGGCTGTTTGCGCTGTCCATCCGTCCCGAACGTCTGCACCAGATCCGTGAGGAGCGGCGTCCCGGCAGCCGCTACGCTGCGCTTGCCACCTGCCAGCGCGAGGTGCAGGCGGCGCAGGTTCTGTTCCAGCGCCTGGATGTTCCCTGTCTCGATTCCACCAACATGTCGGTGGAGGAGATCGCCTCCACCATCGTGCACCGGCTGGGACTACGGCCGCGCCTGTAACTGACGCACCCGCTCGAACAGACACACCGCCACCGCCGCCGCGGCGTTGAGGGATTCCATCTTGCCCGGCATGGGAATGCGCACGCGGCGATGCGCCGCCGCGAGCAGATCGCTACCCAGGCCGGCCCCTTCGTTGCCAAAGGCAAAGGCAGTGGGGCCGCGCAGATCCAGATCGAACAGGGACGCGTCGGCCGCGAGGCTGGTGGCGATCACCTCTCCGGGAAACGCCCGTGCCACTGCGCATAGATCGGCATCCTCGTGGATCGCGAGCTGAAACTGCGCACCCATGCCCCCGCGCAGGGCGCGCGGTGACCAGACATCGGCGCAAGCCTTGGACAAATACACCGCCTCTGCACCCGCTGCGGCGGCACTGCGCAACATGGAGCCCAGATTGCCCGGATCCTGGATGCCCTCCAGCAGCAGGGCGCAGTGGACTTCACGGCGCGGGACGGGTGGAATGGCGATCAGCGTGAGCACACCGGTGGGCGTGTCCACCGGTGCCAGGGCATCGAACAGGACATCGTCGAGGACGGCGATGCGCCGGGCGTCCAGTCCCGCCAGTGCAGTGCCCGTGGCCGGTGCTGCCTGCACCCGTGCCGCCAGCAGCACCCGTTCCGGCACACCGCCGGCGCTGCGGAAAGCCTCCAGCAGGTGCCACCCGTCCAGGACGGCCCGCCGCTGGCGCCGCCGTTCCCGCGCCGAGGCCAGCAGTTTGCGCACGCTGCGCACCAGCGGATTGTCGGGGGAGGTGATGCGCGCCGGCTGGCTCACGGCAGGCAGACTCCCACCGATCCGGCCTGACAGGTCCGGCCATCGGTCCAGAGGGCGAGCCCCAGCTGCGCCCCGGTAAGATCCGTGGCCTCCAGACGGGCCCCGCGCAGGTCGGCCCGGGTGAGGTCGGCCTGCTTCAGGGTGGCGTAGGCAAGCGTCGCACCCTGCAGGCTGGCAGCCTGCAGATTGGCCCCTTCGAGATTCGCGTAGCTCAGATCGGCGCCGGCCAGGTTGGCATAGGTCAGGCGCGCAAGACTCAGGTTGGCGCTGTTGAGATGAGTGCCGGCGAGCACTGCGCTGGACAGATCCACGCCCCGCAGCCAGGCCCCGTTGCGGTCACAGCCGGCCCAGTTCACCTGGGGCATGGCCGGTGCGCGGCAGTCCGGCGCCACAGGGGCGAGATGGACATCGATGGGACGCACCGGCGCAAACCGGCTCGCCGCCCACACCGCCAGCACCACCAGCATGACGAGCACCAGCGCCACCCCCAGGAATCGCTCGCGGCGTTGGGCGAGGGCCTGCTCCAGCTCGGCATGACGCTGGCGCAGGAGCACCAGCTCCGCGCGCTCCGGAGCGCGGCGGTCGCGGCTCCGTTTTTCGGCGGCGTTGGGGCGCGGTAGCGTCTGGCTTCCGCGCCGGTCGGGCAGGCGCCGTTCATCCAGCCAGCGCAGCCGCGCCCGGCGTCTTTCCTCCCGCCATTCCGGCAGGTCGGCCGGCGCGGCCTCGGCTTCCGAGCCGAGCCAGTCGGTCCGTTCCCGCAAGGGGATCCAGGCGAGCTGGTCGGGGCTGATCTCGTCCTCGGGTCGCAGCCGTCCCAGGGCCAGATCGCGGCGGATCCACTTCTCCGGGAAAGGTCCGCTGATCTTGCCCTCACGCTTCACATACCAGAGATTCTGCAGCTTCATGTCCGACCTGGGGGGCACGGGGCAGGAAACATTGGGTATAGTGGCGCACGCACTGCAGTTTAACTCGGATTGTCCATTGGGCCGGCGCCTTGGCTGTCTCCATGAGAATCGTCATCGTCACCCCTGCCGGACCGCGTTTGCGCACCGGCAACCGCCATACCGCCCTGCGCTGGGCTCGTTTCCTGCGCCAGTTGGGGCATCGGGTGCGCGTCGTCACGCGCTGGGACGGGCAGCAGGCGGACCTGATGATCGCGCTCCATGCGCGCCGTTCCCACCGGTCCATCCAGCGTTTCCATCTGTGTTTTCCCGGGCGGCCGCTGGTGGTGGTGCTCACGGGCACCGACCTCTACCGCGACCTCGCGCAGGACGCGGCGGCGCGCCGCTCCCTCGACATGGCCAGCTGGCTGGTCGTGCTGCAGGAGGAAGGGCGGCGGGCCCTGCCCGGCCGCTGGCGGCGCAAGACCGGCGTGGTGTATCAGTCCGCGCCCCCTGGCCTGCCCCTGCCGGCGCGGGAGGGCTTCCCGGTCTGTGTCGTGGGCCACCTGCGCGCGGAGAAGGATCCCTTTCTGTGCGCCCTGGCCCTGACCCAGTTGCCTGCGACTTCGCGCATCGAGGTCTGGCATCTGGGGCGGGCCCTGGATGTCGCCCACGGTGCACAGGCCCGTCAGTGGAGTGCCGCCCTGCCCCGCTACCACTGGCTGGGCGAGGTGACGCCAGCGGCCGTGCGCACCACGATGCGCGAATGCCGTCTGCTGGTGTTGAGTTCGCGCATGGAAGGAGGCGCCAACGTGATTGCCGAGGCCCTGGCGGTGGGGCTGCCGGTGCTGGCCTCGCGCGTGCCGGGCAATGTAGGCATGCTGGGTCGGGATTACGCGGGCTATTTCCCCGCGGGGGACGACAAGGCGTTGGCGGCCCTCATGCTTCGGGCGGAATCCGACCCGGACTTCCTTGCCCTGCTGGCTGCCCAGTGCCGGCGCCGGGCCCGGCTCATGAGGCCGTCCCGCGAGCGGCGCGCGCTGGCACGGGTCATCGTCGCCGCCCGGCATCGCGCTCACAGGCGCCACAGGTAGAGCCGCTGACGGCCGCCGGTTTCGATGATCTCGTCCGGCGCCACGCCGGGCACCGGAAATTCCACGCTGATGAAGAGGCTCCCCGGACGCATCTCCGCGCGCACCTTGTGCCACAGCCGGGGCATGGCGGCTGGCGAGAGATAGGCGAACACCAGGTCGTAAGGTCGAAGATCGTGGTGCCAGAAGGAACCCCGGTGTAGGCGCAGGTTGGCGATTCCCCGCGCCCGCAGGCGGCTGACCAGCCAGGGCAGCGGCGCGGCCTCGATGCCCTCGAACTGGAGATCCGGCCGGCACCGGGCGAGATACAAGAGGGGGCCGCCCAGTCCCGCACCCAGATCCAGCACCCGGCCGGCGGTGGGGAGCCGCGCTTCGATGGCCTGCCACACCGGTGGCCCAGACAGATAAAGGGGCACCCGGGTGCGCCAGGTACTCCAGTAGATCAGGGTGAGCAGAACGAACCCGGCGAGGAACCACTCGGAGGCAATGTCCAGGGTGGCCACCAGGATGAGCGCGGGGGCGAACAAGAACTGGATGGGCAGCCACCACCAGGGCAGGCGCAGGGCCGCGGCCAGTGCCGTGGCCCCGAGACTGTGCAGCAGGAGCCAGACCCCGGCAGGCAGGGTCAGGAGGGACGCCAGCGCGGTCACCGCCAGACCCGCGCCTACCTGGGCCAGGGCCGCGCGCAGCGCCACCGGCCAGGATCGCGGTGCATTCACGGCGGATGCGGTCTCACGGAGCAGGCTTGAGGGCGGCAGCACCGGCGTCACCCTTGAGGGTTTCGGCGGAGACTTCGAGTTTGCCGCCATCGCTGCGCACCGCTTCTTCCGTGCGCTTGTTCATGACGATGATGCTGATGCGGCGGTTGATGGGGTTGTAGGGATCGTCCCTGTCGAAGGGCACCGCGGAGCCCAGCCCCACCACGCGCAGGATCTTGCCCTCGTTGATGCCGCCCGCCACCAGCTCCCGGCGCGAGGCATTGGCACGGTCCGCCGACAGCTCCCAGTTGCTGTAGCCGCGCTCGCCCCCCGAGTAGGGGGTGGCATCGGTGTGTCCCGACAGGCTGATGGTATTGGGCACGTCGTTCAGCACCTTGGCGATTTCCGTCAGGATGTCCCGCGCATAGGGTTCCAGCACGGCGCTGCCCACCTTGAACATGGGGCGGTTCTTCTCGTCCACGATCTGGATGCGCAGGCCCTCGCTGGTGATGTCGATCAAAAGCTGTTTCTTGAAGGGCTTGAGGGCCGGGTTGCTGTCGATCAGTTTTTCCAGCCTGTCCTTGAGCGCCTGGAGCTGCTGGCGTTCCAGCCTTTCCTGCTCGGCGCGCGCGGCCTCCAGATTGACGGTTTTCTTCTTCTGGGGGGTGTCGGTTTTTTCCACCTGGCCGGTCTTGCGGGAGACATCGGTGCCGCCGCCCTTGATCACCGAGGAGGCATCCCCTGCTCCGCTGCCGCCCGACAGGGAAATCTTGAGAGGGGCCTTGAAGTATTCCGCAATGCCTTCGCGCTGGGCCTTGGTGGTGGAGCCCAACAGCCACATGAGCAGGAAGAAGGCCATCATGGCGGTGACGAAGTCGGCATAGGCGATCTTCCACGCCCCGCCATGGTGGCCATGGGCCGTCTTCTTGACCCGCTTGACGATGATTGGACGCTGGGAGTCGTCGCTCATGGCCGGTCACTTGCCCTTGCGGCTCTTCACTTCCTCTTCCAGCTCGCTGAAGCTGGGCCGTTCGGTGGAGTAGAGCACCTTGCGCCCGAATTCCACGGCCATCTGTGGCGCATAGCCGTTGAGACTGGCCAGCAGGGTCACCTTGATGCACTCCAGGAACTTGGTCTGCTCCGCGAGGCTGTGTTCGAGGCGCGTGGCCAGCGGTCCCACGAAGCCATAGGCAAGCAGAATACCCAGGAAGGTGCCCACCAGCGCATGGGCGATGAGCATGCCCAGCTCGGAGGGCGGCAGGCCCACGGATTCCATGGTGTGTACCACCCCCATCACGGCCGCCACGATACCGAAGGCCGGCATGGCGTCCCCCAGCTTGCTCAGGGCATTGATGGGCACCTCGCCCTCGTGGTGGTGGGTTTCGATTTCATTGTCCATCAGGTTTTCGATCTCGAAGGCATTCAGGCTGCCGCTCACCATGAGGCGCAGGTAGTCCGTGATGAAATCCATCACGTGGTGATCGGAGACGATGGACGGATATTTGGAAAACAAAGGGCTTTCCTGGGGCGATTCCACGTCGCTCTCGATGGACATCAGGCCTTCCTTGCGCACCTTGGCCAGCACTTCGTAGAGCATGGACAGCAGGTCCATGTACAGGGCCTTGTTGTACTTGGAACCCTTGAACAGCTGGGGCAGGGCCTTGAGGGTCGCCTTCAGGGGCTTGCCGCCATTGGCCACCACGAAGGCGCCGACGGCCGCCCCGCCGATCATGAGCAGTTCCAGGGGTTGCATCAGCGCGGCGAGGTGACCGCCGGAGAGGACGAAACCTCCCAGCACCGAGCCGATGACGATGATGTAGCCGATGATGACAAACATGAGCGGGTCTCTGCAGCAAACGACGGGATGGCAGCTTGTCTGGTTGGGCCGTGCCCCTGTGGATGGACGGCCTGGAGACAACTACGGCAAACCAACCACGATCTTTAGGGTTGGGTTGCCCAGGGCGCTCCCGGCCCCTTGACCACCCGATCCCTCAATCCCTGCTGACGGCCGCGAGCACCCGTGCCACCGGTGCGAAACTCCTGCGATGCTCCGGACAGACGCCATGACGGCGCAGGGCCTCCAGGTGGTCCGGTGTGGGATAGCCCTTGTGCCGGGCGAAGCCGTAGGCCGGATAGAGCCGGTCCAGCCGGACGAGGGCGCGGTCGCGCGCCACCTTGGCCAGGATGGACGCCGCGGAGATCTCCGCCACCGTGGCATCGCCTGCCACCACGGTCTCCACGCCGGCAACGAGCCCCACTGGCAACACGGGCGCCCGGTTGCCATCCACCCGCACATGGTGAGGCGCCACGGGCAGATACGCCAGCGCCCGCTGCATGGCCAGCAGGCTGGCCTGCAGGATGTTGAGGCGGTCGATCTCCCAGGCCTCGGCGCGGGCAATGGCCCAGGCGACGGCCTGACGCATGATGTCCCGGCAGAGGGACTCGCGGCGCGCCGCCGTGAGCTTCTTGGAATCCGCAAGGCCCGCGATGGGACGGCCGGGATCGAGAATGACCGCCGCAGCATAGACGGGGCCGGCCAGAGGGCCCCTGCCCGCCTCGTCCACGCCGCATACCAGCAGTCTTTCAGCCACGCCTGCCCTCCAGATAAGCGGCGATGGTGGCGGCCACCCGTTCCGCATTGGATTGACGCAGCAGCTCGTGCATGCGCAGGAACTCGGTTTCCAGCGCCGCCGTGAAGCGGGGATGGGCGAGCAGATTGCACACGGCCTGGGCGAGGTTCTCGGGCGTTGCGTCCTCCTGGAGCAGCTCGGGCACCAGAAAGCGTTCCGCGAGCACATTGGGCAGGCCCACGTAGGGCAGATAGCGGCGCGGCCACATAAGCCGGTAGGTGAGCGCCGGTACCCGGTAGGTGATCACCATGGGGCGTTTCAGCAAGGCTGCCTCCAGGGTCGCCGTGCCGGAGGCCACCAAAACCACGTTGGCGGCCGTCATGGCGGCATGGGCGTGGCCGAACAGGATGCGCAGGGGCAGATCCCAGGCCTGCCGGCGATACAGGGCCGCCTCGAAGCGCTCGCGCGTCTCGCGCGTGACCAGGGGCACCAGGAAAGACACGCCGGGCCGCAGGCGCAGGATGGCCTGGGCGGTCTCGACGAAGAGATCGCCCATCAGCTCCAGTTCGCTTTGCCGGCTGCCTGGCAGCAGGGCCACGATCTCCCCTTCCGGCGGCAGGTGCAGGGCTTCCCGGGCCGCGGCGCGGTCCGGTGTCAGGGGCAGCATGTCCGCCAGGGGATGCCCGACATAGGTGGCGGGAATGCCCGCCGCCTCGTAGATGGCCGGCTCGAAGGGAAACAACAGCAGCATGTGGGAGACCGCGCGCCGGATCTTGCGCAGGCGCCCCGCGCGCCAGGCCCACACGGAGGGGCCGACGTACTGGAAGGTGGGGATGCCGGCGGCCTTGAGGGCGCGTTCCAGTCCCAGATTGAAATCCGGGGCGTCCACGCCGATGAACAAATCCGGCCGGGTCGCGAGAAAATGCCGGCGCAGCCGGCGCCGGATGCGCAGGATGGCAGGCAGGCTTTTGACCGCCTCCACATAACCGCGCACCGCCAGCGTCTCCATGGGAAACAGGGAACGCACGCCGGCGGCGATCATCTTCGGCCCGCCGATGCCCTCGAAGGTGGCGCCGGGCAGACGCGCCCGGAGGGCGGCGACCAGATGGCTGCCCAGCAGGTCGCCGGACGCTTCTCCCGCCACGATGCCGATGCGCACCTGCTCCATGGATGGGGAGGCGGGATTTAGCGGATGATGCCGCGCGTGGAGCGGGCGAGGAAATCCACCAGGAGCTGGATCGCCGGCTCCGTGCCGGCCTGTTCGGCCAGCCTGGCCTTGGCTTCCTCCAGGGTGAGGCCGGAGCGGTAGAGGGTCTTGTAGGCCTGCTTGAGCGCCGCCAGTGTCCCGGGCGAAAACCCCCGCCGGCGCAGACCTTCGGTATTGAGCCCGTGGGGTCTGGCACCATCGCTGCCGGCGGCGGTGACATAGGGCGGGATGTCCTTGAAAACGGTGGTGTTCACCGCCGTCATGACATGGGCGCCGATCTTGCAGAACTGGTGCACGCCGGTGAACCCGCCCAGGATGGCGTAATCGTCCACTTCCACGTGGCCCGCGAGGTTGGTGCAGTTGGCGAAGATGGTGTGGTTGCCGACGATGCAGTCATGGGCGATGTGCACGTAGGCCATGATCCAGTTGTCGCTGCCGATGCGGGTGACGCCGCCTCCCTGGACCGTCCCCACGTTGAGCGTGGTGAACTCGCGGATGGTGTTGCGGTCGCCGATTTCCAGGCGCGTGGGCTCGCCCGCGTATTTCTTGTCCTGGGGAATTTCGCCGATGGAAGCGAACTGGAAGATCCGGTTGTCGCGCCCGATCCGGGTGTGGCCCGTGATCACCGCATGGGCGCCGATGCGGGTACCGTCGCCGATTTCCACGTGTTCACCCACCACGGCATATGGACCAATCTCCACATTGGCGCCCAGACGCGCACCCGGATGAACGATGGCGGTGGGATGGATCATACGACCTTGCGCACCGTGCACATGAGCTCGGCCTCGGCGGCCACCGCCTCCCCCACCCGCGCCCTGCCGGCGAACTTCCAGATGCCCTTGATGGCGCGCAGGAACTCCACTTCCAGCATGAGCTGGTCGCCGGGCCCCACCGGCCGCTTGAAGCGCGCGCCGTCGATGCCCACGAAGTAATACACGGAATCGGCATCCGGCGTGGTGTTCTCGCTCTTGAAGGACAGAATCGCCGCCGCCTGGGCCATGGCCTCCACGATCAGCACGCCCGGAAACACCGGTCGGTTCGGAAAATGTCCCTGGAAGAAGGGTTCGTTCACGCTGACATTCTTCACCGCGACGATCCTCTTGCCGGGCTCGATTGTCTCCACCCGGTCCAGCATCAGGAAGGGGTAGCGGTGGGGCAGATATTTCATGATCTCGTTGATGTCCATGGCGCTCATGGCTGTTTCCTTTCCAGTTCCTGAATCTTCTGTTCCAGCGCACGGATGCGGCTCGCCATCTCCTCCACCTGGCGCAGACGCGCCTGCATGTGCATCCATTCCCTGTGGGGCTGGGCCGACCACACGCCGGTATAGGTGCTGCCCGGTTCGGTGATGGACTTGGTGACGAAGCTGCCCACCGAGATGGTCACGTTGTCGGCGATGGTGAGATGCCCGATGATCCCCGCCGCGCCCCCCACCATGCAGTGACGGCCGATGGTGGTGCTGCCCGCCACGCCCACGCAGGCGGCCATCACGGTATGGGCCCCGATGCGCACGTTGTGGGCGATCTGGATCAGGTTGTCGAGCTTGACGCCCTCCTCGATCACCGTGTCGTCCACGGCGCCGCGGTCGATGGTGGTATTGGCGCCGATTTCCACGTCATCCCCGATCACCACCCGGCCGATCTGGGGAATCTTCAGCCACCGCTCCTCCTCCGGCGCGAAACCGAAGCCGTCGGCACCGATCACCGCACCGGCATGCACGATCACGCGCCTGCCCAGCACGCAGCGGTGATAGATGGTGACACCGGGGTAAAGCAGGCAATCCTCGCCCAGCACCGCCTCCTCCCCCACATGGCAGCCGGCGCCGATGCGGCAGCGGGGCCCAATGCGTGCACCCGCCGCGACGTGCACCAGCGGACCGATGGAAGCAGTGGCATCCACCTGGGCGCCGGGGTCCACCACCGCGCTGGGATGCACACCCGGCCGCAGCGGCGGGGGCGGATGGAGCAGCGCCAGCGCCCGCGCCAGATAGGCGTAGGGATTGTCCACGACGATGCGCGGCAGGGTCGTGGCCTCCCGGTCGCGCGGCCCCAGGATGACCGCCGCGGCTTTCGTGGTGGCCAGCTGCGCGCGGTATTTGGGATTGGTGAGAAAGCTCAGCGTCCCCGGCCCCGCCTGGGCCAGGGTGGCGATTTCCCGGATGTGCACCGAGCCGTCGCCCACCACCTCGCCACCGAGGCGCCGGGCGATTTCGGCAAGGCTGAGGCCGGCGGACGCATCGGGCATGGTTGCAACGCTGGGGGAACGGCCTGCGTCACTTGTCCGCCAGGGCCTTCAGGATCTTGTCGGTGATGTCGATGCGGTTGCTGACATACACCGCCTCCTGCAGGATGAGGTCGTATTTTTCCTTCTCGGCCAGCTCACCGATGGCCTTGTTGACCCGCTCCTGGAATGCAGCGCGCTCCTCGTTCTGGCGGATGTTGAGGTCCTCCCGGAATTCGCGCTGGGCACGCTGCAGGTCCCGGTTGAGATTGGCGAGCTCGCGCTCCTTGTTGCGGCGCTCGGTCTCGCTCAGGGTGACGCTCTCCTTCTCCAGATAGGCCTGCAGCTCACGGAACTGCTTGGCCATTTTCTGGATTTCGGCATCGCGCGCGGCGAATTCCTTCTCCAGCTTCTTGCTGGCCCGGATGGCCGGCGCCGATTCGCGGAAGATGCGCTCCACGTTGACGAAACCCACCTTGAGCTCCGCGGCCGGAACCGGGGCGGTGAAACCTGCGGTCGCCAACAGCGCGACCGCCATGATCTGCCTGACTCTTTTCATACCTGCTCTCTAGAAAACGGAACCCAACTGAAACTGGAACACTTCGGTCTTGTCGTCCGGCTTGGCGTTCAGGGCCTTGGCCAGACTGAACTTGAGCGGTCCCACGGGCGACACCCAACTCAGGGCAATGCCCGCCGAATAGCGCAGATCGCCCAGACTCACCTTGGCGCCCTCGCCATAGACGGCACCGGCATCGACGAAGGCACTCAGGCGCGCCGACTTGTCGTTCTTCATGCCGGGGACGGGAAACAGGTATTCCGCATTGCCCACCAGACGGCGTGTGCCGCCGATGGCCTGCCCGAGGTTGTCCTTGGGACCAATGGTGCCGGCCTTGTAGCCGCGCACCGAAGTCACGCCCCCCGCGTAATAGTTTTTGAAGAAGGGAAAGGGATCGCCGCCCAGACCCTTGGCCCAACCCACTTCGCCGTTGAGCAGCAGGGCCGTCTCCCGTGACAGGGGTTTGAGCCACTGGTGCTGATAGGTGAGCTTGACGTAATTGAGTTCACCCCCGGGCAGGCCGATCTCACCCACCGCGCGCTGCAGCATGCCCTTCATGGGATAGAGACGGCTGTCCCGCGTGTCCCGCGCCCAGGAGGCATCACCCCGCAGGATGGAATAGCTGTTGCCGAAGGTGGAAACGAACTGGGCATAAACCGGCGAGGCGGTGGTGTCCACGGTGGACTTGGTGTGCTCATAGCCCAGCCCGAAGCCCACGGTGTCGGTTTCCGTGATGGGGACGCCCAGACGCAGGCCCAGCCCCTGGCTGGAGGTGGTGTACGTGGTCACGGACAGTGCAGTGGAATCCACCTTGCGGGTGTAGATGTCGAAGCCCAGGCTCAGCCCCTCATCCGTGTAATAGGGATTGGTATAGGACAGGGCATAGACGGTGTTCACCTTGCTGGTGTTGGCCTGCACCGCCAGGAAGTTGCCCGAGCCCAGCACGTTGGCCTGGGACACGGAACCACTCAGGATGAGACCTTCGCCACTGGAGAACCCGGCACCGGCCATGATGTTGCCCGTGGGCTTTTCCTCGACACGCACGTTGACGTCCACCTGGTCGGTGGTGCCCGCCACGGCGGGCGTTTCCACGTTTACTTCCTTGAAGTAGTCCAGCTTGTCGAGGCGCTCCCGGGAGCGGTTGATTTTCGCCGCAGAGTACCAGCCGCCCTCGATCTGGCGCATCTCGCGCCGGATCACCTCGTCGCGGGTGCGCGTGTTGCCGGTGATGCGCACGCTGCGCACATAGACACGCCGGCCCGGGTCGATGAAGAAGGTGAACGCCACCCGCTGGTGCTCCCGGTCCACTTCCGGCACTGCGTTCACGTTGGCAAAGGCGTAGCCCTCGTTGCCCAGCCGGTCGCTGATTGCCTTGGTGGTTTCGGTGATGCGCTCCCGGGAGAACACCTCACCGCTCTTGACGGTCACCAGCTTGCGCAGCTCGTCTTCGGGAATCAGCAGCTCGCCCGCGACCTTGATGTCGGACAGGGTATAGCGTGGGCCCTCGTGGATGTTGATGGTGATGTAGATGTCCTTCTTGTCCGGCGTGATCTGCACCTGGGTGGATTCGATGGCGAAATCCATGTAGCCCCGGTTGAGATAGAAGGAGCGCAGGGTTTCCAGGTCGCCCGCCAGCTTCTGCTTCGAATACTGGTCGTTCTTGGTGTACCAGGACAGCCAGTTGGGCGTGGACAGGTTCATCAGATCCAGCAGGTCCTTCTCGCGGAAGGCCTGGGCGCCGACGATGTTGATCTGGCGGATCTTGGCCACCTCCCCTTCCGAGATGTCGAACCGGATCGCCACCCGGTTGCGCTCCAGGGGCGTGACGGTGGTCTTGATCTCGACCCCATACTTGCCGCGCGCGAGGTACTGGCGCTTGAGTTCCTGTTCGGCCTTGTCCAGGAGCGCCCGGTCGAATATGCGCGACTCGGCCAGCCCCACTTCCTTGAGGCCGGTCTTGAGCTGATCCTTGCTGAATTCCTTGGCGCCGAAGATGTCGATCTGGCCGATGGCGGGCCGCTCCTGGACCTGGACGATGAGCACACCGTCCTGGACTTCCAGGCGCACGTCGCTGAAGAAGCCGGTGGCGAACAGCGCTTTGATGGCGGCGGCGGATTTTTCCTCGTCGAAGGTTTCTCCCACCTTCACCGGGAGATAGCTGAACACCGTGCCCGCCTCGGTGCGCTGGATGCCTTCGACGCGGATGTCCTTGACCACGAAGGGTTCGAAGGCGAACGCCGCCCGGCTCAGCCCCGCTGCCAGCAGCCACACCAGGAGGGAAGGTCTCATGCGATCACGGCCCAAGCAAGCGGTTGATGTCGTTGTAGAGGGCGAACAGCATCAGGGTGAACAGGAGCGCCATGCCGATCCGCTGCCCGAGCATGAGAATTTTCTCGGAGGGTGGGCGTCCCGTGATGATTTCGCCCACATGATACAACAAATGCCCGCCATCCAGCACCGGCACCGGCAGCAGGTTGAGCACACCCAGACTCACGCTGAGCAGGGCGAGAAAGAGCAGCCAGGGCATCCAGCCCAGCTGGGCCGTCTGTCCGGCATAATCGGCGATGGCCACCGGACCGCTCAGGTTGCGCCACGACACCTCGCCCCAGATCATTTTCCAGAGAAGCTGCACACTCAGCACGGCACCGTCCCAGGTCTTGCGTGCACCCGCCGTGAGCGCACCCAGCACACCGTGGCGCACCGTGGTGAAGGCGTAGGCACTGGCGCCGATGCGCCCGATGGCTTCCCCGTTGACCCGCTCCGGGCGCGGCGTGACCACGATCTCCAGAGACCGGCCTGCGCGCAGTACGCGCAGGGTCAGCGCCTCGCCGGGATGGCGGCGGATCTTTTCCACCAGTGCCTGCCAGCTTGCCACCGGCTCGCCATTGACCGCCGCCACCCAGTCTCCCGTTTGCAGGCCCGCGGCGGCAGCCGGTGAATCCGGCAGCACCTCGCCGATGCGCGGCTGGGCGAAGCGCGCGGGGGTGAGCCCAAGACGGGCGAGAAACTCGCGGCCCTGGTCCGCGCCATCGTCGGCGGTCAGGTGCAGGACATGCACCGCCCGGCCCCCGTCGGCTTTGCGTACCCAGATCTCCAGCTCGCCCGCGCGTCCCAGCTCGGCCAGCAGCGCCCAGTGCACGTCATCCCACACCGTCACCGGCGTGCCCCCGATGACCTCCAGGGTATCGCCCTTTTCCAGCCCCGCCGCGGCGGCGGGGGTGCCGGGCGCCGGCGCATCGATCACCGGCCGCAGGCCCGGCATCCCGTGCAGGAACAGGGCCCAGTAGATGAAAAGCGCCAGCAGAAAATTCGCGAGCGGGCCCGCCGCCACGATGGCCATGCGCTTCCACACCGGCTGGCGGTTGAAGGCCTGGGGTAGCGCCGCGGGCGGCACCGGGCCTTCGTGTTCGTCCAGCATCTTCACATAGCCCCCCAGGGGAAAGGCCGCGATCACCCATTCCGTGCCTTCCGGGTTGAAGCGGCGCGCCCACAGGGGCCGCCCGAAGCCCACCGAGAAACGCAGCACCCGCACGCCGCAGGCCCGCGCCGCCAGATAGTGGCCAAACTCGTGCACCACGATGAGCACGCCCAAGGTGACCAGGAAGGCGACGGGTGTGATGAGCCAGCTCATGCCGCTTCGCTCTGGGACAGCAGCCGGCGGGCGAGTGCCCGGGCCTGCGCATCGGCCGCCAGCACCGCTTCCAGACTGTGTGCCGGCTCGGCGGGCAGGCGCGCCAGCACGGTCTCGATCAGGGCCGGAATGCGCCGGAAGGGCAGCGTCTCGGCGAGAAAGGCTTCCACCGCCACCTCGTTGGCGGCATTGAGCAGCGCAGGCGCGGTGCCGCCCGCGCGCAGCGCGTCATAGGCGAGTGAGAGGCAGGGAAAGCGCGCAGGGTCGGGGGCTTCGAAATCCAGGCGAGCGACGCGGAACAGGTCGAGGGCCTCCACCCCGCTGTCGATGCGCTCCGGATAGGCCAGGGCGTGGGCGATGGGGGTGCGCATGTCCGGATTGCCCAATTGCGCCAGCACCGAGCCGTCCACGTATTCCACCATGGAATGGATCACGCTCTGGGGGTGGATCACCACCTGGATCTGTTCGGGCGAGGCACCGAACAGCCAGTGGGCCTCGATCACCTCCAGCCCCTTGTTCATCATGGTGGCGGAATCCACGGAGATCTTGCGTCCCATCACCCAGTTGGGATGGGCGCAGGCCTCGGCAGGCGTGACGTTGTCGAGGGACTCCGGCGCGCGGGTGCGAAACGGTCCGCCCGAGGCGGTGAGCAGGATGCGCCGAACCCCGCGCGCGGAAAGCCCGCCGCCTCCCGGAGGCAGACACTGGAACACGGCATTGTGCTCACTGTCGATGGGCAACAGTTCCGCGCCGCTGGCCCGCACCGCCTCCATGAACAGGGCGCCGGACATCACCAGCGCCTCCTTGTTGGCGAGCAGGATGCGCTTGCCGGCGCGCGCCGCCGCCAGGGTGGGCACCAGACCCGCGGCCCCGACGATGGCCGCCATGACCGTGTCCACCTCCGGTGCGGCGGCCACCTGCGCCAGTGCCGCCTCCCCCGCCAGCACCCGGGTGGGCAGGCCTTCCGCGCGCAGCGCGGCCGCCAGGGCATCGGCCGCGTCCGGGCGCATCAAAACCGCATAAACGGGACGGAAGCGCCGGCACTGCTCCAAAAGCCGCGGCCACTGTGCCTGCGCGGTCAGGGCGAAGACCTGGAAGCGGTCCGGATGGCGTGCCACCACATCCAGCGTGCTGGTGCCGATGGAGCCGGTGGAGCCGAGGATGGTGAGTCGCCGCATGACGTTCCTGCTAGTTGCCGAGCCGCCCCAGATAGGCCAGGGCGAGCAGCAGGAACACGGGCAGGGCCGCGGTCTGGCTGTCGATGCGGTCCAGCACGCCGCCATGGCCCGGGATCAGATGGCTGCTGTCCTTCACGCCCGCCAGGCGCTTGATGTGGGATTCGAACAGATCGCCCTCCACGCTCACCGCCACGACGAAGACGCAGGCCGCGATCAAAAGCGGCACCGACACCCCATGGCCGGCCAGGAGGAGGTTGGGGCTCGATGCCCCCACCAGCAGGGCCAACAGGGCCCCCGCCCCGAGCGCCCCGGCCACGCCTTCCCAGGTCTTGCCGGGGCTGATCCGGGGCGCGAGCTTGCGCCGTCCCCAGCGGTGGCCGGCGAAATAGGCGGCGCTGTCCGCGAGCCAGACCAGACCCATGACGAACAGGACCAGCCCCGGTCCGATCAGGCGCAGCTCCAGCAGGGCCACCCAGGTGGGCACGAGCAGCAGCCAGCCCGTGAGCATGCGCAGCAGGCGCCCCTCGGCGCGCCAGCCCCCCGCAAGCCAGAGGGGCGCCACTCCCAGCCAGAACAGGGTGGCCAGCACGGCGAGCGTCCGGGTGAGCGCCGCGCCGGTTTCCAGCAGGTGATAACAGGCAGCCAGAATGAGCGCGGTGAGAGTCAGATAGGCCCGTTCCCACCCCGCGCCGAAACCCGACAGCCGCGCCCATTCGTGGGCGGCGAGCAGGACCACGGCGCCCAGCAGCGCCGCCCATGCCCATTGCGGCAGCAGGAACAGCGCCGCCAGGAACAGCGGGATCAGGATCAGCGCGACGAGCAGGCGCTGTCTAAGCATTTTCCTTGAGCTGCTCGCTGGTGCGGCCGAAACGCCGCTCCCGGCGCTGGAAGGATGCAATGGCCGCATCGAAGGCCCTGGCATCGAAATCGGGCCAGAGCGTGTCGGTGAAATAAAGCTCGGTGTAGGCGAGCTGCCAGAGCAGGAAATTGCTGATGCGCTGCTCACCGCCGGTGCGTATGAAGAGATCGGGTTCCGGCGCGTCGGCCAGACAGAGGTAAGGCGCGAGATCCTCCTCATCGAAGCCGTGCACCAGTTCCGGGTGTTCCGCCAGCATGCGGTTGGCGGCCTGGAGGATGTCCCAGCGTCCGCCGTAGTTGGCGGCAATGGTCAGCGTCAGTCGGGTATTGTTGGCGGTGAGGGCCTCGGCATCGGCGATGAGTTTCTGCAGCCGCTCGTCGAAACGCGACACATCGCCGATGAGACGAAAACGGATGTCGTTCTCGTGCAGCTTGGTCACTTCCTGCTCCAGGGCCACCACAAACAGCTGCATGAGCAGGGAGACCTCCTCCGGCGGGCGGCGCCAGTTTTCGCTGCTGAACGCGAACAGGGTGAGGTACTGCACGCCGCGCTCGATGCAGGCGCGAATGATCTCGCGCACCGTTTCCACGCCCTTGCGGTGCCCCGCCACGCGCGGCAACATGCGCTGCCGGGCCCAGCGGCCGTTGCCATCCATGATGATGGCCACGTGGCGCGGCACATGGCTGGGTTCCGGAATGGCGCGGGTGGAGCTGCGGAACAGGGACACGGCCCCGCCTCAGATCGCCAGCAGATCGGCTTCTTTGGCCTGGAGCAGCTTGTCGATCTCGGCGACGAAGCGGTCGGTGAGCTTCTGCACGTCCTCTTCCGCGCGCCGTGCCTCGTCCTCGCTGATCTGCTTGTCCTTGACCATCTCCTTGAGGGTGTTGTTGGCATCGCGCCGCACGTTGCGCACCGCCACCTTGGCCGTCTCACCCTCGTGCTTGACCACCTTGATCAGCTCGCGCCGCCGCTCTTCGGTGAGGGGCGGCATGGGCACGCGGATCATGTCGCCCTGGGAGGCGGGATTGAGGCCCAGATCGGATTCGCGAATGGCCTTTTCCACCACGGGCAGCATCTTTTTCTCCCAGGGCGTGACGCCGATGGTACGGGCGTCCACCAGGGTGACACTGGCCACCTGGTTCATGGGCACCTGGCTGCCGTAATAGTCCACCATGATGTGATCCAGCAGGCCGGTGTGGGCGCGGCCGGTGCGCACCTTGCCGAGATCCGCCTTGAGCGCCTCGATGGCCTTCTGCATCTTCTGTTCGGCCTGTTTCTTCACTTCGGCAACGGAACTCATGTGTTCATTCCTCTCCGATCGATGGTTCAGTTCACCGTCACCAGGGTGCCCTCGTCCTCGCCGCGCACCACACGCTCCAGCGCGTCCGGCTTGAAGATGCTGAACACGCACACCGGCAGCTTCTGCTCCCGGCACAGGGCGAAGGCGGTGGCGTCCATCACACCCAGATTGCGGGCGATGGCCTCGTCGAAGGTGAGGGTGCCGTAACGCCGGGCATTGGGATCCTTCTTGGGGTCCGCGCTGTAGATGCCATCCACCTTGGTCGCCTTGAGCACGATGTCGGCACCGATTTCGGCGCCGCGCAGGGCGGCGGCGGTATCGGTGGTGAAGAAGGGATTGCCGGTGCCGGCGGCGAAGATCACCACCTTGCCCTCTTCCAGATAGCGCAGGGCCTTGCCCCGGATATAGGGCTCGGCCACCTGTTCGATGGTGAGGGCCGACTGCACACGGCACTCCACGCCCAGGCGGCGCAGGGCGTCCTGCAGCGCCAGGGCGTTGATCACCGTGGCCAGCATGCCCATGTAGTCGGCCTGGGCACGGTCCATGCCGGCCGCCCCCGCCGAGACGCCGCGGAAGATGTTGCCACCGCCAATGACGATGCCGATCCTCACCCCCAGCGCGGCGGTGCGTGCCACCTGGGCGGCCATGCCCTCCAGCGTCGCGCGGTCGATGCCGTAGCTGCCCTCGCCCATCAGGGCCTCGCCGGAGAGCTTGAGCAGGATACGCCGGTAGCGCAGCGCCATGAGCTCAGACTTTTGCTGCGGCGGCCACTTCGGCCGCGTAGTCCACGACCTTCTTCTCGATGCCCTCGCCCACGATGAACAGGGTGAAACCGTTCACGCTGGCCCCCTTGGACTTGAGCAGCGCCTCCACGGTCTGGTCCGGATTCTTGACGAAGGGCTGCCCCAGCAGGGTCACTTCCGCCAGGAACTTGGCCACGCTGCCTTCCACGATCTTGTCCACGATGTTGGCGGGCTTGCCGGATTCCAGCGCCCGGGCCTTGGCGATCTCGCGCTCGCGCTCGATG
Organism: Thiobacter subterraneus; assembly: GCF_055379455.1. Lineage (NCBI taxonomy): Bacteria > Pseudomonadati > Pseudomonadota > Betaproteobacteria > Burkholderiales > Thiobacteraceae > Thiobacter > Thiobacter subterraneus. The sequence continues at coordinate 264,628 of NZ_AP042402.1, forward strand.
GTTTCGGCCGGCACCTGGTCCTTGGACACCGCGATGGGTTTGGAAGCCGCCACGTGCATGGCGATGTCCTTGCCCAGGGTCTCGTCGCCGCCGTTCAGGTCCACCATCACGCCGATCCGGTTGCCGTGCAGATACACCGACAGCCTGCCGGAGGTGGCGAAGCGGGCGATGCGACGGATGGTCATGTTCTCACCCAGCTTCATGATCAGCGCCTGGCGCGCTTCCTCGACGGTCTGACCGGAGGCCATCTTGAGCTGGGACAGGGCCGCCACGTCGGCGGGATCATGCTCGGCCACCAGTTTGGCGCACTCCTTGGCGAAGTTGACGAATTCCTCGTTCTTGGCCACGAAGTCGGTCTCGCAGTTGACTTCCACCAGGGCACCGATTTTGCCGTCCGGGCTCACGTAGCTGCCGATCACGCCTTCCGCCGCCACGCGGCCGGCAGCCTTGGAGGCCTTGGCGCCGCTCTTGATGCGCAGCAGGTCCTCGGCCTTGTTCATGTCGCCATTGGCCTCGGTGAGGGCTTTTTTGCATTCCATCATGCCGAGCCCGGTGCGCTCGCGCAGTTCCTTCACCATACTTGCGGTGATTTCAGCCATTGTGTGCTCCTAATGACAGATTCGAGAGAGGGGAGGTCCGGGTGAAACGAAAAAGGGGCTTGCGCCCCTTGCCTCAGGCGGCGGGCTGTTCCGTGTCCGCGACCTCGATGAATTCCTCGCCGCCGACGATTTCACTGATGATCTGGGCCTTGCCCTCCAGCACCGCGTCGGCCACGCCGCGCGCATAAAGCCGGATGGCACGGCTGGAGTCGTCGTTGCCCGGAATGAGGTAGTCCACTCCTTCCGGCGAGCAGTTGGTATCCACCACGGCCACCACCGGAATGCCCAGCTTGCGCGCTTCCGTGACGGCCCCCTTGTGGTAGCCCACGTCGATGACGAACAGGGCATCCGGCAGGTTGTTCATGTCCTGGATGCCGCCCAGGCTGCGCTCCAGCTTCTCCAGCTCGCGCCGGTAGCCCAGGGCTTCCTTCTTGGCCATCTTGTCCAGGGTGCCGTCCTCGGCCATCTGCTGCATTTCGCGCAGACGCTTCACCGACTGCTTGACGGTCTTGAAGTTGGTGAGCATGCCGCCCAGCCAGCGATGGTTGACAAAGGGCATGCCGGCCCGGCGCGCCTCTTCGGCGATGATGTCCCGGCCCTGGCGCTTGGTGCACACGAACAGGATGGTGCCCTTGTTGGCCGCCAGCTGGCGCACGAATTTGAGCGCCTCCTCGTACAGGGGGAGGGTCTTTTCCAGATTGATGATGTGGATCTTGTTGCGTTCCCCAAAGATGTAGGGAGCCATCCTGGGGTTCCAGTAGCGGGTCTGGTGGCCGAAATGGACACCCGCTTCCAGCATCTGACGCATGGTGACGGACATGGGAATACTCCTAGCCAAAGGGTTGAGCCTCCACCCGCCGGGCCGACACCGGCGCGCTGCACCGGCACCCTTCTGGCCCGCCGTCTTGCACACGGCGACGGCAGGTGTGGGAATTTTCGCGGTCGGGGACCCTCCCCGGCCTGGCGAAGCCGGGCATTATAGCGGGGCGGCGCTAATTCGTTCAAGGGAAAGCGCATTTTTTGGCGTGCCGGGGGCGGGCAGGGTATAATCAACCTTTTTCGTCAACTATTCGACCGTTGCATGGCCATCTCCATCAAGACCCCCGAGGAAATCGAAAAAATGCGCGTCGCCGGGCGCCTCGCCTCCGAGGTGCTGGATTACATCGCGCCGTTCATCCAACCCGGCATCACCACGGGGGAGATCGACCGCCTCTGCCACGACTACATGGTGAACGTGCAGGGCACCATCCCGGCGCCCCTCAACTACGCCCCGCCCGGCTATCCCCCCTACCCCAAGTCCGTGTGCACCTCGGTCAACCACGTGATCTGCCACGGTGTGCCCTCGGACACCAAGAAGCTCAAGAACGGCGACATCATCAATGTGGACGTCACGGTCATCAAGGACGGTTTCCACGGCGACACCAGCCGCATGTTCTACGTGGGCGAGCCCTCCATCCTGGCGCGCCGCCTGTGCGAGGTGACCTTCGAATGCATGTGGCTGGGCATCGAGGAGGTGGCGCCCGGCAAGCACCTGGGCGATATCGGCCATGCCATCCAGACCCACGCCCATGCCCACGGCTTCTCCGTGGTGCGCGAATTCTGCGGCCACGGCATTGGCCGCAATTTCCACGAGGAGCCCCAGGTGGTGCACTACGGCAAGCCCCACACAGGCGTGGAAATGAGGCCCGGCATGATCTTCACCATCGAGCCCATGATCAACGCCGGCAAGCGCGACATCCGCCAGCTCGCCGACGGCTGGACCATCGTCACCAAGGATCACAGCCTGTCGGCCCAGTGGGAACACACCGTGCTGGTCACGGAAACCGGCTACGAGGTGCTCACCCTCTCCGCCGGCGCGCCGGCCAAACCGGCGCGGCTCAGCCGTGTCGCGGCCTGAGCCGCTGCCCGGCGAATCCCTCGACCTTTCCGCGCTGCGCGCGGCCCTGAGGAACCAGCGCGCGCGCCTGCTCGCCGCCTATCAGGCGCACCCCCGCCCCCGCGCCTACTTGCGTGCCCACAGCGATCTTTTGGATGGCGTGCTGATCCGCCTCTGGCAGGCGGCAGCCCTGCCGGGTGAGACGGCCCTGGTGGCGGTGGGCGGCTTCGGACGGCGGGAGCAGTTTCCCCACTCCGACGTGGACCTCCTGATCCTGCTGCGGGAGGAGCCGGAGGCGCGGCTCGCCGCCGCCATCGAACGGCTGGTGGGCAGCTTCTGGGACGTGGGGCTGGAAATCGGCCACAGCGTGCGCACGCTGGCGTCCTGTCTGGAGGAGGCCGCACGGGACGTCACCGTGGCCACCAATCTGCTGGAGGCGCGCCGCCTCGCGGGCTCGCCCCGGCTGTTCCGGGACTTCCGCCAGGCCTTCGCGGCTAGCCTGGACGTGCCGCGCTTCGTGGCCGCCAAGCTGCTGGAACAGCAACAGCGCCACGCCCGTTTCCAGGACAGCGCCTACAACCTGGAGCCCAACGTCAAGGAAAGCCCGGGCAGCCTGCGCGATCTGCACAACTGCCTGTGGCTGGCCCGGGCCCTGGGAATCGGCCAGGGCTGGCAGGCCCTGGCCCGGCAGGGGCTCCTGACGGGGGCCGAGGTGCGGCGCCTGCTGGCGCTGGCAGCCCGGCTCCAGGATCTGCGCATCCGGCTGCACCGCCTGGCGGGACGGCGCGAAGACCGTTTGCTGTTCGATTTCCAGGACAGCCTCGCCCGCGAGCTGGGCTGCCGGCCGCGCGCCGGCCACGCCGCCAGCGACGTGCTGATGCAGCGCTACTACCGCACCGCCAAGCAGGTGCGCCTGTTCAACCACGCCCTCATCATCGGCCTGAAGGCGCGTCTGGAGCCGGTGGCCGGCGAACCCGTGCTCATCAACGCCAGTTTCTCCCGCCGCCGGGGGCTGCTGGAACTGAACGCGCCGGACGTGTTCGAGCGGCATCCTGGGGCCATCCTGGAGGCCTTCCTGCTGCTGCAGCAACGCACGGATTTGGACGATCTGAGTCCCGCCACGGTACGTGCCCTGCTGCGCGCCCTGCCGCGCATCGATGCCGCCTTCCGGCGCGCGCCGGAGAACCGTGCCCGCTTCCTCGCCATGCTGCGCGCGCCGCGGGGCCTCACCCACGGCCTGCGGCGGATGAATCTTTACGGGGTGCTGGGGCGCTACCTGCCGGTGTTCGGCCGCATCGTGGGCCAGATGCAGCACGATCTGTTCCACGTCTATACCGTGGACGAGCACATCCTCATGGTGGTGCGCAACCTGCGCCGCTTCACCCTGCCGGAATACGCCCACGAATATCCCCTCTGCTCCCGCCTCATCGCCAACTTCGAGCGGCCCGAGGTGCTCTACATCGCCGCCCTGTTCCACGACATCGCCAAGGGCCGTGGCGGCGACCATTCCCTGCTGGGCGCCCGCGATGCGCGCCGCTTCTGCCGCGAGCACGGCCTGCCGGAGGAGGACACCGAGCTGGTGGTGTGGCTGGTGGCGGAACACCTGACCATGTCCGCCACGGCCCAGAAGCAGGATCTCTCCGACCCGGCCGTGATCGCCGCCTTCGCGGCGAAAGTGCAAACCCTGCGCCGGCTCACGGCCCTTTATCTGCTCACGGTGGCCGACATCCGGGGCACCAGCCCCAAGGTGTGGAATGCCTGGAAGGGCAAGCTGCTGGAGGATCTGTTCCGCGCCACCGAGCGCCATCTCACGGGCGGTCGGGTGAGCCCGGATGAGCAGATCGAGACGCGCCGGCGGGAGGCGCTGCGTCTGCTGGCCCTGGAGGCGGTGGCCCCGGAAGTGCCGCAGGAAGTATGGCCGGCGCTGGGGGAAAACTATTTCCTGCGCCACAGCGTGCAGGAAATCGCCTGGCACACACGCATGCTGGCCCACAGCCTCTATACCGGGTCGCCGCTGGTGCGGGCCCGCGTCGCCCCTCATGGAGAAGGCATCCAGGTGATGATCTACACCCTGGACCGGGACGACCTGTTCGCGCGCATCTGCGCCTTCTTCGAGCGCATGAACTACAACGTGGTGGAAGCCAAGATCTACACCACGCCCCGCGGCTTTGCCCTGGACACCTTTCTCATCCTCGACCTGGGCGGCATCAGCCAGAGCTATCGCGACCTGCTGCCCTTCATCGAGTACGAGCTGGCGGAACGGCTGGCCTCCTCCACACCGCCGGAGCCGCCCCTGGCGGGCCGGGTGAGCCGCCAGGTACGCCATTTCCCCATCGAACCAAGGGTGAGTCTGGCGCCGGACGAGCGCGGCCAGTATCACGTGCTGTCGGTGACGGCAAGCGACCGGCCCGGGCTTTTGTCGCGCATCGCCCAGGTGCTGCTGCGCCATGGCATCCGGCTGCACATGGCCAAGATCGCCACCCTGGGGGAACGGGCGGAAGACACCTTCCTGGTGCGCGCCGACGACGACCGGCTGAGCCACCCGCGTCAGGTGGTGCAGCTGGAAGCCGACCTGGTCGCGGCCATCAGGCACTGACGGCGCTCAGCCGGCGCCAGCCTGCTCCTGTTCCAGCCGGTAGAGCCAGGCCAAAAGCTCGGCCACGGCCAGGTAGAGCTCGGGGGGAATCTGCTCGTCCAGATCCACCTGCATCAGCAGCGCCACCAGCGCCGGCGACTCGTGGACATACACCCCTGCCGCGCGGGCACGCTCGATGATGGTCTCGGCCAGGACGCCGCGCCCCTTGGCCACCACGCGCGGCGCGGCCATGCCCTCGCGGTAGGCCAGGGCCACGGCACTGCGGCGCATTTCCGGCTTATCCATGGTCCCTCACCCGGAACTGGGCAAGACGCAGCCCCGCCCGCTCAAACCCTTCTGCCAGGGCTTGCGCCCCTGCCTCCAGGGCGGTGCGTGCCTGGTCTTCGCCGGCCAGCAGATCCACATGCACCCCCAGGGCATCGAGTCGCAGCCGCGCCTCTACCCCGCCCAGGCTGGGCAGGGTGAGCGCCAGCCGGGTGACCCACTGCCGCTCCGCCGGTGCGCCCTCCCCTCCCCCTTCACGCTCCTCGATTTCCCAGCGCAGGGTTTGGCCGGGCCAAACCTCGCCCTGCCAGATGAGCTGGCGGGTATCCAGCGCTTCCAGTTGCTGCTGCACCAGGGACGCCGCCTGGGGATGAACGGGGTCCCGCAGTCCCGGCAGGCCCTCCGCCGCGCGTGCCGGCCCGCTTCCGGTGTCGGGCAACGGGGAGGCCGCCGGGGGCACGGGCTCACCATTGCCGGCCGCCGGGGCCGGCCGGCCCGCGTCAATATGGGCGGCGGCGAAGGCACGCGGCTGCGACAGCTGACCCTGGGGTTCCCGCAGCAGCGCCGCCAGGCTGCGCTCCCCCGCCACCCACTGCGCCTGGTGGGATTCATAAAACAGCCCGCTCTCGGCCAGGGCCGTCTTGAGGGCCACGGCAAGCTTCTGGGGATCGCTGGGCGGCGCGTTGAGCACCGGCGTGGCGGCGGTGGCTGGGGCACTCTGGGCGGCCAGGTTGCTGGCCCGGGCGAGCAGGGCACCGATGTAGCGGGCGGTGTCGCTCAGATTGACCGGGGAGCGGTTGGGCGCCGCGGGCTCGCCGGCCAGCATGAAGGTCAGGCGCGGCTGGCTGCCCACGTAGCGCAGCTCCACCTGACTGCCGGGCTGGGTGTCGCGGGGCAGGTTGAGGTCCAGGTGCTGGTCGTTGACCTGCACCAGAAACCGCCCGCTGGGCAACTGGGACAGCACGGTGGCGCGCACCTGCTGCCCCGGGGTGAGCTTGAGGAAGGTTTCGGGCAGGCGCTCCGCCCCTTCCACCAGGGGCGTGGTGCGGCGCAGCAGCTGCTGGAGCTGGGCGAGGACGTCGTTGACCGGCATCTCAGCGTCCCCGCGATGCGGAGAGGGTCAGAGGTGCCCGCCCCGCTGCATGGCGACGATGAGTTCCGCCTCGGCGCGGGAAATGCCGCAGGAGGCTGCCACTTCCGCCACGTCCAGCCCCTGCTTGGCGAGCTGGAAGGCTTTGGTATAGGGCGTGACGGGCGTTTCCTCGGTGGCGCGGCTCGCAGCCTGTTCCAGCCGGTTCACACGCTCCCGGAGCTCGGCCACCTCCCGGCGCAGCTCCATGAGTTCCCGCGCCTGGGCACCCCGTCGCCAGAGTGTCCTGCCCTGGCCACGGGAGCCGTGCATGAGGAGCAGCAGCTCGGCGATGTACACGCCCAGCACCACGATCGCGCCGATCAGGATTTCCTTCCAGGTGAGAACGAACGCGCCTTCCATGACCACTTCCTCGCAGGGCAGTCGCGACGTGAAGGATTATAGCCCCTCCCTTTTTCTCAGGCGTAGTCGTCCACGTGGCCGGGCGGCGTGGGGGCCTGGGGCGTGGGGGATGGCGGCTGGCGGCGGCGCTGGCGCTGGCGCGGCCAGTCGGGACGGCGCGGCAGCCGGTCAGGCTTGACGGGGACAAGATCCGGCACCTGCCCCAAGGGCCCGGTTTGCGCCAGCCTCTGCCCGTCCACGGCGCCGCCTCAGCCGCCCGCGCCCGACCCATGGTGATACGCCTCGGCGAGCTTGCGCTGGGCACGCAGGGTGGCCAGCATGTCCTGCATCTCGTCCATCCAGGCGCGGGTGAGGCGGGTGATTTCCTGGTCGGCCTTGAGGATCGCCCGGATGCAGCCATCCTTCTCGGCGGCGCGGGGGCCGAAATCCACTTCCTGGGCGGTCACGCGTTCGATCATGGCCTTGCGGTCGGTTTCCAGATTGACCAGGGTGTCCCAGTCCCCTGCCCGGGCGGCAGCCAGCATGCGCCGCGTGGTCTCCTCGATCACGCGGTACTGGTCGAGCGCCTCGGTGGCATCCATGGTCACGCCCTCAGGCTCACGCCGCTGGCCGCCTCGGTGAGCCTGGCCGGGGCCGCCTGCTGGCGTTCCTGCGCGGCCAGCTCCACCCAGGCCTCGCGCAGGCTTGCGAGCAGGCCCATGACTTCGTCCAGCATGGCGGGGTCGTTTTTCAGGTTGGCAGTGGCCATGCGCCGCTTCATGTAGTCGTAGAGATCATCCAGGTTGCGCGCGATCTCGCCGCCCTTTTCGTGGTTGAGCACCGAGCGCAGCCCCTCCACGATGCCGATGGCCTTGGAAATCAGGGCGCCCTTCTCGGCGAGCTTCATCTCCTGCATCCGCCCCTTGGCCGAGGCGAGGGCCGCCAGCGCCCCGTCATAGAGCAGCACGATGAGCTGCACGGGGCTCGCCGTGGAGACGGCGGTTTGCAGATCCACGTCCGCATAGGCGTTGAGAGCCCGGTTCATCGTGTTCATGGTGGTCGTCCGTCCTTTCGTCGGTCAGCGGGGAAGTGAGGAAAGCGCGCGCATGAGCTGGCTGCTGGTCTGCTGCATGCTGCCCAGCATGGCATCCAGCGCGGCAAACTGGGCGCGCAGGCGCTGCTCCATGCGATCGAGCCGCACCAAGAGCTGATCCTTGCGCCGCTCGATCTCCGAGATGTTGGCATTGAGACCCTGCGTGGCGGCATCCAGCACGCCGTTGGTCTGCAGCAGGTTGCCCAGTTCGGTGTACAGCCGCTGGCCGAAGCCCTGGGTGTCGTCCGTAAACAACCGGATCACGCTGTCCAGTTTGCCGGTGACGGCGGCATCGAAGTCGCTGGCATTGAGGGCCAGCTTGCCGTCCTTCTGGATGCTGATGCCGATCTGGGACAGGTAGTTGAAATCGTTTCCGGTCAGATTAACGGAAGCGTTGAATACGCCCAGGATCTGGGACCGGATCGTGAGCACCGTGTTGCGTCCTTCCAGGGTGCCGCCCTTGCGGTGCAGCTCGTCCATGTCGCTCACCAGCTTGTTGTAGGCGCTGATGAAATCGTTGACCTTGCCCTTGATCGCCTCCTTGTCCACGGCCACCGTGAGTGTGGTGCTGCCGGTCGCCTTGAGATTCAGGGTGACGCCCTGGATCACGCGGCTCACCGTGTTGGAGGCGCTGGTGATGCCGGTGAGTCCGTCCACGGTGAGGATGGCATCCTGCGCCGCCACGGTCTGGCTGAGGTTCTGCGCGCCCGGGACGTAGGAAAGGCGGGACAGGCCCAGGTTGTCCGTGTTGTTGCCGTCGCCGGTGTCGTTCACGGCCACCGTGATGGCCTTGGCCGCGCCCGTGTCCCGGGGCGAGAGCACCAGGCGGTAGCCGCTGCCATCGTTGAGCAGGGTGGCGGAGACGCCGAAGTTGCCCGTGGCGGAGTTGATGGCATTGGCGATGCCCGCCAGGGTGTTGTTGCTGCTGTCGATGGTGACGGAAAAACTGTCCGTGCCGTTGCTCAGGGTCAGGGTGCCCTCGCCCACCGGCGTGGTGTTGGTGTCGGCGAAGGCCGCGGACACCAGCTTCTGTGCCTGGGCGAGCTGGGTCACGGTGATGGAATGGGTGCCCGCCAGCGCGGTGGCATCCGCGGAGGCAGTGAAATAGCCGTCACTGGCCGGCGTGGCCTTGAAAACCTGAAAATCGGCCGCGTCCTTGAGCGCACCGATGGCGCTCTGCAGGGCGGCGAGGTCGCTCTTCAGCCGACCGTAGGCGGAAATCTCGCTGTTGAGCTGCGATTTCTTCTGGTCGAGGACGTTGAGCGGCTTGCGCTCGATGGCCATGAGCTGGGAGACCAGCCCGTTGACGTCCAGATTGGAACCAATCCCGGCCGATGAAATCGCCATGACACTCTCCTGTATTGCCTGTTTTCCCCGAAGGAACGGCATGGCGCACGAAGCGCCATGCCGGACTGCCCGATCAGACCTTGGACCGGAACAACACGCCCTGCGCCGAATCCAGATGCTTCGCGATGTTGAGCGCCTCTTCCGGGGGAATCTGGCGGATCACCTCGCCGGTTTCCCGATCCACCACCTTCACCACCACCATCTTGGTGTCCTTGTCCACCGAGATTTTGAGATCGCTCTGGGCGGACTGGATGAAGGCATTGATGCGCTCCACCGCCTGCTTCACCGCCTGGGCATCGGCCTGCTGCTTCTGCCCGGGCAGCGCCTGAACCGGCGCGGGTACGGCTATCGGCGGCGGTGTGGAAACCGGCAGCTCCGCCGGCGGGTTCTGCGCCGCAGACGGGGCACCGGTCATCCCCACCGACTGGCCCAACGGGGAAATGGGACCGTTTGACATGGCCTACCCTCCGTGCATGAGGGGATCAGATGGAGGAAAAGGCCGCCGGCGTGCGCCTTTGGCCCCTCCCGTCCTCATGCTCCCCTGTTCCGGATTTACCGCAGGAGCGTCAGCGCCGTCTGCGGCAGGGCATTGGCCTGGGCCAGCACCGCGGTGCCCGCCTGCTGCAGGATCTGGCCGCGGGTGAGCGCGGCGGTCTCGGCCGCGAAGTCGGCATCCATGATGCGGCTGCGGGAAGCCTCCAGGTTCTCCACATAGTTCTGCAGGTTGGCGATCACCGCCTCGAACCGGTTCTGCACCGCACCGAAGGTGGAGCGGATGGTGGAAATCTGGGCGATGTCCGCGTCGAGGTTTGCCAGTGCCGCCGAGGCAGTCGTCTGGCTCGTGACGTCGATGACTTTCGTTGCAGTGAGGGAGCCACTGTAGGTATAGAGACCACCCGCACCGTTTGTGGCCAGGTTGGTCGTCGTCACAGTGACCTGGTTATCGGCGGTACCGCTGGCACCGACCTGGAACGTGAGTGTATTGCTGCCAGACAGCAGCAACGTGCCATTGAACTGGGTGGTCTGCACGATCCGGGAAATCTCCTGGGTCAGCTGGTCCACCTCTTTTTGCAGCTGTTTCCGGTTGTCATCGCTCAACGTGCCGTTGGCCGCCTGCACCGCGATCTCGCGGATGCGCTGGATATTGTTGGCAATCTGGCCCAGGGCGCCCTCGGCGGTCTGGCCCAGGGAAATTCCGTCGTTGGCATTGCGCACCGCCTGGTTGTTGCCCCGGATCTGGGCAGTCAGGGCCTGGGAAACCGCCAGACCCGCCGCATCGTCCTTGGCGCTGTTGACGCGCAGACCCGAGGACAGCCGCTGCAGCGTGACCGCCAGCTGGCTGCTGTTGGTGGCCAGGTTGCGCTGGGCGTTCAGGGAGGCAATGTTGGTATTGACGATCAGAGCCATTTTTCATCTCCTTGACAGGTAAACCCGCATGGCGGCGGGCGCGGCGACAGGTTGGATGCGTCGCCGTCAAGCCCTTTAACGGAGAGGGGGGGCGAAACTTTAGCCTGGGCGGGCAGGAAGTGTGGACCTAGCTACGGGTGGACGCACGGCGCCCGGCCGCGCGCCCACCCGGCACTCCGGCACTGAACCTTACCGCGTCAGCGCCCGCAGCCATTCGCCGAGGTGGTCTTCCAGGATGTAATGCTGCAGAACCCATTGGCGAAGGCGCTCGCCTTCCCTTTCTGCGGCGTCCAGATCGTAAATCCGCTCGCGGATCGCCTCGATCCAGGCCTCCGGCGTATTGGGCACCCGTTTGACCGGTGCCTCCCGGTACGGATAAATGTCAGTGCAAACCACTGGCCAGCCCAGAATGCCGTATTCCAGAAGCCGCAGATTGCTCTTGGCTTCATTGAACGGGTTGATGGCGAGGGGCGCCACGGCCAGATCGAGGTCCAGGCTCGCCAGCTTGGCGGGATAGTCGTAAAACGAGACCACGAAGTCGTGATACTCCCTGACGAACGGCCGCAGCGCCTCGGGACACATGCCGAAGAACACCCAGTCCACCTCCTGCGCAGTGGCCTTGACCACCTCCACGATGAGGGCAAGGTCACCAGCGTGCTGCTGGGCGCCCGCCCAGCCAACGCGGGCCCTGGTGCCCCGCCGCCGGCGGGAAGACAATCCTCCCCAGATCGCCTTTTCGAGCCGGTTGGGGATGACGCGCACGTCCCCATGCATGGCGCGGCAAAGTTCGGCAATGGGTTCCGTGCTGACCACCACCCGGTCGCACAGGGAGAGCGCCTTCCGCAGCCGAGGCTTGACATCCCGCGGCGCGTGGCGAAAGAAAGGGTTCTCGGGCGGCATTTGGGTGACCAGATCGTCCAGGGCAAAAACCAGCATGACGTCGCCGTTGAACTGTCGGTAGTCAGCCATGGCCTGGAGCGCCGGATCCCCCAAGGCGGCCTGCAGCACCAGGGTGTCGGGCTTGGCGCGCTCGAGCTCCACCGGCGTGGGCAGGCGACTCTCGAAATATTTGCCGGTCTGAACCACATCACCGTGGGCCAGCGCGGCCCGGCTCAGGGCCCGGAAGGGGCTGATCACACGATATTCACCGGAGCCGCCCGAGAGAGGCAGGCCCAGCAGGCGGGGCCGATCATGGAAATAAGGATCCCAGTCGATGACGATGGCGGTTTCCACCTCGTATCCCGGAGGCTGGAGGCTGAGATGACGGTTGTAGGCAGGGTCGTTGGCCAGAGTGGGAAGCCACTTGGCCAGCATGGCACGGTGTTCTGCCTCAAACCGCTGGACCTGCATGGCCTGCGCGACCACATCTCCGCCGCCCGCCTTTTGGGAAGCAGAGCCGTGATGCACCACCGTCGCATAGGGGGTCCAGACGACCTTGTAGCCACGTATGCCGATCTTCAGGCAGAGATCCACATCGTTGAAGGAAACTGCGAAACGCTGTTCGTCAAACCCGTCCACTTCCTCGAAAACTGAGCGCCGTACCAACATGCACGCCGCCGTGACGGCGGAATAGTTCTGGTCCACCAGGGCGCGGTTCATGTAACCGGGATCGGTCAGGCCGAGCTCTCCAGTGAACACGTGCTCAGCCACCCCACGTAAACCCAGCACAACGCCTGCGTGCTGCAGTTTGCCGGTTTCGGGATAGACGAGGCGGGCACCTACGACGCCGACCTCCGGGCGCTGCCCGTGGGATACCATGCGCTCCAGCCATTCCCCCTGAACGATCTGGGTATCGTTGTTGAGCAGCAGCAGATATTCTCCCCGCGCCTGCCGCGCCGCCTCGTTGTTCATTGCGGAAAAATTGAACGGCGCGTCGTAGGCAAGTATTCGAACACGCTCCCCCTGGGTCTGCTCGAGATCACGGTAGTACTCGAGGAGATCCGGATCCGTGCTGCCGTTGTCAACGATCAGCACCTCATAGTTCGGATAGGTGGTCTTTTCCAGCAGGCTCTCGACGCAGGGCTGGAGATACTCCAGCTTGTCCCGATTGGGAATGATGACAGAGACAAGGGGGGTGCTCGTATGCCGGTACACGATTCTGTGCGTGCCCGGGATGTATCCGGGCAGCACGTCTCCACTGATGCCAGCCCGGACCAAATGCTCCCGCACTGCCTCCATGGCGGCCTCTGCCGACCAGGTAAGGATCCCGGTACCCGGCAGGTGCAGCAACACGTCAGCGACATGCCCAATGCTCGCCTCACCAAAGCGATCGAGGACCCTCAACAGGAGGTCATAGGATTCCGCCCCCTCCAGCCCGGAATAGCCTCCCGCTTCCAGCAGGGCATCTCCGCGCACAAGAAATGGTCCCACGTAGTCCATGGAGCGGAGCAGGTCCAGGTTGAAATCGGGTTTGAACCAGGGGTCGCCAAAATTGCCGTCGGCCAGGATGCGGTCGTCGTCGCAGTAGATGACCCGCCACTCCGGGTGCAAATCGATGTAGTCGCCCCAGCGCAGCAGCGCGTGCGGTTCTATTTTGGCTCCGCCCGGAAGCAGCCAGAGCCAGTCGCCAGCTCCTTCGGCAGCCAGGGCGTTGACTGCACGCACCCGTTCCTCGGAAGAATGCGCTTCGACCCAGCCGAGCTGCTCGACTTCGTTGAATGCCGGATCCGGCGCAGCAAAAGGCGCGACGACGACCAGGCGCCAGCCCGGGTAAAGCTGGCTGGCAAGCGAATCGATCGTGTCCGCCAGCTGGGTCTCCTGCCCAGGCTGCAGCATCAATACCAGGCGAAAAGTCGGCCGCTGCTTCCATTTGCGCATCATCCGCTCCGCGAAAGTCTGGGCATGTACCTCCGTCAAGGACTGTTTGGACCGCCACAGTGCATAGGATTCATCCCGAGGCGCACTGTGAGCCACACCCGCACTCAGGCTCTCGTGCTTGGGCGGCATGAACCTGCGCGCTTCCCAGATTGCCTTCAGCTCGCGCAGGAACAAGGCGCCCTGGGCAAGCTTCTGGTGTGCCTGCATTCGCGCCCGAGCCCGTTGCCCCTTTTCCACTCGCAATTTCTCGTCCTCGAATAGCTGGCGCATCCAGGCTGCCGCATCAGCAACCGAGGGTTCGGCCCATACACAGTCACCTCCGACAAACTCAGGGGTATAAACACGAATCGTGCCGTTCAATGGACGCAGCCTGTAACGTACCAGACAGGCCGACTCATGATCCATGAACGACATGTTCCCCGACCACGCCGTGGCAATGACCGGTTTCCCCAGGGCCATGGCCTCCATCAGTCCCAACCCAAGCCCTTCCGACCGATGCAACGAGACAAACACGTCGCAACTGGCATAGAGCTCAAGTGCGGTCCGGTAATTCATTTTTTCTACGACCAGAATGATTCTCGGATCGCGCTCCGCCGCAACCCTCACCTGCTCCGCGGCGGGATGAAGTCTTCCATTGATGTAAGCGTTGTTTATTTTGAAAACAAGCCTTACGTTTGGCTCGGACGGGAAAGCCAGCTTGAAAGCCTCGAGGACTGCGAACGGATTTTTTCGCGCGGGATCGCTGTGCGGCTCAAAGCTGTTGATGAAAACGAGGCAATCTTCCGGCAAACCGAATCTCGCACGATCACCCCGAATCCCATCCGGGAGGTACAACGGATGATGCGCGAGCAGGGTAAAGACGCCCGACAGGTTGAACTCGAAGGCATAACGAATGAACTCCGACTCTGCCAACAAGACATCCATGCTTTCCAAGGCGCCCCGCCATGCTTTGGGCACCACCGGAAGCTCCCACATGGACAGTCCCACCAAAAGTCGGGCCCGGTCAAAGAGCCGCGGCGAAGTACGCGCCAGGTATGCAATAGTTTCTGGGGGCAAGATAAAAATACTCACCTGATGTGTCAGATCCCTTTCGCTGGCCACCTCATAGTGCGCGTATGTCAAATCGGCACGCCAGCGCCCCAATCCAGGGTCAATGTCTAGGATTTTGACAGGTATGTTGTGTTCCAGCAGTAGCGCGATAAAATTCCTTGCGGTCACCCCGATACCAAGATTTCCGCTTACATGCCCGATAATATTGACGCCGAAACCAGGGCTTTTGCCTTGGCCTAGGCTATCAGATGGCTCGACAGCAATTTTTGCAACCGGTTCAGGATCGGCCACCTTCTTTTGCAGCTCTAATGAGAGCCCCTTGAACCGAAAACTTTCGCCTAGTGTATGGGCAATCTCCGCAATCAGGCGCGCCCCAACACCTTCCCAACTGAAATTGGCCCGCGCGTGTGCATGGCCCGCCTCGACCATACGGGCAACCAGCTTGTCGTTGGTGCTGCTTGTCAATTCGCGAATTGCTGCCGGAAACTCCGCAACTTCCCTGATCCTGCAGTGTATTCCGTCAACCAGCCCGAGCCCTCTGGCACCAAATGGCGTCGTGACCAGCGGCACTCCCGCAGCGAGAAATTCGATTGTTTTTAAGTTGGTCCCCGACCCAATCTCCATGGGGTTGACAGCCACCGCGGCTATTGCAAGCAGCTCCTTTTTCTCTTCCTCGCTTATCATCCCCACCAAATGTACATTGCTGCGCCTGGATCCATTTGGGAAAGCGTCGCAAACCGACCCGGCTGCGATAAATTGTATTTCCGGCAGTTGATCGGCTATGCGAAAAACGCTTTCTAATGCATGCACATTTGGAAGATGGTTTGACCCTATGAATACCGCGATTTTCGGCAAATTGCTGGTATCGCGTAGTCGTACGCGCTCCCCGAGGCTGACGAACTCAATCTCTGCTTCCGAATAGCCATTTGGCGCAACGAATATTTTTTCCAAGGGAGTGTTATAAAGCTCGCTTAGCCGTTTTCGGTCCTCTTCAGAACAGCAGTACACCACCTCGCTGCGTTTGCAGCAGGCTTTCTCCACCTCCTCGACAACCTTGAGCAGCACGTCACGTATCGGGGACTCTGGGAGCATCTGGCGTTTTAAATCAAATTCCACGTTGTGTGCGTCGTAAAAAATCGGTCCGTTCCACACCGCCGCTACAGCCGGATAGAGATACGGATGGCTCAAACAGACAAAATTAGCACCCTTTACAAGATCGCGAAGCACATCCATAAACTCCGGCGTATCAAATATGTGGGACGTCATTCCGATGTCCTCTGTCGACAGAGACGCCGCATTATTTAGTTCAACTTCGTGCGCAAGCTGCAGGATGCTCTTGGCCACCCTTATCTCCCTGTAGCCGGGCTGGATAACATATGTCCCAGGCGGCTTGTCCGGTCCAGAAATGGTCAAAAGCGTCACCTCAAATCTTCCCAACAAGGACCTATACAAATAAAAAACTCGGCGCTCACCCCCGGAAATTGCCGGATAAACCGGGAATGGGGCAGCAACCACGAGGCAAGGCTTTGTTTTCCCTGCCGCTTGGTCGATCGCGTGAAAACTGAATCCGTGTGTACGAGGACCTGTAGCGCCTGCGTCTACCCCGGTAGCAGGGTTTAGCAATGTTTCTAGATGGCTCAACTGCGCTGCATTGTACCCGTGGTTGGCAAACAGTCTTAGTACCTGATCCGCGCGGCGGATAAATCTTGCCACCTCGCGCGGATGGCGCTCATGCCGAGGCATGGCGCAGTCGTCGAAGGTAAGGTGCGCAATTCCCAGTTTAGCCAGGGATTCGAGGATGGTTTTCCGGTAGGCGGCGCTGCTGCTCAGCAAATCCATGGAAATCGTTACGTCACACCGGGGACCGGCTTCAAGCATGGCATAACACCACAGCCCTAAGAACGCGGTAAGGCGTGTATCCGAGTCCAACTCCAGTTCCTGATATTGACGGATAGCATCCCGTGGGTCGGTCTCCGTGAGGGCGGGGACGGCCAATCGCTCGCGTAACGCTTGCATCACCGGAGGCGCGAAGCTCGACCGCAATATCAGCAGAGAGGTCGCATCAAAATAGGAATTGACCTGGTACGAACGCCACTGATCATAGGGCGATCGCCACAAGAACACATTTACTGCCCGGAAACGATTCGTGATCCATGCCAAGCGTCCGGTGGAGCGACAGCATTGCAGGACGGGACGGCGTGGGGCTTTCGTGCATAGAAGTGAAAAATACCTCTCCAAATCGGGCGCGGCCGAGTGAGAATCCATGAAGTAAAGGTCATAAGAAAATTCTGGTCTGAAGACCCGGCCAATTTCTTCTGCTAGTGGCGCATACTCCTCAAAATATGCTTTCTCGAGCGCAGGGTGGCGCAACCCTGCGGCTAGACGCTTACTCTCGGTAAGATCTTGCAGCCAAGCAACCTCTTGGGCACACCTGAGCAGCTGTTCGTGCAATGGCTCCTGATAGCAATAATACTTGCTGCCACCGCCAGCACGCCTGAACACGTCGAAAATATAGGTGCTGCCCGAGCGAAAGAGAGAATGAACAATGACGGGGAGGTCAGTGGCTGAAACCATAGTGGCTATCCCTATAGTGACTTTGAACGCTCAGTCGGACAATCCTTACAATCCGCTCGATTACGTTCGGAAGCACGGCCTTAATTTGGCTGTAGCAGCAGCGAGTTACCATACTCAAACCATACCCCACCCCGTGCCAACCCAACAGCCGAGATTCACGCACATTTACGCTATTTGAATGAGGCACAAACAGGGAGACTAGAGGCTGTGCTCACTTGAATTTATTTAAGTCATGGTGCCTGGAAACCTAACAGGTTGGTAAAAACCGGGTCCATCTGGGCAGGCGGTGAAATTGGTTCACTGGAAATCCTGACACCCTGACCCCGATGCGAGGCAAGACGATCAATCAAGGCGCGATGTTCTCCTACGTGAGCCTGGAAGACCGTATCCATAAAACCCGTCCCCTGAGCAAGCTGCGCCTTCTGCTCGATGGGATGCCTGCACCCCTTGCACCCGTGCCGGCAGACCTTGCAGGGGCGAGGGCTTTCAGCCCGGCATGCTGGGCCCGTGGTTGACTACAGACCCATTGCGGCAGTCTGGCGCGGAACTTGAGGATTTTTTGCAAGTGTTACTGGAGAATCCACTCCACCGCCCGCCCCACGTCCTGGACGATGACGGTGGCCGGGGGGACGTTTTTCTGCTCCTCCACCCCGTAGCCGGTCAGGACGAGGATGGGCATGGCGCCCACGGCGAGGGCGGCTTCCACGTCCGCCGCCTTGTCGCCGATCATGTAGGAGCGGGTGAGGTCGATGTCATGTTCCCGCGCGGCCTGGAGGAGCATGCCGGGCTCGGGCTTGCGGCAGTCGCAGTCGCGGTTTTCACCGTACTGGGGATGGTGGGGACAGTAATAGTAGGCGTCGATGCGGGCACCGTGGCGTTTCAGGTCTTCGTCCACCCGCTGGTGCAGGGCGAGCACGTCGGCCTCGGTGTAGTAGCCGCGGGCGATGCCGGACTGGTTGGTGGTGACGATGACCAGGAACCCCGCCTCGTTCAGACGCCGGATGGCGTCGATGGCACCCGGTATCCATTCCCAGTCCTCCCAGCGGTGGAGGTATTCCTTCTCCACGTTGAGCGTGCCATCACGGTCGAGAAAAACGGCGGCCTTGCCCATCAGTCGTCCTGCAAATGCTGGCCCGGAAAGAGCACATCGGTGAAGCCGAACTTGCGCAAATCCCGCATGCGCATGGGGTAGAGAATGCCATAAAGGTGGTCCACCTCGTGCTGCACCACGCGCGCGTGGAAGCCTTCCACCGTGCGGTCGATGGGGGTGCCGCGGGCGTCGAACCCCTGATAGCGCAGGCGCCGGTAACGGGGCACCAGACCGCGCAGGCCGGGCACCGAGAGACAGCCCTCCCAGCCCTCCTCCATTTCATCGTCGAGCTTGGTGAGGGTGGGATTGATGAGGACGGTGTAGGGCACTTCCTCCGCGTCCGGATAGCGTGGATTGCGGCGCACGCCGAAGATCACCACCTGCAGGGGCACGCCGATCTGCGGGGCGGCCAGCCCCGCTCCGTCGTAGGCTTCCATGGTGTCGTGCATGTCCTGGATGAGTGCGTGCAGCTCGGGGGTGTCGAAACGTTCCACCGGATCCGCCACCCGCAGCAGCCGCGGATCGCCCATGCGCAGGATTTCCCGGACGGCCATGGTCAGCTCGCGTGCAGGCTCACCAGGTGCTCGAGAATGGTGCGCACCCGCTGCATGGCACCCTTGAGCACCGACTCGACATCGGTGAGACGGATCCCCTGGGCGCTCGAGCCGCGGCCTGCGGCATAGTTGGCCACCACGCCCAGGTGGGCGTAGCACAGGCCCAGCTCCTTGGCGAGAATGGCTTCCGGCATGCCGGTCATGCCCACCATGGTGGCACCATCCCGCTCCAGCCGGTCGATCTCCGCCTTGGTTTCCAGCCGGGGTCCCTGGGTGCAGGCATAGACCCCGCCGGCGACGTAGCTCTCCCCCGCGGCTGCCGCCGCCTGCATGCAGAGGTGGCGCATGTCCTCGCAATAGGGCTGGGTGAAGTCGAGGTGCACCACGGGCGTGTCGTTGCCTTCCCGGTAGGTGCTCTTGCGGCCCCAGGTGTAGTCGATGATCTGGTCCGGAATGACGATGCGTCCCGGGGTCAGGTCCGGGTGAATGCCGCCCACCGAGGCCACGGACACCACGTCCTTCACGCCCCGCGAATGGAGCGCCCACATGTTGGCGCGGTAGTTCACCTCATGGGGCGCGATGGTGTGGCCGTAACCGTGCCGCGCGAGGAAGATCACCTCCTCGTTTTTGATGCGGCCGAAGGTCAGCGCGCCGGAGGGCTCTCCGTAAGGCGTGCGGATGACCTGCCGGTGGGTGATTTCCAGATTGGCGAGCTGGGTGAGGCCGGTGCCTCCGATGATGGCGAGCATAATGCGGAATTCCGTGGCTGACTGCCGGCGACGCAACGATGCCGGCATTTTACCCGGGTTTCGCCGGCCCGGCTTGCGGGTGCACCAGGCGCCGCAGGCAGCGTTTCGGCGCGGGCGCGCCTTCGCCACGGCAGCTCTTCACCCGCCACGCTGGCCGCTGCAGGAACACGCTCCCGGGAGGCGGAAGGGGTGCCGAGCCTTCCGCAACGCTCAACGATCAGCCTTCCCGCAGGGCGTAGATCTCCGGCAGATTGCGCCAGGCACCATGGGCGTCCATGCCGCAGCCGAACACGAAGCGGTTGGGCAGCCGAAGCCCCACGAAATCGGCGTGCAGGGGCTTGTCTCGCCCGGTGTCCTTCTCCGTGAGCACGGCGCAATAGACTTCCGCCGCACCCATGTCCAGGAGTTTGTCGCGAATGGCGGCGAGGGTGCGGCCCTCGTCGAGAATGTCGTCCAGCACCAGCACCACCCTCCCCTTCACGCTTTCGCCGGGCAGCACTTTCCACAGGAGCTCGGCCCCTTGGGTTGCCCGGCCGTAGCGGCTGGCGTGCACGTAGTCGAAATCGAGGGGGAAACGCAGCAGGGGCAGGAGCTGCCCGGTAAACACCACCGCGCCCCCCATGACCGAGAGCACGAGGGGATAGCGCTCACCCAGGCGGGCGGTGATCTCGGCCGCCACCCGCTGGATGGCGGCAGTGACCTCGTCTTTGGAGTAGATCAGCTCCGCTTCCCGGAGCATGGCCCAGGCTTGTTCGGCAGTCAGCACGGATGGTCCTCGATGGAATGGATGCGGCCGAAAAACCTGCTCAAAGATTTTTCCGGCCCGTTTCATGCTTTTTGGCTTCGTCGGTGGCTGCCCCGGCCATCGCGGCTGAAGCCGCTCCCACATAGCCCCAGCCCCCACTGTGGAAGGCGCTTTGGCGGCGACCGGGGGGCCGGCTCCCAAAAGGCTGCTTCCATGGCCATCGCGGCTGAAGCCGCTCCCACACAGCCCCAGCCCCCACTGTGGGAGGCGCTTTAGCGGCGACCAGGGGGTCGGCTCCCAAAAGGCTGCCTCCATGGCCATCGCGGCTCAAGCCGCTCCCACCAGGGCCTGTGTCGCGGCTCAAGCCGCTCCCACAAGTTGCGCTGATCGCCGCAGGAGCGCGGTACCTGGGTCTCTTTCCCTCAATAGGTGAAGGTCACGGTGTCGTCATCCATGGCCCGCTGGATGAGGTAGGCACCGCCCACGGTTTCCTCGATCTCCGGGATCAGGTCCTCGCCCCACAGTTCCAGGGTTGGGGTGCACACCTTGAAGCGCACGCCGGCCTCATGGGCATCCCGCATGAAGTCGTACACGGTCTTGCCGCTGCCTTCCTTGATCTGGATGCGCTCGGCCACGCCGCGCTTGGCCAGTTCGCCCGCCCCCGCGGTCAGGATGATCTCCACGTCGTATTCCATGGCCGCGGCGACGGTGGCCTGGAAAAACGGCGCCCCCAGCTCCGCCGGATTGCGCGGGTCGGTGTTCACCATCACGATCATCAGCTTGTCGGCCATGATGCCCTCCTTGGCAGTCACCCGGGCAGGCGGCCCTGCAGGGAAAGCAGGTAGTCCCGGAACGCCCCGCCCACCTCCGGATGCTTCAAAGCATAGTCGATGGTCGCCTTGAGATAGCCCAGCTTGCTGCCGCAGTCGTAGCGGGTGCCCGTAAATTCGTAGGCGAGGATGGGTTCCTCGGCGAGCAGGGCGGCGATGGCGTCGGTGAGCTGGATTTCGCCGCCGGCGCCGGGCTGCACCTCCCGCAGCAGGTCGAACACCCGGGGGGTGAGGATGTAGCGGCCCACCACGGCCAGGGTGGAGGGCGCCTCTTCCGGTTTCGGTTTCTCCACGATGCCCTTCACCCGCCACAGGCGTTCAGCCGCGGGCTCGGCATCCACGATGCCGTAGAAGCGGGTGTGGGCGCGTTCCACCCGCTGTACCCCCAGAACGGAGCAGCGGTGCGTCTCGTACAGGGCCACCATCTGGGCCAGGGCGGGCGGCGTGCCGTCGATGAGGTCATCGGCGAGGATCACCGCGAAGGGTTCGCCGTCCACCACCGGCTGGGCACACAGCACCGCATGGCCCAGGCCCAGGGCCTCCGGCTGCCGGGTATAGACGCAGCTCACCGCAGGCGGGAGCATGGCGCGCAGGGTGGCAAGCACGTCGTGCTTGCCCCGTGCCGCGAGCTCCGCCTCCAGTTCGTAGTTCTTGTCGAAATGATCCTCGATGGCGCGCTTGCTGCGTCCGGTGACGAATACCATTTCCGTGAGCCCCGCGGCAATGGCCTCCTCCACGGCGTACTGGATGAGGGGTTTGTCCACCACCGGCAGCATTTCCTTGGGGCTCGCCTTGGTGGCCGGCAAAAAGCGCGTGCCCATGCCCGCCACGGGATAGACGGCCTTGGTGAGTTTTTTCTGCATGTCTCCTCGCTCAGGTTTCGCCCAGCAGGGCCTTGAGACCGTCCTCGTCCAGCAGGGGGATGCCCAGCGCCTCGGCCCGGGCCAGCTTGCTGCCGGGATCGGCGCCCACCACCACGTAGTCGGTCTTGCTCGACACACTGCCCGTGACCTTGCCGCCGGCGGCCTCGATTTTTTCCTTGGCTTCCTCCCGCGTCCAGTGGGGCAGCGTGCCGGTGAGGACGAAGGTCTTGCCCGCCACGCCGGCCACGGCCGCGCGCTGCCTGGGCCGGCCCTCCTGCCAGCGCACGCCCAGGCGGCGCAGATCGGCGATCACCTGCCGGTTGTGGAGTTCGGCGAAAAACTGGGCGATGCTCTCCGCCACCACCGGCCCCACCTCCGGCACCTGCATGAGCTCTTCCGTGCTGGCATGCATGAGGGGCTCCAGGGCACCGAAGTGACGGGCCAGATCCCGCGCCGTGGCCTCTCCCACGTTGCGGATGCCCAAGGCGTAGATGAAACGCTCGAGCGTGGTGTGCTTGCTTCTTTCGATGGCATCGAGCAGGTTCTGCGCGGATTTCTCGCCCATGCGCTCCAGGCCCGCCAGGGTGGGCAGGTCGAGCCGGTAGAGATCCGCCGGGGTCTTTACCAGTCCCTTGTCCACCAGCTGATCCACCAGCTTTTCGCCCAGGCCTTCGATGTCCATGGCGCGGCGGCTGGCGAAATGGAGCAGGGCCTGCTTGCGCTGGGCGGGACAGTACAGCCCCCCCGAGCAGCGGGCGATGGCCTCGCCTTCCAGACGCACTACCCGGGAGCCGCACACCGGACATTTCTCCGGCATGCGGAAGGGCCGCACGTCCTTGGGGCGCCGCTCCCTGACCACGCTCACCACTTCCGGAATCACGTCGCCCGCGCGGCGCACGATCACGTAGTCGCCGATGTGGATGTCCTTGCGCCGGATTTCGTCCTCGTTGTGGAGGGTGGCATTGGTCACCGTCACGCCGCCCACCTGCACTGGCCTGAGGCGCGCCACCGGCGTGAGTGCGCCGGTGCGTCCCACCTGCACCTCGATGTCCAGGATCTGGGTGATTTCCTCCTCGGGCGGATACTTGTGGGCGATGGCCCAGCGTGGGGCGCGCGCCACGAAGCCCAGCTCCTCCTGGGCGCGCAGGTCGTTCACTTTGTACACCACGCCGTCGATCTCGAACGGAAGACCGGGCCGCCGTCGGCCCATTTCCCGGTAATAGCCCAGAAGCCCCTCCAGGCCCGCCACCACGCGCCGGTCGGCGGTGACCGGGAAATGGAGCTCGGCCAGCCAGTCCAGCACCCCGCTCTGGGTGCGCGGCAGACGCGCCCCCTCCACCGCGCCCAGGGCATAGGCGAAGAAGGTGAGCCGGCGCGAGGCGGTGATGCGGGGATCGAGCTGGCGCAAAGAGCCCGCCGCCGCGTTGCGCGGATTGGCGAATTCCTTCTCCCCCTTTCGTCGCTGCTCGGCATTGAGCTGCTCGAAATCCTGCTTGAGCATGAGCACCTCCCCGCGCACTTCCAGCAGTGCAGGCGGATGGGCCGTGTGCAGGCGCAGGGGAATGGCGGGAATGGTGCGCACGTTGGCGGTGACGTCCTCGCCGGTGGTGCCGTCGCCGCGCGTCGCAGCCGTAGTCAGCAGGCCCTTTTCATAGACCAGGCTGATGGCCAGCCCGTCGAACTTGGGCTCGCAGTTGTATTCCACCTGTGCCTGGCCCAGGCCCTCGCGCACGCGCCGGTCGAAGTTCGCCACGTCCTCGTCGGTGAAGGCGTTGTTGAGGGAGAGCATGGGCACCCGGTGCCTCACCTCGCGAAACTCCGCCGCGGGCGCACCGCCCACGCGCTGGGTGGGCGAGTCCGGTGTCACCAGCTCGGGATGGCGGGCCTCCAGCTCCTGCAGTTCGCGGAACAGGCGGTCGTATTCCGCATCCGGAATCTCGGGCGCGTTGAGGACGTAATACAGGTAATCGTGCCGCGCGATCTCTTCCCGGAGCTTGCGGATCCGTTCGACGATCTCACGCGGCGCGGTCATGGAAGCGCATCCGGCTCAGGAGAACAGGCGCAGGGCCTGGGGACTTCCGGCGGGGATGCCGCGCGCGTCCATCTTCGCGTAAAGGGCAGAGAGCTGCTGCCGGATCCTGGCCACGCCCTCGTCGCTCAGGGGACGCAGATTGTCGTCCACCAGCGTCCCGGGCAGGGTGTCCGCGAGGTGGCGCGCGAACTGCATCATCTGGTCGAACACCCGCAGGCCGTGGGCCACCCGCGGCACGTCGAACAGCAGCGTCACGCCATGGGTGGAAAACTGGCGCAGGGTCTCCGCCTCGAAGGGCGCAGGCTCCTGATTGGCGAGCGCATAGAGGGTGTTGCCCTGCTCATCGCGGTACTGGAAGGTGCCGTCGGCGGCAAGCTGCAGGCCGGCGGCCTCCGCCAGGCCGCGCAGCTTGGTGCCGGGAAAGCTCCCCTGCCCCACCGCCACCACGTTCACACCCACCAGCACGTCCACGTCGGCGCAGAATTCGTCCAGGGCCCGGGCGGCTTCCAGCGTGGGCCCCTTCTCTGGCAGCTGGGCCACGGCCATCAGGCGGGCGGCGGCCTCCTGGGCCTGGTTGAGGAAGCGGTCCAGGGTTTCGGCGGGCACGGCGCCGGCCCGGTCCGCAAGCTGCAGCGCACCCACGACCACCGCGAACTCCGCCGACTCGCGCGCATCGGCCACGTTCAACCACTCCCCCGTGACGGTGCGGCCATACCAGGTGCAGGGCTTGTCCCAGGGCATGTCGGTGGCGAGGGCCGCCTGCACCGCAGCGGCCGTGCGCGGCTCGGCGAGCTCCAGACGCACCACGCAGGCGATGCGGCGGTCCACCTCCGCCGGCCATTCCCTGTCCGCCGCAGCCTGCGCTGGGGCGCCCTCTGTTTCGGCCGGTGCCGGTTCGGTGGGCGCCTCTTCCGCCGGGGCCGAGACGGTGGGTTCGATGCGCGTCCCGGTGACCGCCCCCGCGCCGCGGCCGGCGCCAAACAGGACGTCGTCCCCCTGGGCCTGAAAGCGTTGCTGGGCGAGCTTGCGGAAGCGCCGTTCCTGCCAGGCGTTGTAGGCCACCACGCCGAGGATCACCACCACCCCCAGCGCGAGCAGGCTCAATTGCAGATCGTTCATCGTTGCATCCCCTTCGGCGTGCGGCGCACCGCTTAGGCCACGGCCTTTTGCTGCATCTTCATGGCGTCTTCCACGTCCACCGCCACCACACGCGACACGCCCGGTTCGGGCATGGTGACGCCAATGAGCTGCTGGGCCATTTCCATGGTGATCTTGTTGTGGGTCACGAACAGGAACTGGGTATGCTCGGACATGCGCTTGACCAGTTCGCAGTAGCGCAGGGTGTTGGCGTCGTCCAGGGGCGCGTCCACCTCGTCCAGCAGACAGAACGGCGCCGGATTCAGGCGGAACAGGGAAAACACCAGCGCCAGCGCAGTGAGGGCCTTCTCACCCCCCGAGAGCAGATGCAGGCTGTTGTTGCGCTTGCCCGGCGGCTGGGCCACGATCTGCACCCCGGCATCCAGCAGATTGTCGCCGGTGAGGATGAGCTCGGCGTGCCCGCCGCGGAAGATGGAGGGGAACAGTTCCCTGAAGTAGCCGTTCACCGTGTCGAAGGTCTGCTGCAGGCGCTCGCGGGTCTCCCGGTCGATGCGGGCAATGGCGGTTTCCAGGGTTTCCACGGCCTGGGCCAGGTCGGCGGCCTGCGCGTCCAGATAATTCTTGCGCTCCGTCGCGGCTTCCAGTTCCTCCAGGGCCGCGAGGTTGACCGCTCCCAGCGCCTCGATCTCCTGCTTGAGCCGGCCGATTTCCCGCGCCAGCTGATCGGCCCGCGCACCCTTTGCCACCTGGGCGGCCAGGGCCGCGAGGTCGGCCTGGGCCTCCCGGAGCTGGGCTTCCGCCTGCTCGTTGCTCAGGCGCGCCTCCTGCTCCTTGAGCCGCGCCTGTTCCAGCCGGTCGCGCAGGGGCCCCAGCCGCTGCTCGGCGCTGGCCCGCTCCTGTTCCACCGCCTGCAGGGCCTGGGTGGCCTGACCCAGGGCGTCGCGCGCAGCCGCCTGCAGCGTTTCCGCCTGACGGCGCGCCTCCAGCGCCGCGTCCAGGGCGGCGCGCAGGGGCGCCTCGTCGAGCCCGGCCAGCTCCGCATCCAGGCGTGTCAGTTCCGCCGCGAGCCGCTCCGCCTCGTCCCGGGACAGGCGCAGCAAATTCTCCAGCTCCGCCACCTTGGCCGCACAGCTGCGTTCGCCGAACACGGCCTCCTGGGCCGCGCGTTCCACTTCCCCCAGCCGGCTGCGCTGGCGGTTCAGGGCCTCTTCGGCTTCGTCCCGGGCGTGCTTGGCATCCTGCAGGTGTTCCAGCAGTTCCTCCATGCGCAGGCGCAGTTCCCGCAGGGCCTTGGCGCTCGCCTGTTTCTGTTCCTGTTCCCGCTCGATGGCGCTGCGCACTTCCGCGAGCTCCCGTTCGATGGCCTGGGAACGCTGGTGGGCCTGGGCTTCGAGCTGGGCGAGCTTCTGGACCTCCAGCTGGAGCTGATGCAGATCCTGCTGCATGCGGCTGATGTCGGCCTGTCGCGCGGCCATTTCCGCCTTGTGGGCGGCGAGCCGGGCTTCCGCCTGTTCCACGGCCTCCTCCAGCTCGCCCTGGCGCGCACGCCGGGTTTCGATCTCCTGGGTGAGCTGCTCGATCTCGCGCTGCCGCAGCAGCACCCCGTGCAGGGCCGACTGCTCGCCGTGAAAGCTCAGGCCGTGGCGGGTGATCACGTGACCGGCCTGGCAGACGATGGCTTCGCCCGGCGCAAGGCGCTCGCGCAGGGCCAGGGCCTCGGCGCAGTCGGCCACGGCATAGACGCCGGTGAGCCAGTCCGCGAGGCAACCGCCGCCTTCCCCTTTCCAGCGCACGTACCGGGACAGCGGGGTGAGATCGGACCGGGGGCTTGCCCCAGCGCCGGCGGCCGTTTCCGCCAGCACCACCGCGGCGGGGGGAAGATCGGCCAGCCACGCGCCGGCCCGCGTCACGTCTTCCACCACCAGCGCGTGCACGCGCTCGCGCAGCACGCCTTCCAG
The DNA here is from genome assembly GCF_055379455.1 of Thiobacter subterraneus. NCBI lineage: Bacteria > Pseudomonadati > Pseudomonadota > Betaproteobacteria > Burkholderiales > Thiobacteraceae > Thiobacter > Thiobacter subterraneus. The sequence continues at coordinate 291,641 of NZ_AP042402.1, forward strand.
CGCCACGTCCCAGCCGTTGGCAATGTCCAGCTTCTGCCAGAGGCGGGCGAGGTGATCGAGGCCGTGGCGGGCGAGCCATTCGGCGAGCTTCTCGTCCTGATCGGCGGCGGCCTGCAGCTGTTCCAGGGCCTGCCGGCGTGCTTCCAGCGCCGCCAGCTCGCGCACGCCCTCCTGGACCCTGCGCTGGGCTTCGCGCACATTACGCTCCAGATCCGGCTGGCGCTGGTGCATGTCGGCATAGGTCCGGCGCGCTTCCTCGAGCACCCGGGCGGCGGCCTCCGCCTCCCCCCGCAGGCGCGCGAGGCGTTCGGAATCCGGCACCTGCAGCCGGCTGCGCTCGTCCTCCAGACGGCTCAAGCGCAGGTTCAGCTGTTCCAGCGCCTTTTCCGCATGGGCGTAATGGGTCTCCTCCACGCGGCGGTTCTGCTCGGCATCCGTGAGGCTGCGCTGCAGCTCGCCGTGGCGCTGTTGGGCGGCCTCGAACACCGCGCGGGCTTCGGGCAGCGCCGCCTTTTCCGTGGCGACCACCTCCTCGGCACGGGCCACGGCCTCCCGTGCGGCGACCAGCTTCTCCCGCCAGTCCGCCAGCTCCGCCTCGGCTTGCTCCTGACGGGCCCGGCTGTGCGCCAGCTGCTCCACGAGGTGTGCCCGCTGCTGGGTCATGCGGCTGCGGCTGTCGCGCTGGTGCTCCAGTTGCTGCTCGATCCTCGCCACTTCGCTGTTGGCCGCGTACACCTGACTCTGGACCTCGTGCAGGCGGTCGCTCGCCTGGTAGTGGGCGGCCCGCGCCTCCTCGAGCCGGGCCTCGGCTTCGCGCAGGTGTGCGGTCTCCGCCTCCAGTTCGTTCACCAGGCGCTCCACTTCGCGCGCCATGCGTTCCCAGAGCGCCTGGGCCTCCTGCTTGCGCAGAAACCAGAGCATGTGCTGGGCAGCGGTCAGCTGGTCGTTGAGGGCGTGGTACTGGCGGGCCACCTCGGCCTGGGCGGCGAGTTTTTCCAGCTGGCCGGCGAGTTCCTGGCGGATGTCATCCACACGCAGCAGGTTCTCCCGCGTATCGCGCAGGCGCAGCTCGGTCTCGCGCCGGCGTTCCTTGTAGATCGAGACACCCGCCGCTTCTTCCAAGAACACGCGCAGTTCCTCCGGCTTGGCTTCCACCACGCGGGAGATCATGCCCTGCTCGATGATGGCGTAGGCGCGCGCGCCCAGGCCGGTGCCCAGGAACATGTCGGTCACGTCCCGCCGCCGCACGTGCATGTTGTTGATGTAGTAATTGGAATCGCCGTTGCGGTCGAGCACCCGCTTGACGGAAATTTCGGCATAGGCCGACCACTGGCCATGGGCACGGCCCAGACTGTTGTCGAACACGAGCTCCACGCTGGCGCGGGAGACCGGCTTGCGGCCGCCGGAGCCGTTGAACAGGACGTCCTGCATGGACTCGCCACGCAGATGCTTGGCGGAGGATTCCCCCAGGACCCAGCGCACGGCATCGATGACGTTGGACTTGCCGCAGCCGTTGGGGCCGACGATGCCGATGAGCTGTCCGGGAACGTGGATGGTGGTGGGATCGACGAAGGACTTGAAGCCCGCCAGCTTGATGTGGGTCAGTCGCACGGATGTCTTGTTCTCGATCGGGGAAGCGCGTCGCGCGCCTCGTGGTGATGGTGGGCGGCGCGGAGGCCGCCGCGGGATGGCGTATAATTCTACCCCAATTCCCGCGAGATTCGATCCATGCCCAGCCAGCCCTCCAAGTCCCTGGAAACCTTCGACAATCCTTATTCGGACCGGGACTACCACATCCACATGGAAATTCCGGAATTTACCTGCCTCTGTCCCAAGACCGGGCAGCCGGACTTCGCGACCCTCTTCCTCGACTACATCCCGGACCGCAAGTGCGTGGAGCTCAAGAGCCTCAAGCTCTATATCTGGTCCTACCGCAACGAGGGCGCGTTCCACGAGGCCGTCACCAACCGCATCCTGGACGACCTGGTCGCGGCCACCCAGCCCCGTTTCATGCGGCTGACGGCGAAGTTCTACGTGCGCGGCGGGATTTTCACCAACGTGGTGGCGGAACACCGGCAGCCCGGCTGGCAGCCGCAGCCCGTGGTGGAGCTCACCGCCTTCCCACCCCAGTCCAACATTCGGGGCTGAAGCGCCCGCCACGGCGGCTCGCCCGGGCGACCGCCGCCGCAGGGGCCTGCCCGAAAAAAACGGCCGCCCTGCCCGGATCAACGACAGCAGGGGGTGACAGTGCCATTACGGGATGGGTACTGCGATCAAAGCGGGCCCGAATGCCGTCCGCCGCGCAGGAAACGAGCCCATGCGAGAAGCGCCGCGCCATCCAGCCATCTGTCCCCTTTGGCGGCAATTTGTCTGCCGTGTTTTCCCGGTTCGCGTTACTATACTGGCTTAATTTAACAAGAAAAGAACATTGGCGTAATGAGCAACGATCTTTCCCTGGGCCTGGATTTCGGCACCAGCGGCGCCCGGGCGTGCGTCATCGACGAGGGAGGACGCGTCCTGGCCCGGGCCCATGCCCTCTACGACGTGCACGACTGGATGAGCTGGTTGAAGGCGCTCGCCTGGCTGGTGGCGGAACTGCCCAAGAACGTGCGGCACCGGCTCGGCGCCATTGCAGTGGCGGGCACCTCGGGAACCGTGCTGCTCACGGACGCCACCAACCGGCCCCTCACCGCGCCCCTGCTCTACAACGATGACCGCGCCCGGGAGGAGGCCGAGCGCATTCGCGCCGTGGCCCCCGCCGGCCATGCGGCGGCCATGGCCAGTTCCGCCCTCGCCAAGCTGCTGTGGCTGCGTGCCCAGCCCGGTACCGCGCGTGCCCGCTATTGCACGGACCAGGCGAGCTGGCTTGCGGCCATGCTCACCGGCCGTCCGGGCCTGAGCGATTACCACAACGCCCTCAAGCTGGGATACGACGTGGAAAACCTCAGCTGGCCCGACTGGGTGCGGGGCTTGGGCATCGCCTCCCTCCTGCCGCGGGTGGTCGCCCCGGGGGAGAGCCTGGGCATGGTGCCCCTGGAAGTGGCGGTGAAGCTGGACATCCCGGACGACTGCCTGGTGCGCGCGGGCACCACGGACAGCATCGCGGCCTTCATGGCGGCGGGCGCCTCGGAGAATGGCGACGGCGTGACCTCCCTCGGTTCCACCCTGGCGCTGAAGCTGCTCTCCGCGCGCCCGGTCCAGGATGCCGACAGCGGCGTGTACAGTCACCGCTATGGCAGCCGCTGGCTCGCGGGCGGGGCCTCCAACACCGGTGGCGCGGTGCTGCGCCAGTTCTTCGACGACCGGCGGCTGGCCGAGCTGTCGGAAAGCATCGATCCCAACGTGCCCAGCGGGCTCGACTACTATCCCCTGCTCGCGCCCGGTGAGCGTTTCCCCGTCAACGACCCCAACCTCCCGCCGCGGATGGAACCGCGCCCCGAGGACGACGTCCGTTTCCTGCAGGGGCTTCTGGAAGGCATTGCCCGCATCGAGGCGCAGGGCTACCGGCGGCTGGTGGCGCTGGGCGCCAGCCCCCTGCGGCGGGTGTACACCACCGGCGGCGGGGCACGCAACGCCGCCTGGACGGCGATCCGCGCGCGTTTGCTGGGCGTGCCGGTCACCGCGGCGCGCCACACCGAGGCTGCCTACGGTGCGGCACGCCTGGCCCAGCAGGGCACGCGCCTGTTGGCTTGAGACCGGCGTGGAAACGGGCGTCACCCTCGAGCTCAGCCTGCCGCTGGCCTTCACGCCCCAGGCCTCCTTCAGTCCCCAGCAGCTCGCCGAGTGGATGCGGGACAACGTCACCCTGCTGCAGGCCCTTGCCAGCCTGGAATCCGCCCGGGAACGGGACGGCGACGGCGGCGATCCCGCCCTGGCGCGGCTGGAAGCCAAGGTCGATCTCGCCCTCCAGCTGATTGCTGAGCTCCTGCGGCGCGAAGCGCGCCTGCCCGATCCCACCGCGGTCAGCCTGAGCAGCAGTGGGCTGTCCTGGCACGGCAGCGCGCCCCTGCACAGCACCGGGGTGGTCGCACTCTATCTTTCGCCCCGTCTGCCCTGGCCCCTCATGCTGCCGGTGCAAATCACCGGGGTCGCAGGCGAGCGCGTGCAGGCGCGCCTCCTGCACCTGGACGAGGACAGCCAGACCTGGCTCGACCGCACGCTCTTCCGCCATCACCGGCGCAGTGTCCAGGCACGGGGCCGCACCGCCTGACTCCCCGCCCGACGATGCCTTGCAGAGGCGCTCCCATCAGGCCCCGCACCGGTACGCGACCCCGGGTGCGACACTGTGCCGCATTCCGCGCCGCAAGCGCCCCTTCTACACTCGCGCCTGTTCTCGCAACGTTAGGACAGGAGCAACCATGCCCGAGCCTTCCGCCCCCCGTCTGCTGGCCTTCCTCGTCGCCGGCCTGTTTCCCGCCGTCCACGCCCCGGCCCACGCAGCAGACACGCGCCTGCCCACCCTGGAGGTCACGGCCACACCCCTTGCCGAGCCGGCGCAGACACGCCTGAGCGGTGACGCCCTGGCAGCCTCCGCGGCCGCGAGCCGGGACACTGCACGGCTGTTGAGCGAACTGCCCGGGTTCTCCCTGAATCCTGCCGGCGGCATTTCCGGCCTGCCGGCCTATCACGGGCTGGCGGATGACCGGCTGCGGCTGACGGTGGATGGGGCCGACCTCATCGCCAGCTGTCCCAACCACATGAATGCGCCGCTGTCCTATGTGGATCCCGGCCAGATCCACGAAATCCGCGTCTATTCCGGCATTGCGCCGGTCTCCGCCGGCGGCGACAGCCTGGGTCCGGTGGTGCAGGTGGAAACCCGCGGCCCCGAATTCGCCAAGACCGGGGAACGCCTGGTCAAGGGCCGCGTGGGCGCAAACTACGGCTCCAACGCCAATGCCCGCGGCGTCAACGCCTCGGCCGTGCTGGCCAATGACAGCCTGTCTTTGAGCTACACCGGCGCGGCGAGCCAGGCCGACAACTACACCGCGGGCGGTGAGTTCAAGACCTATGATTTCACCGGCCGGCTCGGCCACACCCTGCCGCGGGACGAAGTGGGCTCGACTGCCTACAAGGCCGTGAACCACCAGCTGGGAATGGGCTGGAAAAGCGGCGAGCACCTGCTGGAGGCGAAGTTCGCCTTCCAGGACGTGCCCTACCAGCTCTATCCCAACCAGCGCATGGACATGCTGGACAACACCGAGCACCGGGCCAGCCTGCGCTACCGGGGACGCTTCGGCTGGGGTGAGCTGGAGGCGCGCCTGTACCGGCAGACGGTCGACCACTACATGGATTTTGGGCCGGACAAGCGGTTTTATTACGGCACGGCCTCCGGGGGCGGCAGTGCAGTAAATGGCACGGCCTGCAGTCCGATCAGCCCCAGCTGTGCCTGGGGCATGCCCATGTACACCGAAAGCCGCACCACCGGTGGCAGCGTGAAAGCCGACGTGGCACTGGCCGCGCGCGACCTGCTGCGGGTGGGGGCAGAGTTCCAGCGCTACCGGCTCGACGACTGGTGGCCGCCTTCAGGCGCGGGCATGTGGCCCGGCAGCTTTTGGAACATCAACGACGGCCAGCGTGACCGCACAGGCGTGTTTGGCGAATGGGAACGCAAGTGGAATGGTCAATGGAAGACCCTGGCGGGACTGCGCTACGAGCATGTGAGGGCCGATACCGGGCCGGTGGTGGGATACAACCCGGCTGGCATGGGCAATCAGGGGCGTGACGCGAGCCTGTTCAACGCCATTGATCACAAGCGCACCTTCAACAACTGGGATGTGTCCCTGATCGCCCGCTACACGCCAGGCGCCACCCGGGACATCGAGTTCGGCTTTGCCCGCAAGACCCGCGCGCCGAGCCTCTACGAGCTCTATCCCTGGTCCACCTGGTCCATGGCCGCGGTGATGAACAACTTCGTGGGCGATGGCAACGGCTACATCGGCAATCCGGACCTGAAGGCGGAGAAGGCCCACACCGTCTCCGCCACCCTCGACTGGCACGCGCCCGACCGCGCCTGGGAATTCAAGGCCACCCCCTACTATAGCCGCGTGACGGACTACATCGACGCCATCCAGTGGAACGCGACGGCGAATGCCCCGGCCACCACGCTGGCCACCAACCAGTTCGTCACCCTCCGATACGTCAACCAGACGGCGCGCCTCTATGGCCTGGATCTTTCGGGCAAACTGCCGCTCGCGCACAACACCCTGGGCGACTGGGGTTTGAAGGGCGTGCTGGGTTACACCCGGGGCAAGAACCTGGATACCGGCGACGACCTGTACAACATCATGCCCCTCAACGCCAGGCTCAGCCTGACCCAGAAGCTCGGACACTGGAACAACGGTATCGAGGTGGTGGCGGTGCGTCGCAAGGACGCGGTCTCCGACGTGCGCAACGAAATGAAGACGCCGGGCTACGGTCTGGTCAACCTGCGCGCCTCCTACACATGGAAGCAGGCACGGCTGGACTTTGGGGTGGAAAACCTGTTCGACCGGCTCTACTACCTGCCCACCGGCGGTGCCTACCTGGGCCAGGGCACCACCATGGCCATCAACCCTGCGACCCAGCCGAAATGGGGGACGCCGGTACCGGGCATGGGACGCAATTTCTACGCGGGTCTCACCCTGGATTTCTGACTTCGATGAACTCCAGCGCGTTGCCGTCCGGGTCGCGGCAGAACACTGCCGGGCGGCCCGAGCGGCTGGCGGTGTAGGCGACGCCGGCGGCAGCCAGCGCCTGCTTCAGTCCTTCCAGGTCATCCACCGCCAGCGCCACGTGCCGGTCCCGCCCGCCATGGGCGGGGCGTCCCGTCACCGGGTCCGGATTGGGCAGCAGCATCAGATGGAGCTGCTGGCTGCCCACGTCATACCACACGCCGGGATAGCCCAGATCAGGACGCAGCGGGCTGGGAACGAGACCCAGCGTCCCTTCGTAGAAGGCGCGGGCCCGGGCGAGATCCGCCACCAGCAGGGACGCGTGCAGGATGGCCCGGATGCTCACGGACGCTCCGATGCGGGTTTGGGTTGCATGTGGCCGGACAGCAGGCTGGCGGCGACGATCATGGCACCGCCGATCCAGTCCCGCAGCGCGAGCTTCTCGTCCACCAGAAACCACGCGGCCACCGCGGCCACCACCAGCTCGAACAGCAGAATCACGATGGCCTGGTTGGCGGGCGTGTGGGTGAGACCATACTGCATCACCGCCGTCACGCCACACATGAGCAGACCCAGCCCTGCCACCAGCGGCCCATGTTCCAGCGCCGTGGCCGCGACGGGCAGGTCCGGTGCCCCCTGCAACAACGCCACGATCAGCGCCACCACGACCACGCCACTCCAGACCGAAAGCGACTTGGCCGCCACCGACAGGGCCTGTGCCCTGCGGCTCAGCACATTGGAACAGGCGAAGGCGAAACCGGCGGAAAGGCCCAGCCATTCCGCGCCGTTCTTCGGCCAGGGCAGGCCCATGTCCGGGTGCCAGAGCATGATGAGCGCCCCGGCAAGCGACAGGGCGATCACGCCGTAGCCCGCAAGCAGCAGACGCTCACCCAGCAACAGCCGCGACAGCAGAACCGTCCACAGGGGGGCGAGGTAGAAAAGGAGCAACACCCGCACCACCTCGCCGTGGATCACCCCCAGCACGTAGGCCAGATTGGCCCAGCCGGCGGCAAGTCCGATGCCCAGCAACAGCGCCGTGCCCACCCGAAACTCGCGCCACGCGCGCCAGGTAAACGGCAGCCCCAGCACCAGGGCGATGAGGAAGATGGTGAGAATGGCCGACGGCCCCGCGAGCCCGGCCTGCTCCAGCAGCCGCAGGGGATACCAGACCAGACCCCAGGTGGTGGCGCCGGCCAGCAGGCCGCCAATGGCGAGCGGTTTGGCTTTGGTCACGGTGTGGTCGCCCCTTATAATCCGGTTCTTTGCTGCGTGCCGCCTGCCAGCCCCTGTCTGGCGGGTCTTCCTGCGAGCGTTCCCCAGGAGCGTGTGTTGAATCCCGATCTCGCCAAACTCAAGCCCTACCCGTTCCAGCGTCTGCGCACTTTGCTGCATGGGCTCACGCCGCCCGCGGATTGTACCCCGATCAATCTGTCCATCGGCGAGCCCAAGCATCCCACGCCGGCCTTCATCCGCCAGGCCCTGGTGCAACATCTCGACGGACTGTCCGGCTATCCCGCCACCCAGGGCATGGACGAGCTTCGGCTTGCCATCGCCCACTGGCTGGAAAAACGTTATGCCCTGCCCTACCTCAACCCCCAGACCCAGGTGCTGCCGGTGCTGGGCAGCCGTGAGGCCCTGTTCGCCTTCGCGCAGGTGATCGTGGACCGGGGCCGGCGGCCGGTGGTGATCTCACCCAACCCCTTCTACCAGATCTACGAAGGGGCCGCCCTGCTGGCAGGCGCGGAGCCCTACTATCTCAACACCACGCCGGAGAACGGCTTCCGCATGGATCTGCGCCAGGTTCCGGAGCACATCCTGGAACGCACCCAGTTGATCTACGTGTGCTCCCCGGGCAATCCCACGGGCAGGGTCCTGAGCATGGACGACTGGCGTGAGCTGTTCGAGCTGTCCGACCGCTACGGCTTCGTCATCGCGGCCGACGAGTGTTATTCGGAGATCTACTTCGACGAGTCGGCTCCGCCCCTTGGGGCGCTGCAAGCGGCACATCGCCTGGGACGGCGGGACTTCGTCAATCTCGTGGTGTTCAGCAGCCTGTCCAAGCGCTCCAACGTGCCGGGCATGCGTTCCGGCTTCGTCGCCGGGGATGCCGAGATCCTGGAAAAATTCCTGCTCTACCGCACCTATCACGGCTGCGCCATGAGCCCCACCGTCCAGCATGCCAGCGCCGCCGCCTGGCGCGACGAAACCCATGTCGCGGAAAACCGCCGCCTCTACCGCGCCAAGTTCGAAGACTTCCGCGCCATCCTCGGCGACGCGCTGCCCCTTGCCCTGCCCGACGCCGCCTTTTACTACTGGGTACGCACACCCATTGGGGACACGGCCTTCGCCCAAGGGTTGTACCGCGAATATAATGTCACGGTTTTGCCCGGCAGCTTCCTCGCGCGCGAGGCCCATGGCGTAAATCCCGGCGCGAATTTCGTACGCATCGCGCTGGTGGCCTCGGAGGCGGAGTGCCGCGAGGCCGCCAGGCGTATCAGGGAATTCGTGAAAGGCCTTTGAAAGTGACGGCACAGGAGACGCCGGGGAAAGCCGGTCAGTCCCTGTGACGTTGCGTCTTCGCGTTGAAAACCGCCAATCGAAAGGATCCTCCATCATGCAGGAACTGCAAAGCATCATCGACGAAGCCTACGAGCGCCGCGCCGACATCACGCCGCGCACGGTGGACGCCAAGACCAAGGAAGCGGTGAACACGGTGATCGACCATCTCGACCGTGGCACGCTGCGCGTGGCGGAGAAAATCGACGGCCAGTGGGTCACCCACCAGTGGATCAAGAAGGCGGTGCTGCTGTCCTTTCGCATGGAGGACAACTTCTTCATCAAGGGTGGGTTCACCAACTACTTCGACAAGATTCCCTCCAAGTTCGCCGACTACAACTCCCGGGATTTTCGTGAAGGGGGCTTCCGCGTGGTGCCGCCCGCCGCGGCGCGGCGCGGCGCCTACATCGCGAAGAATGTGGTGCTCATGCCGTCCTACGTGAACATCGGCGCCTACGTGGACGAAGGCACCATGGTGGACACCTGGGCCACGGTGGGTTCCTGTGCCCAGATCGGCAAAAACGTGCATCTGTCGGGCGGTGTCGGCATCGGTGGCGTGCTGGAACCGGTGCAGGCCAACCCCACCATCATCGGCGACAACTGCTTCATCGGTGCCCGTTCGGAGATCGTCGAGGGCGTGGTGGTGGAAGACAATTGCGTCATCTCCATGGGCGTCTACATCGGCCAGAGCACCAAGATCTACGACCGTGAGACCGGCGAGATCCACTACGGGCGCGTGCCCGCCGGCTCGGTGGTGGTGTCCGGCAGCCTGCCTTCCAAGGATGGCAAGTACAGCCTCTACTGCGCGGTGATCGTAAAAAAGGTGGACGAGAAGACCCGCAGCAAGGTGGGCATCAACGAGCTGCTGCGGGGCGTCTGAAAGCGAAAGCCTTCCCCTGGATCAGCGCCCGCAATCCCCAGGAGTTTTTCCGTCATGAAACTGTATGGCATTCCCAACTGCGACACGGTGAAAAAGGCCCGCGCCTGGCTGGAGGCCCACGGCGTTCCCTACGAGTTCCACGACTGGAAGAAAAACGGTGTGGATGCCGAGCTGCTTGCGCGCTGGATGGACGCCGTGGGCTGGGAGCAGGTGGTGAACCGCAACGGCATCACCTGGCGCAAACTGCCGGAAGAGGAAAAGGCCCGGGTCAGGGACAAGGCTTCCGCCATCGCCTTCCTCCAGGAAAAACCCAGCGCCATCCGCCGCCCTGCGTTCGAATATCAGGGCAAGCTGGTGATTGGCTTCGATCCCGACACCTACGCCCAGGTGTTCGGCAAATGACCTCTCCCACCCAGGCGCTGGCGGAGGCCCTGATCCGCCGTCCGTCGGTCACGCCGGACGATGCAGGCTGTCAGGATTTGCTGGCCGAGCGCCTCGCCCCTCTGGGCTTTAACATCGAGCGCCTGCGTTTCGGACAGGTGGAGAATCTCTGGGCGCGGCGCGGAGACAGCCGTCCGGTCCTGTGCTTCGCCGGCCATACCGATGTCGTGCCGCCGGGGCCGCGCGAAGCGTGGCGCAGCGATCCCTTCACCCCCACCGTGCACGAAGGTCGCCTGTATGGCCGCGGCGCGGCGGACATGAAGACGTCTCTCGCCGCCTTCGTCACTGCCATCGAACGCTTTCTGGAGGTGCACCCGGATCACGCCGGTTCCATCGCCCTGCTCATCACCTCGGACGAGGAAGGCCCGGCGGTGGATGGCACGCTGAAGGTGGTGGAAACACTCGCGGCCCGCAACGAGACCCTCGATTACTGCGTGGTGGGGGAACCCACGGCGGTGAACCGCACCGGCGACATGATCAAGAACGGCCGCCGCGGCTCCCTCTCCGGTCGGCTGGTGGTGAAAGGCGTGCAGGGCCACGTGGCCTATCCCCAGCTGGCGAAGAATCCCATTCATCTCGTCGCTCCCGCCATCGCCGAACTGGCGGCCACGGAGTGGGACCGGGGCAACGAATACTTCCCGCCCACCACATTCCAGATTTCCAACATCCACGGCGGCACGGGTGCCACCAACGTGATTCCCGGCAGTGTGGAGATCCTGTTCAACTTCCGTTTTTCCACCGCCAGCACCGTGGAGAGCCTGCAGCAGCGCGTCCAGGCCATTCTCGACCGCCACGGGCTGGAGTACGAACTGGTGTGGGAGTGTTCGGGGGAGCCCTTTCTCACGCCCCGGGGCGAGCTGGTGGCGGCGGCGACGGAGGCCATCCGCGCGGTGACGGGACTGGAGCCGGAACTGTCCACCACCGGCGGCACCTCCGATGGCCGTTTCATCGCCCGCATCTGTCCCCAGGTGGTGGAGGTGGGACCGCCCAACGCCACCATTCACAAGGTGGATGAATGCGTGGCGCTGGCGGACATCGAGCCGCTCAGTGCCATCTACACGGGCATTCTGGAGCGTTTGCTGTGCCGGTGAAGGCGCTGTTTGCCCAGGCACGCAGGCAGCTCGTCACCGTGCGCGACCTGCTGCGCTTCGCGGTGAGCCGGTTCAACGAGGCCGGGCTGTTTTTCGGCCATGGCACCAGCAACGCCCACGACGAAGCGGCCTATCTCATCCTGCACACTCTGCACCTGCCGCTGGACCAGCTCGAGCCCTACCTGGACGCACGCCTGCTGCCCGCCGAGGTCGAGGCCGTGCTGCGCATCGTCGAGCAGCGTATCACCACCCGCAAGCCGGCCGCCTATCTCACCCACGAGGCGTGGCTTGGGCCCTACCGGTTCTACGTGGACGAACGGGTGATCGTGCCCCGGTCCTTCATCGCCGAGCTGCTGCAGGAAGGCCTGGCGCCCTGGGTGGACGATCCGGCGTCGGTGGAATCGGCACTGGATCTGTGCACCGGCTCCGGCTGCCTGGCCATCCTGTTGGCGGAAGCCTTTCCCCAGGCCAGGGTGGATGCGGCGGACGTTTCGCCGGAGGCGCTGGAAGTGGCGGAACGCAACGTCACCGACTACGGTCTGGATCAGCGCGTGACCCTGATCCGGTCGGATCTGTTCAAGAGCCTCAAAGGACGGCGCTACGACGTGATCGTCAGCAATCCGCCCTACGTGGATGCCGCCGCCATGCGGGCGCTGCCTGCGGAATACCGGGCAGAACCCCGCCTGGCCCTGGCCAGCGGCGAGGACGGCCTGGACCACGTCCGCGTGATCCTCAAGCAGGCTTTCCAGCACCTCAACCCGGGGGGACTGTTGATCGTCGAGGTGGGCCACAACCGGGCGCGGCTGGAACAGGCCTTTCCCAATCTGCCATTCACCTGGCTCGAGGCCGGCGGCAGTGACGAGTACGTCTTTCTGCTTACCCGCGAGCAGTTGCGGGCACACCATTGAGCATTGCGTAAACGCCTGCCCCGACCTCTCCCTGCCCCACCAAGAGGGAAACAGCCGCGGGATCACAAGGCGGCAGCCCGTGTGGCGGCCGGGATGGCGAAGAGCCGGCAGCCATTTCCGCAAAGCTCGGGCAATCAGAGCTCACCGTTGGCGCCGGCGCGCATGATGCTCTCCAGCATGTCGCGCACCTCGATGGCCTTGGCCTTGAGTTCCGGCTTCAGGTTGGCGGCATTGATGAGCATGTTGAGATCCATCATCACCAGCCAGCCCTGCCCCTTCTCGTCCTCCACCAGGGCGATGCGGCAGGGCAGATAGGCTGCGAAGTCGAGGCTGTAGTCCAGCATCTGGCGCGCCGTCATGGCGTCGCAGAACTGGAAGATGGTCGCGTGACGCGAGGGCTTGCCGGTAATCGCCTCCACCTGCTTGGACAGGGGCAGCTCGGCCACCAGCTTCATGTTGAGCGCATTGGCCCGCAGCTTGAGGGACTGTTCCGCATCCTCCAGCGACACGCCCTTGGCCAGGGGCATCTTCACCACCGTTTCCGAAATCGATCCCAGACGCGGCGGCTGCCCCTTGCGAACCCCCTGGGCGGCATGGACGGCCGAGCAGGCCATCAGGCTCACTACGACGATCAGAACGGACAATGGGCGCATAAGACCTCCGATACAGTCGATGACACCACGCGCCAGACCCGGCGCCATTCCACTAGCATAGCGAATGTTTCCGGTGCCAGCGAGGATCAGTGCCCCGGACCTTTCTTGCCGGACACCCGGCCCGTGCGCCGGCGGGCTCCTGCCCCCCGCGATGCACCACCCAGCCCGACTTCCGCGAGCAGGGCGGACACCTCGTCCCGCGTAAGTTCCACGAAACGGCCGCGCCTGAGACGGGGCGGCAGACGCAGGCTGCCATAGCGGACGCGGATCAGACGGGAAACCAGGAGCCCCACCGCCTCGAACATGCGCCGCACCTCGCGGTTGCGTCCCTCGCGGAGCACCACGTGATACCAGTGGTTGGCCCCTTCGCCGCCCCGGTCTTCGATGCTCTCGAAGCGGGCCGGCGTGCCGTCGATGTCCACCCCCTCGCGCAACCGCTGGGCCTGCTCGGGAGTGAGCCGGCCCATGACGCGCACGGCATATTCCCGTTCCACCTCGTAGCGGGGATGCATCAGCCGGTTGGCAAGCTCGCCCGAGGTGGTGAACAGCAAGAGACCGCTGCTGTTGAAATCCAACCGGCCCACCGCGAGCCACTTGGCGGTGCGCATGGGCGGCAGATGGCGGAACACGCTGGGACGGCCCTGGGGATCGGAGCGGCTGACGATTTCCCCTTCCGGTTTGTTGTAGAGCAGCACCCGCGGCACGCGCCTGGATTCGAGCTGCAGGCGCACCGGTTTGCCGTCCACGAAGATGCGGTCGCGCGGCCCCACGCTCTGGCCGAGCACCGCCGGCTTGCCGTTGACCTGCACGCGCCCGGCGCGGATCCACGCCTCCATTTCCCGCCGCGAGCCGAGACCCGCCGCCGCCAGCACCTTCTGCAGGCGTTCAGACATCGGTACCCGCCGTCTCAGCGCCGCGTACGCCCAGATCCTCGATCACCGCTTCGATGGTCTCGCCCTCCCGCGCCGGGAAGGCTTCCTCACCCTCGATACTCTCGCGCCGCACCGGCTCGCCGTCCACCGCCGCCGTGGTGGATGCGGGCGCCTCCTGCGCAGGCGGCTGCGCATCGTCTTCATCCCCCGGCACCAGATCCGGCATGAGCAACTGTTCGTTGACCACGAACTGATCCAGCGAAGGCAGTTCCTGGAGGGAACGCAGATTGAGATCGTCCAGGAACTGCTTGGTGGTGGCATAGAGCGCGGGCCGGCCGGGCACGTCGCGGTGCCCCACCTGATCGATCCAGCCGCGCGCCTCGAGGGTTTTCAGGATGTGGGGTGAAACCGCCACCCCGCGGATGGCCTCGATGTCGCCCCGCGTGACCGGCTGGCGATAGGCGATGATGGCCAGGGTCTCCAGCACAGCGCGGGAATACTTGGGCGGCTTCTCCGGGTTCAGGCGGTCGAGATAGACCTGGTACTCGGGCTTGCTCTGGAAACGCCAGCCGCTGGCCACCTGGACCAGCTCCACGCCCTTGTCCGACCAGTCGGCACGAATCTCGTCCAGCACCTTGCGCAGGTTGTCGTGATCGATTTCCGCGTCGAACAGTTTGGCGAGCTGCTGCAGCGAAAGGGGCTCATGACTGGTAAGAAGCGCCACCTCCAGCACCCGCTTGACTTCATTCAGGTTCAGGTTCTCGTTCATCCGGATCGGCTTCGGCCAGTTTGACGTAGATGGGGGCATACACTTCGGCCTGGGTGATCTGGATCATGCGCTGTTTCGCCAGTTCCAGAATGGCCAGGAAAGTCACCACCAGTTCGGGCACGCCGGCGGCGGGATCGAACAGCTCGCTGAATTCCCTGTAGCCCTCGACGGACAGCACACGCAGCACCCGGCTCATGTGCTCCCTCACCGAGAGCTCCTCGCGTGTGATGCGGTGATGCACGTTGCGCCGCGCACGCGCGACGATGGCCTCCCAGGCGGCGGCGAGATCGGCCACGCTCACCTGGGGCAGACGCTCCGCCGCCACCTTTTCCATGTAAACGTGGACCAGATGCAAATCCCGGCCCACCTGGGGCAGCTCCTCCAGTTGGCGCGCGGCAAACTTCATCTGCTCGTATTCCAGCAGCCGCCGCACCAGTTCCGCGCGCGGATCTTCGGCCGGCTCCTCGCCCTCCTCGCGCGGCGGCCGCGGCAGCAGCATGCGCGACTTGATCTCGGTGAGCATGGCCGCCATCACCAGATACTCGGCTGCCAGCTCCAGCTGTCTGGCGCGGATGCGCTCCACGTACTCGATGTACTGGCGGCACAACTCGGCCATGGGAATGTCCAGGATGTCCAGGTTGTGCTTGCGGATCAGGTAGAGCAGCAGATCGAGGGGGCCCTCGAAGGCTTCGAGGATCACCTCCAGCGCGTCGGGCGGGATGTACAGGTCCGGCGGCAGCTCCACCAGCGGCTCGCCATAGACCCGGGCGCGGGCTTCGATGGGCGCAGACGCTGGCGCGGCGGTGGCTTCGGTCATGATCCGGCGATTTTACCGGATCGGGCCCGCCCCGCCCAATCCGAAGGAAGGCGCGCGCCTTCAGCTTCCGGTGTCGGGCCGGCCTGCCCCGTAGGCCCCAGGACCCGGCGCCACCGACGGGGATGTTGGGCCGGCCCCTCGTGACAGCGGCAAAGGCGGCATTGCGTTCTGGAGGGCAGACAATGTCGCCCTTAAGCCACCCGTGTCGAAGGCAGACGCCAAGGCACGGGCGTTACGCGCCGAGGTCTTGTTTAGGCGTCCTGACCCGGCCGGCTCCCTCACACAGCGCCGCCCCGGACCGGCAAGAGACCGCCGAGTCACCGCAGATGCTTCGCCTTGCTCAGCGCGCCGGCTGTCCCGTCGCCACACAGCGGGCCAGCGCCTTCTGCGCCAGGGGCGTTCGGCTGAATGAGTTGGGGTTACCCAGACAACTGTCGTCCTGCCGCAAAACGAGCTTCCCGTCCCGCTCCTCGAAACGCACCAGCACGGTCATCTCCCGATCCTTGGCCGATGGCCGACTCGCCGGCAAGTAGCCCACACCCATCACGACGCCCGGAATGCCCGATCCGGCGGCATCGAGCCCCCAGGCCTTGTAACACCATGTGTCATGGTTTGCCTCCGGAAGATCGATGGTGAGGGAGGCCAACTTCCTCAGCCCCTCATCGAAAACATAAAGAGCGCAGATGCTCCCGCCCGGAAGACGACGGCTGTCGCGGCGCTCTTCGAGCGCCGCCTGGTACTCCCTGTATTGGGCCGCCACCGCATAGGCCACGTTCCAGGCGTAGTAGTGCTTGCCGTTCCAGAGGATGTGATAGGCGCCCCCCACATGCGGTGGGGGGGGCTCCATCCCGTCGTTATCCTGGGCGATCTCGCGTTTGAGTATCTTTTCCCATTTCACGAAGAACGGATGGACGGTGCGGTTCCATGGCTCTACGGGATGGCCGTTGAAACGATTGTCCACGATGAACTCCGCCCGGCTGGGCGAAAGGCTCAGCAGACACACCAGGCCAAGCAGAATGGTGAATGGATTTCTCACAAGCTTCCTCCGTAAAAAATGCCTATCCGGTCACCCACGGCATCTAGCGTGGCATCGCCTCACAGCGCGCCAGCACCTGGCGCGCCACCGGAATCTCGCCGACCCGGTTGGGATTGCCCAGACAACTGTCGTCCTGCCACAAAATCAGCTTACCGTCCCGCTCCTCGAAGCGAATCAACACCGACATGTAACGCCAGCCCTTGCCAATGTCCTCTATCCGCTTGGCCGGCGGCTTGTCGGTGAGGTAATAGCTCAAACTCACCAGCACACCCTCGATGCCCCCACCGGCTGAACCAATGCCATTAATCCCATTGCACCAGGTGTGATGGTCCGCCTCCGGCAGATCGATCCTGAGCGCCGCCAAAGGGTTCAGATCCCGGTCGAATACATACAGCGCACAAATGCCGCCACCGGGGATCGCCCTCGCGGATTCCCCGGGCCTCCGATTCCGGAGAATTTGCTCTGCGGACAAATAGCTTACCGCCCAGGCATAGTAATCCCGGCCATTCCAGCGGATATGGCCCCTATGAAGGGTAGCAAAACCATAACTATCATCTTCGACCCCTTTGTTGTCCCGGGTGATCTCCCGCACCAGGATCTTGTGCCATCTGTCGAGGAACGACTTGGTAAACAGATCGCTTTCCTCTGGGGTCAGTCGCTCGATATCCGCGGGCGCGCCGTTGTAACGCTTGTCCACGATGAACTCCGCCCGGCTGGGCGAAAGGCTCAGCAGACACACCAGGCCAAGCAGAATGGTGAATGGATTTCTCACAAGCTTCCTCCGTAAAAAATGCCTATCCGGTCACCCACGGCATCTAGCGTGGCATCGCCTCACAGCGCGCCAGCACCTGGCGCGCCACCGGAATCTCGCCGACCCGGTTGGGATTGCCCAGACAACTGTCGTCCTGCCACAAAACCAGCTTACCGTCCCGCTCCTCGAAGCGAATCAACACTGACATGTAACGCCAGCCCTTGCCAATGTCCTCTATCCGCTTGGCCGGTGGCTTGTCGGTAAGGTAATAGCTCAAACTCACCAGCACACCCTCGATGCCCCCACCGGCTGAACCAATGCCATTAATCCCATTGCACCAGGTGTGATGGTCCGCCTCCGGCAGATCGATCCTGAGTGCCGCCAAAGGGTTCAGATCCCGGTCGAATACATACAGCGCACAAATGCCGCCACCGGGGATCGCTGGAGTTGCACCAGGCCTCTTGTACAATGCAAGCTGCTCTGCGGACTGATAAAACACCGCCCAGGCATAGTAATCCCGGCCATTCCAGCGGATATGCATCGTATGAACGTCTCCAATGAATCCATCCTGCTCGACCCCACTGTTGTCCCGGGTGATCTCCCTTCGTATGATCTTGTGCCATCTGTTCCAGAATGGCTTGATGAACAGATCACTCTCCTCCGGGGTCAGTCGCTTGATATCCGCGGGCGCACCGTTGAAACGATTGTCCCCAATGAACTCCGCCCGGCTGGGCAGCGGGGTCAGCAGAAATGCCATGCTAAGCAGAATTGCGATTGAGTTTTTCATAAGCCTCTTTGAGTTTGACATCGTATTGATTCGTCCGGTATTCCTTTCCATTGTAGTAATAGGCGATCCGCACCCAGTCCTTTGCCTTCACCGCTTCCCACAAGGGTTTTTTGTTCCGGATGAAGTAAGCCAGCAGCTCCACCTGCCCGGCTTCGTTTCGGCACATCTTCGCAACGAAATCATCCAACTTGTCCGTTGCGCAGAGCTCATAGTTGAATCCCATGATCTGAAACTTGCCCCAGGAAGTCGCCTGGATGGCCGCCACCTCCGTTCCGTCCTTCAACGACCAGGCCTTCACCAGGCGCATGTAGGCCTGGTGCTCATCGTACAGATCCTCCGGATCCACACGTTTGTCATGGAGGGAGGCATTGGGACTTCCCACCGGAGCTTGGCTCCTGCTCAGGTAGCGCGTTGGCCATGAAATATCCGGGTTCGTCTGGTCGTATTTCCTGGCCGTCAGTCGGCTGAAGTGATGCCGCTCGAAGTTGATCTTCGGTGCGTGGACCTTGTGGCCCGCCTGATCGTTGACGACCCAGAAGGCCGAATTCCCACCCGATTCCACGATGGCGAAGGCCTTGAGTACATTCACCTCACACTCCACGATCTCGGCGAAGTTTTCCCACTGGGCTTCAGTGATAGGCTCGCCGTCATAGGCCGCCATGAAGTTCAGCAGCTTTTGCGGCAGCACGACGCCGATTTCCATGACGGATTCGCCATGCTGGCCTTTCCTGGTGTTCGTTCGGACGGCGGGGTTGTTTTTGGTCGGCTCGCCCTTGGGCGCCGCAGGCCGCTGCGGTATCTTCGACGCGCCC
This sequence comes from Thiobacter subterraneus, assembly GCF_055379455.1. NCBI lineage: Bacteria > Pseudomonadati > Pseudomonadota > Betaproteobacteria > Burkholderiales > Thiobacteraceae > Thiobacter > Thiobacter subterraneus. The sequence continues at coordinate 310,664 of NZ_AP042402.1, forward strand.
CCGGCAGCCGGTGCCGGAGGCTGCGTGAAGGGCGCGCCCGGCGGATGGGGTTCCAGCTTGCCGCTGAAACAAATCGCGGGACTGCGCAGGCTGATGAGCTTGAATCCCACCCCCGACACCGTGCGCACGAGACAGCGCCAGGCATCCGATACAACATCCCGGACCCATACCTCGACGGAGGATGTCCCGTCCTGCGTCACGATCTTGCCGCTTAGGCCATTGGATCCGGTGCGTCCCTCCTCGGTCTTGCCGTCGTAAACCAGACGGTAAGGCAGGTTGGCAATGGGATGGTGCAGCGCATCCAGGAACAGGGCCTGCACCCCAAAGGCCCGCTCCTCAGTGAGGTAGAGCACCTGCCCCACCTGCAGCCGGTCCGGGTTTTCGAGACCGTTGAGCCGCACCAGCTCCGGCACGCTCCTGCCGGTGGCGCGGGCGATGGCAGTGAGGGTATCCCCCGCCTTCACCCGGTAGATGCCGCTCGATGCCTTCATGCGTCCTCTCCGGAATCGTCCAGTGGCTCCTCGATTTCTTCCGTCACCCGCCAGTCGTCATGGAGCATGGCCACGTAGCGCACCACATCGCCGCTGTCGGACACCACGGCGCGTGTGAACGGCTGCTCCTCCCGGGCTGTCAGGACACCCAGCACCGCCTCGCCCTTTTGCACCACACTCTCCCACGCCCGGGCGCAAGGCAGCCACGCCAGCGGGAAAGACGTCCAGTCCAGGCGCTGGCTGAACGCCCCCTGGAAGCTTTCCGGCACATCCAGGGGCGGCAGGTTCACCCCCGCAGGTCCCGTCATGGGATGCCGGGCCGCATGGCGCGTATGAGCTCCCAGGGTGCGGGAGCTGATTCGTCCCTCGCCCATGTCGTAGGCCGCGCCCTCGGCCACCAGCCGTACCCGCGGCGCCTGCAGGCGCACACCGTCGAGCCCCGTGATCACGATGCGGCGGGCGGCGAGGATCTCCACATCATCCCCCTGCGCCTCGATGCGGAGCTTGCCGGCGGCGGCGACGAGGGTGAGGCCCAGGCGCCGGGCGAAGAGGGAGATGGCCTCTTTGGCCCGCACGGCCAGGCGCCGGCCCAGGCTCAGGTTGGCATCCTGCTGGGCGACGAGGTCCAGCTGACCCGCCGCCAGGTTCATGTCCGCCGGTGTAGCCAGGGCCATGCCCCCGGGGCTGCTCGCCGCGATCAGCGGCTGACCCCCGCCCTGGCCTTCGGGGGCGGTGTTGGAGCCCCCCTCCCACTGGCGCAGGGCGTCGTGGAGGCGGTCCTGCAGGCTGGTGTCGGTCTCCCCGGCCCGGTGGACCTGGGCCTCGCGGGCGAGCGCCCGGGTGAGCGCCGCGGCGGCCTCGAATTCGGCCAGGAGTCCCGCCCGGGCGAGCTGAGGCCCCTGGCCCCGGGGCTGGGCCTCGGTGGACAGCAGCAGCCCCCGCCCGGCCCGGAGGGCGCCACTGGCATCGGTGCGCAGCTCGAAGCCCTCGCCCCGGGGAGTGCCTTCTCCCTCCCGCCGGGGGTGGATGAGCCAGCCCTGTTCCAGACTGGTGGCCCCATGGTCGGTGGCCAGCCGCACCCGCAGCTGGCCGGTGGTGTCGTCGAAGAGGAGTTCACTGGCCCCGCCGCCCCGGTATTCCCGGCTCACCATGCCCGAGAGGGTCTTGTGGGCAGGCAGACTGCCCTGGTGGCTGAAACGGGGCGGGGGCTGGCGGCCGTTGTGCAGCACCCCCACCACCACCGGCCGGTCGATGTCGCCTTCCAGGAAGTCCACCAGCACTTCCTGCCCCACCCGGGGCAGGCTCTGCCAGCCATAGCCGGCCCCGGCCGCGGGGGTGGCCACCCGCACCCAGGTGGAGGCGGTCTCGTCGCGCAGGCCATGGCCGTCTTCGGGCCGCTGCCAGTGGAAGCAGATGCGCACCCGGCCCAGGGCATCGGTGTAGATCTCCTCCCCCGGCGGGCCCACCACGGTGGCGGTCTGGGGCCCCCGGCTGGTGGGCTTGGCGTGGGACGGCCCATACTCGGGCACCGCCGCCGTGCCCGCAGGCAGACAGCTGGCCTGCAGGTCATACAGGGGGGTGTCCTCGGCCGTGAGGTTGTTGCGGGCGGCAATCTTCAGCGCCGTGACCAGGAAGCGGCCCGCCTGGACGGGGTGGTCCAGCAGATCGAAGTGCACGCCCACCCCCAGGGCGCGCACGTGGCCGCGGGCGGTAAAGCGCCGGGCGGCGGCCTCACGCGCGGCCTGGCGCAGCCGGGCATAGCGGGCAAGCTCGGCGGCATCGCCATAGTAGAGGGTCTGGGGGTCGTAGGCTTCCAGGTGGGCTTCGATGGGCCGCGCCCGCAGGCTGTCCGCCTCACCCTGGAGGCGGGCCACCTGTTTGTATTCGAAACTCGCCAGGCGACTGGTGCCGCTTTGTACGCGCTGGTCCTCCCAAAAGCCGGTGAGGCCGTCTTCGGTCTCGGCGGCATCCTGGCGGTGAAAGCGCACACCCCCCAGGTGGGGCAGCACCGCCTCGTCGTCGAACAGAATGAGGGTGTGGCGGGGAATCTCGCCGGTGGTGTCGAAACGGTAGGTGGTGCGGATGCCTTCTTCCCGCAGCAGGCGGTCGAGGAAGGCCAGGTCGCTTTCCCGGTACTGGAGGCAATAGGAGCGCCGGGGGTAGGAGCCGGTGAGTCGGTCTTCCAGGGTGAAACAGGCACCGATCAGGGGCTGGGCCCGGTGTTCGGCCAGCACCGCCGCGACGATCTCGGGCACGCTGCGGTCCTGGAACACCCGGCTGCCCCAGCGCTGGCCGGTAAGCGCCAGGGCAGGCTCCACCACCAGACGGTAGCGCCCGAAGCCGCCGTCACTGCCCAGCCGGCCGGCTTCGGTGATGAGGCCGCACAGGGGGCGGTGGCGGCCGTCGGGCAGCAGGATGTCCACCCCCAGGGCCTGGCCCAGCCAGGCTTCGGTCTCAAGCCCCGCATCGGGGCTGAGGCAATGGAGCTCATAGCGATAGCCCCGGTTGAAGGCTTCAAAGCCTGCCAGCCGCTCGATGACAAGCCCACCCGGGGCGATGCCCATCCCCGGGCCGCAACGCAGGCCGAGCAGCCGGCCGTGATCGAGGAAAGGACTGGCAAAGTCCGCAAGCAGGGAGGAGAGATCCATGGGCGCCTCGTTCGAGGCGGCCATTGTCTATGACAGCGGGTTATGATGCAAGCATGATGATTGCGGCTGGCGCCTGGCCATTCCAGGCTCAGCCTTGCGGGGGATCGTCGCCGTAGTCCACCAGCTGCCAGGTGACCTCGACGGGGGTGTCTTCCATGCCGCCCAATAGTCCCCTGAGCCCTGGCGCGGGGCGGCTGGCCAGGCCATAGGGCATGGGGGCGCCGCGGGGGATGAAGCGGCGGCGGGGGGTGAGGCTGACGTCTTCGTTCAGACACTGCCACAGGCCGCTTTCGGGGCAGAGGGCGCGGCTGGTGACCCGGGTGCCCAGGGGCAGGCGCGGCGGGGTGGCGGCCGCGCCCTTGCCGGGCCCCGTGGGCCGCAGGCGGATGGAATTGACGATGGCGTCGAACAGGCGGATGGCCTGCTCGTCGGTGAGGGAGGGGGGGACATGACGGGCCCATTTGTCCACCTTGCGCGCATCGCCGGTGGCGAATTCCAAATGGATCTGGGGCCGCCAGATGGAGCGGGGCTCACCCAGCGCCTCCCAGACGAAGTGATGGGTGGAGTAACCCTGCCCCGTGGGCAGGGTTTCGAGCACCTCCTGTCCGGCAAATGGTCCCACCATCCGCTCTCCCTTGCGCAGCATGCCGATGTGGCTGGCGGCCCAGGCCAGGGCGGCAGGAAAGGGCTTGCTGATGCGGGACAGCAGCGGGGGATCCAGCTTTTCCCCATTGGTGCGTGCATACACGGTGATCAGCACATCTGGCCAGCGGGGGATGCGGAAGCTGATGCCTGCCCGCTCGTAGTGGAACTCATCGCCGGCATCGGCGATGAAGCCCTCCTCGAGGCAGAAGCCCGGCTCGGTGGGGATTTCCTCCGGCAGGCGGTAGCGCAGCTTGGGGAGGAGTTTGGTTTCCAGGCGGGTTATGACCGGGGTCATTTTGGATTCGTCAAATGCCGTCTCCGACATGGAATACAACATGCCCTTGTCCAGGCGGTAGGCTTCGAAACCGAAGGTGGTGAGCTTGATGACCCATTTGGACAGCTTGAACACTTGCGCATGGGGAAAGGGGCGGCGGGATTCGACTAGGCTAAATTCTTCTTCGTGCTTGCCCGCCCGAAGCTTGGCCTCCCGCTCGGCCATGCGCTGCTCGAACAGGGCGGGGCCACCGCCCAGCCGCTCGCTTCGGATCTCTCCGAACATGTACTCGTAGCTTTGGCCGCTCACCACGGCCTCCTGGGGCACGTCGATGAGAAAGCGCCCAAAACAGACGGTGCGCATGCCGGTCATGTCATCAGCGCCCCAGGCGAGGGGGCCGAGGAGGCAGAGGACGAGCCAGCAGAGCCATCGGGACATGGGAAGCGCTCCTTCTTCGATTGGGGCAGTTCAGTCACGGGTGTGCCCTGCGCCACCAGGCGGGCGATGCAGTAGCAGACGTCGTTCCACAGCCCAGGCAAAGAACATAGACGCGGAAGAAGTTGGGATAGCGCGCCTCGTCGGGCCAGCGGATGTCAAACCGCAGCAGTTCCCGCGGCGCAATGGTCTGGCCCGGATAGGCATCGAACAGCCGGGCCACATTGCTGTGGCTGCGATCCTGCCTCTCCTCGCTCACCGCATAGTTGTTGCGCGTGCCGTCGAAGAAAAACCCCAAAAACAGATTCTCCGTGCAGGATTCCCGAAAATCACACACAGGCGGGTGCTCCCGGAGTTCGAAGGCGGCTAAATCCTCACGGTCTTTTTTGGTAAAGAACACTTCCATCACGCTCGGATCCGCCGCGCTGAAGGGCATGGGCTTCGCCAGTGTCGCTCTCATGGCCGCTTCTCCTCCAGTTGCTTGATCCACTGCCGGGTCCGCTCGGCTGCCTTGGCAAAGCGTTGTTTGCGCCACTCGGCAAACGCCGGGTCATCGGGCCCGCTGAACCCTCGAACCGATTCCGGTTCCCACTTTTGGTAATGTTCCCAAGACTCCTGGATCTCCTCTGCTGTGCCCCCCTTGGCTGCGCTTTCGAAATCCGCCAGATCCCGTTTCAGCCGGTCCATCTCCTGCTGCCACAGCTTGCGCCTGTAGGCGAGGCTGGGCTGGGGCCAGTGCTTGAGCCGTCCCGGCCAGTCCACATGCCCCGGGTCCACATCACTCACCACCACCTCCACATCATCACCCCCGTAAAACACCGCCCACAGCATCCCCACCCGGCCCCCCGCATAAGGCGGCAGCTCAAACTCCCGCTCCGTGTCGGGCACATTTTCCGAGCCGTAGTACCAGTAGTACCGCAGCCGCACCTTGATCCCCGGCCGCCACTGCCTGGGCAGCTTGTAGCAGCACATGGTCCCACCCGCTTCATAGGGCGCCAGCCCCGGTCCCCCTGCCGGGATTTTGGTTTCCGGGTGGATGAACAGAAACGATCCCAGCTCCTGCTCCGTGTAGTTGATCGCCGACACCGGCACCGCCACCTCGTCATCGGGCACGGAACAGCCCGCCAAGCACCCCAGCACCACCCCCACCACCCAGACGCGTGTCATAGGCTTGCTCCTTTTCCGGTAAGACGCGTCAGCACCGCCTCCACCCGCCCCCGCCGCCCGGCCGGGGGCACGCAAGCCGAGCAGCCGGCCGTGATCGAGGAAAGGACTGGCAAAGTCCGCAAGCAGGGGGGAGAGGTCCATGGGCGCCTCGTTCGAGGCGGCCATTGTCTATGCATCGGGTTATGATGCAAGCATGATGATTGCAGCTGGCGCCTGGCCATTCCAGGCTCAGCCTTGCGGGGGATCATCGCCGTAGTCCACCAGCTGCCAGGTGACCTCGACGGGGGTGCCTTCCGTGCCGCCCAATAGCCCCCTGAGCCCCGGCGCGGGGCGGCTGGCCAGGCCATAGGGCATGGGGGCGCCGCGGGGGATGAAGCGGCGGCGGGGGGTGAGGCTGACGTCTTCGTTCAGGCACTGCCACAGGCCGCTTTCGGGGCAGAGGGCGCGGCTGGTGACCCGGGTGCCCAGGGGCAGGCGCGGCGGCGGGGTGGCGGCCGCGCCCTTGCCGGGCCCCGTGGGCCGCAGGCGGATGGAATTGACGATGGCGTCGAACAGGCGGATGGCCTGCTCGTCAGTGAGGGAGGGGGGACGCTCAGGGTCGGGCTCGCCGATGACATAACCCGTCTCCAGCTGCAGGTAGAAGGCCGGGTTGGTCAACGACCGGCGCTCACCCTGGGTGTCCCACACCAGATGGTGAGTGTAGAAACCGCCCTCGGTGGGATAGGCCTGGAGCAGTTCCTCGCCGCGCAGGGGGCCGACGTCGTGCCTGCCGGCGCGCAGGGTCCTGATCCGGCTGGCCAAAGCCAGCAGTTCGGCGGGAAACGGTTTCTTGGTACGGGAGAGCAGGGATTCCTCCAATTTGTCCCCGTTGGTGCGGTAGAAGACCCGGATGCTGACGTCCGGCCACTGGGGGAAACGGAAGTTGATGCTTGCCCGCTCGTAGTGGAACTCATCGCCGGCATCGGCAATGAAGCCCTCCTCGAGGCAGAAGCCCGGCTCGGTGGGGATTTCCTCCGGCAGGCGGTAGCGCAGGTTGGGAAGGAGTTTGGTTTCCAGATCCTGGAGCACCGAGTCGATTCCGCTGGCGCTGACGGCGATAGCCGCAGTCGAATACAACATGCCCTTGTCCAGGCGATAGCCCTCGAAGCCGAAAGTGGCGCGCGTGATGAGTTGTTTCGTTAACTTGAACACCCGCGCATGGGGAAAGGGACGGCGGGACTCGACTAGGCTAAATTTCTCTTCGTGCTTGCCCGCCCGAAGCTTGGCCTCCCGCTCGGCCATGCGCTGCTCGAACAGGGCGGGGCCACCGCCCAGCCGCTCGCTTCGGATCTCTCCGAACATGTACTCGTAGCTTTGGCCGCTCACCACGGCCTCCTGGGGCACGTCGATGAGAAAGCGCCCAAAACAGACGGTGCGCATGCCGGTCATGTCATCAGCGCCCCAGGCGAGGGGGCCGAGGAGGCAGAGGACGAGCCAGCAGAGCCATCGGGACATGGGAAGCTCTCCTTCTTCGATTGGGGCAGTTCAGTCACGGGTGTGGCCTGCGCCACCAGGCGGGCGATGCAGTAGCAGACGTTGTCCCACACCTCGGGATGGCGGTAGCTCGAGGCATGCTCCACGCCCTGCAGGCGGAAGCTGGCCCTGAGGCCGGCCCGTTCCACCTGGGCCCCCGAGGGCTCGGGCACCGTGCCATCGCCGGGGCCGTCCTTGGCCCCCAGCCGGAAGGGCACGGTGTCCTCGCCCAGGGCCACCTCGCAGCGTCCCAGCCCGTCCCAGTCCGTGGCCCGGGCCTGGCGGAGCCGCTCGCCCGCTTCCGGGCCGAGTTTCACGGGGCCGTCCTCGAACCGGGATGTGGCCTCCCAGCAGACCGTGTGGAAGGTGGGCAGACAGGGATCCACCCCGAAATAGGCATAGGTGTGGGGGTGGAAATAGAGACCCAAGGTGTCGTGGAAAGCCCGTGCCTCCGTGAGAGCGTTCTCATAGGCGTCAAACGGCGTAAGCTTTTTGTCCACCAGCCCCGCCGGATCGATGAGGGTTTCGTCCACCATGCCCCACCAGACGTCCTGCACCCGCTTGGCGTAGATCTCGCTGTAGGGGTCGGTTTCGGGCAGGCTCAGGAGGGTGTGGGTGCCCGCCTTCACCCGGAGCCAGCCCGGGGGATAGTCCCGGGTGGGCAGAAGCTCCAGGGCGCCGGGGGAGTGGGCCAGCACGCAGGTGGTGTCCGCCGCACTCCAGCCCAGCACCACGGCCGTGAGCTTGCCCACGAGGTCGAACAGGCCGTTGCTTTCCGTGCCCGCCCGGAAGCGGCGGTAGGTCACGGGCGCCCCCAGCGCGGGCAGCACCCCGTGCACCACCCCCAGGATGCGCTCGGGGGCCTGCTGGGCGGCGCGCCGCGCCACCAGCCCGCCCATGGAGTGGGTCACCAGGATCACCCGGCCTTCCGGGATGAAGAAGTCGCTTGCCTGGTAGTGCGCCAGGATGGCCTCGATGCGTTCGAGCAGGCGCCGGGCGGAGCGCTCGTTGCTTTCCATCCAGTTGTAGCCGCAGGCCCAGACGGGGTAGTAGTAGTCGTCCAGGCGCTGGAAGGCCGCCGGGCTCAGGGGAGGGGCCTCGCCCCGGGCGCCCCAGCGGCGGCGGGTGTCCTCATCGAGCCGCTGGGCCCGCTGCCAGACGGCAAGCGGCGTGGCGGTGGGGCGGCCGCAGTCTTCGTACTGGTCGTTGAGGGCGCGTTCCAGGGTGAGCAGAAAGGGGCCGTAGGACTCCCAGTGCACCTCCCCCCAGCCGCGCCGGCGGGCTTCCCGGGTGTCCAGGTTGTAGCAGTCGCGGGGGATCGAGACAAAGCCGCCGTCGTCCACTTCGACCCGGCTGGGGTGGAGTTGGAGCTGCCGGGCCTCCGGTTTTTGTTTTAACCGCATGCGTACTTCGCCCAAGCTTTCCCATAACCCGTTGGGCGGCCGCCAGGCAGGGACGGTTTTACCGTTTATCCGCTTCAACGACCGCAGATTGCTCCCCATGATGCCCGGCACGAACACGATGGGGATGACGTGGCGGGGTGGGGCGACACACAGGGCCCGCTGGCAAAAGTCCTCCGGGCTCAAGGTGGAGTGGAATTGCGGATTGCCCCGCTCATCGAAGCACAGCGCCACACGCCGGGTGGCAAAGGGGTTGACCGTTCCCATGCAGCTTCCTGGCTATGCAGAAAGCATACAGTATCCATGACGAAGACATAGCTCGCAAGAGGGCAGACCACTGGGTTGCCACGGGCCCGTGTTTGCGGGGGCGCACGAGTGGCGCCGCTTTCCGGGGACGGCGAGCAGTCCACACGCTTGCGCAACAGGGTGGGGGAAGTAATCCGGCAAGAGGCGCCTTCGCGACGTTCAGGCGTAACGCCGTGCCTGCCAGTCGAGGCGCTCGCGCACGATGGCCTGATAAGCAGCCGCCTGCAGCGATAAGCCCGGTTACAGCAATTCACACGCCCGGCGCGGCACGCAAGGCGAACCGCCGGCTGTGATCGAGGAAAGGGCTGGCAAAGTCCGCAAGCAGGGGGACAGATCCATGGGCGCCTCGTTCGAGGCGGCCGTTGTCTGTGACATTGGGTTATGAAGCGAGCATGACGGCCGTCAACCGTAGGACAGTCCCATGGCGTCGCGCACTTCGCGCAGGGTCTCCTGGGCCAGCTCGCGTGCCTTCTCGCAACCGTCGGCCACCAGGTTGCGCACCAGGGTGGGGTCTTCCTCGTAGGGACGCGCCCGCTCGTGCATGGGTTTCTGTTCCTCCAGCACGGCATCGATCACGGGCTGTTTGCATTCCAGGCAGCCGATGCCGGCGCTGGTGCAGCCATCGCGCACCCACTGGCGCGTGGCGTCGTCGGAATAGACCAGGTGGAACTGCCACACCGGGCATTTGTCCGGATTGCCGGGATCGGTGCGCCGCACCCGTGCCGGGTCGGTGGGCATGGTGCGGATCTTTTTCACCACGCTGTCGGCCGCTTCCCGCAGGCCGATGGTGTTGTGGTAGGACTTGGACATCTTCTGGCCATCCAGCCCGGGCATGCGCGAGGCCGCGGTGAGCAGGGCCTCCGGCTCCGGCAGGATCATCTTGCCGCTGCCTTCCAGATAGCCGAACAGGCGTTCCCGATCCGCCACCGACAGATTCTGCGCTTCATTGATGAGCGCCTTGCCGGCTTCCAGCGCCTCGACATCGCCTTCCTGCTGGTAACGGGTGCGCAGCTCCTCGTACAGGCGGGCCTTTTTGGAACCCAGTTTTTTCACCGCGAGCCTGGCCTTGTCCTCGAAGCCCGGCTCCCGGCCATAGAGATGGTTGAAACGCCGGGCGATCTCCCGCGTGAATTCGATGTGCGGCACCTGGTCCTCCCCCACCGGTACCCGGTTGGCCCGGTAGATGAGGATGTCCGCGCTCTGCAGCAGCGGGTAGCCGAGGAAGCCGTAGGTGGCCAGATCCCGGTCGGCCAGCTTTTCCTGCTGATCCTTGTAGGTGGGGATGCGCTCCAGCCAGCCCAGCGGGGTCATCATGGACAGCAGCAGATGCAGCTCGGCATGTTCGGGCACACGCGACTGAATGAACAGCGTGGCGTTGGCAGGATTGACGCCGGCGGCGAGCCAGTCGATGACCATGTTCCACACGTTCTCACCGATGGTGTGGGGACTGTCGTAGTGGGTGGTGAGGGCGTGCCAGTCCGCCACGAAGAACAGGCATTCGTATTCGTTCTGCAGGCGGATCCAGTTTTTCAGGACGCCGTGATAATGCCCCAGATGCAGACTGCCCGTGGGGCGCATACCGGAGAGGACACGTTCAGCGAACATGGCAGGAGATCCTAAGCAGCAAAAATCATGAGCAGAAGGCGGGTGGTCAACCCCACCAGCGGCCACAACAGCGCGCCCAGCACACCGGTGACCAGCAGCACGACCAGGATGAGCATGCCGTAGGGTTCGATGCGGGCGAAGCGCCAGGCATAGGGATTGGGCAAAAGGCTCACCGCGATGCGGCCGCCATCCAGCGGCGGCAGGGGGAACAGGTTGAGCACCATGAGAATGACGTTGATGAGAATGCCCTTTTCCGCCATGGCATAAAACCACGCGCCCACGCTGTCCCCAGGCAAACCGCTGCTGACGTTGGCCACCAGGATCCACAGCACAGCCATCACCAGGTTGGCCATGGGACCGGCCGCCGCCACCCACAGCATGTCACGCTTGGGCTGGCGCAGGCGGCTGAAGTTGACCGGCACCGGCTTGGCCCAGCCGAACAGGAAGCCCTGGCCGGCCAGGGCCGTGGTGAAATAGATGAACAGCGGCACCAGGATGGTGCCCACCGGATCGATGTGGCGCAGGGGGTTGAGACTGATGCGTCCTGCCTGCCAGGCAGTGGGATCACCGAAATGGCGCGCAACGTAGCCGTGGGCCGCCTCGTGCAGGGTGATGGCGAACAGCACCGGCAGCGCCAGCACCGAAATTTCGCGCAGGATCGCTTCCAGCTCCATCAGTGCTCCAGTCCGAAGGGGGCGAGACTGCCCTTGCCCTTGCGCAGCACCTGGGGGGTCTCGCCGGTGAGATCGATCACGGTGGTGGGCTCCACGCCGCAGGGGCCGGCATCCAGGATCAGGGCCACGCGTTTCTCCAGCCGTTCCCGGATCTCCTCGGGATCGTTGAGGGGCATGCCATCGCCCGGCAGGATCAGCGTGGTGGACAACAGCGGTTCACCAAGCTCGCTCAGCAAGGCCAGCGCCACCGGATGATCGGGAACGCGGATGCCAATGGTGGCCCGCCTGGGATGTTGCAACCGGCGCGGCACCTCCCGTGTGGCTTCCAGGATGAAGGTGTAACTGCCCGGTGTATTGGCCTTGAGCAGGCGGAACTGGCGGTTGTCCACCTTGGCATAGGTGGCGATCTCCGACAGGTCGCGCACCATCAGGGTCAGATGGTGATGTTCATCCAGGCCCCGGATCTGACGGAGCTGGCGCTCGGCATCCTTGTCACCCAGATGGCAGCCCAGCGCGTAACAGGAGTCCGTGGGATAAACGATCACGCCGCCGGCGCGCACGATGTCCGCGGCCTGGCGGATGAGCCGCGGCTGGGGATTCTGGGGGTGGATGGAAAAAAACTGCGCCATGGAGAAAAGACATCGCGCCCGCAACGGGCGGCCCGAATTCAGGCCGCTGCGGGCAGCACCTCGGGCCAGTCGTGCCAGACCGGAAGGCAGCCGGCGGGCAGCGGCGCGAGACGCCCCATCTCCACATAACTGTGGCCGGGACCGTGATAGTCGGAGCCGCGCGAGGCCCTGAGCCCGAACTCGCGCGCGAGCTGCGCGAAGCGCAGCGTTTCGTCCTGGGAATGGCTGCCGGACACCACCTCCACCGCGCTGCCGCCCAGATCGCGGAACTCGGCAAACAGCTCCCGCACAAGCCGCGGACCGAGATCATAGCGGCCAGGATGGGCGATGACCGCGGTGCCGCCTGCGCCGTGGATCCAAGCCAGAGCCTCGTCGAGCGCCGCCCAGGTGTGTTCCACGTAGCCGGGCCTGCCCTTCACCAGATATTTGCGGAACACGCCGCGCATGTCATCGGCATAACCCTGCTCGATCAGGAAGCGCGCGAAGTGGGTGCGGCTGATGATGTGTTCGCTGGCGTAGGCCATGGCCCCTTCCAGGCTGCCGACAATGCCGACACGCTCCAGCTCCAGCGCCATGCGCCGGGCCCGCTCGAAACGGGAGGCCCGCAGACGGGCCAGTCCCGCCAAAAGCGCCGCATTCGTCTCGTCGATGCGCAGCCCCACGATATGGACGGTGCGGCCGCGCCAGGTGACGGAAATCTCCACCCCGCTCACGAGCTGCAGGCCGTGGATGGCGGCCTCCTCGCGCGCTTCGCCAAGCCCCGCCACGTCGTCGTGGTCGGTCAGGGCGAGCACCTGCACGCCCTGGGCGGCAGCGTGGCGCACCAGCTCGCGGGGCGCGAGCAGCCCGTCGGAAATGCGGGAATGGGTGTGGAGATCGACGTGAAGCATGAAGTCTGCGCAAAAATGTCGGAGGATCATAGCAAAAATGCAGGTATGCTGTCTTGGGCGTCCGTGCTACACTTTTTGCGCCCACGAAAACCGGCCTGCGCGCCCCCCTGTGCTGGAACCCCCTGTGCTGGAACCCCCTGTGCAGGAACCCATCGTGCGCGGGTGTGTCCAACGCCGCAATCATCCGTGAAATTCTTTTTCGACCTGTTTCCCATCCTGCTGTTCTTCGTGGCCTACAAGATCTACGGGATCTTTACCGCCACGGCAGTGGCCATCGCCGCCACCTTCGCCCAGATCGGCTGGGTGTGGTGGCGCCGCCGCCACGTGGACGCCATGCTGTGGGTGAGCCTGGTCCTGATAACCGTGTTTGGCGGAGCCACCCTGTTCCTCCATGATCCGCTGTTCATCAAGTGGAAACCCACCGTGCTCTATTGGCTGTTCGCGGCGGTGCTGCTGGGCGCCGATCTCCTGTTCGGACGCAACCTGATCGCAGCCATGATGCGCCAGCAGATCAAGCTGCCCGAGTCCGTGTGGCGGCGGCTCAATTTCAGCTGGGCCGGTTTCTTCGCCCTGATGGGTGGGCTCAATCTGTTCGTCGCCTACCGTTTTTCGGAAGCAGCGTGGGTGAACTTCAAGCTGTTCGGCTTCCTCGGCATCATGCTGGTGTTCGTGCTGCTGCAGGCGCTGATGTTGGCGAAATACGTGGAGGAAGGAGAGCGTTCCTGATGCTTTACGTGATCTGGGGCGAGGACGTGCCGGACAGCCTGTCCCGCCGGCAGGCGGCACGTCCGGCGCATCTGGCGCGGCTGCAGGCGCTGCAGAACGAGGGCCGCCTGCTTTTGGCGGGCCCCTGCCCTGCCATCGACAGCCCGGATCCGGGACCGGCCGGCTTTTCCGGCAGTCTGATCGTGGCCGAATTCCCGTCGCTGGAAGACGCCCGCGCCTGGGCCGAAGCCGATCCCTATGTCAGCGCGGGCGTGTATGCGCGGGTCACCGTGAAACCGTTGCGCAAGGTCTTTCCCGCATGAGCACGGTGGAACGCATCCGGGAGCGCCTCGCGGCACTCGCGCCCCAGCATCTGGAGATCGGCGACGACAGTGCCCTGCATGCCGGCCATGCCGGCGCCCGCGAGGGTGGGCACTATCGCGTCACCATCGTGTCCGAACGTTTTGCCGGGCTGCCCACCCTGGCGCGCCACCGCCTCGTCTATGACACCCTGGGCGAATTGATGCGCACCGAGATCCACGCCCTCAGCATCACCGCCGCCACCCCGGACGAATTCTTCTGACCAACCCCAAAGAGGACCTTTCATGAAAGCCATGACTTCCCGCGTGTTGTTCGCTCTGTTCGGCAGCATGCTCACCCTGGGTGCGTGCAATGCCCAGCCCGCCGCCAAGACCGGCAATGAGGCCGTCGCCGCCACCGTCAATGGCACGCCCATCAAGCAGGCCGTGATCGACACCTTCATGCAGCAGCGCGCCGCCCAGGGTATGCCGGATACGCCCGAAGTGCGCAAGGCCGTGCTGGAGGAACTCATCAGCCGCGAGGTGGTGCGCCAGGCCGCGGTCAAGGAAGGCATCGACAAGCGGCCAGATGTGCAGATGCAGATGGATCTGGCGCGCCAGAACATCCTGCTCAATGCCTATGTGCAGGACTACGTCAAGAAGCATCCCATCACCGATGACATGATCAAGGCCGAGTACGACAAGATCCGGGCCCAGATCGGCGACAAGCAGTATCACGCGCGCCACATTCTGGTGGCGGACAGGAAAGAGGCCGAGGCCGTCATCGCCCAGCTGGCCAAGGGTGCGAAATTCGAGAAGCTGGCCCAGCAGAAATCCAAGGACTCGTCCGCCCAGAACGGCGGCGATCTGGGATGGAACGTGCCCAATGCCTACGTGAAGCCCTTTGCCGACGCCCTGGTGGCCCTCAAGAAGGGCGAATACACCAAAACGCCGGTGCAGAGCCAGTTCGGCTGGCACGTCATCAAGCTGGAAGACGTGAAGGATGCGCCCAAGCTGGAGGAGATCAAGCCCCAGCTGGTCCAGCGCCTGCAGCAGCAGCAACTGCAGCAGATGGCGGCCGAGCTGCGCGCCAAGGCCAAGATCGAATATCCCGCCCCGGCCGAAACCAAGTAAAACCCGTCGCCCGGAAACCCGGGTGCATTCCCGTTCACGAGACCGCGCCGCTCATCGCGGCGCGTTTATGCTCGCGGCCGGGGGCTGCCCGGGGCTAAAGGAAGTCGGAGAAAGGCCGATACTGTCCCCGCCTGCAAAACATTCCAATGTCGTGCCATGGTTCAGTCGCCCTCGCCGCCTCCCGACCAGGAAATCGAAGCCCTGCTCGCGCGGGGCGTCAATCTGCCACCGCAGCCGCGCATCCTCCAGGAAATCGACGCCCTGGCGCAACGCGACGATGTGAGCCTGCGGGCCATCGCCGGGCTGGTGGGCAAGGATGCCGGCCTCACGGCCCGCATCTTCAAGGTGGCACACTCGCCGGTGTTCGGCCTGCGGCGGGAAGTGGACAGCCTCGACCAGGCGCTCTCGCTGATGGGACTGAAACCGGCACTCACCGTCATCAAGAGTGCCGCGCTGCGTGATGCCCTTGGCACTGACAGCGCCCAACTGGACGCCTTCTGGGAGCGTGCCAACGACATCGCGCTGCTGTGCAGCCTGATCGTCCGGCGCCAGCAGGACGTGCTGCGCATTGCCCCGGAACACGCCCACATGGCGGGCCTGTTCCACGATTGCGGCGTGCCCATCCTCATGCAGCGTTTTCCCGGCTACTGTCGGGATATCGCCCGGACCTGGCCGGATCTGGAGCAGGAAGACGCCGCCCACAACACCAGCCACGCCGTGGTGGGCTATCTCCTGGCACGCAACTGGAAACTGCCGGAGCCGGTGTGCCAGGCCATCCGTCATCATCACGACCCCGGGCAGGGTCTCGCGACAGAGACGCCACTCATCGCCGTGCTGCTATTCGCCACCCACCTGCGCAACCTGTTCTGCGGCTACGGCGATCCGGGCTGGGCGGCAGTGGAGACCAACATCCTCGCCGAACTGGGCATCAGCCCGCTCACCCGGAACGAGTTCACGGACGAGATCCTGCACCAGTTCCAGGACAGCCTGAACTGACGCCCGCGCTTCAGCCGAGCCAGCGGCGCGCGTTGCGGAACATGCGCAGCCAGGGCCCGTCCTCCCCCCACTCCGGGGGATGCCAGGAATGCTGCACGGTCCGGAACAGGCGTTCCGGATGGGGCATCATGATGGTGAACCGGCCATCGCCGGTGGTGAGACCGGTGATGCCCTCCGGCGAACCGTTGGGATTCAGGGGATAGGTCTCCGTGGGCCGGCCGTGATGGTCCACGTAGCGCAGCGCCACGTGGGCGCGGGCGCGCTGCTCGGGGCTTGCGAATTCCGCATAGCCCTCGCCATGGGCCACCACGAGGGGCAGCCGGCTGCCCGCCATGTCCCGCAGGAAAATGGACGGGCTGTCCGTCACCTCCACCAGCACGAAGCGGGCTTCGAACTGCTCCGAGCGGTTGCGCACGAAGTGAGGCCAGTCAGCCGCCCCCGGAATGATCTCGTGCAGGTTGCTCATCATCTGGCAGCCATTGCACACGCCCAGGGCGAAGGAATCCCCGCGCCGGAAGAAGGCTTCGAATTCCTCCCGGGCCCGGGGGTTGAACAGGATGGACTTGGCCCAACCCTCCCCCGCCCCCAGCACGTCGCCGTAGGAAAAGCCGCCGCAGGCGGCGAAGCCGGCGAAGTCCTGCAGGGACACACGGCCGCCGATGATGTCGCTCATGTGCACGTCCACCGCCTCGAATCCGGCGCGGTGGAAGGCGGCCGCCATCTCCACCTGGCCATTCACACCCTGCTCGCGCAGGACGGCCACCCGCGGCCGGGCGCCGCGGGCGATGAAGGGCGCGACGATGTCCTCGGCGGGGTCGAAGGTGAGCCGCACGTTGAGCCCGGGATCGTCCACTTCCAGCAGCCGGTCGAACTCCTCCTGCGCGCACTGGGGATTGTCCCGCAGGCGCTGCATGTGGAAGCTGGTCTCGGCCCAGATGCGCTGCAGATGTGCGCGGGGCGTTGCATAGATCTCCGCGCCGTTGCGCAGCAGACGAATGGTATCGTCTGCGTTC
Source organism: Thiobacter subterraneus (assembly GCF_055379455.1). Lineage (NCBI taxonomy): Bacteria > Pseudomonadati > Pseudomonadota > Betaproteobacteria > Burkholderiales > Thiobacteraceae > Thiobacter > Thiobacter subterraneus. The sequence continues at coordinate 327,487 of NZ_AP042402.1, forward strand.
AGGGTACCGATCACGTGCAGCTCGCTGCGCAGGCCCGCGGCGAAGAAGGTGTCCAGCACCACCCGCGTGTCGGTGCGACGCACCTGCAGCACTGCGCCCAGTTCCTCGTTGAACAGCACCGGGTAGATGTGGGGCGAGTAAGCACCGGGGGGCAGCTCCGGTTCCGGCTCGCCACGCCGCTCCACGCCCGCGCGGATCTGGTCGAAGCAGAGTTCGTCCAGATCCACCGTGATGCCCGTGTGGCCGGCGAAGGCCATCTCGCACAGGGTCACCAGCAGGCCACCGTCGGAGCGGTCGTGGTAGGCCAGGATCTTGCCCGCCCGGTTCAAGTCCTGCACGGTCTCGAAGAAGGCCCTGAGCTTGCCTGGGTTGACCACGTCAGGGCAGCGGTCACCCAGCTGGCCGTACACCTGGGCCAGCGCGGAGCCCCCCAGGCGGCCGCGCCCCGCCCCCAGGTCGATGAGGATGAGGTCGGTCTCGCCGCAGTCGGTGCGCAGCTGGGGCGTGAGGGTGCGGCGCGCATCGTACACCGGAGCGAACCCCGACACGATCAGCGACACCGGTGCCGTGACTTCCTTGCGCCGGCCGTTCTCCTCCCAGACGGTCTTCATGGACAGGGAATCCTTGCCCACGGGGATCGAGAGCCCCAGCGCGGGACACAGATCCATCCCTACCGCGCGCACCGTGTCGAACAGGGCTGCATCCTCGCCCGGATGGCCCGCGGGAGCCATCCAGTTGGCGGAGAGCTTAATGTCCGAGAGCTTCTCGATGGGCGCGGCGGCGAGATTGGTGATCACCTCCCCCACCGCCATGCGCCCGGAAGCCGGTGCGTCGATGAGGGCGAGGGGCGTGCGCTCGCCGAGGGCGAAAGCCTCGCCCAGGCAGGTGTCGTAGCCCATGAGCGTGACGGCGCAGTCCGCCACCGGCACCTGCCACGGCCCCACCATCTGGTCCCGTGCAGTGAGGCCGCCGACGGTCCGGTCACCGATGGTGATGAGAAAGGTTTTGGCCGCCACGGCAGGCAGACGCAGCACCCGCTCCACGGCCTCTTCGAGGCGCATGGACGAGAAATCCAGGGGCGGCAGGCTGCGCGCCACATGAGTCACGTCGCGGGTCATGCGCGGCGGTTTGCCCAGGATGATCTCGAGATCCACGTCCACCGGCAGATTGCCGAAATGGGGATCTTCCACCCGCAGGTGGGGCTCGGCGGTGGCGCTGCCCAGCACCGCGAAGGGACAGCGCTCCCGTTCGCAGATTTCCCGGAACCGCTCCAGGCTCTCGGGACGGATGGCGAGCACGTAGCGTTCCTGCGCCTCGTTGCACCAGATCTGCATGGGCGACATGCCGGGTTCCTCGATGGGAATCCTGCGCAGATCGAGGCGGGCCCCATGGTGGCTGGCATGCACCAGCTCGGGCAGGGCATTGGACAGGCCACCCGCTCCCACGTCGTGGATGGACAGGATGGGATTGGCCTCGCCCAGCTGCCAGCAGCGGTCGATCACCTCCTGGGCGCGGCGCTGCATTTCCGGGTTGCCCCGCTGCACCGAGTCGAAATCGAGATCTTCGGCATTGGCGCCGGTGTCCATGCTGGAAGCCGCGCCACCGCCCAGGCCGATCAAAAGCCCCGGTCCGCCCAGCTGGATGAGCAGCGCACCCGGCACCACCTCGCGCTTGTGCACGTGGGCCGCGGAAATGTTGCCGATGCCGCCGGCCAGCATGATGGGCTTGTGATAGCCCCGCATCTCCCCCGCCACCCACTGTTCGAAGGTGCGGAAATAGCCCGCCAGATTGGGACGGCCGAACTCGTTGTTGAAGGCCGCTGCGCCGATGGGCCCCTCCAGCATGATGGACAGCGCCGAGGCAATGCGCGCCGGCCGCCCGTAGGGATTCGCCTCCCAGGGCTGTTCAAAGCCGGGTATGGCCAGGTTGGACACGGAAAAACCGGTGAGCCCCGCCTTGGGCTTGGAGCCCGTGCCGGTGGCACCCTCATCGCGGATCTCGCCGCCCGCCCCCGTGGCTGCACCCGGGAAGGGCGAGATCGCGGTGGGGTGGTTGTGGGTCTCCACCTTCATCAGAATGTGGGTGAGCTCCCTGTGGAACTCGTAGCGGCCCGTGACCGGATCCGGATAAAAGCGTGCCACCGGGGCGCCCTGCATCACGGCCGCGTTGTCGGCATAGGCCACCACCGTGCCTTCCGGATGCTGCTCGTGGGTGTGGCGGATCATGGCGAACAGGCTCTTGTCCTGCCGGCGGCCGTCAATGATCCATTCCGCATTGAAGATCTTGTGCCGGCAATGCTCGGAGTTCGCCTGGGCGAACATCATCAGTTCCACGTCGGTGGGATTGCGCTCAAGCCGCGTGAAGTTCTCCACCAGGTAATCGATTTCGTCCGGCGACAGGGCGAGCCCCATGTCCCGGTTCGCCGCCACCAGCGCCTCGCGCCCACCCCCCAGGATGTCCACGGTGGCGAGGGGCCGGGGGCTGTGGTGGGCAAAAAGTTCGTTCACCCGGTCCAGCTCGGTGAGCACGGTTTCGGTCATGCGGTCGTGGATCAGGGGAAACAGCGCACGCCGCTCCTCCGCCTCCAGCGGCGCCCAGCCCGCCTTGCGGAAATACCAGGCCACACCGCGCTCGATGCGCTCCACTGCGCCCAGGCCGCAATGGTGGGCGATGTCCGTGGCCTTGGAAGACCAGGGGGAAATCGTGCCGATGCGCGGCACCACGAGGAACAGGTCACCCCGTGCGTCCCCGGGCTCGCCGGCCGGGCCATAGGTGAGCAGGCGTTCCAGCCGGCTGCGTTCCTCCGGCGTCAGCGGCCGGCTCACCGCGGCAAAGTGCCAGAATTCGGCATGGACCGCGGTGACCGAGGGCACCGCGGCGGCGAGGCTTTGCTTGAGCTTGTCGAGACGAAAAGGGGAGAGGGCGCTGCGTCCACGCAGCTGGATGATCTGGGACATGTTCCGGATTTCGCAGGGGAAACCGGAATTTTACCCGAAACGGTCAGGCGCCGGGCGCGCGCCGCAGCGGTCACTGCGGCTTACCGAGCTTTTCCTTCCAGCGTGCCACGCAGTCCAGGCCGCAGAAATACTGGACGTAGTCCGGTCCTTCCGCGGTGAGCGCCACGTCCGCCGGAATCTCGGCCAGACAGGTGGCACAGGACACGATCTCGCAGGCGTCCGTCTGGTCGCAGTTGACGATGGGCGCGCCCGCCGGGTTCACTTTTTCGCTTGCCATAATCGCCTCCTTGCGCAGGCGGGGGCTTGCGTCCCCATGCTATATTGCGGCAGCCCGCCGCAAAACCTTAGACCGCACGATTGGCCGAATGTCCCCGCCCCTGCCCATTTATCCCACCGCCGGTATCCGTGAAATCGAGCGTGGCGTCGTCCCGGCCCCGGACCAGCCGCCGCTCATGGAGCGCGCGGGTCTGGCCGCCGCCGAACTGGCCCGGGCGCTGGCGGCGGACGGACGTCCCATCCTCGTCCTGGCCGGTCCCGGCAACAACGGCGGCGATGCCCTGGTGGCGGCACGCTGGCTCAAGCAGTGGTTCTACCGGGTGGAGGTGGCGTTCCGCGCGGACGAGGCCCGGCTGCCACCGGACGCCGCGGCAGCCCTCGCCGCCTGGCGCGCGGCGGGCGGCACCTGTCGGCCGGCTCTGCCCGACGACCGGAACTTAGGGCTCGTCATCGACGGGCTGTTCGGCATCGGCCTGACCCGCCCGCTCGAGGCCCCCTATTCCGACTGGGTGCAGCGTGTGAACGCACTGGGCGTGCCCATCCTGGCGCTGGACGTCCCCAGCGGCCTGGACGCCGACAGCGGCTGCGTGCACGGTCCGACCATCCGCGCGCGGCACACGGTCACCTTCCTCGCCCTCAAGCCGGGGCTGCTCACCGGGGACGGTCCCGATCATTGCGGCGAGCTCCACTTGCGCACCCTGGACGTGCAGGCCCCCATGTACCACCCGGCACCGGGCTGGCTGCTGGATGCCACCCTGGTGCGAAGCCTGTTGCCGCCGCGCCCCCTCAACAGCCACAAGGGCCTGTTCGGCTCGGTGGGCGTCCTGGGTGGTGCACCGGGCATGACCGGTGCCGCTTTGCTTGCGGGACGCGCGGCCCTTCATGCCGGCGCCGGCCGGGTCTATCTTGGGCTCATCAGCGACGCGGCGCCGGCCGTGGATGCCCTGCAGCCGGAACTGATGCTGCGGCCCGCGGCCCACCTGCTGGATGCCCCCCATCTCACCGTCCTGGTGGCAGGTCCCGGCCTGGGCCGCTCGGCGGCCGCCGGCGCCCATCTGGAACAGGTGCTGGCAAGCGACAGGCCGGTGGTGCTGGACGCGGACGCGCTCAACCTCATCGCCGCAAGCGCCACCCTGCAGGAACTGACAGCCCAGCGCAGGGCGCCCACTCTGATGACGCCCCACCCCGCGGAAGCGGCGCGCCTGATCGGCGCCGGTGTCGGTGACGTCCTGTGCCAGCGGGTGGAAGTGGCCAGCCTGATCGCGGCGCGCTTCAACGCCTTCGTGGCCCTCAAGGGCGTCGGCACGGTATGCGCCATGCCCAACGCCACCTGGTTCATCAACACGAGCGGCAATCCGGGGCTCGCCAGCGCCGGCACCGGCGACGTGCTGGCTGGCCTCATGGGTGCCCTGCTCGCCCAGGGACTCGCGCCGCGCGATGCCCTGCTGCTGGCGGTGCACCTGCACGGTGCCGCCGCCGACCGGCTGCGGGACAAGGGCATCGGCCCGGTGGGCATGACCGCCACCGAGGTGATCGGCGCGGCGCGCGACCTGCTCAACGAATGGGTGTACGGCGTCAGCCGATGATGAGACGGGCGCCGATGAGGAGGGTCACCCCCTCGAAGGCACGCTTGATCCAGACATTGCCCTTCTTCAGGGCGAAATGGGCGCCGGCATAGCCGCCGAGCAGCGAGCCGGCGAGCAGGGCCGGCATCCAGTCCCAGGCGATGCGCCCGATCCAGCCCAGCACCAGGGCGCCGGTCCCGTTCCAGAACACCCCACACAGCACCAGGGTGTAGGCCACCGCCCGCCTGTAGTCCAGGCCGAACCAGCGGACCAGCCACAGGGTGAGGAAGAGCCCGGTGCCGGACGTGATGGAACCGTTCAGGAAGCCGACGCCAAACAGCCCGAGCATGCCCGCCGCCAGTGCCCGCCCTTCCCGGTTGCGCGGCGCATGCTCCAGCCCCAGCCGGGGTTTGAGCGCGGAATACAGGCCCAGGCCCATGGTCAGCACACCCAGCGCCACCGTGGCCCAGCGTTCCGGCACACGCAGGATGGTGTTGGCCCCCAGCACCACCCCTGGCAGCCCGGCCCCGAGGATGAGCAGGGAGAAGTGCCGCTCCAGGGTGCTCTCCCGCAGGTGACGCAGGGTCGCCCCCAGACCCAGGGCGACGCTGGCCACCTTGTGGGTGGCGAGCGCCACCCCGAAGGGCAGCCCCAGGAAGATCAGCATGGGAAACTGGATGAGCCCCGCCCCGCCGCCGGACAGGGCGGAAAACCAGTTGGCGACGAAGGAAGCGACGAAGAGGACGAGATGGCCGAAAAGATCCATCGGCCCGTCAGCCGGTCCGGCCGGTGACCCCGTGCTGGGCCGGCAGTATGGCGTAGAACAGGCTGAGTCCCTCCTCGCCGATCCTGTCCAGAAGACGCTGCGCCGCCTCGTCCGAGGTGACGAAGCCCACCTCCACCGGCACGTCGCCCGCCAGCTCGAAGAAGCTCTCCTCGTGCATCACGCCATGGCGCCCGTAGCCCGCGATGGCGCGAAAGGCGGACCCGCCGGGAATGCCCAGGGCGTGGGCCTGTTCCAGTAGCCACTCATAAAGCAGCCGGCCGCGGTGGCGCTGCTTTTCCTCGGTGTAGATCTTCAGAAACACGTCGGCCACGGGATCACCCCCTGATCAGTTTGAAGGTCCAGATACCCACCGCCGTGAGGCTCAGGGAACCCAGCAGATGCGCCGCGGCGGTGGCGAACGCCCAGCCAAACTGCTCCCGCAGCATGAGGGTCACCACCTCGGCGGAAAACGTGGAAAACGTGGTGAGCGCGTCCAGGAAGCCGGTCACGGCGAACAGCCGCCATTCCGGTGCCAGTCCTGCGTGATGGCCGAAAAAGGCCACCGCCAGCCCGATGAGATAACCGCCCAGAAGATTGGCCGCGAGGGTGCCGAAGGGCAGCGTCGGAAACACCGGGTTGAGCCAGAGGCCCAGGCCCCAGCGCAGCCACGCGCCCAGCACGGCACCCACCGCCACCGCCAGCAGCGCATACAGATTCATGGATCGTCTCCAGAAAAACGCAAGGATAACCCGTCCCTCAACGAATCAGGGCGAGCCAGCCCGCCAGGGCCAGCAGGGTCACTCCCAGCACGGGCAGCGTGAGCAGCACCCCCAGCCGCAGATATTCCAGCCAGCCGATGCGCATACCGCGCTGGGCCAGCACATGCAGCCAGAGCAGCGTGGCAAGGCTGCCGATGGGCGTCATCTTGGGGCCGATGTTGCAGCCCACCACGTTGGCGTAAATCATGGCCTCGCGCAGCAGGGACGGCAGCGCTGCATCGTGGATTGCGAGACTGCCCACCAGCACCGCCGGCAGATTGTTCATGACCGCCGAGAGCAAGCCGAACAGCAGGCCACTGACAAGGGTGGCGAGCAACAGGCCGTGGGATGCCAGGGCTTCCAGGGCCTGCGTGAGCAGGAGGGTCAACCCGGCGTTGCGCAGGCCGAACACCACCAGATACATGCCCAGGGAGAAAATCACCACCTGCCACGGCGCCTCCCGCACCAGTGTCCAGAGGGGGATCACCGCCTTCGGTTGGCGCCGCAGGAAATGCTCGCGGCCCGCGGCCAGCAGCAGTACCAGTGCGCCGCTGCCGGTGATGGCGGCCGTGGGCAGCCTCAGGGCATGGGCGGCCAGATAGCCCGCAAGCACGGCCGGCAGAACCAGCCAGCCGGTGCGGAAGACCACCGCATCGCGAATGGCCGCAGCCGGTTCGTCCAGGGTGCCGGCATCGAAGCGTGCCGGCACGTCACGCCGGAACACCAGCCACAGCACCGCCAGGCTCGCCGCCAGCGCTGCCAGGTTCACCACGACCATCACCGCCGCGTAGTCGAGGAAGCTCAGCCCGAAATAGTTGGCGACGATGATGTTGGTGAGATTGGAAACCTTGAAGGGCAGGCTCGCCGTATCCGCCACGAAGCCGGTGGCCAGCACGAAGGCCAGCATCGCCCGCGGCGTGAAACGCAGCGCGTGCAGCATCTCCAGCACCAGCGGCGTGAGGATGAGGATGGCCCCGTCATTGGCAAGCAGCGCCGCCACCGCCGCGGTGAGCAGGGCCAAAAGCAGAAACAGCCAGGGTCCCCGTCCCCCCGCCCAGCGTCCCACCGTGAGAGCGGCCCATTCGAAGAAACCCGCCGCATCCAGCACGAGGGAAATCAGGATCAGGCCCACCAACGTGAAAGTGGCGTCCCAGACGATGTCCCATACCACCGGCACGTCCGCCGGATGCACCACGCCCAAGGCGAGAGCGACCAGTGCCCCGCCCACGGCGGTCCAGCCAATGGGCAAGCCGCGCGGCTGCCAGATCACCAGCACCAGGGTGATGAGGAACAGCGCGAAGGCGAGCGTCATCGGCAAGGTTTCCAAGAGGGTCGGGGGCGCGCGGCGAAAACGCGCGCCACTCTACCGGAGTCAAAGTCGGGCAACAAGGCGGACGGCGAAAGGGAACGTCATTTTCTTTGGCCATGGCAGCAGCACCGCGCTTGACTTCATTTCAATGTTTGTTGTATCGTTGAATCGTGAACAACGAGACCGCCATTCCCATCCTGGAGTCCCTCGCCTCGGCCCCGAGGCTCAACATCTACCGGCTGCTGGTGCGCTACGGCAGTCAGGGGCTGGTGGCGGGCGAGATCGCCGGCATTTTGGGCCTTGCGCCCAGCAATCTCTCGTTCCATCTCAAGGCATTGGCCCAGGCGGGGCTGGTGACGCCGGTGCAGGAGGGCCGCTTCGTGCGCTACCGCGCCAACATTCCCCTGATGCTGGAACTGATCGCCTACCTCACCGAGGAATGTTGCGCCCACCAGCCCGGCGAATGCGCCAGCCTGCGCGCCGCGTCGCCCTGCCCGCCCCAGGTCCTGCCTCCCCTTGCCCGCCCACGTGCCAAACGCAAATCCGGAGTCAAAGCATGAAACGCCTGTTCCTGCTGTTTGCGGCCCTGCTCGCTTTCGCTCCGGCTGCCTTCGCCGACCGTTCCTTCCTGGTGGATGCGGACTGGCTCGCCAGCCAGATGAAAAATCCCAAGCTGGTGGTGCTGGAGGTACGCTACCACCCCCACCGCCACTTCACCGTGGGCCACATCCCGGGCGCGGTGCAGGTGCAGCGCTTCAAGGATCTGGGCGACAACGACGGCCGTTCCATCATGCTGTTTCCCAGCCGGGAGAAATTCCAGGCCACCCTGCGCCGCTGGGGCATCGACGACGACTCGCTCATCGTGCTCTACGACGATTCCCGCACGGCCCTGACCGCACGGCTTTATTTCCTGCTTGCGCTCTACGGCTACGACATGAGCCGGGTCAAGATCCTCGATGGTGGCACGGTGGAATGGACGGCCTTCAACGAACTCAGCCGCACGCCGACGCCGCCGCGCAGGCCCGGCAAGGTCACCCTCAAGCCCGCCGACCGGCGTCTGTTCGCGGAATGGCCGGAGGTCTATGACCAGGTGGTGTCGCGGCGGGACCCCAATATCGTGCTGGTGGATGCGCGCCCCCATGACATGTACACGGGCAAGGTGGTGCGCCACGCCGTGCAGGCCGGCCACATCCCGGGTGCCATCAACGTGGTGAGCCTGGACGGCACCGACGCCCAAACCCAGAAGTGGCTGTCCGAGGATCAGCTCGCGGCCCTCTACAGGGACGTGCCCAAGGACAAGACCGTCTATCTCTACTGCCATGACGGTTTCCGCATGAGCCTGGGCTGGCTGCAACTCAAATCCTTGGGTTATCGGGATGTGCGTGTGCTCAATGGTGGCTGGAGCATCTGGGACCGTGCCATGACCCTGCCCGTGGTGGAGGGCGAGGCCCCCTACGATGCCGATTTCGCGCTGTGATATGGGCACCCCCTCCCTTGATGGGAGAGGGCTGGGGAGAGGGTGAAACGATGGCGGACCGATTGCAAGTTGGCGAGATTGAGCCGCCGCCCCCTCACCCTGCCCCGCTCCCACAAGGGGAGAGGGAATATCCTCAATGCAGTCTTCGACCCATAAGGAGGGAGTCGGCATGAACACTGTTGAAACCGCGGCCGGCAAAGCGCCCCAGCCCATGGGCCTGGGCGCCTGGATCGCCGCCATTGCCGCCGCGGCCGCGCTCTGGCTGCTGGCCTACGCGCATCTGACCGAGTTCGCCGATTTCGTCGTCGGCGCCCTCGGGCTTTCCCGCAGCACCCATCTCGGCGAGGCGGTGCATTTCTTTTTCTACGACACGCCCAAGGTGCTGCTGCTGCTCGTCGGCATCGTGTTCCTGATGGGTATCATTCAGACCTTCTTCGCGCCGGCGCGCACCCGCGCCCTGCTGTCCGGCAGAAAACTCGGCATCGGCAACGTGCTCGCCGCCAGTCTGGGCATCGTTACCCCCTTTTGCTCCTGTTCCGCCGTGCCGCTTTTCATCGGCTTTCTCTCCGCCGGCGTGCCGCTAGGGGTGACCTTTTCCTTCCTGATTTCCGCGCCCATGGTGAATGAGGTGGCGCTCGCCCTGCTGTTCGGCCTGTTCGGCTGGAAGGTGGCGGCGCTGTATCTGGGCCTGGGCCTCACGGTGGCCATCGTCGCCGGTCTCGTCATCGGCGAGCTGAAAATGGAGCGCCACCTGCAGGACTGGGTGCGCGGCATCCACATGGGTGAAGCCGCCGCCGTCACCGGTGAAACACTCGACTGGCCGGCCCGTTTCCGCGCCGGGCTGCATCACGTGAAGGAGATCGTCGGCAAGGTCTGGCCCTACGTCCTGCTCGGCATCGCCGTCGGCGCCGGCATCCACGGCTATGTCCCGGAGGACTTCATGGCCTCCATCATGGGCAGGGACGCGCCCTGGTGGGCGATGCCGGCGGCGGTGGCCCTCGGCGTGCCCATGTACACCAACGCGGCCGGCATCCTGCCGGTGGTGGAGGCCCTGATCGGCAAGGGCGCGGCCCTCGGCACGACGCTGGCCTTCATGATGAGCGTCATCGCCCTGTCGCTGCCGGAAGTGCTCATCCTGCGCAAGGTGCTCAAGCTGCCCCTCATTCTCACCTTCGTGGGGGTGGTGTCGGCGGGCATCCTGCTGGTGGGCTACGTGTTCAACGCCATTCTGTAAAGGAGTTCCCATGAGTGAAGCGACCCTGCACCCCTCCATCGTCGCCCTGGTGTCGCTCGCGGCCAATATCGCGGCCAACCATCCGAAACAGGGCCTGTGCCAGGTGGACAAGCTCAAGTCCTACGGCGTCGCCAAGGAGCAGATCGACCTGGTGATCGAGATCGCACGTCATATCCGCGACGAAGCGGCGCAGATGCTCGACGCCCGTTTCGACGAAGCCTATGCCGGCACCACGCCGGCGGCGCCCGAGCCCGCGGCCGCCTGCTGCACGCCCACCAAATCCGGCGCATCCTGCTGCTGAATCAAGGAGACCTCCCAATGATGAACATCAAGGTACTGGGTACCGGCTGTGCCAACTGCAAAACCACCCTCAAGCTGATCGAGGACGCCGCCCGCGCCAAGGGCGTGGCCGTGCAACTGGAGAAGGTGGAAGACATCGCCGAGATCATGAAATACGGTGTGATGACCACCCCGGGTGTCGTCATCGACGGCAAGGTGGTGCACGCAGGCGGCATTCCCTCCAAGGAAAAGATCGACGGCTGGCTGGCAGGCAACGCCACGGCTGCCGCAACCGGCGCCGCGGGCGGCTGCTGCAGCGGCGGCAAGTGTGGCTGACAGGCCGTTGAAAAACGCAGCGGGCATGGCCCGCCGCGGGGCGCACGACGCGCGGCGACCGAAAGACAACGAGCCGTTGGGCGGGGGCGCGAACACTGCGCCGCTGATGGTACCCCACGGCGGTTTTGCAACGGCCTGCCCCAGCGTGTGATCCCACAACGTGCCTGCCTGCAGCCCCCCTTCCCCCGACGCTCCGCGCCTTGCCCTGACCCTGGTGGGTCGCGGCGAGCCCCTGTTGCGTCTGGAGAAGCGCCTGCACTGCGCGGCTGCCGGGCTGGGGCTGGCGGTGGATCTGGACATCCGCAAGGATGCCGAGGCGCTGGGCATCGCCCACGAACGCACGCCCGTCGTATTGCGGAACGGAGAGGTGGTGCTGGAGGGATTGCCGCGCACGGAAGACATCGAGGCCTGGCTGCGCGGGATTTTCCCGGCTGTGGCATGCGGCGTTCGGCGGACGTAGCCAAACCCCGGTTCCGCCATGTTATGCTCCATGGCCGTCACACCGCTGCCGGTTAAGTTTCGCCATGTTCCCCGATCTTGCATGCCCCAGGCCACCCATGACCTCCCGGAGACGCCACGCGTGAGCGACCCGTCCGAACCCGTCACCCTGCAGCGGGCCCGTCTGGAAGGCGCTCTGGACGCCCTTGCCGAGTTGCACGAGGAGCTCACCCTGCGCCGTGACGAGGCGCAGAGCGAAGCGGCCCGGGATGCCTATGACGAAGTGCTCACCGTGGTGGAAGCCCGGCAGGCCGAATATCGCCGCCGCCACGATGCCCTTCCGCCGGTGACGGGCCGTCATGCGAGTTTCATCTTCCTCCTGGACGAGACGGGTCGAGTGCATCCCCTGCCCCACACCCTGTATCTCGCCCTGGTCCGCCGGGTGGCGACTGCACCGGAATTCGCGGGGAAAATGCTGCGCGTGGCGGAATGGTACGTGCGCCTGAAGCATGATGAGCCGGAGGCGGTGGTCAACGAGCACTATGGTTTCCTTGCCTTCGACGAGGAGGGCCGCCTCGACCGGGAGCACAGCCGCCCCGCGGCGGAAGAGGCGCTGCCCACGCGGGAAGAGCGTGCCCGCATCGAGACCGTACTGTTTGCATCCAGCCGGGAGCAGTGAACATGGTCATGGAACACGGTTTCCACCCTTTCCACGAGCTGTTCGAACAACTGGGGCTGCCCAGTGATCCGGAATCCATTCGCCAGTTCATCGCCCGCCACGCGCCCCTGCCCCATGACGTGTCCCTGCCGGAAGCGCCCTTCTGGACGCCCGCCCAGGCCGCCTTTTTGCGGGAAGCCATCGAGGCCGACAGCGACTGGGCCGAGGTGGTGGACGAACTCAATGCCGCCCTGCGGGAGCCCGCCGCCTGAGGCGGGCCTTGAAAAGCCGACTGCGCGCCCCTATTCGCATGTAACTTCCGTTCCCCTTCCACCTGAAAGAAAGGTCCCATCATGGCAACCGAAGAACTCAATGCCCAGGAAAAACTCGTCGCCGACATGAAAGCCGTCATCAGCGACGCGGAAGAAGTCCTGAAAGCCACGGCCGACCAGACCGGCGAGAAAATCGCCTCCCTGCGGGCCCGCGTGCAGGAACGTCTGCAGGCCGCGCGGGCGCGTCTGGCCGCCGCCGAAGCCGTGCTGGTGGAAAAAACCCGGGCGGCCGCCCGTGCCACCGATGCCTACGTCCATGAAAATCCCTGGAAGGCGGTGGGCATCGCCGCCGGCATCGGCTTCCTGGTGGGCTTCATCCTCGGTCGTCGCTGATCGTCCATGCCGGGCACGACCGGAGGTGAAGGCCTCTTCGCCTCCCTGAAGACCCTGGCGGCCACCCTGGTCGCCATGGGCAAGACCCGTCTCGAGCTCCTCTCCACGGAAATCGCCGTGGAGAAGGCACGCTTGCTGCGCCAGCTGGTGCTGGTGCAGCTCGCCGTGTTTTTCCTGATGCTGGCCATCGTGTTCGGCGCCGGCCTGCTGGTGGTGCTGTTCGAGGCCCAGCGCGTCATCATCCTCGCCCTTCTCGGGCTCGTCTTCCTGGCGGCGGCCGGCCTGTGTGCCTGGCTTCTCGCGCGCACCACCCGGGACGCCGCCATCCCGCTGGCCGACACCCTGGCTGAACTCGAGGAGGATCTCGCCCGGCTCAGGGCTGCCAGCCACGACGGGCAGTCGCCCCGTGGCCAGTCACCCCATGACCAGTCACAGGGAAGCTGAACTCCTCGCGCGCCGCGCCATGCTGCGGGAACGCATCCGCGCCCAGCGGCAGGCCCTGGCGCATGCAGCACAGCCCCTGGCCGCAGCCTGCGCCCGCGTGGACGCGGCGCATGCATGGACCCTGGCGGTTTTTCATCGGCTACGGGAATTCCCTTTACGCCATCCCCTGGCCATCGCAGTCGGCGTCGCCCTGCTGGCCGCGCTGCGGCCCCGGCGCGTGTGGCGCTGGGGGGCCCGCCTGTTCTGGATGTGGCGCGCCAGCCGTCCGCTGCGCGCGCTGCTGGCTTCCTTCCTGCGGAAAGCGCCGGGAATGTAGTCTTTCTGTGCTATAAGAAAATGCGGGGCAGCCTCAGTCTGTTCCGTGATAGGTCAAACTACACAAGGAGTTCACCATGAGAGTCCCTCTTCTGCTTGCCACCGCCATGCTCACCCTAACCGTGTCCGGCACCACGCTGGCGCAGGGCCCACGCTATCGCTTCAACCAGAACAACACCCCGGGCTGGACCCTGATGACACCCGAGGAACGGGCAGAACATCAGAAAAAAATGCTCGCCGCCAAGACCTACGAGGAGTGCAAGCAGATCCAGGAAGAACATCACAAGATGATGGAAGCGCGCGCCAAGGAGAAGGGCGTGACCCTCAACGCGCCGCGCTACAATGCCTGCGACCGCATGAAGGCACGCGGTTTCTTCAAGTAACGGGCTTTTACGCGGCCTTCGGGTCTGCGCGATAGACTCCGTTTTTCCGTGGACGTCCGCCCGCCATCGCGGGCGGCGTTTTTTTGTGTCGAGGATCGAGCAGAACATGAACGTGTCAGCTTCCGCAGCCGGCGGTTTCCGGCGCGTGGTGCGCAACTTCGCCCCTTCCTGGTTCGCCGCCGTGATGGGCACCGGTGTGGTGTCCATGACCAATTTCCACTATGGAGACACCTTCCCCGTCCTGCGCAGCTTCGGCGGCTGGGTGCATGGCCTCAACCTGCTGCTGTTCGTGCTCCTGTTCGTCCCCTGGGCGCTGCGCTGGCTGCTGGCACGCGAGGCCGCCCTGGCCGCCCTGCGCCATCCGGTCATGGGGCAGTTCTATGCCACCTTCGGCATCGCCCTCCTGGTGCTCGCCGGCGCCTGTCTGCTCTACGGCCAGCCCTATGCCTTGGCACTCAGCCCGTGGAGCGTGGGCGTCGTCGCCAGCCTGCTATTCAGCTTCACCAGCTTCTGGCTGCAGTTCCAGGGGGAACAGACCGCCCTGGAGCATGTCACGCCCGGCATGTTCATTCCGCCCGTGGGCCTGGTGGTGGTGCCCCTGGCCGGCCAGGCCCTGCTGCCCCAGGCGCCGGAAGGCTGGCGTGAACTGATGCTGGTGATCAACGTGGCCAGCCTGGGCGCCGGCAGTTTCCTGTGGCTGGGCCTGCTCGCCCTCACGGTGCACCGTTTCATCCTGGGCAAGCGCATGCCCGGGATGCTGCTGCCCACGGTGTGGATCAACCTGGGGCCCATCGGCGTGATCAGCCTGGGCCTCGTCGGGCTGGCCCAGGCGCTGCCCCTTTCCGGCGTGCGCGAAACCTTCCCCGTGCTGGCCCTGCTGCTGTGGGGCTTCGGACTGTGGTGGTTCATCATGGCGCTGTTCATCACCCTGGCCTACTGGCTGCGGGGCGAGCTGCCCTTCTCCCTCACCTGGTGGGCCTTCACCTTTCCCCTCGGCGCCTACGCCGCGGCCAGCCACCGCCTGGGCACTCTGTTCGGGCTGGACAGTGTCTGGGGCATTGGCTTCGCAGCCTTCATCCTGCTCCTCGGCCTGTGGGCCGCGGCCTTCCTGGGCAGCCTGCGCGGTGTGTTGAGCGGCAGGCTGTTCGCCGACCCGCCGCCTGCGCCCTGAGCAAGAGGCCCCGTCTGGTTCATGACCACGCCTGATCCGGTCACCGGCCTCGCGGCGGCAGAAGCCGCCCGGCGCCTGCGCGAGGAGGGCCCAAACGCTCTCCCCGGCGAGACACGGCGCGGATGGGCTGGCCTCCTCGGCGCAACCCTTGGTGAACCGATGTTCCTGCTCCTGATTGGAGCGGGAATCCTGTATCTGGCCTTCGGCGAGCCCCAGGAAGGCCTGCTCCTGTTTGGCTTCGTGCTGCTCACCCTGGGACTGACCCTCTACCAGGAGGGACGCAGCGAACGTGCCATCGCCGCCCTGCGCGATCTATCCAGTCCGCGCGCCCTGGTGATCCGCGACGGACTGCGCCAGCGCATACCCGGACGGGAGCTGGTGCGCGGCGATCTGGTGGTGTTGAGCGAGGGCGATCGCGTCCCGGCGGACGGCTTGTTGATCGAAGGCAGCGGCCTCATGGTGGACGAATCCCTGCTCACCGGTGAGGCGGTGCCGGTGCGCAAGCTGCCTGCCTCCGCCGGCGTCCCGCCGGGACGGCCCGGCGGCGAGGACACGCCCTTCGTCTATTCCGGCACGCTGGTGGTGGCGGGCCGCGGCATTGCCTGCATCACCGCCACCGGGCCGCGCAGCGAAATGGGTCGCATCGGTTTAAGCCTCCTTGCCCTGCCGCGTGAAACCTCCCCCCTCAGGCAGCAGACCACGCGCCTGATTCGCACCCTCGCCCTGCTCGCCCTCACGGCCAGCGGCCTGTTGGCCCTGCTCTACGGCTTCACGCGCGGTGACTGGCTGGCGGCGGCCCTGGCCGGGATCGCTCTGGCCATGGCCCTGCTGCCGGAAGAGTATCCGGTGGTGCTCACCCTGTTTCCCGCCCTGGGCGCCTGGCGGCTGGCGCGCCAGAAAGTGCTCACCCGCCGCGTGAGCGCCATCGAGACCCTGGGGGCGGTGTCGGTGTTGTGCGTGGACAAGACGGGCACCCTCACCCAAAACCGCATGCAGGTCGCCGAACTGTGGACGCCCGGGGGCGGCCTCGACCTGACGCCGCATGGGGACAGCCTGCCGGAACCGTTTTATGCCCTGGTGGAATTTGCCATTCTGGCGAGCGAGGAGGATCCCTTCGATCCCATGGACCAGGCGTTCCACGCCCTGGGTGAACGGTTTCTGCAGGGCACGGCGCGCCTGCACCGGGACTGGCGCCTCGTGCACGACTACGGCCTCAACCCCCAGCTGCGCACCATGGCCCATGTCTGGCGTGCGCCCAGCGGCGAGGCGCTGGTGGTGGCGGTGAAGGGGGCGCCGGAAGCGGTGGTGGACCTGTGCCACCTGTCGCCCGAGCAGGCGCGCACGGTGGAAGCGGCAGCCCAGGCCATGGCGATGCGGGGCCGGCGCGTGCTGGCCGTGGCGGCTGCCAGTTTTGCCGGCGCAACCCTGCCCACGCTGGAGCACGACTTCGATCTGCGCTTCCTCGGCCTGCTCGGGCTCGAGGACCCGCTGCGCCCGGAAATCCCGGCTGCCGTGGCCGAATGCCAGCGGGCGGGCATCCGGGTGGTGATGATCACGGGGGATTATCCGGCCACCGCCTGCGCCGTCGCCCGCCAGGCCGGACTGCCGGCGGAAGAGGTGCTCTCCGGCGATGAGCTCGCCACCCTCGACGACCGCACGCTGTCCGAACGCCTGCGCTCGGTTTCCGTTTGTGCGCGCATTGCTCCCGAACAGAAGCTGCGACTGGTGCAGGCCTTTCGCGCCCAGGGCGCCATCGTGGCCATGACCGGCGACGGCGTGAACGACGCGCCGGCGCTCAAGGCCGCCCACGTGGGCATCGCCATGGGCAGCCGCGGTACCGACGTGGCGCGGGAGGCGGCCGCCCTGGTGCTGCTCGACGACAATTTCGCCGCCATCGTTCAGGCCATCCGCCAGGGACGGCGCATCTTCGACAACCTGCGCAAGTCCATGTCCTACATCATGGCGGTCCACGTGCCCATCGCGGGCATGGCGCTGATGCCGGTGCTCGCCGGACTGCCGCCGGTGCTCTATCCCGCCCACATCGCCTTCCTGGAACTCATCATCGATCCAGCCTGTTCGGCGGCCTTCGAGAACGAGCCCGGGGAGCCGGAGCTCATGCGCCGCCCACCACGGGAGCCCGGAGCGCTTTTATTCGGCGGCGCCTCCCTGACACGCGCCCTGGTCCAGGGGCTGGCCGTGCTGGCGGTGGCCACGGCAGCCCAGTTTTGGGCCGCGGCGCAGCTCACGCCGGAGCTGGGACGGGCCTTCGTCTTCACCCTGCTGGTGGCGGCCAATCTCGGTCTCATCTTCGCCAACCGGGGCGTGGCCATTTTCGCCCCCAACCGGGTGCTCGTCCTCGTGGTGGGAGCCACGCTGTTTCTGCTCGTGAGCGCGCTCTATCTGCCAGGCGTCGCTGCGCTGTTCCGTTTCGCAGCCCCCTCCCCCCTGCTGTTCCTCCTCGCCTGTGGGCTGGGGCTTGCCGCGGCCCTGCCCCTGGCCGTGCTCGCCCGACCGGGGAAAAAACCATGACCACGCTGCCCGTGACGGCGGAAGCCCTGAACCGCGGCTGTGGCTGCCGCACCCTGGATGCCGACCGGCTGCGCCAGCAGCTGGAGGCGGACCCCACCCTCGCCGGACTCTACCAACGCATCCAGGCAAGCCGTCCCCATCTCTTCTCCGCCACCGCGGTGTTCATCTCCTCGCGCCAGGCCCGCGCCATAGCGGAACTGGTACGCACCGTGGAGTCGGTGGTGGCCCTGCCCGCCTACCGGGAGGCGGTCCTCGCCCGCGCCCCCGCCATCGCGCGGCCCGACTTCGGCCCCCGTGGCGCGTTTCTCGGTTTCGATTTCCATCTCGGGCCGGCGGGTCCGCAGCTGATCGAAATCAATACCAATGCCGGCGGAGCCCTGCTCAACGCCGTGCTGGCGCGTGCCCAGGCCGCCTGCTGCCGGGAAATGGAATGGGCCTTCACGCCGCCAGCCGATCTGGAGCGCATCGAGGACCGTTTCGTCGCCATGTTCAGCGAGGAGTGGCAGCGCCAGCGGGGCGCGGGCGCGCCGCAGACAGTGGCCATCGTGGATGACCACCCCGCGCAGCAATATCTCCATCCGGAGTTCGCGCTGTTCGAGCGGCTGTTCCGGCGCCAGGGGTGGCAGGCTGCCATCGTGGATGCGGCGGAACTCGGCTTTGACGGCACGCGGCTTCGTCATGAAACGGCGGCCATCGATCTGGTGTACAACCGGCTCACCGATTTCCATTTCGAGGACGCGCGCCACGACGCGCTGCGCAGAGCCTATCTGGCGGGCGCGGCGGTGGTGACGCCCAATCCGCGCGCCCATGCCCTCTATGCGGACAAGCGCAACCTCGTGGGGCTGTCGGATCCCGGCTGGCTCGTGGCTTGTGGCCTGCCCCGGGAATCGGCGGAATTTCTCGCGGCCCACGTCCCGCGCACGGTGGAAGTGAATGAAAGCAACGCGGAGGAACTCTGGGCGACCCGCCGGGAATGGTTCTTCAAGCCCGCCACGGGTTATGGCAGCAAAGCGGCCTACCGCGGCGACAAGCTCACGCGCCGGGTGTGGCTGGAAATCCTTGCCGGCGGCTACGTGGCCCAGGCCATCGCCCCGCCCAGCGCGCGGCTTGCGCCGGTGGAGGAAGGCACGGCCGAGCTCAAGCTCGACGTGCGGGCCTATGCCTATGCAGGCGAAGTGCAGCTGCTCGCGGCGCGCCTGTATCGTGGGCAGACCACCAACTTCCGCACCCCCGGCGGCGGCTTCGCACCGGTATTCGTGGTGCCCGAAGGCTGAGGGGGTTCAGCCGACGGCGCGCTTCGCCTCGGGCCGCGCCGGCGCCTGGACCAGGGCGCGATAGTAATTGGGCAGCGCGAACAGCGCGTAGTGCACGTCCGCGTTGTAGTAGGACAGGTCGGGCAGCGCGGCCGCGCGCTGCTCCACCACGGCCCGCTCCACCGCCGTGGGATCGAGCGTGTCGGAAGCGAGCGCGAAACCCCAGTAGGCGCCATAGAGGGGCACATAAAGCCCGAAGCAGTGCACCTGGGGAAAAACCCGGCGCAGGCCGTGCACGATGGTGCGCACCTGTTCGCCCTCGAACACCGGCGTGCCCACGTGCAGCACCACCGCGGCGCCCGGATTCATCACCCGGCGCAGGGTCTCGAAGAACGCTTCGGTATAGAGCAGGCCGGCGGGCGTTTCCGGATCGGTGAGATCCAGCAGCACCAGGTCGAAACGGTCGCCGGTTTCCCGCACGTAGGCAAAGCCGTCGCCGATGCGCAGGGCAAGCCTGGGGTCGTCGAAAACGCCGCGGTGGATGGCGCCCAGATGCGTTTTCGCCACCTGCACCACTTCGGCATCCAGCTCCGCCAGCACCACCTGGCGCACGCTCTCGTGCTTGAGCACTTCCTCGGCGGCACCGCCATCGCCGCCGCCGATGATGAGCACCCGCTCCGGGTTGCCGTGGGCCACGGCGGCGGGATGCACCAGGGCCTCGTGATAGAAGAATTCCTCGCCTTCGGAGGTCATGAAATGACCATCGATGCGCAGGGCACGACCGAATGCGGGCGTATCCAGCACTTCGATGGTCTGATGGGGACTGCGCTTGATGAGCAGTCGCTCGCGGCTGCGAAATCCATAAACGGCATCGCCCGCCGCGTTGAGGGGCTCCAGGATGGTTTCATCCGGCGGCCGCTGTTCGCCGCCGCGTTCCAGATGATGGATCTCGCTCTTGCCGGGCTCGAAGGCCGCGACGATCTCGCGCAGCAGGGCTTCCGCCTTGCCGGAGTTGTCGGTGGTGAAGTTGCACACGTACACGTCCAGCGTGACGGCGCGCTTTTCCGGCCAGGTATGCACGGCCAGATGCGATTCGGCGAGCAGCAGCATGCCGGTCACGCCGCCGGGCTGGCCGTTGTAGGGTGGGAAGGCGTACCACTTCTCGTCCACGAGCGTGAGGCCCGCGGCGAGGGTGTGCTTGCGACACAGATCGGCAAGCTGTTTGGCGTCGGTCATCAGACCGTCGGCACACCGGCAGTCATACAGATCAGCCGTCAGATGAAGCCCTTGCATGGCTCAATCCCCCATCCAATCGGTTGCACCACCAGACCGAAGCGGCCTGGACGAAAAGCCGCTGATTATATCAGCGGCTCCCCCAGCGGGGAAAGGGTCATGACGGCCAGAATGGGGGCGGCGGACGGAAATTCCAGAGTCAGTCCGCTTCCAGATAGAGCTCGTGGCTGTCCTGGTCGTAGGCGAACAGGTCGGCGAAGCGGCCCCAGCTCACGGCGATGTCTAGCTGGGTATCGGCGTCCATGCCGAATTCCGGCCGCAGGCGCTCCAGGAAATAGTCCCGGTCCACGCGCTGGTTGTCGTCCTGTTGCAGGATCTCATAGATCCAGCGAACGAGGGGCACGCGCAGCAGGCGCCCGGCGATGATCTCCTTGCGCACGGGGATGCTGGCCTCGGCATATTCGTGTCCCAGGGGGGTGAGCATGATGTCGCCCGCCTCGACCCGGGCGAAGCCGAGACGTTCCGCCGCTTCCACCAGGGGCGCCAGGGCAGTGAAATCGGAGCCGATCAGTTGGGCCAGCCGGGGGAGGTCGGCGCGACCGTTTTCCGCGGCGATCTTTTCCACGAGGCCGGCCAGGGCGTCTAGATGCGTCGCGGGCAGCCGCCGTGGCGCGCCGCCGGTGCCGGGGGCCGGCCCCTGCACTTCCGATTCGCTGCCGGTGCGCCCGGTGACCGCCGCATAGACGCGATCCACCATGGCCTGGAAGGCGGTGTCCTTGCGGTTTCTCGGATGGCGCAGGGAGACCGCGATCTCCGTCAGCACCCGCCCTGGATCCTTGGCCATCACCACGATGCGGTCGGCGAGTTCCACCGCCTCCTCGATGTTGTGGGTGACCATCAAAATGGCCTGGGTCGGCATGGAACGCGCGAGCCACAGTTCCAACAGTTCACCGCGCAGGGATTCCGCCGAGAGCACGTCGAGCGCGGAAAAGGGCTCGTCCAGGCACAGCAGTTCGGGCTCCACCGCCAGCGCGCGGGCAAACCCCACCTTCTGGCGCATGCCCCCCGAAAGTTCGCGGGGATAGGCGGACTCGAAGCCGGACAAACCCACCAGCTCCACCAGTTCCCGGGCGCGCGCTTCCCGCCGCGCGCCGTCCACCCGGCGCGCCTTGAGCGCCACTTCCACGTTTTCCAGCACGGTGAGCCAGGGAAACAGCGCGAAGGTCTGGAACACGATGGCCGTGTGCGGATTCACGCCGTGCAGGCGCTGGCCGCGGTAGAGCACCTCGCCGTGGCTGGCCGCCGTGAGACCGGCGATGATCCGAAGCAGCGTGGACTTGCCGCAACCGGATGGCCCCACCAGACAAACCAGCTCACCTGGTTCGATGGTGAGGCTCACGTCCCGCAGGGCATGGAAGTGGCCGAAGGTTTTGCCCACGCGCTCGAGGGCGACGAGAGGGTTGGCAGTCATGCTTTATTCCAGACGGTAACGGGCCTCGGCCAGACGGTAGAGGCGCAGCCAGAACAGACGGTTGGCCAGCACCACCGCGAGCACCATGACCAGGGTAGCGGCAGCGAGCAGCGGGAAATCGCCCTGCTCGGTGGCGCGGGCGATCACCGCGCCGATGCCCACCGTGGCATGGGTGGTGCCTGCGAATTCCACGTATTCGGCCACGATGCTGGCATTCCAGGCACCCCCCACCGCGGTGATGGCACCGGTGATGGTGTAGGGAAACAGGGCCGGCAGGTAGAGCGTGCGCCAGCGGGCCCAGCCGGTGAGCCCGAGCAGTTCCGTGGTGTCGCGCAGCTCGCGGGGAATGGCAGAGGCCCCGGCGATCACGTTGAACAGTAGATACCACTGGCTGCCCAGCAGCATGAGCAGCACGGCGGAGACATCGAGCCCGCCCGGCAGGTGCAGGAAGGCGAGCAACACGATGGGAAAGAGCGCCGTGGCCGGCACCGAGGCCGCGACCTGCGCCACCGGCTGCAGCACGGCGGCCAGGCGCGGGCGCGTGCCGATGGCCACCCCCACGGGCAGCGTCCAGGCAAGCGCGATGAGGAGCGCCGCCGTCACGCGCAGGAAGGTGGTCAGCAACCCCAGCCCAATGTCCGCCCAGGCCGTGGCGGACAGTGCTGTGAGCAGTTCCAGGAGGCGCAGCAGGCCATAGGCGAGGCCGCCTGCGAAGGCGAACCAGAGCAGGCGCTGGCGCCAGGCGCGGCGCCCGTGCCGGCCTTCGAGGTGAATGGGTGCATCGGGGTCCTGCCAACGGCAGTCGAGCCGCGCCAGCAACGGCGCCCACACCCGTTTTACGAAGCGCGCCACCAGCACGGAATGGGACAGGGCATCGTACACCCAGGAGGTGGCGGAGCGCTCGCCCTCCACGGCCTGCAGCTTGAAGCGCTCGGCCCAGGCAAGCAGCGGCCGCCAAACGAGCTGATCGAGCGCGACGATCAATCCAATCAGCGTGGCAACACCGAGCAGCAGGGCGTGCACGTCGCCTGCGTGGGCCGCGGTCTGCAGGTAGCTGCCCAGTCCGGGCAGGCGGTAGTCGCGGCTGCCTACGGTGAACATTTCCGCGGCCATGAGAAAAAACCAGCCGCCCGCCCAGCTCATGATGCTGTTCCAGATCAGCCCCACGGCCGCGAAGGGCAACTCCACGTACTTGAAGCGAAACCAGCGCCCGAAGCGGAACACCGCCGCCGCCTCCAGCAGTTCGCGCGGCACGGTGCGCGCGGACTGATACGTGCTGAAGGCCAGATGCCAGGCCTGGGAAGTGAAGATGAGCACGATGGAGGCCAGCTCCACCGCCACACCGGTGGGCAGCACCACGGTGAGGGACAGCAGCACCACCGGCAGAAAGGACAGGATGGGCACACTCTGCAATACATCGAGCAGGGGCAAAAGCACCCGCTCCGCGCGCCGGTCGTGGGCTGCGTAGAGGCCGTAGCTCAGGGCAAACGCCAGGGAGAGCGCGTAGGCCGCCAGCATGCGCAGAAGCGACAGCGCGGCATACCAGGGCAGGGCCGCGGCCGACAGGGAAATGTCCGGCCCCTTGACCACGGCCGGCGCGTGGAAGGCAAGCTGCGCCCCGAGCCAGATGACCGCCGCGATGGCCGCCAGCACCAGGGCATCGCCCCAGGTGAGGGGCGGCCGGGCAGCAAGCATGAGACCGAAGTCGGGGCGGCGCATGGGTGTCGGGGCAAGAGGGAGGCGGCATGGTACCCCGCAGCGGGCCCAGTCTGCCACCGCCGGCCGGCCGGGGTGGCGCCGCAGCGCAGCCGGCACCCCGCTTGACTCCGTACCGCGGTACAGGGTCTAGCCTGTGACCCGTCTGGTCATCAGGAGTCCGTTATGTCCTCCAACCCGAAACTGCCTCTGGTCGGGGGCGTCATTGCCGCCATCGCCGCCTCACTCTGCTGCCTCGGCCCCCTGGTGCTGGTGCTGCTCGGCGTGGGCGGCGCGTGGGTGGCCAATCTCGCCGTGCTGGAACCCTTCCGACCCTATTTTCTCGCCGCGGCGGTGATCGCCCTCTGGTTCGCCTGGAGGAAGCTCTACTGCAAGCCCGCGGCCTGCACGCCCGGCTCCCTTTGCGCCCGCCCCACCACGGACCGTCTCTACAAGATCCTGTTCTGGCTGGTGGGGGCGCTGGTGCTGCTGGCCTTCCTCTTTCCCTATCTCGCCCCCCTCTTCTATTGATCAGGAGTCACCATGCTGAAAAAGCTCGTTTCCGTCTGTCTGCTCGCCCTCGGTCTCACCGGCCTCGCCCACGCTGCCACCCGCACCGTGACCCTGTCCGTGCCCGGCATGTATTGCGAGGTGTGCCCCATCACCGTGAGGAAGGCTCTGGAAAAGGTTCCCGGCGTGAGCAAGGTCAGCGTCTCCTTCGAGAAGAAGGAAGCCGTGGTGACCTTCGATGATGCAAAAACCAGTGTCAAAGCCCTTGAGGACGCGACCTTCGAAGCGGGCTACGAATCGAAGGTGAAGGACGGTCCCCGATGAGTACTGCCTGCCACTGCGAGATTCCCCCGTCCGCCAGCCGGCCGCTGTCCGTCGCCATCATCGGCAGCGGCTCGGCGGCCTTCGCCGCCGCCATTCGCGCGGCGGAGGCAGGCGCGGAGGTGACGGTGATCGAGGCGGCCACGGTCGGCGGCACCTGCGTCAACGTCGGCTGCGTGCCCTCGAAGATCCTGATCCGCGCGGCCCATGTGGCCCACCTTGCGGCGCGGCATCCTTTCGCGGGGCTTGAGCGGCATGCGCCGGCGCTGGACCGCAGGGCGCTGCTGGCGCAGCAGCAGGCGCGGCTGGCGGAACTGCGTCACGCCAAGTACGAAAGCATTCTGGAAACCAACCCCGGCATCCACCTGCTGCGCGGCTTCGCTTTCTTCGCGGATGCGAAGACCCTGGTGGTGCGCCACGCCGACGGAACGGAAAGGCGCCTGACCCCCGATCGCATCCTCATCGCCACCGGCCGCGCGCCGCAGATCCCCGACCTGCCCGGTCTGGCCGGCACACCCTTCTGGACGTCCACCGAGGCGCTGGTCGCCGAGGACACGCCGGACCATCTGATCGTGTATGGCGGCTCGGTGGTGGCGTTGGAACTGGCGCAGGCCTATCTGCGCCTGGGCTCGAAGGTCACGCTCGTCGCGCGCGGCGCGCTGCTGTCGAAGGAAGACCCGGCCCTCGGCGCAGGACTCAAGGCGGCGCTGGAGGAAGAAGGCATGCGGGTGCTGACGGGTATCGCACTGGAAAGCGTGCGCTTCGATGGCAAGGCGTTCGAGCTGGAAACCAGTGCGGGCACCCTGCGTGGCGACAAGCTGCTCATCGCCACCGGCCGCAAGCCCAACACCGCGGGCCTGGCGCTGGAGCGCGCCGGCGTGGCCGTGGATGCCAGCGGCGCCATCGTCGTGGACGATCACCTGCGCACCTCGGTGCCGCATATCTATGCGGCCGGCGACTGCACCCACTTGCCGCAATTCGTGTACGTGGCGGCCGCAGCCGGCACCCGCGCGGCCATCAACATGACCGGCGGCGACGCGGCGCTGGATCTTTCCGTGGTGCCCGCGGTGGTATTCACCGATCCCCAGGTGGCCACGGTGGGGCTTACCGAAGCGCAGGCAAAAAAACTCGGCATGGAAACCGACAGCCGCACCCTGACGCTGGACAACGTGCCCCGGGCGCTGGCCAACTTCGACACCCGCGGCTTCATCAAGCTGGTGGCGGACAAACCCAGCGGACGCCTGCTGGGCGCGCAGGTGCTGGCGGCGGAAGGCGGCGAGATCATCCAGACCGCCGCGCTGGCCATCCGCAACCGCATGAGCGTGGCCGATCTGGCGGGGCAATTGTTCCCCTACCTCACCATGGTGGAAGGGCTGAAGCTGTGCGCGCAGACTTTCACCAAGGACGTGAAGCAGCTGTCCTGCTGCGCGGGATAGCGCCGCCCTGGCGCTCAGGGGCGCCAGTAGCGGTAGCCCTGCATTTGCAGGCGGATCACCTCCGGCGCGCCCGCCGGCACGAATTCCACCTCCAGCGGAAAATCGGCGTCGGTGTAGCCGTGCCCCCGCATGCTGATGCGGCAGGCCTTGAAGCGCACGCCCTGGCGCGCCAGCGCGGCAAGCAGGGTCGCCGTGTCATTGTTGTCGGCCAGCAGCGAGGCAATGCCACCCTCGTAGGCAACGACCTCGATCTTCACCTTTTTCGGGCCGATGTCTTCCAGCACCTTGGCGATCTGCAGAAATGCGCGCCGCTGGGCATCCGAGTCGCCCACGGTCATCTGCATGACGAAGGGCACCGGCTTTGGCTCGGCCGCCTCGGCGCTGATGGCCCATAGCCCGAGCATCAAAAGCCACGCATGCAATGCAAGTCTCATGCATCCTCCTAAGCGGCAAGATCGGGAATGAAAAAGAACCAGGCGTTCAGCATGTAAAGCCCGGAGAGGATCAGCAGCAACGCGCCGATGAGCTCGAAGGCCTTCTGCGCATGCGCAAGCGGCTTGAGGCCTTCCAGCCAACCCATCGCCCACGCGCCCAGAATGATCGGCACCGCGCGTCCCAGGGCAAACGCCAGCAGCAGCGTCGCGCCGAACAGCGGCGAACCGATGCCGGTGGCCACGCCCAGCAGGATCACCAGGGCCGGCGTGCAAAATGGACAGACCGCCACCGAAAACGGAATGCCCAGCACGAAGGCACCCCAGCCGCTCTCGGCGCGCTTCGCACGAAAACGCAACACGGGCAGCGGCAGCCTGATCCAGCCCGGCCACATCAGGCCCAGCAGGATCAGCAGCGGCCCCAGCACCAGCCCCCATTCGCGGCCCAGAAGTTTTTGCACCCACTGCCCGCCCAGCCCGGCCGCCGTCCCCAGCAACACATGGGTCAGCACCATGCCGGCGATGAACATGGCACCGAAGCGCACGGCGCGCTTCGTTTCGTGGGCCTTGGTCACATAGGCGAGGGAAACCGGAATCGCGGCCAGGGCCACGGGGTTGAAACTGAAGATGAAGCCCGCGCCAAAGCCCACGCCGAGGGACGCCAGGCTCGCCTGCTCAAGTGTCGCTTTCAGCGTGACGAGGTCCATGGTTCAGCTTCCTGTTCGCCACAGTAAAAGAGCGCCGCCCCACAGCAGCGCGGCAGTCACATAGGGGGTGGCGGCAGCGGCCTTGCTCAGAAAGACGCGGTGCGCCGCGCTCAGGCCGTGCAGACTGTCCCACACCGTGGGCAGCGAGAACAGGCCGGCGAAGGCGAGCCCCGCCAGGATTGCGCTGTCGATGCGTTGCGCAAGGGCGGCGATGACGCCCACCACCGCCACCAGCGGCAGGGTGCAGGCCGGCAGCGTCAGCCCCAGCTTGAGCGCCTGGGGCAGGCGCTGCCCGCCCGGAAGCAGGCGAAAGCATTCGAGATGGGGCACCGGCAAATAGACACGGCGGCTCAGCAGATAGACCGCGCCGATGACGCCGAGCACGAGGCTCGCCTTGGGTGCGGAGAGCCCATCGAGCCCGATGGCCGCCGCGAGGGTGAAAATCGCCGCGAGGAGAACGGCACGCGACAGCAGCAGCTGGACGAGCGCGGTGCGCCGCCTGCGCGCGGCGTCCTGGTTGGCGCGGGCGGCGAACAGGGTGTGGGTGGCGATGGTGCAGGGCTCGAAGAAGGCCAGCAGACCGAGCCCCGCCGCCGCCACGAGCAAGAGCGCGCTCATGTTGCGTTTCCCTGTTTCAGCCGCCTGTCGAGTTCCGCGCGCAACCTGGCCGCACTGGGCAGCGAGGCGAATACCAGCTCGCCGTCGATGGCGATGGCGGGCGAGGCCATCACGCCCAGGTCCACGGCGTAATCCATTTCTTCCAGGATGTTCACCTCGCGCCAGACGATCTTGTCCGCGCCCAGTTCTTCGGCCACCGCCTTGAGCATGGCCTTGGCCTGGTAGCACTTGCCGCAACCCGGCGAGGAAAACACCTCGACCTTGATCATCGCTTCTTTCCCTTGCCCTGATTCGCCAGGCTGTTTTCCAGCGCGGCGAGGATGGGGCATTCGTCCAGCGACCGGGTCTCGGCATTGCAGGCGGCGATCAGCTCGGAAAGCGCGCCGGACATGAGCTGCAGCGCGCGGATCTTGTGCTCCAGCTGCAGCTTCTTGGCGATGGCCACGCTTTTCACGTCCCTGCAGCAGGCGGCGTCGCTGTTTTTCAGCATCAGCAGTTCGCGAATTTCCGTCAGGCTGAAGCCGCACTGCTGCGCCTGTTTGATGAAGCGCAGACGGCGCAGCGCATCGCCGTCGTACAAGCGGTAGCCCGCCGCCGTCCTGGCGGCAGGCGCAAGCAGGCCTTCCTTTTCGTAGTAGCGCACGGCGTCTGCCGTGACGCCGGCCTCGGCCGCGAGCCTGCCGATGGTGTAGGTGACGGTCGCTTTCATGAGGTCGAAGTGTAAACCCTGGAGTGGGGACCAAGGTCAAGGGGTGCGACCGCCAGGAAGAAACCCCGTGGCGCGGAGCAAAAAAAACGGCGGCGGGCCGCGAAGCCTGCCGCCGTCCGTGTGGAGCCTGCTTTCAGGTCTGATACCGCCGCGACTTGAACGACGTCCCCTCGCGGAAGTGATCGCCGCCGCCGATCCTGCGAATGTCCGCCCAGGTGCCCTTGTAGTAGGGAATGTAGTTGCGGTCGGTCCAGTCGGTGACCACGTCGCCGGCAATGCCGTTGAACCATCCGAACTGCATGAAGGTATGGTTGCGCTTGATGGCGGCATCGGGGTAGGCCATGGCGTAGGTGGCGCCGTAGTCGTTGTACAGCTCGACGATGTCCCCCGGCGCCACACCCAGCTCCTTCGCGTCCTGCGGATTGAGCTCGATGATGGCCATGGGGTAGCGATCCTTGACGTGGGGATCGTACTTGTTGTGATACCCGGTCTGCCACACTTCGTTTACCCGCCCCTGGTTGATGTAGAAGCGGTATTTCTGCTTCTGCAGGGCCACCGGCTGCGGCAGGCCGGGCCAGGGAGCGGGCAGGAAGCGCGCCTTGCCGTCCTTGGTGTCGAACTTGTTGTCGGTGTAAAGCATGGGCGTGCCGATCAGCTTGCCGTCCCTGTATTCCCTGATCGGCAGCTGCACGCCATTGTTGCCTGCTTTGCGCAGCCGCTCGTAGGTGGCCAGGTGGCCGGTGGGTCCGCCCTGGCTGTCGATGGGCCCGGCGCCCGGCTGGCCGGCGCGGCGGAAGCCGTCGTTGAAGGCGTCTTCTTCGGTCTTCCAGTCGAAGCCCGAGAAGCGCGCCGCCATGGTGCGGTTGCCTTCTTTCTCGTAGAGCGCCTTCATGGTATTGGCGATGTCGGCGGCGATGAGGCAGTCCGGTTTCGCCACGCCCGGAGGATCCATGAACTTCTCGGACAGGCGCAGGCGCCGCTCGCCGTTCATGGAAGTGAGATTCATCTCACCCGGATGGGCCGCCGGCAGCGCCACGTGGGCAGCGTCCATGATCATGGTGGGATAGATGTCGATGAGCGTGACGAACAGACCGCCCTTGTTCATCACGGCATCGACGATGGCGTTGACCATGCCGTCGGTGTCCGCCCCCCGCGCCTTGCGCATGGCCTCCTTGACGATCTCGGAGCGGCGCAAAACGGCATTGCGGTAGGCTTCTGCATTGAGCGTGGTCTGGAAGCTGTTGCAGCCCCAGAAGGTCAGCGTGCGACCCTTGCCGGCAATGATCTCCCGGTCCACATACACCATTTCCTTGCCGGGATAGGGCGGCCGGGTGTAACCCTCCTGGTGGCCGCCCATGCGCACACAGCCGGTCCCGCGCCGGCCCACGTTGTGGGTGGCGAGCACCAGATCCAACAGCGCGGACTGGATGAGGTAGTTGTCATTGCCCCAGATGATGCCCTTCTCATAGGTGTGACAGGTGCGCTTCAGCATGCCCGGCGCCTTGGGCTTGTAAGCCCACTCCGCATACTGCCTGAGCTTTTCCACCGGCACGCCGGTGATGCGGCTGGTTTCCTCCAGGCTCATCCGGTTGGCCTTGACGGCCTCCTCGAAACCCGTGGTGTGCTTGGCGATGAAATCGCGGTCGATCCAGCCCTGCTCCACCACGTAGGTGAACACGCCGTTGAACAGGGCGATGTCGGTGCCGGGCTCGAGCTCCAGGTGCAGGATGCGATCCTTGCCCACGGCGGTTTCCAGGATGGTGATGGTGGGCGTGCGGCGCGGGTCGATGAACACCACGCGGGTGTCCGGCGTCGGCTCGTTCTTGGCGAAGAACTGCTTTTTCTTGTCCCTGGTCGCGCCCTGCATGTTGGGCAGCAGGTGGGCCAGGAAGTAGTTGGTCTGGGTTTCATACTGGTTGGCCCCCACGGAGACGATGCAGTCGGCGATTTCCGTGTCCTCATAGGAGTTGTTGAGTTCGCCGATGCCCATGTCGCGCGTGGCGTGGCATTCCGAGTTGTAGGCCGGCCGGTTGTGGATACGCACGAAGGGTGTCTGGAAGGCGCTGAACATCAGCTTGCCGGTGCCCCAGGTGTTCTCGAAGCCACCGCCGGCGCCGCCGTGGTCGAAGCAGTTGAAGCCGATCCACTGCGGACCTTCCCTGTCCAGGATCGCCTTGTGCACGCCGGCATAGACGGCGAGCGCCTTTTCCCAGGTGGTATCGAGCCACTGGTCACCGCTGTGAAGTTTGGGATAGGCGAGGCGCTCCTTGGTCAGCCCCTCGGGCTGATACATGTAGGACGCCATCTTGCCGCCGCGGGTGGAGGACAGGCCCTGGTTCACCACGCAATCCTTGTCCGGCACGATCATGATGTTGTAGCGCCTGCCGTCACGGTCCGTGATGGCATTGGTCATGGCCGGCGTCAGCGTGGTGGCGAAGGCGGGCAGCTGCTTGCGGAAGTCCAAGCCCAGGGCGTTCTGGTGCGGGGCCCGGCCGCCCTCTTCGTTCTCCGGCCACTTGTACACATGGTAGCCGCAGCCCACGATGCAGAAATGGCACACCATGTTGGTCTTCTGGGCCGTAACCGGAGGCAGCGCAATGCGATCGGAACGTTTACTCATGGTTCACCTCCTCACAGCACGTTGGCCTGACGGCCATAAATGAGTCCCTCGACGGCCACCGCCGTCACCGTGCCCGCCTTGGCGTCGTATTTGAGAACGATGCGCGGCAGATCCTCGGTCGCCTGCCCGCAGACCATCTGTCCGCCCATCTCGGCGTCAAAGGTGCTGTAATGGCAGGGACAACGGAAGGTGCGGGTGGCGGTGTCGTAACTCACCGGGCAGCCCATGTGGGTGCACAAGCTGCTGTAGGCGACGATGTCCCGATCCGGCCCCACGCCGCCCGGCACGGGCCGTCCCATCTTCACCAGGGTGCAGGGCGAGGCGGCATCCGGATAATTGAAGCTCACGGGCACATTGACCTTGAGGTCGGACACCTTGGCCACGGCCTTGTGGGGATAGGGCAGCGTGACCCGTCCCACTTCGGCATTGTCGGCTGCGGCGGCGGTGGCGGGCACGGCCACCGTGGCAACGGTGCCGGCGGCGGCCGCCCCGCCCAGTTTCAGGAAGGTCCTGCGGGATATCTCACTCATGTGTGGCTCCTCCGGGGATGGTTTGTTCGAAGGCGCGTCGGCGCGCCCAACCCGTGTCAAGCAACCCCCATGCCCAAGCGGGGCGTTTGCAAAATCAATAGGTTGCAGCATGGTTTGCCAGCGCATGTTTCGGCTGGGTAACATGGCGCGTCACGATGCCGTAACGGGAGTGAACTTGGGCCTGCGCCTGCTCGCGCTTTTCCTCACGCTCGTGTTCGGGTTTGGCCCCGCCGCCGCCGAGCCGGCGCTCCGCATCGGGACCACACCAGTCTTCCTCGACGACCAGATCGGGTTTCTCCAGGCCTGGGCACGCTATCTGGAGCAGCGCCTCGGTCAGCCCGTGCGCTTCGTGCAGCGCGCGAGCTACCGTGAGATCGTGCAGGCGCTCAAGGACGGCGGCGTGGATTTCGCATGGATCTGCGGCTACCCCTTCGTGCGCGAGGAGAAACGCCTGCACCTGGTGGCCGTGCCGGTCTATCAGGGCGAGCCGCTTTACCGCTCCTATCTGATCGTGCCGCGGGAGGACGAGGCGACGCGCAGCCTGGCGGATCTCAAGGGACGCATCTTCGCCTTTTCCGATCCCCTGTCCAATTCCGGCTGGCTCTATCCCCAGTCGCGCCTGAAGGAGCTGGGCACCGATGCCCGCCACTTCTTCCGCCGCAGCTTTTTCACCTGGTCCCACCGCAAGGTAGTCGAGGCCGTCGCCAGCGGTTTCGCCGATGCGGGCGCCGTGGACGGCTACGTCTACGACACCCTCGCGCGCCTGCATCCGGAACTTGCGCAGCGCACCCGGGTAGTGGACCGTTCCCCGCCCTTCGGCTTTCCGCCGGTGGTCGCCGGCCCCCACACCGCCGAGGTGGATCGCCTCCGTCTGCGCTCCGTGCTGCTCACCATGGTGGACGATGCGGAGGGACGGCGTCTGCTTGCCCATCTGAACCTGGATGGATTCGCGGCGGGGAATCCGCGGCTGTTCGAGGGCATCCGGCGAGCGCGCCGCGTGGTGGAGGGCCCATGATGCGCTGGCGCGATCTCTCCTACCGGCACAAGGTGCCCCTCGCCCTCTCGCTGGTGATCGTGGTCACCGGCGGGATCGTGGCGCTGATCCTGCTCGCCCATGCCTGGCGCGACGCCCGGGAACAGTTCGCCGCCAACGCCGCCAGCCTGGGGCGGGTGGTGGCGCGAAGCCTGGTGCCTTCCCTGCTCCATGATGACCCCTGGGGCGCCTTCGAAATCCTGCGCACCCCGCTGGAGCCGGGGGAGACGCGGCGCTTCCTGCTGGTGCTGGACCGCGCCGGGCGCATCTACGCGGCGAGCGAACCGAAACGCTTTCCGGCGCTCTCCCCGGCAGCCGGGACGCCGCTGCTGCGTCCCCTCGCCCTATCCGCCGCCGAGACCCCTGCCGTCGAGGCGATGCGCGAGAGCGAGGACTGGATCCTCATCCAGCAGCCCATCCGGGCCGAAGACGGCACCCTCCTCGGCCGCCTCGTGCTGGGCTACCACCGGGATCTGGTGCTGCCCCGCTTTCACGGCGTGGTGCGGCAGGTGGGGATCGCCCTTGCGGCGGCGCTGCTGGTGCTGCTGCCCCTGGGCTGGTATGCCGGCAATGCCCTGGCGGTACCGCTGTTGCGGCTCGCCGAATGTTTCTCCCTGGCGGGACGCGGGCCGGTGGCCCCCGAGCAATGCCAGCTCGACGACGGTGCCGACGAAATCGGGCTGGTGGGCCGGCGCTTCCGGGAAATGCTGATGGAACTGGAGGAAAAACGCCGCCTGGAAAAGCAGATGGTGGCCACCCAGCGGCTGGCAGCCATCGGCCGGCTCACCGCCGGCATCGCCCACGAGGTGAACAATCCCCTGGGCGGCATGCTCAACGCCATCAGCACCTACCGCCGTCATGGCAGCGCCGATCCCCTGGCGGAACGCACCCTGGGACTCATCGAACGTGGCCTGACCCAGATCCGCGAAACCGTGGGCGCACTGCTGGTGGATGCCCGACTGGAATCCCACGCCCTCGTGCCCCAGGACCTGGACGATCTGCGAACCCTGATCAGCGCCCAGACCCACGGCCGTCTCACCCTCGACTGGAACGTCCACCTGCCCGGGCCGATTCCCCTGCCGGCCACGCCGATACGCCAGATTCTGCTCAATTTGCTCCTCAATGCCGCCCAGGCGGCGGAGACGCGGGTGGCCCTGGAAGTGGCTGCAGGGAACGACGGCCTCGGCATGGCAGTGGAAAACGACGGCCGGCCCTTTCCACCCCAGCGCATGGAGCATCTCTACGAACCCTTCGTGGAAGAGGAAGGCGAAGGCCGCGGCCTCGGCCTGTGGATCGTCTATCAGCTGGTCCGCCAGCTCAATGGCCGCATCGAAGTCAGCAGCGTGCCCGGCCACACGCGCTTCACCCTGTTTCTGCCTTTGGAGGGTGCATGAATTCCGAGCCCCTGCTCTGTCTGGTCGAGGACGACCCCATCATGGGCGAAAGCCTGCTCGACCGCTTTACCCTGGAGGGACTGCCCACCCACTGGTTCCGGACCGCGGGCGAGGCCCTGGCCGCCCTCTCCGAGCGGGAATACTCACTGGTACTCTCCGACATCCGCCTGCCGGACCAGGACGGTGCCACTCTGTTCAGGGAAGCCACGGCGCGCCTGCGCGCCGTCCCACCCTGGGTGTTCATCACCGGTTATGGCAACGTGGAGCAGGCCGTGGCCCTGCTCAAGCTCGGAGCACGCGATTACGTCACCAAGCCCTTCGATCTCGACCAGCTGGTCACCAAGCTGCGCGCCCTGTGCGAACCCTGCCGCGCCGAAGTCCATGATCGGCCGGAGCTGGGGCCTTCCGCCGCGATGCGGCGCATCGCGGAAGTCCTGCCCCGGCTGGCGCGGGAAGCGCGTATCGTGCTGCTCACGGGCGAGTCCGGCGTCGGCAAGGAAGTGGTGGCGAAGGCCCTGCACGGACTCGCCGGCGTGGAGAGTCCTTTCGTCGCGGTCAACTGTGCGGCCCTCACGGAGAGCCTGCTCGAGGCGGAACTCTTCGGCCACGAGAAGGGCGCCTTCACGGGTGCAACGCGCACCCGGCGCGGTGTGTTCGAGCAGGCCGACGGCGGCACCCTGTTCCTGGACGAGGTGGGTGACATGCCCCTGTCCATGCAGGCCAAGCTGCTCCGGGTGATCCAGGAACGGCAGGTGGTGCGGGTGGGCGGCGAGCATCCAGTTCCGGTGGATGTGCGCCTCATTCTCGCCACCCATCGCGATCTGCGCCAGCTGGTGCAGGAAGGGCGATTCCGCGAGGACCTCTACTACCGGGTTCACGTCATCCAGCTGCGCATTCCCCCACTGCGGGAACGCCGCGAAGACATCCTCTGGCTTGCGCGCCGCTTCCTTGCCGACTACGCCCAAAGCCACGGCGGAGTCCCCAGGGGCCTCACGCCCGCTGCGGAGCAGGCGCTGCTCGAGCATACCTGGCCGGGCAATGTGCGCGAGCTCAAACACACCCTGGAGCGCGCCTGCATCCTGAGCGCCGGTCCCCTGATCGGCCCCGAGGACCTGTTCCAGGACGGCGAGCCGCCGGGCGGCAGCCACGAACCCCTGGCAGCCCTGGAGGATTACCTGCGCCAGTGCGAGCGCGCCTACCTCAAGCGCGCCCTGGCCCGGCACGACCACCAGATCGGCCGCACGGCCCAGGCCCTGGGCATCAGCCGCAAAACCCTGTGGGAGAAGATGAAGAAGCTGGACCTGGGAGAGGAGTAGCCCCCGCGTCGAAGGCGGCGCGATCAGCCCAGCAGCCGCCGCTTAACCTCGGGTACCAGCCGCGCGCGGATCTCGTCGCGCACGCGGATAAAGCTGTCCAGCGGCTCCCCGTGGGGATCATGGAAAGGCATGTGGAGGCTGGGAATGGGACGCGGGAAGACCGGGCAACTTTCCTTTGCGTTGTCGCAGACGGTAATGACGAGATCGACGGGCTCGTTCATCACCGCCTCCACATCCTTGGGATAGAGGTTGTCGGTGGGAATGCCCGCCAGGCGCAGCGCCTCGATCGCCCCTTGCGCCACCCTTGGCTGGGGCCGGGTCCCCGCGGAAATCGCGCGCACCGCAGGGCCAAGGTCGTGGTTGACCAGGGCCTCCGCCATCTGACTGCGGCAGGAGTTGCCCGTGCAGAGAATCAGCACGGTCCTGGTCATTGCAGCGCCTCCTCGACGATGCCCCGCAGCAGGCTTTCCACTTCTTTGAGGGCCGCGCGCGCGGCCTTGGAACCGGCGGGTGTGGGCC
Source organism: Thiobacter subterraneus (assembly GCF_055379455.1). Lineage (NCBI taxonomy): Bacteria > Pseudomonadati > Pseudomonadota > Betaproteobacteria > Burkholderiales > Thiobacteraceae > Thiobacter > Thiobacter subterraneus. The sequence continues at coordinate 362,843 of NZ_AP042402.1, forward strand.
GGCGGAAGGAGACATAGGTCCGGTCCGCCTGCTGGGGCAGCACGTAAATCGAAATCACGTAGGGGCAAAACACGATGTGGTGGGGGTCGGCCTCCATCATGCGGCGCGAAACCGCGGCGCTGCAGAATTCGATGCCCTCCGCCCTGACATACACCTGCCGGGTGACGCCCAGGTCCTTGCCGGTGCGTTCCAGCATGTCGCCGATATGGGCCACGTTGTTCACCACCAGGCCGCGGCTGGTGAGCGCCTCCTCGATCAGGGTTTTCACCGTGTCGAAGTCGTCCCGTGCCACATAGGTCACCCGCACCGGCGTTTCCTCCACGGGTCTGGGCGCGGCCGCGAAGGCCGTCTGCGCCGCCAGGAGGAGCGCCAGCAGACCGGTGCGCAGAATGTTCCACCTGTTCATCGACTGTTCTCCCGTGCAAAAAGCCGCAAGCATAGCACCGCTTTCGGTCAGGACGCCCGGCGCAACAGGGCATCGAAGCGTTCCAGATCGGCCTCGATGGCCTTGTGCGCCTTGGCTTCCATGGCCCGGTAGCGGCGCAGCACCTCGCGCCCGAAATCCGTGACCGCCGCGCCACCGCCGCCGGCACCACCGGTGGCAGTGGTGACCAGAGGCTCACGGAAAGCGGTGTTCATCGCGTCCACCAGCAGCCAGGCGCGCCGGTAGGACATGCCCATGGCCCGCGCCGCGGCCGAGATGGAACCATGGCGCCCGATCTCCTCCAAGAGCGCCACCTTGCCCGGACCGAGGGAACTGGCGCCTCCCAAGAGGATGCGCAACCTGGGTCCTGTCATGACCGTTCCCAGCGGGCGGCGGCCGCGTCATCGGAGGCGCGCGCCTCCACCCAGCGGCTGCCTGCCGGCGTCTGCTCCTTCTTCCAGAAGGGCGCACGTGTCTTGAGGTAATCCATGATGAATTCGCAGGCGGCAAAGGCCTCGCCCCGATGGGCCCCCGTCACCGCCACCAGCACGATCTGGTCGCTGGGCAGAAGCCTCCCTACGCGGTGGATCACCAACGCATCGAAAATGTCCCACCGGCGGCGCGCCTGCTCGACGATGGCCTCCAGCGCCTTTTGTGTCATGGCGGGATAGTGTTCCAGCACCATTTCCTCGACCGTGCTGTCGCCACTGACGTCGCGCACCAGCCCCACGAAGGCGGCAACGGCGCCGATGTCGCGCCGGCCCGCGCGCAGGGCGGCGAGCTCGGCGCCCACGTCGAAATCGGCTTCCTGCACCCGCACCGGCATGTCAGCCTCCGGTCACCGGCGGGAAAATGGCCACCTCGTCGCCCGTCTTGAGCGGCGTTGCGGCATCGCCCATTTCCTGGTTCACCGCCAGGCGAAACGGCCGCTCCGACAGCTCGCGCGCCCACACTTCGCCCCGCGCGCGCAGGACATTGAGCAGATCACCCGCCGTGGCCGTGCCGGCCGGCAACTCCAGCTCTTCCTCGCTGCGCCCGAAGGCCTCCCTCAGCCTCGCGAAATAGAGGACTTTCACGCTGATCATCGCAGAAGCTCCGCAAAGGGGATGAAGCGCACCCGCTCGCCCCGCCGCACCGGTGTGGCCGCCGGAACGTCCACCAGGCCGTCGCCCCAGACCGTGGAGGTGAGCACGCCCGAGCCCTGATGGGGATAGATCTCCACCCGGCTCGGCGCCTCCCCGTCGCGCACCAGCCGCGCGCGCAGGAACTCGCGGCGCTTGTCCGGACGGGGCCAGTCGAAGGCCGCCTCCACCCAGAATGCCGCGGGCATTACCTGCTGCACGCCCTGCATGCGCAGCAGGAAAGGCCGCGCGAACAGGCAGAAGGTGACGAATACCGAAACCGGATTGCCGGGCAGGCCGATGAAGGGCTTGCCCAGCACCTCACCAAACGCGAGGGGCTTGCCCGGTTTTACGGCAATGCGCCACATGTCGAGCCGGCCATGGCGCTCCACCGCAGCCTTGACGAAATCCGCCTCGCCCACCGAAACCCCCCCGCTGGTGATGACCACATCGGCCAGCTCCGCCGCCTGCCGCAGCACCCCTGCCGTGGCCTCCAGGTCGTCGGGCACGGTACCGAGATCCACCACCTCGCAGCCGAGGGCGGCGAGCAGACCGTTGATGGTATAGCGGTTGGAGTCGTAGATCTGGCCCGGCGCCAGGGGCTGGCCGGGCGCCACCAGTTCATCGCCGGTGAAGAAGCTGGCGACCCGCAGCCGCCGCACCACCGGCAGCCGGGCAAGTCCCACCGAGGCCGCGAGCCCCAGATGCTGGGGTGCAAGCCGCGTACCCGCCGCGAGAATGGTGGTCCCGGGCGCGATGTCCTCTCCGGCGCGGCGGATGTTGGTGCCCGCCGCCACGGCCCGGTGGATCACCACGGCATCGCCTTCGGCGGTGGTGTTTTCCTGCATCACCACGGCATCGGCACCGGGCGGCACGGGCGCGCCCGTGAAAATGCGCGCCGCGGTGCCCGGTGCGAGGGGCCCACCCACGCTGCCCGCGGCGATGCGCTGGCTCACGGGCAGGCGGGTGTCACCCGTGGCAGCCAGATCGGCGGCACGCACTGCATAGCCATCCATGGCGCTGTTGTCCAGCGGCGGCACGGCGATGGGCGAGATTTGGGATTCCGCCAGCACGCGTCCCAGGGCACTGATCGTGTCCACCGTGTCCACCTCCGCCAGCGGGCGCGCCGCGGCCAGCAGACGGTCCAGGGCCTCATCGACGGAAAGCAGGGGGCGTTCGCTCATAGGGGTCGTCCGTGTTCGAGAATGAAGTCGGCAATGGCGGCCACGTCGTCCAGGTGAAACCAGGTGAGCGGCGCAGCCACAGGCACATCCGAGGCGATGGCCACGATGTGGGAATCCTCCGGATAGATGAGAGGCTTGCCCAGCGCCGGGCGATGCACCTCCAGCTTGGGGATGGCCTCCCGCTTGTAGCCCTCCACCAGCACCAGATCACAGGGCGCAAGCCGCGCCAGATGGGCGTCCAGGGAGGGCGGCGGCTCGTCGCGCAGTTCGTGCATCAATACCCAGCGCCGGTCCGAGCTCACCAGCACTTCGGCTGCGCCCGCCTGGCGGTGGCGCCAGGAATCCTTGCCCGGCCGGTCGATGTCGAATTCGTGGTGGGTCTGTTTGATGACCGATACCGTGAGACCGCGCTGCCGGAAGACCGGAATGAGTTTCTCCAGCAGCGTCGTCTTGCCTGCCCCGCTGAACCCGGCCAGCCCGAACACCCGCCCCGCGCCCTTCGCCATGGGTTATATTCTGGCCGATATAACGATCGCTGCCAAGCCTGGCAGGCAACAAAAAACCCCGGCGGGAACCGGGGCGGACATCATTTGCGCTTGGCGGCAGGCTGCGGGGTTTCCTGTTTCTTCTTGACCTTGTGGGGCCGGCTCACGCCGTAGGAGCCGTTGTAGATCTTGCCGCGCCGGGTGCGCAGGTCGCCTTTGCCCATGGATACCTCCTGTCGTTCAAGTGGAAAAAGCGGGGCGCGTATTGTACACCGGGGCCAGCCCGCGCCCCCTGCAAGAAAATGGTTGTCTTCCCGCGCGCCGCTGGCTATATTCGCTGGGATATAGCGCACGGAGTCCCCCATGAGCGCCCTCACCGACCGCTACGGCCGCCGTATCGAATACCTGCGTCTGTCGGTCACCGACCGCTGCGATCTGCGCTGCAGCTACTGCATGCCCAAAGGTTTCAAGGGCTTCGAGGAGCCGGAACACTGGTTGAGCTTCGATGAAATCGAGCGTCTGCTGGGGGCCTTTTGCCGTCTGGGGCTGCGCCGGGTGCGCCTCACCGGGGGCGAGCCGCTGCTGCGGCGCAATTTGCCGGAGCTGGCCGCGCGCCTCGCCGCCCTGCCGGGCATCGAGGATCTCTCCCTGAGCACCAATGCCACCCAGCTGGCGAAACATGCGGCTGCGCTGCGGGCGGCGGGGGTGACGCGGCTCAACGTGAGCCTCGATTCCCTGCGTCCGGAACGCATCGCGCGCATCGCCGGCCGCGACGTGCTGGGCCAGATCCTGGCGGGACTGGATGCCGCGCAGGAGGTGGGCTTCCTGCCCATCAAGATCAACATGGTGGCCATGCGCGGGGTCAACGACGATGAGATCGAGGACATGGTGCGCTTCTGCATGGCGCGCGGCTTCGTGCTGCGCCTGATCGAGACCATGCCCATGGGCGAGACCGGCCGCAACGCCCAGTATCTGGACCTGCAGCCCATCAAGGCAACGCTGCGTGCCGGCTTTGGCCTGGTGGAAGGCGGGGTGCCGGGCGGTGGGCCCGCCCGCTACCTGCAGACGCCGGACGGTCGCTTCAGCATCGGCTTCATCACGCCCATCTCCCAGCATTTCTGCGCCACCTGCAACCGGGTGCGGCTGGCCGTGGATGGCACGCTGTTTCTCTGCCTGGGGCAGGAGGATCGCTTCGAATTCCGGCCCCTGTTGCGGCGCGGAGCCAGCCAGGAGGAACTCACCCAGGCCATCCACCAGGCCATCGCCCTCAAGCCGGAGCGTCACGAATTCCGTGAACAGCCGGGCAAGATTCTGCGCTTCATGTCGATGACCGGGGGCTGAGCATGCGCGCGGCCACACGCATGGCGCCCAGCAGCCCCACCCGCGGCTCGAGCACCACGCGCACGGGCATGCGCGCTAGGCTCGTGCGGAAGCGCCCCTTGTCGAGAAAGGCGGCGAGAAATGCACCCTCCTGGAGGCGGGACAGGATGCGGGGCGCGATGCCGCCGGCGATGTACACGCCGCCGGTGGCCCAGAAGGTGAGCGCGACGTTGCCCGCCACGGCCCCGTAGAGGCGGCAGAACAGGCGCAGGGCGTGCGCCGCGCGCGCCTCCCCTGCCTCGGCCGCCGCCGTCACCGCCGCCGGATCTTCATCCTGCCCGCCCAGAAAACGGTAAATCGCACCCAAGCCGGCACCCGACACCACCCGCTCCCAGGAGACGTGGCCGTAGCGGGCGGCGAGGAAACGCCACAGGGCCACCTGTTCCTCATCGGCGGGGGCGAAATCGGCATGCCCTCCTTCGGAGGGCAGCACCCGCTCGCCGCTCTCCGCAGGCAGGAGGCAGGCCATCCCCAGTCCCGTGCCCGCCCCCAGCACCACCCGCGCCCCCCCGGGCTCCGCCACGCCCTCCTGCAGGCTGAGCAAATCGCCGCCACCCAGGGCAGCGATACCGTGGGCGACGGCGATGAAATCGTTGACCACGCTCACGCGGGCAATGCCCAGGCGTTCCCTGATTTCGTCGGCGTCAATGACGAAGGCGAGATTGGTCAGGTTGAGCCGCCCTCCCGTCACCGGCGCGGCGACAGCGAAGCAGGCGGCCGCGGGGTGCGGCCGGTCCCGCAGGAAATCCGCCACCAGGGCGGCAAGCCCCGAATAGTGCGCGGTGGGGACGGTCACCTCGTAGGCCGGCGCATCGGCGGCGCCTGGCACCGCCAGGCGGAGCAGGGTCTTGGTGCCGCCAATGTCGGCGGCAAGACAATAGGGAAGCCCGGTCATGGGCCGAATTTACCGGATCGCGGGGAAACCTGCCATGGGATGGCGAGCGCCGTGGATCGTTTTGGGGGACCCACTGTCACCGGCCGCCCCCGCTTTCTCACGGTCAATGCCTGTCAGGCAAGAGTTGGCCGCGCAACAGGCCTGGCGCGGAACGAGCCGGGCAACCGCCCAAGCCACGCCGGCCCGCGCCCAGGGTGGCTTAGCGCCTGTCGAATTCCCGGTCCGCCAGGCTGGAGACGATGGGACAACCGGCCGTCGCCGCACCGGACTCGCACTGCTGCACGAGCTCCTGGAGCGTGCGCCGCATGCGCTCCAGATCCTCCAGCCGGCTTTCGATGGCCGACAGTTTCTGCAGGGCCAGGGCCTTGGTCTCGCTGCAGTTGCCCTCGCCCAGCTTGAGGAGATGGATGATCTCCTCCAGGCTGAAGCCCAGCCGCTGCGCGCGCTTGATGAACAGCACGCGGGCCACCGCCTCCAGGGGATAGAGCCGGTAGCCTTCGGCAGGTTTGGGGGGTTCCTGCAACAGTCCCCGCCGCTGATAGTAGCGGATGGTTTCGATGTTGACGCCGGCCTGGCGCGCCAGGGTGCCGATGGTTATGCCTTTGATCGCCATGTGGGCCAGTAGCGGCAGCCCGGAACAAACCTTTAGGGCTTGCCTGGCCCGCCACCCCCCTTCAAGATGGCCGCAGCCCTGCCGTTATGGAGACAGGCCGGCGGAGTTCCCCCGCCGGCGTTGAGCTGCTATCATCAGCCGGCTTTTGCCGACAAAAAGACGAACGGAAAACCACACCATGCGCCTTTTTTCGTCCCTGACCCTGCCCGCCGCGTCGCTGGCCTGTGTGCTCGCCCTGTCCGGCTGTGCCACGGCCACCGACCCGCGCGATCCCCTGGAGCCCATCAACCGGGGCATCTACAAGTTCAACGACACGGTGGACAAGGCCGTGCTCAAGCCCGTGGCCCAGGGCTACAAGGCCGTGCTGCCCCAGCCGGTGCGCACCGGCGTGACCAATTTCTTCTCCAACATCGAGGACGTGCTGATCGCCCTCAACAACCTGCTCCAGTTCAAGTTCCATGCGGCCGCCTCCGACGTGGCGCGGGTGGCCTTCAACACCACCTTCGGCATAGCCGGTATCTTCGACGTGGCCACCTCCTTCGGGCTGGAAAAGCACGACGAGGATTTCGGCCAGACCCTGGGCTACTGGGGCATCGGTGATGGGCCGTTCCTGATGCTGCCCCTCCTGGGACCCAGCAACCTGCGTGATACCGTGGGCCTGGCGGCTTATTACCAGCTCGACCCGGTCCTCAATCTGGACCACGTTCCCACGCGCAACACCCTGAGCGTTTTGCGCTTCGTGAACCGCCGCGCGCAGCTTCTGGATGCAGAGAAGGTGCTGGACGAAGCCGCGCTCGATCCTTACACCTTCCTGCGTGATGCCTATATCCAGCACCGCCGCAGCCTAGTCTATGACGGCAATCCGCCGCGGGAGAAACTGCTGGATGATGAGGAGCCGGCGCCCCGGCCCGCACCCCGCTCGGAAGCGCCTGCGGTTCAGGAAGCGGCCGCGCCGGCAGCCCCGGAGGCCGCGCAGGAATCAGTCGCCATCGCCGGCGAGATGGCGGGGCGGCAGGAGTAAGGCGGGAATCTCCCGCTTGCGCGCCGCAGGCCGCGGCGGCGCGGACGGTATAGCCGGCGGGGCAGGGGCACGCCGCTCATCCCGCGGCCGGCTCCCCTGCCCCGTGCCCACTTCCACCGGCGGCGGGGCCTCCAGGGGCAGCTCGCGCTTGATGAACTTCTCGATCTCGGCGAGCAGTTTCTTCTCCTCCGGACTCACCAGGGAAATCGCCAAACCCTTGGCCCCCGCGCGGCCGGTGCGGCCGATGCGGTGCACGTAGTCCTCGGCGTTGTAGGGCAGCTCGTAGTTCACCACGCAGGGCAAATCGTCGATGTCCAGGCCGCGGGCGGCAATGTCGGTGGCCACCAGCACCGTCACGCGCCCGGCCTTGAAATCCTCCAGGGCCTGCATGCGCGCCTGCTGGGTCTTGTCCGAATGGATGGCGGTGGCGGCGATACCCACTTTCTCCAGCTCGCGGGTCAGCCGGTCGGCACCCACCTTGGTATTGACGAACACCAGCACCTGCGACAGCCCGCGGCTCTGCACGATGTCCACCAGGACGCGCCGTTTCTGCTCGGCGGGCACCCGGTAGGCCAGCTGGGTCACGGTCTCCGCCGTGGTGTTGCGCCGCGCCACCTCGATGGTGACCGGGTCGCGCAGGAATTCCCGGGCGAGTTTCTTGATCTCCTCGGGGAAGGTGGCGGAAAACAGCAGGGTGCGCCGCTTCGCCGGCAGGTGGGTAAGGATGCGCCGGATGTCCGGCATGAAGCCCATGTCCAGCATGCGGTCGGCTTCGTCCAGCACCAGGAATTCCACCTGGGAGAGCATCACGCTGCGGTTCTGCAGGTGGTCCAGCAGCCGCCCGGGCGTGGCCACCAGGATCTCCACCCCCTTGCGCAGCTCGACGATCTGGGGATCCATGTTCACCCCGCCATAGACCACGGCGGCACGCAGGGGCAGATACTTGCCGTAGGTCTTGACGCTCTCGTACACCTGCGCCGCCAGTTCCCGCGTGGGCGTGAGGATCAGCGCGCGCACCGGATGCCTTGCCGGCGAGGTGCTGGTGTTGGCGTGCACCCGCAGGGTGTGCAGCATGGGCAGGGTGAAGCTGGCCGTCTTGCCGGTGCCGGTCTGGGCACCGGCCATCACGTCGCGGCCGGCCAGCACCACGGGAATGGCCTGGGCCTGGATGGGCGTGGGTTCCACATAGCCCGCCTCCGCGACGGCGCGGAGGACTTCAGGACACAGGCCGAGTTCTTCGAAAGTCATGGAGGGTGACTGGCTGCCTCGTGGAAATATCGAACCCGGGCGCGGCGCGCCCGCCGGCGCCCATTATAGGGGGTTTTCCTGATGTCTCAAGGATTTGGGCCGCGTCACAGGCCCGCGTGCTGGTGCAGGAAGTCCCGCACCCAGCCCTCCGGCCGCGCACTGGCGAAACGCGCCTTTTCTTCGCCGTCGATGAACAGAAGCACCGTGGGAAACCCGCGCAGGCCATAGCGGCCGGCGAGCTTCATGTTGTCGCCCTCGTCCACCTCCACCTTGGCCAGGCGGACCTTGCCGCCGTGGGCCTGGACGACCTTTTCCAGGATGGGCGCGAGCACGATACAGGGGGGACACCAGTCGGCCCAGAAGTCCACCAGAATGGGCGTCTTTCGCGAGGCGGCGATCACGTCCTGCTCGAAGTTTTCCAGGGAGGTGTCGAAGATGAGCGGTGCCGGTGTATTCATCACGAAGGGGCAGGAGCAAAACCCCGCATTGTAGCGGATCGCAGGCGTCACGGCTCGATCACCACCTCGAACTGGATGCGTGCCCAGTGGGACCGTCCCGGCTGCAGGTGGGTGATGCGGCCCGACAGGCGCACACCCTGATCCATTAGGCGCGCCACGGTCTCATTGCCCGCCCGGGGCACGTAGCCCAGCATCTCCCCCTGCCAGAGCACACGCACCGCGCGCGGGTCGTGGGGATTGTCCGGCTCCCGCTCCAGGGTCAGGGCATCGCCCACCCGCAACTGGCTCCAGACACGCTTGCCGGCGTGGTATTGGTAGCCCGCCAGCGGCAGGGTGGCGAGCACCATGCGCGCCTGGACCTGGGCGGCCAGGATGGGCGCTGTCGCGGCCAGCCAGGCCCCAGCCAAAAGCCAGCGCAGACGGCGTCCCGCCATCACGTCCCCGCCTCCTGCGCCCGAGGCTGACATGCCGCACCGAAGAAACCCTCGGCCTCCGTCTGTTCCCGGGTGCGCCGCATGGGGGGCAGGCTCTGCCAGATGCGCCGGCCGTAGGGTTTGTCGATGAGGCGCGGATCGCAAATCATGAGCACGCCACGATCGGTCTCGGAGCGAATGAGCCGCCCCGCGCCCTGCTTGAGGGTGATCACCGCATGGGGCAGCTGGAATTCCATGAAGGCGTTGCGCCCCGCCCGGTTCATGCGCTCGATGCGTGCCGCCAGCACCGGATCGTCTGGCGGCGCAAAGGGCAGACGGTCGATGATCACCAGGGACAGCGCGGCGCCCGGCACATCCACCCCTTCCCAGAAGCTTTGGGAGGCCACCAGCACGGCGTTGCCCAGGCGGCGGAAACGCTCCAGCAATTCCGTGCGGGACCCCTCCCCCTGGCGCAGCAGGGGAAAATCCAGCGCCTCTTGGGCAAATGCCTCCTGAAACAGGGCATGGGCCTCGTTCATGGCCTTGAGGCTGGTAAACAGCGCGAAGGCGCGCCCGCCTGCGGCCCGGATGATGGGCAGGGCCGCCTGCACCACCGCCTGCGTGTAATCACCCCGGTTGGGGTCCGGCAGCCCCTGGGGCACGTAGAGCAGCGCCTGACTGGCGTAATCGAAGGGGCTGTCGAAGGCGGCGGTGCGCGCCTCCTCCAGCCCCATGGTGTGCTGGTAATGGGAAAAATCGCCCTTCACCGCCAACGTGGCGGAAGTGAAGATCCAGGCGCGGGGCGGCCCCTCCATGGCGCCACGCAGGGCATCCGCCACCGACAGCGGGGTGGCATTGAGCTGGAAGCCGTGGGCGGAAGCCTCCACCCAGCACACCGCCTCGGCCGCCGATTGCGTGCGCCACTGGCGCAGGCCTTCGCCCAGGGATTGCGCCCGCAGCCGGCAGTTTTCCAGCCCGGGGGCGCGTTCCGCCTGGGCAGCCAGTATGGCTTCCAGCTCGCCAAGGCGCGCCGCCAGCCCTTCCAGTCCCTGTGCGAAGCCTTCCATGCCCAGGGCCCGTTCCAGTGGCGCGCGCCAGCCCTCCCGCGGCAGGGTCAGGCGCACGTCGCGCACCGCCTTTTCCAGTGCCTGTGCCGCCTCTGGCAGGGCGGCCGCATCCCGGGCATGGGTCAGCGCTTCACTGCGGGTGTCGCGGGCGAGCTCCAGGAGCTGGCCTGCCGTCACGCTGCTGCCGAAGAACAGGCTGGCGATCTCCGGCAGCTGGTGCGCCTCGTCCAGGATCACGGTATTGGCCGCAGGCAAAAGCTCCGCCACGCCGCCTTCGCGCAACGCGAGATCGGCGAAAAACAGATGATGGTTCACCACCACCACGTCCGCAGCCAGCGCCCGCCGCCGGGCTTCCATCACGAAACATTCGCCATGGTGGGGACAGTCGCTGCCCAGGCAATTGTCGCGGGTGGAGGTGACGTAGTTCCACACCGTCGCGGTCTCCGGCACGTCGGCGCACGCCGCCTTGTCGCCGGTATCCGAGCTCAGCGCGAAACGCTCGATGCGCGGCAGATACTGGGCGTCACGGCGATCGAAAAAGCGGCCCTCCGCCATCGCCCGCGCCAGGTGATAGTGACACACGTAATTGGCACGTCCCTTCAGCATGGCCACCGTCACCGGCACGCCCAGTGCCTCGCGCACCGCGGGAATGTCCCGCAGGAAGAGCTGGTCCTGCAGCGTCTTGGTTCCGGTGGAAATGATGACCTTGCCCCCCGCCGTCAGGGCAGGCACGAGATAGGCGAGGGTCTTGCCGGTGCCGGTCCCCGCCTCCACCACCAGCCGCGCGGCATCGGCAATGGCCTCGGCAATGAGGCGCGCCATGGCGATCTGCTGGGGGCGGGAACGAAAACCGGCGATGGTCCGGGCGAGCGGCCCGTCGGCAGCGAAGAAGGGGGCGGGGTCGGTCATGGTCACCGGATGCTACCACGGAGCCGCCCAGTCGCCTTGCCCGACACTGGAGCACCGGGCACAACAGCCCCGCCAGCTTTTCCAGTCAGGGATTGCCCGGAGGCTTGCCGCCTTCTGCATTGAGACAGGCACGCCTGAGTTGCGGTGCCTCGGCAGAACACTTGAGCGCCAAAAGTGCTGCTTCCTGGTCCCGTTTGGCCTTTTTTAGCAATCCGATTTTGCGCGGGTACCACGTTGGCGAACCGCCAAATTTGCCCTGAACCAGATCCACCAGTTCAATTGCCCGCTGCAGGTTGCCACTTGATTCTTCAAGCGTGATCATGTCTTCGTATAGCTGTCTCACCGGCTGGCCTGCCTGAACGGCGCGCTGGTAAGCCGCCCTGGCCGCTGCATAATCACCCTTCGCCAGACTACAACGTCCCAAGACCCAATTCGGATAGGCGTGCTGCTGTGTGATTCCGGAGTTCGCAATTTTTGCGAATTTGTGAGCCTTGTCGATATCTCCCTTTCTCAAAGATATCTCTGCACTGAACGCTCGATCATAATTCTCCAGCACTTCATTCACTTCCTTTTGGCTGGCAACGGCTCTCCAGCCCTCCCGGTGCAGTGGCCTTTCCGCCTCGGCCTGGTAGAAGCGATCAATATAGTCCGCAACCTTTTCCAGGCGCAGCTTCGTTGCCCCATGTTTTGCACCAAGCTGCGCGCGCATGCGTCTAACCAGCAATTCGAGCCCCTGCCGGAGGTCGCGCATGCCGGTCTCCACCAGGCGCTTTTGAAAATCAGCGTCGGTTTCCTGGTGCGACTCTTCCCACACCCTCAACCGGTCCAACATCACTATGGCCCCCGTGGGAGAATAGCCAGCTTTTACCAGCAGATCGACCGCCAGCAGGTCCGCATCTTCTTCCTGCCCCCGACTCCATGCCGGTATTAACGCACTGTCCGTCAGTGCCTTCGTGATCGATAGCTGCTGGGCAAGCCGAAGTTCCTTCGAGCCCAGCACACCGCCGCCCTCGAATCGACTCTTCGCCGCAAGGCCAACTTCCACCATGAAATTGAGACGCTCCTGCGCTTCGGAAATGAGATCGGCGCTGAAATGGTGCAGAAGCACATGTGAAAGCTCATGGGCGATCACCGCAGCCAATTCATCTTCACTTTCCGAAAAGAGCAGCCAGCTCATCGCCACGAGAATGTTTCCGTCTGGCGTCGCCGTCGCGTTGAAATCACTTGTTGCAACGACCCGGGTGGAACCCGGAACCTCTGTTACGCCGGACGCCGCTGTAAGCCGCTGACGAATCCGTTGCAAGTAAGCTTCCAAAGGCTCTGAAGGAATCAGTACGACACCGTCGCTGTTCTTCCGCGCCAAATCCAGTTCGGAGCCAACCGCCAGCGGCGACGGTTGATAGGGACCAGGCTTAAGGCGGGCTATGATCGGTTGCTCGCTTTTTCCAATGCCCAGCCATTGTGAAATGGTCGAGAAAAAAGATTCTCCGGATTGCGCATTGTCCTGGCCCGCTGCGCATATTCCCCATATCGAATACAGCAATGGCAGACAGAAGCTCAGCAGGAATTGGTTAATCCTCTTGTTCATTTCACACATTCCTCGCCAAGCCCACGCGTGCTTCCATATTTTGGTGCCGAACGGGCAACAACAGCACCACACTCCGCAGGCACCCGGTAGGAGTGATTGGTCTGCACCGCGTAACCCCATACCCAGTAGGATTTGCCGTCAACGACCACTTCCAGTCTCGGCCCGTCGGTGCTTCGAACCGGCCAGGGCCCCACAAACTCGTCCTTGCTCACATCCCTGACTTTTTCGTACCGGGTAGCCCCGTCCCCGCCTTTTCGCTCGAAAAGCGTCACTTTCGAGGCACGCAGCTGTATGACACTGACGTCTTGCCCGCTCACTGGGAACGCAATAACACTGAACACGACACCCAGCAACCATGCCCCTCCCAAACCGTAAACATATTTCATCGATCGTCCTCCCTGACAATTTCCAGCTGCGGTCTTCCACAAGGTTTTCCACCCGCGGTTCACCCAGAGAATTGGAGATGCGAACCAAACCAATGCCCGGGGGATCCCGAGTGAACAGCGACAAAAGTGCCGAATCAACCGTCCACAGTCGAGCTTGCTGGCAGAACCAGCATTGTAAAAAGGACGGCCCGCCGACCTCACGGGCGTCTGCAACCGCACCGCCGAGAAGCAGCGGTAGCGGTTCCGCGAGGAAGCGCTCTCCGGCCTGCAGGACCGCAGCTGCCGCGCCCGCCCCTGCCCCTATACCACGCCATGGTCGCTCGTCCACCAGGGGTCAACCGGAACCTGCTCGCAATACTTCCGCGTGGCTATACATGACCACAGTCCCAGGGTGTTCGCCCCGCCCTCGCCAGGGCGGCCCGTAGCGCCTGCCTGGCGCTCGCCAAGGCGGTGCGCGGTTACGCCTCGCTTGGCATCCAGTTCAGCATGTCCTCACTAGCCATAGCAGCGCCCACTGCCCCGGCGGTCGGGCGACTCTGTAGCTGACTTGGCTTGCATCATCGCCCCACCCAGTCCGGTAAGCCGCGCACCAGCGCCAAGGCGGCCCTCTTATCCAGACCGCCCTGCGTCAGTGGGCCTATGGCCGCGCCTGCGACACCGCCCAACACCGGGCGAACTGTCTCTCCCATTGGCGTCAGCACGCGAACTGGGATCGCCATCACGCCAGCCCGGCCTACCGCCCCCCAATGACCCGGCTACCAGCGCTTGCCGATCTGGTGATTTTACGCAGCCAGCCTCACTGAAAGTGTCAAGCACAAACCAAGGCAACCACAGCAACAGCTTCCTGATTCCGGATGTGGTTTTCCATTCCTCGAATGCATCCAACCACTCACCGGAGAGCCGCGCCAGACGCTTCTGGAGAAACCGCACTAATTCAGCAAATATCATGAATGCGAGAAAGTTACGCGGCCCCAGATTCAATACAAAAAAGGATAGGACGGCAACGAAACCCGAAGCCAAAAAGATACCCGCGTATGCACGATCCTCAAGCACAAAGACTCTGGCCAAAAAGTAAAGAGACATGGACACTACGAGCAGCTCATCCAGGTCCAGGATGAAAGCAGCGCTGAACACGACTATCCCCGCCGCAACACCGAATATCGTCCAACGCTTTACCATCATCAGGTACCGCTCGACCCGATTCCTTTCTTCGCTATCGCGAAACGCCTGATCAGGGCCCGGACCCCACTGGCCTCGTCTGAAGAACGTCAGCAAGCTCGCGATAAAAACAAGCAGGAACAAATCCAGGGTGACGTAAGCCACCCCCGTCTGGCTTGCGCGTTTGTATCCGCTGCCGAACGTCACTAGGTTGTCGAAAGCCATTGCATGCACGTACACCGCAGGCAGATCCTCATAGACAGGTGATCGTGCAAAATCGCCAGCCAGAGTAAAGGCCCCACCATAAAATACTACACGCCTCTGGAACGCATCGACTAGATCCTGATCACCGGTGTTTCCCAAAAGATCCGCCACAAAGATAGTCCGGGTGTACGGACAACGCCGCTTCATCGCCAGCGGTTGCCCTGCCAGAAGACTTGGTAGAGCTGCCCCAAGAGACGGCCGCCCGCAATCCATCCAACGCGTATTCAGCGATGCGTTGCCGTTGGCCCACACGATCTCCATGTCCTCAGTGTTCCCAGGAGTCCCCGCATTACCGTTGGGGGCGTAGGCAGAGTAGTTCTCAAACGCGGCAAACGCGGCCGTCGGTAGACACTTCCCGTCCGGGTAGCACTCTGTTGCGGGGTAGGTGAGAGTGCCAGCCTGGCCCTCATCTGGCCCAATGCTGGCGCTCACTGGCTTTGCGCAGCGCTCCAGCTCAGGCATTAGCAAAGTTCGCCCGGTTTGCACCGGGTTTACGACCATCAGAACAGTAGTACCGCTTTCCGTCAAGGTACAAATACTATCGGCAAGCGCTGATACCTCTTCCTGCGCTCTCCGATCAACAAAAGCGAAATCGATGACGACTATTGCCGGATGGTAAGTCGCCAAGGCTGACAGGACATCCGCGTGCAGCTGCCACGGTGGCGGATAGAAACTACCCAGCTTTGCAAGATCGGTCTCCGTAAACAGAAGGACCGTGGTCTCGTTCTGTTTAGAGGTGTCGTAGAAGTGCTTGGCAGCGCCATTCACGATAACCTGGGACCATTCCGTGACGCCAACGAAGAGATTGGACAAAATGAGGATGGCACCCAGGATCGTGAGAACCAGGATCTGCTTCAGACATCTTTTTTTTGCACCAAGCCAGTCGCCTACTGCGGCAGTCCAGCGTCCCACAGCTGCATTACCTTAGCAAATGAAGAACGGCAGGCAAGACACACAGCCCACTGTGTGCGCTCATGGCGTGAATCTAGATGATCCAGTGAAAACCCGTCAATTAAATCAGTAGGGGGCTGGACGCGAGGCTTGGGCCAGTAAGCGCCTGAGAACGATAGACGAAGCATAGAGAGTCCGCATGCCACCAGCCCTTCTCCTGCGCCTCGCGACCGCGTAACATCACGTGCCCATGTCGGTCCGCCCATCGCCCCGTACCTCGCTCCGGCTTTTGCTGCTGGTCAATCTGCTCGTCTGGCTGCTCGTGTGGGCGCTTCCCGGGCAGGGGGCCGTGGTGAGCCTGACCGCCCCCAATGGGCGCGAGGCCACGGCCGATTACCGGCCCGGGCGCGCGGATCTGCCCGCGGTGATGATCGTGCACGGCTTCCTGCAGACGCGGGAATTCTCCACGGTGGCGGCTTTGGGCAACACCCTGGCTGACGCCGGCTACACGGTGCTTGCGCCCACCCTCACCCTCAATGTTTCGCGGCGCAAGCGCAGCCTGCCCTGCGAGGCGGTTCACAGCCACACGTTCCAGATGGACGTGGACGAAGTCGCCGCGTGGACGGCGTGGCTAAAGCGCAGGGGACACCAACGCGTGGTGCTCATCGGGCACAGCCACGGTGCCCTGGCCATTGCTGCCTATCTCGTGCGCCCTGCTTCGGTGGTGAAACAGGCCCTGCTGTTGGGGCTCTATGATGCCAAGCCGGAATTCCGCCCGGGTGAACAGGCCCGTCTGGTGCGCGATCTCGAGGCACGTGCGGCCAGGCAAGACCCCTCCCTGGTAACCCTCCCCTACACCTTCTGCCGGCGATACGTGGGCCCGCCCGCGGCCGTCCTGAGCTACGTGCGCATCACGCGCCAACAGGTTTTGGACTGGCTTGCGGCGAGCCGCGTGCCCGTGACGGTGATCATGGGCGCCCGGGACGAGCGGGTGGCGCCGGACTGGGTGGCGGTTTTGCGCCGGCAGCGTGTGGAGCTGGAAGTCGTGCCAGGCGCCAACCATTTCTTCGACGGCACCAGCGAGTTCGATCTCCACGACCGGGTGCTCGGCCGGCTCCAACGCAACGGAAATTGATGGCACGCGAAACCACCACCAAAAACGCCCCGCGTCTTCCCACGCTGGGGCAGTACCTGCTGGGCTTCTTCCTGTTCACGGCACTGGGCCTTGGCCTGTTCGCCGCCTTCGTCTGGCGGGATCTCCATGGTCTGACAGTGCAGATGCGCACGAGCGACCGGGCGCTCGCAGCCGGTGAACTGGAGCAGGCGCGTCTCCTGCTCGCCCACCGTGTCGATGACCTGGTGGCAGCGCTGGAGTCGTGGGACGAAGTCAGGGCACAGCTGGAGGATCCCGCCTATTACGCCTACTGGCGGGACAGCCGGGCCACCGCCTACGAGGATCTGCCCTTGCGTCCCCAGGACCTGGAGCTCTACGACGTTTCCGGTCGTCCCCTGGCGCGGGAGCCCAGCCCCGGCTTGCCGGCAATCGTGGAAGACAATGGCCGGCGGGCATGGGTCGCGCGGCAGGGAGACAGGGTGTACGCCCATTTCACCGCCCCCCTCGTGGATGGGGACAGGCACCGGCCCATGGGCTATGTGGTGGTGCGGTTCATCCTGCCCGACACCCTGCTCACGATCCACCCGCCGCGTTATCTGGACGGGGGCAGCTTGCGCCTGCGCGTTCCGCCGGGCGTGCAGGTGCCCTACGGCGCGCTGCTCCAGTATGCCGATTTCAGCGCACGCCCCAACCCCTACGAGACGCGGCTCACGGAACTCGCCCACCGCGCAGGGATGCAGCTCGCCCTGGGTTTGCTCCTGGTTCTCGCCCTGGCCTATTTCCTGGTTCGGAGCCTGCTCCTGAAGCCCCTGCAGCGGCTGAGCGGCCATCTGGAGGCGCTGCGCGCGGGCCATGCCAGCCTGCTGGCGGGTGAGGCCGGTCGGCTGCGGGTGCGCGAGACCGAGCTCCTGCGCGAGGCCCTCAACGACTACCAGCTGCGTCTCGAGCAATTGCATGGCGATCTGGCCAACAAGAACCAGGAGCTCTGGCGCATGGCCCATCACGACCCGCTGACCGGCGTGTTCAACCGGCGTGCGCTGGAGGACGACTGGCGTCAGATGCTCGCATCGGCCGGCAGCCAGCAGCTGCCGGTGAGCCTCACCCTGTTCGACTGTGATCACTTCAAGGCCATCAACGACACCTACGGCCACCACGTGGGCGACGAGGTGATCCAGGCGCTGGCCCGCTGCCTGAAATCGGCTCTGCGCGGCAATGACCGGCTCTACCGCCTGGGCGGCGACGAGTTCGCCACCGTGCTGTGGAATACGCCAGCCGAAGAAGCGGCACGTCTCGCCCAGCGCTGCCTGGAGGCCGTGGCGAGCCACGACTTCACGGTGCACGGCGTGAAGGAACCGGTGCGCATGAGCGCAGGCATCGCAGAGGCGCGCAGTCTGGACGAGAACACCCGGCTGGAACTGCAGCGGCGCGCCGATCTGGCCATGTACGAGGCGAAACGCCCGGGCGCCGGCAAGATCGTGGTGTATTCCGAAACCCTCGAGGACCGGCAGGCCCTGCTGTCCCATCCGGAAACCCACGCCGTCTGGCGCGCCATGCACGAGCGGGAGCGCCTGGAGCTGCACTACCAGCCGGTGTTCGATGTCGCCACCGGCGCGCTCTCCCATTACGAGGCGCTGCTGCGCATACGCGACGGGGAACGCCTGGTGCTGCCTTCGGTGATCCTGCCGCTGGTGGAAATGCGCGGCTGCGAGTGCGAGCTGGATCTCGCGGTACTGGATCGGCTGGAGCAGGATCTCCAGACCGGGCGCATTCCGGCGGGCACCGGCGTGGCGTTCAACGTTTCCGGGCCGGGCATCGTGCAGAGCCGGGTAGTGGAGCGCGTTCTGGCCCTGGCCGGCTTCCTGCCCCAATGCCGGCTCGTGCTGGAAATCACCGAAACCTCTCTCATCACCCGCATCACCGAAGCCTCGGATTACCTCGCGCGGCTGCGCGAGGCGGGTTTCACCATCGCCCTGGATGATTTCGGCAACGGCTATTCCTCCCTGCGCTATCTCGCCCACATGCCCGTGGACTTCGTCAAGTTCGACCGGGAAATGGTCCAGGCCCTCAGGGGACAGGATCGTCAGGCCGTGCTGGTGAGGGATCTGGCACGGCTGATCGCCGACGCCGGCTACCGGCTGGTGGCCGAGGGTATCGAATCCGAGGACATGCTGGAGGCGGTCAGGGCGGCCGGCTTCCATCAGGCCCAGGGCTATCACCTGGGCCGGCCCGCGCCCCTCACCTCAGGGCACTAGCTCCACCTTCACCGCGATGCGCGCCTCGCGCGCCTCCCGTCCCCGCGTGGCATAGGCAATGCCCCGGCCATCGCCCACCGCGCCAGCCGTCACACCACCCAGCTCGATCCATTCCCCCAGCCGCCCCGAGACGGTGGTGGCAGCGGCCTCGACCGCCACGCCCTGACCGTCCACGAGCCGGCTGCGCCTGGGATGAATGTCCAGCAGCACCTGATCGCCCGCCAGCCGCGGCACCACGTCGAAACCCGTGTCCACGTCGCGAAAGTCGGTGCTTTCCTGCACCACCGTGCGGCCCCAGGCATCGCGGGTCACCACCTGGGTGCGGTAGGGCACGCTCACGCCGGTGCGGATGAAGGCCCGGTTGCCCTCCAGCACCTGGATGCGCTGCTCGTCCCGCCGTTCCGTCTGGTCACGGCTGGACCAGACGCGCGCCTCCACCCGGCCGCCCGGCCCCACCGTGCCCGAGACGGCGCCCCCCGCCTCGTCTCCCGAGGCAGTGCCCCCCATGCGCACGGTGATCAGCAGGCGCCGGGGGGCGCTGTCGAGGCTGGCAATGAGCTGACGGATCTGGGCCAGGCGCTCGGGCGTGGTGCGCACGATGAGCTTGTTCTGCATGCCCGTCACCACGCCGTCCGGCCCCACCAGCGGCTTGACCAGGGGAATCACCTGCTCGGCGCTGCGCCAGTGCAGGGGAATCACTTCCAGCCGTTCCTGGGCCTGGGCCGCAACCGTCACCAGGCCCGCCAGCAGGGCCATCAGCCACGCCTTCATGCTTCGTCTCCTTCCTGTCGTTCGAATTCCGCACACACGGCCGCCACCAGGGTCGGCAGCGCCGCGCGGATGGCCGCGTCCAGGCCGAAGCCACCGCGCGGGCTGGTGATGGCCAGCCCGTACAGCACCCAGCGCCGCGGCCCCCGCCCCAGCCGGCGGCTCAGGGCGAGCGCCTCCGCCAGTCCAAAACCGTGGGTGGAAGTATGACGCGCCACCTGGCGCAGCACCGCTTCCTCCTCCAGCCGGTGCAGGGTGCCGGCGGGGGCGCCGCTCACCACCGCATCCACCAGGATCACCTCGTCCAGTCCCTCCAGGGCCTGCACCAGGCGTGCACCGGGGCGATCCAGCGTCCACACCGGAATGCCCAGCGGCGCGAGCCGCGCTTCGATGAGGGGCGCCGCCGCGAAACCCAGGGCATCGTCACCGAAGGGCGAACCCACGCACACCACCGCGCGCTTCATGCCCGCGTAAGCCGCAAGCGCAGGAAATGGGTGGCGCAGGAGATGCAGGGATCGTAGTTGCGGATCACCTGCTCGGCCCGCAGGCGCAGGGCAGTCTCGTCACGCTCCAGGCCGAAGGCGGTCAGATTGGCGGCGAGGTCTTCCTCGATGCGTGCCTGGTTCTGGCTGGTGGGCGGCACGATGCGGGCTTGCCGCACGTATCCCGCGCCATCGAACACGTAGTGGTGCCAAAGCAGCCCCCGCGGGGCCTCGCTTGCGCCGAAGCCCTCCGCCGCCCGGGGCGTCACCATGACGGCGGGCTGGTCCGTCTCCCGGTAGTGGGCGAGCAGGTCGATGGCCTCGCGCAGGGCGAACAGGATTTCCACCGCCCGGGCCACCACGCTGTGGTACATGTTGCGCGACGGCCAGCGGATGCCCGTGGCCTGCGCCCGTTCGCGCACCGCCGGCGGCAGCTGCCCCAGATGCAGGTTCAGGCGGGCAAGGGGGCCCACGAGATAGGGCCGGCCCCGCAGCAGACAGTGTAGCGCCGTGGAATGGGGCACCTGCCGTTCCTCGAACACCTGGGCAAAGTCGGTGATGGGAATGTCGAGCCCCCGGTCGGAGACGATGCGCTCGCCCATCATGGGATAGCGCCCGCTTTCCGCCAGGCTCACGCATTCGAAATCCTGTTCGTCCCCGGGCAGGGGCAGCGCGGCGCACCAGCTCACCAGCGCCTCCGCCTCGGGCAGCGCCTCGATGAGCCGCTGCCGCAGTGTCGCGGCCTCGGCAGCCGTGGGACTGCGGTGAAAGCCGCCGGGGCACACGCCCACCGGATGCACGGACCGCCCGCCCAGGAAGCGGATGATCTCGTTGCCCAGTGCCTGCAGGCGCAGGCCGCGCCGCACCGCCTCCGGCTCCTTTTCCGCCAGCGCCACCACGCTGTCGCAGCCAAAGAAGTCCGGGGCCGCCAGCAGGTGGATGTGCAGCGCGTGGGATTCGATCCATTCGCCGCAATAGAACAGGCGCCGCATCGCCTCCACCCACGGGGTGACTGCCACACCGAAGGCCGATTCGATGGCGCGCACCGCACTCATCTGGTAGGCCACCGGGCAGATGCCGCAGATGCGGGCCACCGCGTCCGGCACCTCCCGGAAGCTGCGGCCCTCCAGCAGCTTCTCGAACAGCCGTGGCGGCTCGTAGATACGCAGCCGCAGCTCGGTGATGCGTCCTTGCCCAATGGCGAGATCCAGGGCCCCCTCGCCCTCCACCCGGGCGAGCACCGGCACTTCGATGCGGATTTCACGCCGTTCCGTCATGATCCTCCCCTGCAGCATGGCGGAAGGCGGGCGCCCCTGCAGCGATGAACAGGAAGCGCCGCCGGGCCTCCCCGCCAGCAAGCCCCAGCGCCTGGAACCGGGCCAGAAGCGCCGCGCCGTTGACCTGTTCGGCCGGCCCGAAGCAGCCGTAGCAGGCACGCCCCTGGCCGGGACACAGGGCGCCACAGCCGCCATGAGTGACCGGCCCCATGCAGGCTTCCCCCTTCGCCACCAGGACACAGGCATGGCCGGCGCGCTTGCATTCGAGGCACACGGGGTCGGCATCGCTGCGCGGCCGCACGCCGATCAGCAGGTCCGCCATGGCCGCCAGCACCTGGCGGGGGGACACCGGGCAGCCCGCCAGCTCCAGATCCACCCGGACATGGGCCGACAGCGGCGTGGACGTATCCAGCGCCGAAAGGAACTCCGGGCGGGCATAGACTGACGCGAGCCAGTCCCCACCCTGCATGGATCCGTTGCGCAGCGCCTGGATGCCGCCTGCGGTGGCACAGGCCCCCATGGCCACCAGATAGCGGCTGCGTTGGCGTATGGCCTGGAGGCGGGCCACGTCGTGGCCGGTGGTGATGCTCCCCTCGACGAAGGCGATGTCGGCCTCCGCTTCCGGAGCGACGATGCCTGCCTCCGCGAAGTGCACGAAATCCACCCGGCGCGCGAGGGCAAGCAGGGCTTGACCGGCATTGAGGAAGGCCAGCTGACAGCCATCGCAGGAGGCAAACTTGTGCACCGCCACCCGTGGTTTGTCCATCAGAATCCCCGTATCCCCAGCAGCTCCCGCACCTCCGCGAAGCTGAACACCGGGCCGTCGCGGCAGACGAAGTGGCCGCCGATCTGGCAGTGGCCACAGTGGCCGATGCCGCACTGCATGTTGCGCTCGAGAGACAAATAAAGCGCCCCCTCGGGCATGCCCTTTTCCAGCAGGATACGCGCCGCCGCCAGCATCATGCCTTCCGGGCCGCACATCATGGCAATGGTACGGTGCGGGTCGGGCGCGGCCCGTTCGATGAGTTCCGTCACCGGACCCACGTGCCACGGCCAGGGACCATGCACTGCATTGGCCGCCACGTGCACCTCGGTGTTGGGCAGTTGGCCCCAGGCCTCGTACTGGTCCCGGTAGATGAGATCGTCGCTGTGTTTCACCCCCTGGATGATGGTGAGCCTGCCGAACCGTCGCCGACGGCGGATGACGTAATGGATCACGGACACCACGGGCGCGCAGCCGAGGCCACCGGTAATGACCAGCACGTCCCGTCCCTCCGCCAGCGTCAGCGGCCAGCCGCGTCCGTAGGGTCCCCGTATGCCCACGCAGTCGCCTTCCCGCAGGGCGGCGAGACCCTCGGTGACACGGCCCACCCGGCGGATGGTGTGGTCGAACACCCCTTCCGTCTCCGGATCCGAGACGATGGAAATCGGCACGTCCCCCACGCCGAACAGATACACCATGTTGAACTGCCCGGGGGCGAAGCGGTAATGCTCCCGCACGGCGGCTTCCTCGAACCGCAGGCGCAGGGTGAAGATCGTGTCCGACTCCTGACGCCGCTCCAGGATGCGCGCCGGGTGCGGGACATAGGGATTAGGCATCATGGGCCGTCTCCCCCAGCAGGGCCGCCACTTCCTCCGTGAGGTCGATGCCCACCGGGCACCAGGTGATGCAGCGGCCGCAGCCGACACAGCCGCTGCGCCCGAACTGCACCTGCCAGCCGGCGAGCTTGTGGGTGAGCCACTGCCGGTAACGGTGGCGAATCTCCGGGCGCACCTGGAACCCGTGCAGCCAGGCATGGCCTGCACTGAAGCAGGAATCCCAGTGCCGTTCGTGCAGGGTGACCCCACCGTCCAGGGCGGGCACGTCCTGCTCGGCGTGGCAGAAGCAGGTGGGACAGACCTGGGTGCAATTGCCACAGGCCAGACAGCGTGCCGCGACGTCCTCCCAGCGCGGATGATCGAGCCGCTCGTAGAGGCCACGCATGTCTTCGGCCGCGGGCAGGCGCCGCCGCTGGCCGGCCGCCGCCTGTTCCAGCGCCTGCGCCGCCGCAACCGTCTGTTCCGGGGTCGCCGGGGCCAACGCCAGGGCCAGCAGGAGTGCCCGCCCCTCCCCGCTAGCTGCCTCGGCGACGAAGCCATCATCCAGTTCCGTGAGGGCGATGTCGAACCCCGCCCGGGCACGCGGCCCGTCGCCCGTGGCCGCACAGAAACAGGTGTCGGCGGGATGGGTGCAATTCACGGCGATCACCAGCATCTCTTCGCTGCGCGCCGCGTAACAGGGATCGGGATGGCTGCCCGCGAGGAAATGCCGGTCCTGGAGGGCCAGCGCCGCCAGGTCGCAGGCACGCACCCCCAGAAAGGCCAGGGGTCGCGCAGGCGGCACGATGGCCTCCACTTCGAGACAGCCCCCCACCCGGCGCGCCCGCCACAGGGGTTCGCGCGGTGCGAACAGAAACGGTTTGATGGCCTGCGGGCCATTGGCCCAGGCAAAGCAGCGCGTGCCCTTGGTCCTGTCGAGCTGGTAGCGGCCGGGCCCCTGGCTGTCCTGCCAGCCCCAGGGCAGGTCCGCCGCGGCGGTGAGGGTGTCGTAATTGATCACGCCCGCGCGCACCTGCGGCCCGATCACATGAAAACCCTGCTCGGCCAGCAGCCGGATCAGATCGTCGAGGCGCCCGTGGGGCAGAAACTGCAAGCCGTCCATGATTCCATCATCCCCTGCCCGTCTGACCCGCTGATGACATGGCGCGACTCAGTCCCGTCCGGAGCGCCAGATGGAAAACACCAGCCAGATGCTGTTCATGACCGCGAGCACGAAACCGAAGAAGCCCAGTACCGGCATGCCGAAGATCTTCGGCCCGCCCTCGATGGTCATGACGATCGAGGAACCGATGATGAGGCTGGCGGTGAGGATGCCCAGGGTCAGGCGGCTGGCGCTGCGGTCGATCCGGTTGCCGAAACGCTCCAGCCGTTTGAGATCCAGATCGATGTGGGCACGCCCCTTGCGCAGCTCCTTGAAGAAACGCGAAAGATCCCGGGGCAGCCCCGCGAGCAGACCGGCCATTTCCCGCACGCCATGCTCGGCGCGCTTGGCCATGGCCTGGGGCGAGTAGCGCAGGGGCAGCACCTGACTCATGAAGGGCTCCACATGCTCGCCCATATCGAATTCCGGGTCCAGCTGGCGCCCCAGCCCTTCCAGGGTGATGAGGGCCTTGAACAGCAGGGTGAGGTCCGGCGGCAGGACCAGATGATGCTCCCGCATGATGGCGGTAAGTTCCCCCAGCAGCCGCCCCATGCTGATGTCGCGCAGCTGGACGCTGGAATAATTGAACACGAATTCGATCAGGTCCGAGGCCAGGCGCGCCTCGTCCACCGGGCCATCCCCGCTCCACTCCAGGATCACTTCCAGAAGGGCGCGCTCATCCTTGCGCAGCAGGGCCAGCAGCAGATCCGTGATCTCGTTGCGCCGCTGGGTGGTGAGCATGCCGGTCATGCCGAAGTCGATCAGCCCCAGGCGGTGGCCCGGCAGATAGAACACGTTGCCCGGGTGGGGGTCGGCGTGGAAATAGCCGTGGATCAGGATCATCTTCAGCACCACGTTGGCGCCGCGCACCGCGAGCAGGCGCCGGTCGAGACCGGCGGCGTCCACCAGGTCCAGGCGGTTGCCCGGGATGCCCTCGATGCGGTCCTGCACGTTCATCACCGCGCTGGTGTAGTCCCAGTAAACGCGCGGGATGACTACCGTGGGATCGTCGGCGAAGAGTTCGCCGAAACGTTCCACCGCACGCGCCTCGGCGGCGAGATCCAGTTCCCGGCGCAGCGACTTGGCGAACTGCTGCATCACCCGCCGGGGCTGGTAGCGGCGCGATTCCGGAATCTCGCTTTCCATGAGCGCCGCCAGATGGCTCATGATGCGCAGGTCGGCCTCCACCCGGGGCACGATGCCCGGACGGCGCACCTTGACCACCACCGGGGTGCCATCCGGCAGCAGCGCATCGTGCACCTGGGCAATGGAGGCCGCTGCGCGCGGCTGGGGCTCGATGGCGGCGAACACCTCCTGGGGCGGGCGCCCCAGCGCCTGGGTCATGTCCGGCAGCAGCGCCTCGAAGGGCACCGGCGGCACCTGGTCCTGCAGCCGTTCCAGTTCGGCGATCCATTCCGGCGGCAGCATGTCCACGCGCGTGGCGAGCACCTGGCCCAGCTTGACGTAGGTGGGGCCCAGCTCCTCCAGCATGCGCCGGAAGCGTTGCGGCGGCTCCAGCCGGGTGATTTCGCTCTCCTCCTTCCAGTGGAGCATGCGTCCCGCCCGCTCCAGAGCGGTGACCAGACCCATGCGCCGCACCAGATCGCCCAGGCCATGGCGGATGAGAACGGAGCTGATCTCGTGCAGGCGGGGGAAATCCCGCACCACACTGATCGTCTCCCAAAGCATCAGTCGCCCTTCCCGCTGTCGCCGGCTTTTTCCTGGAGCGCCTGGGCCATGCCGGCGAGGATGCCACTGGCCACCAGGGCCAGCCGCCGCGCCAGCTCGCCGGCCGCAGCCCTGCCCGCTGCGGCACTGTTTTGGACGACCGGCGCGGCGCGATTGGTGAGGGTCTCCACGGTTTCCGCCACCATGCGGCCGGTGTCCGTGCCCGCGCGCCGCGCGTGCGTGACGAGATCGGCGAACGCCTGTTTCACCCGCTCCTGGGCTCGCTCGCTGCCCCGGGCCACCGCCTCCAGCAGTTCCCCTTCCAGGCGGCGCAGATCCGCCAGCACCGGCTGCAGGTCTTCGCGGGTGAGGGCCCTGCCCTCGGCCATGAGCTGCTCGGCGGCCAGCTTCGTTGCCTCGGCGGATTTGCGCACGGCCTCGTCCAGGCCCTTCAGCGCATCGGCCGCGGCCGCCCGGAGCTCGCCGCTGCGCTTTGTCAGCCCCAGGCTCACGCCTTCGGTGACGGCGGCCAGCACGGTGCGCAGCTGGCCGGCCTCCAGCGAGCGCGACTGCAGGGCGCGCAGGGTGAGATCGCGCACCGCGGCACGCAGATCCGCGGCCTGCTCGGCCTGTGCCGCGGCTTGCTCTCGGATGTGTTCGACAGGGGTGGGTGTCGCGTCCATGGCGGGCTCCTGTTTGCGCAAGGGTCATGGCCAATCATAGCGGAAATGCCGGACCGCAGCCCGGCAGCCACGCCCCGGGGGCGGAGCCCGGTTTTGACTTCCCGCCGGAAGTTCCGTTTAATTGGCCCATGGCGGCCAAACTTCATGCCTTCGTCCTGATCCTGGGCCTTCTTGCCCTGCCCTGCCGGGCCGAGCCCGGGGCGGAGGATGGGACATCATCCAGGGAAGCGCCGGTGGCGGCCGGCCCCGCCTCGGATCTCACCCTCTATGCCCTGAGCCTCAACGGCACGGCCTACCGGTTCGGCGGCAGCGATCCCGACAAGGGTCTCGACTGCAGCGGCTTCGTGGGCCACGTCTTCCGTGAGGTGGCGGGCATCGATCTGCCCAGGAGCGCCCAGGCCATCAGCCAGCTGGGGCGCAAGGTCGGGATCAATGAGCTCAAGCCCGGTGATCTGGTGTTCTTCAACACGCTGCGCCGGGCGTTTTCCCACGTGGGCATTTATTTGGGCAACCAGCAGTTCATCCACGCCACCAGCAGCCGCACCGGCGAGGTCCTCATCTCCAGTCTGCGCGAGGCCTACTGGGCGCGCCGCTTCGACGGGGCGCGCCGCATCGATCTCGCCGGCCAGTGACCGGCGCGCCGCGGCGGATGCCGGCGGCTCCGGGGGCGCCCGCAGACGACACACGGAGACAGCCATGGCTCGATCGTCCGTCCTTGTCACCCTGATTCTGGCCCTGGGCCTGCCACTCACCGGCCCTGCCCGGGATATGACCCCCGAGGAGCTGGAAGACTGGTTCAACGACGATACCAGCGCACGCATCGCCGCCGTCAACGAGGGCGAGCTGGTCTTCCTCGCCACCCCGCCCGCCAGCCCCGTGCATCACCACCACAACATCCTCACGCTGGACGACCGCACCCTGGAGACGGGCTGGGCGGAACTGCGCCAGTGCCACGAACATCTGGACCGCGTGCCGGCCACCCAGATCGTGTTCCGTGCGGAGCGGGTGCGGGACCTGGAAATCCTGAGCCAGGAAGGCATCGCCCAAGCCTGGGTGGAAGGCCCCACGGTGCAGCTGCGCGGCGTGGGTCCCGCCGCACGCATCTGCCTGCGCCTGCAAAGCCAGGTGCTCATGCGCAACACGGACGGCACCTATCACGTGAACAGCGGACCCTTCATGCGCCGCTTTCTGGATGGCTACTATCCCATGCACGTGAGCATGGAGGTGCGCCTGCACACCCGCCGTCTGCGCTTTCTCGACATCACGCCGGCCCGCCAGCAGGGTTTCCAGGTGTCGGTCACCCCACGCCGGGTGCGCTTCGACACCTGGTTCGAAGGCCGGCTTAAGACCCTGATCCGCTTCACCCCCGCCGGCGCACCGCCCGGCTGAGCGTTTCGCTATTGCGAATTATTCGCGTTTGCGTTAACATGGCCTCACGTTTCCCACCCGGAGGTCAAGTTCATGTTTTTGCGCATCCTTTTCTCCCTGACGCTGCTCGCCGCCGCCCTCGCCCCTGCCCGGGCGGAGGAAGTGGTGGTGTATTCCGCGCGCAACGAGCAGCTCATCAAGCCCGTGTTCGATGCCTACACCCGCGCCACGGGGGTGCAGGTCAAATTCATCACGGACAAGGAAGGGCCGCTGCTGGCGCGCCTCAAGGCAGAGGGCGCCAACACGCCGGCCGATCTCCTCCTCACGGTGGACGCAGGCAATCTCTGGCAGGCGGCGCAGGAAGGCGTGCTGCAGGCGGTGGATTCGCCGGTGCTGGAGCGCAACATCCCCGCGAGCCTGCGCGACCCCGGCAAACGCTGGTTCGGCCTGTCGGTGCGCGCCCGCACCATCGTTTACAACCCGGCGCGGGTGCGGCCCGAGGAGCTTGCCACCTACGAGGATCTCGCCAACCCGAAATGGAAGGGCCGCCTGTGCCTGCGTACCTCGAAAAAGGTGTACAACCAGTCCCTGGTGGCCATGATGATCGCCGAGCACGGTGAAGCCAAAACGGAGCAGATCGTGCGCGGCTGGGTGGCCAATCTCGCCACCGATCCCTTCCCGGACGATACCAAGATGATGGAGGCCATCGCCGCCGGCCAGTGTGATGTGGGCATCGGCAACACCTACTATTACGGCCGGCTGATGCAAAAGAAGCCCGGTCTGCCCCTGGGACTGTTCTGGGCGAACCAGCAGGGTTCCGGGGTCCACGTGAACATTTCCGGCGCAGGCGTCACCCGCTTCGCCCGCAACCGCACAGGGGCCATCCGGCTGCTGGAGTGGCTGTCCTCCCCGGACGCCCAGAACCTGTTCGCCGACGTCAACCTGGAATATCCGGTGAGCCCCGCCGTCAAGCCGGATCCGGTGGTCGCCGCCTGGGGCACGTTCAAGCGCAATCCCATCAACGTCGCCAAGGCTGGTGAGCTCCAGGCGGCAGCCGTAAAATTGATGGACCGCGCCGGTTACCGATAACACGCCACGATGTCCCCCGACGCCCTGTCCGGGGCCAAAGCGCCGCAAGGCGCTTTTGCCTTTTTCCGCCCCCGGAAACTTCTCCCTCCCTGGCGCCTGTTCGCCGTGGCGGTCACGCTGCTGGTGGCCGTCCCGCTGCTGGTGGTGGCTTCCGCCATGCTGCATCCGGACCGGGAGACCTGGCGGCATCTCGCGGAGAACGTGCTGGCCGATTTGGTGGCCCACACCCTCATGCTCACCGTCGGGGTGAGCCTGGCCACCGCCCTGCTGGGCACGGCGCTCGCCTGGCTCACGGCGGTGTGCGAATTTCCCGGGCGCCGCCTGTTTTCCTGGAGCCTGATGCTGCCCCTGGCGGTGCCCGCCTACGTCACGGGCTTCGTACTGGTGGGCCTGCTGGATTTCACGGGGCCGGTGCAGACCCTGCTGCGTGAGGCGTTCGGTCCCGACCTGCGCCTGCCCCCCATCCGCTCCGGCGGCGGTGTGGCCCTGGCGCTCACCCTCGCCCTCTACCCCTACGTCTATCTGCTGGCGCGCAATGCCTTTCTGAGCCAGGGACGGCGGGCGCTGGAAGTGGGGCAGAGCCTGGGGCTCGACCGCCGCCGGGGCTTCCTGCGCATCGCCCTGCCCATGGCGCGGCCCTGGATCGCCGGTGGCGTGGCCCTGGTGGCCATGGAAACCCTGGCGGATTTCGGCACCGTGGCGGTATTCAATTACGACACCTTCACCACCGGCATCTACAAGGCCTGGTACAGCCTGTTCTCCCTGCCGGCGGCCGCCCAGCTCGCCTCGGTGCTCATGCTCATCGTGCTGGGGGTGCTGCTCGTGGAGCAGCACATGCGGGCCGGCATGCGCTACACCCAGGCGGGACGGGCCGCCCAGGGCCGGGAGCGCATCGTCCTGCGCGGGGCGGCCCGCTGGGGCGCGACCCTGTTGTGCGGCGCGATACTGGCCGCCGCCTTCCTGGTTCCCGTGGGACAGCTCGCCCTGTGGGCGCTGGAGGTGGCGGTGCGTGACCTGGACAGCCGTTACTGGGGCTATCTCGCGCGCTCCCTCCTGCTCGCGGGCAGCGCCGCCCTGATGATCGCCGGCGTGGCGCTGCTGCTCGCCTATGCGCGCCGGCGCCACCCGGACACCCTGATGAACCTCCTGGTCCGCATCGCCACCCTGGGCTATGCCGTGCCGGGCGCAGTGCTGGCCATTGGCATCTATCTGCCCATCGCCTGGTTCGACCGCGCCTTTGTCGCCTTCATGGGCGAAATCCTGGGCCGCGAGGCCGGGCCGCTGTTGTCGGGCACCCTGCTGGCCATGCTGTCGGCCTATCTGGTGCGCTTCCTGGCGGTGGCCCATGAACCCGTGGGCGCAGCCCTGCAGCGCGTCACCCCCAGCATGGACGAGGCGGCGCGCAGCTTCGGCCTCACCACGCGCCAGCTGCTCGCCAGGGTGCATCTGCCCCTGCTGCGGGGCGGCATGCTCACCGCCGTGCTCCTCGTGTTCGTGGACGTGATGAAGGAAATGCCCATCACCCTTATGACCCGTCCCTTCGGTTGGGACACCCTGGCCACGCGCATCTTCGAAATGACATCGGAAGGGGAATGGGAGCGGGCCGCCCTGCCCGCGGTGGCTCTGGTGCTGGCCGGTCTCGTGCCCGTGATCCTGCTCACGCGCCAAACGGAGCGCTGAACATGGCGGCCCAGCTCGAACTCAGGGAAGTCGGCAAGCGCTTTGGCACCACGGTGGTGGTGGAGGGTCTGTCCTTCCATCTGGCGCGCGGCAGCATCGGCTGTCTGCTGGGCCCCAGCGGCTGCGGCAAGACCACGGTGCTGCGCCTCATCGCCGGCTTCGAGGACGTCAGCGCCGGCGAGATCCTGATCGACGGCAGCGTGGTGAGCCAACCCGACCGCACACTGCCGCCGGAGCGGCGAAAGGTGGGCATGGTGTTCCAGGACTACGCCCTGTTTCCCCACCTGAGCGTGGAACAGAACATCGCCTTCGGTCTTTACCGCTGGCCTGCCGCCGCGCGGCAGGCGCGTGTGCGGGAGCTCATGGAACTGGTGGGCCTCACGGCGCATGCCCGGGCCCATCCCCACGAGCTGTCCGGCGGCCAGCAGCAGCGGGTGGCGCTGGCCCGGGCGCTCGCGCCGCGTCCCGAACTGCTGCTCCTGGACGAGCCCTTCTCCAACCTGGACGTGGAGCTGCGCGAGCGCCTCGGCCTGGAACTGCGCCAGATCCTCAAGCATGAGGGCATGACCGCCATCCTGGTCACCCACGACCAGCAGGAAGCCTTTGCCATGGCCGACGAGATCGGGGTCATGCACGAAGGCCGCATCCAGCAATGGGACACGGCCTACCGGCTGTACCACCAGCCGGCGACCCGGTTCGTCGCCGACTTCATTGGCCAGGGCGTGTTCCTCCCGGGCACGGTGCTCAACTCCCATCAGATCGAGATCGAATTGGGCATCCTGGATGGGTCTTTCCCCAGCGAATGCAGCAGGGGCTGCCCGGTGGACGTGCTGATCCGTCCCGACGACATCGTCCACGACGACGCCAGCCCGCTCCTCGCGGAAGTGGTGCACAAGGCCTTCCGGGGCGCCAGCATCCTCTACACCCTGCGCCTGCCCAGCGGGGGCACGGCCCTCTCCCTGGTGCCCAGCCACCACGACCACGCCCTGGGCGAGAAGATCGGCATCCGTCTCGACGTGGACCACGTGGTCGCGTTCAAGCGCATATAATGGACTTCCCGCGGGCCCGGCCCGCAATCCCGCGCAAGTCCTGCCGATGGTGAAGCCCGCGCGTCTGTTTTCCAACCGCATGGCCGTCAGCGTCGCCGCCGGCTTTGCCCTGGTGCTGACGCTGATGGTGTCTCTGGCCGTGGTCGGCCTGCGCGAGATGGCGTCCATCAACGGCCACCTGGAGCGCATCGTCAACGAGAACAACGCCAAGGTGGAGCTCGCCACCGCCATGCGCGATGCCCTGCGCCAGCGCATCATCACCATGCACAGCATCGTCATCGCTCCCGATCCCTTTGAGCGGGAGGAGGCGCTGCAGCGCTTCTACGAATACGGCATCCAGTTCAACAACGCCCGTCAGAAGCTGGACCGCCTCGCCTCGAGCCGAGAGGAAAAGGCCGTGCTGGAACGCATCCGCACCCTGGCCAACGTGGCCCAGCCCAAGGTGGTGAGCGGCATCGAGCACGCCATGAACGACGAGCAGGAGGCGGCCCTGCGCATCCTGCGACAGGACGCGATTCCCTCCCAGCAGCAGTTGGTGGCGCAACTGGAGGCCATGGTGGATCTGCAGCGCCAGGCCAGCCGGCGGGCGGCGGAGGAAGCCGCCCAGGCCTACCGCCACACCGTGTGGCTCATGATCGCCCTGGGCACCAGTCTGGTGCTGCTGGGCATCGCCGTGTCGGGCTGGGTGGTGCGCCGCATCAGCCAGCAGACCCAGCAGATCGTGCGCGAGCAGGTGAAGTACAAGACCCTGTTCACCACCAATTCCGACGGCATCGTGCTGGTGGCCGACGGCCGGTTCATCGACTGCAATCCCGCCACCCTCACCATGTTCGGCTACGACAGCGTGGAAGCCTTCTGCCGCACCACCCCGGCCGAGCTGGGACCGCCCAGCCAGGCGGACGGCACGCCCTCCGGCGAGTACGGCATGCGCCAGATCGAGAAGGCCATGCGCGAAGGCCACTGCCAGTTCGAGTGGCTGGGCCGGACCCGCGACGGGCGCGTGTTTCCCGTGGAGATCGCGCTGCACGCCATGACTTTGGACGACAAGGTGGTGGTGCAGGCCATCATGCGCGACATCACGGAGCGCAAGGAAAACGAGGCGCGCCTGCGTGCCGCCTACGACGCCGCGCTGGAAGCCTCGCGCGTCAAGTCCCAGTTCGTGGCCAACGTCAGCCACGAGATCCGCACCCCCCTGAACGGCATCATCGGCATGGTGGGCCTGCTTTTGGATTCCCGCCTGGATCCGGAACAGCGGGATTACGCCGAGACCATCCGCTTGTCCTCGGAAGCCCTGCTCACCATCATCAATGACATCCTCGACTTCGCCAAGATCGAGGCGGGACGCATGGAGCTGGAGATCGTCCCCTTCGACCTGCGCGAAACCGTGGAGGAGGCGCTGGAACTGTTCGGCGAGCGGGCCCATGCCAAGGGGCTGGAACTCGTCTGCGATCTGCCGCCCGACCTGCCCGCGCAGGTGTTGGGCGATCCGGCACGCCTGCGCCAGATCCTCATCAACCTGGTGGACAATGCCATCAAGTTTTCCCATCGCGGCGACGTGCTGGTACGCGGCCGCCTCACCCCGGTGAGCGAGACCGAGCTGGAACTGCGGGTGGAGGTGAGCGATGCCGGCATCGGCATCAGCCCGGAGGGCATGCAGCGCCTGTTCCAGGCGTTCTCCCAGGCGGATGGCTCCACCACACGCCGGTATGGCGGCACCGGTCTGGGACTCGCCATCTCACGCCAGCTCGCCCAGCTCATGGGGGGCGACATGGGAGCGGAAAGCACCCTGGGGGTGGGCAGCACCTTCTGGTTCACCGCCCGGCTCAGGCAAGCCGGCCCCCCGGTGCCGGAAACGCCGGCCGCCCTGCGCAACGTACCGGTCCTGCTCGCGGTGCCCAACACCCGCCTGCGCGAAGTGCTGGCGCGCCAGCTCGCCCACTGGGGCATGCAGGTGCAGGCCGTCCCCGGCAGCGTGGACGCCTACGCCAAATTGAGCGCGGCGGCGCACCGCGGCACGCCTTTCCGCGTGGTCCTAATCGACGCCCAGCTCCTGGAGGAGAGCGGCGGGGAACTGCTGCATGCCCTCGATCAGGACCCCGCCCTGGCGGGACTGGCCCAGATCCTGCTCACGGGCATGGCCCCCCGGCCTGCCTGGCGAACCTGGCTGGCACCGGGACGGCGCGTGCATCTGCCCAAGCCGGTGCGCACGGCGCGTCTGCAGGCCCTGCTGGGCGAACTGCTGGGCTTTGCCCTGCCCGCCCCCGCCCGCCCCACTCCGGGGGAACGCTCCGTGCCGGTGCGCGTGTTGGTTGCGGAGGACAACGTGGTCAACCAGAAGGTGGTCAGCCACATGCTGCGCAAGCTGGGGGTGCGCGCCGACGTGGTGGCCAATGGCAGGGAGGCCGTGGAAGCCATGGCGCGCATTCCCTACGACCTCCTCCTCATGGATTGCCAGATGCCGGAACTGGACGGGCTGGAAGCCACCATCGAAATCCGGCATCGGGAACTCACCCTGCCCCAGCCGCGACGCACGCCCATCGTCGCCATGTCCGCCGATGCCCGCCCGGAAGCCCGAGCACGCTGCATCGAGGTGGGCATGGATGATTACCTGGTCAAGCCGGTGCGACTGCCCCAGCTCGAGGAAACCCTGCGCGCCTGGGTACCGGTGTGGCAGCAGCCGGTCCAGGCCCCCGCGACCGATGCCGGCACATCCGGCGAGGCCATCGATCTCGCCAAGGTGCGGCACATGATGAAGCACGACCGCGCCGCCGAGCAGGAGTTGCTCAGCCTCTATCTCTCCAGCACCCAGACCCTGCTGCAGGCACTGACGGATGCGGCGCAGCGGGAAAATGCCGCCACCTGCGCCGCCAAGGCCCACGAGATCAAGGGCGCGTCGGCCTACGTGGGGGCCCGTGACATGCAGCAGCTTGCGCAGAGAGTGGAGCAGGCCGCACGCAGGGGAGAATGGGAAGCCGTGCGCACCGCAACGGAGGAACTGGAAGCCGCCTTCATCCGGGTCTGGGCCCAGGTCAACGAGGTGGAGGCGGGAGAAGAGCCGGCGGCGTATGCGCCCGCCCGGGAAGGTTCGTCCTGACGGCGCTGCCCTCAGTAGGTGATGGTGCGCCAGTCATCATCCATGACGCGGGAGATGAAGGTCGTCCCGCCCGCCAGCCCCGTCACTTCGGGAATCATTTGCTCGCGCGTGATGCCCAGGGCGTTGAGGGAGCCGTTGCAGACATAGAATTTCACACCCAGCTCGGCGGCATCCCTCATGAAGCCATACACGGACTTGCTGCGGTTGTCCGAGGGGTAGATGGCATCCGCCACGCCCGCCACCACCAGGCGCGCCGCCCGGCTGGCAAAAAAGATCTCCACCTCGAACCCCATGGCGGCCGCGGTCGCGGCCTGGAAGAAGGGCGTGCCACACAGATGGGGCTGTTCCGGGTCCGTGTGCAGGAGCATGATGGCGAGTTTGTCGGCCATGGGGACGGCAGAGGCAGGACAGGCAACGAATTATCGCACAGCCTTGCCCCCCCGGCCGCACGGCCGATGGGGTCATTGGCGCGCAGGCTGGGGACGCAGACCGGGGAAGTTGCCTTCCACCACCCGCCGCGAAGCGGGGCTGAGATCACGCACCTGGGTGCGTTTCAGGCTGGTCTTCACCTCGGCCTGATACACGGTCTGGATGAGCTGCGAAGCCAGGGCACGGGCCTCCTGCGGGGTGAGATGGAGCGCCGTGCCGCCGAAATCCACCCGTATCCGTTCGCCGTCCTCGGCTTCGGTCACGCTGACGGCCACGGCCGGGATGGTCTGGTCCTGATTCATGGATTGATCCCTCCTCTTCTGGCAGTGATGCTTGCAACCCGGCTTTTGCAAGCACCGTGCCAGCGTCCCGCATGCCGGCATCATGCTGATTCCTATAGTGTTTCTGAATCGGAGGAGAAAACGCCGCGAAAGCGGCGCGTCGAAGGGGTGACAGGGGCGTCGGCCCACCGTCCGGTCACAGACGCTTCACGAGAATGTCGCGCACCTCATCGTCCGTGAGCACGATGGGGTTGGTCTTCATGCTGGAGCCCCGACAATGGGCGACGATGCGGGGCAGGTCGGCCTCGGTCACGCCATAGGCGGACAGGCGCGGCAGATTGAGGGCGCGCGTGAGCTCCGTGAGGCTGTGCACCAGGAACACCCGCGCCCCCACCGGCTCCAGATGGGTCTTGTTGCGGAACAGGCGGCCGGCCTGGGCGTATTTCACCAGCGCGGGATTCTCCGGGTCGCGCTTTTCCATGATGTCGATGTTGGCGCGCGTGGCCTCCGCCACCAGGGTACCGCACACCACGCCATGAGGAATGGGAAAGAAGGCCCCCAGGGGCGAAGCCAGCCCGTGCACCGAGCCCAGCCCCGCCTGGGCCAGGGTGATGCCGGACACCAGGGCGGCATAGGCCATCTTGGCGCGGCCCTCGGCCGCCCGCGGGCCGCCCTCATACCATTGCAGCAGACCATCGCGCGCCGCGGTGAGGCCGCTTAAGGCGAGCGCATCGGTGAAGGGGTTGGCCTTGAGCGACACGAAGCTCTCCAGAAGCTGGGTCAGGGCATCCATGCCGTTGGCGGCGATCAGTTCCGGCGGGCAGGATGCGAGCAGGTCCGGATCCACCACCGCGTATTCCGCCACCAGCTTCTCGTCGCGGAAGGATTTTTTGTAACCGTTCTCACCGCGCACCGAGAGCACGGCATTCTTGGTGGCCTCGGAGCCGGTGCCCGCCGTGGTGGGTACGGCGATGAAGGGGGTGGCAGGCCCCTGGTAGGGTTTTTCCGGCCCCACGCCCTCCAGATGGTCCAGCACGGAATTGCCGGGCTTGAGTAGCCCGGCGATGGCCTTGGCGGCATCCAGCACGCTGCCGCCGCCGATGCCCAGCACCACGTCCACCGCCTCCCCGCGGAAACGCGCCACCGCCTCGTCCACCAGCTGGGGCGAGGGTTCCCCGGTGACGGTCAGACGCTGCCAGGTCACTCCCGCCTCCTTCAGGCCAGCCTCCAACCGTTCCCAGTGGCCCGCCGCCTCCAGGGATTGGCCGCCGGTGACGACCAGGGCACGGCGGCCGAAACGCGCGGCGAGCGCCGGCACCCGGGCGAACACGCCCGCCCCGAACTCGATGCGGGGCAGGCGCGAAATGGAAAAGGGCGCGAAATTCATGACGCAATTGCCTCCGGGAAGAGCAGACGATGGGCCACCCCCTGGCGGGGCTCCGCCATCCAGGGCGCCACGGTATCACGCCACCTGAGATAGTGGGCCGTCTGCTTGTGGGCCGCGGCCGCCTCGGCGTCGCGGAACACCTCGAACAGCACGAAGCGGGTGGGATCGTCCGCCTGCTGGAGCACATCGAAGCGCAGGTTGCCGGGCTCGGCCACGCTGCCCAGATGGTTCTCCCGGGTGGCGGCGATGAAATCCGCCACGTGTTCCGGCTTGACATGGACATGGACCAGGGTCACGTGCATGGGGGTCTCCTTCAGTCTTGCAGAAGCGCCAGGATGTCGTCGCGCCGTGTCTTGCGCGCCAGGGTCACGGGTGTGTCACCCGCCCGCGTGGTGGCCCTGCGGTCGGCACCGCGCCCAAGCAGAAAGCGCACCACTTCCAGATGGCCGTTGGCACATGCCTTGTGCAGGGGCGTGAAACCCTCGTGGCCGGCCTGGTTCACCAGCGCACCGCGCTGCACCAGCATCTGCACGATGGCCAGATGGCCGCGGCTTGCCGCCTGCATCAGCGGCGTGAAGCCGTAGTCGGTCATGGCATTGGGGTCTGCGCCCTTGTTGAGGATGAACAGCGTGGCACGCTCATAGCCGTTGAGGGCCGCCCAGTGCAGGGGCTCGTAGCCATGCCGGTCCCGGGCGCGCACGCTGGCGCCGCGGGAGAGCAAGAGCAGCGCGGTCTCCTCGCGGCCGTTGAACAGGGCCACCATGAGGGGCGTCCATTCATCGGCGCGGCGCACGTCCACATCCATGCCGGCGCGCAGGAACAGCAGCACCTCATGGGTCTGCCCCGCCTCCACCCGACGGAACAGGGCGTCGGGGACAAAGGCTTCGCCGCGCCGGGCGAGGTCCTCCAGGAAACGCGCGCGCTCCGCGTCGTCCATGGGCCGCTCATGGGCCCAGGGATCGGTGATCTCCGCCTGCCGCGACCGCCAGCGCTCGTGGGCCAGGGACAGGCGCAGGATCTCCCGCGCCACCTCCGGTGGAAAGCCCTGGCGGGTTTCCGTATCGGCCACCGCCAGCTCGGCAAGATAGGCATCGCAGGCTTCCGTACCCCACAGCTCCACGATGCGTTCCAGGATGCGGGGATAGTCCCGCGCCAGGGCGTGGGGATAGCGATCCGGCTGATCCGCCAGCCACCCCGCGAGTCGCTGGTCCATGCTCATTCCCCCAGCAGATGCAGCACCACCTGCCGGCGCTGGGGCGCGCTGCGGTGCTCGAACACGTAGATGCCCTGCCAGGTGCCCAGCACCGGCGCGCCGTCCGCCACGGGGATGGACAGGCTGGTCTGGGTGAGTGCGGCGCGCACGTGGGCGGGCATGTCGTCCGGCCCCTCGATTACGTGCTGGAACAGGGGATCGCCGTCCGGCACCAGGCGCGCGAAGAAGCGCGCAAGATCGGTCTGCACGTCCGGGTCGTAGTTCTCCTGGATGAGCAGGCTGGCCGACGTGTGGCGGATGTAGAGAGTGAGCAGCCCGGACCCGATGCCCGTGCCCCGCACCCAGCGCAGGACCGGCTCGGTGCAGGCATAAAGCCCCTTGCCCCGGGTGGCAACCTCGATGACATGACTGGCCTGGCGCATGGCGCGATTGTACTGCGGGAAGCGGCCGACCGACGTCCCTCGGGAGCCCATGTTAACATCGCGCCATTCCAAGCCGCGAAACACGCCATGAGAAACCCCGCCTGGCTTGCCCTGTGCCTGCTCGCCGGTTGCAGCGCCCTGCTGCCCAAGGGCGAAAGCATCGTCCACGGTCCCTGGAAGAGCTACCAGGAGGCCGAGGCGGCCTTCGAACGCATCATTCCCTATCAGACCGACGTGGAGGGCCTGCGCCAGCTGGGCATCGTGCCGGGCAGCACGCCCAATCTGACCCTGCTCAACTACGCCGACGTGCTGCGCCGCTTCCTGCCCAGCCCGGCCTCCAATCCGGATGATCTGGATCGCGGCGTGCGCGAATGCATCGCCGCCAAGACGGCCTGTTACGGCCTGGAGGTCAGCCAGCGGGTGATCCAGCGCCGCCGCTACGGCAGCTTCCTGGCGGATTTCCTCAACTTCGAGCGCAAGGTGGACGTCACCGGCTGGCATTTCACGGGACTGCTGCTGATCCGGGACGGCAAGGTGATCTATAAGCTCACGGGCGGCCAACCGGTCATCAAGGAACACGAGGAAAACCGCAATCCCCTCGGCCCCCTGCAGGGCAGCGGCGAGGCCGCGGCGCGCAGCGTGGTGCAGTAGCCCCGAAAAAAGAAACGCCCGGTGGCTCAAGCCACCGGGCGTTTCTGCCCAAGCCATCAGGCGGCCTGGGCGAGGCTGCCCTTCTCGAACACGATCTCGCCGCCCCGGACATCCACCCGGACCACATCCTTGGGCCCGAAATGCCCCGCCAGGATTTCCTTCGCCAGCGGGTTTTCGATGCGGGTCTGGATCGCGCGCTTGAGAGGCCGTGCGCCATACACCGGGTCGAAGCCGGCCTTGGCGATTTCTGCCAGCGCCGCATCCGTGACCTCCAGCCCCATGTCCATGGCCGCCAGCCGCTTGGACAGGTAGCCAAGCTGAATCCGGGCAATGGACTTGATGTGCTCCTCGCCGAGGGGATGGAACACGACCACCTCGTCGATGCGGTTGATGAACTCCGGGCGGAAATAGTTCTTCACCTCTGCCAGCACCGCGAGCTTGATCACCTGGTAATCGTCCCCCGCCATTTGCTGGATCATCTGGCTGCCCAGGTTGGACGTCATGACGATCACCGTGTTGCGGAAGTCCACCGTGCGTCCCTGTCCATCCGTGAGACGCCCGTCATCCAGCACCTGCAGCAGCACATTGAACACGTCCGGATGGGCTTTCTCCACCTCGTCCAGCAGGATCACGCTGTAGGGCTTGCGCCGCACCTGCTCGGTGAGATAGCCGCCCTCCTCGTAACCCACGTAGCCGGGAGGCGCGCCGATCAGCCGGGCCACCGAATGCTTCTCCATGTACTCCGACATGTCGATGCGGATGAGGTGGTCCTCGGAATCGAACAGGAAGGCCGCCAGCGCCTTGCACAGCTCGGTCTTGCCCACGCCGGTGGGGCCCAGGAAGAGGAACGAGCCATAGGGCCGGTTGGGATCGGACAGGCCCGAGCGGGAACGGCGGATGGCATCCGACACCACGCGCACTGCCTCGTCCTGGCCCACCACCCGTTCGTGCAGGGCCTCTTCCATGTGCAGCAGCTTGTCGCGCTCGCCCTGGAGCATCTTCGCCACGGGAATGCCGGTCATGCGCGACACCACCTCGGCGATTTCTTCCGCGCCCACCTGGGTGCGCAGCAGCTTGAACTTGCGTTTCTCGCTGCCGGCGGCCTCGGCCTGCCTGAGCTGGGCTTCCAGCTGCGGCAGCTTGCCGTACTGGATCTCCGCCACCTTGTCCAGCTGTCCCTTGCGCTGCAGATCGGCCATCTCGGCGCGCAGGCGCTCGATCTCTTCCTTGATGTGCTGGGTGCCCTGCACCATGGCCTTTTCCGCCTTCCAGATTTCCTCGAGGTCGGAATA
This sequence comes from Thiobacter subterraneus, assembly GCF_055379455.1. Classification (NCBI taxonomy): domain Bacteria; kingdom Pseudomonadati; phylum Pseudomonadota; class Betaproteobacteria; order Burkholderiales; family Thiobacteraceae; genus Thiobacter; species Thiobacter subterraneus. The sequence goes on from NZ_AP042402.1 coordinate 403,287, forward strand.
TTCCTTCTCCAGCTTGCGGATCTCCTCCTCGAGCAGGGCGAGCCGCTTTTGCGAGGCCTCGTCTTTTTCCTTGCGCACCGCCTCCCGCTCGATCTTGAGCTGGATCAGGCGCCGCTCCAGCTTGTCCATCGCCTCCGGCTTGGAGTCGATCTCCATTTTGATGCGCGCAGCCGCCTCGTCGATCAGGTCGATGGCCTTGTCCGGCAGGAAGCGGTCGGTGATGTAGCGATGGGACAGCTCCGCCGCTGCCACGATGGCGGGGTCGGTGATCTCCACCCCGTGATGAACCTCGTACTTTTCCTGGAGACCGCGCAGGATGGCGATGGTGTCCTCCACCGAAGGCTCGTCCACCAGCACCTTCTGGAAGCGGCGCTCCAGCGCCGGATCCTTCTCGATGTATTTGCGGTATTCATCCAGGGTGGTGGCGCCGATGCAGTGCAGCTCGCCCCGGGCGAGCGCCGGCTTGAGCATGTTGCCGGCGTCGATCGCGCCCTCCGCCTTGCCCGCCCCCACCAGGGTGTGGATCTCGTCGATGAACAGGATGATGCGCCCCTCTTCCTGGGCGATTTCCTTGAGCACCGCTTTCAGGCGCTCCTCGAACTCACCGCGGTATTTCGCACCCGCCAGCAGACCCGCCATGTCCAGGGACAGCACGCGCTTGTTCTTGAGGGTTTCCGGCACCTCGCCGTTGACGATGCGCTGGGCCAGGCCTTCCACGATAGCAGTCTTGCCCACGCCGGGCTCACCGATTAGCACCGGATTGTTCTTGGTGCGCCGCTGCAGGATCTGTATGGTGCGGCGGATCTCGTCGTCGCGCCCGATCACCGGATCCAGCTTGCCCTGGCGGGCACGTTCGGTGAGGTCGATGGTGTATTTCTTCAGGGCTTCGCGCGCGCCCTCGGCTTCCGGATTCTGCACGGTTTCACCTCCTCTGATGGCATCAATGGCTTTTTCGACCGCGGCACGGCTGGCACCGGCATCCTTCAGGGCGCGGCCGGTGTCACCCTTGTCCTCGAGCGCTGCGAGCAGGAACATTTCCGAGGCAATGTACTGGTCGCCGCGTTTCTGCGCCTCGCGGTCGGTGAGGTTGAGCAGGTTGTTGAGGTCGCGGGAAATGTTGACCTCGCCCCCATGGCCCTCCACCTTGGGCAGGCGGTTGATGGACGCCTGCAGGCTCGCGCGCAGCGCCGACACGTTGGCGCCCGCCCGCTGCAGAATGGACGCCACACTGCCGTCCTCCTGGTTGAGCAGGGCCAGGAGCAGGTGCTGGGGCTCGATGTAAGGATTGTCGTTGCCCACCGCCATGCTCTGGGCGTCGGCGAAGGCCTGCTGGAACTTGGTCGTGAGTTTGTCGAAACGCATGGATGTCCTTTCGGAATTTTTGGGATTGCTCCCAATATAGGGGGCGGGGACCGGATTTCAACCCACGCAGGGCCTCCCGATGGCCGCCCCTGCATTCGCACCGACTCCAGGCAGGCTGCCAGCATGTGCCGGCCCAATGGACCATCCGGGTTCAATGGCGATTGGCGCTACAATCCACTGCCATGACCGAAGCCGACCTTGAAAGGGCCATCGAGGCCAATGTCAGCGCCGCCCTGGCCGAAGACCTGGGCAGCGGCGACCTCACCGCTTTGCTCATTCCCGCCGACCGGCGCGCCGTGGCCACCCTGGTCACGCGCGAGGACGCGATCCTGTGCGGGCTGCCCTGGTTCGAAGCCTGTTTCCGCCGGCTGGATGACAGCGTCGGCTTCCGCTGGAAGGCCCGGGAAGGCGCGGCGGTCGCTGCCGGCAGCGTGCTGTGCGAGATCGAGGGTTTGGCGCGCGCCCTGCTCTCCGCCGAGCGGCCGGCCCTCAATTTTCTGCAGACGCTTTCCGCCGTGGCGACCGCCACGCGGCGCTACGTGGAGGCCGTGCGCGGCACGCGCGCAGTGATCATGGATACCCGCAAAACTTTGCCGGGCCTGCGTATCGCGGAGAAGTACGCGGTAAGGGTGGGCGGCGGCGTCAATCAGCGCGTGGGGCTGTTCGACGGGATTCTCATCAAGGAGAACCACATCGCCGCGGCGGGGGGCATCCGCGAGGTGCTGGCGGCGGCGCGGCGGCTGGCCCCGCCGGGCGTGCCGGTGCAGATCGAGGTGGAGAATCTGGCCGAACTGGAACAGGCCATCGAAGCAGGGGCCCGTCTGATACTGCTGGACAATTTTTCCCTGGAGGACCTGCGCACGGCGGTGCGCATGACGGCAGGCCGGGCGGCACTCGAGGCCTCCGGCGGAATCACCCTGGACAACGTGCGGGCGGTGGCCGAAACCGGGGTGGACCGTATTTCCGTGGGCAGTCTCACCAAGAACGTGCGCGCCGTGGATCTTTCCCTGCGCATCACATAAGCGCAAGCGCCCGTCAGGCGTGGGCGGCGATGTAGCGCTTCACCGTCTCCACGTCCGCATCCACCACTTCCACCCGCTGCGGCCGCTGCTCCAGGTCCGCCAGATCCGCGGGGCGCTCGGGGGCGCGGCCCAGCGCCTCGCGGATGGTCTCCTCGAACTTGGCCGGCAGCGCGGTCTCCAGACAGACCAGCGGCACCCCGGGCTCCCGGTATTCCAGCCCGACCTTCACGCCGTCCGCGGTGTGGGGATCGATCATCTGGCCGTATTGCTCGAACACCCTGCGGATGGTGGCGATCCGGTTGGCATGGGTGCTGCGGCCGGACACGAAGCCGAACCCACGCACCCGCGCGAACTCCGCCGCCGACAGGGTGATGCCCTCGCCCCGGTCCACGCGGGCCCACAGCTCGCGGATGCGCGCCGCATCCCGGTCCACCGCGTCGAAGATCATGCGCTCGAAGTTGGAGGCCTTGGAAATGTCCATGGAAGGGCTGGAAGTGCGCACGGTATGGGCCCGCGGGGCGTAGCGGCCGGTCTTGAAGAATTCGTCCAGCACGTCGTTTTCGTTGGTGGCGACGATCAGCCGGCGGATGGGCAGGCCCATCATGCGCGCGATGTGGCCCGCGCAGACGTTGCCGAAATTGCCGGAGGGCACGGCGAAGGAGACTTCCTGGCCGACCGTGTCCGCCACCGCGAGATAGGCCTTGAAGTAATAGACCACCTGGGCCGCGATGCGTCCCCAGTTGATGGAATTGACCGCGCCGATGTGATAGCGCGCCTTAAATTCGAGATCGTTGGAGACGGCCTTGACGATGTCCTGGCAGGCATCGAAGGAACCGCGCACCGCCAGGTTGTGGATGTTGGGATCCTGCAGGGAATACATCTGCGCCCGCTGGAAGGGACTCATGGCCCCGTGGGGCGAGAGCATGAACACCCGGATGCCACGCTTGCCCCGCATGGCATATTCCGCCGCCGAGCCGGTATCACCCGAGGTGGCGCCCAGGATGTTGAGCTGGTCTCCCGTGCGGGCCAGGGCATATTCGAACAGCTGACCCAAAAGCTGCATGGCCATGTCCTTGAAGGCCAGGGTGGGCCCATTGGACAGGGCGAGGATGTGCAACCCCGGTTCCAGGGTGCGCACCGGCGTGATGTCGGCGGCGTTCTCCCCCGGCCGGGTGTGGCAGAACACTTCAGGCGTATAGGTGCGCTCCACCAGGGCTCTCAGCTCATCCGCCGGAATGTCGGGCGCGAAACGGGCCAGCAGCTCGAACGCCAGCCCGGCGTAGCTCAAGCCCCGCCAGCCCGCCAGCTCGTCACGGCTGACCGTGGGATAGCGTTCCGGCACGTACAGCCCGCCATCCGGCGCCAGCCCTCCGAGGAGAATCTGCAGAAAACGCTGCGGCTCGGCATGGCCGCGGGTGGAGACATAGTGCATGGGCGATCCTCAGCCGAGATGTTCGAGGCGCAGCTTCACCACCGGGCCGCTCACGCTGGCCAGGCCCTCGATGCGGGCGATGGCGGCGAGCACGTGCTTTTCCAGTGTCTCGTGGGTGAGCATGATGACGTCCACCTGCTCCTGCCCTTCCGCCGGTTCCTTCTGGATCATGGCGTCGATGGAGATACCCAGGTCGGCCAGGATGCGGGTGATGTCCGCCAGCACCCCCGGCCGGTCGTAGGCCCGCATGCGCAGGTAGTAGGACGTGCGCACCTCGCCCATGGGCAGGATGGGTTCGTCGGACAGCGCATCCGGCTGGAAGGCGAGATGGGGCACGCGGTTTTCCGGATCGGCGGTGGCCATGCGGGTGACGTCCACCAGGTCCGCCACCACGGCCGAAGCAGTGGGTTCGGCGCCCGCCCCCCGGCCGTAGTAGAGCGTGGCCCCCACGGCATCCCCCTTCACCAGCACCGCGTTCATCACGCCCTCCACATTGGCGATCAGCCGCCGCGCAGGAATCAGGGTGGGATGCACCCGCAGCTCGATGCCCTGCCCGGTGCGCTTGGTGATGCCCAGCAGCTTGATACGGTAGCCCAGCTCCTCGGCGTAGCGGATGTCCTCCTTGGTGAGCCTGGAGATGCCTTCCGTGTAGGCCTTGTCGAACTGCATGGGAATGCCGAAGGCGATGGCGGCCAGGATGGTCAGCTTGTGGGCGGCATCGATGCCCTCGATGTCGAAGGTGGGATCCGCTTCCGCGTAGCCCAGGCGCTGCGCCTCCGCCAGCACTTCGTCGAAGGGCAGCCCCTTGTCGCGCATCTCGGACAGGATGAAATTGGTGGTGCCGTTGATGATGCCCGCCACCCATTCGATGCGGTTCGCAGTGAGCCCTTCGCGGATGGCCTTGATGATGGGGATGCCGCCCCCCACCGCCGCCTCGAAGGCCACCATGATGCCCCGCGCCTGGGCCGCGGCGAAAATTTCGTTGCCGTGCTTGGCGATCAGGGCCTTGTTGGCGGTCACCACGTGTTTGCCGTTGGCAATGGCCTGCAACACCAGGGTGCGTGCCGGCTCCGTGCCGCCGATGAGCTCCACCACGATGTCGATTTCCGGGTGGTTGACGACCGCCTGGGCATCGTCCGTGATGACGAGATCCGCCGCGCCATACTGCTGGCGCGCCCGCTCCACGTTGCGCACCGCCGCCATGGTCACGCGGATCTCCCGTCCCGCCCGGCGGGTGATTTCCTGGGCATTGCGCCGCAGCACGGTGAGGGTGCCGCCACCGACGGTGCCCAGTCCAAGCAAACCTACGTTGATGGGTTTCATAGTCTTTCCACAAAGCGAAGAACGGCGAGGAGGCGAAGGCAACCGGAACGGTTCGGGCCCGCCCGGGCGGAGACCTCTGCGTTCCCTGAACCCTCCGCGTGCATGCTTCTACAGCAGTCCGTCTTTTTTGAACATTTCCCTGAGCCCGCGGATGGCCTGGCGCGTGCGCGCCTCGTTTTCGATGAGGGAGAAGCGCACGTGGTCGTCGCCGTACTCACCAAAGCCGATGCCCGGGGAGACGGCGACCTTGGCCTCCGCCAGCACCTTTTTGGAGAACTCCAGCGAGCCCATGGCCCGGTAGGGTTCCGGAATCGGCGCCCACACGAACATGGTGGCCTTGGGCACCTCCACCTGCCAGCCGATGGAATGCAGTCCCCTGCACAGGGCATCGCGCCGCCGCTGATACATCTGGCAAATCTCGCGCACGCAGTCCTGGGGACCTTCCAGCGCCAGGATGCTGGCCACCTGGATGGGGGTGAAGGTGCCGTAGTCGTGATAGCTCTTGATGCGCGCCAGCGCCGCAACCAGGTCCTTGTTGCCCACCATGAAGCCCACGCGCCAGCCCGGCATGTTGTAGCTCTTGGACAGGGTGAAAAACTCCACCGCGATGTCCTTGGCCCCCGGCACCTGCATGATGGACGGCGCCGTGTAGCCATCGAACACGATATCGGCATAGGCGATGTCGTGCACCACATAGATGCCCTGCTCCCGGCACATGGCCACCACTTTTTCGAAAAAAGGCAGTTCCACGCACTGGGTGGTGGGATTGCTCGGGAAATTGAGGATGAGCATCTTGGGCTTGGGGTAGGAGGTCTTGATCGCTTTCTCCAGCTCCTCGAAGAAATCCAGCCCGGGCCGCATGGGGATGTACTGGATGTCGGCGCCGGCAATCACCGGCCCGTAGATGTGGATGGGGTAGCTGGGATTGGGCACCATCACGATGTCGCCCTTGTCCAGGGTGGCGAGACACAGATGGGCAATACCCTCCTTGGAGCCGATGGTGACGATGGCTTCCGTGTCCGGATGGATGTCCACCCCGTAGCGGGTCTGGTACCAGTGGCTGATGGCGCGGCGCAGCCTGGGAATGCCCTTGGACACCGAGTAGCGGTGGGTGTCGCCGCGCTGGGCACTCTCGATGAGCTTGTCCACGATGTGGCGTGGCGTGGGCTGGTCGGGATTGCCCATGCCGAAGTCGATGATGTCCTCGCCGCGCTTGCGCGCGGCCGCCTTCAGTTCGCCCGTGATGTTGAACACATAGGGCGGCAGGCGCTTGATGCGGGGAAACGCGTCCATGGTGCGCAAAATGGCCAAAAAGCCAAAAAAGTTATAATCTTACAGAACCACACCCGGCCCCGCAACGACGCCGGGGAACAGGCCACGCGGCGATGCCGTCATGAAACTCCATCTTGCGCAATTCTCCGGGCAGAACGCCTTCACCGGCTATGGGGCAGGCTACGTCCAGATCAATGCCCAGCGCTACGAGCGCAGCCTGATCGTTTTGCCGGACCGGCTGATCAGCGACTGGGCGCCCCGCAGCGTGGCGGAACTCACGGAACAGGATTTCCTCTCCCTGGCGTCACTGGGCGCCGACATCGTGCTGCTGGGCACCGGGCCCCGGCTGTGTTTCCCGTCCCCCCGTCTGGTGCAGACTCTGCCCCGCCAGGGTATCGGCCTGGAGGTGATGGACAGCTTCGCCGCCGCCCGCACCTACAACATCCTCCTCAGCGAAGGCCGGCGGGTCGCCGCCGCCCTGCTGCTCTAGCGAGTCCACACCATGCCAGTCACGGCGTGATGTCGGCAAAACCGGCCAGCGCCGGGAATTCCGCCACCTCCTTGCGGGGCGCGCGGCTATCGGGCTGGGCCACGGCCAGCAGATGCCGGATGCCGTAGGCCCGCGCCGAACGCAGCACGGGCAGGCTGTCGTCGATGAGCAGGGTACGTTCCGGCGCGAAGGGTTCGCGCGCCTGCAGGTGCGGCCAGAAGCTCGCCTCCTCCTTGGGCACCCCGAACTCGTGGGCGCACACGATGCGGTCGAACAAGGGTGCAAGCCCCGTCTGTTCCATTTTCAGGGTGAGGCTTGCATGGTGGGCATTGGTCACCAGCACCACCCGTTTGCCAAGCGAGCGCACCCGCTCAAGAAAGGGCACCACGTCCGGGTGCACGGCGATCAGGTGCGCCACCTCGCGCTTGAGCTGGGCGATGTCCAACTCGAGCTCGCGGCTCCAGTAGTCCACGCAATACCACTGCATGGAACCCGCCACCCGGTTGTAACGCGCAAGCAGGTGGTCGCGCGCCGCCGCCGGCGCCATGCCATGCTTCTCCGCATAGCGCCGGGGCACGTGCTCCAGCCAGAAATGATTGTCGTAGTGGAGATCGAGGAGGGTACCGTCCATGTCCAGCAGGACGGTATCGATGTGCTGCCAGTCCAGCATCAGAGCAGCGCGTCCTTGGACACACCGGCGCGGCGCAGGATCTTGCGCAGGGCCTGGAGGGCTTCCATCTGGATCTGGCGTACCCGCTCCCGGGTGATGCCGTGGGCCTCGGCCACTTCCTCCAGCGTGCTGATCTCGTGGCCGTTGAGGCCGAAACGGCGCTCGATCACGCTGCGCTGCTTGTCCGTGAGCTGGTTGAGCCACTCGTGGACGTGTTGCTCCACCTCCGCCTGCTGCAGCCAGGTCTCCGGCAGGACCCCCTGCTCGTCGGGTATGGCCTCGCCGATGGACAGGTTGGGATCGATGTCCAGGGGCGCGTCCAGGGAGGCCATGCGTTCGTTGAGGCTGAGGATGTAACGCACCTCTTCCACGTCCCGTCCCAGCAGATGGGCCACGTCCTCGGGGGTGGGGTCGGGCTTGCCGTGGGCTTCCAGGTGCCGCTGGGCGCGCAGATAGGTATTGAGTTCCTTGATGATGTGCACCGGCAGGCGGATGGTGCGCGACTGGTTCATGATCGCGCGCTCGATGTTTTGGCGTATCCACCAGGTGGCATAGGTGGAGAAGCGGAAACCCCGTTCGGGGTCGAACTTCTCCAGGGCATGGATCAGGCCGAGGTTGCCTTCCTCGATCAGGTCCAGCAGGGGCAGGCCGCGGTTGACGTAGTGCTTGGCGATGTTGACCACCAAGCGCAGGTTGCATTCGATCATGCGCTGGCGCGCGGCGAAATCGCCCTGGACTACCCGGCGGGTGAGCTCCAGTTCCTCCTGGGCGGTGAGCAGGGCGTTGTGACCGATCTCGTTGAGATAGAGCTGGGTGACGTCGGCATTGAGATCGGAGAGGAAACCCTCGCCCTCCGCAGGCACCTCGGAACGTGCCTCGCGCGCCTCGTCGGCCCCTTCCAGGCCACCTTCGAGGGGGTCGTTCTCCGACGCGTCGCTGTCGTGCATCTTCGGCGCTCCAGGCTCAGGGCGGTCTGTCGTTGGGAAGGTATTTCAAGGGGTCCACGGGCTTGCCGAGGCGCCGGATCTCGAAGTGCAGTTTGACGCGATCGGCATCGCTGTCCCCCATCTCGGCTATTTTCTGGCCACGCACCACGTTCTGGCCTTCCTTCACCAGGATCTGGCTGTTGTGGGCGTACACGCTGAAATAGCTCTTGTTGTGCTTAATGATGATGAGTTTGCCATAGCCTCGCAAGGTGGTTCCCGTATGGACCACCTTGCCCGTGGCGGCGGCGAGCACCGGCTGCCCCAGGCTGCCGCCGATGTCCAGTCCCTTGCTGCCCCCCTCGCCGAAGGCGGCAAGGAGCTTCCCGTTGGCCGGCCACGCCCATTCCACCCGGTCCGGGTCGTCCTCCTCCGCCGCAGCGTTGTCCGGTGCTGCAGGCTTTTCGCCCGCGGGTTTTTCAGCCGGGGATCTTTCCGGGGGCGTGCGTGCCGCGCCATTGGCGGCACCGGCAGCCTCGGGCTTCGCGGGCGCCGGTTTCTCCAGTCGCGCCAGAGCCTGCTCGGAATAGGGTTCGCGCACCGCCTTGGGTTCGGTCTTGAGGACGGGGGCCGCCGCCAGGGGCTTGGGTTCGGGAACCGCCGGCGCCTTCAGCGGCTGCGCCCCCTCGCCACCCGGCGGCGTCAGGCGCAGCACCTGGCCGACGCGGATGAGGTAGGGCTCGCCGATGCCGTTCCACTCGGCTAGCTCCCGGTAGTCCAGGCCGAAATCCAGGGCGAGACTGTAGAGAGTATCCCCCTTTTTCACCGTGTAGGTCGCAGGTCGGGTATCCGGCTCCCGCTGGACGGCCCTGGCAGGCCTCGGCTGGGGCTGGGGTTGGACCTGCGCCGGCTGGCGTTCCACCACCGGCGCGCGGGTCGGCGTCGCGGAGCAGCCTGCCAGCAGCATGCCAAGGAGGATCACCCTCAGCCACAGTTTCGGGGACATGGCTGCCGGACTCCCGCTCATCGCCTCACGCCACGCCCGGCAGCAGGGGCACGAACTTGACGTCCTCCAGGTCGGACTGCTGGAAGCCGTGCACGGTGCGTTCCACCACGGTGAGGCGCTGGCTGTCCGTCCCGAGGGGCATCACCAGTCGTCCGCCCACGGCGAGCTGCATGAGCAGCTGCTGGGGGATGTGGGTCGCCGCGGCGGTCATGACGATGGCGTCGAAGGGTGCGAGCTCCGGCAGCCCCAGGCTGCCATCGCCGTATTTCACCTTGACGTTGTAGAGGCGCAACGCCCGCAGGTTCTTGCGTGCCCGGGCGATGAGGGGCGCAATGCGTTCGATGGTCAACACTTCCTTCGCGAGCTTGGCCAGGATCGCCGCCTGGTAGCCACACCCGGTGCCGATCTCCAGCACCCGCGTGAGTTCCCGGCCGTTGCGCGCGAGCTCGGTCATGCGCGCCACGGTGTAGGGTTGGGAAATGGTCTGTCCGAAGCCGATGGGCAGGGCCACGTCCTCATAGGCCCGACTGGCCAGTGCCTCCTCGACGAAGATGTGGCGCGGCACCACCCCCATGGCGGCCAGCACCACCTCGTCGGCGATGCCCTGGGCGCGCAGGCGCTCCACCATGCGCGCCCGCGTGCGCTGGGAGGTCATGCCGATGCCGGAGAGCTTGGGATCCATGGTGTCGGGAGGTCAGCCGTCGAGCCAGGCCCGCACGGCATCCAGCTGGCCGAAATGGGTGAGGTCCATCTGCAGCGGCGTGACCGAGACGAAGCCGTTGGCCACTGCGTGGAAATCGGTACCCGGCCCGGCATCCTGGGCGCTGCCGGCAGCCCCCACCCAGTACACGGTTTCACCGCGCGGGCTCTGGCTCTTCACCACCGGCTCGGCCTTGTGGCGCTTGCCCAGGCGCGTGACCTGCAGGCCCCGGATGGATTCGAAGGGCAGGTCGGGCACGTTGACGTTGAGCAGGAAAGGCTGGGAAAGCGGCCGCACCTTTAGCCGCTGCACCAGTTCCAGCGCAATGCGGGCGGCCGCCGGATAGTTGCCCTGGCTGACGCTGGCCAGGGACACCGCCATGGCCGGAATGCCCAGGAGGAAACCCTCGGTGGCAGCGGCAACGGTGCCGGAATAGATGGTGTCATCGCCCATGTTGGCGCCGTGATTGATGCCGGAGATCACCATGTCCGGCTGTTCGGCGAGCATGCCCGTGACGGCGAGATGCACACAGTCGGTGGGCGTGCCGTTCACGTAGTAGAAACCGTTGTGCGACCGGCGCAGACTCAGGGGACGGTCGAGGGTGAGGGAATTGCTGGCGCCGCTGCGATCACGCTCGGGCGCCACCACGGTGATTTCGGCTATCGCCGACAGTGCCTCGGCGAGAGCGGCAAGACCTGGGGCGAAGTATCCGTCGTCATTGCTTAGCAGGATGCGCATGCTCGAAATGGAAATCCGGCCCCAGACGGATGGCCCCGGATGGGGCCGTGATTGGAAGTCTGGTCGGGGCGAGAGGATTTGAACCTCCGACCACCTGCACCCCATGCAGGTACGCTACCAGGCTGCGCTACGCCCCGAAGGCCCGCATTATAGCGGAAAGGTTCAAACGGAGAAACTCCACCGGCCGCCCGCTGCCCACGGGAATGCCCGGCGGAGGCGGCGATGCAAAACCCCCCGGCGCGCCCCCGGCGGCCGGACACCGCCATCAGGTGCGCAGCAGCTCGATGACTTCCTGGATCTCGCGCCGCAGGGCGGCGAGATCCACCTTGGGGGCTGCGCCCCTGTCGGCCTCCCCCTCGTCCACCAGGCCGGCCTCGAGCCGGTTGCGCGCGCCGCTGATGGTGAAGCCCTGCTCGTAGAGCAGCTCGCGGATGCGCCGGATCAGCAGCACTTCGTGATGCTGGTAATAGCGGCGGTTGCCGCGCCGCTTGACCGGCTTGAGCTGGGTGAACTCCTGTTCCCAGTAGCGCAGCACATGGGGCTTCACGCCGCACAGCTCGCTCACCTCACCGATGGTGAAGTAGCGTTTGGCGGGAATGGGCGGCAGGGCGTCGGTCTTGGTGTTCTGCATGAAGGGGCGAAGACGGGGATGACGGCAGGTGCGTCAGGCCGCAGGCAAACCTACTCGCCCGCCACCTGGACCTGGGGTTCGCCCTGGGTCTGCTGCGCCGGTGCGGCCTGCTCGCGCTGCTTGCGGGCGTAGGCCTGCTCCACCAGCGCCTTGAGTTTCTGGCTGGCGTGAAAGGTGACCACCCGCCGGGCGGTGATGGGAATCTCGGCCCCGGTCTTGGGATTGCGTCCGGGGCGCTGGGGCTTGTCGCGCAGCTGGAAATTGCCGAAGCCCGACAGCTTGACACTTTCGCCGGACTCCAGGGCGAGGCGCACCTCCTCGAAGAAGGATTCCACCATGTCCTTGGCCTCGCGCTTGTTGAGCCCCACCTTCTCGAAGATCAAGTCGGCCAGTTCGGCTTTTGTTAGTGTCATACGGCTCCCTCGCGATGCGCGCCTACTGCCGCAGTCTGGCCCCGAATCGGTCGGCCAGGACCTGGGTCAGGTGGGCAATGACCGCGTCCACTTCCGGGTCGGTCAAGGTCTTTCGAGTATCCTGCATTAAAACCCTGAACGCAAGACTTTTCTTTCCAGAATCAATACCTTTGCCCTGATAGAGGTCGAAAATCGCGATCTCCGTCACCTGTTCCGGCGCAGCCGCGCGGCAGGCGGCCAGCATGGCGCCGGCTTCCACGTTTTCATCGACGATCACGGCAAGATCGCGTCTGACCGGTGGGAATTTCGACACTTCGGTGTAAGTGGGCAGGGGTCGCCTCAAAAGCGGCGCCAGGGCCAGCTCGAACAGCACCGGTGCCGACGGCAGCTCGTATTTCTGCACCCAGCGGGGATGCAGGCTGCCCAGCCAGCCCACGGACTGGCCCTGGTAAAGAATCTCGGCGCAACGTCCCGGATGCAGGGCCGGATGGTCGCCCCGCCGGAATTCAAGCGCGGCGCCCGCCGCGAACAGGCTTTCCACGTCGCCCTTGACGTCGAAGAAATCCACCGGGCGGCTGGCCACGCCCCATTGTTCCGGCTCGGCCGGGCCGAAGGCAATGCCGCCCACGCGCTGGGGCTGCTCGAAGCCGCCCGCCACCGCGTGGAAGGTGCGGCCCAGCTCGAACAGGCGCACCCGCGTCTGGCGCCGGTTGACGTTGAAGCGCAGGCAGTCGAGCAGCCCACCCCAGAGGGTGGTGCGCATCACGCCCATCTGCGCGGCGATGGGATTCTTGAGGGGCACGGCGCCGCCGCGGCCGAGATCGGCCTCCCACTGGGCATCCACGAAGCTGTAGGTCACCACCTCGTGGTAGTCCCGCAGCACGAGATGCTCGCGCACGGCGTCCTCGCCGCGCCGGGTCTCCGGCACGGGCAGCAGGGCGGCAGGCGTCACCGGCCGCCGCGCGGGGAGGTTGTCGTAGCCGGCCAGGCGCGCGATTTCCTCGATCAGGTCTTCCTCGATGGCCAGATCGAACCGGTGACTGGGCGGAATCACCCGCAAGCCCTCGGCCTCTTCCTGCAGCACCAGTCCCAGCCGCTTTAGCAGGGACACCATGGAGGCGTCCGCGAGCTCCATGCCCAGCAGACGCCGCACCCGTTCCGGACGCAGGCGGATGGGCCGCCGCGCCGGCAGCGGCCCCTGCACTTCCGTCACGGGGCCCGGTGCCCCGCCGCAAATGTCCAGCACCAGGCGCGTGGCGTATTCCAGGCAGGCGCGGGTTGCGCCGAAGTCCACGCCGCGCTCGAAGCGGTAGGCGGAAGCCGTGGACAGCCCCAGCCGCCGCGCCCGGCCCATGATGGCCGCGGGGTCGAAGAAGGCGGCCTCCAGGAACACGTCCACCGTGCCCTCGCCCACCGCGGTCTCGGCGCCGCCCATGATCCCCGCCAGGGCCACGGGCCGCGCGGCATCGGCGATCACCAGCATGTCCGGCGCGAGGGGCACGTCTTCGCCGTTGAGCAGCACGAGACGCTCGCCCGGCGCGGCGAAGCGCACGCTCAGCCCGCCCGTAAGCCGGGCGAAATCGAAGGCATGCATGGGCTGGCCGCGTTCCAAAAGCACGTAGTTGGTGATGTCCACCAGCGGATGGATGGCCCGCAGGCCGCTTCGCTCGAGCCGGCGCACCATCCAGTCGGGCGTGCGTGCCCGGGGATTGACGCCCCGGATGAGGCGGCCGCAGTAAAGGGGGCAGGCCTCGGCTGCGGCCACCGTCACCGCCAGTGTGTCGCCATGGGCCGGCGCCACGGGTTCCGGCCGGGGCAACGCCAGGGGCGTGGCGGTCATGGCCGCCACCTCGCGTGCCACCCCCACCACACTCAGGCAATCCGCCCGGTTGGGCGTGAGCTTGAGGGTGAACACCCGGTCGTCGAGCTCCAGATAGGCGCGCAGGTCCGCCCCCACCGGTGCTTCCGGCGGCAGGACCAGCAACCCCTCGCTTTCCTCGGCAAGCCCCAGCTCCCGGGCGGAACAGAGCATGCCCAGGGATTCCACGCCGCGCACCCGGGCTGCCCGGATGGTCATACCCGGAAGCGCCGCCCCCACCCGCGCGCAGGGCACGCGCAGACCCGGTGCGACATTGGGCGCCCCGCACACGATCTGGAGCGGCGCCCCCTCGCCCACATCCACTTCACACAGTTTGAGCCGGTCGGCATCGGGATGGCTGCGCACGGCTTTCACTTCCGCCACCACTACGCCGGTGAAGGGCGGCGCGGCGGGTTCCAGCGCTTCCACCTCCAGGCCGGCCATGGTCAGCACATGGGCCAGCTCCTCGCTGGAAAGCGGCGGATTGACGAAGTGGCGCAGCCAGTTCTCGGAAAATTTCATGTCAGGCGAATTGCTTGAGGAAGCGCAGGTCGTTCTCGAAGAACAGGCGCAGATCGTTCACCCCGTAGCGCAGCATGGCCAGCCGCTCCACCCCCAGCCCGAAGGCAAAGCCCTGGTAACGCTCGCTGTCGATGTCGCCATGGCGCAGGACATTGGGATGCACCATGCCGCAGCCGCCGATCTCGAGCCAGCCGCCGTTCCAGCTCATGTCGATCTCGGCGGAGGGCTCGGTAAAGGGAAAAAACGACGGCCGGAAACGCACCTCGAGATCGTCGCGCTCGAAGAAGCGCTGCAGGAACTCCTGCACCACGCCCTTCAGGTTGGCGAAGCTCACCTGTTCGTCCACCCAGAGCCCCTCCACCTGGTGGAACATGGGCGAATGCGTGGCGTCGGAATCCACGCGGTAAACCCGCCCCGGCGCCACGATCTTGATGGGCGGCCGATGCTTTTGCATGTAGTGGACCTGCACCGGCGAGGTGTGGGTGCGCAGCACGTGCTCGTCGTCCACGTAGAAGGTGTCGTGCATCGCCCGCGCCGGGTGGTTTTCCGGGATGTTGAGCGCGGTGAAGTTGTAGAAATCCGTTTCGATCTCCGGGCCGTCCGCGACCTCGAAACCGATGGAGCGGAACAGCGCCTCGATGCGGGCCAGCACCCGCGTCACCGGATGCAGGCTGCCCATGCCGCGCCCGCGTCCCGGCAGGGTCACGTCGAGCGCCTCTTCGGCGAGCTGGGCCATGAGCGCCTGCTCCCGAATGGCCTCGCGCCGGGCCCTGAGGGCCTCCTCGATGCGCGCCTTGGCCGCGTTGATGCGCGCCCCGGCCCGGGGACGCTCCTCGGGCGACAGGCGGCCCAGGGTCTTCATGAGTTCGGTGAGCCGGCCGGTCTTGCCCAGCCAGCGCGCCTTGACCTGCTCCAGCTCGGCGGCCGAGTCGATGCGGGCAAGGGTATCGAGGGCTTCCTCGACGATGGCATCCAGGTTTTCGATGGACATGACTTCCCCGGAAACAGAAAAGGAGGCGTCACGGCCTCCTTTTCGCCCTCGCCCCGGGCTCGCGGCGGCGCCGGTTACGCCCGGCGCCAGGCCCGGAGGCGAATGGATGCGCGGCTTACGCCGCGAGACTGGCCTTGGCCCGTTCCGCCAGCTGGGCGAAGGCGGGTTTGTCGAACACGGCCAGATCCGCCAGCACCTTGCGGTCGATCTCGATGGCAGCCTTCTTCAGGCCGTTCATGAAGCGGCTGTAGGTCAGGCCGAACTCGCGGGCACCGGCGTTGATGCGGGCAATCCAAAGGGCGCGGAACTGGCGCTTGCGCTGACGCCGGTCACGGTAGGCATACTGGCCGGCCTTCATCACCGCCTGCTTGGCGACGCGATAGACGTTCTTGCGGCGGCCGCGGTAGCCCTTGGCCTGCTCCAGCACCTTCTTGTGACGGGCACGCGCCGTCACACCACGTTTGACGCGGGGCATGTGCGGTCTCCTTTACACGTAGGGCATCATGGCACGGATGCGGCGGGCATCGCTCGCATCCACGAGCGTCATGCCGCGCAGGTTGCGCTTGCGCTTGGTGGTCTTCTTGGTGAGGATGTGACGCAGGTTGGCATGCGTCCGCTTCACGGCACCGCTGCCCAGCGCCTTGAAACGCTTGGCCGCGCCGCTCTTGGTCTTCATCTTGGGCATTTTCGCTACTCCGCATTCGGGGGAAACGGGATCACCCGGCTTCCCTGACCACGCCCGCTCGCGCGGGGGGCCGATTCATCAAAACAAGCCGCAGGCAGAAGTCAGCCCCCCTTGGGCGCCGCTTCCTTTTTACCGGCCTTGTCCGGCTTGTGCTTTTTCAGGGGCGCCACCACCATCACCATCTGCCGCCCTTCCAGTTTCGGGTACTGCTCCACCTGGCCGTATTCCGCCAGATCAGCCTCGACCCTTTTCAGGAGCCTCAAACCCAGCTCCTGGTGGGTCACTTCCCGTCCCCGGAAGCGCAGCGTGATTTTGGTCTTGTCGCCTTCCTGCAGGAAACGTATCAGGTTGCGCAGTTTGACCTGATAATCTCCCTCGTCCGTGCCCGGACGAAACTTCACTTCCTTGACCTGGATCTGCTTCTGCTTCAGCTTCGCCTCGTGCCGCCGCTTGCTTTCGCGGTACTTGTACTTGCCGTAGTCCATCAGCCGGCACACCGGCGGCTGAGCGGTCGGCGCGATCTCCACGAGGTCGATGTCGTTTTCTTCGGCGAGCGCCAGCGCCTGTTCGCGACTGACGATGCCCAACTGCTCGCCGTCCATTCCGATGAGGCGAATCTGTGGCGCGGTGATCTCTTCGTTCACACGCGCCTCTTTTTCCTGAGCGATAGCAGAAACCTCCAATCAAGTTAAAGCGAGGAGCCCGCCGACCCGGAGGTCAGCGGGCTCCTCGCCGAATCCGGCCGTCAAGCCTTGGCCGCGATCTCCCGGCGCACACGCTCGATGAACGCCGGCACCGTCATCTGGCCCAGGTCCTCGCCCCTGCGGGTGCGCACGGCCACCTGGTTTGCCTGCACTTCCTTGTCACCGCAGATGACCTGGTAGGGCAGCTTTTGCAAACTATGTTCGCGAATTTTATAGCTTATTTTCTCGTTTCTCAAGTCCGTTTCGACGCGTAGCCCCGCGGCACGCATTTCCGCGGCCACCCGCTCGACGTATCCGGTCTGGGCATCCGTGATGCTCATCACCACCACCTGCACCGGCGCCAGCCACACCGGCATGGCCCCGGCATGGTGCTCGATGAGGATGCCGATGAAGCGTTCCAGGGAGCCGAGGATGGCCCGGTGCAGCATCACCGGCACACGGCGGCTGTTGTCCTCGGCCACGTAGTGGGCCCCCAGCCGCTCCGGCAGGGCGAAGTCCAGCTGGATGGTGCCGCACTGCCAGACCCGTCCCAGGCAGTCCTTGAGGGCGAACTCGATCTTGGGCCCGTAGAAGGCCCCCTCCCCCGGCTGCAGCTCATAGGCAAGCCCTTTGGCCCTGAGGGCCGCCTCCAGGGCCGCCTCGGCCTTGTCCCAGGTCTCGTCCGACCCCACGCGCTTTTCCGGCCGCGTGGACAGCTTCACCAGCACCTCGTCGAAGCCAAAGTCCTTGTAGACCTTGAGCAGCAGGTCGATGAAGGCCGAGACCTCGTCCTGGATCTGCTCCTCGGTGCAGAAGATGTGGGCATCGTCCTGCACGAAGCCGCGCACGCGCATGAGCCCGTGCAGCGCGCCGGAAGGCTCGTTGCGGTGGCAGGCCCCGAATTCCGCCAGCCGCAGGGGCAGGTCGCGGTAGCTCTTGATGCCCTGGTTGAAAATCTGGATATGCCCCGGGCAGTTCATGGGCTTCACCGCATAGTCCCGGTTTTCCGAGTGGGTGGTGAACATGTGGTCCCGGTAGTTTTCCCAGTGACCGGATTTCTCCCACAGCACGCGGTCCATCACCTGGGGCGTGCGCACCTCCTGATAGCCGTGGGCGCGCAACTGGGCGCGGATGTACTGCTCGATCTCCTGCCAAATGATCCAGCCCTTGGGATGCCAGAACACCATGCCGGGTGCCTCGTCCTGGAGATGGAACAGGTCGAGCTGCCTGCCCAGCTTGCGGTGGTCGCGCTTTTCCGCCTCTTCCAGCCGGTGCAGATAGGCATCGAGATCCTCCTTGCGCGCCCACGCCGTGCCATACACCCGCTGCAGCATTTCATTACGAGAATCGCCGCGCCAGTAGGCGCCCGCCAGCTTCATCAGCTTGAACACCTTGAGCTTGCCGGTGGAGGGCACGTGGGGCCCGCGGCAGAGATCGGTGAAGTCGCCCTGGCGGTAGAGGGAAATCTCCTCCCCTTCCGGGATGGACTCGATGATCTGGGCCTTGTAGTGCTCCCCCAGATCCTTGAAGTACTGGATGGCCTCCGAGCGCGGCATCACGATGCGGGAAACCGGCAGATCCTGCTTGGCGAGTTCCTGCATCCGCTTCTCGATGGCCGCCAGATCCTCCGGCGTGAAGGGGCGCTTGTAGGAGAAGTCGTAGTAGAAGCCGTCCTCCACCACCGGGCCGATGGTGACCTGGGCCTCCGGGAACAGCTGCTTGACCGCCTGGGCCAGCAGATGGGCGGTGGAGTGGCGGATCACCTCCAGCCCTTCCGGGTCCCGGTCGGTGACGATGGCCACCTCGGCATCGTCTTCGATGCGATAGGAGGTATCCACCAGCCTGCCGTTCACCCGGCCTGCCAGGGCCGCGCGTGCCAGCCCCGGCCCGATGGCGGCCGCCACTTCGGCCACGGTCACGGGATGATCGAAACTGCGCTGGGACCCATCGGGCAGGCGAATCGTAGGCATGACGGCAAGGGCGTTTCCGGCTATTCAAACAACAAGAGCCAGGCAGGGCCTGACTCTCGCGGGGTAACTGGTAGGCGCGATTGGACTCGAACCAACGACCCCCACCATGTCAAGGTGATGCTCTAACCAGCTGAGCTACGCGCCTGGGGAGGGCGGATTATAGCGGAGCCGGGGGTTTAAAACAAACCCCTGTATTCGTCCAGTACCCTGGGCACTCGGGGCGCTGGAGGCGGAATCGGCGGGTCCCGGAGAACGGCTTTCCTGATAACGATGCGCCCGTAGACGGCCCGGTTCCTGCCCCGCGCGGGTATTGTGCTTGACTTGGATCGCGTTTTTCCGTCACCAGAGACGTAAATTTTCAGCAACTGCACGCACCAGCCGCCCGGGTGGAGGCCATGGACCGCACCGAACGTTTCTACCGTATCGACCAGCTGTTGCACGAACGGCAGGTGGTGCCGCTAGACGTGTTCCTCAGCGAGCTTGGGATCTCCCGCGCCACCTTCAAACGCGATCTCGAATACCTTCGGGAGCGGCTTCACGCGCCCATCGTCTGGGACCGGGACGCAGGGGGCTACCGTTTCGGGGGCGCATCGCCCGAGGGACCGAAATATGAGCTGCCCGGTCTGTGGTTTTCCGCGAGCGAGCTTCACGCGCTGCTCGCTGCGCAGAAGCTGCTTTCCGACATCGAGCCAGGCCTACTGGCCGCCCACATCGCCCCCTTGCAGGCGCGTCTGACCGCCCTGCTGGAGACGGGTGGCCAGCCGGCGGCCCAAATCATGCGTCGGGTGCGGCTGCTTTCCATGGCCAAACGGAGCGTCGAGCCGCGCTGCTTCGCCGAAATCGCCCGCGCCCTCATCGAGCGCCGCCGCCTCGAAATCGAGGCCTTCAGCCGCGTCCGCAACGAAGTCAACACCCGTGTGCTTTCGCCCCAGCGCCTGGTGCATTACCGCGACAACTGGTACCTGGATGCCTGGTGCCACTGGCGCCGGGCCCTGCGCACCTTCGCACTCGACACGATCCGGCGGACCCGTCCTTTGCAGCAGCCGGCACGTGAAGTGGCAGATGCCGTCCTCGATGCGCATTTGGCCTCCGCCTATGGGATCTTCGCCGGTCGACCCAAAGCCACGGCCGTGCTGCGCTTCACGCCCGAGCGTGCCCGCTGGGTGCGGGATGAATGCTGGCACCCGGATCAGCAGGGGGAAAGTCTGCCCGATGGGGGCTACCGCCTCAGAGTGCCCTATGCCGACGAGCGCGAACTTATCATGGACATCCTGCGCCACGGACGGCACGTGATGGTGGAAGCCCCTCGATCACTGCGGCAGCGTGTGGCCCAGGAAGCGGCAGCGATCCTGGCGCATTACGTTCAACCTAGAAACCTCAGTTGACCGCTCCATTGGCTTTGTAACGTCATGCTCGCATTGAGGATTTTGCCTTCGTGCAAGATCACCCGGAAGGTGGGCCCGCTACACACCCGCTTGCCGGCCCAAACGGGCGCCTGGCTTTGTCGCGCCTCCTTGCAGGGGGCGGCCCTGCGGCGTCGTCGCTTGTGGGCCTGCGGCCCATCCCTCGCTGCACTCGGGACCAGCGCTGCGCGCTGTCCTGCGCCCTGCGGGCGGGTCGCGCCAGCCACCCGTTTGGTCCGGCCCTCGGGCGCGTTCAACTGAGGTTTCTAGGTTCAACCGCCCGGCTGATGCGCTCGGTTGCCCCTCCGGCCAGCTTCAGGGCTCACACGGCGGCCCGCCGGCAGTGGCGCGGAGGCATCTTGCGGCCGCAGGCTCATTTCCTGAGCCACCCCCATGGGATAATCGCCGGCGGTGGGCCTGCCGCGCGGCTGCCCGGCTTACTCGAGAGGAGGAGCGATGACGGCCTGGGGAAAATGCAATTCCGGGGGAGAACGGCTTTCCCTGGAGGATCACTGCGCCGACGTGGCCAGTGTCTTCAGGGCACTGATCGATATTCCGTCGGTGCGCGGGCGCCTCGACGGGGCTGCAGGACTGGCGGTGTCCGAGGCGCAGCGGGACCGCCTGGCAATCCTCGCCTTTCTCCACGATTTCGGCAAATGCAATCGCGGTTTTCAGGCCAAGGCCGATCCGTCGGCTAAAGAGACAGCCGGACACATCATGGAAGGCGTGGCTCTGCTGCTCGAGCTGCAAGACCGGTGGCCGCGCGGCTGGCAAGCACTCATCACCGACATCGTTGGCTGGTTCGAGGCCGAAGAGCAGGCCACCCGGATGCTGCTTGCCAGCCTCTCCCACCACGGTCGGCCAGTGTCCTTAAACGATTACGGCAAATCGGGCGTTGAGCGAACCGCCAAGAAATGGTGGGCAGCGAGCGAGGGCTATGACCCGCTCGCCGCCCTCGATTCGCTGGCCGCGGCGGCAAGGGAAGCGTTTCCGGGCGCCTTTGCAGCCAATGTGGAGCCCATCGACGCCACCCCCGCCCTGCAGCAACGCTTTGCCGGTCTGGTGATGCTGGCCGACTGGATCGGCTCGGACACGCAGTTTTTCCCCTATCACACGCCACACGGCCAAGCGCGTGTGGATTTTGCCCGCAAAGCCGCACATCAGGCCTTGAAGGCCATCGGCCTCATCCCGCCCGAACCACGCACCGCCAGGCCTTTCGCCCAAGTCTTTGGTTTTCAACCCTCAGCCTTGCAAGAGGCCCTGGGGCATACCCTCGAACCTGGCGAGGCCGCCCGGTTGTTGCTCGTCGAATCCGACACGGGCTCAGGCAAGACGGAGGCGGCGCTCGCCTGGTTTTTCCGTCTGTACGCCGAGGGCCGGGTGGACGGGTTGTATTTCGCCCTGCCGACCCGGGTGGCCGCGCGCGAGCTCTACGAACGGGTGCAACGGGCCATCGAGGCAGCCTTTGAGCCCGATGCGCGCCCCCGCCCTGTGCTTCTGGCTGCGCCGGGCTATGTAAAAGCCGATGGCATGGCAGTGCCCGCGGCGCTCACCGACCCGCAGGGCGTGCTTTGGGATGACAGCACGCAGGATCGCCAGCGCGAACGACTGTGGTCGGCGGAGCGACCCAAGCGGTTTCTTGCCGCGCCCATCGCGGTGGGCACCATCGACCAGGCGTTGCTTTCGGTTCTTCAAGTCAAGCATAGCCTGCTGCGCTCGGTGTGTCTGGACCGTCACCTCCTGGTGGTGGACGAAGTGCACGCCTCCGACCCCTACATGCGCGAGGTGCTGCAGGTCCTGCTGCGCGCCCATCTGGCGCGGGGCGGCTGGGCCTTGCTGCTTTCCGCCACCCTGGGAGAAACCGCGGCTGCTGCCTTCTTCGAAAGGCCGGCCGCCAAACTGGATGATGCGATCCTGCGCCCTTATCCGCTGATTTCTGCGCGAGCGACCGCCTGGCCACAGCCCTACGCCCGCGAACGTCGCATTGAGGTTGAGCTTGCCTCCAACCTGACCGATGACGAGGCACTCTTGCCGACGCTGATCCAGGCGCTGGAAGAAGGCGCCCGCGTGCTCGTGGTCTGCAACACGGTCGCGCGCGCCAACACCCTGTTTCGGCGGGTGGAGGCGGCCATGGAAGCGGGGTATCCGCATCTTTTGCCCGCCCTCTTTTCACTGGACGGCGTGCGCTGCCCGCACCATGGCCGCTTTGCCCGCGAAGACCGGGAGCGGCTCGATGCTGCGGTCACAGCACGACTGGGCAAGGGCTCGCCAGCCGGCGCGCGACTGCTCATCGGCACCCAGACGCTCGAGCAAAGCCTCGATATCGACGCCGACTGGCTGGTGACCGATCTTGCGCCGATGGACGTGTTGATCCAGCGTCTTGGACGGCTGCACCGGCATCTGCGGGATGAGCGCCCGCCGGGGTTCGCGACACCCAAGGCCCTGGTGCGCGTGCCGCCGAAAAATCTCGCGGAATTCCTCAATGAGGAGGGCGAGCTGCACGCCCCCGCCGGGTTGGGCAGCGTCTATGCCGACGGGCGGGTGCTCGCGTGCACATGGGAAAGTCTGAAGCAAAACCCGGTGCTTGATCTGCCCCGACAGGCCCGGGAACGCATCGAGCGCACCACCCACCCGGAAGCCCTTGAGGCGCTGCCCGACGCCTGGCGCCGTCACGGCGGCCAGATCGATGGCATCGTGCGGGCCGAGATCGTGCAGGCCCTGCGCTCGGTGCTCGACGATCAGCCCTTTGGTGATCTGCATTACCCCGACAAAGGCGAGCGCATCCTCACCCGGATGGGCGACCCCACCTACGAGATTCCCTTCGACAACCCCATACGCTCGCCTTTCGCCACAACGATTCGGCGCGTGGCAATTCCGGCGCGCTGGCTTAAGGAGAAAGAAGTTCCCGAAACCCTGCGCCCCGAAGTCGTCGAGGGGGGTTTTCGTTTCCAAATCGGTGAGACAGCATTCCGCTATACCCGCTTCGGACTGGAGAAAGACGATGCACGACCTGCTCAATGACCCGCTCATCGGCGTGCGTACGCCCCAAGGCGAGCGCCGCGTGAACCTGCCCGAGCTCCTCGCCGGGCTCTCGGCCAACGAAGTCGAGGGGTACACGGGCCTGCGCGCCCATCAGGCCGACCCCTGGCATGTGTTTCTGGTCCAGTTGGCCGCCAGCATCCAGGCGCGCCGGCCGACTGAAACACTCCCCACCGACCCCAGCTACTGGCGCGACGGCTTACTTGATTTGGCAGATGGGATGGCAAGCGCCTGGCATCTGGTCGTGGAGGATGTCACCAAACCTGCGTTTATGCAGCATCCGAAGAACCAAGAGGTAAATTACAAAGCGGAGGCAATTTCTCCCGATGAAATCGACGTGCTTTTTCTTTCAAGAAATCATGATATCAAACGAGCCAGGATGACCTCCCAGAATCCAGAGGGGTGGATTTACGCCTTGGTGACACGCCAGACAGTAACTCCCTACAGAGGAGGCGGAGGAAAACTAAATGGCATTGCAAGGATGAATAGCGGTTCCGGCAGTCGCCCTATCGTTGCATGGGTACGCGACCTGCATCCTTCCAAGCGGTTCATCGATGAAACGACAAAATTGAGATCACTGCGCCACAAGGTATTGGCTGCTGGATTCAACTTGAAAGACCGCGGCATTGTTTTGACATGGATAAAGCCATGGAATTGTAATGAGCACCAATTTTATCTGAAGGATCTCGAGCCTTGGTTTATCGAAGCAGCGTTACTGGTTCGATTGCAACTACATGATGATAAAATCATTGCACTGCAAGGGGTTACGGCTGAGCGGCAAATTGGCCCGAAAACGCCACATAGCGGTGATGTTGGCGATCCATGGATACCAATCACCAGCGATGGGAAAGCTATAACCATAAGCCATCCAGGCTTCACACCAGAAATCCTGTGCAGACTCCTTTTCAAACAGAAAATAGAAAACACACCCAATTTACTTGAACCCGACTCGACCGACGATTGTGCTTGGCTGGTTGGGAGCGTCCTCATATCTGGGGGAAATTGCAAAACCAGTGGATTTTCTCATGTCGAGCTGCCCGTGCCGCCAAGGATTCGTCCTTTGTTACTGCATAGAGAGCATCGCGTGACGCTAGGACATCTTGCAGAGAAACTGCTAAAGGACGCCCAAAAAATACAACAAATGTTATCAAACTCTCTCAATATGCTCTTTTTCTGGGAGTTCCAACGGCTATTAGGACCTGATAAGCGTCTTGATAGGGATTTATCTGAATTGCTTCAGGCTATGAAAAAACACAAGCATTTCCTTGATAGAGTCAAACCTTTCATTGAATCTATAAACACCGGGTTCGTAAAACGGTGGGAATTATCCTACTTCCCCACCCTCTGGCGCGGCGCCGAGGAGGAACACGACGCCGTGCGAGCGGACTGGCAGCAGCAGCTCGTCAATGCGGCGCAGGAGCTGCTCGATGAAGCCACCGAGCGCCTGCCGCTGCCCGCCAACCGCACCTGGCGCGCCATCACCCAGGCCCAGCGCGCCTTTATTGGCATGCTGCGCAAGAGCGGCCTGCCCCTGCCCACCCGGACCCCTTCCCAACCACCTGAAATCCTGGAGGAGACCCTCGCATGAGTACCACGCTGACCGCATCCGCCGAGGCGCCAGACCTGGCCTCCCGCATCGGGCGCCTCACTGGCGTCATCGGACAGGATCACTACCCAAGCGGCGACCGCGCCGCCCTGCGTCGCTGGGCGCCGGGTCAACGCATCCCCTTGGCCTTCTACCGTTTGTGGCTGCGCCACCTCGGCGATGAGCTGCCGCGCGAAGCGGAAACCGAAGCCTGGATGGCCCTCGCCTGGGGAATCGCCACCTGCGGCAGGGACTGCCACAACCCCAGGCGCCCGTGGGGACGGGCCCTTGCCGAAAGCGAGTTTGCCGAAGGCCGCCTGGAGCGGCTGCTTTCCGCCCCGGAGGATGTGCGCGTCGATCTCTTCATGAGCGCCGTGCGTTTTCTCGCCGCCAAGGGCGAAGCCTTCGACTGGGGCGAGGCAGCCCAGTTCCTGCTCACCCAAGATGCCACCAAGCGCGACAGCCTCAACCGCCGCATCGCCGCCACGTACTACCGTCATCTGTCCCAGGAATCCAACACCAAGGAGTGAAACCATGTTCCTGCAAATCCATACCCTCACCAGCTATCCCGCAAGCCTCTTAAACCGCGACGACGCGAACCTTGCCAAGCGCATTCCCTTTGGCAACACCATCCGTCTACGGGTGTCGTCCCAGTGCCTCAAGCGCCACTGGCGGGAGGACATGACGGCACGACTGCCCGATCTGCCTGACGGGCAGCGTACCCGCTCCTTCTTCACGCGCACCGTTCTGCCGAGAGTTACCGCCGCCGGTGTCCCGGAAGAAGTGGCCAACGCGTTGATCGAGCCGCTCGCCAAGGCCGTCATCGAGGGGGGCGTCAAGGAAAATGGAGATCTTAACCAACCCGTGTTGTTTGGCCTGCGCGAAGCGGATTACTTGGCTCAGATGCTGGTCGAGGCGAGTCGCGAAGAAGACCCTGCCAAGGCGCTCGCGGAGCGCCTCAAGTCCAAGGAAGAAAAAGAAAACATCAAAGCCATGAGCAAGGCCGCGGCCGGGCTCACCGCCGCCCTCTTCGGCCGCATGGTCACCTCCGACGTGCTCGCCCGCGTCGATGCCCCCGTGCACGTCGCGCACGCCTTCACCGTGCATGCCGCCAACACCGAGATGGATTACTTCACGGTGGTCGATGATCTCAACCGCGAGGATGAAACAGGAGCGGCGCATGCCAACCAGACCGAGCTCGGGGCGGGTCTCTTTTACGGCTATGTGGCCATTGACGTACCGCTGCTTGTCGCCAACCTGACGGGCTGTGAGGCCAAGGCGTGGAAAAGCCAGGATGCCACGACTCCCCGGCGTGTGATCGAGGCGCTCATCACGAGCATTACCCAGCAAAGCCCCGGTGCCAAAAAAGGCAGCACCGCCCCCTATGCCTGGGCCGATCTCCTGCTTTTGGAGGTGGGCAGCACGCAGCCGCGCACGCTGGCCAATGCCTTCCTCGACGCGGTGCCCTGGAAGGACGCAAAGCAGGACCTGCGCGTCATGGCCATGCAGCGGCTTGCCGACTACCTGAACCGGCTCGACCAGATGTATGGCGGCCCGAATGGCTATCGCGGGCTGTCGACCACGCTCGACCCAGTCCCCGCGAAGCTGCCGGCACCCGCCACCGTCGCGGACAACCTCCGGGCGGCGCTGGATGCGGTGTGGAGCTGAGCCATGGATTGCCTGCTCCTGCGCTTTGATGCGCCCCTCATGAGTTTTGGCGGCGTGGTGGTCGATCAGATCAACCCCACCTGGCGCTTTCCCGGCAAATCGCTGCTCACGGGTCTGCTCGCCAACGCCCTCGGGTGGGATCACCGCGATACTGACAAACTCCAGGCTTTGCAAGATCGATTGCGTTTTGCTGCGCGCTGGGACGCCGAGCCCGAGCTGCTGACCGACTACCAGACGGTAGAACTCGGACACGAGTTTCTCCGGGGCACTGGATGGACAACACGAGGAAGGATCGAAGAGCGAACTGGCGATGTGGAGAATCAGATTCGGCAAAAAGGGAGATACACCCACGAACGCCTCCGCGACTACTGGGCCAACGGTGTTGCCACGGTCGCACTGGCGTTGGACGGCGAAGGCGAGCCAAACCTGGACGCGCTGGAAAACGCCCTGCGTGTCCCAGCACGGCCGCTCTTCATCGGCCGCAAGCCGTGTCTGCCGGCAGCCCCCATCCTGGTCGGACGCCGCCATGCCCAGGGTGTGCGGGCCGCGCTTGCGGCGGAACCCCTGGCCGACATCGGCCCACGCAAACGCCCCTACCCCATCCCCGCGCTTTGGCCTCTGGACGAGGGAACAGGCGCCAGCACGGAAGAGCGCTTTGATGCGCGTGACTGGCGTAACAACATCCACCTCGGCGCTGAACGCTATGCGGTAGGCATTTTGGAGCTCGTCCCATGAGCGGTCTTCATCTCATCCGTATCCCTGTCGATGCGCCGCGCCTGTTGCGTTTTGCCGCCGAGCACGGCATCGCCCAGGAAGACGAAACGCTGGGCTATACGCTGCATGCCTGGTTCGCCGCACTCTTCGGCGCGGCGGCGCCCAAACCCTTTCGCTATTTCGAGCGACGCCACGAAGTGCTCGGCTACACGATGCACCCCGCCACCGAGCTGCTCGAACGGGCGCAGGCCTTCGCGCCGCCCTTGGCCTGGGCGGCGCTCGATCTTGACGGCGTTGCGAGCAAACCGATGCCGGCAAGTTGGCGCCAAGGCCAGCGGCTGCATCTCAAGGTGCTCGTCTGCCCGGTATCGCGTAAGGATGGTGAGGAAAAGGACGTCTATCTGCGAGCCCTCGACCGCATGGGCGAAGCCGCCCCGCCGCGTGCCGAGGTCTATCGCGACTGGTTCCTGCGCCAGTGGGAGGGCGCCGCGCAACTCCAGGGCGTACGGCTTTTGGGCATGGGCGCACGCAGCCGGCTGCTGCGGCGCGATCACTCCTCGGACAGGCGCTTGCGCACCGTCGAACGGCCGCAGGCGCTCTTTGCCGCCGAGGCCGTCATCGCCGATCCGGCCCGCTTTGCCGAGCGGCTCGCCCGCGGCATCGGCCGGCACCGGGCTTTCGGATTTGGCATGGTCTTGCTCGCCCCGCCGCGATGAGCCCTAACCCTGGTCTGCTCCCGGGGCGGCTGGGGCTGGCGGCCTCCCGCATCCCCCATGCCGACCGGCATGGTCTGCTTTATCTCGAATATGGCAGGCTCTCGGTAGAGGATGGCACGTTGCGCTTCGTGGCGGCCAAAAGCGAAACGCTTGATGCCGGCGACTACGCCATTCCCTACCAGGCGGTCTCGATGATCCTGCTCGGGCCCGGGACGAGCATCACGCAGGACGTGCTGCGCCTGTGCGCCCGCCATGGCACCTTGATTGCCGCCGTGGGGGAGGGCGGAGTCAAAAGCTATACGGCGCCGCCCATGGGACAGGGGCGCTCCGATGTGGCACGCGCCCATGCCCAAGTTTGGGCCGACCCCCAAAAACGGCTCGACACCGCGCGGCGGCTCTATGCCTGGCGCCTGGGGCGCGTGCTGCCGCACCGGGACATCGAAACCCTGCGTGGCATCGAAGGCGCGCGCATCAAGGAAAGCTACCGGCTTCTGGCGCAGCGCTTCGGCATCGACTGGAACGGACGCCGCTACGACCGGGACAACCCCACCGCCGCCGATTTGCCCAACCAGGCCATCAACCACGCCGCGACCTTCGTCGAGGCCGCGGCCGACATCGCGGTTGCAGCCACCGGAGCCTTGCCGCCCCTGGGGTTCATCCACGAGGACTCGAGCAATGCCTTCACCCTCGACATTGCCGACCTGTGGCGCATCGAACTCACGGTACCGCTCGCCTTCGGGGCCGTGCGCGCCATGCGGGAGGGCAAGGCGGACAACCTCGAGCGCGAGGTGCGCAAGCGTGCAGCCGCCGAATTCCGGCGGCTCAAGCTCATCCCGAACATGATCGAGCGCATCAAGGAGCTGTTCGATGTCCATGACAGTGGTGGTGACGCGTAACGTATCGGCACGCGTGCGCGGCTTCCTCGCGTCTGTGATGCTCGAGCTGGCCCCGGGCGTCTATAGCGCCCCCCGAATCAACCCGGCCGTCCGTGAGCGTATCTGGAGCGTGCTCGAGGACTGGTTTCCCAACGAGAACGATGCTTCGATCGTGCTCGTGTGGGAGGAACGCGCCATGCCGGGAGGGCAAGCGGTTCGGGTGCTGGGGGCGCCACCCGTGCAACTGCTGGAGCTCGACGGGCTCATCGTCGCGCGACGCCCCGTGACGGCAACGCCTGAGCCAACAGGGCCGGATGGCCCAAGCAAGAATAAGGCCAGCGATCTTTAAAAATCTGGTTTATCCTTGGCGGGCGAGCAGTTAGTCGCAAGAGTCTCCCCCGCGCACGCGGGGATCGACCCCTGAGCCTGCTGGATAACAACAATGTTGTGCGGTCTCCCCCGCGCACGCGGGGATCGACCCTGAAGATCGTCGAGATTTGCATTTTCGACGTGGTCTCCCCCGCGCACGCGGGGATCGACCTCGCGTTTGTGGACGAAGACCAAAGAATCCGATGTCTCCCCCGCGCACGCGGGGATCGACCTGTACATGGTTGCCGCTGTACCGGCCGCAGAAGGTCTCCCCCGCGCACGCGGGGATCGACCTCGTGAGGCTCTTACTGCCCCGCACGTGGATGAGTCTCCCCCGCGCACGCGGGGATCGACCCCCAGTCGCGGCCGTCACAGTCGGGCTCACACCAGTCTCCCCCGCGCACGCGGGGATCGACCCTGACGGGCCTCCTTGTCGGTCATGCCGATTTCGTCTCCCCCGCGCACGCGGGGATCGACCCTACCTGGACGTGCTGCTCTATTCCGGCACGCTGTCTCCCCCGCGCACGCGGGGATCGACCCTACGTGGTGGCGAGCCGCGCCACCGGCGCCGTGTCTCCCCCGCGCACGCGGGGATCGACCCGCCAAGAGCTTTGACGAGCTCAAGGGCAAAGGGTCTCCCCCGCGCACGCGGGGATCGACCTTTGCGGCGTCAACGGAATCTGGCTCGCGACCGGTCTCCCCCGCGCACGCGGGGATCGACCCTTGGAAAGGGCCGGCGTCACGCCGGTGACGGCGTCTCCCCCGCGCACGCGGGGATCGACCTCAGCGCGGCGCCTGCGCAGACTGCTGCCTGGCGTCTCCCCCGCGCACGCGGGGATCGACCCCGCCACGTGCTGGGGCAGCGCGCGGAAGCGGAGTCTCCCCCGCGCACGCGGGGATCGACCGTTCACCATCAACGGCATTACGCCGCTGCTCACGTCTCCCCCGCGCACGCGGGGATCGACCCCTTGCGCGAAGCGGTCGAGACATCCAATGTTCGTCTCCCCCGCGCACGCGGGGATCGACCCACCGCGCGGCTCGCTGCCGCTGCCGCTGCCGTGTCTCCCCCGCGCACGCGGGGATCGACCTTTCGATGCCCCACCAGCGCTGGTAGGGCGTCTGTCTCCCCCGCGCACGCGGGGATCGACCCGCCCGGGTGGGCGCGGCCAAGATGGGCTTTTTGTCTCCCCCGCGCACGCGGGGATCGACCACCTTGATCGTGCCGAAGGTGGCGTCCAGCTCAGTCTCCCCCGCGCACGCGGGGATCGACCCGGCCGGGTGTGGGCCGCGCCGGCGCAGATCGGGTCTCCCCCGCGCACGCGGGGATCGACCCACCATGACTGGCGAAGTATCCGTAGCACCTGCGTCTCCCCCGCGCACGCGGGGATCGACCCCACAGGCCGATGGCAGCTTGACCCAGTGGACTGTCTCCCCCGCGCACGCGGGGATCGACCTGCTCATCGACGCGCCATGCCCGCCATCCTTGCGTCTCCCCCGCGCACGCGGGGATCGACCTGAGCTGCGCGCGCGGGAATTCGGCGGCGCGCCGTCTCCCCCGCGCACGCGGGGATCGACCTTGGGAGAAATACCGCCCGGCATCGCCGCCCTCGTCTCCCCCGCGCACGCGGGGATCGACCGCTCGTTGGCCGTGACCTCTTTCTGCGCCTGCGGTCTCCCCCGCGCACGCGGGGATCGACCCAAAAGATCGCCCTGCTCAATGCGCGTTTCAGCGTCTCCCCCGCGCACGCGGGGATCGACCCGGGCTTGTCGGTGTGCTTGCCTCCGCCGTCACGTCTCCCCCGCGCACGCGGGGATCGACCTAGAGCTGGCCCTGTTCGGAACCGCGGCGATATGTCTCCCCCGCGCACGCGGGGATCGACCCGGTCTCAGTGTTAAAGAGGCCGCGGCCCTGTCGTCTCCCCCGCGCACGCGGGGATCGACCCCAATCTGCTCTGGGGCCTGCATCAGACACCATGTCTCCCCCGCGCACGCGGGGATCGACCCCGATCTATAGACGGCAGACGCAATGCCGGCTCGTCTCCCCCGCGCACGCGGGGATCGACCTCGTCATACCGCAAATTGACATTGTGCGCCTGCGTCTCCCCCGCGCACGCGGGGATCGACCCCACGACAGCCGTTTCGAGACTTACCTTGCGTCGTCTCCCCCGCGCACGCGGGGATCGACCCGTTTTATGGTCCGGATAAATTGCCAAGCATATGTCTCCCCCGCGCACGCGGGGATCGACCCTGTTGCGCCATCGCGTGGTCGAGCATCTCAAGGTCTCCCCCGCGCACGCGGGGATCGACCCGAAGAGGAGTCCCTAAAGGTTAAGGCTATCCTGTCTCCCCCGCGCACGCGGGGATCGACCTCGCGTCGATTTTTTCTTGACCGTTCCAAACGCGTCTCCCCCGCGCACGCGGGGATCGACCTTTAAATCGGTAGACGCCAGCGCGGTTGCCGCCGTCTCCCCCGCGCACGCGGGGATCGACCCCTGAAATGAAAAACCCTTTGAAAACCGGTTATGTCTCCCCCGCGCACGCGGGGATCGACCCCTAAAATGGGCTGTAAATGATCCTAATGATAAGTCTCCCCCGCGCACGCGGGGATCGACCCTTATCAGGCTTGGGCATGAGCTGGATATGACGGTCTCCCCCGCGCACGCGGGGATCGACCTTTTGCACGCCCAGGACAGGGCGGCGGTGTTAGGTCTCCCCCGCGCACGCGGGGATCGACCCTGCATCATCTGATCGTTTTGACGGCGTGCAGCGTCTCCCCCGCGCACGCGGGGATCGACCGCTCTCCGCTCATGGCGTCAGCCCTGAGTCGGCGTCTCCCCCGCGCACGCGGGGATCGACCCAAAGACGATCTATGAAAAGGGTGGTTCGTCAAGTCTCCCCCGCGCACGCGGGGATCGACCTCTGCCAGTCTATGGGCTGGCGTATCATGCTGAGTCTCCCCCGCGCACGCGGGGATCGACCGCAAGCTGTTCATTTTTTCATGAGAACAGAAGCGTCTCCCCCGCGCACGCGGGGATCGACCCTCAATGCGCCGCCACACCGATTTTGAGAGAGAGTCTCCCCCGCGCACGCGGGGATCGACCGTTGCATCAGGCTTTGTAGTGGTCGACTGTCCAGTCTCCCCCGCGCACGCGGGGATCGACCTCCGCGCCACCGGGCGGGACGCCCACAACATCCGTCTCCCCCGCGCACGCGGGGATCGACCTGCCATATACGGACGAAGCTTTTTCAGCGCAGCGTCTCCCCCGCGCACGCGGGGATCGACCCCCTCGCCGCGGCGGCGGTAAAAAGATACCTGCGTCTCCCCCGCGCACGCGGGGATCGACCTCAGCATCGCCCCCTCTTCACCGGACAGTCTGGGTCTCCCCCGCGCACGCGGGGATCGACCTTACCACTACCGATGATTAGCCAATTTTCAGGCGTCTCCCCCGCGCACGCGGGGATCGACCTGAGAATTTTGACCCGGAGAATCCTCAGCATGTGTCTCCCCCGCGCACGCGGGGATCGACCCGCGCCCATTGACTTGTGTCATGCCGGTGGCAAGTCTCCCCCGCGCACGCGGGGATCGACCCACCTCCTCCGCAAGGGCGCTTCGACCAAAGCGGTCTCCCCCGCGCACGCGGGGATCGACCCGAGACGGCCTACCGCGTCACGCTCGCGGAGCAGTCTCCCCCGCGCACGCGGGGATCGACCCTCAGAGGAGGTGTACCGCTGGCTGCTCAAGTGGTCTCCCCCGCGCACGCGGGGATCGACCTGATCGGCGGTGGTGCCCTTTTGTCTGACGCCGGTCTCCCCCGCGCACGCGGGGATCGACCCGCTGCTGAGCTTGTCGCGTTTCGTAGTCTTGCGTCTCCCCCGCGCACGCGGGGATCGACCCGCCGCCCCGGTACTGGATGACCTCATCCGGCAGTCTCCCCCGCGCACGCGGGGATCGACCTCAGCATTAAAAATAGAGCCATGAAGTTTCGCTGTCTCCCCCGCGCACGCGGGGATCGACCTGAGAATTTTGACCCGGAGAATCCTCAGCATGTGTCTCCCCCGCGCACGCGGGGATCGACCCGGTGAGGTCTCGCTTCTGCACTTCGACCGGGAGTCTCCCCCGCGCACGCGGGGATCGACCTCAAAGTATGCCGTATTGGGCAACAAACGCGAGGTCTCCCCCGCGCACGCGGGGATCGACCCGCCCCGGGCGGACGGGGTTGGAGAGAGACAATGTCTCCCCCGCGCACGCGGGGATCGACCGCTCGACCAGGAGGCGCGGCGTTGCGCCGCGCTGTCTCCCCCGCGCACGCGGGGATCGACCCGACTGGCGTCTGACATTCACCATCGCCTACGAGTCTCCCCCGCGCACGCGGGGATCGACCTTGTCCGAGCCGGTGCCGCCGGCGTCAATGATGGTCTCCCCCGCGCACGCGGGGATCGACCCGTACTCATCGCCGTCGACCAACTGCTGTGGGTGTCTCCCCCGCGCACGCGGGGATCGACCAGTACTGTGCCGTTCAGCACTTCGAGCTCAACGGTCTCCCCCGCGCACGCGGGGATCGACCCTATGTTTCCGTTCTGACGGGCGGTCCTGGCGTGTCTCCCCCGCGCACGCGGGGATCGACCCAAACGAAATCGTCGCGGCCTGCCAGGCCGCGCCTCGCCGGTACGATCACTCCTCACCCATCACCCCGAGTGCCAAAGGTGCTGGACGAATACAAAGGGATTGACAACAAGCGATGTCTTTGTCTATCGTTAGCGAAACAGCGCCGATTTGATATTCAGCTTGCGGGCGCTCTACAAGTGCTGCTAAAGCGAGGCTTGGGAAGAAGCCCCCTTTGGCGTGAGCAGTCGAAGCGGGGCTTTTTCTTTTGCCCGTTGCAGCCTGCTCATGCCCCGTAAGAAAGGGAGTGACTGGATGAACGAAGACGTGATACTCCTTGCGCGGGCGCTTGACTTCGCCGCGCGCAAGCACGTGGATCAGCGGCGCAAAGGGCTGGCGGCAGAGCCTTACGTCAACCATCTCGCCGAGGTGGCCCGGCTGCTGGCCGAAGCGACGTGTGGAACGGATGTCAACCTGGTCTGCGCGGGGCTGCTTCATGACACGATCGAAGATCAGGGCGTGCGGCGCGACGACCTTGCCATCGCTTTCAACGAGGACATCGCGGCGCTGGTCGAGGAGGTGACCGATGACAAGAGTCTGGAGAAACAGGAGCGCAAGCGGCTCGCAGTAGAAAAGGTCGGCGCCATGAGCGCGCGGGCGCGGCTTCTCAAGCTTGCGGACCTGACGAGCAACCTGCGTTCCCTGGCGGGAAGTCCGCCGCGGGAATGGCCTCCGGAGCGGCGGCGCACCTACTTCGACTGGGCGCGCGAGGTGGCCGCCGGCTGCCGGGGCCTGAATTCCCATCTGGATGCGGCCTTCGACGAGGCCTGGCAGCGCGGCGTCTACTGAAGCATCGGAGGCTGCCACAGCCAGAACCAGACAAACCTTTCGGGACTTCGGTCCCGTCGCCGAGTTAATCGACAACTTGCGGGGCGACTCACCAAGTACCGCTAAAGCGTCGCTGATGGCCTCCATCCTCCCCGGGCCCGGCTTCGCTTGGCTGGTTGGGGAGGCAAGGAGGCATCACATGAGTGAAACCACATCCCAGGGAAATGACAGCCCGGTCGTACGCCGGGGCCCCTATCCCTACATCATCGTCCGCATCTATGCTTCGGTGTTCCAGCGGGAACCCGTGGCGGTGCGCTGGGGGCCACCCGCGGCCCACGTAGGCTACCGAAAGAGCTTTGTACAGCACCCGCGGCCTCGGGGACCCAATGGGCTCACGCCGGAGGCGCGCTGGCTGCTCATCCGGGCCACACTGGAGGCAGTCAAGCGCACGGGCTTCCGGATGTGTGTCGTGTGGGGACCCGAAAGTTGCAGCTATTGCGAACGCGACGGAAGCGTCAATCACTCGTCTGATCCGCCGAGCGGCGGCATAGGCGGCGCCGACGGCGGCCAGCCGATGGGCGCTGTGCTCGCGCGCGCCATGGGGATCGATGTCACGAACGTTCCCCGCGAGCGTCTGGAGGTCCGTTACGAATTCGATGCGGTACCAACCGCCCCCCGCTCTGACGGCCAATCGCCCCGTCCGGAAGGAGATGTCTTCTATGTTTGAGGACTTCCACACAAAATGGCTCACTGATCCGCGGATGCTGGCGCGCCTCACCGTGCGCGAGCGGGGCATCATTGAAGGCCGGCTGCCATGCAACGATTTGGAGCCGGAGGAATGGTTCTGGAACGAGATTCTCCTGCATGGGGAAACGGTCCTCACCGTGTCATGGGACGGACACATGCCCGGTCATAGTGGGGCGGTCTGGTACCGCTGCTGGCGGGGGATCTTCTACGGGAGCTGTTCCGATATGGATCCGGAGGGCCCCTACGACACTCTTGACGAGGCAATGCAGCGCTACGGCGCCGAGCTCTACGAGGCCTACGATGTCTACTGTGACGTCCTTCCCGAGGACGAGCTCATTGCGCTGGTGACACGTCACCTCGCCCGCGATGCGCATGGGGTTGCCATCAACGACAAGACCTACGTGGTCCGAAACGGCGTGCTCGTGCCGGAAGAAACCAAGCCCGCGTGAGCCTGAGAACTGCCCGCCGGCGCCCCTAGCGCCGGCGGGCCACCCCTGTCAGGCGGCGCGGCTCTCGGTCGGCAGGTGCCCGGCCTCCCAAGGCAGCGCGAGGTCATCCCGTCCGAAGTGGCCGTAGGCGGCCGTGGGATAGTAGATGGGGCGCATCAGGTCGAGCCCGTGGATGATGCCAGCCGGGGTCAGATCGTATTCGGTGGCCAGGGTCTCGGCCATCTCGCGGTTGCGCGCCGCACTTGCGCCCTCCGCGTGGACCAGGAAGCTCACGGGTTCCGCTACGCCGATGGCGTAGGCGATCTGTACGAGGCAGCGCCGGGCCCATCCGCGCGCCACCACCTGCCGCGCCAGAAAGCGTGCCATGTAGGCCCCGGAACGGTCCAGCTTGGACGGGTCCTTGCCCGAAAAGGCGCCACCGCCATGGGGCGCCGCGCCTCCGTAGGTGTCGACGATGATCTTGCGCCCGGTGAGCCCCGTATCGCCCTTGGGCCCGCCAATGACAAAGCGGCCGGTCGGGTTGATCAGCTCGCGGTATCCGCTGCTGCGCAGTGCCAGTGGGATCACGGCATCGATGATCTCACGACGTACTGCCTCGCGGACCGTTTCGATATCGACATCCTCGGCATGCTGGGTGGAGAAAACGACGGCCTCCACGGCCACCGGCTGACCATCCTCATAGCGGAAGGTCACCTGCGACTTCGCATCGGGTCCCAGCCATGGCAGGCGGCCAGACCGGCGCAGCTCGGCCTGGCGCCGCACCAGCCGATGGGCATGGACGATGGGCGCAGGCATAAGCTGCGGTGTCTCGTCGCAGGCATAACCAAACATCAGCCCCTGGTCGCCGGCACCGAGGATGCCGTCTGCCCGGTCCACTCCCTGGCTGATGTCGGCAGACTGGCCATTGAACCGCACCTGGATCTCGCACCGTTCCGGGTCGATGCCGGTGCCACTGTTACGGTATCCTGCGTCGCGCAGTACACCGGCAACGATCGGCACCACCCGTTCGCGTACCGCCCGGAACACCTCCGGCTCACGGGTGCGGAACTCGCCGGCCACCACCACACACTGGTCGGCTAGCAGGGTCTCGCACGCCACACGGGCGGCGGGCTCGCGTTCCAGGAACGCATCGAGTACCGCGTCGGAAATGCGGTCGGCGAGTTTGTCAGGGTGGCCTTCGGAGACCGATTCCGAGGAAAACAGGCCTTCTTGCAGGAACATTGCACGACTCCTCTTTAGCCGCGTTTGACGACATGTCGGGGCCGGCAAGCTGGATCAAATCCCCCCGGTCCTTCGCCCAGCGGGCAGGCGGACCACTCCTTGGTCAACGAAGCAGAATCAGGCGGGGCACGGCATCTCCGCCGCTCCAGATAATGGCATTCTGTCCTGTTTCACGCCCAAGCGTTGACGCATCTTCCAGCGAAAGACCGAGTACGAGATAGCCTGGCTCGGCAGGCCAGCCATTCGACGGATGCCGGCCGAGTCCTTCCAGGCAGCGGTATCCCGCGCGTGCCAGCCGTGTGCCCAGTTCCGCGTGCAGGCGGGCGTTCTCGACGGGATCCAACAGATGGCTGCCAGGATTGCAGGCCGTGACGAAAGCACTGCAGTCCGTGCCAAATTCCCGGTGAAGCCTCGCGAGCTCCGCGCTGGGGTGGTCCACGTACAGCGTGAAGGGCACTGCCTCCTGTACGTGGTAATGCGTGGCCCGGTATGCCTCGAGAAGACCCGGGTCGATCCCCCGGTTGTCAGCTTTCGACTCGCTGTGCATTTTCAATTGGTGCCAGCCAGAGTCAAGCGGGGGTTCCCCCATCGCGAGCCGTGAATGGTTTCCGGGCAAATCTTCCGCAACCGCCTGCAGACCCGCGACGCCCGTCACAACCGTTTTTCATCTCCGCCTTGCACCAGCCTGAAACGCCTGTAATCGCTCAGAATTATACGCAATGCATAAAACCAGAGTCGTGTACTTGCGTCCGGTTCCGTTGATTCGCGCTGTTTTTGCAATCCCGCCATCTTTCGCCAGATGAACGTTTGACGGACCAGCCTGTGCACCTTCAGCCCCCGGAAGCCCGTCGGATTTATTGAGTGTTACATAAGTAGATGACATCATATCGGCAGCTCGGCCTATTTCCAGAAAGCGGCGACCAGTTGCGGGCGGCGCTGCATGGATTTGAGCCGGCGCCGGGCGAAGTCGGAGACCTCATGGAGTTGCGCGGCGCACAGGTTGGCGATCTCCCGGTTCTTGAGATAGCCCCAGATGTACTCGACCGGATTGAGTTCCGGCGCGTAGGCCGGCAGGTAGTCAAGGACGATACGGTCGCCCTGGGACTCGACGAATTCGCGCACCAGTCGGCTCTTGTGGGCCTTGAGGCCGTCCCAGACGATCAGCAGCTTGCCCTTGATCTGGCGCGTGAGCGCGCTCAAAAACTCGACCAGCTGTGGGCTCTTGATGCTGCCGGGGAAGAGCCGGAAGTAGAAGTTCCAGAAGGTCACGCCGGCAATGGCGGAGAGCTGCTGCCAGGTGAAGCTGTATTGCAGCACCGGCGTTTGCCCCTTGGGTGCCCAGGTGCGCACCCGGGTAGGCCGTTCGCTCAATCCCGATTCGTCGATGAAGACGATGGTGCGCCCCTCGCGGCGGGCTTTTTTTTGAGCAGGGGCCAGCGCCTGGCCTTCCACTCGGCGATGGCGGTCTCGTCGCGCTGCAGCGCGCGCTTCTCCGGTTTCTGGCAGGAGAACCCCAGTTCCCGCAACAGACGCATGACATGGACGTTGCTGTATGAGGGTCCGAATTCGCGGGCAATGAGTTTGCCCACACGGGCCAGTGTCCACAACTCCGTGGGGAAGCCGTTGGCAACCGCCCCTTTGATCAGCAGCTTCGCCAGCTTCCGCTTGTCGGCATCTGTCAGTCCGCCCGGCCTGCCCAAAGGACGCCAGCGCCAGGCTTGCGGGTCGTCTGCCAACCGCCTGGCCCACGTCGAGGCGGTCTGCCGGCTCACCCCGAGCCTGCGCGCCACTTCCGCCTGCGCAATGCCACGCTTGAGCATGCGCATGCCGCGTCGCCGCCGTGCTTCCATCTCCTGCAAATTCCGTTTGTATCGCTTGGTCGCCATAGCTCCTCCTCGAATCATGCCTGATTCGAGTAACGCACGACCACCTCAAACGGTTGTCATCCATTATGGTAATTCTCAATAGTCCACACACCGCTCACTGGAGCGACGCTTCGGGTAAGACGCGTAATTCACGGCCTGCAAGGACTTTCATGGTCACTGAAGGTTTCCGAACGCATGCAGATATTCAGATCCCACCGCCCTGCCCCGTCCGCCGCGCAAGGCGCACGCCGCGCACGGCCGAAAGAGCCGCGAGCAGGCGCTGTAGCTGCTCCAGATCGCGCACTTCGACGGTGAGGCGCAGGTCGGTGAGCCCGCCGCCCGTGACCGCATTGACGGCGAGGGGGTTCATCTTCTCGGCCGCGAGCACCGCCAGCAGATCGCGCAGGAGGCCGGGCCGGTCATCGCCGCGCACCAGCAGGTCCACCGGATGCAGGCTGTCCGCCCCCGCCGCCCAGCTCGCCGCCAGCAGGCGCGCGCCACGCTCCGGCCCAAGGCCGCGCACGTTGGGGCAGTCCTGGCGGTGGACCACCGCGCCCCGCGCGCGTGTGAGATAGGCCACGATGGGATCCGGCGGCACCGGCCGGCAGCACTTGCCATAGCTCACGGGCAGGCTGCCCACCCCTTCGACCAGCACGTCGCCGCGCGCAGCGCGCGCCGGCGCACGGCGCGCGGAAGGCGCCGGCGCAGCTTCCCGCGCCGGCGCGGGTACGAGACTGCGGATGGCCTGTTCCAGCTGCACCTGCCGGTATTCGCCCCGGCCCAGGGCGACGAGGAAGTCCTCCAGCCGCCCATGGCCGAATTTCTGGGCAAGCTTTTCCTGATTGAGGCCGCTCACCCCGAGCCGGGTGAGTTCCTTCTCCAGGAGCTCCCTGCCCTGGGCCAGATGGGCATCGTGGTCCTGGGCATGGAACCACTGGCGCACCTTGGCCCGGGCGCGCGAGGTGGCCAGATAGTCACCGGACAGCCAGTCGCGCGAAGGCGCGCCCTGCCTGGCGGTGAGAATCTCCACGCGCTGGGCGTTCTTGAGCTTGTAATTGAGCGGCACGATGTGCCCGTCCACCTTGGCGCCCCGGCAGCGGTGGCCGAGATCCGTGTGCACAGCGTAGGCGAAGTCGAGGGGTGTGGCGCCCTGGGGCAGGTCGATCACCTTGCCCTGGGGGGTGAGCACATAGACACGGTCCCGGAACAGTTCGGTCTTGAACTGCTGCACCCATTCCCCGGCATCGCCGCCGCTGGCGGCCACCTCGTCGCGCCAGGCGAGCAGCTGGCGCAGCCAGGCGATCTTTTCGTCGAAGCCATGGCTTGCCTTCACCCCTTCCTTGTAACGCCAGTGGGCCGCTACCCCGAACTCGGCGTGACGGTGCATCTCGTGGGTGCGGATCTGCACTTCCAGCGCCTTGCCCTCGGGCCCGATCACGGCCGTGTGCAGGGAGCGGTAGTCGTTGGCCTTGGGGTGGGCGATGTAGTCGTCGAATTCACCCGGAATGGGCTGCCACAGGCCGTGCACGATGCCGAGCACGGTGTAGCAGTCCCTGACGTCGTTGACCAGCACCCGCACTGCGCGCACGTCATAGACCTGCTCGAAATCCAGGTGCTTGAGCTTCATCTTGCGCCAGATGCTGTAGATGTGCTTGGGCCGGCCGGTGACCTCGGCCTGGATGCCGGCGCGGGCGAGTTCTTCGCGCAGCCGTTCGATGACGCGGGCAATGTATTGCTCGCGGTCCAGCCGCCGCTCGTCCAGCAGGCGCGCCATGCGCCTGTAGAGCTCGGGCTCCAGGATGCGCAGGGCGAGATCCTCCAGCTCCCACTTGAGCTGCCAGATGCCCAGCCGGTTGGCGAGGGGCGCGAAGATTTCCTGGGCCTCACGGGCCACCTGCTGGCGCGCGGGGTGCTCGCTTTTCACCAGCTCGCGCAGCAGCTGCACCTGCTCGGCCAGGATGATGAGCACCACCCGGATGTCCTCGGCCATGGCCAGCAGCATCTTGCGCAGGGACTCGGCCTGGTTCACGGGTTCGCCGCGCCCGGTCTCGAGGCTGAGCACGCCCCGGTGTACCTGGTCCATGCGCCCCACGCCCTGCACCAGGCGCAGGATGTCGTCACCGAGTTGTGCCGCCAGAGTTTCCGGCGCCAGCCCCGCATCCAGCACATGGGCCAGCAGCGCGGCGGCCACGGCCTGGTAGTCGAGCTGCAGATCGGCGATCGCCCCGGCCACCGCCAGCGCGTGCAGGAACAGGGGCTCGCCCTGGGGCGTGCGCCGCTCTCCGTAGGCCTGCCGGGCGAGATCGAAGGCGGTTGCCAGGGCCGCGCGGGCGGACTCGTCGTAGGCGGCGGCATGGGTGGCAAGCCAGTCTTCCCGTGTGGGAAGCGGCGCGCCGGGAGCCGGGGTACGGGCAGTGGAAACCATGGCCGGATTATGAAGGAAACGCCCGGCGCCCTGTGCTAGACTCGGGCGCCCAAGGTCTTTCTGCCCCGCCATGGCCCCTGTCCGCCGCCTGCTCGCCGCCGTCTGCCTGGCGCTGTCCGGTCTGCTCGTGATGGTGCAGGCCGCCCAGGCCGCGGACCGGCTGGTACGCATCGGGGTGCTGGCCCATCGCGGCAAGGAGGAGGCGATCCGTGTCTGGACGCCCACGGCCCATTATCTCTCCAGCGAGATTCCGGGCCACACCTTCGTCATCGTGCCCCTCACCAACGACGACATCGGTGCCGCGGTGGAATACCGCGACGTGGAATTCGTGCTCACCAATCCCGGCTCCTACGCGGAGCTGGAGTTTCTCTACGGCATCACGCGCATCGCCACCCTCAAGAGCCGCACGCCCCACGGGGGCCTGAGCCGCTTTGGCGCCGTGATCTTCACCCGTGCCGACCGGCGGGACATCCGTACCCTGGCCGATCTCAGGGGCAGGCGTTTCATGGCCGTGCATCCCAACGCCTTTGGCGGCTGGTGGCTGGCCTGGCGCGAGTTCAAACGCCAGGGCATCGATCCGGCGCGGGACCTGGGGGCGCTCGTCTTCTCCGGTTTCCCCCAGGACGAGATCGTGTTCGCGGTGCGCGATGGCAGGGTGGATGCCGGCACGGTGAGAACCGGCCTGCTGGAGAGTCTGGCGCTGGAAGGCAAGATCAGTCTGCGGGATTTCCATGTCCTCAACCTGCGCCCCGTGGAGAATTTCCCCTATGCCCTGAGCACGGAGCTGTATCCGGACTGGGCCTTCGCCGTGGTGCGCCACACCCCGGACGATCTGGCCCAGCAGGTGGCCATCGCGCTTTTGAAAATGCGCCCCGATCACCCCGCCGCCCAGGCCGCGGGTTATCACGAATGGACGGTGCCCCTCGACTACCACAACGTGCATCAACTCATGATGGAACTGGGCGTGGGGCCGTATCGCCACTACGGACGGCCCGATTACCGCGAGCTCGCCCGCCGCTACTGGGGCTGGCTGGCGGGCGCGGCCCTGTTGCTGCTGGGACTGGCGGCCGGCTACGGCTATACCCTGCGCATGAATCGCCGGTTGCGCGCCATTCGGCGCGAGCTGGAAGCCGAGATCGCCCGCCGCCAGGCGTTCGAACAGGCGCTGCAGCAGGCGCGCGACGAGCTGGAGCGGCGCGTCGCCGAGCGCACGGCGGAGCTCGCGAAGATCAACGAGGAGCTGGAGTCGCGCGTGGCCCATCGCACCGCGCAGCTGCTGGCCGCCATGCAGAAGCTGGAGGCAGGGCTGCGCGCGCCGCGCAACGGCCGGCAGTAGGCAGGGCTTACGCCACGTTTTCCAGCCGCGCCGCGCGCCGGCGTTCGTGTTCCTGCAGGTGGCGCTTGCGCAGCCGGATCGACTTGGGCGTGATTTCCACCAGCTCGTCGTCCTCGATGAATTCCACCGCCGACTCCAGTGTCAGCCGAATGGGCGGAGTGAGGCGCACCGCCTCGTCGCTGCCCGAGGCGCGGATGTTGGTGAGCTTCTTGCCCTTGATGGGGTTCACCACCAGGTCGTTGTCCCGGCTGTGAATGCCGATGATCATGCCCTCGTAGAGCTTGTCGCCGGGGCTTATGAACATGCGGCCGCGATCCTCCAGGTTCCACAGGGCATAGGCCACGGCCTCGCCGTTCTCCTGGCTGATCAGCACGCCGTTGCGGCGGCCGGGAATGTCCGGCTTCACCGGGCCGTAGTCGTCGAACACATGGGCCATGATGCCGGTGCCGCGGGTGAGGGTCATGAACTCGGACTGGAAGCCGATCAGCCCGCGGGCGGGAATGCGGTATTCCAGCCGGACGCGGCCGTTGCCGTCCGGCTGCATGTCCAGCAGGTCGCCCCGGCGCCGGCCCAGTTCCTCCATCACCGCCCCCTGGTGGGCTTCCTCCACGTCCACCGTGAGCAGCTCATAGGGCTCGCATTTCACCCCGTCGATCTCCTTCATCACCACCCGCGGCTTGCCCACGGCCAGCTCATAGCCCTCACGCCGCATGTTTTCGAGCAGGATGGTGAGGTGCAGCTCACCCCGGCCGGAGACCAGGAACACATCGGCATCCGCCGTATCCTCCACGCGCAGGGCGACGTTGGTGAGCAGCTCCTTTTGCAGCCGCTCGCGAATCTGGCGGCTGGTGACGAACTTGCCTTCGGTGCCCGCCAGGGGCGAGGTGTTGACCTGGAAGGTCATGGTGAGGGTGGGTTCGTCCACCTGCAGCAGCGGCAGCGGGCGGGGGTCGTCGCGGTCGGTGACGGTAACGCCGATGCCGATCTCCTCGATGCCGGTGATGAGGACGATGTCGCCGGCCTCGGCCTCTTCCACCGGCACCCGCTCCAGCCCGCGGAAGCCGAACACCTGGTTGACGCGCCCGTTCTTCACCTCGCCGCCGGGACCGGCCACCACGGCCACCTGCTGGCCCGGACGGATGCGCCCGTTGGCGATGCGGCCGATGCCCATGCGGCCCACGAAGGACGAGTAGTCCAGCGCCGCGATCTGCAATTGCAGCGGTGCATCGGAGTCGCCCTTCGGCGGCTCCACGTGACGCAGCACGGTGTCGAACAGGGGGCGCATGTCGGAGGACGGTTGCCGCAGGTCGAGGGTGGCCCAGCCATTGAGGGCGGAGGCATAAACCACCGGGAAATCCAGCTGCTCCTCGCTGGCGCCGAGGCGGTCGAACAGATCGAAGGTCTGGTTCACCACCCAGTCCGGACGGGCGCCGGGGCGATCCACCTTGTTCACTACCACGATGGGCTTAAGGCCCAGGGCGAGCGCCTTTTTGGTGACGAAGCGCGTCTGGGGCATGGGGCCTTCCACCGCGTCCACCAGCAGCAGCACGCCGTCCACCATGCCCAGCACGCGCTCCACCTCGCCGCCAAAATCGGCATGGCCCGGGGTGTCCACGATGTTGATGTGCGTCCCCTGGTAGTCCACCGCGGTGTTCTTGGCGAGGATGGTGATGCCCCGCTCCCGCTCCAGGTCGTTACTGTCCAGCACCCGTTCC
The DNA here is from genome assembly GCF_055379455.1 of Thiobacter subterraneus. NCBI lineage: Bacteria > Pseudomonadati > Pseudomonadota > Betaproteobacteria > Burkholderiales > Thiobacteraceae > Thiobacter > Thiobacter subterraneus. The sequence goes on from NZ_AP042402.1 coordinate 447,536, forward strand.
CCCACCTGCTGGTGGGCGGCGAAGGTACCGGCCTGGTGCAGCAGCTTGTCCACCAGGGTGGTCTTGCCGTGGTCCACGTGGGCGATGATGGCGATGTTGCGAAGGGCGCGGGGCATGGGCGAACCTGACTTTCCGAAGACTGCCAAAAAGGCGGGCGATTCTAACACAGACAGCCTGCGACCCCGGCTGCCGGGAAAAATTCCCCCATCGTGCCGGGTTTTCGCTAATGTTGAAAAATCCGCAGCCTCACCGAAGCCCCCCATGCCGGACGCCGCCCGTCTGCACCAGATCCTGGTGCATGCCCTGCTCGACCCGCGCCGCTATCCCCACCCGGTGGAGCGCGTGGAACGGGTCGAGACGCACATTTCCAGCGTCCTGCTGGCCGGGGAGTTCGCCTACAAGATCAAGAAGCCCTACGACCTGGGTTTCCTCGACTTCACCACCCTCGCCGCCCGCCGCCATTACTGCGAGGAGGAGCTGCGCCTGAACCGCCGCTTCTCCCCCGAGCTCTATCTGGAGGTGGTGCCCATCACCGGCAGCCACGAGGCGCCGCGCCTGGGCGGCGACGGCCCGGTCATCGAATACGCCCTCAAGATGAAACGCTTCCCGCCCGGCTCGCTGCTGCCGGAGGTGATGGCCCGCGGCGCGCTCACGGAAGGCGAGATCGACACCCTGGCGCGGGACGTGGCCGCCCTGCATGAACGCATCGCCGTGGCCGCGCCGGACACGCCCTGGGGCACGCCCGCCGCCCTGGCGGCCCAGGCGCGCCAGAACGTGGAGCAAATCCGGCCGCTGCTCGCCAGCGACGCCCAGCGGGAGGCCTTGCAGGCCCTGGCGCGCTGGACGGAGGCGGAATTCGCCCGGCTCAAGCCCCTGTTCCTGCAGCGCAAACAGGAAGGCTTCGTGCGCGAATGCCACGGTGACATGCACACCGGCAACATGGTGGTGATCGACGGCAGGATCCGGCTGTTCGACTGTATCGAGTTCAACGAATCCTTCCGCTGGATCGACGTCATGAGCGAGGTGGCCTTCCTGGTCATGGATCTGGCAAGCCGGGGCCACCCGGAGCTAGGCTGGCGTTTCCTCAACGTCTATCTGGAGGAAACCGGCGACTACCCGGGGCTGCGCCTGCTGCGCTACTACCTGGTGTTCCGCGCAGTGGTGCGGGCCAAGGTCGCCGCCTTCGAAGCGGCCCAGCCGGGCATGGAGGAACACGCGCGTCTGGAAGCCTGGAGCCGCTATGCCCACTACATGGCGCTGGCGCGCAGTTTCCAGGTGGCCAGGCCGGTGCTGCTCATCGTCATGCACGGGCTGTCGGGTTCGGGCAAGAGCACGCTGGCGGCGCAGCTGGCCGGCAGGCTTAACGCCATTCGCATCCGTTCCGACGTGGAACGCAAACGTCTGTTCGGCCTCAAGCCCCTGGAACGCAGCACGGGTCAGGACATCTACACCGCGGAAGCCACCCGCCGCACCTACGCACGCCTGCACGAACTGGCGCCCCTCGTCCTGGAGGCAGGCTTCAGCTGCATCCTGGATGCGACCTATCTCAAGAGAAGCGAGCGGGAGGCGGCACGCGCCGCGGCGCAGGGCCATGCCTGCGTGATCCTCGCCTGCGACGCGGCGCCGAAGACCCTGGAGGCGCGCGTGGCGGCGCGCCACGCGGCGGGGACGGATGCGGCGGAAGCCGATCTGCGCGTGCTGGCCCTGCAGCGCCAATGGGTGGAGCCGCCAGCTGCCGACGAGCCCGTGCTCACGGTGGCAACGGATGCCGGGGTCGATCTCGACGGCCTGGTGGCGCGCCTGCGCGCCCGGGCCGAAGCAACGCGCCTTTAGTTGAGCTGGATGCGCTGGCCCCAGGGCACCGGCGCCTTGCCCTTCACCAGCCAGATGACGGGATAGGGAGGCTCCAGGGTCGGGAACTCGCCCTCCGCGTCCGTGAAATAGACCAGCACGTCCGGCCGGATCTGTTCCCGCTCCAGCCACTCAAACACCGGCCGGAAGTCGGTGCCGCCGCCCCCGGTGAGATTGCGCGGCAGCGTGAGCGGCTCCCACACCTCGTAGAGCCAGGGACCGTTCTCGCACAGCCGGTCGTCGCAGGCATGGAGCGTGACGCGGGCGCGGATCTGGCCCTTGATCACGTCCACCTCGGAAAGGAATTCCCGCAGCTCCTCATCGTCGATGGAGCCGCTGGTGTCCAGCACCACCACCACGTCGATCATGCTGGAGGCGAGGCTGGGCATGATGGCGTCGCCCTCGCGCCGGGAAGGCTTCTGAAAGCTGTAGTCGTCGCGCGCCGCGGTCTTGAGATAGCGCGCGAGGAGCATGCGCCAGGGCAGCTGCGGCTGGAGCAGATTGTCCACCATGCGCGCCAGCATCTTGGACAGCTTGCCCGCCATGGCCGCCTGCTGAGCGGCGGCGGCCAGCCGCTGCTGCCACTGCCGGCCCAGTTCCTCCTTTTCCGTCTCGCTGAGGCCCTCGATCTGGGGCTGGCTGCCGGCAGCCTGCTGCTGCTTCGCCGCCTGGCCCGGTGAGTCCCCCTGGCGCTGGTCGGGCGGCGGTTCCTCGCCGCTGGCCTGCCCCGCGCCCCTGCCCGCGTCCTGCTGCGACTCGCCCCGGTCGGAGGCAGACTGCTGGTCGGGACGGCTTTGCGAGCCGCTGCCGGACTCGCTGTCGTAGAGGTGACTGTCGAGGGTCTCCTCGTTGGGGTCGGGCGGAATCAGGGGATAGATCTCCTCCGCCGTGAGCCCGTGATATTCGGGATTCATGAGGGCGCCGGGCGGCGGCTGCAAACCTTCTTCCCACAGGATGAGGTTCACCGCGTGGTCGCAGGCCACGTCCCAGCGCTTGAGCTCGCGATGATGGCGCCGTGCGAAATGGGCGAGCGCGCAGTGCATGGCCTCGTGGGCCAGCATGAACTGGGTCTGGGCCAGACTCAGGTGACGGATGAAGCTGGGGTTGTAGTAGAAGTGCCGGGCATCGGTGCCGGTGGAGCGGCACACGGAGGGATCCACGGGCTTCAGTTCCAGGTGCATGACCAGCGCACCCAGGAAGGGCTTCTCCAGGATGAGGCGGGTGCGCGCCGCCGAGAGCTTGGTCTGGAGCGCCTCCAGGTCCGGCACCTCGGGCAGGGGGGAGGACATGGCCGATCCTACTTGAGATCGTAGAGCATGAGATCCGTGATGCTGTTCGCCCACTCGGCAAACTCCGGCACCGCAAAGAGCGGCTTGCCCACCGCGCGGTGCAGGTCGGTGACCAGCATCACGCCCATTTCCCGCTGGGGAAAGCGGCGCGCGTATTTCAGGACGTTGCCCAGCACCCGGTTGGCCTCCGGCGTGCCCTTGGCCAGCACGGCGCGGCGCACCAGCGCAGCCGCCACGCCGTATTGCAGATCGATGCCATTGGGCACGTGGCTGTCCTGGCCATTGACGATCGCATCGATGTCCGGCAGCTGGTCCATGCTGTCGATGAAGGCCTTCACCTCCACCCCCGCCGCCGGTCCCACGCAGGCTTCCAGCGTGTCCCGCAGCAAATCCGGCATGTGGCCGAATTTCTTCACCGCGCGATGGGCGAACTCCCAGGAGCGCGGCGAGGGAAAGGCGATGGGATTGTGCGCCGGATCGAAACGGAACAGCAGATCGGGACGGAAACGCAGGAAACCGATGATGCGCTCGTCGATCTGGTTGGCGTGGGCCCAGGCGACCCAGTCATCCAGATGGGCCTCCATTTCGTAATGGGTGAAGCGGTTGGCCAGCGGCGCGGGCATGGTGTAGGTCACGCCCCGGTCGCCCTGGCGGTTGCCCGCAGCGAAGATCGCCCAGCCGTCCGGGATCTGGTATTCGCCGAGACGCCGGTCCAGGATCAGCTGGTAGGCCGCGGTGGACACCGTGGGCGGCGCGGAGGTGATCTCGTCCAGGAACAGGATGCCCGCGGGCCCGTGGCGCTTCGCATCCGGCAGCATGGCGGGCACCGCCCATTCCACGTAGTCGTCCTTTCGGAAGGGAATGCCGCGCAGGTCGGTGGGCTCCATCTGGGACAGACGGATGTCGATCAGGGGCACGCCATGCTTTTTGGCGATCTGGGCGATGATCTGGGACTTGCCCACGCCGGGCGGGCCCCACAACATGACCGGGGTGTGCTGCCCGCTGAGCGTGGCTTGAAATTCCTGATCGAGAATGGCGGCAATGTGGGCGGGACGCATCGATACTCCAGCTTGAACGAAAGGCACGCGGCAGCCTGCGCGCGCTCGTGAATTTTAACCGCAATCCCCTGTCGATTGCGGAAAGCCCCTACACCATGTCCCGGAATTTTGCTACTTTGGCAGTTCGCCCAGGTGCCTACCCATGAATTTCTGCAGCCAGTGCGGCAACCGCGTCATCGTCACCATTCCCTCGGGGGACACCCATCCGCGCCACGTGTGCCCCGCCTGCGGCACCATCCATTACCAGAACCCGAAGATGATCGTGGGCACCATCCCCGAGTGGGAGGACAAGATCCTGCTCTGCCGACGCGCCATCGATCCCAAGCGGGGCCTGTGGACCCTGCCGGCGGGTTTCATGGAGAACGGCGAGACCACCGCCCAGGGTGCGGCGCGGGAAACCCTGGAGGAAGCCAACGCGCGTGTGGAGGTGGGCGAGCTCTACAGCCTGTACAACCTGCCCCACATCAACCAGGTGTATCTGATGTTCCGCGCGCGCCTGCTGGATCTGGATTTCGGGCCCGGCATGGAGAGCCTGGAGGTGGCGCTGTTCGAGGAGAAGGACATTCCCTGGGACCGGCTCGCCTTCCGCACCGTGGAAGCCACGCTGCGCGCCTATTTCCATGACCGGCGCCAGGGCCGCTTCCGCTTCCACATGGCCGACATCGGCCCGCCGCCCAAATAGCGGGGCACGATCATGGCACCCGTCCTGCCCTAGCGCGAGCCCGCCAGGGCCGCCAGGATCTTCATGGTCATGGCCAGCCCCTCCTCGTACAGGCGCACGAAGTGGGGCGCGAAATAGGGCAACGCCAGAAACAGCACCGCAAAGCCCGCGATCAGGGTGAGGGGAAACCCCACCGCGAACAGGTTGAGCTGGGGCGCGGCACGGCTCATCACCCCCATGGCCACGTTCACGATCAGCAGCGCCGCCAGCACGGGCAGCGCCAACAGCACGCCGATGACGAACAGTTGCCCCCCGGCCAGGGCCACGGCCTGGAAACCGCCCGCCGCCAGGGGGGTGGGTGAGATGGGCAGGATGCGGAAGCTCTCCGCCAGGGCGGCGATGACCATCAGGTGCCCATTGATGGCGAAGAACACCAAAATCGCCATCAGGCCCATGAACTGGCCCAGCACGGGCACCTGGGCCGAATTCTGGGGATCGTAGAAGACGGCAAAGCCAAGCCCCATGGACAGGCCGGCGACCGAACCCGCCATTTCCACCGCCGCCAGCAATAGCCGCATGGAAAAGCCCAGGGTCACACCGATCAGGATCTGCTGGACCGCGATGAGCAGCCCTTCCGCCGAAGCCAGCCCCACCGGCGGCGGGGGCGGCAGGACCGTGGCCAAGAGCCAGGCCAGCACCAGGGCGAAGGCCATGCGCGCGCGGATGGGGATCGCGCGATGACCGAGCAGGGGTTCGGAAACCAGGAGCGCCGCAATCCGCAGGAAGGGCCACAACAGGGTGGCCAGCCAGGCTTCGAGCTGGGCGCTGGTGACGGTGATCATGGGCGTGCGGAAGGCGCGCCGGGGCGCGGCACCCTCAGCGGATGATTTCCGGAATGCTGGCGAACAGCCGCGTCATGTAGTCCGTCATGGTGCCCAGCATCCACGGTCCGGCCAGGATCATCACCACGAACATCACCAGCAGCTTGGGAATGAAGGAAAGCGTCATCTCGTTGATGGACGTGGCCGCCTGGAAGATGCTCACCAGAAGGCCGGTGGCAAGCGCCGCGAGGAGGAGCGGCGCCGAAACCAGGATGGTGACTTCCAGCGCCTGCTGGCCGATGTGGATCACGGTATCCGCAGTCATCATGGATTGAAACTCCGCACGAGGGACGCCAGCAGCAACCCCCAGCCATCCACCAGCACGAACAGCATGAGCTTGAACGGCAGGGATATGAGCACCGGCGAGAGCATCATCATGCCCATGGACATGAGCACGCTGGCCACCACCATGTCGATGATCAGAAACGGAATGAACACCAGGAAGCCGATCTGGAACGCGGTCTTGAGCTCACTGGTGACATAGGCGGGAATCAGGATCTTCATGGGTACCGCCTCCGGTCCCGGCATGGGCCCCACCCTGCCCAGCTTGGCGAACAGGGCCAGGTCCTCCTGCCGCACCTGGGCCAGCATGAACTGCCGGAGGGGCTGGGACGCCTTGTCCAGCGCCTGGTCGAAGGGCAGCCGGTTCTCCATGTAGGGCTGATAGGCTTCCACGTAGATGCGGTCGAGTACCGGCGACATGATGAAGAAGGTCAGAAACAGGGCGATGCCCACGATCACCTGATTGGGCGGCGTCTGCACCGTGCCGATGGCCTGGCGCAGCAGCGACAGCACGATGACGATACGCAGGAAGGAGGTCGTCATCAGAAGCAGCGCGGGGATGAAGGTCAGCGCCGCGATCAGGATCAGGGTCTGGACGCTGAGCGTATAGGTCTGGCCACCCCCCGGCGCCGGGGTGCTGGTGAAGGCGGGCAGGCCGGTCTGGGCCCAGGCTTGCCCTCCCAGCAGCAGGAGGGGCAGGCCAAGGATCAGGAGCGCTCTGGCAAGCCGCACGGCGCCCTCCTCAAGCGCGCCGGCTGGCAAGCAGCTGGCGCAGGCGTTCGGCAAAGGGCGAGGTGGGCACACTTGCCTGCAGGGCATCGGCGTCTTCCGGGCGCGGCATGCTGTGCACGGCGCTGACCCGGCCCGGCGCCACGCCCACGATGAGCCAGGTCTGCCCCACTTCCACCAATACCAGCCGCTCCCGCGGCCCCACCGCGACGCTGCCCAGCACCTTCATGGCGCCGCCGCCCGCGAGCTGGCCGGGACCGAGCCGGCGCATCAGCCAGGCCGTGGCAAAAATGGCGGCCAGCACCAGCGCCAGTCCCAGCAGCATCTGCAGGAGACTGGCGAAGGACGTGGCGACAGGAGGGGGGGTCGTGTCGGCGGCATGCGCCGCCGTGGACACGAGCGCGGGCAGCCCGGCCAGCGCACGGAACAAAGGGCTCATCGCTGGAGTTTGCGGATGCGCTCGGCGGGCGTGATGATGTCGGTGAGACGGATGCCGAACTTGTCGTTGACCACCACCACTTCGCCCTGGGCGATCAGACAGCCGTTGACCAGCACGTCCATGGGTTCGCCGGCGAGGCCGTCGAGCTCGACCACGGAACCCTGGGCAAGCTGCAGCAGATTACGGATGGCGATCTTGGTGCGACCCAGCTCCACGGTGAGATTCACCGGGATGTCCAGGATCATGTCGAGATTGTTGGCCGCGGCCGGGGCCGAGGCGCCGGCATTGTCGAACACCGGCATCTGGGCGGGTCTGGCGGCTTCCGCCTGGGCCTGCTCGGCAAGGGCCGCGGCCCAGTCCTCACCGCTGCCCGCCGCCGCCTTTTCCTGCTCGGCGAGTGCCGCCGCCCAGTCGTCCGCGGTGATCTGTTCCTTCGCCTCGTCTTCCGCCATTGCCGCCTCCCTGGAAAGCCTCAGCCTTCCGTGCCGCTCACGACGCGCTTCACCTTCAGGGCGTACTGGCCGTTATGCACGCCGTACTGGCATTCCAGGACGGGCACGCCGTCCACCTCGGCCAGCACCGCCTCGGGCACGTCGAGGGAAAGGACATCCCCCACCTTGAGATTCATGATGTCGCGCAGGGTGACGCGCGCCGAGCCCAGATTCGCCACCAGGGTGACCTCGGCCTGCTGGATCTGCTCACGCATCAGACGCTCCCAGCGCTCGTCCACCTCGAGCCGCTCGCCCTGCATGGTCGAGCTGAGAATATCACGAATGGGCTCGATCATGGCATAGGGGGTGCAGATGTGGAAATCGCCACCCCCCTCGCCCAGCTCGATGTTGAAGGTGGTCACCACCACGACTTCGCTGGGGGTGGCCACGTTGGCGAACTGGGGGTTCATTTCCGAGCGGACGTACTCGAATTCGATGGGATAGATCGGCTCCCAGCATTTTTTGTATTCTGCCGTGGCCACTTCCAGCATGCGCTGGATCACCCGCTGCTCGGTGGGGGTGAAGTCACGCCCCTCCACGCGCATGTGGAATCGGCCATCGCCGCCGAACAGGTTGTCCACCACCAGGAACACCAGGTTGGGATCGAAGATGAACAGCCCCAGGCCGCGCAGCGGCTTGAAGCGCATCAGGTTGAGATTGCTGGGCACCACCAGGTTGCGCATGAACTCGCTGTACTTTTGGACCTTCACCGGACTCACCGAAATCTCGGCAGTGCGCCGCATGAAGTTGTACAGCCCGATGCGCAGGTTGCGCGCGAAGCGTTCGTTGATGATCTCGAGCGTGGGCATGCGCCCACGCACGATGCGTTCCTGCTTGCCGATGTCGTAGGAGCGAACCCCGCCCTGCTCTTCAGCCGGCTTTTCCTCTTCGGTCTCGCCGAGCACGCCCTTGAGCAGGGCGTCCACTTCGTCTTGGGAGAGGATCTCGTCGGCCATGGGGCCCCGTCACTGGATCACGAACGCGCTGAAGTACACGGCCAGCACACCCTGCTTGGGATCCTTCACACCCAGGATCTGGTTGATCTGGGCGACCATGTCACTGGCGAGTTTCTGTTTGCCCTCCACCGGCGCGAGTTCTTCCGCCGTTTTGCTGGACATGAGTAGGAGCGTGGCGTTGCGGATCTGCGGCATGCGCAGCTTGACCTGCTCGATCACTTTCTCATTGGCCACCTGCAGGTCCACTTCCGCCTGCAGATAGTGGTCCTCGCCGTCGGCGCCGCGCTGCAGGTTCACCGTGAACTGGTCCAGCCGCGTAAAGACCGGCGGCTTTTCCGCTTCCTCCTTGTGCGCCGCCTCGTGCGCCGCGCCCCCCTTGGAGCCGGCGAGAAACCACCAGGCCGCGCCTCCGCCTCCGCCGGCCAGAAGCGCCGCCACGGCGATGATCAAAAGTTTGCTTTTCTTCTTGGGCGCCGCAGCACCGCCCTCTGCGGGCGGTGGGGCGTTCTTCGCTTGCGCCATGGGTGTCCTCACATGCCTGCCGCAGCCGCGGCCTTCCAGGCTTTATAACCTCAAACCCACGACGGATCAAGTAGTTTGGAGACGGAATTTAGGCAGTTTGTCAGTTTGTGACGCAAACCCTTGGCGAACATTGGCGTTTGAGCGGCAGACAAAAAACGGGCCCGCAAGGCCCGTTTTTTCCGCCCGCGGCAGGGGAATCAGGCAAATACGTCCACCAGCCCTGCCCGCCCCTGCCCGATCCGCCCGCCGGGCGCCACCCCCGGCAGCGGCGCCAGGGAGGTGGCGGCAGCGTGGGGGCCGGGCCGGGAACCGGGCTCGCCGTCCTGGCGCGCCCCCTGGCCAAAGGAATGGGCCGCCACTTCCACGTTGCCGAGCTGGATGCCGCTTTCCGCGAGCATCTCCCGCAGGCGCGGCAGAGCGGCTTCGATGGCTTCACGCACCGGGGCGTGGGACGAGACGAAGGTCATGCTCGCCTGGTCCTGGCCCAGCGCGAGATGGATCTCCACCGGTCCCAGCTGGGGTGGGGTGACCTGGATCTGGGCGAACTGCTGGCCCTGGTGGCTCACCCACACCACCTTCTGGGCGAATTCGCCGGTCCAGCCCGGACTGCCCACCGGCTGCTGCACGGTCGCCGCAGGCACGGTCTCGCTCCGGATGGGCGCCGTCCCCTGGCCGTGCCACGGCCCTGGGGCAGACTGAGGCGCTGCCGCGTTCGTTGCCGTCGTGGGCAGCTCTTCGGGTGCCGCAGGCCCCCGGGCCACCGGCAACGCCTCCTTGCCCGTATCCTGCGCCGCCGGCAGGGGCGGATCGGCAAGTTTTGCCGGGGCGGCATCCGTCTGCGGCAAACCCGGCGCCTGGGAAGCGGACGTGCCACCCGGCACCCCGCCACCCGGCCCCCCAAGGGTGAGCACCCGCACCCGCGGACCGTCCTCCGGCCGCCCGGTCCCCACCGGACCCGGGACCGGCTGCACGCTCACCGGCGCCACGGGCAGAGCGGTGATGGGCTGCAACAGGGCAGCCGGATCCGCTGCCGGCAGGGCTGGCACGTCGCCGCTCTCGGCCTTGAGGGGCGGCTCGCCGGTCTCCACGGCCCCTGGCAGCGGCGCGCTGCCGGCCTCGATCTGGCGCGCCAGCAGGGTGGCAAAGGAGGCGGCGTCGGTGGCCGGAAGCGGCTGGACCCCGGCTGCCTCGGCGGCCGCTGGCGCCACCGCGATCACGGTGATGTGGGAAGAAACAGGCATGTTGGACATGAGACCGGCTCCTGCAAGGCCCGTCAGCCGGGCGACACCAGCCGTTTAGCAAACGGCGTGCCAGAAAGCGGTCAGTCCTCGCCGCGGGGCAGATGGGGGGCGCCGGCACGGGCGCGTCGGGCGTGCTCGTCCTGCTCGCGCTGCTCCAGACGGGTTTCCCGCACCCGCTCCCCTGCGGCATGGCGTGCCCTGAGGACTTCGTAGGTCTTGAGCTTGCGCCGCTCCTCGAGCCAGACCCGCTGACCCTGTTCCCAGGCCTGGCGACAGCGTTCCACCTCGGCCTGCTGGTGGCGGATGGCGACCTCGATCTTGGCGAGAAAGGCATGGAAATCCCGCATGCGGTGCGCATCAAGCCCCTCCTGCACCGCCTGGCCCAGGCGCTCGCGGTATTCCTGCTGGTAGCCGCGCAGTTGGGCGAGCTTGTCCTCGGCGGCCTGCCACGCCTGCTTGAGCTCGGCGAGGCGCCGGGTGGCGGCCTCCAGCCGGTCGGCGGCGAGATCGTGCAGGGGCTGCAGCGGAAAGCGGCGCGCCATGGCTTACGGCTTCACAGACGCAGGAGCTGTTGAAGACGCAGGATACTGTCGCTGTAGCTTGCGCGCTCGCGCATGTCCTGCACCAGGAACTGCTCCAGTTTGGGATACATGGCGATGGCTTCGTCGAGCAGGGGGTCGGATCCCCGCACGTAGGCGCCGACAGTGATCAGGTCCCGGCTGCGCTGGTAGCGGGAATAGAGATTCTTGAAGCGCCGGACCAGCTCCAGCTGCTGCGGCGAGACGATCTCGGTGATGGCGCGGCTGATGGAGGCTTCGATGTCGATGGCCGGGTAGTGCCCCTGGTCGGCCAGGCTGCGCGAGAGCACCACGTGGCCGTCGAGGATGGCGCGTGCGGCATCGGCGATGGGATCCTGCTGGTCATCGCCCTCGGTGAGCACGGTGTAGAAGGCGGTGATGGAGCCGCCCCCTTCCCGCCCGTTGCCGGCCCGTTCCACCAGCTGGGGCAGCTTGGCGAACACCGAAGGTGGATAGCCCTTGGTGGCGGGGGGCTCGCCGATGGCCAGGGCAATCTCCCGCTGGGCCATGGCGAAGCGGGTCAGGGAATCCATGATGAGCAGCACGTGCTTGCCCTGGTCGCGGAAATACTCCGCGATGGCGGTGGCGTAGGCCGCCCCATGCAGGCGCAGCAGGGGCGGCGTGTCGGCGGGGGCGGCCACCACCACCGCGCGGGTGCGGCCCTCGTGGCCCAGGATGTTCTCGATGAATTCCTTGACCTCGCGGCCCCGTTCGCCGATCAGTCCCACCACGATGACGTCGGCGCTGGTGTAGCGCGCCATCATGCCCAGCAGCACGCTCTTGCCCACCCCGCTGCCGGCGAACAGGCCCATGCGCTGGCCGCGGCCCACGGTGAGCAGGGCATTGATGGCCCGCACGCCGGTATCCAGCACCTCGCGGATGGGGGCGCGCGCCAGAGGGTTGAAGGGACGGCTCTGGAGGGGGACGCGGGTTTCCGTCTCCACCGGGCCGAGGCCGTCCAGGGGGCGGCCCGCGCCGTCCACCACACGCCCGAGGAGTTCCGGCCCCACCGCCACCTGCCGCGCCCGGTCTTCCGCACGCCGGCGCCGGATCAGCGTGCCCCGCGGGCGCGGCACCGTAAGCTCGCTTTCCACGGGAATCACACGGGCGCCGGGCACCAGGCCATAGACGTCGGTGGAGGGCATGAGGAACAGACGCTCGCCGGAAAAGCCCACCACCTCGGCATCCACCGTGAGACCGTTGGGCAGTTCCACCAGGCAGCTCGACCCCACCGCGAGTTTGAGGCCCACCGCCTCCATGACCAGGCCTGCCACCCGGGTGAGCCGCCCCGTCATGGCCCAGGGCCTGACCGCGCTCACCACGTCGCGGCAGTCGCGCAGGAAGGCACGCCAGTGGGCGAGCTGCCCGTCCTCGGCTTCAATCGTTCCAGTCTGCATCGCTGCCCAGCGCCGACACGATTCGTTTCCAGCGGGTCTCGAGGGTGGCGTCGAGCTCGCTCTCCGCGGTCTCGATGCGGCAGCCGCCGCGCGCCATGTGGGGATCCTCCACCACCCGCCAGACCGATTCCTGATACTCGTAGGCGAGCATCTGGCGCACCAGGTTAGCGTCTTCCGGGTGCAACACCAGTACCGGATGCTCCGTGAGCTGGGGCAGGCTCTCGATGGCCTCGCGCACCACGTCCAGCACCCGCTCCGGTTCCAGCGCGAGGGCCCGCCGGGTGAGCTGGCGGGCGATTTCCAGGGCGAGATCCAGGATCTGGTCGGCCATGGCTCGCTCGAAGCCCTCCAGGGCCTGCTCCAGCCGGTGCATGAGCTCGCGCATGCGGCGCGCGTCCGCCTCGCCCTGGGCCCGCCCGTCGCGCATTCCCGCGGCGAAGCCTTCCTGGTAGGCCTGCTGGTGCATGCGCTCCAGTTCCTCGGCGGTGGGAAGCTTGACCGCCGGCTCCGGGGGTGGGGCCGGCTTTTCCTCCAGGGACGCGAGCTCCCAGCGCTGGTAGGCGGACAGCTGTTCCTTGGGAATGATGGGTTTGGAGGCCATGGGTGCGCCGCGCAACGGTTACCCGATCATTATGGGGCCGCAGGCAGCGCAGGCAAAGGGGTCAGATGAAGGCTTCCTCGCCCTTGCCGCCCAGGGCGATCTGGCCTTCGTCGGCAAGCCGGCGCACGATCTTGAGGATTTCCTTCTGCTCGGCCTCCACTTCCGAGACCCGCACCGGGCCCTTGGCCTCGAGGTCGTCGCGCAGCATCTCCGCCGCGCGCTGGGACATGTTCTTGAAGATCTTCTCGCGCAGTTCCGGGCTCGCGCCCTTGAGGGCGATGATGAGGCTTTCGGACTGCACCTCGCGCAGCAGGAGCTGCACCGCCCGGTCGTCCAGGTCCAGGATGTTCTCGAAGGTGAACATCTCGTCCTGGATCTTCTGCGCGAGTTCCGGATCGAAATCGCGCACCGCCGCCAGCACCGAGGTCTCCACCGCGCCGCTCATGAAATTGAGGATCTCGGCCGCCACGCGGCTGCCCCCCATGGCACTCTTCTTGATGTTGTTGGGCGAGGTGATGAGCTTGGTGAGCACGTCGTTGAGATCACGCAAAGCCTGGGGCTGGATGCCATCCAGGGTGGCAATGCGCAGGATCACGTCGTTGCGCAGGCGCTCGGTGAAATGCCCCAGGATTTCGCTTGCCTGGTCGCGGTCGAGATGCACCAGGATGGTGGCGATGATCTGCGGGTGTTCGTTCTTGATGAGTTCCGCCACTGCGGCGGCGTCCATCCACTTCAGGCTTTCGATGCCCGCGGTGTCGCCGCCGTGGAGGATGCGGTCGAGCAGGCTGGCGGCGCGGTCGGAGCCCAGGGCCTTGGTCAGCACGTTCTTGATGTAGGCCGCGGAATCCGCGCCGAGGGCGGTCTGCCCTTCCGCCTTCTGGCGGAATTCCGCCAGCACCTGCTCCACCTTTTCCCGGTTGACGGTGGTCAGGCTGGCCATGGCCGCACCGAGCTTTTGCACCTCCTTCGGCCCGAGGTACTTGAACACCTCGGCCGCCTCCTCCTCGCCCAGGGCGAGCAGCAGAATGGCGCTCTTTTCGATGCCTTCCTCGTTCACGCCCCCTCCTTGCCTACCCACTCCCGTACCACGTTGGCCACCACGCTGGGATTCTGGCGCGCCAGCTCGCGCACCGCAGCAAGATTCTGTTCATAGCCCGCGGGCTGCGCGCCCGGGCCGGCCTCCTCCGGCGCGGCCATGCCTTCCGGCAGGGGTGGCGGGGCGGGCAGCCGCGCCAGCTCGCGCAGGATGGGACGCAGCACCACGAACACGATCACCCAGATGATGGCCGCGATGGCGAGAAACTTGAGCAGACCCAGCCCCGCGCTCTGCACCCAGGGGTTCTCATAGAAGGGCGCGGCTTCCACCTTCTCCGCGGGCGGCAGGTTGAAGGCGGCATTCACCACGTTCGCCGTATCGCCGCGCTGGGCGTTGAAGCCCATGGCTTCCTTGACCAGGTTGTTGATCTGGGCGAGTTCCCCCTGGGACAGGGGGGCGAGACTCACCTTGCCGTCCTTGCCGGTGATTTTTCGATAGTTGACCACCACCGCCGCCGACAGCCGCTTCACCGCGCCGGGGGGCAGGCGGGTATGGCGCACGGTCTTGTCCACCTCGTAGTTGACCGTCTGCTCCTTCTGGGACGGCACCACCGCCTGGGCCTGGCCGGCTCCCGGCGCGCCGGCCGGGGCCGTGATGGGCGCGCTGGCGGCGCCCGGCGGCTGGTTGGACAGCGCCCCGGGCACCCCCGCAGGCCCCCCCGCGGCGCCGAGGCTCTCGCGGCTTTGCAGGCTGCGTACCGCCGCCTCCTGGGGCGCCGGATTGGGCTTGTAGGTCTCCGCCGTCTGCTCGGTCTGGGAGAAGTCCAGCTCCGCGGTCACCTGCGCGCGCACGTTGTCCGGCCCGACGATGGGCGCGAGAATGGCCTCGATGCGGCGGGCGAAGCTCTCCTCCACCTGACGCACATACTCCAGCTGGGTGGCATCCAGCCCCGCCTTGCGGAAGGCCGTCTCGGGGCCGGTGAGCAGGTTGCCGTTCTGGTCGATGACCGTGACGTTCTCCGGGGGCAGGTCGGGCACGCTGGAGGCCACCAGATGCACGATCCCGGCCACCTGCGCCGGCTCGAGCCGGCGCCCGCCCCCCAGGTTGACGAGCACCGACGCCGAAGGTTTCTGCTGGTCGCGCAGGAACACGGACGGCCGGGGTATGGCCAGATGCACGCGCGCCCCCTGCACCGCCGACAGGGACTGGATGGAGCGGGTGAGCTCCCCCTCCAGGGCGCGCTGGTAATTGACCTGTTCCACGAACTGGCTCACGCCCAGCTTCTGCCCCTCCATGAGCTCGAAACCCACCACGCTGCCCTTGGGCAGGCCCTGGGAGGCAAGCTTCAGGCGCACCTCGTACACCTGCTCCATGGGCACGAGGATGGTGCTGGTGCCCTCGGTTTTGTAGGGCACGTTCATCTGCTGCAGCGCGGCGATCACCGCGCCGCCGTCACGATCCGACAGATTGGAGAACAGGACCTGGTAGGTGGGCGTGCGGTACCACAGCACCCCGGCCACGACCAGGGCGATGATGGCGGCGATGCCGATGATGAGACCCAGCTTCTGGCTGTTGGAAAGCTGGTTGAACGCCGAAAGCTGGCTGAGCAGGGAGGACTGGGCGGCCAGGGCCATGGTTCAGCCTCCCGCGGCAGACGGGGCGCCGCCCGCCGGGGGGGCATCGGCAGCCCAACCGGGGCGGCGGACCTTGCCCAACACGCCGGTGGTCATGGCTTAGCCCTCGGTGCCGGGACGGGGACGCGGTCCCACCCATGAAAAAGCGGCGGCGGCGACACCGCCGGGGTGAAAAGCCCCGTGATGTCGCCCGGCCTGCCGCTTCGCGTCATCAAACCTGGAGGTTCATAATCTGCTGGTAGGCCTCCACCAGCTTGTTGCGTACCTGGACCATGGTCTGGAACGAGACGTCGGCCTTTTGCAGGGAAATCATCACGTCTTCCAGACTCACGTTGGGCGCCCCCTGTTCGAAGGCCTGGGCGAGCCGGCTGGCCTCCGCCTGGCTCTGGCTCACCTGTTCCAGGGAGGCCTTGAGCAGGGCCGCGAAGTCGCTCCCTTCCACCCCCGCCGGCTGCGTGCCCTGCCCGCCCGTGGCAAGCTGGGAGGCGGCACGCATCTGGCCCAGCAGCTGATCGATCCCTTTGGCGTCCATGGCGTCGTCCTTCCTTGCAGTTCAACTCACTATCGGCATTCGGGACAAAAAATGCAAGATCCATGCCGACTTCAGGAGGAGCGGTCGCCCCCCGCGGCGGCGTCCTCTTCCCGGTAGCGGGCGAGTTTGTAGCGCAGGGTGCGCTCGCTCATGCCCAGGCGCTGCGCCGCGCGTTTGCGGGAGCCCCCCTCTGCCGCCAGCGCTTCCATGATGTGCCGGCGCTCCAGGGACTTGATGTCGGTGGGGCCTTCCGCGGGCGCCTGCGCCACGGGCGCCGCCGTTGCCGCAGCGGCAATTTTTGCCGCCGGCAGGTGCAGATGGGACGGCTCGATCACGTGCCCGGGGGCGAGGATAAGTGCCCGTTGGATCACGTTTTCCAGCTCGCGGATGTTACCGGGCCAGGCATACTGCGTCAATTCGCCGAGAGCCTCGGGCGAAAAGCTCATGCCATGGCGCCCCGCCTGTTTCGCCAGCCGGGCGAGGATGTGGCGCGCCAGCGGCGCGATGTCCTCACGCCGCTCCCGCAAGGGGGGCAGGTGCAGCGGGAAGACGTTGAGCCGGTAGTAGAGATCCTCGCGGAAACGGCCGGCGGCGACTTCCGCCTCCATGTCGCGGTTGGAGGTGGCAATGATGCGCACGTCCACCGGAATGGGGCCCCTGCCCCCGAGCCGCTCCACCTCCCGTTCCTGCAACACGCGCAGCAGCTTGGCCTGGAGGGAAAGGGGCATTTCGGAAATCTCGTCGAGGAGCAGGGTGCCACCACTGGCCTGCTCGAACTTGCCGGCCTGGGAGGTGGTGGCGCCGGTGAACGCGCCCTTCTCGTAGCCGAACAGGGTGGATTCCAGCAGGTTGTCGGGGATCGCCGCGCAGTTGATGGCCACGAACGGCCCACCGGCGCGGGGCGAATGGCGGTGCAGATAGCGGGCCATGACTTCCTTGCCGGTGCCGGACTCCCCGGTGATGAGCACGGTGGCATGGGAGGCCGCCACCCGCCGCGCCAGGGCCAGGAGTTCCCGTGACATGGCGTCCTCCGCCACCACGTCGCCCTCGGCCGCGGGCGTGAGCATGTAACGGGCCACTTCGGCGAGCAGCCGGTCGGCCTCGAAGGGTTTGGTCAGGTAATTGCAGGCGCCGTCGCGCATGGCCTCCACCGCCTTCTCGATCATGCCGTAGGCCGTCATGAGCAGCACGGGCACCTCGGGCCAGCGGGCCTTGATGGCCTTGAGCAGGGTGTGGCCGTCCATGGGACGCATCTGCACGTCGGACACCACCAACCCCACCGCTTCGCGCTCCAGGATCTGCAGCGCGGCGCTGCCGTCTTCCGCCACGCGCACCGTGTAGCCTGCGAGCTCCAGGGTGTCGGTCAGGGCTTCGCGCAGATCCCGGTCGTCTTCGACGATGAGTATGGGCAGGGCGGACATGGGCTGGCTTCCAGTTCAAACGATTGTAGCCAAGGGCAGACTCAGGGTGAACGTGCTGCCCTGCCCGGGCCGGGAGTGAACCGCGACGCGGCCGCCGTGGGCTTCGGCCACGCTGCGCACGATGGCAAGCCCCAGCCCCGTGCCCTCGGCGCGGGTGGTGAAGAAGGGCTCGAAAATGCGCTCGAGATGCGCCGGTTCGATGCCGGGCCCGCTGTCTTCCACCTCAAATGCGACCTCATCACCCTCCACCCGGGCCGCCAGACGCACCCGGTCGCCCGCCTGGCAGACCTGCATGGCGTTTTCCAGCAGGCTCATGAGGGCGCTGCCCAGGGCCTCGCGGCTGCAGGTCAGGCTGGCGCCCTGGGCCTCATTTTGGACCGTAAACGCCAGGCCCCGCGCCTGCATCTGGGGCTCCAGCATCTGGGCCAGATCCGCGAGCAGAGTGGAAACGGCCAGGGTTTCCCGGCCCGCCGCCTCCCCGCGCACGAACAGCAGCATGTCCTGGATCAGGTGTTCCAGATGGCGCAGCCGCTCCAGCACCTTGCCGGCAAAACGCAGGCGCTCGGCCTCCGCCAGCGTGGGACGGTTGAGGTGGGAAGCGTAAAGCAGGGCGGTGGCCAAAGGCGTGCGCAGCTGATGGGCCAGCCGCGCGGCCACCTCACCCATGGCCGACAGGCGCTGGTGGCGTGCCAGCTCACTGCGCAGGGCGTGGGCCTGGGTGACGTCGTGCACCAGCAGCAGGTCGCCGCCGTAGGCCGGCAGGGCCTGGGCGGAGATGCTCAGGCGCCGGCCATCGCGCGTCTCCCATTCGTCCGGGGCGGTCGTGGCGGCCAGGCGCGCCGCCCGCACGCCGGCCCAGGATTCGCCCACCAGGGGCTCCCCGAGCAAGCGCCTCGCCGCCGGATTGACCTGCAGGATGGTGCCCTCCCCGTCCAGCACCACCACGCCCGCAGGCAGGGCATCCAGGAGCCCCGCCAGCCGTTCCGAAAGGGCCTCCTTTTCCTCGTACTGGCGCTTGAGCGCGCCGTTGGCCAGGGCGAGCTCCTCGGTGAGGCTGGCCACCTTCTGCTGCAGCTCGGCATAGGCACGGGCGAGCTGCTCGGAGGCGACGCTGAACAGGGAAAAGGCCTGCTCCAGCTCCCGTGGGTCGATGGGCGGTGTCTGCTCGGACATGGCGCGGCACGCAAAGGCAATGGCGGATTATAGCCCTGCCCCCTCTCCCGGCAGGGAAAACCGGGCGGCCGGGTGCAACGAAAAGGAGGTGCAGTCACCCCTAAAGTTTTCGACACCACCTGCCGCTATAGGGGCACAACCCGTCCCAGTGGAGTCAATGATGTCCGTTTTCAACCAGCTCACTCTGCGCACCAAGCTCACCCTGCTCGTGGTTTCCAGCTCGCTGCTCATGCTGGCCGTGGGGGTGACCGGTCTGTGGGGGCTGCATCAGTCGAACCGGGTGGCGGAGTCCATTTACAGGGAACGGCTGGTCGCCATCGACCTGCTCAACACCATCCGCAACTACCAGATGCAAAACCGCATGGAGCTGCTGGCCGCGCGCCATGAGCAGGACGCCTTCGAAATCCTGGCCCACGCCGACCGCGTGCGCAGCAACATGTACAAGGTGCAGCAGCTGGTGGATGCCTACGCTGCCCGCAAACCCGCCGGCGAGGAAGCCAAACTGTTCGCCGCCTTCGTGGAGGCACGGCGCGTCTTCGGGGAACAGGGCCTGATGCCCCTGATGGATCTTCTGCAGGCGGAAAAATTCGCCGAGGCCGACCGCCTGCGCAGAACGACTGTGGACGCGCTCTACGCCACCCAGTCAGCGGCCATCGACGAACTGATCACCCACCAGACCCGGGCGGCGGAGCGCGACTTCGGCCGCGCCCAGGCGCGGGCGCGGCTGGTGGACGGCATCGCCATCGGCGCCATCGTCCTCGGCGTGGTGCTCTCCACCCTGCTGGGCCTGTTCCTCACCCGCTCGGTGAACCGGGGCGTGGCGCGGCTGGAACAGGCCGCGGCGCGCCTGGCCCAGGGCGACCTCACCACCCGTGCGGATGCCGAAGCCGACGACGAAATCGGTGCCGTGGCCCGGAGCTTCAACCGCATGACCGACCAGTTCGCCGGCATCGTGCGCGAGGTGAGCCAGGCCAGCCACAGCGTGGGCAGTACGGCGGAGCGTCTGTCCGGCGTGGCGGAACAGGTGACCGCCAGCTCCCGCAGCCAGTCCCGGGAGGCGGCCCAGGCGGCGGCGGCCATCGAGGATCTCAACCGGGCGTTCCAGCACATCGCCGTCACCGCCGAGCAGATCGAGGCGGTCGCCAGCGAAGCGCGTGCCCTGGCCGAACAGGGCAACGGTGTGGTCACCAGCGCGGTCAAGGGTATCGAGGAGGTGGCCGCGACGGTGGGCGAGTCGGCGCAGATGATCGGGAAGCTGGGGGAACGTTCCACCCAGATCGGCCAGATCCTGGCGGTGATCAAGGACATCGCCGATCAAACCAACCTGCTCGCCCTCAACGCCGCCATCGAGGCGGCGCGGGCCGGCGAGCAGGGGCGCGGCTTCGCGGTGGTCGCCGACGAAGTGAGGAAGCTCGCGGAGCGCACCGCCCAGGCCACCAATGAGATCTCCGGGATGATCGAGGCCATTCAGTCCGAGACCGCCCGCGCCGTGGCCACCATGGAAAAAGGCAGCCAGCAGGTGGCCGAGGGCGTCAGCCAGGCCAACCAGGCTGGCCGGGCCCTGTCCGACATCAACCGCAGTGTGGCGGACGCCGTGAGCCGTATCCACGAGATCGCCCTCGCCACCCGCAGCCGCACCGGCCAGAGCGACCAGATCACGGCCCAGGTGGAACGGATCGCGGCCCTGGCCGAATCCAACCGCGCCGCCCTGGAGGAGACCACCCAGGCCGTGCATGCCCTGCTGGCGCAGGCCAAAAACCTGGAACAGGTGGTGAACCGCTTCCGCCTGGCATCCTGAATCCCGGACAACGCGCAACAACAAGGAGAGGTGCAGCATGTTTGGCAAGAGCAAGGAACTCATCAAGAAGCTGAGGGCCCAGCTGGACGCCATGACCGCCGAGAAAAGCCGGCTGGCCATGGCCCTGGACAAGGCAAACCAGGAGACTGGCACCCTGGCCGCACGGGTGGCCGAGCTGGAGGCGGAGCTTAAGTTTCAGCGGGGCATGTTCGAGAACATGCAGCGTTTCGGCGCTTCCTTCCTGGAAATGCAGCGCACCCTGGCCGGACTGGCCCAGAACATGAAGGCGGAAAAGGAACATGCCGTCACCGCCGCCAGCGCCTCCGGCGCCAGTCGGGCGGTGATGCAGGACATCGCCTCCAACCTGCAGTCGGTGGCGGAGAAGACCCAGCAGACCGCCGTGAGCGTGGAGCGCCTCAACGAGCGTGCCGGCCAGATCGGCGGCATCGTCAAGCTGATCAAGGAAATCGCCGACCAGACCAATTTGCTCGCCCTCAATGCGGCCATCGAGGCGGCACGCGCCGGCGAGCAGGGTCGCGGCTTCGCCGTGGTGGCGGACGAGGTGCGGAAACTGGCAGAGCGCACCGCCAGCGCCACCAATGAAATTTCCACCCTGGTGGGCGCCATCCAGAGCGAGATCCAAGGCACCAAGGGCCAGATGGAGGCCGAAGCGCGGGAATCCCAATCCTTCAGCCGCAAGGGCGAGGAAGCCACCCAGGCCCTGAAACATCTCATCGAGCTTTCCCGGGACATGGAAGGCGCCATTGCGGCCTCTGCCCTGCGCAGTTTCGTGGAGCTGGCCAAGCTGGACCACCTGGTTTACAAGTTCGAGGTTTACAAGGTCTTCATGGGTCTGTCCGAGAAGCGGCCCCAGGATTTCTCCAGCCACACCGCCTGCCGCCTGGGCAAGTGGTATTACGAAGGCGACGGACACGCCTGCTTCAGCCAGCTGCCCGGTTATCGGGAGGTCGAGGCGCCCCACAAAACCTTCCACACGCACGGCGTGGCGGCGGTGGAAGCCTTTTATGCCGGGGACAGGGGCGGCGCCCTCTCCCACATGCAGAAGATGGAAGAGGCAAGCATGGAGGTGCTCGCAAGCCTTGAGCGCATGGCCGCCAGCGGCGAGGCGGACAGCAGCATCCTCTGCGTCAACCACGGCCACTGAACCGGGAGTCCCGCCATGTCCGAGCTGCTCAAGAACATCGACGCCCGCACCAAGCTGGCCGGTACCAACAAGCTGGAAATCCTGCTTTTCACCCTCGGGACCGATGCGCGCACCGGCCGCCGGGAAACCTTCGGCATCAACGTGTTCAAGGTGCGGGAAGTCATGCGCGTGCCCGAAATCACCCGGGCGCCGGAAATGCCACCGGCAGTGGAGGGCATGGTGAGCCTGCGCGGGGTGCTGGTGCCGGTGGTGGACTTGGTCAAGTTCACCGGCATTCAGACCGAGAACAAGCCGGAAATCATGATCGTCACGGAATACAACGGCCACACCCAGGGCTTCCTGGTGGAGGCGGTGGACACCATCCTGCGCCTGGACTGGTCCTCCATCAAGGTGCCGCCGGAAATGTTCGCCGGGCACATGGGCGGCCTGGTCACCGCCGTGACGGAGCTCAATGACGGGCGTCTGGTCATGCTCATGGACGTGGAGAAGATCCTGGCCGACACGATTCACACGGACGACGATTTCCTCTACAACGCGGTGCAGCCGCTGCAGGTGGAGCACCCGCCCACCATCTTCTTCTGCGACGATTCCGCCATCGCCCGCAAGCAGATCGAGAAGACGCTTCAAGCCATGGGCGTGCACTACCACATGGCCAACAACGGCCGCCAGGCCTGGGAGGCACTGCTCAGGATCGCGGAACAGGCCGAGGCCGCCGGTCTGCCGGTAAGCCATTTCGTCCAGCTCATCCTCACCGACGTGGAAATGCCGGAAATGGACGGCTACATGCTGACCAGGAACGTCAAGAGCGATCCCCGCTTCGCCGGCATTCCCGTGATCATGCATTCCTCGCTGTCCGGGATGTCCAACCAGCAGCTTGGCCGCTCCGTCGGGGTGGATGAATACGTTTCCAAGTTCGAGCCGCAGCGGCTGGCGGAAACGCTCGCCCGCATCCTCAAGGGCAACGTGCGCGCCGCGGCCTGACCCCAATCTGACAACGGAAAGTCGATCATGGATATGCCTGCCAACCCTGCCCTCCTGGAAAGCATCGACGCCCGCACCAAGCTCGCGGGCTCGAACAAGATGGAAATCCTGCTGTTCTCGCTGGGTACCGGCGAGGTGTTCGGCATCAACGTATTCAAGGTGCGCGAAGTGTCCCAGACCCCGCCCATCACGCGCACGCCCAACACGCCGCCCGGGGTGGAAGGCGTGATCTCCCTGCGGGGTAACATCATCCCGGTGATCAACCTGGCCAAATTCGTGCACATCGACGGCGCGCCCGAGAACAGCGGCCAGACCATGATCGTGACCGAATTCTCCCGCCACACCCAGGGCTTTCTGGTGCATGACGTGGACCGCATCATCCGCGTGGACTGGGACAAGGTGAAGCCGCCCACCTCCATGCTCACGGGACAGGATTCCATGATCACCGCCATCACGGAGCTCCCGGACGGCAAGCTGGTGTCCATCCTGGACGTGGAACAGATCCTGGCCCAGGCCCTCGGCGAGGAAGAGGTGCCGCCCCTGGAGCCGGTGCAGTCGGAGAAGGAACACATGGTGTTCTTCGCCGACGACTCCCTGGTGGCGCGCAAGGAAATCGTGAAGGTGCTGGAGACCCTGGGCGTCAAATACCAGCAGGCCACCAACGGCCTGGAAGCCTGGGAAAAACTCCAGGGCCTGGCGGCACGCGCCCAGGCGGAAGGCGTGCCCCTGCGGGAACAGATCAGCCTCATCCTCACGGATGCCGAAATGCCGGAAATGGACGGCTACGTGCTCACCAAGCAGATCAAGTCCGACAAGCGGTTCGAGGGCATTCCGGTGATCATGCACTCCTCCCTCTCGTCCGAGGCCAACCGGGCCATGGGCCAGAACGTGGGCGTGGACAACTATGTGGCGAAATTCGACCCGGCAGTGCTGGCGGAGACCCTGCGTCCCTTCCTGCACTGAAATCACACGACGATGACAATGAACAGAGAGCCTCACATGCAGATGAACCAAGGAGCGCCGCATGGCTGATCCGAACATGAAATTCCTGGTGGTGGACGATTTCTCCACCATGCGCCGCATCGTGCGCAACCTGCTCAAGGAGCTGGGCTTCACCAACGTGGAGGAAGCCGAAGATGGGGTGGTGGCGCTGCAGAAGCTGCGCAACGGCAAGTTCGACTTCGTGGTCAGCGACTGGAACATGCCCAACATGACCGGGCTGGAGCTGCTCAAGAATATCCGCAGCGACCCTGCGCTCAAGCATATCCCGGTGCTCATGGTGACCGCGGAGGCGAAGAAGGAAAACATCATCGCGGCGGCCCAGGCCGGCGCCAGCGGCT
This sequence comes from Thiobacter subterraneus, assembly GCF_055379455.1. Taxonomy (NCBI): domain Bacteria; kingdom Pseudomonadati; phylum Pseudomonadota; class Betaproteobacteria; order Burkholderiales; family Thiobacteraceae; genus Thiobacter; species Thiobacter subterraneus. Next base: position 471,592 of record NZ_AP042402.1, read on the forward strand.
ACGTGGTGAAACCCTTCACCGCGGCCACCCTCGAGGAAAAACTCAACAAGATCTTCCAGAACCTAGGAGGTGCCAAGTGAGCAACACGGCAAGCGGTGACAGCGACGAACTGGAAGCGCTGTTCGACAGCATCGTGCGCGCCAACGCCCTGGCCGAGGCCGGGCAGGCGCCGGCGCCGGTCGAAGAGGCCCCCGCCCCGGCCGGCCCGGTGGAAGGCGGCATCACGGAGCCCTATTACAGCCAGCTGGGCCAGCTCACGCGCAAGCTGCACGACACCCTCAAGCAGCTGGGCTACGACAAGAGTCTGGAAAAGGCGGTGGATTCCATGATCCCGGATGCCCGCGACCGCCTGGCCTACATCGCGGCGCTCACCCAGCAGGCGGCGGAACGCGTGCTCAACGCCACCGACGTGGCCAAGCCCATCCAGGAAGAGCTGGAATCCAAGTCCAATGCCCTGTCGGCGCGCTGGGACAGCCTGTTCCGCAACGAGCTGTCGGTAGAGGATTTCAAGCAGCTGGTGCACGAGACCCGGGGCTTCCTGCAGGACGTGCCGCGCATGACCTCCGCCACCAATGCCCAGCTGCTGGAGATCATGATGGCCCAGGATTTCCAGGATCTCACCGGGCAGGTGATCCGCAAGATCATCGACATGGCCCAGGAGATGGAAAACGAGCTGCTCAAGGTGCTGGTGGCCAATACGCCCGCCGAGAAGCGGCCTCACCTGGAGTCCGGTCTGCTCAATGGCCCGGTGGTGAATGCCGAGGGCCGCAGCGACATCGTCACCAGCCAGGAACAGGTGGACGAGCTGCTGGAAAGCCTGGGCTTCTGAGGTCACGACACAACGGGAGGACAAGCCCCCATGAGCGCATTCGAAGGCATGGAAGATCTGCTCCAGGACTTCCTCACGGAAGCCACGGACCTCCTGTCCGAGGTGGACAACCGGCTGGTGGAGCTGGAGAAGTCGCCGCAGGACCGGGATCTCCTGAACCAGATTTTCCGCGGCTTCCACACCATCAAGGGCGGCGCGGGCTTCCTCAACGCCACCCCCCTGGTGGAACTGTGCCACCGCACGGAAAACCTGTTCGACAAGCTGCGCAACGGGGAGATGTCCCTCACCCCGGAGATCATGGACGTGATCCTGGCCGCCACCGCGGCGGTGCGCGAAATGTTCGGCTTCCTCGCCCAGGGCCGCATGCCGGAACCCGCCGACAAGGATTTGATGCTGGAGCTGGATGCGGTGCTGGCCGGTGACAAGGCGATGCAGGTGTGGCAGAACCAGGCAGCCCACACGCCCCAGGAGCCGGTGGAGGACGCGGCCGCGCCGGCCCCCTCCGGCCCGGGGGTGCAGGAACAGGGTCCCGACTGGCGGCTGCTCTATCACGCCCTGCTGGGCACCCGCCCCGAGGAAAACGTCACCCCGGCGCAACGTTCGGCCCCGGCGGCCGCGGCGCCCGCCGCCTCGCCGGCTCCTCCCACGCGGCTGGAACCGAGAACGTCACCCGCCAAGGGCGCGGCCCCCAACTCGGCCAAGGAAACCACCATCCGCATCGACACGGCGCGGCTGGACCAGGTGCTCAATCTCTCGGGCGAGATCGGCCTCACCAAGAACCGCCTCAACTGCCTGCGTGCGGACATCCTCGCCGGCAAGACCGATGCCGCCACCCTCAAGGCCCTGGACGAGGCCGTGAGTCAGCTGGATCTGCTGGTGGGCGATCTGCAGAACGCCGTGATGAAGACGCGCATGCAGCCCATCGGCCGCCTGTTCCAGAAGTATCCGCGGCTTGCGCGCGATCTGGCGCGCAGCCTGGGCAAGGACGTGGAGCTGGTGCTGGAAGGGGAAGATACCGAGATCGACAAGACCATGATCGAGGATCTCAACGATCCCCTGGTGCACCTGGTGCGCAACGCGGTGGACCACGGCGTGGACAGCCCGGAGGAACGGCTCGCCGCGGGCAAGCCGGCCAAGAGCGTGATCAAGCTGTCGGCCCAGCAGGTGGGCGACCACATCGTGATCGAGATCGCCGACGATGGGCGCGGCATCCGCCCCGACGTGATCCGGCGCAAGGCCCTGGAGAAGGGTCTGATCGACGTGGAGACCGCCAACAGCCTGGACGAACGCCAGAGCCTGAATCTCATCTTCCTGCCCGGATTCTCCACCAAGGACCAGATCTCGGACGTCTCGGGCCGCGGGGTCGGCATGGACGTGGTGAAGACCAACATCACCCGCCTCAACGGCCGCATCGACATCCGCTCCGTGGTGGGCCAGGGCACCACCTTCACCATCACCCTGCCCCTGACCCTGGCCATCCTGCCGGTGCTGATCGTGCGCCTGGGCAGCCAGCCCTTCGCCGTGCCCCTGTCCATGGTGCGCGAGATCATTCCCATCCGGCCCGACGAGGTGCAGCAGGTCTCGGGGCGCGCCACCCTGGTGGTGCGTGACGAGGTGCTGCCGGTGAAGACCCTGGCCGGCATCATCGGCTGGCCGGAGGAGGGACCGCCCGCCTTCGGCGTGCTCATGCAGTCCGGCGAGTCGGCCTTCGTGCTGGCCATCGACGGTTTCATCGGCCGCGACGACGTGGTGATCAAGCCGCTGGAGGGCATCAAGCCCCATGGCGTGGCGGGTGCGACGCTCTCCGGGGATGGTCAGGTGGTGCTGGTGCTGGACATGGAAGCGCTGCTCGCCGGCGACACGCCCAGCCCCCAGGCCAGTCTGTTCCGCGCCGCCGGCTAACCCCCAGCGGGGCCTGAACGACCGCGACCTCCCGTGGAGAGCAAGCCATGAATCCCTTCGCGCCTGCCGCCCTCACCCGCAGCACCGAGGAAGTCTTCGTCGGCCGTCAGCCCATCGTGGACAGCCAGCAGCGCATCGTCGGCTACGAGCTCCTGTTCCGCGAGGAGGCCGGCGCCACCCGGGCCGACGTCACGGACGACCTGCTGGCCGGCACCCGGGTGCTGGTCAACACCCTGAACAACATGGGGACGGAATGGCTGTTCGGTGACCGGATCGCCTTTCTCAACGTCTCCAATGCCATGCTCGAAAGCGATTTTCTGGAACTCCTGCCGCCCCGTCGGGTGGTGCTGGAAATCCTGGAAGACGTGGCACCCACACCGGCCCTGCTGCAGCGACTGGGCGACCTGCGCGCCCGGGGCTTCACCTTCGCCCTGGACGATTACGACGGCAATCCCGCCCTCGATCCCCTTCTGCCCCTGGTCAGCTACCTGAAGATCGACGTGCTGGCCACGCCCCCGGAACGGCTGCCGGCGCTGGTGAGCGCCGCACGCCGGCACCCGGTGAAGCTGGTGGCGGAGAAGGTGGAAACCCGCGGCATGTTCAATACCTGCCGCAACCTCAAATTCGACCTGTTCCAGGGTTTCCATTTCGCCCATCCGGAAACCCTCACGGCGCGGGTGATCAACCCCGGTCAGGCGCTGGTGCTGGAGCTGCTCAACAAGGTGCGCGCCAACGCCGACATCGCCGAGCTGGAAAAGGGTTTCAAGCGCGACGTGGCCCTGTCCTTCAAGCTGCTGCGCTACATCAATTCCGTGGGCTTCGGCCTCTCCTGCGAAATCCAGTCCATCCGGCATGCCCTGGCCATCCTGGGCTACCAGCAGCTCTACCGCTGGCTCACCCTGCTGGTGGTCACCGCCAACGAGGGCTCGACGCCACCCGCGCTCATGAAGACGGCGGTCACCCGCGGCCGCCTCACGGAACTGCTGGGCATGGAGCTGCTGGACAAGCACGAGCGGGACAATCTGTTCATCGTGGGCATCTTCTCGCTGCTGGACGCGATGCTGGAGATGCCCATGGAGCAGATCCTGGAAAAGCTGCACCTGCCGGAGCCCATCGCCGACGCTCTGCTGCACCGGGAAGGGGTGTATGGTCCCTTCCTGCAGCTCGCGGAAGCCTGCGAGGGGGCCGACATCCCGCGCATCCGCGCCCTGGCCGAATCCCTCACCCTAGACCCGGAACGGGTGAACGCGGCGCACCTGCAGGCCCTGGCCTGGGTGGAGGAACTGGGCGTCTGACGCCTGCCGCCGGCAGGCTTCAGCCGAAGAACAGATAGGTCACGGCGATCGCCGCGGCCACGCCCGCGAGATCCGCGAGCAGGGCGCAGCCCACCGCGTGGCGCGCGCGCCGGATGCCCACCGCGCCGAAATAGACTGCCAGCACGTAGAAGGTGGTCTCCGTGCTGCCCTGGATCACCGCCACCAGACGTCCGGCGAAGGAATCGGGCCCGAAGGTGCGCATGGTCTCCACCATCATCGCCCGTGCCCCGCTGCCCGAGAGGGGCTTCACCAGCGCCGTGGGCAGGCCGTCCACGAAACGCGCATCCAGCCCCGCCCCCGTCACCAGACCCCGGATGCCGTCCAGCACCAGCTCCAGGGCCCCACTGGCCCGCAGCATGCCGATGGCGACCAGCATCGCCACTAGGAAGGGAATGATTCCCACCGCAATCTGGAAACCCTCCTTTGCTCCCTCGATGAAAATCTCATAGACCGGCAGCCGCCGGCGCAGCGCGCCCAGCAGGAAGACGGCGATGAGCCCAAGCAGGATGGCATTGGTGGCGATGGCCGACTGACGCTGCATCTCCGCCGCGGGCAGGGACGCGAAATAGGCGGCCATGCTCCCCACCAACGCCGTGGCACCCCCCAGATAGAGCATCACCACGGGATCCCACAGGCGGATGCGCTGCACCGCCGCCACCGCCAACAGACCCGCCAGGGTGGAGCACCAGGTGGCAATAAGGATGGGAATGAACACGTCGGTGGGATCGAGCGCCCCCAGCTGGGCGCGGTAGGTGAAGATGGTGATGGGAAAGACCGTCACCGACGAGGCGTTGAGCACGAGAAACAGAATCTGGGCGTTGCTGGCCGTCTCCGGGTGGGGGTTGAGGCCCTGCAGCTCGCGCATGGCCTTGAGTCCCAGCGGGGTGGCGGCATTGTCCAGTCCCAGCACGTTGGCAGCGAGATTCATGACCACTGCCCCCTGCGCCGGATGACCGGCGGGCACTTCCGGCATCAACCGGGTCAGCAGCGGCGACAGGAACCGGGTGAGCAGCATGAGCACGCCGCCCGCTTCGCCGATGCGCATGAGCCCGAGCCACAGACTCATCACGCCGGTGAGTCCCAGCGCCACCTCGAAGGCCAGGCGGCTGCTGTCGAACATGCTCTTCATGAGGGCGGCGAACACTTCGCCGTGGCCCAGCAGCGTGACCTGCACCAGGGCGGTGGCCAGCGCCACCAGCAGAAAACCCGCCCAGATGGCGTTCAGCATTGACGCGCGGCGGCGCGGCCGTTGCAGGCGGTGGCGCGGGCGGCGGCGATGGCCGTGGCCAGCTGGTGCACCGCCAGGGCATACTGGAAGCTGCGGTTGTAGCGGGTGATGACGTAGTAGTTCTGGAAGGCGAGCCAGAATTCCGGACCCACCGTGGTGTCCAGGCGCACCAGCATGGCCTCGGCCTCTTCGGGCACCGCCTCGCCCGGGGTGACGCCCCGCCGGCGCCACTCGGCGACGCTGCGGCGCGTGCTCCAGCCCGTGTTGGCGAACTCCCGCGTCTCCTCCCCCGCCACTTCCACGGGCACCGCCACCGGCCCGCCTGGCTGCCAGCCGAAGGCCTGCAGATAACGGGCCACGCTGCCGATGGCATCCACCGGATTGCGCCAGAGATCGGCCTGACCGTCGCCATCGAAATCCACGCCATACTGGCGGCAGCTGCTGGGCATGAACTGCCCCAGCCCCATCGCACCCGCGTAGGAACCCTTCACCGCCAGGGCATCGAATCCCTGCTCCCGGGCGAGCAGGAGGAACTGCCCGAGCTCGCGCCGGAAATAGTCGGCACGGGGGGGATAGGCCACCGCCAGGGTGGTGAGGGCATCCAGCACCCGCCAGCCCCCGGTGTTGCGACCATACTGGGTCTCCACCCCGAGGATGGCCACGATCACCGACTCCGGCACGCCGTAGGTTTGCCGCGCCCGGGCCAGGGTTTCGGCATGGGTCTGCCAGAAGCCCACGCCCCCCTGGATGCGCGTCTCGTTGAGGAACAGGGGACGATACTGGTCCCAGGGCCGCGCCTCTGCGGGGAGCGAAATGGCGCGCACGATCTGGGGCTTGAGATGCACCTGCCGGAACAGCCGGTCGAGTTCCTGCACGTCCAGCGCCAGCGTGTCCGCCATTTCCTGCACGAAGGCAGCGTAACCGGGCTGCGCGGCGAACAAAGGGCCGGGATCCGGCGCGCGCCGCGCCGCCACGGGCAGACTCACGGCCAACAGCACCGCCCAAAGCAGCGCCCTCATTGCGCCTCCCCCCTGCCCACGCCGAGCAGCAGGCGGTCCAGCCAGCGGTCGGGCAGCCAGCGCCGCGCATACCAGAACAGGGTGGCGGGCACCGTGACGCGATAGCGGGTCCGGGGCCGGCGCGCTTCCAGGGCCCGTAGGGCGGCTCCCAGCACGGCCTCGGCGGGCAGGGTGAAGGGGGCGGCGGAGCCTGGCTTGGTCAGACGGCGCTCCATGGCCTCGTAGCGTTCCCGGTGCGCGCTGTGCAGCTTGTCGATGTTGCGCTGGTAGGCGGCGAAGGCGTTGGCACGGAAGCGGCTTTCGATGGGTCCGGGCTCGATCAGCACCACGTGGATGCCAGTGCCCGCCAGCTCCAGGCGCAGAGTGTCGCTGATGCCCTCCAGCGCGTATTTGGAAGCAATGTAGGCGCCGCGGTAAGGCAGCGCCACATAGCCCAGCAGCGAGCTCACCTGCAAGATGCGCCCGTGACCCTGGCGGCGCATCACGGGAATGATGCGGTTGGTGAGTTCCACGGTGCCGAACAGGTTGGTCTCGAACTGTTCCCGCAGCACCTCGCGGCGCAGATCCTCCACCGCCCCAGGCTGGCCATAGGCGCCGTTGTTGCACAGGGCGGTGAGCCGGCCTCCGGTCTGGGTCAGCACGCTGTCCACGGCCGCCGCGATGGAACCGGAATCGGCGAGATCGAGGGACACGGCCGGGAAACCCTCTTTGGCAAGGCGCGCCACGTCCTCCGCCTTGCGCGCGCTGGCGAACACCCGCCAGCCCCGGGCCGCAAGACCGCGCGCGAGGGCGAGGCCAATACCGCTGGAACAGCCGGTGATGAGTATGCTCTTGTCCATGACGGTGGTCAGACTATATGGGTAGAAAGACGGCCGTGGCGAGATTCTGGATGACACGCACGATGGTGCGCTGGGTGCGGCCCGCGACGATGCGCGCCATCATGTCCGTCTCGCCGATCAGCTTGCCGAACTCGCGCTCGAAGGAAAGATTGCGCACCTCCCCGCCCATCTCGTTGGAAAGCAGGTAGGGTTCGCCCCGGGTATCGCGCGCGTTCGCCAGCTTCCAGGCCGCGATCTCGTAATTGCGCGCGGCGTTGTAGAGCTTCTGGGGATCCAGCTCGTCCAGCGCGTAGAACTCGGTGCGGTCGTTGTAGGCCGCCAGGGTCATGGTGGCCAGCCCCCAGATGAAAGCCAACACCCGGTCGCCACCGTAATCGTCACGGAAGGCCAGGTGCACCGCCTCGGTGCCGCGCCTGCCCTGCAACGCCGTTAGCTCCCGCTGGAAGCCCCCCTCGAACAGGTACGCCATGGCCTGTTCCAGGGACGCCTGCCCGCCCTTGCGCCATTCGCGCGGATTGCGCCGGTAGAGTTTTTCCGCCAGCACGCGCAGGTGGTCGAAGGCTGCCTGCACGTGCAGCTCGGCCACATTGTCGATGTCGGTCTTGGCCAGGGACGCGACGCGGAATTCGGCTGGGGCGGGCCGGGCGGCCGGTGGACCGCCGGCATGGGTGCAGGCAAGCAGAAAACAGGCAAAGAAGGCAGGTAGGAGCCAGCGCATGTGGCGCCAGTGTAGCCCGAAACCCGCTGCCGGTGACACCGCGAAGCCCTCACGGCACCAGGGGACGGATCAGCTCCGGGCCGTCGTTGCGCGGATTGTTCACCCGCGTGCTCACGGGTTCGGCCACCAGCTCATCCCCGGCATAGGGAGCGAGCAGGGCAAGACACGCCTGCGCCGGTGTGGCCGGGTCGAGCCAGGTGCGGTAGCTCTCCGGCGGCAGGATCACCGGCATGCGCTCGTGGATGGACCGCATCCATGCGTTGGCTTCGGTGACGATGATGGTGCAGGTTTCCAGCACCGCCTCCCCACCCTGCCAGCGTTCCCACAGCCCGGCGAAGGCAAAGGGTTGACGGTCCCTGCGGTGGATGTACCAGGGTTGCTTGGCCGTCCCCTGCTTTTGCCATTCGTAGAAACCGTCGGCCGGGATGAGGCAGCGTCGGCGCCGGAAGGCGTCGCGGAAGGCAGGTTTCACCGCCACCGTCTCCGCGCGGGCATTGATGGTGCTGTAGTCGCTGCGGGGTTCCTTCGCCCAGTGGGGAACGAGCCCCCATTTCACCCAGGCGAGCTCATAGCCGCCCGTGGCACCGACGCGGATGATGGCCACCGGCAGACTGGGCGCGATGTTGTAGGAAACGGGCACAAGCGGCAGGCTCACGCCCAGCACCGCGCCGATCGGGGAGAGATCCGGGGTGGTGAGCGTATAGCGGCCGCACATCAGAGTCGCTCCAGATGGAGCCGCTGGCCGGCTTGCGGCGTGTGCACGCGTGCGCCGAGGCTGGTGCGCAGATGCTGGGCCAGGGCATCCATGGCCGAGGGCTCGCCGTGCACCAGGGCCACGGGCGGCCGGCCGCGGAAATGGGCATACCAGGCGGCGAGTCCTGCCTGGTCCGCATGGGCGGACAACCCGCCCACGGTGTGGATGCGGGCCCGCACGGGCACCTCCTCGCCGAACAGATGCACCTTTTTTGCGCCATCCACCAGCGCCCGGCCCAGGGTGCCCTGGGCCTGGAAGCCGACGATGAGCACATGGGACTGGGCGAAGGGCAGGTTGCGCTTGAGGTGGTGCAGAATGCGCCCACCGGTGCACATGCCACTGCCGGCGATGATGATGGCCCCCGCGCGGATGTCATTGATGCGCATGGATTCCTCTGCCGTGCGCGTGAGGCGCAGGTTGGGCAGGGCGAAGGGATCGCCGTGATGGGCCACGATCTCCCGCGCCGCCTTGTCGTACACGCCCTGGTACTTGCGATAGAGTGCGGTGGCCTCGATGGCCATGGGACTGTCCAGGAACACGTGCCACTCATCGAGGTGCCAGTCCCGGTAGTGGCGCGCGAACACGTAAAGCAGCTCCTGGGTGCGCCCCACGGCGAAGGCCGGCACCAGGATGTTGCCCTTGCCTGCGCGGGCGCTGCCGACGATCTCGCCCAGCTCTGCCCAGGTGGCGTCCCAGGGTCGGTGGCAACGGTCGCCGTAGGTGGATTCCATCACCACCAGATCGGCCTCCTCGAGCGGCGTGGGATCGGCCAGGATGGGCGCCCCCGCATGCCCCAGGTCGCCGCTCACTACCACGCGCCGGGTGAGACTGCCCTCCTGCATGCGGATGTCCACCATGGCCGAGCCCAGGATGTGTCCCGCGTCGTGCAGGGTGATGGTGACGCCCGGCAGGATGTCCACGGGCTCGCCGTAATCGATGGGCTGGAAATGGCGCTCGGTGGTATAGACGTCGTCCTGGTCGAACAGGGGGTCGAGGCGCGGTTTGCCCCGCCCGGCCTGATAGCGGTTGTAACGCTCCGCTTCCTTCTCGTTGAGATGGGCCGCGTCCTCCAGCATCACGCGGCACAGGGCAGCGGTGGCGCGGTGGGCATAGACAAAGCCGCGGAAGCCGGCCTTGATCAGCACCGGCAGACGGCCGGAGTGGTCCAGATGGGCATGGGTGAGCACCACCGCGTCGATCTCGCGGGCATTGAAGGGCAACGGCGCCCGGTTGAGCTTTTCGTGCTCGGGCGAACCCTGGATCAGTCCGCAGTCCACCAGGAAGCGGTGGCGTCCCACCTGGAACAGGTGGCAGGAGCCCGTGACCTCGCGCGCCGCGCCGTGGAACTCGATGTGCATGGGGCACCCTATCCAAGTATCCGGGCCAGTCGTGCCACGCCTTCCTGCAGCCGATCCATGCCGGTGGTGTAGGCAAAGCGCAGGTGGTGCTGCGCCCCGTGGCTGCCGAAGTCGATGCCCGGTGTGACCGCCACCCCGCCCGCCTCCAGCAGCCGCCGCGCCAGGGCCATGCTGTCGTCGGTGAAGCGCTCGCACCCTGCATAGACGTAGAAGGCGCCGTCCGGCGCGATGGGCACGCCAAACCCCAGCTCGCGCAGTGCCGGCACCAGGAAATCCCGCCGGCGCTGGAATTCCCCGCGCCGTTCTTCCAGGATGGCCAGGGTCTCGGGCCGGAAGGCGGCCAGGGCCGCGTGCTGGGCAAGGGTGGAGGGCGCGAGGAACAGGTTCTGGGCCAGGCGTTCCAGAGCCGGCACAAAGTCCGCCGGCGCGACCAGCCAGCCCAGCCGCCAGCCCGTCATGCCGAAATATTTGGAAAAGCTGTTCACCACGAACACCTCGTCGCTCACGGCGAGGGCGGTGCACGCCTCGCAACCATAGGTGAGCCCCTGGTAGATCTCGTCCACGATGAGGGCCCCACCCCGCGCGGCCACAGCCGCGTGCAACGCAGCCAGCTCATCGAGCGGAAGCAGCATGCCCGTGGGATTGCCGGGTGTGGCCACCAGCAGCGCACGGGTGCGGGGCTGCCAGTGGGCGGCAATGGCGTCCGGGGTGGGTTGGTAGCGGGTATCCGGGCCGACCGGGATACTGCGCGCCCGTGCCTCCAGGAAGCGCGCGAAATGCCGGTTGCAGGGGTAACCTGGATCCGCCAGGAGCAGCTCGTCATCCCGTCCCAGCAGCACCCCGAGGGCGAGCAGCAGGGCGCCGGAAGCACCGGGCGTGACCACGATGCGCGCCGCCGGCACCCGCACGCCGTAGCGGCTGTGGTAGAAGTCGGCGATCGCCTCGCGCAGGGCAGGCAGCCCCAGCGCCGGCGTATAGTGGGTATGGCCCGCACGCAGCGCCTGGATGCCCGCCTCGACGACGGGTGGAGCAGTGGGGAAATCCGGTTCGCCGATTTCCATGTGCACGATGTCGCGTCCCGCGGCCTCCAGGGCACGGGCGCGCGCGAGGATGTCCATCACATGGAAAGGCTCAATAGCCTGGACGCGGCTGGCGGGAGTTGGCACGGACATGGGCGGACTCGGCATCTGCGAAGGACGTGGCTGGCCGACGCCATTATCCCGGAAACCCGGCCCTCACGGCAGCGGGCCGTGGCAGGCGCTTCAGCGGCGACCCATGGCCTTGTTCAGGGCCCCCTCATCGCGGCTGAAGCCGCTTTCCCCACTGCTGCCACACTCCGCGCTCAGCCTCCAGCCGGCGCTGCGGCGCTGTCACGCACCAGCCGGATGCGGCCATTTTCCACGGTCATGCTCCCCGCTTGGCGCATGCCTTCGATCCAGGCAGCGAAATCCGCCGCACCCAGCGGCCGCGTCATGAAGTAACCCTGGGCCGCGTCGCAGCCCAGATCGCGCAGCCGCTGGAACATGGCGGCATCTTCCACGCCTTCGCCGATCACCGCCAGCCCAAGGTTGTGCCCCAGCTCGATGGTGGCGTGCACGATCACCGCATTGGTGGTGTTCTCCGCCATGTCGAGCACGAAGGACTTGTCGATCTTGATTTCGTCCACCGGCATCTTGGACAGATAGGACAGGGAGGAATAGCCGGTTCCGAAATCGTCGATGGCGATGCGCACTCCCATGTCCGAAATGCGCGACACGATCAGCATGGCGCGGTCCCTGTCCACCATGATGGCGCTTTCGGTGATTTCCAGGATGAGCCGCTCCGGCGCCACGTCGCGCGCGGCCAGCGCGCCGGCGACGACGTCCGGCAGGTCCAGATCGAACAGCACCTGGGCCGAGATGTTCACCGCCACCCCCAGATCCAGCCCGCGTTTCTTCCAGGCGCTGGATTGGTCCAGGGCGTGGTTCAACACCCACAGGGTGAGCGGCTTGATGAGCCCGGTGCGTTCCGCCAGGGGGATGAATTCGTCCGGATACATGAGGCCGTGCCTGGGATGGTTCCAGCGCACCAGCACTTCCACCTCCTCCACCCGGCCGCTCTTGAGATCCACCTTGGGCTGGTAATGCAGCACCAGCTGGTCGTTCTCGATGGCGTGGCGCAGCTCGCCCATGAGGGTGAGCCGCTGGGGACTGTACTCGTCGTATTTGGGGGAATAGACGAGAAAGCCCGCGCGGTTGCGCTTGGCGGCATACATGGCCACGTCCGCGCGCTGCAGCAGGGTGTCGGGATCGGTGCCATGCTCCGGATAGATGGCGATGCCGATGCTGCCCCGCACGTCGAGCTTGAGCTGCTCCAGCATGAAGGGCGTTTCCATGGCCTTCTCGATCTTCTTCACCACCGCCCCCACCGCCCTGATCTCGGACAGGTCCGGTGCCAGTACCGCGTATTCGTCGCCGCCCAGGCGCGCCACACTCTCCGGTTCCTGCAGCGCCGAATGCAGGCGGGTGGCCACCTGTTTCAGCAGCCGGTCGCCGTTGTAGGGTCCCATGGCCTCGTTGATTTCCTTGAAGCGGTCGATGTCCATCACCAGCACCGCCACATGCTTCTGCTGCCGTGCCGCGGCCAGCAGCGCCTGGGCCAGCCGGTCCTTGAACAGGAAGCGGTTGGGCAGCCCGGTGAGCTGGTCGTGGGTGGCGTTGCGCGTGGCCTGGGCTTCCAGGGCTATGGTCTGGGCCCGCAGCTCGGAAGTCTGGTCCACCAGCATCGCCCCGGCCTCGTAGGCGATCAGGGAGCTCACATATTGTCCCCACAGCGCGAACACGAAAGGCATGGCGTCCAGGATCCACAGCGTGACGTTGGTGCGCTGCGCGTCCAGGATGGTCTCGACACTGATGCGGCCGGTCTGGGTGAAGGCCACCCCCAGGGTGGCGATCACGATTGCCGCGAAGGCGATCAGCACACCGTAGATGGCATGCCTGCTGGCCTTGGCCTTGAGCAGATCGGCATTGGTGGTGAAGACCTGGCTCGCCTGGGCCATCTCGGAGTACCCCGGGGGATTGTTGGTTGCGATTGCCGCCTTTGGCAATAGCGGCAGGCCGACTGCCGACTTTAGGGGTGGTTGCCAGCCCGTGGGCTGGGGTCTCAGCGGATACCGGCGCGGGCGAGTGCGGCCCTGACGTCGAAAGCCGTGGTGCGGCGCCAGCCTTCCTCCAGTTTGCTCACATAGCCCTGGATGGGATAGCGCGCCGCCAGCGCCGCCAGAGTGCAGCGCGCCACGGCCGCCTCGTCCGGCCCGCTGCAGGTGCCCTTGCGCCGCGCCAGGATCACGGCGAAATGACGCTGGCCGTCCGGACCCTTGATGTTCTCCACGTCGTAGTTCTCCACCAGGGCCAGGTAGAGAAACGCGAAATCGTGCAGCACGGGCAGCGCGTCCCGGCCTTCCAGAATGAAGCGCAGGCAGGTGTCGTCTGGACAGTGCTCGACGACGGCCTGCCGGCTGGTCTGCACCATGCCCACGTTCTTGGCGCCGAACACCTGCTTGAGGGGCCAGCCCGCGCCCTCCGCGCTTAAGGCCGGCGCGAGCATCAGTCCAAGCAGCAGCGCAAGCATCCCGCGCATGCCGGTTGCCTCAGTTGAGCGGCCGCGCCGCCTCCTCGTCCTCCTCCACCTGCAGGAGTTCGAGGCGGGCTGCGGCTTCGTCGTGTTCCAGTTCCACCGCCTCGATCTGGGCGAAGCGGCGGCTGATCTTCTGGCTGGTGATGTGCACCTTTTCGGCGTCCTCGTGGGCCTGGCGGATGTGGTCGGCAAGTTTCTTCATGCGGACGTCGAACAGATGGAAATCCTTGGACAGCTTGGCCAGGGAATCCTTGATGATGTGCACCTGCTTGCGGGTCTCCACATCCTTGATCACGGCACGCGCGGTGTTGAGGATGGCCATCATGGTGGTGGGGGAGACGATCCATACCCGCTTCTGCATGGCGTAATCCACCAGGTCCGGGTGATAGCCGTGGATCTCGGCAAACACGGCCTCCGCCGGCACGAACATGACGGCCCCGTCCGCCGTCTCGTTGGGAATGATGTATTTGGCGGCGATATCGTCGATGTGCCTTTTCACGTCCTGCTTGAACTGGCGCTGGGCCGCCGCCCGCTCCACCTCGGACAAGGATTTGTCGAACATGCGGTGGTAGTTCTCCAGGGGGAACTTGGAATCCACCGCGATGGTGCCGGTGGGCTCCGGCAGGAACAGGGCGCAGTCCACGCGCGTGCCATTGGACAGCTTGTGCTGCATGGCGTAGATGGGTTGCACCGGATTGTTGGGCAGGATGTTGCGCACCAGGGTTTCCAGCTGCACCTCGCCGAAGGCGCCACGCGCGCGCTTGTCGCCCAGGAGCTCCTGCAGGCTCACCACATTGGTGGTGAGCCCGTCGATCTTCTTCTGGGCTTCGTCGATGGTGGCCAGCCTGGCCATGACCTGGGTGAAGGTCTCGTTGGTCTTGCGGAAACCCTCGTCCAGCCGCTCAGAGACCTTGCCCGAGATTTGCTCCAGACGGCTGTCCGTGGTCTTGGTGAGGGCTTCCATGGCGCTCATGAGCTGCTGGGTCACCGCCGCCATGGTCTTGGCGATGAGCTCCTGATCGGCCCGCCCCTGCTCGGTCATGGTCTGGACCAGGCGCGCCATCACCTCCTCGCGCAGGGCATTGAGCCGGTCCTGGGTGGCTGCGGCCGTCTCCATGAGGCTGCGCGCCATCATCTCCCGCAACTGGCCGAGGCTTTCCGTCTGCGCCACCTGGAGCTGGTGCATGGCCTCGCGCGTGAGCTTGAGCTCCAGGGAAATGACATTGCGCTGGCGTTCGGCGTTGTCGGCGATCACCTGGTTGATGCGGTCACCCTGCTTGTTGAGGCCGTCGTTGAGGTCGGCCAGCATCAGCCGGTGCTTGTCCTCCAGCATCTGGCCGATCTCCACCGGGAAATGCTCCTGCAGGCGCGCCATGTGTCCCAGGCGCAGCCCGATCCAGAATGCGCCCAGCACGACGAACAGCAGCAGGACACCGATCAGGATTTCCAGCATGGACACTCCACCCTTCCCGCGCCAAGCGGCGCCGGTCCAGTATAACAAGGCCGCGCCTTCTGCGCGCAGCCGGGGCGACCAGCCGGCCGGACCCCTAAAAAGAAACCCGGCACTGGGCCGGGCTTCGGAGCGGGCGTTGGGAGTCAGTCGTCCCAGCGGTGACGGTGTTTGTGCTTGTGATGGCCGAGATGGAGGCCGTGGTCGTGGTGTTCTTCCACGTACACGACTTCCTTCTTCACGCGCCTGGGACGGTCCTGGGTGGCAATGGCCGCGCCGGCTGCGCCGCCCAGACCTGCGCCGATCACCGCGCCTTCACGTCCAGCCACGGCCGACCCCACCGCCGCACCGGCGGCACCCCCGAGGGCCCCCCCGACGACGGCGTCCGTGTCCAGCGCATGGGCCGTGGAAACCAGGCCGGCAGAAGCCAGCACCACTGTCAGCAAAGTCCGTTTCATGGTCCATCCTTTCATAAAAATCCGCGCGCCCTGTATACCATTCCCCGTGCCCGCAGACAATGAATCTTCTGTCAGGAAGACCCTCACCCCGGCACGTTGCGCATATGATCGGCCGTGCGCGCAAAAGCTTGAGCCAGTTCCCGGCGCAGTTTTTCCTCCACCCCCACCTCTTCCATGGCTCGGACCATGCAGGCCAGCCACTGGTCGCGCTCCGCCACCCCGATGGGAAACGGCAGATGCCGCGCCCGCAGCCGGGGATGGCCGAAAGCCTCCACATACAGTGGCGGGCCACCCATCCAGCCCGAGAGGAACATGAAGAGCTTCTCCCGGGAGCCCGTCAGGTCGCGCGGATGCAGCTTGCGGATGCCGTGGTAGTCCGGATCCTCGTCCATGAGGTCGTAGAAGCGGTCCACCAGCTCGCGCAGCTTCGCTTCGCCGCCGAGCCGCTCGTAATGGGTTTGCATCATGGCGCGGTGAATCATGGTCATCGCAGACTGTCCCAGTCACCTGACCCAGTCACCCGAATGGTACCGCACCCGAGGCAATCCCCGAAGGGCTGCCCGGCCGTGGCAATCCCTGCGGGGGACGGGGCACCAGTTCTGTGGCAACCTTGGGGGAGCGGCTTCAGGCGCCATGGCTGCCGTGGGAGCGGCTTCAGCCGCGACCAGAGCCGCAAACCGGGAAATTCTGCCCTGAACCTCCCCTGCAACGTGCGGGCTAGCGCCACACGCAGTGGAGCAGCGAGGCCCCTGGATTTTTAAGCGGGCGCTGCCCCGGGAATCCGGCGTCAGACCCAGCGGCTGCGACCGCCGTTTCGGCGCCTCAGCGCAGTTGGTAGCGCGCGAGTTTGCGGTAGAGGGTGCGTTCGCTGATGCCCAGTGCCTGGGCGACGCGCCGCCGGTTGCCCTGATGGCGGGTGAGCATTTCGGCGATATGGCGTGCCTCCACTTCCGGCACCTTCTTCAGCAGCACGTTGGGCAGCGGCGCCTCGACCCGACCCGGCGACGTGGCCGTCTCCCGCTGGAAGAGTATGTGTTCGGCGTCGATGAGCCCGTTGGGGCTCAGGGCGGCCGCCTTCTGCAGCACATTGCGCAATTCGCGCACGTTGCCCGGGTAGTGGTGTTGCATAAGCTGCGCCAGCGCCCCGTCGGTAAGCCGGTAACGCCGCCCCGCCCGCTGGCCGATACGGGTCAGCAGGGCCTCCGCCAACACGGGAATGTCCTCCCGGCGCTCCCGCAGCGGCGGCAGGCGCACGTCGATACCGGCGATGCGGTAGTAGAGGTCCTGGCGGAAGCGCCCTTGGTCCACCATGGCCAGCAGATCCCGGTTGGTGGCGGACACCAGGCGCACGTCGGCATGGAGAATCTCCCGCCCCCCGACCCGCCGGAACTCGCCGGTTTCCAGCACCCGCAGCAGCTTGGCCTGCATGGCCAGGGGAATTTCGCCGATCTCGTCCAGGAACAGCGTGCCGCCATGGGCCTGTTCGAACAGCCCTTCACGCCGGCCGACGCAACCGGTGAACGCCCCGCGCTCATGGCCGAACAGTTCCGCCTCGAACAGCGTTTCCGGAATGGCCGTGCAGTCCAGGGCCACGAAGGGCCTGGCCGCCCGCGACGACCGGCGGTGCACGAACTGGGCGGCGAGCTCCTTGCCCACGCCGGACTCGCCCAGAAGCAGCACGGGGGCTTCGGACAGCGCCGCGGCGGTGAGATGCTCGACGCAGTTCAGGAAAGCCGGCGAGCGGCCAATCATGCGCAGCTCGTCGCAGTCCAGCTCTGCCGCCCCCAGGCGGGTAATGGCCTCGCCCAGGAAGCGGCGCCCGTCCCGGGCCACCACGCGGTGCCCCACCAGTTTCACGTGCTCCGGATTGCCCAGCGCGTCGAAATGGGTGTGCACCAGCTCCACCCGGCCTTCCCCGCCGAACACCCGGCGGTGCGGGCAGTCCTCGCCATTCTCGTGGCACGGCACGGGGGAATGGTGGGACACCTCGTGGCAGAAACGGCCCCGGATCGCTTCCCGCTCCACCCCGTAGGCGGCGCAGTAGGCCCCGTTCGCCGCCACGATGCGGTAATCGGCATCGATGAGCACGAACGGGCTGTCCTGCAGGTCGATGATCTGCTGCCAGTCGATGTCGGGTTCTTCCATCCGCCGCTCTCTGCCCCTTTTTCAGGCGAACAGGTCGTTCATGATGTTGAAATACCAGGCCATGGCCAGAAACCCCTCGTCGGCGCTGGGCCCGGGTGACACGCCGCCGGCACCCTGGACGGGCACCATGGTCCTGGCCGCGGCATCGTACCGGTACACCGCCGCGACGTGAATCGCCTCGCGCTTCGAGACGAAACTGTAGCAGGTGTTGGCCATGATGGGGGTCTGGTCCGGGGCCTCGCCGGCCATCAGGCGGGCGATGGCCGCGGCGGCAACCTTGGCCTGCTGGTTGGCCATGTGGCCAGACTTGGGCATGCCCTTGGCCGCGAGCAGCGCGTCCCCCAGGACGTGGATGCGGGGCACGTTGCGCGACTCGTAGGTCAGGAAGTCCACTGCCGCCCAGCGGGCATCGCCCTTCTCCCCGGTGGCCTTGAGCACAAAGGCGGGCGCCCGCTGCGGCGGGATCAGGTTCAGCACATCGGCCTTGTGCCTGCCCTGGACGCCCATGTCCACTTCCCCGGTGGCGAGGTTCACCGCCTTCAGCTCCGCACTGGGGAGATATTCCAGCACCCCCTTCAGGCGGCTGTCCCAGTACTGGCGGAAAAGATCGCGCTTGGCCTGGACATCGGCGTTGGCATCGAACACGAGGAGTTTCGAGCGGGGCTTGAAATTGGCCAGGAAATCACCGATGAGTGTGGCCCGCTCATAGGGTCCCGGCGGACAGCGGAACGGCGCCTTGGGCACATACAGGGCCACCACCCCGCCCGGTGCCAGGGTGTGGATGCGCTTGCGCAGCTCCATGGTCTGGGGCCCCGCCTTCCAGGCATGCAACACCTTGTCCGGCGTGTTTTCCGCGCCGGGCAGCCCGGCGAAGTCGAACTCCACGCCCGGTGCCAGCACCAGGCGGTCAAAGCCCACGACCCCGCCCCGGGCCAGGCGCACCTGACGCTTGTCGGGATCCACGGCGACCACCGCATCCTGGATGCGCTCGACACCGGCTCCCTCCACGGTCACATAGTCCCGGGTGATGTCGTGCATGGACAGGGTGCCGTAGATGACCCGGTTGCTCATGGGACAGGAAATGAACTGGCTGGCCGGCTCCACGAGGATGATGCGCAGACCCGGGGCCCAGCGCTTGAGGTAGCGGCAGAAGGTGACGCCGGCGAATCCCCCGCCCACGACCACCACGCTGCCCTGGGCGGCCCGGGCCCAGCGGGGAAGCGTCAACCCCAACGCCAGCGTGCCGCCCAGGGCAAGAAATCGCCGGCGGGATGCATCGCGTGCGCTCATCGTACGCCTCCTTTTGCCCATACCTCGGCGATTTGTTGGATCTCCTGATCGGTGTAGCCCTTCATGAGCTGGGGCATGACCGTGCCCTGCCGACGTCCTTCCCTGAAGGCCTTCATGTCCTCCGCCAGATCCCGGGCGCTGTGGCCCGCGAGCGAGGGCATGCCGCCCTCGGACCGTCCCGTCGGTCCATGACAGGCGGCGCACGCCGCCGCCCAGGTGCGTGCCTGCTGGTCCTGCGCCCAGGCCGCCAGGGGCGCCAGGGCCAGAACAGCGAGGCCAATCGTGGTCATCCGCATCACTCCTCCTCCGTGTCAGGGCTGAGGGCTGCCCCTCCGGCAAGTAGAGCCCGGCAGATTCAAGTCTGTCAAGACTAGTGCTGGGTAAGCTGTCAGTACTTGTGACAAGCTCTGCCATTATGGCATGTCATAACAGCCCCAAAAGCTGGGCTCGCGCACGGAAAAACCTGAGACGCCCTGGCTGGCACGGTTTTGGCTAAAACCACTGCGTCCCTCGGGGACGAAGTGTCCACCAACCCTAGACAGAGGAGGATTTTCATGGACGATACCCCCCAAATCACACGGCGCAATTTTCTCAAACTAGGCAGTGGCGCCATCCTGGCGGCCGGTACCGCCGGTGCCGTTGCCCCGGGCGCGGCTGCGGCGACGACACTGATGGTCGCCAGCGGTACCAAAGCCGACCTACCCAAGGCCAAAGGGCCGCGGCTGGTGGTGGTGGGCGGCGGATCATCCGGCCTCACCATCGCCAAATACGCGAAGAAGGCGTATCCGAAGTTCGATGTGGTACTGGTGGAAAAGCGGGACATGTATTCGTCCTGTTTCGTGAGCAATCTGTGGTACGCAGACCTCATCAATCTGGAATTCCTTGCCGACCACAGCTTCCTGGACGCAGCACGCAACAACAACTACATCTTTTTCCAGGCCACCTGCATCGGCCTCGACCGCGCCTCCCGCAAGATCGTGACGGACAAGGGCGAGATCGATTACGACTATCTGGTGCTGGCACCGGGCATCGACTACGACTACAGCCGCATCGGCGTCAAGGATGCGGATACCGAAACCCGTCTGCGCATCGAGTATCCCGCGGGATGGGTCATGCCCACGGAGCACGTCACCATCCGCAACAAAATCCACGGCTTCGAGGGGGGCATCTTCATCCAGACCGTTCCCAGCGGGAATTATCGCTGCCTGCCGGCCCCCTATGAGCGGGCATGCATGATCGCCTCCTACTTCAAGAAACACAGGATCAAAGGCAAGGTGCTGGTGCTGGACCACAACCCGGACATCGTCATCAAGGCGAAGGGGTTCCACGCCGCATTCAGCGAGCTTTTCAAAGACTACATCGAGTACAAACCCTCCCAAGAAATCAAGGGCGTTGATCTGGACCGAAAACTAATCAAGACCGAGTTCGACACCTACCAGTTTGACGACGCGGCGATTTACCCGGGTGTCCGCGGCGCACGCATGCTGGAAACCTTCGGGCTGGTCGATCCCAAGAGCTCGCAGAAAGAAGCCAACATCGACATCTTCAAGTATCACGTCGTGGGCGACGACCGGGTGTTCGTCGCTGGCGACTCACGGCCAATGCCCTTTTCCAAGAGCGCGAACACCGCTGTGTCGGAAGGCAAGTATGTGGCCAGCGTGATCGCAGCGCGCGCACAGGGTAAAGACATCGGCAAAGGCTTCAACTGGGCCAGCCCTCATACCATCTGCTACTCCATGGTCAACGCAGACCCGATGCAGGCCATCAGCGTGGACGCGCACTACGCTTTCGACGAGGCGAAGAAGAGTTTCGCCTTTGCCAACGTCAAGATGGATGAAAACCGGGACACGGCCAAGGGCAAGGCCACCCTTGAATGGGCGCAGGGCATCTATCGCGACCTGTTCGCCTGACATTTGTCCTCCGTTGCACGAAGCTTGCGGGGCGTCACGCCCCGTTTTTTTGTGGAGACCGCCATGAATCGTCGCCGCTTTCTTGAAACCTGTGGCCGCACCGTCCTCCTCGCGAGCACGGCACCGGCCGTTCTGTCCACCGCATTCGCCCAACCGGCCACGCCCTTTCCACGGGCACGCCTGATCAACCCGGATGGCAGCGCCTTCAAGGCAACTACTCTAGCGCCGGACGAGTATCGGTTGTTCTACTACCCCTATCGCAGTACACCCTGTCTGCTGATCCGCCTTGGGCAGGCCAAGGCCGAGCCAGGCCGTTTCACCACGGCCACGGGCGAGGAGTACCAATGGAACGGGGGCGTGGGACCGGGAAATGCCATTGTGGCCTATAGCGCCATCTGCGCGCACCAGCTGGCCTATGCCAAACCGGATGCGTCCATTCTCAGCTACAGCGCCAAGAAAAGCGCAATGGCTGGCAGAAGCGGCGTCATCACCTGCTGCGCCCACGCCAGCATTTACGATCCCGCCCACGGCGCGCAAGTCATCGGCGGCCCGGCGGCCGGACCGCTGGCAGCCATAGCGCTGGAATACGACGCGACGGGCGATGAGCTGTGGGCGGTGGGTGTTCATGGCGGCGCCCTGTTCCAGGACTTTTTCAAAGCCTACCGCACGGACCTCAACAGCGCCTACGGCCCGGGCAAGTACCGCGAATTTGTCGAAAACGGCACCACGGTCGTGAACGTGGACATGGCCATCACCTGCTGAAGTTGCCAGCACGCACGCGTGGCCATCGGCCATGGCAGAAGCCGGCGCCGGCTTAACATATTTTTGACTTTGTACGCGCAGCGGGGATAGTATCGAATCATGGCAGACCTTCCAATCCGACCTGTCACACGTTCTGCCATAGTGACATGCCTGTCAGTGCCCGAGGCCGGCAAACGCCTTGTGGAGAATCACAGAGCCGACGACAAAACAAGGCCCTGACCAAGATGGCACAGCGCTTGCTCTCAAGCCGGCTGCCTGTCACCAGTGAACAAGGAGCACAGAACCATGACCCACATTGTTATCATGGGCGCCGGCATCGGCGGCCTGCCCATGGCCTACGAAATGGCGGAGCTCGCCCGCAAGGGCGACCGCATTACCGTCGTTTCCAACACCCCCAATTTCCACTTCGTGCCGTCCAACCCGTGGGTCGCCGTGAACTGGCGCACGCGCGACGACATCGAGTTCCCCATCGGGCCCTATCTCGCGAAAAAGGGCATCGAATTCGTTGCCACCGGGGTAAAGCGCGTGCACCCCCAGGAAAACCGCCTGGAACTCAACGACGGGTCCAGCCTGACCTACGATTTCCTGGTGATCGCCACCGGGCCCAAACTCGCCTTCGAAGAGGTGGAAGGGCTGGGCCCCCAAGGCCACACCCAGTCCATCTGCCACGTGGACCACGCGGTGCAGGCGGCACGAGCCTGGGAGCAGTTCGTGCGCGACCCCGGCCCGGTGGTGGTGGGAGCGGTCCAGATGGCCTCCTGCTTCGGCCCGGCCTACGAGTTCGCCATGATCATGGACACCGACTTGCGCCGGCGCAAAATCCGCGACAAAGTGCCCATGACCTTCATCACCTCCGAGCCCTACATCGGCCATCTGGGGCTGGGCGGCGTGGGCGATTCCAAGGGGCTGCTGGAATCGGCCATGCGTGACCGGCACATCAAGTGGATCACCAATGCCAAGACCACCCGGGTGGAGGCGGGCAAGATCCACGTCACGGAATACGACGAGGACGGCAAGGAAAAGAAGCAGCACGAAATTCCGTTCAAGTACGGCATGATGCTGCCTGCCTTCAAGGGCGTGGATGCGGTGTTCGGCATCGAGGGGCTCACCAACCCGCGCGGCTTCATCATCGTGGACGAGCACCAGCGCAACCCGAAATACCCGAACATCTACGCCGTCGGGGTGTGTGTGGCGATCCCGCCGGTGGAACAGACGCCGGTGCCCACGGGGGCGCCCAAGACCGGCTACATGATCGAAACCATGGTCACCGCCACCGCCCACAACATCCGCGCCGAGCTGGACGGCCGGCAACCCACTGCCAAGGCCACCTGGAATGCCATCTGCC
Source organism: Thiobacter subterraneus (assembly GCF_055379455.1). Classification (NCBI taxonomy): domain Bacteria; kingdom Pseudomonadati; phylum Pseudomonadota; class Betaproteobacteria; order Burkholderiales; family Thiobacteraceae; genus Thiobacter; species Thiobacter subterraneus. Next base: position 494,530 of record NZ_AP042402.1, read on the forward strand.
TGGCGGACTTCGGCGACACCGGCGCAGCCTTCGTGGCCCTGCCCCAGATTCCGCCGCGCAACGTCAACTGGTTCAAGGAGGGCGCGTGGGTGCACCTGGCCAAGGTCGCCTTCGAGAAATATTTCATCCGCAAGATGAAGAAGGGCACCACCGATCCCCTGTACGAGAAATACGTGCTGTCCGCGCTTGGCATCAAGAAGCTCAAAGAACCCGTTCAATGACCCACCAACCCAAAAGGAGGTACGACACCATGAAGCGAAGCCTGCCACGCATCGCCCTGGGGGTCGCCTTCGGGATCGCCTTTGCGATTCCGGGCGCCCATGCCCAGGAAGTCAACAAGCATGCGCGCATCCTCGCCGCGCCCTGCGCCGCCTGCCATGGCACCAATGGCAACAGTGTGGGTGGAACGCCTGTGCTGGCCGGCGCCGACCGCGCCCACTTCATCCTGCAGATGAAGGAATTCAAGTCCGGCGCCCGCCCTGCCACGGTGATGCACCAGCACGCCCGCGGCTACAGCGACGAGGAAATCGAAATGCTGGCGGACTTTTTCGCGGCCCAGAAACGCGCCCAATAACGGATGAAGGAGGACAACAACATGAGTCTCGATCGTCGTTCGTTTCTGAAACTGGCGGCCGGTTCCGGGCTGCTCGCCCTGTCGCCCGCCGCCGTGCAGGCCGCCGAAGCCCTGCGCAAGGTCAAGCACAAACCGCGCGTGGTGGTGATCGGCGGCGGTTTCGGCGGGGCCACCTGCTCCAAGTACCTGCGCATGTGGAGCAACAATGCGGTGGAAGTGGTGATGGTGGAACGGCAGAAGCAGTTCATCTCCTGCCCCATGAGCAACACCGTGCTGGGCGGTTCCCGCACCATGGCCGACATCACCCACAACTATGACGGCCTGGTGCGCAAGTGGGGCGTCAACCGCGTCGAGGCGGAAGTCACCGCCATCGATCCGGCGAAAAAAACCATCCGCACCGCGCGCGGGGAACTGGCCTATGACCGCCTGGTGCTGGCGCCCGGCATCGACTTCCTCTATGACCAGGTACAGGGCACATCCCACGAGCTGGCCGAGACCAAGGTGCCCCACGCCTGGAAGGCGGGCAAGCAGACCGCCCTTTTGCGCAGCCAACTGGAAGCCATGGCGGACGGCGGCGTCTATGTCCTGGCGATTCCCAAGGCACCCTACCGCTGCCCGCCCGGACCCTACGAGCGCGTGTGCCAGGTGGCCTTCTATCTCAAGCACCACAAGCCCAAGTCCAAGATCATCGTGCTGGACGCAAACCCGGACATCACCTCCAAGAAGGGCCTGTTCATGAAGGCCTGGAACGAGCTCTATCCCGGCATGATCGATTACCGGCCCAACGCCCAGGTGGTGCGCGTGGATGGGGCAACGCTCACCGCCCACACCGAGTTCGATGCAGTCAAGGCCGACGTGCTCAACGTGGTGCCGCCCATGCGCGCCGGCAAGGTGGCCGACCTGGCGGGCGTGGTCACGGCGGACAACCGCTGGTGCGGCGTGGACTTCCTGTCCTTCGAATCCACCGCCCAGCCGGGCATCCACGTGATCGGTGATGCGGTCTCCTCCGGCCTGCCCAAGTCCGGTCACATGGCCAATACCCAGGCCAAGGTCGCCGCGGCCGCCATCCTCGAGCTTCTGGCCGGCAACCAGCCCGACCCGGACCCGGTACTGGGCAACACCTGCTACAGCATGGTCTCCGACAAGGAAGCCATGCACGTGGCCAACGTGTTCAAGTACGACAAGGAGAAAAAGCAATTCGTCGCCGCCCCCGGCGGCGGTGTCTCCGAGAAGCACTCGGAGACCGAGGGCAGCTATGCCAAGTACTGGGCCATGAATATCTGGTCCGACGTGCTGAAGTAATTCATCTGTCGAGAGCCTCTCGGGCCGCGCAAGCGGCCCTTTTTTTATGCCGGCGCCGACAGCCTGCGTGCGTGGGCGTTGCGCCGGGTCAGCCCCGCAGCACGATGAGCGGCGGGGTATCCAGCACCCGGCGCGTGGTGAATGTCCCGGCCAGCGCCACGCCCAGGCCGCCGGCGGCCACGCCCACCAGCCAGAGCAGTGGGTTGAAGGCGTAGGCGACATCCAGCAGCCGCTCCGCCAGGACCCAGGCCACCAGCCCCGCGCCCGCCGCGCCCACCACCCCGGCCAGCGCGCCGATCACGGCGAATTCGATCCACTGTGCCCCGACGAGCTGACGCCGACCCGCCCCCAGCGCGCGCATCACCGCGGCTTCGTACATGCGCTCATCGCGCGTGGCCACCAGTGCCGCGTAAAGCACCACCAGACCGGCGAGCAGGGTAAACAGGAACACGAATTCCACGGCCTGGGCCACCCGCCCCATGATGCCGCGCACTTCTTCCAGGATGGCGGCCACGTCGATCACGGTGACGTTGGGAAAGGCACGCACCAGGGCATCGAGCACCCCCTCGCGCCCGCGGGGCAGATGGAAGCTGGTGATGTAGCTGGCCGGCTGGCCGGCGAGCAACCCGGGCGTACCGATGACGAAAAAATTGACGCGCATGGAGTCCCAATCCACATGGCGCAGGCTGGTGACGGGCGCCTCCAGGACGCTGCCCGCCACATCGAAACTCAGCCGGTCGCCGAGACGAATGCCCAGCCTCCGGGCAATGCCCTCTTCCACCGACCACTGGGGCGTCGCCGCCTGCCCCTGCCAGAAGCGCCCCGCCACCAGCCGGTTGTCGGCGCGCAGCCCCTCCGCCCAGGAAAGATTGAATTCCCGCTCCACCAGCCGCTGGCTGCGCTCGTCCGGATAGTCGCGCGCGGACACGGGCCGGTCATTGATGGCCACCAGCCGCCCGCGCACCATGGGATGAAAGACCGGCTGCGCAAGCCCCTGAGCGGCCAGGAAGGCAGCGAGCGCCGGCACCTGGTCCGGCTGCACGTTGATGAGGAAGCGATTGGGCGCATCCGCCGGCAGCGCGCGCTGCCAGCTCGCGAGGAGATCGCCACGCACCAGCGTGAGCAGGAGCAGGGCCATGAGCCCCAGGGAAAAGGCCACGATCACGAGCCGGCTCGACTCGCCCCGGCGCGTGACCGAGGCCAGACCGTAGAAAAACACGCCGTGGGCCCGCGCGCGCAGACGCGCCACGCTCCACAGGAGCGCCGCGGCGGTCAGCCAGGCCGCCGCAAAGACCACGGCCAGCCCCGTGCCCATATAAACCGCCAGCCGCCACTCCCCCGCCTTCCACAAAAAGAGCGCCGCGAGCACCGCCACGGCGAGGGCCTGCCCTGCGCGTCCCAGCCCGGTGGGGGACGCGAGTTCGCGACGCAGCACACGCAGGGTGGGCACCCGTGCCAGGCGCGCCAGGGGCACCGCGCCAAAGGCGGTCAAAAGCACCATGCCCAGCAGCACCCCTTCGCCCAGGGGCGCTGCGCCAGGCGGGGGCAGGGCAACCCCGAGCTGCCCTGCCAGCAGCCGCGCCAAAACCTCCTGGGCGGCGAGCCCCAGGAGACTGCCCGCCAGCCCAGCCAGCGCGCCCAGCAGGAGAAACTGGACGAAATACAGGCCGAAGATGCGCCGCTGAGCCGCACCCAGACAGCGCATGATGGCGCAGGCGTCGAGATTGCGCGCGGCGAAACGATGGCCCGCCAACGCCACCGCCACGCCCGCCAGCACCGCCGCCACCAGGGCCGCCAGCCCCAGGTATTTGCGCGCCCGTTCCAGGGCGGAGCGAATCTCGGGACGCGCATCGGTCACGCCCTCCAGCCGCTCGCCCCGCTTCAGCCCCGGCTCGATCAGGCGCCGGTAAGCCGCCACCGCCCCCGGCTCACCCGCCACCAGCAGCCGGTGGCTCACCCGGCTGCCCACCGTGACGAGACCGGTGGCGGCGAGATCCGCCTCGTTGATCATCAGGCGCGGCGCGATGCTGAAAAAATCGCCCGCACGGTCCGGCTCGCGCTCGATCACGGCGGCGAGAAGGAGCCGCTTGCGACCCACCTCGATGGCATCCCCAGGGGCAAGGCCCAATTCCAGGAGCAAGCGCGCATCCGCCCAGGCGGTCCCCGGTGCCGGACCCCGGGCCACCTGCCTGGGCTGGCCGCGCACCTCGGCGATCTCGAGCCGGCCCCTCAGGGGGTAGCCTTGGCTCACGGCCTTGATTTCCGCCAGGCGCGCACGCGCCCCCGCCACCACCATGCTCGGAAAGACCGCGCTGTGGGCCACCGTCAGGCCCAGCGCACGGGCCGCGGTCTGCCGCTGCGCCTCGACCGGATGGTCGCTCACCAGCACCAGGTCGGCGGCGAGGAGCTCGCTTGCCTGACGGGTGAGCGCCTGATTGACGCGGTCCGTGAAGAAGCTCACGGTGCTCACCGCCGCCACCGCCACTAGCAGGGCGACGGTGAGCACGGCGAGTTCACCGGCGCGCCACTCGCGCAAAAGCAGGCGCAGCGCGAGCTTCATGCCTCCCCCACCAGACGGCCCGCGTCCAGCACCAGGCGGCGCTCACAGCGCTGCGCCAGGCTGGCATCATGGGTGACCAGGATCAGGGTGGTGCCCCGTTCCCGGTTGAGATCGAACAAAAGCTCGATCACCCGCGCGCCGGTGGCGCTGTCCAGGTTGCCCGTGGGTTCGTCCGCGAACAGGATGGCCGGCTCGGTGACGAAGGCACGGGCGATGGCCACACGCTGCTGCTCGCCGCCCGAGAGCTGGCGAGGGTAGTGGTTGAGGCGCGCCGCCAGCCCGACACGGTCGAGGATGGTCTGTGCCCGGCTGCGGGCCTGAGCCACCCCCGCGAGTTCCAGGGGCAGCATGACGTTCTCCAGCGCGGTGAGCGCGGGCAGCAGGTGGAACGACTGAAACACGAAACCCGCCAGCCGGCCGCGCAGGGCGGCGCGCGCGTCTTCGTCCAGAGCGAAGATGTCCTGGCCGTTCCAGTGCACCTGGCCGCGGCTGGGCACATCCAGCCCCGCAAGCAGACCCAGCAGCGTGGACTTGCCCGAGCCCGAGGCTCCCAGAATGGCGAGGGACTCCCCCCCTTTGACTTCGAGCGACACATCGGCGAGGATCGCAAGCCGCCCGCCTTCCAGGGGCACGTCCTTGCCAAGGGCGCTGGCGCGAATGATGGGATTCATGAGATTTCTTGTGTGGCTTGCAAGCTTCGCGATTGTCGCCGCCCTGGTCATGGCCGGCAACGTCGCGCAGGGCGCGCAACCGCCGCGCATCCTGGTGCTGGGAGACAGCCTGTCCGCCGCCTATGGACTGCCCCGCGAGGCGGGTTGGGTGGCTTTGCTGCAGACCCGCCTCAAGGCACAAAAGTTTCCCCACCGGGTGGTGAATGCCAGCATCAGCGGCGAGACCACCGCGGGCGGACGCACGCGGCTGCCCGCCTTGCTCAGGGAATATCGGCCGCAAGTGGTGATCCTGGCCCTGGGTGCCAACGACGGCCTGCGCGGCCTCAGTCTCGAGCAGACCCGGGACAACCTGGATGCGATGATACGCAGCGCGAAGGCAAGCGGCGCACGGGTGCTGCTGATCGGCATGCGGCTGCCTCCCAACTACGGCCCGGCCTATACCGAGCGCTTCCACGCCCTGTATGGCATGTTGGCCCGCCGCCACCACCTGGCCTTCGTGCCCTTCCTTCTCGAGCGCATCGCAACGGAACGCGCCTGGTTCCAGGCCGATGGGCTGCATCCCACGGCGCAGGCGCAGCCCCTCCTGCTCGACACCGTGTGGCCGGCCCTCGAGCCTCTCCTCCGGTGAGGCTCAAAGCGCGCCGCCGCAGTGCCAGCAGACTTCGAAGGAGGCCGGGGACGCCTCGCCGCAATGGGGACAGCGCAGACTGCCTGGCGCGGCCTGCGCCGACTCATAGCCCTGCACCACGGCGCGCGCCCGCTCGAAGTTCCTGTCGTCGTCGATCCACACTTCGGGCCAGGTCTCGCCGAAGGGCAGCTCGCCTACCCCGCCCCGGGCATGTTCCCCGAGCACGCGCGCGGCGATGCCCTGCTGCGTGAGCAGGCCGAGGAGAATGTGGGCATCCGCCAGGTCGGCGGCAGTATAGACGCGGCGCATCACTGCACCGGCAGCAGGATGGTGAAGGCGGCGCCGCCGAGCCGGCTGTCCGACAGGCTCACCGCGCCGCCATGCAGTTCCACGAAGGCTTTCACCAGGGACAGGCCCAGGCCGGTGCCCGGCAGGGTGCGGCTGGGATCGAGACGCACGAAGCGGTCGAACACCTTGCTGCGCATCTCGGGCACGATGCCCGGCCCGCTGTCGGCCAGGACGATTTCCACACGCTCGCCCCGGCGCGCCATGGCCAGCTCGATCACGCCCCCGGCAGGCACGTACTTGATGGCATTGTCGAACAGGTTGGAAAACACCTGGGCCAGCAGCTGGCGGTCGCCGCTGATCATCACGCCGGGTGGAATGCGCGTGGTGAGGGTCTGCTCCTTCTCTTCCATGAGCGGCCCATAGAGTTCCACCACGTCTTCCAGCAGGGCCGAGAGATCCAGGGGCTTTTTGCGAATCTGCAGGCTGCCCGCCTCCGCCTGCCCGAGGGAGAGCAGGGACTGGAAAATCTCCTGCATTTTCTGCAATTCCTCCAGTGCCCGCCCCAGGGTCTCGCGGTATTTGGCCGGGTCGTCCTGCTGCAGCGCCACTTCCACGTCGGCGCGCAGTCGGGTGAGGGGACTCCTCAGGTCGTGGGCAATGTTGTCGCTCACCTGGCGGATGCCCTGGAACAGCTTCTCGATGCGGTCCAGCATGGCATTCATGTTGCTGGCCAGTGCGGCGAACTCGTCGTCGCCACTCACCGGCAGACGGCTGGAGAGATTCGCCGAATGCACGATCTTCATGGCCATCTGGTTGAACGCCTCGATCTGGGACCAGAAACGGCGGCCCAGCCAGTAGCCCAGCCCCAGCCCCACCAGGAGGATGAGTACCAGGGCCTGGATTAAGGCCATCCAGAACCCCTGCATGGTGCGGTCGATGGACTGGGTGCTGTGGGCCAGATAGACCGTGTAGCGGTCGCCGAGGCGGAAACTCACGGCGCGCGCATGCCCCCCGGGCTCGCCGCCCACGGGCGGGATTTTCATGTCCTGCACGCCCTTGAAGGGTTTCACCTCGGGCAGGGTGAGCTCACCCGCCTCGAACACCACCCGGCCGTTGCGGTCCAGGATGCGGTAATTGCGCTCGCGCTTGCCCTTGGACAGAAGCTCGCTCTCGATGGCACGGAACAGCCCGGCGGCGCCACTGTCCCGGTATTGCACCGTGAGCAGGCTCTGCTGGTCGAGCAGCGCCTTGTCGATCTGGGCGATGAGGGCCGCCTTGATCTGGAAGCTCAGGTAGGCGAAGACAAGCAGCGTCCCCACCAGGAAGAGGGAAACGAAGCCGACGGTGAGGCGGGCGGGTGTGGACCGGAAAAAACGCAGAAAGGAAGCCAGGGGCGGCGGCACCGGCCTTTATTCCCCGTTCCTGCCGGCGTCCTGCGGCGCATCGTCGGCCGCGCGCAGCACGTAGCCCGTGCCACGCACGGTGTGCAGCATGGGCTTTGGGAAATACTTGTCGATCTTGTAGCGCAGGCGGCTGATGTGCACGTCCACCACGTTGGTCTGGGGATCGAAGTAGTAATCCCAGACGTTCTCCAGCAGCATGGTGCGCGTCACCACCTGGCCGGCGTGGCGCATGAAATATTCCAGCAGCCGGAATTCCCGCGGCTTGAGATAGATCTCCTGTCCGGCGCGGGTCACCTTGCGGCTCAGGAGGTCCATGTGCAGGTCGCCCACGGTGAGCTCGGTCTCCGGATGCTTGCCGTAATTCTTTGCCCGCCGCAAAAGCGCCTCGATACGCGCCTGCAGCTCGTTCAGGGCATAGGGCTTGACCACGTAGTCATCGCCCCCGGCGCGCAGTCCCTCCACCCGGTCATCCACCTGGCCCCGGGCCGACAGGATCAGCGCCGGCACCTGCTTGCCTTCGTCACGCAGGGACTTGAGCACCGACAGACCGTCCCGCTTGGGCAGCATCACGTCGATCAGCCACAGGTCGTAGTCGTTTTTGCGGGCCATGTCCAGCCCTTCTTCGCCGTCGTGGGCCACGTCCGCTTCGTAGCCGAAATTGCCCAGCCCCTGGCGCAGGAAATCCGCGGCGGAATTGTCGTCCTCGATGATCAGGAACTTCATGGCGTTTCCCCCTGCCGAATGGATGGCCTGATTCTAATTCAGGCTGCTTGCGCGGCGGAAATTACAAAGGGGTTAAGTGACTGCCTTTTAACCCTTTTTCCACAAACCCCGGTCTATCATCGGGAGCGATGGCCTTTCCGGGACGAAGCGATGAAAAGCCCTGTCCTGCCCGTTTACGAGGTGGAATACCTGCCGGTGGAGCGGCGGCTGGGTGAACGCCGCCGCAATCCGCCGGGTGTGCGGCCGCCGGCGCAGGAACGCCGCCGGGGCGAGCGCCGCCAGCCGGAGGGCGCCGCCAGCCTGTCTGCCGGGGCGTGAGGCCGGCGGGCCTCCAGGCCGGGCGCCCGCCGCGGCTTCAGACCACCTGCACCGACACCTCGCCCGCGCTGAGCGTGCCGATTTCGGCGGCATGGGCGAAACCTTCGCGCGCGAACAGCGCCATCACCTCCTCCACCGCCTCCGGCGCACAGGCCACCAGCAGGCCGCCACTGGTCTGGGGGTCGCACAGGAGCTTGCGCCGCCACTCGGGAAAATCCGCCGGCAGGCGCACCGCCTGGCCGTAACTCGCCCAGTTGCGGTCCGCCGCCCCCGGGGCAAAACCTGCCTGCACCAGGGCCGTGACACCCGGCAGGATGGGCAGGCGGTCCCATTCCAGGCGTGCGCCCAAGCGGGAGCCCCGGCAAATCTCCAGCAAATGGCCCAGCAGGCCGAAGCCGGTCACGTCGGTCAGGGCGTGCACGCCCGGCATTTCGGCGAGCAGGGCACCCGGCGTGTTGAGCTGGGTGGTGCTGGCCACCATCTCCCGGTAGCCTGCCTCGTCGAGTCTGCCCTTCTTGAGGGCGGCGCTCATGATGCCGATACCCAGGCCCTTGCCCAGAATCAGCCGGTCACCCGGCCGGGCCTGGTCATTGCGCTTCACCCGCTGGGGATGCACCACCCCCAGGGCCACCAGGCCGTAGATGGGCTCCGGCGCGTCGATGGAGTGTCCCCCGGCGATGGGAATGCCTGCCGCGGCACACACGCTCTGCCCGCCTTCGAGGATGCGCCGGATCACCTCCACCGGCAGCTTGTCCACCGGCATGCCCACCACCGCCAGGGCCAGGATGGGCCGGCCGCCCATGGCATACACGTCGGAGAGGGCGTTGGTGGCCGCGATGCGCCCGAAGTCGTAGGGATCGTCGACGATGGGCATGAAGAAGTCGGTGGTCGCCACGATGGCCTGCTGGTCGTTGAGCCGGTACACCGCGGCATCGTCGCTGGTTTCGGTGCCCACGAGCAGGTCCGGAAAGGCGTGGCTCGCGGACACCTGGCCGAGGATTTCGGAAAGCAGGGCGGGGGCGATCTTGCAGCCGCAGCCGCCGCCATGGGAATACTGGGTGAGTTTGATGTCAGTCATAGGCAGGAAAAAAGCGGGAAAAACGGGCCGGGACGGAATCACCGTCGTGCCGGGCCGTCCCTCGGGTTAGAATGGCGGTTTTTCGCGCGCAGAAAAGCAGAAACGGGCCATGACGGGCGTCGTTACCGTAGCACAGCTCACCGGCTTTGACGAGATCATCGACGTGCGCACCCCCACGGAATTCCGGGAGGATCACATTCCGGGTGCGGTGAACCTGCCGGTGCTCTCCGACGAGGAGCGCGCGCGCGTGGGCACCCTGTACAAGCAGGTCTCGCCCTTCGAAGCCCGCAAGGTGGGGGCGGCGCTCATCTCCCGCAACATCGCCGACCACATCGAGCAGCGTCTCATGGACCGGCCGCGCGACTGGCGTCCCCTGGTCTATTGCTGGCGCGGCGGCAAGCGCAGCGGCGCCATGTCCCACATCCTGGGCGAAATCGGCTGGAAAGTCGCGCGCCTGGAAGGGGGCTACAAGGCCTACCGGCGGCGCGTGATCGAGGAGCTCGCCACGCTGCCGGCCCGTTTCCAGTTCCATGTCATCTGCGGCCCCACCGGCTCCGGCAAGAGCCGCCTGCTGGCTGCTCTCGCCCGCAGGGGCGCGCAGGTGCTGGACCTGGAACGGCTGGCCGCCCACCGTGGCTCGGTGCTGGGCGGTCTGCCCGATAGACCCCAGCCCAGCCAGAAATGGTTCGAAAGCCAGGTGTGGCACGCCCTGTCCGGCTTCGATCCGGCCCAGCCGGTGTTCGTGGAGGGCGAGAGCAAGAAAATCGGCAACCTGCGCGTGCCCGAGGCCCTGATCCAGCGCATGTGGGCCAGCGGCCTGTGCATCCGGCTGCAGCTCACCGCCGCCCAGCGCCTGGCCCTGCTCAAGGAGGAATACCGGCATTTCCTGGAACGGCCGGAGACGCTGCTGTCCCGGCTGGACGCCCTCACCGCCCTGCACGGCGGCGCCCAGATCGCCGCCTGGCGGGCACTCGCCGGCGCCGGCCGGTGGGACGAACTGGTGCTGGATCTCCTGGAAAAGCATTACGATCCCAGTTACGCGCGTTCCATGGCGCGCAACTACCCCCAGCTGGAGGCTGGGCCCGTCCTGCACCCCCGGGACATTTCGGAAGCGGCCTATGACGCCCTGGCTGCGGGACTGATGGCCGAAAACCGGATGTCTTCGTCTTGAATGGGACGCCGCCTGCCTGTAGGCTATAGTCAAACTTTCATCAAAGGAGCACAGCATGAGCATCACCTGGGTCGTCGTGGCCAATGCCAGCATCGCCCGCATCTTCGAGCGCAACAAGGGCCTGCATCTGGTGACCGAGCTGGAACATCCCCAAAGCCGCATGAAACGCGCCGACCTGGTCACCGACCGTCCGGGCTACATGCAGAGCGTGGGCAATGGCCACGGGTCCCGTCAGCCTCCTACCGATCCCAAGACCCACGAGGCGGAGGAATTCGCCCTGGAGGTCGCCAAGCTGCTGGATCACGAGCGGGCGGCGGGCAAGTTCAACCGGCTGGTGCTGGTGGCTTCCACCCCCTTCATGGGCATGCTCAGGCAGCGCCTGCCCGCCCAGACCGCGGAACTGGTCACCGATACCATCGAGAAGGACTACACCAAGGATTCGGACAAGGAGCTGATGGAGCGCCTGAAGGCACAGATCGTCATTTGAGCGGCGCAAGCCGCCGTGAAACAGGGGGCCGCAAGGCCCCCTTTTCGTTTGCGCGTTAGACCGGCGCGGCCAGAGGCCAGGCCGCGATCTGCTCGTAGGACACCCCCTCCTGGCGCAGGGTGGAGGAAACCAGGACGAACGAGGGAACGGACCAGACGATGCCCTCCAGCGTCGGCGTCTCACCGCGGCAGCGCGCCTGGCGCAACAGGGTGAGATGGGGCACGTAGGGACGGGGGTCGAGGGCGAATCCCTGCGCCGCCAGCGCCGTCTCCAGGGCCGAGACCAGATCGAACAGGGCCCGCGGCGGCTCGGCGGGCGCAATCCAGGCAATGCGCTGGCGCGGCCAATAGCCCAGCTCGCGCAGGTCGAGGCGGAAAGCAGGGATGGTCACGCCGTCGGCGGCGGCGCGCACCGCGGGCAGGCGCGCCGCCTCCACCTCCCCCAGGAACACCAGGGTGAGATGCAGGTTTTCCGGGCGGGTGGGCCGGCCGCCACAGGTCTCGCCCATACGCCGGGCGGCGGCCTCCAGCCTGGCACGCACCTCTGCATCGGGCCAGAGGGCGAAGAACAGGCGCAAAGCCCTGGCCAAATCAGGTTTCCCGTGTAATGAGGCAGACGGCCTGGGCGGCGATGCCCTGGCCGCGGCCCGTGAACCCCAGTTTCTCGGTGGTGGTGGCCTTGACGTTCACGCACGCTTCGGCCACTTCCAGATCGGCGGCGATGTGGCGCACCATGTCCGGAATGTAGGGGGAAAGCCGGGGGGCCTGGGCCACCACGGTGGCGTCCACGTTGCCCACCCGCCAGCCCTTTTCGGCCAGCACCGCCCGCACCCGGCGCAACAGCCGCCGGCTGTCGATGCCCCGATACTGGGGATCGGTGTCCGGGAAATGGCGGCCAATGTCCCCCAAGGCGGCCGCCCCCAGCAGCGCATCGCAGATGGCGTGGAGCAGCACGTCCGCGTCCGAGTGGCCTTCCAGCCCCAGGGGGAAGGGAATCTCCACGCCCCCGAGGATGAGCTTGCGGCCTTCCACCAGGGCATGCACGTCGAAGCCTTGGCCGACACGTATCATGGGTGGGTCTCCCTGTCGCTGAGGATCAGTTCCGCCAGCCGCAGATCGCGCGGCCAGGTGACCTTGAGGTTGCTGGCATCCCCCTGCACCAGCCGGGGCCGGTATCCCAGCGCCTCCACCGCGCCGGCCTCGTCGGTGGGCTGCTGCGTCCCCACTGCCTCCAGGGCGCGCAGCAGCAGACCGTGGCGGAACATCTGGGGCGTCTGGGCCTGCCACAACCCTTCCCGCGGCGCGGTGCCGGCGATCCTCCCCGCCTCGTCGGCCCGCTTGAGGGTATCCGCCACCGGGATGGCGAGAATCCCGCCCACGGGGTCGTGCGCCAGGGCGGCGATCAATTCATCCACATGCCGCGCTTTTAGACAGGGGCGCGCCGCGTCGTGCACCAGCACCCAATCCTCCGCCGCCACCTCGGCGGCCATGGCGCGCAGGCCGTTGAGCACACTCGCCGCGCGCGTGTCACCGCCGCAGCGCAGGGGGCTCAGTCGGGGGAAGTCCTGTTGCCAGTTCCAGGCATCGAAATGGCGATCCTCCGGGGCCAGCACGACATAGACGCGCCGGATGCGCGGATGCTCCGCCAGGGTGCGCACCGCGTGCCACAAGAGCGGCCGGCCGGCCACGCTCAGGTACTGCTTGGGCCGGCCTGCGCCGAAACGGCTGCCGCTGCCGGCGGCGGGTATCAGGGCAATGCAGTCGGACATGGGTTTTGCAGCGGCCGGGATCTATAGTTGAATCCGGATCGTCCATTGGGCCGGCGCCCGCCTCGGGTGCGCATCGAGCCGCGGCCCATGCACGGGGCCATGGAGGCCCGGTGTGCCTTCGCCGGTGTCATGCGCCCCAATGAAGACAATCCGGGTTGAAAAGCCCTCCCGCGGCCCCATTCCCCGGACCAGCATCAGACTGAGGAGAGGACCATGGCGCACGCCGTCCGCCACCCCGCCGTCGCCGGCACCTTCTATCCGGGTCATCCCGGCAAGCTCGACTACGATCTGGACAATCTGCTGCGTCAGGCGCGCAGAACCAGCGGGCCGGTGCCCAAGGCCGTGATTGTACCCCACGCGGGTTACATCTATTCCGGCCCCATCGCCGCCACCGCCTACCAGCGCATCGCCGCCGGGCGCGACCGCATCCGCCGCGTGGTGCTGCTCGGTCCCGCGCACCGGGTGCCCGTGCGGGGGCTGGCCCTGCCCGGGGTGGAAGCCTTCGAAACCCCGCTGGGCACCGTGCCCCTGGACCGGGACGCCATGGCGCGCCTCGCCACGCTGCCCCAGGTGGTGGAGAGCGCCCCGGCCCATGCCTGGGAACATTCCCTGGAAGTCCAACTGCCCTTCCTGCAGAAGGTGCTGGACGATTTCACCCTTGTGCCCCTGGTGGTGGGCGATGCCACGCCGGAGGAAGTGGCTCAGGTGCTGGAGCAGGTATGGGGCGGGCCGGAGACCCTGATCGTGATCAGCTCGGATCTCTCCCACTATCTGCCCTACGACCTGGCGCGGCGCATCGATGGTCAAACCGCCCAGATGATCCTGGATTTGCGCCCGGTGACCCACGAGCAGGCCTGCGGCGGCACCCCAGTCAACGGTCTTCTGCTCGCGGCGCGCCGCCATGGACTCCAGCCGGAACTCCTCGATCTGCGCAACTCCGGCGATACGGCGGGCGATCACGATCACGTGGTGGGCTATGCCGCGTTTGCCTTCGTGGAGGGGCAGCAGGATGTCCACTGAAAACCGCGAAGACCGCGGGCTCATCCTGCTGCCGCTGGCGCGCGGCAGCATCGCCGAAGCCCTGGGACGCCCCTATCCCCTGCCGGATGACGCCCAGCCCTGGCTCGACGAGCCCGGCGCCACGTTCGTCACCCTCACCCGCGACGGCGAGCTCAGGGGCTGCATCGGCAGTCTGGAGGCCCGCCGTCCCCTGCGCGAGGACGTGCGCGCCAATGCCTTGAACGCCGCCTTTCGCGATCCGCGTTTTCCGCCGCTCACCAGCCGGGAGTGGCCGGACATCCGCATCGAGGTGTCGCTGCTTGCGCCACCGGAACCGCTGCCGGTGGGATCGGAGCAGGAGGCCTGGGAGAAGCTGCGGCCCCATGTGGATGGCGTGATCCTGGAATATGGCCCCTACCGCAGCACCTTCCTGCCCCAGGTGTGGGAGCAGCTGTCGGAGCCCGACCGCTTTCTGGCACATCTGAAAATGAAGGCGGGTCTGCCCTGGGACTTCTGGGCCCCCCAGATCCGGCTGGCGCGCTACACCGTGCAGAAGTGGAAGGAACCCGAACAGGAGATCATCGAACCATGAGCCACGTTCCGGAATCCCATCACCCCGCCCGCTGGTGGCACAAGCTGCCGGACGGACGCATCCAGTGCGACCTGTGCCCCCGCGACTGCAAGCTGCACGAAGGCCAGCGGGGCGCCTGCTTCGTGCGCAAGATGGAGGGTGGCGAGATGATTCTCACCACCTACGGCCGCTCCTCCGGCTTCTGCATCGATCCCATCGAGAAGAAACCCCTCGCCCATTTCTATCCCGGCACCAGCGTGTTCTCCTTTGGCACCGCCGGCTGCAACCTGGCCTGCAAGTTCTGCCAGAACTGGGACATCAGCAAGTCTCGGGAGATGGACCGGCTCATGGACCGGGCGGCGCCGGCGGAAATCGCCCGGGCGGCCCAGCGCCACGGCTGCAAGAGCGTGGCCTTCACCTACAACGATCCGGTGATCTTTGCGGAATACGCCATGGACACCGCTGACGAGTGTCACAAGCTGGGCATCAAGACCGTGGCGGTCACCGCGGGTTACATCCACCCCGAACCCCGGCGCGAGTTTTTCGCCAAGATGGATGCCGCCAACGTGGACCTGAAGGCCTTCACTGAGGACTTCTATTTCAAGATCACCGGCGGTCACCTGCAGCCGGTGCTGGATACCCTGGTTTACCTGAAGAAGGAAACCGGGGTCTGGCTAGAAATCACCACGCTGCTGATCCCCGGCAAGAACGACTCCGACGAGGAAATCACGGCGCTGTCCCGCTGGATCGCCCGGGAGCTGGGGCCCGATGTGCCCCTGCATTTCTCCGCCTTCCACCCGGACTACAAGATGCTGGACGTGCCGCCCACGCCCGTGTCCACCCTGGTACGCGCGCGGGACATCGCCATGAAGCAGGGGCTCCACTACGTCTATACGGGCAACGTGCACAACGTGGAAGGCGACACCACCTTCTGCCCCAACTGCCATGCGCCGGTGATCGTGCGTGACTGGTACGCCATCCGCGACTACCAGCTCGACGATTCCGGTCACTGCCGGCAGTGTGGCACGCGTATCGCCGGCCATTTTCAGCACTTCGAACTGAAGCGGCAATTCGGCCCGCGCCGCATTCCGGTGGCCATGCATCCGGTGGCGTGAGGCCCGGCCGCCCCGGCGCGCAAATTCCTGCCAGGGACGGCCCCACCGGCGCCGGCCGTGGTCTATACAGAAACCATGGTCGGCGAGCTCGTCCACATTCCGGATGGAGCGGCGCGCATCGAAGGCATGCTGGAGCTGCCGGAGACGCCCCGCGGGCTCGTGCTGTTCGCCCACGGCAGTGGTTCCAGCCGCCACTCCCCGCGCAACAACTACGTGGCGGGCGTGCTGCGCGGGGCCGGCATCGGCACGCTGCTCATGGACCTCCTCACGGTGGAGGAGGACCGGGACTACCGGACCCGCTTCGACATTCCCCTGCTCACCCGCAGGCTGGCGGTGGCCACCAGCTGGGTGATGAGCCACCCGGGTGCGCGCGGCCTGCCCGTGGCCTATTTCGGCGCCAGCACCGGTGCCGCCGCGGCCCTGCAGGCGGCGGCCCAACTGGGACGCAGCGTGGCCGCCGTGGTGTCGCGCGGCGGGCGCCCCGATCTCGCGGGGGGTAGCGCCCTGCGCCAGGTGGTCTCGCCCACCCTGCTCATCGTCGGCGGCCTGGACGACGTGGTGATCGAGCTCAACCGGGCGGCCTTCGAAGTCATGACCTGCGAAAAGGAGCTTACGATCGTTCCGGGTGCGAGCCACCTGTTCGAGGAACCGGGCACCCTGGAGGAGGTCGCCCGCCTGGCCACCGACTGGTTCCTGCGCCACCTGCCCGCCTGACTTTCCCCGAGGCGGGCGGCCCCCCGCGCGCCCGCTGTGGCATGATGCCGGCCATGGACAGCCAGGCCGTCTTCGTCGCGCGCGGTCTCACCAAGGTCTATCCCATGGGCGAGGTCGAGGTGCAGGCGCTGCGCGGCATCGATCTCGACCTCTACCCCGGGGAACTGGTCGTGCTGCTGGGCCCTTCCGGCAGCGGCAAGTCCACCCTGCTCAACATCCTGGGTGGGCTGGATACGGCCAGTGGCGGCGAAGTGCGTTACCTGGGACGCCCCCTCACGGGCGCCAGCGACGCCGAGCTCACACGCTTCCGCCGGGAGCACGTGGGGTTCGTGTTCCAGTTCTACAACCTCATTCCCAGCCTGACCGCGCGGGAGAACGTGGCCGCGGTCACCGAGATCGTGAGCCATCCCATGACACCGGAGGCGGCCCTCGCCCTGGTGGGCCTGCAGGATCGCCTGGACCATTTCCCCGCCCAGCTCTCCGGCGGTGAACAGCAGCGCGTAGCCATCGCCCGCGCCATTGCCAAGAATCCCGCCGTACTCCTGTGCGACGAGCCCACCGGGGCGCTGGATTCCCAGACCGGCGTGGTGGTGCTGGAAGCCCTGGAAAAGGTGAACCGGGAACTCGGCACCCTGACCGTGCTCATCACCCACAACGTGGGCATCGCCGCCATGGCCGACCGGGTGATTCGTCTCTCCGACGGACGCATCGTGGAGGTGCGCCCCAACCCCCACCGCAAGGCGGCGCGGGAGCTGAGCTGGTGAGACTGCGCGCCCTCGACCGCAAGCTGCTGCGGGAACTGGCCCACATGAAAAGCCAGGTGCTGGCCATTGCCGCCGTGATCATGGGCGGCGTGGCCACCCTGGTGATGTCCCTGTCCACCTACGATTCCCTGGTGGGCACGCGGGACCACTTCTATCGGCAGTATCGTCTGGCCGACGTGTTCGTCGCCCTGAAGCGCGCGCCCGAACCCGTGGCGCTGCGCCTGCGGGAAATTCCCGGCATCCAGACCCTGGAGACCCGGGTGGTGAGCCCCGTCAAGCTGGAAGTGGCGGGTTTCACCGACCCGGTCACCGGGCTTTTGCTGTCCCTGCCGGACGGCCGCGAGCCCCTCCTCAACGGCCTGCACCTGCGGCGGGGACGCCTGCCCCAGGCCGGCAGCCCCGACGAGGTGGTGATTTCCGATACCTTCGCGGAGGCCCATGGACTGGGGCCGGGCGACCACCTCGCTGCCATCGTCCGGGGCCGGCGCCAGCGTCTGGTGGTGGTGGGGGTGGCCGTCTCCCCCGAATACGTGTACCAGATCGCGCCGGGGGCCATGTTCCCGGATTTCAAGCGCTACGGTGTGCTTTGGATGGGACGGCGCGCCCTGGCCGCGGCCACCGACATGGAGGGCGGCTTCAACCAGGTGAGCGCCACCCTGGTGGCAGGCGCCCGGGTGGAAGACGTGCTCGACCAGCTGGATGCGGCCCTCGCCCCCTATGGCAGCCGGGGGGCCTACGCGCGCCGTGACCAGTTCTCCAACCGTTTCCTCTCAGAGGAGCTCAAGCAGCTCAAGACCACAGCCACGGTGTTTCCCGCCATCTTCCTGGGCGTGGCGGCCTTTCTGCTGCACATCGTGCTCAGCCGCCTGATCGCCCTGCAGCGCAGCCAGATCGGCATCCTCAAGGCTTTCGGCTACACGGACCGCGCCATCGCCCTGCACTACGTGAAATTCGTGCTGGTGGTGGTGATCCTGGGCGTGGCCCTGGGCGTGGCCCTGGGTACATGGTTCGGCGAGTCCCTCTCCCGGGTGTATCAGGAGACCACCTTCCGCTTTCCGTACCTGCACTACCGGCTGCGGCCGGCCGTGGTGGCCATTGCCTTTCTGCTCGCCGGCGCTGCCGCGCTCCTCGCCACCCTGTGGGCGGTCTCCCGGGCGGCGCGGCTTGCACCGGCGGAGGCCATGCGCCCGGAAGCCCCGCCCGTGTACCGCGCCACGCTGCTGGAGCGGCTGGGTTTCCAGCGCTGGCTGGCAGCACCCTCGCGCATGATCCTGCGCCACATCGAGCGCCGGCCGGTGAAATCGCTGCTCACCGTGGTGGGCATCGCCTGCGCCTGCGGCCTGATGATGGTGGGCTACTACCAGAAGGGCGCCATAGACTTCATGGTGGACGTGCAGTTTCGTCAGTCGGCGCGGGAGGATCTGGCCCTCAGCTTCATCGATCCGACCCCGGACCGGGTGCGCCATGAACTGGCCGCCCTGCCCGGCGTGACCTACGTGGAAACCTTCCGCGACGTGCCCGCCATCCTGCGCTTCCGCAATCACAGGCACCGGGGGGCCCTTTACGGCATCCAGCCGGAAGGCGTCCTGCACCGGGCGCTGGATACCCGCCTCAAGCCGGTGACGGTCCCGCCCGGCGGCGTGATCCTCACCGATTACCTGGCGCGGGAGATCCTGCACATCCGGCCGGGCGACACCCTCACGGTGGAAGTGTTGGAAGGACGCCGGCCGGTGCTCGAGGTGCCGGTGCTGGCCATCACCCGCCAGTATCTCGGTCTCGCGGCCTACATGCAGCAGGAGACCCTGAACACCCTGTTGCGGGAAGGACCGGCGGCCACCGGTGCCTATCTCGCCGTCGAACCGGGTCGGGAGACGGAGGTCTATGCCCGGCTCAACGAACGGCCACGGGTGCTGGGCATGGTGGCCCACGCCGCGGCCATCCGCAGCTTCTACGCCACCATCGGCGAGTTCGTGCTGTTCTACAACCTGGTGGCCACGGTGCTGGCCGGCGCCATCGGCTTCGGCGTGGTGTACAACAGCGCGCGCATCGCCCTGTCCGAGCGGGAGCGGGAACTCGCCAGCCTGCGCGTGCTCGGCTTCACCCGCGGCGAGATCGGCTATATCCTGCTGGGGGAGCTCGGCCTGCTCGCCCTGCTGGCGATTCCCGTGGGCATGGCGGTGGGCGTGGGGCTGGTGGGCATCGTGGTGGTGGCCCTGCAAAGCGAGCTCTACCGCCTGCCCCTCTTCCTCACGCCGGACAATTACGCCATGGGCGCGCTGGTGGTGGTGGCCTCGGCCCTGGCCTCCGGGCTCATCATCTGGCGCCGGCTGGGGCGCCTCGATCTGATGGCAGTACTCAAGACACGGGAATAGAACCGCCCCATGAACCTGCGTGCCCGCATCGGTCTTTCCCTGCTTGCCCTGAGCATCGCGGCGGGCCTCACCTACGGCTTCCTGCCGCGGCCCATCCCCGTGGAAGTGGCCACGGCGGCGCGCGGCCCCCTGCGCGTCACCGTGGAAGAGGAAGGCAAGACCCGGGTCAGGGAACGCTACGTCATCGCCGCGCCCATGGCCGGCCAGCTGCGGCGCATCACTTTGAAGGCCGGCGACGCAGTGACGGCAGGCGAGACGCTGGCGGTGATCGAGCCGGCGCCCGCCGCCGTGCTGGATCCGAGAAGCCGCGCCCAGGCCGCTGCCCGCCTGGAGGCCGCCCAGGCGGCGCTGGCCGCCGCCGAGGAAAACGTCCGGGCGGCGCGGGCCGAAACGGCCCTCGCCCGCCAGAACCTGGATCGCCTGAAAGCGCTGCGCGCCGCGGGCTACGTCTCGGCCCAGGCCCTGGACCAGGCCGCGGCGCAGGCCGAACGCAGTGCGGCGGCCCTGGCCGCCGCGGAGCACAACGCGCGCGCGGCCCGCTTCGAGCGCGACACCGCCCGGGCCGCCCTGCTGGAAGGCAGCGGCGGCGCCGCGCGCAGCGCCTTCGCCGTGCGCGCCCCGGCAAACGGCCGGGTGCTGCGGGTGCTGCGGGAAAGCGAGGGCCCGGTCCCGGCCGGCCAGGCGCTCCTGGAGCTGGGAGATCCCCACGCCCTGGAAGTGGAAGTGGAGGTGCTCTCCACCCAGGCCGTGACCATCGCGCCCGGGACCCGGGTGGAATTCGAGCGCTGGGGCGGCCCGCCTTTGGCAGGCCGGGTGCGCCGGGTGGAGCCCACCGGCTTCACCAAGGTATCGGCCCTGGGCGTGGAGGAACAGCGGGTGCGGGTGATCGTCGATTTCACCTCACCCCCTGAAGCATGGCGCAACCTGGGCGACGGCTACCGGGTGGAGGCGCGCTTCCTGGTGTGGGAGGGCGAGGACGTGCTGCAGATTCCCGCGAGCAGCCTGTTCCGCCACGACAGCGGCTGGGCGGTGTACCGCATCGAGGCGGGACGGGCGCGGCTCACGCCGGTGTCCCTGGGCCACCGGGCCGGGCTGACGGTGGAGGTGTTGGCCGGACTCCAGGCGGGCGACCGGATCGTCGGCCATCCCAATGACCAGGTGCGCGACGGCAGCCGGGTGAGCCCCCGGGCCAGCGGAACCTGAAGGGCGGATGGGCTCTCAGGCGCGTGCAGACTCGCGCAGGATGCGCACCACTTCCTCGTCTGCCACCTGGGGAAACTCGGCGTAGAACTGGCCCACGGCATAGAAGTCGTAGGGCGTTTCCAGGCAGACCACCTCGTCGCAGTAGCCGCGCACCTTTTCCACCGTCTCCGGCGGCGCCACCGGCACCGCGCAGATCAGCCTGGCGGGCCCCCTGGCGCGCAGCGCGTGGAGCGCGGAAATCATGGTGGCACCGGTGGCCAGCCCGTCGTCCACCACGATCACGATCCGGCCGGCGGGGTCGATGGGGGGACGCACGGGCGTGTACTGCGCCCGGCGCTGGCGCATGATCTCCATCTGGCGCGCCTTCTCCCGCTCGATGTATTCGGGCGTGGCCCCCGCCGCCGCGGCATAGTCCGCGATGTAGGTCCAGCCGGTCTCGTCCACCGCACCGATGGCGAATTCCGGATTGCCCGGTGCGCCCAGCTTGCGCACCAGCACCACGTCCACCTCGCCTTCCAGCACGTCGGCGATGCGCCTGGCCATGGGCACGGCCCCCCGGGGAATGGCCAGCACCAGCGGGTTTCGTCCCTTGTAGGCAATGAGCCGCTGGGCGAGACGGTCGGCGGCTTCGAGACGGTTGCGAAACATGGGATGCCCTCCTCGACCTCACGATAGCACAGGGGTGGCGCCAGCCCGACGCAATCGAAGAAAAAAGAGGCGGAACCCGTCCGCCTCCCAAGGAGAGCCCCACTCCGTCCCGAGTAGGTGGGTCTTGTATCGGCCGCCTGCGCCGCCACTTTAGGGAAAATTCGCAGCGCCCCCGGCCCCGCCGCCCGCCTCGCTTATAATCCGCAGTTTTTGTCTTGCCCATGCTGTTCGACGCGCCCCTCCCCCACCCGGGCCAAAGCCAACGCTACACGAACCTCGCCGGCTCGTCGGATGCGCTCGCCCTGGCCCAGCTGGCGGCCGGCGGGCGGCGGCTGGTGGTCATTACGGAAACGGCCCACGAGGCCCAGCGTCTGCGCGACGAGATTCCCTGCTTCGATCCCGCCCTGTCCGTGCACCTGTTTCCGGACTGGGAAACACTGCCCTACGACCAGTTCTCGCCGCACCAGGATCTGGTCTCGGAACGGCTTGCCACCCTCTACCAGCTGGACAGCCGCGCCTTCCATGTGGTCATCGTGCCCGTCTCGACGGCCCTCTGCCGGCTGCCTCCCAAGGACTTCCTCGCCGCCCACACGTTTTTCCTGAAACAGGGCGCGCGGCTGGACTTGAACGCCCTGCGCCGCCAGCTCACCCTGGCGGCCTACACTCCTGTCAGCCAGGTGCAGGCGCCGGGGGAATACAGCGTGCGCGGAGGCGTGATCGACCTGTTTCCCATGGGCAGTCCGGTGCCCTACCGCATCGACCTGTTCGACGAGGAAATCGAGAGCATCCGCACCTTCGACGTGGACACCCAGCGCTCCATCTATCCGGTGCCGGAGGTGCGCCTGCTGCCGGCGCGGGAGTTTCCCCTCAACGAGGCCGGCATCGCCCGTTTCCGCCAGGCTTTCCGCGAGCGCTTCGAAGGTGATCCCTCGCGCAGCCGCCTGTACAAGGACGTGAGCAACGGGCTCGCCCCGCCCGGCGTCGAGTACTACCTGCCCCTGTTTTTCGAGAACACCGCCACCTTCCCCGATTATCTGCCGGAGGATGCACTGATCTGCCTGCACCACGGGGTCCAGGCGGCCGCCGAACAGTTCTGGCGCGACACCCGCTCCCGCCATGCCCTGCTGGGTGGGGATGCGGAACGGCCGCTGCTGCCCCCGGAGGATCTGTTCCTCACCGCCGACCAGCTGTTCGGGGCCCTCAAGGCCCACCCGCGTATCGAAATCCTGGGGCCGGACGCGCCCGCCTCCAGCCGCACGGCACGCTGCGCCACGGCGCCCCTGCCGCCGGTGCATGTGGACCGGCGCGCGGAAAAACCGCTGGCGCGGCTCACGGCTTTCCTGGACGAATACCCGGGGCGCGTGCTGCTCGCCGCGGAGAGCGCAGGCCGACGCGAGACCATGGCCCAGATGCTGGCCGAGCACGGCCTGCGCCCCGCGCCGGTGGCAGGCTTCCAGGCCTTCCTCGCCCAGGGAGAACGCTTCGCGCTCACCACCCTGCCGGTGAGCCAGGGCTTCGTGCTGGTCGAAGCGGGCATCGCCCTCATCACCGAGGCGGAGCTCTATGCCCTGCAGGTGCGCCAGTCGCGCCTGCGGGAAGCGAAGAAGACCGGCTCCGAACACATGCTGCGCGACCTCTCGGAAGTGCGCGTGGGCGACCCCGTGGTGCACGAGGATCACGGTGTGGGCCGCTACCAGGGCCTGGTGACGCTGGATCTGGGCGAGGGCGACACGGAATTCCTGCTGCTGGAATACGCGGGCGGCGACAAACTCTACGTGCCGGTGGCCAACCTGCACCTGATCAGCCGCTACAGCGGCGGCCCGCCGGAGACGGCGCCGCTGCACCGCCTGGGCAGCGGCCAATGGGAAAAGGCCCGGCGCAAGGCGGCGCAGCAGGTGCGCGACACGGCGGCCGAGCTGCTGGATCTCTACGCGCGGCGCGCAGCGCGTGCGGGCCACGCCTTCCGGCTGAAGCGGGAGGACTACGAGGCCTTCGCCGCCGGCTTCGAATTCGAGGAAACGCCGGACCAGGCCGCTGCCATCCGGGCCGTGATCGAGGACATGACCTCGGGCAAGCCCATGGACCGCCTGGTCTGCGGCGACGTGGGCTTCGGCAAGACGGAAGTGGCGCTGCGGGCCGCCTTCATCGCCGTGGCGGACGGCAGGCAGGTGGCGGTGCTGGTGCCCACCACCCTGCTCGCCGAGCAGCACTATCACACCTTCTCCGACCGCTTCGCGGACTGGCCGGTGAAGGTGGCGGAAATCTCCCGCTTCCGCACCGCAAAAGAGCAGGCCGAAGTGCTCAAGGGCGTGCGCGAAGGCAGAATCGACATCCTGATCGGCACCCACCGTCTGCTCCAGAAGGACGTCGCCTTCAAGAACCTGGGACTGGTCATCATCGACGAGGAACACCGCTTCGGCGTGCGCCAGAAGGAACGCCTGAAGGCTCTGCGCGCCGAGGTGGACGTGCTCACCCTGACCGCCACACCCATCCCCCGCACCCTGTCCATGGCGCTGGAAGGGCTGCGCGACTTTTCCGTGATCGCCACCGCGCCCCAGCGCAGGCTCGCCATCAAGACCTTCGTCCATCCCTGGAACGAGGGTCTGATCCGGGAAGCCGTGCTGCGGGAGCTGAAGCGTGGCGGCCAGGTGTATTTCCTCCACAACGAGGTGGAGACCATGGCCCAGATGCACGAGCGGCTTGCGCGCATCGTGCCCGAGGCGCGCATCCAGGTCGCCCACGGCCAGATGCGCGAGCGCGAGCTGGAGCACGTGATGCGCGACTTCTACCACCAGCGCTTCAACGTGCTGCTGTGCACCACCATCATCGAGACCGGCATCGACATTCCCACCGCCAACACCATCATCATCCAGCGTGCGGACAAGTTCGGCCTGGCGCAGCTGCATCAGCTGCGCGGCCGGGTGGGACGCTCCCACCACCAGGCCTATGCCTATCTGCTCACCCCGGAGGGTGCCGTCACCGGCTCGGCCAGGAAGCGGCTGGAAGCGATCCAGATGATGGAGGACCTGGGCGTGGGCTTCCACCTGGCCATGCACGATCTGGAAATCCGCGGCGCCGGCGAGCTTTTGGGTGAATCCCAAAGCGGCGAGATGCAGGAAATCGGTTTCACCCTTTATGCCCAGATGCTGGAGCAGGCCGTGAAGGCGCTCAAGTCCGGCCGGGAACCGGCGCTGGACGCGCCGCTGAACGCCACCACCGAGATCAACCTGCACGCCCCGGCCCTGCTGCCCGCCGATTACTGTGGCGACGTCCACGAACGTCTGGTGCTTTACAAGCGTCTCGCCCACTGCGAGACCCTGGACGAGCTCGATGCCATGCAGGAGGAACTGGTGGACCGCTTCGGACTGCTGCCGCCCCAGGCGAAAACCCTGGTCGCCACCCACCGCCTGCGCATCCTGGCCAAGGCAGTGGGGGTGGCGCGCATCGACGCCAACGGCGAAAGCATCAGCCTGCAATTCGTGCCCAATCCGCCCATCGACGCGGCGCGCATCATCGGGTTGATCCAGACCCGGAAGAACTACAAACTCGCGGGTCAGGACAGGCTCAGGGTCATGCTGGCGACCGCCGATGCCGAGCAACGGGCGCAGGCGGTGCAGCAAATCCTGCGGGAGCTGATGGCGTGAGTTGGCAGCCGGCAGGGCGGCCCGGGCGCCCGGTCCGAAGCCCGGATTGCGCCGGGGTCGATCCGGCCTCACTTTTTGGAAAGCATCGATGAATCTCGTCATCCAGGGCCTCGACGTCGAGACCCAAGACCTCAAGACGCTGGCCAAACTCACCCAGGCCAACGGCATCGAACAGGTGCGGCCGAACGTGTTCCGCCTCGCCCACTGCACCCCCCATCCGGACGTGCCGGCCCTGTGTGAGCGGGCGCGGCTCGATTTCGGCTACGTGCCCGAGGGTCAGAAGCTCAACCACATCGGCCTGGTGGTGATGGATATGGATTCCACCCTCATCGCCATCGAATGCATAGACGAAATCGCGGACATGCTGGGCCTCAAACCCCAGGTGGCCGCCATCACCGCCAGCGCCATGCGCGGCGAGATCGAGTTCGCCGAGAGTCTCACACGCCGCGTGGCACTGCTTGCCGGCCTGGAGGAAAGCGCCCTGCAACGGGTCTATGACGAGCGGCTGCGACTGTCGCCGGGGGCGGAGCGGCTGCTCGCCACCCTCCGCGCCCACGGCATCCGGACCCTGCTGGTCTCCGGCGGCTTCACCTTCTTCACCGACCGCCTGAAGGCGCGCCTGGGCCTGGATTACACCGCGGCCAACACGCTGGAGATCGTCGGCGGCAGGCTCACCGGCCGGCTCCTCGGCCCCATCCTGGATGCCCAGGGCAAGGCCGACTGGCTCAACCGCGTGCGTGCCGAGCTGGGGCTGGCGAAGGAGCAGGTGGTGGCCATTGGCGATGGCGCCAACGACCTGCGCATGCTCGCCGCCGCGGGCATCAGCGTGGCCTATCACGCCAAGCCCGTGGTGCGCGAGAAGACCACCTACGCCATCAACTACGTGGGGCTCGATGGCGTGCTCGAGTTCTTCGAATACTGAAACACGTCAAAACAGGCTCATCTGCCCACCCGCCGGCGGCCGGAAGCGGTCGGTTCTTAGCGGCGGCAGGCCGGGAAAACCCAGCCGCCGGTAGGCGAGCCGAAAGCGGTCGCGCAGAAATTGCGCGTAGGTGCCGCTGCCCCGCAGCCGCAGGCCGAATTCGGGCTGATAATTCCGGCCGCCGTGCACCTCGCGCACGCGGTTCATCACATGCTCCGCCTTGAGGGGTTCGTGGGCGGCGAGCCATTCCCGGAACAGGTCCTTCACCTCGTGGGGCAGGCGCAGCACGACATAGCCCGCCTCCTGCGCGCCCGCGGCACGGGCCCGTTGCAGGATGCGTTCCATTTCGGGATCGGTCAGCACCGGCACCACCGGCGCCACCATCACGCCCACCGGGACGCCCGCCCCCGCCAGGGTCTCGACCACCGCCAGCCGCCGTTCCGGCTGGGGGGCGCGCGGCTCCAGCCGGCGTGCCAGTTCCCGGTCGAGAGTGGTGAGGGAGACGAACACGTGCACCAGATCGTCCCGTGCCAGATTCGTGAGCAGATCGAGGTCACGCTCGATCAGCGCCGACTTGGTGACGATGGAAACGGGATGCCGGCACTCGGCGAGCACCTGCAAAAGCCGCCGCGTCAGGCCGAGCCTGCGTTCCACCGGCTGCCAGCCATCGGTGTTAATGCCCAGGGCAATGGGCTGACAGGTATAGCGGGGATGGGCCAGCTCCTCGCGCAGACGTTCCGGCGCATCGGGTTTGTGAAACAGCCGGCTTTCGAAGTCCTGGCCCGGAGACAGCCCCAAATAGGCATGGCTGGGCCGTGCGAAACAATAGATGCAGCCATGCTCGCAGCCACGGTAGGGATTGACGGAGCGGTCGAAGGGAATGTCCGGCGATTCGTTGTAGGTGAGCACCCGCCGGGCGCGGTCCACCTCCAGCACCGTGGCAACGGTCACTTCCTGTTCCAGACTGCCCCAGCCATCGTCCTCCGCCTCCCGGCGCAGGGACTCGAAGCGTCCCCCCGGATTGCTGACCGCTCCGCGCCCCTTCACCAGGGTGCGGAATTTCATGGATTCGTTCATGGACCCAGCCCAGGACAATGGCAAAAAGCTTACGCCCCCCTCAAGCTTTTGCAAGCGTGGCCGCTATAGTCAAAGCAGGCGGCAATGCTTCGCCGCCCAAGGAGGTGCATCATGCTGATCGTGAAAGACATGGGCTCCGGCGCCATCGAGGAACGCATCGGCCCGGCAGACGACGCATCCACGGACGATTACGAGGCCGCCCTCTCCTCCGGCTGGGATCCGGTGATGGCAGAGGTGATCCACCGGGAACTCGACCGCTACGAAATTTCCCGGGCGGAGGCGCCGATGCCCGCCGACCTCAACGACGTGGACATCGACAGCTTCCTGGACCGCATGTACACCTACATGGGCTGAGCCCGGCGGGCGCACGCGGCCGCATCGGCCCCGGCAAACGGGGCGGGCGGCCGTTTTTCTTTGACGCCGCCCCCCGGCGCCGACCCTGGGCGCCGGCCGCGGCGCGCGGGGCGGAGCCGCCCGTTTCCGCGGCGCACCGCCGTGGGGTAGAATGAGGTTTTTCCCCAAGAAGCCGACATGATCAAAGGCAGTCTGGTGGCGCTGGTCACCCCCATGCACGAGGATGGCAGCCTCGACTGGGACGCCTACCGCGCCCTCATCGAATTCCACATCGCCCAGCAAACCGACGGTTTGGTGGTGGTCGGCACCACCGGTGAGTCCCCCACGGTCGATTTCGACGAACATCGCCGGCTCATCGAGGACGCGGTGAAAATCGCCGCCGGCCGCATTCCGGTGATCGCCGGCACCGGCGCCAACTCCACCCGCGAGGCCATCGAACTCACCGAAGCGGCGAAACGGGCCGGCGCCGATGCCTGCCTGCTGGTGGCGCCCTACTACAACAAGCCCGGGCAGGAAGGACTCTACCGGCACTACCGGGCCGTGGCCGAGGCGGTGGACATCCCCCAGATCCTCTACAACGTGCCCGGCCGCACCGCCTCCGACATCGCCAACGACACCGCCCTGCGGCTGGCCCAGATTCCCAACATCGTGGGCATCAAGGATGCCACCGGCAACCTGCAGCGGGGCACCGACCTCCTGCTGCGTGCTCCCGAGGGCTTCGCCGTCTACAGCGGCGATGACGCCTCGGCCCTGGCCCTCATGCTCCTGGGCGGCCATGGCGTGATCTCGGTGACGGCCAATGTGGCGCCGCGTCTCATGCACGACATGTGCGAAGCGGCCTTCCAGGGCCGCCTGGCGGAGGCGCGTGCCATCAATGCGCGGCTGTTCCCGTTGCACGACAAGCTGTTCGTGGAGGCCAACCCCATTCCGGTGAAATGGTGCGTGGCCGAGATGGGGCTCATCCGGCCCGGCATCCGCCTTCCCCTCACGCCCCTCTCCCCGGCCCACCACGACACCCTGCGTGCCGCCATGCGCAGCGCCGGCGTGCTCGGCTGACGGCGGGAGCCGCCCGCCCCAAGGAAGAACGCAGCATGAAACGAGGTTTCACATCCGGAATGGCGCTGCTGCTGGCCGCCACCCTCGGCTTCGGCGGCTGTTCCATGTCGCTGGAGACCAAAAAGATCGACTACAAGTCCGCGGGCAAGATCCCGCCCCTGGACGTCCCGCCCGATCTCACCGCCACCACCCCGGACGACCGCTACGTGGTGCCCGACATCACGCCGCGGGGCAGCGCCACCCTGTCGGCTTACCAGCAGGAACGCCAGGGACGGCCGGCCACCGCCAGCGCCACGGCAGGCAACCTCCTGCCCGACCTGGCCAACGTCCGCGTGGAGCGGGCGGGCAGCCAGCGCTGGCTGGTGGTCAAGGCCCCGCCGGAACAGGTCTGGCCGGTGGTGCGGGACTTCTGGCAGGAGCTGGGCTTCATCATCAAGACCGAACAGCCGGAAGCGGGCATCATGGAAACCGACTGGGCGGAAAACCGGGCCAAGATTCCCCAGGATTTCATCCGCAACATCCTGGGCAAGGTGCTGGACAGCCTCTATTCCACCGCCGAGCGGGACAAGTTCCGCACCCGCCTGGAGCCGGGCAAGGAACCGGGCACCACCGAGGTCTATATCAGCCACCGGGGCATGTATGAAGTCCTCGAGGGCGGCGATGGCGGCCAGCGCACCATCTGGCAGCCCCGGCCGCCCGATCCCGAGCTGGAGGCGGAAATGCTGCGTCGGCTGATGGTGCGCTTCGGCGTCGAGGAAAGCCGCAGCAAGACCCTGCTCGCCACCAGCAAGGACGTGGACCGCGCCCGGCTCGACCGCGGCACCGACGGCAGCACCAGTCTGGTCCTCGATGACGCCTTCGACCGGGCCTGGCGGCGCGTGGGTCTGGCCCTGGACCGGGTCGGTTTCACCGTGGTGGATCGGGACCGCTCCCAGGGCATCTACTACGTGCGTTACCTGGACCCGGAAGCGGAAGACACCAGAAAGAAGGACGACGGCTGGTTCTCCAAACTCGCCTTCTGGCGCAGTCGCGACAAGCAGCAGAAACCCGAAGAGTTCCGCGTGCGCGTGACGGAAGGCAACGAAACCACCCGCGTCAGCATCGAGGACAAGCAGGGCGTGCCGGACAAATCGGAAACCGCCGGCAAGATCCTCAATCTCCTGTATGAGCAGCTGAAGTAATGCGTTTCGCCTGCCTCGGCAGTGGCAGCGAGGGCAACGCCCTCCTGGTCGAGTCGGGTGATACGCGCCTGCTTCTGGACTGCGGCTTCAACCTGAGGGAAACCGCGGCGCGGCTCGCCCGCCTGGGCCGCACGCCCGCCGACCTGAGTGCGATCCTGGTCACCCACGAACATGGCGACCACGTCCGGGGCGTGTTCCGGCTCGCGGCCAAGTTTGGCCTGCCGGTGTGGTTGAGCCACGGCACCCATCTGCACCTGGCGGCGACGGGCCAGCTGCCGGAGGAATTCCACCTGTTCGACACCCACCACCCCTTCGCGGTGGGTGATCTCTTGATCCAGCCCTTTCCCGTCCCCCATGATGCGCGCGAACCCGCCCAGTTCGTGTTCAGCGACGGCACGCGCCGCCTGGGCGTGCTCACCGACGTGGGCCGCAGCACGCCCCACATCGAAGCCATGCTCGACGGCGTCGATGCCCTCGTCCTGGAATGCAACCATGACGCGGACCTGCTCGCCGCAGGCCCCTATCCGCCCGCCCTCAAGCGGCGGGTGGCGGGTGACTACGGCCACCTGAGCAACGCGGCGGCGGCAGCGTTGCTGGCGGGGCTCGACACGCGGCGATTGCAGCACATCGTCGCCGCCCATCTTTCGCGCACCAACAACCGGCCGGCCCTGGCGCGGCAGGCCCTGGCCGGGGTGCTAGGCTGTGAAGCGGACTGGATCGCCATCGCCGACCAGGATGCGGGCCTCGACTGGCGGCAGGTGCTATAGGAAAAAGGCATGAAAAAAGCCGGGCAGGGCCCGGCTTTTTTCTGCTCCTGGAAGGAGATTACTTCTTCTCTTCCGCGGGAGCGGCCGGCGCGGCAGCGCCTCCGGCAGGAGCGGCCGGCGCGGCAGCGCCCTCGGCAGGAGCGGCCGGCGCAGCAGCCTCGGGAGCCGGAGCAGCGGGCGCCGGCGCCGGAGCCGGAGCAGCGGCGGGCGCGGGCGCTTCCGCGGCCGGCGCGGGCGCTTCCGCGGCCGGCGCAGCAGCTTCTTCTTTCTTGCCGCAGGCAGAAAGCGACACGGCCAGCAGAGCAGCGAGCAGGACGGAGTATTTCATTATGTTTCCCTTTAGCTAAAGTTAAAACAAAGCGAACCTGATCGGCCTTCGTACTACGCAATCCTCGACCGACGCGCGGAATTATAGCAACCTGCCGGGAAAATGTAAGTGGCAAGCGCCCGGTTTACAGGCCGAGGGTGGTGGCGGCCAGCGCCGGCCGGGACGCCTGCCAGATTTCCTCGAAGCGGCGGCTCAGCGCCTGGGCACGCTCCGGCTGATCGAGGCCCCAGGTCCCGCGCGGGTGGTCGAAATGAAAGCGGTGCACGTAATGCACCGCGTCCGCCACCATGATGCCATCGTAGAGGCTGCGGGCCTCGCGCTCCGTTTCGTGGATGCTGATGGCATGACTAAACTGGCGCAACAGGTTCATCAGACGCGGTTCGCGGCGGGGCAGCGCTGCCGTGTCGTGGAGGACGATGCGCAGGCGGTTGTCGCGACCCATGAGCAGGAACCGGCGCAGGGCCTCGCTGCGGTCGGGATCGTTGAAGCCCGCCCCGGCCAGATCGCGGTCGAAGATGCAGATCTGCCGGCGCGCCGCCAGGACCAGGCGGTCGATGGCGGCGCGGTAGCCCGAGGGAAGGCCGAACGTCCCCTCGCTCGCCCCGTCTTCAGCCATGCCGCCCCCGCGCCGGTGCCGGCTCAAGCCACCCGTCCCGGTACCATTCGTGGAGAAGCTTTAGCAGCGCCTCGGGTGCTTCCCCTAGCCCGGCCAGCTCGCGCGTGTCCGCGAGACGGGCGAGCCAGGGGCGCAGGGCGGCCGAGACACGCAGCGCCTCGCCATTGATGAACACGGTGGCGCCGTGAAACAGCATCAGGCTCTTGAGGGACAGCCGCACCCCCCGCGCCCGCGCCGCGCGCGCGAAGGCGGCGTAGCCGAGCGGCCGCGACGGCGGCTCGAAAAACACGTAGGGCTTGGGTTCGGTCAGGTAGCGCCCCAGGAAGTCCGCCACCTGCGCCCGGTCCCAGCGGATGGCCTCGAGCATGTGCGCCACCCTGTCCAGCATGGCCTCCCCGATTTCGGCCGGATGCCGCTGGGTTGCGAGATCCGGGTCCTCGTACATGCCCGTGACCTGCAGGTTTTCTTCCAGGTAGGCGAGAAACTGGGTCACCAGCTCCTGGGCGGAAGGCGCACGAAAGCCGATGGAGTAGGTGAGACAGTCGTCCAGTGCCACCCCGTAATGGGCATACTTGGGAGGCAGGTAGAGCAGGTCGCCGGCACCCACCGTCCATTCCTGTTCCGGACGGAAACGCCGCAGGATGCGCAGGGGTGCATCAGGCACGAGGCTGCGGTCGTGCTGGCCGCTAATCTGCCAGCGTTTGTGGCCCAGCCCCTGGAGCAGAAACACGTCGTAGGAATCGAAATGGGGCCCCACCCCGCCCCCTGCCGGCGCGAAGCTGACCATGAGATCGTCCAGCCGCGCGTGGGGAATGAAGGAGAAGGCCTGCAAAAGGGCCTTGCCTTCCGGCAGCACCTGATCGATGCCCTGCACCAGCAGGGACCAGCGCGCCCCCTTCAGCCCGCCGAAATCCCGGGCGGACAGCGGCCCATGGCGCACGCTCCAGACCCCGTCGCGCTCCGTGACCAGACGCGCCTGGACGTCGTCCCGCCCAGCCAGCGCCATCAGCTCGCCGGGCGTTAAGAGATCGCGAAAGTCCGGCAGGGCCCGGGGCACGAAAAGCGGTGCTTTCTGCCAGTGGCGCGTCAGGAACTGACGGGGTGTGAGGGCGCCAAGCAATCGTTTGGTCATGGGCGCATTATACGGTGCGCCTTTGCCCGACCAGGGGTGCCGCGGGTTTTCTTGTGCGCCCCCGGAAATGGTTTAGAATGGCCCGAGACTTGGGCTGCAACGCCCGGCGTAACCGGGGGCTCGCGGCAAAAGTCACCCAGGCAGGGGATGTTATGTTGCAGGCAGGAAGCACCGCACCCGATTTCGATCTTCCCGACGCGGACATGGAGATGGTCAAGCTGTCCGACTTCAGGGGAAAGAAGAACGTGGTGCTCTACTTCTATCCCAAGGACGACACCCCGGGCTGCACCATCGAAGCCATCGAGTTCAGCGACATCGAAGACGAGCTGGCCAACCTGGACACGGTGGTGATCGGGGTGTCGCGCGACGACTGCATCAGCCATGCCGCCTTCCGCGACAAGCACGGGCTCACCGTGCGTCTGCTGGCCGATACGGAAGGCGAAGCCTGCCAGAAGTACGGCGTGTGGCAGGAGAAAGAGAAGGACGGAGTGAAGAAAATGGGTATCGTTCGCTCCACCTTCATCATCGACAAGAAAGGCATCGTCCGGCATGCCCTCTACGGGGTCAATCCCAGGGGCCATGCGCAGGAGGTGCTGGCACTCATCAAGGAAATGCACTCATGCAAATCGTGAAAAATTCCGTGGTCAGCCTGACCTATTGCCTCTCCGACAGCAAGGGCAACGTGCTGGAGGAATCCAAGGAACCCATCAGCTACCTGCACGGCGGCTACGACAACATCTTCCCTCTGGTGGAAGAAAAGCTGCAGGGCATGCAGCCGGGTGACACCCTGTCCGTGACCCTGGAACCGGAAGACGCCTTCGGCGAGTACGATGCCTCCCTGGTACGGGTAGAGCCCCGCAGCGTGTTCCCGGTGGCCGACATCCAGGTGGGCATGCAGTTCGAGGGCGGCGCGGAGGGTTCCGACGAGATGATTCTCTACACCGTCACCGACGTGACCGAGGACACCGTCGTGGTGGATGGCAATCATCCCCTCGCGGGCCGCACCCTGCACTTCTCCTGCACGGTGACCGACGTGCGTCCGGCCACGCCCGAGGAGATCGCCCACGGGCATGTGCATGGTCCCCACGGACATTCCCACTGACCGGCACACTCACTGGCCGCCAGAAAAACGCCGGGCATGCCCGGCGTTTTTTTGCACCCGCCTTCAGTCGAGCAGGGCGCGCAGCTGATAGACAAGCTCCAGTGCCGCGCGGGGTGACAGCGCGTCCGGATCCACCTCGCGCAGTCGCTCCAGGATCGGATGGGGCGCCGGCGCCGGCACATTGGCGAACAGATCGCCCTGGCCGCTTTCTGACACGGCCTGGTTCTCCAGGCTGACGAGATAACGCCGCGCCTGCTGGATCACGCTGGCGGGCACGCCGGCGAGTTGGGCCACCTCCAGTCCATAGCTCTGGCTGGCGGGCCCCTCCTCCACGGCGTGCAGGAACACGATGCGATCCCTGTGCTTCACCGCCGACAGGTGCACGTTGGCGATCTGGGGAAATTCCTGGGCGAGCCGCGTCAGTTCGAAATAGTGGGTGGCAAACAGCGTATAGCAGCCCACCTTCCCGGCCAGATGGCGCGCCACGGCGTGGGCCAGGGCCAGACCGTCGAAGGTGGACGTGCCGCGCCCGATCTCGTCCAGCAGCACCAGGCTCTCCTTCGTGGCGTTGTTCAGGATGTTGGCGGTCTCGGTCATTTCCACCATGAAGGTGGAGCGGCCGGAGGCCAGGTCGTCGGCAGCGCCGATGCGGGTGAAGATGCGGTCCACCGGCCCGATCAGCGCCCGCTGCGCGGGCACGAAGCTGCCGATGTGGGCCAGCAGGACGATGAGGGCGGTCTGGCGCATGTAGGTGGACTTGCCACCCATGTTGGGGCCGGTGATGAGCAGCATCTGGCGCGCGGGCGAGAGCACGAGATCGTTGGGGATGAAATGGTCCACCTGCCGCTCCACCACCGGATGCCGCCCGCCCGTGATCTCGATGCGCGGCGCATCCGTGAATTCCGGCGCCACGTAGCCGTAGGCCAGGGCGCGGTCGGCCAGGGCGCACAAGACGTCCAGCTCCGCCACCGCCTGCGCCAGGCGCTGCAGCGACGCGATCTCCGGCTGCAGGCGCTCCAGCAGGTCTTCGTAGAGCTGGCGCTCGCGCGCCAGCGCCCGCTCCTGGGCCGAGAGCGCCCTGTCCTCGAAAGCCTTGAGTTCCGGCGTGATGTAGCGCTCCGCGTGCTTGAGGGTCTGCCGCCGCCGGTAATCCTCCGGCACCCGGTCCGCCTGGGCCTTGCCAACCTCGATGTAGAAGCCATGCACCCGGTTGAATTCGACCTTGAGATTGGCGATGCCGGTGCGAGCCTTCTCGCGGGCTTCCAGCTCCAGCAGGAAATCGCCGCAGTGGTTCTGCAGCGCGCGCAGCTCGTCGAGCTCGGCATCCCAGCCGTCCTTGATCACACCGCCATCGCGCACCGAGGCCGCCGGTTCCGCCTGCAGCGCCTGCGAGAGCAACGTGTGCAGGGCTTCGCGCGGCACGCTGTCTCGGGCAAGCTGCACGAGGCGCGGACTGTCGAAGCGCTTGAGCACAGCCGCCAGGTCCGGCAGCACGGCAAGACTGTCGCGCAGGGCGGCGAGATCCCGCGGCCGCGCCGAACGCAGGGCGATGCGTCCGGCGATGCGTTCGATGTCGGCGATGCGCGCAAGGCGCTGCCGGATCGGTTCCGGTCCCGCTTCCACCAGCGCCCCCACCGCATCGAGGCGCGCGCGCAGCTCCAGCCGGTCGCGCAGGGGATGATGCAGCCAGTGGCGCAGCAGCCGCCCGCCCATGGCGCCCGAGGTGGCATCCAGCACCGACAGCAGGGTAGGCTCGCGCTCACCGCGCAAAGTCTCCGTGAGTTCCAGGTTGCGGCGGGTGGCCGGATCCAGCAGGACGTAGGTGGCCGGCTGCTCGACACGCAGGTTGGTGATGTGGGGCAGCGCCGCAAGCTGGGTCTGGCGCAGGTAACCCATGAGCGCGCCGGCGGCGGCGATGGCGGCTTCCAGCCCCTCCGCACCGAAGCCGGCCAGATCGCGCGTGCCGAACTGCTGGCACAGCAGGGCCCGCCCGCCGTCCGCATCGAACTGCCAGGGCGGCAGGCGACGCAATGCGGCGCGCGTGGCCGGCGGCTCGGCCAGGGTCTCCGGCAGCAGCAGCTCGGCGGGGCGCACCCGCTCCAGCAGGGCAGCGAGCTCCCCGGGCGCCACTTCCGCCACCCAGAAGCGGCCCGCCGCCAGGGACAGCCAGGCCACCCCCCAGCGTCCCGGCGCCGGCGCCAGGGCCATCAGGTAGGCTTCCTGCCGGTCGTCGAGGAGCGCCGCATCGGTGAGCGTGCCCGGTGTCACGACCCGGGTGACCTTGCGCTCCACGGGCCCCCGGGCGCCCGTGACCTCGCCCACCTGTTCACAGATGGCCACCGACAGTCCCAGCTTCACCAGCCGGGCCAGATACTGTTCCACCGACTGCACGGGCACCCCGGCCATGGTGATGGGCTGGCCGGCGGACATGCCCCGGGTGGTCAGGGTGATGTCCAGGAGCTGCGCGGCGCGCTCGGCGTCCTCGTAGAACAGCTCATAGAAGTCGCCCATGCGGTAGAACAGGAGCGTGTCCGGATACTCCGCCTTGATGCGCAGATACTGCTGCATCATGGGCGTATGTTGGGCCAGCGTCCCGTCCATGATGCGGGCCATCACGCTCCCTGGGTGTGGCTCTGGATCACCTGCAGCAACTGGGCAAACACCTTGGGATTGCCGCCCACCACGTTGCCGGTTTCCAGGTAGCCGTCTTCGCCCTGGAAATCACCGATCAGGCCGCCGGCCTCCAGGATCAGCAGGGCGCCGGCGGCCATATCCCAGGGCTTGAGCCCGGCCTCGAAGAAGCCGTCGTAGCGCCCCGCCGCCACGTAGGCCAGATCCAGCGCCGCCGAGCCCGGGCGACGCAGCCCCGCGGTCTTGGGCAGAAGCTCGCCGAAAATCCTGAGATAGGGTTCGAGAAAGGACAGCTCCCGGAAAGGAAAGCCGGTGCCGATCAGGGCTTCCTGCAGCTTGGTGCGGCGGCTGACCCGGATGCGCCGGTCGTTGAGGAAGGCGCCCCGTCCCCGGCTGGCGGTGAAGAGCTCGTTGCGGGTGGGATCATAGACCACCGCCTGGGTGAGCACGCCCCGGTGGCTCAATGCAATGGACACGGCATACTGGGGAAAGCCGTGGAGGAAATTGGTGGTGCCATCCAGGGGATCGATGATCCAGACGTAGTCCGAGCGGCCTTGGGCACCACGCTCCTCTGCTAGAATCGCGTGATCCGGATAGGCGGACAGCAGGGTCTCCACGATCACCTCCTCCGCCGCGTGATCCACTTCGCTCACGAACTCGTTGTGACTCTTGCTGCGCACCGTCAGCAGATCCAGGTCCTGGGAGGCGCGGTTGATGATGTGGCCGGCACGACGCGCGGCCTTCACCGCGATGTTGAGCATGGGATGCATGGGAGACCTTCGGCTTGTGTGCGCCCGGGATGCTGCGGCCCACCTGGACCGCGCCGCGTGCCGGGCCCGGAAAAGAACGAGCTGCGCATTGTAAATTGAATCCCACCCCAGAGGAACTCGCCCGGGAGGCCCGTCTCGCGGCCCTCGCCCGGGTGCACGTGGTGCTGTGCCGTCCCAGCCATCCCGGCAACATCGGCGCCGCCGCGCGCGCCATGAAGACCATGGGTCTTAACCGTCTCAAGCTGGTGGCACCCCGGCATTTTCCCCATCCGGAGGCCAATGCCCTGGCCGCGGGAGCAACCGACATTCTGGAAGGGGCCGAGGTCCACGCGACCCTGGAGGAGGCCCTGCAAGACTGCGTGCTGGCGGCCGGGCTCACCAGACGCACGCGGGAACTCGCCCAGCCGCCCCTGGAGGCACGCCAGGCCGCCCCGGAGCTTCTGGCCCTGGCACACAGCCAGCCGGTCGCCCTGGTGTTCGGCAACGAGACTTTCGGGCTGTCCAACGCCGAGCTCTCCCGCTGCCAGCGCCTGGTGACCCTGCCGGCCGATCCAGCGTATCCCTCGCTCAATCTCGCGGCCGCGGTGCAGGTCATGGCCTATGAGCTGCGCCTGACGGCCCTGGGCGAGACGCCCCTGCCTGCCCCGCTGGCCCGGGTGAGCCTTGCCGAGATGGCGTATTTCTACCGCCGTCTGGAGGAAACCCTGATCGCCATTGGGTTTCTGGATCCGGCCCATCCCAAGCGGCTCATGCCCCGCCTGCGCCGCCTGTTCGACCGCTGCGGGCTGCAAAAAGAGGAGCTCTCCATCCTGTTGGGGATCCTCAAGCAGGCCCATCCAAAGGGCAAAGGGAAAGTGGACTGATTTAGTCAACTTCCCTATAATAGACTTTTACCTCTGGATAAGGCCTGGCCCCTGCCGTGTTCAAGCATCTGCGCGAAGACATTGCCGTCGTTTTCGAGCGCGATCCCGCAGCGCGCTCCACGTGGGAAATTCTCACCACCTATCCGGGGGTGCACGCGCTGCTCATCCACCGCCTCGCCCACCGTCTGTGGAATCTGGGCCTGAAATGGCTGGCCCGTTTCGTGGCCCACATCAGCCGCTGGCTCACCGGGGTGGAAATCCACCCGGCGGCGGTGATCGGCCGCCGGGTGTTCATCGACCATGGCATGGGCGTGGTCATTGGGGAGACGGCGGAAATCGGCGATGACTGCACGCTCTATCACGGCGTCACCCTGGGGGGCACGACGTGGAAGAAAGGCAAGCGCCACCCCACCCTGGGCAAGGGCGTAGTCATCGGCGCCGGCGCCAAGGTGCTGGGCCCGATCCAGATCGGCGACGGCGCCAAGATCGGCTCCAACGCGGTGGTCGTGAAGGACGTGCCGGCGGGGGCGACCGCGGTGGGCATCCCGGCGCGCATCCTGGACAGCGAGCAGGCGCGGCAGCGGGCGGCCACGGCGGAAAAGATGGGCTTCTCCGCCTATGCCATCAGTCAGGACATGAACGATCCGATGGTGAAGGCGATCCACGCCATCCTGGACCACATCGCCGCCAACGACCGGCGCATGGAGGCGATGCTCAAGGCCCTGCAGCAGCTGGGGGTTTCCCTGGACCCGTCGGCGCTGCCGGAGGACCGGTTCGACGTGAACTATTTGAACAAAATAGTTGACTAAAATGCTCGGGAACGGTAGCTTAAGAACACTCTGGAAGCGACCGTCACCCACCCCAGCGGCGGGCGGCGGTGCCCAGACAGGCTTTCGTGATGCCGCCCCTTTGGGGCATTGATGTCAGACAAACCGGGGAATTTGCCATGAGACTCACAACCAAAGGACGCTTTGCGGTCACTGCCATGCTGGATCTCGCCCTGCGCGACGGGAATGGTCCCGTCACCCTGGCCGGCATCAGTGAGCGCCAGAAAATCTCCCTTTCCTACCTGGAGCAGCTGTTCGGCAAGCTGCGCCGCCACAACCTGGTGGACAGCGTGCGCGGACCGGGTGGCGGTTATACGCTGGCCAAGGCCACCTCGGCGGTGTCGGTGGCGGATATCATCCGCGCCGTGGACGAGCCGGTGGATGCCACCCAGTGCGGCGGGCTGGGCGACTGCCTGGAAGGGGAACGCTGCATGACCCACGAACTGTGGACCAATCTGAACCGCCACATCTACAACTATCTCGAGTCGGTGACCCTGGCCGACCTGGTGGCCGCCCAGCAGGCCCAGGCCGCCAAGGTGGCGGTGATGCGTGACGCACGCGAGGCTTCCGACAACAAGGCGGCCGTCGCCTGAAACCGGTGACGGCGGGCATGGACAGAGCAGGAAAGGACCGATCCCGATGCTGAAACTTCCGATTTATCTGGACTACTCGGCCACCACGCCGGTGGACCCGCGGGTCGCGGAAAAGATGATTCCCTACCTCACGGAGAAATTCGGCAATCCGGCCTCGCGCTCCCATGCCTTCGGCTGGGAAGCGGAAAAGGCCGTGGAGCACGCCCGTGAACAGGTGGCAGCCCTGGTCAATGCCGATCCCAAGGAAATCATCTGGACCTCCGGCGCCACCGAGTCCAACAACCTGGCCCTGAAGGGCGCGGCCCATTTCTACAAGGGCAAGGGCCGGCACATCGTCACCGTGAAAACGGAACACAAGGCGGTGCTGGACACCTGCCGCGAGCTGGAGCGTCAGGGCTTCGAGGTGACCTACCTCGCCCCCGAAGCCAACGGCCTGCTGGACCTGGAAAAATTCCAGGCCGCCCTGCGCCCGGACACCATCCTCGCCTCGGTGATGTTCGTGAACAACGAAATCGGGGTGATCCAGGACATCGAGAAACTGGGCGAGATCTGCCGCGAGCGCGGCGTGATCTTCCACGTGGATGCGGCCCAGGCCACGGGCAAGGTACCCATCGACCTCAGCCGGCTGAAGGTGGACCTGATGTCTTTCTCGGCCCACAAGACCTATGGTCCCAAGGGCATCGGCGCCCTCTACGTGCGGCGCAAGCCGCGGGTGCGCCTGGAGGCGCAGATGCACGGCGGCGGCCACGAACGCGGCCTGCGTTCCGGCACCCTGGCCACCCACCAGATCGTGGGCATGGGCGAAGCCTTCGCCATCGCCCAGGCGGAGATGGCCACCGAGAACGAGCGCATCCGCATGCTGCGGGACAAGCTGTGGAAAGGCCTGAGCGAGATCGAGGAAGTCTATGTCAACGGCGACATGGAACGGCGCGTGCCCCACAACCTGAACGTGAGCTTCGCCTACGTGGAAGGCGAATCCCTGATCATGGCGATCAAGGACGTGGCCGTCTCCAGCGGTTCCGCGTGCACCTCGGCGAGCCTGGAGCCCTCCTACGTGCTCAAGTCCCTGGGGCGCAGCGACGAACTGGCGCACAGCTCGATCCGGTTCACCATCGGGCGCTTCACCACCGAGGAGGAGATCGACTACACCATCGACTTGGTCAAGCGCAAGATCGCCAAGCTGCGCGAGCTTTCGCCCTTGTGGGAGATGTACAAGGAAGGCATCGATCTCAATTCCATCCAGTGGGCCGCCCACTGAGTGTTATCACCGACCCTGTTGAAAGGAGTACGTCATGGCATACAGCGACAAGGTTCTCGACCACTACGAAAATCCCCGCAACGTGGGGTCCTTCAACAAGGATGACGAGTCGGTCGGCACCGGCATGGTCGGCGCGCCGGCCTGCGGCGACGTGATGAAGCTCCAAATCAAGGTCAACAAGGACGGCATCATCGAGGATGCCCGGTTCAAGACCTATGGCTGTGGCTCGGCCATCGCCTCCAGCTCCCTGGTCACCGAGTGGGTGAAGGGCAAGACCCTGGATCAGGCGCTGCAGATCAAGAACACCCAGATCGCCGAGGAGCTCGCCCTGCCGCCGGTGAAGATCCACTGCTCCATCCTGGCGGAGGACGCCATCAAGGCGGCCGTGGCCGACTACAAGAAGAAGCACGGCCTGGACAGCGACGCGCCGGCGGAAGCGGCAGCCGCCAAGTGAACGTCCCGGAGAGGCAGGACATGGCCATCACGTTGACGGAAAAGGCGGCGACCCACGTCAGGAATTTCCTCGCCAAACGCGGCAAGGGACTGGGACTGCGCCTGGGTGTGCGCACCACGGGCTGCTCCGGTCTGGCCTACGTACTCGAGTTCGCCGACGAGGAGCGGCCCGAGGATCAGGCCTTCGAAAGCCATGGCGTGAAGATCTTCGTGGATCCCAAGAGCCTGGTCTATCTGGACGGCACGGAGCTCGACTACGCGCGCGAGGGGCTGAACGAGGGGTTCAAGTTCAACAACCCCAACGTCAAGGACACCTGCGGCTGCGGCGAATCCTTCAACGTGTGAGGGTCCGCCGCCCCGCATGGACGCAAGGCTGCCGCCGTTTCGCTGCGGGCCGCGCCCGTTGCCTGCTGCAATTGAAGGCCGATGATC
The DNA here is from genome assembly GCF_055379455.1 of Thiobacter subterraneus. Lineage (NCBI taxonomy): Bacteria > Pseudomonadati > Pseudomonadota > Betaproteobacteria > Burkholderiales > Thiobacteraceae > Thiobacter > Thiobacter subterraneus. The sequence continues at coordinate 535,893 of NZ_AP042402.1, forward strand.
GACTTCTCCCGCAACCATTTCGAACTGTTCGGCCTGGAACCCGCCTTCGGCATCGATCCGGGGCGGGTGGATCAGGCCTTCCGTGACCTGCAGGCGCAGGTGCATCCGGACCGGTTCGCCCATGCCTCGGATGCGGAGAAAAGGCTTTCCATGCAGTGGGCCACCCATGTCAACGAGGCCTACCGGACGCTGAAGGACCCCGTGGCGCGGGCCCGTTACCTGTTGCGGCTCCACGGCGTGGAAACGGAAGAGGAAACCAACACGGCCATGCCGGCCGATTTCCTGATGGCGCAGATGGAATGGCGGGAAGCCATCGGCGAGGCGCGGGAAGCCGGCGAGATCGGCGAGCTCGATCACCTGGCCGCCAAGCTGCGCAAGGAAATGCACGAGCTGGAAAGCGAGCTGGCGCGGCAAATCGACGTGCAGCACGACTATGCCGGCGCCGCCGCCACCGTGCGCAAGCTGCGCTTTTTCGAGAAACTGAAGGACGAGATCCACACCGCCCTCGAGGCGCTGGAAAGTTGAGGAACCGCCGCGCGCCCGGCCTGCGCGAAAAGCGTCCCCATTTCCCACCCACTCAGGAAAACCATGGCACTGCTACAAATCGCCGAACCCGGCATGAGTACCGCCCCCCACCAGCACCGGCTGGCGGTGGGCATCGACCTGGGCACCACCAATTCCCTGGTGGCCACGGTGCGCAGCGGCCTGGCCGTGGTGATCAACGACGAGCAGGGGCGCAGCCTCCTGCCCTCGGTGGTGCGCTATCTGCCGGACGGCCGCACCGAGGTGGGTTACGAGGCGCAGTTGCATCAGTGCCTGGATCCCCGCAACACCATCGTCTCGGTGAAACGCTTCATGGGACGGGGCCTGAAGGACATCGAACACATCCACGAATTGCCCTACCAGTTCGTGGATGCGCCGGGCATGGTGCAGTTGCGCACCGTCGCCGGGGTGAAGAGTCCGGTGGAGGTGTCGGCGGAAATCCTCAAGGTGCTGCGCCAGCGTGCGGAGAAGGCCCTCGGGGGCGAGCTGGTGGGCGCGGTGATCACCGTGCCCGCCTATTTCGACGATGCCCAGCGCCAGGCCACCAAGGACGCTGCGCGGCTGGCCGGACTCAACGTGCTGCGGCTGCTCAACGAACCCACTGCCGCGGCCGTGGCCTACGGCCTGGACAATGCCTCCGAGGGTATCTATGCGGTCTATGACCTGGGCGGCGGCACTTTCGACATTTCCATCCTGCGCCTGCAGAAGGGCGTGTTCGAAGTGCTCGCCACGGCGGGGGATTCGGCCCTGGGCGGCGACGATTTCGACCGCCGCATCTACTGCTGGGTGCTGGAACAGGCCAACCTGTCCCAGCTCAACGCCGAGGACAACCGCCTGCTCATGACCAAGGCACGGGAGGTGAAGGAGGAGCTCACCTTCCATCCGGAGACGCGCTTCACCGCGGTGCTCTCCACCGGCGAGACGGTGGATCTGGTCCTGACCAGTGAGCGTTTCGCCGAGCTCACCCGCAGCCTGGTGCAGAAGACGCTCGTCCCGGTGCGCAAGGCCCTGCGCGATGCCGGCCTCACACCCAAGGACATACAGGGCGTGGTGATGGTGGGCGGCGCCACACGCATGCCGCCGGTGCAGCGGGCGGTGGCCGAGTTCTTCGGCCAGGAGCCCCTGAACAACCTGGACCCGGACAAGGTGGTCGCCCTGGGGGCTGCCATCCAGGCCAACGTGCTGGCCGGCAACAAGGCCGACGACATGCTGCTCCTGGACGTGATTCCCCTGTCCCTGGGCATCGAGACCATGGGCGGGCTGGTGGAGAAAATCATTCCCCGCAACTCGCCCATTCCCATCGCCCGCGCCCAGGACTTCACCACTTTCAAGGATGGCCAGACCGCCATGAGCTTCCATGTGGTGCAGGGGGAACGGGAGCTGGTGAGCGATTGCCGGTCCCTCGCCCGCTTCGAGCTGCGCGGCATCCCGCCCATGGTGGCGGGTGCGGCACGGGTGCGCCTCACCTTCCAGGTGGACGCCGACGGTCTGCTGTCCGTTTCGGCGCGGGAACAGACCTCGGGAGTGGAAGCCGCCATCACGGTCAAGCCCTCCTACGGGCTCACTGACGAGGACATCACGCGCATGTTGGCCGCTTCCCGCGACCACGCCTCGGATGATATGCTGGCGCGCGCGCTGCGCGAGCAGCAGGTGGAAGGCCAGCGCCTCCTGGAGGCCGTGCAATCGGCCCTGGCCGAGGACGGCGCCACCCTGCTCGACGACCGCGAGCGCGCCGAGATCGAGGCGGCCATGGAACGGTTGCGTGCCACCCTGGGCGGCAACGACCACCGTGCCATCAAATCCGCCATCGACGCCCTTAACAAGGTCACCGAGGGCTTCGCCGCGCGGCGCATGGATGCCTCCATCCGCAAGGCGCTCGCGGGCCAGAAGCTGGCGGACGTGAGTTAGCCGGGCCCTCCATCCCGAACAAGCCATGCCCCAACTGATCGTTCTCCCCCATGAGGAACTCTGCCCCGAGGGCGCAGCCATCGACGCCATCCCGGGCAAGACCATTTGCGACACGCTGCTGGAAAACGGCATCGAGATCGAACACGCCTGCGAGAAATCCTGCGCCTGCACCACCTGCCACGTCATCGTGCGCGAGGGTTACGAATCCCTGATTCCGCCCGAGGAGCAGGAAGAGGATCTCCTGGACAAGGCCTGGGGCCTGGAGCCCACCTCGCGCCTGTCCTGCCAGGCCATCATCATGAACCAGGATCTCGTGATCGAGATCCCCAAATACTCCATCAACATGGTGAAGGAGGGCCACTGATGAAATGGACCGACGTGCGTGACATCGCCATCGCCCTGGCGGAAGCCCACCCGGACGTGGACCCGCAATACGTGCGCTTCACCGACCTGCACCGCTGGGTGATGGAACTGCCGGGGTTTGCCGACGACCCCAATGCCTCCAACGAGAAAATCCTGGAAGCCATCCAGATGACCTGGCTGGAGGAAGCCGAATAGGGCTGCCGCCCGCATCCGGCTTTTTCCGGTTTTTCCCCCTTTTTCCGCCTCCCTGGCAGCCCGGAGCCCACCCCTGGCCCGACCACAATATCTTGTGTTTTTCCCCCAGCTGATACACTATAGCTCCGTTGGGGGACGGGGATGGCCGAAGACAGCGATCTAGAACGAACAGAAGCCGCAACCGGCAGACGCATCCAGCGTGCACGGGAGGAGGGGCAGGTCGTCCGCTCCCGGGAGCTCTCCACCTTTTTGGAGCTGCTCACCGCCCTGGGTGTGCTCATGCTGCTGGGCAACCATTTCATGGCGGCCCTCTCCCGCCTGATGGCAACGGGCTTCACCCTGGACCGGGCCAGCGTGTTCGACCCCGGGCTCATGCTGGCCCGTCTCTACGCCCAGTTCCTGGACGTGCTGCTGGCCTTTCTGCCGCTTTTGCTGGCCCTGCTGCTGGCCAGCGTGCTGGCACCACTCCTGCTGTCCGGCTGGAACTTTACCCTCAAGCCTCTGACGCCCAATTTCTCCCGCCTCGATCCCGTTGGCGGCCTGCGCCGCATGTTTTCCGTGAACGCGCTGGTGGAACTGGCCAAGGCAGTCCTCAAAAGCCTGCTCATCGGCGGCGTGGCGGCCTGGGTCATCTGGCAATCCATGGACAGTTTCTTTGCCCTGCCGGGCGAGCCGCTGCCGGTGGCCATCCGTCACGTGGGTTCCCTGGTCGCCTCCACCGCGCTGATCGTAGTGGGCGCCTTCGTCTTTCTGGTGATCGCCGACGTGCCCTTTCAGTTCTGGCATTACGCCAAGAGCCTGCGCATGACCAAGGAGGAAGTGCGGCAGGAGGTGAAGGAATCGGAAGGCGATCCCCAGATCAAGAGCCGCATTCGCGCCATGCAGCGGGAGGCGGCACGCCGGCGCATGATGGCGGAAGTGCCCAAGGCCCAGGTGGTGGTGACCAACCCGACCCATTTCGCCGTGGCCCTGCGCTACGAGGAAAAACGCATGGCCGCGCCCCAGGTGGTGGCCAAGGGCTCGGCCCTGCTCGCCAGCCGCATCGTGGAGCTGGCGCGGGAGCACCACGTGCCCGTGGTGGAGGCGCCTGCCCTGGCGCGCGCCCTGTACCGCCACACGGAGGTGGGCGACGAGGTGCCCCAGCGGCTGTACACGGCGGTGGCCCAGGTGCTCGCCTATGTCTACCAGCTGCGCCAGGCCGCCACCCCGCCGGAGCCGCCGCGCGACCTGCCGGTGCCGCCGGACATGGATCCCCAGTCTGCCCGTGAGGAGGCCCGCGCGTGAACGCCCGTGCCGGTACCCTGGATCTCCTCGGCGGCATGAGCCTGACCCGCCTGGCGGGTCCCATCCTCGTGGTCATGATTTTGGCCATGATGGTGCTGCCCCTGCCGCCCTTCCTGCTGGACGTGCTGTTCACGTTCAACATCGCGCTGGCGATGATCGTGCTGCTCATCAGCCTGTACGTGACCCGGCCGCTGGATTTCTCGGTATTCCCCACGGTGCTGCTGCTCACCACCCTGCTGCGCCTGTCCCTCAACGTGGCCTCCACGCGTGTGATCCTGCTGGAGGGCCACACCGGCGGCGATGCGGCGGGCAAGGTGATCGAGGCCTTCGGCCACTTCCTGGTGGGCGGCAATTACACCGTCGGGCTGGTGGTGTTCATCATCCTGGTCATCATCAACTTCGTGGTGATCACAAAGGGTGCGGGGCGGATCGCGGAGGTGGCGGCACGCTTCACCCTGGACGCCATGCCGGGCAAGCAGATGGCCATCGACGCCGACCTCAACACTGGCCTCATCGGCGAAGACGAGGCCCGCCGCCGGCGCGCGGAGGTGGCGCGCGAGGCCGAGTTCTACGGCGCCATGGATGGTGCCAGCAAGTTCGTGCGCGGCGATGCCATCGCAGGCGTGATCATCATGGTGATCAACATCGTGGGCGGCCTGCTGGTGGGCATCTTCCAGCATGACCTGTCCCTCGCCCAGGCCGCCAACAACTACACCCTGCTCACCATCGGCGACGGCCTGGTGGCGCAGATCCCGGCACTGGTGATTTCCACCGCCGCGGGCATCGTCGTGGCGCGCGTGTCCGCGGAAACGGACATGAGCGAGCAGCTCGTGGCGCAGATCTTCGAGCGCCCCCAGGTGCTCATGCTGACCGCAGCCATCCTCGCCTTCCTGGGCATCATTCCGGGCATGCCCCATGTCGCCTTCCTGCTGCTGGCCACCGCCCTGGCGGGCGTGACCTGGTTCCTCACCCAGCGCGAGCGGGCGGCCGCCGCCCGGGCCGAGGAGGCCGCCCCGGCGCCCGTGCCGGAAACGGTGGAAGTGAGCTGGGACGACGTGCAACCGGTGGACACCCTGGGACTGGAAGTGGGCTACCGCCTGATTCCTCTGGTGGACCGCAGCCAGGATGGGGAGCTTTTGCGCCGCATCCGCGGCATCCGCAAGAAATTCGCCCAGGACTGGGGCTTTCTGGTGCCTGCCGTGCACATCCGCGACAACCTGGAACTGCGGCCCAATGCCTACCGCATCACCCTCAAGGGCGTGGAGGTGGGCAGGGGCGAGGCCTTCGTGGGTCAGTATCTCGCCATCAATCCGGGGCGTGTGCTGGGCAGCCTGCCCGGCACCCCCACCCGCGACCCCACCTTCGGCCTGCCTGCCATCTGGGTGGACGCCAGCCTGCGCGAGCAGGCCCAGACCTACGGCTATACCGTGGTGGATGCCAGCACGGTGATCGCCACCCATCTCTCCCACATCATGCAAAGCCATGCCGCCGAACTGCTGGGGCGGGAGGAAGTGCAGCAGTTGCTCGACCACATCGCCAAGGAGTCGCCCAAGCTGGTGGAAGAGACCGTGCCCAAGCTGGTCTCCCTGAGCCTGTTGCAGAAGGTGCTGCAAAGCCTCCTGGAAGAAGGCGTGCACATCCGCGACATGAAGACCATCCTGGACACCCTGGCCGACCATGCCACGCGCACCCAGAACGCCGATGAGCTCACCGCCGCGGTGCGCATCGCCCTGGGCCGTTCCATCGTGCATGGCCTGTATCCGGGCAGCGACGAACTGCAGGTGATCGCCCTCGACCCCACCCTGGAGCACCTGCTCATGCAGGCGGTGCAGGTGGGCGAAGGCCAGGGCCCCGGGCTGGAACCGGGGCTGGCGGAGCGCCTGCTCACCCAGACCCGCCAAGTGGTGCAGCAGCAGGAGGCCCAGGGGCTGCCGCCGGTGCTGCTCGTCCCTGCGCCGCTGCGCACGCTGCTGTCGCGCTTCCTGCGCCGCGTGGCCCCCCAGCTCAAGGTGCTGTCCCACGCCGAAATCCCCGACACCAAGACCGTCAAGGTCACCGCCGTTTTGGGAGCTAGCGCATGATCGTCAAGAAATTCTCCGCGCCCACCACGCGCGAGGCCCTGCGTCAGGTACGCGATGCCCTCGGCCCGGATGCCCTGATCCTGAGCAATCGCCCGGTTCCCGGGGGCGTGGAGATCATGGCGGTGGCGGAAGAGGACGTGGCCTCCCTCACCGGCCCGGTGCCGCCGGCGCGGCCAGCCCCCAGCGTGCGCCACGAGATCCCGGGCGTCACCATCCCTGCCCCCGGCCCCAGGCCCGCGCCGCCTGCCCCGGAGCGCACGGCCCCGGAAGCGCCCGCACCGGCCAGGACGCGCGAGGCCGCCCCCGCCGCGGCAGCCGAGCTGGTGCAGGGACTGGCGCAGGAACTCAGGACCATCCGCATGATGCTGGAAGGGCAGCTCGCCGGTTTTGCCTGGAACGAACTCAAGGGGCGCGAGCCCTTCAAGCTGGAAGTGATGCGCAGTCTGCTCGCCGCGGGCTTCAGTCCCCTGCTGGCACGCCAGCTCATGGAAGCTATGCCCCGCGAGCTCGACTTCGAGCGCGGCCTGCGCTGGGCCAAGGCGGCGCTGACGCGCAACCTGCGCTGCGTGGCCGCCGGCGAGGATCTCATCGAACAGGGGGGCGTGTACGCCCTGGTGGGTCCCACGGGAGTGGGCAAGACCACCACCGTGGCCAAGCTGGCGGCACGCTGCACCCTCAAGCACGGACCGTCACGCCTGGCGCTGGTCACCACCGACACCTACCGGATCGGCGCCCACGAGCAGCTGCGCATCTACGGCAAGATTCTCAACGTGCCCGTGTTCTCGGTGAAGGATGAGACCGACCTTAAGCTCACCCTCACGGACCTGGCGGACCGTCATCTGGTGCTCATCGACACCGTGGGCATGAGCCAGCGCGACCGGCGCATCGCCCAGCAGATCGCGCTGCTCTCCGGACAGGGGCGCGAGGTGAAGCGTCTCTTGCTCCTGGCCGCCACCGCCCATGGCAGCACTCTGGACGATGTGGTCACCGCCTACCGGGGCCACGGCATGGCGGGCTGCATCCTGACCAAGGTGGATGAGGCCATGAGTCTGGGGCCGGTGCTGGATGTCGCGATCCGCCACAAACTGCCGGTGCATTTCCTCACCAATGGCCAGCGCGTGCCGGAGGATCTGCATCTCGCCCACGCCGGCTATCTCATCGACCGAGCCTTCCGCCCGCCGCGGGAGGATCCGGCCTTCACGCCGCGCCCCGAGGAATTCTCCCTGGTGGCCGCGGCCGCCAGCCTGGCCGAAGACAGTCCAGCCGGAAGCGTGGCACCCCCGACGTGGTGAGGATGGGCCGCTGACATGGGGCCCTTCGTCCACGACCAGGCCGAAGGTCTGCGCCGGCTGCTGCGCCCGGACTTCCTGCGTGTGGTCGCGATCACCGCCGCCCTCGAAGGCGTGGGCCGCACCCTGGTGCTGACGACGCTTGCCGCCAGTCTGGCCCAGCGTGGCCGCCGCGTGCTGGTGGTGAGCGAGCGTCGGCACCGCATTCCCAGCGATCTCGCACCGCCCCCCCGCCACGACCTGGCGGCCGTGCTGCGTGGCCAGCGGACCCTGCAACAGGTGGTGAGTGAAGGTGCTGCGGGGGTGGCCTGGCTGGAGCTGGGCGATGCCCTCGCCCGCCTGCCGGCACTCGACCCCTCGGCCCAGGAAAACCTGGGCACCGCCTTTGCCCAGGTGGCGGAGGCCATGGACGTTCTTCTGTTGGACCCCTTCCCGGGCGACCGAGCCAGCAGCCTGGCCCTGCAGCTCGCCGCCCAGGAACAGGTACTCGTCGTGTCCTGCGCGGCCGATGCCATCACGCAAACCTATGCCCTGATCAAGCGTCTTGCGCGGGACTTCGCCCAGCGGCGCTTCCATCTGGTGGTGGCCAAGACCGGCTCTGGTGCGAAGGCGCGGGCCATTTATAATAATCTCGCGCAGACAGCGGCCCGCCACCTGGGTGTCCGGCTGGAATGGCTGGGCGAATTCCCGCTGGATGCCCAGGCGCGACAGGCCGACCGCCTGGGACGCAGCGTGGTCGATGCCTTTCCCGACAGTCCCGCCGCAGGCGCCGGCCGCCTCGTCGCGGAAGCCATGAATGGCTGGCCCTGGCCCGATGGGGAGGCGGGACGCCCCGGCGCCTTTCTGCACAGACTCGTAATGACCAGCCGCCTCGCGGCCGAAAACGCCCACCTCTGAGGGCCCCGCATACGGCAAGGGAAGCGCTTGAAAAAAGAGGAATACGTCCAGAAGTTCGCGCCGCTGGTGAAGCGCATCGCCTACCACCTCATGACGCGGCTGCCGGCCAGCGTGCAGGTCGACGATCTCATCCAGGCAGGCCTCATCGGGCTGCTCGATGCAGCCGAACACTACGACGGCAGCCAGGGCGCCCAGTTCGAAACCTATGCCGTGCAGCGCATCCGCGGCGCCATGCTGGACGAGCTGCGCCATGCCGACTGGCTGCCGCGCACGGTGCGCAAAAACCTGCGCCAGATCGAGGCCGCCATGAGCAAGCTGGAACAAGCGCTCGGCCGCCCCCCCACGGAATCGGAACTGGCCCAGGAGCTCAACGTGTCCCTGGCCGACTACCAGCAGATGCTGCTGGATGCACGGGGCCACCAGCTCGTCTACTACGAGGATCTGCAGGATTCGGAGGGGGCGGATTTCCTGGAGCGCCACCACGCCACGGATGCCGACAATCCCCTGCGCATCCTCGAGGATCAGGGGTTCCGGCAGATGCTGGTGGAGGCGATCAAGAGTCTGCCGGAGCGGGAGCGCCAGATGATGGCCATGTACTACGAGCAGGACCTCAATCTCCGTGAAATCGGCGAGGTGCTGGGTGTGAGCGAATCCCGCGTCTGCCAGCTGCATACCCAGGCGGTCGCGCGGCTGCGCGCCAAGCTGCGCGAGTGGCTCGAGAGCTGACCGTGTCGTTCTTTTCCCTGCGCATCCCGCGCTTTGGTTGAACCCCCATGGATTTCATCAGCCTCATCGGCATCCTGCTCGCGCTCACCGCGGTCATCGGCGGCCAGATCCTGGAAGGCGGCCATGTCGGCTCACTGCTGCAGATCACCGCCTTCGTCATCGTCATCGGCGGCACGGCGGGGGCGGTCATGCTGCAAAGCAGCCTGCCCACCTTCCTGCGCGGCATGCGCATGGTGAAATGGGTGTTCGTGCCGCCACCCCTGGACGCCGAACCCTTGATCCAGCGCATCACCCAATGGAGCGCCACCGCGCGCAAGGGCGGACTGCTGGCGCTGGAGCCCCTGATCGACGACGTGGCCGACCCCTTCACCCGGAAGGGCCTGCAGATGCTGGTGGATGGCGCGGAACCGGAAACGCTGCGCGACACCCTCCAGGTGGAAATCGACGCCTATGAGGACCGGCAGCGCCAGGCCGCCCGGGTCTGGGAATCTGCGGGCGGCTATGCCCCCACCATCGGCATTCTGGGCGCCGTGCTGGGTCTGATCCACGTCATGGAAAATCTCTCCGACCCTTCCAAGCTGGGCGCGGGCATCGCCGTTGCCTTCGTGGCCACGGTTTATGGCGTGGGTTCCGCCAATCTGCTGTTTCTGCCCATCGCCAACAAGCTCAAGAGCCTGATCGCCCGGGAGATCACCCTGCGCCACATGCTGGTGGAGGGACTCATTTCCGTGGCCAACGGAGAAAACCCGCGCCTGATCGAACGCAAGCTGCGCGGCTATCTTGCCTGACCCGGCCCCCTCAAGACCGCGGGCACGCGGCCGATAATGCAGGGACCATGAGCCCCCGCACCCGGCGCAAACGCCCCGAAGACCACGAAAACCACGAGCGCTGGCTCGTTTCCTACGCGGACTTCATCACTTTGCTGTTCGCCTTCTTCGTGGTGATGTACGCCATCTCCTCCATCAACGAGGGCAAGTACCGGGTGCTCTCCGATGCCCTCCTCAATGCCTTTCGCAACGCCCCCTCCTCCCTCAACCCGGTGGAATTCGAGGCGCGGCTTTCGCCGGGCACCGGCACCCAGCCCATCAAGGCCGCACCGGTGAAAAAACCCGACAGCGAGCCAGATCCGCGCCTGCGCAGGCAGACCGAAAGCATGAAGAAAATCGCCCAGGACCTGCTGCAGGTGATGGCGCCCCTGATCAAGGAAGGCCAGGTACGGGTCACCCAGAGCCAGCGTGGCGTCACCATCGAGATCAACGCCGCCGTGCTGTTTCCGCCCGGGTCCGCCACCCTGCAGGGTGAGCCGGTCAAGGTGCTCGCGGCCGTGGCGAAGCTGCTGGCCCAGGTGCCCAACAAGATCCAGGTGGAGGGGCACACCGATGACAGCCCCATCAACACCGCGCTCTACCCCTCCAACTGGGAGCTTTCCACGGCGCGCGCCGCCAGCGTGGTGCGCCTGTTCGAGGCCAACGGCGTGAGCCCGGACCGGCTGGTGGCGGTGGGCTATGCCGACAACCGGCCCCTTGCGCCCAACACGGATGAGCAGAACCGGGCACGCAACCGCCGGGTGACCCTGCTCGTGATCGCGGAAACGCCTGAGAAGGTAAAGGACATTCCCATCGCCGGCGTGCTGGACGGCGGCAAGGGACACTAGGCCTGCCGGGAAGCTTCCGCGACGTCCCCCTTGCCACCGGCTCTGCCAGCCCCGGTCGCGCAAGGGTGCGCGCCTCCGGACCGTCCCCGCCAAGGCGGGCGTCACGACATTGGAGCAGACAGGAAAAAGGCGGCGGGACTAGGCTCTGCCCAAGGGACGGCCCGTGGGCGCAGGACAGGGTTGGCCGTCCGGCCCGTAGGCCTGCGCCACCTCCTGGGCCGCGCCACGCAGGACCGCCAGGGCCTGCTGGTTGTGCTGCAGGCGGGCCTGGATGAGCGCGCCGTTCTCCTCGTTGAGGGCACGCGCCGCGCGCGCAGCCTCGATGAGTGCCTGCCAGAGCGCGTTTACACCACTGGCCTGTGGAGCGAAGCGATGACACCAGGCGCTGATTCCCGCCTGATCCACCTGCCCCGTGAGGTTCATGAGCTCACGGTTGCGGGCCTCGGCCAGTTGCGCCAGATGCACGACCTGCGCCGACTTGCGTTGCGCCAGCGCCACCAGCGCGTCGGCATCGCCACGCAGAAGGGCGGCATGTTCTTCCTCAAGCAGCGCGTGCAGGGCCTGGTAGCCCGCCCGCTCCGCCTGCAGCATCGCGGTCAGGGTGTTGGGGGCTTGCGGGGAGGAATCCCGGGTCATGGTTGGGAAACGGCCGCGACCTGCCTGCTAGCGTCGAAAGGCTTGCCCCCACTCCGGGAATGGGACACCCAGGCGGTCGCCTTGCGGGGGGCAGCCAGCGGAGCTGCCGGGAGGGAGACGATGTCAACCATTTGCGCAGGGCTCCATACACGCCAGGGGGTGGCCGCGCAGCCTGACGCTAGCCCTTGCGGCTCAGCACCATTTCCTTCACGGTGGCGATGAGCCGGTCGGCGATCGCGTCCGGATTGACCTTGAAGCGCCCTTCGCTGATTGCCTGCTTGATGGCCTCGACGCGGGCGGTGTCCACCACCTCCACCCGCTCCAGCTCGCTTTCCAGGGCCTGCAGTTGCGAGGACAGGGGATTGATGTCCACCTTTTCGGAGGAGGTGGAGGAGGAAGCTGGGCGCTTGGCCGCGCCCGTCCCGGCTTTCTTGGCCGGGGCCTGGGTGGCCTGGGTCTTGCCCACCGGCTTGGACGAGTTGTCGATTTTCAAGGCATTTCCCTTCGCTGTCAGTGGAGCGGGAAAGGCAGCCCGCCTTGCCCAGGGTTTTCGGCGGCAAACCCGGAAACTTGAGCACCCCGCATGACGATCGTGCAATGCAGGCGATGGGCAGAGAGCCCACGTCAAGCAAGGCTTCCCGGGGCGGGACCGGGCTCGACACCCGGACTTCGCAACGCTCGAGTTTACCACCAAGCCGGGGGGCGCCGGCGTCTTCAGTAGCTGACCTCGACAGTGCCGTCCGGGCGTGCCACCCCGGTTACCGTCTGGCCCGAGGCGGTACGTACCTGCACGGTCTGACCGGCACTGGCATTGGTGACTGCCCGACCCTCGGCGCTCACCCGGAAACCCTCGCCCTGGACGATGAGCTTCACGGTCTGTCCCTGGCGAATCACGAGCGGCGGGCGCAGCATGTCCTGCCGCAGGGGATAGCCCGGAAGCAGCCCCACGGTGAGGGTCTGCCCCACCGCCTGGGCCGGATCCGTGAGCACCCCCGGCGGCAGTTGGGTGAGATCCAGGGTCTGCAGTGCCAGATCCTCCGCCGCGAGCGGACGTCCGGCGGCAAGGGGACGGGCCGCCGTCACCACCGGCGCATGCACACGCACCGTCACCGGCACATAGACCGTCCAGGCTGCGCCGGCGGCACAGCGAACCCCCACGTTGACGGTGCCCCAAAGACGGACCCCCGGTGGCAGGAACACCTCCAGCCGCTGGCAGCGGGGCAACGCCAGCCCCGGATCCAGCGCACCCACCTCGACGCGGACCTCGCCCGGCTGCCCCGCCAGCTGCTGGTATGCGAATTGCTCCACCTCGCGGCGCAGGGCATCGGGCGCGGCCGGTGCGGCGAGCGCGCTCCATCCCGGCAGCAGCCACAGGCCAAAGGCGAGCAGGCGCGGCAGGTGCGCTAAAGTTGCACCCATGACGCGCCGCAAATGGGACAGAACTAAGGCGAACACAACACGATTGTAGCAGGCCGCGAAGGCGCCCCCCTGACCCGACCGACAGGGGACGCGCAGCCGAACCGCGGCCCGGACAAGAACCGAGCAGCATCCATGCCCCCACTCAGCAATCCCACCGAGCTTGCGCGCGAGACGCTCAAGCAGCTCGCCGCGCGGCGCATCGCCCCCACACCGGAAAACTACCAGCGCATTTACCGGGAACTGGCCGGCGCCGCCCCGGAAACCGCCGCCTCGGAAGCCGTGGAGGAAAACCTCGCGCGCATTCTGGAAAACCTGGGTCCCCGTCTGCCGGCCCAGGCCCCCCGCCTGCGCGAGCTGGCCAAGGCCGTGGAGGCCCGAGACTGGGAAACCTTTGGCGCCACACTGGAGGGACTCGTCGCGCCCCAGGGCGGGGAGGCGGCCAACTGGGCAGAGATCATCCGGGAGCTGATCCGCCAGTGGGATCTCAAGCAGGCCGGGCTCACCACGCCCCGCAAGAGGGAAGCCCTGGAGCGGGTACTCATCAATTTCGGCCGCAATCCCGCAGAGCTGGCGCAAAAGCTCGCGGCCCTAACCCGCGCCTGGTCGGAGGGTGCCGTCGGGCCCTCCGACATCGAGCTCGCCCCCGCGGCCCCGGAGCCGGCGCCCGACCGGCGTGGCACGCCGATCACGGCCGCCGTGCCGGAAGATCTCCCGGCCATGCTGGCGGAACTGCTAGCCCAGGCGCTGGTGCAGGGCGTGCTGCCGCGCCTGTCCCACGTGCCCGGTCTGGCCGCAGAAGCCCAGCGCCTGGCCGACCAGGCCCGCAGCGCACGCACTCCGGAGGCCTTCGCCACGCTGTCCCGGGCCCTGCGCCAGTTCTGGATCCAGGTGGAACTGCAGACCCAGGCGGAAACCGGCGTGTTGGACGGTCTCATGCGGCTGCTCAGGCTGGTGATCGAAAACATCGGCGAACTGCTGCTGGATGACCAGTGGCTGCGCGGCCAGCTCACCGTGGTGCAGGAAATCATCAGCCGGCCGCTCGATGCGCGCGTCATCGCCGATGCGGAAAAGCGCTTCAAGGAAGTGATTTTCAAGCAGGGCACCCTCAAGCACAGCCTGAACGAGGCCAAGACCACCCTCAAGAATCTGGTGACGGTGTTCATCGAGCGCATCGGCGAGATGTCGGAGAGCACCGGCGGCTACCGCAAGAAAATCGAACGCTATGCGGAAATCCTGAGTGGCACCGAGGATCTGCCCACCCTGAACCGGATCCTGCAGGACATTCTCGCCGACACCCGGAGCATGCATCTGGACATGGTGCGGTCCCACGACGAGCTGGTGGCGGCGCGCCAGCAGGTCGAGGCGGCAGAAGCCCGGGTCAAGCAGCTGGAGGCGGAGCTCGACCAAGTCTCCGAGCTGGTGTACCAGGACTACCTCACGGGCACGCTGAACCGGCGCGGTATGGAAGACGCCTTCGAGCGGGAATTCGCCCGTGCCGAACGCCATGGTCTGCCCCTTTCCATCGCGCTGCTGGACGTGGACCACTTTAAGCGCCTCAACGACACCTATGGCCACGAAGCCGGCGACCAGGCGCTGGTACACCTGGCGCAGACGGTGAAGGACATCCTGCGTCCCACCGACGTGGTGGCCCGCTACGGCGGGGAGGAATTCGTCATCATCCTGCCGGACACCACCGCCGAAGACGCCGTCAAGATCATGACCCGGCTGCAGCGGGAGCTCACCAAGCGTTTCTTCCTCCACGACAATCAGCGCATCCTCATCACCTTCAGCGCCGGCGTGGCCCAGCGCGAGGGCCGCGAGAGCGCCGAGTCCATGATCGCGCGAGCCGACGAGGCCCTCTACCGCGCCAAGCAGGCCGGCCGCAACCGCGTCTTCCTCGCCCAGCCGCTGCAATCCGCTGCCGGCTGAAGCGGCAAACTTTGCCGCCGCCTCCCTCCCGCCTGCCGGCAGGGCTTGCCGGCACCCGGGGCGAAAGGCCACCGTTAGGGCCCTCGCGCCCGCCGCCGCGGGTTGGCACGGTTGCTGCTTGTCACTGGTCGCCCAACCAGGAAACACGCAGCCATCATGGACAAGCTGGATCACCTGTTCCAAGGCCACGCAGCGGCCCTCAAGCTCGCAAGCTTCCGCCAGCAGCTTCTGGCCTCCAACATCGCCAACGCCGACACGCCCCATTACAAGGCGGTGGACATCGATTTCGCCGCCGAGCTCTCCCGCGTCATGAGCGGGCGCGCCGCCCCGGGCACACTGGCCACCACCCACCCGCGCCACCTGCCGGCGCCCGGTGCCAATCCCCTGGGGGCCCGGGTGCTCTATCGCAGCGACGTGCAGGGCAACATCGACGGCAACACGGTGGACATGGACCGGGAGCGCGCCCAGTTCATGGAGAACGCCCTGCGCTATGAAGCCATCGTGCGTGTGCTCAACACGGAAATCCAGCACATGAAGGCCGCCCTGCGCACGCAGTAACGAGGAGCCAGCATGTCCCTGTTCAATGTGTTCAACATCGCCGCCAGCGCGCTCACCGCCCAGTCCCAGCGCCTCAATGTGGTGGCGAGCAATCTCGCCAATGCGGAAAGCGCCACCAGTGTCAACGGCGGCCCCTACCGGGCCAAACAGGTGGTGTTCCAGGCCGTTCCCATGGGGACGCCCAGTGTCACGGCCGGCGCAGGCGTGGTGGTGCGCGAGGTGGTGGACGACCCCTCGCCCCTGCGTCGCGTCTATGACCCGCGTCATCCTGCGGCGGACAAGGATGGTTACGTCACCTACCCCAACGTGAACGTGGTGGACGAAATGGTGAACATGATCTCGGCCTCCCGTTCCTACCAGAACAACGTGGACGTGATGAACACCACCAAGGCCATGATGCTCAAGCTGCTGACCCTGGGCCAGTGAAAGGACCAATGCCATGACACCTGCCGTCTCTGCCGTTGCTTCCGCCGCTGGCGCGCGTGCCGCCGACAGCGTGGCCGCCACCGAGGACCGTTTTCTCAAGCTGCTGGTGGCGCAGATGAAGAACCAGGATCCCCTGAATCCACTGGACAATGCCCAGGTCACCAGCCAGATGGCCCAGCTGTCCACCGTCACCGGCATCAACAGGCTGGCGGATCTGGTGGAAAAAATCTCGGGCGCGCTGACCCAGGCCCAGTCGCTGCAGGCTGCCGCCATGATCGGCCGCGGCGTGCTCACGGAGGGCAGCACCCTGCTCCTGCGCGACGGCACGGGGCTGGCCGGGTTCGAGCTCGCCGCGCCCGCGGACCAGGTGCTGGTGGCCATCAGGGATGCCGCGGGCCAGCCCCTCTACAGCGCCAATCTCGGGGCCCAGCCTGCCGGCGTGAATGTGTTCCAGTGGGACGGCGTGCGCGATGATGGCCAGGCCGTCCCCAGTGGGGCCTACCGCTTCGAGGTGCAGGCACGCGCCAACGGCCAGCCGGTGACGGCCACCGCCCTGTCCCATGGCACGGTGGCCAGCGTGAGCCTGAACCGGGGTCAGGTGGAACTGAATCTTCTCGATCTGGGGGCAGTGACGCTGTCCCAGATCAAACAGGTCATGTAAGCCCAGCAAGCGAAAGGAGAATGCGATGAGCTTCCAGCAGGGTCTTTCCGGTCTGAACGCCGCAGCGAAAAGCCTCGATGTCATCGGCAACAACGTGGCCAACGCCTCCACCGTGGGCTTCAAGGCCTCCCAGGCCCAGTTCGCCGACGTCTATGCCGCCTCCCTCGCCGGGGCGACGGGTCTGGCCGCCGGCATCGGCACCAAGGTGGCCACCATTGCCACCCAGTTCACCCAGGGCAACATCAGCGTCACCAACAATCCCCTGGACATCGCCATCAACGGTCGGGGCTTCTTCCGGGTGGACCAGCAGGGCACCATCTTCTACACCCGCAACGGCCAGTTCCAGCTGGACAAGGACGGCTATATCGTCACCGCCGCCGGCGAAAAACTCACGGGCTACGCCGCCAATGCCACGGGCCAGATCCTGCCGGGGGCGCTGGTGAACCTGCAACTCTCCCAGGCCGACATCGCTCCTTCCGCCACGGCCAACGCCAACGTGCTGGTGAACCTGGATTCGCGCGCCACGCCTCCCACGGCGGCGTTCAACTACCTGGACCCCACCACCTACAACAGCTCCACGTCCATGACGGTGTATGACAGCCTGGGCAATGCCCAGACCTACACCTTCTACTTCCGCAAGACGGCAGGCAACACCTGGGACGTGTACAGCAGCCTGACCAATCCGGCGGGGACCACCACCCTGCAAAACGGTGGCAGTGCCATCACCACCCTGGTCTACAACACCTCGGGTGTGCTCACCGGTGGTGCCGTGGTGACGGCCAATGTGCCCGCCGGCGATTTGGGCACCGGGGCCGCCGCCCTGTCTTTCACGCTGGATTTCACCGGCTCCACCCAGTTCGGCAGCCCGTTCTCGGTGAACGCCATCACCCAGGACGGCTACACCTCGGGCCGTCTCACCGGCTTCTCCATTGACGACAACGGCATCATCCAGGCCCGCTACTCCAACGGGCAGAACAAGGCCCAGGGGCAGATCGTGCTGGCCAACTTCACCAATCCCCAGGGCCTGCAGCCCCTGGGCAACAACCTGTTCGCCGAGACGGCGACTTCCGGCCAGCCCCTGGTGGGCGCTCCGGGCAGCGGCGCCCTCGGGGTGCTCCAGTCCTCGGCTACCGAGGATTCCACGGTGGACCTGACCGCGGAACTGGTATCCATGATCACCGCCCAGCGCGTCTATCAGGCCAATGCCCAGACCATCAAGACGCAGGACGCAGTGCTGCAGACGCTGGTGAACCTGCGTTGAGGACTGAATCTTCGCCATGGACCGTCTCATCTACATCGCCATGACCGGCGCCCGCAACGTGCTGGCGCAGCAGGCCACCAACAGCCACAACCTGGCCAATCTCAGCACCAGCGGCTTCCGTGCCCAGCTGGACAGCTTCCGCGCCGTGCCGGTGGTGGGGGCGGTGCTGCCCACGCGCACCTATGCCGTGGATGCCACGGTGGGCACGGATTTCCGGCCCGGCGTCGTCCATACCACCGGCCGCCCGCTGGATGTGGCCATCCAGGGCCGGGGCTGGATCGCGGTGCAGGCACCCGACGGCTCCGAGGCCTACACCCGCAACGGCAGCCTGCAGCTCAATGCCAACGGCGTGCTGCAGACCCGGGACGGTTTCAATGTGCTGTCCGACGCCGGTCCCATCACGGTACCGCCGGATACCGAGCTCACCATCGCCAAGGATGGCACCCTGTCCACCGTGCCCGGCACCAACCAGAAGAACCAGATCACCGAGGTGGGCCGCATCAAGCTGGTCAACCCGCCCGAGGCCGATCTGGTGCGCGGCGAGGACGGGCTGTTCCGCCTTGCAAACGGTGGCCGGGCACCGGCCGACGACACGGTGGTGTTGCACACCGGCGCGCTGGAAACGAGCAACGTGAACCCCGCGGAAGTGCTGGTGAACCTGATCTCCCTGCAGCGGCAGTTCGACCTGCAGATGAAGCTGATCCAGAACGCGGAACAGAACGCCGCCAAGGCCGCGGCCCTCCTCAACCTGAACGGATGACGCCATGATTCGCTCCCTGTGGATTGCCAAGACCGGGCTGGACGCCCAGCAGATGAACATCGACGTGGTGGCCAACAACCTGGCCAACGTCAGCACCACCGGCTTCAAGCGCAGCCGGGCGGTGTTCGAGGATCTGCTCTACCAAACCCTGCGCCAGCCTGGCGCCAAGTCCTCCCAGCAGTCGGAGATTCCCTCGGGCCTGCAGCTGGGCACGGGGGTGCGCCCCATTGCCACCGAGCGCATCTTCACCCAGGGCAATCTCACCCAGACCGGCAATCCCCTGGATCTGGCCATCAATGGCAACGGTTTTTTCCAAATCACCCTGCCCGACGGCACCACCGCCTACACCCGTGACGGCTCCTTCCAGATCAACAGCCAGGGCCAGGTGGTCACCGCCAGCGGCTACACCGTGGCCCCCGCCATCACCATTCCCGCCAACACCGTGAGCATCACCGTGAGCGCGGACGGCATCGTCTCCGTGCAGCAGGCGGGCAACCCCGCCCCGGTGCAGGTGGGGCAGCTGCAGCTGGCGAGCTTCATCAACCCCGCCGGCCTGCAGAGCATGGGTGAAAACCTCTACCTGGAAACCGCCGCCTCCGGCGCGCCGTCCACCAACACGCCGGGCACCAACGGGCTGGGTGTGCTCAACCAGGGGTATCTGGAGACCTCCAATGTCAACGTCTCCGAGGAACTGGTGAAGATGATCGAGGCCCAGCGTGCCTTCGAGCTGAATTCCCGCGCCATCAGCGCCTCCGACCAGATGCTACAGCGTCTGGCCCAGTTGTGAGGAAGTTTTCCATGAAACGCCTGCTCCTGCCCCTGGTCGCTGCGCTTACGGCCGCCTGCGCCACGGTGCCGCCCACCAACGTGCATCAGCCCATGACGGCACGGCCCGCGCCCGCACCTGCACCGGCGCCGGTGGACGGCGCCATCTACCACGCCAATGCGCCCCTCAACCTGTTCGAGATGAAGCGCGCACGCAACGTGGGCGACATCCTCACCATCCAGATCAACGAAAAGACTTCCGCCACCAAGAAGGGCAACAGCGCGGCCTCGCGCCAGAGCAGCAACAGCGTGGCGGTGCCCACCATCCTGGGGCTGCCCGGCAAGTCCTTCCAGGGCATGGAGCTGTCCACCTCCGCCAACCACAAGTTCGAAGGCAAGGGCGAAAGCAACAGTAGCGACAGCTTCACCGGGACCATCACGGTCACCGTGATCGAGGTGCTGCCCAACGGCAACCTGCTGGTCTCCGGCGAGAAGCAGCTGGGCATCAACCAGGGCACGGAATACATCCGCTTCTCGGGCGTGGTGGATCCGGCCACCATTGGCTTTGGCAACACGGTGTCCTCCACCCAGGTGGCCGATGCACGCATCGAATACCGGGGCAATGGCTACGTGGACGAGGCCCAGATCATGGGGTGGCTCGCCCGCTTCTTCCTGACCTTCCTGCCCTTCTGAGGAGCAACCGGCATGAAAGCGCGTTGGCTTCCCCTGCTGTTTCTCGCCGCCCTCGTGAGCGGCCCCGTCGCGGCGGAGCGCATCAAGGACCTGGCCATGGTGCAGGGTGTGCGCAGCAACCAGCTCATCGGCTATGGCCTGGTGGTGGGTCTGGATGGCAGTGGTGACCAGACCACCCAGACGCCCTTCACGGTGCAGAGCATCGCCAACATGCTCACCCAGCTGGGCGTGAACCTGCCGCCTTCCGCCGCGAGTGGACTGCAGCTCAAGAACGTGGCCGCGGTAATGGTCACGGCGAGCCTGCCTCCCTTCGCCCGCCCGGGCCAGACCATCGACGTCACGGTTTCCTCCCTGGGCAATGCCAAGAGCCTGCGCGGCGGCACGCTGCTCATGACACCCCTCAAGGGCGCCGATGGACAGGTCTATGCCATCGCCCAGGGCAACGTGCTCGTCGCCGGGGCAGGCGCGGCCGCCGCGGGCAGCAGCGTCACGGTCAACCACCTGAGCGCCGGACGCATTCCCGCGGGGGCCACGGTGGAACGTCCGGTGCCCAGTCCCATCAATCAGGGTGACACCCTCCAGTTGGAGCTTAACCAGACCGATTTCACTACCGCCAACCGCGTGGTGCAGTCCATCAACAACGCCTTCGGTCCGGGCACTGCGGTGGCGCTGGATGGCCGTCTGGTCCAGGTGCGCGCGCCGCGCGATCCCGGCGCGCGGGTGGCCTTCCTCGCCCAGGTGGAAAACCTCAACGTGATCGCCGGCGACGCCCCGGCCAAGGTGGTGCTCAACGCGCGCACCGGCTCGGTGGTGATGAACCAGGCGGTGCAGGTGGACACCTGCGCCGTGGCCCATGGCAATCTCTCGGTGACCATCACCAGCGAACCCCGGGTGAGCCAGCCTGCGCCCCTCTCCGGCGGCCAGACCGTGATGACCCAGCAGGCCCAGATCGAGATCAAGGCCGACAAGGGCAACCTGGTCACCATTCCCACCAGCGTGAATCTGGCGGAAGTGGTGAAGGCCCTCAATGCCGTGGGGGCCACACCCCAGGATCTGCTGGCCATCCTGCAGGCCATGAAAGCCGCGGGGGCGCTGCGCGCGGAGCTGGAGATCATCTGATGTCTGCCGCCCTCGCCCTGGATCCCCGTGCCCTCGCGCACCTGCGCCAGGCGGCCAAGGCCGACGCACCGGCTTCCCTGGCCGGGGTGGCGCGGGAATTCGAGGGACTGTTCCTGGGTATTCTGCTCAAGAGCATGCGCGCCACCGCGCCCGAAGGTGGCCCCTTCGACAGCGAGACGACCCGTCTCTACCGGGAACTCTCGGATCAACAGCTCGCCCGGACCCTGGCCACCTCCGGCCGGGGTCTGGGGATCGCCGACATGCTGCTCGCCCAAATGGAGCGCGCAACCCTGCCGGCGACCAACGGGGTCACGGCCGAGGCAGCGCCCCGGCCCCTGCAGCGCGAGGCCGTCCCCATCGCCCTGCAACGGGAACGCCCCGCCCTGCCCCTCAAGGCCAGTCTGCCCGGCAGCGACATGATGCCCCTGGGGCGCGTGCCGGTGGCGCCGGCAGCCGCAACGGCCCCGAATCCCAGGGCCTTCGTGTCGGCCGTGTGGGATCACGCCGTGGCGGCAGGACGCGAGCTCGGTGTGCCGCCGGCGTTTCTGGTGGCCCAGGCCGCCCTGGAATCGGGGTGGGGCGCGCGGGAAATCCGCCTGCCCGACGGCCGCCCAAGCCACAACCTGTTTGGCATCAAGGCCGGGGCGGACTGGACCGGCCCCACGGTGGACGTGGCCACCACGGAGTATGTGAATGGCCAGCCGGGAAGCCGGGTGGCCCGCTTCCGCGTCTATGGGTCCTATGCCGAGGCCTTCGCCGACTATGCCCGCCTGATCGGCCGGTCCGAGCGCTACCAGGCGGTACGGCAGGCCGGGGACTTCACGGCCTTCGCCCAGGCCCTGCAGCAAGCGGGCTATGCCACGGACCCCGCCTACGCCACGAAACTGGCGCGGGTGATGGCCAGCCCCGTGTTCCGGGAGGCGCTGGCGGCATGAGTCAAGAAACCCGCCCGCCTGCCGTTAATGACCAACAGGCCGGTTTGGGGATCGTCCCCGGACCGGCGGGAGCAGCCTCATGACCAGCAGCATCATCGACATCGGCGTGCGCGCCCTGAACGTGGCCCAGTACGGGCTCGTCACCACGCAGCACAACATCGCCAACGTCAACACGCCGGGTTTCCACCGCCAGGAAATCCGCCAGTCCACGCTGCTGCCCTTCGGCACCGGCGCCGGCTGGCTGGGCCAGGGCGCCAAGGTGGACACGGTCCGGCGCATCTACAGCGAATTCCTGGACAACCAGGTGCTGGCCACCACGGCCCAGAGCGCGTTTTTCGACACCTACTCGTTCCAGGTGCGCCAGCTGGACAATCTGCTGGGCGATCCCAATTCGGGCCTGTCGCCCGCCCTGCAGCAGTTTTTCACCGGCGTGCAGACAGTGGCCAACGATCCCGCCTCGGTGCCGGCCCGCCAGTTGCTGCTTTCCAGCGCCCAGGCCCTGGTGGCCCGCTTCCATGCCATCTACGAACGCATCCAGGGCATACGCGAGGGCGTCAACACCCAGCTCAAGGGGGTAACCGCCGAAATCAACGCCTACGCGAGCCAGATCGCCCAGCTCAACGAAAAGATCGTGCTCGCCCAGAACACCAATCGCCAGCCGCCCAACGACCTGCTGGACCAGCGCGACCAGCTCATCGCCGAGCTCAACGAGCGGGTGCGTGCCACCGTGGTCAAGCAGGACGACGGCACCTTCAACGTCTTCATCGGCAACGGCCAGCCCCTGGTGGTGGGGCAGGTGGCCTTCCGGCTCGCCATGGTGCGTTCCCCCCTGGATCCGGACAATCTCGACGTGGTCCTCGAAACGGGGGGTGGCGGGCAGATCGCCCTCAACCAGAACGATCTCACGGGAGGGAAGCTGGGAGGGCTGCTCGCCTTCCGGCGCGAGGCCCTGGACCAGGCGCAAAACGGCCTGGGACGCGTGGCGCTGACCCTTGCCGAAACCTTCAACAACCAGCACCGGCTGGGGCAGGATCTGCTGGGCGCCCTGGGCGGCGATTTCTTCAGCCTGGCGGCCACCAGCCCCACGGTCAAGGCCGGCGACACCAACACCGGCACCGGCGTGCTTGCCGCCAGCCTCGTCACCACCAACGCCGGCGCGGCCGCCCTCACCACCGGCAGCTACAAGCTCACCTACCAGGCAGGCAGCAATACCTACGTGGTGGAGGACCTGGTCAACCAGGTGAGCAGCACTGTGCCGGCCGGCTCGCTGGCCACTGCCATTCCGGGGCTCAGCCTCACCATGACGGGCAGCCCGGCCGATGGCGACAGTTTCCTGGTGCTGCCCAGCCGCTATGGCGCGCGCGACATCGGGCTTTCCATCGACGACGTCAACCGCATCGCCGCAGCAGCTCCCATCCGCGCCAGTGCCGCGCCCGGCAACACCGGCAGCGCCACCATCACCCCGGGCACGGTGGATGCCAGCAGCCAGCCGCCCCTGAACACCAACCTGCAGCAACCGGTAACCATCACCTTCACGAGTCCCACCACCTACGACGTGACCGGCGTGGGCACCGGCAATCCCACCGGGCTCAGCTACACCTCCGGCGGCAACATCAGCTACAACGGCTGGATCGTCCAGATCAGCGGCGTGCCGGCGGCGGGTGACACCTTCACCATCGGTCCCAACACCGGCGGCATCGCGGACGGCCGCAATGCCCTGGAACTCGCCGCCCTGCAGATCCGCAACCTGGTCGCGGGCAACACCACCACTTACCAGGGCGCCTACAGCCAGATGGTGAGCGCGGTGGGCACCCGTTCCCAGGAAGTGCAGATCAACGCCAAGGCCCAGTCCGCTCTGCTCACCCAGACCCGACAGGCCCAGCAGGAACTCTCCGGTGTGAACCTGGACGAGGAAGCCGCCAACCTGCTGCGTTACCAGCAGGCCTACCAGGCTGCGGCCAAGGTGATCCAGACCGGCAGCATCCTGTTCGACACCATTCTGGGCCTGCGTTAAGAGGAGCCGATCATGCGCATCAGCAGCACCATGATCTATGAGCTGGGCGTCTCCGCCATCCAGAACCGCATGGCGGAACTGGTCAGGACCCAGCAGCAGCTCGCCGCCGGCCGGCGCCTGCTGACCCCCAGCGACGATCCCGTGGCCGCCGCCCAGGGTCTGGAAATCGGCCAGTCCCTGAGCGTCACCCAGCAGTATCAGGCCAACATCGTTCGCGCCACCCAGGCCCTCTCCCTGGAGGACAACGTCCTGTCCCAGATCGCCCGGGTGCTCCAGGATGCCAAGGTCGCCGCGGTCAACGCCGGCAATCCCACCCTGTCCCCGGCCAATCTCCAGGCGCTGGCCACCGAGCTCACCGGCCGCTACCAGGAGCTGCTGGGCCTGGCCAACACCCAGGATGGCCAAGGCCAGTACCTGTTCGCGGGTTATCAGAGCAACGTGCGACCCTTCACCCAGACCAGCGGGGGCGGTGTCTATGCCGGCGATCAGGGCGTGCGCAGCGTGCAGATCTCCGCCTCGCGCCGCATCGCCATCAACGACAGCGGCCAGGAAGTATTCCGCCCGGGTGTGGCGGGACAGGACGTGTTCCAGACCCTGGACACGCTCATCAACCAGCTCAACACCGGCAGCATCACGGGCGCCCAGCTGAGCGCCGCCCTGTCCGGGCTGGACAATGCCCTCAACAACGTGCTGCGGGTGCAGGCCTCGGTGGGCGCACGCCTGCGCGAGCTGGATGCCACCGACGGCACCCATGGTGACAGCGTGCTGCAATACCAGACGACCCTGTCGGAACTCACCGACCTGGACTACACCAAGGCCATCACCGACCTCACCCGCACCCAGACGGCACTGGAGGCGGCCCAGAAATCCTTCGTGTCCGTAAGCCAGCTGTCCCTGTTCAACTACATCGGCGGCTGATTCCGCCGCCTTGACCGTGCCCTGTCCCTGGGCAATGCTTCGCCCATGGCCGGCCTGCCCCCATTCCTCCTGCTCCTGGCATGGTTTGTCGCCATCTCCCTTCCGGTTCTGGCCACGGAGCGAGCCGCGCCCGTCCTGCGCCCGGTGGTGCTCGAGCGCCTGCCCCACGATCCGCAGGCCTTCACCCAGGGGCTGGTGTGGCATGCCGGCACCCTCTACGAAAGCACCGGCGGCTATGGGACATCGAGCCTGCGCCAACTCGACGCGCACAGTGGCCGGGTGATGGCCATGCGCCGGCTGGCACCGACCCTGTTCGGCGAAGGCCTGGCCCGGGTAGGACGGCAGCTGTTTCAGCTCACCTGGCAGGAAAACCGGCTGCTGGTCTACGACATCGCCGACCTCACCCCGACCCGCACCCTGCCCTATCCCTACGAGGGCTGGGGCGCCACCTGGGATGGCCGGTATCTCATCGTGAGCGATGGCAGCGCCAGCCTGCGCTTCCTCGATCCCCACACCCTCGCCCTGCGCCGCACGCTGCTGGTGCGCGACGGCGCCACACCCGTCACCCGCCTGAACGAGCTGGAGTGGGTGAACGGCGAGATCCTCGCCAACGTGTATGGCGAGCCCCGCATCGCCTGCATCGACCCCGCCACCGGGCAGGTGCGTGCCTGGCTAGACCTTTCACCGCTCATCCCTCCCGGCACGCTGGCCGACCCCGAGGCCGTGGCCAACGGCATCGCCTACGATCCCCGCCGGCAGGCCCTCTATGTCACGGGCAAACGCTGGCCGGTGCTGTTCCGGCTCGCCTGGCCCGGCCCGTAAAAAAGCCCGGCGGCTGCCGGGCGGATGACGGTTTTGCCTCACCGTGCCGCGAGGGTGAGCATGAGATCGTTGAGCCTGCGCACGAAGCCTGCCGGGTCCTGAAGCTGCCCGCCTTCCGCCAGCTGCGCCTGGTCGAACAGGATGCGGCTCCAGTCGGCGAAGCGCTGGGCATCCGTTTCCTCGCGCAGGCGCGCCACGATGGGATGGTGCACGTTGATCTCCAGCGTGGGCTTCACCCCCGGCACGTTCTGGCCCGCGGCCTTGAGCAGGCGCTCCAGGTTCATACTCATCTCGTGCTCGCCGGTGACCAGGCAGGCGGCGGATTCGGTCAGGCGCTGCGATACCCGCACGTCCTTCACGGCATCGCCCAGTGCCTCCCGGATGCGCGCAACGAGATCCTTGAACTGCTCCGCTTCCTCCTCGTGGCTCTTCTTCTCGGCCTCGTCCGCCAGCTTGCCCAGATCCAGCTCGCCCTTGGCCACGGACACCAAAGGCTTGCCCTCGAATTCGTGGAGATAGGAGAGCATCCATTCGTCCACCCGGTCCGACAGCAGCAGCACCTCGACCCCCTTCTTGCGGAACACTTCCAGATGGGGGCTGCTCTTGGCCGCGGCGTAGCTGTCGGCCGTGACGTAGTAGATCTTCTCCTGCCCTTCCTTCATGCGCGCCACGTAGTCGGCGAGGGACACGTCCTGGGCATCGCCCTCGGAGACGGTGCTGGTGAAACGCAGCAGGCGCGCCAGGCGCTCGCGGTTGGCAAAGTCCTCGCCCAGGCCCTCCTTGAGCACCCGGCCGAATTCCTTCCAGAAGCGGGCGTACTTCTCCTTCTGGTTTTCCGCCAGATCTTCCAGCAGGTCCAGCACCTTGCGCGTAGCGCCGGCACGGATGGCGTCGATGTCCCGCGAGTGCTGCAGGATCTCCCGGGACACGTTGAGGGGCAGGTCATTGGAATCGATCACGCCGCGCACGAAGCGCAGGTAGTGCGGCATGAGCTTCTCCATGTCCTCCATGATGAACACGCGCCGCACGTAGAGCTTGATGCCGTGGCGCTGCTGCCGGTCCCACAGATCGAACGGGGCATGCTGGGGAATGTAGAGCAGCAGGGTATATTCCTGCTTGCCTTCCACCTTGCTGTGCACGTAGGCCAGCGGCGGCTCGAAGGCATGGGCCACGTGCTTGTAGAACTCCTCATACTGTTCCGGCGTGATCTCGCTCTTGGGCCGGGCCCACAGGGCGCTGGCCTGATTGACCCGTTCCTCTTCCTCACTGCCTTCTTTCTTCATGAGGATGGGCAGGGCGATGTGGTCCGAATATTTGTGGATGATGGAGCGGATGCGCCAGGGCTCGAGGAATTCGTCCTCGCCCTCGCGCAGATGCAGGATCACGTCAGTCCCGTGGCTGGCCTTCTCCAGGTTCTCCAGGGTGTATTCCCCTTCGCCGGTGGATTCCCACTTCACGCCGTGCTCGGGCGTGAGACCGGCGCGGCGGGTGATGAGCGTCACCCTGTCGGCCACGATGAAGGAGGAATAGAAGCCCACCCCGAACTGGCCGATCAGGTGTGCGTCCTTGGCCTGGTCGCCCGTGAGTTTCTCGAGGAATTCCCGCGTGCCCGAGCGGGCGATGGTGCCGATGTTCTCGATCACCTCGGCGCGGGACATGCCGATGCCGTTGTCGGAGATGGTGATGGTGCGGGCCGCCTTGTCCACCGAGACACGGATCCTGAGATCGGTGTCGCCTTCGTAGAGGGCGGGGTCTGACAGGGCCTCGAAGCGCAGCTTGTCACAGGCATCGGAGGCGTTGGAAACGAGTTCCCGCAGGAAGATTTCCTTGTTGCTGTACAGCGAATGGATGACCAGGCGCAGGAGTTGTTTGACTTCCGCCTGGAAACCCAGGGTCTCTCGGGTGGCATCCACGGTCATGGTTCTCTCCCTCGTCTTGGCAAAAACGCGGGAGAGATGGGGATGGACCGCGCCAGCTTCAAGTCCCCGTCACTTGAGCCGCACCGGGGCCGGCGGGGCCCGCCGGCGCGGGGAGAAGCCCACGCCGGCACGAGCCCGTGTGCCTCAACGTGCCGGCTGTGCCACGCCCTGCAGGTCTTTGAGGCGCACTGTCCGGTACTGGCTGGGCAGGGCGAACAGCAGGCGCCGCTCCGGCAGGCCGGTCTGATAACCCAGCAGACGGCGCACCGAACCATCGGCGTCCGCCTCGTACAGGGGCAGGCCGTTTTTGAGCCAGGCCCCGTGATCGAACACGAAGCGCGCCAGATCGCAGGGATGGCGCAGCTCCGGCGGGGTGGCCAGATAGGTGGCGCTTTGGCTCGCGGTCATCAGGGCATTGAACTCGCCCAGGGCCTGGGCCACTTCCGGCAGGAAGGTGGGAGAGGCGGTGATGCGGCTGCAGTGCTGGCCGTTGACCCGGATGTCGAAGGTGCGCCGCCCCCTTTCGTCCGACAGCATGTCCTCCTTCACCTCCCACTCAGCGGGCCGTGGGATGTCCACGCTGCCCGGCTCGATGAGGAGAATGGTGCGCTGGTCGTGGGTGACGTTGTAGGCCAGCCGCTTCTGACGGTCGAACAGCACGAAATCATCGCGGTCCTGGCCGTAGTCCATACGCAGGTAGCGCTCGGTGACCAGATAGCGGGTGACGTAGCCGCCGCCGTCCCGCGGCTGATCCATGAAGCTCACCTCCACCATGCCCTCGGCGCGCACGGCGCAACTCGCCAGCGCCAGAAGGGATATCAGCCATTTCATGCGCCCAGCCCCCGCGCCAGGTCGGCCTGGATGTCCTCCACCGCTTCCAGCCCCACGGCGATGCGGATGAGCCCGTCGCTGATGCCCGCCGCCGCACGCTGCTCAGGCGTCAGCCGCCCATGGGTGGTGGTGGCGGGGTGGGTGATGGTGGTCTTGGTGTCGCCCAGGTTGGCCGTGATGGACAGCAGCCGGGTGGCGTCGATCACCCGCCAGGCCGCCTCCCGCCCCCCCTTCACCTCGAAGGAGACGATGCCGCCGCCGGTCTTCTGCTGGCGCATGGCCAGCGCGTGCTGGGGATGGGACGGCAGCCCGGGATAGAGCACGCGCGCCACCTGGGGCTGCTCCTCCAGCCAGCGCGCCAGGGCCAGGGCATTGGCGGAATGGGCCTCCATGCGCAGGCGCAGGGTTTCCAGGCCCTTGAGGATCACCCAGGCGTTGAAGGCGGACAGCGTGGGCCCGGCCGTGCGCAGAAAAGTGTACACCCCTTCCAGCAGCGCCTTGCTGCCCAACACCGCGCCGCCCAGCACGCGGCCCTGTCCGTCCAGATACTTGGTCGCGGAGTGAATCACGATGTCGGCCCCCAGTTCCAGGGGACGCTGCAGAACGGGCGTGCAGAAGCAGTTGTCCACCGCCAGCCAGGCCCCGTGTCGGTGGGCGATGTCGGCCAGCGCGGCGATGTCGCACACCTCGGTGAGGGGATTGGAAGGCGTCTCGGCGAACAACAGTCTGGTGTTGGGCCTGACCGCCGCTTGCCACTCGCCCACGTCGGTGGGCGAGACGAAGCTGGTCTCCACGCCGAAGCGCTTCAGGATGTTGCCGAACAGCTGCACCGTGGCGCCGAAAATGGCGCGCGAGGCGACGATGTGATCGCCCGCCGAAAGCAGCCCCATGACGCAAGCCAGGATGGCCGACATGCCGGAGGCGGTGGCCACACAGGCTTCCGCCCCTTCCAGCGCGGCGAGACGCTCCTGAAACATGGTCACCGTGGGGTTGGTGAAGCGCGCGTAGATGTTGCCCGGTTCTTCGCCGCTGAAGCGCTTCGCCGCCTGCTCGGCGGAATCGAACACAAAGCTGGAAGTGAGGAAGAGGGCCTCGGCGTGCTCGTGGAACTGGCTGCGCTGGATGCCAGCGCGCACCGCCAGCGTGTCCAGCCGGTATGCTTCGCTCATGGTCTGCTCCTTGTCGGAATGCACGGCGTGAGATCAGGCCGTGCGCAGGTTGAGATCGAGCTGGCGGGTGCCCGCCCCGTCCGGATCCGGGGCCGCTCCGCTGCGGCTGGCCTCCAGGCGCGCCAGGTATTCCTCCGTCACGTCCCCCGTGATGTAGTCCCCGTCGAAGCAGGAGGTATCGAACCGGGGAATGGCCGGATTCCCCTCGCGCACCGCCGCCACCAGAGCATCCAGATCCTGATAGATCAGCGCGTCGGCGCCGATTTCCCGCCGGATTTCCTCGTCCGTGCGCCCGGTCGCCAGCAATTCCGCGCGGGTCGGCATGTCGATGCCATAGACGTTGGGAAAGCGCACCGGCGGCGCGGCCGACGCGAAATAGACCTTGCGCGCCCCCACCTCGCGCGCCATCTGGACGATCTGGCGGCTGGTGGTGCCGCGCACGATGGAATCGTCCACCAGCAGGACGTTCTTGCCCTTGAACTCCACCGCCATGGCGTTGAGTTTCTGGCGCACCGATTTCTTGCGCACCGCCTGGCCGGGCATGATGAAGGTGCGGCCGATGTAGCGGTTCTTGATGAACCCTTCCCGGTAGAGGATGCCCAGCTCGTTGGCAAGCTGCAGGGCACTGGGGCGGCTGGTGTCCGGGATGGGGATGACCACGTCGATGTCCAGATGGGAAAACTCGCGCCGGATCTTGTCCGCGAGACGCTCGCCCATGCGCAGCCGGCTGCCATAGACGGAGATGCCGTTCATCACGGAATCCGGGCGGGCGAAATAGACGTATTCGAAGATGCAGGGGCTCAGGAGGGGCCGCTCCGCGCACTGCTGGCTGTAGAAATTGCCCTCTTCGTCCACGAAGATGGCCTCCCCCGGCTCCACGTCCCGCAGCAGGGTGAACCCCAGGGCATCCAGGGCCACGCTCTCGGACGCCACCATGTATTCCGGCCCCTGCTCCGTTTCCAGCCGGCCCACCACCAGGGGCCGAATGCCATAGGGGTCGCGGAAGGCCAGCATGCCGTAGCCGGCGATCATGGCCACCACGGCGTAGGCGCCCCGGCAGCGCCGGTGCACCCCCGCCACCGCCTGGAAGATGTTGGCCACGTCCAGCCGGTGATGGGTGGTGCTCTCCTGCAATTCGTGGGCAAGGACGTTGAGCAGCACCTCCGAATCGGAGTTGGTGTTGACGTGGCGCAGATCCTGCCGGAACAGCTCCTGGCGCAGGGCGTCGGTGTTGGTGAGATTGCCGTTGTGCCCCAGCACCACGCCGAAGGGTGAATTCACGTAGAACGGCTGGGCCTCGGCGGACGAGGAAGCACTGCCCGCGGTGGGATAGCGCACGTGGGCGATGCCCATGTTGCCCAGCAGATCGCGCATGTTGCGCGTGCGGAACACGTCGCGCGCGAGCCCGCTGCCCTTGTGCATGTGGAAGGTGCGTCCCTGGGAGGTGACGATGCCGGCTGCGTCCTGCCCCCGGTGCTGCAGAAGCTGCAACCCGTCATAGAGCAGCTGGTTGACGGGGGAATGGGAAACGACCCCGATGATTCCGCACATGGCTCATCCTACTCGTACTTGATCTCTCGGCCGATGGCTTCCGGCAGCCAGGGGCGCAGCAGGGCGACCAGCGCCTCCAGCGGCGCGCTGAAAGTCGCGTTGCGCCATTCCGGATGGCGCGGCAGGCTGGTCAGGCCGGCCACCACCATGAGCGCCAGCACGATCACCAGGCCCCGCGCGAAACCGAACAGCGCGCCCAGCAGGCGGTCCAGCGGCCCCACACCCAGCAGCCGGAGAAACTGCCCCACGGTGATGGACAGCAGGGTCATGGCCAGCAGCGCCGCGAAGAACACCAGCAGCCAGGCGGCGAGCATGCGCAGCTGCCCGGTGGGAATGGTCTCGGGCAGAAGGGGCGCCACTTCCGCTGCATACAGGCTCGCCATCCAGAAGGCCACCACCCAGGACAGAAGCGCCATCACTTCCCGCAGAAAGCCCCGCATCACGCTGAGCAGCACCGACACTCCGATGATCAGCAGGACGGCGTAATCGAACAGCGTCATGGGCGGGCCCGGCGCAGAGTCAGCAGACGCAGGCGATGCGCGTTGAGGCTCACCCCTTGCCCGCCGGCACCAGCTTGGAATCCAGCGGCTTGGCCTTGTGCTGGATCTTTTCCGCCGCCTCGCGCGTGTCATAGGGCCCGCTGCGCACCCGAATCTTGTCACCGGAAGAGGTCTTCACCACCTCGGTGAAGGTGGCGATGCCCTTGGCCTTGAGTTCGGCCTGCCGCTGCGCGGCATTCTTCGCCTCGGAAAACGCCCCGTACTGCACGTAATAGCGCTCGCCGCCTGCATCGGCTGGCGGCGTTGCCTGGACCGCAGCCTTGACCGCAGCCGCTTCGGTCTTGGGCGCGGCGGACGCAGGCTGGGCGGGGGCCGCCTGCTGGGGTGCCTGGACAGGTGCCGGCTGGGAGGGTGCCGCCTGGACGGAGACTGCACCGGTGCCCAGGGACGGGGCGGCTGCCTGCGGTGCAGGCGCCGGCAGGACCTTGGGCGCAAAGCCCGTGGCGTCCCGCGCCGGAATGTGGATGTCGATGGGTTGAGCGTCCTGGGGCGGCTGGTCGGCCGGCAGCAGCCAGGGCACCACGACCACCACCAGCAGCACCAGCACCACCGCCCCCACCAGGCGGCGGCGGGCACGCTTGCGGAACTGGATTTCCTCGTCGCTGAGCTGGGGAGCGTTGGCCATGGTGGAGGATCCTGGCTAGGCGGAGCGGGCGAGTTCCGCCAGCACCGCAGCGACCGTGTAAAACGATCCGAAAATCAAAATTCTATCATCTTGCGCCGCGGCCATACAGGCAGCCCTGTGGGCACTTGCCACATCCGCGAAGCCTGAGCATTCAGTTGCCGGCGCAAAGCGGCGCACCACCTCGGCCAGGGCCTCGGCACTCGCGCCCCGGGGTGGCGGCAGTCCCGCCACGAACCAGGCATCCACCTCGCCTGCCAGGGCCTGCACCACGCCTGCCATGTCCTTGTCCGCCAGCATGGCAACTACCGCCAGGGTGCGGCCCGGCACGGGCTGCTGGCGCAGATTGGCGGCCAGCATGCGCGCCCCCTGGGGATTGTGGGCGACATCGAGAATGCGCCGCGGACGGCCCGGCAGCACCTGGAACCGGCCAGCGAGACGCACACCGGAAAGCCCCGCCCGGATCGCCCGTTCATCCACGGCAAGGCGCGGCGCCAGGGCCCGCAGCGCCTCGATGGCCGCCGCCGCATTGGCGTACTGGTAGGCACCGGTCAGCGCCGGTGCGGGCAGCGCTCCGAGTTCGGCGTAGGTCCCGTCCGCGCGCCGCCAGAAGCGCCAGCCATCCCCACCCTGCTCCCAGCCGAAATCACGTCCCACGCGGCGCAAGCGGGCGCCAATGGCTTGGGCGTGGGCCAGCAGGCTGGCCGGTGGGTCCGGATCGGCGCAGATCGCCGGCCGCCCGGCCCGGTAGATGCCGGCCTTTTCCCGCCCGATGTGTTCCCGGTCCGGCCCCAGCCAGGCCATGTGATCGAGATCCACCGTGGTGACCACCGCCACGTCGGCATCGAACACATTGACTGCATCCAGGCGTCCCCCCATGCCCACCTCGAGCACCGCCACCTCCACGCCGGCCTCGAGGAAGCACCACACTGCGGCCAGGGTACCGAATTCGAAATAGGTGAGCGAAACCTCGCCGCGCGCCGCCTCCACTGCGGCAAAGGCGCGGCACAGCATGTCGTCCGTCACCGGCACGCCGTCGATGCGCACGCGCTCGTTGTAGGCCAGCAGGTGGGGCGAGGTGTAGCAGCCCACCCGGCGCCCCGCCGCCACCAGCATCGCTTCCAGGAAGGCGCAGGTGGACCCCTTGCCGTTGGTGCCGCCCACGGTGATGATGGGGAAGGAGGGGTCGAGGCGCAGGCGTGTGCGCACCGTGCGCACACGCTCGAGCCCCAGCTCGATGGCGGTGGGATGGAGCCGTTCCAGATAGGCGAGCCAGTCCGCGAGGGTGCGCGGCGGCAGGGGCGGCCGCCCGGACATGGCGGATCAGGCTGCGGCGGGCAGCCGCATGAGCAGCGTGATGAGATTGGCGAGGCGGTCGCGCATCTGGCGCCGGTCGACGATGAGGTCGATGGCCCCGTGTTCCAGCAGGAATTCCGCCCGCTGGAAGCCCGCCGGCAGGGTCTGGCGCACGGTCTGCTCGATCACGCGGGGACCGGCGAAGCCGATCAGCGCCCCCGGCTCGGCCACGATCACGTCGCCCAGCATGGCAAAGCTCGCGGACACGCCGCCCATGGTGGGATCGGTGAGCACCGATATGAAGGGCAGGCGTTCTTCGGCCAGCTGGGTGAGTGCGGCGGAGGTCTTGGCCATCTGCATCAGGGACAGCAGGCCCTCCTGCATGCGCGCGCCGCCGCTGGCGGCGAAGCTGATCAGGGGCAGGCGCTGCTCGCAGCACACCTGCACCGCCTCCACGAAGCGCTCACCCACCACCGAGCCCATGGAGCCGCCCATGAAGCGGAACTCGAAGGCCGCGGCCACTACCGGCACCGACTTGATGCTGCCCTGCATGACCACCAGGGCATCGGTCTCGCCGGTTTCCTGCTGGGCCTCCTTGAGCCGGTCCGTGTATTTCTTGCTGTCCTTGAACTTGAGGGTGTCCACCGGCAGGATCTGGGCGCCGATCTCGTAGCGTCCCTCCGGATCCAACAGCATGTCCAGGCGCTCCCGCGCGCCGACACGGTGGTGGAAATTGCACTTGGGGCAGACCTGCAGGTTCTTTTCCAGATCGGCCCGATAGAGCACCGCCTCGCAGGACGGACACTTGCTCCACAGGCCTTCCGGCACGGCCTTTTTGTTGCCCTCGACCTTGCGCTTGATCTTGGGTGGCAGCAGTTTCTGGAACCAGCTCATGGTCTCTCCTTTTCCTTACGCGCCGACCGCCGCCGGCGCATCCATGGCCTGGCGGATCGCCCGCACCAGGCCTTCCACACGCGCTTCCAGTTCCGCGCGCGGTGTCGCCTCCACGGCCTGCACGATGCGGCTGCCGATCACCACCGCATCGGCGAATTCCGCCACGGAACGCGCAGTGGCCCCATCGCGGATGCCGAAGCCGACCCCAATGGGCAGGTCGATCATGCGCCGCAGCGCGGTGAGCCTCTGCCTGACGTCTGCGAGATCGAGATGGCTGGCGCCGGTCACGCCCTTGAGCGACACGTAATACACGAAGCCCCGCGCCAGCCGCGCCACGGCCGCCACCCGCTCCTCGCGACTGGTGGGCGAAAGCAGGAAGATGGGGTCGATGCCGCGATCGGTGAGAAGCGCGGCGAACTCCGCGCATTCCTCCGGTGGATAGTCCACCGTGAGCACCGCGTCCACGCCGGCTTCCTGGGCGCGCCGGGCGAAGGTTTCATGGCCCATGGCCTCGATGGGATTGGCGTAGCCCATGAGCACCACGGGTGTGTGGCGGTCCGTGCGACGGAACGCCACCACCATCTCCAAGACGTCGGCAAGCCCCACGCCATGGGCCAGGGCCCGTTCGCTGGCACGCTGGATCACCGGGCCGTCCGCCATTGGGTCGGAAAAAGGCACCCCCAGCTCCAGGATGTCCGCGCCCGCCCGGACCAGGGCATGCATCAGGGGCACGGTGGCCGCGGGCTCGGGGTCGCCGGCGGTGATGAAGGGAATGAGCGCCTTGCGTTCCTGCCGGCGCAGTCGGGCGAAAGTCTCAGCAATACGGGACATGGAAGTTCGCTGCCGGTCAGAGGGTGATGCCGGACAGGGCCGCCACGGTGTTGAGGTCCTTGTCCCCCCGGCCGGAAAGATTCACCAGCAGCACCTGGTCACGGCTCAGGGTGGGGGCGAGTTTCGCCGCATAGGCGAGCGCGTGGCTCGATTCCAGGGCGGGGATGATGCCCTCGAAGCGGCACAGGTCATGGAAGGCGGCCAGGGCTTCCTGGTCGGTGACGGTGACGTATTCGGCGCGTCCGCTGTCCTTGAGCCAGGCGTGCTCGGGGCCCACGCCGGGATAGTCGAGGCCGGCG
This sequence comes from Thiobacter subterraneus, assembly GCF_055379455.1. Taxonomy (NCBI): domain Bacteria; kingdom Pseudomonadati; phylum Pseudomonadota; class Betaproteobacteria; order Burkholderiales; family Thiobacteraceae; genus Thiobacter; species Thiobacter subterraneus. Next base: position 571,721 of record NZ_AP042402.1, read on the forward strand.
GAAATGGAATGGGTCTCCAGGATCTGGCCGTTGGCGTCCTGCATGAGATAGGTGCGATTGCCGTGCAGCACGCCCGGCCGCCCTGCGGCAAGGGGCGCGGCATGGCGGCCCGTTTCCAGACCCAGGCCGCCCGCCTCCACCCCGATCAGGCGCACGTTTTCCTCCGGGATGTAGCGATAAAAGATGCCCATGGCGTTGGAGCCGCCTCCCACGCAGGCGATGACGGCATCGGGCTGCCGGCCGATCAGCTCCTGCATCTGGGCATAAGCCTCGTGGCCGATCACTGACTGGAAATCGCGCACCATCATGGGATAGGGATGGGGGCCGGCCACGGTGCCGATGATGTAGAACGTGCTGTCCACATTGGTGACCCAGTCGCGCATGGCCTCGTTGAGGGCGTCCTTGAGGGTGCGTGAACCGGACTCCACGGGCACCACGGTGGCCCCCAGCATCTTCATGCGGAACACGTTGGGCGCCTGGCGCTTGACGTCCTCGGCCCCCATGTACACCACGCACTCCATGCCCAGGCGGGCCGCCACGGTGGCCGTGGCCACGCCGTGCTGGCCGGCCCCGGTTTCGGCGATCACCCGCCGCTTGCCCATGCGCCGGGCCAGCAGTGCCTGGCCGATGGTGTTGTTGATCTTGTGGGCGCCGGTGTGGTTGAGATCCTCGCGCTTGAGATAGATGCGCGCTCCGCCCAGATGTTCGCTCCAGCGCCGGGCGTAGTACACGGGACTGGCACGTCCCACGTAGTGCTTGAGGTCGTGGGTGAATTCCGCCTGGAAGTCGGGATCGAAGCGGTAGCGCTCGTAGGCTTCCTTGAGCTCCTGCAGCGCCTCCATCAGGGTCTCGGCGACGAAGATTCCCCCGTAGGGACCAAAATGGCCGCGCTCATCCGGCAGGTCATACATCTGCATTGCGCACTCCTTGCATGAACGCCGCGATCTTCGCCGCGTCCTTGATTCCCTTGGCGGCCTCCACGCCGCTGGAGACATCCACCGCCCACGGGCGCACGCGCCGGATGGCTTCGCCCACGTTGGCGGCATCGAGTCCGCCCGACAGCACGACGGGCAGGGGCAGCCCGGCGGGGATCAGCGACCAGTCGAAGCTGCGCCCGGTGCCACCCGGCACACCCTCCACGAAGGCATCCAGCAGGAGCCCCCGGCTGTCGGCGAAACGGGCCGCCCATTCTACCAGATCGACCCCCGGCCGGACCCGCACCGCCTTCAGGTAGGGACGCCCGAAGGCGCGGCAGTATTCCGGCGTCTCGTCGCCATGGAACTGCAAAAGATCCAGCGGCAGCGCCGCCAGCAGCGCGCGCACCGCCTCCGCCGGCGCGTTCACGAACAGCCCGACCGTGGTCACGAAGGGCGGCAGCACCGCGAGGATGGCGCGCGCCCGCTCCAGGTCCACGTGGCGCGGACTGGCTTCATAGAACACCAGACCGATGGCATCGGCCCCGGCCTGGCTTGCCGCGAGGGCATCCTCCGGGCGGGTGATGCCGCAGATCTTCACACGGGTCGGCACATCAGCGCTCCAGGGGTGAAGGTAAAAGCGTCCTCGGGCGCAGGCAGCCCCCATTCCGGGTCGTAGTCGGCACCCGTGAAATACAGGCCATCCGGGGCAAAGGTGGGGGCGGCCAGACGGCGGTCGCGCCCTGCCAGCACTTCGGCCAGCCAGCCGGGCGGATGCTTGCCGGCCCCCACATAGACCAAACAGCCCACCAGGTTGCGCACCATGTGATGGAGGAAGGCATTGGCGGCGAAGTCGAATACCACCACCTCCCCTTCCCGGCGGATGTCCAGGCGGGTCAGGGTGCGCACCGGTGAGCGGGCCTGGCATTCCGCGGCGCGGAAGGCGCTGAAATCGTGCTCGCCCAGCAGATGTCGCGCCGCCTCGGCCATGGCCGCCACGTCCAGGGGCGCGTGATACCACCCTACCCGGCCGGCGAGCAGGCCCGGCCGTGTCGGCCGGTTGAGCAGCAGGTAGCGGTAGCGCCGTCCCCGGGCGGAAAAGCGGGCATGAAAGCCCGGCCCCACGACACGCGCCCAGCGCACCGCCACGCTGGCGGGCAACAGGGCGTTGACGCCGCGCGCCCAGGCCGTATCGGGACGCCTGGCCTCAGTGTCGAAATGCACCACCTGGGCCACGGCATGCACGCCGGCATCGGTGCGCCCCGCCGCAATGAGCTGCACGGCATGGCCGGCGATGCCGGCCACGGCCCGCGCGAGGACATCCTGCACGGCGCAGCCCGCGGGCTGGGTCTGCCAGCCGCAGAACCGGCTGCCGTCATATTCCACGCCCAGGGCGATCCTCACGCCAGCAGCCCCGCCAGCACGAGGGTCGCTGCCGCCAGCGCCACGCCGTCACGCCAGCTGAAGGGCGCCAGTTCGATCACCACCCGGTCGGCCCCGCCTGCGGGCGGCGCCTCCCACAGGCCGGCAAGCCCCCCGCCCCGCAGGCGTGCCACCGGCGGTTCCTGCTCGAGCACCAGGGCCAGGCGCACCACGAAGGCCTGCACCGGCACGCCCACGCGCGCCAGGGGCATGAGCGCGGCGTACAGGCCGCTCATCAGCCCCGCGCGGCCCAGACGCGCCCACACCCAGGCCAGACTGGCCAGAATCAGGGCCAGGCGCGCGGCCTGGAGCAAGCCTTCCGCCAGCCCTGCCACGCTGGGGCTCCAGGGGAGCGCCTCGATCAAGGGTTGGCCCGGCGTGGCGGCGCCATAGACGAGCGCCAGCATCAACAGCAACACGCGGCTGCGCCGCACAAGCTTCAAAAAATGACCGCGCGCGGCAGGCTGGGCGAGTGCTGCGAGCAGCAGGCCCCCTCCGGCCAGGGCAAGACTTGCGCCACTCAAACGGGGCAGGGCGAGCACGAAGGCCATCCAGAGGCCCAGCACGGTAGCGGGATGGAGCATGGCGCCGGAATCGTCGCAGAAACAGATGGGAAAAACGCCCGGGGCCGCTTGCGCGGCCCCGGCCCGACGGAAGCGTTGGGAAGTTTACGCCAAACTGGCCAGCAGTTTCCGGGCGTCGGCCTGCTGTTCGGGACCCCCCTCCTGGATGACTTCCTCGAGGATCTCCCGCGCGCCTTCCCTGTCGCCCATCTCCATGTAGGCACGCGCCAGGTCGAGTTTGGTGGAGGCTTCCTCCCAGGTGTCGGGGACCGGCGTCTCACCCGGCGTGCCCGCCACCGTGACGGCCTCCTCCAGCGCCACACCCTCGGCCGCGGGGGCGGGCGCCTCCGCCAGCTCGCGCGCCATCTCGCCCGGCATTTCCAGCTCCAAACCGGACAGATCGAGCTCCGGCAGCAGAGCCTCGGTGGTGGGCTCGGCGGCCGGCGCCGCTTCGGTGGGCGTCTCGAATTCGAAGTTGAAGTCCAGCCCTTCCAGGGATTCTGCGGGGGCCTGCGCGGGCGTCTCGGCAGGAGCCTCAGCCAACGCCTGCCCGCCCGGCGCAGCCAGCTCACCCAGCTCCGGCAGTTCGAGGGACAGTTCCTCCCCGGCCGGTGCCTGACCTTCCTGTTTCTCCACCGCCTTGGGGATGATGGTGTCGAGATCGAAAGCCAGCCCCTGCTCGGCCTCGCTGGCTGGCGCGTTGCCGGCGGGCGCCGTCGCTTCCGCGGCAGCCTGCGCCAGTTCCGGGGCGGCGGTGTCCAGGTTGAACTCCAGCGGCACCTCCGTGGCGAGCCCGCCCGGCACGGTGGCCTGATCCAGGGGCATGCCGCCGGCCGTATCCAGATCGAGGGCGAAATCCAGCGGCGGCGCGCCGCCCTCTTGGGCAGGTGTTGCCGCTGCCGCCGCGGCGGTGGCGGCGGCAGCCGCCCCGGCCATGGCCGCGCCCGCCTGGCTGGTCGCCGGTGCACCGCTCGCGGCATACAGGGGATTGTCCGGATCCAGGCTGCGTCCCATTTCCGCCGCCTTCTCCCAGATCGGACCCTGACCCGCGGTGGCCGCGTAGAGTTCGCTCGCCACGGTCTCGAAGGCTTCCTTGTTGCGGCGGCCGAAATAGATCTCCAGAAGCTTGAGCTGCACCTCGTGGCGGCTGGGATCCTTGCTGATCGCTTCCTTGAGGATCTCCTCCGCCTGGGCGTCGCGCCCATAGGCCATGTACACCTCGGCCTCGGCGATGGGATCCACGTCATTGGTATCGATCGCGCCCATGCCCCCCTGGCTGAAATCCGTCAGGAAGGAGGTATCGCCGGTATCGATCTGACCGCCGCCCGTGTTGCCGAACACCGTGTTGGCCTTGAGATCGCCGCCGGTCATGATGGAATCCTCGAAGCTGGCGAGGCTCTTCTTGCGCCGCCGGCCCACGGCCCACAGGGCGGCAAGCAGGCCGCCGATGGCCACGGCCCCGCCCCCGGCCAGGTAGAGGGGGTTGCCGAGAAGCTCTTCGACGAAGGAAGGCTCGGGCACCGGTTCCACCACCCGGGGCGCCTTCTTCACCGGCTGCGGCTTGGGTGCGGGCGGCACCTGCGCAGGCTTGGGCGCCTCCGTGGGCGCGGCAGCCTCTTCGGCCTTGGGCGCTTCGGCAGGCTTGGCGGCTTCCGCGGGCGGGGCCGCTTCCGGCGCCTTCGCGACGGCTGCGGGCGCGGCGGCCTCGGGTTTGGCGGGTTCGGGTTTGGCCACCTCGGGTTTCGCGGCGGCGGCCTGTTTCTGCAACGCGGCGAGCTGCTGGTTCTGGGCCTCCAGCAGACGTTTCATGTCCTGGATGTTTTTCTCCAGGTCGGCGATGCGCGAATTGGCCTCCTTGAGTGCCTTGTCCTTGGCCGCCGCCTCTTCCTGGGCCGCATTGAGCTTCTCCTGGAGATCCTTGAGCTCGGCCCCGGCACGCGCGCCGGCTGCGGCTGCGCCCTTGCCGGCCTCGGGCGTTTCGCCCTTGGACAGCTTGAGCACGTCCCTGGGCCCTTCGGCAGCCTTGGGTGCCTTCTCTTCCACCTTGGCCGTGATCTTGCCGGATACCTCCTGGGCCGCTTCCGCGGGCTGGCTGGCTGCCGCAGCGGCGAGCTTCTGGCGATAGGCGTTCCAGTCCGCCGCGTGAGCCTTCACCTCCCGCACTGCCTCGTTGCGGCTGACGGCGCCCACCTCGGCCCCTTCGGGCACACGCAGGATCTGCCCGCTCTTGAGGCGGTTCATGTTGTTGCCCTCGAAGGCCGGGCGGTTGGCCTCGAACAGCGCCACCAGCATCTGTTCGAGACTGTAGCCTTCCGGTTTGAACTGCTGGGCGATCCGCGCCAGGGTGTCACCCGGCTTGACCTTGTAGGTCTTCGGTTCGGCGGCTGCCGGAGCCTGGGCGGCAGGCGCCGGCGCGGGCGCGACTTCACGCCCTTCGTCGAAACGGGGGAAGGTCTGCTCGGCCGGGGTGAGGCTTGGCTGGGCCCGGACCAGGACTTCCGGCTTGGGCTCGGGCTTCGGAGCTTCGGGCTTGCGGGCTTCGGCCGCGGGGGCAGCCTTCTGCGCCGCCTTTTGCGCCGGCCGGGTTGCGGGCGCGGGTTTCGGCACAGGCTCGGCCCTGGGCGGCACCACCGCCGGCTCCGCCGCGGGCGCGGCCACGCTGGGGGCGGTGACGGCGGCGACGGCCGGCCGCTCCTGCAGGCCCGGCGGATCCAGCAACAGGGTGTAATTGCGCAGCACGCGCCCGGCAGGCCATTCCAGCTGGACGAGCAGCTGCAGGAAGGGTTCGTTCACCGGCTGCAGGGAGGTGACCTTGAGGTAAGGCTGGCCATTGGGACGCTTTTCCACGGAAAAACGCAGGCCGGAAAGACCTTCCGCCCGGTCCAGTCCGGCCCGGCGGTATTCCTCGGCCGAGGCCAGCTTGGCGACCAGGAGATCCACCTCGTCCTTGGGCACGGCGATCAAATCGATTTCGGCGCGCAGGGGCTGGCCCAGTGCGGAAATCACCGTGATGTTGCCCAGTCCCGCGCCATGGGACGCCCAGGGCATGGTCAACAGCGCGCCCGCGATCAGCCAATGCTTTAGAGTATGTTTAGGTTTCATGCCACCCTCATGAATGTCCTGGCCGGGTTATCCACGGTAACATCAAATAGTTATGGATGCAAGCTGATGCACCACATTACATCAGCGGCAAATTCTGGAGATTCTGGATTAACTTTTCGGCAATCTGCACGCAATTGAGCGCAGCACCCTTGCGCATGTTGTCAACTACGGCCCAGTAGGTGATTCCTTTAGCATTTTCTGCAGCCGCGAGACGCACCCGGCCCACGAACACCGGATCGTTGGTGGCCGCTTCCACCACGGGCGTGGGACAGCCGCCGGGCTCCGGCCGGTCGTAGAGCACGATGCCCGGGGCCACGTCGAACAGGCGCTGGGCCGCCTCGCGGCTCAGGGGACGCTGGGTGCGCACCTGTGCCACCAGGGCATGGCCGTAGAACACGGGAACCCGCACGCAGGTGGCATCCATGGGCAGATCCGGCAGCTCCAGCAGGCGGCGCGTCTCCTCCATCAGCTTGCGCTCCTCCGTGGTGTAACCCGTGGCATCCTCACTGCCGATCTGGGGCAGAAGGTTGAAGGCAATCTGCTTGGGATACACCTCGCATTCCAGCGGGTTCTGGTTGAACAGGGCCATGGACTGGCGGGCGAGTTCCTCCACCGCCGCCCGCCCGGTACCGGAGACGGACTGGAAGGTCACCACCCGCACCGCCTCCAGTCCGAAGGCATCGCGCACCGGCTTGAGGGTGAGGGCCAGGAGGGTGGCGCAGGTATTGGGACTGGCAATGACGCCCCGCGGCGGCAGCGTGGCCAGGGCGTCCGGATTGATCTCCGGCACCACCAGGGGCACGTCCGGCTCGCGGCGGAAGGCTTCGCTGTCATCGATCACCAGACAGCCGGCCGCCGCGGCCCGCGGCACCTGCTCCCGGGCCGTCGCAGCATCGGTGCAGAAGAAGGCGAGGCGCACCCTGGCGAAATCGAATTCCGCGACATCGCCCACGCTGTAGTCGGTGCCCTTGAAGCTCACCGTCTCCCCGACGCCATCGCCCGTATCGAGCAGGTGCAGATCTTTGATCGGGAACGCCCGTTCTTCCAGGATTTCCAGCAGGGTCTCCCCCACCAGGGTGCGCGGGCCGACCACGCAAACGTCGTATTTCATGCTGATCCCCGCAAGGACACGCCCGGGGCGCACCACCCCGGGCGGGTGTGACGACAGGAATTACCGTTCCAGCAGGATGCGCACCATGCGGCGGAGGGGCTCGGCGGCGCCCCACAGGAGCTGGTCCCCGACGGTAAAGGCGGACAGGTACTGCGGTCCCATGTTGAGCTTGCGCAGCCGGCCCACGGGCACCGTCAGGGTACCGCTCACCGCGGCCGGCGTGAGCTCACGCATGGTGATCTCTCGCTCGTTGGGCACCACCTTCACCCAGGCATTGTGGGCGGCGATGATGTCGTGGATGTCGGCCAGGGGCACATCGCGTGTGAGCTTGATGGTGAGGGCCTGGCTGTGGCAGCGCATGGCGCCGATGCGCACGCACAGACCGTCGATGGGAATGGGATGGTCGCTGCGCCCAAGGATCTTGTTGCACTCCACCTGGGCCTTCCACTCCTCCCTGCTCTGGCCGCTTTCCAGCTGCGCGTCGATCCAGGGAATGAGCGAGCCCGCAAGGGGCACCGGCCAGGCATCCAGGGGATAGCGGTCGGAGCGCATGAAATCCGTCACCCTGCGGTCGATTTCCAGAATCGCCGACGCGGGATCGTCGAGCAGATCCTTTACCTCCTGGTGGATGGCCCCCATCTGCTGGATGAGTTCGCGCATGTTGCGCGCGCCCGCACCGGAGGCGGCCTGATAGGTCATGGGACTGATCCACTCCACCAGGCCCTGCTCGAACAGGCCGCCGATGGCCATCAGCATCAGCGAGACGGTGCAGTTGCCGCCCACATAGGTTTTAATGCCCCGTGCCAGGGCGGCGTCGATCACCCTCCGGTTGACCGGGTCGAGGATGATCACCGCGTCGTCCTGCATGCGCAGGGTGGAAGCGGCGTCGATCCAGTAGCCCTGCCAGCCGGCCGCACGCAGGCGGGGATAGACATCTTTGGTGTAGTCTCCTCCCTGGCAGGTGACGATGGCGTCCATGGCCTTCAGGGCAGCGAGATCCTGGGCGTCCTTGAGAGGCGGCACCTCCTTGCCCACGTCCGGACCCTTGCCACCCGGATTGGAGGTCGTGAAGAACACCGGCTCGATGAGTGCGAAGTCCTTCTCCTCCCGCATGCGCTGCATGAGTACCGAACCCACCATGCCGCGCCAGCCGACAAAGCCTACCTTCATCATGACTCGTTTCTCCTGAAATCGGATTCGCCGAAAGACACGGAAATCCCACCGGCCCGATCTGGGTTTGCGCTGGATCTCCGTGTAGCCATGGCAGTCCCTTACAGCGCGGCGACCACCGCGTCACCCATCGCGCTGCACGAGACCTTCTTCGTGCCCTCGGTATGGATGTCGGCCGTGCGCAAACCCTGGGCGAGCACCCTGCGCACCGCTTCCTCAACGCGACGCGCGGCGTCCTCCTGGTTCAGACTGTAGCGCAGCATCATGGCCACCGACAGGATGGTGGCCAGGGGATTGGCCACGTCCCGCCCGGCAATGTCCGGCGCCGAACCGTGGATGGGCTCGTAAAGCCCCTTGCCCTGGTCGTCCAGGGACGCAGAGGCCAGCATGCCAATGGAGCCGGTGAGCATGGCCGCCTCGTCCGAGAGGATGTCGCCGAAGATGTTGCCGGTGACGATCACGTCGAACTGCTTCGGATTCCTCACCAGCTGCATGGCGGCGTTGTCCACGTACATGTGGGACAGTTCCACCTCCGGGTAGTCGCGGGCAACCTCGGTCACCACCTGACGCCACAGTTCGGAGCACTCGAGGACGTTGGCCTTTTCCACCGAGCACAGCCTGCGGCTGCGCTTCATGGCGATGCCGAAGGCCACGTGGGCCACGCGGCGGATCTCCGACTCTGAATAGATCATGGTGTTGAAGCCGACCCGCTCGCCATTGCGCACCTCGATGCCCCGCGGCTGACCGAAATACACGTCACCCGTGAGCTCGCGCACGATCATCAGGTCGAGACCGGACACCACCTCGGGACGCAGGGTGGACGCCCCTACCAGTTCGGGATAGAGCACCGCCGGGCGCAGGTTGGCGAACAGGTTGAGTTCCTTGCGGATGCGCAGCAGGCCGCGCTCCGGACGCTTGTCCCGGGGCAGACTGTCGTATTGGGGACCGCCCACTGCACCCAGCAGCACCGCGTCCGCCTGTTTGGCAAGCTGGAGCGTGGCTTCCGGCAGCGGGTCCCCCGCCGCGTCATAACCGGCCCCGCCGATGGGTGCCTCCTCCAGTTCCAGGGCCAGGCCGTCGCGGGCCAGGGCCTGCATCACCTTCACCGCCTGGGCGACGATTTCCGGGCCGATGCCGTCGCCCGGTAGGACTGCGATCTTCATCGAAAAATCTCCCTAGCAGGCTGTGCCTTCCATGGCGCAGCCTTCAGCTGAACAGCCACGGCGCCTCGATCCTGCGCCGCTCCTCGTAGGCCCGGATCTTGTCCACGTGGCGCAGGGTCAGACCGATGTCGTCCAGCCCGTTGAGCAGGCAGTATTTGCGGAATTCGTCCACCTCGAAGCGGAAGACCTGACCGGACGGCGTGGTCACCGTCTGGGCCGCGAGATCGATGTCGAGGCGATAACCCTCCTGCGCCTCGGTCTCGCGAAACAGCTGGTCCACCACGGCCGCATCCAGCACGATGGGCAGCAGGCCATTCTTGAAACAGTTGTTGTAGAAGATGTCGGCGAAGCTGGGCGCGATGATGGCGCGGAAGCCGTAATCGAGCAGTGCCCAGGGCGCGTGTTCGCGGCTGGAGCCGCAGCCGAAGTTCTCCCGGGCAAGCAGGATCTGTGCGCCCTGATAGCGCGGCTGGTTGAGCACGAAATCCGGATTGAGAGGCCGCTTGGAATTGTCCATGCCCGGCTCGCCGTGGTCGAGATAGCGCCACTCGTCGAACAGGTTGGGCCCGAAACCCGTGCGCTTGATGGACTTCAGAAACTGCTTGGGAATGATGGCATCGGTGTCCACGTTGGCGCGGTCGAGGGGCGCCACCAGCCCGTTGAGACGCACGAAGGGTTCCACTACTTGGCCGCCTTCTCGATGATCTCGCCGCCCTTCTTGATGTCCTTGCCCATACCTTCGATGGTATTGCAGCCGGACAGGGACACCATCCCGAGTAGCAGGAACAGCAGGCTCAGCTTCTTCATGACAGGCTCTCCTCGATGAATCAGGCCGCGTCGCGGGGCGTTTCCATGAAGGTGCGCACGTCCACGAAGTGGCCGGCGATCGCCGCCGCCGCAGCCATGGCAGGACTCACCAGATGCGTGCGGCCGCCAGGTCCCTGGCGGCCCTCGAAATTGCGGTTGGAAGTGGAAGCGCAGCGCTCGCCGGGCTCCAGCCGGTCCGCGTTCATGGCCAGGCACATGGAGCAGCCGGGTTCACGCCATTCGAAGCCCGCCTCGATGAAGATGCGGTCCAGCCCTTCCGCTTCCGCCTGACGCTTCACCAGCCCGGAGCCCGGCACCACCATGGCAAGCTTGACGTTCCTGGCCACACGGCGCCCCCGGACCACGGCCGCCGCCGCGCGCAGGTCCTCGATGCGGGAATTGGTACAGGAACCGATGAACACCTTGTCGATGGCAATGTCCGTGATGGGCGTGCCCGGTTCCAGCCCCATGTAGGCAAGCGCCCGTTCCATGCTGGCGCGCTTGACGGGATCCGGTTCCTGCGCCGGATCCGGCACCCGACCGTCGATGGTGGTGACCATCTCCGGAGAGGTCCCCCAAGTGACCTGGGGCTTGATGGCACTGCCGTCGATTTCCACCACCTTGTCGAAGCGCGCATCCGGATCGCTCACCAGGGTGCGCCAGTAGGCCACCGCCCGCTCCCACATCTCGCCCTTGGGCGCGAAGGGCCGGCCGCGGAAATATTCGATGGTCTTGTCGTCCACCGCCACCATGCCGGCACGGGCCCCCGCCTCGATGGCCATGTTGCAAACGGTCATGCGTCCTTCCATGGACAGCTCGCGGATCGTGCTGCCGGCGAATTCGATGGCATAGCCCGTGCCACCCGCGGTGCCGATCCGGCCGATGATGGCCAGCACCACGTCCTTGGCACTGACGCCGGGGGCAAGCCTGCCTTCCACCTTCACCAGCATGGACTTGGATTTTTTCTGCAGCAGACACTGGGTGGCCAGCACATGCTCCACCTCGGACGTGCCGATGCCATGGGCGAGCGCCGCGAAGGCGCCGTGGGTGCTCGTGTGGGAATCGCCGCATACCACGGTCATGCCCGGCAGGGTGGCTCCCTGCTCCGGCCCCACCACGTGCACGATGCCCTGGCGCACGTCGTTCATCCTGAACTCGGTGATGCCGAACGTCTCGCAGTTCTTGTCCAGGGTTTCCACCTGCAGCGCGGACACGGGATCGGAAATGCCCGCGTCGCGGCGCGTGGTGGGCACGTTGTGATCGGCCACCGCCAGGTTGGCCTCCACCCGCCACGGTTTGCGGTGGTTGATGCGCAATCCCTCGAAGGCCTGCGGACTGGTCACCTCGTGCAGCAGATGACGGTCGATGTAGAGCAGCGTGGTGCCGTCTTCCTCGACGTGCACCACGTGGGCATCCCAAAGCTTGTCGTAGAGGGTCTTGCCACCCATGCGTCACCCGAAAGCGCGGAAAATTCGGAATTATACCGGACTGCCGCAGCCTCGGGGCGGCCCGGGAGGAGTTTGCTCAGGCGGCGTGGCGCTGGCGCCGGGTTTCGTACAGGCAGATGCCGGCCGCCACCGAGACGTTGAGGCTTTCCACTGTGCCGAACATGGGAATGCGCACCAGCTCGTCGCACAGCTCCCGCGTGAGGCGGCGCAGCCCCTCGCCTTCCGCGCCCAGCACCCAGGCCAGCGGGCCGGCGAGACGTGTCTGGAACAGGTCCTGCTCCGCCTCCCCCGCCGCGCCCAGCAGCCAGACCCCCTGGTCCTTGAGCTCGCGCAGGCTGCGGGCGAGATTGGTGACCGGGATGAAAGGCACGGTCTCGGCGGCGCCGCTGGCCACCTTGCGCACGGTGGCATTGAGGCCCACGGCGCGGTCCCGGGGCGCCACCACGGCATGGGCGCCCATGGCATCGGCCACGCGCAGGCAGGCGCCCAGATTGTGGGGATCCTGCACGCCGTCCAGAACGAGAAGCAGCGCGGGCTCCGTGAGGTTGGCCAGCACGTCGTCCAGATGCACCGGCAGCGGCACCGGCCGCGCCCGCGCCAGCACACCCTGATGGGACGCCCGCCCCGCCATGCCATCGAGGCGCGCCCGTTCCACCAGAATCACCCGCACCCCGGCCTGCCGGGCGGACGCCAGCAGGGCCTGGGCGCGCTTGTCCTGGCGCGCCTCATCGAGATAGATCTCCTGGATACTGGCCGGATGGGCACGCAGCCGGCTCGACACGGCATGGAAGCCATAGATGAGGGAAGTCTGGCTCATGAACCGCGGCGCCTGCGTTTCTGCCGGGCTTCACCGCCCGCGGGCCCGCCCTGGCGGGATTCGGCACGGCCGCGGCCTTTGCCGCTACGCGCCCTGCCCTCGCCCCCGGCCTCGATACCGGTATCCACGGGCACGAAGTCGATGCGGCTGGTTTCCAGGCTGACACGGGCCACGCGCACGCGCAGCCGGTCGGCCAGGCGGTACACCTTGTGGGTGCGTTCGCCGATGAGCCGGTGCTGGGCGGCGTCGAAGGTGAAATAGTCGTTGCCCAGCTCGGACACGTGCACCATGCCCTCCACGTACACGCCATCGAGGGCGACGAACAGGCCGAAGCTGGTGACACCGCTGATGGTGCCCTCGAACTCCTCGCCGATCTTGTCCTGCATGTAGTAGCACTTGAGCCACTGTTCCACGTCGCGGGTGGCCTCGTCGGCGCGCCGCTCCGTCATGGAACAGTGCATGCCCAGCTCGTGCCAGTCGCCGGGCTGGTACTGCCGACCCGCCAGCACGGCCTTGATGGCACGGTGGATGAGCAGATCGGGATAGCGCCGGATGGGCGAGGTGAAATGGGTGTAGGACTCGTAGGCCAGGCCGAAATGCCCGACGTTGTCGGGACTGTACACCGCCTGTTGCAGGGAGCGCAGCATGACGGTCTGCAAAAGCTGGGCGTCGGGCCGGCCCTTGATCTTCTCGAGCAGTTTCGCGTAGTCCTTGGCATGGGGATGGTCGCCGCCGCCCAGGGTGAGGCCGAAACTCTTCAGGAATTCCCGCAGGGCCTCCAGCTTCTCCGGCGTCGGCCCTTCATGGATGCGGTAGAGGGCGGGGTGCTTGTGGCGCTGGAGAAAATCTGACGCACACACGTTGGCCGCCAGCATGCACTCCTCGATCAGACGGTGGGCGTCGTTGCGTTCCACCGGCACGATGCGTTCGATCTTGCCCTGGTCGTTGAAGATCATCTGGGTCTCGATGGTCTCGAAGTCGATCGCGCCGCGCTTGGCGCGCGCCTTGGCCAGCACCTGGTAGAGCTTGTGCAGGTTCTGCAGATGGGGCAGCACCTGGGCATGGTTGCGGGCGGTCTCGCCCCGGGGATGCTGCAGCATGTCCCACACCTGGTTGTAGGTGAGCCGGGCATGGGAGTGCATCACCCCGGGATAGAAGCGGTATTTTTTGATCTCGCCGCTGCCGCTGATCTCCATGTCGCACACCATGCACAGCCGGTCCACCTGGGGATTGATGGAGCACAGGCCGTTGGAGAGCACCTCGGGCAACATGGGGATGACGCGGCGCGGGAAGTACACCGAGTTGCCGCGGTTTAGCGCCTCCCGGTCCAGGGGGTCGCCGTGCTGCACATAGTGGCTGACATCGGCGATGGCCACCACCAGCCGCCAGCCGCGCCAGCGTTTCTGGCAATACACGGCATCGTCGAAATCGCGCGCGGTCTCGCCGTCGATGGTCACCAGGGGCAGGTCGCGGATGTCCTCGCGGCCGGCGAGATCCTCCTTGCGCACACCCTTGGGAAATTTTTTGCACAGGCGCTCGATCTCCCGGGAGAATTCGTAGGGCAGATTGTGTTTGCGCACGGCGATCTCGATTTCCATGCCCGGATCGCCATAGTCGCCCAGGACCTCGACGATGCGGCCGATGGGCTGGCCGTAGCGCGACGGCTGTTCCGTGAGCTCGATCACCACCACCTGGCCGGGCTTGGCCTTGCCGGCGCCCTTCGGCTCCACCAGGATATCCTGGGTGATGCGCTTGTTTTCGGGCACCACGAACAGGATGCCGCGCTCGGCCATGAGGCGGCCCACGACGCGCTTGTTGGCACGCTCCAGCACCTCCACCACGGTGCCCTCTGGGCGGCCGCGGCGATCCGTGCCCGTGACGCGCACCATCACCAGGTCGCCGTGCATCACCCCCTGCATTTCCCGGGGCGAGAGGAAGACGTCCTCCCCGCCGGCTTCCGGCACCACGAAGCCGAAGCCATCGGGGTGGCCCTGCACCCGGCCCTTGATCAGGTTGAGCTTGTCCACCATGCACAGCGCCCCCTTGCGGTTGCGCATGAGCTGGCCCTGACGCTCCATGGCGTCGATGCGCCGCGCGAAAATGTCCATCTCGTCGGGCTGGATGCCCATCAGCCGGGCGAACGCCTCGAACGGAATGGGGACGCCGTGTTCCTCCAGCTTCTGCAGGATGTATTCGCGGCTGGGAAGGGGATGACCGTACTTTTCCTTCTCCCGCTCGTAATAGGGATCGGCCAGACGCACGGCCGGCAGTTTTGCGGGCTTCTTCTTCATTGACATCGGTCTCTTTTTCATTACAATTGCGACTCTTGCCCAGGTGGCGGAATTGGTAGACGCACTAGGTTCAGGTCCTAGCGGTGGCAACACTGTGGAGGTTCGAGTCCTCTCCTGGGCACCAAAACACGAAGGGCGGTTGGTTCACCAACCGCCCTTTTTCTTTGCCGGCATCAGTCGTAGGGATGACGCAGGACGATGGTCTCCTCCCGGTCCGGCCCGGTGGAGATGATATCCACCGGCACTTCACACAGTTCTTCCATGCGCTTCAGATAATTGCGCGCCGCAGCCGGCAGGTCCTGGTAGCGGCGGATGCCCACCGTGCTCTCCTTCCAGCCCGGCATTTCCTCATAAATCGGCTCGCATTCCGCCAGCGTCTCGGCGCCCACCGGCAGGATGTCGCTGGTGCCGCCCGGCAGGCGGTAGCCCACGCACAGGCGCAGGGTTTCCATGCCATCCAGCACGTCCAGCTTGGTCACGCACAGCCCGGACACGCCGTTGATCTGGATCGAACGCTTGAGTGCGGCGGCATCGAACCAGCCGCAGCGGCGCGCGCGCCCCGTGGTGGAGCCGAATTCGTGGCCCCGCTCCGCCAGATGACGCCCCGCCTCGTCGAACAGCTCCGTGGGGAAAGGACCGGAACCCACGCGTGTGGTGTAGGCCTTGGTGATGCCCAGCACGTAATGCAGGGTGTGGGGACCGACACCAGCGCCGGTGGCGGCGCCCCCCGCGGTGCAGTTGGAGGAGGTGACATAGGGATAGGTCCCGTGGTCGATGTCCAGCAGCGTGCCCTGGGCGCCTTCGAACAGCAGGTTCTGCCCGGCCCTGTTGGCCTCGTAGAGCAGGCGCGGCACGTCGCCCACCATGGGCCGCATGCGCTCGGCCAGCGCCATGGTCTCGTCCAGGGTCTGCTGGAAGGACACGGTGGGCGCGTGGTAGTAGTTCTTCAGCATGAAGTTGTGCAGATCCAGCACCTCGCCCAGCTTGGCCGCGAACAGGTCGCGGTGGAACAGATCCTTCATGCGGATGGCGCGGCGCGCCACCTTGTCCTCATAGGCGGGGCCGATGCCGCGCCCGGTGGTGCCGATCTTGGCCGCACCCTTGGCCGCCTCGCGGGCATGGTCCAATGCCACATGGTGGGGCAGGATCAGGGGGCAGGCTTCCGAAATGGTGAGCCGGCTCACCACGTCGATGCCCGCCCGCTCCAGCATGTCCACTTCCTCCATCAGCGCCTGGGGCGAGACCACCACACCGTTGCCGATGTAGCAGCGCACGTTCTCGCGCAGGATGCCGGAGGGAATGAGGTGCAGCACGGTTTTCCTGCCACCCACCACCAGGGTGTGGCCGGCGTTGTGCCCCCCCTGGAAACGCACCACCCCCTGGGCCCGATCGGTCAGCCAGTCCACGATCTTGCCCTTGCCTTCGTCACCCCACTGGGTGCCGATCACCACCACGTTTCTCGTCATGAGCGCCTGTCCTCTCCCTGTTTCATCGATGTCATGCGTCGCGTGCCAGGGCCACCACCTGCCAGCCCCCCTCGCGGGCCACCAGCTGGCGGTCGCAACCCGATTCGGCACGGTGTGCTTCCTGCCCCGGCAATTCCACCACCACCACCTCGCCCGCCGCGCGCAGTTCCTCGATGCGTGCCCGCAGCGCCGGGTCCCCGCCCCAGGGGGCGAGGATGGCGCCGCGCAGCGCGGGCGCGGGCAGCAGGGGCAGCAGGTTGCGCAGATCCATGGAAAAGCCGGTGGCGCTGCGCGCGCGGCCGAACACCCTGCCGGCGCCGTCGTAGCGTCCCCCCTGGGCCACGGCGCGCGGGCATTGGCGCAGGTAGGCCGCGAACACCACGCCGCTGTGATAGTGGTAGCCGCGCAGTTCGGCCAGATCGAAATGGAGCGCCGTGCCCTCCTCCTGCAGGGCATCGGCCAGGGTCTGCAGGGCATCCAGGGCCGCGCCGATTTCCGGGTAGGCCGGCAGCCGTTTCGCGGCCTCCTCAAGGATCGCGCGGGGGCCGTAGAGATTGGGCAGCACCTGCAGGGCATCGCGGATCTCCCCCGGCAGATCCGCCGCCAGTTCGCGCAGGGTGGGCACGTCCTTCATCTGGAGTGCCTGGAACAGATCCGCCTCCCGCTCCCCGTCGAGACCCGCGCGGCGCGCCAGGGCCCGGAAGATGCCCACGTGGCCCAGGGCCAGCAGCACACCGGAAAGCTTGAGCCGCGCCAGCAGCGCAAGCATCAGGCGCTGGATTTCCAGATCGGCTTCCAGCCCAGCGTGGCCGAACAGTTCGGCGCCCACCTGGAAGGGCTCGCGACTCTCGTCCACCGCCGCGGGGCGCGTGTGGAGCACGCTGCCCGCATAGCACAGGCGGGTCACACCCTGGCGGTTGAGCAGATGCGCATCGATGCGCGCCGCCTGGGGCGTGATGTCGGCACGCACCCCCAGCGGGCGCCCGCTCAACTGGTCCACCAGGCTGAAGGTGTCTAGGCGCATGTCCCGCCCGGTGCCGGTGAGGAGCGACTCCAGGAATTCGATCAGGGGCGGCTGGATCAGCTGGTAGCCGTGGCTGGCGAACAGATCCAGGGCGGTGCGCCGTGCCTGCTCCAGCTGCCAGGCCTGGGGCGGCAGAAGGTCCTCGATGTTCTCGGGCAGCAGCCAGGTATGCATGGTTCAGGCGGCGAGCCAGGTGAGCGCGAGACCGATCAGCATGGACAACAGGCCCATGAAGCGCAGCTGGCCGTCGCTCAGGGCCGTAAGGCGGCGGAAGGCGTCACGCCAGAGGCCCGGGGCGGCGAAGGGCAGCACCCCCTCCAGCACCAGCATCAGCCCCACGGCCATGAGCAGACTCACTCCCATGGCCCTACTTGGCGCCCCGGCCGGGGTTCCTGAAGTACTTGAAGAACTCGGAGTTGGGATCCAGCACCAGGATGTCGCTGCGGTTCTTGAAGCTCTCCCGGTAGGCATCCAGGCTGCGGTAGAAGGCGTAGAACTCCGGGTTGAGGGAATAGGCCTGGGCATAGATGGCGGCGGCCTTGGCATCGCCCTCGCCCTTGATGCGCTGGGCATCGCGATAGGCCTCGGAGATGATGATCTGGCGCTGCTTGTCGGCGTCCGCCTGGATCTTTTCCTTTTCCGCCGCGCCGGTGGATCGGCGCTCGTTGGCCACGCGCACCCGCTCCTGCCGCATCTGCTCGTACACCGAATCGGCCACCTTTTCCGAATAGTCGACGCGCTTGAGCCGCACGTCCACCACCTGGATGCCCAGGGCTCGCGCCTCACGGTCCACGTTGGCGCGCAGGCTCTCCATCACCTGTTCCCGCTGGCCGGAGACCACGTCATCCACGGTACGCTTGTTGAATTCCGCACGCAGACCGTCGCGCACCAGCTGCAGCAGGCGCGCCTCGGCGCTCTTCTCGTCGGCGCGCACGCTCACGTAGTACTGGCGGGCGTCGGCCACGCGCCACTTGACAAAGGAATCCACCAGCATGTTGATCTTTTCCGCCGTGATGATGAGGTCGGAATCCGGCGTATCCAGCGTGCGCACCCGCCGGTCCACGTAGATCACGTTCTGCACCAGGGGCGCCTTGAAGTACAGGCCGGGCTGCGTCCTGACGGAGACGATCTCGCCCAGCTGGAGCACCAGCGCATTCTGGCGCTGGTCCACGGTGAACAGGGTGAAGCTCGCGAGCACGAGCAGGACCAGTCCCGCGACGAGCAAGGTTGCGGCATTGGGCTTCATCAGCGGCCCTCCCGGTTGCGCAGCAGTTCACGCATGCGGGTGTCGTCCGCGGTGGCGCGGGGCGCCTCCGGCGTGGCGGCAGGTTTGGACGCCGTCGTGGCAGCCTCGGGCGCGGCCTGCTGCATGAGCTTGTCCAGGGGCAGATAAAGCAGACTGCCGCCGGATTTCTGGTCCACCACGATTTTCGTGGTGTTGCTGAGGATCTGCTGCATGGCCTCGAGATAGAGCCGGTCACGGGTCACGGCGGGCGCCTTGTTGTATTCCGCCACCAGGGCGCGGAAGCGTGCCGCATCGCCCTCGGCATTGGCGATCACACTCTGGCGGTAGCCTTCCGCCTCCTGCAGCAGGCGCGCGGCGGTACCCTTGGCCTTGGGAATCACGTCGTTGGCGTAGGCCTCGCCCTCGCTGCGCATCCGCTTGCGGTCCTGATCGGCGCGGTTGGCATCGTCGAACGCCGCCTGCACCTGCTCGGGCGGCTGGACCTGGCTGATGGTCACGTTCTGCACCGTGATGCCGGACTGATAACGCTCCAGCATCTGCTGGATGAGCTCGCCCGCCTTGTTGGCCACCTGCGTGCTTTCATACAGCACCGAGTCGATCTTGGTCTTGCCCACCACTTCCCGCATGGCGCTTTCCGCGATCTGGCGCACGTAGGCCTGATCGTCGCCGATCTGGTTGTTGAACAGGAACTGCCGGGGATCCGTCACGCGATACTGCACCGCGAACAGCACGTTGACGATGCTCTTGTCGCCGGTGAGCATGGTCGCCTCGTGGGCCTGTCTGTTCTGCACGTTCTGGCGGTAGCCGATCTCGGTGATGCGGTTGCCCTCGACATCGACGATCTCCACTGTCTCGATGGGATAGGGCAGATGCCAGCGCGGTCCCGGCATGGTGAGCTCGACGAACTTGCCGAAGCGCAGTACCACGCCCCGCTCGCGCGCATTGACGATGTAAAAACCGCTGCCCAGCCAGATCGCCAGGATCAGGGCGATGAGCAGGGGCGCGCCCCGGAAGCCCGGCTGGCCCGTTTCCCCGGCAGGGGGGCGCCCGCCGCCCTTGCCGCCGAACATGCGGTTCAGCCGGGCGTTGAAATTGCGCCAGAGTTCATCCAGATCCGGCGGACCGCCAGTCGTTTTCTTGCCCCAGTCGGGGTCGTTCCAGGCCATGCAGATTCCAGTGCAGATGCTCGTGAGGGATGGATCGGGGACGCTCTAGCACGCGGCTTCCGCCCGCGCCTCGGGGCGGGCCGCCGCGGCCGCCTCGGCGATGGCCAGCCGCAGGCCATCCAGGCCCGCGCCCGTGTGGGCGCTGAGCCAAACGCGCGAAATCTTACCACACTCGTCCCGCTCGACGCCCGGCGCCAGGCCGCGCGCATCGATCTTGTTGTACACCAGGATCTGGGGGATGTCCTGGGCGCCGATCTCGGCCAGCACGGCATTGACCTGTTCGATGCGTTCGTCGCGCACCGGCGAGGCCGCGTCCACCACGTGCAGCAGCAGGTCGGCCTGCACCGCTTCTTCCAGGGTGGCGCGGAAGGCCTCGATCAGGGTGTGGGGCAGCCGTTTGATGAAGCCCACCGTATCCGACAGCACCACCGGACCGACCTCCGGCAGGAACAGGCGGCGCGATGTCGTGTCCAGGGTGGCGAACAACTGGTCCGCGGCGTAGGCGCGGGCGTGGGTCAGACGGTTGAACAGGGTGGACTTGCCGGCGTTGGTATAGCCCACCACGGACACCGAAAACACCTCACGCCGGCCCCGGGCGCGGCGCTGGGTCTGCCGCTGGCGGCCCAGCCGCGCCAGCCGCTCCTTGAGCAGTTTCACCCGCTTGGCGAGCAGCCGGCGGTCGGTTTCCAGCTGCGTCTCGCCGGGACCGCGCAGGCCGATGCCGCCCTTCTGCCGTTCCAGGTGGGTCCAGCCGCGCACCAGGCGGGTGGTCAGGTATTCCAGCTGGGCGAGCTCCACCTGCAGCTTGCCCTCGTGGGACTGGGCGCGCTGGGCGAAGATGTCCAGGATCAGGCTGGTGCGATCGATCACCCGGCACTTGAGCCGGCCTTCCAGATTGCGCTGCTGGCCCGGGGAGAGTTCGTGATTGAAGATCACCACGTCCGCGCCCGTCTGCGCCACGCGCTCCGCAATCTCCTCCACCTTGCCGCTGCCGGCGAACAGCGCGGCGTCCGGGCGGCTGCGCCGCCCGGTCACCACGGCCAGGGGCATGGCCCGCGCGCTTTCGGTCAGGCGGCGCAGTTCCTCAAGGCTTTCTGCCTCGTCAGGGTCACCGAAGTCGATGCTGACCAGCACCGCCCGGTTGAGGGACGGTGCGGTCGCGGGAACGGACGCCAATCCTTCAGGCGTCGGGGGCATCGTGGGAAATGTGCACCGGACGGGTGGGAACCACGGTGGAGATGGCGTGCTTGTACACCATCTGGGTCACGGTGTTCTTGAGCAGCACTACGTACTGGTCGAAGGATTCGATCTGGCCCTGCAGCTTGATGCCGTTCACGAGGTAGATCGAGACCGGGATATGCTCTTTGCGTAAAGTGTTCAGAAACGGGTCTTGTAACAATTGCCCTTTGCCGCTCATGGCTACTCCAATGCTTTGTTGTCTGGTTTCCAGATCCGGCCTCCCGGGATTCGCGCCGGCGCGTCCCCGGGAACCCCCCGTGGTCACATGATAGAACAAAAGCCGTGACCTGCCTAAAATCGGGCCGTTTCCGGCCGTTTCAAGCACACGTGTGACGCTTTTGTGCTGCCCGGAGTTCCGGGTCCGAGCCCGAAAATGCCCGGATGGCTGAAAACACGCCTGGAAAAACATGCAGCACGCCCAAGGCGGGCTGGGGCAAATCGCTGTGCGCCCCGGCAATTTCCTTGATGAGTGCCTCATGACGGGGGACGGCCCGCAGCACGGACACCCGCCTTTTCCCCAGGCCGTCAGTCGCGCCCGAATTTCTTTTTGAGATAGCGCCGGTGGCGGCGTTTCTTGGCTTCCTGACGTTTGGTGAGGGGCGCGGGCTTCTTTTCCGCGTAGGGGTTGTGCCCCTGCCGGAATTCCACCCGCAGCGGTGTGCCGCGCAGTGCAAAGGCCTCGCGGAAGGTGTTTTCCAGATAGCGCCGGTAACTGTCGGGAATGGCCAGGACATTGGTGCCGTGAATGACGATCACCGGCGGATTGGTCCCACCCTGATGGGCATAGCGCAGCTTGGGACGGAACTGTCCGGCGCGAGGCGGTGCATGGGCCAGCACCGCCTCCTGGAGCACGCGCGTGACCTGGGGCGTGGGCAGTTTTGCCATGGCCGCGGCATAGGCTTCGTCGATGGACCTGAACAGCGCCGCGAGCCCCGTCCCCTGCAGGGCCGAGAGGTAATGCACGCGCGCGAAGGAAAGAAACGCCAGGCGATGGGCCACTTCCCGTTTCACCTGCTCCCGCCGATAGTCGTCCAGACCATCCCACTTGTTGACCGCCACCACGACCGCCTTGCCCGCTTCCAGCACGAACCCGGCGAGATGGGCATCCTGGTCGGAAATGTCCTGGCGCGCATCCAGCACCAGCACCACCACATTGGCGTCCTCAATGGCCTGCAAGGTCTTGATCACCGAGAATTTCTCGATGGCCTCGAACACGCGGCCCTTGCGCCGCACGCCCGCGGTGTCTATCAGGGTGTAGTGCCGGTCGTTGCGGGTGAAGTCCACGTAGATGCTGTCCCGCGTCGTGCCCGGCTGGTCGAAGGCGATCACGCGCTCTTCCCCCAGCAGACTGTTGAGCAGCGTGGACTTGCCCACGTTGGGCCGACCGATGATGGCGATCTTGGGGTGCTCGGGCGGGGATGCCTCCTCTTGGTCCGGGAAGGGCTCCAGCACGATCTCCATCAGCTCGCGCACGCCGTCGCCGTGACTGGCGGAAATGGGCAGCGGATCACCGAATCCCAGCTCGTGGAATTCCGCCGCCACGGTGGTACGGTCCATACCCTCCGCCTTGTTCACCGCGAGATACACCGGGCGGCCGGCGCGGCGCAGCGTCTCGGCGATGGTCTTGTCCTGATTGGTGAGGCCCTGGCGCGCATCCACCAGGAACACCACCGCATCCGCCTCATCCACCGCGAGCAGGGTCTGGCGCGCCATCTCGTGCAGGATGCCGTCTTTGGCCACCGGTTCGAAGCCACCCGTGTCCACCACCAGATAGGGCTTGTCGCCGACGCGCCCGTGGCCATAGTGGCGGTCGCGGGTGAGGCCCGGCAGATCGGCCACCAGCGCGGCGCGGGAACGGGTGAGCCGGTTGAACAGCGTGGACTTGCCCACGTTGGGCCGCCCGACGAGGACGATGGTGGGTTTCATGACGGGGCGGCCGACTTCAATCGAGGCCGATCAGGTAGAGATTGCCCTTGAGGGTCTGCACCACCACACCCTGGGGCGTGATCTGGGGCGTGGCGCGAATGGGGCTGCCGTCGGTGGCGATGCGTGCGGCGAAAGCGCCGTCCTCCCGCGACAGGAAATGCACGTATCCCTGGAGATCGCCCACCACCACGTAGCCCCGGTAGACCGCAGGCCCCGAGAGCTGGCGGAAGGCGAGCTTGTCCTGCTTCCACACGGAAGCACCGCTGGCCTTGTCGAAGGCGTGCACCGCGCCGCGCACCTCGGTCACGTAGAGATTGCGCGCATCCAGCGCCACCCCGGTGAAGCTGGAAAGTTCGCGCCCCCAGACCGGGGCACCGGTGTTGATGTCGAAGCAGGCCACGCGTCCCTGGAAGGCCGCGGCGCAAATGAGCTGGCCATCGGTGACGGGAAGGCTGGTGACGTCGGCGATGCGTTCCAGCTCGCTCACCCCGCGCGGCTGGGCCACCGTGGCCTCCCAGGCCACCATGCCGGTGGCCGCTTCCAGCGCCACCAGCTTGCCGCCCCCGAAGCCGGCGAACACGCCGTTGCGGTCCGCAAGCAGGCCGGCCGTGTTGCGCACCGTGAGGGCGGGAATGGCCCGCTGATAAAACCACCGGCGCTGGCCGGTGGCGGGATCCAGGGCATGGATGCGGCCATCCAGGCTGCGCACGTACACGCTGTCCCGGGTCACCACCGGCACCGCGAGCACCTCGCTGGACACCCGCGCGGTCCAAACCGGCTTGCCCTGGTGATCGTAGGCGAACACATCGCCCTTGGGTCCGGCCACCACCACCAGCCCGGGCCCCACGCCGACGCCCGCGGACAGGCGCTGCTTGAGTTCCACCTTCCACACCTCGTGCCCGGCGGGAAGCTCGAAGCGCGCCAGGCGCCCGTCGGCCGCGGCGGCGAATACCCCATCCTGGCTCACCCCGGGCACGAACACGGCATTGCCCGCGCTTCCCACCTGGGTCTGGGCACGCACGGTCACCCGGGCGCCGGGCGTGAATTCCACCAGGGGGGCGGGGGTGTCGCGCCGGGCCGAGGTGCCGAACCAGTCATCCCACAGCTCGCCCACGCTGGCGCAGCCGGCGGCCAGGAACAGCAGGCCCACGGCGAGGCCCACACCCGCCAGCAGGCGATGCGCGCCGGTGTTCATCCGTGGCTCTCCAGAAAATCCAGCTTGATTTCCAGAATGGCCCGCGCCGGCGCGTCCTGCGCCAGCCGCGCGAGCGCCGCGCGGTAGGCGGCGGCCGCCTCGCCGCGCCTGCCTTGGGCGGCCAGCACATCGCCGCGGCGTTCCTGGAACAGCACCTCGAAGGCGGCATCGTGGGGCGCATCGAGGATCTTGAGCGCGGCGTCGTACTGCTTCTCGTCGAGGAGGATGGCCGCCAGGTTGAGCCGGGCGAGATCCCGGCTCACGTTGTCACGGGCACGATCGATCACCCACTGAAGCTGGCTTTGCGCACTCTTGCGGTCCCCCGCCTGGGCATTGGCCCTGGCCGCGAGCAGCGCGGCATCCAGCGCGTAGGGCGTGCGCGCGTATTTTTCCATGAGCTCGCCGGCCACTGCGCGCACTTTTTTCGTGTCGCCGCCGGTGAAGGCCTGCTCCAGAACCTGGTACAGGCGCGCGGCCTCGCTGCGCTGGCGCGCCTCATACCAGGTCCAGCCCCGGTAGCCCGCCACCGCCAGCACGAACACCGCCACCCCGGCGACCACTTTGGTGCCATGGGCCTTCCACCAGGCCTTGAGGGCCTCCAGCTGTTCCTGTTCCTGCAGATCCAGTGCCATCTCTTCTTTCCTTCCCGCGCCCTGGGTGCTTCAGGCCCGCCGCAGCAGATCCGGCAGCTCCTCCGGCGTCGCTTCCACCTGTTCCGCCGCTTCCCTGAGCGCCTTGACGCCCACCACCCCGCGTACCATCTCGTCCTCCCCGATGATGAGCGCGAACCGGGCGCCGCTGGCATCGGCTTTCTTCATCTGCGACTTGAAGCTGCCCCCGCCGCAATGGAGCACCACCCTGAAGCCCGCCTCGCGCAAATCTTCCGCCAGGCGCAGGGCATGGCTTTCCACGCCGCTTCCCGCGTGGACCACATAGGCGTCGGGCACGGGCGGGCTCACCTGCCGCCCCTCTTCCTCACGCAGGGCGAGCACGCGCTCCACACCCAGGGCGAAACCGCAGGCCGGGGTGGGCCGGCCACCCAGCTGCTCCACCAGCCCGTCGTAGCGGCCGCCGGCACAGATGGTGCCCTGGGCGCCCAGCCGCTGCGTGACCCACTCGAACACGGTGAAGTTGTAGTAGTCCAGCCCGCGCACCAGCCGCGGATTGATGACGAAGGACACGCCGGCCTGCCGCAGGAGCGCCTGCACCCCTTCGAAATGACGCAGGGACACCTCGTCGAGATCGTCCAGCAGCTTGGGCGCCGCGGCCACCAGTTCCTGCAGGGCCGGATTCTTGGTATCGAGGATGCGCAGGGGATTGGTGTAGAGGCGCCGGCGCGCGTCGTCGTCC
This sequence comes from Thiobacter subterraneus, assembly GCF_055379455.1. Taxonomy (NCBI): domain Bacteria; kingdom Pseudomonadati; phylum Pseudomonadota; class Betaproteobacteria; order Burkholderiales; family Thiobacteraceae; genus Thiobacter; species Thiobacter subterraneus. Next base: position 597,141 of record NZ_AP042402.1, read on the forward strand.
AGGGCATCCTGGTGCCGTTCCAGGTAATGGATGAGGCGCGCCCGGTGCCGCGCCCGGTCCTCTGCCGTGCCCAGGGTGTTGATCTGCAGCTCCACGTCCGTGATGCCCAGCAGCCGCCACAGCCGGGCGGTCATCAGGATGTGCTCCACGTCCATGTCGGGCCCGGGCCAGCCCAGGGCTTCCACGCCCACCTGATGGAACTGGCGATACCGTCCACGCTGGGGACGCTCGTGACGGAACATGGGGCCCAGGTACCACAGACGCTGGGGCCCCTGGGCCAGCAGGCTGTGCTGCAGCACGGCGCGCACGCAGGCCGCGGTGCCTTCCGGACGCAGGGTGAGACTCTCCCCGTTGAGGGCGTCCTCGAAGGTGTACATCTCCTTCTCGACGATGTCCGTGACTTCGCCGATGGCGCGCCGGAACAATGCCGTGTGTTCCACGATGGGCGTGCGGATGCCGCGATAGCCGTAGGATGCCAGCCAGTCGCGCACCGTATCCTCGAACCATTCCCAGGCGTGCACCGCCTGGGGCAGGATGTCGTTCATCCCGCGGACCGCTTGAAGGCTGCCTGCCATGGGTCGGATTTCCGTGAAAAGGCGGCATTCTACCCGATTCGGGCCACGGCCGACGTCTCCAGTGCCGCCAGCACGCCATCCCAGAAGCGGATGCGGGCAGCAAGCGCCGCACAGGCCGCCTCGCGCGCTTCCGCGATACGCGCGGCATCGCCGGCACACAGGTTTTCCAGCAGCCGGAGGGCGAGGGGCGCGTGGCTGCCTTCGTCCAGGTGGATGTGGCGCTCCAGGTAGTAGTGGAAGGCGGGGGCCTGCTCCCGCGTCACGCCCATGCGTTCCAGCAGCGCACGAAACATGGGCGGGATCACGCTCTCCCGCCCCAGGGAAAACGCCGCCGCCACCACGTGGGGCTTGCCGGTGGCGATGAAGCCGAAGGTGGCGCGCATGAATTCCCGCGCCGGTTCCGGCACCCTGCCCGTCGCCAGGGCGGACTCGATGCCACGGCTCGCCGCCAGCTCCACGAAGGCGCGTGCCGGCGCAGGGTCGGCCCCCACTTCGGCCATGGCCGCGCAATAAAGCTCGAAATGGCTGGCGTAGTTGTAGTCCCCAGGCGTCCCCGGCACGCCCTCGTCCGACTCCTCCTCCAGCACGATTTCGTTGATGAAGCGGCGCACCGCGGCATCGCCCCGCGGCACCCAGGGCACACTGGTCGGGGCGATGACCGCCTGCAGCGATTTCACCAGGGACATGAAATCCCACACCGGATAGACATGGTGTTCCATGAAGACGCGCAGATCCTGCGCATCCCGCACCCGTTCATAGACCGGATGCTGCGCCAGCCGGCTGCGCAGCGGCTCCACGCCGCTCAGATCCAAAAGCTTTGCCATCGCTCGTTTTTCCTGGACAAGATTGCTCCCTGACGGGCGCTGCCCGCCGCCCATGCGTCGTCTCTTCCGGGAATCGCCGCCTTCTGGCGGGCGGCGTGGGGATGGCCTAACCTGCGGCCTTGATGGGGATGGTGCGCGGCGCGCCCCCGCCCGCCTCCTTCCGGGCGGCGAGATGAGCCCGCACCTGGCGCTCCAGTTCGTCCACCAGGGCGGCCGCCTCCACCTTGTGGCTGGGCTTGCCGCCCACGTAGAGCAGGCTGGGCGAACCACCGGCCAGGCCGATGTCGGCCTCGCGCGCTTCGCCGGGACCATTGACGCAGCAGCCGATCACCGCCACGGTGAGGGGCTCCAGCACGTCCTCCAGGCGCGCCTCCAGCTCGTTGACCGTCTTGATCACGTCGAATTCCTGGCGGGAGCAGGACGGACAGGCGACGATGTTCACACCCTTGTTGCGCAGATGCAGGCTCTTGAGGATGTCGAAGCCGACGCGGACTTCCTCCACCGGATCGGCCGCCAGGGACACCCGGATGGTGTCACCAATGCCCTCGGCAAGCAGCATGCCGATGCCGATGGCGGATTTCACCGTACCGGAACGCAAGCCCCCTGCCTCGGTGATGCCCAGATGCAGGGGCTGCTCGATCTGGCGCGCCAGCAGGCGGTAGGCCTCCACCGCCATGAACACGTCGGATGCCTTCACGCTGACCTTGAAATCGTGGAAATCGAGCCGGTCGAGGATCTCCACGTGGCGCAGTGCCGATTCCACCAGCGCCTGGGGGGTGGGTTCACCGTATTTCTTTTGCAGATCCTTTTCCAGGGAACCGGCATTGACCCCAATGCGGATGGGGATCCCGTGATCCCGGGCCGACTGCACCACCGCCCGCACCCGATCTTCGCGACCGATGTTGCCCGGGTTGATGCGCAGGCAGTCGGCGCCCAGCTCGGCCACGCGCAGGGCGATGCGGTAATCGAAATGGATGTCGGCCACCAGGGGCACCGGCGAGCGCCGACGGATGGTCCCGAAGGCTTCCGCCGCTTCCATGCTGGGCACGGATACCCGCACGATGTCGGCGCCGGCCTTGGCGGCTCGCTCGATCTGCGCCACGGTCGCCTCCACATCGCAGGTTTCCGTGTTGGTCATGGTCTGCACGGAGATGGGCGCACCGCCGCCCACCGGCACGTCGCCCACCATGATGCGGCGGCTGAAGCGTCTGGGAATTTCGAAGGAATGCATGGCTACTCCAGGGTGAGGCGGGCGACGTTGACCTTGATGTGAGGGGTCAGATCGACCGGCTTGCCATTATAGGTGAGACGCACATGGGCGGCGTTGCCCACCACGATGCCGAACGGCCCCTGTCCCGTCAGGGTTGCTTCGCTCCCCTTGCGGTTGAGCTGGGACAGAAGCTTGCGCCCCTGGGCATCGCGCACTTCCACCCAGGCATCCTCGTCGAAGGCGAAGTGCAGGGTGGCGGCCGCCGACGCCGTCCCCTCCCCTGCCTGGCCCGCCGCCGGGGCGGGCGCCGCCTCCGCGGGCAGCGGTAAGCCGGCAGGCAGCGGCACTTCCACCGGCTGGGCCGCGCCGGGCGCGGGCGGCGCGGGAGCAGGCACCGGCGCAGGCGCGGGGCCGGCGCGGGGCAGACTGCGCCCGTCGTCGCGCAGCAGGGCATAAATGGCCAGCGGCACCCCCACGAGGACCAGCAGCGCCAGCAGCAGATAAATCAGCCAGCGCCGCGAGGGCTTGGGCGAAATGTCGATGGACTGTCGCCGCGGCGGGGGAAGCGGGGAAGTGTCCCGGGGTTGCGCCGCCTCGTAGGCGGCGAGCAGAGGCGCGGGGTCGATCTGCAACAGCCGCGCATAGTTGCGGATGAAGCCGCGCACGATGGTGTGGCCGGGCAGCGCGGCGAAATCGTCGGCCTCCAGCGCCTCCACCTGTCGCAGGCTCAGGCGCAGGTGCCGCGCCACGTCCGCCGCGGAGAGCTGCCGGCGCCCCCGGGCCTGGCGCAACATCTCGCCCACCGTGGGCGCGGTGGGCACGCTGTCCGGTGAGGCTTCCTGTTCGCTCATTCGTAGCGTTCGGCCTTGAGCAGCTGGGTCTCCGGCGCCTCCGGATAACGCTGGCGCAGCATCTGGGCATAGCTCGCCTCGGCGCTGCGGTCACCCAGGCGCCGCTCCACCCGCACACCGAGCCACAGGGCCTCCGCAGTGGGCGGGTTGGCCTTCATGTAGCGCAACAGCAGGCTCTTCGCAGTGGCCAGATCGCCCCGGCGGTAGTGAATGTCCGCCAGATGGTAGAGGGCCAGCGGATTATTGGGCTGCACCTTGAGGGCGCGCTCGAAATAGTCCACCGCCGCGGCCTCGTCGTTGCGTTTGCGCGAGCAGATGCCGGCATTGACGTAGGCCTTCTCCGGGGTTTCGTAGCGGGGGTTCTTGAGGGCGAGGGTGAACTGCCGGATCGCCTCGTCGATGCGGTTGCGCTGGCACAGGAACCAGCCGTAGTTGTTGTAGGCCTCGGAGCTTCCGGGATCCAGCTCGATGGCGCGGCGGAAGGCGGCCTCGGCCTGGGCATCCTCCTTGAGTTCCATGTGCACCAGACCGAGCATGTAATGGGCTGGTGCATATTTGGGATAGATCTGGATGGCGATGGTGAATTCCTCCAGGGCCACGCCGACCTGGCCCGCGCCGAAATAGGCCGAACCCAGCTCGGTGTGGGCGCGTGCCGCCTCCAGCCGGGCGTTCTCCTCCTGGCTCAGGTTCGGTGTCTGCACCGGCTGCTGGGCACAGGCGCCCCCAAACAGGACCAGCAGGAAAGCGAACAGGATGCGTTTCGAACGGCTTGCCAGAGTCATATGGTCACTCCCGTTGCCAGACGCAGGACGCGCCGCCTCCTGTCCTGCACCCTTCCCGCCAGCTGCCCGCAGGCGGCGGCGATGTCGTCGCCCCGGGTCTTGCGCGTGGTGACCACGTGGCCCGCTTCCTGCAGGATGTCCCGGAAGCGCCGGATCGCCTCGGGGCTGGAACGGGCGTAGCCCGCCTCGGGAAAGGGATTGAAGGGGATCAGGTTGAACTTGCAGGGCACGTCCCGGGTCAGGGCGATGAGCTCGCGGGCATGGGCGGGCGTGTCGTTGACACCGTCCAGCATCACGTATTCGAAGGTGATGAAGTCGCGCGGCGCCCGGGCCAGGTAACGCTGGCAGGCCGCCATCAGCTCGCGCAGGGGGTATTTGCGGTTGATGGGAACGAGCTCGTCGCGCAGGGTGTCGTTGGGTGCATGCAGGGACACCGCCAGGGCCACCGGGCAGGTCTCGCGCAGGCGATCCATGGCCGGCACGATGCCGGACGTGCTCACCGTCACGCGCCGGCGCGACAGACCATAGGCGTGGTCGTCCAGCATGATGTTTAGCGCCGTCACCACATTGTCGAAATTGGTGAGGGGCTCGCCCATGCCCATCAGCACCACGTTGGTGACGGGCCGCTCCCCAAGCCCCGCCGCCCGCAGCGCCCGGTTGGCCAGCCACAGCTGGCCGATGATCTCCGCCACCGAAAGATTGCGGTTGAAGCCCTGGCGGCCGGTGGCACAGAAGGTGCAGGCCAGGGCACAGCCCACCTGGGAGGAGACACACAGGGTGCCCCGGTCCGCCTCCGGGATGAACACCGTCTCCACCGCGTTGGCACCACCGGTGTCCAGGAGCCATTTGACCGTGCCGTCGGCGGAGCGGTGCTCGGAGAGAATGGCAGGCGGCGTGACCGTCGCGCTCGCGGCGAGTTTTTCCCGCAGCGACTTGGCCAGGTCGGTCATGGCGGCGAAATCCTGCGCCCCGGCCTGGTGCACCCAGCGCATCACCTGCCGGGCACGGAAGGGCTTCTCGCCCAGCGTCTCGGCGAAATGGCGGGTGAGTCCCGCGAGGTCGAAGTCGAGCAGATTGACGGTCACGCAGCCGAACTCCTCACAAGGTCGCGCCGGCCGGCGCGGCGCCGGCCGTCAGCGGCCGGAATACACTTCCATTTCGGGGAAGAAATAGGCGATCTCCGCGCGAGCGGTGTCCGGGCCGTCCGAGCCATGCACCGCGTTGGCGTCGATGCTCTGGGCAAAGTCCGCACGGATGGTTCCGGGCGCGGCCTTCTTGGGATCGGTGGCGCCCATGAGCTCGCGGTTCTTGGCGATGGCATTCTCCCCTTCCAGCACCTGGATCATCACCGGGCCGGAGGTCATGAAATTCACCAGATCGTTGAAGAATGGCTTGTCGCGGTGCACCGCGTAGAACCCTTCCGCCTCGGCCCGCGACAGCCAGCGCATGCGCGCCGCGACGATCTTGAGGCCGTTGCTCTCGAAACGGGAATAGATCTTGCCGATCACGTTCTTGGCGACGGCGTCCGGTTTGATGATCGACAAGGTGCGTTCGATGGCCATGAAACTGCTCTCCCTTGGGTAAAAGGTCTGGGGGTAAAAGATCTGGTCGGAAATTCAGAATAAAAACAAGCCGCTAAATATACCCTGTTCGGGCAGGCAAAGAAAGCCCGCCAGGGCCATATGACCGCTTCGTCACGCGTTTGCCGCCGATCCGCCACGGAGTGCTAACATCGCGGCAAACCACTCGCGTGAAGGGGGGAACGGATGGCGGAGCCGATGGCCGAGGACGAGATCAAGAAACGCGCGACCCGCCGCCTGATCGTGGCGGTGAGCCTGGTGGCCCTGGCGGCGGGGATCCTCACCTGGCTGTCCCATTACAAGCCCACCCCGCCGGTCACCCGACCGGCGGCGGAAACCGTGCCGCCCCCGCCCATCATCGCGCCCGCGCCGGAACCGGCGCCGGAGGCGACACCGGTCACACCCGCCCCCGGCGAGCCGGTGGCCGAGAGCGGGCAGCCACCGGAGCCGCCGCCTGCGCCCCCCGCCACGGCCACGCCTTCGCCGTCCGCCGGTCTTCCGCCCACCCTGGGCGCGCCGCCCCCGCCCCGGGTGGCGAGCAAGCCCCTGCCCCCGCCCGGGCCCAAAACCCCGCCTGCCGAGGTGGTGAAACCGCTGGTCAAGGCCGAGCCGGCGGCACCCGCCGCCCCGGCCGCCGTCCCCGCCCCGGCAGCGGCACCCCATGGACCCAGCGGCTATGTGGTGCAGTTTGGCGTGTTCGCCAATCCCCAGAACGCCCTGCAGCTGGTGGAGCGCCTGCGCGCGGCCGGTATCGAGGCCCAGACGGAAACCCGGGTCATCCTGCCTCCCTTCAAAAGCCGCGCGGAAGCCGAAGCGGCGCTGGCCCGGCTCAGGGCGAAGGGCATCGACGCGGTGGTGGTGGCGCGCTGATCAGGGGCGTGGATAGAGCAGGTTCGGCAGCCACAGGCTGATCGCCGGCACGTAGGTCACGAGGAGCAGCACCGCCGTCACCACCAGTATCCAGGGTGCGGCGGCGCGGGTGACCTCGGTGAGGCCCATCTTCGCCAGCCCGCTCGCCACGTACAGGTTGAGGCCCACCGGCGGCGTGATCATGCCCAGCTCCATGTTGATGGTCATGATGATGCCGAGATGCACGGGGTCGATGCCCAGCTGCACCGCCACCGGCAGGAACAGGGGAGCCAGGATGAGGATGATGGAGGAGGGCTCCATGAAGTCGCCGGCGAAAAACAGCAGCACGTTCACGAACAGCAGAAACATCCAGGGCGAAAGCCCCTGATCGATGATCCACTGGGCAAGCTGCTGGGGAATGTTCTCCGTGGTGAGCAGGAAGGAGAACAGAATGGCGTTGGTGATGATGTAGAGGAGCATGGCGCTCATGTTCGCCGCTTCCAGCAGCACCCGCGGCACCTTCCGGAGGGGCAGCTCCCGATACACGAACACTGCCACGAAGAAGGCATACACCGCGCTCACCGCAGCCGCCTCGGTGGGCGTGAACAGCCCGCCATATATGCCGCCGATCACTACCACGCCCAGGATCAGCCCCCATGCCGCCTCGCGGAACGCCCGCCAGACCTCCCCCAGGCTGGCACGGGGCAGCGTGGGGAAGCCATACCGGCGCGCCACGCCATAGGTCACCGCCAGCAGCGCGAGGGCCATGACGATCCCCGGCACGATGCCGGCGATGAACAGCTTGCCGATGCTCTCGGAAGTGGAGACGCCGTACACCACCAGCACGATGGAGGGGGGAATCAGAATCCCCAGTCCGCCCGAGGTGGCGAGCACGCCCACCGAAAACTTTTTCGTATAGCCCTGTTCCACCATGGCAGGCAGCATGATGGAACCAATGGCCACCACCGTGGCGGGACTGGACCCGGAAATGGCGGCGAAGAAGGCGCAGGACAACACCGCCGCCATGGCAAGCCCCCCGTGCATCCAGCCCACCAGCGTGGTGGCGAAGCGGATGATGCGCCGCGCCGCACCCCCCGCGGAAAGAAATGCGCCGGACAGGACGAACAGGGGAATGGACATGATCACGAAGTTGTCCAGCCCGGTGAACAGCTTCTGGGAGACGATGGCGACGGTCTCCAAAGACAAGGAGGACACCAGCGCCAGGAACGCGAGCACGGTGAGCCCCAGGGCGATGGAAATGGGCATGCCCGTGAACAGGAGCGCAAACAGGATGGCAAAGATGACGAAGGCGCTCACGGGGCCGCACCGTAGTGATGACTGGGTTGCACGCCCGTGCGCCGATAGCGCACCAGCACCTGCAGGAAGCGGTAGCACATGAGGCCGGAGCCCAGAGGCACCGCCAGATAGACGATCCACATGGGCAGCTCCAGGTCGGGCGAGACCTGCCCGGAATCATGGATGAACAGCACGAAGCGCAGCCCCAGCGCCGCCACCACGAAGGTGAAGAAGGCGCCGGCAGCTAGGGAGAACTGGACGAAGAAATGCTGGCGCCGCGGCGGAAGCCTGCGCACCAGCATGTCCACGCCCACGTGGATGCCGGTGCGCACGCCGTAGGCAGCGCCGAACTTGGCCATCCAGATGAAAAGGTAGATGGCGAGCTCCTGGGCCCAAGTGAAGCTGATCCGACCCGTGTAGGGCGATAGCCAGCTCACGCCCAGGGAATAGCGGTGAAGGACGCTGAGAAAAATGACGAGGGTGGCCGCCGCCAGGAAACTGGCGATCAGGCCCTCCTCCAGCCGGTCCAGGATGCGGTCGAGCATCGGCCGCTACTTCTTGGCGGCCTTTTCCTTCTCCACCTGGGCGGCGATGGCGTAGATGGCGTGGATGGTGTCGCGCCCGATCACGTCCATGAACTGCTCATGCACGGGCAGCAGCACCTTGTGCCAGGCCAGCCGTCCCTCCAGGGGCAGCACATAGACCTCCGTGGTCCCTGCGGCCTTCACCCGGGCCAGGGCCTCGTCGTTTTCCTTCTGGGCGATGTCACGCTCGTATTCCGTGGCCTCCTTCATGGCCTGCTCCAGCGTGGCGCGAATGTCGCGGGGCAGCCCTTCCCAGAAGCGCTTGTTGACGATCACCGCATAGCCCAGATAACCGTGGTCCGAAATGGTGAGATGCTTCTGCACCTCATGCATCTTCTGGGTGTAGAAATTGGACACCGGATTCTCCGTGCCATCCACCACACCCTGCTGCAGCGCGGTATAGACCTCGGAAAAGGCCATCACCTGGGGATTCGCGCCCAGCGCGCGCATCTGCGCCTCCAGCACCTTGGAGGACTGGATGCGCATCTTGAGGCCCTTGAAATCCTCCACGGTGCGCAAGGGACGGTTGGCGCTCATCTGCTTGAAGCCGTTGTCCCAATAGGCCAGCCCCAGGATGCCCTTGCTCTCCAGCTTGGCAAACAGCTTCCGGCCGATCTCGCCATCCATGGTGCGGTAGAGGGTTTCCTTGTTGGGGAAGATGTAGGGCAGATCGAACACTTCGAATTCGCGCACCCCCAGCGGCCCGAATTTGGACAGGGAAGGCGCCAGCATCTGCACTGCACCCAGCTGCAGCGCCTCCATTTCCTCCCGGTCCTTGTAGAGCTGGCTGTTGGGATAGACCTCCACACGCACCCGGCCGTTGGTGCGTTCCTCCGCCAGCTGCTTGAAGCGTTCCGCGGCCTTGCCCTTGGGCGTGTTGGGCGCCACCACGTGGCTGAACTTGATGACGATGGGCTCGGCGGCGAGCACCGGCGTGAGGATGCCCGCCAGCAGCGCGAGGACGATGGTGCGCAGGAATGTCATGGTGGTCTCCCTGAAACGTCGTGACGAAAAGCTTCGCCGCCAGCGGCACTTTGCCCGCCCCGCAGCGCCCCGGGGTGCGCACGGCTAGCGGCCTGCTCTCACGCAGTATAGAGAGGACGCACGGCGAGCGCCAAGCCGGTCTCGTCAGGCGCCGCCTGCCAGCCGCAGTCCACCCCGATGCCCGGCACGGCCACCAGCATCCCGCCGCACCACACCAGGGGCAGACGCGCCCGCAGCCAGGGGGGAATACCCGCCTCCTGCAACAGTTTCTTCAGGCTGCGCCGGGGCCGGCGGCAGTCCGGACGCAACCGTTCGCCCCCCTGGCGCAGACGCAGTTCCAACCGGTGTTCCGCCACCAGACGGGCGGAGAGCCCCGCCCCGGGCGTGGGCTGGCACTCCAGCACGCAGCCCAGTTCCGGCAGTTCCAGGCGGGGCTGGCCGTGCCAGACACGCGTCCAGCCCTGGGGGGGCAGGGGGCGATGGTTTTCCACCCAGGCCTGGCCCCGCCAGCGGCGCAGCACGAAGTCGCCCCACTGGATCTCGATGCGCGCATCGGCGGCGGCGGACAAAAGCTGGTGCCACATCTCGTTGAGGCGCGCCGCATCGGGCATGGGCGCGCCCTGTGCCTGCAGGAACACGCGCAACAGGTTTTTGGCGCGCGCCGCGGACAGGGTGGCGAGGCCGGCCACCTCCAGCCGCCCGTCGCGCACATGGCGCTGGAAATCGAGCGCCCCCAGTTCGTCCAGGAGACTGTCCGCCTCGGCGAGATGCTGGCTGGCGCGCAGAACCGCCTCGCGGTAGGCCGGAAAGCGGCTTTCGATCAGGGGCAGCACCTCCCGGCGCAGGAAATTGCGGGCAAGCCGCGTGTCCTGGTTGCTCTCGTCCTCCACCCAGGCCAGCCTGCGCCGCCGGGCATAGGTGAGGATCACCGTGCGCGGCACGTCCAGCAGGGGCCGCAAAAGGCGCGGCCCCGCCGCCTGACGCAGCGCCGGCATGCCGGAAAGACCGCGCACGCCGCTGCCCCGCAGAAGATTCAGGAACACGGTTTCCACCTGGTCGTCCAGGTGATGGGCGAGCAGCACGTAGTCGGCGGGCTGGGCAGAGAGCACTTGATAGCGTGCCTCGCGCGCTGCGCCTTCCGGGCCCAGTTCCCGCCGCCGGCGCACGCGCACCCGCTCAACCTGCAGGGGTATGCCGCGGGCCTCGCACAGACGGGCGCAAAAGGCGGCCCAATCGTCGGCGCGGGGACTCAGCTGGTGATGGACGTGGACGGCGCTCAGGTTGAAATCCAGTTCACGGCGCAGGCGGTCCAGGATGTCCAGCAGGACCACGGAATCCACCCCGCCCGACAGGGCGAGGCACAGGCGCCGTCCCGTTTCGAGATAGCCGATGAGGGCCTGGCGGACGTGCTCGTGAAGCCTAGCGGGCGCCGGCTTCCTTGAACCTGCCATAGCTCATGAGCCGGTCGAAGCGCCGCTTGAGGAGCTCGTCCACCGAATAGTCCTGCAGGTCGCGCAGGGTTTCCGTGAGCACCTTGCGCATGGACTGCATCATGGCGTCCGGGTCGCGGTGGGCGCCGCCCAGGGGCTCGTTGATGATGCGGTCGATCAGACCCAGGGTCTTCAGGCGGCTGGCGGTGATCCCCAGTGTCTCGGCCGCTTCCGGTGCCTTTTCCGCGCTCTTCCACAGGATGGAGGCACAGCCCTCGGGTGAGATCACGGAGTAGGTGCTGTACTGCAGCATGAGCATGGCGTCGCCCACGCCGATGGCCAGCGCCCCACCGGAGCCCCCCTCGCCGATCACCGTGCAGATGATGGGTATGCGCAAAGTGGACATCACATAGAGATTGCTGGCGATGGCCTCGGACTGGCCCCGCTCCTCGGCGTCGATGCCGGGATAGGCGCCAGGGGTGTCGATGAAGGTGAACAGGGGCAGGTTGAATTTTTCCGCCTGCTTCATCAGACGCTGCGCCTTGCGGTACCCCTCCGGCCGGGGCATGCCGAAATTGCGGTAGATCTTTTCCTTGGTGTCGCGCCCCTTCTGATGGCCGATCACCATCACCGGCTGGCCGTTGAAGCGCGCCAGACCGCCCACGATGGCCGGATCGTCGGCAAAGTGCCTGTCGCCGTGGAGCTCCTCGAAATCCGTGAACAGGGCGTTGATGTAATCCAGGGTGTAGGGCCGCTGGGGATGGCGCGCCACCTGGGAAATCTGCCAGGGCGTGAGCTTGGCGTAGATGTCCTTGGTGAGTGCCTTGCTCTTCTTCTGCAGGCGTTCGATCTCCTCCGAGATGTCCAGGGCGGAATCGTCCTGGACATAGCGGAGTTCCTCGATCTTGCTCTCGAGTTCGGCGATGGGTTGTTCGAAATCCAGAAAGGTCGTCTTCATGGGGCGGCCCGCCGCAAAAAAAGTGGCGTAATGATACCCCACGGCACGGGCGCCGGGACGGGTCAGTACCAGGCGAGGCCGCTGCCCTGCCCGCGCGGGTCGCTGGCGGCAAGGGCCCGGCCGCTGCGCCGGTCGAGCCAGACCGCCTGCATGTTGCCCCATTTGCGCTCGCTCACCTGCACCAGATGCCCGCGCAGGGTGAGATCGTCCAGCACCTCCTGGGCAAAACCTTCGGGCTCCACCTCGATGCGGTCGGGACGGTACTGGTGGTGATAGCGGGGGGCACTCACCAATTGCTCCAGATCCACGCCGGGCGCGCCGGCGTAACGCAGGATGGCCAGGAGCACCATGCTGATGATGCGCGAGCCTCCCGGCGTGCCCAACACCAGCACGCCCCGCGCATCCTCCACGAAGGTGGGTGACATGCTGGAAAGCGGCCGCCTGCCCGGCGCAAGCAGATTGGCGCGGCTGCCCGCGAGTCCGTAGGCATTGGGCCGGCCGGAACCGAGACTGAAGTCGTCCATCTCGCTGTTGAGCAAAACGCCGGTGCGGCCCGCCACGAAGCAGGCACCGAAGGGCAGGTTGACGGAGAGCGTGGCCGCCACCCGGTTGCCCTCGCCATCGACGATGGAGAAGTGGGTAGTGTGATGGCCGCCGCCGGCAAGCGGCGTGGCATCGAGGTCGTCGCTCGCGGTGGCGCGGGCGTCGTCGATCCCGGCGCTGCGCGCGGCGAGATAGGCAGGGCTCATGAGTCGCCCCAGGGGCATGGCGACGAAGTCCGGATCGCCCAGGAAGCGGCGGTCGTGGTAGGCGCGGCGCAGCGCCTCCACCACCCAGTGCATGCGCTGGGCCTCGCCGGCGCCGGCCAGATCGAACCGGTCGAGCATGGTGAGACTCTGGGCCAGGGCGACACCCCCCGCGGAAGGCGGCGGCGCCGTGACGACGCGCATGCCCCGGTAGGCAAACACCAGAGGAATGCGCTCCCGCACCCGGTACGCCGCCAGATCCCGCAGGCGCCAGAAGCCGCCGGCACGGCGCACCGCCGCCACCATTTCCCGCGCCACTGGCCCCCGGTAGAAGCCGGGCCGGCCCTGCCGCGCCAGTCTTTCCAGGGTGCGCGCGAGGGCCGGCTGGCGCAGGCGCGTGCCCGCGGCAGGCACTGCGCCCTGGTCCAGGAACTGGGAGGCCGCCTCTTCCTGGCCGTGGAGACAGGCGAAACGCACCTTGGCCATGGTGCGGTAGCGCTCGTCCACCGGGAAGCCGTCCCGCGCGAAAGCGATGGCCGGCGCAAGCGTCCGGGCCAGGGGCAGGCGCCCGTAATGCCGGGCGAGATGGACCAGGGCCGCGGGCAGCCCCGGGATGGCGGCCGCCCTGGCGCCTTCCGTGGTCGCCCGGGGCAATGGCCGACCCTGGGCATCGAGATACCGGTTTACCGACGCCCCCGACGGTGCCGTCTCTCGGGCATCCAGGAAAACCTGGCGGCCATCCGCGGCCCGGTGCAACAGGAAAAAGCCGCCGCCCCCGAGGCCGGAACTGTAGGGTTCCACCACGGCGAGCACCGCGGCCACCGCCACCGCCGCATCGAAGGCATTGCCGCCTTCGGCAAGAATGTGGCGCCCGGTCTCCGTGGCGAGGGGATGGGCCGTGGCCAGCGCCCCCGTGCCCTGCGCCCAGGCCGGCCAGAGGGTCAGGAGCCCCAGCACCCAGCCGGCCAGCCAGCGGCCGGGCCACAGACGGAACCCCTGCAACATGCGCATCCTCAGCGGGGAATCTGCCAGCAGTTGTTGGGCGCCTCGTACACCAGCATGAGGCTTTCCACCGGCGCGGTGGTGACATAGCGCACGCCGATCACGTCCGGACCCTTGCGCCAGTGGAAGGCCAGTTCGTTGCGCTCGCCGATGCTGGTGACGTTGGTGTTGGCCACCACCCGCACCGGCTGCCCGTAACGGCCGTTGTAGTTGTTGACCACGATCACCAGATTGCGCAGGGATGGCGCCACCTCCTGCTGCAGTCCCACCAGCCGGTCGTTGCAGAAATCGAAGACGAACTGGCGGTGGCTGGCGCGCTCGGGCGTGTCGTAGGCGATCAGGGTACTGGGCGGGAAATCCTGCACCCGCTCGAAGTCGTAACTCGCCAGCGCCTGCCGCACCTGCTCGCGGCTCATGCCGCTGCGAAAGGCATCCACCTCGAAGGCAGCACAGGGTTGCGCCAGCAGCGCGCAGACCATGGTCAGCGATAGGGTTCGCATGGAAAGGTCTCGCTGATGAGGATGGCCGGCTCGCCGTGGATCATGATGCGGTAGGTGCGATAGACGGCATCCGGCCCCGCGCGGCCCAGGTCGAGGATCTCCCGGTAGGTTTCCAGCCCCCGTTCGCGCAAAAGCTCGCCGATGCCGATGCGTCCCGCCACGAGTTCGCCCCTGAGCCGCTCCGGCAGACAGGGCAGCCGGATCAGGGACTCGGCCTCGCCATAGCAGCGCCCCGATGCCCGGCCCACCAGCCGCACCCGGCGCTTGAGCACCCGCTCACCGGCGCCCAGCGCCAGCGCCGGCACGGCCGTCTCCAGGGTCACCTCCGTCTGCCCCAGGTTTTCCACGGCGACCTCTTCCCAGAAGTAGGCTTCCAGGTGCTTGGTCACCGTGCCGTCGGTCACCAGCAGGGTGCGCAAAAAGGGCGGCAGCGCCTCCATGTGCAGGCTTTCCGCGCGCGCATTGGTGATCACGCCGCCCGGCACGAAGCCGCGCGTCCGGAAGTAGGTGCGGGAAAGGGAACCGGAGGAAGGGGGCATGGCCGGCCAACGGGAAGACAGGGACCAATGGTAAAGGGCTTTGACCCGGCCTGCCAATGGCGGCGGCCGACGCCGGTTGCCGGGAATGTGGTTACAATGCAGGGCCACTTGCCGAGAGGAGAGCCATCATGGCCGATCAACCAGCCGGCACGCTCGCGGTCGCCACCCTGGGGGGCGGCTGCTTCTGGTGCCTCGAGGCCGTGTTCGAACAGGTGCGCGGGGTGGAACGGGTGGTCTCCGGCTATGCCGGCGGCACCGTGGCAAACCCCACCTACGAACAGGTTTGCACGGGCACCACCGGCCACGCGGAGGTGGTGCAGATCCACTTCGATCCCCGCGTGGTGCCCTACCGCACCCTGCTGGAAATTTTCTTCACCATCCACGATCCCACCACGCCCAACCGTCAGGGCAATGACCGGGGCCCGCAATACCGCTCCATCATCCTCTATCACGATGCCGAACAGCAGCGCATCGCCAAGGAGGTGATGGCAGCGGTGAGCCAATCCGGCCAGTGGCCGGCGCCGCTGGTGACCGAACTGAAACCGCTCAACACATTCTGGCCGGCGGAGGACTACCACCAGGGCTACTTCCGGGCCCATCCCCACCAGCCCTATTGCCAGTTCGTGGTGGCCCCCAAGGTGGACAAGTTTCGCGCCCGCTTCGGCGACTGGCTCAAGGCTTGATGCACCTCTACGTCGATGTCTCCGGCCATGGTTTCGGCCATCTGGCCCAGACCGCGCCCGTGCTGGATGCCCTCGCAGCCCGGCTGCCGGGACTGCGGCTCACCCTGCGCTGCAGCCTGCCGCGGGAACGCATCGCCCGCCGTATCCGTGCGCCCTTCACCCATCTCGCCGGCGCCAGTGACTTCGGGCTGGTGATGAAAAACGCCCTGGAAGTGGATAGAGCAGCCAGTCTGGCCGCCTACCGGGCCTTCCATCGCGGCTGGGCGCGCCGGGTGGAGGAGGAAGCCGAGTCCCTGGCGCGCCTGGCGCCGCGCCTGGTGCTGGCCAACGTTTCCTATCTGACTTTGGCTGCCGCGCGGCGGGCGGGCATGCCGGCGCTGGCCATGAGCTCCCTCAACTGGGCCGCCATCGCCGGCGCCTACCTGAAGGGTGAGCCTGGCTTCGCGGCGATCCACGCCGAGATGCTCGATGCCTACCGGGCCGCGCAGGCCTTCCTGCGGCTCACCCCCGGCATGCCCATGCCGGAGCTGGAAACCGTCGTGCCCATCGGCCCGGTGGCCCAGCCCGGCCGCAATCTCCGGGAGGCGCTGCCAGCCGGGCGGCTGGTCCTGGTGGCCATGGGTGGCCTGCCCCTGCGGCTGCCCGCCCGCTGGCCCCGGCTGCCCGGGGTGCGCTGGCTGGTGCCCCGCGCCGCAGGCCTGGTGCGCGCCGATGTGAGCTTCATCGAGGACACGGGTCTTTCCGTGAGCGACCTCATTGCCTCCGTGGATGCGGTGATCACCAAGGCAGGCTACGGCACCTTCGTCGAGGCGGCGGCCGCCGGCACGCCGCTCCTTTACGTGGAGCGCCCGGACTGGCCGGAGGAGGCCGCACTCACGGCCTGGCACGGGCAGGTGAGCCGGTCGCGGGCAGTGGCACGCGCCGCCTTCGAGGCGGGCCGGTTCGGCGACCAGGTGCTGGAGGTGCTGGCCGGCCCGCGCCCTGCCCCGGTCGCCCTCACCGGCATCGGGGAGGCGGCCGATTTTCTCGCGCGCCGGCTGCTCGAGGGATGACATGGCACGCATTCTCTGCGTGGGCATCGCCACCCTGGATCTCGTCTTCACCGTGGATCACTACCCCCGCGAAGACGAGGAAATGCGCGCCCGGCGTCTGCGCGTGGCCCGTGGCGGCAATGCCGCCAACACGGCCGTGGTGCTGGCCGGGCTCGGCCATCACGCCGCCTTTGCCGGCGTCCTCGCCGAAGCGGAGGAAACCGCCATCCTGGTGCGCGACTTCCGGCGCCAGGGGGTGGACATCGGCCCCTGTATCACGCGCCCGGGCAAGCCGCCCACCTCCTCCATCCTGCTGGCACCGTCGGGCAGTCGCACCATCGTGCACTACCGCGACCTGCCGGAACTCACCTGTGACGATTTTGCCCGGATCGATCTGAATGCCTTCGACTGGATCCATTTCGAAGGACGCCAGCCGGAGGCCCTTGCCTGCATGTTCGACCACGTGCGGCGCAACCATCCCCGCCTGCCCATCTCCCTGGAAGCGGAGAAGCCGCGCCCGGGCCTCGACGCCCTGCTCGACCGCGCCAACGTGCTGCTCACGGGACGCGCCTTCGCCCGCGCTCTGGGCCATGACGAACCCACGGCCTTCCTGCACGCCCTGCGCAGCCGGGCCCCGGGGCCGGTGATTTTTGCCGGCTGGGGGGAAGCCGGGGCCTGGGCGCTGCAGGGGCCGGACACCTTCCTGCACACGCCCGCCTTCCCGCCGCCCCGGGTGGTAGACACCGTGGGGGCCGGTGACACCTTCAATGCCGGCGTGATCCACGGTGTGTTGATGGGCTGGCCGGTGGACGTCACCCTGCGCGAGGCGGCACGTCTGGCGGGCCGCAAGTGCGGGCAGGAAGGGTTCAGTCCAGACCCAGGGTCGTGAGGAAGCGCTGGCGCGCGGCATAAAGGCGGGCCCGGGCCTCAGCCGGTGGCTCGTCCAGGGCGGCGAGGCATGCGCCGAAGAAGGCATCGAAAGCCGCGCGGAGCTGGACAGTGGACGGCGTGCCAGGCCGCGCATCGGGCGCTTTGTCGGCTGCGGCGTCCACCGGGCGCAGACGGGCATAACGGGGGATCATGCGCAGCCGGCCCGTGGCCTCCTCCCGCGCGGACACCGGCCCCAGCTTGACGTAGACGGCGCCTTCCCACTCGAAGCGCTCACCCGGTCCCAATTCCGAGAATTTCATGCCCCCTCCCCGGCAGGAACGTTCCCGGCTGGCTCGGGCTGAGGACGCCAGCTGCCGGCAAGCAGCTTCTCCAGCCAGAGCAGCCCCGCCACCGTCTTGGCCTCGCAGATCCGCCCTTCCTGCACCCAGGCAAGGGCCTCGGCCACGGGCAGGGAAAAGACTTCCAGGAACTCGTCGTCATCGCGCCGGTGCCCCTGGAAGCTCAGCCCGCGGGCGAGGTAATAGACCAGCCGCTCATCGGCATAGCCGATGCAGGGATAGACCGTGGTGACGTAAAGCCAGTCACGGGCGGTGTAGCCGGTTTCCTCCAGCAGCTCGCGCCGGGCACAGGCGGCCGGTGTCTCGCCGGGGTCGATCTTGCCGGCCGGCAGTTCGACGAAGGCCCGCCCCAGGGGATAGCGGAACTGGCGCTCCAGCAGCAGGCTGCCGTCGTCCTGCAGGGCCAGGATCACCACCGCCCCGGGATGGCGGATGTACTCCCGGACCGAAGGCCGTCCGTCCGGCAGACGCACCTCGTCCCGGTGGACTTCCAGCAGCCGCCCCTGCCAAACCACCTCACCGGCAACAGGGGCTTCATAAAAATCTTTTCTCGCCATATTGAAACTTTCACATGCGCCTGCTATCTTAGGAACAAGCCCGAGTGATTTAGTCAGCTATTTACAGGCTGCTGATTATTGGGCTTTTTTTGGATCCCCTAATTTAGCATCTGCTAACTTTCTAAAGGAGTAAGCCATGAGCCTGATCAATGGACTGGACAGCAACGGCGTGGTGACCGTCAACCGAGTGATCCTGCGTCCCGAATACACCGTGGACGACCTGGAAGAACGGGTCGCCGAACTGTGCGAAAACGTGAAAACCTATCATTCGGACACCGGCTTCATCGGTGGCTTTGTGATGATCAATACCGGGATGGTGTCCAACGAGGGTTCCACCATCGGCCAGGCGGTGGAAAGCCCCCTGAAAGGCCGTGAAGCGCTCATCGTCACCTTCTGGCGCAGCATGGAGGACCACGAGCAGTCCCACCGTTCCGACACCTTCCAACCCCTGTTCAAGAAGGTGCTGGAACTGTGCGAGAACGGCAACGAGGAAATCGCCTACCAGCTGCTGTGGCAGGGCAAGGCCTACGATCCGGAAACCGCCCGGGCCGCCCGCGAAGCCAAGGAAAAATACAGCAAGGCCGCGTAAGATACGGCGGATACGCAGGCCAGGGCAAGGTCCCTGGCTTTTTTTCGACCGTAGCGGGCGGGCGCCCCCCGGAAAGGCTCACACCATCTGCCGGATGGCCGTGGCACACAGGGCCATGAGGGGCTGGGGCATCAGTCCCAGGGCGAGCACGGCCAGCCCGTTGGCCGACAGGAGCACCTGCATGCCGGGATTGGCGCGGGGGGCGGCGGGCTCGGCCGGGGCGTCGAAATACATGAGCTTGACCACCCGCAGGTAGTAGTACGCGCCCACCACCGACATGAGCACCGCGAATACCACCAGCCACAGGTAGCCCGCATCCAGCGCCGCCTTGAGCACCGCCAACTTGGCGTAGAAGCCCAGGGTGGGCGGCACGCCGGCCATGGAGAACATGATGAGCAGCATCAGAAAGGCGTGCCACGGACTGCGCTGGTTGAGCCCCTTGAAGTCCTCCAGCCGTTCCGCCTCGAAGCCCTCCCGGGACAGGAGCAGGATCATGGCAAAGCCCCCCAGGCTCATGAGCACATAGGCGGCCACGTAGAAAAAAGCCGCGCCGTAACCCGCCTCGCCCGCGGTGAGGAAACCCAACAGCACGAAGCCCATGTGGGAGATGGTGGAGTAGGCCAGCATGCGCTTGATGTTGGTCTGGGCAATGGCCGTGACGTTGCCCAGGGCGATGGACAACAGGGCCATGAGCGCCAGCATGGGCTGCCAGTCGGCGGCCAGGCTCTCCAGCCCATCCACCAGCAGGCGCATGAAGAAGGCGAAGGCCGCCAGTTTGGGGGCCGAACCGATGAACAGGGTAATGGCGGTGGGCGCCCCCTGATAGACATCGGGGATCCACATGTGGAAGGGCACCACGCCCAGCTTGAAGGCAAGCCCCGCCACCAGGAATACCAGGCCGAAAACGAGCACCGGATCCACAGCCGCGCCCGGCAGGGCCGCCGCGACCCGCGCAAGTTCCAGGGAGCCGGTCACCCCGTAGAGCAGCGACATGCCGTAGAGCAGCAGGCCGGAGGCCAGCGCCCCCAGGATGAAATACTTCATCGCCGCCTCGCTCGCCACCGGATTGTCCCGCTGCAGCCCCACCAGGGCATACAGACACAGGGACAGCAGCTCCAGCCCCAGGTAGAGGGTCAGGAAATGACTGGCCGAGATCATGATCATCATGCCCAGGGTGGCGAACAGCACCAGCGCGTAGAACTCCCCCCGGTCCATGCCCCGCGCGCGCAGGTAGTCGCGGGCATACACCAGCACTGCCGCCACCACCCCGTAGAGCATGAGCTTGAGCACGTCGGCCAGACGATCATCGACGAAGGTGTTGCCAAAGGCCAGGACCGGCACCGGGTCCAGGGTCCCCAGGGTGGCGAGCGCGGTGCCGCCCAGGGCCGCCAGCGCCAGGCCGAAGGTGATCCAGCGCAGGTCGTCGGAGAGGAACAGATCCAGGATCAGCACCACGCAGGCGCCCCCCAGCAGGACCAGTTCCGGCAGGGCGGGCAGAAGGTCGGCGAGCACGAAATCAGCCATCATCACGGATCAGCCCCTTACCAGGCACAGAAGTCGCCGCACTTGCTGACGGCGACGTGGTTGAGCAGATGTTCCACGGAGGCGTGCATCACCCCGGTGAAGGGCGCGGGATAGAGGCCCATGCCCAGCACGGCCACGGCGAGCAGTCCCAGCACCAGGAACTCCCGGACGCTCAGGTCCTGCAGGGCCGCCACCTGGGGATGGACCACCGGCCCGAACACCACCCGTTTGATCATCCAGAGGGTGTAGGCGGCGCCAAAGACCAGCGTCGTGGCCGCCAGGAAGGCATACCAGAAATTGACCCTGATCGCCCCCATGATCACCAGGAATTCGCCGACGAAGCCGCTGGTACCCGGCAAACCGGCATTGGCCATGGCGAACAGAACGAAGAAGGTCGCGAACACCGGCATGGTGTTGACCACCCCTCCATAGTCGGCGATGTTGCGGGAATGCAGCCGGTCATAGAGCACGCCCACACACAGGAACAGGGCGCCCGAGACGAAGCCGTGGGAGATCATCTGCACCAAGGCCCCTTCCACCCCGAGGGGGTTGAACAGGAAAAAGCCCAGCGTCACGAAACCCATGTGGGCGATGGACGAGTAGGCGATGAGTTTCTTCATATCCCCCTGCACCAGGGCCACCAGGCCGATGTACACCACCGCGATCAGGGACAGGGCGATCACGAAACCGGCCAGGGCATGACTGGCGTCCGGGGTGATGGGCAGGGAGAAGCGCAGGAAACCATAGGCCCCCAGCTTGAGCATGATGGCCGCCAGCACCACGGAACCCCCGGTGGGCGCCTCCACGTGGGCATCCGGCAGCCAGGTATGCACCGGCCACATGGGCACCTTCACCGCGAAGGCGGTGAAAAATGCCAGGAAGATCAGCACCTGCTCGCGATAGCCGAGGGGCAGGCGGTGCAGTTCCAGGATGTCGAAGCTGCCCGCCTGCTGGTACAGGTAGATGAACGCCACCAGCATCAGCAGCGAGCCCAGCAGCGTGTAGAGGAAGAACTTCACCGCCGCATAGACCCGGCGCGGTCCGCCCCAGATGCCGATCACCAGGAACATGGGAATCAGCATCGCCTCCCAGAACACGTAGAACAGCACCGCATCCAGGGCCGCGAACACACCGATCATCAGGCCGGACATGATGAGAAAGGCTGCGAGATACTGGGCGACCCGCGTCTCGATCACCTTCCAGCCGGCCAGCACCACCAGCACCGTGGTGAAGGCGGTGAGCAGGATGAACAGCAGCGAAATGCCGTCCACGCCCAGGTGATAGTCCACATTGAAGGCTTCGATCCAGGGCACCCGCTCCACGAACTGCATGGTGGCGGTGGCGGTGTCGAAGTGGGTGTACAGGGGCAGAGTCACTGCGAACCCGGCCAGCGCACCGATCAGGGCCAGCCCGCGCGCCAGGGGCGCGTTGCGGTCCGGGCCGGTGGCGAGTACCAGCAGGCCGAACACGATCGGCACCCAGATGGCGAGACTCAACAAAGGCATTCCCGACATGGCGTCACCCGCGAGCGGTGAGGCGGGGTCTGCTTCCCCCTCCCGGCGCCTCCCCTCTCACGCCTCTCCTTTTCTTGTCAGACTTTCACGAACCAGGTGATGAGCACGAACACTCCAATCAGCATGGCGAAGGCATAGTGGTAGATGTAGCCGGACTGGAAGTGGCGGATCACGCCCGCCAGCCGCCCCACCAGACGCGCCGTGCCATTGACCAGCCAGCCATCGATCACGGTCACGTCGCCCCCCTTCCACAGCCAGGTTCCCAGCCTGCGGGCGCCGCCGGCAAAGAACCAGTCGTTGAACTGATCGAAACCGTATTTGTTTTCCAGAATGCGGTAGACCAGCCGGAACCGCCCGGCGAACCAGTCCGGCAAATCGGTGCGCACCTGGTACAGGAACCAGGCGCTGGCCACACCGGCGACCGCCAGCCAGAACGGCAGGGTGGACAGGGCATGGAGCGCCATCGCCCCCGCCCCATGGAAATGGGCGGCGAGCTCGGCCAGCGCCGGATGCTCCCTCGACACATGAATCGCCTCGCCGAAGGCGCTGCCGTCCAGCACGGCACCGACCGTGAAATAGCCGATCCCCACTGAGGGGATGGCGAGCAGCACCAGGGGCAGCCACACCACCCAGGGTGATTCATGGGGCTCGCCGGCGGCATGGTCTCCGTGGCCGCCGTGGCCGCCGTGGGCGAGGTGCTCCCGGAACCGTTCCGGGCCGTGGAACACCAGGAAGTACATGCGGAAGGTGTAGAAGGCCGTGACGAACACGCCCGCCACCACCGCGAAATAGGCGAAGCCCGCGCCCGGCACGTTGGCCGCACGCACCGCCTCGATGATGGAATCCTTGGAATAGAAGCCGGAGAAGAAAGGTGTGCCGATCAGCGCCAGCGAGCCGATCAGGGCCGTGATCCAGGTGATGGGCATGTACCTGCGCAGGCCGCCCATGTGGCGCATGTCCTGGTCGTGATGCATGCCGATGATGACCGAGCCGGCGGCGAGGAACAGCAGCGCCTTGAAAAAGGCATGGGTCATGAGATGGAACACCGCCACGGAATAGGCGGAGGCCCCCAGCGCCACCGTCATGTAGCCCAGCTGGGACAGGGTGGAATAGGCCACCACGCGCTTGATGTCGTTTTGCACGATGCCCAACAGGCCCATGAACAGGGCGGTGATGGCGCCGATCACCAGCACCACGGACAACGCCGTGTCGGACAATTCGAACAGGGGGGACATGCGCGCCACCATGAAAATGCCCGCGGTCACCATGGTCGCGGCGTGGATCAGGGCGGAAATGGGCGTCGGCCCTTCCATGGAATCCGGCAGCCACACGTGCAGGGGAAACTGCGCCGACTTGCCCATGGCGCCGATGAACAGCAGGATGCAGATGACCGTGATCAGGGACCACTCCCGGCCCGGCAAAAGCTCGATGGTGCGTGCCGCCAGATCTCCCGCCCGGGCGAACACCGTCCCATAGTCCAGGCTGCCGGCATAGGCCAGCACCAGTCCGATACCCAGCAGAAAGCCGAAGTCACCCACGCGGTTGACGAGAAAGGCCTTGAGGTTGGCATAAATGGCGGAAGGCCGCGTGTACCAAAAGCCGATCAGCAGGTAGGACACCAGGCCCACGGCTTCCCAGCCGAAGAACAGCTGCAGGAAATTGTTCGCCATCACCAGCATCAACATGGAGAAGGTGAACAGGGAAATGTAGGCGAAAAAGCGCTGGTAGCCCGGATCGTCGCTCATGTAGCCGATGGTGTAGATGTGCACCATGAGAGAGACGAAGGTCACCACCAGCATCATCATGGCGGAGAGCTTGTCGATCAGGAAGCCAATCTCGAAGGAGACACCGCCGCTGGTGAGCCAGGTATAGACGGTGCCATTGAAGGTATGGCCGGCCTGCACGTCCCGGAACACCAGCCACGATGCAAAGCAGGAGATGGCCACGCCCAGGATGGCGATGCGGTGGGTCCACACGCGGCCGATGTACCAGCCGAACAGGCCGGCGATGAGCGCGCCCACCAGGGGCGCCAGGGGCACGATCAGGTACAGCGTCTGCATGTCCGGCGCGGCCATCGTTCTACCCCTTCAGCTCGTCCAGGTCATCGACGTTGATGGTGCGCAGGTTGCGGAACAGCACCACCAGAATCGCCAGGCCGATGGCGGACTCCGCCGCCGCCACCGTGAGCACGAAGAACACGAATACCTGCCCGGCCACATCGCCCAGGTAGTGGGAGAAGGCCACGAAGTTCAGGTTCACCGCCAGCAGCATGAGCTCGATGGCCATCAGCAGCACGATCATGTTCTTGCGGTTGAGGAAAATGCCCAGCACGCTAATGGCGAACAGAATCGCGCCCAGCACCAGGTAATGGGACAGGGTAAGCATGGTGGTCAGTTCTCCCTTCCGGCCTCCGGCTGCTCATCCGGCTTCTCGGCCGGCATGGCGATGAGCCGCACGCGCTCCGAGCGTTTCACCCGGATCTGGCGCGCGGGATTCTGATACTTGGTGGTCTTGCGCCGGCGCAGGGTGAGGGCAATGGCCGCCACGATGGCCACCAGCAGGATGACCGCCGCGATCTCGAAGGGATACACGTAGTCCGTATAGAGCACCCGCCCCAGTTCCCGCGTGTTGCTGTACTCCACCCCGTGGGGCATGGGTGCCGGATAGCGGTCGGCACCGAAATGGCGACCTCCCAGCACCACCACCATCTCCAGCACCAGCAGCGCCGCCACCGTCGCGGCCAGGGGCAGGTAGTCCCAGAAACCTTCGCGCAGGCGCGCGAGGTTGATGTCCAGCATCATGACCACGAACAGGAACAGCACCATCACCGCGCCCACATAGACCAGCACCAGGGCGATGGCGAGAAATTCCGCCTCCAAAAGCAGCCAGAGGCCGGCCGCGGTGAAGAAGGCCAGCACCAGGAACAGGGCGGCGTGCACCGGGTTGCGCACGGTGATGACGCGCAATGCGGCGAACAGCAGGATCGCTGCCAGGAAATAGAAAACGAAGGTTTCGAAATTCATGTTTTTAGAAGTCTCACCGCAAGGACACGCAGGCGCAGCGCGGGTCCGTGATTTTTTGCGCCGGGGCGCCCGTGCGGTTCAGATCACCTGTATTTTGCATCGGCCGCCCGGTCGGCCGCGATCATTTCTTCGTACTTGTCGCCAATCGCAAGCAGCATGGGCTTGGTCAGGTAGAGATCGCCCCGCTGCTCGCCGTGGTATTCGAAAATGCGCGTCTCGACAATGGAATCCACCGGACAGGATTCCTCGCAGAAGCCGCAGAAGATGCACTTGGTCAGGTCGATGTCGTAGCGGGTGGTGCGCCGCGTGCCGTCCTCCCGTTCCTCGGATTCGATGGTGATGGCGAGGGCCGGACAGACCGCCTCGCAAAGCTTGCAGGCGATGCAGCGCTCCTCGCCGTTGGGATAGCGGCGCAGGGCGTGCAGGCCGCGGAAGCGCGGGCTGAGGGGTGTCTTCTCGTCCGGATACTGCACGGTGATCTTGCGCGCGAACAGATGCCGCCCCGTGAGCATCATGCCCCGCAGCAGCTCCAGCAGAAGGAAGCTTTGGAAGAAGTCCTTGAGGCGTTCGATCATCCTGCTTTCCTCAGTGGAAAAGGTGACCGTAGGGGGTCTGCATCGCCACGCCCATGACCACGATCCAGACCAGCGTCACGGGGATGAACACCTTCCAGCCCAGGCGCATGATCTGGTCATAGCGGTAGCGCGGGAAAGTGGCCCGGAACCACAGGAACAGCAGCAGCACGAACATGACCTTGAACACCAGCCAGTGGAAGCCGTCCGGGATCCAGCTCACCGGGGACAGCCAGCCACCCAGGAACATGATGCTGGTGAGGGTCGAGACCAGGATCATGTTGGCATACTCCGCCAGGAAGAACACGGCGAAGGCCATGCCCGAATATTCCACGTGGAAGCCGGCGACGATCTCGGACTCGCCTTCCGCGACGTCGAAGGGCGCGCGGTTGGTCTCCGCCACCCCCGCGATGAGATACACCAGGAACAGGGGCGCCAGGGGCAGCCAGTACCAGTGCAGGATGCCACCCGCCTGCGCCTCGACGATGTCCACCAGGTTCAGGCTCTGGGCGGCCATCAGCACACCCACCAGGGCAAAGCCCATGGCGATCTCGTAGGAGACGATCTGGGCTGCCGAACGCATGGCCCCCAGGAAAGCGTACTTGGAATTGGAGGCCCAGCCCGCCAGGATCACGCCATACACACCCATGGAGGTGATGGCCATGACGTAGAGCAGACTCGCATCGATATTGGCCAGCACCAGCTCGGGCGAGAAGGGCACCACTGCCCAGGCGGCCAGCGCGGGGCCGATGGCCAGCACCGGTGCCAGCAGGAACAGGAACTTGTCCGCCCCGGCAGGAATGACGATTTCCTTGAACAGCAGCTTCAGGGCATCGGCAATGGGTTGCAGCCAGCCCTTGGGGCCCACCCGGTTGGGGCCGAGGCGCACCTGCATGTAGCCGATGATCTTGCGCTCGGCATAGGTGAGGTAGGCCACGCACAGCAGCAGGGGCAACACGATGGCGACGATGCCAAGCAGGGTCTTCACCAGGAGGAAGACCTGCGGGCCCCAGACGGGACCGAACCAGCTCTGGAAGGAGGCGGCGAAATCCATTAGGCCCGCTCCACCGTGATGGCATCGAACATGGCGCCAAGTCCCACCGTGAGGGGATGGGCGGCGGCGACGTGGACGCACTCTTCAGGCACACCGGGATCCGCCACCGCGGGCAGCGTGGCCTGACCAGGCCCCTGGCGCAGCACCACCGTGTCCCCCGGCTTAAGGCCGAGACGCTCCAGGAGCCGCGGATGCAGCCGCGCCACGGGCGGACGGGCATCGCGCGTGGCCTGCAGGGCGGCGGCACGCCGGGTCAGGGCGTCGAGCTGGTAGATGGGGACCTCGCCGATGCGGCACAGGCCCGCGACCCGGGGGGCGGGATCCTCCAGGACCGGCACCGACAGGCCATTGTCCAGGGGCAGCGGCAGCGCGCCGTCCGGACCCAGCACTTCCCGCCGCACCGCTTCCGCGCTGTCCTGGTCGAAACCGGGCAAATCGAGCAGATTGCCCAGCACACGCAGCACCTTCCACGCGGGGCGGGCCTCGCCCGGGGGTTTCACGGCGGCGGCGAAGCTTTGCACACGGCCTTCCATGTTCACGTAGGTGCCTGCGGTCTCGGCAAAGGCCGCCACCGGCAGAATGACATGGGCGTACTCCAGGGCCTGGTCCCGGAACGGGGACAGCGCCACCACCAGTTCCGCCTGCTCCAGGGCCGCACGCGCCGTGCGGGAATCATGGGCATCCAGCTCCGGTTCGGCGTGGAGCAGGAGATAGGCGCGCCGCGGCGCCTGCAGCATGGCGGCGGCGTGGCGCCCGCCCGCGCGCGGCAGGGCCCCCGCGCAGTATGCGCCGACGCTGTTGGCGGCTTCGGCCATGAATCCCCAGCGCGCCCCCGTGATGCGGGCCAGTTCCGCCGCAAGGCTGGTCAGTTCCGCGGCGCGGGGATGATGCTGGGCCAGGTTGCCCAGCAGGATGCAGGGCGTCTCCACGGCACACAGCGCCTCCGCCACGGCCTGGGCTTCGGCCCCCACCTCGACCCCGGCCAGTCTCTCGGCATAGCCGTCTGCCAGGGCCACGCCCCTGCGCGCGGCGGCCGCCTTCAAAACCTGCGCGAGCGCCTGCACCAGGGCCGGCGGCGGCACGATGAGCTTGTGCGCCACGGGACACAACATGTCCACGTCGAGGGGGTTGATCACGTTGAGCCGCGCGCGGTGCTTCACCGCCTGCCGCACGCGGTGGGCAAGCAGCGGCTGTTCCTTGCGGATGTTGCTGCCCACGAGCAGGATGGCCTGGGCTGCCTGCACGTCCTCGATGGACTGGCCCAGCCAGGGCACGCCACGGCGGCATGCGTCGGCCCGGAAATCGCTTTGACGCAGCCGGTGGTCCACGTTGTCGCAGCCCAGGCCGCGGACGAGTTTCTGCAGCAGGTGCAGTTCCTCCAGCGTGCTGTTGGGGGCCGCCAGGGCCCCCAGCGCATCCGGCCCGTGGCGGCTGACGATGTCGCGCAGCCCGTTGGCCGCGTATTCCAGCGCCGCCTGCCAGTCCACCTCGACCCATTCGCCATGGTGTCGGACCAGGGGACGCAACAGGCGCGTCTCGCTGTTCAGAGCCTGATAGGAAAAACGGTCGCGGTCGGCCAGCCAGCATTCGTTGACCGCCTCGTTTTCCCGCGGCAGCACGCGCATCACGCGATCCTGCCTGGCCTGGATCAGGAGATTGGCGCCCAGCCCGTCGTGGGGGCTGATGCCGGCGCGGCGGCTCAGCTCCCAGGGGCGCGCGGTGTAGCGGAAGGGCTTGGAGGTGAGCGCCCCCACCGGACAGAGATCGATCATGTTGCCGGACAGTTCGGAATCCACCGTCTCGGCAATGAAAGGCATGATCTCGGAATGCTCGCCGCGGAAAGCCTGGCCCAGCTCCATCTGGCCGGCGATTTCCTGGCCGAAGCGCACGCAGCGCGTGCAGTGGATGCAGCGGGTCATATCGGTGGCGATGAGCGGCCCGAGATTCTTGTTCACCACCACCCGCTTCTCCTCCCGGTAGCGGGAAGCACCGGCCCCGAAACCCACGGCGAGGTCCTGCAGCTGGCACTCACCTCCCTGATCGCAGATGGGGCAGTCCAGCGGGTGGTTGATGAGCAGGAACTCCATCACGCCCTTCTGGGCCTGGATGGCCTTGTCGGATCGCGTGGAGACCTTCATGCCATCAGTGACGGGCGTGGCGCAGGCAGGCAGGGGCTTTGGGGCTTTTTCCACGTCCACCAGACACATGCGGCAGTTGGCCGCCACGGAAAGCTTGCGGTGATAGCAGAAGCGCGGCACGTAGATGCCCAGCAGGTCGGCGGCATCCATCACCGTGGAGCCTTCCGGAACCTCGATTTTCTTGCCGTCGATTTCGATGGTCAGCATGTGCCGTGGCTCTCAGTGGCAACCATCGAGGCATTTGCCGTGCTCGATGTGGTATTCGAATTCATGACCGAAATGCTTGAGGAAACTTTGCACCGGCATTGCCGCCGCATCACCCAGGCCGCAGATGGTGCGCCCGCCGATGTTGCCCGCCACGCTGCGCAAAAGCTCCAGGTCCTCGGGGCGGCCCCTGCCGTGCTCGATGCGGTGGATGATGCGGTAGAGCCAGCCGGTCCCTTCCCGGCAGGGCGTACACTGGCCGCAGGATTCCTCGAAGTAAAAATACGACAGGCGTTCCAGGGCGCGCACCATGCACACACTGTCGTCGATGATGATCACCGACCCGGCCCCGAGCATGGACCCCGCCTTGGCGATGGAATCGTAGTCCATGGTGCATTCCATCATCACTTCCGCCGGCAACACCGGCGTGGATGACCCACCGGGGATGACGGCCTTCAGGCGATAGCCCTCGCGCATGCCCCCCGCCATGTCCAGCAGCTCAGCAAAGGGTGTGCCCAGGGGAATCTCGTAGTTGCCGGGACGGTTCACCCTGCCCGACACGGAAAAGATCTTGGTCCCGCCATTGTTGGGCTTGCCCAGTTCCAGGAATTTCTGCCCGCCATGGCGCACGATATAGGGAATGCAGGCGAAGGTTTCGGTGTTGTTGATCACCGTCGGTCGCCCATAGAGGCCGAAACTCGCCGGAAAAGGCGGCTTGAAGCGGGGCTGCCCCTTCTTGCCTTCAATGGATTCCAAGAGGGCGGTTTCCTCGCCGCAGATGTAGGCGCCGTAGCCGTGGTGCGCGTGGATCTCGAAGTCGAAGCCCGACCCAAGGATGTTGCGGCCGAGGTAGCCGGCGGCACGGGCCTCCTCCAGGGCCTTCTCGAAGGCTTCGTACAGCTCGAAGATTTCGCCGTGGATGTAGTTGTAGCCGGTCTGCGCGCCCAGGGTGTAGCCGGCAATGATCATGCCCTCGATGACGCTGTGGGGGTTGTAGCGCAGGATGTCGCGGTCCTTGAACGTCCCGGGCTCGCCCTCGTCACTGTTGCACACGATATATTTCGGGCCCGGCAGGTGGCGCGGGATGAAGCTCCACTTTAGCCCCGTGGGGAAGCCCGCGCCGCCCCGTCCGCGCAGGGCGGAAGTCTTGATCTCGGCGATGATGGCTTCCGGTGCGATCTTTTCCGTGAGGATGCGGCGCAGGGCTTGGTAGCCGCCCACGCTCTCGTAGGTAGCCAGGGCAGCCGGATTCGGCTTGTCCAGGGTGGTGAGAATGACTTTTTCGGCCATGCCCTATTCCAGCTCCGACAGCAGCTTGTCCACCGCCTCGGGCGTGAGATGGCTGCACATCCTGTGATTGTTCACCAGCATGAGCGGCGCCCCGTCGCAGGAACCCATGCACTCTCCCTGCACCAGCGTGAACCGGCCGTCTTCCGTGGTCTCGCCCCAGCCGATGCCCAGTTTCTGCTGGAGATAGGCGCCGATGTCATGACGCTGGGTGAGCTGGCACGGCAGGTTGGTGCACACCGTGAGCTTGTACTTCCCCACCGGCCGGGTGTTGTACATGTTGTAGAACGTGGCCACCTCGTAGGCGGCGATGGGCGGCATGCCCAGATACTCGGCCACGAAGCGGATGGTATCCTCGGCCAGCCAGCCCTTTTCCTCCTGGGCAATGCGCAGGGCGGACATGATCGCCGACTGTTTCTGGTCCGGCGGATACTTGGCGATCTCGCGGTCGATGCGGGCGAGGGATTCGGCGGACAGCATCAGCGGTCGATCTCCCCGAACACGATATCCTGCGTGCCGATGATGGCCACCACGTCGGCGATCATGTGACCCCGCGCCATCTCGTCCATGGCCGCCAGATGGGCAAAGCCGGGGGCGCGGATCTTGAGCCGGTAGGGCTTGTTGGCGCCATCCGAGACGAGATAAATGCCAAATTCGCCCTTGGGATGCTCCACCGCGGCATAGCACTCGCCCCTGGGCACGTGGAAGCCCTCGGTGAACAGCTTGAAGTGGTGGATGAGTTCCTCCATGTTGGACTTCATGGCCTCCCGCGAAGGCGGTGCAACCTTGTGATCGTCCGTGATCACCGGCCCGGGATTCTTGCGCAGCCAGTCCACGCACTGCTTGATGATGCGGTTGCTCTGGCGCATCTCCTCCATACGCACGAGATAGCGGTCATAGCAGTCACCATTGACTCCCACCGGGATGTCGAATTCGAGCCGGTCATACACCTCGTAGGGCTGCTTCTTGCGCAGATCCCAGGCGACCCCGGAGCCGCGCAGCATAGGGCCGGTAAAACCCAGGGCGATGGCCCGCTCCGGCGAGACCACGCCGATGTTAACCAGCCGCTGTTTCCAGATGCGGTTGTCCGTGAGCAGTGTCTCGTATTCGTCCAGCAGCGCGGGGAAACGGTTGGTGAAATCCTCGATGAAATCCAGCAGGGACCCCTGGCGGTTCTCGTTCAGGCGCGCCACCTCGCGTTCGCTGCGGAAGCGCGAGGGCTGGTACTTCGGCATGCTGTCCGGCAGATCGCGATAGACCCCACCCGGCCGGTAGTAGGCGGCATGCATGCGCGCGCCCGACACCGCCTCGTAGCAGTCCAGCAGGTCCTCCCGTTCGCGGAACGCATACAGGAACACCGTCATGGCGCCCACGTCCAAGGCATGCGCCCCCAGCCAGAGCAGATGGTTGAGGATGCGCGTGATCTCGTCGAACATCACGCGGATGTACTGGGCGCGGATGGGCACCTCGACACCCAGGAGCTTCTCGATCGCCATCACATAGGCGTGCTCGTTGCACATCATGGACACGTAGTCGAGCCGGTCCATGTAGGGCACGGACTGCAGATAGGTCTTGTGTTCGGCGAGCTTCTCGGTGGCCCGGTGCAAAAGCCCGATGTGGGGGTCGGCGCGCTCCACCACCTCACCATCCAGCTCCAGCACCAGGCGCAGCACCCCGTGGGCGGCAGGATGCTGGGGTCCGAAGTTCAGCGTGTAGTTGCGAATCTCAGCCATGGAAGGTGTCCTCGCGGATCACGCGCGGCGTGATCTCGCGTGCCTCGATGCTCACCGGCTGATAGACCACGCGCTGCTGGTCCGGGTCGTAGCGCATTTCCACATAGCCGGTGAGGGGAAAATCCTTGCGGAAGGGATGGCCGATGAAGCCGTAGTCAGTCAGGATGCGCCGCAGGTCCGGGTGACCCTCGAACACGATGCCGAACAGGTCGAATGCCTCCCGCTCATACCAGTTGGCCGAGGGCCAGATGTCCACCACGGAATCCAGCACCGGAAATTCGTCATCCGGACAGAACACCCGCACCCGCAGGCGCTGGTTCTTGCCCAGCGCGAGCAGATGATAGACGGCGGCGAAGCGACGCCCCTGCCACGTCCCTTCCCCGTAGGTGGAATAATCCACCCCGCACAGGTCGATGAGCTGGTCGAAACGCAGGTCGTAGTCGTCGCGCAGCAGGCGCATCACCTCCAGCATGCCTTCGCGCGGGATGACCAGCGTAAGCTCCCCCACCTGCTCGGTGAGGGTGTAGTCACGTCCCTCCAGCAGCTTTTCGAGACGCGCCGCAATGGCGGCCAGTTTCGCGTTCATCAGGGAATCGGCTCCGGCTAACGCGCAATGGTCTGGGTGCGCCTGATCTTGTTCTGCAGCTGGACCAGGCCGTAGAGCAGGGCTTCCGCTGTGGGCGGACAGCCCGGCACATAGACGTCCACCGGCACGATACGGTCACAGCCGCGCACCACGGAATAGGAATAGTGGTAGTAGCCCCCGCCGTTGGCGCAGGACCCCATGGACAGCACCCAGCGCGGCTCGGCCATTTGGTCATACACCTTGCGCAGCGCCGGCGCCATCTTGTTGCACAGGGTGCCGGCCACGATCATCAGGTCCGACTGGCGCGGGCTGGGACGGAACACGATGCCAAACCGGTCCAGGTCGTAGCGCGAGGCGCCGGCGTGCATCATCTCCACCGCACAGCAGGCCAGCCCGAAGGTCATGGGCCACAGCGAGCCGGTGCGGGTCCAGTTGATCACCGTGTCCAGGGTGGTGGTGACGAAACCCTTCTGCAGGACACCTTCGATGCTCATCCGCTGCAGACCTCCGTGGCACGACATGAACGAGCGGGCCGCAACCCGCCGGCGCCCGGCGATAACCGCCTGCCTCGCATCCCCGCTGCGCGGGGCCCCTGCTCAGTGGCTCGCCCCCGCGCCTCCCCAGACCACCCCGCCGCCAGCACCGCCGTCGCGTCGGCGCAAAGCGATGCTCGCCTGCCTCGCATCCCCGCTGCGCGGGGCCCCTGCTCGGTGGCTCGCCTCCGCGCCTCCCCAGACCACCCCGCCGCCAGCACCGCCGTCGCGTCGGCGCAAAGCGATGCTCGCCTGCCTCGCATCCCCGCTGCGCGGGGCCCCTGCTCGGTGGCTCGCCTCCGCGCCTCCCCAGACCACCCCGCCGCCAGCACCGCCGTCGCGTCGGCGCAAAGCGATGCTCGCCTGCCTCGCATCCCCGCTGCGCGGGGCCCCTGCTCGGTGGCTCGCATCGCTACTCCCATTCCAGCGCGCCCTTGATCCATTCGTAGATGAAGCCGATGACGAGGATGCCCAGGAACACCATCATGGCGACGAAGCCAAACAGGCCGATTTCTTCCAGGACGATGGCCCAGGGAAAGAGGAAGGCGATTTCCAGGTCGAACAGGATGAACAGGATGGCCACGAGGTAGTAGCGCACGTCGAATTTCATGCGCGCGTCCTCGAAGGCCTCGAAACCACACTCGTAGGGGGAGAGTTTTTCCGCGTCCGGGCGGTTGGGAGCGAGAACGTACCCCAGCCCCATGGAAATCGCGCCGACGGCAAGGCCGACGAGGACGAACATGAGAATGGGGAAATAGTTGGCCAGCATGCTCCACCCCGACGCCTTGGCGGACGGCGTCTCTTGTTATGGCAACGGATGGGGCAGTTTAGAGGGGCTTGCAGCGCAGTGTCAAGGCTGCAATTTTTTATTTTTCTTTTTTGAATCAGCGCATTACGCGATTATGTGGGCTTATTGTCGCATAATGGCTGTTTATGTTTGGTGCCGACGATGAGACTCGAACTCATACGGCTTGCGCCACCGCCCCCTCAAGACGGCGTGTCTACCAATTCCACCACGTCGGCCGATACGAGCCGAACCGAGCAGTCCTCAGTTCGGGATTTCCTGTGCCTTGCCGCCCGCCGGAGGCTGGGACGGCGCCGGCACCTGGCTGGCAGGCGCCTGCTGCTGGGCCGGCACCGCCAGGGGTTTTTGATGTTTGCTCACCGAAAAATAGGTGAGGCCCATGCTCGTCAGGAAAAAGACGATCACGAGAATCTTGGTCGCGCGGCTCAGGGCATTGGCCGCCCCCGTGGCCCCGAACAGGCTGCCGGAGGCGCCACTGCCAAAGGCCGCCCCCATGTCGGCGCCCTTGCCGTGCTGCAGCAGCACCAGGCCGATGATTCCGAGGGCAGCCAGAACGTGTACGATCCAGACCAGGGTTTCCATGAACGGTTCCTGCGGCAGTCAGCGCTGGGCAGCCTTGCAGATGGTGACGAATTCCTCGGCATTCAAGGAGGCGCCGCCGATCAGGCCGCCGTCGATGTCGGGCATGGCAAACAGTTGAGCGGCATTCGCGCCCTTGACGCTGCCGCCGTAGAGGATCAGCAGGTTTTGAGCCAGCGTCGCGTCGTGGGGAGCGAACAGGCCGCGAATGAAGGCGTGCACCTCCTGCGCCTGCTCCGGGGTGGCGGTCTTGCCGGTGCCGATGGCCCACACCGGTTCGTAGGCAATGACGCAGTGACGGAAGCCCTCCAGCCCAGCCTTGTCCACCACCGCCTGGATCTGGCGCTCCACCACCTGCTGGGTGATGCCCTGCTCCCGCTCCGCCAGGGTCTCGCCCACACACAGGATGGGCGTGAGCCCCCCGGCCTGGGCCGCCACGAACTTGGCGGCGACGGTGGCATCGTCCTCGCCGAACAGGGCGCGCCGCTCGGAATGCCCCACGATCACGAAGGTGCAGGCGAAATCCCGCAGCATGGCGGCGGACACCTCGCCGGTGTAGGCGCCCTTCTCGTACTGGCTCAGGTTTTGGGCGCCCCACTGGATGGGCGTATTCTGCAGGGCGAACTGGGCCTGGAACAGGTAGGGAAAGGGCACGCACACCGCGCAGCGCACGCCCTGGACGGAAGCGAGCCCGGCCACCACCCCGTCGAGAAGCGCCTTGTTCTCGACCAGGCTGCCGTGCATTTTCCAGTTCCCAGCGACCAGACGCTCGCGCATTGCCAACCCCGGTGTTAAAAACCGGCAATGTTAGCGTTGAAGGGCGGCGTGGTCAATGTGCAGAGCTTTCCGCCCCGGGCGGGACCGTGGTGTCCACCCGGGGACGCGGCCCCTGCAGGGGAATGCCGGTCACCATCAGGTAGACCTCCTCGGCGATGTTGGTGAGATAGTCGCCGGCGCGTTCCAGTCCCTTGGCGATGAGCAAAAGCTGCACGCCGTCCGCGACGGCCGCGCTGTCATGACGCATGCGCTCCAGCAGGGCGCCGAAGATTTCCCCGTAGACCATGTCCAGCTCCACGTCGCCTACCCACACCACGTTGGCGGCCTGGGCGTCGCGGCGGGCATAGGCGTCCATCACCTGCTGCAGGGTCGCCTGAATGCGGTCGTTCATCCAGCGCAGGCGATCCCCGATGCGGGCTTCGATCGTGTCCGTCAGCTTGGTGGCGCGCTTGGCGATTTGCTTGGCCTGGTCGCCCAACCGCTCCAGGTAGTCCGCAATGCGGCCGGCAGCAAGGATTTCCCGCAGGTCGTCCGCCATGGCCTGCTGGCGTGCCAGCACCACGGTCATGTGACGGTGAATGCGTTCCTGGAGGTGATCGGCGTTGAGATCTGCGTCGATCACTTCCCTGGCGCGCGCCCCGTCGCGGCCGAACAGGGCGATCATGGCGGCATCCAGTTCTTCTCCCGCCATGGCCGAAAGATTGAGGACTTCCTCGCGCAGCAGGTGCAGGTCCTGGTCGAACAGCTCCAGCGTGTGTTTCCCGGGCATGGTCTTCTCCTCAACCGAACCGGCCGGTGATGTAGTCCGCCGTGCGCTGATCCTGCGGCCGCGTAAACAGGGTATCGGTGTCGGCAAACTCCACCATCTCGCCCAGATGCATGAATGCCGTGTAATCGGACACGCGGGCCGCCTGCTGCATGTTGTGGGTGACGATGACGATGGTGTAGCGATCCTTGAGCTCGTAGAGCAGCTCCTCGATCTTGGCCGTGGCGATGGGATCCAGCGCCGAGGCAGGCTCGTCCAGGAGCAGCACTTCAGGTTCCAGGGCGATGGCACGGGCGATCACCAGCCGCTGCTGCTGGCCGCCGGAGAGCGACAGCCCGTTGGCGTCGAGGCGGTCCTTGACTTCGTCCCACAATGCGGCGCCACGCAGCGCCCGTTCCACCGTTTCCGCCAGCACCCGCTTGTCCTTCACGCCCATGATGCGCAGCCCGTAGGCCACATTTTCGAAAATCGACTTGGGAAAGGGGTTCGGTTTCTGGAACACCATACCAACCCGCCGGCGCAGGAGGGCGACATTGACCTTCCTGTCGTAGATGTCTTCCCCGTCGAGCAGCACCTTGCCCTCGATGCGTACCCCATCGACCAGGTCGTTCAGGCGGTTGAAGCAGCGCAGCAGAGTGGATTTGCCGCAACCGGACGCGCCGATGAAGGCCGTCACCCGGTGGCGGGGAATTTTCAGGCTGACATTGAACAGCGCCTGGGTCTGGCCGTAAAACAGGTTCAGGTTCCTGGTCTCCAGGCAAATATCATCGGTGGCACCGCCCCGGCCCAAGTTCTGGCCGAGGGCGGCACGCACGTCCACTCCCGCCCCCTGGCGTTCGCTGACAGTATTCATGGTTGACTCCGGTTCGAGGGTTGCGAGGTTCATATGCCTTCCAGACTACGGTATTTCTCACGCAGACGGTTGCGCAGGGACACTGCGGTGAGGTTCAAAACGACGATCACCAGGACCAGGAGCAGCGCCGTGGCATAGACCAGTGGGCGCGCCGCCTCCACATTGGGGCTTTGGAACCCCACATCGTAGATGTGAAAACCCAGGTGCATGAACTGGCGCTCCAGGTGGAAATACGGGAAGTGGCCGTCGAGGGGCAGGTTGGGCGCGAGCTTCACCACGCCTACCAGCATGAGCGGCGCCGTTTCCCCCGCCGCCCGGGCCACCGCCAGGATGAGCCCCGTCATCATGGCCGGACTGGCCATGGGCAGCACCGTACGCCACAGGGTCTCGGCCTTGGTGCCCCCCAGCGCCAGGCTGCCCGCGCGCAGGCTTTCGGGCACGCGCGCCAGCCCCTCTTCCGTGGCAACGATCACCACTGGCAAAGTAAGAATGGCCAGCGTGAGCGACGACCACAGAATGCCCGGGCTGCCGAAGGTGGGGGCAGGCAGGGCTTCCGGAAAGAACCAGTCGTCGATATGGCCGCCCACGAAATAGACGAAGAACCCCAGACCGAACACGCCATAGACGATGGAAGGCACCCCCGCCAGGTTGTTCACGGCGATGCGGATGATGCGGATCAGGGGACCCTGTTTGGCGTACTCGCGCATGTACACGGCGGCCATCACACCCAGGGGCATGACCAGGATGGACATCAGGATCACCATCATCACCGTCCCGAAAATGGCTGGGAAGATGCCTCCCTCGGTGTTGGCCTCGCGCGGATCGTCCGTGATGAATTCCTTGAGCTTACTGAAATAGAAGCCCAGCTTTTCCCAAGTGGAGAGCGCGTTGGCGCGGTAAACCTTGGCCACCTTGGCCAGGGGCACTTCCACCAGCGTGCCGTCCGCGACCTCCGCCACCAGGCTGTCGCGGGCAATGTCGGCCCGCAGCTTCTCCAGCCGCTCCTGCAGGCTGGCGAAACGCGCATTGGCGGCCGCACGTTCTTCCTCGATTTCCGCCTTGGCCGCCGGGTTGAGCCGGCCCTCCAGTTGGAGGCGACGTTCCCTGAGCCGCAGCCGTTCCAGGGTGTAGTTGACATCACCGATGTCGTACTTTTCGATCCGGAAGATTTCCCGGAACAGCAGCAGGGCCCGGTCCGCCCGCTTGGTCAGTTCCGGCCAGGCCGCCTCCCCTTCCGCCACCACCTGGCCTGCCTCCTTTACTGCGCGCAGGTGGCCGTAAAAGTTACCCCATTCGTGACGCTCCACGGTGAGGACGTCCCTGGGATAGGTGAAAGTCCCCAGCAGGGGCTGGGGAAACCATTTGAAGTCCTGCCCCGTGAGGTCGCGGTTGCCCAGCTTGAACAGCACCCGCGTGGCAAAGGGTGCATCGCCCGGGATCTGGAAGCCGGCCTCGCGCAGGCGGCGCACCGCCACCTCTTCCTCCTCCTTGATCTCACCGATGATGCGTACCGTGCGTCCATCCTTTTCCACGTAGGTGGTTTCCACCACCGGTGAGGGCCAGAAATAGACCAGGCCGCGTGCGGCGGTGAGCCAAAGCACGCCCAGCACCAACACCAGGGCCAGAGCCATGCCGCCGGCACTGAACCAGATCCAGGGATCCCCCGATTTGAACCAGTCTTTCATCGTTGTTCTCTCACAAACTCGCGTATCTCTTACGCAACCGCTGGCGAATGATTTCCGCGCCCGTGTTCACAACGAAGGTGAATCCAAACAGCACCAGCGCGGAAACGAACAGCAACCGGAAATGGGTGGTGCCCACCGCTGCTTCCGGCATTTCCACGCCGATGTTGGCGGCCAGCGTGCGGAAGCCCGTGAAGATGCTCCAGTCCATTACCGCGGTGTTGCCGGTGGCCATGAGCACGATCATGGTCTCCCCCACCGCGCGGCCCATGCCGATCATCACGGCCGAGAAGATGCCGGGACTGGCGGTGAGCAACACCACGTTCTTCAGGGTCTGCCAGCGAGTCGCCCCCAGGGCGAGGGATCCCG
The DNA here is from genome assembly GCF_055379455.1 of Thiobacter subterraneus. NCBI lineage: Bacteria > Pseudomonadati > Pseudomonadota > Betaproteobacteria > Burkholderiales > Thiobacteraceae > Thiobacter > Thiobacter subterraneus. Next base: position 635,939 of record NZ_AP042402.1, read on the forward strand.
CGGTCAAATGCTTGGGCACGCTGAAGATGGCATCCTCTGCAATGGAGAAGATGGTGGGCGTGACCGCGAAACCCATGGCCAACCCCACCACCAGGGAGTTGCGCTGTTCGAAGGTGATGCCGTGCAGACTGAGCCAGTGGGGCATGTCGCCGCCGAAAAAGCGCGCTTCCAGCGGGTGGCCCAGCGTGAATGCCACCCAGATGCCCAGGGCCACCACTGGCAACAGCAGCACCGCCTGCCAGCCCTCCGGTACCCGCCCCTTCCAGCTTGTGGGCAGGCGATGCCACACAAACGCCGCCACCAGCACGGCGATGGGCACGGTCACGAAACTGCCGAGGGTTCCCACCAGGTTGTTTTCCACCAGCGGCGCGAGCCACAGTCCGGCCAGGAAACCCAGGATCACGGTAGGCAAAGCCTCCATGATCTCGATGGTGGGTTTCGCCAGGCGCCGGGTGGCCGGTGACATGAAATAGGCGGAATAGATCGCCGCGAAAATGGCCAGGGGGGTCGCCAAGAGCATGGCGTAGAAGGCCGCCTTCAGGGTGCCGAGGGTGAGGGGCGCGAGGCTGAACTTGGGCTCGAAGTCGTTGGTGGCCGCCGCCGACTGCCACACATAATCGGGCTTCTCGTAGCTTTCATACCACACCCGCTGCCAAAGGGCCGAGAAGGACACCTCCGGATGGTCGTTCTCCACATGGGCGGTGTGCAGCCGGCCGTCACTCCCCTCCACCAGCAGACCATTGGCGCGCGGGGTCATGGCCCCGGCGTGCACCGCACCCTGGGTCACCGTGTCCTGCCACAGCAGACGCTGCGAGGTGGCGTAGTAGAGGCCGACGTTGCCCTGGCGGTCGCCCACGAGGAAGCCCTTGCGGAAATATTCCGGCGCGATGCTGGTGACTGCCGCCGGCATGGGCCTGAAGTCGCGGATGTGGGTCAGGTGGTAGTTGTTTTCTGCATCCCGCACCAGGAACCATTGCGCCAGTCGCCCCTTGTCGGTGCCCACGATGAGGGAAAAACCGCCGGACAGGATCTCGAGGGCGGTCATCGTCTCGCCGTCGGCCACCACCTGCTTTTCCTGCACGAAACGGGGTGCGGCCTTGTTGGTGATGTCGTAGTGGCGGATGAAGCGCCCACCATGGCCGATGTACAGTTCCCGCTGCTTGATCTCCACGATCAGACGGTCCACGCGGCCGCTGAAATCCGGCAGCACACCACCCTCGCGCTCGATGGTGGTCTCGCCGGTCACCATGTTCTGGCGCGCGCTGAAGCCCGCCACCACGATCCGCCCGTCCTGGGTTTGGGCCGCCAGGGTGGTGGTGCCATCGGCACTGGCCACGGCCACCTGCGCCAGCGGATTGCCCCCTTCGTCCAGCACCACCGCTTCCTCGCCCAGGGGGTATTCGAGGCTGGGCGTGATCACGCGCCGGTTGTCGTGGTTGGCGTCGAATTCCACCTTGTACTGCTCGCGCACGACGAGGGCCCGGCCATTGGACAGCCCGAGAACGTTCGTATAGTGGGAAGGGTCGCCGGCACCGAAGGCCGTGATGCGCACCCCCGGGGGAAGGGGAAGCCTCACCTCCTTGAGCAATTTGCCCGTGCGCAGGTCGAAAAACGCCACGCTGCCGCCTTCGGTATAGCGGGCGCCGATCTCCCGTTGCTCTTCGGCCGAATAATGGAGCGTGCGTCCGCTTTGTGCGGCAGGCAGGGCCGTCACCTGCCACGCGTCGAGCCGCACCGGCTTGACGAGGGGCCAGGCCACATAGGCGAGATAGAAGAAGATCACGCTGATGGCGACGATGACACTAATGCCGCCCAGCGTCATGACCTGGCGGAAAAGCCAGTCCTTGAGCAGGCGGGCACGCATGGCGCCGGCTATGGTCTGCTCGTTGGCTGTCAGTTCCGGGGTGGAGACGCTCATTGTCAGAAACCCGTTGGTCCGAGAAATTCGTTACGAGTGAACATGGAACATGGGCCGGCCACGGGGGCCGGCCCGTCCCACGCAGGCCGCGTCGTTTCTATTTCGCTTCCTGCTTCGGATGGAGCGCGTGGAAACGCTTGATCGCCGCTTCCGGCCGCCCCTTCTTGGCAGTTTCCTTGTTCAGGGCATACACCACGGTTTCCCCTTTGGGACCGACGCCAATCTCGGTGTAGGTCAGAGGCACCTCGCCATGCTTGAGATAGTCCGCCATGTCCTGCCACGTAAAGAAGACGTAATAGCGGCCATCCTTCAGCACTTCGCCATAAAAGGGGCCGGCGGGTTTCACCTCCCCTTTGTAGAGCCGCTCAGCGGGTGTGGGGCCGCCGCGCTTGGCGTCGTCTTTGGTCATGCCGAAAATGAGGGAGGTACCGTCAGGCCCCGCGCCGATGAAGCTGCGGGTCATGGCCACCTCATCGGTTTCCAGATAAATCCGGTAAAGCTGCGGGTCGCCGAAGATGTAGTAGCGCCCCAGGTCCTCGTTGAAGACGATGAACAGGTTGGCTTCCCCTTGGGTGGCCGCGGCAGCCTGCTGGGCGTCCGGCTTTGCGGCAGGCTGCGGCCCGGTTTGCGTGGCGCACCCGCTGACCACAAGGATGCCTGCCAGGGCAAGACTGGTCATGATGGTTTTATGCATAATCGATCCCCTGAGTGGCCCGGCGGGGCGGGCCCCCGCCGGCATCGTTGGCATTACTTGAGGATTTCCGCCAGCGCCTTTTCGGCCATCTTGGCCGGCAGCGGCACGAAGCCGTCCTTCACGACCACGGTCTGCCCCTGCTTGGAGAGCACCATCTTGAAGAACTCACGCTCCATGGGCGGCAGCGGCTGGTTGGGTTTCTTGTTCACGTAGATGTAGAGCACACGCGCCAGGGGATAGGTGCCATCGACGGCATGCTTGGCGTCGGCCTCCACGAAGGGGGCGCCCTCCTTGGCGGCCAGGGGCACGGCGCGCACACCGGAGGTCTTGTAACCGATGCCGGAGTAACCGATGGCGTTGAGCTGACCAGTCACGCTCTGCACCACGGAGGCAGAACCCGGCTGCTCGGCCACGTTCTTCTTGAAGTCACCCTTGCACAGGGCGTGTTCCTTGAAGTAGCCGTAGGTGCCGGACACGGAGTTGCGCCCGTAGAGAGCGATGGCGCGATCGGCCCACTCACCGGTCATCCCCACCTGGCCCCATTTGGTGATGTCGGTGGGATGACCGCACTTGCGGGTCGAAGAGAAGATGGCGTCCACCTGGGGCATGGTGAGCCCCTTGATGGGATTGTCCTTGTTCACGTACACCGCCAAGGCGTCGATGGCCACCGGCACAGGGGTGGGCTTGTAGCCATGTTTCTTTTCGAACGCCTCCACTTCCTTGGCGTTCATGAGACGGCTCATGGGCCCGAAGTTGGACGTGCCCTCGGTCAGGGCGGGTGGCGCAGTGGAGGAGCCCGCCCCCTGGATCTGGATGTTCACATTGGGATAGAAGCGCTTGAACTGCTCGGCCCACAGGGTCATGAGGTTGTTGAGGGTGTCAGAGCCGATGCTGGTGAAATTGCCTGCCACACCGGGCGCCTTTTCATAAGTGGGCAGTGCCGGATCCACCTGAACGGTGGCGGCTGGCACGGGAGCGGTGGCGAAGCTGGCCAGCAGCCCCAGCGCAGCGAGAAGTTTTTTGGGAGTGGCTTTGATCATGCGTCTGGCTCCTAAGACAAGGTTGTCGGGTGTTCCTGCTCAGGCGACCCGGGGGATGCCCCCAAGGCTGCCACGGCCGCCATTGTGGGCGGGGCGTGTTACAGCTTGATGACAAGTCACACAGCGCCACGAGTCGACGAGCCACAAACGGATCAATCACTTAGCGAGCGCGATGGGGCGTAGCGCCGCCAGGCCTGTCACAAACGGGCAAGAGTTTTGTAACATTCGGGTTTTTCCGCCTGGAGCCGTCACCGATGAAACGCTTCCTCTTCCTGCTGCCTGTGCTGAGCCTCGTGGCGCTCTCCGGCCTGGCCCGCGCAGCCGACATCACCGGCGCCGGTTCCACCTTCGCCTACCCCATCCTGGCGAAGTGGGCCCAGGCCTACAAAACCCGGACGGGTGTGGGCCTCAACTATCAGTCCATCGGCTCCGGTGGCGGCATCAAGCAGATCCAGGCCAGGACAGTGGATTTCGGCGCATCGGACAAGCCGCTGCCCCTGGCCGAGCTGGAGAAGAATGGCCTGGTCCAGTTCCCGGTCATCATGGGCGGGGTGGTGCCGGTGGTGAATCTGCCGGGCGTGACTCCGGGGCAACTGCGTCTGACCGGTCCGGTGCTGGCCGACATCTTCCTGGGCAAAATTAAGCGCTGGAACGACCCCGCCCTGGCCGGCCTCAATCACGGTGTCGCCCTGCCAAACCAGGCCATCACCGTGGTGCACCGATCGGATGGGTCGGGTACCACCTTCATCTTCACCAATTACCTGTCCAAGGTGAGCCCGGAGTGGAAAAGCAAGGTGGGCGAGGATGCCTCGGTGGCGTGGCCGGCCGGCGTGGGCGGCAAGGGCAATGAAGGTGTCGCCTCCTACGTGAGGCAGATCAAGGGCGCCATTGGCTACGTGGAATATGCCTACGCCCTGCAGAACAAAATGACCTACACCCTGCTGCAGAACCGTGAGGGGGTGTTCGTGGCCCCCAACGAGGAGAGTTTCAAGGCGGCCGCCGCCAATGCCGAATGGGAAAAGGCGCCCGGTTTCCACGAAATCCTCACCAACGAACCGGGCAGGCAGAGCTGGCCCATCACCGGCGCCACCTTCGTGCTCATGCACAAGGTCCAGACCAGGCCCGAGATCGGGCGCGCCGTGCTCGCCTTCTTCGACTGGGCCTATCGCGAGGGAGACAAGCTGGCACTGGAGCTCGATTACATCCCCATGCCGCCCAAGGTGGTGAGCCTGGTACAAAAGACCTGGAAGGAACAGATCAAGGACCCCGCGGGCAAACCCATCTGGTAAGACAGCGGGGCGCGCCAACCTGAAACGGCTCTGCCCAGGATCTGCGGCATGCCACCGCGAGAGAGCCGGATACCATGTCCAAAATCATCAGCGATGCGACCCTGAAACGCCAGCACCTGCTGGACCGGCTGTTTCGCGCCACCACCTGGCTGTTCGCCTTGCTGGTGCTGGCGGTGCTGCTGGCCATCCTGGTCTCCCTTGTCTGGGGTGCCTGGCCGGCCATCCAGGCCTTCGGCGTGCGTTTCCTGGCGAGCAGGGAATGGAATCCGGTGACCGACGAGTTCGGCGCCCTCGTTCCCATATTCGGCACCCTTGCCACGTCCGCCATCGCCCTGCTCATCGGCGTGCCGGTGAGTTTCGGCATCGCCCTGTTCCTGACGGAACTGTCGCCGCTGTGGCTGCGCCGCCCCCTGGGCATCGCGGTGGAGCTGCTGGCCGGCATTCCCAGCATCATCTACGGCATGTGGGGGCTGTTCGTGCTGGCGCCGGTGCTGCAGGAAACCATCCAACCCTGGCTGATCGAAAACCTGGGGGACAAACCCGGCATCGGCTTCCTGTTCCAGGGCGCGCCCATGGGCATCGGCGTATTCACCGCGGGCATCATTCTCGCGATCATGGTCATTCCCTTCATCGCCTCGGTCATGCGCGACGTGTTCGAGATCGTGCCGCCGATGCTGAAGGAATCCGCCTACGGCCTCGGCGCCACCACGTGGGAGGTGGTGCGCCACGTGGTGCTGCCCTACACCAGGATCGGCGTGGTGGGCGGCATTATGCTCGGCCTCGGCCGCGCCCTGGGCGAGACCATGGCCATCACCTTCGTCATCGGCAACGCCCACCAGTTCAGCACCTCGCTCATGATGCCGGGCAACAGCATCGCCTCCGCCCTGGCCAATGAATTCACCGAGGCAACCACCGACTTGCATGTTGCGGCCCTGATCGAGCTGGGCCTGATCCTGTTCATCATCACTTTCATCGTGCTTTCCCTGTCCAAGCTCCTGCTGCTGCAGCTGGCCAAGCAGGAAGGCAAGCAGACCTAGCATGATTTCCCTATACGCCCGCAGGCGCTTCATCAACGCCTTCAACCTCACCGTGTCCCTGCTCACCATGGCCTTTGGCCTGTTCTGGTTGGCATGGATTCTGTGGACCCTGCTCCGGCTTGGCATTTCCGGCTTGAGTCTCGCCACCTTCACCGAAATGACGCCGCCACCCGGCAGCCCGGGCGGCCTGCTCAACGCCATCGCCGGCAGTCTGATGATGACCACCCTCGCCACCCTGATCGGCACGCCGGTGGGCATCCTGGCAGGCGTGTATCTGGCGGAGTTCGGCCAGGGCAGTCGGCTGGCCGCCGTCACCCGTTTCGTCAACGACATTCTCCTGTCGGCACCGTCCATCGTCATCGGCCTGTTCATCTACGAGGTGTACGTGGTCAAGGTCGGCCACTTCTCGGGCTGGGCCGGGTCCTTCGCGCTGGCCCTGATCGTGGTGCCGGTCGTGGTGCGCACCACCGAGAACATGCTCAAGCTGGTACCCAATAGCCTGCGCGAGGCCGCGGCCGCCCTGGGGGCGCCCCAGTGGAAGATCATCCTGCTGGTCACCCTGCGTGCCTCCCGCGCCGGCATCCTCACCGGGATCCTGCTGGCGGTAGCGCGCATCGCCGGCGAAACTGCGCCGCTGCTGTTCACCGCCCTCAACAACCAGTTCTGGAGCACCAACCTGAACGCGCCCATGGCCAATCTTCCGGTGGTCATCTTCCAGTTCGCCATGAGTCCCTACCAGGACTGGCAAAAGCTCGCCTGGGCCGGCGCGCTGCTGATCACCTTCAGTGTCCTGATCCTCAACATCATCGCCCGCGTCGCCTTCCGCCAGCGGGGCGGGCTCGGCTAGGCTGAGAACCATGCAAAGCAAACTGTCCTCTGTGCCTCCCCTGGAGGAAACGCGGCCGCCGCGGTTGCAGCCACCGGCCAAGCTCACGGTGCGCAATCTCAACTTCTACTACGGCAAATTCCACGCCCTGAAAAACATCAACCTGGAGATCCCGGAAAACCGGGTCACCGCCTTCATCGGGCCGTCCGGCTGCGGCAAATCCACCCTGCTGCGCACCTTCAACCGCATGTACGCGCTCTACCCCAACCAGCGCGCCGAAGGCGAGATCATTCTGGACGGCGAGAACATCCTGGATCCGCGCCAGGATCTCAACCGACTGCGGGCCAAGGTGGGAATGGTGTTCCAGAAGCCGACACCCTTCCCCATGTCCATCTACGACAACATCGCCTTCGGCGTGCGCCTCTACGAACGCCTGTCCCGGCACGAGATGGACGAGCGGGTGGAATGGGCCCTGAGGAAAGCGGCCCTGTGGAACGAGGTGAAGGACAAGCTCAAACAGTCCGGCAACAGCCTCTCCGGCGGGCAGCAGCAGCGTCTGTGCATCGCCCGGGCCATCGCCGTGAAGCCGGAGGTGGTGCTGCTGGACGAACCGGCCTCGGCGCTCGACCCGATCTCCACTGCCCACATCGAGGAGCTCATCCACGAGCTCAAGGTGGACTACACCATCGTCATCGTCACCCACAACATGCAGCAGGCGGCCCGCGTGTCGGATTACACTGCCTATATGTACATGGGTGAGCTCATCGAGTTTGGCGACACCGACACTGTCTTCACCACTCCCAGGCAGAAAGCCACCGAGGACTACATCACCGGCAAGTTCGGCTGATGGGGCGCGGGCGCGTCCCCTGACCCAGCGCCCGCCAGTCGTCCTGTTCGGCGCCTGTGACCGCCACAATCTGGGGGATCTGCTGTTCCCCCACGTCCTCGCCGCCCTGCTGCCGGCTCCGCCCCGGGCTGTGGCCGGCCTCGTGTCACGCGACCTGCGCCCCTTTGGCGGACATGCGGTGCGCGCCCTGTCCGAGCTGGCGGCAGAGCAAAGCGAGCCCCCTGTGCTCGTACACGTGGGTGGTGAGACGCTCACCTGCTCCGTCGAGGATGCGGCCCTGATGCTCGCCACCCTTGAGGAACCGGCCAGGATCTTGCAGGCGCGGCTGGCGGCTGCGGGAGCGGCACCCTACGTGGCCGGCCGCGAACGTGCGGGGCGGCAAGCCCGCATCGTGCACTGTGCGGTGGGCGGCTGTGAGCTGGACGACGCCCCGGCCGAGTTGCGACGCACCGTCCTGGCGGCCCTCGCCGAGGCCGACTGGGTGGGCGTGCGGGACCGTTTGACCGAGGCGGCGTTGCGCCACCATGGGCTCGACTGTGTGCTGATGCCGGATGGGGCGGTGCTCACGCGCGCCCTGTTTGGCCCGCGCATCGCGCAACATGCCGCCCAGGGGGAAGTGGCCGGGCTCAGGCAGCGTTTTCCCGAAGGCTGGCTCGCGGTGCAGTTCAGCCTGGATTTCGCCGATGGGGCGAGTCTGGCCGCGCTCGCCGCCGCCTGTGACCACTTGGCGGCCCGCACCGGGCTGCCCCTGGTGCTGTTCCGCGCGGGTGCCGCCCCCTTGCACGACGATCTGGCCCTGTATCGAGCCGTGCTGGCGCGTCTCGCACCCGGCACCCGCGCCCGCCTATTCCAGTCCCTCGACATCTGGGACATCTGCGCCGTGATCGCGGCAAGCCGCGGCTATCTGGGCAGCAGCCTGCACGGGCGCATTCTCGCCTTGCTTTACGGCCTGCCGCGCGTGAGTCTGGGACTCGATCATCGGCGTCCGCGCAAGCTGCATGCCTTCGTCACCACCTGGGAAAGACCGGACGTGCCCAGCGTGCTGCCGCCGGGGGAGGCCGCCGAGGCACTGCTGGCCCAGTTGGACGCGCCGGCGGCGCCAAGCCTTGCCCAGGCGGACGCCCTCGCCGCCCGCTGCCGCGTCGCCATGGCCGCCTGGATCAGGCGCCTGGTGACGGCCGCCTGACGCCGCGCGCCCGCACGAAGCGTTCGAAGGCCGCCGCGTCCAGGGGGGGCGCGGCGAGATGGCCCTGATAGCTGTCGCACCCGGCGCCCCGCAACCAGGTGAGCTGGGCCTCGGATTCCACGCCTTCCGCCAGCACCCGGAGGCCGAGGCTGTGCCCCAGGGTGATCACCGAGCGCACGATGGCGGCGTCGTCCTCGTCTTCCGGCAGGTGGTGGATGAAGGACTGGTCGATCTTGAGCTTGTCCAGGGGAAAGCGCTTCAGGTAACTGAGCGAGGAAAAGCCGGTCCCGAAATCGTCCACCGCGAGTCCCACCCCGAGCGCCTTGAGTTCGTGCAGCAGCGCAGTGGTGCGCGCCACATCCTGCATGGCGGTGGTCTCGGTGATCTCGATTTCCAGGTTCGCGCTGGCAAGGCCGGTGTCCCGAAGCACCTCGGCTACCTGCTGCGGCAGGGTTTCCAGGGCAAACTGCCGCGCCGAAACATTCACCGCCACCACCAGGCAGTCCAGCCCCTGATCGCACCAGCGGCGCACCTGGGCGCAGGCGGTGCGCAGCATCCAGGTGCCCAGGCGGTTGATCAGTCCCGACTCCTCCGCCAAGTGCAGGAACTCGGCGGGTGCCAGCAGACCGCGTCGGGGATGCTGCCAGCGCAGCAGCGCCTCCATGCCGATGACGCGCCCGCTGGCCACGTCCAGCTGCGGATGGTAGAACACCTCGAGCTCACCCAGCTCCTCCGCATGGCGCAGTTCGTTCTCCAGTTGCAGCCATTCCCCCGCGCGCTCGTTCATGTCGCGCGTGTAGCATTCGAGGCGGTCGCCCCCCTGCTTGCGTGCCCGGTCCAGCGCAGCATCGGCATTGCGAACCAGGGCAGCCCCATCCTGGCCGTCCAGGGGAAACACGCTGATGCCGATGCTGGCGGCGAGATTGACCTCGCGCCCCTCGACGTAGAAGGGCAGGCGCATCGCCTCCAGCAGCTTCTCCGCGAGCAGGACCGGTGTCTCTTCCTTGGCGAAGGCGGGCAGCAGCACACAAAATAGCGGGCCGCCGAAATGGTAGAGGGCCGCCCCCTGCGCATGCTCCCGCTGGGCCGCCAGGGCCTCACCCAGCCGGACACCCACGGCCCGCAGCAACACATCCCCGGCACCATGGCCGAGGCTGTCCACCACGAACTTGAACCGGTCCACGCCCACAAGCAGCAGCGCAGCCCGCGCCGCAGGCCGGTCCGGCGGGTAGAGGACGGCCTGCACGGTCTCCTGGAACATGCGGCGGTTGGGCAGGTCGGTGACGGGATCGTGATAGGCCTGGCGAATGGTGCGTTCCTCCGCCAGCCTGCGTTCCGTGACATCGGCGATATAGACATGGAACACCTGGAGGTCCGCCAGCCAGTACAGATGGCACTCGAGGTGAATGCCGGGCCGCACCTCGTACGCCCAGAATTCGGCCTGGTCGTGACTGCCGCGCAGACTCTCCAGACGGCCCATGAGATCCGGCGGCAGCAGGGCACGTGGATCATCCTCCCCGGCGCCGATGCGCGCGAGCAGTTGCCGGGTGGCGGGATTGGCGTAGAGCACTCGGCCGGCGGGTGACAGCCGGATCACCGGGTCGGGATTGCGTTCCGGAAACTCGGCCAGCAGCTGGCGCTCGCGCTGTTCGCGCAGGTAGCTGTCGATGTAATGACCGACGAACAGGGAAACGATGAAGATGGCGGCCGCCAGCAGTCCCACCATGAGCTGCATGCGCCGCGCCGCGGCTTCCACCTGGCGCACCGCCCGGTCCATGCGCTGTTCGGCGTCTGCGACGAGCTCGCGCAGGGTCGCGTCGATTTGGGCCACCCGGCTACTGGCCCGGGCCAGGGCGGCACGGGCCGCCGCCTGGTCGGTGGGCGACCGGGCGAGCGCCGCCTCCAGGTCACGCGCCGCCTGCCGCAGCTCGCCGTAGGCTTGCACCACCGTGTCCCTTTGCCTGCTGGGGGCTACCCGCAAGCCCTCCAGACCCTGGCTGCAGCGCCGGTCCAGTTCCGCGACCCGGGCAGCGAGCAGGCTGCGGTCGGCGGCGGCAAAGGCCACATAGAGCAGGACTTCCTGCTCCCGCAGGTCGCGCTGTAAGCCGCTCATGGCGCGCAGCGCCGGCCCTTCCCGCTCGGCCACGGCCAGGGCGGCGGCGCGCACCTGTTCGCCACTGTGAATCGCCCAGCCAGCCAGGAACAGCCCCAGGAGCAGCACCACCAGATAGGCGGCGAACAGGCGCGTGCGAAAACTCGGGGAAAAGGCCATGGTTGTCTCTATGGCCGCGCTGCGGCCACGCAGGGAAGATGCGGAACGAGGCGCAGGAGGTCAGGCGGCGCCGGCCGCCTGCTTCACCACCTCGGCGATGTGGCGGGCCCAGCGCTCCACCTGTTCCGGGTCCCGTCCTTCCACCATGACGCGCACCAGGGGCTCGGTGCCGGAATTGCGCAGCAGCACGCGTCCCTGCCCCTGCAGTTCGGCTTCCGCCTCCACCACTGCCGCCTGAACGGGAATGCTCTCCCGGAAATCGAAGCCCTTGGCGATCTTCACGTTGATCAGGCGCTGGGGATACAGGGTGACGTCACGGGTGGCCTCGCGCAGGGTCTGCTTGTGGGCGCGCAGCGCATGCAGCACCTGCAGCGCGGAGATGATGCCATCGCCCGTGGTGTGCCGGTCGCGGCAGATGATGTGGCCGGAAGACTCGCCGCCCAGCTGCCAGCCCTTTTCTTCCAGCATCGCCAGCACGTAGCGGTCGCCCACCGCGGCCCGCGCGAAGGGAATCTTGTGTTTCCTGAGGGCGTGCTCCAGCCCCAGGTTGGTCATCAGCGTGCCCACCACGCCCCCCTTGAGCGTACCCTGGCGGGCACGCTGGCGGGCGATGACGTAGAGCAGGAGATCGCCGTCGTAGAGGGTGCCGTCGCCATCCACCATGATGACACGGTCACCGTCGCCATCGAAGGCGATGCCCAGATCCGCACCCTGTTCCTGCACGGTGCGCTGCAAAAGCTCGGGATGGGTGGAGCCACAGCCGGCATTGATGTTGAGACCGTCGGGTTTGACGCCGATGGCAATCACCTCCGCCCCCAGCTCGTGGAACACATGGGGGGCGATGTGGTAGGTGGCGCCATGGGCGCAATCCACCACGAGCTTCAGCCCGCGCAGGTCCATTTCGTTGGGGAAGGTGCTCTTGCAGAATTCGATGTAGCGGCCGTCGGAATCGTCCACCCGGCGCGCCTTGCCCAGCCGGTCGGCCGGCATGCACTGCAGGGGCTCGGCGAGGGCTTTTTCGATGGCCTGCTCGGTACGGTCCGGCAGCTTGAGCCCGCCCGGACCGAAGAACTTGATGCCGTTGTCGGGATAGGGGTTGTGGGACGCGGAAATGACGATCCCCGCCTGGCAACGCAGGGCCCGGGTGAGATAGGCCACCCCCGGCGTCGGCATGGGGCCCAAAAGCAGCACGTCCACGCCCGCCGCGGCAAGACCGGCTTCCAGCGCCGATTCCAGCATGTAGCCGGAAATACGCGTGTCCTTGCCGATGATCACCGACGGGCGCTCGGTTTTCATGCGCCGGTCGGCCTCGGCGAGAATGCGTCCGGCGGCATAGCCCAGACGCATGACGAAGTCCGGCGTGATGGGTTCCTGGCCCACCGTGCCGCGCACACCATCGGTGCCGAAATATTTTCTGGTCATGCTCCCCATCCTTCCACCGCAGCGGCCACCGCGAGGGCTTCGCGCGTCGGGCGCACGTCGTGCACGCGCAGGATGCGCGCGCCCTTGAGGGCGGCCAGCAGCGCCGCCGCCACACTGGCGTGGAGGCGCGCCTCCACCGGCGCGCCGGTAATGCTGCCCAGCATGGATTTGCGCGACAGACCCGCCAGCACGGTCACACCCAGGCTGGCCAGGTCCCCGAGATGCCGCAGAAGCTCCAGATTATGCTGAAGATTCTTGCCGAAGCCAAACCCGGGGTCGATGACGATACGGTCCTGGGCAATGCCCGCCGCCCGGGCTGCAGCGATGCGCGCCGCGAGGAAGGCACGCACCTCGCCCACCACGTCTTCATAGCTGGGATTGATCTGCATGGTGCGCGGCTCGCCCTGCTTGTGCATCAGGCACACCGCTGCATTGCTTGCCGCCACCGCCTCCAGCGCCCCCGGCGCGAGCAGGGCGTTGACGTCGTTGATCATGTCCGCCCCGGCCGCCAGTGCCGCCCGCATCACCGCGGGCTTCTGGGTATCCACGGACAGGGGCACGCCTGCGTGGATCAGTCCCTCCACCACCGGCAGCACCCGGTCCAGTTCCTCGGCTTCGGACACCGGTGCCGCCCCCGGACGGGTGGATTCGCCGCCGATGTCCAACAGGTCCGCGCCCTCCGCCACCAGGGCGAGCCCGTGCTCCACCGCGCGCGCGTCGTCGAAAAAACGCCCGCCGTCGGAGAAGGAGTCGGGCGTGACGTTGACGATGCCCATGATCAACGGGCGCTCGAGGGAAAGGACAAAGCGGCCGCAGCGCAACATGGGGGCGGGTCAGGGGTTGCAAGTCACAAGTTGCAAGGCGGGCCCGACTTCTCGTTTCCGGCTTGCAACTTGAATCTTGGAACTTGCAACTGCCTTATGCTTCCTCGGCCGGCTTGGTGGTGGGCGCCGCGGCGCTGGGCGGGGCCTTGTCGGCCGGCGTGGACACCGGGGTCACGGGCTTGGGCGGACGCGGCGCGCGGCCTTCCATGATGTCGTTGACCTGGTCGGCGTCGATGGTCTCCCATTCCAGCAGGGCCTGGGCCATCATTTCCACCTTGTCCCGGTTTTCCTCGATCAGCCGGCGCGCCAGCGCATATTGTTGGTCGATGATGCGGCGGATCTCCGCATCCACCTTCTGCATGGTGGCTTCCGAGACGTTCTTGTGGGTGGTGATGGACCGCCCCAGGAAGACCTCACCCTCGTTCTCGCCATAGACCATGGTGCCCAGGTTCTCGGACATGCCCCACTCGGTCACCATGCGCCGTGCGAGCTCCGTGGCACGCTGGAAGTCGTTGGACGCACCGGTGGTCATCTGATTCATGAACACCTCTTCCGCGATGCGCCCGCCGAACAGCACGGCGATGTTCTGCAGGATGGTGTCCCGGTCCATGCTGTAGCGGTCTTCGGTGGGCAGCTGCATGGTCACGCCCAACGCGCGCCCGCGCGGGATGATGGTGACCTTGTGCACCGGATCAGTCTTGGGCAGGAGCTTGGCCACCACGGCATGACCCGCCTCGTGATAGGCGGTGTTCCGGCGCTCGTGTTCCGGCATGACGATGGACTTGCGCTCCGTGCCCATGATGATCTTGTCCTTGGCGCGCTCGAAGTCCTCCATGTCCACCAGGCGCTTGTTGGCGCGGGCAGCGAACAGGGCCGCCTCGTTGACCAGATTGGCCAGGTCCGCGCCCGAGAAGCCGGGCGTACCCCGCGCCAGCACATCGGCGCGCACGTCCGGCGCAATGGGCACCTTGCGCATGTGCACCAGAAGGATCTGCTCGCGGCCGCGGATGTCCGGCAGCGGCACCACCACCTGCCGGTCGAACCGGCCCGGGCGCAGCAGCGCCGGGTCCAGCACGTCCGGCCGGTTGGTGGCGGCGATCACGATCACGCCGGAATTGGCCTCGAAGCCGTCCATCTCCACCAGGAGCTGGTTCAGGGTCTGCTCGCGCTCGTCATTGCCGCCGCCGAGGCCCGCACCGCGCTGCCGGCCCACGGCGTCGATCTCGTCGATGAAGATGATGCAGGGGGCGTTCTTCTTGGCCTGTTCGAACATGTCGCGCACGCGCGCGGCACCCACGCCGACGAACATCTCGACGAAGTCCGAACCGGAGATGGAGAAGAACGGCACCTTCGCCTCGCCGGCGATGGCCTTGGCGAGCAGCGTCTTGCCGGTACCGGGCGAGCCCACCATGAGCACGCCGCGGGGAATGCGCCCGCCCAGTTTCTGGAAGCGGCCCGGATCACGCAGGAATTCCACCAGTTCGGCCACCTCCTCCTTGGCCTCGTCGCAGCCGGCGACATCGGCGAAGGTCACCGTATTGGCCGACTCGTCCAGCATGCGCGCGCGGCTCTTGCCGAAGGAGAAGGCGCCGCCCTTGCCTCCACCCTGCATCTGGCGCATGAAGAAGATCCAGACGCCGATCAGCAGCAGCATCGGGAACCAGGAAATGAAGATGCTGGTGAGCATCGACGGTTCCTCGGGCGGTTTGGCGTCGACGCGCACGTTGTATTTGAGCAGGTCGTCCACCAGCCATAGGTAATTGGACGGCGCATAGCTGGTGAAGGTGGTGCCGTCGGTACGCCGGCCCTTTATGGTATTGCCCTCGAGCTGGACGCGCTCGATGGCCCCGGCCTTCATCTCCTGGACGAAGGTCGAGAACTCCATGTGGCTGGCGACCACGCGCCGCTGGCCGAACTGCTGGAACACCATCATCAGCACCATGCCGATGATGAGCCAGATGGCGACGGTTTTGAACACGTTATTCAAGAGAACACCCCGCTAGACAAAAAACCGGACCGGCTGTGCGACCCATTCTAAACCCATTCCCCGCCCCGTGGGACGCTCAGGCGTCGCCGCGCGGCTGCCGCGCCAGGAGGTACACCTCCCGGCTGCGCGGGCGGGAGGCCTGCGGCTTGCGCAGCGCGACCTGCCTGAACCGCCGCCGCGCCTCGCGCACGAAGTCTTCGAACCCGGATCCCTGGAAAAGTTTTACCAGAAAGACCCCATCGGGTTTGAGCCATTGCAGCGCGAAATCCATGGCCAGTTCCGCCAGATGCTGGCTTCTCGCCTGGTCGGCGATGCCGATGCCGCTGATATTGGGCGCCATGTCGGACATTACAAGGTCGGCCCGGCGCCCTGCCAGGCGCCGTTCCAGCGCCGCGAGCACCGCCTCCTCGGTGAAATCGCCCTGGATGAACTCCACCCCGGCCAGGGGCGCCATCTCCAGCAGGTCCAGCGCCAGGACACGGCCGGCCGGGCCCACCCTGCCTGCCGCCACCTGACTCCAGCCCCCCGGGGCGGCCCCCAGATCCACCACCAGCGCACCGGGTTTCAGCAGGTGGTCGCGGGCGTCGATTTCCAGGAGCTTGAATGCCGCCCGCGAGCGGTAGCCGAGCCGCTTAGCCTCCCGGACGTATGGGTCGGTGACGTGCTCGGTCATCCAGGCCTTGCTGGTCTTGCTGCGCTTCATGCGGTAGACTGGCGCGCTTTCCGCGCATCCCACGAAACCACGATGTTGTCCCTTACCTCCGCCCAGCGTCGCTTCCTGCGTGCGCAGGCCCATGGTCTGTCCCCGGTGGTCCTGCTGGGCGAGGCCGGCCTGTCAGAGGCCGTGCTCAAGGAAATCGACGCGAGCCTCAAGGCCCACGAGCTGATCAAGATCAAGGTGGCGGGAGAAGACCGGGCAACGCGCGCCCGGCTTCTGGAAACCATCTGCGGAACCCTGGGCGCGGCACCGGTGCAACACATCGGCAAGATCCTGGTCATCTACCGTCCGGCCGCCACACCCCGTCTGGTGCTGCCGGCCTGACGGCGGCTTCAGCGGCTGCGCAACACCAGCACCAGCCCCAGCACACTCTGGATGACGAACAGCACGCTGGCGATACCGTGCCAGCGGGCGAAGCGGTCGGCCACCACACCCTGCATCACCTGCGCCGCGCCGCCCTGCAGCTTGAGTGCCTCGAGAACGGGCTGGATGCCGAAGTGACCGATGAGGGTGAGCAGGAGCATGACGAACACCACCCAGAATACCAGCTGCCTGAAGGCCGCCACACCGTGGCTGATGATCCGGTACAGGATTAGGTAGGCACCGCAGGCCATACCCAGGTAGGCCGTGACGGTGAACATGCGGCCCGCGAGCATGCCCGCGAGCTGACGGTCGGAGAGGCTGGAGAACAGCGTCGGCGCGGCGATGAAGCCGATCGCCCACAGGCTGCCCACCCACAGCACCGCGGCGATGGCGGCCAGTTTCTGGAAATTGTTCATGGCAGGGGCGGGTATCCGGCCGCCGGTCTAGATGTAGCGCACGTCCAGGATTTCGTATTCGCGCACGCCACCCGGCGCCTGCACCTCCGCCACGTCGCCCGGAAACTTGCCGATCAGGGCGCGGGCGATGGGCGAGCTGATGGAAATCTTGCCCTGGCGCAGGTCCGCCTCGTCATCGCCGACGATCTGGTAGGTCACCTTCTGGCCGGTTTCCAGATCCTCCAGATCCACCGTGGCGCCGAACACCACGTTCCCCTCCGCATCCAGCAGCTTGGGATCGATGATCTGGGCGTTGGCCAGCTTGCCCTCCAGCTCGGCGATGCGTCCCTCGATGAAGCTCTGACGTTCCTTGGCCGCATCGTACTCGGCGTTCTCCGACAGGTCGCCGTGGGCGCGCGCCTCCGCGATGGCGCTGATGACGGCCGGGCGTTCCACAGTCTTGAGGTGATGCAGTTCGGCGCGCAGTTTCTCGGCGCCGGTGACGGTCAGCGGGATCTTGCTCATTATTGCGTACTCCTTAGACAAGGGGGCGGCTTACGCACCCTGTTTCAGGCGGGCGTGCAGGCCCTGCAGGTCGAACACGGTCAGTTCGCGCATGTGCTGCATGCCGGTGACAGCGGCGCGCGCGCCCGAAAGCGTTGTGAAGTAGGTGACGCGGTGGGCGAGCGCGGCGGCCCGGATGGCTGCCGAATCCTGGATCGCGCGCTTGTCCTCCACGCTGTTAATGATCATGGCGATTTCGCGGTTCTTGATCATGTCCACGATGTGCGGGCGACCCTCCGGCACCTTGTTCACGACCTGCACCGCCAAGCCCGCGCCCTGCAGCACCGCGGCGGTTCCCCGGGTGGCACACAGGGAAAAGCCCAGCTCCGCCAGTTTGCGCGCCACCTCGATGGACTTGACCTTGTCCTGGGGCTTGACGCTGATGAACACCTTGCCGCCGGTGGGAAGCCGGGTACCCGACGCAAGCTGGGACTTGACGAACGCCTCGCCGAAAGTGGCGGCAATGCCCATCACCTCGCCGGTGGACTTCATTTCCGGTCCCAGCATGGGGTCCACACCCGGGAACTTGACGAAGGGGAACACGGCCTCCTTCACCGAGTAGTAGGGCGGCACCACTTCCTTTTCCACGCCCTGCTCCTTCAGGCTCTTGCCGGCCATGCAGCGCGCCGCGATCTTGGCCAGGGGCAGGCCGCAGGCCTTGGACACGAAGGGCACGGTGCGCGAGGCACGCGGATTGACCTCCAGCACGTAGATGGTGTCGTTCTGGATGGCGAACTGGATGTTCATCAGCCCGACCACGTTGAGCGCGCGCGCCAGTTTCACGGTCTGGTTGCGCAGCTCGTCCTGGATTTTCTGGCTCAGGCTGAAGGGCGGCAGCGAGCAGGCGGAATCGCCGGAATGCACGCCTGCCTCCTCGATGTGTTCCATGATGCCGCCGATGAGCACGTCGCGTCCGTCGCACACCGCATCCACGTCCACCTCGATGGCATCGTTGAGGAAGCGGTCCAGCAGCACCGGCGAATCGTTGGACACCTTCACCGCCTCACGCATGTAGCGTTCCAGGTCGGCGGCTTCGTGCACGATTTCCATGGCGCGGCCGCCCAGCACGTAGGAAGGCCGCACCACCAGCGGATAGCCGATCTCCTCCGCCAGCCTGAGCGCCTCCTCGGCGCTGCGCGCAGTGCGGTTGGGCGGCTGCCTGAGCCCCAGCTCGTGCAGCAGTCGCTGGAAACGCTCCCGGTCCTCGGCGCAGTCGATGGCATCGGGCGTGGTACCGATGATGGGCACACCGTTGGCCTCCAGATCGCGGGCGAGCTTGAGGGGTGTTTGGCCGCCGAACTGGACGATGACGCCCTTGGGCTTTTCCACCCGCACGATCTCCAGCACGTCCTCCAGCGTGAGCGGCTCGAAATAGAGACGGTCCGAGGTGTCGTAGTCAGTGGACACGGTCTCCGGATTGCAGTTGACCATGATGGTTTCAAAGCCGTCCTCGCGCATGGCCAGCGCCGCATGCACGCAGCAGTAGTCGAACTCGATGCCCTGGCCGATGCGGTTGGGACCGCCGCCCAGCACCATGATCTTGTCCCGGCTGGTGGGGTTGGCCTCGCACTCCTCCTCGTAGGTGGAGTACTGGTAGGCCGTGTCCGTGGCGAACTCGGCGGCGCAGGTATCCACCCGCTTGTAAACCGGGTGGATGCCCAGCGCCCAGCGCCGCGCCCGCACCGCGTGCTGGTCGGTGCCCAGCAGACGCGCCAGACGCCGGTCGGAAAAACCGCGCCGCTTCAGCTCCCACAGCTCGTCCCGGGACAGGGAATCGAGGCTGCGCCCCCGGAGCGCCTCCTCGCGCCGCACCAGGTCCTCGATCTGCGCCAGGAACCAGGGATCGATGTGGGTGAGCTGCTGGATTTCCTCGAAGGGCATGCCCCAGCGGAAGGCATCGGCGATGTACCAGATGCGCTCCGCCCCCGGGTTGCCCAGTTCCGCTTCCAGGGTGTCGGGGTCGCTGGTCTTCTCGTCCAGGCCGTCGGCGCCGGTCTCCAGCCCGCGCAGGGCCTTCTGCAGCGATTCCTGGAAGGTGCGGCCGATGGCCATCACCTCGCCCACGGATTTCATCTGGGTGGTGAGGCGGTCGTTGGCCTGCTTGAATTTCTCGAAGGCGAAACGTGGAATCTTGGTGACCACGTAGTCGATGGACGGCTCGAAGGAGGCCGGGGTCCGGCCACCGGTGATGTCGTTCTTGAGCTCGTCCAGGGTATAGCCCACCGCCAGCTTGGCGGCGATCTTGGCGATGGGAAAACCCGTGGCCTTGGAAGCCAGCGCCGAGGACCGGGACACGCGCGGGTTCATCTCGATCACCACCATGCGCCCGTCCTTGGGATTCACCCCGAACTGGACGTTGGAGCCACCGGTCTCCACACCGATCTCACGCAGCACCGCCAGCGAGGCGTCGCGCATGATCTGGTATTCCTTGTCGGTGAGCGTCTGGGCCGGCGCCACCGTGATGGAATCGCCGGTGTGCACCCCCATGGGGTCGAAGTTCTCGATGGAGCAGACGATGATGCAGTTGTCGTTCTTGTCCCGCACCACCTCCATCTCGTATTCCTTCCAGCCGATCACCGATTCCTCGATCAGCAGCTCCCGGGTGGGTGACGCCTCCAGGCCGCGTTCGCAGATGGCGACGAACTCCTCCATGTTGTAGGCGATGCCGCCACCGGTGCCCCCCATGGTGAAGGACGGCCGGATGATGGTGGGGAAGCCCACCATGGCCTGCACCTGCAGGGCTTCCTCCATGGAATGGGCGATGGCCGCGCGCGGGCACTGCAGCCCGATGCGCTCCATGGCCTGCTTGAACTTCTCGCGGTCCTCCGCCTTGTCGATGGCCTCCCGGGAGGCCCCGATCATCTGCACCCCGTATTTGTCCAGCACCCCATGCTTGGCCAGATCCAGGGCACAGTTGAGCGCGGTCTGACCGCCCATGGTGGGTAGCAGCGCATCCGGACGTTCCCGCTCGATGATCTTTTCCAGCACCTGCCAGGTGATGGGTTCGATGTAGGTCACGTCCGCCATCCCCGGGTCGGTCATGATGGTGGCCGGGTTGGAGTTGACCAGGATGACCTTGTAGCCCTCCTCCTTCAGCGCCTTGCAGGCCTGGGCGCCGGAATAGTCGAACTCGCAGGCCTGGCCGATGATGATCGGGCCGGCGCCGATGATGAGGATGCTGTGGATGTCGGTACGTTTGGGCATAGCTGTCTTCAGCACCAGGAACGGGGAGGAAAGGCGCACTGCCCGCGTCCTCCGCGACCTTTGCGCGTCATGCTTTGTTTCGCTCCTGCATCATGCTCACGAAGCGGTCGAACAGATAACCCACGTCATGGGGCCCGGGGCTGGCCTCCGGATGTCCCTGGAAGCTGAAGGCCGGCACATCGGTGCGCGCGATGCCCTGCAGGCTGCCATCGAACAGGGACACGTGGGTGGGCCGCAAATGGGCAGGCAGGGTATCCGCATCCACGGCGAAGCCATGGTTCTGGCTGGTGATCAGGACGCGCCGGGTGTCCAGATCCTGGACCGGATGATTGGACCCATGGTGGCCGAATTTCATCTTCACGGTCCGCGCACCGGAGGCCAGCGCGAGCAGCTGATGCCCAAGACAGATGCCGAAGATGGGCATCTGTACTTCCAGCAGGGTGCGGATGGCGCGGATGGCGTAGTCGCAGGGTTCGGGATCGCCGGGCCCGTTGGACAACAGCACCCCATCGGGCTTGAGGGCGAGCACCTCCTGCGCCGGGGTCTGCGCCGGGACCACCGTCACCCGGCAACCCCGCGCCGCCAGCATGCGCAGGATGTTGCGCTTCACGCCGTAGTCGTAGGCCACCACGTGGTGCCTGGGCGCCTCCAGGCGGGGATGGCCCACGCCCCGCACCCAGGTCTGCTCGTCCCATTCATAGGGCGCGCGGCAGCTCACCACCCGGGCCAGATCCATGCCTGCCAGACCCGGGAAGGCGCGTGCCATGTCGAGGGCGCGCACCTCGTCCACCTCGCCCGCCATCAGGCAGCCGTTCTGGGCACCCTTCTCGCGCAGGATGCGGGTGAGCCTACGCGTGTCGATGCCGGCAATGGCGGGCACGCCGTGCCGGCGCAAATAGGAGCCGAGATCCTCCCGGCTGCGCCAGCTGCTCGGCCGCAGGGACAGATCGCGGATCACCAGACCCGCGGCGTAGATGCGGTCGGCCTCCTCGTCTTCGGGATTGACCCCCACGTTGCCGATGTGGGGGTAGGTCAGGGTGACGATCTGGCGTGTGTAGGAAGGATCGGTGAGGATTTCCTGGTAGCCCGTCATGCCCGTGTTGAACACCACCTCGCCGGTGGTGACCGTCTCGGCGCCAATGGAGACACCCCGGAAAACGGTCCCGTCGGCGAGAACGAGCAGGGCGGGGGCGGGCGTGGACACGGGCAAACTCCAGTACCAGATACACAAGAAGCGGGAAAGGCCATGCGCCTTCCCCGCTTCCCGAAGCGTCGGAATTATACCGGATTGTGACAGGGACTGACAACGCGACGGGCGCGCACGCCCCGGCTCGTCCCTTCCCGCCCTAGCGCAGACCCAGGACGTCCTGCATGTCGTACAGGCCGCGCGGATGGTCGGCCAGGAACCGCGCCGCGCGCAGCGCCCCCATGGCGAAGGTGGCGCGACTGGAGGCCTTGTGGGTGATCTCGATGCGCTCGCCGATGCCGGCGAACAGCACGGTGTGATCGCCCACGATGTCGCCGCCGCGCACCGTGGCGAAGCCGATGGTGCTGGGCAGGCGCTCGCCGGTCACACCCTCCCGCCCATACACCGCGCACTGGGCGAGATCGCGCCCCAGCGCCGCGGCCACCACTTCACCCATGCGCAGGGCCGTGCCAGAGGGCGCATCCACCTTGTGCCGGTGGTGGGCCTCGATGATCTCCACGTCGTAGCCTTCGGCCAGAACCCGTGCGGCCATGTCCAGCAGCTTGAGCACCACGTTCACGCCCACGCTCATGTTGGGCGCGAACACGATGCCGATCTCCTCGGCGGCCTCCCGGATCAGGGTCTTCTGCTCGGGCGCAAAGCCCGTGGTGCCGATCACCATGGCGATGCCCCGGTCCCGGCACAGGGCGAGGTGCTTGAGCGTGCCTTCCGGCCGCGTGAAGTCGATGAGCACCTGGCTGCCGGCCAGCGCCGCTTCCGGGTCGGTGCGCACGGTCACCCCACAGGGCGTGCCCACCAGCTCGCCGGCATCCCGTCCGGCAAAGGGGCTGCCGGGCCGTTCCAGGGCGGCGCTCAGGCGCAGGTCCGCGGCCTGGGTGACGGCCTCGATGAGGGCCCGGCCCATGCGGCCGGAGGCGCCGGCAATGGCGACGTTGAGCATGAATCCATCCGTTCGGTGAAGAACCGGCACCGGCAGACGGCCCGGCCGGTTCGGGTTGGTCAGAAACCGATTTTCTCCAGCATGCGACCGAAAAAGCCCTTCTCCTCCGGGGCCGGCGCCGGCGGCGCATCGGGATCGGCCTTTGACAGCACGATCTCATTGACGCCCCGCACGGGCTGCTTCTCCGCCTGGGCCCGGTCTTCGGCGGTGAGCGGCACCACGTCCCCGGCCACCCGCACGAGCTGGTCGTTTTCGAAAAACAGCGTGAGCTTGCGTTCCTCCATGAGTTTGCCGCCCTTGGCCAGGCGGTACACGTAGTCCCAGCGGTTGGCGTGGAAGGGATCGGTGATGGGCGGCGAACCCAGCAGGAAGCGCACCTGGGCACGGGTCATGCCGGGTGCCAGGCGGGCCACCATGTCCTGGGTGATGACGTTGCCCTGCTGGATTTCCACCTTGTAGGGTTCGGGGGCAATGGACGTGAGCGAACAGCCCGCCAGCCACAAAACCGAGAGCAAAGCAATGCGCCGCATGGGGAAGGCCCGCAGTGAAAGCGGCCATTATAGCGGCTCGCCCCCGCCCTGGGCAGCACGCCGGCTGGCAGCCGCCGGGCAAACGGCCTATCATCTGAGCGGTCAGTGCTTGCCGGACATACCCATGAGCGATCCCAGGGAACTCAAGAACGCCGGGCTCAAGGCCACCCTGCCCCGCCTGAAGATTCTCAGCCTGTTCGAGACCAGTGAGGTCCGCCATCTCACCGCCGAGGACGTTTACCGCATGCTGCTGCAGCAGGGCGACGCGGACATCGGGCTGGCCACCATCTACCGTGTGCTCACCCAGTTCGAACAGGCCGGGCTATTGATCCGCCACCATTTCGAAAGCGGCAAGGCGGTGTTCGAGCTGAACCAGGGGGGACATCACGACCATCTGGTGTGCATGCAGTGCGGACGGGTGGAGGAGTTCTACGACGCGGAAATCGAAAAGCGTCAGGAAAGAATCGCCCGGGAGCGGGGCTTCTCCATCCACGAACACTCCCTCTACATCTACGCCGACTGCACCAAGGAAAACTGTCCCTACCGGCGCTAGGAAAGCGCTTAAGGATCCCGCAGGCCCAGTGGCCGCGGTTTCAGCCGCGATGGGGCGCGACCGCATGCGAGCCCGTTTTCGGCCCAGGCCTGGTGCGGGCCCGGCGCGGCGAAGCCCTTCCATCAGCGGTCGAGCATCTCCGCGGCGTGGGCGCGTGTGGTGTCCGTGATGTCCACACCCCCCAGCATGCGCGCGATTTCCTCCACCCGTGCGTCCCGGTCCAGGGGGGCGATGCGGGAGACGGTCGCCCCGTCCCGCGTCTCCTTCCACACCCGGAGGTGATGGTCGCCTTGCGCCGCCACCTGGGGCAGATGGGTGATGCACAGCACCTGCCGGCTTTCCCCCAGCCGCTTGAGGAGGGCGCCGACGATCTCGGCCACCCCCCCGCCGATGCCCACGTCCACCTCGTCGAAGATGAGGGTGGGCACCGGCGTCACGTCCGCCGCGACCACCTGGATGGCCAGGCTGATGCGGGAGAGCTCGCCACCGGAGGCCACCTTGGCGAGGGGGCGCAACGCCGCCCCGGCATGGGCCGCCACCCGGAACTCCACGTTCTCCAGACCGAAGCTGCCTGCCTCCGGCGCCGGCACCAGCGCCACCTCGAAGCGCGCGCCTGCCATGGCCAGGGTCTGCAGGGTCTGGGTTACCTTGCGGGAGAGCTCCGCCGCGGCCTTGGCCCGTTCCGCGCTGAGTTTTTCCGCCTCGGCACGATAGCGTGCCTTAAGCGCGTCCTCGCGCTGGGCCAGGGCAGCGGCATCCCCGGCCTGCGCCAGCTCGGCCAGCCGCTCGCGCGCGCCTTCCAGCAGCGCCGGCAGGCGGTCCGGGGTGACGCGGAACCTGCGTGCCGCCCGGTGGATGGCTTCCAGCCGCGCCTCGCACTCCGCGAGGCGTTCGGGGTCCAGGTCCAGCCGCTGGCGATAGTGGTTCAAGGCATAGGCCGCCTCGCGCAACTGGATTTCCGCCGGCTCCAGGATGGCCAGCACTTCTTCCAGGGCCGGGTCGTATTGCCGCAGCTGCTGCAGCCGGTCGATCACGCCGGCCAGCTGGGACAGCAGCGACAGATCGCTCTCGGAGAGCTGTTCCACCGCCTCCCGCGCGCCTTCGATGAGACTGGCGGCATGGGCCAGCCGGCTGTGTTCCGCCTTAAGCGCAGCCCACTCCTCCTCGCTGAATTGGAGCGCCTCGAGCTCCTTCACCTGCCATTCCAGCTCTTCCCGTTCCCGGGCGAGCTGCGCCGCATCCCGTTCCGCCAGCTGCCGCTGCCGGCGGATTTCCTGCCAGTCCCGGTACAGGTCGGCCACCAGGCCGGCCAGCACATCCAGCGCCGCGTAGCCATCCAGCAAGGCACGCTGGGCCGCCGGCCTGAGCAGGCTCTGGTGGGCATGCTGGCCATGGATGTCCACCAGCCGCTCCCCCACCTCGCGCAGCTGCTGCAGGGTCGCCGCATGGCCATTGATGAAGGCACGGGAGCGGCCCGAAGCATCCACCACCCGGCGCAGCAGGCACAGACCTTCGTCGCCTGTCAGGTCGTGGGCCGCCAGCCACTCGAGGAGTTCCTGCTCCCGGGAAATGTCGAACTGGGCGGCGATCTCGGCCCGGGCACAGCCCTGCCGCACCACGGAAGCATCGGCGCGGTCGCCCAGCACCAGGGCCAGGGCGTCGATGAGGATGGACTTGCCGGCACCGGTCTCGCCGGTGAGCACGGTGAAACCGGGCTCGAAATCCAGCTCGACCCGGTCGACGATGACGAAATCGCGGACGGAAAGATGGACCAGCACGGTCAGCCGTCGCCCCCGAGAAGACCGGTGTGCCTCACAGCTTTTCCCCCCAGTGCAGTTTCTGGCGCAGCATGTCGTAATAGCTGTGGCCCTTGGGATGGAGCAGGCGCACCGTTTCCATGGATCCACTCACCTGCACCCGGTCGCCCACCTTGAGGTCCAGCCGGTGCTGGCCATCCAGGTTGGCGCAACAGTCGTCGGCATGGACGATCAGCACCTCCACCTGGGAGTGGCTGTTCACGGCGATGGGCCGGTTGGACAGGGTGTGGGGGCAGATGGGCACGAGGGCGATGGCCTCCAGGGTGGGATGGAGGATGGGGCCGCCCGCCGACAGGGCGTAGGCCGTGGAGCCCGTGGGGGAAGCGATCACCAGGCCGTCGGAGCGCTGGCTGTACACGAACTGGCCGTCGATGAACACCTCCAGCTCGATGAGCCGCCCCGCCGCCCCCTTGGACACCACCACGTCGTTGAAGGCACGGGCTTCGTGGAGGATTTCGCCGTTGCGTTTGATCACCGCATCCAGCAAAAAGCGATCTTCCACCACGAACTCCCCCGCCAGCATCTCGTCCAGGGTCTGGATCATGGTGTCGAGGGAGACGTCGGTGAGAAAGCCCAGCCGCCCCTGGTTTACGCCCACCACCGAAACGTCATGGGGCGCCAGGATGCGCGCAATGGAAAGCATGGTGCCGTCGCCGCCGAACACCACCACCAGGTCGGCGATATGGCCGATCTCGGACAGGGTCGCGGTCTCGAAGCCGGCAATACCCACCCGTTCCGCGGTCTGGGTGGCGATGATGACACGCAGCCCCCGCTGTGACAGGTGGTCCGCCAGGCGCAGCAGGGCGCTGCCGATCTCCCTGCTGTTGTACTTGCCCACCAGGGCCGCGGTCTTGAAAGGGAAGCGCATGATGCCGAAATTATAGCGGTGGCCCCACGCTTTGTCCGGGCGGCAGCGGGCGGCGTCGATGGAACTTCATAACGGGTCAGGAATCGGTAGAATCGTGACCATGCTCGACAAGCGCTCCCTCGTCCTGCTCAAGACCCTGGTGGAACGCTACATTGCGGAAGGCCAGCCCGTGGGGTCGCGCACCCTGTCCCGTTATTCCGGGCTGGACGTGTCCCCCGCGACCATCCGCAACGTGATGGCCGACCTGGAGGAACTGGGCTTCGTCACCAGCCCCCACACCTCGGCGGGGCGCATCCCCACGCCGCGGGGCTACCGCCTGTTCGTGGACAGCCTGCTCACGGTGCAGCCGCTGCCGAGCCAGGCCGTGCAGGCGCTGGAGAGCAAGCTGGACACCTCGGATCCCCAGCGCCTGATCGCCTCCGCCTCGCGCCTGCTGTCGGACCTCACCCATTTCGCCGGTGTGGTGATGGCGCCCAAGCGCAGCACCGCGGTACGCCATATCGAATTCCTGAGCCTGTCGGAGCGGCGCATCCTGATGATCCTGGTCGCCACGGACGGCAACGTGCAAAACCGCATCCTCATTCCCGCCAAGGCTTACACCGCGGCGGAACTCACAGAAGCCGCCAATTTCTTCAACCAGAACTATGCCGGCCGCACCCTGGACGAGGTGAAGCAGACCATTCAGGACGAACTCAAGGCCCTGCGCCAGGACGTCACCGCCCTGATGACCGCGGCGCTGGAGGCCGGCAGCGCGGCCCTTTCGGAAGCGGAAGGCCAGTGCGTGCTGTCCGGTGAGGGCAAGCTCCTGGAGGTTCAGGATCTGTCGGCCAACCTGGACCGGCTCAAACGCCTGTTCTCCATCTTCGAGCAGAAGACCGAGCTCATGCAGCTGCTGGCCCTGGGGCAGCAGAGTCAGGGCGTGCAGATCTTCATCGGTGGCGAGTCCGGCGTCATGCCCCTGGACGAATGCAGTCTGGTCACCGCGCCCTACGAGGTGAACGGGCAAGTGGTGGGCACGGTGGGGGTGATCGGCCCGACGCGCATGGCCTACGACCGCGTCATCCCCATCGTGGACATCACGGCCAAGCTGCTGTCCAGCGCCCTTTCCTATCACTGATGCATTATCTGCCGGAACCCCCCTATCGCCACGGCACGGTTCCCCGCGTCGGCGTGCTCCTGGTCAACCTGGGCACCCCCGCCGCCCCCACGGCGGCGGCCCTGCGGCCGTATCTGCGCCAGTTCCTGTCCGATCCAAGGGTGATCGAGATTCCCCGGGCCGTCTGGTGGCCCATTCTCCATCTCATCATCCTCAACACCCGCCCGCGCAAGTCGGCCCAGAAATACGCCAGCATCTGGACGCCGGAGGGGTCACCCCTGCTCGTCCACACCAAGCGGCAGGCGACACTGCTCAAGGGGTATCTTGGCGAGCGCACCCGCACGCCCCTGGTGGTGGATTACGCCATGCGCTACAGCGAACCGTCGGTGGAACAGGGGATCCTCCGGCTCAAGGCGGCCGGCTGCGACCGGCTGCTGGTGCTGCCCCTCTACCCCCAGTACGCCGCCAGTTCCACCGGCAGCGTGTTCGATGCGGTGGCGGCCACCCTGCAGCGGCTGCGCAACCCGCCCGAGCTGCGCCTCGTCAAGCATTTCCACGACCATCCGGGCTACATCGCCACCCTGGCGGAATCGGTGCGCGCCCACTGGGCCGCCCATGGCCGGCCGGACCGGCTCATCATGAGCTTCCACGGGGTGCCCCGCTTCACCCTGGAAAAGGGCGACCCCTACCACTGCGAATGCCAGAAGACCGCGCGCCTGCTGGCGGAAAACCTGGGGCTTGCCGCCGACGCCTGGCAGGTGACCTTCCAGTCCCGCTTCGGCCGCGCCGAGTGGCTCAAGCCCTACACCCAGCCCACCCTGGAGGCCCTGGCCCGCCAGGGCGTCGGCCGGGTGGACGTCATCTGCCCCGGCTTCGTCGCCGACTGCCTGGAAACCCTGGAGGAAATCGCCGTCGAGGCCAAGACCGCCTTTCTCGCCGCCGGCGGTCGTGAGTTCCACTACATCCCCTGCCCCAACGACCGGCCGGACTTCATCCGGGCGCTTGCCGACCTGACCCTGGGCCATCTCGCGGGCTGGCTCGACGAGGCGCCAGACCGGGCGGCCCGCGCGGCCGAGGCCTCCCGTACCCGTGCCCTGGCCCTGGGTGCGGCCCAGTAGGGCCGCCCTGCCTCAAGGGCCGCGCCGTTCTACCGTTAATTCCCTCCATCCCCCCGTGAACGGAGAGCTGCGATGCGCGTGGAGCAGGCCTGGGTCGATCTCGCGGCCCGCCATGAACGGACCGAGCGTTTCACCATGCGGGAACGGCTGAGCGTGCAAGCCGTGCCGGGGCGTGCCGCCGGGACGCCCGACCGGGTGGATCTGTCGGACGGCGGCCGGGCGGCGGCAGCGGCCGAGCAGATCCGCAAGGCCGGTGACGAAGCCGCCCGGGACCCGCGCGTGACCCTGCTCATCGCCCTGCTGGAACGCCTGACGGGCCGCTGCGTGTGCCGCCTGCGCCCTGTTTCCCAGGACACGCCAGCCCGCTCCGAGGCGACCCCTGCCGAAGGCGCAGCCGCCGGGCCCTCCTTTAGCCTGCGCTATGAACTGGACGCCGAACGGCAGCTCAAGGAGCAGGTGACGTTCCAGGCCCGGGCCCTGGTACGCACCCGTGACGGGCGCGAGATCGCGGTCCAGGTGGCGTTTTCCCTCGCGCGGGAGGAAGCCGAGCGCCTGTCCCTGCGCGTCGGGATGGGCGAGGAGGTCGCCGCCAAGGACCCCCTCGTCCTCAATTTCGCGGGAACCAGCGCCCAGCTCACGGAGGGACGGTTCGCCTTCGACCTGGATGGGGATGGGCAGACCGAGGCCATGCCCTTCCTGGCCGCCGGCAGCGCCTTCCTGGCCCTGGACCGCAACGGTGACGGCCGGATCACGGACGGGCGCGAACTGTTCGGCCCCGCCAGCGGTGACGGCTTTGCCGAACTGGCAGGCTTCGACGCGGACGGCAACGGCTTCATCGATGAGGCCGACCCGGTCTTCCGCCGGCTGCTGCTGTTCAACCGGACTGCCCAGGGCGACTGGGTGCTGCCCCTGGCCCAGGCAGGGGTCGGCGCCATCCATCTGGGGCGCATCGCCACCCCCTTCGAGACGGCCGGTGGCTGGCTGCGCACCAGCAGTTTCTATCTCACCGAGGCCGGCAGTGCCGGCACGGTGCAGCAGGTCGACGTAAAGATCTAACCCGGATTGTCCATCGGGCCGGCGCCTGTCCGGGATCCCCCTCGGGTCACCGCCCCTGCAGGGGGGCCCGGGAGGCCGGCGCGCCCCGCGCCTCACCGGGGTGCCCCCCCTCTTGAAATGGGGCCAGCCGCCCCCATACGCGATCGGAACCCTTGGAGGAACCCATGTCCGATCAGGAAACCACCCAGACGCAGAAGCAAGACCAAACCGAAGCGACCCAAAACGAACCCGCCGCCCATCCCGCACCGGAAGTGATGCCCAGCCTCGAGGAAATGCTGCGGGAGGCGGAGCGCAAGGCCCAGGAACACTACGACGCCTGGATGTACGCCAAGGCGGAAACCGAGAACGTGCGCCGCCGCAGCGCCGAGGAGGTGGAAAAGGCACGCAAGTTCTCCATCGAATCCTTCGCCCGGGAGCTTTTGCCGGTCAAGGACGCCCTGGAGATGGCCCTTGCGGTGGAGAACGCCTCCGTGGAGAGCCTGCGTGAGGGCGTGGAGCTCACGCTGAAACAGCTCAACCGGGTGTTCGAAAAGTTCCACATCCAGGAAGTCAACCCGGCCGGCGCGAAATTCGACCCCAATCTGCATCAGGCCATGGCCATGGTGGAGTCGGAACAGGAGCCCAACACCGTCACCACGGTGATGCAGAAGGGCTACCAGCTCCACGAGCGCCTGCTGCGCCCGGCCCTGGTGACCGTGGCCAAGGCCAAACAGGACTGAAACAGGGGGCGGCTTCGGGTTGAAAGCGCGCCTCAAGCCCCCATTTAGCCGGTAACCGTATTTCGAGACCACTGCAAAAGGAAAACATCATGGGAAAGATCATCGGCATTGACCTCGGTACCACCAACTCCTGCATGGCCATCATGGAGGGGGGCAAGCCCAAGGTCATCGAGAATTCCGAGGGTGCACGCACCACACCCTCCATCGTCGCCTACACGGAAGACGGCGAGATCCTGGTGGGTGCGCCGGCCAAGCGTCAGGCGGTCACCAACCCGCAGAACACCCTGTTCGCCGTCAAGCGCCTGATCGGCCGCCGCTATGACGAGGCCTCGGTGCAGAAGCACATCAGTCTGGTGCCCTACAAGATCGTGAAGGCCGACAACGGCGATGCGTGGGTGGAAGTGCGGGGCAAGAAGATGGCACCGCCCGAGGTGTCGGCCCAGGTGCTGCGCAAGCTCAAGCGCGACGCCGAAGCCTATCTGGGCGAGCCGGTGACGGAGGCCGTGATCACCGTGCCGGCCTACTTCAACGACTCCCAGCGTCAGGCCACCAAGGACGCGGGGCGCATTGCCGGCCTGGAGGTGAAGCGGATCATCAACGAGCCCACCGCGGCGGCGCTGGCCTTCGGTCTGGACAAGAAGGAAGGCGACCGCAAGATCGCGGTGTATGACCTGGGCGGCGGCACCTTCGACATTTCCATCATCGAAATCGCGGAAGTGGAAGGCGAGCACCAGTTCGAGGTGCTGTCCACCAATGGCGACACCTTCCTGGGCGGCGAAGACTTCGACCAGCGCCTGATCGACTACCTGGCTGACGAGTTCAAGAAGGAACAGGGCATCGACCTGCGCAAGGACATGCTTGCCCTGCAGCGCCTGAAGGAAGCGGCGGAAAAGGCCAAGATCGAACTGTCCTCCGCCCAGCAGACCGAGGTGAACCTGCCCTACATCACGGCGGACGCAAGCGGTCCCAAGCACCTCAACGTGAAGATCACCCGGGCCAAGTTCGAAAGCCTGGTGGAAGATCTCATCGAGCGCACCATCGAGCCGTGCAAGATCGCCATCAAGGATGCGGGCATCAAGATCTCCGACATCGACGACGTGATCCTGG
The DNA here is from genome assembly GCF_055379455.1 of Thiobacter subterraneus. Lineage (NCBI taxonomy): Bacteria > Pseudomonadati > Pseudomonadota > Betaproteobacteria > Burkholderiales > Thiobacteraceae > Thiobacter > Thiobacter subterraneus. Next base: position 667,536 of record NZ_AP042402.1, read on the forward strand.
TCGGCGGCCAGACGCGCATGCCCAAGGTGCAGGAAAAGGTGAAGGAGTTCTTCGGCAAGGAGCCGCGGCGTGACGTGAACCCGGACGAGGCAGTGGCCATCGGCGCCGCGATCCAGGCCGGCGTGCTGCAGGGCGAGGTGAAGGACGTGCTGCTGCTCGACGTCACGCCCCTCTCCCTGGGCATCGAAACGCTGGGCGGCGTGATGACGGTGCTCATCCCCAAGAACACCACCATCCCCACCAAGGCCACCCAGGTGTTCTCCACGGCGGATGACAACCAGACCGCGGTGACCATCCACGTGCTGCAGGGTGAGCGGGAAATGGCGGCGGGCAACAAGAGCCTCGGCCAGTTCAACCTGGAGGGTATTCCGCCCGCACCGCGCGGCGTGCCGCAGATCGAGGTGACCTTCGACATCGACGCCAACGGCATCCTGCACGTGTCCGCCCGCGACAAGGCGACCGGCAAGGAGAACAAGATCACCATCAAGGCCAACTCCGGTCTGACCGAGGAGGAAATCCAGCGCATGCTGAAAGATGCCGAGGCGCACGCCGCCGAGGATCACAAGCAGCGCGAGCTGGTGGAGGCGCGCAACCAGTGCGACCAGCTCATCCACTCGGTGAGAAAGACCCTCGCTGAACAGGGCGACAAGATCGGCGCCGACGAGAAGGCCAAGATCGAGGCCGCGATCAAGGACGCCGAGGAAGCCATCAAGGGCAACGACAAGGACGCCATCCAGGCCCGGATGAACGCCCTGGCCCAGGCCTCGCACAAGCTGGCCGAGCAGATGTATGGCCAGCAGCAGGCCGCGGGCGGTGGGCAGGCCTCCGGCAAGGCCGGCGGGGGTGCCAAGGCGGACGAGGACGTGGTGGACGCCGAGTTCGAGGAAGTCAAGGACAAGTGAGCCGGAAGCAGGCAGCGGTGAGCGGGACCACCCGCCACCGCTTTTTTGCGTTTACTGCCCACTGCCAACCGCTTGCCCTTCACTGACCCATGTCAAAACGCGACTACTACGAAGTGCTCGGCGTCGGCCGCGACGCCTCCGAAGACGAAATCAAGAAGGCCTACCGCAAACTGGCCATGAAATACCACCCGGACCGTAATCCGGGCAACAAGGAGGCGGAGGAAAAGTTCAAGGAAGTCAAGGAAGCCTACGAGACCCTCAGCGACCCCAACAAGCGCGCGGCCTACGACCACTACGGTCATGCCGGTGTGGATCCCAACCTGGGCGGCGGCTTCCAGCACGGCTTCGGGGGCTTCGCCGACGCCTTTGCAGACATCTTCGGCGACCTGTTCGGTGGCGGGCGGCGCAGCAACGTCTACCGCGGGGCCGACCTGCGCTACAACCTGGAGATCACCCTGGAGGAGGCCGCACGCGGCACGGAAACCCGCATCCGCGTCCCCACCATGGAAACCTGCCCCACCTGCGGCGGCAGCGGGGCCAGGCCCGGCACCCAGCCCCTGACCTGCTCCATGTGCGGCGGTCACGGCCAGGTGCGCATGCAGCAGGGCTTCTTCTCCATCCAGCAGACCTGCCCCACCTGCCACGGCAGCGGCAAGACCATTGCCGAGCCCTGCCGCGACTGTCACGGCGCGGGACGGGTCAAGAAACACAAGACGCTGGCGGTGAAGATTCCCGCCGGCGTGGACGAGGGCGACCGCATCCGCCTCGCCGGGGAGGGGGAAGCCGGCATCAACGGCGGTCCGCCGGGCGACCTGTACGTGGTGGTGCATCTCAAGGAGCACCCGGTCTTCAAGCGCGACGGCAACGACCTGCACTGCGAAATGCCCATCAGTTTCACCACCGCCGCCCTGGGCGGGGAACTCGAGATTCCCACCCTGGACGGTCACGCCCGCATCAAGATTCCGGAAGGCACCCAGAGCGGGCGGGTGTTCCGCCTGAGCGGCAAGGGCATCAGGGGCGTGCGCAGCCATGCACCGGGCGATCTCTACTGCCACGTGGTGGTGGAAACCCCGGTCAATCTCAATGCACGCCAGAAGGAACTGCTGCGCGAGCTGGAAGCCATCAGCCGCGGCGAGGAAAACAACCCGCGCGCCAAGCGCTGGATGGACAAGGTGCGGGAGTTCTTCGGGCAGTAAGCCCGGCCCGCGCAGGCGCCCTGGCGGCGCACGCTTGCGCGCCCGCAGGAAACGCCATTTCCGGAACGGTGTGGAGGCGGCCGCCGCTCCCCGCCCCTGCCCGTTTGATGCAGGCCGGTCGCCTGGCCGTGACGGCGGTTTGCGCCGCGCCCCCTCAGAAGTTGGGCTTGGGGGAAGCCTGCTGGTAACGCTCAACCCCTGCGACGATTTCGGCCTTGGCCGCCTCGGGTCCCACCCAGCCTTCCACCTTGACCCACTTGTTGGGCTCCAGGTCCTTGTAGTGCTCGAAGAAGTGGCTGATCTGCGCCAGCAGCAGCGGCGGGAAATCCTCGGGTTTCTCGATTTGGCGATACAGGCCGCACAGCTTGTCCACGGGCACGGCAATGACCTTGGCATCGATCCCGGACTCGTCGACCATCTTCAGCATGCCCACCGGGCGGCAACGCACCACGACCCCGGTAATGAGGGGCACCGGCGTGACCACCAGCACGTCCACGGGATCGCCGTCCTCGGACAGGGTGTGGGGAATGTAGCCGTAGTTGCAGGGATAGCGCATGGCGGTGGACATGAAACGGTCCACGAACATGGCGCCGGTTTCCTTGTCCACCTCATACTTGATCGGCTCCCCGTGCTGGGGAATCTCGATGATGACGTTGACGTCGTTCGGCACATCCCGGCCGGAGGTGACCTTGTCCAGATTCATGGGGCTGTCCTTTTTTCAAATTTGGCCGCGCACTGCGTCGGCCCAGTTGTTGGGGGTTTCGTAAATGCGGACCCGCTCCAGCCGCAGGTGATTGCCGAACACGTCCACATAGGCCTCGTCCAGGATGCGGAAGGCCTCCGCCGCCAGGTTTTCTGCCGTGGGCACGCTGTCCAGCACCACGGTCTTGTGCCCCGGCAGGCTTTCCAGGAACTGGCGCACCACGGTGTCGCCGCGCCAGACCAGGAAGGCATGGTCCCAGGCCTGCACCAGGCGCTCCATGGCGATGCGCTTGACGTCACCGTAGTCCATCACCATGCCCTGTTCGGACACGCCTTCGGTGGTGATGATGTCCCCGGAAAGGGTGATTTCCAGCGCATAGCGGTGGCCGTGCAGATGCCGGCACTGGCTCTTGTGATGGGGAATCCGGTGACCGGCATCGAACTCGATTCTGCGGGTGATGAGCATGGCGGGTCCAGCAAGGAAGGGCGCGATTATCCCAGATTTTTCCTCGCCTTGCGCGCCCGGTGCCGGGCTCGGCGCGGTGCGGCCCCGGGCCGCCGCGGCCGACCTTTCCCGGGCACTGCGCCCGCAGCCGGTACAATGAGCCCATGACGCAGCCCCCCCTTTCCACGACCGACCACCGGCGCGACGCCGCCGGCATGACCTATGTCTACCCCGTGGTGTCGCGCCGCGCGGGCGGCGTCTCGGTGGGCATCAATCTCAACCCCAACAATGCCTGCAACTGGCGCTGCATTTACTGTCAGGTTCCCAATCTCACCCGAGGCTCGGCACCGCCCACCGACCTCGCCCTGCTGGAGACGGAATTGCGCACCCTGCTTCAGGACATCCTGCACGGCCGGTTCATGGAGGAAAGGGTGCCGGAAGGAGCGCGCCGGCTCAATGACATCGCCCTCTCGGGCAATGGCGAGCCCACCAGCGCGCGGGCGTTTCCGGGAGCCATCGAATGTGTGGGCCGGGTGATGGCTGGCTTCGGACTGGTGGGGGCCATCCGGCTGGTGCTCATCACCAACGGAAGCCTCGTGCACCGGGCGGGTGTGCAGGCGGGGCTCGCCCGCATGGCGGAACTGGGCGGCGAGGTCTGGTTCAAGCTCGATGCCGCCACGCGCGAAGGCATCCGGCGCATCAACGGAACGGATCAGACCCCGGCCCGGACCCTCGGAAATCTCGCCACGGCGGCCGGCCTGTGCCCGACCTGGATCCAGACCTGCGTGTTCGCCCTGGACGGCGAACCGCCCGCCGTCGGCGAGCGCCAGGCCTACCTGGATTTCCTCGCCCAGGCCCTGGAGAAGGGGGTGAGCATCCAGGGCGTGCTGCTCTACGGCCTGGCACGCCCCTCCCTGCAACCGGAGGCGCCGCGGCTGTCCGCCCTGCCCGCTCCCTGGCTGGAGGCTTGGGGCGAGGAGATTCGCCAGCGGCTCGGCCTGCCGGTAAAAGTCACCCCGTGACCGGGCTGGTCAGGACGCGCTGCCGTCCTTGTCCTTCTTGCCGGCCTTGGCCGCCTTGCGCAGGCTCTTGTAGAGGTCAGGGTGGGATTCCTTGAGATAGTCGAGAATCTCCACGTCTTCCTTCTTGATGCGGCTGATGTCGATCTGCTCCACATGCACCAGCCGAAGCAGTTCCCGCACCGGCTTGGGCATCTTGCGCCCGCTCTCGTAACGCGAGCCGCCGCTCTGGGTCACCCCGATCTTGGTCCAGAATTCCTGCTGGTTGAGGCCCAGCTTGCGCCGGATCTCCCGCGGATTGAGCACCTTGTCTAACATTTTCATCTCATGCGCCTTTGTGGTCGAAGTCGGTTGATTATGCTTTTTTAGCAACCTTGCAAGAAAAATGCCAGGTTTCGCTCCGAAAATGGCATTCTAGCAAGACGTCCCGGCGGCGCCAATGCGCGCCGCGGCCGTCCGTCCCTTGCCGCGATAGCGGCCGCGCTCCCGGCATCTTTAGGGATTCGTCATCCGTTCCCCGCCGGCTGCCATTCCTTCGACATAGTCGGCGGCAATTTGTTTCCCGCCCCTTTTCCGGTAGACTTTTACCTTTTTTCGGGACTGCCCATGGCACTCATCGTACAAAAATACGGCGGCACCTCGGTCGGCAGCGTCGAACGCATCAAGAACGTGGCCCAGCGCATCGCGCGCTTCCGCGCCCAGGGCCATCAGGTGGTGGCAGTGGTCTCCGCCATGAGCGGCGAAACCAACCGCCTCATCGCCCTGGCCAAGGAAATCCAGCCCCAGCCGGATCCGCGGGAGCTGGACGTGCTGGTCTCCACCGGCGAGCAGGTCACCATCGCCCTGCTGTCCATGGCCCTCATGGAAATGGGCCTGAAGGCCCGCAGCTATACCGGGGCGCAGGTGCGCATCCTCACCGACAATGCCTTCACCAAGGCGCGCATCCTCAGCATCGACGAGGACAAGATCCGCGCCGACCTGGACAACGGCTATGTCGTGGTCGTGGCAGGCTTCCAGGGTGTGGACGAGCAGGGCAACATCACCACCCTGGGACGCGGCGGCTCGGACACCACCGGGGTAGCCCTGGCAGCGGCGCTCAAGGCCGACGAATGCCAGATCTACACGGACGTGGACGGAGTCTATACCACCGACCCACGCATCGTGCCCGAGGCACGCAAGCTCAGCACCATCACCTTCGAGGAAATGCTGGAACTGGCCAGCCTGGGTTCCAAGGTGCTGCAGATCCGCTCGGTGGAATTCGCCGGCAAGTACAAAGTCAAGTTGCGCGTGCTTTCCAGCTTCGAGGAGGAAGGCGAAGGCACGCTCATCACCTTCGAGGAAGACGCCATGGAAAAACCCATCATCTCCGGTATCGCCTTCAACCGTGACGAGGCCAAGCTCACCGTGCTGGGCGTGCCGGACCGGCCGGGCATCGCCGCCCACATCCTGGGCCCCATTGCCGATGCCAACATCGACGTGGACATGATCGTCCAGAACGTGGGCCACGACGGCACCACCGACTTCTCCTTCACCGTGCACCGCAACGAGTTCAAGAAGGCCATGGATGTCCTGCAGACGGTGAAGGCGGAAATCGGCGCCCGGGAAATCATCGGCGACGACAGGATCGCCAAGGTGTCCCTGGTGGGGGTGGGCATGCGCAACCACGCGGGCATCGCCGGCAAGATGTTCAAGACCCTGGCCGACGAGAACATCAACATCCAGATGATCTCCACCTCGGAAATCAAGATCTCCGTCGTGGTGGAGGACAAGTACATGGAACTGGCGGTGCGGGCCCTGCACCAGGCCTTCGAGCTCGACAAGGCGGCCTGACGGTTTGACCGCCGCGGGATGCCTCGGGTATCCTAGCGCCCTTTTTTGGAGACGTGGCCGAGAGGTCGAAGGCGCTCCCCTGCTAAGGGAGTATACGGGCCAAAACCTGTATCGAGGGTTCGAATCCCTCCGTCTCCGCCAGACAGGAATGGGACCCTCGTGGTCCCATTGTCGTCTTGCACAGAAGGAGGCTGCTTCGAAAACCCCGCGGGGCCCGGCAGGCGGGGGCAAGCCGCGCCGACGGGTTCGGTGCGTCCGGGCCGGTGCCGGCTGGCCGACTCTGCGCTCGTCGAGCCCCGGGACCTGAAATTGACCGGTCATTGCCCGGTCGTTGTTTGAAAAGCCGTTTTTCTCTATAATCGCGCCTCTCGCGCCCGTAGCTCAGTTGGATAGAGTGCCTGGCTACGAACCAGGAGGTCAGGAGTTCGAATCTCTTCGGGCGCGCCAGACAGCAAGGGCTGCCAGCCGGCAGCCCTTTTTCTTTTGCGGTGCCGTCGTCTGCCGGGGCCCGGACACTCCGTCAACGCAGGATGCGCATCGCCACCGCGCAAAGGAAAAAGGGAATGCCGCCCCTGGCGCAGTACGACGGAGATCGAGCGGGGACGTGGGGAGGAAGAGGCCGTGCCCGCCTTTTCCGCAAGGCCCAATAACCAGAGCGGCGTTGGTGCGGATCTGCCCGGCCACGACGCCCCGCCGTTCGTGCTCATGGTCCGGGGCGACAACGGGCTTCCGTGCTCATCCCAAGCGTTGGGGAGATGGACCGTCCGTGTCTGCCGCCGGGCTTCGCAAACGCTTCCTGTTCCTCAGCCCGCGCCGCGCCTTCGACTTTCCTCCAACCCGCCGGGAGCAGGACTGGAAAGGCGTCGCGGCGCCGCTCAGGAATGGCCCAGGTCAGAGGTGCAGTGGGGACAGCGGGTGGCCTTGAGGGGGATGGCCGACGCGCAGAAAGGGCATTCCTTCGTGGCAGGTGCCGGCACCGCGGCTTCCTCCCGGCGCTTCAGGCGGTTCATGGTGCGCACCAGCAGGAACACCGCAAAGGCCACGATCAGGAAGGAAATGACATGGGTAATGAATAGGCCGTAATTCAGGGTGACCGCACCGGTTTTCCTGGCCTCGGCAAGCGACATTCCGGCCAGCACGGGGCTACTGCCTTCCCTGAGAACCAGATACAGGTTACTGAAATCCACGCTGCCCAGCAGCAGGCCAATGGGTGGCATGAGCATGTCCGCCACCAGGGAATCGACGATTTTGCCGAACGCCGCCCCAATGATGATGCCCACTGCCATGTCGACCACGTTGCCGCGCAACGCGAATTCCCTGAATTCCCGAATCATGACGTTCCCTCCCCGTGAATGACCGACCGAATGGCGGAACCCGCCAGCCGTGGTGCCCTTCATCGCCCGCAGAAACGGGCATGAATAAAGCGTTCTAGAACAGGTTTCCACGATGCGCTGGCCACGGCGCTCCCTGCCTACACCATGAGACCGCAGGCGTGTAAATCGGGTTGACGCGGCAGCACGCCCCAGGGGGGGAGCATGCTGTCACTCCCGCCTGCCGACAAGCGGCGTCCTGGAGAACGCTCCCTTGAAAACCCCTGCAAAAATACCGGGTTCGCGGTCAAATGCATCCAGGCAATCCCGTCCCTCCGCGGAAACCGCTACATGGGTGCCGATGTCCAGACCCCTGCACGTCACGTTTCCATCCACGACGCTGAAACCACTCAGGCGGCATCCCCTCACCTCGATGCCATGCAGGTCTGCCTTCAGGCCGTCTGCAAAAGTCTCCTGCCCCCGGTAAATTCCGTTCTCTTTCCAAATCTTGATGCGCGACCTGCCATTTTCCGCGGGCGCAAACCACGGCAGCTCGATCTGGACATCATAAAACCCGACGAAGGGATCTTCCGCGGCGCTGGCAAGCTGTGTTTCCTTGCGGGCGTCCTCGGCCTAGATCGCATCGAGGGCGATGCGTGCCGCGGCCGCGTGCCGGCCATTGGGGTAATGTTTGAGATAGGCGGCAAAGGCTTCCCGCGAGCCGTATTTCTTCGCCATGAGCCAGGCTTCCTCTTCCCCATCGGGTATGGGCGCCCCGGGAAGCGATGATGGCGGAATCGTCGCGGGAGCGGCCCTGGGTGTGGATTGGACCGGGGCCTTTGGCTGGGCACCATCCGTCTGGACAGGCGGCATGCCAGGCAGGGGCGGCCCTTCCCCGGCCGACAGTCGTGCCAGGCGCTGGCGCAGCGCCACAATCTCGGCCCTGATTGGGGCGGCACGCCTTTGCCGCTCCGCCTGTTCCTGCTGGCGGGCCTGGGCCTCGGCATTGAGCTTGCAAAGCTTTTCGTCGCTTTCGCATTTGCGCTCACACGCCGCGCTTGTCTCGGGGGCCTGCAGGGCGGTCTCCATCCTTTGATTGACAATCAAGTCCGAGGCACCAATGACGAGCCGGGCCGCGAACTGCTGGTCACATGCGTTTTCACAGCGTGCTCTGCTGACACTGCAGCTGCCGTAATCCGGCTGAACGAGGATCGTCGCATTGATATTGTCCAACTCAGCTTGCAACGCAACGATGCGCTCCTTCACGGACTCGATCTGCTGTTTTGCAGAGAGCCCGGCCGGGCCGGGCGCGGCTCGCCCGACTTGCTGCGTCCATCCCGTGGAGCAAGACAGGATGCCCAGGACTGCGCCCATCGCGCATACCATCAGCCTTCTCATGACCAACCCACAATGCCTGTCTGGATGCCCGGACACCGCGTCGGGCAGATTTCCGAACGCCCAGCCCTTGAGACACTATCTGGCGGAGGCGGTGAGATTCGAACTCACGAGGGGCGCAAAGCCCCTGGCGGTTTTCAAGACCGCTGCCTTAAACCACTCGGCCACGCCTCCGATCGACCGCCGTTCCTGGCGGTTTTAGCTCCGGCATCACCTGCTGCGCAGGTGAGCCTGCGCTGGCGCAAGCTTCGCGTGCGCCAAGACCGCTGCCTTAAACCACTCGGCCACGCCGACGCGAGGGAGATTCCCGTTGGCCGTCACCGACGGCGGACGGGGATGATACCGTGGAATCTCGCGGGCGGCACGGGTCAGCTCCCACCCAGGCATTTCCGGCGGCGTCCCCGCCGTTGAAACTTTGACGTCCCTTGGCTAGTCTATCCCCTCGTCAGCCAACCTTTCCCTCTTCTGCATACCAGAACATCAGTCAAGGAGACGCCATGCAAGCCGAATTTCCGTCCACGCTCACAGGCACTTCGATCGCCGCCGCCAGCGCGCAGAAGGTGCTGCGCAACACCTACATGCTGCTGGCCATGACTCTGCTGTTCAGCGCCCTGACCGCGGGGGCCGCCATGGCGCTGCAAGTTCCCTACGGCGCAGGGTTGGTGAGCAGCCTGATCGCCCTCGCGCTGCTGTGGTTCGTGGTGCCGCGCACGGCCCATTCCGCCGCAGGCATCGGGGTCGTTTTCGCGATCACGGGTCTCTTGGGCTTCGGCCTGGGTCCCGTGCTCAACCACTACCTGAGCCTCGCCAACGGCGCGCAGATCGTGATGTTGGCGCTGGGTCTCACCGGCGTCACTTTCCTGGGACTGTCCGCCTATGCGCTCACCTCGCGCAAAGACTTCAGCTTCATGCGCAGCTTTCTGGTGGCCGGTGTGCTCGTCGCCTTCATTGCCTCCATCGTCTCTTTGGTGGCGGCGCTGCTGGGCCATCCCCTGCCGGCGCTGGCGCTGACCGTCTCGGCCATGTTTGCCGTGCTCATGTGCGGCATGATCCTCTATCAGACCGGCGAGATCGTGAACGGCGGCGAAACCAATTACGTGCTGGCCACCATCGGCCTGTACGTCTCCCTGTACAACCTGTTTACCAGCCTGCTGCACCTGCTGGGTGCCTTCATGGGTGAGCGGGAGTAACCTGTCACGTTTCCAACGGGCAGCGGGGCGGCTTGGCCGCCCCGCTGCTTTTTCAGCGCTCGAACAGCGCAATGGATTCCACGTGTCCGGTGTGGGGGAACATGTTGACCACGCCGGCCGCCCGCAGGCGATACCCTTTCTCGTGGGCAAGCACCGCCGCATCCCGTGCCAGCGTGGCCGGACTGCAGGAGACATAGACGATGCGCGCCGGCGCATCGTCTCCCAGCGCCTTCACCACCTGGATCGCGCCGTCGCGCGGCGGGTCGATGAGCATCTTGTCGAACCGCCCCCATTGCGCCAGGCTCTCCGGGGTGACCTCGAACAGGTTGGCCGCAAGGAAATGCGTGCCTTCGGCCAGCCCGTTGTGCACGGCATTGGCCCGCGCACGCGCCACCAGGGTGGGACTGCCCTCCACCCCCACCACCGTGGCGCCGCGGCGCGCCATGGGCAGGCTGAAGTTGCCCAGGCCACAAAAAAGATCCGCGATGCGCTCGCCCGGCTGCGGGTCCAGCAGACCCATGGCACGCCGCACCAGCACGCGGTTGATGGCGGGATTGACTTGGGTGAATTCCGTGGGCGAGAACGGCATGTCCAGCCCGAACTCCGGCAGCGTGTAGCTCAGGTGCGGTGCATCGAGGGGATAAAATGGGAACACGCTGTCCGGCCCCTTGGGTTGCAGCCACCACTGGATGCCGTGGGCATCGGCGAAATCGCGCAGCCGGATTTCGTCGTCTGGGCTCAGGGGTTCCAGGATGCGCAACACCAGCACGTCCACCCGCTCCCCGAGGGCGATTTCCACCTGGGGAGCGCGATCGCGCACCGACAGCCCGGCGATCAGTTCACGCAGCGGGTCGATCAGCCGGGATATGCGGGGCGGCAGGATCTCGCAGCGATGCATATCGGCGATGAAACTGCTTTTGCGCTCGTGGAAGCCCACCAGCACGCCGCCCTTCTTGGGGACCAGGCGCACCGACATGCGCGCCCGGTGGCGATAGCCCCAGCCCGGCCCATGGATGGCAGGCAGCATCTGCTCCGGCCGCACCTTGCCGATGCGCGCCAGGTTGTCTTCCAGGATGCGCTGTTTCGCCGCCACCTGCGCGGCGGGATCCATGTGCTGCAGCAGACAGCCGCCGCACACGCCGAAATGGGGGCAGCGTGGAGACACCCGCATGAAGCTCGCCTCGACCACGCGGGTGACGCTGGCCAGCTCGTAGCTGGGCTTGCGGCGCAAGGTGCGGATCTCCACGCATTCCCCGGGCAGCGCGCCTTCCACGAACACCACCTTGCCTGCCACGTGGGCGACACCGCGCCCCTCGTGGTCCAGGGATTCGATGCGCACGCTCATGCCGGCATCCTCCAGCCGTCGAGACGCCGCTCCAGGGCGATCAGCAGGCGGCCGGCCCGGGTGGCCGCTAGGCGTGCGCCGAGCAGAAGGCCCACGGTATCCGCCACGACGTCGGCCGCCTCGGGCGAGCGGGTCGGCGTAAAAGACTGGGCGATCTCGATACCCACCCCCAGCGCCAGCAGCGCCGCCATCACAGCCAGGGTATGACGCGGTGCGATCTGCAGGAACCACAAGGCAAGCCAGGCGAAGGTGACGCCATGTTCCAGCTTGTCGGCATGGGCAAACGCCAGGGGCTCAGGGGGCGCAGACATGAGGGACAGATGGAGCACGACGGCCACCATCAACAGCCCCAGAAGCCACCACAGACCCCGCCGGTCCAGCTGTGCGTCCATGTCAGCCCCAGGCCGCAAGGTATTCCTGCCAGTGGGCATCCGGCAGCCCCGCCAGATGCTCGCGCACGCGGGCCACTTCCGCCTCATAGGTTTCCCGTGTCAGGGCGCCGCGCAACAGCTGGAAACGCAGATAGACAAGGAAGGTATTGACCACGTCGGTCTCGCAATAGGCGCGGATGGCCTGGATTTCGCCGCGGCGCCACGCGGGCCAGACCTGGCTGCCGTCCATGCCCAGCTTGCCCGGGAAGCCGATGAGCCGCGCCAGTTCGTCCAGGGGGGCATTGGCCCGCGGCTGGTACAGGGCGAGCAGGTCCATGAGATCGAGATGCCGGGTGTGGTAGCGGCTGATGTAGTTGTTCCATTTGAATTCGCGGTCATCGTCGCCCATGTCCCAGTAGCGGGGCGCAGACAGACCATGGATGAGCGCCCGGTAATGGAGCACGGGCAGATCGAAGCCGCCCCCGTTCCAGGAGACGAGCTGGGGCGTGTATTTCTCGATGCCGTCGAAAAAGCGCTGGATCAGCTCCGCCTCGGGCGCTTCCGGCGTGCCCAGGGACCAGACACGGAAACCCTCGTCATTGCGCAGCACGCAGGAGATGGCGACCACCCGGTGCAGATGATGGGGCAGGAATTCGCTGCCCGTCGCCTGGCGTCGGCGCTGGAAGGCGATTTCGGCGATCTCCTCCGGGCTCGCCGCCGGATCGAGATCCCACAGGGTACGCAGCCCGTCGGTGTCGGGAACGGTTTCGATGTCGAAGACCAGAACGGGGATCATGCCTGCACTCCTCGCCACCGCCTCTCCAGCCGGGCGGAGGGGGCGGCGGCTTGACTTGCCGGGGCAACGGGGGACAATGCCGGGTGAATGGCCCACGCCGGAGGGGCTTGCACCCGGACCGTCATGGGAGGATCGCCATGGAAAGCGCGCTCGAACTCCGTTTTCCCCACATCGTCAGCCACCTGGTGGAAGTCTGGCCGCGTGAGGCGGAGGCCGCGCGCTACCTGCAGGACCTGCTGTTCGTCAACCGCCAGCGGCCCGGACGCCATGGCTTCGACGAGGCGACCTGGGCCGAGCTCACCTTCCTCAACGATCTGCTGCAAAGCCGCTGCCCGCTCACGCCTTCCCAACAGGGCACCGACATCTGGGCCATTGCCTGGGATGCGCAGCAGAGCACGCCCGACACTACTTCCTGACCCATTCGCCGTTGGCATTCTGCACATACCAGCCGGCGGGCGCCTTGGCGATCCAGCGGCTGGCGAAGGTGGCGCGGATGTCCGCCTCCCATTCCGGGTGACCGTTGGCGCGGGCGATTTCGCGATAGAGTGCGGCGCGGTCGCGGTTTTCTTCCGCCACCAGGGACTGGATCAGCGCGCGCTGGGCAAGCGGCACCAGCGAGGCATCACGCAGGGCGATCAGGCCGTCCCGGGTGAGCCCGATGGCACCGTTGTCGTAAAAGGGTTTGAGCTGCAGGTGACGGGCCTGCTGCGCAGTCTTGATGGCCGCGATGGCAGGCGTGTCGATATCCAGATTGGCGCCCTGGGCGAAGGCGGAAAAGGCCGCCACCAGCAGCCAGAGTGAAAACAGGGACTTCAGGCCGCGCATCACTTGCTTTCCTCCCGGGCAGCGCCCGGCCCACGCTCGGGCTTGAGCTGCCAGACCTCGTCGATGATCTTGTCCGCCGCCTTTTCCGCGGCGGCGGCGGGAAAGTAGATGTTGATGGTGACGCAGCCGGCAAGCAGGACGCCCGTCAGCAGGATGCCACTCGCGCGCGACAACAGGCGCATGATTTCTTCCTCATTTGACCACGGCAGGCCCGCCTTGCCGGATGCGCGCCAGCCGTTCCACCAGTTCGTTCCAATCGACCCGGCGATTGTAGCCGATGACGCTGAGGGCGGGAATCCCGCCGCCTTCCACGATGAGGAAGCCGCCGTTTTTTTCGGTCAGACCGCTCAAGCTGAGCACGTTGCGTTCCAACCGTCCCGCAAGGCCGATGCGCCGGTAACGGAAGTCTTCGAAGAACCGCAGGAAGCTCTTCTGCAACGCAGCCGTGGCGCTGCCACCACCGAGAGCGGCGATGTTGTCCACGGCCCGTTGGGAGATGCGCCGCGGATAGTCGCCGGGACTGCTTGCCACCGATGCGCTGAAACGCAGCAGGCGGCCGTTTTCCAGCACCAGATCCCGCACCACGGCATCCACCCGCCCTTCCATGCGGCCGAAGGAAAAGGTGCGGGTAAGCAGATCGAGATCCAAACCTCGCATGTCCACCTCGGCCTCAGCGCGGCTCACCGGCCCGGCCAATCCTTCCACACGCAGGTCCCTGACCACCGCAGTGCCGTCAAAGACCCGGAACAGCAGCGCACCATCCACGCTCAGGACGCCCTCGCGCCAGCTCGCACGCGGCACGACAGCGGAGAGGCTGCCATGCATGCGCGGCCAGCCCAGTGCCGCCGACAGACTCTCCATGGAAACGGGACGCAGGCTCGCCTCCCCCGCCGCCTCCCAGCCCGCCGTACCGCGCCGCAGCGCCAGATGGGCAAGCTGCAGCACACCGTCCAGCAGCGGCAGTTCCAGCCGGTCCACCGCCGCGCCGCCCGGGTCGAGACGCACGTCGGCAGTGAAGGGGCCCAGCGGCAGGGCGCGCAGGCGGCCACCGGTCACTTCGAGTCTGCCCAGCGACGGACCCTGGGCACGCCAGGGAAGAAGGGCGCGGATGCCCTCCAGCGCCAGCACACCGCGGCGGTGGGCCACGCTGCCTTGTTCGAGATCGAAATCGAAGCGGGTGAGGCGCCCGCCGTCGACTTCCAGACTACCGCGTGCGCGCCCGCCAAGCGTCAGCTCCGCGGCGAAACCGCCGGCCAGAAGCGGCTTCACGAACTGGTCGTAGGCAGGTCCGAGGGCCACCCCGTCGCTTTCCAGCGCAAGCTGTTCCACGCGCCGCGCCAACAGGTCCCAACGCGCCCTGACCAGAAGGCGGCCGATGCCTTCCAGGGTCAAGCGTGAGTCGGTGAGCTGCAGAAAGCGGCCGTCATAGCTGCCGTGAAACGCCAGGCGCCGCGGCCGGGACGCCAGGTAAAAAGGCGACCAGAAGACTTCACCGCCCTCCCAGAGGAGCTCGCCGCTGCCCTTCCAGTCCGCCTCGCGCCGGGCCTGCAGGGTGAGTGCGAGCGTCAGCCCCTCGCCCGCGTGCAGGCCGGCCGCGTCGCTGAAGGCGGCCTCCCGCACCCGGCCCGTCGCAGCGACCTCGAGGCGCCGGGCCGCATCGAGCGCAAGCCGGATGCGTCCATCGAGCCGCCCGGCGGACACACGCGGCCCGTCCGGGGGAAGCCAGGGGGCGAGACGCGTGAGCAGGCCGTTGCCGACCTCGATTTCGGTCAGGGCGAGCGCGCCCCGTTTGCCATGACTGAGACGCCAGCGTTCGCCATCCGGCCCGGTGAGCTCGAGTTCCAGGGCACGCTCCCGCAGGCGGTAGTGAAATTGCACGGCAAGCCCGGGCAGGGCATCGAGCCGGCCGTCCCGGCAGACGATGGCGTCCGTGGCAATGCGTGTGCGGGCACAGTGCAAACGGAGGTTCTGCCAGCGGCGCGTGCCCAGGCGCGCATCGCCAATGTGCAGGTCCAGGGGTTGGCCGCCCGCCAGGAGGACACGTGCCGTGATGTCCTGCACCAGCAGGCCGGGCGCATCGAGCCGCTCGAGACTCAGCTCGAGGGTCTGGGCACACAGCGGCAGGGCGCAGAGGGCGAACAGAAGGAGGAGCAGCCCGCGCGCCGCCCGCGGCGCGCGGGCCTCAGGCGGGGAACACACCCGTGGAGAGATAACGGTCACCCCGGTCGCAGACGATGGAGACGATGACGGCGTTCTCCACCTCCGCCGACACCCGCAGCGCCGCCGCCAGCGCGCCCCCGGAGGAGATGCCCGCGAAGATGCCTTCCTCACGCGCCAGGCGGCGGGTCATCTCCTCGGCCTCCTCCTGGCTCACATAGAGGAGCCGGTCCACCCGGCTGGGATCGTAGATTTTGGGCAGGTATTCCTGGGGCCACTTGCGGATGCCCGGAATCTGGGCCCCCTCCTCCGGCTGCACGCCGATGATCTGGATCGCCGGGTTGCGTTCCTTGAGATAACGGGAGCAGCCCATGATGGTGCCCGTGGTGCCCATGCTGGATACGAAGTGGGTGATGGTGCCCTGGGTGTCGCGCCAGATTTCCGGCCCCGTGCCCTCGTAATGGGCCTGGGGATTGTCCGGATTGCCGAACTGGTTGAGGATGCGCCCCCTGCCCTCGGCCTGCATGCGGTTGGCCACGTCGATGGCTTCCTCCATGCTGCCCTCGCGCGAGGTGAGCACGATTTCCGCGCCGAAGGCGCGCATGATCTGGCGCCGCTCCACACTCATGTGCTCGGGCATGACCAGGATCATGCGGTAGCCGCGGATGGCCGCCGCCATGGCCAGGGCAATGCCGGTATTGCCGCTGGTGGCCTCGATCAGGGTGTCGCCGGGCTTGATCTCGCCGCGGGCCTCGGCGCGCATGATCATGGAGAGAGCAGGACGATCCTTGACCGAGCCTGCCGGGTTGTTGCCCTCCAGTTTCACCAGGATGGTGTTGCTGGTCTTGCCCGGCAGGCGCTTGAGCCGGACCAGCGGCGTGTTGCCCACGAAATGTTCGATGGTGTGAAACATCAGGCCTCCGAACGCTGCTTGAGCGCGCTGTCCCCCTGGTAGAGATGGTCGCATTCCGGCACCACGCCGGCCATGGTGACGCAATTCTTGCCATGGCTCTTGGAATGCTTGAGCGCACGCCAGGCCCGCGCGTAAAACTCGGCGCGGGACTCGCCGCCGATGTAGGTGGCGGCGCCGAAGCTCGCCGTCACGGGTTCCAGTACCGGCAGGATGAGCTGGCTTTCCAGCTCCATGCGGATGCGCTCGGCGACGATGATGGCGCCCATCTCATTGGTTTCGGGCAACAGCAGCGCGAATTCCTGGCCGCCGTAGCGCACCGCCAGATCCACGCCCCGCACCGCCTGCCTGAGCAGGGTGGCGATGTGCCCAAGGATTTCGTCGCCCACCTCGCGGCTGTAGTTTTCGTTGATCGCGGTGAAATTGTCGATGTCCATGAGCAGCAGCGCCAGCGGGCGGCGCGAGCGCTCCCAGCGCCGGATCTCGTCTTCCATGCGCTGGTCCAGCACCGCCCGGTTGGCCAGCCCGGTCACCGTATCCAGGCGCTTCAACTGGGCGATCTCCTCCAGGGCCTGCTGCAGGGCGTGGCTGCGCCGGGTGAGCACACGCCGTACCTCGTCCAGTTCCTTTTTGGTCTGGACGAGTTCCGCGTTCGTTTCCTCGAAGGCGCTGATGTCCATTTCCGCCACCAGGAACAGCAGCCTGTTCACGCGGTACACCCGCCCCGCGAAGGCGCGCTGCGGACCCTCGGGCGCACCGAGACGGATCAGTCCCTGATACACCAGCCCATCCCCCTGGGCGGGTGAGGCCGCCAGCAGGCTGAAACCGGGCTCGATGAAGCCGGCCGTCGGGGTGCCTTCAGTGAGGCCCGCCAAGGTGGCGAGGAACCCCTCATTGGCCTCGATGATCTGCCCATCCTCCGACAGGAGAGCCAGCGCAACCGCGCGCAGTTCCCTGAGCCAGGAGGGCAGCAGCGCGAAGCCCGCGTTCAACGCGGACTCCCGCCATCGCAGTCGCGGCCATAGACGTCATCGAAGCGCACGATGTCGTCTTCCTCCAGATACGGCCCGCTCTGGATTTCGATGATCTGCAGCGGAATACGCCCGGGATTCTCCAGCCGGTGACGGTGCGTCTTGGGAATATAGGTGGACTGGTTTTCCTCCAGGTAGATCTCCGTCTCGCCGTTGGTGATGCGCGCGGTGCCCGCCACCACCACCCAGTGTTCGGAACGGTGGTAGTGCATCTGCATGGACAGCTTGGCGCCCGGGTTCACCACGATGCGCTTGATCTTGTAGAACGGCCCCTCCTCCAGCACCGTATAACTGCCCCAGGGACGGGTCACGGTGAGATGGGTTTCCGCCAGGTGGGCATGGCGTTCCCTGACCAGGGCCACCAGCTGCTTGAGATCCTCCACCCGTTCCCGCGGGCAGACCAGGGTGGCATCCCGCGTCTGCACCACGGCCAGCCCCTCGATTCCCAGGGTGGCCAAGAGCCCATGTTCGCTCCAGAGCAGGTTGTCCCGGCTGTCCAGCGCGAGCACGTCACCCTGGACCATGTTTCCCTGCGCGTCCTTGTCCCGCTGGCGGTAAATGGCCTCCCAGGAGCCCAGATCGCTCCACCCCATGTCCACCGGCACCACCGCCACATCCGGTGTGAGTTCCAGCAAGCCATAGTCGATGGACACATCGGGCATGGTGCCGTAGAGCTCGGCGGGTGCGCTGGTGGCGCCCAGCGCGGCCAGTTGCCGGGCGGCCTCGTAAACCGCGGGCTGATGGCGCTGGAGCAGTTCCTGGAAGCGGTCCGCCCGGAACACGAACATGCCGCCATTCCAGAAGTAGCCCCCCTGCTGCAAATACTGGCGGGCCGTCTCCAGGTCCGGCTTCTCCACGAAACGGGTGGCCTTCTGAACGGCGGCGATGGGTCCACTCTCCCCGGCCGCCAGCGCCGGACCCGCCTGGATATAGCCATAGCCCGTGGCAGGCTCGGTGGGCTTCATGCCGAACAGGGTAATGTAGCCCCGCTGGGCGCCGGCCTCCGCGGACTCCCAGGCCTTGAGGAAGGCCTGCCCGTCCGCCACCGCATGGTCCGAGGAGAACACGCCGACGAGGGCATCCGGCGTCTCCTGGGCGATGCGCGCACAGGCCCAGGCAATGGCCGGCAGCGTGTTGCGTCCCATCGGCTCGGCCAGCACCCCGCCCGCCAGGGCCGGATGCACGGCGTGGAGCTGGCCGGCGACCTCGAAGCGGTATTCGTGCGAGGTCACGGTGAGCACGTGGGCCGGGTCCACCATGGGCAGCAGGCGGCGCAGGGTCTGCTGCAGCAGGCTCTCGCCGCCGTTGAGGCAGAGCAGCTGTTTCGGCTTGCTGGTGCGCGACAGGGGCCACAGGCGTGTGCCGGAGCCCCCGGCGAGTACGATGGCATAACGCTTGGCCGCGGGCAGACGCTCCGCGGCGGGATGCAGCTTGACGTTGCTGGCTGGCATGGCGTCCTCCTCCGCTCCCGGGGCCGTGGCCGGGATGAAAACGATACCACAGTCGCCCGTGACCCTGGCCATCCGCCCTTTTCTGTCCTATGCAGAATCATGGAGGAACGGGCCGCTTTGAGCCTCCCCGTCCCGGCGTGGGGCAGGCGTCCCGGGCCTTGCGGCGAGGACACGGCAAATGGAACCAGGCGGCACCGGCGATGGCCGGGGCCCGGCGCAGACAGGCATCAGCGCGACCCTGCTGGCCGCACTGGAAGCCCTGCGCGCGGATCTGGGGGAGACGGCGGAGGAGCTGATCGCCCTGCTGCGTGCAGCCGGAATCACCCCGGGGGCAGTTCCGTCGCAAGCCGGGCGGGATGACGGCGAGGCGGGCTGAGCCCCGTGGCCTTGCCGCTACATGTGGTCGATGATGCTCTGTCCGAAGGCGGAGCAGGAGACCTGGGTCGCGCCCGGCATGAGGCGCGCAAAGTCGTAGGTGACGCGGCGCGCCTCGATGGCGCCTTCCATGCCCTTGATGATGAGATCGGCCGCTTCGGTCCAGCCCATGTGGCGCAGCATCATCTCCGCAGAGAGCACCAGCGAACCGGGGTTGACGTAGTCCTGGCCGGCGTATTTGGGGGCGGTGCCATGGGTGGCCTCGAACATGGCCACGGAATCCGAGAGATTGGCGCCGGGCGCAATGCCGATGCCGCCCACTTCCGCGGCCAGGGCATCGGAGATGTAGTCGCCGTTGAGGTTGAGGGTGGCGATCACGTCGTATTCCTCCGGCCGCAGCAGGATCTGCTGCAGGAAGGCATCGGCGATGACGTCCTTGATCACGATGCCGTTGGGCAGCTCCATCCAGGGGCCATCGCCGATGGGCTTCGCGCCGAACTCCCGCGCCGCCAGCTCGTAGCCCCATTTCTTGAACCCGCCCTCGGTGAACTTCATGATGTTGCCCTTGTGCACCAGGGTCACCGACTTGCGGCCGTTGTCGATGGCATAGCGGATGGCCTTGCGGATCAGGCGCTCGCTGCCTTCGCGCGAGACGGGCTTGATTCCGATGGCGGAGGTTTCGGGGAAACGGATCTTGCCGCCCACGCCCATTTCGTCCGTGAGGAAGGCGATCACCCGGCGCACCGCCTCGCTGCCCGCCTCCCACTCGATGCCGGCGTAGATGTCCTCGGTGTTTTCGCGGAAGATCACCATGTCCACCTTTTCCGGCGCCTTCACCGGACTCGGCACGCCGCGGAAATAGCGCACGGGGCGCAGGCAGACGTAGAGGTCGAGCTGCTGACGCAGCGCCACGTTGAGGGAGCGAATGCCGCCCGAGGTGGGCGTGGTGAGCGGCCCCTTGATGGACACCACGTATTCCCGGGCGGCCTCGACGGTCTCCTCGGGCAGCCAGACATCCCCCCCGTAGAGGCGGTTGGCCTTCTCCCCGGCATAGATCTCCATCCACTGGATGGCGCGCCGACCGCCGTAGGCTTTGGCCACGGCCGCATCCACCACCTTTTTCATCACGGGCGTGATGTCCACGCCGGTGCCGTCGCCCTCGATGAAGGGAATGATGGGCCGGTCCGGCACGTTCAGGCTGAAATCGGGATTGACGGTGATCTTTTCGCCCTCGGCGGGCACCTGGATATGGCGGGTCATGAATTCATCCGGACAAAAAAACGGATCTCGCCGGGGCGGACGATCCAGTCTATGCTGCGCAGCCGATGCCGCGTCTGATCCTGCTCAACAAGCCCTATGGCGTGATCTGCCAGTTTCGCCCCGACGGGCTGCACCCCACGCTCAAGGACTACGTGCCGGTGCCCGGCGTCTATCCCGCGGGCCGTCTCGACACGGACAGCGAAGGCCTGGTCATTTTAACCGATGACGGCCGGCTCCAGCACCGCATCACCGATCCCCGCCACAAACTGCCCAAGACGTACTGGGTGCAGGTGGAGGGCATTCCGGATGACGCGGCCCTTTCGCGGCTCGCCAGGGGCGTGCCCCTGGGGGATTACGTCACCCGTCCCGCGCAGGTGGCGCGCATAAATGAACCGGCGGGCTTGTGGCCGCGCGATCCGCCCATCCGCCAGCGCCGACACATTCCCACCAGCTGGCTCACCATCACCCTGCGCGAGGGCAAGAACCGTCAGGTGCGCCGCATGACGGCGGCGGTGGGTCATCCCACCCTGCGGCTCATCCGCTGGTCGGTGGGGGAATGGACTCTGGCGGGCCTTGCGCCCGGTCAGTGGCGCGAGGTACCGGTGCCCGGGCCCCGGCGGCGGCCCGGCGGCGGGTAGAATAGCGCCTTGCGCGCGGACTCCCCATGCACGAGTGGCAACAACTGTTCAAGATCACGGTGGCCCTGCTGGCCATCGTCAATCCCTTCGGCGGCATTCCCGTCTTCATCGGCGCCACCCAGGGCTGGCGGCCGCGCGAGCGTGCCCGTACCGCGCGCACCGTCGCCCTCACCGTCTTCTGCGTGCTGGCGCTGGCGGCCTTCACCGGCGACCGCCTGCTGGATTTCTTCAATGTCAGCATCGGTTCCTTCATGGTGGGAGGCGGCATCCTGATCCTGCTATTGGCCATTTCCATGCTCCAGGCCAGGGAGAGTCCCATCCGCCAGACCCCCGAGGAAGCGGTCGAGGTGGCCGACCGTCAGGCAGTGGGCGTGGTGCCCCTGGGCGTGCCGCTGCTGGCCGGACCCGGCGCCATCTCCAGCGTGATCATCGCCGCCCATCAGTTCCGTCACGGTGATTTCCTGGGCCACGTCATGCTGCTTGTGCCCATCCTCGTGGTCACCCTGGTGGTGTGGGGCGTGTTCCTCTTGGGCAGCCGCATCGCCCGGCGCCTGGGGCGCACCGGCCTCAACATCGTCACCCGCCTGATGGGTCTGGTGCTCGCCGCCATGGCGGTGGAAACCATCGCCCGTGGTCTGATGGAACTGTTTCCCAAGCTCGCGTGAGTGCCATGATCTGGAAACCCCATGTCACCGTGGCCGCCGTCGTGGAACAGGATGGCCGCTTCCTGCTGGTGGAAGAAGAGGCCGGCGGCCAGCTCGTGCTCAACCAGCCCGCCGGCCACTGGGAACGGAACGAAAGCCTGGTCGAAGGGGCCGTGCGCGAGACCCTGGAGGAAACCGGCTACGATTTCGAGCCCAGCGCGCTGGTGGGCATTTACCGCTGGCCCCATCCCCAGAAGGAGGTCACCTACCTGCGTTTCGCCTTCGCCGGCCGCATCACCGGTTACCACCCGGAACGGCCGCTGGATGCGGGCATCCTGCGCCCGCTGTGGCTTACGCCGGAGGAACTGATGGCCGATGCGGCGCGTCACCGCAGCCCGCTGGTGGCGCGCTGTGTAGCGGATTATCTCGCCGGCCGGCGTTATCCCCTCGAGCTGCTCACCCACTTCGACTGAACATGCGGCCCTGGTATCTTCTCCTGCTGGCCCTGCTGCCGGCCGCCGCCCATGCCGACGAGCAGGTGGACATCTGCTACAACTGGGGCTGTCAAACCCGCGCGGTGGTCGTGTTCGACGTCAACGACCTGCTGCGCATCGCCGACCTGTTCGAGGGGGCCGACACCCCCGCGCTGGAACGGAGCGCGATCCAGCTCGCCATCGGCCTCATGGAACGCATCGCCGGCGAGCAGACACCCACCCGCAATGACCGGGGCGGCAATCTCGACGACGACGGCGTGGAGGGACGCATGGACTGCATCGACCATTCCCACAACACCACGGCCTATCTGCGTCTCCTCGAACGGCGGGGCCTGTTGCGCTTCCACGAAGTGCTGGAGCCGGTGGAGCGGGCCCCGTGGCTGCTCGACGTACACTGGGCGGCGCGCATCCGCGAGCGCGCCGGCGGCGAGGAATACGTGGTGGATTCCTGGTTCTTCGACAACGGGCAGCCGGCGGCGGTGTTCACCCTGCGGGAATGGAAGAAGGGAGCGCAGCCCCATGGCTGAGCGTGTCGTGGTGGGCATGTCCGGGGGCGTGGATTCCTCCGTCGCGGCCCTGCTGCTCAAGCGCCAGGGTTACGACGTGGTGGGCCTGTTCATGCGCAACTGGGAGGACGACGAGGAATGTCCCGCGCGCCAGGATTTCCTGGACGTGCTGGCGGTGGCCGACGTGATCGGCATCGAGGTGGAAGCGGTGAATTTCGCGCGGGAATACAAGGAACGGGTGTTCAGGTATTTCCTGCAGGAGTATGAGGCCGGCCGCACCCCCAACCCGGACGTGCTGTGCAACTCGGAAATCAAGTTCAAGGCCTTCCTGGAGCACGCCCTCAGCCTGGGGGCCAGCCGCATCGCCACCGGACACTATGCGTCGGTGCGCGAGCGGGATGGCCGCTTTGAGCTCGTCAAGGCGCGGGATGCCGCCAAGGACCAGACCTATTTCCTCTATCGCCTGAACCAGGCCCAGCTCGCCCGCACGCTGTTTCCCCTGGGCGGGCTGCTCAAGAGCGAGGTGCGCGCCATCGCCCGCGAGGCGGGCCTGCCCACCCACGCCAAGAAGGACAGCACGGGCATCTGTTTCATCGGCGAGCGGAATTTCCGTGAATTCCTGGCGCGCTATCTGCCCCGGCAGCCGGGGGACATGGAAACCCCGGACGGCCGCTGCGTGGGCCGCCACGAGGGCCTCATGTACTACACCATCGGCCAGCGCCAGGGCCTGGGCATAGGCGGGCCCGGTGCCCCCTGGTATGTGGCAGGCAAGGATCTCGCCCGCAACGTGCTCATCGTGGTGCAGGGCCATGACCACCCCCTGCTGCTCAGGGACCGGCTGGAAGCCTCGGCGCTCTCCTGGATCGCCGGCACACCGCCCGACCCCCGCCACGCCTACGGTGCCAAGACCCGCTACCGCCAGGCCGATGCCCCCTGCCACATCGAGCGCCTCGCGGACGACCGCATGCTCCTGCGTTTCGACAGTCCCCAGTGGGCCGTGACACCCGGCCAATCGGTGGTGCTGTACCGGGACGAGGTCTGCCTGGGGGGCGGCATCATCCAGTGAGGGCGCCATGGCCCTGAACCCCGAGCCCGAATGCTGGAACTGTCGCCACTTCCGGATCGACGCCCGGCGCAAGGTCTGCGCGCTGCACCAGGTGGTGCTGCCCATGGAACGGGGGCCGCACCTGGTCTGCACCCGCTGGCAGCATCCCGGCGATGGGCGCGGTGCGGTGGTGTGGTGGCACAGGCGCTACCTGCGCTACGACAGCCTGCTCTACCGCTATGCCCCCTTCGGCGCGGAAATACCCCGGCCGGTGGCACCCTTCCGTGCCCTGCCGGTGGCTAGCGGCGTGCGCTGAGGCGCTGCATCATCGCCGGACGCGGGCTGGCCGTGTAGCCCTGGCCGAAGGCCAACACCGACAGCCGGGGGAAGGCCTGCAGCAGTTCGTTGCGCCGCAGCAGGAAATCCGGGTTGGTGGGACGGCCGAAGGCCTCGTTGCCCACCATGAAGGTTTCGTAGATGAGCAGCCCGCCGGGCACGAGGGCCGCCTCGATCCGGGGAAACAGCGGCCGATGCAGATAGCAGGTGACGACGATGGCGTCGAAGGCCCGGTCCCCGTAGGGCCATGCCCCCTGCTCCAGGTCGGCGCAGCGCGGCGTGATGCCGGGCACGTCTGCCAGCGCCGCGAGCGCCCCGGCATCGCGGTCCACCGCTTCCACCCCGAAGCCCCGGGCCGCCAGCCAGCGCGCATGGCGCCCGCTGCCCGCGGCGAGATCCAGCACCCGCGCGCCAGGGGGCAGCAGGCGTGCCCAGCGCACCACCCAGGGCGAGGGCGGCAGTCCCTCCCCACTCATAGTGTCCCGACCCTGTGACCCCGCCGGCGCGCCTTGGCCTGATAGCAGGCCTGGTCCGCCTGATGCACGAGCTCGGTGGCAGTGAGAGCCGGATCGATGGCCACCACGCCCCCGCTCATGCCCACGCGCAACACGTGTTCGCCCCAGGGCAGGCAGAACTCCGCCACGACCCGGCCCAGGTCCACCACGATGGCTTGCGCCTCTTCCAGCCGATGCCCCGGCAATAACAGACCGAACTCGTCACCGCCCAGTCGAGCGAGGGTCGCTCCTTCCGGCACCCGGGCCTGCATGGTGCGGGCAATACCTTTGAGAAGCTGGTCGCCGGCCTCGTGGCCGTGGCGGTCGTTCACGGGCTTGAAGTCGTCGAGATCCAGGTAGGCAAGGGCGTGACTGCCCTGCCCGTTTCGCGCCCGCTGCATCACCTCATGTAGCCGGATTTCGAACATGCGCCGGTTGGGCAGGCCCGTGAGGGCATCGTGGCTCGCCGCCCAAGAAAGCTTCTGCGCGGCCTCTTCCGCCCGTCGTCTGGCCTCCTGCAGAAGGGTCTCGTTGCGGACGGAGCGGCGGGTGACATGGATGGCCGTGGCCAGCATGACGGCAAGGGTGAGCCCGGTGAGCAGCACCAGCAGCAGCCAGGTACTGCGGTAGCGATCGTTGGCATCGGCGAGCAGACGCTGGGTTTCGGCGCGCTCGATTTCCAGCATGCCATCCAGCGTCTCGATGAGACGCGCCTCCAGGGGCAGGATGTCCCGACGGATGATACGCGCGGCCTGGTCGAGGCGCTCTGCCACCATGGCATCCAGCGCCTGTTCATGCAGCTTCTCATCCTCCACGATCAGGGCGCGGGCCTGTTGCCACGCCTCACGTTGGGCCGCCCCGGGATTGAGACCCAGCAGGGTGTCCCGGGCCTGGATGAAAGCGAGTGCCATGCGGTCGTAGCGCAGCCGCTCCTCGTCCCGCTCGAAGGGATCATGCATGAAGAACATGCTCTGCAGGCTGGCGAGCCGGTCGCGCGCCACCACCCGCATGGTGTACACCGCTTCGGCACGGCGGAAGGTGCGGTTGGCGAGTTCGTCCATCTGGGCATTGATCTCCGCCAGGCGGCTCAAGCCCAGCCCCAGCATGACGAGCATAAAGACGGCAACGCCGGCAAAGCCGGCGAGAATGACGTGCCTGCTTGGCAGATGGGCCGCCACGGGAAGTTCAGGCCACGGGGACCGTCACCTGGAAGGGCTCCATGGCGAACAGTTTTTCCGCGAGCCTGCCCAGGTTGGGATGGGCCTCGCGCCACTGGATTTCCGGGAAGCGGAAATCCAGGTAGCCGAGGCAGCAGCCGACGGCGATGTCGGCGAGGTTCATGGTCTCTCCGGTGCAGAATTTCTTCTCGCCGAGCTCCTCGGACATCGCTTCCAGGCCGCGGAACACCTTCTGTTCCTGGCGCACGATCCAGTCATGGCTCTGGCATTCCGGGCTGCGCCGGGTACGCTCCAGATAGATGAGCGCCGCGGCATCGGCGATGCCGTCTGCCAGCGCCTCCCATTTCTTCACCGCGATGCGCTGCCGGTTACCCTCCGGAATGAGGCGCGAGACGGGGGTGACGCTGTCCAGGTACTCGGCGATCACGCGCGAGTCATAGAGGGCCGTGCCGTCGTCCATCACCAGGACCGGCACCTTGCCCAGCGGGTTGGCATCCGGCACCCTGGTCTCCGCCGCCCACGGCACGTCCACCACGAATTCCAGCTCGATGTGTTTTTCCATGGCCACGATGCGCACCTTGCGCACGAAGGGACTCGTCAGCGAACCGATCAGCTTCATCATCTATTCCCACGAAAAAACCGAAACGCGGAAGTCGCGCAGTCTGGGATGACGCCCACCCGGCATGCGCCCGGTGCGGCTGCCACCCTCGCCCTTTGCTGCTAGGCCTGTACCAGGGGAATGACCTTCCCCGGCCTAATGTATTGCTCCATCTGGTGGAAATTCAGGTAGCGGTAGATGTTGTCCGCCAGCGGCGCGATTTTCTGCTCCACCACCGCCAGGTATTCCTCCACGCTGGGGATGCGTCCCAGCCGGGCGCACACGGCGGCGAGCTCCGCCGAACCGAGATAGACACGCGCACCCTTGCCCATGCGGTTGTCGAAATTGCGGGTGCTGGTGGAGAACACGGTGGCATTGTCCGCCACCCGTGCCTGGTTGCCCATGCACAGGGAACAGCCCGGCATCTCCGTGCGCGCGCCCACCCGCCCGAAGATGGCATACACGCCCTCCTCGCGCAGCTGGGCCTCATCCATGCGCGTGGGCGGGGCGATCCACAGCCGTGTGGGAATGAGGCCGGCATCCTCCAGCACGCGCCCCGCCGCACGGTAGTGGCCGATGTTGGTCATGCAGCTGCCGATGAAGACCTCGTCGATCCTGTCACCGGCCACGGCCGACAGGGGTTTGATGTCGTCCGGATCGTTGGGACAGGCCACCAGCGGCTCCCGGATCTCATTTAGGTCGATCTCCAGCACGTAGGCGTATTCCGCGTCGGGATCGGGCTCCAGCAGCTCCGGTTTGGCGAGCCAGGCGCGCATGGCATCGATGCGCCGCTGCAGGGTGCGCGCGTCCTGGTAGCCACGTTCGATCAAATGTTCCAGGAGGACGATGTTGGAGTTGAGGAACTCGATGATGGGCTCCTTGTTGAGCCGCACCGTGCAGCCGTTGGCGGAACGCTCCGCGGATGCGTCGGCGAATTCGAACGCCTGCTCCACCTTGAGATCCGGCAGCCCCTCGATCTCCAGGATGCGGCCGTTGAAAACATTCTTCTTGCCCTGCTTCCCTACCGTGAGCACACCCTGCTGGATGGCCACGTAGGGGATGGCATTGACCAGGTCGCGCAGGGTGATGCCGGGTTGCATCTTGCCCTTGAAGCGCACCAGCACCGATTCCGGCATGTCGAGCGGCATGACACCCATGGCGGCGGCGAAGGCCACCAGCCCGGAACCCGCGGGGAAGCTGATGCCGATGGGGAAGCGGGTGTGGGAATCGCCCCCGGTGCCCACGGTGTCCGGCAGCAGCATCCGGTTCAGCCAGGAATGGATCACGCCGTCGCCCGGCTTGAGGGACACGCCGCCGCGCGACGAGATGAATTCCGGCAGCTCGTGCTGCAGCTTGATGTCCACCGGCTTGGGATAGGCCGCGGTATGGCAGAAGCTCTGCATCACCAGGTCGGCCGAAAAGCCCAGGCAGGCCAGCTCCTTCAATTCGTCGCGGGTCATGGCGCCGGTGGTGTCCTGGGAGCCCACGGTGGTCATTTTCGGCTCGCAGTAGGTGCCGGGGCGCACCCCCGCCACCCCGCAGGCGCGGCCGACGATCTTCTGCGCCAGGGTAAAGCCCTTGCCGGTGTCCTTGGGCGCCACCGGCCTGATGAACGCTTCGGAAGGAGGCAGCCCCAGCGCCTCACGCGCCTTGTTGGTCAGGCCACGGCCGATGATGAGGGGGATGCGCCCCCCGGCGCGGATCTCGTCCGGCAGCGTGCGCGGTTCCAGGCGGAAGGTGGCGATGACCTGCCCCGCCTCGTCCGTGATTTCGCCCCGGTAGGGATGGATGGTGATGACCTGCCCCATCTCCATGCGTGTGACGTCGCACTGGATGGGCAGCGCCCCGGAATCCTCGGCCGTATTGAAAAAGATGGGGGCGATCTTGCCGCCGAGCACGATGCCGCCGGTACGCTTGTTGGGCAGGTGGGGAATGTCCTGCCCCATGTGCCACTGCACGGAATTGATCGCCGACTTGCGCGAGGAGCCCGTGCCCACCACATCGCCCACGAAGGCCAGCGGAAGGCCCTTTTCCTTGAGTTTGGCGATGATTTCCAGCGCATCCGGCATCTTGTTGCTGAGCATGGCCCGGGCATGCAGGGGAATGTCCGGACGCGACCAGGCTTCCTGCGCGGGAGAAAGATCGTCGGTGTTGGTTTCCCCCGGCACCTTGAACACCACACAGCGGATGGCCTCGGCCAGCGGCGCGCGGGTGGTGAACCACTCCGCCTCGGCCCAGGATTCCAGGAGCGCCCGCGCGTGGGGATTGCCCGCTTTGAACTTGTCCACCACGTCGTGGAAGGCATCGAACATCAGGATGGTGTGGGACAGCGCCTGTACCGCATCCGGCGCCAGGGTGGCGTCGTCCAGGAGCTCGATGAGGGGCGCCACGTTGTAGCCGCCCAGCATGGTGCCCAGGATCTGCACCGCGTGCTGGCGGCAGATGAGGGGCGACTGTGCCCGGCCCCGCGCCACGTCGGCGAGGAAGGCCGCCTTGACGTAGGCCGCCTGGTCCACGCCGGGCGGCACGCGGTTTTCCAGGAGGTCGAGCAGAAAATCTTCCTCGCCGGCGGGGGGATTCTTGATGAGTTCCACCAGGGCGGCGACCTGTTCGGCGTTGAGGGGAAGCGGCGGCAGCCCCTGGGCCGCGCGCTCCGCGACATGGGCACGGTAGGCTTCGAGCATGGGTGTGGGTTGGCAGGCTGAAAAAAGAACGCGGATTATACCATCCGGGCATCACCGCCCCTGCTTGGGCTCAGGCGAGCCCGTGCCGCGCCAGGAAATCCAGCGTGACCTGCACCGCCTCGCGCGCGTGGGTCTGCAGCAGCATGTGGGGCGCCGGCAACTCCACCACCTCCAGGCTGGGACACGCCCGGCGCAGGGCCGCTACGGCCTGCGGTCCCACCAGACGGTCGTCGCGGGCGCGCAGATAGAGGAGCGGCAGCCTCACGTCCGCCAGGCGTCCACACAGATCGGTGCGGCGGATGTCCGCCACCCGCCGCGCCAGCACCTCCGGACGCACCGCAGCGGCGGAGGCCTCGAGATCCTCCAGCAGCCCGGGGGATGCGGCGTGGCCGAGAAAATAATGGCGCAACAGCCAGCGCGGCGGCGGCAGCCGGAACAGCCAGGCTCCCGGCACTGCCGTCAGCAGGCGCAACGGCCCCGTGAGGGGACAGGCACAAAAACCCGCCGCGAACACCACCGCGCGCAGCCCCGGCACCCGCCGGGCCGCGAGTTCGATGGCGATCAGCCCGGAAAAGGACTCCGCCAGGGCCACCCAGGCGGTCTCCGCCTGCACCTCGGCGGCCACCCGCGTCACCAGCTCCGGGAGCGCGAGGGCCTGCTTCGGCGGATAGGACAGCGCGCGGTGGGGAATGCCGCGTGCCTCGAGTTCGGCCCGCAGCGTGCGAAAACGGCCGATGCCGTCCAGCCCGGGCAGCAGGATCCAGGTGGGCCTCATGCCAGTGCGGCGCGGACCTGCGCCCGCAACAGCGGCAGCACCTCCGCCTCGAACCAGGGATTCTGCCTGAGCCAGAGCTGGTTGCGCGGACTGGGATGGGGCAGGGGAAAATAATGGGGCAGGTATTCCCGGCAGGCCGCCACCGTCTCGCGCAGGGTGGGCTTGCGCCGCGGACCGAGATAGTAGGCCTGGGCATATTGCCCCACCAGCAGGGTGAGCCGGATGCGGGGCATGAGGGCGAGCAGGCGTGGATGCCACAGGGGGGCGCACTCGGGGCGGGGCGGGGCATCCCCGCGCGGACCGCTGCCGGGGTAACACAAGCCTGCCGGGACGATGGCGATGTGGCGCCCGTCATAGAACCGTTCGCGGTCCATGTCCAGCCACGCCCGCAGACGGTCACCGGAAGGATCGTTCCAGGGAATGCCGGTCTCGTGCACCCGCCGCCCCGGCGCCTGCCCCACGATGAGCAGCCGCGCCGTGGCCGACGCGCGCAACACCGGCCGTGGCCCCAGCGGCAGGTGGTCTTCGCACAGGCGACAGGCACGGATTTCGGCGAGAAGTCGGTCGAGCGCGGCCATGGCCCATTGTAACGGCCCTGATGCGTTGGCCCGGGAACGGCGCACCCTGTTGACGGCTCCAACGAAGCGGCTGCGCCGCCATGCCTGCGCCCGGCGCTGCCACCAGCCATGGAGATCATTGCCATGCCCAAGACCCTCGTGCCCGCCCTGGCCTGCCTGTTTGCCTCCCTGTGTGCCTGGGCCGCCGACCACCCGGTGGTGGCGCGCCTGCTGGCGGAGAACGAGCCGCCCCCGGGCGTCGTGTTCGAAATCGTCACCGCCGATCCCCAAGCGCTTGCCTGGGCGGTACCCCAGGTGAGCGACTACGCGCGGCGGCTGCGGGCGCGCTTTCCCGACCTGCCGCTGGCGGTGGTGAGCCACGGGCGGGAAATGTTCGCCCTCACCCGCGAGGGCCGTGCCACGGCGTCCGAGGTCCATGGCGGCATCGAACGCCTGTCCCGCGTGGAGGGCATCCCGGTCCATGTGTGTGAGACCTATGCCGGCTGGCGTGGCGTGGGAGCGGAAGCGTTTCCGGACTACGTGAGCGTGTCGGCCGCCGGACCGGCGCAGGTCAACGACTACCGGGCCCTGGGCTACGTGCTGGTCAGGATCACCGGCCCGGCCCCCCGGGGTGGGCCGCCTGATCGGGTAGAATAGTTGTTTTTGCCCGCCCGCCGGACGGGCCGCCCCCGTTGCCGACAACGCATTCCGATAGGCCACCATGGAACTGTCCCCTCTCACTGCCCTGTCCCCCCTCGATGGCCGTTATGGTTCCCGCATGGCGGGTCTGCGTCCCCTGTTTTCCGAATTCGGGCTGATGAAGCACCGGGTGCAGGTGGAGATCGAGTGGCTCAAGGCCCTGGCCGCCGAGCCGGCCATCAAGGAGGTGCCGCCATTTTCCCCCGCCACGGTGGCCGAGCTCGATGCGCTGGCAGCCAATTTCAGCGAAGCGGATGCCCAGGCGGTGAAGGACATCGAGGCCGTCACCAACCACGACGTGAAGGCCATCGAGTATTTCCTCAAGCAGCGCCTCGCTGGCAATGCCGAGGTGATGCGGGTGGCGGAGTTCATTCACTTCGCCTGCACGTCCGAGGACATCAACAACCTGTCCCACGCCCTGATGCTCAAGGCAGGGCGCGACCAGGTGCTGCTGCCGGCCCTGGACCGGCTTTTGGAAAAGCTCACCGAGCTGGCCCATGCCTGGGCCGATCTGCCCATGCTGGCCCATACCCACGGCCAGCCCGCCTCCCCCACCACGGTGGGCAAGGAATTCGCCAACGTGGCGTACCGGCTGAAGGCGGCGCGCGAGCGCTTCGCCGGGGTGGTCATGCTGGGCAAGATCAATGGCGCGGTGGGCAATTACAACGCCCATCTCGTGGCCTATCCGGACTTCGACTGGGAAGGCTTCGCGCGCCGCTTCGTGGAAAACCTCGGTCTGCGTTTCAATCCCTACACCATCCAGATCGAGCCCCACGACTACATGGCCGAGCTGTTCGACGCGCTGGCGCGCGTCAACACCATCCTGATCGACCTGGACCGGGACGTGTGGGGCTACATTTCCCTGGGTTATTTCAGGCAGAAGGTCAAGGCCGGTGAGGTGGGTTCCAGCACCATGCCCCACAAGGTGAACCCCATCGACTTCGAGAATTCCGAAGGAAACCTGGGGGTGGCCAACGCCCTGCTGCGTCACCTCGCGGAAAAGCTGCCGGTGTCGCGCTGGCAGCGCGATCTCACCGATTCCACCGTGCTGCGCAACATGGGGGTGGCCCTGGGCTATGCCCTGCTGGGCTTCGAGTCCTGCCTGCGCGGCCTGAACAAGCTGGAGGCCAACGCGCAGCGCCTCGACGAGGATCTGGACGCCAACTGGGAAGTGCTGGCCGAGCCCATCCAGACCGTGATGCGCCGTTACGGCGTGCCCAATCCCTACGAGCAGCTCAAGGAGCTGACCCGCGGCAAGAGCGGCATCACGCGCGAAACCCTGGCCGCCTTCATCCGGCAACTGCCCATTCCCGAGCCGGAAAAGGCGCGCCTGCTGGCCCTCACCCCGCACACCTACACCGGCATGGCCGCCATCCTCGCGCAGCGTGTCTGACGGTTGAAACAAGCCCGGGCCGACATCACATAACGAGGATCGACTTGGGAGAACATCATGGGAAGCCATTCTTTCGACGTCACCGCTGCCAACTTCAAACAGGTCGTGCTCGATGCGCCGAAGAACGTGCCGGTGCTGGTGGACTTCTGGGCCACCTGGTGCGGTCCCTGCCGCGTGCTCAAGCCCATCCTGGAAAAGCTCGCCGATGAATACCAGGGCCGCTTCATCCTGGCCAAGGTGGAGACGGATGCCAATCCGGAACTGGCCGCTCAGTTCGGCATTCGCGGCGTGCCCACGGTCAAGGCCTTCCTCAACGGCGAGATGGTGGATGAGTTTTCGGGCGCGCTGCCCGAATCCCAGGTGCGCGCCTTCATCGACGCCCTGATTCCCTCCCCCGGCGAGGCCCTGCGCCAGCAGGCGCAGGCCGTCTACGCCAGCGGCGATGCGGCGCAGGCGCTGAAACTGCTGGGCGAAGCCTCCAAACTCGACCCCCGCAACGAAAAGATCCGCATCGACGCCGCTGCGATCATGGTGGACCTGGGCGAGATGGCGGAAGCCGGCCGGCTGCTGGCCAGCCTGTCCCCGAATACGGCGCAGGAGCCGAGGGTGCAGGAACTGCTCGCCCGTATCGAATTTGCCGAAAAAGCCAAGGGCCTGCCCGACGAGGCAACCCTCCGGTCACGTATCGCGGCCAACGAGAACGACCTGGAGGCGCGCCTGCAGCTTGCCAATCTCCATATAGCGCAGGGACAGTACGAACCGGCACTGGAGCAGCTGCTGGAGATCGTGCGCCGCGACCGCAGCTTCCAGGATGACATCGGCCGCAAGACCATGATTTCCGTCTTCAATCTCCTCGGCGGCGGGGAGCTGGTGTCGAAATACCGGCGGCTCCTGGCGAGCGCCCTCAACTGAGCCGCAGCATCGCCGCTATTG
This sequence comes from Thiobacter subterraneus, assembly GCF_055379455.1. Taxonomy (NCBI): domain Bacteria; kingdom Pseudomonadati; phylum Pseudomonadota; class Betaproteobacteria; order Burkholderiales; family Thiobacteraceae; genus Thiobacter; species Thiobacter subterraneus. Next base: position 701,020 of record NZ_AP042402.1, read on the forward strand.
CCTATACTGGGCTTTGGTGCCCGGTCTGGGGGTCGAGATGGGCGATGCCGAGACGGTACTGCTGCGGCTGCAGGATTTAAGCCGGGTCCTGGATTTTAGCCGTGGCTTGCAGGAAAGCCTGCAGCAAATGGCGGCGACGGCGGCGCGCATCCTCAACGCGCGGCGCTGTTCCATCATGCTGCTCGACGAACACGAGGAACGCGAGGTGCGCCTGCGCGTGTTCGCCAGTCACGGCGAGCTGCCGGAAGCGGCCTTCCGGGAGACGACCCGGGCGGGCGAGGGCATCGCCGGCCACGTGCTGGCCAGCGGTACCCCGCTGCTGGTGGAGGACATCGCCCGTTCCGAGTTCGTGCGGGTGGCACGCCGGCTCACCGAGGGTGGGCGCAGCCTGATCTCGGCGCCCATCGTCATCGACGGCCACATCATCGGGGTGATCAACGTCAGCGACCCCCATGCCCCCCGCCCCTTCAATCTGGACGACCTCCATCTGCTGGAGGTGGTGGCCCTGTTCATCGGCAAATCCATCCAGGTGGTGCAGCTGCAGGGGGTGCTCAATTCCCGGTTCGCGCAGATGGCGCTGGCCCGGGAGGCAGAGACCAATGTCAGTGGCGCGGTGGCCGCGCTGGGGCAAAACCCCAATCAGCTCGCCAAGATCCTGGCCAAGTCCTTCTTCAAGGAAATGATCCGCGCCGGATTCACTGCCAGCCAGATCATCCATGCGGCGTCCGAAATCATCACCCAGCTCAACGCCCATCTCGGGCGCCTCAAGCGCCTGCAGAAGGAGCGCGGCCTGAAGTAGCGCCCCGGTTCAGTGCAGGGTGGGCGGCGTGCCGTCGCAGGGCCGCCCCTGGGCGATCTCCTCCGGTGTGGCATCCCGGATGGCAACCACGTTGACCACGAAGGTGACAGTCTTGCCGGCCAGGGGGTGGTTGGCATCGATGGTGAGCTTGCCATCCTCGATGCGCGTCACGCGGAATGTGAGGCTTTCCCCCTTTTCGTTCTCGAATTCCACCTCCGCCCCCAGACGGCGGTACTCGGGCGGCACGTTCTCGATGTCGTCGGTGTAGGTCAGGCGCGCATCGTGGGGCCCAAAGGCCTCCTCGGGGCTCAAGGTCACCTCGCGCCGGTCACCCACCCGCGCCCCCTCCAGGGCCTGCTCCACGGGCTCGAACAGACCGCTGTCTGCGCCATGCACGTAGCCGACGGGCAGATCCGACTGCTCATAGACCTCGCCACCATCGGTGAGGATGGAATAGGTGATGTACACCGCCTTGTTCTTGCTGACCACGGGTTCGGACACAGGGAATTCCTCGAAAGACGACAAAGCTCAGGTGACGGACGCCGCGGCGGCCCGCCGGCGAACGGGAGACGGATGCGCCGCCGGGAATGCACAGGGAGAACGCCGCCCGGCGCGCCCAGGCATGACGCAAACCGTGCTAGTCTAACCCATCCCGCAAGGCCGATCCACGCGCTGCCCCGTCGGCCGGGCCGGGCAGCAGCCGGGCGCCCGCGATCAGGCATGGCGCCGCACCTCGAGGGAAATCACCAGCCGCTCGCCCACCGCCGCCACCGGCCAGGTGAGCCGCAGGGCCACCGCCTGCATGATTTTCTCGAAACCTGCCTCGCTCTGGGAAACCGTGTGGTGCGGCCGCGCGTCGAGTTCTGCCGGCTGAGTGACCCGCAGCACCAGACTGCCGCCCAGCACGTCATCGGACAGCTCGATTTCCTCCAGGGCGTGCACCGCGAGAGGCTGGCCAAAGCCGCCGGGAATGCGCCCTGCCAGCACGTAGCGTCCGGCCGGACCGTCGCAGCTGGGCAGGGCGAGATTGAGCTCGGTGGTGAAGCGTCCGCGCAGGCTGCCGCCGAAGCGGTATTCCACCTCGAGGCGGCTGCCATCGAGGGTGTAGGTTTTGCGCACCTGCATGAGCTCCGTATCGGCCTCGAACACCGCGCCTGCACCGTCGAGCATCCGATACTGCAGGGGCTGCCCGCCTTCCTCATCGAGCCAGCCGTCACGGAACGAGCTGCGCCAGTGGGCATCCGGCGTCAGGTCCTCGGCCCGGATGGCGTGCTTGAAGCTCACGCGGTCATGGGCCGAGGCGATGCCCTCGCCCACATGGGGTGCATGCACGCTGTTGCCTGCGTGAATCCTGCGGTAGTAATGCTCGGTTTGGCGCGCCAGCGTGTCGCCGAAATTGTGGCCGAGATCGTAGGCATCCAGCTCGCACAGACTGGCGCTGCCGTCCAGCTTCACCACGGCCTGCAACGCGGCATTGTGCAGGAAGAGTTCGTCCACGCCGTCGAGATCCAGGTCTTTCCTCTCCAGCGCCGGGCGGGGCGCGGCCTGGTCCAGCAGTGCCTCCAGCCGCACGATGGCGTGATAGACCGCACGCCGCAGATGGGGCAGATACAGGCCACCGAACAGACCATGCCAGTAGGCATCGTTGGCCTGGGCCTGGTAGAGCAGATGGTGCATTTCCCCATGGCGCCCCGGCAGCGCATGCAGCCGGCGGGAGAGCTCCAGCATGCGCTTGTGCATCCAGTTGGATTCGGGATAGCGGCTGAAGAAATTCTTCCAGATGCCTCCGCGCAGAAAGGGCTTGTCGCGATCGAAGCGCCCTTCCTGTTTGGCCCGGGCCACGAGGTCCGCGTAATGGTTGGCCGCCTCGGCCGGCAGGGTCCATTCGTTCATCTCGATATAGGAAGTCGTGGGCACATAAATCACGCCTCGGGTGCGTTCGCGCGCCCGGTATTCGTCGAAGCGCATGGGCCGGATCACCGGCGAGGCCAGCACGCCCTGGATGAACTCGGTGAGCCAGCCGCGCTCATAGACCCATTCGTAGGTCTCGGGCCAGATTCCGAATTTCTCGATGTCGTCGAAATAGATGGCGGCCGGCTGGCCGGCGCCAGCCTGGGCCAGCCCCTCGATGTAGCGGACAGCCTCCGCTGCGGGCGCAAAGGGCAGGCGGTAACGCAGGGCCTCGGAAATGGGAAACAGATCGAGCCGGCGTCCGTCCTCCTCGGTGGTGTAATAGCCGGTCAGCTCGCCGGCTTGGCGCCCCGTGCACAGAAAGTGGTAGTCGTCCACGGTGACGTATTCGATGCCGGCCTCCGCCAGCGCCGGCACCACGGTGGCCTCCCACACACGTTCCGTGAGCCAGGCCCCACGGGGTCTCGCCCCGAAGCGGCGCTCGAGCTTGTCGGACAGCGCACGCACCTGTCCGACGCGGTCGCGCGCCGGGATCACCGCCAGCACCGGTTCCGTGTCCCCCGCCCCGAACAGCTCCACCTGGCCGCGCGCCACCATTTCCTGCAGCAGACGCATGTCCTCCGGGAATTTCTCCAGCAGATAGTCGAGCAGCCAGCCGGAGAAGTGCGCGGCAAAGCGGAAGGCCGGATAACGGTGCAGGGTGTGAATGAAGGGCCGGTAGCAGCGACGGTGGGCGTCTTCCAGCACCTCCGGAAAGTTGCCCACCGGCTGGTGGGCGTGGACACCGAACAACAGGGCGACGGTCTGGGTCATGCAGACAACCTTTGCAGAATGGCAGAAAACGGCGCAGCCTCAGCTGCCCCGGCGCATGGTACCGCCTGCCTCCACGCCCGGTGCGCCGCCCGCGTGGCCGGTGCTGATGGGATGCTCCAGCGCCGGCGGGGCGGGTAGATCGAGCAGGCGGTAGAGATTGGCGAGATTCTCGCGGAACAGACGGTCGAAACTCGCCACGCTGGCGGCGGGATTGTAGTCGCCGAACCACCAGAACCAGTCCGAGCTCTCGCAGTCCGCAAGCTGCTTGGCGGCGGCACGGCGCCGTTCTTCCGGCAGGCCACCCCGCGCCATGACGAGATCATAACTGGTCTTGGCGGCGCACAGCAGATCCCAGGCCCGGTTCTTGTCCGGCGAGCCGATCCAGGTGGAGAGCGTGCCATACACCCAGCTGCCGGCAACCACGCGTGGCAGCCGCCCGGCCACGGCGCAGCTTGCGCCGGTGGCCTGGGCGCCGCACTGGGCGAGGTAGTCGGAAAACGTCGTGGTGCGGATGAAGGGATGCCGGCTCAGCGCCTCGTAGAGCTCGGACAGGAAGTAATAGCCGTTGTAGGGGTAGTATTCCCAGGCGTTCTCACCGTCCAGGATCACGCTCACCACGGGGCTTTCGTGATCTTCGGTCTGGTGGTAGATCTGCTCCAGTTCCGCGATGAAGTGATTCACCGCGTCGCGTCCGAACCACTTGCCATACTCGAAACCGATCAGGTCGGACAGGCGGTCATCGCGAAAGAATACGCGGATGCGCAGCTCGCCCGTCTCGTCCTGCACTTCATAGGGCCGGTACATGTAGTCACGCTTCTGGGGCAGGGGCTGGCCGGTGGCACGCAGGCTGTTGACCAGCACCCCTTCGCCGCTCGCGGCCCAGGTCATGCCGTGACGCGCGAGCTGCAGCAGGACCGCGTGGGACACCGCGCCCTCCGCCGGCCACATGCCGGCCGCCGGCCGTCCAAAGCGCTGCTGGTGGCTGGTCCGGGCCGCATCGATGTGGAAAGCCAGACGCTCGGTGCCCCCGGGATAGGCCGGCGCTTCCGGCAGCAGCGCCTCGGGCCAGGCTTCGCGCGCACTCCTGAAATCCACCAGCAGCGGCGCGATGGGATGGTAGTAGGGGGTAGTGGACAGTTCGATGCGCCCCTCTTCGGCCAGCCGCCGGTAACGGGGGATGATGCCTGCGATCAGGTCGCCGATCAGTTCGAACAACTGCAGGCGGTCGGTGTAACTGAACAGGGTCCCCTGACTCATGAGGCGGGGCACCAGCTCGGTGCTGCGGCGCACCGTCTCGCCCATCCAGCTCAGGTGATACCAGGTGAGCAGATCGGAAAGATACTGGGACGACAAATAGTCGAAATGCTGGCCGCCATGGCTTTCGATCTGGCGGAACAGCTCCCGCAGCCGGCGATAGGCGGGATAGGGGTCGATCATGCTGGTGTGGTTGCAGCGGAAGCAGCGGTCCAGGATGAGATCCCGTTCGGCCGGGGTGACCGTCGACAAGTCCTCCCGCGCCAAGAGCCGCAGGAGGGGGTCGCGTATGGCGCCGGTGCGGAACTGTTCCGCGTAGTCCTCGAGCTGCTCCAGCAGGATGGGCACGAAATTGACCACCGCACGCATGCCCGGGTTCTGCTCCAGGTGCCAGGCCATGTCCGTGTAATCCTTGGTGGCGTGGAGATAGGTCCAGGGCAGGGCGAATTCCCGGCTGTCGTAACGCCGGTAATCCGGCTGGTGCATGTGCCAGCACAGGATCAGATTGAGGACGCGCCGGGGTTGATCCATGACAGGAATGCCCGGGGCCGGGCCTTCAGCGAACGTGGTGGATGTATTGCCCCAGCATCTCGGGCGTGATCAGGGTGATGCCGCGCTCCGTGACATAGAAGCGCTGGCGGTCCTTTTCGTGATCGAAGCCGACCTCCAGGCCGTCAGGAATGCGGCAGTGCTTGTCCACGACCACCCGACGCAGACGCACGTGCTTGCCAATATCCACCCGGGGCAGGATGACGGAATCGGTGATCTCGCTGTAGGCATCCACCCGCACGCTGGAGAACAGCACCGAGGAACGCACCGTGGCGCCGCTGATGATGCAGCCGCCGGAGACCATGCTGTCCACTGCCATGCCGCGCCGGTCCGGATCGTCGAACACGAACTTGGCGGGCGGCAGCTGTTCCTGGTAGGTCCAGATCGGCCATTTCTCGTCGTACAGGTTGAGGTCCGGCGTGATCTTGGCCAGCTCCATGTTGGCTTCCCAATAGGCATCCACCGTTCCCACGTCGCGCCAGTAGGGCACCTCGCCCGGCGCGCCCACGCAGCTGTCGGCGAAGCGGTGGGCGAACACCCGGTAGCGGCTCACCAGATAGGGAATGATGTCCTTGCCGAAGTCATGGGAGGATTCGGGATCGTCGGCATCGCGGATCAGCTGCTCGTACAGAAACTTGGCATTGAACACGTAAATGCCCATGCTGGCGAAGGCGCGCGTGGGGTCGTTGGGCATGGGCGTGGGGTTGGCCGGTTTCTCCTCGAATGCGATGATCCGGTTGTATTCGTCCACGCTCACCACACCGAAGGCCTTGGCATCCTCGATGGGCACTTCCAGGCAGGCGATGGTGACATCGGCCGCGGACGCGGCATGGGCCGCCAGCATCTCGCCGTAGTCCATCTTGTAGATGTGATCCCCGGCCAGGATCAGCACGAACTCCGGCCCGTAATGGCGCAGGATGTCCATGTTCTGGAACACCGCGTCGGCCGTGCCCTTGTACCACTCGTCCTCGCGGATGCGCTGCTGGGCCGGCAGCAGATCGATGAATTCGTTGAACTCGCCGCGCAAAAAGCCCCACCCACGCTGCAGATGCTGGATCAGGCTGTGGGCCTTGTACTGGGTGATGACACCGATGCGGCGGATGCCGGAATTGACGCAGTTGGAGAGGGGGAAGTCGATGATGCGGAACTTGCCGCCGAAGGGAACGGCGGGTTTCGCCCGCCAGTCGGTGAGATGTTTGAGGCGGCTGCCGCGCCCGCCGGCCAGGATCAGCGCCACCGTGTTCTTGGTGAGCAGACTGACGAAGCGGGGATACTCCTTTTGCCGCGGCTGCGGTCGGTCCTGAACGGCGTCCATTTCAACTGACCCGGGAAACGAGGTTGACAACTAAAACCGCGATGATTGTTTCTGCTCTGCCGCGCGAACCGGTACGTCTGCCGGGTTTGCGTGGCGGCTCGGCATTGTGTCTATAATCCCGTTACGCCTCAATGACGCCGGGCCTTCGGGCACCGAGCTCGTCCACATGCACTTTCCGGAACATGAAACACGACATCCCCAGCAAAGTCAATCCGGTTTACGACGCACTGCACGAGGCGCGGCTGCACGACCCCTTCGCCCATCTGGGCCTGCACCATACCGGCACGGAGTGGCTGGTGCGCGTATTCGCGCCCCACGACCAACGGGTTTGGCTCGAAACCGCCGCCGGCTGGCAGCCCCTGGAAAGGATGGATCCCCGCGGCGTGTTCGAATGGCGTTCGTCCGAGCGCCCACCGCTTCCCTACCGGCTGCGTTTCGACGATGGCTCGGCCAGCCGCGAAACCTACGATCCCTATGCCCTGCCCAACCCCATCGGCGAGCAGGATCTGTACCTGTTCAACGAGGGGCGGCTGCTGCAGGCCTGGCGCACCCTGGGCGCCCACGTGATGGAGATCCAGGGGGTGAGCGGCGTCAACTTCGCAGTCTGGGCACCCAATGCGGAACGGGTCAGTGTGGTGGGCGATTTCAACCACTGGGACGGGCGCGTGCATCCCATGCGTGTATTGGGTGCCAGCGGGGTCTGGCAGTTGTTCATTCCGGGGCTGGGCGAGGGCGCGCTGTACAAATTCGAGATCCGCAATCGCGACACCGGCAGTGTGTTCCTGAAAACCGATCCCTATGCCCGCGCCATGGAGCTGCGTCCGGGCACTGCCGCGCGCGTGGTGGGCCCCAGCTGCCACCGCTGGGGGGATGCCGCCTGGCTCGAGGCGCGCGCCCGTCACGACTGGCTGCACGCGCCCATGAACATCTACGAAGTGCATGCCGGTTCCTGGCGGCGCAAGGCCGACGGCGGTTTCCTCGGCTACCGGGAGCTGGCCGAGGTGCTGGTGCCCTATGTGAAGGAGATGGGCTTCACCCACATCGAGCTGATGCCCATATCGGAACACCCGCTGGACGAGTCCTGGGGCTATCAGACCACCGGCTATTTCGCTCCCACCTCCCGCTACGGCACACCGGACGATTTGCGGGCCTTCGTGGATCACTGTCACCAGGCCGGCATCGGCGTGATCCTCGACTGGGTGCCGGCCCACTTTCCCCGCGACGACTGGGCGCTGGCCCGTTTCGACGGCACCGCCCTGTACGAACACGAGGATCCGCGCCTGGGCGTACACCAGGACTGGGGCACCCTCATCTTCAACTACGGCCGCCATGAGGTGAAGAGTTTCCTGCTCTCCTCCGCCCACTACTGGCTGTCCGAATTCCACCTGGACGGGCTGCGCGTGGATGCGGTGGCCTCCATGCTCTACCTCGATTACTCGCGCAAGCCGGGAGAGTGGCTTCCCAACCGCTATGGCGGGCGGGAGAACCTGGAAGCGATCGACTTCCTGCGCGAGATGAACGTCATGGTCCACGAGGCCTTCCCGGGAGCGCTGACCTTCGCGGAGGAGTCCACCGCCTGGCCCATGGTGTCGCGGCCGGTCTATCTGGGCGGCCTCGGTTTCTCCATGAAATGGAACATGGGCTGGATGAACGACACCCTGAGCTATTTCGCCCACGATCCCGTGCATCGCCGCTACCACCACGACCAGCTCACCTTCGGCCAGCTCTACGCCTATACGGAGAATTTCGTGCTGCCCTTCTCCCACGACGAGGTGGTGCACGGCAAACGCTCCCTGCTCGACAAGATGCCGGGTGATGCCTGGCAGAAATTCGCCAACCTGCGTCTGCTGTTCACCTACCAGTTCACCACCCCGGGCAGGAAGCTCAATTTCATGGGCAACGAATTCGGCCAGGGCCGGGAATGGAACGTGCGCGACGGGCTCGACTGGTCCCTGCTCGAGGTGCACTGGCATCAGGGCATCAAGGCCTGTGTCCGGGATCTGAACCGCCTGTACCGGGAACTGCCTGCCCTGCACGAACTGGACTTCTTCCAGGAGGGCTTCCAGTGGATCGACTGCCACGACGCGGACCAGTCCACCCTGAGCTTCCTGCGCCGCGCGCGCAATGGCGAGTTCCTCGTGGTGGTGCTCAATTTCACGCCGGTGCCGCGCCAGGGTTATCGCATCGGCGTGCCCCAGGGCGGGTATTACGGCGAAATCTTCAACAGCGACTCCCTCTACTACGGCGGCAGCAACCTGGGCAACGGCCACGGCCTGCCGGCGCAGGCCGTGCCCTGGATGGGGTTTCCCCACTCCCTGGAACTGACGCTGCCGCCCCTGGCGGGCATCATTCTCAAGCGGGAGGGCTGACATGAGCGCTTTGACGCGCAGTCCGGCCTGGCGGGCGCTGAAGGCCCACCACCGGGAAATGGCCGGGGTGCACATGCGCGACCTGTTCGCGCGCGACCCCGACCGCTTCGCCCGGTTTTCCCTGCGCCTGGGCGACCTGCTGCTGGACTACTCCAAGAACATCATTACCGAACGCACCATGGCGCTGCTGTTCGATCTGGCGCGTCAGGAAGGCGTGACGGAACAGGCGGCGCGCATGTTCGCCGGCGAGAAAATCAACTTCACCGAAGGGCGGGCGGTGCTCCACGTGGCGCTGAGGAACCGCAGCAACCGGCCCATCCTGGTGGACGGTCAGGACGTGATGCCCAAGGTGAACAGGGTGCTGGCCCACATGCGCCAGTTCTGCGACCAGGTGCGCAGCGGCGCCTGGCGCGGCTACACCGGCAAACCCATCACGGACATCGTCAACATCGGCATTGGCGGCTCCGATCTGGGGCCGGTGATGGCCACCGAGGCGCTCAAACCCTGGTGGGGACCGATCAAACCCCACTTCGTCTCCAACGTGGACGGTACCCATCTGGCGGAGACCCTGAAAACACTCGATCCCGAGACGACCCTGTTCATCGTCTCGTCCAAGACCTTCACCACCCAGGAAACCCTCACCAACGCCCGCTCCGCGCGCGACTGGCTGCTCACCGCCGCTGAAAACGAAAAGGCCGTGGCGCGTCATTTCGTGGCGGTGTCCACCAATGCCGGGGAGGTGAAAAAGTTCGGCATCGACACCCGCAACATGTTCGAATTCTGGGACTGGGTGGGGGGCCGCTACAGCCTGTGGTCCGCCATCGGCCTGTCCATCGCCCTCACCATCGGCATGGACGCCTTCGAATCCATGCTCGCGGGCGCCCACGAAATGGACGAGCATTTCCGCACCGCCCCGCTGGAGCACAACCTGCCGGTGATCCTGGCCCTGTTGGGCATCTGGTACACGGATTTCTTCGGGGCGGAAACCCATGCCGTGCTGCCCTACGACCAGTACCTGCACCGGCTGCCGGCCTACCTGCAGCAGCTGGACATGGAAAGCAACGGCAAGCGCGTGCGGCGCGACCGCAAGGCCGTGGACTACGCCACCGGCCCGGTGCTGTGGGGCGAGCCCGGCACCAATGGCCAGCATTCCTTCTACCAGTTGATCCACCATGGCACGCGGCTGGTGCCGGCGGACTTCCTGGCTCCCATCGAAAGCCACAATCCCCTGGGGCAGCATCACATGATCCTGCTGTCCAACTTCTTCGCCCAGACCGAGGCACTGATGCGGGGCAAGACCGAGGAGGAAGCGCGGGCGGAACTGGAAGCCGCCGGCGTCCGGGGGCGCCGCCTGAAACAGCTGCTGCCCCACAAGGTGTTCCCGGGCAACCGTCCCACCAATTCCATCCTGTTCCAGAAGCTCGACCCGCCCACCCTGGGCAAGCTGATCGCCCTCTACGAACACAAGGTGTTCGTGCAGGGGGTGATCTGGAACATCAATTCCTTCGATCAGTGGGGCGTGGAACTGGGCAAACAGCTCGCCCAGACAATCCAGCCGGAGCTTCAGGGCCCGGCACCCGTGACCAGCCACGACAGCTCCACCAACGGGCTCATCAACTACTACAAGAGCCGGCGGCGCTGAACCCTAGCGGCGTGCCCGCTCGAGATCGGCGCAAAGCTGCCGGATTCCCCCGACCATGCGTGGCGTGGCACGGTGCATGAGGTCCGCATCGGCAAAATAGACGTGGCCCCGGGCCGCCGCGGTGGGCCGGTTCGCCCCGCGCCACTGGGCGAGGAGGCGGTCGCGGCGTGGGCGTTCGCCGCTCACCACGATCACCTCCGGGTCGGCCTCGAGCAGAGCTTCCATGGACACCGTCGGGGTGAGGGGGGCAAGCCCGGCGAACACGTTGCGGCCGCCGCACAGCGCGATCGCCTCGCTGATGATGTGACGGCCGTTCACCGTCATCAGCGGCTCATGCCAGATCTCGTAGAACACCCGCACGGGAGGGCGGTCCGCGTAGCGGGCCTTAAGGCCGCGCAGCGCCTCCCGCACCTGGAAGGCGGCGCGTGTCGCCTCGTAGCCGGTGCCGGCGAGCCGGCCGATGAGCTCGATGTGACGCGCGATGTCGTCCAGCCGCCGCGGTTCGGTCACCACCACGGGAATGCCCAGAGTGGCCAGGCGTTCCACCTCCGCCCGCTGCCCCCCCGAGGCCCAGGCCAGGACCAGATCCGGTTTCAGGGCCAGAATGCGTTCCATGTCCACCCGGCCCGCGCCACCCACCACGGGCAGCGCCGCCACCGCCGGGGGATGGTCGCTGTGGGCGGAGACGCCCACCAGCCGGTCTCCGGCGCCCGCGGCGAACACCAGCTCCGCCAGGTGGGGGGCCAGGGTGACGATGCGCCCCACCGGAATCGTCACGGTCACCGCGCGCCCTGCGTCATCGACGACAGGCACCTGCCCGGCGGGGGCCGCCGCAGGGATCCACAGGAGCGCGGCAAGGAGGAGTAAACGGGCGGCGCTCAAAGGGAGCCGGCGTGGAAACGCAGCTGGGCCAGGGCGTCGGGGCCGCTGCCCTCGACCGTGATACGGGTGATGCCGGCGCTGGGCACGTCGATGCGATAGGCACGCGCGAGGGGAATGCCCAGCACGTGGGCAAGGGCCATGCGAATCACGCCTGCATGGCACACCACCAGGAGATGCTTGCCGGCGTGAGTCGCGACCAGCTCGTCCCAGGCGGCGGCGACCCGCGCCAGGAAATCCTCCAGGGGTTCCGCGCCGGGGGGACGCTGGGTGACGGGATCGCGCCGGAAGCGGGCGATGATGTCCGGATCGCGGGCGCGCAGCTGATCCGGCGTCTGACCCTCCCAGTCTCCGAAACCCACTTCCATCAGGCGTGCGTCCACCGTGAGGGGCAGCCCCTGCTTGCGCGCCAGTTCCTCGGCGAAGGCGCGGCAGCGTGCCAGGGGCGAGCTCACGATGTGGTGCCACGGCCGCTGCTCGCCAATGGCCGCGTGCATCTGCGCCCAGCCCTTTTCGCTCAGGGGGTCATCGGTCTGACCGCGGTACTTGCGCCCCCCCACGGGTTCGCCGTGGCGCATCAGATCGATGGTGGTGACGGGTTGATACATGCCCCCTCCCTAACGCGCCGCGATACCGGCCAGCGTCCACAGCAGGAGCACGGCCAGCCACAGCACCACGGTGCGCCACACCAGCCCCACCGCACCGTCCACGTGCTCGGCGTCGGCGGCGGCCCCGACCCCCAGCTCGGGCCGCACTTCCACGCGGCCGGGATATTCCAGGGGTTCGCCCAGGCGCACGCCCAGCGCCCCCGCCCCGGCAGCCAGCACCATGCCCTGCAGGCGCTGCGCCCAGGCCGCTGCCTGCTCGCGCCAGCAGTAGATGGCGTCCTCGAAGTTGCCCATCACCGCGAAACTCAGGGCGAGCAGGCGCGCCGGCAGCCAGTCCAGCCAGCGGAAGGCATCCAGGGCAAACAGGCCGAAACGGCCGAACTCCTGCGGATCCAGCACACCCCATTTCTGGTACAGCACGTGGGCCAGACGATAGAGCACTGCGCCCGCGGGACCCAACAGCACGAACCAGAAGGCCACCCCGAAGAACTGCCGGTGGGCACAGGAGAGCAACTGCTCGATGGTCAGCCGGGACAGGGCATTGGCATCGAGTCCCTCCGTGACCGTGCCGTGCCAGTTCCGGAGTTCCTGGCGGGCGGCTTCCACCTCGCCGGCGCGCAGCTTTTCCGCGATGCGCGCCGCCGTGTCCGTGAAGTGGCGCAGGCCCAGGGTGATGTAGAGCACCGCCACATCCAGTGCCAGGAGCGGCAACGAACCCCCCTTGGCGGCGAGTACATGCCCGGCCGCCACCAGAAAAACGGGGGGCAGCACCGCCAGGGCCCAGGCGAGCACGCCGTAGCGGTAGCGTCCGCCATTGAGTTGGCGCTCCAGGAAATTGGCGTAACGGGCGAATTGGACATAGAGCTGGAGACGGTGGCGCAAGGGCTGGAAGTGTTCCAGCACCAGGACCGCCACCAGACTCAGGAAGGACATGTCAGCGCTCCATTTCCACCGACAGTTCGCCCACGCGATAAACCTCGGGCGGGCTGTCGTAGATCTCCACCGTGGGCATCCGGATGTCCCCGTTCTGCATCGCGAGATGATCGTGCAGGGCCTGGTAGGCCTTGCTCGGCGCCAGCAGCGCCGCTGCCCGCACCCGCGCGACGAGCACCCGCCGGGCGGGAATCTCGCCCAGAAGCAAAGGCGCCGCCGGCTGCACGCCGGGGCCGATGAGATAGCCGGTGCGCGCCCGCAGCTGGCTGCGCGCCACCTTGCGCGGATCGTCCAGCAGCACCGTGATGGCGGCACCAGCCGCGAGGTTCTGCTGCGCCATCAGGGCGCGCACCCGCGCCTGGGTTTCGGGCAGGCGGGCATAGTCGCCCGTGTGATCCAGATAGGCAAAACGGTAAGGCCCCCGCTCCGCCTCGCTGATCTCCACCCGGTTGAAGCCGCCCCACCAGGCGAACACCGCGACCAGGGGCAGCACGAAAGCAAGAAGGATGATCAGCCAGTGTTTCTTGAGCAAGGGAGACTCCGGCGGGAGGGACCCCGGCGGGCAGTTGTCAGTCCGCCGTCGGCACACCATGCCGGCGTTGGGCTTGAATGCCCCCAGCCCGCACGCGTCCGCAGCGGTGCCTATAATACCCCATTCCTTTTTTTGGCTCACCAGCGAGGGACACGATGCTGCGCACCTGGCTTCTGCTTTGGCTCATTCCTGTCTTTGCCGGCGCCGCCCAGGAGGCCCCGGTGACGGTGAAAATGGATCCGGTGCGCGTGGGCAGGCTGAGCTGGTATGTACAGGGGCTGCCGGGCGCGGCATCGGCCGCGAACCAGGGCTTCATGTCCAATGCCGGCTTCGTCGTGACGCCCGCTGGTGTGGTGGTGTTCGATGCCCTGGGCACGCCGCCCCTGGCGGCCGAGCTCCTCAAGCGCATCCGGCGCATCACGCCGGCGCCCATCCGCTATGTGATCGTCAGTCACTACCATGCCGATCACATCTACGGGCTGCAGGTATTCAAGGCCGCCGGTGCCGAGATCTGGGCACACGAGGATGCCCGCCACTACCTGAACAGCCCCGAGCTGGAGGCGCGCCTCGCCCAGCGGCGCGAGGAGCTGTTCCCCTGGGTGGACGAAAACACGCGCGTACTGCCGCCGGACCGCTGGCTGGCGGGTGACACCGATTTCGAGCTGGGCGGTGTGCATTTCTCGCTGCGCCACGTGGGTCCGGCCCACTCCCCCGAGGACCTGGCCCTCTACGTGCACGAGGACCGGGTGCTCTACGCGGGCGATCTGGTGTTCAAGGGACGGGTGCCCTTCGTGGGGGATGCCGACAGCCGCTCCTGGCTCACCGCCCTGGACAAGCTGCTGGCCTTCGATGCCCGGGTGCTGGTGCCGGGCCATGGCGCCGTTTCACGCAATCCCCGCGCCGATCTCACCCTGACGCGGGATTATCTGCGTTTCCTGCGCCAGGCCATGGGGCAGGCGGTGGCGGACATGGTGCCCTTCGAGGAAGCCTACGCCCGCACCGACTGGTCGCGGTGGCGCAGGCTGCCCGCCTTCCAGGAAGCCAACCGCATCAACGCCTACAACACCTACCTGCTGATGGAAAAGGAAGCCCTGGGGCAGTGAGGGAGCCGCCCCGCGCTCGAAGCCTTCCGCCATCCTGCCTTTCGCGCCCCGCCCGGGCCTCCTGACAGCCCGCCCCGCGCGTGCTATGCTTCCCGCATATTTTGACGTTTGAATGTCATTACTCCGGCATGGCCGCTCGGACCGCCCCATGCCCGGGCGTGGCCGCTTGCGGCGGGAAGCCACGCACCGGGTGTCCTGGCGCACCCCGGGTCTGACGGAAGGGAGCACGGCTGAATGAGAACCTTATTGCGCGTCTTGTGCCGACTGTTGTTTCGCATCGAGATTCGAGGGCTGGAACATCTGCCCCAGGGGGGCAGGCTGCTCGTGGTCGCCAACCACGAATCCTTCCTGGACGGCCTGCTGCTCGGCCTGTTTCTGCCCTTCCCGATGACCTTCGTGGTCCACACCACGGTATTGCGCAACCCCCTGTTTCGCCTCTTCCTTTCCCAGGTACCCTACCTGGCGGTGGATCCCACCAGCCCCCTGGCCATGAAACGGGTCATCAGGCTTTTGGAAGCCGGCCAACCCGTGGCCATCTTTCCGGAGGGTCGCATCACCCTCACCGGTAGCCTGATGAAGGTCTACGACGGCCCCGGTTTCGTGGCCGCCAAGACCGGGGCCACCATCCTGCCGGTCCGTCTCGATGGTGCGGCGCGCTCCTACTTCAGCCGTCTGTCCGGAGACTACCCGCGCCGCTTATTCCCGAAAATCACGCTCGCCATTCTTCCGCCCACCTCGATCGCAATGCCGACGGCCCCCACCGCGAAACTGCGGCGCAATCTGGCGGGCAAGGCCATGCGGCGCATCATGCAGGAGATGATATTTGCGTCGCAGCCGGTCCAGACCCTGTTTGGCGCCCTGCTCGATGCCATCAGGATCCACGGACGCCGCAGGCGCGTCCTGGAAGACGTGCGCCAGGTGGAGGAGAGCTATGGGCAGGTGCTGACCCGGGCGCTTGCGCTGGGACGGCTGGTCACCAGGATCAGCGAGCGGGGCGAAAACGTCGGCGTGCTGCTGCCCAATGCAAGCAGCACCCTCTGCCTCATTTTCGGGATGAGCGCCATGGGGCGTGTCCCGGCCATGCTCAACTACACGGCCGGCGCGGCGGGCCTGCGCAATGCCTGCATTGCCGCCGGCGTGCGCACCATCGTGACCTCCCGCCAGTTTGTGGAGACGGCGAAACTCGGTGCGGTCCTGGGCGAGCTCACCGACCTGAAGGTCGTCCATCTGGAGGATCTGCGCAGCCGCTTCACCGTTTGGGACCGGCTATGGCTTGCCGCCTTCGCGCGCTGGCTGCCCTCCCTCGCCACCGTCGAGGGACATCCGGACGATATCGCCGTGGTGCTGTTCACTTCCGGCTCAGAAGGCAAACCCAAGGGAGTGGCCCATACCCACCGCAGCATTTTGTCCAACATTGCGCAGATCCGGGCCGTCATCGAATTTTCCCCCACCGACAAGTTCATGATCATGCTGCCGCTGTTCCATGCCTTCGGCTTCACCTGCGGCGGCATCATGCCCCTCGTGACGGGCTCCCGGGTATTCCTCTACCCCTCTCCCCTGCATTACCGAATCATTCCCGAACTCATCTACGACCGGGGCTGCACCGTCCTGTTCGGCACCAGCACTTTCCTGGGTCATTACGCCCGCTTCGCCCATCCCTACGACTTCTACAAACTGCGCTACGTGGTTGCGGGCGCGGAGAAGCTCAAGGACGAAGTGCGCACGACCTGGATGCAGAAATTTGGCATTCGCATCCTGGAGGGTTATGGCGCCACCGAGTGCGCCCCGGTACTGGCCGTGAACACGCCCATGGCCCACCGCACGGGAAGCGTGGGCATGCTGCTTCCCGGCCTCGAGGCCAGGCTCGATCCCGTCCCGGGCATCGACCGCGGCGGCGTGCTCAGTGTGCGTGGCCCGAACGTGATGCAGGGCTATTACCTGTTCGACCAGCCGGGCGTGCTGCACCCCCCGGCCGGGGGCTGGTACAACACCGGCGATGTGGTTGAAATCGACGCGGACGGCTTCCTGCACATCCTGGGCCGGGTAAAAAGGTTCGCCAAGATCGCCGGGGAAATGGTCTCCCTCGAGCTCGTCGAGCAGATTGCCCACCGGGCCTCACCCACCCACCAGCACGCCGCCACCACCCAGCCGGATGCCCAGCGGGGTGAGAGCCTGGTGCTCTTTAGCACCGATTCGGGCCTGAGGCGCGAAGCCCTGCTGGTGGCTGCGCGGGAGCTGGGCAGTCCCGAGCTCGCCGTGGCCCGCCGCATCATCCACGTGGCCGCATTGCCGCTATTGGGCACGGGCAAGGTGGACTACGTCGCCCTGCAGCGCATGGCGGAAGGCGAGCGCGCGGAGGCCGTCTGTTCCTGAACCGAGCTGCCGCCTACCCCGCATGCGGCGGGCGACTTCGCGCCACCCCTGTCCGGGGACGTTGACGCCCGGGCGCCTGCTGCAGGAGACCCCATGACTGCCCTGGTTCCCCCGAATGGCCGGACCCTCACCCCTGGCCTGGCCGCCGTGCTGGTGGCGCAATTTTTTTCCGCGCTGGCCGACAACGCGCTGCTGTTCGTCGCCATCGCCCTGCTCAAGACCATGCAGGCCCCCAACTGGCAGGAGCCGCTGTTGCAGGAATTCTTCGCCCTACCCTTCATAGTGCTGGCGCCCTTCGTCGGCCCTTTTGCGGACGGCTGGTCCAAGGGCCGGGTGATGCTCCTGGCCAATGCCATCAAATTCGCCGGCACCCTGGCCATGCTGCTGGGGTTGCATCCCCTGCTTGCCTATGGCCTGGTGGGTGCCGGCGCCGCGGCCTACTCCCCGGCCAAGTACGGCATCCTCAGCGAGCTGGTGAGCCCGGCGCGGCTGGTCAAAGCCAACAGCATGATGGAAGGCTCGACCATCGTTGCCATCCTGCTGGGTGCGGTCTCCGGCGGTATGCTGGCCGACTGGTCGGTGCGGGTGGCCCTGGCCGGGGTCGCAGCATGTTATGGCATCGCAGCCCTGGCCAACCTGATGATTCCCCGGCTGCCGCCGGCCCACGTCCTGCCCACCTGGTCACCCCCGCTCCTTGTGCGTGACTTTTGGCTGGCCCTAGTCGCCCTGGTCAAAAATCGGGATGCGCGCTTTTCCCTGGTGGGAACCAGCCTTTTCTGGGGCAGCGGCAGCACCCTGCGGTTTCTTTTGGTGGCCTGGGTGCCGGTGGCGCTGCGCATCGACGATAACGGCACGGCAGCCCAATTGAGCGGCGTGGTGGGGATCGGCATCGCCCTGGGTGCGGCGGCGGCGGCGAAATTCATTACCCTGGAAAACGTGCAGCGTGCCCTTCCGGCCGGCATCCTGATCGGGCTCCTGATCCCCGCCCTCGCCCATGGCACCAGCCTGCTTCCGACCATCGTCCTGCTGGTGTTGATCGGCATCTGCGGGGGCTTTTACGTGGTGCCCCTCAATGCCCTGCTCCAGGAACGCGGCCACGAAACCGTGGGCGCGGGACATGCCATCGCCGTTCAGAATGCGTTCGAAAATCTCGCCATGCTGGTAATGGTGGGTATCTATGCGCTGATGACCAAAGCGGGGCTGGCCGTGGTCACGGTGGCCACCCTGTTCGGGATCGCGGTGTTCGTCGCCATGGCCGCCCTGGCGTGGACGCGCATCCGTGGCCAGGGCACGGAGCTTGCTGCGGCCACGCGCGAACGCTGAATGGCCGGCTGAAACCCGGCGGGGGCGCATCGCGGGCGCCCGCTCCTGCCGGCTTGGAGATGCTTCGGGTCGTCCGGCGGGAAAGGCACAGTGGGCGAGGGGAAGCTCGCCTGACGCCGGGCGTCAGGCCGGCACAGCGTCAGCTGTCGCCGCGCAGGCTGGCGACGCTGCTTTCCACCCAGCGCTTGATGCGGTTGGCGTCAGTGATGCGGGTGAATTTCCCGTCGCCATCCAGCAGCACGATGATCAGCGGCTGGTTGGCGATCTGCGCCTGCATGACCAGACAGTGGCCGGCTTCGGCGATGTAGCCGGTCTTGGACAGACCAATCTCCCATTCCTTGTCGCTCACCAACTTGTTGGTATTGCGGTAGGCGATGCTGCGATGCACCACGCCACCCCGCGCCAGCGCTTTGTGCCGCTTGTACACCGGCACCTCCACGTCGTAGCTCGCGGTGGTCGTGATCTCGCTGATGGTGGGATAGCCATGGGCCGCCTTGACCATCTTGGCCAGATCCTCGGCAGTGGACTGGTTGCCCGGACGCAGGCCGGTGGAATCGACGAAGCTGGTGTCGCGCATGCCCAGCTGCCTGGCCTTGCGATTCATGGCCGCCACGAAGGCGGCCGTGCCGCCGGGATAGGTGCGCGCCAGCGCCGCCGCAGCCCGGTTCTCCGAGGACATCAGGGCAAGCTGCAGCAGCTGGTAGCGCGTGAGCACCGTGCCCACGGCGAGCCGGGAGTGGGTGCCCTTGACGCGGTCCACGTCGTCCTCGGAGATGGTGATCTTCTCACCGAGCGGCAGGCGCGCGTCCAGGGTCACCATGGCCGTCATGAGCTTGGTGATGGAGGCGATGGGGGTGCGCACATCCGGATTCTTGGCGTAGATCACGCGCCCGGTGCGCTCGTCCATGACCAGGGCCATGGAGGAACGCAGCTCGGGGTCGCCGCGCAGACGGTCGGCGAGCTCGCTTTCGTACTGTCGGATGCGCGCGGCAATGGGGTCGTCCGCCGGGGAGGCGGCAGCGGTGCAGGGGACCGCACCTGCCGGACCCGGCATGGCGCAGGGGTCGGCGCCAGCCGCTGCGGAGACCAGAAACAGGCACAAGGCCGGAAAAAGGGTGTTCATGCTCCGCATTAGCGTCGTCCTCCCTGCGTTCTTGAGCTTACAGGTTGTTCAGTCGAGGCAGCGCGCCGCGCCCTGCCGTAACCTTACCGCCGGCCGGCCCGGATGGCAAGGGGGTTGTCGCCGATTTTTTTACTTTCGGCTCAGGCCCTTACGGACAATTCTTGAGGCGGGGTTGAGGTTTGCCGGCCGCCCTACGCCACGACGCAGTCCACGAAGTAGCGTGTCCGCCCATTGGCCTCCTCGGTCACCAGGCCGTGGATGTCGGTCTCAAAGCCCGGGAATTTCTCGTTGAATTCCCGCGCGAACTGCAAATAGCGCACGATGGTGCCGTTGAAGCGCTCGCCCGGGATCAGCAGGGGAATGCCGGGCGGATAGGGGGTGAGCAGCACCGCCGTAATGCGCCCCGCCAGATGGTCGATTTCCACGCGTTCGATTTCCCGGTGCGCCATCTTGGCGAAGGCATCGGTGGGCTTCATGGCCGGCGCCATTTCCGACAGATACATCTCGGTGGTCAGGCGCGCGATGTCATTGGCCCGGTAGATGCCGTGGATGGAATCGCACAGGTCGCGCAGGCCCACCCGCTCGTAACGGGGATGCTTGGCCACGAATTCGGGCAACACACGCCACAGGGGCTGGTTGCGGTCGTAATCGTCCTTGAACTGCTGCAAGGCGGTGAGCAGCGTGTTCCAGCGCCCCTTGGTGATGCCGATGGTGAACATGATGAAGAAGGAATAAAGCCCCGTCTTCTCCACGATCACACCGTGTTCGGCCAGGTATTTGGTGACGATGGCGGCGGGGATGCCCGACTCCGCGAAATCGCCCTCCACATCCAGTCCCGGGGTGATGATGGTGGACTTGATGGGATCCAGCATGTTGAAGCCGGGCGCCAGATTGCCGAAGCCGTGCCAGCGCTCGTTGGCGCGCAGCATCCAGTCCTCGCGGCTGCCGATGCCCTCCTCCGCCAGGTGCTCCGGCCCCCACACCTTGAACCACCAGGAGCCGCCGAACTCCTGTTCCACCTTGCGCATGGCGCGCCGGAAATCCAGCGCCTCCAGGATGGATTCCTCCACCAGCGCGGTGCCGCCCGGCGGTTCCATCATGGCGGCGGCGATGTCGCAGGAGGCGATGATGGCGTACTGGGGACTCGTGGACATGTGCATGAGGAAGGCCTCGTTGAACACGTCCCGGTCCAGTTTGCGCTCCACCGAATCCTGCACCAGGATCTGGGACGCCTGGCTCAAGCCCGCAAGCAGCTTGTGCGTGGACTGGGTGGAGAACAGCATGGATTTCTGGGGCCGCGGCCGGTCGCGGCCGATGGCATGCATGTCCTTGTAGAAGCTGTGGAAGGCTGCATGGGGCAGCCAGGCCTCGTCGAAGTGCAGGGTGTCGATCTTGCCGTCGAGCATGCCCTTGATGGTCTCGACGTTGTAGAGAATGCCGTCATACGTGCTCTGGGTAATGGTGAGCACACGCGGCGGGCGCTTCACGTCGCGCGCGAAGGGATGGGCCTCGATCTTCTTCTGGATGTTCTCCCAGCGGAACTCGTCCAATGGAATGGGCCCGATGATGCCGTAGTGGTTGCGCGTGGGTGTGAGGAACACCGGGATGGCACCCGTCATGGTGATCGCATGGAGAATGGACTTGTGGCAGTTGCGGTCCACCACCACCACGTCGCCCGGCGCCACCGTGGAATGCCAGACGATCTTGTTGGACGTGGAAGTGCCATTGGTGACGAAGAACAGGTGATCGGCATTGAAGATGCGGGCCGCATTGCGCTCGGACGCCGCCACCGGCCCGGTATGGTCGAGAAGCTGCCCCAGCTCCTCCACGGCGTTGCAGACGTCCGCCCTGAGCATGTTTTCCCCGAAGAACTGGTGGAACATCTGTCCCACCGGGCTCTTGAGGAAGGCCACGCCCCCGGAATGGCCCGGGCAGTGCCAGGAATAGGAACCGTCTGCCGCGTAATGGGTGAGTGCCCGGAAAAAGGGCGGCGGCAGCGAATCCAGGTAGGCACGCGCCTCGCGCACCACGTAGCGGGCGATGAATTCCGGCGTGTCCTCGAACATGTGAATGAACCCGTGCAGCTCCTTCAGCACGTCGTTGGGAATGTGGCGCGAAGTGCGGGTCTCGCCGTAGAGGAAGATGGGGATGTCCGCATTGCGGAAGCGGATGCCCTCCACGAAGGCCCGGATCTGGGACACCGCATGCTCGGCCAGCTCGGGGGTGGAGAACTCCTCGTCATCGATGGACAGGATGAAGGCCGAGGCGCGGCTCTGCTGCTGGGCAAAAGAGGCCAGGTCGCCGTAGCTGGTCGCGCCCAGGACTTCCATACCCTCGTCCTCGATGGCCTTGGCGAGCACGCGGATGCCGATGCCGCTGGCGTTCTCGGAGCGGAAGTCCTCGTCGATGATCACGATGGGGAAACGGAAGCGCATGGTTCAGTCCGGAAGGGGTGGAATTGCCGGGACGCGCCGGCGCGCGGTTTCGGGTGGCAAGAATGTATCACAGGCGCCGGCCCGCGGTGGCGGGGGCGGCAGGGTTGGTGGCAGCGCTCACGGGCGGTTGCCCAGGCGTCAGATGCGCGGCAGGGTGACGCCGCGCTGCCCCTGATATTTGCCGCCCCGGTCCTTGTAGGACACCTCGCAGGGCTCGTCGGACTCGAAGAAGATCACCTGCGCCACGCCTTCGTTGGCGTAAATCTTGGCCGGCAGGGGCGTGGTGTTGGAAAACTCCAGGGTCACATAGCCCTCCCATTCGGGCTCGAAGGGCGTCACGTTGACGATGATCCCGCACCGGGCGTAGGTGGACTTGCCCAGGCAGATGGTGAGCACGTTGCGCGGAATGCGGAAATATTCCACCGTGCGCGCCAGCGCGAAGGAATTGGGCGGAATGATGCAGTAATCGCCCGTCACCTCGACGAAGGAATTGGGATCGAAATTCTTGGGATCGACGATGGTGGTGTTGATGTCGGTGAACAGGCGGAATTCGTTGGAGCAGCGGATATCGTAGCCGTAGCTGGACGTGCCGTAGGAGACGATGGGCCGACCGTTGACTTCCCTGATCTGGTTGGGCTCGAACGGCTCGATCATGCCGTATTCGAGCGCCATGCGGCGGATCCACTTGTCCGATTTGATGCTCATGTCGTTCCTGCCCAAAAAAATAGCAAGGCGCGGGGCCCCCATTGTAAAACAACCCGGGGCCGCCGCGCCTGGCCGTGGCAACGTCAGGTGTTCTGGATGACGATGGTGGGGAACTTGGCGGAGTGGTCCGCGGCCAGCTCGCCGATCTTCACCGCCACCCGGCGCGCGATCTGCCGGTAGATCTGGGCCGCGCGGCTGTCGGGATCGGCCACCACCGTGGGTTTGCCGGAATCGGCCTGCTCCCGGATGTGGATGTCCAGCGGCAGGGCGCCCAGGAATTCCACGTTGTAATCCTTGCACATGCGCTCGCCGCCGCCCTCGCCGAAGATGCGCTCCTCGTGGCCGCACTTGGAGCAAATGTGGATGCTCATGTTCTCCACCACGCCCAGGATGGGAATGTTCACCTTCTCGAACATCTTGAGGCCCTTGCGGGCGTCGATCAGGGCGATGTCCTGGGGGGTGGTAACGATCACCGCGCCGGTCACCGGCACCCGTTGCGCCAGGGTGAGCTGGATGTCCCCGGTGCCCGGCGGCAGGTCCACCACCAGGTAGTCGAGGTCGTCCCACTTGGTCTGGTTCAGCAGCTGTTCCAGGGCCTGGGTGACCATGGGACCGCGCCAGACCATGGGCGTCTCCACGTCGATCAGAAAGCCGATGGACATGGCCTGCAGGCCGTGGCCCATCATGGGCAGCAGGTGCTGGCCGTCCTCGGCGGCCTCGGGCTTGCCGGTGATGCCCAGCATGGTGGGCTGGGAAGGACCGTAGATGTCGGCATCCAGGATGCCCACCCGCGCCCCCTCGGCGGCCAGGGCCAGGGCCAGGTTAACGGCGGTGGTGGACTTGCCCACCCCACCCTTGCCGGAGGCGACCGCGATCACGTTGCGCACGCCCGGGACGGGCTTCACGCCCCGCTGCACCGCGTGGGCGACGATCTTCCAGGAGACATTGGCCGTCACCTTGCCCACACCCGGGATGCTCTTCACCGCATTCTCCGCCAGGGCACGGATCTCCTCCTGCACGGTCTTGGCGGGATAGGGCAGGACGATGTCGAAGCTGACGTCGTTACCCTCGATCCTGATGTTGCGCACGGTCTTCGCGCTCACGAAGTCCTTCTGCAGGTTGGGATCCACCGCGCCCTTGAGGGCTTCCTGGACTTGGCTTTCGGTAATGGACATGCTGGCTTTCTCCCTACTCAAGGACAACCGGAAAAGACGGCCATTCTATAGCTTTCGCCCGCGCCGGGCAAAATTTTCCTGAAAAATCATGGAATAACCCCAAAGGAGCATGGGGCAAGCGGCAGGCGCGGCAGAATCCCGCTGCGGGCGGCGCACGGGGCGGCTAGAATACGGGCTTTTCTCCAAGGCTGTCATGTCGCGCAAGATCCTGGTCACCTCCGCCCTGCCCTACGCCAACGGCAGCATCCATCTCGGCCACCTCGTGGAATACATCCAGACGGACATCTGGGTGCGCTTCCAGAAGATGCAGGGGCACACCTGCCATTACGTCTGCGCCGACGACACTCACGGCACCCCCATCATGCTGCGCGCGGAAAAGGAAGGCATCAGCCCGGAACGCCTTATCGAACGCATGCACGGGGAACACCTGCGGGACTTCACCGGCTTTCACATCGGTTTCGACGAATACTATTCGACCCACTCCCCGGAAAACCGCCGTCTGGCCGAAACCATCTACCGTACCCTGCGGGATGAGGCGAAGCTGATCGAGGTGCGCACCATCGAGCAGTTTTACGACCCGGAACGGGAAATGTTCCTGCCGGACCGTTTCATCAAGGGCGAGTGTCCCCGCTGTCACGCCAGGGATCAGTACGGGGACAGCTGCGAGGTGTGCGGGGCAAGTTACAGCCCCACTGAGCTGATCCAGCCCTACTCCGCGGTGTCCGGCGCCACGCCGGTGCGCCGGCAGTCCGAACACTATTTCTTCCGCTTGAGCGACCCGCGTTGCCGGGCCTTCCTGGAGAGCTGGACCCAGGCCGGCCACCTGCAGGAGGAAGCCGCCAACAAGATGCGGGAATGGTTTGCTGCGGGCCTGCAGGACTGGGACATCTCCCGCGATGCGCCCTATTTCGGTTTCGAGATTCCGGACGCGCCGGGCAAATACTTCTACGTGTGGATGGATGCGCCCATCGGCTACATGGCGAGCTTCGCCCACCTGGCGCAGCGGCTCGGCCTGGATTTCGACGCCTACTGGAAGGCGGGCGCGCAAAGCGAGCTCTACCACTTCATCGGCAAGGACATTCTCTATTTCCACGCCCTGTTCTGGCCGGCCATGCTCCACTTTTCCGGCCATCGCACGCCCACCCGGATCTTCGCCCACGGCTTCCTCACCGTGGACGGCCAGAAAATGTCCAAGTCGCGCGGCACCTTCATCACCGCCCGCAGCTACCTCGAGCAGGGGCTGGACCCGGAATGGCTGCGCTATTACTACGCAGCCAAGCTCAACGCCACCATGGAGGACATCGACCTCAGCCTGGAGGACTTCGTCGCCCGGGTGAACAGCGATCTGGTGGGCAAATACGTCAACATCGCCAGCCGCAGCGCGGGCTTCATCAGCAAGCGCTTTGGCGGACGCCTGGCCTCCCCGCTGGAGCGTGCGCCCGTGCTGACGGAGGTGAGCGCAGCGGCCCCGACCCTGGCCGCCCTCTATGAGGCGCGGGAATACGGCAGGGCGGTGCGGGAAATCATGCGGCTTGCCGACCTGGCCAACCAGTATGTGGACGAGCACAAACCCTGGGAGCTCGCCCGCGACCCGAATCAGGCGGCGCGCCTGCACCAGGTCTGTTCCGTGAGTCTCAACCTGTTCCGCCTGCTCACCCTCTACCTGAAACCCGTGCTGCCCCGGGTGGCGCAGGATGTGGAGCGTTTCCTCGCCATTGCGCCCCTCACCTGGGCAGACGCCGGACAACTGCTGGAAGGGCATGTCATCGAGCCCTACCGCCATCTCATGACGCGGGTGGACCGGAAACAGATCGACGCCCTGCTGGAAGCGAACAGACAAACCCTGGAAAGCCCCAAGCCCGACACCCATTCCCAAGCCCGGCATGCGGAGAAACAGCAGCATGCGACCTCCCCCTCTCCCGCGAGGGCAGAGGGGGCGGGCGTGATTGCCGGCGGGCCGACCATTTCCATTGACGACTTCGCCAAGGTGGACCTGCGTATCGCCCGCATCCTGCGCGCCGAAGCCGTGGAAGGGGCGGACAAGCTGCTCAAACTTATCCTGGACGTGGGCGAGGCGCAGCCGCGCACGGTGTTTGCCGGCATCAAGTCCGCCTACGATCCCGCCGCGCTCACCGGCCGTCTCACGGTGATGGTGGCCAATCTCACGCCCCGCAAGATGAAATTCGGGGTTTCGGAGGGCATGGTGCTCGCTGCCTCCGGGGAAGGTCCGGGTATCTTCCTGCTCAGCCCGGATGCCGGTGCCCAGCCCGGCATGCGGGTGAAGTAGCCGCGACGGGCGCAGCCGCACGGTGGCGGCTGCCTGGAAAACCCGCGCCCATAAAAAAAGCGGCCCGCAGGCCGCTTCGGGGAGAGTGGCTCCGCTCAGGGCTTGACGTACACGTAACCTTCCTGGGCCTGCAGTTTGGCCAGCTCGGCCACGCCGGAGGGCACGATCTTGGCGCCCGGCAGCACCTTGCTCTTGTCGATCTTGCGGCTGGTCAGGGTGTTGTTGCAGACGCGGAAGTCCACACCCTTGGCCATCAGCTCTTCCACCGGAATGTTGTACGGGTTGCCGTTCTTGTCCGTTGCGCCGTCCAGCAGGAAGTCGATGCCGTTGCCGTGGGTCACCACCGTGATCTTGGCCTTGGGATCGGCATTGAGGTGGTTGTTGATGTTGCGCAGAGCGGCGGTGGCAGTGCTGCTGTCGTTGATGTGATAGACCGCCTTCACCGGCGCATTGGCCGTCTGCTGGCTGGCACAGCCGGTCAGGGTCAACACCGCGACCGCGGCCAGAACCGTAAGGTACTTGATTGGATTCAGCATGGTTGTCTCCTGTTTTGGTTGAAACGATTGGTTGAAACGATACCGAAGCGCGCCCGCACCTCGATGGTGTAACCTTGGCCCAGACACCGGGGTTCTGTAAATAGTTCTTTTTTACCGCTGGGACCGGTTCAAAATAGGTAGGGTCGAATACCATGAGCGACATGGCAAAAATCACGCGCCACCTCAGGATCCACGGCCGTGTGCAGGGCGTCTTCTTTCGCGAATCCATGCGCCGGCAGGCGCTCACCCTGGGCGTGACCGGCTGGGTGCGCAACTGCTCGGACGGCAGCGTGGAGGCCATGGTCCACGGCGCGCCCGAGGCCGTGGCGCAGCTCATCGCGTGGGCGCGCCGCGGACCGGAGGCGGCGCGTGTGGAAGGCATCCAAGTGGAGCCGGCCGAGGGAGTGTTCGAGGATTTCCGGCGGCTGCCCAGCGCCGACTGTCAGCCAGCCGTGAAACGCACCAGCAGGGACTGAAGATAGTCCTGCCAGCCCGGCGCGCCCTCCTGGGGCGCCCAGGGGGCACGTTCTTCCGCCGTCAGGGGCTCGTAGGGCCCCGCCTTGGCCTCGAAAAACACCGTGCCGGGCTCCAGGGCCATCAGCGTGTGGTAAGTGCCATGGGGAATGTTGACCAGCGCCACGCCACCCGGCGCGAGCACCCCCGTCTCCCGCACTACGCCCCCTTCGTCGAAGATCACCACGCCCAGACGCCCGCGCAGGGCGATGATGGATTCGTCCTTGGCAGGATCCAGATGCCGGTGGGGTGGGACATAGCTGCCGGGCTCGATGGCGTTGAGCAGACGCTGACAGGGCGCGTCGGCGCTGGCGTGGAAATTGAGATTCCGGCGCCCGCGGGGATGGGCGCGCGCCTCCCGGCTCAAGGCGTCCAGCAAGTCCGCATCGACGAGGCAGGGGCCGCTCATGTTTCCTCCGCAAAAGCGCCATGGTAGCGGCACATTGCCGGCGCGCGAAAGGCGGCGAAAAAAAAGCGCGGGGGGAACCCGCGCTTAAATCCACCAAAGGAGGAGGATGGAGGAGGAGACAACGCCAAATCGCTCGCAGACGCGCAAGCACGACTTGGTATAAGCATTATCTAATATTCTAACCCTTCCTGCAACTCTTTTTTGCGCCCCGGGGACGGTCCCGGCTCTGGCCTGGGGTATCGGCGCACACGAGGAAAACTTGAGGGCAGCAGCCAGCCGGGGATGCTCCCGCCGCGGGACGGGCAGCGCACGCGGCAGCCGGACCGCAGCCTGACGCGGGAGGCGCCTTCTGCCGCCGGGGATTGGGCCGGCTCCCAGGCACTGCGCGGCCGGCTCTCAGCCGTAGAGGACGCTCACCGCGCCCTCGCTGAGCCAGGCGCGCAGCCCCTGCAGCAGGTCGTCGTCCAGCCGGACCCGCCAGGCATCCCCCAGGGCGAGCTCGCACTGGCCCACGCCGTTGTGATAGCGCACCAGGACCGGACAACCGGCCACCTCGTCCTCCGGGCCGGGGGGCTTGCGGTAGGGCGCCAACAGCTCTCGCAACTTCTCTGCGCTGGCCTGGCCGTTCATGGCCAGGCAGATGCCACGGGCAAAACGGGTGCGGGCCTCACTCACGCCGTAGAGCCGATCGGCGCTGACGCGCAGCCCACCCGAGTACTCGTCGCGCACCACTTTGCCCTCCACCACCAGCAGCTGGTCCTCGCGCAGCAGGTCCCGGTGTTTCTCGTAGAGCTCATTGAATACCGCGACCTCCACCTGGGCCTCGCCGTCATCCAAAACGACGAAGGCCATCTTGCCGCGACGGGTCATCATGGTGCGGATGGAATGGATGATGCCCGCGAGGAGCTGTTTCTCCTGCTGGGGCACGAGCTGCCCGAGGCGGGTTTTGACGAACGCGGACACCTCGTCCCGATAGGCGTCGAAGGGGTGGCCGCTCAGGTAGAAGCCCAGGCTTTTCTTCTCCTGCTGCAGCAGCTCCTTTTTGGACCAGCGGGGCACCTCCACCAGGGTTTCCTCGGCGGGCGCATCGCCCCCCTCGTCCAGCCCGAACAGGCTGGCCTGACGGGCATGGGCGGCGGCCCGCTCCGCCGCTTCCAGCGCCTGCCCCACCGAGGCCATGAGGCTCGCCCGATGGTCGTTGAGGCTGTCGAAGGCGCCGGCCAGGATCAGCGCTTCGATCACGCGCCGGTTCACCTGGCGCCGGTCCACGCGCCGGCAGAAATCGAACAGGCCGGTGAAGGGTCCGCCGCTCTCGCGCGCCCGCACGATGGCCTCGATGGCAGCATGGCCGGTCCCCTTGATCGCGCCCAGACCGTAGCGGATGCGGCGTGCGTCCAGCGGCACGAAACGGTATTCGCTGGCATTGATGTCCGGTGGCAGGATTTCCAGGCCGTTTTCCAGACAGTCGCCGTAGAGATTGAACACCTTGTCGGTATCGCCCATGTCGGCGGTGAGGGTGGCCGCCATGAAGGCCGCCGGATGATGCGCCTTGAGGTAGGCCGTCTGATAGGCGACGAGGGCATAGGCCGCCGAGTGGGACTTGTTGAAGCCGTACTCGGCGAACTTCTCCATCAGGTTGAACAGCTCGGTGGCGAGCTTCTCGTCCACCCCCCGTTCCACCGCCCCCTGGACGAAGATGGAACGATGCTTGGCCATCTCCTCCGGCTTCTTCTTGCCCATGGCGCGGCGCAGCAGGTCCGCGGCGCCCAGGGTGTAGCCCCCCAGGATCTGGGCGATCTGCATCACCTGCTCCTGATAGACGATGACGCCGTAGGTGGGCTTGAGCACCGTCTCCAGCCGGGGATGCATGTAATCGACCTTGGCCCGGCCGTGCTTGCGGTTGATGAAGTCGTCCACCATGCCGGACTGAAGCGGGCCGGGGCGGAACAGGGCCACCAGGGCGATGATGTCCTCGAAGGTATCGGGCTGCAGGCGCCGGATGAGATCCTTCATGCCGCGGCTTTCCAGCTGGAACACGGCGGTGGTGTTGCAGGCCTTGAGGAGCTTGTAGGTGGCCGGATCGTCGAGAGGGATGGCCTCGATGCGGAAGGCCTCATCCCCCGGGGCCAGCGCCAGGGCGCGCACGAACTTCACCGCCCAGTCGATGATGGTGAGGGTGCGCAGTCCCAGGAAGTCGAACTTCACCAGGCCAACAGCTTCCACGTCGTCCTTGTCGAACTGGCTCACCACCGAGTCGGAGCCCTGGGCGCTGTAGATGGGGCAGAAATCCGTGATGCGGCCGGGTGCGATGAGCACCCCGCCCGCATGCATGCCCACGTTGCGCGTCAGTTCCTCCAGCTTCTGCGCCAGATCGACGAGGGCGCGCACCTCTTCCTCGTTTTGGTAGCGTTCCTTGAGCTGGGGCTCCATCTCCAGCGCCTTGGCCAGGGAGACCGGCTTGACGCCCTCCACCGGAATCAGCTTGGAGAGCTGGTCGCAGAAGTTGTAGGGCAGGTCCATCACCCGCCCCACGTCGCGGATCACCGACTTGGAGCCCAGGGTGCCGAAGGTGGCGATCTGGGACACGCTTTCCTCGCCGTAGCGGCGGCGCACGTAGTCGATCACCCGGTCGCGCCCGTCCTGGCAGAAATCCACGTCGAAGTCGGGCATGGACACCCGCTCGGGGTTGAGGAAACGCTCGAACAGCAGGTCGTAGCGCAGGGGATCGAGGTCGGTGATGCCCAGGCAGTAGGCCACCAGGGAGCCGGCGCCGGAGCCGCGCCCGGGGCCCACCGGCACGCCGTTGTTCTTGGCCCAGTTGATGAAGTCGGCCACGATCAGGAAATAGCCGGAGAAGCCCATCTGGATGATGGTCCGGGTCTCGAAATCCAGCCGTGCCTCATAGGTCGGGCGCATGGCTTCGCGCGTGGCGGGCTCCGGGAACAGTTGCGCCAGCCGCTGCTCCAGTCCGGCTCTGGCCTGCGCCACCATGAACTCGTCCAGACTCACACCGGGCGGGGTGGGGAACAGGGGCAGCTTGGGCTTGCCCAGCTCGATGGTGAAGTTACAGCGCTTGGCGATTTCCACGCTGTTGGCCAGGGCCTCGGGCAGATCCGCGAACAGCGCCGCCATCTCCGCCTGGGTCTTGAAATACTGCTCCTCGGTGAAGGGACGCGGCCGGCGTGGGTCGCCCAGCACGTAACCCTCTGCGATGCACACGCGCGCCTCGTGGGCCTGGAAGTCTTCACGCCGCAGGAACTGGATGGGATGGGTGGCCACCACGGGCAGGCCCAGCCCCCGCGCCAGAGCCACGGCGAAACGCACGTGGCTGTCCGCCTGGGGCGTGCCGGGCCGCTGCAGCTCGAGATAGAAAGCCCCCGGGAACCACGTGGCCCATTCGGTGGCGAGCTGGCGTGCCCGTTCCCAGTTTTGCTGCAGCAGGGCCTGTCCCACGTCGCCGAGATGGGCGCCGGACAGGGCGATGAGCCCCTCGCCGCCTCCATCCGCAAACCACTCCCGGCGCAACTCGGCCCGCCCCCGGTAGGCGTTCTCCCGGTAGGCGCGCGAAAGCAATTCACACAGGCGGTGATAGCCCTCTCGGTTGCGACACAGAAGCAGCAGGCGGAACGGCTGGTCGCGGTTGGCGTCGTTGCTCACCCAGACATCGCAGCCGATGATGGGCTTCACGCCCCGGCTGCGCGCAGCCTTGTAGAACTTCACCAGGGCGAAGACGTTGGCGAGGTCGGTGAGGCCCAGCGCCGGCATGCCATCCGCCCGGGCCTGCTCCACCGCATCGTCCACGCGCACGATGCCGTCCACCACGGAAAACTCGGAATGCAGACGCAGATGGACGAAGGTGGGATCGGGCATGGGGTAAAATTTTACTCCGTTTGTCCCTGCCACCGGCCCGTTTCTGTCCCCTGCCATGCCGCGCCCGCCCGAACTGCTCTCTCCCGCCGGCAGCCTGGAGAAAATGCGCTATGCCTTCGCCTATGGCGCCGACGCGGTTTACGCCGGCCAGCCCCGCTACAGCCTGCGCGTGCGCAACAACGAGTTCGACCTCGAAGCCCTCGCCGAGGGCATCGCGGAGGCCCACCGGCTGGGCAAAAAGTTCTACGTGGCGAGCAACCTCATGCCCCACAATGCCAAGGTGCGCACCTATCTCGCCGACATGGCGCCGGTGATCGCCATGGGGCCAGACGCCCTGATCATGGCCGATCCCGGCCTGATCCTGATGGTGCGCGAAAAATGGCCGGAGCTGCCCATCCATCTCTCGGTGCAGGCCAACACCGTGAACTACGCCGCGGTGCGCTTCTGGCAGCAGCTGGGCCTGAAACGGGTGATCCTGTCACGCGAGCTGTCTCTTGATGAAATCGCCGAGATCCGCCAGCAGTGCCCGGACATGGAGCTGGAAGTGTTCGTGCACGGGGCCCTGTGCATCGCCTATTCCGGCCGTTGCCTGCTGTCCGGCTACTTCAACCACCGCGACCCCAACCAGGGCACGTGCACCAATGCCTGCCGCTGGGAGTACCGGGTGCACGCGGCCAGTGAGACCGACAGCGGCGACTGGCAGAAAATCGACCTGGATTTCCGTGCCGCGATGAGCGCGCCCGCCCTGGCAGACTGCGGTGGGCAGTCGCGCCATCCCCTTGCCGACCGGGTCTATCTGGTGGAGGAAGGCGAGCGGCCCGGCGAGTTGATGCCCATCCTGGAAGATGAGCATGGCACCTACATCCTGAATTCCAGGGATCTGCGTGCCATCGAACACGTGGCGCGGCTGGTGGCCATCGGCGTGGACGCGCTCAAGATCGAGGGGCGCACCAAGTCCGTCTATTACGTGGCGCGCACCGCCCAGGCCTATCGCCGCGCCATCGACGACGCCGTCGCAGGCCGCCCCTTCGATCCCGCCCTGCTCGGCAGCCTCGAAGGACTCGCCAACCGCGGCTACACCGATGGCTTCTACCAGCGCCACCACAGCGCGGAATACCAGAACTACCTGCGCGGCCATTCGGAATCCGGACGCAGTCAGTACGTGGGCCGGGTGGCCGCCCAGGATGCCGCCGGCTGGGCCGAAATCGAGGTGAAGAACCGCTTCGCGCTGGGGGACCGTCTGGAAGTGCTGAGTCCGGCCGGCAACCACGAGCTTCGGCTGACCCGGATGGAAGATTTGACGGGCGCACCCCTCCAGGTGGCGCCGGGAGCCGGTCACCGGGTGCGCATTCCCCTTCCGGCCCCGGCCCCCATGGGACTGGTGGCGCGGCTTTTGACCTAGCTCCTTCCGTCTCTGCCGCCGCGCCTGTCGAAACCGGAAACCCCAGGCCGGAAGACTATCCGCGCGTGCCCCACTGCGCGGGATTCGGGACGGGCCCCCTCAAGCAGGCGGGCGTGTCTCGCCTGCGGCGGCTTCGTCCAGAAACACATCCACCCCCGCCGCCGGCCTGATGGCCGCGGCCGGAACGGACTCGCCACGCCGCCAGCGCGCCACTGCCTCGCGTTTTGACGCACCCGTCACCAGAAACCACACGGCGCGTGCCCGCGAAAGCCTTGCCGCGGAAAGGGAGACGCGCTCGGGCGGCGGTTTGGGGGCATCCTGCACGGCCAGCACGTCCGGCGCGCCCGCGTCCGCCCCCCAGTCGTGGCCGGGAAACAGGCTGGCCGTATGTCCGTCCTCCCCCAGCCCCAGCAGCACGACATCGAAATCGGGAATGCCCGCCAGCGCCTGCCGGTAGGCCGCCACCGCGGACTCGAGTCCCCGCTCCGTGGGAATGACGTGGATCTGGGGCGTCGGAATGGCCACATGGTCGAGCCAGGCCTCCCTGGCCATGACGCTGTTGCGCTCGGGATGATCGGCCTCCAGCACCCG
This sequence comes from Thiobacter subterraneus, assembly GCF_055379455.1. NCBI lineage: Bacteria > Pseudomonadati > Pseudomonadota > Betaproteobacteria > Burkholderiales > Thiobacteraceae > Thiobacter > Thiobacter subterraneus. Next base: position 734,469 of record NZ_AP042402.1, read on the forward strand.
TTCGTCGCCAAACCAGATGTGCCAGTGCGCCCAGTCGGCCGATGCGTCCACCAGCGAGGCATAGAGCAGGCGCGGCGTGGCGCCGCCGGCCAGCACCAGGTGGAAGCTTCCCCGTCGGTCGATGGCTTCCTGCGCTGCGGTCAAAAGCCGCCGGCGCACCTCGGCCGCCACCGCGGCGGCGTCGGGCAGCAGGTGCCAGCGCATTTCCATCAGACCGTCACACCTCGTTGCGCCATTCCTGATCCTCGCCGTCGAACAGGCGGTTAGCTTCCTGCAGCCCCCAGCTGCCGGCGGGATAGGTATGGATGTAGTCGCGCTCCATGGCCCAGTGCTTGAGAATGGGATCCACCACGCGCCAGGCCCATTCCACTTCGTCGTAACGCAAAAACAGCGTGCGGTCGCCCTCGATCACATCCAGCAGCAGGTTCTCGTAGGCGTCGAGGGACTTGGCACCCGGTTCCTGGTAGAAGGCGTTCATCTTCAGCACCCGTGTCTGCATCTCCAGCCCCGGCTGCTTCACGTGCACCTCCATGTGCATGCTTTCCTCGGGCTGCAGGGAAAGCACGATCCAGTTGGGGGCGATAGAGGTGAGGGGTGTTTCCCGGAACAGCTGCTGGGGCGGGTGCTTGAAGCGGATCGCGATCAGGGAGAGCTGCTTGGCCATGCGCTTGCCGGTGCGCAGGTAAAACGGCACATCACGCCAGCGCCAGTTGTCGATGTAGAACTTGGCGGCGACGAAGGTCTCGGTGACCGAGCCCGGCTCCACGCCCTCCTCCTCCTGGTAGCCGGGCACCGGCTCGCCATTCATGAAACCGGCTGCATACTGGGCGCGGAAGGCGTGGGCGTTGACCGAACGCTTGGAAATGGGGCGGATGGAGCGCAGCACCTTCACCTTCTCGTCGCGCACTGCGTCGGCATCCATGTTGGCAGGCGGCTCCATGGCCACCACGGTGAGCAGCTGCATCAGGTGATTCTGCAGCATGTCGCGCAACGCCCCGGCGCGCTCGTAGTAATCCGCCCGCTTGCCGATGCCCACCTCTTCGGCCACGGTGATCTGCACGTGATCGATGAAATTGCGGTTCCACAGGGGTTCGATCAGGGTGTTGGCGAAACGGAATACCAGCAGGTTTTGCACCGTCTCCTTGCCCAGGTAATGGTCGATGCGATAGACCTGCTCCTCGTCGAAATGCCGGTGCAGCACCTGGTTGAGCATCTCGGCGCTCTCGATGTCCTCGCCGAAGGGCTTCTCCACCACGATGCGATGCAAACCGCGCGGCTTGTTGAGTCCGGCCCGGTCCAGGTTGTTGATCACCGCGGTGAACTCCGCCGGCTTGATGGCAAGGTAGAACACCACATTGGTGCACGCGCCCATCTTGGGGGTGGCCAGCGCCTGCTTGAGTTTCTCGTAGTCTTCCCGGCTGTGCAGCTCGCCCTGGACGTAGGTGAAGCGCTGGGCGAATTGTTCGAACAGGGCGGGATCGAAGCGCTCCTTGAGCTTGCGCTCCAGCGCCTCGCGCATGAAGGCACACCAGTCCGCATCGGTGAAGGGACGCCGGCCGAAGGCGAACAGGCTCATGTGGGGCGGCAGCCTGCCTGCGCGCTCCAGATGATAGAGGGCGGGCAGAAGCTTGGTCTGGGACAGATTGCCGGTGGAGCCGAAGATGACGAAGCTACAGGGCGTATCCGGGCTGCCGTTCGCGCTCATTTGTCACCTCCGGTCTTCACCGCATGGCCGCCAAAGCCTTTGCGCATCATGGCCAGCAGCTTGGCGGGAAAATCGTTGCCCCCCTGGGTGGCGAAGCGCATCATCAGGGCCAGGGTCATCACCGGCGTGGGCACCCCCTGCTCCACCGCCTCCAACGCCGTCCAGCGGCCCTCGCCGGAATCCGGGACATAGGGCTCGATGCCGGTGAGCTGCTGATCCCGGGCCAAGGCCTCAGCGGTGAGGTCGAGCAGCCAGGAACGCACCACGCTGGAGTGGCGCCACAGTTCGGCAATGGCGGCAATGTCCAGCGCGAACTCGCGCTTGGCCTTGAGCAGGGCAAAGCCCTCCGCCAGGGCCTGCATCATGCCGTACTCGATGCCGTTGTGAACCATCTTGGTGAAATGCCCGGCACCCACCGGCCCGCAGTGCAGCCAGCCGGTATCCGGCGTGGGCGCCAGGACCCGCAGGTAGGGGATGACCCGCGCTGCCGCTTCCGGCTCACCGCCGAACATCAGGCAGTAGCCGTTGGTAAGCCCCCAGATGCCGCCGGACACCCCGCAGTCGATGAACTGCAGTCCCCGTGCCTTCAGCATCGCCCCGTGGCGAATGGCATCGCGGTAATAGCCGTTGGCACCATCCACGATGAGATCATTGGGCGCAAGCAGGGCAGCCAGTTGCTCGATGGCCGCGTCAGTGGCCTGCCCCGCCGGCAGCATGAGCCAGACGACGCGCGGCGCGGGCAGGGCCGCCACCAGTTCCTCGAAGCTGCGGGCCGGCTGGGCACCGGTTTCCTGGGCCAGTGCCTCGGTCACCTCGAAACTGCGGTTCCAGGCCACCACCTCGACGCCACCGCGTCGCAGGCGCCGCACCATGTTACCGCCCATGCGGCCCAAACCCACCATGCCAATCTTCATCGGAACCTCTCCCCTGGTTGCGCTGATGCGGAAATTGCAATGTGCCCGTCATTGCCCCGGCGCAGGCCGCGGCAAATCTGGGATAATCCAACCTCCACTATAGAAGAACAAGAAACGCCGCCGGAATGTCCTTACCCATTCTCTTTGCCACTTCGGAAATCCATCCCCTGATCAAGACCGGGGGGCTCGCCGATGTCTCCGGCGCCCTGCCTGCCGCGCTGCGCGCCCTGGGTGCCGATGTGCGGGTGCTGGTTCCCGGTTATCGGCAGGTGCTCGAGCGTGTGCCGGACGGGCACGCGGTGGCCTGGTTCGACCATCCCTACACGGCGGGACGGGTGGAACTGCGCCAGGCGCAGGTGCCGGGCAGCGGTGTCCCCCTCTATATCGTCGTCTGGGATGCCTACTTTAACCGCGACGGCGGGCCCTATCAGGCACCGGACGGGCGGGACTGGGGCGACAACGCCCATCGCTTCGGCCTGCTTTCTCACGCCGCCGCCCTGCTCGCCTCGGACGCCAGCCCCCTGACCGACTGGCGGCCCCGCATCCTGCACTGCAATGACTGGCAGACCGGCCTTGCGCCCGCCTACCTGCGTTTCCGTGGCGGCGGCGCAGCAACGGTGATGACCATCCACAATCTCGCCTACCAGGGCAATTTCGACGCCGGCCTGCTCGGGGCCCTGCGTCTGCCGCCGGATAGTTTCAGCCTGCACGGGCTGGAATATTACGGCCATCTCTCCTTCCTCAAGGCGGGCCTGTATTACGCCGACTGGCTGACCACGGTGAGCCCCACCTACGCCAGGGAAATCCAGGAGGAAACTTTGGGTTTCGGCATGCACGGCCTGCTGCGGGAGCGGCGCGACCGGCTGACGGGCATCCTGAACGGCATCGACGTGAGCGAGTGGGACCCGGCCCGTGACCCCCATCTGCCGCAACCCTTCGACGCAGAACATCTGGAAGGCAAACAGGCCTGCAAACGCGAACTCCGGGAGCGCCTCGGGCTGGCGCCCGACGCGAACCGGCCACTGGTCGCGGTGATCTCGCGCATCACCTACCAGAAGGGGTCGGACGTCGTGCTGGCCATCACGCCGGAGATCCTGCGCCAGGGCGCCCAGGTGGCCGTGCTGGGGACGGGCGAGGCGGAACTGGAAACGGCCCTGCGCACCCTCGCTGCACGACATCCGGGCGAGCTTTCCGTCACCATCGGCTTCGACGAGGGCCTGTCCCATCTCATGGAAGCGGGGGCCGACCTGTTCCTCATGCCGTCCCGCTACGAGCCCTGCGGTCTCAACCAAATGTACAGCCAGCGCTACGGCACGCCGCCCGTGGTCCACGCCACCGGCGGACTGGCGGATACTGTGGTGGACGCCACGCCGGAGCACATCGCCGCCGGCACGGCCACCGGTTTCGTGTTTCACGACATGCACTACGCCACGGTGCTCGAGGCCGTCCGCCGGGCGCTCGCCGCCTGGCAGGACAGGCCCCTGTGGCGGCGCATCCAGCAGGCGGGCATGCGTATGGATTTTTCCTGGGAACGCAGCGCCCGCGCCTATCTGGAACTCTATCGGCGGCTCGCCCCCTGAGGGACGGGTCCGGACAAGCTGCGGCAGAAGATGTAACATTGCCCCACGACGCTCGCGGAACCCCCCATGACTCCACCTTCCGTCGCCGATCTCGCCCGCGCCACCCTGCTCGCCCTGGCGGAGCGCCAGCTGCCCGCCACGCCGGAAAACTATGCCCGGGTGTACGCGGAGATGGCGGGCACGCCCCTGCCACCGCCCGCCTTCCCGGCGGCGGAGGCTTCCCGGGAAATCGTGGACATGGTGCGCCAGCTGGTGGAGATGGTGATCCGCCGCACGAACAAGCTCAGCGGCGAACTCGAGGCTCACAATGCAGACATCCGCGCCACGGTGAACGAGCTGGACAGTGCCCAGGAGAAGGACCTGATCCTGCGCCTGGCGCAGGCGCTCACGGAAAAAGCGGATCTGATCCACCAGTCGGTGGCACGCACCCAGGATGAGCTCGCCGTCACACGCTCCACCCTGGAACGCATGGCCTCGGAACTCAGCGAGACCCGCCAGTCGCTGCTGGAGGATGCCCTGACCGGCGCCCAGAACCGGCGCGGCATGGACGCGGTGCTCACCCGTGAAGTCGCACGGGTGCGGCGCCACGGCGGCCGCCTCACCGTCGCCATGATCGACATCGACCATTTCAAGACGGTCAACGATCAGTACGGCCATGATGCGGGCGATGCCCTGCTCGCCCACATCAGCATGGTGGCGCGCTCGGTGCTGCGGGAGTCCGATGCCTTGGTACGTTACGGGGGCGAGGAGTTCCTCCTGATCCTGCCCGATGCCGATATCCAGGGCGCGCAATTCGTGGTGGATCGCCTGCGTGACGTGATCGCCCGCTCGCCCCTCATCTACGACCAGCACCGCATCGAAGTGACGTTCAGTTGCGGCATCGCCCGCCTCGAGGAGGGTGAGAACGGCCACAGCCTGGTGCTGCGCGCCGACCGCGCGCTCTACGACGCCAAGCGCGCGGGCCGCAACTGCACCCGCATCGCGCAGTAGGGTCGGCCTACAGCCAGACCATCAGGCCCATCTCCAGGGGATGGGTGAGCAGGGGGTGGGCGGGATAGGCGCGAATGCGGTAATCCAGCCGTCCGCACAGGCTGGGCGCAAGGTCGAGCACGAAGCGGTGCTCGCCGGTCTCCGGATCCACCCGGTCGAAGCTGAAACGGTAGTGGTGCGCGTCCTTCACGTGATACTTGTTGGCGCGGGTCATGAGCATTTCCACCACCACGTCCTGGGGTTCCAGGCCATTGAGCCGGGCCGCCACCTCGAAACGCACCTCGTCTCCGAAACGGATGCGGCGTTTCGGCGTATCCAGGCGTCGCAGCGCCACACCACCCCAGGCCGCCCGCACGCGCTGCTTCCAGGCTGCCAGCGTGCGCGCGTTGGCAAAGCCGCCCTCCGCGTAATGGCGCCCGGCCTTGGCCGCCGGCAGGTAAAACCGACTCACGTATTCGCCCACCATGCGGCCGGCATTGAAGCGGGGCAGCAGCGTGGCAATGGAAATCTTGGCCATCTTCACCCACTCCGGTGAATAGCCGAACCTGTCGCGCTTGTAGTAGAGCGGAATCACCTGATCCTGGAGCAGCTCATAGAGGGTTTGGCTGTCCTCCTTGTTGCGCCGATACTCGTCCATGTTCTCCGGCGCGGGTTTGATGGCCCAGCCATTCCTGCCGTCGTAGCCCTCGCCCCACCAGCCATCCAGCACGGAGAGGTTGAGCACGCCGTTGATGCCGGCCTTCATGCCCGAGGTGCCGCTCGCCTCCAGCGGATAGACGGGATTGTTGAGCCACACGTCCACACCCGCCACCAGCCGCCGCGCCATGTTGAGGTCATAGCCTTCCGCGAGCAGCACTTTGCCCACGAATTCCGGCATGTGCATGATGTGGTAGATCTGACGGATCAGCTCCTGCCCAGGCAGGTCCGCGGGGTGGGCCTTGCCGGCAAAGATGAACAGCACCGGCCGCTCGGCATCGGCCAGGATCTCGCGCAGCCAGTCCAGGTTCTCGAACAGCAGCGTGGCGCGCTTGTAGGTGGCGAAGCGGCGCGCAAAGCCGATGGTGAGCACGTTGGGGTTGGCCGGATCGGCAAAGCGGAACATACGGTCCAGGTGGGCCTGGGAGCCATGGTTGCGCAGGTGCTGGTGGGCGATGCGGTGGCGCACCAGCTGCAGCATCTGCGACTTGAGCGACTGGTGCACGCTCCAGAACAGGTGATCCGGGATCTGGTCGATCTTCGACCAGTAGCTCACGTCGGACATGCGGTGGCGCCATTCATAGCCGAGGAACTGGTCGAACAGTTCCGCCCACTCCAGCGCCAGGAAAGTGGGCACGTGCACGCCGTTGGTGACGTAGCTCATGGGGTTTTCCGCGGGATCGATCTGCGGCCAGAGATCGGCGCAGATGCGCGAGGACACCTCGCCATGGATGCGCGACACGCCGTTGTGGTGGCGGGAGCCGCGGATGGCCAGGGCGGTCATGTTGAAGTCCGGCGCGCCGTCCTTGCGCCCCAGGGCCATGAATTCCTCGCGGCTGATGCCCAGCTCCGGGAGGAAGTCCCGGAAATAGGCCTCGATCATGTCCTGGGCGAAATGGTCGTGACCAGCGGGTACCGGGGTGTGGGTGGTAAACACCGTGTTGACCGCCACTGCCTCCAGGGCGCTGGCGAAATCCAGCCCGGCCGCGCGCAGCATGCGGATGCGCTCCAGGATCAGAAAGGCGGCATGTCCCTCGTTGATGTGCCACACCGTGGGCTTGAGTCCCATGGCGGCAAGCGCCCGCGGCCCGCCGATGCCCAGGATGATTTCCTGGCGGATGCGGGTGTGGCGGTCACCGCCGTAGAGCTGATGGGTGATGTCCCGGTCTTCCGGCGTGTTCTCTTCCAGGTCCGTATCCAGCAGCACCAGACGCACATGGCCGATGGTGGCCTCCCACACCTTGACCGCCACCTGGCGTCCGGCGAGAGGCACCTTCACGTGCAGCTCGTTGCCATCGTCCTGCAGCACCGGCGTGATGGGCAGGTCGTCGAAGTCGGCATCATGATAGGTGGCGACCTGCTGGCCCTCGCTGTTGATGGTCTGGGTGAAGTAGCCCTGGCGGTAGAGCAGCCCGACGGCAACGAAGGGCAGGCGCATGTCGCTCGCGGCCTTGCAATGGTCCCCCGCCAGGATGCCCAGGCCACCCGAGTAGATGGGGAAGCTCTCGTGCAGGCCGAACTCGAAACAGAAATACGCCACCAGGTCGTGCTCGCGCAGGGTTTCCTGCCCGGTGGCGCGCATGGGCTCCGAATGATAGGTGTCGTACGCGGACAGCACACGGTTGTAGGTGGCGAGGAAGACCTGATCGTCCACCGCATCCACCAACCGCTGTTCGTCGATGCGCCGCAGGAACAGCTTGGGGTTGTGCCCCACCGCGTCCCACAGACCGGGGTGCAGGCGCGCAAACAGGGTGCGTGTGGGCCGGTCCCAGCTGTACCAGAGATTGGTGGCGAGTTCCTCCAGCCGCGCCAGCCGGCGCGGAATCCTGGGATTCACCTCGATGGTGAAGGTATGGCCATTGCTCATGACTGCTCCGCTCTTGAAGGCTCACTGGGGAATGGACACTTCCATCCGGCCGGCGCGGGGCGCGCGGGACCAGCGCCGGGGGCGCAGCCCGCGCCACGCGGGAACCTCAGGCCCTGATGAAATGCTCCCGGTAGTACTTGAGTTCGTTGATGGATTCGTAAATGTCGGCGAGCGCCGTGTGCCTGCCTTCCTTCACCACGCCGGACGCGATCTCCGGCTTCCAGCGCTTGACCAGCTCCTTGAGCGTGCTCACGTCCAGGTTGCGGTAGTGGAAGTAGGCTTCCAGTTTCGGCATGTAGCGGGCCAGGAAACGGCGATCCTGGCAGATCGAGTTGCCGCACATGGGCGACTTGCCCGCCGGCACCAGCGGCTCCAGGAACGCAATCATCTGCGCCTCGACTTCCGCCTCGCTCAACGTGGATGCACGCACCCGCTCGATGAGTCCGCTCTTGCCGTGGGTGCTCTTGTTCCAGTCGTCCATGGCGTCCAGCACCTCGTCCGGCTGATGGACCGCCAGCGCAGGCGATTCCGCCACTACGTTGAGCTGGGCATCGGTGACCACCAGCGCCACTTCGATGATGCGGTTCTGCTCCGGATACAGTCCGGTCATTTCCATGTCGATCCAGATCAGGTGATTCTCGTTTGGCGCCTGTGCCATAATTCCTGTTCTCTTCCGGGCCCGGAAAAACCCTTTCCAAAGCCATGATTATTCCTGCGCAGACGGTGACGGCCGTATTCCTGTCCGCCCTCGCAGCCAGCGTGCTCGTCCAGCTCTGGCTTGCGCGCCGTCACGTGGCACACATTCTAGCGCATCGGGACCACGTCCCGGCGGCCTTTGCCGGGCGCATCGCGCTCGCGGACCACCAGAAAGCCGCCGACTACACCGTGGCCAGAACCCGCCTCAACATGGTGCAGGCGGTGACCGATGCCCTGGTGCTGCTGTTCCTCACCCTGGGCGGCGGTCTCGATGCGCTGGACGGCTTCTGGCGCAGCGCAGTGGCCGCGGAACTGCCCCGGGGGGCGCTGGTCGTGACCAGCGTGGTGCTGCTGCTCGGCGTGTCGGAACTGCCCTTTTCCCTGTACCGCACCTTCGTGATCGATACCCGCTTCGGCTTCAACCGCATGACCCCGGCGCTGTTCGTGGCGGATCTCTTCAAGGGCACGCTGGTCATGCTGGTGCTGGGTCTGCCCCTGGTGTTCCTGCTGCTCTGGCTGATGCGTGCTGCGGGTGAAACCTGGTGGCTGTATGCCTGGGGCGTGTGGGCGGCTTTCAACCTGCTGGTTCTGACGCTTTATCCCACCGTGATCGCGCCCCTGTTTAACCGCTTCACCCCGCTGCCGGAAGGCGAGCTGAAACGGCGCATCGAAGCCCTGCTCGCCCGCTGCGACTTCACGCCCCGCGGCCTGTTCGTGATGGACGGCTCGCGCCGCACCAGCCACGGCAATGCCTATTTCACGGGCTTCGGCCGGGCGAAGCGCATTGTCTTCTATGACACCCTGCTGGAAAAACTCGCGCCGGAGGAAGTGGAAGCCGTGCTCGCCCACGAGCTGGGCCATTTCACGCGCCGCCACGTGACCAAGCGGCTGGTCTGGCTGTTCACCCTGAGTCTCGCCGCCCTGTGGCTGCTGTCCCGGCTGATGGAGACCGAAGGTTTCTTCAAGGGGCTCGGGGTCAGCCAGCCTTCCACCTACATGGGACTCACGCTGTTCATGCTGGTGGCACCGGTGGCCGGCTTCCTGCTGCATCCGCTGGCGTCCCTCTATTCCCGTCGCCATGAATTCGAGGCGGATGCCTTCGCTGCGCAGCATGCCAGCGCCGGTGCCCTCGTGGCTGCCCTCACCAAACTCTATCAGGACAACGCCGCCACCCTGACGCCGGATCCACTTTATTCTGCTTTCTACGATTCCCACCCGCCCGCGGCATTGCGCATCGGCCGCCTGGAAACCGCCGCCCACTGAAAGGAGTCCACCATGATCCGCCTGCTGCCTGTGCTGCTGCTCGCCGCCACAACCGTCCATGCAGAACCTTTCGCCGGCGGTGACGCGAAAAAGGGCAAGCGTCTGCACGACGCCAAATGCACGGCCTGCCACGTCTCCCTCTACGGGGGAGACGGCTCCGGCATCTACACCCGTGCGGACCGCAAGGTGAAGAGCGCGGCGGCGCTGGCCTCACGCATCTCCGCCTGCAATGCCAACACCGGCGCCGGCTGGTTCCCGGAGGACGAGCGTCACGTGGGCGCCTATCTCAACCAGACTTTCTACCACTTCCAATGAGGAGCCGATCATGAGCACCGTCGTCTGCGATCTGACCAAGGGTCACTGCAAACCGTGTGAAGGGGGTGTGCCGCCTCTCACCCCCGAGCAGGTCAACACCTACCTGGGACAGGTGAAGGGTTGGGAACTCAGCAATGGCGCCATCAGCAAGACCTATCAGTTCAAGAACTATCACGAGACCATGGCCTTCGTGAACGCCACTGCCTGGATCTCCCACCGCGAGGACCATCACCCGGACCTGGAGGTGGGCTACAACAAGGTGACCGTGCGCTACATCACCCACGCCATTGGCGGACTGTCCGAGAACGACTTCATCTGCGCCGCCAAGATCGACGCCCTGTTCGACCTCTGACCCGTACACCATGGCGCAGGGGCGCATGGCCGGTCGTGTGGTGGCAGCCCACGGCAAGCGCTACCAGGTGGAACTCGGGGATGGCCGCATCTTCGGCTGTGTGACCCGGGGCAAGAAAACCGGCGTGGCCTGCGGCGACCGGGTGGAGATCACGCCCACCGGACCGGCGGAAGGCGTGATCGAAACCGTCGCGCCACGCAGCAGCGTGCTCTACCGCTCCGACCCCTGCCGCCAGAAGATTCTGGCCGCCAACGTCACGCAGGTGATCGTCGTGGTGGCGGCCGTGCCCAGCTTTTACGAGGAGCTGCTCAACCGGGCACTGGTGGCCGCCGAGGCGGCGCATCTCAAGAGCGTGATCGTCCTCAACAAGACCGATCTGCCGGAAACGGCGCAGGCGGAGGAGCGCCTCGCCCTCTACGGCGGGCTGGGCTATCCCCTGGTGAAGCTCTCTGCGAAGACGGATGTCTCGCCCCTGCGCCCCTATCTCGCGGGCCAGGTAAGCGTGCTGGTGGGACAGTCCGGCATGGGCAAGTCCACCCTGGTGAATGCCCTCGTGCCCGGTGCCCACGCCGCGACCCGGGAGATTTCGCAAGCCCTCGATTCCGGCCGCCACACCACCACCCATGCCACGCTCTACCATCTGGACGGCTCGAGCGACCTCATCGATTCCCCGGGGCTACAGGAATTCGGCCTTTACCACCTGAGCCCGGAGGAAGTGGCGCAGGCCTTCATCGAGTTCCGGCCCCATCTCGGCCACTGCCGGTTCCACAACTGCCGCCATCTGGTGGAACCGGGTTGCGCCATTCTGGAAGCCGTCCAGAGCGGCACCGTGTCGCCTCGGCGGCTGGCTGCCTATCAGGCCATCGTGCGCGAGCGCCTCGACTGGCAGGCACGGCGTTACGCCTGAACGTCGCGAAGGCGCCTCTTGCCGGATTACTTCCCCCACCCTGTTGCGCAAGCGTGTGGACTGCTCGCCGTCCCCGGAAAGCGGCGCCACTCGTGCGCCCTCGCAAACACGGGCCCGTGGCAAGCCAGTGGTCTGCCCTCTTGCGAGCTATGTCTTCGTCATGGATACTGTATGCTTTCTGCATAGCCAGGAAGCTGCATGGGAACGGTCAACCCCTTAGCCACCCGGCGTGTGGCGCTGTGCTTCGATGAGCGGGGCAATCCGCAATTCCACTCCACCTTGAGCCCGGAGGACTTTTGCCAGCGGGCCCTGTGTGTCGCCCCACCCCGCCACGTCATCCCCATCGTGTTCGTGCCGGGCATCATGGGGAGCAATCTCAAAAGCAAACCCGCCCAGGGCGGGGAGAAACCCAAAGCCGTCTGGCGACCGCCCAACACCCTGGGTGAAAAGCTGAGCGAGGTACATGCGCGCTTTCGCCAAAGCCCGGCCGCGCGGCAACGGGAACTCCACCCCTCCCTCACTGAAGTGGACGACGGCGGCTTTGTCTCGATCCCCCGCGACTGCTACAACCTGGACACCCGGGAAGCCCGCCGACGCGGCTGGGGGGAGGTGCACTGGGAGTCCTACGGCCCCTTTCTGCTCACCCTGGAACGCGCCCTCAACGACCAGTACGAAGACTGCGGCCGCCCCACCGCCACGCCGCTTGCCGTCTGGCAGCGGGCCCAGCGGCTCGATGAGGACACCCGCCGCCGCTGGGGCGCCCGGGGCGAGGCCCCTCCCCTGAGCCCGGCGGCCTTCCAGCGCCTGGACGACTACTACTACCCCGTCTGGGCCTGCGGCTACAACTGGATGGAAAGCAACGAGCGCTCCGCCCGGCGCCTGCTCGAACGCATCGAGGCCATCCTGGCGCACTACCAGGCAAGCGACTTCTTCATCCCGGAAGGCCGGGTGATCCTGGTAACCCACTCCATGGGCGGGCTGGTGGCGCGGCGCGCCGCCCAGCAGGCCCCCGAGCGCATCCTGGGGGTAGTGCACGGGGTGCTGCCCGCGCTGGGGGCGCCCGTGACCTACCGGCGCTTCCGGGCGGGCACGGAAAGCAATGGCCTGTTTGACCTCGTGGGCAAGCTTACGGCCGTGGTGCTGGGCTGGAGTGCGGCGGACACCACCTGCGTGCTGGCCCACTCCCCCGGCGCCCTGGAGCTTCTGCCCACCCGAGACTATCCCCCGGGCTGGCTCCGGGTGAAGGCGGGCACCCACACCCTCCTGAGCCTGCCCGAAACCGACCCCTACAGCGAGATCTACGCCACGCGGGTGCAGGACGTCTGGTGGGGCATGGTGGACGAAACCCTCATCGATCCGGCGGGGCTGGTGGACAAGGATGAGACACCCTATGAAGCGTTCCTAAAACAACTCGCTCAGGCGGAAGAATTCCATTCCACCCTCGGCCTCTATTTCCACCCCCAGACCTATGCCCATTTCGGGGTGGATCCCTGTCTGCCCACCTTCCACACGGTCTGCTGGGAGGCCACCTCCCGCTTCGAGGACGGCCCCGTGAAACTCGGCCCGGAAGCGGGCGAGCGGCTCCGCCAGGCCCGGGCCACGGACTGGGACGGGCTGGGACGCTGCGAGGTGGCCCTGGGCGAGGACACCGTGCCCTTCCGGCTGGGGGCCAAGGACGGCCCCGGCGATGGCACGGTGCCCGAGCCCTCGGGGGCCCAGGTGGAACGGGCCGGCCTCAGGGCCAGCTTCCGCCTGCAGGGCGTAGAGCATGCCTCGAGTTAACGCCATCCCGAGGTGTGGGACAACGTCTGCTACTGCATCGCCCGCCTGGTGGCGCAGGCCACACCCGTGACTGAACTGCCCCAATCGAAGAAGGAGCGCTTCCCATGTCCCGATGGCTCTGCTGGCTCGTCCTCTGCCTCCTCGGCCCCCTCGCCTGGGGCGCTGATGACATGACCGGCATGCGCACCGTCTGTTTTGGGCGCTTTCTCATCGACGTGCCCCAGGAGGCCGTGGTGAGCGGCCAAAGCTACGAGTACATGTTCGGAGAGATCCGAAGCGAGCGGCTGGGCGGTGGCCCCGCCCTGTTCGAGCAGCGCATGGCCGAGCGGGAGGCCAAGCTTCGGGCGGGCAAGCACGAAGAGAAATTTAGCCTAGTCGAGTCCCGCCGTCCCTTTCCCCATGCGCAAGTGTTCAAGCTGTCCAAATGGGTCATCAAGCTCACCACCTTCGGTTTCGAAGCCTACCGCCTGGACAAGGGCATGTTGTATTCCATGTCGGAAACGGCCTTCAACGAGAAGAAAATCGACTCCGTGCTTGCCCGCCTGGAAACCAAACTCCTCCCCAACCTGCGCTACCGCCTGCCGGAGGAAATCCCCACCGAGCCGGGCTTCTGCCTCAGGGAAGGGTTCATTGCCGACGACGGCTCCACACCCCAATACGAATGGGCAGAGATTCGCTTCCACTTCCCCCAATGGCCCGATGTGTCCGTCTCCGCCCTGGTACACACCAACGGCGCCAAGCTGCAACCCTCCCTGCTCGAGCGCATGAGCAAACCCTTCCCCCTCGAATTGCTCTCCCTTGCCCAAGGCATCAGAACGCTGCGCAAGGGCAGCCGCCAGGTCGGCCCCTTCCCCGGTGAGGAGGTGCTGGACGTCCTGCCCACCGACAACGGCTACGGGGTGCACCAGTTCGTCTGGGAAGCCCGGGGGCGACCTGGCTCCGACGTATTCGCACCCCTGATTCACATCGAGCTGGAAACGGGCGATGGCAGCAGCGTTTACCAGCGTCACATGCCCCCCTCCCTCACCGACGAGCAGGCCATCCGCCTGTTTGACGCCATCGTCAATTCCATCCGCCTGCGGCCCACGGGGCCCGGCAAGGGGGCGGCCGCCACCCCGCCGCCGCGCCTGCCCCTGGGCACCCGGGTCACCAGCCGCGCCCTCTGCCCCGAAAGCGGCCTGTGGCAGTGCCTGAACGAAGACGTCAGTCTCACCCCCCGCCGCCGCTTCATCCCCCGCGGCGCCCCCATGCCCTATGGCCTGGCCAGCCGCCCCGCGCCGGGGCTCAGGGGGCTATTGGGCGGCACGGAAGACACCCCCGTCGAGGTCACCTGGCAGCTGGTGGACTACGGCGACGATCCCCCGCAAGGCTGAGCCGGGAATGGCCAGGCGCCAGCTGCAATCATCATGCTTGCAGCATAACCCGCTGTCATAGACAATGGCCGCCTCGAACGAGGCGCCCATGGACCTCTCCCCCCTGCTTGCGGACTTTGCCAGCCCCTTCCTCGATCATGGCCGGCTGGCCGGCCTGCGTGCCCCCGGCCGGGCGGCGAGGGCGGGTGGAGGCGGCGCTGACGCGTCTTACCGGAAAAGGAGCAAGCCTATGAGGCGCGGCTGGGTGGTGGGGGTGGTGCTGGGGTGCCTGGCGGGCTGTTCCGTGCCCGATGACGAGGTGGCGGTGCCGGTGTCGGCGATCAACTACACGGAGCAGGAGCTGGGATCGTTTCTGTTCATCCACCCGGAAACCAAAATCCCGGCAGGGGGACCGGGGCTGGCGCCCTATGAAGCGGGTGGGACCATGTGCTGCTACGAGCTGCCCAGGCAGTGGCGGCCGGGGATCAAGGTGCGGCTGCGGTATTACTGGTATGAAGGTTCCTTGCAGGCACCCCGCACGGAGCGGGAGTTTGAGCTGCCGCCTTATGCGGGGGGCCGGGTGGGGATGCTGTGGGCGGTGTTTTACGGGGGTGATGATGTGGAGGTGGTGGTGAGTGATGTGGACCCGGGGCATGTGGACTGGCCGGGACGGCTCAAGCACTGGCCCCAGCCCAGCCTCGCCTACAGGCGCAAGCTGTGGCAGCAGGAGATGGACCGGCTGAAACGGGATCTGGCGGATTTCGAAAGCGCGGCCAAGGGGGGCACAGCAGAGGAGATCCAGGAGTCTTGGGAACATTACCAAAAGTGGGAACCGGAATCGGTTCGAGGGTTCAGCGAGCCGGATGACCCGGCGTTTGCCGAGTGGCGCAAACAACGCTTTGCCAAGGCAGCCGAGCGGACCCGGCAGTGGATCAAGCGGCTGGAGGAGAAGCGGCCATGAGAGCGACACTGGCGAAGCCCCTGCCCTTCAGCGCGGCGGAGCCCAGCTTGAAGGAGGTTTTCTTCACACAAGAGCAAAGGGACACAATCGCCGCCTTCGAACTGCGCGAGCACCCGCCTGTGTGTGATTTTCGGGAATCCTGCACGGAGAATCTGTTTTTGGGGTTTTTCTTCGACGGCACGCGCAACAACTATGCGGTGAGCGAGGAGAGGCAGGATCGCAGCCACAGCAACGTGGCCCGGCTGTTCGATGCCTATCCGGGCCAGACCATTGCGCCGCGGGAACTGCTGCGGTTTGACATCCGCTGGCCCGACGAGGCGCGCTATCCCAACTTCTTCCGCGTCTATGTTCTTTGCCTGGGCTGTGGAACGACGTCTGCTACTGCATCGCCCGCCTGGTGGCGCAGGGCACACCCGTGACTGAACTGCCCCAATCGAAGAAGGAGCGCTTCCCATGTCCCGATGGCTCTGCTGGCTCGTCCTCTGCCTCCTCGGCCCCCTCGCCTGGGGCGCTGATGACATGACCGGCATGCGCACCGTCTGTTTTGGGCGCTTTCTCATCGACGTGCCCCAGGAGGCCGTGGTGAGCGGCCAAAGCTACGAGTACATGTTCGGAGAGATCCGAAGCGAGCGGCTGGGCGGTGGCCCCGCCCTGTTCGAGCAGCGCATGGCCGAGCGGGAGGCCAAGCTTCGGGCGGGCAAGCACGAAGAGAAATTTAGCCTAGTCGAATCCCGCCGCCCCTTTCCCCATGCGCAAGTGTTCAAGCTGTCCAAATGGGTCATCAAGCTCACCACCTTCGGTTTCGAAGCCTACCGCCTGGACAAGGGCATGTTGTATTCCATGTCGGAAACGGCGTTCAACGAGAAGAAAATCGACTCCGTGCTTGCCCGCCTGGAAACCAAACTCCTCCCCAAGCTGCGCTACCGCCTGCCGGAGGAAATCCCCACCGAGCCGGGCTTCTGCCTCGAGGAGGGCTTCATCGCCGATGCCGGCGATGAGTTCCACTACGAGCGGGCAGGCATCAGCTTCCGCATCCCCCGCTGGCCAGATGTGCTGATCACCGTGTATGCACGCACCAATGGGGAAAAGCTGGATCCCCCGCTGCTGTCCCGCATCAGCAAGCCCTTTCCTGCCGCCCTGGCCTGGGCCGCCAGCCACATCGGCATGCTGCGCAAGGGAGAGCGGATGGTGGGACCATTTGCCGGACAGGAGGTGCTCGAAACCCTGCCCACGGGGCAGGGTTACTCCACCCATCACTTCGTCTGGGAGGCGCTGGGTGAGCCCCGCTCCATCTGGCGGCCCCAGATCCATTTGGAATTCGCCACCGGCGATGCGCGCAAGGTGGACAAATGGGCCCGTCACGTCCCCCCCTCCCTCACCGACGAGCAGGCCATCCGCCTGTTCGACGCCATCGTCAATTCCATCCGCCTGCGGCCCACGGGGCCCGGCAAGGGCGCGGCCGCCACCCCGCCGCGCCTGCCCCTGGGCACCCGGGTCACCAGCCGCGCCCTCTGCCCCGAAAGCGGCCTGTGGCAGTGCCTGAACGAAGACGTCAGCCTCACCCCCCGCCGCCGCTTCATCCCCCGCGGCGCCCCCATGCCCTATGGCCTGGCCAGCCGCCCCGCGCCGGGGCTCAGGGGACTATTGGGCGGCACGGAAGACACCCCCGTCGAGGTCACCTGGCAGCTGGTGGACTACGGCGACGATCCCCCGCAAGGCTGAGGGGGGCAACGGCGCTCCCTGAGGGCACGACTCCAGCCAGTGGCCCAAAGCCGCGGCCAGGCGGGCTGCACCTTGTCCCACGGCGGCAGAATTAGGTGCAGGGAAATCAAGTCCGCGCCTGTGCTGCCGCTATACTTCCCCACCATGGAAGCCAAGGCCCCCCTGCCCCTGCGTCTTGCCGCTGCCCTGCGTCAGGTAGGCGAAATCGTGCTGGGCAAGGAACGTGAAATCCGCCTGGCCTGCGCCTGTCTGCTAGCGCGGGGTCATCTCCTCATCGAGGATCTGCCGGGCATGGGCAAGACCACGCTGGCCCACGCGCTGGCGCGCACCCTGGGACTCGACTTCAACCGCATCCAGTTCACCGCCGATCTGCTCCCGGCGGACATCGTCGGGGTATCCGTGTGGGATCGCGCGGAAAACCGTTTCGTGTTTCACCCGGGGCCGGTGTTCGCCCACGTGGTCCTGGCCGACGAGATCAACCGCGCCACACCCAAGGCGCAGAGCGCCCTGCTGGAGGCCATGGAGGAGCGCCAGGTCACCGTGGATGGCGTCACCCGTCAGCTGCCAGAGCCGTTCTTCGTGATCGCCACGCAAAATCCCCAGCACCAGGTGGGCACCTTTCCCCTGCCGGAATCCCAGCTCGACCGTTTCCTGATGCGGCTCGCCCTGGGCTATCCCGAGCCCCGCGCGGAACGCGCCCTGCTGGCAGGCTCGGACCGGCGCGGCCTGCTCGCCCGGCTGACAGCTTTACTCGATCCCGCCAGCCTGCTCGACGCGCAGCAGGAGGTGGCGCGTGTGTTCGTCGCGGAGCCGTTGCTGGATTACGTGCAGGCCCTGCTGGCCCACTCCCGCAGCGGGCCCTACGGGACGGGCCTCTCGCCGCGTGCGGGGCTTGGCCTGGTCCAGGCCGCACGCGCCCAGGCCTATCTCGCAGGCCGCGATGCCGTTTTGCCCGAGGACGTGCAAACCGTGCTGCCGGCCGTGGCCGGTCACCGCCTGCACGATCCCACGGGCACCCGGACCGGCGAGGAACTGGCCGCGGCCTTGCTTGCCGCGGTACCCCTGCCCTGACCCTGGGCCCATGGGCGGCAGCGTGCTGTTTCCGCGGCTTGCGGCTCTGCTGCGGCCCCTGCCGGCGGAGAGCGGACCGGTGGCGATCACCGCCCGACGCATCTACATTCTTCCCACCCGGCACGGCGTGCTGTTCGCGCTGTTTCTGCTCGCGATGCTCGCGGGGTCCATCAATTACGCCCTGAGCCTGGGCTTTCTGCTCGTATTCCTGCTGGCCGGCGTGGGGCTCGCCGCAATGCTCCACACCTGGCGCAACCTGCGCGACGTGGTGATCACTCCCCTGGGCGCGACCCCCGCTTTCGCGGGCGGCGAGGTGCTGTTCCATTTCAGCCTGGCCGCGCCCTCGGTGCGTCCCGCCCTGTGCCTCGCTCTGCCCGGTCAGGCCGGGCTTTGCTTCGACGTCACCGGGGCCACCCCAGTGAGTCTGGCCGTGCCCGCCACGCGCCGCGGCCGGCTGACGCTGGCGCGGCTTAGCCTGTCCACCGTCTATCCCCTGGGTCTGTTCCGGGCCTGGGCCGTCCTGCGCCCGTCCCTCGAAGCCATGGTCTATCCCCGTCCCCTCGCCCATGCACAGCCGCCGCCCGCACCCGGAGCGGGGGAGGGGCGTGCCCGCCGCCCGCTGGGCGAGGGGCGGGAAGATTTCGCGGGACTGCGTCCCTTCGTGCCTGGCGATTCACCCCGCCAGGTGGCCTGGAAGACGCTGGCCCGGGGCGGCCCCCTGGCCAGCAAACGCTTCCACGGGGAGGCTGCCGCAAGCCGCCTGCTCCACTGGGACGACGCGCCCGGGGACACGGAAACGCGGCTGTCCTGGCTCGCGCGGGCGGTGCTGGAGGCCGAGGAAGCAGGTGTGCCCTACGGGCTCACGCTGCCCGGCACACACATCCCACCCGGGCAGGGCGCCGCCCACCGGCAGGCCTGTCTGGCCGCCCTCGCCCTGTTTGGGGAGCCCGGCCATGGCTGAAGTGACGCTCGCGCGGCGGGAGAGCCTGGTGGTGGCACTGGGCATCCTTTCGGTGGCGGCGGGCCATGCCGCCCATGTGCCCATCTGGCTGTCGGGCCTCGCGGCCACCCTGCTGGGCTGGCGCATGGCCGCCAGCATGGGCTGGTTGCCCCTGCCCGGCCGGGCGCTGCTGATCCTGCTGGCGCTCGCCTGCGCCGCAGCCATTCTCGCCGCCTATCACACCCTGTTCGGTCGCGAGGCGGGTGTGGCCATGCTCAGCCTCATGGTCGCGCTCAAGCTGCTGGAGATGCGCACCCGGCGCGACGCCGTGCTGACGGTGTTCCTGGGCTGGTTTCTGGTGCTCACCCACTTCCTCTACGGGCAGGACATCGCGGCTGCGCTCTATCTGTTTGCCGCCGCAATCTGGCTGCTCATGGCCCTGGCATTGCTCACCCATCCGGCCCAGGGCCTGGCGGCGGCCACGCGCCTTGCTCTCCTGCTGGTCGCCCAGGCGGTGCCGCTGATGGTGCTGCTGTTCCTGCTGTTTCCGCGCCTGCCGGGCCCCCTGTGGGGACTGCCCAAGGATGCCTTCGCCGGCCGCACGGGCCTCGACGAAACCATGAGTCCGGGCAGCATCAGCCGTCTCGTGCAGTCGGACCAGGTAGCCTTCCGCGCCGAATTCAGGGGCGCGCCGCCACCCGCCGCACAACGCTACTGGCGCGGCCCGGTCCTGGAGCTCTTCGACGGCCGAAGCTGGCGGCCCCATCGCGACGCCGCCGCGCAGCCGGCTGTGGAAGCAACGGGTGCTTCCATCGCCTACACCCTCACCCTGGAGCCCCACGGCAAGACCTGGATCTTCGCCCTGGACGTGGCCGACCCCCTGAACCTGCCGCCCCACACCGGCCTTGCACCCACCCTGCAATTGCTGGCGGATCAACCCATCACCCAGCGGCGGCGCTTCGATCTCGTGGCCCTGCCCCGGCACCGGCTGGATGGAAACGCCGATCCGGAAACCCTCGCCCGCGCGCTGCAGCTGCCGCCTGCCGGCAATCCCCGCGCCCGCGCCCTGGCGCAACAGCTGCGGCGCGCCGCCCGCTCCGACCGGGACGTGGTGGAAGCCGTGCTGCGTCTGTTCCGGGAGGAGGATTTTCACTACACCCTCACCCCACCCCTGCTGGGGGTGGACGGCGTGGACGAATTCCTGTTCGACACACGCCGCGGCTTCTGCGAGCACTATGCAGGCGCCTTTACCTTCCTCATGCGCGCGGCGGGCGTGCCGGCCCGGGTGGTGACGGGTTATCAGGGCGGGGAATTCAACAGCCTGGGGGGGTATTACATCGTGCGCCAGTCGGACGCCCATGCCTGGAGTGAAGTCTGGCTGCAAGGACAGGGCTGGCTACGGGTCGATCCCACCGCCGCCGTCTCCGCCGCGCGCATCGAACAGGGCATCGCCGCCGCCCTGCCCGCGGAAGCGTCCCTGCCCTATCTCATGCGCACGCAATGGACCTGGCTCAGGACTCTGCGCCTGAACTGGGACGCTCTCAACAACCGCTGGAACCAGTGGGTGATCGGTTTCGACCAGGAACGCCAGGTGGGACTGTTCGCACGCTTGGGGCTGGGCATCGTCTCCTGGCGCGAGCTGGGCTGGATGCTGCTGGGGGCGCTGGCGCTGACCCTCGGCCTGCTCGCCGCCCTCACCCTGCGCCAACGGACCCCGGCGGACCCGGTCCAGGCCGCCTGGCTGAAGCTCAACCGCAGGCTCGCCCGGGTGGGACTGCCGCGCGCGCCCCAGGAAGGTCCGCTGGCCTATGCCGAGCGGGTGGGCCGGGCGCGGCCCGATCTGGCCCCGCCGGTGGCGGCCCTGGCCCACCGCTATGCGGCGCTGCGCTACGGCCGTGCAACCGATCCCGGCGCGGTGGAGGATTTCCGGCGCGCGGTCGCCGCCTTCCACCCCCGCCGCCTGACCCAGACGACTCAGGCCACACCGTCCAGCGGCACCGGCCGTCCCACCGCCCAGCCCTGGGCATAGTGGACGCCCAAGTCGCCCAGCATGGCGAGGATGGCCTCGGTCTCCACGTACTCCGCCACGGTCTCGATGTTCATCACCCGCGCCACGTCGCGCACCGCCTCCACCATGGCACGGTCCACCGGATCTTCCACGATACGGCGCACGAAGGCACCGTCGATCTTGACGAAATCGATGGGCAGGTTGCGCAGGTAGGCAAAGGACGAGAGCCCCGCGCCGAAGTCGTCCAGGCTGAAGCGGCAGCCCAGGCGCCGGAGCGCGTCCATGAAGGAAATGGCCCGCTGCAGGTTGGCGATGGCCGCAGTCTCGGTGATTTCGAAACAGATCCTCGGGCAGGGCACGCCATAGTGCTTGAGCCTCTCCTCGATCCAGGAAAGCAGCCCATCGTCCGTGAGGGACTGACCCGAGAGATTGATGGACAGACACAAATCCCCCGGATGCCCGGCCAGCCACCGGAAGGCATGCTCCATTACCCAACGGTCGATGCGGCCCATGAGCTGGTAGCGTTCCGCCGCAGGCAAAAAGGCCCCGGGTGGAGTCAGGCTGCCGTCGGCCTCGATGAGCCGTAGCAGCACCTCGCCGTGACGCAGCGGCTCCTCGCCGTTCACCGGCCGGATGGGCTGCCAGAACAGACGAAAGCGGTCCTGGTCCAGGGCCTCGGTGAGGCGCGCCACCCAGTCCATCTCCTCGGCCCGGCGCCGGAAATCCACCGACTCCGCCACGTATTCCACGATGCGGCCGCGCCCCTCCTCCTTCGCCGCATAGCAGGCCGTATCCGCCGCGGACAGCAACTCGGCCACACTGTGCCCGGGCCCGTCTATGGCCACCAGCCCGACGCTGGCGCCCGTGGTGAAGGTGCGGCCTTCCCACAGGAAGCGGTGGTTCTGCAGCAGGCCAAGCAGCGCCGCGCCGATCTCCCGGGCGCGGGTGCGGCTGGTATAGGGCAGAAGCAGGCCGAACTCGTCGCCCCCCAGGCGGGCCAGCACGTCGTGCAGGCGCACCTGGGTCTGCATCTCCAGGGCCAGGCGGCGCAGGAGCTCATCCCCTGCCGTGTGACCGCAGGTGTCGTTCACCACCTTGAACTGGTCGAGGTCCACGTAGAGCAGGGCGTGATGATCGCCGGGCCGGGTGACTTCCAGAAGCGCCTGGAGACGCGCCTCGAATTCGGCGCGGTTGTAGAGGCCGGTAAGGGGATCGTGACTCGCGGCCCAGCGCAGCTTGGCCTGCAGGGCATGGGCCTCGGTCACGTCGTGGAACACCAGGACCACCCCCAGGATGTCGCCTTCGCGGTCGCGAATGGGCGCGGCGGAATCCTCGATGTTGAGCTCCCGGCCGTCGCGGCTGATGAGCAGGGTGTGGTTGCCCAGGCCCACCACTTCCCCCGTGGAGAGCACCGTCTCCACCGGATTGACGATGGGCACGCGGCGGGCTTCGTCCAGGATGCGGAACACCTGGGTGAGGGGCTTGCCGCGTGCTTCTTCCTTCTGCCAGCCCGTGAGGCGTTCCGCCACCGGGTTCATGAAGGTCACCTGGCCTGCCACGTCGGTGGTGATCACGGCATCGCCAATGGAGGTGAGGGTGACCTCGGCGAGCTCCTTCTCCTCCCACAGGCGCGCTTCCAGTTCGTCGCGCCGCGCCCGCTCGGCACGCAGGGCCCCCACCATCACGCGAAAATCGTGGGCCAGCAGGCCCACCTCGTCCGGCTGGTCATCGCCTTCTATGGGCACGTCCAGATTGCCGCTTGCCACGGCATCGGCCGCGGCAGACAGGCGCGCCAGCCGCCGCGTCACCGCCTGGGTCACCCCCCACGCCACGAATCCCCCGAGCACGATGGCCAGCACGGTGAACCCCACGCCCCGCCAGACCAGGCGGGTCACGGCGGCATCCAGGCTGGCGCGGGAAAACGCCACCCGGGCCCAGCCCACGGTACGCCCTGCCACCTGCACGGGATGGACCGCATCCACCACCCCGCCGTGCTCCAGCACCTGCGCTCCGCCCGCGCCGAACAGCCGACGGCTCGCCTCATCGCCCAGCACCTGGTCGAACAGGCTGTCATCGCTGCTGGCGCGCACGCGTCCCGTCTGGTCGGTGACCAGTGCGAAGGCAAGATGGGGAACCTGGCGCAGGGCATCGGTGAGGGCGTCGAGGGTATCCAGGTCGCGGCTCACCAGCGCCGCGCCGCCGCTGGTGGCGAGATTGCGGGCCAGGGCCGCGGCCTGGGCGCGGAACTGCTCGCCCAGCAGCGATTTCTCCCGCGTGACCGAATCCCAGGCGATGTAGCCCGACAGGCAGGCATGAACCAGGATCACGCTGGCGAGGATGCGCCCGCGCAGGGAATGCCAGAACCGTGCCATCGGCCGCCTACCGCGCGATCACCGGCTTGAGGGCGGCGGGCAGGCCGATCTCCGCGTCATAGCGTTCGAGAAAGGCCCGGAAGGGACGGTAGCTCTCGTCGGATGCACGCTGGAAACGGTGCTGCCCGAGCTTGAAGCGCGCCGCGTCCACCGTGGGGTCGCGGGCCATGGCCGCCAGGGTGGCGGCGACCTTCTCCCTGAGTGCCGCCGGCACGTCGTCCCGTGCGACGATGGCATTGTGGGGCGAGGGCTCGGTGACGAACAGAACGGCGAGACGCGCCGCCTTTTCAGGCTCGTCCCGCTGGAACGCCCGCAGGAAGCGCGCCGACACGCCACAGGCGGCCGCATCGCCGGACACCGCATTGAGCAGGGCCGCCACCTGGGTGCCGGTGTACTGGAAGCGCAGCGTTTTCACGTCCACGCCATGCCGGTGCAAATGCCACAGGGGCAGCAGGGTGGCGGCCACGGCGGTTTCCGACGGGAAACAGAGGGTCGCACCCGACAGCTCGCCCAGGCGGCCGATGCGACCCTGGCGGGTGACCAGCGCGCCGCGAAAATCCTCGTCCGGGAAATTCTTGGCGATCACGTGGTAGCCGGCGCGCTGGGCGATCAGTGTCTGCACGGGATTGGGCAGCGCGAAATGGTAACGCCGCGCGGCGAGTCTGGCTTCGAATTCCGGATAATCCTTCGCGCCCTCCAGCTGGAACCGGGTGTTCGGGATGTGCTGCTCCAGGTAATCGAGGATGGGCTGGTAGGCCGCCACCAGCTCCTGGGGATTGAGATGGGGATGGAAGCCGAACACATAGCTCACCGTCGCCCCCGCACCCCCGGGGATGGCAGGCGCCGGCCGGTATTCGGCGGCGTGGCTCGCCACCAGGGCGAAGAAAAAGAATCCCGCCAGAAAAAGTCTCATGGGTCTCCCCTTGTTGGCTTCGTGTGACGCCGCACCCCGTGCGGCCCGGACCTCATGGAAGGCATGGTAGCAAAAGACGCCCCGACCCGGACAGCATGGCGCATGGTGTGGCATGTGGACCAGCCGGAAGGACCCTGGCTCCCACCGGGCCCAGCCCCATGGAGTCGCCCCGGATTGACGCTTGTTGCGCACCGCTGGACCATTGTGCATCCACGAGGCCGGGTCGAACGTAGAATGCCTAAAGCCCCTGTTCCCCCGGGCGCCACCCCAGATCCGCCGACGAAAAGCCTCGCACGACCGACCATGCCAGACGACAACCCTGCCGAGATCATGGCTACCGATACCGAGGCACTTATAACGGATCTTCTCATCCGCTGCGCCCAAGGGGATCGGCAGGCGTTCGCCAAACTCTACCGCCACGCTTCGCCCCGCCTTTACAGCCTGGCGCTGCGCATCCTCAGGCGCCGCGACTGGGCCGAGGACGTGCTGCAGGACTGTTTCATCACCATCTGGCGCCAGGCGGAAGCGTTCAGGCCGGACCGGGGTCCTGGATTGGCATGGATGGCGGCGATTCTGCGCAACCGGGCAATCGACTGGTTGCGTCGGGCGGACAGGTTGCGCGAGGAAGATGAAGAGATGGCAGACACGCAGGAGCCCCCGGGGGAAGACGGCCCCATGGAGAAAGCCCTGGCGTCCGCCACCCTTGGCGCATTGAGGGAGTGCATGGCGCAGCTGAAAGCGGTGCAACGCCAGGTCATCGCGTTCGCCTACTATCATGGCCTGACCCATGAGGAAGTGGCGCACAGGCTTGGCCAGCCGCTTGGCACAGTCAAAAGCTGGATCAGGCGTGGCCTGGACGAACTCCGGAAATGTCTTGCGCTATGAAATACCAAGATCCTCGTTTGCGCGCCCTGCTCGCCGGCGAATACGTGCTGGGGACCCTTACCGGCCGCGCCCGCCAGCGTTTCGAGAGGTTGCTGATACGTGATGCCGGGCTGCGGGAACTGGTTGGCAGGTGGGAGATGCAGCTCAATCGCCTGGCCATCGCGGCACCGCCGGTCAAACCACCGGCCCGTGTGTGGCGCATGATCCAAACCCGGCTTGGTTTCGGGTGGTCGCCCGACAGAATGTTTTCGTGGTGGGACCGGGTGAACGTCTGGCGCGCCATAGCGGGCCTGGCAGTCGCCGCAGCGGTCGTCCTGACGGTTCAGGTTGTACGTCTGGCGCCGGAAACACCGGGCCCCATGCTGGGAGCCGTCCTGGCCGACGCCGGCAATCAGCCGGCATGGGTGGCCGTCGTCGCGGCAGGAAACCACGGCCGGCCCGTCCTGAAAATCACCGCGTTGCGACCGCTATCGCCCGGTGCCGGTCAATCGTTCGAGCTGTGGCTGATTCCCGCCGATGCCACCCGGCCCATATCCCTGGGTTTGCTGCCAGGCAACGGTCAGGCGTCGTTCGAGCTGCCGCCGGAGGTCGTTCGCGGGCTTCGGGCTTCAAGCACCATCGCGGTCAGCCTGGAGCCGGCGGGCGGGTCACCCAGCGGTCTGCCCACCGGCCCAATCCTTTATCAGGGGAGCACGCAGGCACTGTGATGCATCCAAACGCGTCTCCCGTGCGTAAATGGGAGACAGGGGACGTCCCTGTGTCAACCTGCACAGAAGGAGTAACGACATGCACAGTCCAATCAATCGCGTTTTCGCTCCCACACTGCTCACGGTCGGGCTTTTGTTCGGCTGCGCAGCCGATGCCGGAATGGGGGCCAAGCACCACGACAAACCGCTGTATGACCGCCTGGGCGGCAAGCCTGCCATTCAGGCAGTGGTGGACGACTTCGTCGGCAACGTGGCGGCAGACTCGCGCATCAATGGTTTTTTCGCCAACACCAACATCCCCCATCTGAAGAAAATGTTGGTCGATCAGATCTGCGAAGCCAGCGGTGGTCCATGCAAATACACTGGCAAGAGCATGAAGCAGGCTCACGCCGGAATGGGCATCACCGAAGCGCACTTCAATGCCCTCGTGGAGGACTTGGTCAAGAGTCTCGACAAATTCAAAGTGCCGGAGCGGGAGAAGAAGGAGCTGCTTGGCGCCCTCGCCAGCATGAAGGGTGACATCGTCGAGAAAAAATAGCCATCCCGCCAACCCCGCAGGGACACGGTTTGCCCTACTGGGGCCCACCCCCAGGCGAGGGCAGGCCGTTCCCGGCGGAGTCCGGCGGAACTGGAGCCGCTCCGCGTGCAATGGCGCCTTGGTTGTGCCTGGCCCCTCTGGTGACCAAGCAAATGATGCCGGTGCCCAAGCCGGCCCGGTCGGTATCGGCACGACCAACCCTTGCATATACCTTTTCCGATGGACACTGGTGGACGGTGCCTACCCAGGTACCTCACCACGCCGCCCATCTCGCATGATGAAGTCATGGTCTCTTCGCCCCGTTTTCTGTGCCCATCCCTCACGCCGATCTCGTTGCAGGCCAGGAACGGCCCTGCTCGCGCCAGATTTCCACCGGCCTCGTCACGGCCTGCTGCCTTCATCGCGGGGAAGGAGGAATCTTTGCCGTGGGAGATAATGGCTGCATCGTTCACCCGGAAAGCCAGATGAGGCTCGCCATGCGTCCGGTGGTGCCGTCGCGGCGGTAGGAGAAGAAGCGCCCGGGATCGGAGAAGGTGCACAACCCACCGCCATACCGCGCCTGCACCCCGGCGCGCGCGAGGCGCTGGCGGGCGAGTGCATAGAGATCGGCCCGCCATTTGCCCGGGCCGTCGGGGCGAAACGCCGCCGCCGCAGCAGCATCCACCGCGAGGAAGGCCGCCCGCACCTCATCCCCCACCTGGAAGGCTTCGGGTCCGATGGCCGGTCCCAGCCAGGCGAGGAGCTGGCCGGGATCGGTGTCCATCGCCGCCACGGTCCGTTCCAGCACGCCCGCACACAGCCCGCGCCAGCCCGCATGGGCGGCCGCGACCACGGTGCCCGCACGGTCGGCCAGGAGAACCGGCAGACAGTCGGCGGTGAGCACGGCACACACCGTGCCCGGCGTGCGGCTCACGGCGGCGTCGGCCCGGCGCGCGCCGCCCGTTTCCACGCACAGCACGTCCGTGCCGTGCACCTGTTCCAGCCAGACAGGCTCGGCCGGCAGCAGCGCACGCAGCCGGGCACGGTTTGCCCTCACAGCGGCGGGATCGTCCCCCACGTGGTCAGCGAGGTTGAGGCTGGCATAGGGCCCGACGCTGGTGCCGCCGGCACGGGTGGTGATCAGGGCGCGCACCCGTGCCGGCACGGGCCAGTCCGGAACGAGGCAGACGGGATTCATGGTGTGCGCAGACGGGCGAGGAGTGCCGCCATGTCTGCCGGCAGGGGTGCTTGCCAGGTCATGGCGACACGGGTCAGCGGATGGACGAGGGAAAGTTCCGCGGCGTGCAGGGCCTGGCGGTGGAACGGGCGCCGTCCCTCGCGCGATCCATAGACGGGATCCCCCACCAGGGGGTGGCCGATGGACTGCATGTGGACGCGGATCTGGTGCGTGCGCCCCGTCTCCAGCCGGCATTCCACCAGGGTGTGGCGGGACAGTGCCTCGATCACCCGGTAATGGGTGACGGCGGGCTTGCCACGCTCCACCACGGCCATTTTGGTGCGCTCCCGGGGGTGGCGGCCGATGGCAGCCTCGATGCGTCCCTCCCCTGCGAGACGGCCTTCCACCACCGCGAGATACACGCGGCGCACACTGCGCGCGGCGAGCTGGCGCACCAGATCGGTCTGGGCCTCCACGGTCTTGGCCACCACCATGAGGCCGCTGGTGTCCTTGTCGAGGCGGTGCACGATGCCGGCACGGGGCACGTGCGCGAGTCCGGGCGCGTGATGCAAAAGCGCATTCATCAGGGTGCCGCGCCAGTTGCCGCTGCCCGGATGCACCACCAGTCCGGCGGGTTTGTCCAGCACGAGGATGGCCTCGTCCTCGTACACGATGGACAGGGCCATGGCCTCGGGCTCGGCCTGCACCTCCGAGGGGTGCACGAGCGGCACCACGTCGATGTGCGCCCCCGGCCAGACCTTCTGCCGTGCTTTGGCCGCCGTTCCGTCCAGGGTGACGCGGCCGGCCTCGATCCAGGACTGGATGCGGGAACGGGAATACTCGGGCATGAGCTGCGCCAGCGCCTGGTCCAGGCGCCGGCCGGCGAGGACCTCGGGCACCACGAAGCGGCGCGGCGAAAGCGCCGCGGGGCTTGCGCTATAATCCTCCGACTTTCTTGCGGATACCACCATGCGCCTCAGTTTAGCCTTGATCCTCACCCTCTGGCTCGCGGGCTGCAGCCTGTTGCCGGAAGTGCAGGACGAAACCCGCGGCTGGTCCGCCCAGAAGCTCTACGCCGAGGCCAAGGCGGCACTGGGCGAGGGCGATTACGAAAAGGCCATCAAGTACTACGAGACGCTGGAGGCCCGCTATCCCTATGGCCGCTACGCCCAGCAGGCCCAACTGGAAATCGCCTACGCCTATTACAAGGACCGCGAGCCCGCGTCGGCACTGGCGGCCTGCGACCGCTTCATCAAGCTCCACCCCAACCATCCCCACGTGGACTACGCGTATTACCTGAAGGGGCTGATCAACTTCAACGACGATCTGGGCTTTCTCGGCTACGTGGTGCAGCAGGATCTGTCCGACCGCGATCCCCAGGCGGCGCGCGATTCCTTCGAGGCCTTCAAAGAGCTGGTGACACGTTTCCCGGACAGCAAGTACACGCCGGACGCGCTGGCGCGCATGCAGTATCTGGTGAATGCCATGGCCCGCCACGAGGCTGCCGTCGCCCATTATTACTACCGGCGCGGCGCCTACGTGGCGGCGGTGAACCGGGCCAAGGAGCTCATCCGCCAGTATCCCCAGGCTCCCGCCAACGAGGATGCCCTGGCCATCCTGTGGCGGGCCTACGAGAAGCTGGAGCTTTCTGATCTCGCCGCCGACAGCCGGCGCGTGCTGGAACGCAACTTCCCGGACAGCGCCTACCTCAAGGGCCGCCAGCCCGGCAACGCGCGGCCCTGGTATCAGTTCTGGTAGGCGATCAGATCGCCGCCTCGTTGGTCTCGCCGGTGCGGATGCGCACCACATGCTCCACCGGCGTGACGAAAATCTTGCCGTCGCCGATCTTGCCGGTGCGGGCGGACTTGACGATGGCCTCGATGGCGGCGTCCACCTTGTCGGCAGCGATCACCAGTTCGATCTTCACCTTGGGCAGGAAGTCCACCACGTATTCCGCCCCGCGGTAGAGCTCGGTGTGCCCCTTCTGGCGGCCGAACCCTTTGACCTCGGTGACGGTGAGCCCGGTCACCCCCACTTCCGCCAGCGCCTCGCGCACCTCGTCCAGCTTGAACGGCTTGATGATGGCCTCGATCTTTTTCATGGCTTTTCCTCGTCTAGAACCTGGGACGGTAACGGTTGGTGATGGGATAGCGCCGGTCCTTGCCGAATCCGCGCGGTGTCACGCGCACACCCACCGGCGCCTGGCGGCGCTTGTACTCGTTGCGGTCGATGAGGGTGACCACGCGTTCCACGTCCTCGCGCCGGTAGCCCAGGGCCACGATGTCCTCGGGACACAGATCCCGCTCCACATAGGCCTCCATGATGCCATCCAGCACGTCGTAGGGCGGCAGGCTGTCCTGATCGGTCTGGTTGGCGCGCAGCTCCGCGGAGGGGGCGCGGGTGATCACCCGCTGGGGAATCACCGGTGACAGGCCGTTGCGGTAATGGGCCAGGCGATAGACGAGGGTCTTGGGGATGTCCTTGAGCACGGCGAAGCCCCCCGCCATGTCGCCGTAGAGGGTGGCGTAGCCCACCGCCAGCTCGCTCTTGTTGCCCGTGGTGAGCACGATGGTGCCGTACTTGTTGGACAGGGCCATGAGCAGCGTGCCGCGAATGCGCGCCTGGATGTTTTCCTCGGTGGTGTCGAAAGGCAGATCCCGGAACTCGTCCGCCAGGCTGTTCAGGAAAGTATCGTAGATGGGTTTGATGGGAATTTCCGAGTAGCGCACCTTGAGGGTGTGGGCCATTTCCCGCGCATCCTCCAGACTCATGTCGGCGGTGAACTGGGAGGGCATCATCACCGCATGGACGCGCTGGGCGCCCAGGGCATCCACGGCGATGGCCAGGGTGAGCGCGGAATCGATGCCTCCGGACAGCCCCAGCTCCACACCCGGGAAGCCGTTCTTCTCCACATAATCCTTCACGCCCAGACACAGGGCGCGATATACCAGCTCCTCCAGCGGCGGTTCCGGCACGATCTCGCCGGTCTGGGGCACTGCGCCCTCGAGCTCCACGAAACCCAGGGTTTCCTCGAAGAAACCGAAGCGGTGGGTGAGCCTGCCCGCGGCATCGGTCACGAAGGACGCGCCGTCGAACACCAGCTCGTCCTGTCCCCCCACCAGGTTGCAGTACACCACCGCCAGGCCATTTTCCCGCGCCCGCTGGGCCACCACCTGTTCGCGGCTCGCCTGCTTGTTCATATGGTAGGGCGAGGCATTGAGCACCAGCAGAAGCTGCGCACCGGCCTCCCGCGCGCGCCGGGCAGGCTCGGTCTCCCAGATGTCGGCGCAAATGTTGATACCGATGTTCACGCCGTCCACGGCGAATACGCAGGGTGCCTCGCCCGGGGTGAAATAGCGCACCTCGTCGAACACCGTATGGTTGGGCAGCTTGTGCTTGTGATAGGTGGCGACGATGCGTCCGTCCTGCAGCACGGAAGCAGCGTTGTAGCGGTTTTCGTCCACCAGGTCCGGATGTCCCACCACCACCGTGATGCCGCTGATCTCGCGTGCGAGCCCCCCGAGGGTGTCGAGACAGGCCTCGCAGAAACCCTGGCGCAACAGCAGATCCTCCGGCGGATAGCCGGACAGGGCGAGCTCCGGTGTAACCAGCAGGCGCGCGCCCGCGGCCTGCGCCGCGCGCGCGGCCTCGAGGATGCGGCGGGCATTGCCGGCCAGATCCCCCACCACCAGGTCGAGCTGCGCGATGGCGATTTTCACGGCCTGCGTCCTCACCGGCCCAGCGCGGCCTGCATGGCGAGGCCGATTTCCGCGGGCGAGCGCGCCACCGTGACGCCGGCCGCCTCCAGGGCGCGGATCTTGTCCGCTGCCGTGCCCTTGCCACCGCTGATGATGGCGCCGGCGTGGCCCATGCGCTTGCCCCGGGGCGCACTCACGCCGGCGATGTAGGCGGCCACGGGTTTGGTGACGTGGGCCCTGATGTATTCCGCCGCTTCCTCCTCGCGTGTGCCGCCGATTTCACCCACCAGCACGATGCCTTCCGTGGCGGGATCCTGCTCGAACATCTCCAGGCAGTCGATGAAATCGAGCCCCTTGATGGGATCGCCGCCGATGCCCACGCAGGTGGTCTGCCCCAGACCAAGCTGGGTGGTCTGGTACACGGCCTCGTAGGTGAGCGTGCCGGAACGGGAGACGATGCCGATGCGGCCGGGCTTGTGGATGAAGCCGGGCATGATGCCGATCTTGCATTCGCCGGCGGTGATGATGCCGGGACAGTTGGGGCCGATGAGCTTGGCGCCATTGGCGCGCAGGGCGGCCTTGACATTGAGCATGTCCAGCACCGGGATGCCTTCGGTGATGCAGACGATGATCTCGATGCCGGCATCGGCGGCCTCCATGATGGAATCGGCCGCGAAGGGCGACGGCACGTAGATCACGCTGGCATTGGCGCCGGTGGCGGCCACTGCCTCGCGCATGGTGTTGAACACCGGCAGGCCGAGATGGGTCTGGCCGCCCTTGCCCGGCGTGACGCCCCCCACCATGCGGGTGCCGTAGGCGATGGCTTGTTCGGAGTGGAAGGTGCCCTGCTTGCCGGTGAAACCCTGACACAGGACCTTGGTGTGCTTGTCGACGAGAATGCTCATGGCGTGCGGCTTCCGGAGTGGCGCGGCAAGGCGTCTATTCTACTGGCGAAGCACGCGGGCTTGCACGCGCCCCGGATGCCCTCAGGATGCCATGTCCGCCAGGCAGTCCAGCAGGGAAGCCTGCCAGTCCGGCAGGGCCACGCCGAACACGCGCGCCGCCCGGCTGCTGTCCAGCACGGAGTAGGCGGGACGCGGCGCCGGCAGCGGATATTCGCGGCTGGGGATGGGCGCAACCGGCGGCCGCCGTTCCAGCATGGGGGCATGGGTGACGATGGCCTGGGCGAAACCGCACCAGCTGGTCTGGCCGCCGGCGGCGAGATGGTAAAGCCCGCCCTTGTCCGCCAGGAATTCGGCGATGCCGCCATGGGCATGGGCCTGGGCGACGATGGCGGCGCTGGCTTCGGCGATGAGCCGGCTCCAGGTGGGCGCCCCGATCTGGTCGTCCACCACGCGCAGACTGTCCCGCTCCTTGGCCAGGCGCAGGATGGTGAGCAGGAAATTGCCGCCGCGCAGCCCGTACACCCAGCTCGTGCGCAGGATGAGATGGGGGGCCGCCACCGCCTCGATGGCGCGCTCCCCCTCCAACTTGGATTCGCCGTAGACGTTGAGGGGACGCGGCGCATCGATTTCCCGGTAGGGTGCGTTCTTCGCGCCGTCGAACACGTAATCGGTGGAATAGTGAATGAGCGCCGCGCCGAGACGCTTCGCCTCCTCGGCCAG
Source organism: Thiobacter subterraneus (assembly GCF_055379455.1). NCBI lineage: Bacteria > Pseudomonadati > Pseudomonadota > Betaproteobacteria > Burkholderiales > Thiobacteraceae > Thiobacter > Thiobacter subterraneus. Next base: position 767,484 of record NZ_AP042402.1, read on the forward strand.
GACGCGCGGCGCCACGGCGTTGATGGCAAAGGCCGTCTCCCGTTCCTGCTGCGCGCGGTCCACGGCCGTGTAGGCCGCGGCGTTGACGATGAGCGCGGGACCCGCGTGGCGCACCGCCTGGCGGATGGCCTCGACATCCGCAAGATCCAGCTCCTGCCGTCCCAGGGCGGTCAGGCGCCCCAGGGGCGCGAGCGTGCGCTTGAGCTCCCAGCCGAGCTGACCGTTGCGGCCGATGAGCAGGATGTTCACGGATACACCTCCGCCTCTGCCAGGGTCAGTCCCTGGCGATCCTTGGCCGACAGCAGCGGCTCACCCGCCAGGGGCCAGTGGATGCCCAGGGTGGGGTCGTTCCAGCGCAGGCAGCGTTCGTGCTCGGGCGCGTAATAATCCGTGGTCTTGTAGAGAAACTCGGCCACGTCCGAAAGCACCAGAAAGCCGTGGGCGAACCCGGGCGGAATCCACAGCATGCGCTTGTTTCGGGCCGACAGATGCACGCCCGTCCAGCGCCCGAAACGGGGCGAGGAGCGGCGCAGGTCCACCGCCACGTCGAACACCTCGCCCACCACCACGCGCACGAGCTTCCCCTGGGGCTGCCGGATCTGGTAGTGCAGGCCGCGCAGGACATTCCGGACCGAACGGGAATGATTGTCCTGCACGAATTCCGGATCGACCCCGGTCGCCTCGGCAAACGTGCGCCGGTTGTAGCTCTCGAAGAAAAATCCCCGCTCGTCGCCGAACACCCGCGGTTCCAGCACCAGCACTTCCGGCAACGCAGTCTTCACCACATGCATGGGGGTCAGATCTTTATCGGACGGGGTCAGGTCTTTACTTTATAGCGACATACCGGCAGGACCGCTGCCTGCGCCGCGCCTATCTTACCGCCCGCCGGGAACCAGCTCCACTTCCGGCCGGATGCGGAAGGCAAGTTTCGCGTGGGCCTGCCGCAGCGCCGCCTCCGCAGCCTCGGGCGTGTCGCACCGGGCAAAAATGAAACCCAGATAGGCTGCGCCCTCGGGCACGGGCTTGAGCAGCGTCCCCGCTTCCACGCTGATCTGGATGTCGGTGATGCCGGGCACGGCGGCCGCTTCGGCGAAATGGTCCACCCCCTGGTAGATGCCACGCCGGGGAATGGGAATCATCATGACTCCCGAGCCCTCCCCCGCCGCCGGTTGGGGCAGTTTCTCCCCCAGTGCATGGCGCAGGATCAATTCCTCCAGGCTCATGCCCAGGGCATGCCGCAACACCCGGCCACACAGGCCGCCAATGGAACGGGGCGCGATTTCCAGCAGCCACACGCCGGCGGGGTTGACGCGCATTTCCGCATGCACCGGCCCTGTCACCAGTCCTGCCGCACGACAGGCCTGCTCCACCGCGCGGGCGATGGACCGCTGGGTTTCTTCGGGCAGACGCGAGGGCGTGACGTAGATCGTTTCCTCGAAATAGGGTCCGTCCAGGGGATCCGGCTTGTCGAACAGGGCGAGTACGCGCAGACGCCCCGCGTCGAGCAGGCCTTCCAGGGCATATTCACGTCCCGGGATGAAGGCTTCCACCACCAGCCCCAGCTGCGCGGCCTCGCGGTCGGCGCGGCGCTGGATCTCCCGCGCCAGGCGCACCGCGGCCCGGAACGAGGCGGTATCGTCGGCGCGCACCACGGCCCGGCTGGCGGACAGCCGGCGTGCCTTCACCACCACCGGAAAACCCCAGGGCGGCTGCCAGCCCGCGGGATCCACCGTGTCCGGCAGGTGGGCGAAGGGGGGACAGTTGAGCCCCGTTTCCTGCAACAGCTGGCGAAAGCCGAGTTTGTCCCGCAGGCGCGCCACCGCCGCCGGGGGATTGCCCGGAACACCGAGACGTTCGCGCAACAGTGCAGCCAGTTCCACACCGTGATCGTCCGCGGCGAGCACGGCATCGGGCCGAGCCGGCAGGTGCTTGAGCACGATCTCGGCGGCGATCGCGGGGCGGTCGAAGGGCACCGCCAGCAGGGGCGGCAGCCCCCAGCGGGGCGCCAGGCGGGGACAATAGTCCGCCACCCCAATCACTTCCGCACCAAGGCGCCGTGCCGCCTCGAGAAAATCCTCGTTGCGGTAGCCAGCCACCGGCAGCAGCAAAAGCACCCGCCGCATGCCCGCCCTCAGAAGGACTGCAACTGCTGCGCCGTGGGCTCGGCACAGCAGTACCAGGGTTCGGACAGATGGGGAATGGGTTCGCCCAGATCGCGCCCGGCCAGGCTGGGGGCAGGGCGGCCCAGGGCGCGGTGCGCCGCCTGCCAGATGGACTCGAAAATCTCGCGCCGGGGCGTACTGGCCTGCTCCCCCGCCGCCGCCAGTGCCTCCACCTCCTGCTGCAGGGCATCCACGCGGGGATCGGCATGGCGCCAGGGATACCCCAGCAGCCGGGCGTCGAAGGGCAAGAGTTGATCCCGGAAGCCCGGCAGGTCGAGGAGGCGCGAGCCGGCGGGCACCAGCAGGCGGATGGCAAGCTGCACCGGCGGCACCGCCTCCACCAGGCGCAAGTCCACCAGGGTCTCCAACAGGTCGAGGTAGCCTTCCAGCGTGGACCAGGGATGGAAAGCCACCCAGGTGGGGGCCAGGGCCAGCCCGACCTCCCGCATCAGCGCCACCGCACGCCGGAAATCCGCGCGGGTGTGGTTCTTGGCGAGGTGCTCCAGCACCCTGTCGTCCACCGACTCCACCGCGCTGATGACGAAGGCACAACCCGCCGCCTTCAGCTCCGGCAGGAGCTCGCCGTGGCGGATGAGATGCTCGATCTTGATGGTGGCGTCGAAGCTCAGTTGCGGAAAGCGTGCATGCATGGCGCGCACCACCTTCAGGGCATGGCCGGGACCGTTCAGGAAATCGTGGTCCGTGAAGGAAATGTGCTCCGCCCCCATGGCCACCTGCTGTTCGATGTCCGCCATCACCACCGCCAGGGGCACGGCGCGGAAGCGTCCCTCGTACACCGGCACCACCGGGCAGTGGCGGCACAGGTGCTTGCAGCCGCGCGTGGTCTCGACGAAACCCGCGGTGCGCCGGCTGCCATCCGGCAGCACCAGGTGGGCGTAGCGCGCCAGCGGCGGCAGCCCCGTGCGGTCCGGCACCAGGAACTCGATGCGTCCGGTATGCACCCGGGTCGTGCGGGGCGGGCCCTGGCCCGCGCGCACGGCTTCTGCCCACTCCAGGAGATCCGGTTCCGATTCGCCGCCGAACACCGCCGCAACGCCCAGATCCCGCAACAGACTTTCGTTCACGGGCGCGTACAGACCGAAGGCGGCGAAGGCCGCATGGGGAGCCAGGGCACGGGCCCGCGGCAGGGCTTCCATGGCGATGCGGGTGGCGGTATGCATGCCCAGGTAGAAGGCCACCACCCGGGCGCTGGCAAGGCGCACGGGGTCGAGCTTTTGAAGGGAAAGATCGAGGCAGTCCACCGTCATGCCGGCGCGCCGGAGCCAGGCGGCGGCCTGCGCCAGGGCAACCGGCTGGCGGCCGAGTTCGTAGGGGCTGATGAGCACCACCCGGAAAGGCTCCGCATCCGACGACGCGGGGGCACAGGCAGCAGGCAAAGGGTCGCGACGCACGGCATTCGTCCAGGAAACAGGCGCCCAAGCCTACCGGCCGGAACGCCAGGAGGCAATCGCCCTAGGGAGTAGTGAGCCCCCGCAGGAATGCCCGATAGGCCGGGGCGGACCAGTCACGCCCACCCAAGGCGAGATAGCGCAGGCGACCCTCGGGATCCACCAGGAAAGTGGAGGGCAGGCCCCGGGGCTGCCAGCGGGCGGTGACCTGGCCGTCCCGGTCCAGCAGGGTTGAGAGTTCCGGCGCCACACTGGCGAGAAAGGCGAACACGTCGTCCTCGTTTTCGGCGGTATTCACGAGGAGCAGCGTGAGACGCTCCGGCGGGTGGGTGTGTAGGACGCTGACCAGCGTCGGCATCTCGCGCCGGCAGGGACCGCACCAGCTCGCCCAGAAGTGCACCATCACCCAGCGGCCGCGCAGGGTGGCGAGATCCACCGTCCGGCCGTCCAGGTCCGGGAGCACCAGGGCCGGCGCAGGGCGGCCGTCGAGGCGCATCAGCCCGGGCGGCGGTTCGGCGGCATGCACCGCCATGGCGGCGCAAAGCAGAACCAGCCAGAGTCCCCTCACGGCCTGCTCCCCGGACAGACGAGCCCGTCCACCGTGAGCTCGATGGGGGGACCGCTGCGGTCGCTTTCCGTGGGAAAGCGCGCGATCAGCCGGAAAGGCCCTGCCGGCGCTTCCACCGTGACATTGCCTCCCACCGGCTCGCCCGGCTGCAGATCACGGCTCTCCGGCAGCTGGGTCCAGCCGAAGGTGGCGCGCTGGCCGAGGGGGACTGCCAGGCGCTCGAACCGGGCTTCCCACTCGTCGCGGGCGATGCGCCGCACGGGGCGGCCGTCCAGCGTTTCGAACCGCCAGCGCGCGGGCTCAAGCCAGACCACGCGGCTCCCACGGTTGAGAATCCCCACGGTGAGAAAACAACTGGCCGTGATCACCTCCACCGCCTCCGGTGCAAAGCCGCGCGCCGAATAGAAGGCGACGAGCTGCTCCGGCGTGCGGGGAGAGATGGAGAAATCCAGGCCGGCCTGGCCCAGACGTTCTCCGCGCGCACGGGCAGGGCGGCCAGGAGCAGAAGGAACAGCAGCAGGCGGGGCATGCCCCATTTTACCCGCGCCCACCCCTTCCCGTGCGACGGCGCTAACTCCCTCTTTCGGCTTGCTAATCGGCTTTCGCTTGGCCTATCCTGTGGCATTGCCACGCGCTTGCAATCGAGCATCGCCAGGGGGACACGTGTCAGCGAAACATCCCATCGTCGCCATCACCGGCTCGGCCGGCGCCGGCACCACCACCGTGCGCCACGCCTTCGCGGACATTTTCCGCCGTCAGGGCATCACCCCGGCAATGGTGAAGGGAGACAGCTTTTTCCGCTACGAGAAGCCGGAGATGGACCGCTTCATCGAGGAATCCACGGCCCAGGGGCGGCCGGTGAGCCTGTTCGGTCCCGAGTGCAACCTGTTCGACAAACTGGAAGAGCTGTTCGCCACCTACTCCAGGACCGGGGGTGGCATGATCCGCCATTACGTGCGCGACGAGGACGATGCGCGCCGCTTCAACCGGCCGGTGGGCACCTTCACCCCCTGGGAGCCCATCCCCAAGGGCACCGATCTCCTCTTCTACGAAGGGATGCACGGCGGTGTGGCAGCCCACACCTGGACCCGGCGCCGGGCGAGCCCCGCCCACCTGCCTGCCGACTTCCGCGACCGGCGTGGCAATGGCGCCAAGGGCGTGAACGCTGCCCAGTACGTGGACCTGCTGATCGGCATCGTGCCTGCCGTGAACCTGGAATGGATCCAGAAGATCCACCGCGACTGTTCCAAGACCGGCTGCACCGTGGAGGAAGTGACCACCACCATCCTGCGCCGGCTGCGCGACTACATCCATTTCATCGTGCCCCAGTTCGGCATCACGGACATCAACATCCAGCGCATGCCGCTGGTGGACACCTCCAACCCCTTCATTGCGCGCGACGTGCCCAGCGCGGACGAGAGCATCCTGGTCATCCATTTCCGCGATCCCAAGCGTTTCGACTTTCCGGATCTCCTGCGCCGCATCGGCGGCTCCTTCATGTCGCGTCCCAACACCATGGTGGTGCCGGGAGGCAAGCTGCGGCTGGCGCTGGACGTGATCTGCACGCCGCTCATCCAGGCGCTCATCGAGGGGCGGCGCGCCAAGAGGCGGGCATGAAATCCCTTCTGCCGCTGGCGGGGGTCTGCCTGCTCGCAGGCTGTTCCACCCTCGACCTGCCCAATCTCTCCAACAAGGAAGCCCTGGCCGTGGCGGCCGTGGTGTACTACACCCACGATGGCTTTCGCTGGGACGTGGAGGACCGGCGCATCGCCCCCGACCGTTACCGCATCACCGTGCGCCAGGGCAAGCTCACACGGGGAGGACAGGGCGAGGCCGAGCCCATCTTCCGGCGCCGTGCGGAGGAGATCGCCGCCATCCAGGGTTGCGCCGGCTATACGATTCTCGAATACACCCAGGCACTGGCGCACGATTTCCTGGGAGTGCCGCAGCGGGTATCCGAGGGCGTGATCCGCTGCGACACGGCACCCGCAGGCGCCGGGGCCGGTGAGCCGCGCGCATGAGCACGCCGGAAACCTCCCTGCGGCCCATCGACCCCGAGCAGGATCTGGGTCAGTACTGGCTCGAATCGCGCACAGAGGTGGTGCAAATCCTGCGCAGTCTGAACAACCATGCGGATTCGCTGGCCGTGTATTTCGACCAGGGACGCAACTTCATCCTCACCGCCCTCCTGGACGTGCGTCCGGCGCAGGAAACCTTCGTGTTCGACCTGGGCAGCCAGGCGGAAATGAACGAGCGTCTGCTGAAAAGCGAGCGTCTGCTGTTCGTGGGCATGCAGGACGGCATCCGCGTGCAGTGGAGCACCGGGCCCGCGGCCAAAACCCAGTTCGGCGGCAGTCCCGCCTTCGTGGCCTGGTTGCCCGAGGCGGTGCTGCGTCTGCAGCGGCGGGATTACTTCCGGGCGGTGGTACCCCTTTCCTTGGATGCGCGTGCCCATCTGCCGGCGGTGCAGAGCGGCCGCGAGGGACTGCGCATCCACGACATCAGTGTGGGCGGCGTGTGCGTGATCGCCAACGAGGCCCTGGCGCGTGCCCAGGTGCTGGACCGTTTCGACGACTGCACCCTGAGCCTGGGAGAACCTTTGGGCGATCTGCGCGTCGCGGTGGAAGTACGCCATCTGACCCCGGTCAACCTGCGCGGCGGCCGGGTGGAAACGCGGGTGGGTCTGCGCTATCTCGATCTGGCTGCAGCCGACCAGGCCCGGCTGCAGCGCTTCCTGGTGAAGGTGGAGCAGACCAAGCGCGCCCTGGTCGGCGATTGAGGTTCCATGTCTTTGCCCGAGGCGAAATCCGTCCCGCCTGCGCCCACGCCGACTGGCCTGGCGCGGCTTGCCCCGCTCACCGCCGAGTTTCGCGACCCCGAACTGGAACAGCGCTACCGGCAGGACGCCTACCCCGCCCTGCGCACGGATTTCCGCATGGCGGTGGCGGTGGGCGCGTTTTTCTACCTGTCCTTCGCCATCCCCGATTATGCCTCCCTGGGCAATACCCCGGCCTTCTGGCGGCTGTTCCTCCTGCGGCTGGCCATCACCGCGCTCGCCATCGGCCTGCTCAGGTGGGTGGAGCGCCGTCCCGCCTGGGTGAGCAACGGCTGGGCCGCGAGCTTCATCGAGCTGGTGGCCATCGCCGGCAATTTCGTCATCCTCATCACCCGGCCGGGTGACCTCGCCGCCCACGCCGCCGCCATGATCGTGATCCTGGTGGCGGTCTATGTCTTCCTGCCCAACCGCTTCCTGCTGGCATCGGGCGTGGCCCTCGCGGGCACCGCCTCTTTCCTGGTTTACCTGTTTGGCTGGGCGCGGCCCGACCAGACCACCCTGATCTCCCTGCTGGGAGTGCTGCTGCTCAGCAACAGCTTCGGCACCGTGGCCGCCTACCGCTTCAGCCAGCTGCGCCGGCGCGAGTTCGCCGCGCGGGAGGCCCAGCGCCTCAGCAACGAGGCCCTGCTGTCGGAGATCGCGCGGCGCGAGGCGCTGGAGACCGCCCTCACCGTGGAAAAAAACGCCGCGGAGCGGGCGCGCGACCAGGCGGAGGCGGCAAGCCGCGCCAAGTCCCGCTTCCTGGCCGCGGCCAGCCACGACCTGCGCCAGCCCATGCACGCCCTGAGCCTGTTCGCCGCCACCCTGGTGGAGCGGCTGCGCTATCCCGAGGTGCGTCACATCGCCGACCAGATGCAGGCTTCCATCATCGCCCTCACCAGCCTGTTCGATTCCCTGCTGGACATCTCCAAGCTGGATGCGGGAGCCATCCAGGCGCGGGTGGTGAGCTTTCGCCTGCATGACCTGTTCGACAACGTGCGCCGGGATTTCACCGGCAAGGCCCATCACAAGGGCATTCGTTTCCAGGTGGTGGACACCGCCCTGGTGGTGCGCAGCGACCCGCTGCTGTTGGAACGCATCGTGCGCAATCTCGCGGCCAACGCGGTGAACTACACCGAGCAGGGCGGTGTGGTGATCGGCGCCCGCCGGCGCGGCAAGCTGGTGCGCATCGAAGTCTGGGACAGCGGGCCCGGCATTCCGGAAGAGGAACAGCAGCGGGTGTTCGAGGAGTTCTACCAGATCGCCAATCCGGAACGAGACCGCAGCAAGGGGCTGGGGCTCGGGCTGGCCATCGTCAAGCGCCTGGCGGAGCTTTTGCACCATCCCATCGACGTGCGCTCACGCCCGGGGCGCGGCGCCTGCTTCGCCGTGACCGTCCCGCGCGGCGTGTTGCGCCAGCAGGCACCGGCCGAGGATACGGCACCCGCTCCCGAGTTCCTGCGCGCCTCGGCGGAACGGCTGGTGGTGCTGATCGAGGACGAGCGCATCATCCGGGAAGCCACCCAGACGCTGCTGTCCGACTGGGGCTGCAAGGTGATCGCCAGCGCCTCGGCGGAGGAGGCGGTGGCGCAGCTTGCGCAGTCCGACCGCACCCCCGATCTGGTGATCGCGGATTACCGCCTGGCAGGGGGACGCACCGGCATCGACGCCATTCACACGGTGCAGGAGGCAGTGGGCGCACCGGTGCCGGCGGTGTTGATCACGGGCGATGCTGCCGCCGACCACCTCAAGCGCGCCCGGGAACACGGCTATCCCGTTCTGCACAAGCCGGTGCCGCCGGCCAAGCTGCGCGCCCTGGTGGCCAGCATCCCGCCGCGGGCGGCACTCAAACCTGGGGATGCGCCCGCTCCAGCCGGGAGTGCAGCCGATTGAGGGCGTGGATGTAGGCCTTGGCAGAGGCCACCACGATGTCCGTGTCCGCGCCCTGGCCGTTGACGATGCGACCGCCCTTGGACAGCCGCACCGTCACCTCGCCCTGGGCATCGGTGCCGCTGGTGATGTTGTTCACCGAATAGAGCAGAAGCTCCGCGCCACTTTTTACCACTGCCTCGATGGCCTTGAACGAGGCATCCACGGGGCCGCTGCCATCGGCCTCGGCCGCCTTCTCCACACCATGTTCGGCGAGCACGATGCGGGCGTGGGGAATCTCCCCCGTCTCGGAACACACCCGCAGGGAAACCAGCCGGTAGATCTCGCTTTCCAGCAGCTGCGCCTCGTCGCTCACCAGGGCGTGCAGGTCCTCGTCGAAGATTTCGTGCTTCTTGTCGGCGAGCTCCTTGAACCGCGCGAAGGCCGCATTGAGGGCTTCCTCGGACGGCAGTTCGATGCCCAGTTCCTTGAGGCGAGTCTTGAAGGCGTTGCGACCGGAGTGCTTGCCCAGCACCATCCGGTTGGCGCTCCAGCCCACGTCCTCGGCACGCATGATCTCGTAGGTCTGGCGGTGCTTGAGCACGCCGTCCTGATGGATGCCCGACTCGTGGGCGAAGGCATTGGCGCCGACGATGGCCTTGTTGGGCTGCACCGCGAAGCCGGTGATACTGGCCACCAGGCGCGAGGCCGGCACGATCTGGGTGGTGTCGATGGTGGTGTCGCAGGGGAACACGTCCTGGCGCGTGCGCACCGCCATGACGATTTCCTCCAGCGCGGCATTGCCGGCACGTTCCCCCAGGCCGTTGATGGTGCACTCCACCTGGCGCGCGCCGTTGAGCACCGCGGACAAGGAATTGGCCACCGCCAGCCCCAGGTCGTTGTGGCAGTGCACGGAGAACACGGCCTTGTCGGAATTGGGCACCCGCTCCCGCAGCTGCCGGATCAACTCGCCGAACTGGTGCGGCAGGTTGTAGCCCACGGTGTCCGGAATGTTGATGGTGGTGGCGCCGGCGTCGATCACCGCCTCCAGCACGCGGCACAGGAAATCGAGTTCGGAGCGGCCGGCATCCTCGGGTGAGAATTCCACGTTGTCCGTCCACTTGCGCGCCCATTTCACCGCCTGCACCGCCTGCTGCAGCACCTGCTCCGGGCTCATGCGCAGCTTCTTCTCCATGTGGATGGGGCTGGTGGCGATGAAGGTGTGGATGCGGCCGGACACCGCGCCCCGCAGGGCTTCGCCGGCGCGGTCGATGTCCCGTTCCAGGGCGCGCGCCAGGCCGCACACGGTACTGTCCTTGATGACATCGGCAACGGCCTTGACCGCCTCGAAATCGCCGTTGGAGGCGGCCGGAAAACCGGCCTCGATCACGTCCACGCGCATGCGCTCCAGCTGGCGCGCGATGCGCACCTTTTCCTCCTTGGTCATGGAGGCGCCGGGACTCTGCTCGCCGTCACGGAGGGTGGTATCGAAAATGATGAGCTTGTCTTTGGCCATGGTGGGCTCCCAACTTGGGCGCACGCCCGTCGAGCGTGCAAAAAATTCAATCAAACCGGCAGTTTAGCCGATCCGGTGAATACAGCGAAGGGGAAAGGTCGGAGTCTTCAGCGCGCAAGGCGCAGCAGCAGCGCGGCCAGCAGGACGTTGGCCGGAAAGGAGACGAAGCGGTGAAGATGCGCGTTCGACATGGTTCCGAATATATCGGCTTTGCGCGGCCGCCGCAAGACTCTGCTACCCTTGTTTCCTCGCGCAGGTCGAGGAGGGAGACGATGCAAAAAATACTGGGCGGGTTGGGCAGCGCCGTGGGCGCGCTGGGGGCGCTCCTCTGTCTGCTGGCGGGTGCTGCGCGCCTGGCCGGCCACTTTTATCTCGGCGGCTTCGAGGCCATGACCCTGTTCAACGGGGGTGTCGGTCTCATGGTGGCGGGCTGTCTGGCCCGCCTGCACGCCCGCTAGCCGCGCTTTCCCCGGCAGGCGGCCGGGCATCCCCGTCCCCAGCCGCCACACGCGCCGCGCGGACGCCGGCATTCCGCCCATGGAAAAGGCAGGCCGACGGCGAGCGGATGGCCTGCCCCAGCCCGGACCTGGGCCCGCACTGTCAGGGGCTTGTTCCAGCTGGCTCGGCGTGGGACTCCCCGTGCTCGTGCTCATCGGGACTGATGGGCCAGAGGCGGTGGGCGTCCAGAAGCAAACGATAGCGGGCTTCGTTGGCTTCCAGGGTGGCGAGGGTGGCGGCGAGCCTGGCCTCCAGCGCGAGCCTGCGTGCCGTCAGCACATCCGGCAGCGTGCCTTCGCCCAGGGCGTAGGCGCGCGCCGCCAGCTCGGCCGCCTCCTGCATTTGCCGCGCCGCCGAGGCCTGGGCCCGGGCCGCGGTGGAGGCAGCCTGGGCGCCATGGAACAAATTCTCGGCTTCCGCGGCGAGCTTGGCTGCCACCAGGGCTTCGCGCTGGGCGGCCATGTCGGCTTCGGCGCGGCTTGCGTCCACCGCGGCGGCGCGTCCCGCGCCGCCGAAGGGGATGGCCAGGGTCAGGCCCAGGATGCGTTCCTCGCCGCCCCGCTCCCGGGCGGCACGCAGGCCCAGGGTGGGGTCTGGCGTCCGCTCGGCCTCGGCGCGCGTCAGCGCCAGGCGGGCGCGCCGGGCGTCCGCCTGGGCGGCGGCCAGCTCGTGATTGTGGGCCAGCACCTGTTCCCGCCAGTGGGCCGCATCGCCTTCCACCGGCACGGGTTGCGCAGGCTGCACGCCGGCAGGCAACGTAAGCCCCGGATAGCGGCGCAGAAGCTCGGTGGCCGCCGCCTGCTCGCGGAACCGCGCCTGGGCGAGCCCGGCCTGTGCCTGGGACAGGGCCGCCTGGGCGGCCAGCCGGTCCAGGCGCGGGGCATCGCCCGCGCGGATGCGTTTGTCCACCACCGCGAGCTGTTCTTCCAGCAGCGCCACCTGTTCCTGCCAGAGTGTGGTCTGGGCCCGTTCCCTGAGCCAGGCAAACCAGCCCCTGAGCAGGCCGCGTGCCGCCTCGTGCAGGGCATCCCCCAGGGCGAGGCGCGCCTGGGTGACGCCCTGCTCCCCCAGGGCGGCGTCCAGCGCCGCCTTGCCCGGCAGCCGCAGGGCACGCTCCACGCCCACGTCCCACTCCGCAAAGCGCTCGCCGGGCCCGACGCGCACGTCGCGCTGCTGGCCGGTCAGGCGCAGCACCGTTTCGTGGGGACCGGCGGCGAGCCGCGCCCGGTTGGCCTCCTGCAGCCGGATGCCGGCGCGTGCCGCCACCACACTGGGCACCCGCTCCAGCACCTGCGCCACCTGCGCCGGCGGCGGCAGGTCGGCGGGAATCTGCCCTTCCACGGCATGGGCGGAAGCGGCGACCATCACCAACCACAGCAACGGTGCGGGTCTCATGCAAACCTCCCGAAGCCGGACACCGGCACCGTCCACCAGGCGATTTCGGGACTCCGGAGACTCTCGCGCAGGTGGGTGAGCAGCGCCTCGGCCTTGTCGCTTTCGGTAACGATCTGCACCATCACGCGCGCCACCCGCCCTCGCACTTGCTCGGCGCTGGCGCGGTACACCACACCGTGGCCGTGACCATCCACCGGGCAGGTGGTGAAACCGGGCACCCATTCCGGATGTTCCAGCAGATGGTCCACCAGGGCCTCCTCCAGGGAACGGGGCAGGACGAGGGTGAGACAGGTCATCATGACAGACGCTCCTTGGCGCTTTCCACGCCGAACCGGGAGAACAGGATGGGCAGCAGCACCAGGGTGAGCAGCGTGGAGGTGACCAGCCCGCCGATGACCACGATGGCGAGGGGACGCTGGATCTCCGACCCGGGTCCGCTGGCGAACAGCAGCGGCACCAGGCCGAAGGCGGCGATGGAAGCCGTCATCAGCACCGGACGCAGGCGGCGCCGGGCGCCTTCCACCACCGCCTGCCTGAGCGTCATGCCCTGGGCGAGGAGCTGGTTGAAGTAACTCACCATCACCACGCCATTGAGCACGGCGATGCCCAAGAGGGCGATGAAACCCACCGAGGCCGGCACCGAGAGATACTCGCCCGAGATCCACAGGGCGAACACGCCACCGATCATGGCAAAGGGAATGTTGGTGAGCACCAGCAGCGCCTGGCGCACGGAACGGAAGGTGGCGAACAAAAGCAGAAAGATGAGCAGCAGGGCCACGGGCACGACGATGGACAGACGCGCTGCGGCCCGTTGCTGGTTCTCGAACTGTCCACCCCATTCCAGGCGATAGCCGGCAGGCAGCGGCACGCGGGCCGCCACCGCCGCCCGGGCATCGGCCACGAAGCCCACCAGATCCCGCCCGCGCACGTTGGACTGGATCACCGCCATGCGGGTAGCGTTTTCGTGCTCGATTTTCACCGGGCCGTCCGCGCGCCGGATGCGTGCCACGGCAGCCAACGGCACCACGTCGCCGGCAGGCGTCACCAGCTGGACGCGGGTGAGGGCGTCCGACGCGGCACGCATGCCGTCCGCGCCCCGCAGCAGAAGCGGTGTACGCCGGCCCGGTTCCACCACCACGCCCACCACGCGGCCTTCCACCAGGGCCCGCAACGCATTCTGGATGTCCTCCACGTTGAGGCCCAGCCGCCCGGCCGCCAGTCGGTCGATATCGATCTGCAGATACTGGACGCCCTCGTTCTTCACCGTATAGACATCCTGGCTGCCCGGCACCTGGCGCAGCACCTGCTCGATTCTGCGTGCCAGCCCGTCCAGGGTCGCGGCGTCCGGCCCGAACACCTTCACCGCCACGTCGCCGCGCACGCCGGTGAGCATCTCCGACACCCGCATCTCGATGGGTTGGGTGAAATTCACCGCCACGCCGGGGAAGTCCGCCATCACCCGGCGCAGCTCATCCGTGAGCCATTCCTTGTCCGGATTGCGCCACGTGTCCCGGGGCTTGAGCACCAGGAAGCTGTCGGTGTCATTGAGGCCCATGGGATCCAGTCCCAGCTCGTCGGAACCGGTGCGGGCCACGATGCCGCGCACCTCCGGCACGCGCGCGAGCACCGCCCGCTGCACGGCGAGATCGAGGCTCGTGGATTCCTCCAGACTGATGGAAGGCAGCTTCACCAGCTGCATGATGAGATCGCCCTCGTCCATGGTGGGCATGAAGGTCTTGCCAATGCGCGTGTAGACGACCGCAGTGGCCGTGAGCAGCACCAGCGCCGTCACCACGACCGGCTTCTGGTGAGCCAGCGCCCAGCTGAGCACGGGACGGTAGAGTGCCGAAAGTTTGCGCGGCAGCCAGGGGTCCGAATGACCCACGCGTGTGAGCAGAAACGAGGAGGCCACCGGAATCACGGTGAGGGCGAGCAGCAGCGAGGCGGACAGGGCGAACACGATGGCCAGCGCCACCGGAATGAACAGCTTGCCCTCCAGGCCCTGCAGAGTGAGCAATGGCAGAAAGACGATGACGATGATGGCAATGCCGGAGGCGACCGGCAGCGCCACCTCGCGCACGGCACGATAGACGAGATGCAAAAGGGGCACCGGGCTGCCCGGCGGGCGTTGGGCGAGATGGGTCACCACGTTTTCCACCACCACCACCGCCGCGTCCACCAGCATGCCGATGGCGATGGCCAGCCCGCCCAGACTCATGAGATTTGCCGACATGCCGGCAAGCCGCATCAGGATGAACGTGGCCAGAGCCGCCAGGGGCAGGGTCAGCGCCACCACCAGCGCCGCGCGCAGATTGCCCAGGAACAGGAGCAGCAGGATGAGCACCAGCACGATGGCCTCTCCCAGAGCGCGCGCCACGGTGCCCACCGCCCGCTCCACGAGACGCCCGCGGTCATAGAACACCTCGATGCGTACGCCCGGCGGCAGGGTTTTCTGGATTTCCGCCAGTTTTGCCCGCACGCCCTGAACCACCTGCTGCGCGTTGGCGCCGCGCAGCCCCAGCACCAGCCCTTCCGCCGCCTCGCCGCGTCCGTCGCGGGTGACCGCGCCATAACGGGTCAGGCTGCCCAGGCGCACCGTGGCCACGTCGCCCACCCGCACCACCTGGCCGTCACGCCGGGCCACGACGATGGCGGCGAGATCCTCCAGGGTCTTCACGGCGCCTTCCGCGCGCACCACCAGCACTTCCTCGCCGTCGAGCACGCGCCCCGCACCATCGTTGCGGTTGTTGTTGGCGAGCGCAGCTTCCAGCTCCGCCAGGCTCACGCCGCGCGCCGCCAGCCGCACGGGATCCACCGCCACCTCGAAGGCACGGGCATAACCGCCCAGGGTGTTCACGTCCGCCACACCCGGAAGCGTGCGCAGCTGCGGGCGGATCACCCATTCCAGCAGGCTGCGCCGCGCCTCCAGGCTGAGGCCGCCGCCTTCCACCGTGAACATGAACATTTCCCCCAGCGGCGTGGTGATGGGCGCCAGCCCGCCACCCACACCCGGCGGCAGCGCGCCCAGGATGCCGTTGAGACGTTCCGCCACCTGCTGGCGTGCCCAGTAGATGTCGGTGCCATCCTCGAAATCGATGGTGACGTCGGCCAGGGCATATTTGGAAACCGAGCGCAGCACCCGCTGGCGGGGAATGCCCAGCATCTCCAGCTCAATAGGGGTGGTGATGCGCGCCTCCACCTCCTCCGGGGTCATGCCCGGCGCCTTCATCACCACCTTCACCTGGGTGGTGGAGACATCGGGAAAGGCGTCGATGGGCAGTTCCCGGAAGGCGATCACGCCCGCCCCCGCGAGCAGCAGGGTGAGCACCACCATGAGCAGGCGCTGGGTGAGGGCAAACTCGGTGAGGCGGGCAAGCATGCCTCACTCCTCGCCCACACCGGTCACCATGGCCTTGAGCGCCACCACGCCCTTCACCGCGACCCGCGCCTGTTCGGCCAGGGCACCACTGACCACCACCTGGCCAGCACCCTCCTCCAACACCGTGACCGGCGTCATGGCGAAACCCTCGCTGGTCTGCACGAACACATAGGGCCGTCCCTGATGGCGCACCACGGCCGCTGCCGGCAGCCGCCAGGCGCGCCCGGCGGCCGCGGTTTCCACGCGCGCCTCCACGAACTGGCCGGGACGCAGGGCGTCGAGTCCCGTTGTCATCTCCGCACGCACCGGCAGCGACTGGCTGGCCGTATCCACGCTCGCTCCCACGGCCACCACCCGTCCCCGGGCGCCGCCCACACTCACACCCGCACCCGGACGGATGGCCGCGGCATCGGCCAGGCCCGCCTGCAACTCGATCCAGAGGGGCGCCAGCCGCGCGATGCGGAACAGGGGCGTGTGGGCTTCCACCCGCTGGCCGGGATTGACCATCTGCTCCAGGACCACGCCGGTGACCGGCGTGGTGAGGGTGAGGGTGCCCGACAGCCCGCGCGCGGAGGTGAGCGCGGCGATGGCCGGCTCATTCATGCCATAGAGGCGCAACACCTGGCGCCGCTCGGCAGCCGCCGCCTGGGCCTGGGCATGGGCCGTGCGCGCCGCGAGCAGGCGCCCTTCGGCGATGATGCCTTCTCGATGGAGGGCCTCCTCGCGAGCCAGGGTGGTCTCGGTCAGACGCAGCTGGCTTTTGGCCTGCAGGTATTCGCGCTGCGCCTCGAGCAGCATGGGGCTCGCCAGCACGGCAAGCGGTGCGCCCGCCCGCACCGTCTGCTGCGCCGCCACACGCACCTCCTCCACCAGCCCGGCCAGGGGCGCGGCGACGACACGGATCTGGGACGGCGGGATGGTCACGCGGCCGGGCAGCACACGCACCGTGGCGGCCTCGGCGGGCGGCAGGGGCTGGGTGACGATGCCGAGGGACTGGATTTGGGCGGCGCTGAGCGGCACCGGGCGGGGCGCTTCTTTGGCCTGCACCGGCAGCGCGGCCGCGACGAGGACAAGCAGCAGGCAACGCGCAAACACGACGGACATGGGATTCCTTTCCACGATGGCAGGCGAAAGGCTGCCATTCTAGCCTCGGCGTGTGCTGGAAGGCTTACGCGGGGCTTAAGGGCGGGCGCTCACGGGCAGCAGCACGGTGAAAAGACTTGGGCGCCTGCGGGCGGCGGGACGGCAAACGCCGGCCCGAATCGTCAGATGAGGAGCCGGCGCAGGTTGTGCAGGTTGAGCCGGCGCAGGCCGTCCACCCAGACGCGGAAATCCATGCCGTGGCGCGCCCCCAGCTCGAGGGCACGCTGGCGCAGATCATCCCATTTGGGATGGTTCGGGCTTCTGGCAAAACACAGGGCAATCACGTTGCTGTGGCTGCCGGCCGGCAGAAGCAGAACCAGACCGTCGAAAACCTCGAACAGACGTTCCACCAGGGTGTTGAAATTGCCGTCGGAACTCCAGAGATTGATGACCAGGATACCGTCGTCGGCCAGCGCCGCCCGGCAGTCCCCGTAGAACCCGCTGGTGGTGAGGGCTTCCACCTGGCAGTGCTCATCGTAGCCATCCACCATCAGGATGTCCCATGGCCCGGGATGTTCCTGCACATACCGGGCGCCATCCCCCACCACCACGCGGAAACGCCCATCGTCCGGGGGAACGTGGAAGAACTGGCGGGCCACGGCCACCACCTCCGGATTGATCTCCACCACCGTGACGTCCGCCTCCGGGAGATGTTTCCACACCCACTTGGGCACCGAGCCGCCGCCCAGCCCGATCATCAGGAAACGCTGCGGCGCGCGGTGGAACAGCAGGCAGGCCAGCATGGCCCGGGTGTAGGCGAGCTCCAGTTCAAAGGGCGCCTTAATGCGCATGGCAGACTGCACCGTGTCGTTGCCCAGATGCAGCGTGCGCACGCCGTCCTTCTCGCTCACCTCCACCCGGTTGCCGGAACGCACCTGCCGGTGGATGCGCCATTTCGCCAGGAATCCCATGGCGCGCTTTATACCATCCCCCTCCCCGTCCTCAAAGGTCGATCCCGGGCGCCCCCGCGTCGCGGGCTGTGGTGGCTCAAGTTTTATCGCTCCCTGCCGTTAACGGCGATGTCTGCAACTTTTTACGGAATCTGCCATGCGCCCCAGCATTCTGCGCAAACTGCTTTTTTCCTATTTGGCCTTTGGTTTCGCGGTCGCCTGCGTGTTCCCCTTCTATGCCCATTTCTTCGTGGAATGGAAGCCGGGCATGCTGCCCTGGTTCGTGGTGGGCTGCCTGGTGGCAGGCCTCGTGATCGGGGTGGCCAATTACTGGCTGCTCAATCTGGTGCTGCTCACGCGACTGCGGCGCATCGCCGAAGTCTCCCATGCCATTTCCGCCAAGGACCTGACTTTCTCCTGCTCCCTGCAGAGTGCCGACACCATCGGCGAGATCGTGGAAAGCTTCAACCGCATGACCCAAACCCTGCGTGAACTGATCGGGGACACCGTCTCCCTCGCAGGCCAGGTGCGCAGCACCGCCGGCGGGGTGAGGGAAGTCATGGATGCGGTGCGCCGGAACGTGGAAACCCAGACCGGACGCGCCACGGATATTCATGAAGCGATGAGTCATCTCACCGCCACCGTGCATGAGATCGCCCAGCGCTCGGAAGAGGCGGCCCGGCGGGCGGCGGTGGCCGGCACCGAAGCGCAAGGCGGACAGGAGGTGGTGCGCGCAACCGTGGCAAGCATGGACCGCATCCATGGCGCGGTGGTCGCTGCCACCGACACCATGCACAGGCTGGGGTCGAGCTCCCAGGCCATCGGCGCCATCGTCGCGGTGATCCGCGAGATCGCCGAGCAGACCAATCTTCTTGCCCTCAATGCCGCCATCGAGGCGGCCCGTGCGGGCGAAGCCGGGCGCGGCTTCGCCGTGGTGGCAGACGAAGTGCGCAAGCTGGCGGAGAAGACCAGCAGCGCCACCGCGGAAATCGCCGGCATGATCAGTGCCGTGCAGTCGGAAACCGCCCAGGCGGTGGCAACCATCGAAACCGGCCGCAACGAAGTGGCAAGCGGCGTGGAACGCGCCCGCCAGGCGGGGGCCGCGCTGGAACGCATCGTGGAACAGGTCTCCGGCCTCGCCCAGCGCCTGCAGGAAATCGCCGGCGCCACCCAGAGCCAACAGGCCGACGCCGTCTCCGTCAAGGAAAATGTCGCAGCCATCACCCGTCTCATGGAAGACACACTGCAATCCGTCACCCAGGGCACGGCGGCCGCGCATCATCTGACCGGGGAGTGCGAGCGGCTGGAGGCGGCGGTGCGCGAATTCCGCCTGGCCTGACACGCCCGGACTGGCCCGGGTCTACGCGCTATAATGCGGGTCTTTTCCCCTGACCAGCAAAACCATGCGCGTAAGCCATTTCTTTCTATCCACCCTCAAGGAAGCGCCCGCCGAAGCGGAACTGGTGTCCCACAAACTGATGCTCCGGGCGGGACTGATCCGGCGCCTGGGCAGCGGGCTCTACACCTGGATGCCGCTGGGTCTGCGCGTGCTGCGCAAGGTGGAAGCCATCGTGCGCGAGGAGATGGACAAGGCCGGTGCCATCGAACTGCTGATGCCCGCCGTGCAGCCGGCGGAGCTGTGGCAGGAGACCGGACGCTGGGACGTGTTCGGCCCCCAGATGCTGAAAATCAAGGACCGCCACCAGCGTGACTACTGCTTCGGCCCCACCCACGAGGAAGTGATCACCGACATCGCGCGGCGCGAGATACGCAGCTATCGCCAGCTGCCCGTGAACTTCTACCAGATCCAGACCAAGTTCCGCGACGAAATCCGGCCCCGCTTCGGCGTGATGCGCGCGCGGGAATTCGTCATGAAGGACGCCTATTCCTTCCACGCGGACTTCGCCAGCCTGGAGGCGACCTACCGGGTGATGTACGAGACCTACACGCGCATTTTCGAGCGTCTGGGTCTCAAATTCCGCGCCGTGGCGGCGGACACCGGCGCCATCGGCGGCACCGGCTCCCACGAGTTCCACGTCCTGGCGGATTCGGGCGAGGATGCCATCGCCTTCTGTCCCACCTCCGATTACGCCGCCAACGTGGAGCTGGCCGAGGCGCTGGCACCCGCCACGCCCCGCCCCGCCCCCGCTCGCGCCATGGAAAGGGTGGCCACCCCCGGCGCCCACAGCATCGCCGAAGTGTGCGCCCAGCTCAACGTCTCCCCGCAACAGGTGGTGAAGACCCTCATCGTGGAGGGCGACCAGGGCTTGGTCGCCCTGCTGCTGCGGGGCGATCACGAGCTCAACGAAGTCAAGGCAGGCAAGCTGCCGGAGGTGGGCCAGTTCAGGGGCCTCGCCTCCGAGGCGCGCATCCGCGAGGTGGTGGGCTGCGGCCCCGGCTCCCTGGGGCCGGTGGGCCTGTCGCTGCCCGTGGTGGCGGACCGCTCGGTGGCGGTGATGGCAGATTTCGTGTGCGGCGCCAACCAGGACGGCTTCCATCTCACGGGGGTCAATTTCGGCCGCGATCTGCCGGAACCCCGGGTGGCGGACATCCGCAACGTGGTGGCGGGCGACCCGAGCCCGGACGGCCGGGGCACGCTGGAAATCTGCCGCGGCATCGAGGTGGGCCACATCTTTCAGCTGCGCACCAAGTACTCCCAGGCCATGAATGCCACCTTCCTGGACGAGGAAGGCAAGACGCGGGTCATGGAAATGGGCTGCTACGGCATCGGCGTGTCGCGCATCGTGGGCGCCGCCATCGAGCAGAACCACGACGAGCGGGGCATCATCTTCCCCCGGGCCATGGCCCCCTTCGACCTGGCCATCGTGCCCATCGGGCTTTCCAAGTCTCAAGCCGTGCGGGAAACTGTCGAAAAACTTTACAGCGAGCTCACCCTGGCGGGGCTGGAAGTCCTTTTGGATGATAGGGATGAGCGACCTGGCGTGATGTTTGCTGATATGGAGCTGATCGGCATTCCCCACCGCATCGTGGTGGGGGAACGCAACCTCAGGGAAGGCCGCATCGAGTACCAGGGACGCCGCGATGCCGCGGCCACGCCGGTAAGCCTGGCCGATGCGGTGGCCTTCCTGAAAACCAAAGTGCTGTCGGAGGCATGAGCACCGTGATCGTCTGGCGCATCCTGGTTATGGCCTTGGCCCTCGCCCTGCCGGGCGTGAGCCTGGCCGGGGCCCAGGTTTATGAGGAACTCTCGGCCAGCGTGCGCGCCGCCCTGTCCAAGAGCGTGGCCGACACGGCCGCGCCCCGCATCGTCACGCGCGATCCCCGGGAAGCGGAAGCCTGGCTGGCGGCCATGTCCCAGCGCCTGGAGCGCTTCATGCCGGATCCGGCGGAGCGGCGCGATTTCCTGATCACCGTGCACTACGAGGCCACCCGGGCCGGGCTGGACCCCCAGCTGGTACTGGGCCTCATCCAGGTGGAAAGCGGCTTCCGCAAGTACGCCGTGTCCTCCGCCTCGGCGCGGGGCTACATGCAGGTGATGCCCTTCTGGGTGAAGCTCATCGGCACGCCGGAGCACAACCTGTTCCACCTGCGCACCAACCTGCGCTACGGCTGCACCATCCTGCGCCATTACCTGGACGTGGAAAACGGCAATCTCTTCCGCGCCCTGGGCCGCTACAACGGCAGCCTGGGCCAGCCCGACTATCCCAACATGGTGGTCGGCGCGTGGAAGACGCGCTGGGCGTGGAACTACCAGGAGAACCGGCGCACCGCCGAGCAGGCGCTGCCGCGCCAGCCAGGCTGACGCCGGCTCAGGGCAGGCGGATCACGGCGGGGACACCGGCACGCAGGGTTTCCTGCACCGGGAAGGCCACCTCGATTGCATACTCGCCCTTGGGGCCTACCGGTTCCAGCCCCAGCAGGCGCACCCGGCCCGGATAACGGCGTCCGTCCACCTCCACCTCCACCGCCTGGCCGGGTTTGAGTTTTTTGACCTCGGCCAACCCCGCCAGCCCGCGCGCCACCATTTCTCCCGCCCGCGCCAGGACCACGAGGGGTTCCGGCTTGAGCTGGCTGGCCACCACCTGTCCCGGCTCTACCTGACGCTCCAGCACCACGCCATCGAAGGGCGCGCGCACCGTGGCGTCCCGCAGCTGCTTCTGGGCCGCCGCCAGGCGCGCGCGCGCGGCGTCGAGCTGCGCCCTGGCGCGCACGTGGCGCAACTGTGCCGCCTCCAGTTCCGTGGCGGCGATGACGGTGCGGTTGTAGAGTTCCTGCACCCGGTCCAGGTTGCGTTTGGCGTCTTTTTCCTCCTCGTCGGCCTGGGCGACGTTCGCCCGGGCCTCCGCCACCTGGGCGCTGAAGGCGCTCGCGTCCAGGCTCACCAGGGCCTGCCCCTTCTTCACCCGGTCGCCCGGTTGCACCGCGACCGTCTGCACGATGCCGGACACCGCCGTGCCCAATTCCACCCGCTGAGCCCACTGCAGGGTGGCGGCGAGATCCGCGGCCCAGGCCGGCCCGGCGGCGAGGGCCAGCAGCCAGAACGAATGTTTGATCACGGTTGCGCTCCTTTCTTGTCCGCCAGCTGGGCGAGGGGACGGCCCACCAGGGCCTCCAGTTTGGCCAGCGCCAGGGCGAGACGGTATTCCACGCTGCGGCTCTGGAGCTTGGCCTCCATGGTCTTGGCCATGGAATCGCCCAGGTTGGTGCGATACTCCATTTCGTACTGACCGCGTGCCCGCTCCAGGGCGAGATCGCGAAAGTCGGTCTCCACCTTGGCGGCGCGCCGCGCGATGCGCCGCAGCTGGTCAGCGTCCAGCCAGGCCGCAAGCAGCGCCTGGGTGAGATCCCGCCTGAGCCGCTCGCTTTCCGCCTGCAGCTTCTGGAACTGGGCCTGCTCCCGCGCCAGCGCCGCAGATACCGTGCGGCCCTGGTAGAGCGGCCAGCTCAGCACCACGCCCGCGCGCGCCTGGTCCCGGCCGGACAGGGGACGCTGGGCGTAGTCGGCCAGCTCCAGCTCGGCATCCAGGCGCGGGCCCCGCTCGGCGCGTATGGCCTCCAGACGCTTCTGGGAAGCGGCCAGCAGCTGCTGCTGGGCCTTGAGCCGCGGATTGTGCTCGAGCATGGCAGCCAGCAGCACTTCGTAATCCGGCAGCGGCCGGTCATTGTCGGGCAGCGGGGGGTCCTCCAGTTCGGAGGGCAGTTCTCCCGGACGGTTCATGGCATCCGCGAGGAGGGCACGCGTCAGGCGCTGGCGCTTCTCGCTCTCGGACCGGCGCACCAGCCATTCCTGGGAGCGCGCCTCCAGTTCGGCCACGTCCACCTGGGAAACCAGCTTCTGCTCGGCCCGGTCCCGGGCCTGGTCGAAGGCCACATAGGTCACCGCCAGGTATTCGTTGTCCACGGCGTAGCGCAGATCGGCCAGCAGCACGTCGAAATAGCGGGCCATGATGTCCAGCCGGCGCTGGTCGCGCAGATCCAGCAGACTGAGGTCACGGGCATCCAGGGTCAGGCGGGCGGCCTCCTCGGCCCGGCCGGTACGTCCGAAATCCCACAGGTTCTTGCGCGCCACCAGACGCACGCTGTTGTCCGAGATGTAGTCGGTGTCGGCCGGACGCAGCGCCGGCCGCACCCGCTGCAGTCGCGCTTCCAGACTGAGGTTGGCATCGCTGCGCGCGGCGGCGAGCTCGACCTCGGCCGCCGCCAGGGACCGCTCCGCGCGGCCCGCCTCCAGCTCCGGATGGGGGGCATCGGCCGCCTTGAGCGCCTCGGCCAGGGTGAGCACGCCGCCCGCCGCGGCGGCAGGGGGTGCCTGAAGCAGACAGCACAGCGCCGCGAGTCCGCCCAGGACTTGCAGGACGGGCTTCATTGCACGCTGGCCTGGTTCTTGTAAACGTTGAACGGGGTGGTCTTATAGGTGCCTTCCACCACGTAGCGCCCCAGCAGCAGGAATTCGCGGGGATCTTTGGCCACGCCGGTGAAGCGGTACATGGGATTGCCGTCGAGATCGAAGAACAGGAACACCGGCGTGGCTCGCACGCGGTTTTCGGCGGCGAAGGCCTTCTCGGTGGTCTCCTTGCCCTTGAAGTCCACCATGGCCAGGTCGTTCTTGATGTCGATGGAATAGATCAGGAAGTGCTTCTTGAAGTAGTCCTGCACTTCGCTCTGGTTGAGGATGGTCTCCTTCATGCGGTGGCACCAGGGACAGTCCTCCTGCTCGAACATGAGCAGGATGCCCTTCTTGCCTTCGGCCCGGGCCGTGGCCAGCTCGGCCTTGAAATCCCCCAGCTTCTGGTCGAAGAAGTACTGGTTGACATCCCGCTTCTCGGCCAGCGTGGTGAAACTCACCAGCATCAGGCCCGCGACGAGCAGGGTACGCAGCATGGTTGTCTCCTCGTTTCGATGCGCCCTATCGCTTCGCGGGCGCCGATTTTTTCGCAATGTAACTTTCCACTTCCTGCCGCGTCAACGCACCCACGTTGTAGGCGGCAAGACGGCCCTCGGGATCATAGAGATAGGTGGTGGGCAGGCCGCGCACCTGGCCGATTTGCGCCGCGATCCGGGAATTGCCCAGCACGATGGGGAAGGTCACCAACAGGTCGTCGGCGAATTTCTTCACGTACTCCGGATCCCGCCAGTCCATGGCGATGCCGATCACCACCAGATCCTTGCGCGTCTCGTGCAGCGTTTGCAGATCCGGCATTTCCTCCAGGCAGGGCGGGCACCAGGTGGCCCAGAAATTGACCAGCACCCATTTGCCCCGGTAGTCGGCGAGCCGGTGGGTCCTGCCCTGGGTGTCGGTGACGGTGAAGGCGAAAGCGGCAAGGGGCAGCAGGCCCAGAAGGAGAATGACGGGAAGACGTCGCAACACGGCCCTGCTCCCTTAAAATGTGATTTTTTGACGCCGGAACGCTGCCACCATGAATTACCGCATCGAAAAAGACTCTCTGGGCGAGTTCAAAGTTCCCGCCGACGCCTGGTACGGCATCCAGACGGCGCGCGCGGTGGAAAACTTTCCCATTTCCGGCCGCGGGCCGGACGCGGATTTTATCAGGGCCCATGTGCTCATCAAGCTGGCGGCGGCGCGCGCCAACTGCCAGCCCGGCTGGCTGGACAGGGAACGCCGGGATGCCATCGTCGCGGCCTGCGAGCGCATCCTGGCGGGTGAATTTCTCGACCAGTTCGTGGTGGACCGTTTCCAGGCAGGCGCCGGCACCAGCCACAACATGAACACCAACGAGGTGATCGCCAACCTCGCCAATGTCGCCCTGGGTGGCAAGAAGGGGGAATACAAGCCCATCCATCCCAACGACCACGTGAACATGGGCCAGAGCACCAATGACACGATTCCCACCGCGATTCGTCTGGCCTGCCTGGCCAAGCTGCCGCGGCTGACGGCCGCCGTGGAGGCGATGGCCGCGGAA
This sequence comes from Thiobacter subterraneus, assembly GCF_055379455.1. Taxonomy (NCBI): domain Bacteria; kingdom Pseudomonadati; phylum Pseudomonadota; class Betaproteobacteria; order Burkholderiales; family Thiobacteraceae; genus Thiobacter; species Thiobacter subterraneus. The sequence continues at coordinate 792,510 of NZ_AP042402.1, forward strand.
TTCGAACGCATCGGCACTGAGGAACGGGATACGGTCAAGAGCGCCCGCACCCATCTGCAGGATGCGGTGCCCACCACCATCGGGCGCGAATTCGCGGCCTATGGCTGGACCCTGCGCCGGGTGGTGGCCGAACTGCAGGCGGTGCGCCCCCGCCTGTGTGAGATCGGACTGGGCGGCTCGGCGGCCGGCACGGGACTCAACACGGCGCCGGGCTATCCCCAACGGGTGGCGGAGGAGCTGGCCCGGCTCACAAATGAACCCATCGTGGCAAGCGAGCTCACCGCCCAGATGCAGTCCATGTACGACCTGCAGCGCCTGTCCGCGGCGCTGCGCGGCCTGGCGCTGGAACTCACCCGCATCAGCAACGACATCCGCCTGCTCGCCTCGGGCCCCCGCACCGGGCTGGGGGAAATCACCCTGCCGCCGGTTCAGCCGGGCTCCAGCATCATGCCGGGCAAGGTCAACCCGGTGATGTTCGAGATGCTCAACCAGGTCTGCTACCAGGTGCTGGGGCAGGACGCGGCGGTGGCCGCCATGACCCAGGCAGGCCAGCTCGAGCTCAACGTCATGATGCCGGCGCTGGGCTCCGCCCTGTTCGACGCCATGGACTGGCTCACCAACGCCATTACGGCGGCGACGGAAAAGAATCTGAAAGGGCTGCGGGTCAACCGGGAACGCTGTTACCAGTTCATCCACGCCAGCGTGGGCCTGGCGACCCTGCTCAACACGCGCATCGGCTACATGAAGGCGGCGGAGATCGCCAAGGAATCGGAAAAGACGGGCAGGCCGGTGCGGGAGATCGTGGCCGCCCACGGCATCATGAGCGCGGAGGAATTCGACGCCCTGGTGCTCAAGGCCGCGCGCGACGGGCGCATCGACTGACGGACGGCGCGCAGGCGTGGCCCCCGTTCAGCGGGCCTTGACATGGCCCGGTGCGCTGGCGGAATTGCCGTGGCTGCCACCGGCCGCGCTGACCGCGCCCGCCGCGGCGAGCCTGCCGCCGACATTCGCGCCGCCGGCCTGACCCTGGGCCGCCGCGCTTGCCTTGACCGCATGACCCTCGGACGAACCGTAGCGCTTGCCGTAAACCACGCCGCCGCCACTCACTGCCGTGGTAATTCCCCGTCCGTAGGCATGGCCCTGCCCGCTTGCGCGGCTGCCGGCCGGAGCGACGGTGGATGCAGGGAGGCTGGCGCTGCCCGGGGAGGCCAGGGCGCGCTGGGCCGACTTCATGCTGCTCACCACCTCCCCGAGCTTGAAGCCGTTGGCCTTGGCGATCTCGCCCCAGCCCATGCCGGCGGCCCGCTGGTTCAGGATGCCCTCCAGGGCGACGGTCTCGGTGGTGACGGTGCCATCTGCCGCCACCCGGGTCACGGTCAGGCTGCCGCCGGTGAGGGCCGCCTGCAGCTCCTGGGGTGTGGGCGCGGTGATGCCGTAGCTCGCGAGCTGGGCCTTGGCCAGGCTCAGGCTGATATAGGTGTTGCCATAGCCCATGGGCCGGGTGGGCGGCGTGATGGTGGTCGTGCCGACGGTCCCGCTGGCGGACGGGCTGGTCAGGGTAATGGGGGTGCCGCTGCGCAGGCCCGTGATGAGTGCCTCGGCATTCTCCTGGGAGCCGGCGAAGGTGGCGAAGTCGCCGGCAAACCGGCTCGTCACCCGGCTGGGTTCCTGGGTGGTGGCGAGCCGGTCCAGGGTGGCCGCCGCGCTGCGCAGATCGGTGTCCGTCGCGGCCCAGGCACTGCCCAGGCCCGCCAGCAGCAGGGCGACCATGACGCTTCGTAGGGGGAACCGTGGGGCCATGGTGAGCTCCTTTCGTCGTGGTTTCAGGCCGGCGTCACAGGAAACGCTCGGTCTGCATGATGATCTCGGTGGCGGTGGCGCTGTCCTTGAGCAGTCCCTGGGAGGCCGTCACCCGCATGCGGGTGGTGCTGGGGCTCAGGGCTTCCAGCTCGATGTCGATGTCACGGTCGGCGGCCTTGGCCTTGATGGCCTCCCCGTTCTCGATCCTGGACGACCCGGCGACCTTGATCTGCATGCGGTTCAGGGCCTTGAGGCTCGCACTCTTCACCTTGGGCAGGGGCTCTGCGAAGGTGCGGTAGGTGATGCCACTCAGGGTGTGGGAGACACCGGCCGAGGCACCCACCCCCAGGGCGGTCAGGGCCGCGGCCTCGCAGCCGGCCAGCACCAGCGCCGCCAGGGCGGCCAGGGCGGGGTTCAGTATGTGCGTCATGGGCTGCTCCTCCAAAATCGTGCGCCGGGCCGTCAACCATCCTGAAGCCGGCGCGTTAGTGAACTTAGCACGGTTCCCGTGCGATTCCGTTTAACGATTGTTTAGGAAAGGACTTTAGCATGAGCAAAATCTTCGCTGCCCTGATCGCCGCCTCCTTCGCGCTGGCCACCAGCGCCTTTGCCGCCGACGCGGCCGCGCCGGCCGAACCCGCCGCCGCCCCGGCCAAGAGCGCCAGCGCCCCGGCCAAGAAGCAGGCCCACAAGCGCAGCCACAAGCGCGTGCACAAGCCGGCCGCTTCCGGCGAAGGCAGCGCCCCGGCCGCCAAGTAAATCCGTCCAGGTTGCGGTAGAATGGCGGGTGATGACGTTGTCATCACCCGTTTTGCTTGCCCGTTTGTGTTTTCGACCCGCTGGAGGAGAAACCCATGAAGAAAATCCTGATCGCCCTCACCCTCGCCCTGGCTACCGTGTCCGCGGCCCATGCCAGGGAAGAAAAAGCCCCCACCCCGCAGCAGGAACGCATGCGCCACTGCAACGAGGAGGCGGGCAAACAGGGCCTGAAGGGGGATGCCCGCAAGGAATTCATGAGTCAGTGTCTCAAGGGCGGTGCCGAGCCCGCCAAGGCGCGCACCGAACAGCAGCAGCGCATGGCCGACTGCAGCCGCGAGGCCAAGGAAAAGGGCCTCAAGGGCGATGAGCGCAAAAAGTTCATGAGCCAGTGCCTGAAGAAGCAGTAAATCCCGCCCCGGTTCCCCCGCTGCGCCAGTAGCGGGGGTGCGCCCTTCTTTCCTCCGTCACCTCTACGCCTTCCGGCCCGAGCCGGAAGGTCACCGCCCCGCTTTCGTCACTGCGCAGCAGGCGGCTGCCGAACAGTCGGTAACGTTCCACGACGTCCGGCTTGGGATGACCGAAGCGGTTGCGGTAGCCCACGGTGAACACCGCCCAGTCCGGCGCCACACTGGCGATGAACTCCACGCTGGAAGAGGTGCGGCTGCCGTGATGGGGCACCACCAGCACCTCGCTGGCAAGCAGCGGCCCGAGCCGCGCCACCAGCTCCCGTTCCGCGCGGGCCTCGATGTCCGCGGCGATGAGGAGGCGGCGCCCGCCGGCCTCCACCTGCAGCACGCAGCCACGGTCATTGGCCTTGCGGTAGGCGGTGAGCGCCTGCGCCGAAGGGTGGAGCACGCGGAACTCCACGCCATCCCAGCGCCACCGGGCGCCGGCCAGGCAGGGCAGCGCGTCCGTGCGGCGCACAAGCAGGGGATCGCCCGCAGGCAGGGACGCCATGAACCAGCCCACGGGTACGCCATCCAGCACTGATGCCGCGCCGCCCGCGTGATCGTTGTCGGCGTGGGATACCACGAAGCCGGTTAGCCGCTTCACGCCCGCGGCGCGCAGATGGGGCAGGACGATGCGGCTGCCGCTGTCCACGTCCTGGCCGAAGCGGGGCCCCGCATCAAACAGCAGGGCGTGTTCGCGGGTGCGCAGCAGCACGGCCAGTCCCTGCCCCACATCCAGCACCGCGGCCTCCACCACCCCCGCCGGCAGGGGCGGCGGCGCCAGCAGGAACATGGGCAGGAAGGCACAGGCCCCGGCCCAGCGTCCGGGCACGCTGCGTGGCGCGAGCAGCCACGCCACACCGGCCATGGCCACGCCCGCGGTCCACAGGGGCGGCGCATGCTGCTGCCAGACGGCCGCAGGCAGCTCTGCAAGCCACAAGAGCGGCACCATGCCCAGGGCGAACACCCCGTGGGCCACGTGCAGCAGGGAATCCAGACCAAGAAACGCCCCGGCCAGGGTGAGGGGCACGACGAGGAAGCTCACCAGGGGAATGGCCAGCGCGTTGGCCACGGGCGCGACCAGGGAAGTCTGCTGGAACAGCACCAAAAGGGGCGGAATGAGACCCAGGGTCATGGCCCACTGCACCTGCACGGCTTCCGTGAGCCGTCCCGGCCGGCCGAGGCGATGGCTCGTGACGTAGAAAATGAGGGCCACCGCACCGAAGGAAAGCCAGAAACCGGGGGCCCGCACCGCCCAGGGGTCGAGCAGCACCACCACGGCAAGGGCCAATGCCAGCACGCGGGAAGGCGAGGTATGGCGGTCGCGCCAGACCGCCAGGGCGGCCGCCGCCACCATGTAGAAGGTGCGCTGGGCGGGCACGGCGAAGCCGGTGAGCAGCGCATAGACGAAGGCCGCGGCCACCCCCGCGGCCAGCGCCACCTTGCGCGCCGGCCAGCGCTGGGTGAGGCGCGCGCTCCGGCGCCAGCTCCACTCGACGAGGAGGAACACCAGCCCGGAAAACAGTGTCACGTGCAGACCGGAAATGGCCACCAGGTGGTTGATGCCAGTGCGGGTGAACACCCGCCACTGCTCCTGGGGAATGCCGCCCTGCTCGCCGATGGCCAGGGCGATCAGCACGCCCGCGTAGGGGGCGTCCGCCAGCGTGCGGCCCATGGCGCGGGCGATGTCGTCCCGGGCGCGGGCGACGAGCCAGGCGGGCCGCGGCACCAGGCTGTCGAGACGGAAATTTTCGGGGTCCTGGCGGATGTAGCCGGTGGCGCGGATGCCCCGTTCCAGCAGGTGGTATTCGTAGTCGAAGCCGTGGGGATTGGCCGTGCCGTGGGGCCGCTTCAGGCGCACCAGGAACTGCCAGCGCTCGCCGGCGCGCAGACGCGCCGGGTCGAGGTGCGCCCCCTCCTCCGCCTGGCTGCCGCGGTAGAACCAGAACAGCTGGAGCTTGCGCGGCACCCGGGCCGCCGGTGTGAGCACCTGCTCCACCTCGAACACGAAACGCAGCCCGCGCTCGGTGGTCTGGGGCAGGTCGGCCACCACCCCCACCAGGCGGATGTCGCGCCCCTCCCACGCCGGCGGCAGCGCGTCCGCCAGGCGCAGGGCTGCACGCCAGCCCGCATAGTGGTAACCCGCGCCCAACGCCGCCGCCAGCAAAAGCAGCCAGGCGGCGACCCGGGCACGGGAGAGGAGCGCCAGCCCCGCCAGGGCCGCCGGCACGACCCACAGGGCGCTGGATGCGTCCGGCAGCAGGGGCTGCTGCTGCAGCCACGCGACGCCCAGCACAAAGGCTACAATGAGCCCTCGCACGCCTCCCCCATGAAGCATTACCTCCGCAAACGTCTGCCCCACGCCCGCCACATCCGGGAACACCGCTCGGTGCGCTGGCTCGCGCCACTCCTGCGTCATCCCAACCTGTGGCACCTCAACCGGCGCTCGGTGGCGGGTGGCGTGGCGGTGGGGCTCTTTACCGGCCTCATTCCGGGTCCGGTGCAGATGCTGTTCGCCGCCATTTTCTCGGTGGTGTTCCGGGTGAATCTTCCGGTGGCGGTGCTCACCACCCTCTACACCAACCCCTTCACCTTCGTGCCCCTCTACCTGCTTGCCTACCAGATTGGCAGCCGGGTCTATCCCAACGCCGGTGGTCAGGCCACGGCCTTCGAGTTCGACTGGTCAGGCAACTGGCTGGAAGCCGTCCCCGCTTTCTTCCACTGGCTGGCCTCCCTGGGACCCACGCTCCTGGTGGGCGTGCTGATCCTGGGGGCGAGCCTGTCCCTCATCGGCTATTTCGGGGTGCGGCTTCTTTGGCGGCTGGGCGTGGTGATTCACTGGCGGCGCCGCAACCACCGCCGAAATGTACCACGTTCATGACAAAAGCATCACTGGCCGGCAGGACGTGACGACAGGGGAAGGCATGGGGCAGGCACGCGGCTTCGGCGCAGCCGCTTTCTGATCACACGCGGCACTCTTCCGCGTACTGGACTTCGCCGGTTTCGTCCACGCTTTCCAGATAGACGTCGTAGCCCCACAGGCGGGCCACGTGTTTGAGCATCTCGGGCGTGCTCTCGCCCAAGGGGCGGCGCTGGTGCATGAAATGGCGCAGGGTGAGGGAACGGTCGCCGTAGAGGTCGACCTGCCACACCTGGATATTGGGTTCCCGCTGGCCCAGGTTGTACTGGTCCGCAAGCCAGCGCCGCACCTGCTGGTAGCCGGCGTCATCGTGGATGGCCGCCACCTCCAGCTGATCCTCGCGGTCATCGTCCACCACGGCGAACAGGCGCATCTCGCGGATCAGATGGGGCGACAGATACTGGGCGATGAAGCTTTCGTCCTTGAAGTTGCGCATGGCGAAGTCCAGCACCTTGCGCCAGTCCGCTCCCGCCAGCTCCGGGAACCAGCGCCGGTCCTCCTCCGTGGGGTTTTCGCAGATGCGCCGGATGTCCCGGAACATGTTGAAACCCAGGGCGTAGGGGTTGATGCCGTTGTAGCCCCGGCTGTAATAAGGCGGCTGATACACCACGTTGGTGTGGGACTGGAGGAACTCGATCATGAAGCCGTCGGTGAGCCGGCCTTCCTCGTAGAGGTGGTTGAGCAGGGTGTAGTGCCAGAAGGTGGCCCAGCCCTCGTTCATCACCTGGGTCTGGCGCTGGGGATAGAAGTACTGGGCGATCTTGCGCACGATGCGCACGATCTCCCGCTGCCAGGGCGCCAGACGGGGCGCGTGCTTCTCGATGAAGTAAAGCAGGTTCTCCTGGGGTTCCGGCGGGAAGCGTTCCTCTTGTTGCTCCCGCCGCGCCGCTTCCTTGACCGGCAGGGTGCGCCAGAGCAGGTTCACCTGGGATTGCAGGTATTCCTCCCGCTCCCGCTGGCGCGCCTGTTCCTTGGCCATGGACAGCCTGGCGGGCCGCTTGTAGCGGTCCACGCCGTAGTTCATCAGGGCATGGCAGGAGTCGAGGATCTCCTCCACCGCCTCCTCGCCGTAGCGTTCCTCGCATTCGGCGACGTAGTTGCGCGCGAACACCAGGTAATCCAGGATGGCCTCGGCATCGGTCCAGGTGCGGAACAGGTAATTGCCCTTGAAAAAGGAGTTGTGGCCATAGCAGGCATGGGCGATCACCAGCGCCTGCATGGTCATGGTGTTCTCCTCCATCAGGTAGGCGATGCAGGGATTGGAATTGATGACGATCTCGTAGGCCAGCCCCATCTGGCCCCGCCGGTAGCTCTTCTGGATGGCCATGAACTGCTTGCCGAAGGACCAGTGGTGATAGCCCACGGGCATGCCCACGGAGGAATAGGCGTCGATCATCTGCTCCGAGGTGATGACCTCGATCTGGTTGGGATAGGTGTCGAGGCCGTAGTGGGCGGCAACCCGGGCGATCTCCCGGTCGTAGGCGCGCAGCAGGTCGAAGTTCCAGTCGGAGCCTTCGGAGATGGGACGGCGTTGGCTCACGGCCGTGTCCTCCCTCATGCCGCCACCTTCTTGCGGAACAGTTCCCGGAACACGGGGTAGATGTCCTCCAGGCCGCGGATGCGCTGCATGGCGAACTGCTGGGGATACAGTGACTTCACGTATTCGTACTCGTGCCACAGGCTCTGGGGATGTTCGGCCTCGATCTCCACATAGGCGTAGTACTGCACCAGGGGCAGGATGGATTCGAGCAGGAGTTCCCGGCAGCGGGGCGAATCCCCCTCCCAGTTGTCACCGTCGGAGGCCTGGGCACAGTAGATGTTCCAGGCGGCGCTGGGATAGCGCTCCCGGATGATCTCGTACATGAGCGTCAGGGCGCTGGAAGCCACCGTGCCACCCGTTTCCCGGGAGTGGAAAAAGTCTTCCTCGTCCACCTCCATGGCCACGGTGTGGTGGCGGATGAACACCAGGTCGATCTTCTCGTAGCTGCGGGTGAGGAACAGGTAGAGCAGCATGAAGAAGCGCTTGGCGATGTTCTTGCGCTGCTCGTCCATGGAGCCCGACACGTCCATGATGCAGAACATCACCGCCTGGCTGGTGGGCTGGGGCTGGTCGATGCGGTGCGCGTAGCGCAGATCCCAGGTATCGAGAAAAGGCACCGCTGCCAGGCGCGCGCGCAGGGCCTCTATTTCCCCGCGCAGCGCCTCCGCTTCCGGGCTTGCGCCCAAGCCCTGGGCCTCGAGCGCCTCCAGCGCCGCCTCCGCCTCGCGCAGGCGCTCCCGCGTCCCGGCGGACATGGCGAGCCGCCGGCCGATGGCCTGTTTCATGGAGCGCACCACGTGCAGGTTGGCGGGATTGCCCTGGCTCACGAAACCGGCCCGCACCCGCTTGACCTCGGGCACGGCGGTGAGCTGCTTCTTCACCAGATCCGGCAGGGCCAGATCCTCGAAGAAGTAGTTCATGAATTCCTCGCGCGACAGCTCGAACACGAATTCATCCAGCCCTTCGCCATCGGGCGAGCCACCGCGTCCCCCCTGGCCGGCGCCGCCCTCGGGGCGGTCGATGCGGTCACCTGTGACGAACTCCCGGTTGCCCGGATGCACGATGACACGCCGCCCGCCGGGGCCATGGTGGAATACCGGTTCCGAGAGATCCTTGGCGGGAATGGAAATCTTCTCGCCCCGTTCCAGGTCGGCCACCCGGCGTCCGGACACCGCATCGCGCACCGCCTGCCGGATCTGGCTCCTGAAACGGCGCAGAAAGCGCTGCCGGTTGACGGCGCTGCGATTCTTGCCGGACAGCCGGCGGTCGATGAACTGGCTCATGATGCCGGCCTCAGGAGGCCTTCCTCGCGCGCAGATACCATTCGGCCAGCAGGCGCACCTGCTTCTCGGTGTAGCCCTTGGCCACCATGCGCTGCACGAATTCCTGATGCTTCTTCTGCTCCTCGCTGGAGGCCTTGGCGTTGAAGGAGATCACGGGCAGCAGGTCCTCGGTGCTGGAGAACATGCGTTTCTCGATCACCGCGCGCAGTTTCTCATAGCTGGTCCAGGCAGGGTTCCTGCCGTGGTTCTGCGCCCGCGCCCGGAGCACGAAATTCACCACCTCGTGGCGGAAATCCTTGGGATTGGCGATGCCCGCAGGCTTCTCGATCTTCTCCAGCTCGGCGTTGAGCTGGGCGCGATCCAGCATCTCGCCCGTGTCTGGATCCCGGTATTCCTGGTCCTGGATCCACATGTCGGCGTAGGTCACGTAGCGGTCGAAGATGTTCTGGCCATACTCGGAATAGGACTCCAGATAGGCCGTCTGCAGTTCCTTCTCGATGAACTCCACGTAGCGCGGTGCCAGGTATTCCTTGATGAAGGCGATGTAGCGGCTCTCCACCTCGGGCGGCAGCTGCTCCTGCTCGATCTGGTTTTCCAGCACGTAGAGCAGATGCACCGGATTGGCGGCGACCTCGCTGTGGTCGAAGTTGAACACCTTGGACAAAATCTTGAAGGCGAAACGGGTGGAGATCCCCGTCATGCCCTCGTCCACCCCCGCGAAGTCGCGGTATTCCTGGTAGCTCTTGGCCTTGGGGTCGGTGTCCTTCAGGTTCTCCCCGTCGTACACCCGCATCTTGCTGTAAATACTGGAATTCTCGGGTTCCTTGAGGCGGGTGAGCACCGAGAACTGGGCCAGCATCTGCAGCGTGCCCGGCGCGCAGGGCGCATCGGCCAGGGAGCTGTTGCGCAAAAGCTTCTCGTAGATCTTCACCTCGTCCGACACGCGCAGGCAGTAGGGCACCTTGACGATGTAGATGCGGTCCAGGAAGGCCTCGTTGTTCTTGTTGTTCCGGAACGCCTGCCATTCGCTCTCGTTGCTGTGGGCGAGCACGATGCCCTCGAAGGGAATGGCGCCGAAACCCTCGGTGCCCTTGTAGTTGCCTTCCTGGGTGGCGGTGAGCAACGGATGCAGCACCTTGATGGGCGCCTTGAACATCTCCACGAATTCCAGCAGGCCCTGATTGGCCAGACACAGGCCGCCCGAGTAGCTGTAGGCATCCGGATCGTCCTGGGAGTATTTCTCCAGCTTGCGGATGTCCACCTTGCCCACCAGGGAAGAGATGTCCTGGTTGTTTTCGTCGCCGGGTTCGGTCTTGGCGATGCCCACCTGGCCCAGCACCGACGGCCAGCGCTTGACCACCCGGAATTTGGTGATGTCGCCGTTGTATTCGTGCAGCCGCTTGACGGCCCAGGGCGAGAGCACCTTGTTGAGGTAGCGCCGGGGGATGCCGTATTCCTGCTCCAGGATCTCGCCGTCCTCGTCGGCGGAGAACAGGGCCAGGGGCGAATCGTTCACCGGCGAGCCCTTGAGGGCGTAGAAGGGCACCCGTTCCATGAGATGCTTGAGCTTCTCGGCCAGCGAGCTCTTGCCGCCGCCCACCGGCCCCAGCAGGTAAAGGATCTGTTTCTTCTCCTCCAGCCCCTGGGCCGCATGGCGGAAGTAGGAGACGATCTGCTCGATGGTCTCCTCCATCCCGTAGAAGTCCTTGAAGGCGGGATAGACCTTGATGATCTTGTTGGAGAAGATGCGGGACAGGCGCGGATCCTGGCGGGTGTCCACCAGCTCCGGCTCGCCGATGGCCGCCAGCATGCGCTCGGCGGCGCTGGCGTAGGCCATGCGGTCGTTCTTGCAGAGGTTGAGGTATTCGTCGAGGGAGTATTCCTCCTCCTCACGACGGTAGCGGGCGATGTACTGGTGGAACAGGCTCATGGAGCACCCCCGTTGCACGATGGAGAACCGCGACCCTCACGGCAGGCAATTGCCGCCCTTGCGGGAATTTGGCACCGATCCTTGGACCGGGCCGAACGGGATTGGTGCCATGCACCCACGAATCCATTATCGGCCAGTTTCGTCCCGACTTGACCAAAATTATTTTGGGCCGGCATGAAATCGCGTTCATGCCTGCGCGCAGCAGGGGCATGGGCGTGCTGATAACGCGGCTCACTCTTTGAAGCGCGCCCCCGACTGGTTGAGCAGATACACCACGGCGCGTTCCACCTCCTCGTCGCTCAGGGCCGGATTGCCGCCGCGGGGCGGCATGCCGCGGATGCCCCGGATGGCCATTTTCACCATCATGCGCTTGCCCTCCCGGATGCGGGGCGCCCAGGCTTTTTTGTCGCCGATTCGGGGCGCACCGGCCGCGCCGGTGTCGTGACAGGCCGCACAGGTGCCGCGATAGACCGCTTCACCCGTGCGCCCTGGCTCGTCCGCCGCCAGGGAAAGCGGCGCCCAGAAGAGAAAAACCAAAAACCAGGAATGACGCATGTTCCCTCCTGCAAAAAACACGAGGTGTTGCCTGCGCTTGCCGGCCCCGGCGGCGCGGCACATAATCCCATCCCCCATCTGCCGGAATCATTCCATGAAAGGCTTGCAACTGGAAGAATCCGCAGGCGTCGCCGAACGCTACGCCGTGGTCTATGCACCGGGCAAGAACCGCAAGCGGTTTCCCGAAAACTGCGTCTATGTGAAGGACAGCGAGGCGGAGGCACGGCGCGAGGCGGACCCCGCCCAGGGCCGCTACGCCGCCGTGGTGATCGGACCCTCCCGCTCCAGCGAGGGCTTTCGCCTGTTCTACCTGAAGGCATGGCTGGATTGACGATGCCCCGCTGGGCATGGCTCGTCGCGGCGCTTTTGCTCCTTGCCGGGGCGCCGGCGCGCGCCGAGACCGGCGCCCGGCCGGAAATCAACGCGCCCTTTCTGGCGCCGGATTTCCAGAGCTGGGTGGAGCGCTTCGAACACGAGGGCCGCGAGGTCTATGACCGGCGCCACGACATCGTCGCCGCCACCGGCGTAGGGCCGGGCATGGTGGTGGCGGACATCGGTGCCGGCACCGGCCTGTTCACCCTGCTGTTTGCGCAAAAGGTGGGGCCCCAGGGGCGGGTGATCGCAGTGGACATCTCGCGTCCCTTCATCGACAACATCCTGCGCCGCGCCCGGGAACGGGGCTTCAGCCAGGTGACCGGGGTGGTCAACAACCAGACCGACACTGGCCTTGCGCCGGGTTCCGTGGACCTCGCCTTCGTGTGCGACACCTACCACCACTTCGAGCAGCCGGGCGCGATGCTCGCCTCCCTGCGACGGGCCCTGAAACCCGGCGGTGCGCTGGTGATCGTGGATTTCCACCGCATCCCGGGCGTGAGCACGTCCTGGATCCTGAGCCATGTGCGCGCAGGCAAGGAAACCGTCATCGCCGAAGTGGAGGCTGCAGGCTTCCGCCTGGTGGAGGACCGCCCCCTGCTGCGGGACAGCTACTTCCTGCGCTTCGTCCCGGCATCCTGAGGCTGTCGGAATTCCGCCCGGCCCGTCGGCCCCTTGCCAGCCACCGTCGCAACCCCGGCGCAATGCACTGATCCTCAAGGACTTTCTGGCACAACCCGGCGGGCATCGTTCTTGCTTGTTCGCCAGCGCCTGCCCAGCTCCAACGCCTGTGCAGGTCGTTTCCCATGCCCGGCCGCCCCACCCTGCGTCTGCTTCTGGTCGCCGCCCTGCTCGTCGCGGCCCTGGCCACCGTCGCGCTCCATGCCCTGGGCTGGCAGGCACAGCTGGCGGCGGCGGTGATCGTCGCGCCCCTCCTCGGTGTCGTCCTGGCCCGTCATCTCGCCCGGCCCATGGCGCGTCTCGCGCAGGCCCTGCGGCACCTGCCGGCCAGCGGCTTCCGCGGCGCCTTCGCACCCCTGCCCCGCTGCGGGCCACGGGAGTGGGAGACCCTCCAGCGCAGCGTGGCGGCGCTGGCGCGGGACGTGGCACGCCACCTCGGTGAGCGCGATGCCCAAATCGCGGAGCTGCGCCGGCAGCTCGCGGAGGCCACCCGCAACCTGGAACAGGCCAACCAGGAACTGGCCGCGCGCCGCTTCCTCGACGACCTGACCCAGCTTCCCAACCGTCGCGCCCTCTGGAAACGGCTGTCCGAGCTGGAACGCGCCCCACCCGAAAGCTATCTGCCGGTCCAGGTGCTGCTGTGCCGCCTGCACAACCGGGAAGCCATCATGCAGCGTCATGGTCCCCAGCTTGTGGACGCCGTGCTGGCCCAGGTGGCTGCGCGGCTGAAACGGGAAACCCGGGCGGACGACTTCGTGGCGCGCCTGGGCGAAGACGAATTCCTGCTGCTGCTGCGGCGCTGCCCGACCGCGGTGGCCGAAGAACGGGCGCAGGCCATACGCGCCGCCATCCTCGCCCAACCCCTGCGCGTGGCGGGCCAGACCATCCCGCTCGATCTCGGCATCGGGCTCGCGGAAGGGGACCGCCACCTCTCCCGCCCCGTCTTCTCCCGGCTGCTGCAGGCGGCTGGCCGGGCGGCTGACGCCGGGATCCACCGCCGTGCCCGTTCCTGAGTCCAACGCCAGCGTCGGTTCGTGGCCCCTTCTGGCGTGAACGATCGTTCGATATACTGGGGTGGATTCCCGTCTCAGGAACGATGCCGTGCACGCACCCGCCTCTCCCCACGAAGCTGCCCCTTTCCAGCCTGAAACCGCCAGCGCCATGGAAGGGTTCATCGCCCGCCTGGCACGCAAATACCGGGGACGCATCACCGGCCGCCTGTCCCTGCCGGCGCGCCCGGCACGCCTCGCCGATTTCCCGCCGGAACTGGACCCGCGCCTGGCCGCCGCCCTGGTGGCGCGGGGCATCCGGCAGCTCTACAGCCACCAGCGCGAAGCCTGGGATCACGTGGCCGCCGGCCGGCACACGGTGGTGGTGACCCCCACGGCCTCCGGCAAGACCCTCTGCTACAACCTGCCCGTGCTCGACGCCGCGCTCAGGACCGGCGCCAGGGCGCTCTATCTTTTTCCCACCAAGGCGCTGGCCCAGGACCAGGTGGCGGAACTCCTGGAGCTCAACGAGGCGGGCGGGCTGGGCGTGCGCGCCTACACCTTCGACGGCGACACGCCGGGGGATGCCCGAAAGGCCGTGCGCACCCGGGGCGACATCGTGGTCACCAATCCCGACATGCTGCACCAGGGCATCCTGCCCCATCACACCAAATGGGCCCAGTTCTTCGAAAGCCTCCGGTATGTGGTGATCGACGAGATGCACATCTACCGGGGCGTGTTCGGCTCCCATGTGGCCAACGTGATCCGGCGGCTGCTGCGGGTCTGCCGCTTTTATGGGGTGGAGCCGGTATTCATCCTGGCCTCGGCCACGCTGGCCAATCCCCGCGAGTTGGCCGAGACCCTGATCGGCGCGCCGGTGGCGGCAGTGACGGAAAGCGGCGCGCCCCAGGGGGAAAAGCACATCCTGTTGTGGAACCCGCCGGTGATCAACCCGGATCTGGGCATCCGGGCCTCCAGCCGCTCCCAGAGCACGCGCATCGCCCGCCTGGCGGTGAAGGCCGGCTTCAAGACCATCGTCTTCGCCAACACCCGGCTCATGGTGGAGGTGCTCACCAAATACCTGAAGGACGTGTTCGACCACGATCCGCGCAAGCCGGCCCGCGTCACCGCCTACCGTGGCGGCTACCTGCCCACGGAACGGCGCGCGGCGGAAAAGGACCTGCGCGCCGGCAGGATCGACTGCGTGATCGCCACCTCCGCCCTGGAGCTGGGGGTGGACATCGGCGCCCTGGACGTGTGCGTGCTGAACGGCTATCCCGGCACCATCGCCGCCACCTGGCAGCGCCTGGGACGCGCCGGCCGGCGCCAGCGGACCGCCCTCGGCGTGCTGGTGGCGGGCAGCGATCCCCTCGACCAGTACGTGGTGCGCCACCCGGAGTTCTTCTTCGGGCAGTCGCCGGAACATGCGCGCATCGACCCGGACCAGTTGCTCATCCTCATGGACCACGTGCGCTGCGCCGCCTTCGAGCTGCCCTTCGTCATGGGCGAGCGCTTCGGCCGGGAAAGGCTGGAAGACCTGCTCGCCTATCTGGAGGAACAGGGCGTGCTGCACAGGGAGGGCGGCCAGTGGCACTGGATGGCCGAGGGCTACCCTGCCAACAGCGTCTCCCTGCGCAGCGTGGCGGAGGGCAACTTCGTGGTGATCGATACCACGGACGGCAGACAGGATGTGATCGCGGAAGTGGATTATTCCTCGGCGGCCCTCACCCTGTACGAGGGGGCCATCTACATGGTGCAGGCGGTGCCCTACCAGGTGGAGCGCCTGGACTGGACCGGCCGCAAGGCCTTCGTCACCCGCACCCGGGCCGACTACTACACGGATGCCATCGACTACACCAGGCTCAAGGTGCTGGAAGCCTTCGAACAGGCGGACGCCGCCACCCGGGGCGAGGTGCATCTGGTGCGACGGGTGGCCGGCTACAAGAAGATCCGCTACTACACCCACGAGAACGTGGGCTACGGCAACGTGAACCTGCCGGATCAGGAAATGCACACCACGGCGGTGTGGTGGACCCTGGAGCCGGCGCGCCTGGCGGCCACCTTCCCCAGCCGCTGGCAGGCCCTGGACGGCTTCCTCGGCGCCGCCTACGCCATGCACCACGTGGCGGCGCTGCTCACCATGGCCGAGCCGCGGGACCTGGGGCGGGCCGTGGGCGATGCGGGCAGCACCTGGTTCGCCACCGTCGGTGCCGACGGCCGCGGCGCACCCAAGGCGTTCGACGGCGGGGATGTGGATCTCGACCGCATGGCGCGCGAATTCCGTCCCACGGTGTTCCTCTACGACAACTACCCGGGAGGCATCGGCCTGTCCACGCCGCTGTTCGACCTGCGGCGGCAAGTGGTGACCCGCGCCCACGCGCTGGTGGGCGCCTGCGAGTGCGCCCACGGCTGCCCGGCCTGCATCGGGCCGATTCTCGCCTCGGAGGAAGAGCGCGGGTTCTCACCCAAGCGCGCGGCGCTCGCGGTGCTCGAACTGTTCGGTGCAGACAGCCACCATGAGCCTGCGTGACCGCCTGCTGAAGCTCCAGGCCCAGCGCGGGCTGCAGCCGGTCGCGCCGCCGCAGCCGGGCGTGGCCGAGCGCCTGGCGCGCCTCACCCGCACCCATGCACGCCCCACCGAGCAGGAGGTGGCAAATGCCCTCGGCGGCGAACGCCTGGCCGCGGGTCTGATCGTGGTGGAACGCAGCCTGCCTCTTGCGTCCCGCCACGGCGCCACGCCCCTGGGGGACATCCTGGACGCGCCGCTGGACCTCCTCCACGGCTGCCCGGCCCGTCCCCACGAGCTCTTGTTCCTCGACACCGAAACCACGGGTCTGGCGGGCGGCACCGGCACCCTGCCCTTCCTCCTGGGGCTTGCCCGCATCGAGCACGACACCCTGCGCCTGCGCCAGTTTTTCCTGACGGGCTTTGCGGGCGAACGGGCCCTGCTCCACGAAGCCCTGCCCTGGTACCGTGAAGCCGCGCACCTGGTCAGCTTCAACGGCAAGCGCTTCGACCTGCCACTGCTCACCGCCCGCTACCGCCTGGCACGGCTGGCCGACCCGTTCGGCTCCCACGGCCACCTGGACCTGCTTTATCCCACCCGCACGGCCTTCGCCAGCCGCTGGCCCGACTGCCGGCTCCAGACGGCGGAACAGCGGCTGCTCGATTTCCACCGCACGGACGATCTGCCGGGCCACCTGGTGCCCCAGGTCTGGTTCGACTTCGTGCGGGCCGGGCATGTCACCCAAGTGCCGGGCATCCTGGCGCACAACCGCTGGGATCTGGTGAGTCTGGTGGCCCTGGCCGCCCGGCTGGCGGCGCTGTTCGCCTGCCCCCGGCATCCCGACGCCGACGTGCTGGCCATCGCCCGCCTCCTCCGCCGCCGGGGCGAGGACGATACCGCCCACGCCCATCTCCTGGGGCGGCAAACCGAGCTCACAATCAACGGCCAGTTGGAACTCGCGGCCCTGTACCGGCGCCGTGGGGACTGGCTGCGCGCCGTGGCGATCTGGGAGCGTCTGGCCGCCGCGGGCTGTGGGGAAGCCCTGGAGCGGCTGGCCAAGTATCACGAGCACATCAGCCGGGACTTTGCGCAGGCCCTCTATCACGCCCGGGCGCTCGCGGCGCGCCGGCCGGACGACCCAAACGTGGCGCGGCGGCTTGCCCGTCTTGCGCGCCGCCTTAACGCCGATCAGCCTCGGGTGTCTTCGTCCAGGGTCCAGTAGCGCAGGAACACTCTCCCGCCGCGCCGAATCTTTTCCGGGCCCCGGTTGGCGCCCGCGATGATACGGCCCAGGACCTCGTCGTTCATGAGCTGGCGGCCTTCCCGGAAGGGAATGGTGGACAGCTCGATGCTCCAGGGATGGGCGCCGTCGCGGCGGCCGAAGGAAAGCTCGAAATCCAGCACTGCGATAAGCTGTTCCCGGGTGAAGTTCTTCAGTTCCGCGAGCACGGCCAGGTTCTCCGCGCGCTGGGTCATGCCGTAGCGGTCGCGCACGTAGGCGAAATACGGCCCCACCACGAGGAGATAACCGCGGCATTCGTCACCGTGGGCCACGCCCACCTCCACGTCGTGGAAACGCAGGCCCACCACCCCGCCCCCGGGGCCGGCGAGTCGCTCCCACACGGCGGTTTGCCGCCCGTCCAGGCAGAACTCGTGCAACAGCTCGCGCTCCGGCTGCAGGCGGCGCAGGAAGGGCTGCCCCCGTTGGGGCAGATAGTCCAGCTGGCGGCGCCGGTGCAGCACGTCCCCGGCGGCAATGCACGCCCCCGCCACCCCGCCCTGGTGGGCCAGCACCATGAGCTCTTCGTCGCTGAACTGTTCCCAGGACGTGCGCCCGGAAAAATCCGGCCGGTCCGCGGGAATGTCGATCATGGCGTGCAGGCGCGTGGTCTGCAGCCACAGGCTGCGCGTGTCGGCCGCGCGCTTGCGCCAGGCCCCCACGTAGGCTGCGGGAACGTCGGTGTTGTTGGGCGGCAGTTGGACGGCCATGGCATCAGGACAGGGCAAAAGCCAATACTACCGGCATCACCGCCAGGGACGCCAGATTGCCCAGCAAAACGATGGAGGCCACCTTTTGCGGCTCCTGCCGGTACTGCTCTGCCATGAGGTAGTTCAGCACCGCCGGCGGCAGCGCGCCGAACACCAGCAGGATGGACTGCTGCACGGGGGCAAGGTCGAGCAGCGGTGCGACCAGCAACACCATGACGATCCCCGTCGCCGGCGAGACGATGCCGCTCCAGGCGCCGATGTGCCAGTCCTTGAACGACACCCGGTTCAGGCGCACGCCGAGCGCGAACAGCAGCATGGGAATGGAGGCGTCGCCCACCATTTTGATCGCGGTGTACAGCGGCTGGGGCACGGTCGTCCCGGACAGGCTGACCGCCACCCCCAGCACGGTCGCCGCCATCACCGGCGTCTTCACTAGCTGCAGCGGATGCAGGCGGTGGGCCAGCAGATAGGGGCCCAGGGAGAAGTGCAGGATCATCTCCACCAGGAACAGGATGATCGCGGCGGGCAGCGCCTCCTCGCCGAAAGCGAGCACGATGAGCGGGATACCCATGTTCCCCGAGTTGTTGAACATCATGGGCGGCACGAAGGTCTTCCCGTCCACCCCCAGCAGGCGCGCCACCGGCCAGGCGAGCAATCCCGAACCCAGGATCACCGCCACGCCGCCCAGGGCCAGCGGCCAGTAATGGGCGAAGTCGAAGGACTTGGACGCCAGCGCCGCGAACACCAGCGCCGGCACCAGCACGTCCATGCTGATCTGGTTGGTGACCTGGATGTCCGGGCGCTTGACGCGCCCGTACCACCAGCCGAGAGCGATGACGGCAAAGACGGGAAAGACGATGGAAAAGATGCGCAACCCCAGCATCCCGCCCATTGTACGGGACGCCGGGGACTGTGCGGCCGCCTATTTCAGGCGCTGGATTCCCAGGGCCTTGAGCATGTATTTCTCGTAGATGGGCTCGGAGTTGCCGGTCTTCATCTTGCGCAGGAAATACTTCTCGAAGGCGGCCTTGGCCAGATGCACCCATTTGCCCTTCTTGGCCCAGGTCACATTGCGCGGCGGGATCTGGGGAATGGCCACGAAGGCCGCACCCGTGTCGCCCATGTCGGCCAGGCAGATGGTGCTCCAGGTGCCGGTGTGGGTGGGCGGCAGACCGGCCAGTTCGTCGGCGATGTTGTGCGCGATGGCGGACACCATGGACTCGATCATGTAGCCGGTCTTCGGGGTGCCGGTGGGCACCGGCGTGGTCTCCACCGGGGCAATGGCGATGCCCACGCCCGCGGCGTAAATATTGGGATATTTCGGGCTGCGCTGTTGCTCGTCCACGATCACGAAACCCGCCGGATTGCACAGGCCCTCCACCGCGGCCACCGCGTCCACGCCGCGGAAGGCGGGCAGCATCATGGCGTATTTGAAGTCCAGCACCTGCTCGCGGATCTTCTCGCCCAGGTCGTTGTATTCCTCGATATGCATGCGCTGGGGCTCCACCGCCGTGACCTTGGCGTTGGTGATCCACTTGATGTGACGCTGGCGCATTTCCGCTTCCAGCAGTCCCTTGGAATCGCCCACCCCGCCCAGGCCCATGTGGCCGACGTAGGGCTCGGGGGTGACATAGGTGATGGGCACCTTGTGGCGCAGCTTGCGCCGGCGCAGGTCGGTCTCCAGCGCCATGGCGTATTCGTAGGCCGGCCCGAAGCAGGACGCCCCGGGCAGCGCGCCGACGATGACCGGGCCCGGATCCTCCAGAAAGGCCCGGTAGGCGTCATAGGCCCGCTGCGCGTGGGCCAGGGTGCACACCGACTGGGTGTGGCCGCCCTCGGGACCGGCGCCCGGGACCAGCTCGAAGGCCAGACGCGGCCCCGTGGTGAGCACCAGATAGTCGTAATCCACCGTGCTGCCGTCGGCCAGCGTCAACCGCTGGGCCGCGGGGTCGATGTGCTCCACGCGCCGGGCGATGAAGTCGATGCCCTTTTTCTCCAGATAGGGGCGCAGGGGAAAGCTCACCTGACTGCCGTCCCGCCAGCCCAGGGCCACCCAGGGGTTGGAGGGCACGAACTGGAAGTGCTCATGGGTGTTGATGAGGGTGACGCGATGCTGCTTGCCCAGCAGCGCGCGGATCTCGTAGGCGGCCGGCGTGCCGCCGGTGCCGGCGCCGATGATGACGATATGGGCCATTTGGGTTTCCTTTTTCGGATGCAAGGGATCGTTGGATATGCCCCACCCCTCCGGTGCGGGCCTGCCGCGCCGTTTCGGGCAGAGATCGACGGGGTCAGTTGATGAAATGCCGCAGGTAGAGGAACAGGGCCAGCCCCAGCAGCGGCCAGGCGGCGGGCGCGCCCAGCGCCAGCCGCAGCAGCGGATGCCGGGGCACGAAGCCCACACCGTGCACGAAGCCGGCGCACAGCCCCCACATCACCAGCATCAAGACGCCGTGGGGCAATGCCGCGCCGTCGCGGGTGAGTGCCGCCGGATACACCGTGACCAGCACCATCACCGTCAGGGCCGCCAGCAGCGAGCCCAGTCGCGCCAGCCCGCCGTACCAGAAGCGCGTGTCCATGCCGCTCAGGCCTGCCGGTAGGGACGTAGGTAGAGCCATTCGAAGAAGCGCTTCGCCCAGTGGAACAGGCGGCGGGGCGGCAGCAGCAGGGCGTGCTTCTCGTCGCGATAGACCAGGATGCCCGGGTCCAGGGTATCGACGATGCAGATGAGCTCGGGCTTGAAGCGCACCGTGGGCGGCCGGCCGTCGAGGGCGGCGAGCAGGTTTTCCACCGCGGTCTTCGCCTGCAGATCGGCCATGTGCGCCTGCTTGGGCAACCAGTCCGGCCCCGGATAGCTGCCGGCATCACCGGCCACGAAGACCTTGTCCGCGCCCTCGACACGACAGTGGGCGTCGGCTTTGAAGAAGCCGCCTTCCGAGAGGGCAAGCCCCGACTCGGTCGCCCAGGCGGGGCCGGTCATGCCGGGCATGAACAGGATCAGGTCGGCCGCGATGTCACCGCCTTCGGTCTTCACCCGGCCCGCCTCGAAGCCGAGGATTTTGTGGCCCAGATGGGTGACGATGCCGCGCTTTTCCATCTGCCGCAGCAGGCCCGCCACGGCCTTTTCGCCCAGGCGCTTGCCCGGCTCCCGGGCGGCATTGAAGAAGACCAGGCGGAAGCGGTCACGCCGGCCCTGGCGGCGCAACAGGGTGTCGATGCCGAACAGCAGTTCGAACATCGGGCCGCCGCGCATCGCCCCCTGCTCTTTGGGATGGGTGCCGAAGCCAAAGGCAATCGTGCCGCCGTCCAGGGCCTGCAGGCGGTCGCGGATCGCCTCCGCCGCGGCCACGCCTTCACAAACGGTCAGCGCGTGCTCGATGCCGGGCAGACGCTTCAGAAAGCGGCCCCCGCTGGCAATGAGCAGGGCGTCGTTGGCCACCTCGCCGCGATCCGTGATCACCCGCCGCCCGCCCTCCGCCAGGGCGGTCACCCGCCCCGCATGGAAGCACACCCGGTTGCGGTCGAGGAAGGCCTGCACGTCGATGCGCAGATCCTCCCCCTTGCGCAGACCGGCGGGCACCCAGATCAGGCTCGGGTAATAGAGCAGTCGGGGCTCGGGCGCGATGAGGGTGAGCTCCGCGTCGGGCGCGCGCCGCCGCAGCTCGCGCACCGCCGTCAGCGCGGCGAAGCCGCTGCCGATGATGCTGATGCGCCGGCTCATTGCTCGGCCTTGCGCCGTTCCTCTTCCAGGGCGCACTCCCTGGCATCACACATCATGGCGCTGATGGCCGCCAGCAGCACGGCCATGGTGACGCCGAGTATCCAGGCGAAATACCACATGGCGTTCTCCTTTGCTCAATAGACCGACTTGTCGTTGGCCCTGATGTAATCGGTGGTCACCTTGCCCCACATCACCCGGTAGGCCCAGGTGGTGTAGAACACGATCAGGGGCATGAACACCACCGTCGCACCCAGCATCAGCCCGAGGGTGAGGGGCGAGGACACGCTGTCCCACACGGTGAGGCTGGAGCGCGGGTCCAGGGAGGAGGGCATGACGAAGGGGAACATGGACACCCCGGCAGTACCGATGATGGCGGCACAGGTCACGCTGGAGGCCACGAAGGCCAGTCCCGGCCGGTTGCGCCAGGCAAACAAGAGGCCCAGGGCACCTGCGACGAAGGCGGTCAGAGGCACGAGGCGGGTCCAGGGATACTGTCCGTAATTGGCGAGCCAGGCTCCGGTTTCCCGCGCCACCGTCTTGTTGAGGGGATCGGGCATGGCATTGGGATCCACCGTGCTGGTGATGACATAACCGTCGAGGCCCTTCATCACCCACCAGCCGGCCAGGGCGAAGCTGACGAGGGTGAGCGCGCCGAACATCAGGCTCGCGGCGCGAGTGCGGCGGTAGATGTCGCCCTCGCTGCGCATCATCAGGTAGTTGGCGCCCTGGAAGGTGAGCATGGACAGACTCACCACGCCGGCCAGCAGCCCGAAGGGATTGAGCAGCTGCCAGAAGGTCCCGGTGTAGGTGGACACCAGGCTGTCGTCGAAGCGGAAGGGCACGCCCTGCAGCAGGTTGCCAAAGGCCACGCCGAAGATGATGGGCGGCACCGCTCCGCCCACGAACAGGCCCCAGTCCCAGGTGGCGCGCCAGGTGGGGTTCTGGATCTTGGAACGGTAGTCGAAGCCCACCGGCCGGAAGAACAGCGCCCAGAGGGCCGCCATCATCGCCCAGTAGAAGCCGGAGAAGGCGGTGGCATACACCAGCGGCCAGGCGGCAAAGATGGCGCCGCCGGCGGTGATGAACCACACCTGGTTGCCGTCCCAGTGGGGCGCCACCGTGTTGATCACCGCGCGCCGTTCCAGATCGTTCCTGCCCACGAAGGGCAGCAGCGTCCCCACGCCCATGTCGTGACCATCCATGATGGCGAAGCCCACCAGGAGCACCCCCACCAGCAGCCACCAGATCAGTTTCAGGGTTGCGTATTCCAGCATGGTTCTCTCCTCAGACCTTGGCCGCGGGCGCGTTGGCAGCGAGCGCACCGCCGCCGGTTTTTTCATGGTGATACTTGCCCAGCCCCAGGCTGGAGGGCCCGAGCCGCGCGTACTTCACCATCAGATAGAGCTCGATCACCAAAAGCAGGGTGTAGAAGCCGATGAAGCCGGCCAGCGAGCCGTAAAGGGCGCCCGGCGTGAGGTTGGATACGGACAGGTGGGTGGGCAGGACGCCGTAGATGGTCCACGGCTGGCGCCCGTATTCCGCGACGAACCAGCCCAGCTCGGCGGCGATCCAGGGCATGGGAATGAACCACAGCGCCCACTTGAGCAGCCAGGTCTTGCTGATAAAGGTACCCTTGATGGAGTAGAACAGCGCCAGGGTAAACAGCACGAGGAAGGCAAAACCCAGCGCCACCATCAGGCGGAAGCTCCAGAACAGGGGCGCGACACGGGGGATGGTGTCGTTGACCGCCTGTTCGATCATCTGCGGCGTGGCCTTGGATACGTCCGGCGTGTATTTCTTGAGCAGGAGCCCGAAGCCCAAATCGTCCTTGTGCGCCTCGAACAGGGCCAGCGCCTCCTGGTCGTTCCGGTCGCGCCGCAGCCGCTCCAGCGCCCCCACCGCGACGATGCCGCGCTCGATGCGCCTCCTGTTCTTCTCCTTGATCTCGTCGATGCCCGGCAGGGTCTGGGTGACCGAGCGCGTGCCGATCAGGCCAAGCAGATAGGGAATCTTGATCTCGTAGTGGTTGCGCTGGGCTTCCTGGTCGGGCAGCGCGAACAGCACGAAGGGCGCCGGCGCGGGCTCGGTCTTCCACATGGCCTCGATGGCGGCCATCTTCGTCTGCTGCGCCTCGCCCACGGTGTAGCCGGATTCGTCGCCAAGCACGATCACCGACAGCGCGGAGGCGAAGCCGAAACCGGCGGCGATGCGGAAGGAGCGGCGCGCGAATTCCAGGTCGCGGCCCTTGAGCAGATACCAGCTGGAGATGCCCAGCACGAACAGCGATGCGGTGACGTAGCCGGCGGAAACCGTATGCACGAACTTGGCCTGGGCATCCGGATTGAACACGATCGCCCAGAAGTTGGTCATCTCCATGCGCATGGTGGTGAAGGAGAACTCCGCCCCCACCGGGTTCTGCATCCAGCCGTTGGCGATCAGGATCCAAAGCGCGGAGAGATTGGAGCCCACCGCCATCAGCACCGTCACCAGGAAGTGCTGCCACTTGTTGAGGCGGTCCCAGCCAAAGAAGAACAGGCCGATGAAGGTGGATTCGAGGAAGAAGGCCATCAGCCCCTCGATGGCCAGCGGCGCGCCAAAGATGTCGCCCACGTAGTGGGAGTAGTAGGCCCAGTTGGTGCCAAACTGGAATTCCATGGTGATGCCCGTGGTGACGCCAAGGGCGAAGTTGATGCCGAACAGCTTGCCCCAGAACTTCACCATGTCCTTGTACACCGGCCGCCCGGTGATGACGTAGGTGAGCTCCATGATCACCAGGATGAACGCCAGCCCCAGGGTGAGGGGCACGAACAGGAAGTGGTAGAGCGCCGTGACAGCGAACTGCAGGCGCGACAGATCGACGAGTTGCTCGGTCAGCATGGATGCTCCTTATTGCGCAGACTGGACGGTGAGATGGCGGGCGACGGCCTCGGCGCCGGGCTGCGGCGGGCCACCGCTGAAAAACGCCCAATAGAGTCCGGCGATGAAGGCAAGCTTCACCACCAGGGCGACGGCGATTTCCAGAACCAGCGGATTGCGGGGAATCTTCATGGGCACCTCCTTCGCGGGGACTGACATTGCAAAGACCGTGCCATGTCTGGCAACGGTCACGGGCGAAGTATAGAGTTGCGTGAAATCAGCGGCTTGCGACTTATCGCCGCAGGCAGGAGAAGAGCGGACTGCCTTTTTTGGCAGCCTTCGGCTTTACAACTGCCTTATTTGACAGTAAGGTGGCCGCATGCGCCCGCTGCACGAACTCATCAGTTTTCTGGAAACCCAGCCCGATCCCCAGATCGTGATGGACGCGGACTACCGCATCGTGGCGGCCAACGCGGCCTATCGCCGCCAGTTCGGACAGGGCGAGGTGGTGGGCAAGACCTGCTATGCGGTATCCCACGGCTACAGCAGACCGTGCGACGAGTGCGGCGAGTCCTGTCCCCTGGCTGCCAGCCGCGCCACCGGCGAGCCGGTGCGGGTGCTGCACCTGCATCACACACCCCGGGGCGAGGAACACGTGGATGTCCTGCTCACACCGGTTCGGGACGCGCGCGGCCACATCACCCATTTCGTGGAGCGCATGCAAGTGGTGCGCGAGGCGAGCAGCCTGCCGGCGCAACGCGGCCTGGTGGGCAAGTCGCCGGCCTTCAACCGCATGCTGGAGCTGGTGCGGCGGGTGGCGCCCTCGGACACCACCGCCCTGCTGCTGGGGGAATCGGGCACCGGCAAGGAACTGGTGGCCCAGGCCATCCACGAACAGAGTCCTCGTCGCAACGGCCCCTTCGTGGTGGTGGAATGTTCGGGTCTCACCGAGACCCTGTTCGAGAGCGAACTGTTCGGCTACGAGAAGGGCGCCTTCACCGGCGCCAGCCAGCGCAAGATCGGCCTCGTGGAAGCCGCTGCCGGCGGCACCCTGTTCCTGGACGAGGTGGGCGACATTCCCCTTGCGCTACAGGTCAAGCTGCTCAGGCTGCTGGAGACCGGCACCTTCCGGCGTGTGGGCGGTGTCGAAACCCTGCGTGCCGATTTCCGTCTGGTGGCCGCCACCCACCGGGAACTCAAGGCCATGGTGGAGCGTGGTGCCTTCCGCACCGATCTCTACTACCGCCTGAGCGTCTTCCCCATCGTGCTGCCGCCCCTGCGGGAACGGCGCGGGGACATCCTGCTCCTCGCCGAGACACTGGCCGCGCGTCTCGCCCCGGGGCGCAGGCTCAACATGAGCCCCGGTTTCCGTGAACGGCTGCTCGCCCACGACTTTCCGGGCAATGTGCGCGAGCTGCGCAACATCATGGAACGTGCCCTGCTCATGGCCGACGGCGACACCCTGTTGCCGGAACACCTGCCGCCGGAGGTGGGTGCCCATCCACCACCGGCACCGCTGGTGGACGAGATCGTGCCCCTCGCCACGGCAGAACTGCGCTATCTGCAATGGGCGCTGGCGCACCATGACGGCGACCGGAAATCCCTGGCGCGGAAACTCGGGATCAGCGAGCGCACGCTCTATCGCAAGCTGGCAGGGTAAGGCTTGCTCAGCGGAAGTCCCGCGAGCGCGCCTCCAGCTGCCCCAGCAGCTCGCTGTAATCCACCAGCCTTCCCGCAATCAGATGCACCACCTCCCCCTGCCGTTCCAGCCGGCCGTGGACGGCGAGCAGGCTCGACTGCATGAGCTCGCGCCGCTGCCTTTCCGCCACGGTTTTCCACACCACCACGTTCACGTGGCCGGTTTCGTCTTCCAGGGTGAGGAAGATCACGCCGCTGGCGGTGTCCGGCCGCTGGCGGTTGATGACCAGTCCCACGGCGCGCGCGAGCCTGCCGTCCGGCAGACGGCGAATCTGTTCCGCGGTGAGCATGCGCCGGCCGTCGAAGAAAGGCCGCAGCAGGGCCAGGGGATGGCGGCCCAGGGTGAGGCCGAGGCTTCCGTAGTCGGCCACCAGGTCCTCGGCCTCGCTGGGCGGCGGAAAGGCCACCGGCGCTTCCGCCCGGCCCACGTCGCGAAACAGGGGCGGCCGCTCCTCGATGCCGGCCACGGCCCACAAGACCTGGCGGCGATGGCCGCCGAGGGCCGCCAGCGCCCCGGCGGCGGCCAGGGCATGGAGATCGCGCCGGTCGAGACGCGCGCGTTGGGCCAGATCCTCCACATCGGTGAAGGGGGCGGCGGCGCGCGCGGCCACGATGCGTTCCGCCCCGGCGCGGGACAGGCCCTGCACCATGCGCAGCCCCAGGCGCAGGGCGGGGGCCTCTCCCGCCTCCATCGAGGGGGAAGGGGGTTCCAGCGAGCAATCCCACCCGCTCACCGTCACGTCCACCGGTCGCACCTCGACGCCGTGCCGCCGCGCGTCCTGCACCAGCTGCGCCGGCGCGTAGAACCCCATGGGCTGGCTGTTGAGCAGGGCGCAGGTGAAGGCGGCCGGCTCATGGCACTTGAGCCAGGCGGAGACATACACCAATAATGCAAAACTCGCGGCATGGGATTCGGGAAAGCCATACTCCCCGAAGCCCAATATCTGCTGAAAGATCTGGCGCGCGAAGTCTTCCGTGTAGCCGCGCTTGCGCATGCCGCTGATGAGCTTTTCCTCGAAGTGGGCGAGCCCCCCGCGCCGCTTCCACGCCGCCATGGAGCGGCGCAGCTGGTCCGCCTCGCCCGGGGTGAAGCCGGCGGCGACCATGGCGATACTCATCACCTGTTCCTGGAAGATGGGCACGCCCAGGGTGCGCTCCAGTACGCCCTTCACCGCCTCCGAGGGATAGCTCACCGGCTCCAGTCCCTGGCGCCGGCGCAGATAGGGATGCACCATGCCCCCCTGGATGGGACCGGGCCGCACGATGGCGACTTCGATCACCAGGTCGTAGAAGCAGCGCGGCTTCATTCTTGGAAGCATCGCCATCTGCGCCCGGGATTCGATCTGGAACACGCCCATGGTGTCGGCGCGCTGGATCATGGCATAGACCTGGGGGTCTTCCGCCGGGATGTCGGCCAGGCGCAGGGGCCTGCCGTGCCAGGCGCTCGCCAGGTCCAGCGCGCGGCGGATGGCGGTGAGCATGCCCAGCGCCAGCACGTCGATCTTGAGCAGTCCCAGGGCATCGAGATCGTCCTTGTCCCATTGGATGACGGTGCGCTCGGGCATGGCCGCGTTCTCGATCGGCACCAGGCGCGAAAGAGCATCGCGGCTGATGACGAAGCCGCCCACGTGCTGGGAGAGATGGCGGGGGAAGCCCACCAGTTCGTTGACCAGGGCGATGAGCTGACGGATGCGGGGGTTGTCCGGGTCGAAGCCCGCTTCCTGCAGGCGCTCCGGCCGGACCTTTCTGCCATCCCACCAGCTCAGGCTCCTGGCGAGGCGGTCCACCTGGTCGAGGTTCAGCCCCAGGGCCTTGCCCACGTCGCGCATGGCGCTCCTGGGCCGGTAGGAGATCACCGCCGCCGCCAGCGCGGCGCGGCTGCGGCCGTATTTCTGGTAGAGATACTGGATGACCTCCTCGCGCCGCTCATGCTCGAAGTCCACGTCGATGTCCGGCGGCTCGTTGCGCTCGCGGGAAATGAATCGCTCGAACAGCATCTCCATGCGCGCGGGATCCACCTCGGTGATGCCCAGGGCGTAGCACACCGCGGAATTGGCCGCGCTGCCCCGCCCCTGGCACAGGATGCCGCGGCTCTTCGCGAACACGACGATGTCGTGCACGGTGAGGAAATAGGGTTCATAGGCGAGCTCGGCGATCAGGGCGAGCTCGTGCTCCACCAGGCGGCGCACCCTCTCCGGCACACCGTTTGGATAGCGTTGGCGCAGGCCCGCCTCCGTCAGCCGGCGCAGATGGCTGGTGGCCGTCTCCCCTGGCGGCACCAGCTCGCTGGGGTATTCGTAGCGCAGGCTGTCCAGGGAAAACCCGCAGCGCGCCGCCACGTGCAGCGTCTCCGCCAGCAGCGCCGGCGGATACAGCTTCGCCAGCCGCGCGCGGGAACGCAGATGACGCTCGCCGTTGGGGAAGAGGGCGAAGCCGGCTTGCCTCACCGGCACGCCGAGACGAATCGCGGTGAGGGTGTCCTGCAGGACACGGCGACTGCGCACGTGCATGTGCACATCGCCCGCCGCCACCAGGGGCACGCCGCAGGTCTGGGCAAGCTGCTCTGCCTGCTGCAGGCGCTGAGCGTCATCGGCGCCGAGCAGACGCTCGTAGGCGATCCAGCAGGCATTGGGAAAACGTTCCGCCAGCCAGCGTACATCCTGCGGCCCGGTGTTTCCATCCGGCAGCAGCAGGGCAAGGCAATCGCCCAGCCCCTGTTCCAGATCGGCACGGTGCAGGACATAGCCGCCCTTCGCCGCTGCCCGACGTCCCTGGGTGATGAGCTGGGAGAGATTGCCGTAGCCCTCGCGGCTGGTGGCGAGCAAGACCAGGCGCAAACCGTCTTCGAGCCTGATTTCGCTGCCGACGATGAGCCTGAGTCCCACCGCCTTCGCCGCCACATGCGCCCGCACCACGCCGGCAAGGGAACATTCGTCGGTGAGCGCGAGCGCCGCGTAACCCAGCTCGTGGGCGCGCGCCACCAGCTCCTCCGGATGGGACGCCCCGCGCAGGAAGGTGAAGTTGCTCACACAATGGAGCTCGGCGTAGCCAGGCAGGGTCATCGCAAAACGGGCTGTTTGCTTTCAAGGGGGGAAACGACGGGCGCAGGGATTTGGGTTTCCCGGGAGGGCCGTGTGCGCCCTTCACGCTTTCGTCCCGGGGGCCTCCGTGTTTCCCGTGGGCTGCCCTGCCCTCCGGGCCTCACGCAAAAATCCCCTGCAGGAACCAGCGCTCCGCCTCCGCTGCTTCCCGGTACACCCAGTAGCGCGCCCCGCCGGGGGCTTGCGCCACGAAGTAGTCCCGTGCCACGGCCTGTCCATCCCACCAGCCGGTTTCGATGCGTTCCGGACCCGTCTCGAGACGCAGCGGTGCGCCCAGGCAGGGCACGCCGTGGCGGCAGGCCAGCGGCCGGGGCCGGGGCAGCAGCCACAGGGGACGGGAGGACCGGCCCGCTCCCCGGGTGGCGCCGGGCTCGCCCACCTGCATCGCCCGCTCGGGTCGATGGTCGGCCACGCATGCCAGGCCATACACCCGGCCCTCCCCCAGCCGCGCGCGCAGCCGCTCGATCAGGGCCTCGGTGTGTTCCGCCTCGTTTTGGGCCGTGGGAAACAGTTCGAGATTGCGCGGCCGGCTGGGCAGGAGCTGGGCTGCCTCCAGCACGATCTCCCGCACCGGCTGCGCCAGGGTCAGCCGCTCCAGACGCTCGCGCAGCAGTTCCAGCAGATGCCGGGCATCGTGACGCGCCCGGACCAGTCCCACCGTCACCCGTGTGGGCGGTGCCTCCCCGTGCAGGAGATCGAGCCGGAACTGCTGCACACCTGCACCGCGCCCACGCAGGAAACCCTCCAGCTCGTTCAGGAGGCGGCGCGCGGCGAACAGCAGGGCATCGGCGGCATGCACTTCCGCCGGCAGCTCCAGCCGGGCGGCGAACTGGGGCGGCGGCGTAAACCACACACGCGGGTCGGGCACGCGGCCCAGGGCGGCATCCAGTTCCTCCAAGAGCGCCGCCCCGAAACGCCGCTCTATTCCCGCCCGCGGCAGGGCCAGGCACTCGCCCAGCGTGGTCAGCCCCAGGGCCGCCAGCAGATCGGCGTGGGGACGCGCCGCCTCCGCCAGCAGCAGGGGCAGGGGCGCCAGGGCCTGGGCGAGCCGTGTGGAATCGGGAACCACCCCGCAGGCGCCGGCGCGGGCCAGCCAGCTCGCCGCCCGGGGAGTGGGTGCCACGGCACAGCGGGCGTGGTAACCCAAGGCGCGGACTTCCCGCTCCACCCGCTCCCGCAGCTTTTCCGCGCCGCCGAAAAGCCGGAGGGAACCCGCGACCTCCAGCAGCACGCCATCGTCCTCCAGGCTGACGTGGGGGGTGAACTGGCCCGCCCAGGCGGCCAGCCCCGCGACAGCCGCCGCTTCCCGCCGGGGGTCGCGCCGGAACACCGCCAGCTCCCGGGCCAGGGCCCGCGCCGCCTCCACCGTCATGCCCGGCCGCACCCCCAGCTTCTCCGCGGCGCGACTGGCCATCACCACCCGCCCCCGGCCGCCCGCCTCCGCCACCAGCGCCGGGCCCCAGGCCGCCAGCCCGCGGGTGAAGACCTCGAGGGAAAGACGGGGCAGATGCAACGCCAGCCACAGCATGATGCGCGAAGAAAAAAGCGCCGGGATCAGACGTGTCGGCAATGGCTCCCTCCCCCTCGATGGGGGAGGGCTGGGGTGGGGGTGAAGGCGGCATGGTTCGCCCCCTCTCCCCCACCCTCTCCCACGAGGGGAGAGGGAGCAGAAAAACGCAGCCGGAAGGGAATCGTCGCCGCGGCACCGCGGCGCTTGAGGATGCGGATCGAGAGCGCATCTTCCTGCGGCGCAAGCGCCACGCGCAGGGCGGCAGGCGAGGCTTCGCCCGCCACGCGCAGGGGACGATAGAGAAAGCCCGCCGCCCCGCCCGCTTCGGCCGCGAGCTGCAGGCGGCGCGCCGCGCGGGCATCGAGCTCGCCAGGCCAGAACAGCACCGCACCCATGCTGCCCGCGCGCAGGGCCTGCTCCGCCGCCCAGAGATCATCGCGGGGGGAAACCGCGCCGATGACGAGCAGGCGCGCCAGATCGATGCCCGCCGCCGCCAGGGCCGGCGCATAGGGCAGATGGGGCGGCGCCACCCAGGCCACCCAGCGCCCCGCGCCGGTGAGCCGCGCCAGCGCCGGCAGCAGCAGACGCAGTTCACCGATGCCCTCCCGCTCGTGGAGCAGCTCGGTGAGCGCCCCCACCGGCCAGCCGCCGCCCGGCAGTTCCCGGTCCAGCGCCTCGAAGCCGCTGGCCAGGCTGGGCTGGGCCACCTGCGCAAGCTGGTCGCCGCGCCAGAGGGCCGGATGCTGCAGGAGGGTGTCGAGGGAGGAAGCCGCCATGCCCCCAGCTTATCGAACGATCGTTCGATGGTCAAGGCAACCCTCAAGCCCCACCGCCCCCGGCCGTAAAATGCGGAAACTTCCCGCCCCCCCGGCGGGTCGCTGCTTCAGGGAAACAGGAGAGGGGAACGATGCGCTTTCCGGTGGATCCGCTGCCTCCCATCGGGGTGACGGAAGACGCCTACGAAATCCAGGAAACCGCCGGCATCCGGCCGTTGCGGCCGGTAGGCCCGCCTTTGAGCCAGCAGCGCCTGCTGGCGCGCCGTCCCCGCCCCCTGGCGGCGCCGCCCGCTCCACCCCGGCCGGCGCCCCCGCCGGTGGAGCGCCGCAGCGGCGAGGACCGGCGCAAGGGCGACCGTCGGGTGGCCAACCTCCCGGTCCTCATCGACACCCGCTCAGGCGTGGACCGCCGCCGCGCCAAACGGCGGGCGACCGATCCCACCACCCGCATCGACGAAAAGGCATAGCCCCGCGGCTGCCCCCAGCGCATGTCCTCCGCCAAGAAACTGCTCACCCTGGTGGAATTCATGGGCCATGCCCGGCTGCCCAACCTGTACCGGGAGCTGGGCTTCGAGGTCACCACGGAATTCCAGGCGCGCAAGGCCGTCTCCCTGGTGCGCCGGCTCAGGCCCGACGTGATCGTGGCGGATTTCTATTTCCAGGCGGACTTCCGTGACCGCCTGAGCAATCTCGAATCCCTGCTGGCCACCGCCCAGCCCCTTCCCGACACGAAAATCCTGGTGCTCTACGAACCGGCCAGCCAGGCCGCCCTGGACAAGGTGCGCGCCCGTCTGCGCATCGACGAGGCGCTGACGATACCGGTGCAGGAGGACGCGCTGCGCAGCGTATTGCGTGGCTGGCGCTGAACCGCCGCAGGGTGCAGGCTGCAGGCCGCGCACCGGTCTTCAGGCGGGAACCGTGGCGCGCACCAGGACAAACAGCGCAGCCGCGGCAAGCAGATGCCACAGGAAATGAGTGCCCATGGGCAGGCTCTCGCACAGGGGCCAATCCAGCAGGCGGGCGGCGATGGCCGCCGCAAACAGGAAGGCGGCCTGCGCGAAGGCACGTCCTTCGCGCCGTCCCAGGGTGGCAAGCCACGCACTCATGGCGAACAGGGCCACGAGTCCCGGCAGGTAAAAGCCCACGCCGTTGAGCAGATCCGGGGGCAGCAGCGGGGCAAGCGCGGCTTCCACCGTGAGAAAGGCCGCAAACAGTGCCGCGGCCCGCGGCCGGGTGAGGTGTGCCACGTGGCGCAGAAACACCCACAGGTACGCCCCCATGAAGAGGGCGATGGGCAGCACGTCGAACCACAGGGCCCAGGGTTGGGCGATGGCATGCCAGAGCACGCTGCCTGCGCCGATGAGGACCACGAGCCCAACGAGCAGCCGCGTGGCTGTGCCGCCCTGCCCGGCCGGCGAACGCCACAGCAGCCAGGCGGCGAGGAAGAACGCCAGGTTGCTGAGGGTGTTCACCGGCTCGCCCAGGAGGCGGGGCTGGCTGCGTTCGCAATACTGGGGCAGATAATCGAACATGGCGCGCTGCTGCCGTTCAGCGCAAATCCGCGCTCTCCACCCTCACGCCATGGACCGTACCGCAGATGCCCGTGACACCCCCGCCGCAGGGGAAGGGCGTGTACGCCACCCGCACGGGCACCTGGCGGAAGAACCCCGCAAGCAGCACGTCCCGGTAGGCGCCGCTGGCGTAGAGGTTGAGTTTCTCGCGTTGCGCGAGAAAACGCGCGCCGTCGGCCTTCACCTCCACCAGATCCAGCCTGCCAATGAAGTCGTCCCCCCAGGCGGCGCATGCCACCGCCAGCAATAGCGCCGCCAGCACGCCCTGTCTCGTTCGCATTGCCGTCTCCTTCAGCTTTGTCGCGGCTTCATCACAAGATAGACACCCAGTGCCACCAGGGCAATGCCGGCGACCTTCACCGCGCCGAGGGGCTCGTCGAAGAGCAGCCAGGCTTCCAGCGCCGTGGCGGGCGCGAAACAAGTCAAGCTAGTTGCCGCCTGATTCATGCAACAAACTGCCCTGTATCTTCGGCATGTACGTGGCCGCGCACGACGGCATCGCGCTCCGGATTGAGCGTGACCGCACCGCTGGAAGCTCGATTCGCTGGCGATATAGATCCCTTCGTCGGCGAGCGTCGGCACGATGCGCGCGGGGGGTTGGTCGGCGAAACGCGCCTCGTTGGCCACCGCCAGGATGCGGGCGCGCTCCTCTTCGGTGAGCGCATGGGCGGGTGTCGGGCGCTTGGCCATGGGCCGGCGATCGCCGACGCGCAGGCCGTCCTCGGCCTTCCAGCGTTGCAGGGTGCGCACGGTGATGCCAGCAACCTCGCATGCCGGGCGCAGGCGCGCCCCCGCGGCATGTGCGGTGTCGATGTGGCGGACGATTGTTTGGCGATCTTCCCGGCCGATCATGCGTCCTCGTCCTTGTCCTTTGGAAAGATCGCCTCGAGCTTTTTTGACAGCACCAGCAGCGCGGCGGCTTCGGCCAAGGCCTTCTCTTTGCGGCGCAGGTCGCGCTCGAGTTCCTTGATACGTCGCCGGTCGGCCTTCTTGTCGCGGAGGCCGAGCCGCGCGGTGTCCTCGGGGTCGGCCAGCGCTTGTGTCGCCGCTGCACGCCATTGCTCGAGTTCCTGCGGATACACGCCGTTCTCGCGGCACCAGGCGCTCTTGCTGGCTTCATCCATTGCGGCGGTGACCAACACGGCCTCGAATCGGGCCGGCCCTGTCCAGGCCCGCGTGCGAGCGGGCTTGGACAGGGCATCCGCGCGCCACCTCTCCAGCGTCGCCGTTGAAAGACTCAGTTCGCGGGAAACCGTCTCCACCGATGCGCTCTCCGGGGGCAACAACCGTGCTACCGCTTTGTCCTTGAATGCTTGTCCGTATCTGGCCACTTTGTTCTTCCCTTATCGCCCTCAGGTTTCAGATTCTATCGAGGCGACAACTATTCTGACTCAGAGGGCCGGAAAAGGAGCAAGCCTATGAGGCGCGGCTGGGTGGTGGGGGTGGTGCTGGGGTGCCTGGCGGGCTGTTCCGTGCCCGATGACGAGGTGGCGGTGCCGGTGTCGGCGATCAACTACACGGAGGGGGATTTGAACAGTTTTCTGTTCATCCACCCGGAAACAAGGGTGCCTGCGGGCGGCCCCAGTCTTGGGCCCTACGAGGCGGGGGGCACGATGTGCTGCTACGAGCTGCCCAGGCAGTGGCGGCCGGGGATCAAGGTGCGGCTGCGGTGGGACTGGTGGACGGGCTCGGAGGTCAACCGGGAATATCGCGAGCGGGAGTTTGGGCTGCCGCCTTATGCGGGGGGCCGGGTGGGGATGCTGTGGGCGGTGTTTTACGGGGGTGATGATGTGGAGGTGGTGGTGAGTGATGTGGACCCGGGGCATGTGGACTGGCCGGGACGGCTCAAGCACTGGCCCCAGCCCAGCCTCGCCTACAGGCGCAAGCTGTGGCAGCAGGAGATGGACCGGCTGAAACGGGATCTGGCGGATTTCGAAAGCGGGGCGCGCGGCCTGACGGAGGAAGAAATACGGGAGGCGTGGGAGGGTGACCAGAAACGGCGCCCCGATACGCTGCACGGTTTCACGGGCCCGGGTGATCCCGCGTACGCCGCGAAGCTGAAGCGCGATTTCGCGACGGCAGCCGAGCGGACCCGGCAGTGGATCAAGCGGCTGGAGGAGAAGCGGCCATGAGAGCGACACTGGCGAAGCCCCTGCCCTTCAGCGCGGCGGAGCCCAGCTTGAAGGAGGTTTTCTTCACACAAGAGCAAAGGGACACAATCGCCGCCTTCGAACTGCGCGAGCACCCGCCTGTGTGTGATTTTCGGGAATCCTGCACGGAGAATCTGTTTTTGGGGTTTTTCTTCGACGGCACGCGCAACAACTATGCGGTGAGCGAGGAGAGGCAGGATCGCAGCCACAGCAATGTGGCCCGGCTGTTCGATGCCTATCCGGGCCGGACCATTGCGCCGCGGGAGCTGCTGCGGTTTGACATCCGCTGGCCCGACGGGGCGCGCTATCCCAACTTCTTCCGCGTCTATGTTCTCTGCCCGGGCTGTGGAACGACGTCTGCGACTGCATCGCCCGCCTGGTGGCGCAGGCCACACCCGTGACTGAACTGCCCCAATCGAAGAAGGAGCGCTTCCCATGTCCCGATGGCTCTGCTGGCTCGTCCTCTGCCTCCTCGGCCCCCTCGCCTGGGGCGCTGATGACATGACCGGCATGCGCACCGTCTGTTTTGGGCGCTTTCTCATCGACGTGCCCCAGGAGGCCGTGGTGAGCGGCCAAAGCTACGAGTACATGTTCGGAGAGATCCGAAGCGAGCGGCTGGGCGGTGGCCCCGCCCTGTTCGAGCAGCGCATGGCCGAGCGGGAGGCCAAGCTTCGGGCGGGCAAGCACGAAGAGAAATTTAGCCTAGTCGAATCCCGCCGTCCCTTTCCCCATGCGCGGGTGTTCAAGTTAAACAAGCCCCTTATCACGTTAACCACCTTCGGTTTCGAAGCCTACCGCCTGGACAAGGGCATGTTGTATTCCATGTCGGAGACGGCATTTGACGAATCCAAAATGACCCCGGTCATAACCCGCCTGGAAACCAAACTCCTCCCCAACCTGCGCTACCGCCTGCCGGAGGAAATCCCCACCGAGCCGGGCTTCTGCCTCGAGGAGGGCTTCATCGCCGATGCCGGCGATGAGTTCCACTACGAGCGGGCAGGCATCAGCTTCCGCATCCCCCGCTGGCCGGATGTGCTGATCTCGGTGGAAACCCTTACCAACCGCGACAAACTCAGCGAACCGCTGCTAACCCGCATCAGCAGGCCTTTCCCCGATTTCCTCGCCCAGGTCGCGTTGCAGCTGCGCGTGTTGCGCAAGGGTAACGGAACGTGGGACCCATTGCCGGGCAGGAGGTGCTCGACGCGCTGCCCAGCGGCAAAGGCTATGCGATCCACCATTTCGTCTGGGAAGCGGGCGGGGAACCCCGCTCGGTGTTGCGTCCTTCGATCAGCCTGGAATTTATGACCGGCGACGGACGCGAGACGGGCGAGCGTTATGTCCCCCCCTCCCTCACTGACGAGCAGGCCATCCGCCTGTTCGACGCCATCGTCAATTCCATCCGCCTGCGGCCCACGGGGCCCGGCAAGGGCGCGGCCGCCACCCCGCCGCCGCGCCTGCCCCTGGGCACCCGGGTCACCAGCCGCGCCCTCTGCCCCGAAAGCGGCCTGTGGCAGTGCCTGAACGAAGACGTCAGCCTCAACCCCCGCCGCCGCTTCATCCCCCGCGGCGCCCCCATGCCCTATGGCCTGGCCAGCCGCCCCGCGCCAGGGCTCAGGGGACTATTGGGCGGCACGGAAGACACCCCCGTCGAGGTCACCTGGCAGCTGGTGGACTACGGGGACGGCAGCAGCCAGCGTTGACATACCCCGTCTCTGCGTCGGGCCAGGGAGGAAGCACACACCCCTTGGGGTGCCGCCCTTGAGGCAGCCGGGACTGCCGCAATGCTTTCACCCCACGGACGGGATGGGCTACCATGGGGCGTTTGCCACCCGAGCCCGATACCATGCAGTCCGGACCCCGCGAGATCGTCACGCCTTTCCGCCCCATTCCCCTGGAAGTGCCGGAGGGAATGAAGCCCAACGAATTCTTCAACAGCACCGAGAATCTCAACGATCTGGTGCACAACAACGGCCTGCTCAGGAACCCGGAGGATCTGCTGCTCTACCGCAAGGCGCTGGGTCACAGCAACGTGTTCGATGCCTCGATCATCTACAACACGTCGCAGCGCATCCTCGATCCTTTGGGACGGCCGGTGCGCCGCACCCAGGTGCCGGACCCGGTGAAGCGTGTCTGGAACCGCATGAACCAGATTCTCATCGACTACATGCTGGAGCGCTATCCCGACCCGGCGCGGCACCTGGTGCTGGCGGGCGAGGCCAGCCTGGACGCCACCTGGCCCCTCACCTCGCCCGGGGTGCCTTCCATCCGCATGCTGCACAACCATTTCATCGTGTTCGACAAGCAGGCGCTGGAAGAAGCCCCGCTGGCCGATCCCGACAACCCCAATCTCACTGACGGCGGCCAGCATTCCCTGTTCCAGGCCTACATGCGGGAGGTGTACCGGTCCTTTTTCAGCGAGCTGGATTTCCACCTGCTCAAACCCTGCGAGGACAGCGCCTGCCGGCTCGCCCTGACCGGCTATCCCCAGGGCCTGCCCAGCTGGCAGGTGGTCGGCGGTGCTGCGGCGCTGCGCGAAGTGGCTTTCTGGAAGGACTACGACACCCTGCTCAAGGGCTTTCTTGACTTTTACCGCACCTTCTTCGGCCAGGTGTCCACGCGCAATTCGCCGCCCCCGCGCGACCTTTACTTCCCTGAGCTCGTGGAGGAGAAGCTGCTGTTCAACAACGACTTCCTGCGCACCGCCAAGATGGTGCGCGACCGCTGCATCCGCGATGCGAAATACGCCAACTCCATCCGCTGGCAGCCGGCGTTCAAGCAGCTCATCTACCGCAACGACGAGGGCGAGCTCATCGTCACCATCAGCCAGAACTCCATTGGCAATGCCATCACCGAGCTCCTGGGCGTGGTGGTGCGGAGGGTGCCGGACGCGGAAGCCTACGCCAGCTTCGAGCCGCGCCTGATCGAACAGCTCCTGGAAGTGCGCCGGCGCCTGGTGGAAGCCGACCTGGGCGAGCCCATCGCCACCCCCCACTGGGGCACGGACTGAGGCTTGGGCGACCCCACCGCCAGCAGGGCTGCTATATTGCCAACAGGCGGGCCCGTCGGCCCGCCATGGCTCGACGAGGAACCATCATGATCCGAAATCCCCTGGACGTTTCCACCCTGGTTTCGCCCCGCCTGTCCGCCCTGCTGGAAAGGCTGGTCAACGACCCCAATGCGGACGAACCCCCCACCCTCGCCACGGCGCGCGACTTCCTCATGGGCCTGCTGCCGCCTTCCTTCAGCGAGGCGGAGCGGCTGCACCATTTCGACGTGAGCGAATCACTCCTCGATGAGCTCAACACGCTGATCGAGGAGTACGGCCCGGACGCGCCCGCCGCGGACTTCGTGCGTGCCACCGCCAGCGAGGCCCTGTCGCGGGTCATCGAAACCGTGATCAACGACGAAAACCGGGAAGGGCCGCCCACCCTGGAAACCGTGCGCGAGGCCATCGTGGAGGGCATCGGGGCACGGCTGGTGGGCGAGGGTGTGCTGGACGAGGACGAAGACGAGGGCCTGCTGGAGGAAATCGACGGGCTGATCGACGAATACGGTCCCGACGCCCTCGCGGAGAATTTCGTGCGCTACGAATAGGAGGATGCCATGCCGGAAGCCATGCAAGGCCCGCAAGCCGCCGCGGGCGTCACCTGGCGCGGCCTGCCGCTGGAGGTGCGCGAGGCCATGATCCGCGAGGCCGCCTATTACCTGGCGGAAAAGCGCGGCTTCGCCCCGGGCCACGAGCTGGACGACTGGCTTGCCGCGGAGGCGGCCCTCGACCACGACTTCCCACCGCAGCCCGGGCCGGAGGCCGAAATCCAGCAAAGCAGCGTCCGGGGCCCCGGCGTGGATGATGCCCTCAAGCGCATCCTGCGCCAGCATCCCGCCAAGGCCATTCCCCAGGTGGAGGGCATCGACCCGGAGCTGGCGCCGCCGCGGGAGTAAGCTGCCTCCTGTCCTGCGCCCCGATGAGCCGGACCGACCCACTGCTGTTTGCGCCAAAGGCCGGGCGGGGACTGGCCCAGGCCATTGCCCAGGAACTGGGTCTCGAGCTCGCACCGTTGGAGGAGCGCGAATTCGACGACGGTGAGCACAAGAGCCGCCCCCTCACCGGTGTGCGGGGCCGGGACGTGTATCTCATCCAGTCCCTGCACGGGGACGCCACGGGCAGCGTCAACGACCGGCTGGTTCGGCTGCTGTTGCTGATCCAGGCTCTCAAGGACCAGGGGGCGGCGCAGGTCACGGCGGTGCTCCCCTATCTCGCCTACGCCCGCAAGGACCGGCGTACCCAGCCCCGCGACCCGGTGAACACCCGGACCGTGGCCCAGCTGTTCGAGGCCGTGGGCACCGACCGGGTGCTCACCCTGGACGTACACAATCTGGCCGC
The DNA here is from genome assembly GCF_055379455.1 of Thiobacter subterraneus. Classification (NCBI taxonomy): domain Bacteria; kingdom Pseudomonadati; phylum Pseudomonadota; class Betaproteobacteria; order Burkholderiales; family Thiobacteraceae; genus Thiobacter; species Thiobacter subterraneus. The sequence goes on from NZ_AP042402.1 coordinate 832,047, forward strand.
CTACCAGAACGCGTTCCGCATCCCCGCCGACCACCTGGAAGCCAGACCCCTGTTCGCCCGGCATCTCGCGCCCCAGCTCGCCGGCGAGGACGTGGTGGTGGTCTCGCCGGACGTGGGTGGGGTCAAGCGTGCCGAGGCCCTGCGGGAGACGCTGGGCGGCCTGTTGGCGCGCCCGGTGGGCAGCGCCTTCGTGGAGAAATACCGGGCCCGCGGCGAGGTGTGGGGCGAGGCCGTGGTAGGCGACGTGTCGGGGCGCGTCGCCCTGATCCTGGACGACCTGGTGGCAAGCGGTACCACCCTGGCCCGCGCCGCCCGTGCCTGCCGCGCCCGGGGCGCCCGGCGGGTACTCGCCGCCGTCACCCATGGGCTGTTTGGCGTCGGCGCAGCCGAGACCCTGGCCGAGCCGGCGCTGGAACGGCTCATCATCACCGACAGCGTTTGGCCGCCGCGTCCCCTGCCGCCGGACGTCGCCGCCAAGCTCACGGTGCTGGAAATCGCACCGCTCCTGGCCGAGGCCATCCGCCGTCTGGCCGCGGGCGGCAGCCTCACCGCCCTGCTGGAACCCCCGTCTCCCCGCCTGGCCTGAGTCCAGCCCCACAGCAAGTGGGGTGAAACCGCGGCCCCCTGCCGCGGGTCGAAGCTTCCCGCCATCCAGAGGAGGAAGCTGCCATGAACGATGTCCGTCCCTACGTCCTGGTCCTCGTTTTGATTGGGCTTGCAGCCGCCGCCTGGGCCGCGCTGCTGCCCCATTATGAGGCGGGCTTTCACCTGCACGCGAGCATCCTGGTGGGACTCATGCTGCCCTTCGTCGCCTACGGCAGCCTCACCGCGAGCCTGCGGCCGGGGTGGCTCCTGATCACAGGCCTGGTAATCACCGGCGTCACGCTCGCTTTCGTGATTGTCCTGCGCGGGATGCGCCCGCAACCGCCGGAAGAGCTGTCCGCCTACGCCATCCCCCTGGTGGTCGCCGGGGTGCTGCTGCCCCTGGCCTTTGCCCTGGGCAAACGCCGGGAAACCTGAACCCGGACGGTTTCTCAGGCCGCTGGCTGGCCATGGGCTGAACCGGTGACCCCGCCGGTGGACCGGGCGGGCCGCTGGTCTGCGCGGGTTTCCTTCGCGGCGCAAGCCCATTATCCTATCGCCGGTGCGGGCCCGCCCGCCCCGACTGCTGGCGCTCCCTTCCCGATGCAAATACCGGTCGCCGAACTCATCGTGCGCTTCATGGAGCGCCTGGGCATTCGCCGCATCTTCGGCCTGCCGGGCTCCCACATCCTCCCCGTTTACGACGCCCTGCGCGCCTCCCCCATCCGCACCGTGCTGGCCAAGCACGAACAGGCGGCAGCCTTCATGGCCATGGGCCATGCGCGCGTCACGGGCGGTATCGGCGCCTGCATCACCACCGCCGGTCCCGGCGCCACCAATTTGGTCACCGCCATCGCCAGTGCCTATGCCGACCGCCTGCCCATTCTCGCCGTCACCGGCGAGGCCCCCACCCACATCTTCGGCCGTGGTGGCCTGCAGGAAAGTTCGGGCGAAGGCGGCAGCGTGGATCAGGTGGCGCTGTTCGCCGGCATCACGCGCTACCACCGGCTGGTGGAGCGCACCGACTACCTGGCCAACGTTCTGATCCAGGCCGCCAAGTGCCTGCTCGCCGACACGCCCGGACCGGTGGTGCTGAGCCTGCCCTTCAACGTCCAGAAGGAGCCGGTGGAAGACGCCGTGCTGGATGCGATCCGCTTTTCCCGCGCCGAGCGGGCCTGTCCCCCTGCCCCCGGAGATGTGCACGCGAGCGTATCCCTGCTCGCCCGATCGCGGCGGCCCATGATCATCGCCGGCCACGGTGTGATCCGTGCCGGTGCGAAGTTGACGCTGACGCAGTTGGCAGAGCGCCTCAACATTCCCGTGGCCACCAGCCTGAAGGCCAAGGGCGCGCTGGACGAACGCTCACCCCTGGCACTGGGCAGCCTGGGTGTGACCTCGGCCGGGCACGCCCTGCGCTATCTCAGGGAGCAGGCGGACCTGGTGCTGATCCTGGGCGCCACCTTCAACGAACGCACGAGCTATGTCTGGGACCGTACCCTGCTCGCAGGCAAGACCGTGATCCAGGTGGACAACGATTCCCAGCAACTGGAAAAGGTGTTTCGCGCCGACCTGGCGATCCATGCGGATCTCGCGGCCTATCTCGGAGCTCTGGCGCAGGCCACGGGAAACCTGCCGCCCCGTGAGAGGGTGGACATCCCGGCTTTCATCACCGCCAATCAACGGCACCTGGATGCCAGCGGTGAGGCAGTGTTCGATGCCCGCTTCGAGCACGTGCGTGCCTTCTTCGCCTGGCTGGAGCGCAGGTTTCCGGAGGGCCTCGCGCTGTTCGACGACAACATCGTTTTTGCCCAGAGCTTCTACCGGGTGGGACGCCACGACCGCTTCCATCCCAACACCGGCATCTCCTCGCTCGGGCACGCCATTCCCGCTGCCATCGGTGCCGGCTTCGCGCTGGAACAACCCCTGTTCGCGCTGATCGGCGACGGGGGCTTCCACATGTGCGCCATGGAACTGATGACGGCGGTGCACTACGGCATTCCCCTCAACGTGGTGCTGTTCAGCAACGGCACGATGGGTCTCATCCGCAAGAACCAGCTGCACCTCTACGGTGGACGCTTCATCGACTGCGACTTTCCCAACCCGGATTTCGCCCTGCTCGCCCGGGCCTTCGGCATTCGCCACTGCAGGGTGGAGTGCGCCGACCATCTCGCCCGCCTCGACGAACTCGACTGCCGCGGGGAAATCAACCTGATCGAGATCGCCGTGGCGCGGGATGCCTATCCCAACTACTCGTCACGACGCTAGCGCTCATGACAACCCCCGTCACCGCGGCGCTGGCCGCCTGCGTAAAACGCCACAGGGCGCGCATTCCGGCCCTCGCCGACATCGGCCGGAGACTCGCGACCCTGGAAGGGGCCGACCCCACGCAGCTGGCGCCCCTCTATGAAAGCGCGCAAACCCTGCTGGAACGGGCCATGTGGTCCGAGCCACAGGATTTCGACGCCCTGTGTGCCGATTACGAGGCCCTGTTCCGGGAACAGGAGGAGCTGATCGCCGCCCACGGCGCGGACCCGCGCCATCACTTCATCATCGGCATTCCGGTGGCGGACCGTCCGGCCCATCTGCACACCTGCCTGGAAAGCATCCTGCAGGTCTGCCGGCGCTATGACTACGGCGGCCGGCAGGAGGGCAGCTGGCAACGCATCCAGGTGGTGGTGGGGGAGGACAGTCGCGATGAGGCCCACCGCCAGGCACACCGCGAACTCGTGCAGGCGTACCGCGCCCGGGGTTTGCGTGTGCATCACCTGGATTTTGCCGAGCAGCATGCCCTGCTTTATGCCCTGCCCGTCTCCCTGCGCGGACGGCTTGAGCGGCTGCTGACGAACCAGCCGCTGGAACGCTTTCACCACAAGGGCCAGGCCGCCAACCGCAACCTTCTCTATCTCAAGTTCCGCGAGCTCACCCGCGCGCCTGAGCGAACGCTCTACCATTTGCTGGACAGCGACCAGGCGCTCTATGTGAACCGCGTCACGCCCGAGGGCGGCGAGACGGTGCACGCCCCACCCTATTTCCACCTTTGGGACCGCATCTTCCGCACTTCCGACGTGCTGCTGCTGAGCGGCAAGATGGTGGGCGACCCGCCCGTGTCGCCCGCGGTCATGGCGGTCAATTTCGTCCAGGACGTGATCGCGTTTTTCACCCGCCTCAGCGAGTACGGCCCGGCCGGCCCATGCCGCTTCCACGGCAGCCGTGACGCAGCGGCATCGGAGGCGGCCTATCACGATCTCGCCAGCCTGTTCGGTTTCACGCCGCCGGCGGACGCTTTCGACTATCCCTGCCGGCTTGGCGGCAGCCATGACCACCGCGCCTGTCTCGAGGATTTCGCGCGGCGTCTCAACCGTTTCTTCCATGGCGAACATCTCACCCGCCGCACCTGGTTTAACTACGGCGCGGGTTACGCGGGCCTGCGTCCCGCGCGCACCATCTATCCCGGCAATTACGTGGCCCGCCATGCAGGCCTGCGCTACATCATTCCCTTCGGGCACCTGCGCCTGCGCATGTCCGGCCCCACGGCGGGCCGTCTCATCGCCGCCGAGATCGGCCCCCGCTTCGCCACCTGCAATCTGCCCAACCTGCACCAGCGGGGAAGCGGTCAGGACGACTTCCGGCCCGGGGTGGAAGAACGTGGAGGGCGCATCGACCTGTCGGACGAGTTCGAGCGTCAGTTCTTCGGCGACCTCATGCTGTTTTCGGCAGAGGCCTTGGTGCAGGTGGCGGACGTGCGCAAACCCTTCGCGCCGGATTTGGTGCGCACGGTGGTGACGGAAACCGAAGCAAAACTGCTGACCCTTTATGCCGAAAAACATGCCGCCCTTGGCCGGGCGCGCGCCCTGCTTGCCGATCTCGTGTTCGATGACCGGCACTGGTGGCGGGATGCGCCGGCACTGGCCGAGGTGCGTCGTTTCCTCGACAATCTGCAGCACAACTTCGGCGATACCGCGCCGGGCTGGCTGGCCATCCAGTCGGCCGGGCACCGCGCCCGCCGGCGCGCCCAAATCATCGATGCCCTGGTCTCCTACCGCGCCGAGCGCGACGCCTGGGACAGTCTGTTTCCGGGGGCGTGAGCAGGCCTCTCAATCATCTCGCACCACCCATGCGGCGTGGTGGACGAGCACGCTGCGGCAGGCTTCATAGGCCGACTGCGCCGCCTGCAGCAGCGCCCACGGCAGCTCCACGTCGGCGTGGCGACTCGGTGTGCGCTCGATGCGTCCGCTGTGGATGCGGGGTGAGGAGTCTCCCGCCCCCGGCTGGCCGGTGAGGGAAAAGATCCGGTACTCACCACGCAGGGGGGTGGCGAGTTCCAGCCTCAGGGTGAGCTGGGCCAGCAGGGTTTCCGGGGCGGCCTGCCACAGTTCCGCGTCGAAGTAGCCATAACGCCCGGCGTGCTCCCGCGCAAACCGGGCCAGCGTGGCAAGACGCCCCTGGTAGTAGGCCGCGGCCTGCTCCGGTTGGGCAAAGCCCGTCAGCCCAGGCCGCCGGGCGAACAGGCGCACCATGCTGGCCAGGGTGGCGGCCGGACGGCGCAGACAGAGAAGCAACCTGAGATCGTGGATGCCCAGCCGTTCCGGCAGCAGCCGGTAGTCGTCGTGCAGCAGCTTGTCGAACAGGAAACGGCTGCCGGGCTTGAGCCCGTCCTGGCGGGCAAGGGCCTCGCGCTGGCGGTCGAGGTCGGCCGGCCCCTCGTAGCTGCGGTGCAGCTCGTAATAGCCGTTGATCTCCGGGTGGGAACCCAGCACGTGCCCCGCCAGGGTGGTAAAAGCCCGCATGTGGCTGAGGAGGAAAATGCGCCCGTAGGCATCCGGCATGGCAGAATGTTCCCCGAATCCCGGTGTACGGCAGGACGGTCCCCGACAGGAGACGCCACCCCCTTTTCCGCTCTTCGACCCACGGGAAGGGACGCCCCGGCCTGTTTCCGGAATTGTATGCGTCCCCTGCCACGCCCGGCTCATCCGGAGGTGCCCATGGATACCGCTCTCGAAGAGGCCCTGGCCGCCACCCGCAACGGGGACTGGCACCGTGCCCACCAGATCGTGCAGGCACGGGACGATGTCCTCGCCTGCTGGCTGCATGCCATCCTGCACAAGATCGAAGGCGACGCGGGCAACAGCCGCTACTGGTATGCCCGCGCCGGCCGGCGCTACGAAGACTTCAGTGACCCCGCACTGGAACTGGATGCGCTAAAACAAACGCTCGCCGAAACCTGAGAGGTTGATCCGGCCATCCCGCCCTACGCCTGGAACGCGCGGGCACGCTGGTCGAACCCGACGGGGTTCGGCCAAGCCGGTCACACCCCCATTCAACGCTGACACGCCAAGGCGAGGTGTCCCCACGGGGATTGTGGCCGTCCCGCCTGCGGCGCGCCGGCCATCCCTCGCCTTCGCTCGGGACCGCCCTGCGGGCGTCCTGCGCGCGCCCGCGCGCGGGCGCGCTGGTCGAGCCCGACGGGGTTCGGCCAACCCATGGGAAAGCCAAACAAAAAAGCCACCCTGCGGTGGCTTTTTTGTTTGGCGTCCCCACGGGGATTCGAACCCCGGTTACCGCCGTGAAAGGGCGATGTCCTAGGCCTCTAGACGATGGGGACTAAACGCTGCGCTTAGTCGGTGTTACTTTCTGGTGAGCTGGGTGGCCGCGATGCCAAACAGCATCAGGGCGAATCCCAGTGGTACCAGACTGAGCCACGGTCCGGCTTTGGCGTCCTCTCCGGTGATCAGGTCGGCAAACCCGACCACCAGACCGAGCGCGCTGGCCAAGATGCCAACCCACACCGAGATGACGCCTAGCCGGTGCACCGTGCCTCGGAATTTGGTGGAGATGAGCGGGATCGAACCGCTGACCTCTTGCATGCCATGCAAGCGCTCTCCCAGCTGAGCTACACCCCCGGAAAGCGCGCCATTATAGGCAGCGACGGCGCGCTTGTAAAGCGGTTTCAGGCCGGATAACGGCCCAGATGGTCGCGGATGCGGCGCATGGTCTCCTCGCGTCCGATGAGTTCCATCACGGCGTCGATGGAAGGGGTCTGCGTCTCGCCGGTGACCATCACACGCAGCGGCATGGCCAGCTGCGGCAGCTTCAGTTTGTGGGCGGCGACCACGTCTTTCAAGAGGCGGTTGATGGCGTCCCGGTTCCAGTCGATCGCCTCCAGCTTACAGGCGAATTCCTCCAGCACCGGGCGAATCTCCGCAGTCAGGTACTGGGCCCGCAGCTCGGCGTGGGGCTCGAGCTGGCGGTAGAAATAGACGGCGGCATCGGCGAGCTCCACCAGGGTACTGACCCGGGTCTTCAGGAGATCCACCACCCTGACCGGATCGGGTCCGCGCGCGGGGTCACAGCAGTCGGCCTCCATGAAGGGCCGCGCGAGCTCCACCAGACGGGCGCTGTCGGCAGCCTTGATGTACTGGGCGTTGACCCAGGTGAGCTTTTCCGGATCGAACTTCGCCGGCGACTTGCTGATGTCCGCAAGATCGAACCATTCGATGAACTGATCCATGGTGAAGATTTCGTCGTCGCCATGGGCCCAGGACAGGCGCGCCAGGTAGTTGAGCAGGGCTTCCGGCAGGTAGCCCTCGTCCCGGTACTGGGTGACGCTCACCGACCCATGACGCTTGGACAGCCGCTCCCCATCATGACCCAGGATCATGGGCACATGGGCATACTGGGGAATGGGCGCGCCCAGCGCCTTGAGTATGTTGATCTGACGCGGCGTGTTGTTGAGATGGTCGTCACCGCGGATGACGTGGGTCATGGCCATGTCCCAGTCGTCCACCACCACGCAGAAATTGTAGGTGGGCGTGCCGTCGGCGCGGGCGATGATGAGGTCGTCCAGCTCGGCATTACTCACCACCACCCGTCCCTTGACCAGATCATCGATGATGACCTCGCCGTCGAGGGGATTTTTGAAACGCACCACGGGATTCACGCCGGGCACCGGCGCGGTGCGATGGCGGCAGCGGCCGTCATAGCGCGGCTTGAGCCCGCGGGCGCGCTGTTCCTCGCGCATGGCATCGAGCTCTTCCTTGCTGCAGTAGCAGTGGTAGGCCTTGCCCTCGTCAAGGAGTTGCTGGATCACCTCGCGGTAGCGTGCCATGCGCTGCGTCTGGTAGAAGGGCCCCTCGTCGTAATCGAGGCCCAGCCAGGCCATGCTGTCCAGAATGGCCTGCACCGATTCCTGGGTGGAACGTTCCAGGTCCGTGTCCTCGATGCGCAGGATGAAACTGCCGCCGTGCTTGCGCGCGAAGGCCCAGGAAAAGAGCGCAGTGCGGGCGCCGCCGATATGCAGATAGCCGGTCGGGCTGGGGGCGAAACGGGTGCGAACCATGACTGACCAGAAAAAACGCGCATTTTACGCGAAAGGTCCACCCACACCCAAACCGTATTTGACCCGGCACGCGCGATTGTGGTTAAATTGCGCACCCGCTCAGGGGCGGTTAGCTCAGTGGTAGAGCACTGCCTTCACACGGCAGGGGTCGCTGGTTCGAACCCAGCACCGCCCACCAGATCCTGGTTTTCTCCCCTCCCCGTTCCAGCCCAGCCTCTGCGGCGCCCCATGCCGCCGGGGATGCTGTTGGCTTCACACCGCGCAGCCACGGCCGCCGGTGATGTCGGTAAGTGGCACGGGCGCGGCGAGCCACTCCCCCTGCACATAATCCACCCCGATGCCGCGCAGTCGCTCCAGGATGGCTTCGCTCTCCACCGACTCGGCGATGGTGCCCAGTCCCATGACGCGGCCGATGCGATGGATGGCCTCCACCATGGCATGATCCATGGGGTCGGCATCCATGTCGCGCACGAAGGCGCCGTCGATCTTGATGTAGTCCACCGGCAGGTTCTTCAGATAGTTGAAGGAGGACAGCCCGCTGCCGAAGTCATCCAGGGAGAAGGTGCAGCCTCTCGCCTTCATTGCCTCGATGAAGTGCACCGCCTCGCGCAGATTGGTGATGGCGGCCGTCTCGGTGATTTCGAAGCAGATGCGCCGGTGTGGCACCTGATTGAGTTCGAACTGGCGGTGCACGAAGGCGAGGAAACTCTCATCGCACAGGGAATGGCCCGACAGGTTCACGGTGCAGACCGGTCCCCCCGCCTCGCTCCCGAAGCATTGGTGGAACAGGGAAAACACCTTGCTCAGTACCCAGCGGTCGATGGCCGGCATCAGGTTGTAGCGTTCCGCGGCGGGAATGAAGGCCATGGGCAGCACCAGCTCGCCGTCATCCGAGAGCATGCGCAGCAGAATTTCGTGGTGGGGCTCAAGCCCCCTGTCCGGGTCGGCAGGGATGATGGGTTGCCGGTAGAGGCGGAAACGGTTTTCCTCCATGGCCTGGCCAATGCGTGTCGCCCATTGCATTTCGCCGCGCCGGCGCTGCACTTCGCCATCCTGTTCCTGATAGACATGCACCCTGTTGCGGCCCCGGTCCTTGGCCGCATAGCAGGCCGCGTCGGCAGCACTCAGCAGGCTGGCGAGATGGCCGCTGTCGCGGTTGATCTCGACCATGCCGATGCTGACTCCCACGCCGAAGGCACGGTCCTGCCACAGGAAACGGTAGTCCTTCACCGTCTGGCGCAAGGCTTCCGCCACGGGTTCGGCAGCGGCCAGATCGCAGTTCTCCAAAAGCACGCCAAACTCGTCCCCGCCCAGGCGCGCCAGGGTGTCGCTCTCCCGCAGCCGCGCCTGGAGCAGGTTGGAAAGCTGTCGCAACAGTTCATCGCCGGCCACATGCCCGCAGGCATCGTTCACCACCTTGAACTGGTCCAGGTCGAGGTAGCACAGGGTGTGGACCTGGCCGTGCTGGCGGGCGCTGGCCAGGGCGCGCTCCAGCCGCGCCTCGAACTCGCGCCGGTTGATGAGCCCGGTCAGCGCGTCGTGGCTGGCCTGATGACTCAGGCGCTGCGTGGCATCGGCGATGCGCTGCTGCAGATTCTCGTGGGAAGCCTCAAGGGAGGCAGCCATCCGGTTCACCCCTTCCTCCAGCAGCTTAAGCTCGCCGCCGGACTCCTCGGGCACACGCAGATCGAGCCGCCCTTCTCCCATCTGCCGGAGCACCTGGGCGAGGCGCAGGATGGGGCCGGTGACCCGGCGGCTCATGCGCAGTGCCACCAGCGCGGCCAGGACGAGCCCAATGGCCGTGATGACCAGTCCGTTGCGCAGCACCGCCTCCTTGGCACGCAGGGTCGGGCCCCGGTCGAGCTCCACGGTGACGCGCCCGATCACGCGCCGCGCGGGTGGCGCCTGGCCCCACTCTTCTTCCACGGCCAGCTGGGTCACCACGATGGGCGCGCTGAAGTCGATGGCCGTGGGGGTGGCCGCCACCGCCACATTGAGTCCCTGCATGCCCGTCAGGGCGGGCAGGACGACGGAGTCACCACTCGCCGCCAGGACTTCGCCGTTGAGATCGGTGATCGCCACCCATTTCACATCGGCTTCCGCAGCGGCCGCCTCGGCCAGCCGGCGCAGGATCTCGCGATTGCCCGAAAACACCCCGTACTCCGCCGCGGGTGCCAGTTGCCGGGCAATGGCCAGTCCGCGGTTGTTGAGCGCATCGTCGAGCTCGCTCAAACCCCGCTGGATGAAATACCACGCCAGTCCCAGCGCGATCAGCGCCGCCGGCATCAGCGCCAGCAGCAGCACCTGCCACTTGATGCTCAAGCCTTTCATTCCTCGCCTCCCGGCCCACCCAGTCTTTCCAGCAACACCCGCTCCGGCTCCACGGCAATCCCGAGGGAACGTGCCACCTGCCCATTGACCGCCACGGAAAAATAGCGGGGATACTGTGGTGGCGGCAGCGCCGCCGGTGACGGCAGCGCCGCGATCAGCTCCGCCGCCTGGCGGGCGATCTGCGCCGGCGTGGAATAGACCGCCACCATCGCCCCGGCGTTGACGTACGCCTGGGAATAGCCCACCACCGGCTTCTGCGCCCGGTAACTCGTGAGCAGGATGGCCTGGGCGGTGTTGCGGTTGAAAACGAGGGGATCGGGCAGCGCCAGCAGGAGGTCGGCCTCCGACAGCACCCGCCTGAGGGCGGGCAGCAGCGCATCGGCCTCGTCGATGCGCTCACTTACCAGATGCAGGCCGCGCTCCCGGGCCGCGGCCTGCAGGCTCCGGAGCTCGCCGGCGGACTCGGGGCCCAGCACCACGCCCACCCGTTTTCGATCCGGAAAGGCCTCCCCGATCAGGGCGAGACGGCGTGCGGGAGGCTGGTCCAGGAAAATCGCCGAGAAGGGCTGAGTGACGCCGCGGCGCAACTGCAGGTAGGCGGCGCGTGGCAGCAGCACCGCCAGCACGGGCAGCGGGGGATTGAATCTGAGGGCCTGTTCGGTGGCACGCAGGCCCACCGCCACCACGAGGTCGGCCTGGGACGGCACCGTCCCGCCGGACTGGACGGAAAGGTTGACCGGGCGGGACTGCAACTCCACCCGCAGCCGGTGCGCAAACTCCTGGTAGGGCGCGGCCTCGTCGCTGAGAAGAACGGCCACATTGACCGGCGCCGCCGTGGCGGCGGCAGCCATCAGCCAGAGGGCGAACAACAGCCAGCGCGACCCACGCCAGTCCATGACCGTCATCCGCCCATGTCCGTCAGAACTCCGCCTTGAGCGTCACCAGCGTGCGGCGCACGAATTCGTTCCGTTGCAGCGGCTTGTTGGGATCCCAGAAGAATTCGCGATAGGGTTCGCCGACGTTCTGCGTGACCAGGGCCAGCTCGGCGAAACCCGTCCCCAGCCTGAACCGTTTCGCCAGCCGGATATCCCGGCGGCTGTAGGCCCGGATGAAGTCGCCGGTGTTACCGAAGGGTGTCATGTCATCGTAGTAGTAATAGCCGAAGCTTGCCTCGATGCCATGGGGAAACCGGTGGGCAAGCAGGCCGCCGAAGGTGTGGCGGGGGTCGGCCCGTTTGAGATCGCGCTCCGCATCCCTAGCCGGCCCACCCATGCTCCGGGTTTGGGTGAAGGAGTGGGCCACTGTCAGGCGCGTGTCACCCACGTGCCAGTTCAGCTGGGTCTCGACGCCGCGCCGTGTCAGCCAGTTGCCGCCGAGGAAGGACCAGGAACCGCCACCCAGGGCGTTGGGCAGAATGACGTCCCGGATGCGGTCTTCGTAGAGACGCACATCGAGGTTCAGACCGATACCCGGCCAGGTGCCGAGATAGGCCATTTCCCGGGTCGTGATCCGCTCGGCCGCAGGGGGCTGGGTCGTCAGGTACCACTGGAAGGGCAGTGTGCCGCCGCCTGGCAGGTTCAGGATGATCTTGTAGTCGGCTGCATATTCGAGCAGGGTGGGCGCGCGCTGGGCTTGGGAGACGCCCACCCGCAGGCTGTGCCGGGGGAGGAAGTGCCAGGTGGCGGAGACCCTCGGCGCGGCATCCGTGCCGGTGAGATCGTTGTGCTCCACCATGACGCCGCCGTTCAGGGTCCAGCTGGACACGGGCCGCCACTCGGCATGGCCGAAAACACGCTGCAGGCGCACCAGCCGCGTGTCATCCGTTCCGAGATAAGCCGGCGCGTGAATGCGGTCGTGACGCAGGCCGCCGCCCCACACGATGCGCCAGTCCGTGCCCCAGGCCTGGGTGCGCTGGACTTCGATGTCGTAGCGCTGGGCATCCTCGGTAAGCCGCAGGGTGGTGGGGACGCCCGTGTCCCAGGTCACGAACTGTTCCCGGTTTTGATCGAAGCTGTAATAGAACTGCACCGCCAGCTCGTCGTCCGGGGCCCGGTTGCGCTGCCAGCGGATCTGGGCAAAACCGTTGGCCGCATGGCGGTCCCGGGGCGGGTTGCGGGTATCCCCGAACCATCCCACACCCAGCCGGCCGCCGCGGTACCCTGCCTGGAGCTGGAGGCTGTCCGTGGGATCGAGAACGCGCTCGCCGCGAAGCAGCACGAAATCCGTGTCCTGGCTGTCGTTGCGCGTGGCAAAGCCTGTATCCTCGCGATGGCCCGCGCTGACCCGGAACTGCCAGCCGCCCAGCGCGCCCGCATGGCGCACGAAGCCATCCCTGACGTCCGGATCGCCGCTGGTCACCGACACCAGGGTGCCCTTGTCCTGGGCGGGATGCCGGGTGATGATGTTGATGATGCCAGTAAAGGCATTGGCCCCATAGGAGGCCGAATTGGGCCCGCGCGTCACCTCGATGCGGTCCACGTCTTCCAGGGTGACGGGCAACATGCTCCAGCGCACCTGACCCCACGCCGGGGTATAAACCGAACGCCCGTCCACCAGCACCTGCAACCGGCCGAAATAGGGATTGGTGATGCCATGGGCCACCACCACGTCGTTACCGGACACATAGCCCACGTAAAAACCGGGCACCAGGCGCAGGACATCGGCGATCTCCCGGAATCCGGAGGCGATGATGGTGTCCCGGTCGATCACCGTCACCGCGCTGGGTGCATCCTGCACCGGCTGAGACAGACGCGACACCGACAGCACCATGGGCACCTCACCCAGAAATTCCGCCTCCGACAGGCCCGTCTCCGCTGCGTGCAGCGCCGGGCTTGCCGCCAGGCACGCCATCCATCCCAGCCGGGCCAGAGCCCGGAGGTCGGGTCGTCTCCTCATGTTTCCTCCCTGCGCCGGGTGATTCAGGTGGCCGGGCTTGCGCGCCAGAGGCACGCGCCCTTGCTCTCCTTGTCGAGTTCCGTAAGCAGCGCCTCATGGGCTGCCAGTTCCTCTTCGGTGGCCCGCAGCACCACCAGCGGGGCATCGCTGGCCCAGGCTTCCAGCACCTCCGGGCGTGCCGCGGGCGTGTTGAGTTCGATCATCAGGCTGTCCTGGCCACGGGTCATGGCGAGATAGACTTCCGCCAGCAGTTCCGCGTCCAGCAGTGCGCCGTGCAGGGTACGGTTGGAGTTGTCCACGCCGTAGCGCTTGCACAGCGCGTCGAGATTGTTCTTCTGCCCCGGGTGCATGTCGCGCGCCATCCGGAGCGTGTCCACCACCCCCGCACAGTAGTGCACCAGGGGCTCCCGGCCGAGCAGGGCAAGCTCATGGTCGAGAAATCCCACGTCGAAGGGCGCGTTGTGGATGATGAGCTCCGCATCCTTGATGAAGGCCAGGAATTCATCCGCGATGTCGGCAAAGCGGGGTTTGTCCGCGAGGAATTCCAGTGTCAGGCCATGCACCTGCTGCGCGCCCTCTTCGATCTCCCGTTCCGGGTTGAGATAGCGGTGGAAATGGTTGCCGGTGAGGCGCCGGTTCACGAGCTCCACCGCCGCCACCTCGATGATGCGATGGCCAAGCGCGGGCTCGAGGCCCGTGGTTTCCGTATCGAGCACGATTTGTCTCATCTGCTGTGTCCTGTCTCCTGAGTGCCGCCGGCGCAGCCCCGGTTGGCCAGCGCATCGGCCCGCTCATTGCCATCGTGGCCCGCATGCCCGCGCACCCACACCCACTGGATGTGGTGCCGGGCCGCCAGCTCATCCAGCGCGCGCCACAGGTCGGCATTCTTCACCGGCCTGTTGTCTGCCGTGCGCCAGCCGCGTTTCTTCCAGTTGGGCAGCCACTCGGTGATGCCCTTCTGCACGTATTGCGAATCCGTGTGCAGCCGCACCCGGCTGGGCCGCTTGAGGGCCTCCAGCGCCCGGATGACGGCAGTGAGCTCCATGCGGTTGTTGGTGGTGGCCGGCTCACCGCCCCACAGTTCCCGCTCGTGGTCCCCATAGCGCAGCAGCGCGCCCCAGCCGCCGCGACCGGGGTTGCCCTTGCAGGCGCCATCGGTGTAGATCTCCACCACCTTCGCTTCAGACATGGAGCCTCCGCTCCCGGTGGCGATTCAGGGTGGTGGCGCGCCGCTGGGGCGCGGCAGCCAGACGCCGGCGCGCCGCCAGCCGTTCGTTCCAGCTGGGCAGGATGAGACGCATGCCGGGCACGCGCTTCTTCGCGACCAGGAAATACACGCCGCCGCCCAGGGGCCACCAGCGGTCCCCCGCTTTCTCCATGAAAGCAAAACGCTCGCGCCAGCGGCTGCCGGCGAAGGGCGGTGCATAACAGCACATGCGTCCACCGGTCATTTCGAAATTGAGCAGCGACAGCCAGTCCTTCATGCGCACCAGCGAAATGAAACGCCCGTTCCAGGGATAGGCGCCGTGCGCCCGGCTGAGGACGCGCTTCACGCCCCACAGACTCAGGGGATTGAAGCCGCTGATCACCAGATGGCCTTCCGGCATCAGCACCCGCTCCACCTCGCGCAAAATCTGGTGGGGATCGGCGGCGAATTCCAGCACGTGGGGCAGCAACAAGAGATCGATGCTCTGGCTGGCCACCGGCAGGAAATGCGGATCCGCCACCACGCGCACACCCGGGCCGGTGCCGATGGCGGCGCGCAGGGGGATACGGCAGGCACGCAGGAAGTCGAACTGGACCAGTCCCAGCTGCAGGGCGTTGAAACCGAATATGTTGCTGACGGTCTCGTCGTACCAGGCCTGTTCCCGGGCCAGGAGGTCGGCACCCAGCGGTGTGGCGAACCAGTCTGCTGCGCTCGAGGTTGACATGCGATGGTCCGGGTCCGATAGTTGAGGGAGTACCCCGCCCCGCATCAGGCCCTGGTGCAGTGGGGTGAGTTGCGCAATGTTCGTTCTACGGCCCGGTTGTCCACACCGCTACCGCCATGCTGCAGGTCATTCCACTGCCCGCTTTCCAGGACAACTACATCTGGCTCCTGCACAATGGCCGTTCCGCGGCCGTGGTGGACCCGGGCGACGCGGGCCCGGTGCTGGATTTCGTGACGGCCAACGGCCTTCGGCTCACGGCCATCCTGGTCACCCACCATCACCACGATCACGTGGGTGGCGTGGCCGAGCTTGCACAGCGTTTCCAGGCGGCGGTGTACGGCCCCGCCGGGGAACCCGTTCCCGCGCGCACGCAGGCTGCGGACCCAGCGCAGCCGGTGTGTCTGCCGGCGCTCGACATCGAGTTCCAGGTGCTGCCCGTGCCGGGTCATACCCGCGGGCACGTCGCCTATTATCGCCCAAAGCTGCTGTTCTGTGGCGATACGCTGTTTGGCTGCGGCTGCGGCCGGCTGTTCGAAGGCAGTGCGCAACAAATGTATGCCTCCCTCGCCCGTCTCGCCGCGCTGCCGGACGACACCGGCGTCTATTGCGCCCACGAATACACGCTGGCCAACATCCGCTTCGCGCGCCAGGTGGAGCCCGACAGCGACGCCCTGCGGGCGCGCGAGGCGGAAACCCGCGCCACGCGCGACAGGGGGCTGCCCACGGTGCCCTCCACCATGGCCCTGGAACGCGCCACCAATCCTTTCCTGCGTGTGCACGAGCCCGCCGTGCGCGCCGCCGCCGAGGCCCATGCCGGTCATTCCCTGCCGGACCCGGTGACGGTGTTCGCTGCCCTGCGCGCCTGGAAGGATCACTTCCGCGCCTGAGTCCGGGCAGTTCGTTGCCGTCCTGCCACGCGCCGGGACCGGCTTGACCCTGCCCGGTGTGGCCGTTACCATGCCGCATCCCCGCAACGACAAGAACCACAAGCATTTCCCCGATGCGACACGGCCTCCTCCGCCGCACTGTTGTGTGCACGCTGCTCATCGGCGCAGGCCTGATGGCACCGGCGCTGCACGCCGATGACGCCCTGCGCGTGGCCCAGGTCAGCGACATGACGCTGCCGGAAGCCGCCGCCGGCAGTGACGAGGCGCCGAGCATCATCAGCATCGAATCCGCACCGGATACCATAGAACCCCTGCTCAAGGCGATCGATGAGCAGGGCGATCCCCGCACCGATCTGTGGGCGCGCGTGCGCGCAGGCTTCGCACTGCCGGAACTGGACACGCCCCTGGTGGCGGAGAACGAAGCCTGGTATGCGGAGCGTCCCGACTATGTGGCGCGCATGCTGGAACGCAGCCGGCGCTATCTCTTCTACATCGTGGAGGAGGTGGAGCGGCGCGGCATGCCCACCGAGATCGCCCTGCTGCCCATGATCGAGAGCGCGTTCAACCCCCATGCCCTGTCCCGCGCCAAGGCGGCGGGCATCTGGCAGTTCATGCCCGCCACCGGCCGCACCTTTGGTCTGCAGCAGAACTGGTGGGTGGACGAGCGGCGCGACGTACTCGCCGCCACCCGGGCCGCGCTCGATTATCTGCAAAAGCTGTACGCCATGTTCGGCGACTGGCATCTGGCGCTGGCCGCCTACAACTGGGGCGAGGGCAATCTGTCCCGCGCCATCGCACGCAACCAGGCCCAGGGGCTGCCCACGGATTACGTCAACCTGCGCATGCCGGTGGAAACCGCCAACTACGTGCCGCGCCTGCTGGCGATCAAGCATCTCATCGAGCGGCCGCAGGAGTTCTCCGCCAGGCTGGGGCCCCTGCCCAACACGCCCTATTTCGCCCAGATCACGCTCACCCGCCACATGGACGTGGCCCTCGCCGCGCGGCTGGCGGAGATTCCCCTCACGGAATTCCTGTCCCTCAATCCCCATTACAACCGCCCCGTCATCCACGCCCAGGAGCCCACCACGCTGCTTCTGCCCGTGGACAAGGCCGAGGTGTTCGCGCGCAATCTGGAAGGACACAAAAAACCCCTGGTCTCCTGGCAAACCTATCGGGCAGGCAAAGGGGAACGTCTGGAAACCATTGCCCGGCGTTACGGCATCACACCGACGCGGCTGCGGGAGGTGAATGGCCTGAGCCCGACCGTGCGCAGACTCGCCCATGGCCAGCTCCTGCTGGTGCCGGGCTCGGCGGGGACCCTGCCGAAGGAGCCGCCGGCGCTGGCGCGGACAGAAGCCCCGCGGCTGAGTCACACCGTGCGCCGGGGCGAGACGCTTGCCGCCATTGCCCGCCGCTATGACGTGAGCGTGGCTGAGCTCAAGGCCTGGAATCGCCTTGCCTCCATGCGCCTGACCCCGAACCAAAAGCTCCTCGTCAGTCCACCCGAGGCGCGCACGGCGCAGCGCGAGCGTGCCGCGCGGGTCAAGGTCGCCGCAGCCAAATCCGTCAAACGCGAACCCATGCGCTACACGGTCAGGCGGGGCGATACCCTTTATGGCATCGCCCAGCGCTTCGATGTGGACGTGGACGATCTGCGGCGCTGGAACAAGCTGGGCCGCAGTGCCCATCTGCGTCCCGGCGACACCCTGCTGCTCGCCCGCGCCGACCACGGCGGCTGAGCCCCGCGCGCCGTCGCGCCAATCACGGATAAAGGTGGCAGGCCACCTGCCGCCCATCCACCTCTCTGGTCTCCGGATAGCGTTCCCGGCACACGGGCATCGCCTGCGGACAGCGGGGATGGAAATGGCAACCTTGGGGCGGATGGGCCGGGGAAGGCAACTCCCCGGTGAGACGGATCACCGCACGGCCTGTGGGCTCCAGGGTGGGCACGGCGGAGAGCAGCGCCTGGGTGTAGGGATGGGCGGGCGCGTCCAGAACGCGATCCACCGGCCCCTTTTCCACGATGCGCCCCAGATACATCACCGCGACTTCCTGGGCGAGGAATTCCACCACCGACAGATTGTGGGTGATGAACAGATAGGCAAGCCCCAGCCGCTGCTGCAGGTCGCGCAGCAGGTTGAGGATTTGTGCCTGGACTGAGACGTCCAGCGCGCTGGTGGGTTCATCACAGACGATCAACTGCGGCTGCACCGCCAGCGCGCGGGCAATGGCGATGCGCTGACGCTGGCCACCGGAGAACTCGTGGGGATAGCGCAGCCGGGCCTCCCGCGGCAGACCCACGGCCTCCAGCAGACCCTCCACTTCCCTTTGCCGCGCCGCGGCATCCGTCCCCACTCCCAGCGCGGCCATGCCTTCCTCCAGAATGTCCGCCACCGTCATGCGGGGGTCGAGGGAGGAGAAGGGATCCTGGAACACGATCTGGAACCGGCTGCGCAGGCGGCGCAGGGCCCCACCCCTCAGGCCCACCAGCTCCCGGCCTTCGAACAGCACCGAGCCGCCCGTCACGGGCACGAGCTGCAGGATGCCCTTGCCCACCGTGGTCTTGCCGCAACCGGATTCGCCCACCAGGGCCAGGGTGCGGCCGGCACGGATGTCGAGGCTGACACCATCCACCGCCCGCACGTGGCCCACGGTGCGCTGGAACACACCGCGCCGGATGGGGAAATGCACCCTGAGATCGCGCACCCTGAGAAGCGGCTGCGGTCCATCCGGCAGCAGCTGTGTCCCCCGGAGAGTCCGTGCCGGAGGCGGTGCCTGTTCCGCGGCTGGTCCCGCGAGCCCCAGGTGGCAGCGCACACCGTGGCCATTGGTTTCCACCCAGGCTGGTGATTCCTCGCGGCAGCGTGCCCAGGCGAACTCGCAACGCTCCGCGAAACGGCAGCCGACGATGGGCCGGTCTAGTGCCGGCACCATGCCGGGAATCACCGCCAGGGGTTCACCGCGCCGTTCCCGTCCAGGCAGGGAGGCAAACAGCTTGCGTGTGTAGGGATGCCGCGGCGCACGGAAGAAGGCTTCCCGCGGCGCACTTTCCACCACCTGGCCGGCATACATCACCGCCACGCGGTCGGCCATCTGCGCCACCACGCCGAGATCATGGGTGATGAACAAAAGCCCCGTGCCCGTGGTGCGCTGCAGGTCCCGCAGCAGAGCCAGCACCTGGGCCTGGATGGTGA
This sequence comes from Thiobacter subterraneus, assembly GCF_055379455.1. Classification (NCBI taxonomy): domain Bacteria; kingdom Pseudomonadati; phylum Pseudomonadota; class Betaproteobacteria; order Burkholderiales; family Thiobacteraceae; genus Thiobacter; species Thiobacter subterraneus. The sequence continues at coordinate 851,203 of NZ_AP042402.1, forward strand.
CGTCCAGCGCTGTCGTGGGCTCGTCGGCGATGAGAAGCTGCGGCTCGCAGGCCAACGCCATGGCGATCATGGCGCGCTGCTTCATGCCGCCGGAAAGCTGGTGGGGGTAGGCCTGCATCATGCGCGCCGGATCCGGGATGTTCACTGCCTCCAGCAGCGACTGCACCCGCGCCCAAAGCGCCGCCCCGGCGAGTCCCCTGTGGCGCGCCAGGGGTTCGGCGATCTGCTGGCCGATGGTGAGCACGGGATTGAGACTGGTCATGGGCTCCTGGAAGATCATCGCCACCCGCGCGCCGCGCACGCGCCGCATGGCGACCTCCGGCAAGCCCATGAGCTCCGTGCCATCCAGGCGCACACTGCCGCCCACGATGCGCGCCGCAGGCGGCAGCAGACGCATCACGGACAGGGCCGTCACCGACTTGCCGCAGCCGGACTCCCCTACCAGCGCCAGCGTCTCCCCGCGCCCGATGGCAAAGCTCACTTGATCCACCGCGCGCAGGATGCGACTGCCGACGGTGAAGTGGACACTGAGGTTTTCTACGGCAAGCAAGCTGTTCATGCGCCCGCCTGCAACGCGGGGACTGGGGAAGTCCCGGCCGAAAAGCCCGGCCGGATCCCCACCCGCAGCCTGATTGCGCCGGGATGATGAACCCTGTCTTTCGCTGGTTCTGCGCCCCGTCCTCCACAGGCAACCTTGTTTTCCATCATCCACTCACCCTTGGGTCGAAGGCATCGCGCACGGCATCGGCGAACACATTGGCCGCCAGCACCAGTGCAAACATGAAAGCAAAAGCGGCTGCCAGCAGCCACCACACGACCGGTTCCCGCGCCAGCTCGAGACGGGCGCCGTTGATCATGTTGCCCCAGCTTTGCATGGAGGGGTCCACACCCACCCCGACATAGGCGAGCACCGCCTCGGCCAGCACCAGTCCGCTGAATTCCAGGGTGATGGTGATGAGCACGATGTGCATCACGTTGGGCAGCACATGACGCAGCATGATGCGCGCCGGCCCCACGCCAAAGGCCTGGGCCGCCTGCACGAATTCCATCTCCCGCAGCTTGAGCGTCTCCGCCCGCAGCAGCCGGCACAGCCCGGTCCAGCTGGTGATGCCCAGGATCATGCACAGGAACAGAAGCCTGAGATCCGCCCGCTCAACAAGGGTGAGATCCGGCAGCTGATCCATGCGCACCTGCAGCACCAGGACCGCCGCGGCGATCAGCAGCACGCCCGGAATGGAGTTGAGGGTGGTGTAGAGATACTGGATCACATCGTCCACCCAGCCGCGAAAGTAGCCCGCCATGATGCCCAGGGCCAGGGCGAAGGGCAGCATCACCAGAGTGGTCAGGGTGCCGATCACCAGCCCCGTGCGGATGCTCTTGAGGGTGAGATAGAACACATCCTGCCCCACCTTGTCGGTGCCGAAGATGTGCCACTCGGGCACCCAGTGGGCGGCCAGCAGGGCCAGCCAAAGCAGGACACCGAAGGTGGCGAGCATGGTGCGCCAGGGCAGGTCGGTCTCACCCCGCAACAGCCGGCGCAGGCCCATGGTCAGGGTGCGGGGCTCGGCGCGCCCCAGCCGCCATGCCACCAGGACGGAAACGGCGAGCCAGACGCTGAGCGTTATCAAGGTGGCGCGCAGCGCCCGCAGCAGGATGTCGGCGCCGCGGCGCTGCAAATCTTCGCCCAAATGGGCCCCACCATAGCGCAGCCTGGGATGGAGGCGCTGGATGCGTCCATCGGGGCCCTCCACCGTCTCCATGGCGTAGAGGTGCGTGGCAAAGGGGGCGGAATAGGTCTTTTCCTTCTGGTCGCGCAGGGGCTTGAGCGCGAGATCGAGCAGGCTCAGGGTTTCCGGGGCAAACTGGCGCGGCGCGCCCGGTAACTGCTCCGGCAACGGCAGGCGGAAATGCACGGAGTCCACAAGCCCCACCAGCACGAACGCGGCGAGGATCACCGCGGCCGCCATGGCGCCGGGGCGGCGCGCCAGACGCCGCCAGGGCGTGGCCAGATGCGGCCGGCGCCGCGCCTGCCAGGCATACAGGATCACCACCAGCAGGAGCAGGTAGATGAGCAGGTCGGTCCACAGCAGGACGGGCTCAACAGGCATCATGACAGTCGGATGCGGGGATCGACCAGGGTGTAGGAAATGTCGGTGAGCAGCAGGCCCACGATGTAGAGGACGGCACCCAGATACACCATGGCATGCACGATGGCGAAGTCCTGCTGCCGGATGGCGTCGATGGTGTAACTGCCCAGTCCCGGGATACCGAAGAAGGACTCCAGGATCAGGCTGCCCATGAACAGGGTGGGAATCACCACCACGGCACCGGTGAGGATGGGGATCATGCCGTTCTTGAGCACGTGCCGGAACAGCACCACCGATTCCGCCAGGCCCTTGGCGCGCGCGGTGCGCACATAGTCCTTGCCCATCTCCTCCAGGAATATCGTGCGGTACCAGCGCGTGCCGCTGCCGATGCCGGAGACCACGCCCACTGCCACCGGCAGCACCACGAACTTGAAGGCATCCAGCCCGTCCTGGTAGCCCGAGATGGGCACCAGATGCCACAGCTTGCTCACCAGGAACTGGCCGCCGATGATGTAGAACAGCCCGGAAACGGACATCATGGCCACACACAGCACCACCCCCGCGGCATCCACGTAGGTGGCGCGGAAGAAGGCCAGGACCAGGGCGAAGGTGATGTTCACGAGCAGGCCGATCACGAACACCGGGACCGCGACGGCGAGGCTGGGCCACATGCGGGTGCGGATCTCGCGGCTGATGTCACGCCCGTCGTCGGCTGCGCCGAAACGAAAGGCAAACATGGGCACGGCACGCTGGGCGAAGATGGTATCGGTGAAGCGCGCGAGGCCCTGGGCCTGGGCATTGAAAAACAGGGGCTTGTCATAGCCCCGCTCCGCCTTCCACTTGGCGATTGCCTCCGGCGTCACGTGCTTCACCCCCAGATGCAGGCGCGCCATGTCATCCGGCGTGTTCACCGCGAAGAACAGGGCGAAGATGAGCACGTTCACGCCGATCAGGATGGGGATGGCGTAGAGCACACGCCGGATGACGTAGGCGAGCATGGGCTAGTCCTTCCCGGGCGGACGATGCTCCCGCCGCCAGTAGCTCACCGCGGCGGGCACGAGCCCCGCCATGAGCAGCGCAAGTCCCGTCCACACCGGCCACAGCACGGGCGGATTCCATTCCCGCCGTCTGCGTTCGCGCAACGCGGGGTCGATGCGCAGGTACTTGAGGCCGTTGTTGGCCATGAGGTTGGGTTTGGCGTTGGTGAGCCAGCCATGGTAGAGCCCGAAGGCCTTGGGATAGAAGCCCCACACCCACGGTGCATCCCGCCGCACGATTTCCAGCATCCGGTCGATGATGGCCTGACGTTCCGGCCCGTTGTCCATGTTCTTCATCTGTTCGAACAGACGGTCGAATTCCGGGTTCTCGTAATTGGCCGCATTCTCGCCGTTCATGCCCACCTTGCGGTTGGGGCCGTAGAGCAGGAACAGGAAATTCTCGGGATCTGGATAGTCCGCATTCCAGCCCCACTCGAAGATCTGCGCCGTCCCCTTGAGCATCTTGTCCTGGAAGCGGTTGTAGTCCGTGGCACGTATCACCAGCTCGATGTCCAGCTTGCGGAACTGCTTCACCAGCCATTCCAGGCGCGACTTGGCATCCGCGCCCACCGCCGCGGTGTCGAAATAAAGCACCAGGGGACGCCCGGTGCGGACATCCCGTCCGTTGGGATAGCCGGCCTCCGCCAGCAGGCGCCGGGCTTCCGCAATGGACTTGCGCTGGGCCCGGCCGTTCACCCAGTCGTACACGTAAGGGTTGAGGCCCGCCCGGCCGTCACGGTAGCCGAAGATACCCGGAGGAATGGGGCCCATGGCCGGAATGCCGCGGCCGTTGTTGAAGATGGAGATGCGCTCCTCCGTGTCCACCGCAATGGAAATGGCCTGGCGCAGCTTGCGTGCCTGGTCCGTGAGCCCGCCCACCACTGGATCCTGCATGTTGAAGCCCATGTAGCCGATGGTGGTCATCACCGTGGTCACCAGCCGGATGTCCTTGCGGCGAAGCTCGTCGGTCAGCGCCGCATCCCCGGTGGCGCCGATGCGGATGGCCTGATCGAAGGTATCGGAGCTGATGCCGGAGCTGTCGTAATAGCCCTGGAGAAATTTGTTCCAGTAGGGAATGTCCTCCTTTTCCAGGCTGAACACGGCCTTGTCGATGAAAGGCAGCGGCTTGCCCGCATCGCGCAGCAGCCCCGCCTCCCGGTCGCCGGGCTCGCCCTCGGTGGGATAGGTCTCACCGTGGAAATGGGGATTGCGCTCCAGCACCATCTGCCGATTGGGGTCGTTGACCGTCAGCATGTAGGGCCCGGTACCCACCGGGAACCAGTCCAGCACCAGGTTTTTTTCCTTCATGCCGGGCTGGCTGTAGAAGCGGTCCGCCTCCCACGGCACGGGCGCGAAAAAGGGCATGGCGAGCCAATAGGTGAACTGGGGATATTTGCCCCGGATGCGGATGCGGTAGGTGTAGCGGTCCACCACCTCCGCTCCCGCCAGGGGAATCCTGCGCAGATCCAGCCAGGCCCCGGCCGGCGCCTGTTTCAGGCGCCGCTCCAGCTCGGCGGCGAATTCGCGCAGGCCCACGATGTATTCGCCCATCAGGCCGTAGATGGGAGAATTCAGGCGTGGGTCCGCCAGCCGCTTGATCTGGTAAACGTAATCCTCGGCTGTGAGCTCGCGCGTGCCCGTGACGGGGAAATCGCCCGGTTTCTCCACCCGCGCCAGGATCGCCGGGGGAATGGGGTCGTAGAGCGCCCGGCCCGTCTGGTCCTTTGCGAAGGCCGGATGGGGCTGATAGTGGATGCCCGGCCGGATCCGGATCTCGTAAACGCTGTAGGCAATCTCCGCCACGGGGGCGTCCGCGGGCAGGAGCCGCCCGTTGGCGTCGTAATAGCGTGGCTGGGGCACGGCGACGGCCGTGAGGGGAATGAGCTGGTAAGGCCGCTTGAGGTAGTGATACTGCAGGGGCGGCTCGTAGATCTGGCCGATGAACTCCACCTCGTTGGAACTGTAGGAGCGCGCCGGATCGAGATGCTTGGGCCGTTCCGAGAACGCCGCATAGCGGATGTTCTGGCCGCGCTCCGCCGCCGGATAGGGATCGTTCCAGGGCGGCTCGCCGCAGGCGGTCAACAGCATCAGCGAAACCAGCAGGGCCAGGCGCAGCACGCTCATGGCCAGCAAGTGTAGCCCAAATGCCCCGGCCGCGGCGCCGACCGCGCCGGAAACGATCCCGCAGGCGATGTTTTATAATGCCTGGCTTCTCCCCGTCATCCACTCGCAAAAGGACGTTTCATGGGTTTCCTCGCAGGCAAGCGCATCCTCGTCACCGGCATGCTCTCCAACCGTTCCATCGCCTACGGCATCGCCAAGGCGTGTCAGCGCGAGGGGGCGGAACTCGCCTTCACCTACCAGGGCGAGCGCACGCGCGAGCGCGTGCTCGGGCTCGCCCAGGAATTCGGCTCCGGCCTGGTGTTCGAGCTGGATGTGGCCTCGGACGAGCAGATCGACCAGGCCTTCGCCCAGCTGGGCCGGCACTGGGATGGGCTGGATGGGGTGGTGCATTCCATCGCCTTCGTGCCCAAGGCGGCGCTGGCGGGGGACTATCTCAGCTCCGTCAACCGGGAATACTTCCGCATCGCCCACGACATCAGCTCCTACAGCTTCACCGCCCTGGCCAAGGCGGCCCTGCCCCTGATGGAAGGCCGCCCCGGCGCCCTGCTCACCCTCTCCTACCTGGGCGCAATACGTTCCGTGGCCAATTACAACGTGATGGGTCTGGCCAAGGCCAGCCTGGAGTCCAGCGTCTATTACCTGGCCCAGAGCCTGGGGCCCCGGGGTATCCGGGTCAACGCCATCTCCGCGGGCCCCATCAAGACCCTGGCCGCCTCCGGCATCACCGACTTCCACAAGATCCTGGAGCACGTGGAGCGCAATGCCCCGCTGCGTCGCAACGTGACCATCGAGGAAGTGGGCAACACCGCCGCCTTCCTGCTGAGCGACCTCGCCTCCGGCATCACGGGGGAAATCACCTACGTGGACGCCGGCTTCAACACCACCGTGGGCGCCGGCTGAGCCCGGCACGCCACTCTGCCTCAAGATTTCCCGCAGGCGGCCGCTAATGCGGCCATCGCATTGACTGCTGCGGGAGACAGACGTGACCACCATCACCCATCGCATCGCCGAGCACCGGGCCACGCTGGCCGTGACCGGGCGTTTCGACTTCAGCATCCACCGGGATTTCCGGCGCGCCTACGAGGAGGTTCTCGCCACCCCGGGCGTACGGGAAATCGGCGTGGACCTGGGCAAGGTGGATTACATCGACAGCTCTGCCCTGGGCATGCTGCTCCTCCTGCGGGAAAAGGCCCTGAACCAGAACGTCCGGGTGGATCTGGAACATGCCCAGGGCCCGGTGCGCCAGGTCCTGGACGTGGCCAATTTCGGGCGGCTGTTTCAAATTTCCTGACTGGCGCCACCATGGAAGCTGTACTCCCGGCGGGCACGCCGGCTGGTGCCCCGGCGCTCGTGCTCGTCGCCGATGACAAACCGGAAAACCGGCTGCTGCTGACCACCTTCCTGAAACGGGAAGGCTATGCCTGCGTCACCGCCGCCAACGGCCGCGAAGCCGTGGAAGCCTGCAGAAGGCGCGCGCCGGACATCATTCTCATGGACGCCGCCATGCCGGACATGGATGGCTTCCAGGCCACGCAGGAAATCCGGCGGCTGTTTCCCGACCGCTGGATTCCCATCATCTTCGTCAGCGCTTATTCCAGCACGGAAAACCAGGCACGCAGCCTCAGCGCCGGCGCCGACGACTACATCTCCAAGCCGGTCAACCTGGCGGTGCTTGCGGAGAAACTCAGGGCCATGCAGCGCATCGCCGCCATGCAGGCCCGTATCGCGCAATACGCGGCCCAGCTGGAGGCAAGCCTGGAGCGCAGTCGCAGCGACCAGGAATTCGCCCGCCATCTGCTGACTCACATGGCGGGCCGGATGGCGCCCCGGGAAGAACTGGGACTTGCGTACTGGGCCGAGGCAGCCGCCGAGCTCAGTGGCGATATCGTGGCCGGCAGGCGCGGTCCTGCGGGCAAACGCTACCTCATGGTGGCCGACGCCGCCGGCCATGGCCTGGCGGCGGCCATCAGTGTGCTGCCCCTGGTGGAGGCGTTCTACCGGCTTGCAGAAAAAGGCTTTTCCGTCGCCTCCCTGGTCAGCGAGCTCAATGCCAAAGCCCGCGGTCTCCTTCCGCGGGACCGCTTCGTCGCCGCCCTGATCGTCGTGGCCGACGAGTCGGAAAACAGCCTCCAGGTCTGGAACGGCGGCCTGCCTGAGGCCTTGTTCCTGGACGATGCCGGCGAAGTGCTGCGCAGGTTTCCGTCCCGGCATCCGCCGCTGGGCATGCTCAGCGTGGAGCAGCTGCAGCTTTTGCCCGAACTTTTTGCCTGGCCGGGCCCGGGGCAGCTGATCATCCACACCGACGGTCTGAACGAGGCGGAAGACAGGACCGGCGACCCCTTTGGGGCGGCCCGGCTGGAGGCCGCGCTGGGCCGCAACCCCCCGGCCGCACGGTTGGATGCCGTGCGCGCCGCGGTTCTGGCACATCTTGGCGCTGCTTCGCCCCACGATGACATCACCCTCGCCATTCTGGACTGTCCTGCGCCCGGGTCGCCGCCGCCCCTGCCGGTGGCAGGCAAACAGCCGTCCGCCGGAACCCCGGCCACCGGCTGGCGCAGCACGCTGCGCCTCGATGCCCGGCAGCTCCGAACCCTGGACGTGGTGCCCCTGGTCATGAACTGGATCGAGCAGCTGCAGCCGCTGCAGCAGATGCGGGGGCTCGTGTTCACGGTGTTGGCGGAACTCGTCAGCAACGCCATCGAGCATGGCCTGCTGGGCCTTGATTCCGGTCTCAAGCACACGCCGGACGGCTTTGAGCGCTACATGGAGGCCCGCACCGAAGCCCTGGCGTGTCTGACCGAAGGGTGGATCGAAATCGCCGTGGAATGCGCCGGCGGCGCAGACACACCGGGACTGACCATCACCGTCACCGACAGCGGGCCCGGCTTTCCCTACGCGGATTACCTGGATCGCCTGCAGGGTTCGGACACCCTGCCGTCGGGCCGGGGGATCGCCCTAGTGCGCCAGCTCACCACCGAGCTGCGCTATGAGGGGCGGGGCAACCGGGTCGTGGCGCGTCTGTCGTGTTCGTCCTGCCCCTGAAACCCATGCCGCAATGGGCCCAGCCCCGCCCCGGCACGTCAGCCCCCCTGCCTGTCCACGAATCTTCACAGAAAGCCGGCCTAAAGTCCGGACGTGGCCCGCCGTTATAGGCGGAGCAGGGACAAAAAGATCGCCTACCCCCCCGCCGGTGCACTGGCCATACGCAGGATGGCCGGGACGCCCGGCGAAAGCAGGAAGGGCCTTCTGCCGGGGTGAAGCACGGTCGGCCGGAGGCTTGCAACGAACGGCCCCACGCGGGCCCCACCGCTTGACGCAAGGGAGAACACCATGCGCGTGAACATGCCGGTCACCAATGTCGAGGTCCAGCTGAGACCCGGGGACATGATCGTCTCGAAGACGGATCTCAAGGGGATCATCACCTATGTCAATGAAGACTTCATCCGCATCAGCGGTTTCACAGAAAGGGAACTGCTCGGGCAACCCCACAATATCGTGCGTCATCCCGACATGCCGGAAGAGGCCTTTGCTGACCTGTGGAGCAGCCTCAAGGCAGGCCGTCCCTGGACCGGCTACGTGAAAAACCGCTGCAAAAACGGCGATTACTACTGGGTACTGGCGAACGCCACCCCCATCCGGGAGAACGGCCAGATCACCGGTTACATGTCGGTGCGCACGGCCCCGTCCCGCGCCGAAATCGCCGAGGTGGAGCGGCTCTATCGCCTGTTCAAGGAAGGCAAGCAGGGCAACCTGGTGATTCGCGACGGCAAGGTGGTGAAAGGTGGCTGGCGGGAAAAACTGAACCCCTTCCGCCACGCCACCCTGAAGGCCCGCATGCTCACCATGCTGGGTCTCGTCGCGGTGCTGCTGCTGGCGGTAGGAGGCATGGGCCTGCTCGGACTGGCGCGCTCCTCCGACAGTCTCAAAACCGTCTATGAAGACCGCACGGTCCCGGTGGGGCAGCTGGCGAGCATCGACCGCCTGATCCTGCAGAACCGTCTGGAGATCGACGCGGCCGTGTTGGACCCCGCCAGCGCCGGCAGGCACGCCGACCAGGTGGAACGCAACATTGCCGAAATCAACAAGCTATGGGAAGCCTTCATGGCGACCCAGCTCACGCCCGAGGAGAAGCGGCTCGCCGAGCAATTCGCCGCGGATCGCGCGCGCTTCGTGGCAGAGGGACTCAAGCCCGCGATGGCGGCCCTGCGGGCAGGCAAGACGGCGGAGGCCAAGGCCCTTTCGGAAGGCAAGCTTCCGGCACTCTATGCCCCCGTGGGCGAGGGCGTACGCAATCTGACCCAGGTGCTGCTCAATGAAGCGCGCCAGGCTTACCAATCGGCCCAGGGCCGTTATCAGTTCAACCGCAACCTCGCGATCGGCCTCATCGTCGTGGGCATCGGCCTGGCCCTGTGGATGGGCCTTGCCCTGCTGCGTGCCATCACCCGACCACTGGCCGTGGCATCGTCGGTGTTCCAGCAGATCGCCCAGGGCAATTACAACAATGCCATCGACGTGGAACGCCGGGACGAAATCGGTCAGGTGCTGGAGGGGCTGAAGTCCATGCAGATCAAGATGGGCTTCGACGTGGCCGAGACCATCCGTGTCTCGAACGAGAACCTGCGCATCCGCAACGCCCTGGACAATGTCAGCACCAATGTGATGATCGCGGACAACAACCGCAACATCATCTACATGAACAAGGCCATCGTGCCCATGCTCACCGCCGCCCAGGACGACATCCGCAAGGAAATTCCCCACTTCGACGTGAAGAAGCTGATGGGTGCTTCCATCGACAGCTTCCACAAGAATCCGGAACACCAAAAACAGCTGCTGGCCACCTTCACTTCCACCCACCGTGCCCAGATCAAGCTTGGGGGCCGCACCTTCGCACTGGCCGCGAGCCCCATCATCAACGAAAGGGGCGAGCGTCTTGGGGCGGTGGTGGAATGGACCGACCGCACCGCCGAGGTGGCGACCGAGGAGGAGGTCGCCGCCATCGTCGAGGCCGCGGCCAATGGCGACTTCACCCGCCGCATGGATCTTGCCGACAAGTCCGGGTTCTTCCGCAAACTGGGTGAAGGCATCAACCGCCTGCTGGATACCGCCGACAAGGGTCTGGCGGAAGTCGCCCAGGTACTGGGCGCGCTCGCCCAGGGCGATCTGACGCAGAAAGTCACGGGCGAATACGCTGGCACCTTCGGCAAGCTCAAGGCCGATACCAACACCACAGTGGACCGTCTGCGCGACATCGTGCGCCAGATCAAGGAGGCCACCGACGCCATCAACACCGCGGCCAAGGAAATCGCCGCGGGCAATGCCGACCTGTCCCAGCGCACCGAGGAACAGGCTTCCAGCCTGGAGGAGACTGCCTCCAGCATGGAGGAGCTGACCTCCACGGTGAAACAGAATGCCGAGAACGCCCGTCAGGCCAACCAGCTTGCCAAGGGTGCATCGGAGGTGGCCACCAAGGGTGGTCAGGTGGTGCGCGAAGTGGTTTCCACCATGAGCGCCATCGACGAATCCTCGCGCAAGATCGTGGACATCATCAGTGTCATCGATGGCATTGCCTTCCAGACCAATATCCTGGCGCTCAATGCTGCGGTGGAAGCCGCCCGCGCCGGCGAGCAGGGCCGTGGTTTCGCGGTGGTGGCGGGCGAAGTGCGCAATCTGGCGCAACGTTCCGCCGCGGCGGCGAAGGAGATCAAGGCCCTCATCAACGATTCCGTGGAGAAAGTGGCCGGCGGCACGCGCCTGGTGGAGGAAGCGGGGCGCACCATGGAGGAAATCGTCACGTCGGTCAAGCGCGTCACCGACATCATGGGCGAGATTTCCGCGGCTTCGCTGGAGCAGAGCAGCGGCATCGAGCAGGTCAACCAGGCCGTGGCCCAGATGGACGAAGTCACCCAGCAGAATGCCGCGCTGGTGGAGGAAGCCGCCGCCGCGGCCGAGTCCATGGAGGAACAGGCCCAAAACCTGGCCGCGGCGGTGGCGGTGTTCAAGCTCGACGATGGCGATGCCCGGCCGGTCCAGGAGTCCGCGGCACGAACCGCCGGCGCGGTCCGCCCGTCTCCTCCGCCGCGTCCCGCCCCGGTGCCCCGCGCGGCGCCGGTGCCCCGCGTGGCCGTGGCCAAACGCCGCGCGGCATCGGATGACGAAGACGACTGGACCGAATTCTGAGGGTGACCAAGCCACCTGCCAGGCCTGCTCACCCCGGGCCGGCCGGCGCCGGTGGCACAGTAACCCGGCAAGCCCTTTAGCGAGGACGAGAACATCATGGCCCCAAGCGCCGTTCGTGCCTTCCGTGGCAAGGATCCTGCGGGAATCTCCCCGGCCGCCGTGCTGGTTGCCCTTGGTGCGGCGGCCGGTGTGGCCTGGCTGGTCGCCCTGGTCACCGGCAGCCTGCCGGGCATGACCGGCTGGCACTGGCTGACAGTGGCCGCCGCAGCGCTGGCTGGCACTTTCGTCGTTCTGTGGCATAGCCGTCGGCTCGTGCGCCGTGCGGTCGAAGGGCGTGAAGCGGCCCTCAATGCCCTGGCGGACGTGCAGCGCGACGTGGCCCAGGTCATGCGCGATTTCTCCGCGACCTACACACCCCACTTCAATGAGATTGGGCAGGAGGTGGAACAGATCAAGTCCCTCCTGGCGGATGCCATCAACAAGCTGGTGGACAGCTTCACCGGCCTGGAGGCACAAACCCGCCGCCAACAGGAACTGGCCTTCATGCTGATTGGCCAGCAGCAGGGCGCCAGCCGCGACGCTGGCCACGTGGACTTCGAGGATTTCGTGCGGGAGATCTCCACCACCCTCGCCATCTTCGTCGAAAACACCGTGGAGACCAGCAAGGTGGGCATGCAGCTGGTGGGCATGATGGATGACATCGTCGGCCGGGTCGCAGCCATCGTCGGCGTGCTGGGCGAACTGGAAGCGATCGCCAAGCAGACCAACATGCTGGCCCTCAACGCCGCCATCGAAGCGGCGCGTGCGGGCGAGGCGGGGCGCGGTTTTGCCGTGGTGGCCGACGAGGTGCGCAATCTGTCCCTGCGTTCCACCCAGTTCAGCGACCAGATCCGTGCCTACATGGAAGCCATGCGCAGCTCGGTGCACGAGGCGGAACAGGCCATCAACGGCATGGCCTCCAAGGACATGCAACTCGCCCTGACATCGAAACAACGGGTGGAGCACATGCTGGCAACCCTGCAGGCCATTAACCGGGAAATGGGCGAGACCGCCAACGACCTTTCGGCCATCGCCACCCACGTGGAGGAAGACGTGCGTCAGGCGGTGACCTCCCTGCAATTCCAGGATCTGGCCACGCAACTTCTGAGCCGGATCGATGGGCGCGTCCGGGCCTCCAGCGTGATTTTGGGCGAACTCGGTGCCCTGGGTGAATCCGTGGCCCGCGCCGCGCCCAGTGACCTCGAGCAGCTGGACCGGTTCCTCAAGGACTGTCTGGCCGTCGTGGCCAGGGCGAAAACAGCCCTGCCCGACACCGGCGCAAGTCCGGTGCGCCAGACCGAAATGGCCGCCGGCGACGTCGAACTCTTCTGATTCCATGCAACCGTTATCTGGAAGGAAACCCCATGGCGAAATCAGTTCTGGCAGTCGATGACTCCCCCTCCATCCGACAGATGGTGGCATTCACCCTAAAGGGCGCGGGCTATGAAGTCGTCGAGGCAGTGGATGGGCAGGATGGCCTCAACAAGGCCAAGGCCCGCACCTTCAATCTGGTACTCACCGACCAAAACATGCCCCAGATGGACGGGCTCACGCTCATCCGCTCCCTGCGTGCCCTGCCCCAGTACAAAACGGTCCCCATCCTGGTGCTCACCACGGAGGCAGGCGAGGCCATGAAAACCCAGGGCAAGGCGGCCGGCGCCACCGGCTGGCTGGTCAAACCCTTCGATCCCCAGAAGCTGATGGACGTGGTGAAGAAAGTCATCGGCTGAAGCCGGGCACGCAGCGGAGATCCCCATGTCCATCGACATGAGCCAGTTCTATCAGGTGTTCTTCGAGGAAGCCGCCGAACACCTGTCCAACATGGAGACGCTCCTGTTGGGGCTGGACCTGGCCGCGCCGGACCCGGACACCCTCAACGCCATCTTCCGTGCGGCCCACTCCATCAAGGGCGGTGCCGGCACCTTCGGCTTCACCGACATGACCGAGGTGACCCACATCCTGGAGACCCTGCTGGATCGCATCCGGAAAAACGAACTCGCCCTGCGCGAGGACATGGTGGACGCCTTCCTCCAGGCAGGGGATGTGCTGCGCAATCTGCTCGAGCATCACCGTGACGGCACACCCGCGGACGACGACGCCATGCGCCACGTCTGCGCTGTCCTCGAGCAGCTGGCCCAAGGTGAGGCGGGCCCCAACCGGGTGCCCGCGGATATGCCGCCCACCGCTTCCCGCCGCTACCGCCTTTCCTTCCGCAAAGTGGCGCGCAAGAAGCTGGATCCCCTGCTCACCGAGCTGGCACGCCATGGCAAAGTCTCCCCCACCGATCCCGATGCGGGTGCCACCTGCACACTGGAGCTCGAAACGGTACTCGACGAAGGGGCACTGTGGGACCTGCTGGATTTCGTGGTAAGCCGTCGGCAGGTCGAGGTGACGTGCCTGGACACCTCCACCGGGACAGCCGATGACAGCTTCGGCTTTTTCGATGACGCTCCCGGTGCGCCGGCTGCCAGTCCGGTGGCCGAGGAGGGTGACGGTTTCGGGCTGTTCGTCCCCGCAGAGGAAATCAGGCGTCAGACAGAGGAAGCCCAGGGCTTCGGCTTCTTCGAGGGCGCCCCGGGCACGCCGGACAGCGCCCCGTCGCCCACGCCGGCAGCGCCTTGCGCACCTGCCGCGCCCGGCACGCCGAACGCGGCTGCCCGCACGCCTCCGGCATCCGCGGAAAGTTCCTCGATCCGTGTCAGTGTGGAAAAGGTGGACCAACTCATCAACCTGGTGGGCGAGCTGGTGATCACCCAGTCCATGCTGGCCCAGACTGCGGCCCGCGCCGATCCCGTGCTCTACGAAAGCCTGCTCAACAGTGTGGCCCAACTGGAACGCAACACCCGGGATCTGCAGGAGGCCGTCATGTCCATCCGCATGCTGCCCATCAGCTTCGTCTTCAGCCGCTTCCCGCGGGTGGTCCGGGATGTGGCCGGCAAACTGGGCAAGCAGGTGGAGCTGCGCACCATCGGCGAAGGGACCGAGCTCGACAAGAGCCTGATCGAGAAGATCGCCGACCCCCTCACCCATCTGGTGCGCAACAGTCTCGACCATGGCATCGAAACACCGGACAAGCGCCTGGCGGCCGGCAAGCCGGCCAAGGGAACCCTCACCCTGCGCGCCTCCCACCAGGGCGGCAACATTGTGATCGAAGTAATCGACGATGGTGCCGGTCTCAATCGCGAACGCATTCTGGCCAAGGCGCGGGAACGTGGTCTGGCAGTGAGCGACACCATGAGCGACCAGGAAGTCTGGCAGCTCATCTTCGCCCCCGGTTTCTCCACGGCGGAAGTGGTCACGGATGTTTCGGGCCGTGGCGTGGGCATGGACGTGGTCAAGCGCAACATCGAAGGCATGGGAGGCCGCGTGGAGCTGTCGTCTGTGCCGGGCCAGGGCACCACCGTCACCATCCGGCTCCCCCTCACGCTGGCGATTCTGGATGGCATGTCGGTGGCGATCCAGGACGAAATCTTCATCATTCCCCTGGGCTACATCGTCGAATCCCTGCAGCCTGCTGCCAGCGACGTGAAAACCGTGGCCGGTGACGGCCGGGTGGTGGCGGTGCGCGGCGAATATCTGCCGGTCGTCGCCCTCCACCAGGTGTTCAACATCCGCCCCCGCACCGAGCATCCCCATGAGGGAATACTGGTGGTGGTCGAATCCGAGGGCAAAAAGGCGGCCCTGTTCGTCGATGACCTGGTCGGCCAGCACCAGGTCGTGATCAAGAGTTTGGAAACCAATTACCGAAAGGTGCCGTGCATTTCCGCCGCGACCATCATGGGTGATGGTCGCGTGGCTTTGATCCTGGACGTGGCGGCGCTGGTACGCCTGTCCCGTACGCCAGCGGCAGCTTTGGCCGCATGACCCCAGAAAGAGGATCGTGACATGAACAGCCCTGTCCTGGAAAACCCCGAGACACCCGCCCTGGCAAACGGCCTCGAATGCCTCACCTTTACCCTGGGCAACGAGGAGTATGGCATCGACATCCTGAAGGTGCAGGAAATACGTGGTTACGATGCCGTGACCCGGATCGCCAACACGCCGGATTTCATCAAGGGGGTGATCAATCTGCGTGGCGTGATCGTGCCCATCGTGGACCTGCGCATCAAATTCAACGTCGGTCAGGCCGAATACAATCAGTTCACCGTGGTCATCATTCTCAATGTGGGCAAGCGTGTGGTGGGTATCGTGGTGGATGGTGTGTCCGATGTCATCAACCTCACACCGGACCAGATCCGTCCCGCACCCGAGCTGGGCACGGCGCTGGATACGCGCTTCATTCGTGGCCTGGGCACCGTGGATGAGCGCATGATCATCATCGTGGACATCGAGGGACTCATGCTGAGTCCGGCACTGGAGCTGGTGGATGCGGCCTGAGCGTCTCCCTTTGCGCCGCGCAAGCGGGCGCACGGAGGGCACATCCGCAAACCTGCCAGCAGCCAGCCGCGAAATCGAGGGTCGCGAGTTTCCCTTCACCGACCAGGATTTCGAGCGGGTGCGCAAGCTCATCTATGAGCTGGCGGGCATCTCCCTGTCGCCCATCAAGCGCGACATGGTTTACAGCCGCCTCGCCCGCCGCCTGCGCGCCACCGGACACCGCAGCTTTGGTGAATATCTCGCGCACCTGGAACGGGGCTATCCGGAAGAGCTGGAAGCCTTCACCAATGCCCTCACCACCAACCTGACGGCTTTCTTCCGCGAGGAACACCATTTCCCCATCCTGCAGGAATTCTTGCGGCCGCGCATGGGTCAGCCGCAAATTGCCATCTGGTCTTCCGCCGCCTCCACCGGGGAGGAGCCCTACTCCATCGCCATG
This sequence comes from Thiobacter subterraneus, assembly GCF_055379455.1. NCBI lineage: Bacteria > Pseudomonadati > Pseudomonadota > Betaproteobacteria > Burkholderiales > Thiobacteraceae > Thiobacter > Thiobacter subterraneus. The sequence goes on from NZ_AP042402.1 coordinate 867,483, forward strand.
ACCGTGGCGGAACTGTTTGGCGGCATTCCGCCCCACGTGAAGATCCTGGCCTCCGATGTGGATACCAACGTGCTGGAAAAAGCCCGCGCCGGGATCTATCCCATGGAGCGCATCGAGAAGCTGCCCGAACACCTGGTGCGCAAATACTTCCTGCGCGGCCAGGGCAGTCAGGCGGGGCTGGTCCGGGTGAAACCGGAGCTGCAGAGCATGATTACCTATCGCCGCATCAACCTGCTGGACGCGAGCTGGCCCATGCGCGGGCCCTTCGATGCCATCTTCTGCCGCAACGTAATGATCTACTTCGACAAGCCCACCCAGCGGCGCATCCTGGAAAAATTCGTGCCGCTGCTGGCGCCGGATGGACTGCTGTTCGCCGGGCATTCCGAGAGCTTCCACCACGCCACGGATCTGTTCAAGCTGCGCGGCCGCACCGTGTATGAACTGGCACCCGAAGCGCGCAAGCGGGCCTGGCGGGGCTGAAGGAAAGATGCTCATGGCAGAACCGGCTTACGCGGAAACCCTCGCCCCCACCCTTTACTTCGACCGCAATTTCGGCATGCAGGCGGCGAAGATCCTACCGGGGGAGTATTACGTCACCACCCGCGACATGCTCATCGTCACTGTGCTGGGTTCCTGTGTCTCGGCCTGCATCCGCGACCGGGTGACGGGTATCGGCGGCATGAACCATTTCATGCTGCCGGACAGCGACAACGACCCGGACAACCCCCTCAGCACTTCCACCCGCTATGGCACCTATGCCATGGAGGTGCTCATCAACCACCTGCTCAAGCTCGGTGCGCGCCGGCAGAACCTGGAAGCCAAGGTATTCGGGGGCGGCAACGTGCTCAGGGGCTTCACCGCCACCAACGTGGGGGCGCGCAACGCCGACTTCGTGCTGCACTACCTGGAGCGGGAACAGATTCCCCTGGCGGCGCGGGATCTGCTGGGCATGTATCCGCGCAAGGTTTATTTCTTTCCCAAAACGGGCCGCGTCCTGGTGAAGAAACTGCGCAACCTGCACAACACCACCGTGCTCGACCGGGAGCGCGAATACAAGACACGCATCGTGCAGGCCCCCGTGGCCGGCGAAGTGGAGCTGTTCAGCTGAACATGACCATACGCGTCCTGGTAATCGACGATTCCGCCCTGATCCGCAGCCTGCTCAAGGAAATGCTGGATCGCCAACCGGACATCGAGGTCATCGGCGCCGCACCCGACCCCATCGTGGCGCGGCAGATGATCCGCGAGCTCAACCCGGATGTGCTCACCCTCGATGTGGAAATGCCCCGCATGGATGGCCTGGACTTCCTGGAAAAGCTCATGCGCCTGCGGCCCATGCCGGTGGTGATGATTTCCTCTCTCACCGAAAAGAGTTCCGAGGTCACCCTGCGCGCCCTGGAACTGGGTGCCGTGGATTTCGTCACCAAACCCCGACTCGACATCGCCAGTGGCATGCAGGAGTATGCCGACCTCATTGCCGACAAGATCCGCGCCGCCTACCACGCCCGGCTGCGCCGTCCCGCCGCGCTGCAGGTGGAAAACCGCCACACGGCGGATGCCGTGCTGCCTCAAGTCAACAGCCGGATCGCCTCCACCGAGAAGCTCATCGTCGTGGGCGCCTCCACCGGCGGCACCGAGGCGATCAAGGAATTCCTGATGCAGATGCCCGCCGACAGTCCGGGTATCCTCATCACCCAGCACATGCCGGAAGCCTTCACCGCCTCCTTCGCCAGGCGCCTGGACGGCCTGTGCAGGGTGCGTGTCAAGGAGGCCGCCCATGGCGACCGGGTGCTGCCCGGCCACGCCTATGTGGCGCCCGGTCACTCCCATCTGCTGGTTGCGCGCAGCGGCGCCAATTACGTATGCGAGCTGTCCCAGGGGCCGCCCGTGAACCGGCACCGTCCGTCGGTGGATGTGCTGTTCCGCTCGGCCGCCAACTGCGCCGGCCCCAATGCCATCGGCGTCATTCTCACCGGGATGGGCAAGGATGGTGCCCAGGGTATGCTGGAAATGAAACGCGCGGGGTCCTACAACTTCGCCCAGGACGAGGCCAGCTGCGTGGTCTATGGCATGCCCAAGGAAGCCGTCGCCCTGGGCGCAGTGGACGAAATCGTGCCCCTGGCGCAGATGGCCAGCCGCGTGCTGGCGCGGCTGGCCCAGCAGGGTCCGCGCGCCATCCGCGTCTGAACCCCCCTGGGCCCATGCAAAAAAGGGGGCTGAAGCCCCCTGTTTGACCGCCCCCGCCGCGCTCAGCGTTCGCTCTTGTCCAGCACCCCTTGGCGGATGGTCACCTTGGCCTGCTGACGCAGGCTGTCAACGAAGGCCTGGGTGAGCAGGGAAGCCTCGGCGCGCTGCAGCGCGGGGGCAATCTGCAGACCCGTCCTGACACGATCCTCCGCTGTGAACACGCGCGAGATGCGATAGATGACGAAACCGTCCGCCGTGGCCTGCCCTGCGTAGGCCGGCAGGGTATCGGCGCGGGTGGCAAACACGGTGTGTACCGCCTGGGCATCTAGTCCTTCCGGCGCGCGCCGGTCCACGACGCGTGGCGCATCGAACTTGAGACCCGCGGGCGTCTCCCCCTTGCGCAGACGCTCCAGCAGGGCCTGACCCTGCTCCTGGGCGCGCTTGACCGCCTGCTCCCGGGCGAGTATACGGCCGATCTCCGCGCGCACCTCGGCCAGGGGACGCTGCCCCGCGGGTTTGTACTCCAGCACGCGAGCCGCCACCAGGGTATTGGGCGCCACCTCGATGGCTTCCGTGTTGCGCTTTTCCTTGATGGCCTCTGCACTGAACAGCGCCGCCCGCAGACGCTCGTTGTCGAAGGGCGGCGGGACCCTGCCGTCGCGGGTGATCCAGTCCGTGGTCTGGATCTTGAGCCCGTACTGGCTGGCGGCGGGCTCCAGCGAGCCGAATTGGGCATACACCAGGTCGCCGAATTTTTCCGCTTCCTCGTTGAAGCGGCGCAGGGCCGCCTCGCGCCGCGCCGCCTGCGCGACCTGCTCCCGCACCTCCTCGAAACTGCGTCCGTGCGCAGGTTCCACGGCTTTCAACCAGAGGATGTGCAGGCCCGCCGGCGAGCGGATCGGCCCGGCCACCTCGCCCGGCTTCATGCCGAACAGGGCGCGCTCCAGCTCGGGAAACAGGGAACCCGGCGTGACCGTTCCCAGATCGCCCCCCTCCCGGGCACTGGCCGGATCCTGGGAATAACGCCTGGCCAGCTCACCGAAACGGTCGGGCGCCGCCTTCGCCTGGGCAAGAAGGTCGGCGGCCTGCTTCTGCATCGCCTCGACTTCCTGTGCCGGCGCATCCGGGCGCAACCGCAGCAGGATATGGGCCGCCCGGCGCTTTTCGGGCTCGGCAAAGTCGGCGCTGTGACGCTGGAAATAATCGCGCAGCGCGGCCTCGTCCAGCGCGATGCCGGACAACAGTGCCTCCGGCGAAAACACCACGTAGGCCGCACGCAGCTGCTCGGGGGTGCGGCCGAGTTCCGGATGCGCCTTGTAATAGGTCTCGATGGCCGCTTCATCCACCTGGACCTGCCCGAGGAACGCCTCCGCCTCGATGCGCGCGCGGCTCACTTCCCGGCTTTCCGCCAGCGCCTGCGCCAGCTGCTGCGCCGCCGCCTGGGGCACGATCGCGGACGCCACCGCCACGCCCAGCATGTGATTGCTGAGTGCATCCTGGCGCAAAAGCTGCAGGAACTGGGCGCGGGACAGGCCGCGTTGGGCCAGGAAAGCCTGCAGACGCTGCTCGGAGAAGCGGCCGTCTTCCTGGAAAGCCGGCTCGCTGGCAAGCTGGGCGAGCAGGGCCTCCTCGGGAACGTCATAGCCCCGGGCCAGCGCCGCCTGAACCAGGACGCGACTGCGGATCAGCTCGTCCAGCACCCGCTGGCGCAGCTCGGCGGATTCCAGGCGCGCGGGATCGCGTTCGCCCATGTCGCGCAGGCGCGCCTGTTCCCGCTTGAGCAGCTCATCGAATTCGAGCGCGGAAATTTTCTGACCATCCACCTCGGCCACCCACTGGGCGCCACCGGTGCCGCGGAAATAGGCGTCCACGCCGAACAGGGCGAAGGAGATGATGATGAGGCCGAGCAGGATGCGGGCGAACCAGCCCTTCATGCGCTCGTGAATGGTATCGGACAGCATGGCTCCCATCCCGAGAGGCGCGCAACGCGCCCCAACAATCCCGGATCAACCGCCAGGACGCGGGTATCGCGCGCAGACAGGCAGACAGACGGACCCGCCATGGCCAGGTGCAGGTGCCGTGACTGGATGCGGACCACCCGCACACGCCGGCTCAATGGACAATCCGGGATAAGGAAAAGGGCGAGACTGGCTCGCCCTTAGTTTGGCGGAGTGGACGGGACTCGAACCCGCGACCCCCGGCGTGACAGGCCGGTATTCTAACCGACTGAACTACCACTCCTGAAACGGTTGCACCGCGACGGCGCCCTGGTGCGCTGGTGGGTGCTGACGGGATCGAACCGCCGACATTCGCCTTGTAAGGGCGACGCTCTACCAGCTGAGCTAAGCACCCGACCCCGGCTCCAGCGCCGCCGGAACCCGGTTTGCCGCAGCCCTTTCTAGCCGGGCTGCGCCAAAGCCCCTTAGTTTATCGCATCTTTCAGCGCTTTGCCAGCGCGGAATTTCGGCACCTTGGCAGCCTTGATCTTGATGGTGGCGCCGGTGCGGGGATTGCGACCGCTGCGGGCGGCACGCTTGCCCACGTAGAAGGTGCCAAAACCCACCAGGGTGACGCTGTTGCCCTTCTTGAGCGTCTGCTGAACGGCGGCCAGCACCGCGTCCAGGGCGCGGCCGGCGGCGGCCTTGGAAAGATCGGCGTTCTTCGCGATCGCCTCGATCAGTTCGGATTTGTTCACGTGAAGTCCCCTTTCGATTTGGAATGATGTGGCAGGCGTGACGGTGACTGCAAAGCGCTTTATAGCAGCGCGTAAAAAGGGGTGTCAAGCAATTCGCCCGGGCACACGCCAGGCGTGGGCGACATCATCCACGCAGGTCAGAAACGGCATCAACAAGCTGCGGCAAGGCATTCAGCGAACATGAAAACGGGCGCACGAGGCGCCCGCCTTCAGGGTTACGCTGCGTACCGGGACTCAGTGCTTGATCACCGCCTCCGCCTCGACCTTGGCTTCCGCCTGGGCGACCTGCACCGCCGGCGCACTCACCTCGGGCAGCGGCGTCGGCTTGCGTTCCAGCGCCGTCTCCAGCACCTGCTCGATCCAGCGCACGGGCTGGATGTCCAGCTTGTTCTTGATGTTGTCCGGAATCTCCACGAGATCCTTCACGTTTTCCTGGGGAATCAGCACTGTCTTGATGCCGCCCCGGTGCGCCGCCAGGAGTTTTTCCTTGAGGCCGCCGATGGGCAGCACCTCGCCGCGCAGGGTGATCTCGCCGGTCATGGCCACATCGGCACGCACCGGGATGCCCGTGAGCACCGACACCAGCGCGGTGCAGATGGCGATGCCGGCACTCGGCCCGTCCTTGGGCGTGGCGCCTTCGGGAAGGTGGATGTGGATGTCGTTGTTTTGGTAGAAGTCCACCGGAATCCCGAGCGCCGCGGCGCGGCTGCGCACCACGGACAGGGCCGCCTGGATGGACTCCTGCATCACCTCGCCCAGCTTGCCGGTGGTGATGGTCTTACCCTTGCCGGGCAGACGCACCGCCTCGATGGTGAGCAGTTCGCCGCCCACTTCGGTCCAGGCCAGCCCGGTGACCTGGCCCACTTGGTTGGTCTTCTCCGCCATGCCGTAGGTGAAGCGGCGCACACCAAGATAATGCTCCAGGTTGCGGGAGCTGACCGTGATGCGGGACTTCTTCTTCGCCGTGAGCAGGGTCTTCACCACCTTGCGGCAGATCTTGGCGATCTCCCGGTCCAGATTGCGCACGCCCGCTTCCCGCGTGTAGTAGCGGATGATGTCGCGGATGGCGCTTTCCGTGACATTGATCTCCTCCGGCTTGAGCCCATGCGTCTTCATTTGCTTGGGCAGGAGGTAGCGGGTGGCGATGTTGATCTTCTCGTCTTCCGTGTAGCCGGCCAGGCGGATCACTTCCATCCGGTCCAGAAGCGGCGGCGGAATGTTGAGGGAGTTGGCCGTCGCCACGAACATCACGTCCGAGAGGTCGTATTCCACCTCAACGTAGTGGTCCACGAAGGTGTGGTTCTGCTCCGGATCCAGCACTTCCAGCAGCGCCGACGAGGGGTCACCGCGGAAATCCATGCCCATCTTGTCCACTTCGTCGAGCAGGAACAGCGGGTTGCGCACGCCCACCTTGGCCATGCTCTGCAGGATCTTGCCCGGCATGGCCCCGATGTAGGTGCGCCGGTGTCCCCGGATCTCCGCCTCGTCACGCACGCCGCCGAGGGCCATGCGCACGAACTTGCGGTTGGTGGCCTTGGCAATGGACTGGCCGAGGGAAGTCTTGCCCACGCCGGGCGGGCCCACCAGGCACAGGATGGGCGCCTTCAGCTTGTCCACCCGCTGCTGCACCGCCAGATACTCGATGATGCGCTCCTTGACCCGCTCCAGGCCATAGTGATCCTGGTCGAGGATTTCCTCGGCCTTGCGCAGATCGTTGCTGATCTTGGTCTTCTTGCGCCAGGGCAGGCTCACCAGGGTCTCAATGTAGTTGCGCACCACGGTGGCTTCCGCCGACATGGGCGACATCAGGCGCAGCTTCTTGAGCTCGGCCATCGCCTTGTTGTGGGCTTCCTTGGGCATGCGCGCCGCCTTGATGCGCTTTTCCAGCTCGTCTAGGTCGGCACCTTCCTCCAGCTCCCCCAGCTCCTTCTGGATCGCCTTCACCTGTTCGTTCAGATAGTACTCGCGCTGGCTCTTCTCCATCTGGCGCTTGACGCGGCCACGGATGCGCTTTTCCACCTGCAGGATGTCGATCTCGGTGGAGAGCAGGCTGAACAGGTGCTCCAGCCGGGCGCGCACGTCCATCATCTCGAGGATCTGCTGCTTCTGCTCGAGCTTGATGGGCAGATGCGCGGCGATGGTGTCCGCCAGGCGACCGGCATCGTCGATGCTCGCCAGGGAGGTGAGGATCTCGGGCGGAATCTTCTTGTTGAGCTTGACGTACTGATCGAACTCCGAGAACACGCTGCGCATGAGCGCCAGCGTCTCGTGGTCGCTGGGAGCCTCGATCCGGCGGATCACCGCCTCGGCGGCGAAATGGGTCTTCTCGTCGAGGAACTGGGTGATCTCGGCGCGGTGGTTGCCCTCCACCAGCACCTTCACCGTGCCGTCCGGCAGCTTGAGCATCTGCAGGATGCTCGCCACGCTGCCCACGCGGTAGAGGTCGTCGGTGGTCGGTTCGTCCTTGGAGGCCGATTTCTGCGCCACCAGCAGGATGTGCTTGCCCGCTTCCATGGCGGCCTCCAAGGCCTTGATGGATTTCGGACGGCCCACGAACAGCGGAATGACGATATGGGGATAGACCACCACGTCACGCAGCGGCAGCAGGGGGAGGGTCACGTGTTCGGCGAGCGTTTCGGGTTGCGTGCTCATGTCTGGTGTACCTATAAGTAAGTGTTACGGCCCGGGGATGGGGGCATGGGAGGGGAATTCAAGGGGCTCCCGGCCCGGGGCAAGCCCCGTTCGGGCACCCGGGGATGCGTCATGGGTCAGGTTCAATGGCATCCCCGCCCCTTTCTTGACAGGAAAGATCCGGAAACGTTCTCCGCCGGCGGCCGCCCGGCCGGCAGTCCCGGCAGCTTCACCCCCAGGCGGGCGTGCCGCCCGGGGCACGGCACACTCAGGCGACGCGCGGCTGGTCGGCGTAGATCAGCTTGGGCGGCGCGTTGTGGGTAATGACATCCTCGTCCACCACCACCTTGGTGACATCCTTCTTCGAGGGCAGCTCGAACATGATGTCGAGCAGGGCATGTTCCAGGATGGAGCGCAGACCGCGCGCCCCGGTCTTGCGCTGCAGGGCCCGCTTGGCGATGGCGGTGAGCGCCTCTTCCCGGAATTCCAGTTCCACGCCTTCCATTGCGAACAGCTTCTGGTATTGGCGGATGAGGGCATTCTTGGGTTCGGTGAGGATCTGCACCAGGGCCGCCTCGTCCAGCTCCTCCAGGGTGGCCACCACCGGCAGGCGGCCGACGAACTCGGGAATGAGGCCGTATTTGATGAGGTCTTCCGGCTCGACACCGCGCAGCACCTCGCCGATTGCCTTGCGGTTGTCACGGCTTTTCACTTCGGCGCCGAAGCCGATGCCGCCCTTCTCCGAACGGTTGCGGATGATCTTTTCCAGACCGTCGAAGGCGCCGCCGCAGATGAACAGGATGTTGGTGGTGTCCACCTGGACGAATTCCTGGTTGGGATGCTTGCGGCCACCCTGGGGCGGCACCGAGGCAATGGTGCCCTCGATCAGCTTGAGCAGGGCCTGCTGCACGCCCTCGCCGGACACGTCGCGGGTGATGGAGGGGTTGTCGGATTTGCGGGAAATCTTGTCGATCTCGTCGATATAGACGATGCCCTGCTGCGCCTTCTCCACGTTGTAGTCGCACTTCTGCAGCAGTTTCTGGATGATGTTCTCCACATCCTCGCCCACGTAGCCCGCCTCGGTGAGGGTGGTGGCATCGGCCATCACGAAGGGCACGTTGAGCAGGCGCGCCAGGGTCTGCGCCAGCAGGGTCTTGCCGGAGCCGGTGGGACCGATGAGCAGGATGTTGCTCTTGGACAACTCCACATCATCGGCCTTGGCGCCGGTCTTGAGCCGCTTGTAGTGATTGTAGACCGCCACCGAGAGGATCTTCTTGGCGTGGTCCTGGCCGATCACATACTGGTCGAGGATCTTGCGGATCTCCGCCGGCACCGGCAGCTCGGAGCTGCCTTTGGCCGCCTGTTCGCTTTGCACCTCCTCGCGGATGATGTCATTGCACAGGTCCACGCATTCGTCGCAGATGAATACGGAGGGGCCCGCGATGAGCTTCCTCACCTCATGCTGGCTCTTGCCGCAGAAGGAGCAGTAGAGAAGCTTTTCGTTGCCGGATTTGTCGCTCATGGCGTCGCCCTTCGATTACCGTTTGGAGACATTAAACCGAACTTTCGTTCCGGTTGACAAGCACCTTGTCCACGAGGCCGTAGGCGACGGACTGCTCGGCGCTCATGAAGAAATCCCGGTCCGTATCGCGCTCGATGACCTCCACCGGCTGGCCCGTGTGCTTGGACAGCAGCTCGTTGAGGCGGGAACGCAGGTAGAGGATCTCCCGGGCGTGGATCTCGATGTCCGAGGCCTGACCCTGGAAGCCGCCCAGGGGCTGGTGGATCATGGTGCGCGAATTGGGCAGGCAGTAACGCTTGCCCTTGGCGCCCGCCGCCAGCAAAAACGCCCCCATGCTGGCCGCCTGGCCGATGCACAGGGTGGACACGTCGGGTTTGATGAACTGCATGGTGTCGTAGATGGCCAGACCCGCCGACACCGACCCGCCGGGCGAGTTGATGTAGAGGAAAATGTCCTTGTCCGGATTTTCCGATTCCAGGAACAGAAGCTGCGCCACCACCAGGTTGGCGGTCATCTCGTTGACGGGACCGACCAAAAAAACCACCCGCTCGCGCAACAGGCGTGAATAGATGTCATACGCCCGCTCGCCGCGGCCGCTCTGCTCGATCACCATGGGGATATAACCGAGCCCCTGCGGTTCCATCCTGCTGCGGTCGATCATGTCGAAATACCTGTCCATATCCGTTTACCTGGCAATACCCATCAACTCGTCAAAGGTAATGGGCTTGTCCGTGACTTTGGCGACACCCAAAACCCAATTTACCACATTCTGTTCCAGCGCCAAGGATTCGGCCTCGGCCAGCCGCCCCGGTTCCTGGTAATACCACTGCACGATCTGCTCCGGGTGTTCGTAACTCTGGGCGAAGTCTTCCACCACCGCCTTCACCTGTTCCGGCGTGGCGTGAAGATCGTGGGTCTTCACCAGTTCCGCCAGGATGAGGCCCAGCCGGACGCGCCGTTCGGCCGATTCCCGAAACATTTCCGGCGGCAGCGTCAGGTCACCCTTGAGACCGCGGCGCATCAGGTCCTCGCGCAAACGCTGCTCCAGGCGCTGCGCCTCGATCTCCACCAGTGCCCGGGGCAGCTCCACCGGCGTGGTATCCACAAGCGCCTGCATGACCTGCTCCTTGAGCCGCGCCTCGATGCGTTTCTTCACCTCCCGTTCCAGGTTGGCACGAATCTCGGCGCGCATTTTGGCGACATCGCCGTCTTCGACGCCGAGCGCCCTGGCAAAGTCGGGGTTCACTTCGGGCAGCCGCGGTTCGAGCACCCGTTTGAGGTGAAGTTCAAAGCGTGCCGTCTTGCCCGCGACCTCGCGACCATGGTAGTCCGCGGGGAAGCTCACCTCCACCGACTTGGTCTCCCCGGGTCGCATGCCGACGATGGCGTCCTCGAAGTCCTTGAGCGTGTGCCCCTCCCCCAGCACCAGGGCATAGTCCCGGGCCTCGCCACCGGGGAAGGGCTTGCCATCGATGGTGCCGCGGTAATCCAGTTCCACGCGGTCACCGGCCTGAGCCGGGCGGTCCACCGGCTCGAAGGTGGCCCGCTGCTTGCGCAGGATTTCGATGGTCTTGTCCACGTCCTCCTCGCTGACCTCGACCTGGGGCCGCTCGATGCTGACGCCACTCAGATCACCCAGCTTGACTTCCGGATAGATCTCGAAGGTGGCGCTGAATTCCAGCGCATCCGCCCCCTGCTCCGACACCGACTCCAGACGCGGATAGCCGGCCACCCGCAGCTGCTGTTCCCGCAGGGCTTCGGCGATGCTGCGCTCCATGGTCTGGCCGATGACTTCCCGCCGCACCTCGCCCCCGTATTGCTGGGCCACGATCTTCAGGGGCACTTTGCCCGGCCGGAAGCCGTGTACCTTGACCGTCCTGGCCAGCCGCTTCAGACGCGCCTCCACCTCGCTGTCGATTTCCGCGCGCGGCACGGTGATGCGGATACGCCGTTCCAGCTGGCTGATGTTTTCAACGGTTGCTTGCATGTCGAGTCCCCAAAGAATGCGGTTGGATCAAGTGCGGAGGGCCGGCGGCCCAAGCGATGGTGCGAAAGGCGAGACTCGAACTCGCACGCCTTGCGGCGCTGGAACCTAAATCCAGTGCGTCTACCAATTCCGCCACTTTCGCGAAAATGTTCCATTTTAACCGCTCGGCCCTGCCCTGTCACCGCGCCCCCGCCGCGTCGAACCCATCCCCACCGCGTGCATGGCCTCGGGGGCGGCTGCCCGGAGGCGTGCCCGGCAACCTGCGCCCCACCGAGGGGTTTGGGCCGGCGCCGGCGCGGCGATCCGTCGCGGCCCCCGGCACACAATCTGGGATAATCTCCCTGCATGTTCAATAGCGTCCATCACTACGAAAACTTCCCCGTCGCTTCCCTGCTCCTGCCACGCCGGCTGCGCGAGCCGGTGCGCCGCATCTATGCCTTCGCGCGCCACGCCGACGACATCGCCGACGAGGGCGATGCGCCGCCGGCGTCGCGCCTGGCCCGGCTCGCCGCGCTGCGGCAGGATTTGGCGCGTATCCAGGCAGGCGCAACCCCGGAGTCGCCCCTGATGCAGGCGCTTGCCGAGACGATACACACCCACCGCCTGCCCCTCGAACCCTTTTACGATCTCCTCGATGCCTTCGGCCAGGATGTCAGCAAGCACCGCTATGCCCATTTCGGCGAGGTGATGGAGTACTGCCGGCGCTCGGCCAATCCCGTCGGACGCCTGCTGCTCGCCCTGTCCGGGGAACAGGACCGGCGCGCGCTGGCCCAGTCCGATGCCATCTGCGCGGCGCTGCAGCTCATCAATTTCCTGCAGGACGTCGCGGGGGACTACACACGCGGACGGATCTATCTGCCCCAGGACGAGATGGACAAGTTCGGCGTGACCGAGACCCAGATCGCGCAAGGCGACGCGGGCGGCACCTGGTGGCCGTTCATGCGTTTCCAGATCGAGCGCGCACGCAAGCTCCTCCAGGCCGGGGCCCCACTGGGCAGGCGGCTGCCCGGCCGGCTGGGCCTGGAGCTGCGGCTCATCATCCTGGGGGGCGAGACCATCCTGCGCAAGCTCTACGCCGTCCACGGTGACGTGTTCCGCAAGCGGCCGGTGCTCACGGCTGCCGACTGGCCACGCATGCTGTGGCGTGCCCTGCGCGCCCAATAGGAAATTTCATGACGCCCGATCAGTATTGCCAGGAACGGGCCGCGCAGAGCGGCTCCAGCTTCTACTACTCCTTTCTGTTCCTGCCGAAGGAAAAGCGTGCGGCGATCACCGCCCTCTATGCCTTTTGCCGGGAAGTGGACGACGCCGTGGATGAATGCAGCGATCCACAAATCGCCCGCATCAAGCTCGCCTGGTGGCGCGAGGAGCTCGGCAATCTCTACCGGGGCCAGCCGCAGCATCCCGTCAGCCGCGCCCTCCTGCCCGCCGTGCGGCACCATGACCTGCCCCGGGAACAGTTTGAGGAAATCATCGACGGCATGGAGATGGACCTGGAACATCACCGCTATGCCGATTTCAAGGCTTTGCAGCTCTACTGCTACCGTGTCGCCTCGGTGGTGGGCCAGCTCGCGGCCACCGTGTTCGGGGCCAGTGACCGGCGCACCCTCAAATACGCCCATGACCTGGGGCTCGCCTTCCAGCTCACCAACATCATCCGCGACGTGGGGGAAGACGCCCGGCGCAACCGGATCTACCTGCCGCTGGACGAGCTCGCCCGCTTCGGCGTGTCCGAACAGGACATTCTGGCCGGTCGCCACACACCGGCCTTCCGTGCCTTAATGGCCTTTCAGGCCAGCCGGGCGCGCGAGCTCTATGCCCGGGCGCTGGCGCAACTGCCCGCCGCGGACCGCCGCAACCAGCGCCCCGGCCTGGCGATGGCGGCCATCTATCAGGCGCTGCTCACGGAAATCGAGCGCGACGGCTTCCAGGTGCTGGACCGGCGCACCGCCCTCACACCGCTGCGCAAGCTTTGGCTCGCCTGGAAGACTTGGGTGGCATGACTGCGCCACAGCGGCCGCCGGCGCATCGCGTGGCGGTGATCGGCGCCGGCTGGGCCGGACTCGCGGCGGCCGTGCATCTGGCCGCCCACGGCGTGCCGGTGACCGTGTTCGAAAGCGCCCGCGAACCCGGCGGGCGGGCCCGAAGTTTCACCCGGCACGGCGTGGAACTGGACAACGGCCAGCACATCCTGCTGGGTGCCTACCACGAGACGCTGGCCCTGCTCGACCGGGTCAATCCCCGCTGGCCCACGCAGCTCGCGCGCCTGCCCCTGCAGCTTTCGTTGGCGCCCGACTTCGTGCTGAAGGCACCCCGGCTGCCGGCGCCCTGGCATCTGGCCGTGGCCCTGCTCACCGCCCGCGGCCTGGGCCCAACCGACCGCCTGGCTGCCCTGCGTCTGGTGGTGAGCCTGCGCCGGCGCGGCTTTCGCCTCGACCGCGACCAACCCGTGAGCGAGCTGTTGCGCCACCACCGGCAGACCCCCGCCCTGTGCCGGTCCCTGTGGCACCCCCTGTGCCTGGCCGCCCTCAACACGCCCCCCCATCAGGCTTCGGCACGCGTGTTCGTGAACGTGCTGCGCGATGCCTTTGCCCGGGATCGCGCCGACAGCGATCTGCTACTGCCGCGGGTGGGTCTGTCGCGACTTTTTCCGCAACCTGCCGCCGAATTTCTGCGCCAGCGCGGCAGCACCCTCCTGTGTGGCCAACGGGTCACGCGTCTCGAACCGGCACTTGCCGGCTGGCGCGTCTTCACCGCCCGGGATGCAGGGGAGTTCGGCCAGGTGGTCTGCGCCCTGCCCCCGCCACGGGCGGCGCAGCTCCTCGAGACGCTGCCCGCCCTGGGGGAAATGGTGACAGACCTGCGCCAGCTCGATCATGAGCCCATTTATACGGTCTACCTGCGCTACCGGGACCCGGTGCGACTGGAGGCGCCCATGGTGGGGCTGGGAGAGGGGCCGGGACAATGGGTGTTCGACCGGGGACCGCTCACGGACGCCTCCAGCCTGCTTGCAGTGGTGATCAGCGCGCGCGGCCCCCACGAGGCGCTGGATCACGCCCGGCTGGGCCAGGCCGTCGCGCACCAGCTTTGCCAGGTGCTGGGCATTTGCGTAGCACCCCGGGACGTCTGGGTAATCGCCGAAAAACGCGCCACCTTCGCCTGCACGCCCAATCTCGCCCGGCCCGGCCCGCGCACGCCGCTTCCCGGTCTGTTCCTCGCAGGCGACTGGGTGGCAGGCGCCACGCGCGAGGCGGACTATCCCGCCACCATCGAGGCCGCCGTGCGAAGTGGAGTACAATGCGCGCGCCACATTCTGGAGTGCCGATGAATTCCTACCAAGCCCCGCCCGACCTGCTCAAGGACCGGGTCATTCTCGTCACCGGTGCAGGCCAGGGCATCGGCCAGGTGGCGGCGCGCACCTTCGCCGCCCATGGTGCCACGGTGATTCTTCTCGGTCGCAACGAGCAGCGCCTCAACACCACCTACGATCTCATCGCCGATGCCGGCCATCCGGAACCGGTGCTGTTCACCCTCGATCTGGAACAGGCCGGTGACCGGGAGTTTGAACAGATGGCCGATGCCATCGAGGGTCAGCTGGGGCGGCTGGATGGCATCCTGCACAACGCCTCCCGCCTGGATGCTCTCGCCCCCCTGGAACTGGAAACCCTGGAACAATGGCTGGGCATCCTGCGCGTGAACCTGGTGGCGCCCTTCGCCCTCACACGCGCCTGTCTGCCCCTGCTCAAGGCCGCGCCCGATGCCTCGGTGGTGATGACCTCGGAAACTCATGGCCGCAAACCCAGCGCCTACTGGGGCGCCTTCGGCGTGTCGAAATGGGCGCTGGAAGCCCTGGTCAAGACCTGGGCGCAGGAGCTGGAAATCACGCCCCAGGTGCGGATCAATGCCCTGGTGCCGGGCCCGGTGCAGTCGCCCCAGCGGCGCAAAACCCATCCCGCGGAGGTGCCGGCCACGCTGCCGACGCCGGAGGCGATCATGCCGGCCTATCTGTATCTCATGGGTCCGGACAGTCGCGGAGTGAGCGGCCAGATCCTCGACGCCCAGGGCGTCACTTGAGAAAAAACTGCAGCTTCTCGCCGTCGATCTCGACCTGATCGAGGTTGTCCAGCGCCTGGGGTTCGGCACCCAGCGCGCGGCCGTTGACCACCGGTGGCCGCCGGCCGCTGACATGGGTGACGAAATAACCGTGGGGGCGGCGGCTGATGATGGCCCGGTTGCCCGGGCGGCCGAAGGCGGTGATGGGCCGGACGAGCTCGATCTCCTGGCCTGCCCGGGCACCGGACAGCACCCGCACCGCTCCCAGGGGGAACACGTTCCTGACCGCGCGCGCCGTGGCCACCGCGGTCTCCACCCGCAGCCCGGTGTTGATGGCCAGATCCACGCCCGCCTCCTTGAGCCGGCTGCGGTCGAAGGCCGGGATCAGCAGGGTCTTGTCGAAATCCATGTCGGGCAGCGCCTTCTGGTTCACGTACTTGATCTTGTAGCGCCCCACCTCGATCACGTCGCCGTTTTGCAGGATGTGCCGCTGGATGCGCCGGCCGTTCACCTGCGTGCCATTGGTGCTCTTGAGATCCTCTAGGATCTGGTCGTTGCCCACGGTGAGGATCACCGCGTGTTCCTTGCTCACGCCCTGATCGTTGATCTGGATGTCACAGGTGGGCCGGCGCCCGATCACGAAGCGCTCCTTCTCCAGGAAGTAGTTGCCGAGCACCGTGCCATTGAGGCTCAGGACCAGCTTCGCCATATGCCCTCCTCAACCACGCCGCCAAGCGGACCACAGGCGCGCCCAGAGACCCCGCCGCGCGGGGAAGGGACGATCCACCCGGATCGCGGCCACCGAGATGTTGTCATGACCCCCATTGTCGTTGGCCATGATCACGAGCTGTTTCACCAGCAGCGGAATGTTTTCCTGCAGCGAGACCATGGCCAGTTCGATGTCTGCATCGTCCACCATGTCATTGAGTCCGTCCGTGCACAGCAGGTAGATGTCGCCCGGCAGGGCGCGTTCCTGGCGCACGTCCACGACGATGTTCTGGTTCACCCCCAGGGCGCGCGTGACCAGATTGCGGTTGTGGGAGACGCGCGCATCGTCGGCGCTGATCAGCCCCATTTCCAGCTGCTCCTGGAGCAGGGAATGGTCCACCGTGAGCTGCTCCAGCTTGTCATGGCGCAGCCGGTAGGCGCGGGAATCGCCCGCATGGGCGATGGAGACCATGTCATCGTGGAACAGCGCCATCACCAGCGTGGCGCCCATGCCCTGGAACTGGGGCCGGTTGTGGGCGGCATGGTGGATGGACTGGTTGGCGCGGTTGACGGCGGCACGGATGATTTCCGTGGATACCGGCCGCCCGTTCAGGTGGCTGCCGCCAAGCTGGCTTTTGAGTTCGTTGGCCACGATCATGGTGGCCATGCCGGCGGCCACGTCACCCGCCTTGTAGCCGCCCATGCCGTCTGCGACGATGACGAGGCCGAGCTCCTCGTCCACGGCCACGCTGTCTTCGTTGAAATTGCGTACCAGGCCCGCGTCGCTCAGGCTGGCGATGGTCAAGGCATTCCGGATCTTCATCTCCCACTCTATGGTGTTCCCGACGGCCCGTCTCCGAGGCGGCCCTACCGCCTTGCGCGGTCGGCACGCAGCCCGCAGGGCCCTGCGGTGCCATCAGGATATTTACAGGATATTACTGTCGCGGGCAGGGGCCCGGACTTAACTTTTTGTTCACTTTGACGCTATTGGCATGGGGCCCGGGCCCGTCCGCGGCGACCGGTTTTCGTCAATGGCTGCCGGCACATAGCCCACCCGCCGGTTAACGGCCGCACCGCGCCGGACTTGAGAGGAAAGATGAACGCGAACCGCGCCGCGCTTGACACGGGCCAGGGGAAAAAACTACCGTTAGTTCCTTCACTTGCAGCGCCGCCGCGCTGCCCGGACAGGGCAGGTTCCGCCATGGTCATCGAGAAACTGGGTCGTTACATCATCGTCGAGGAGTTGGGCCAGGGCGCCATGGGTGTGGTGTACAAGGCCGTGGACCCCTTGATCGACCGCACCGTCGCCATCAAGACCATCAATCTCGACCTGTCGCGCGACGAGCTGGAAACCTTCGAAAGACGTTTCCAGCGCGAGGTGCAATCCGCCGGCAAGCTCAACCATCCCAACATCGTCACCATCTACGACGTGGGCCGCACCGAGGGGGTGGCCTACATGGCCATGGAGTTCCTGGAGGGCAAGGAGCTGCGCGAGATCCTCGATTCGGGCGTGGTTCTGCCCCTGGACAAGGTGGTGCACATCGCCGCCCAGGTGTGCGACGGTCTCGCCTTTGCCCACGAGCATGGCATCGTCCATCGCGACATCAAGCCGGCCAACATCATGGTGATGAAGAACGGCATGGTGAAGATCACCGACTTCGGCATCGCCCAGGTGTCGTCGGCCTCGCGCACCATGGCCGGCATGGTCATGGGCTCGCCCAAATACATGTCGCCCGAACAGGTGGTGGGCCAGACCGTGGATGGCCGGTCGGACATCTTCTCCCTGGGCGTGGTGCTGTACGAGATGCTCACCGGCAAGACACCCTTCGTGGGCGAAAACATCAGCGCCATCATGTACCAGATCCTCAACGAGGAGCCCATTCCGCCCAAGGCCTTCAATCAGAACGTCCCGGATTCCCTCAACTATATCGTGCTCAAGGCGCTGGCCAAACACCCGGATGCCCGCTACCAGACGGCCAAGGAAATGGCGCGCGATTTGCGCAAGTACAAGACGCTGCAGGTGCCGGCTCCGGGCGAGGCGCCGCCGGCCCCGCCCATGGAGCGGCGCAAGGTACCGCGCGACAGCCTGGGAGAGGCCACCCAGGTCATCGCCCGTCTCACCGACGGCGACACCCCGGCGCCGCCGCCCGCCGCGCCCGCCCCCACCCCCTGGCCACGGTGGGCGCTGCTGGCGGGCATTCCCCTGCTGCTGGCCGTATTCGTGGCCGTGATCCTGAACCGCACGCCGGGGCCATCCGTGCCTGCGACTGCCTCCACGCCTCCCGTCGCTGCCGAGGCTGCGCGCCCCCCGGCATCAGCCGCGCCGGCAGCCGTGCCGCCCGTGGCCGAACCCGCGCCCACGCACGAAGCGCAGCAAGCACCGGCCGGCCCCTCCGTGACTCCGGAGGCACGGACCGAAGCCAAGCCCGCCGGCGCGAGCCCCCAGCCGGTGCCGGAACGCAAGGCAAAGGCAGTCGCCCCGGCACCCGCCAAGGCCGCTCCCCTGACCTCCACCGCCGAGACCCGCGTGGTCGAGGACGCGGCCAAACCCGCTGGCGCGGCGAGCGGGACCCTGCAGCTTGCCATCGCCCCCTGGGGGGAAGTGTTCGTGGACGGGGTGCGCCAGGGGGTGAGCCCGCCCCTGCGGGAAATCAAACTGCCGCCCGGCGAACACACCGTCCTGGTGGTCAACCAGACCTTCGCGCCCTATTCCCAGACCATCCGCGTGGAGCCGGATGGTACCCACAAAATCAAATACAAGTTCAGCAAATAGGTCGTCGCCATGATGCCGTTACGCTGGATGCCCCTTCTGCTGGCAGCCGTCCTCGGCGCCGGCTGTGCCAGCCAGACCGTGCGTGAGCTGGGCATGGACAAGCTCGCCCCACGCAAGGCGGAAAAGCTGCTGGCCACCGGCATCAGCCAGTACGAGGACGGCAATTACAAGGCGGCCCAGAAGAGCCTCAACGATGCGCTGGATGCGGGACTCACCTTCCAGTCGGACAAGGTCGCGGCACGCAAATATCTGGCCTTCATCTACTGCTCCTCGGGACAGGAGCGGGCCTGCCGCGACGAGTTCCGGCGCATCTTCGAGCTGGATCCCCAGTTCACCCTCGATCCCACCGAGGAGGGACATCCCATCTGGGGTCCCATCTACCGGGCGGTGAAGGCGGAAATGGCGGCGCGCAGCCGCGCCCGCTGAGCACGCCCGTCAGCGATAAAAGAATTCCAGCCGGGTGCCGGCCACGTCGAGGATGTCGTGGTCGTTCAGGGGATGCGGGGTTGCGCCCACTTCCACCCCATTCACCTGGGGATAGCTGTCGCCTTCCGCGAAGGTCAGGAAATAGCTGCCCCCACGGCGGCTGATGATGGCCGTCTGGATGCCGGGCTTGCCCAAGGTGGTCACGGCCCGGGTCAGCGCCGTCTCCCGTCCCGCGCCCGGGCCGGCAAGCAGGCGCAGGTGGCCCACGCCGGCGGGGCGGGGCTCCCCCAGCAGGGTGGTGGGCGCTTCGGCCGACGGGCTTGCCTCGATGCGCGTGTCCGCGAGCTCGCGCGTGAGGGCGAGCTCTCCCGGCACTGCCACATCGAACAGGGTATCCCCCGCTTCCGGCGCCACCGCCCGCACCGTGTCCTCCTTGAGGGGACGGGTGTCCGGGGCGCGCCAGGAAGGCGCGGGCTCCACCCAGGGTTCGTGCACGTAGCGCAGGGTAAAGGTGCCGATGCTCACTTCGTCCCCGTCCTGCAGGTGGTGGTGCCGGATCAGGCGGCCGTTCACCCGCACGCCGTTCATGCTGTTCAAGTCCTGGATGAAGGAATCGTTGCGGATGGTGATGACCAGGGCGTGCTCGCTGCTCACCGAGAGATCGTCGAGCACCACCTCGTTGTCGGCACGGCGGCCGATGCGGATGCGCTCCCGGTCCAGCAGGCGCTCGCCCCGGACATCGCCCGCTGCATCGAGGATGACGAGCCTGGACACGGCGGGCCTCAGACGAGACGGACCAGAATGACGGAAACGTTGTCGTAACCGCCGGCCCGGTTGGCGGCCGCCACCAGTTCCCGCGCGCCCGCCTGCACGTCGTCCCGGGTGGCGGCCAAAATGGCGGCGATGTCGGCATCGGCGATCATGTCGAACAGGCCGTCGGTGCAGAGAAGGTAGAGGTCACCCGCCAGCAGCGCCTGTTCCTGCACGTCCACCTCCAGCCCCGGCTCGACACCCAGCGCCCGGGTGATCAGGCCCCGGCCGCCCATGAGGCGCGCCTGCTCGGGGGTGATGAGGCCGAACTCGATCTGCTCCTGGAGCACCGTGTGGTCCACGGTGAGCTGTTCCAGCTGCCCGGCGCGATAGCGGTAGACACGGGAATCGCCAATGCTGGCGATGACGGCCCGCTGGCCGTGGAACAGCACGGCCACCAGGGTGGTGCCCATACCCGCGTATTCCGGCTGTTGCAGACTGGCTTCGAAGACGGCGCGGTTGGCCTTGAGGATGGCGCTGCACAGGCGCATGGCGGGCGGACTCAACACGGGTACGCAACCCTCCTGCGCCGGCAGGGTGAGGGGCAGCTGGCGGAATTCCGCCAGCACCATGCGCACGGCGAGCCGGCTCGCCACCTCGCCCGCGTTGCAGCCGCCCATGCCGTCGGCGACCAGGAACAGGCCGGCATCGGCATCCCAGGCCAGGGCATCCTCGTTGTTGCTGCGCAGCCGGCCGGCATCGGTCAGTGCCGCGCATTCCACATGCAGAGCCTGGTTGGTCGGAGCCGGCCGCTCCATGCCTGTGTGCATTTGCATGTCACGCAACCCAGTCGATCCCGCCCCGGGGTCGGTCCCGCGCGGGCAATTCAGCGCCGATACAGCTGCCGCCACCGGTTGCGCCTGCCGGCACGACGGAAATATTACGTCGTCATTCTAGAAGCCCTGCCGCAGACTGGCAACCGCTTCTTCCACCCGGTCCACCGCGAGGATTTCCAGACCGGCCGGCGGCTGGCGGGGAACGTTGGCACGCGGCACGATGGCGCGCTTGAACCCCAGTTTAGCCGCTTCCCTGAGGCGTTCAAGACCGCGCTGGACGGGACGCACTTCCCCCGCCAGCCCGACCTCCCCGAACACCACCAGCTTGGCGGGCAGGGGCTGGTTGCGCAGGGAGGAGACGATGGCGAGCAGCACCGCCAGATCGGCCGCCGGTTCGGTGATGCGCACCCCGCCCACGGCGTTGACGAACACGTCCTGGTCGAAGCAGGCGATGCCGGCATGGCGGTGCAGCACCGCCAGCAGCATGGCCAGCCGGTTCTGCTCCAGCCCCACCCCGAGCCGGCGCGGATTGGGGGCGTGGGCCTCGTCCACCAGGGCCTGCACCTCCACCAGCAGGGGGCGCGTGCCCTCCTGGGTGACCATGATGCAGGAGCCCGGCACTTCCCGGCCATGGTGAGAGAGAAACAGCGCCGAGGGATTGCTCACCTCGCGCAACCCCTTCTCCGTCATGGCGAACACGCCCAGCTCGTTCACCGCCCCGAAGCGGTTTTTGAAGGCCCGCACCAGGCGGAAGCTGGAATGGGTGTCGCCCTCGAAATAGAGCACGGTGTCCACGATGTGCTCCAGCACCCGCGGGCCGGCCAGGGCGCCCTCCTTGGTGACGTGGCCCACGAGGAGGATGGCAGTGCCGGTCTGCTTGGCGTGGCGGGTGAGCTGGGCGGCGCATTCCCGCACCTGGGCCACGCTGCCGGGGGCCGACTGCAGGGCCTCGGAGTAGAGGGTCTGGATGGAGTCGATGACCGCCACCTGCGGCGCGTGGGTGCGCAGCGTGTCGAGAATGCGCTCCAGGGTGATTTCCGCCAGCAGCGTGACCCGTGCCGCGTCCAGCGCCAGGCGCCGCGCGCGCAGGGCCACCTGCTGGGCCGACTCCTCGCCGCTCACGTAGAGCACTTCCCGCTCGCCGCTCATGTGGGCCAGCGCCTGCAGCAGCAGGGTGGATTTGCCGATGCCCGGATCGCCCCCCAGGAGCACCACCGCGCCCGGGACCAGGCCACCGCCCAGCACGCGGTCCAGTTCCGCCACGCCGGTGGGCCAGCGGGGTGCCTCCGCCGCCTGCACCTCCGCCAGGCGCTGCAGCCGGCCGTCGGCCGCCAGGGCCCGGTAGCGGTGGCCAGCGGCCGCGGGCGCCTCGGCCACGGTTTCCACCAGGGTGTTCCAGGCGCCGCAGTGGGGGCACTGCCCCTGCCATTTCACGCTCTGGCCGCCGCACTCGGTGCAGACGTGGACGGTGCGCTGCCTCGCCATGTCAGGCCTCCCTGAGGGGCACGCGCTCGGCGCGTCCCGTGAGCAATTCGTAGCTGATGGTGTCGGCGGCGCGCGCCACCTCCTCCACCGGCAGCCCCTGCCCCCACAGGGTGACCGGTGTGCCCACACCGGCCTCAGGCAGATGGCTGAGGTCCACGCACAGCATGTCCATGGAGACCCGCCCGAGGGTGCGGCTGCGCTGCCCCGCCACCAGCACCGGCGTGCCGGTGCCGGCATGGCGGGGATAGCCATCGGCATAACCGCAGGCGACGATGCCCACGCGCATGTCCCCCTCCGCCACGAAGGTCGCACCGTATCCCACCGCATCGCCGCGCCGCAGCCGTTGCACGGCAATGATGCGCGAGACCAGGGTCATGGCCGGCTGAAGACCGAGCGCCGCGGCCGGGACGTCTTCGAAGGGCGACGCCCCGTAGAGCATGATGCCGGGCCGCACCCAGTCGCCGTGGGTGTCCGGATGGCGCAGGAGTGCAGCGGAATTGGCGGCACTGAAGGGCATGGTGGGGCCGATCAGGGCCCGGAAACGCTCGAACTGGCGGCCCGGGCCGGCCAGTTCGTCGGCCGTGGCGAAGTGGGTCATCGCGGTCAACCGGCCCACCGCGCGACAGGCCCGCAGGCGCGCCTGCACCATGGCAAAGGCGTCCGGCGCGAATCCCAGCCGGTTCATGCCCGTGTTGACCTTGAGGAACACGTCCAGCGGGCGCGGCGGAGAAGCTGCCTCCAGCATGGCCACCTGCTCCTCGCTGTGCACGACGATGGCCAGCCCCAGGCGCGCGGCCTCGGTGACGTCCGCGGCGGCAAACGGCCCCTCCAAAAGCAGGATGGGATGGGCAAAGCCCGCCTCGCGCAGACGCACCGCCTCGTCCAGCCCCAGCACGCCGAAGCCATCGGCCTCGGCCAGCGCACGCGCCACCGTGAGCAGGCCGTGACCATAAGCATTGGCCTTCACCACCGCCAGGATGCGGGCGTTCGGGGCGGCGGCGCGTGCGCGGCGCAGGTTGTGCACCAGCGCCTCCCGGTGGATGAGGGCGGTGAGGGGACGGGACGGAGCCAAAGAGGACATGGGGAAACGCGAAGGGCTTGCGGCCGCGGCAGGCACCCCGGCTGGCGGTCAGTAGGAGCCCGGGTGGGCCAGATTCTCGAAGCGGGTGTACTCGCCCAGGAAGGCGAGCCGGACGGTGCCGATGGGGCCGTTACGCTGCTTGCCGATGATGATCTCGGCAATGCCTTTGTCCGGCGTCTCCGGGTTGTACACCTCGTCGCGGTAGATGAACAGGATCACGTCGGCGTCCTGCTCGATGGCGCCGGACTCGCGCAGATCCGACATCACCGGCCGCTTGTTGGGACGCTGCTCCAGGCTGCGGTTGAGCTGGGACAGCGCGATCACCGGCACCTCCAGTTCCTTGGCCAGCGCCTTCAGGGAGCGCGAGATCTCGGAGATCTCCGTGGCGCGGTTCTCGCCCTGGCCGCTGCCCGACATGAGCTGGAGATAATCGATCACGATCAGGCCCAGGCGACCGCACTGGCGGTGCAGGCGCCGGGCCCGCGCCCGCAGCTCCAGCGCCGACAGCGCGGCCGTCTCGTCGATGTAGATGGGTGCGTCGTTGAGCCTGCCCACGGCATAGGTGAGACGCTGCCAGTCCTCGTCCTGCAGGCGGCCGGTGCGCACGCGATGCTGGTCCAGTCTGCCCACCGAGCCCATCATGCGCATCACCAGCTGGGTGCCCGCCATCTCCATGGAGAACACCGCCACCGGCAGGCGCGTATCCAGGGCCACGTGTTCCGCGATGTTGAGGGAGAAGGCGGTCTTGCCCATGGAGGGCCGCCCGGCGACGATGATCAAATCACCCGGCTGCAGACCGGAGGTCATGCGGTCCAGGTCGGTATAGCCGGTGGGAATGCCGGTGACATCATTGGGATTCTCCCGCTGGAACAGCATGTCGATCCGTTCCACCACCTGGGTGAGCAGCGGCTGGATCTCGCTGAAACCCTGCTTGCCCCGGTTGCCCATCTCGGCGATGTGGAAGACCCTGGCCTCGGCCTCGTCGAGCAGCTCGGAGGCGGAGCGCCCGCCCGGCGCATAGGCCGAATCGGCGATGGCCGTGCCCACCTCCACCAGCCGGCGCATGATGGAACGGTCGCGCACGATCTCCGCATAACGGCGGATATTGGCGGCGGAGGGGGTGTTCTGGGCCAGCGCGGCCAGATAGGCGAGCCCGCCCACGGTGGCGAGTTCGCCGGCATTTTCCAGGGCCTCGGCCACGGTCACCACGTCCGCCGGCTTGTTCTCCTCCAGCAGCCGGACGATGTGGCGATAGATGAGGCGGTGATCGTAGCGGTAGAAATCCTCTTCGCCGAGGAGGTCACCGATGCGTTCCCAGGCACTGTTTTCCAGCAAAAGCCCGCCGAGCACGGCCTGTTCCGCCTCCACGGAATGGGGCGGGAGCTTGACGGCGTCGAACTGTTGATCACCCATGGAATCGGGAGGCGAGGTGGAATGGCCGGGATGCCGCCACAGGCTGCGGAAACGGCCGCGTTCGCGGCCGGGGCAGCCTGGGCAGAGGTTGACTAGTATAGCCCGCGCCCAGCAAAAAGGGCTGCACGCGGCAGCCCTTTTTTTGCCGGCGCCCGGGCGTGCTCACTGGGGGACGACGGTCACGGTGATGGAGGTGTGCACGTCCGTGTGCAGGACCAGCTCCACCGGGTATTCGCCGATGGCCTTGATCGGCCCGGCAGGCATGCGGACCTCGGACTTGGCCACGGTGATGCCCCGGGCCTTGAGGGCCTCGACGATGTCCACCATCCCCACGGAGCCGAACAGCTTGCCGTCCACGCCGGCCTTCTGGCTGATTTCCACGACCATGCCTTCCAGCTGGGCGGCACGGGCCTGGGCAGCGGCCAGCTTTTCCGCCTCCTGCCGTTCCAGCTCGGCACGCCGCTCGGCAAAGGCCTTGATGTTTGCCTCCGTGGCGCGCTTGGCCTTGCCCTGGGGAATCAGGTAGTTGCGGGCATAACCGTCCTTGACCTTGACCACATCGCCGAGCTGGCCCAGCTTGTGGACTTTCTCCATCAGAATCACTTGCATGGCTCGACTCCTCAGTGCTGGTCGGTATAGGGCAGAAGCGCCAGGAAGCGCGCCCGCTTGACGGCCGTGGACAGCTGCCGCTGGTAACGCGCCTTGGTGCCGGTGATGCGGGCGGGAATGATCTTGCCCGTCTCGCTGATGAAGTCCTTCAGGAGATTGACATCCTTGTAATCGACTTCCTTGATGCCTTCCGCCGTGAAACGGCAGTACTTGCGACGCTTGAACATTTGCCGGGACATGGTTCACCTCTATTCGGTCAATTCGATGATTTGCACGTGCAGCACCAACTGCGTGTCCGTGCGGCTCTTTCGCGCCAGGTAGCCTTCTGCTTCCACCTGCGCATCCCGCGGCCAGCCGGCGATGGTTTCGGCCAGGGCCTCGAACGCCACGGCCGGGATCACACATTCCACCTTGCGCCTGCCTTTCCCTGCCGGCTGCTCCGAACGGTGCAGAAGGGTGAAGGTCAGGACCGGCACGCCGGCCGGTGTGTGGCGCAGGCTGTCCTTCTCGACGATCCGGCCGCTGATGCGCGTCCGGTTGGTCGCCACTTCAGGCGCCGGCCGGGGGTGCCGCCTCCGCGGCGGTTTCCGGCTTGTCGCCCGTGGGCACCGCCTTGGCCTTCTCCTCCTTCATCATGGGCGAAGGCTCGGTAACCGGGCCCTTCATGCGGATGATGAGATGACGCAGCACCGCATCGTTGAACTTGAATGCGTGTTCCAGCTCGTCGAGGGTTTCCTGGTCGCACTCGATGTTCATCAGCACGTAGTGGGCCTTGTGCACCTTCTGGATGGGATAGGCGAGCTGGCGCCGGCCCCAGTCTTCCAGGCGGTAGATGCGGCCGTTGCGGCCGGTGATGGTGGCCTTGTAGCGCTCGATCATCGCCGGCACCTGTTCGCTCTGGTCCGGATGAACGATGAAAACGATTTCGTAATGTCGCATGCACGCTCCTTGTGGGTTGCAGCCTGCCGCGGTGCGCACGGTCAGGCAAGGTTGCTGGAAATTTCCCGGCCCAGCCGGAAAAGGGCCGCATTGTACTGATTTCCCAGGCAAAGGGCAACGCGCCCGGCAGGACGTGTCGGAGAACAGGGGCTGGCGGCGGCAGCCTCAAGCCTGCGCCGGCGCGGGCTTGAGCTGCCACAGCAGCAGCCCAAGGGCCAGCAGGGCGCAGCCGGCGGCCAGGGAATAGGTGACCGCCGCCCCCCAGAGATCCCAGCTGTAGCCGGCGTAGAGGCTGCCCAGGGTGCCCCCCGCGCCGAAGGAGATGCTGTTGTAGAGGGCCTGCCCCCGCGCCTGCAGGCGGCCCGGGAAGAAACGGTGCACCAGGGCGATGGCCGAGGCGTGATAGGCACCGAAGGTGGCGGCGTGCAGGGTCTGGGCGAAAAGGATGAGCAGGGGCTCGCCCACGCCCCAGGCGATGATGAGAAACCGCACCACCGCGAACCCGAAGCTCGCCTTGAGCACGGTTTCCAGACGGAAGCGTGCAAACAGCCGCGCCGACCAGAGAAACACCCCGATCTCGCAGATCACGCCGAGGGCCCACAGCCAGCCGATGCCGCTCTTGCTGTACCCATGGGACTCGAGATAGATCGAGTAGAAGGTGTAATAGGGTCCGTGGGCGGCGGACATCAGGAAACAGGCTGCAATCAGGGCCACTACCCGCGGCTGGCGCAGGACCTGCCAGACGGAATCGTGTCCGTGGGCGTGCTGCATCACCTCCGCTTCCGGAATGTGACGGGAAAACAGGGCGACGCCCAGCAGCGTGGCGAACACGATGGCCGGCAGCCAGTGGATGGCGATGTGGTCGAGCAGCATGCCCACGCCCACCACCGCGAGAATGAAACCCACCGAACCCCACACGCGAATGCTGCCGTAGCGGTCGGTGCGTTCCCCGAGGTGGCTCAGGGTGGTGGCCTCCACCAGGGGCAGCGAGGCGCTCCAGAAAAAACTCAGTAGCGCCATGGAGGCAAACAGCAGCCAGAAGCTGGTGCCCAGGAACACACCGGCGAAGGCGACCAGGCTGGCGAAGGCGGCGATCTGCACGATGAACACGCGCTTGCCAGACCGGTCCGCGAGATGACCCCACACGTTGGGCGCGAACATGCGCATTACGGAGAGGAGCGACATCAACACGCCGATCTGGAAGGCGGTGAAGGCCAGCGATTTGAGGTAGAGGCCCCAGTAGGGGGAAATCACGCCCACGAAGGCGAAATAAAAGAAATAGAAGCCCGAGAGCTCCCAGTAGGGCAGTCTGCCGTGGGCAAGTCCAGGGGACGCTCTGCGCATGGAGGAATCGGCGCCGGGTCGCGGGAAAAGGCAGGACGGGATCGGACCGCGCGCCGTCCGGGCGGCGCGCGTGCGCCGTTCCTTCAAGCCGCCCCACCCGGAATGCGCGGGCTGGGCGGCACCACGTCACCGTTCTGGGCCCGGTGACGCAGGGCGTGGTCCATGAGCACGATGGCGAGCAGCGCCTCGGCGATGGGCGTGGCGCGGATGCCCACACAGGGGTCGTGGCGGCCGGTGGTGGCCACCTGCACCGGCGCACCGGACAGATCCACCGAACGGCGCGGGATGGCGATGCTCGAGGTGGGCTTGATGGCGAGGGATACCTCGATGTCCTGCCCCGAGGAAATGCCGCCCAGGATGCCCCCGGCGTGATTGCTGAGGAAACCCTGGGGCGTGAGCTCGTCCCCATGCTCGCTGCCGCGCTGGGTGACGCTGCGGAACCCGGCACCGATCTCCACGCCCTTCACGGCGTTGAGCCCCATCATGGCATGGGCGATATCGGCATCCAGCCGGTCGTACAGGGGCTCGCCCCAACCCGGGGGCACGTTGTGGGCCACCACCCGCACTCTGGCGCCGATGGAATCCTTTTCCCTGCGAATGCCGTCCAGGTAGGCCTCCAGCTCCGGCACCATGGCGTTGTTGGGGGCAAAGAACGGATTCTGCTCCACCTCCTCCCAGCTCACGAAGGGAATCTCCTTTTCCCCCATCTGGGCCAGGTGGCCGCGGATGACGATGCCGTATTTCTCATGGAGCCACTTGCGCGCGATCGCCCCGGCTGCCACGGTGGGGGCGGTGAGGCGCGCCGAGGAGCGGCCCCCGCCCCGCCAGTCCCGGATACCGTATTTCTGCCAGTAGGTGTAGTCGGCATGCCCCGGCCGGAAGGTGCCGGCGATGTTGCCGTAATCCCTGCTGCGCTGATCCTCGTTGCGGATCAGCAGCGCAATGGGCGCGCCCGTGGTCCTGCCCTCGAACACCCCGGACAGGATCTCCACCGTGTCCGACTCGCGACGCTGGGTGACGTGGCGCGACGTGCCGGGCTTGCGCCGGTCGAGATCGCGCTGGATGTCCTCGGCGCAGAGGGCCATCCCGGGCGGGCAGCCGTCCACCACACAGCCGATCGCCGGCCCGTGGGATTCGCCAAAATTGGTGACGCAAAACAGCTTGCCGAGAGTATTGCCGGACATGGGAAATGCACCTGGGAAGATTCGGGCGCCGGGGGACTCGGGCGCGGAACGGTTTTGGTCTAAGTTTAACATGTCGTCCGCCGCCATTCCCCCCATGAACATCCACCAGCTCGATGCCGCCCAGGTGCTGGCACGCCTCGGCACCACGCCCCACGGACTGTCTAGCGCCGAGGCACGCCGGCGCCTTGCGGAATTCGGTCCCAACGTGATCGAAGCGGCCCGGCGGGCGCCGCTCCTGTGGCATCTCCTGCATGAATTCCTGCACCTGTTCGCCCTGGTCCTGTGGGTGGCGGCGGCGCTGGCCTTTTTCGCCGAATGGCGCATGCCGGGCCAGGGCATGGGTCGCCTCGGGGTGGCCATCGTGTGCGTGATCCTCCTCAACGGTCTGTTTTCCTTTTGGCAGGAATATCGCGCCGAACGTACCCTCGAGGCCCTGCGCCGGCTGCTGCCCCGACGCGTCAAGGTCTGGCGCGGGGGCATGCTGGAGGAACATGCGGCCGAAGAGCTGGTGCCGGGCGACGTGATCCAGCTTGCCGCCGGTGATGCCGTGCCGGCGGATGGGCGCCTGATCGCCGCGCAGGGACTGCGTCTGAACGTCGCCGCCCTCACCGGCGAATCCCTCCCGCGGGCGGCCGATGCGGCCCCCGCGCAGGCAGAGGCGCTCATCGACAGCACGAACGTGGTGCTGGCGGGTACCACCGTGCAGGCGGGCGAGGGGACCGCCGTGGTGTTCGCCACCGGCATGCGCACCGTGTTCGGCGGTATCGCCCACCTGAGCCAGGTCGAGCCCGACGTGCCCTCGCCGCTCATGCGCGAGATCGCGCGCATGAGCCGGCTGGTGGCCCTGCTGGCCACCGTCCTCGGCGTGGCCTGCTTTCTGGTGGGGCAGGCAGCAGGCATGCCGTTCTGGGCAGACTTCATGTTCGCCATCGGCATCATCGTGGCCAACGTTCCGGAGGGACTCCTGCCCACCGTGACGCTGTCGCTCGCGCTTGCCACCCAGCGCATGGCGCGCCGGCGTGCCCTGGTGCGCCATCTGCCGGCCGTGGAGGCGCTGGGCGCGGCCACGGTCATCGTCACCGACAAGACCGGCACGCTCACGGAAAACCGCATGGACGTGGCCCAGGTGTTCCTGGGCGATGCCGCCCATCCCGCCACCATGGCACAGCCCCTGCCTCGGCCGTTGCTGGAAGTGGCAGCCCACTGCCACGAGCTTGCGCAGGTGCGCGAAGGCGGCGCGGCGGTACTCCAGGGCGACCCCATGGAACAGGCGCTGGTGCGTTTCGCGCAAGAACGCGGCATCACGCCGCACCTGCCCCGGTGCGACGTCATTCCCTTCGACAGCGAACGCAAGCGGCTTTGCACGGTGCACGCCGCAGCGCAAGGCCCTGTCCTCTACTGCAAGGGCGCGCCGGAGACCGTGCTGCCCCTGTGCACCCAGCGTGCAGACGACGGCCCGCTGCGCGGGCTCGATGCCGGGGCGCGCAACCGGCTGCTGGAGGCTGCCGCAGGGCTTGCCCAGCAGGGTCTGCGTGTGCTGGCGCTCGCCTGGCGGCCCCTGCCGGCGGATCTGGCGCGGGAGGGCTGGGAAAGCGGGCTCGTCTTCCTGGGGCTGGTGGCGCTACGCGATCCGCCGCGTCCCGAGGTTCCTGCCGCCATCCGCACCTGCCGTGAGGCAGGCATCCGCCTGGTCATGGTGACCGGCGATCATCCCCAGACGGCGCTCGCGGTGGCGCGCGAAATTGGCCTCGTCAGCGGCGACGACGCGCGTGTCATCAGCGGCGCGCAGCTTGCGCGTATGACCGCGGCAGAGCTGCAAATCGCCCTGGACGCGCCGGAGATTCTGTTCGCGCGTCTGGGTCCCGACCAGAAGACGCGCATCGTCCAGGCACTGCGCCGCAAGGGCCATGTGGTGGCCGCCACCGGGGATGGCGTGAACGACGCGCCGGCCCTGCGCGCGGCGGACATCGGCGTGGCCATGGGGAAAAGCGGTACCGACGTGGCCCGGGCGGCGGCCGACGTCGTGCTGCTCGACGACAATTTCGCCACCATCGTCGCCGCCATCGAAGAAGGCCGGGCAGTCTATGACAACATCCGCAAGTTCCTGACCTACATCCTGAGTTCCAACATTCCGGAGATCGTGCCCTATCTCGCCTTTGCCCTGTTCGCCATTCCCCTGCCCCTCACCGTGATGCAGATCCTGGCCGTGGATCTGGGCACCGATCTGCTGCCGGCCCTGGCGCTGGGTGCCGAACGGCCCGATCCCGCCATCATGAAACGTCCACCCCGGCCGCGCCACGCACGTCTGCTCGATGCGCCCCTTTTGGCCCGCGCCTATCTCTGGCTGGGCATGATGGAAGCGGCAGCGGCGCTGACGGCGTTCTTCCTGGTGCTCAGCGCGACGGGCTGGCACCCGGGCCTGATGCCGGGCTTCGACGATCCGGGCTACCGTGCCGCCACCACTGCCTGCCTTGCCGCCATCGTCGTGATGCAGGTGGCCAACGTCTTCCTCTGCCGCAGCCCCCAGCGTTCCCTCCTGGAAACGGGCGTGGGCGGCAATCCCCTGCTCCCGCTCGCCCTGATCGTGGAGCTGGGCCTGTTGATGGCGATCGTGTACACGCCCCCCGGGCAGAAGGTGTTTGCCACGGCGCCACTGCCCGCCGGCGTGTGGCTTGCGCTGCTGCCCATGGCGGTTTTCATGGTGCTGGCCGAGGAGGCACGCAAGGCCTGGCGACGGCATCAGGGCCAATGATTCCCAAGGACGGGCGGCGCGGATAAACTTGCCCGCTTCACATTGCCCTCCTCCGGGGGGCCGCCACGGGAGGTGTCATGAAAGCCATTCTGATGACTGCCGCGGGTGGGCCCGAGGTGCTAAAGCCCGCCGAGCTGCCGATGCCGGAACTGCCGGGCCCCGATTACGTGCGGGTGCAACTGCATGCCGCGGGGGTGAATCCGGTGGACACCAAGTTGCGCAAGACGGCCGCCTATTATCCCGACCGCCTGCCCTGCGTGCTGGGTTGCGACGGCGCGGGTGTGGTGGAAAGCGTGGGTGCCAACGTGCACCGCTTCACCCCCGGCGACGAGGTCTATTTCTTCAACGGCGGCATCGGCGCCGATCAGGGCAATTACGCCGAATACACCGTGGTGCACCAGGATTACGTGGCCTTCAAGCCCCGTCACGTCACCATGGAAGAGGCCGCGGCCCTGCCCCTGGTGCTGATCACGGCCTGGGAATCGCTGGTGGACCGTACCTGCCTGGCGGAAGGTCAGACCGTGCTCATCCACGCGGGTGCCGGCGGCGTCGGCCACATTGCCATCCAGCTTGCGAAGCAGATCGGCGCCACCGTCATCACCACCGTGGGCACCCCGGAAAAGGCCGCGTGGGTGACCCATCTGGGCGCCGAGCGGGTGGTGGCCTACCGCGACGCGGATTTCGTCCAGGCGGTGCTGGACTGGACCCATGGCCGCGGTGTGGACGTGGTGCTGGACACGGTGGGGGGCGATACCCTGTGCCGTTCCTTCGCCTGCACCCGCGTCTATGGGCGGGTGGTCACCCTGTTGCAGATGGACTGCGCCGCGGAAGCCATCAGGCTGGCGCGGCTGCGCAACCTCGCCCTGGTGCAGGAACTCATGCTCACGCCTTCCCTGCTCGGCCTCCACGACCAGCGCGTCCACCAGCGGCGCATCCTGGAGGAGGGCGCCCGTTTGGTGGAAGCCGACAGGCTCAAGGTGAAGGTGTCCCACGTGCTGCCCCTGGAAGAGGCCGCGCGTGCCCACCGCATGATCGAAGAGGGTCACACCACCGGCAAGATCGTGCTCAGGATCGCCTGAGCATGGGCCGGGCGCCGCTGGCGGCACTGGCCTTCGTGCTTGCCTGTGCCGCCCACGCCGACACCTTCGTGCGCGAGGACATCATCACCGAGCCCACGCCGGCGGCCTACTCGCTCTGTTACGACCACGGCTGCGCCAGTCTCGCCACCCTCTCCCTCACGCCAGGACAATGGGCCTCGGTGCGCCGGCTGTTCCGGGGCCCCGTGCCCGATCCCGCCGTGGAGCGCGCCCGCATCGCGCAGGCCATCGCCCGCCTGGAGAGCCTGAGCGGACGCATGACCGGGACCGACCGCGACAGGGGTGGCGACCTCAAGGGACTGGGAGAGCCGGGCCAGATGGACTGCATCGACGAATCCATCAACACCACCACCTATCTGCGCATGTTGGAGAGCGCCCGGCTGCTGCGCTGGCACAGGGTGGAAGACCGGGCCACCCGGGGCTGGTTCATCCGCGGCTGGCCCCATACCACGGCCGTGATCCGCGAGACGCGCAGCGGCGAACGGTATGCCGTCGATTCCTGGTTCGAGGACAACGGCCAGCCACCCCACATCGTGCCCCTGCGCCAGTGGCAGGACGGCTGGGAGCCAGGTCCTTGAGCGCCCTGCGGGCCGAAATGCGGAAAGTTGCTGCAGCCGGCCGCGCCACGCTTGTTCCACGGCCCTTCAGAGCCGGTGCAGCATCTCCACGCCCCATGCCACACCGAAGCCGGTGACCTCGCTGGCGACCGCACCGAGCCCGCCCTCGCAGTCGTCCGCGGACAGGTCCATGTGCAGCCAGGGCCGGTCCCCGATGAAGCGCATCAGGAAGCGCGCCGCCAGGATGTGGTCGGCATCGCCTTCCATGGTGCACTGCTTGATGTCGGCCACCTTGCTTTCCAGGGCCGCCTCGTAATCGGCATCGATGGGAAAAGCACACACCCGCTCGCCGGTCGCCTGGCCGGCGGCGATGGCCGCGTCCAGAAGCTTCGGGGAATTGGACAAAACGCCGCTGTAGCGGTTGCCCAGGGCCACCTTCATGCTGCCGGTGAGGGTGGCGAAATCCAGCATCCAGTCCGGTTTCCGCCTGGCTGCCAGGGTCAGGGTGTCTGCCAGCACCATGCGTCCTTCGGCGTCGGTGTGCACGACCTCGATGGTGGTGCCGTTCAAGGCCGTGACCACGTCGTTTTGCTTGTAGGCGGCGGGGCTGATGTGGTTCTGGGCGATGGCGAGCCAGGCATCGAGGCGCACCGGCAGCCGCAATTCCGTGGCCGCCTGCAAAATGCCCAGCACCACGGCGGACCCGTTCATGTCCTTGTGCATGCCGTGCATGTGACGCGCGGGCTTGAGGTTGTGCCCGCCGGTATCGAAACAGATCCCCTTGCCCACCAGGGCCACCGACCGCTTCGCCCCACGGGGGGCATAGGCGAGATGCACCACGGCGGCATCCCGCTCCAGACTGCCCTGGGCCACCGCACAGAAGGCGCCTGCGCCCATGCGCCGTAGGCGTTCGAAATCGAACTCCTCGATCTTCCAGGCGTGGCTGCGCGCCAGGGCGCGCACCCGTTTGCGATACAGCGCCGGCGTGAGCTCGTTGGGCGGCAACTGGGTCAGCGAGCGGGTGAGCGCGCCACCATGGGCCACCGCACGCACCCGGGCCAGCGCCCCCGTATCGCTTGCCCCGTGGAGCACGACCGCCGCCACGCCCTTGCGCCGGTCCTTGCTCTTGTGACTGGGCAGCGCCACCCCATTCACCAGCGCCACGTAGGCGGCCAATGGCGCTGCGTGGCCACGCTGGGCTGCGCTGCCATACAGCGCGAGCGTGACCGTATCCGGTTGTTCCGAGAGCAGCGGCGCCAGCCCCTTGCGCAGCAGGGTGTGCTGCTCGAACACCGGGCGTGAGTCATCCAGCATCACCCAGGACAGCAGCGTCCCCGTCCCGGTCTCGCAGGTCACCCCATCGCGGGTGAGATCCGCGAGCTTCCCACGCCGGCGTGCCAGGGTAGCCTGCAGTGCCTGCGCAAAGGGAATGCGCGCGGCAAACGGATCCATGCCCGCGGGCAGGACCATCAGCACATGCCGCGCACGCTCGAGTATGCGTTCAGTGGCGGGCGCGGGATGTGTGGCGAGTCGGGGCAACATGGAAACTCCTCTGAATCACGTGTAAATGCATGTAAAACCTGATGAATCACTTGACGCATGGCAATGATTTGGCGATGATAGCAGACTTTGTTCGGGCCCAATCCGGGGCACAAAAAGCGCCGTCGCACGACAACGAATGGTTCCCGAAATACGCTCAACGGCACGGCCCCGTCTCCCCTCTGTTTCCGCGTCCGCCGTGCCTGCGCGGCCGGATGCCCCCAGGAATCGGACTCAACTGTCAAGGAACCGCGAATGAAACTGGAAGACAAGAAACGCGTCCTGCGCGAAATGGTGCTGGCGCGCCGCTTCGAGGAGCGCTGCTACCAGGCCTACATGGAGCGCAAGATCGGCGGCTTTCTCCACCTCTATCCCGGTCAGGAAGCCTGCTGCATCGGCGTGATGGAAGCGGCGCGCCCCGGCTATGACTACGTGATCACCGGCTACCGCGACCACATCCATGCCATCAAGTGCGGCGCCGATCCCAAGGAAGTGATGGCCGAGCTCTACGGCAAGGAAACCGGGTCGAGCAAGGGCCGCGGCGGTTCCATGCACATCTTCGACGTCAAGCACCGCTTCATGGGCGGCTATGCGCTGGTGGGCGGGCCCTTTCCCCTGGCCGCCGGGCTGGGCAAGGGCATCCAGATGAAGGGCGGCGACGAGATCGCCATCTGCTTCCTGGGCGATGCCGCCAACAATCAGGGCACCTTCCACGAGACCATGAACATGGCGGCACTGTACAAGCTGCCGGTGCTGTTCGTGTGCGAAAACAACCACTACGGCATCGGCACCGCCATCGACCGTTCCACCGCCGTGGTGGACCAGTACAAGCGCGTATGCGGCTATGGCATCGAGTCCGCCCAGTGCGACGGCCAGGACGTGGAGGTCGTGTATGAACACGCCCGGCGCGCGGTGGATTACGTGCGCTCGCGCAAGGGGCCCTACTTCCTGGAACTCATCACCTACCGCTACCGCGGCCACTCCATGTCCGACTCCCGCTCCTACCGCACCCGCGAGGAAGAGGAGATGTGGAAGAAACGCGATCCCATCTTCATCCTGCGCGACCGGCTGATCGAGGCGGGCGCCCTGACCATGGAGGAATTCCAGAAGCTGGAAAAGGAAATCGACGACTACATCGAGAACGAGGTGGTCCGGTTTGCCGAGGAATCCCCGGAGCCGGACGTGAAGGATCTGGAAAAATACGTGCTGGCGGACCGGGAGACGCAACTGCCCTGGCTCACCGGCAAAGTCGCGTGAGGACGCAATCATGGCTGAGATGATGTATTGGGAGGCGATCCGCCGCGCCCACGACGAGGAAATGGCGCGCGATCCCATGGTGATCTGCCTGGGCGAGGACATCGGCGTGGCCGGGGGCACCTACAAGGCCACCAAGGGCCTCTATGAGAAATACGGTCCCCTGCGTGTGATCGACACGCCCATTTCGGAAAACGGGTTCACCGGCCTGGCCATCGGCGCGTCCTTCATCGGCGTGCGCCCCATCGTGGAGATCATGTCCGTGAACTTCGCCTGGCTCGCCATGGATCAGATCTTCAATACCGCCGCCAAGGTGCGCTACATGTCCGGCGGCCAGCTGTCCGCACCCATCGTGATCCGTTCCCCCGGCGGCACCGCCCATCAGCTCGGTGCCCAGCACTCGGCGCGCATGGAAAAGGTGTTCATGGGCGTGGCGGGCATCCGCGTGGTGACCCCCTCCAACCCGCGCCAGGCCTATGGCCTGCTCAAGTCTGCGGTGCGCTGTGACGACCCCGTGTTCATCAACGAGCACGAGCTCATGTACAACATGAAGGGCGAGGTGCCGGACCACGAATACTTCCACCCTCTGGAGGGCTCGGAAATCGCCCGCAGCGGCACCGACGTCACCCTGTTCGGCTACAACATTTCCGTGCACTGGTGCCTCAAGGCCGCGGAGATCCTGGACAAGCAATACGGCATAAGCGCCGAGGTGGTGGATCTCTATGCCCTCTCCCCCCTGGACCGGGAAGGCATTCGCCGCTCCGTGGCCAAGACGCACCGCGCGGTGATCGCCGAGGAAGATGAAGGGCCGGTGGGCGTGGGTGCCGAGATCATCGCCATCATCAACGAGGAATGCTTCTTCGATCTCGACGCCCCGCCGGTGCGCGTGCATTCCGCCAACGTGCCCCAGCCCTACAACCACAAGCTGGAGCAAGCCGCGATTCCCGATCATGAAGACGTGGTGAACGCGGTGCTGAAGCTGTTCGGAAAAGCCTAATCAAACGCAGGGACGCAGGGAAAGACCGGATCCTCTCTGCCCGCCCGGCGGCCCTGCGCCGGAAACCAAGGATCGAGAATGTCCTCACATTTCGTCATCACCATGCCCCAGCTCTCGGACACCATGACCGAGGGCGTGGTGGTCACCTGGGAAAAGAAACCGGGTGACCGCGTGGAGCGCGGCGACATCGTGGCCACGGTGGAGACCGACAAGGCCATCATGGACGTGGAGGTGTTCAAGGCCGGCTATCTGGCCGGCCCCCTCGCCGAGGTGGGTTCCACCGTGCCGGTGGGCGGGGTGCTCGGTTACATCACGGACACGCCCGGGGATCTCGCCATCGGCGCCGACGAAGTGGTGACCGAGCAGGCGCCTTCGGAAATGATCCCCCACCATGCCGGCACCGCCATCGTCATGCCCCAGCTTTCCGACACCATGACCGAAGGCGTGGTGGTCACCTGGGAAAAGAACATCGGCGATCCGGTCAAGCGCGGCGACATCGTGGCCACGGTGGAGACCGACAAGGCCATCATGGACGTGGAAGTGTTCCAGGAAGGCTACCTGTCCGGCCCCCTCGCCGACGTGGGCAGCACGGTGGAAGTGGGTCATCCCATGGGCTTCATC
Organism: Thiobacter subterraneus; assembly: GCF_055379455.1. Taxonomy (NCBI): domain Bacteria; kingdom Pseudomonadati; phylum Pseudomonadota; class Betaproteobacteria; order Burkholderiales; family Thiobacteraceae; genus Thiobacter; species Thiobacter subterraneus. The sequence continues at coordinate 904,923 of NZ_AP042402.1, forward strand.
GTCAGCGACCCGTCCAAGGTGGTGGACACGGCGGTCACCATCACCGCCGACCACAAGGTGAAGGACGTGCACCACAAGGCGCCGGTGCCGCCCAAGCCCGCCGCACCTGCCGCTGCGCCGAAACCCGTCGTCACCGCCACCCCCAGCGTGAGCGCCGAGGCCAAACCCGTACCGCGCGTGCCGGGGCGCAAGGCGTCGCCCTATGCACGCAAGGTGGCGGGCGCCCTGGGTGTGGACATCAGCACCCTCGCCGGCAGCGGTCCGGAAGGCGTGATCGTCGCCGCCGATGTGCAGCGCGCCCGCCCCAGCATGGCGGAAGTGGCGCACAGCCTGCCCCAGGTGGACGTGCCGGGCCAGGGCCGCCCCATGACTTCCATGGAGAAGGCGGTGGCCCATGCCATGACGGCCTCGCTCACCCTGCCCACCTTCCACGCCACCATGAACATCGACACCACGCGCCTGATCGCCGCGGCCAAAGCCAAGGGCGTATCGGTGACCGTGGCCATCGCCAAGGCCTGCTCGGTGGCGATGCAAAACCATCCGCGCATGAACTGGGCCTACCAGCCCGTGGACAAGATCGTGGAGCGGCCCAACCACGACTTCGGCATCGCGGTGAAGAGCGACGACGGCGGCCTGGTGGTGCCCATCCTGGCGGGCATCGAGCGCAAAAGTCTGGAGGAGCTGCAGGCGGCGTGGAACGATCTCGTGCCGCGGGCGCGCATTCGCAAGCTCGCCCCCCGGGAGTTCGCCAATCCCACGTTCACCATCTCCAACATGGGGATGTTCGGCATCACCCACTTCACCGCCATTCCCACGCCGGGCATCGCGGCCATCCTGGCCATCGCCGCCGCGGGTCCCCAGGGCACGCCCTTCACCATCACCGCGGACCACCGGGTGCTCAACGGCGCCGACGTGGCCGCCTACCTGGTGGAGCTGAAGAAGATCATCGAACAGCCGGAAAGCTGGATGCACGCCGCCGGTGCGGAGGCGCCGCCCGCTTCGCCCATTCCCGAAGGCAACTGGGACACCCAGGTGCTGGTGATCGGCGGCGGCCCGGGTGGCGAGGATTGCGCGCGGGATCTGGCCGATCACGGCATCCAGGTGGTGATGGTCAACGATGCGCCCCTGCCGGGCGGCGAGTGCCTGTGGCGCGGCTGCATTCCCTCCAAGGCCTGGCGTCACGCCGCGGACTTGATCCGCGACCGGGCCCACGACGCGGCCAAGGGTGTGTCCGGCACGGATCGGCCCCGCCTGGTGTGGGAGACCCTGGAAGCCCACCGCAGGCAGGTGCTGCAGACCCGGGGCGAGCTGGCCCTCAAGACGGACAAAGGGGTGAAGATCGACGTGCGCCAGGGCTTCGCTCGTTTCGTGGATGCCCACACCGCGGAGATCACCCCGCCCCAGGGCGAACCCTACCGGCTGACCTTCGGCGCGGCGGTGATCGCCACCGGCGCCCCACCCTTCGTGCCGCCCATTCCCGGGGCCCAGGAGGGGCTGGCCAACGGCGGGGTGCTCACCTCGGACACCATCTGGAACCTGGAGAAACCGCTGACCCGTCTGGGCATCGTCGGCGGCGGCGTGATCGGTGTGGAAATGGCCCAGATCTGGAAGGATTTCGGCGCCGACGTCCTCATGCTGGAAGCGCGCGACCGTATCCTGGCCGAGGTCGAGGAGGAAATCGCCAAACAGCTCACCGCCATCCTGGTGAGCGAATTCCCGGTGGTCACCTCGGCCCGGATCACCGCCATCACCGGCGAACCCGGCGCCATGCGCATCCAGTACACCGACGGCGCGGGGGCAAGCCACGAATATGCCTGCGACTACGTGCTCATGGCCACCGGCAAGCGTCCCGACACCTCACGGCTGGGACTGGAGCGCGCCGGTGTGGAGTTCGACGGCGCCGCGATCCGGGTGGACGCCCGCTGCCGCACCAGCCAGCCCCACATCTATGCCGTGGGCGATGTCATCGGCGGCTACATGCTGGCTCATACCGCGGCCACCCAGGGACGGATCGCCGCCCACAACCTCACCGGCCATCCCGCGCAATACAACCCGGATCTGGACTGCGGTGTCACCTTCTCCCGTCCCCAGGCCGGCTTCGTGGGACTGTCCCTGGCGCAGGCCAGGGCCCGGGGCATCGATGCCGTGGAGGCCAAGATCCCCATCAACATCGACGCCAAGGCGATGATCAGCCTGGAAACCCACGGCATGATCAAGCTGGTGGCCGACAAGGCCACCCAGAAGATCATCGGCGTACATTTCCTGGCCGACCACACGGACACCCTGATCGGCGCGGCGGTGATGATGGTCTCGGGCGGCATGACCCTCATCCAGGTGGCGAACGCCATCTTCCCCCACCCGACACAAACCGAGCTGTTCGGCGAGCTGGCGCGGCGGCTGCTGGCGCGGCTGCGGCGCACGGCCAAGGCAAAAGCCTGATCGCCCGGGAACACGGCAGGCATGCCCTGCCGTTTTGGGTCGTCCCGACACGCCGCAAAAAGGGCGCCGGTGTGGCGATGCCACTGCAGGCTGCATCGCGCGGCCCTTGTTTTTTCTGCGCCCGCACCCACCTTCGGGCCACTCCGGTGACGGGGTAGAATAGCGCCCCGGGGCCGCGTCTGCGGCCCCCACCGTTTTCTTCTTCCGAGGTAACCCCAGCATGGCCCAATACGTCATGTCCATGCTCCACGTGAGCAAGACCGTGCCGCCCAAGCGGCAGATCATCAAGGACATCTCCCTGTCCTTCTTCCCGGGCGCCAAGATCGGGCTTTTGGGCCTCAACGGCGCCGGCAAGTCCACCGTGCTGCGCATCATGGCCGGCGTGGACAAGGAATACGAAGGCGAGGTGCAGTGGCAGCCCGGCATCTCCATCGGCTACCTGCCCCAGGAACCCCAGCTCGATCCGGAAAAGACCGTGCGCGAGGAAGTGGAGGCCGGACTCGGCCCGGTGCTGGAGGCGCGGCGCAAGCTCGATGAAATCTACGCCGCCTATGCCGAGCCGGATGCGGACTTCGAGAAACTGGCGGAGGAGCAGGCGAAATACGAGGCGATTCTCGCCGCCGCGGGGTCGGATCTGGAAAACCAGCTGGAAATTGCCGCGGACGCCCTGCGCCTGCCCCCCTGGGAGGCGAAGATTGCCCATCTGTCCGGCGGCGAGAAGCGGCGGGTGGCCCTGTGCAAGCTGCTGCTCTCCAAGCCGGACATGCTGCTTTTGGATGAGCCCACCAACCACCTGGACGCGGAATCGGTGGAATGGCTGGAGCAATATCTGACGCGCTTCCCCGGCACCGTGGTGGCGGTGACCCACGACCGCTATTTCCTCGACAACGCCGCCGAGTGGATCCTGGAACTGGACCGTGGCCAGGGCATTCCCTGGAAGGGCAATTACTCGTCCTGGCTGGAACAGAAGGAACAGCGCCTGGAGCAGGAGCAGAAACAGATCGACGCCCACATGAAGGCCATGAAGCAGGAGCTGGAATGGGTGCGCAGCAACCCCAAGGCGCGTCAGGCCAAATCCAAGGCACGCCTCGCCCGCTTCAACGAGCTCGCTTCGGTGGAATACCAGCGCCGCAACGAGACCCAGGAAATCTTCATTCCCGTGGGAGATCGTCTGGGCGACCAGGTGATCGAGTTCCGCAACGTGAGCAAGGGTTATGGGGACCGCCTGCTCATCGACAATCTTTCGTTCACCGTGCCCCCCGGTGCCATCGTCGGCATCATCGGCCCCAACGGCGCCGGCAAGTCCACCCTGTTCCGCATGATCCTGGGCAAGGAAAAACCGGACGCGGGCGAGATCATCATCGGCCCGACAGTGAAGATCGCCGCCGTGGACCAGACCCGCGAGGGGCTGGAGAACGACAAGACCGTGTTCGAGGCCATCTCCGGCGGCTCGGACGTGATCACGGTGGGCAAATACCAGACGCCGGCGCGCGCCTACCTCGGCCGCTTCAACTTCAAGGGGGCGGATCAGCAGAAGATCGTGGGCAACCTCTCCGGGGGCGAGCGGGGACGCCTGCACCTGGCCAAGACCCTGATTGCGGGCGGCAACGTGCTGCTCCTGGACGAGCCCTCCAATGATCTGGACGTGGAAACCCTGCGTGCCCTGGAGGATGCCCTGCTCGAGTTCGCCGGCTCGGTGCTGGTGATTTCCCACGACCGCTGGTTCCTGGACCGCATCGCCACCCACATCCTCGCCTGCGAGGGCGATTCCCAGTGGGTGTTCTTCGACGGCAACTACCACGAATACGAGGCGGACAAGAAGCGGCGCCTGGGCGAGGAAGGCGCGCGGCCCAAGCGCATCCGCTACAAACCCCTGACCCGCTGACGCCCCGGGTCGTGCTGAGTTACCGCCACGCCTTCCATGCGGGCAACCACGCAGACGTGCTCAAACACGTCGTGCTGGTGCAGATCCTGCGCCATCTCGCGCGCAAGGACACCCCCTTCTGGGTGATCGACACCCACGCCGGGGCGGGCCTCTATGCCCTGGACCGCGAACCCGCGGCGCGCCTGGCGGAATACCGGGACGGCATCGGCCGGCTGTGGGCGCCGGCCCGCCTGCCGGCCGCCGTCGCCGACTACGTGGAACTGGTGCGCGCCGCCAATCCGCAGGGCACGCTGCGCACCTATCCCGGCTCCCCGTGGCTCACCCGCCAGCTGCTGCGGCCCCGGGACCGCCTCTACCTGTTCGAGCTGCACGGCACGGACGCCGCCCTGCTCAGGGAACACTTTCGTAACGGGGGCCGCCAGGTGACGATCACCGCCGGTGACGGTTTCACCGGCATGAAGGCGCTGCTGCCGCCCCCGCCGCGCCGTGGCCTGGTGCTGATGGATCCCGCCTATGAACGGCGCGAGGAATACGCGCGCGTGGTCGAGGCCCTGCGTGACGGCCTGAAGCGTTTCGCCACCGGCACCTACGCCATCTGGTATCCCCGCTTGGCCCGGGTGGAGGCCCAGCGCCTGCCCCAGCGGCTCAAGGCCGCGGCCCAGGACCGTCCCTGGCTGCATGCCAGCCTCAGCGTGTGCGCGCCCCCTCCCGACGGACTGGGCCTCTACGGCAGCGGCATGTTCGTGGTCAATCCACCCTGGACGCTGCACGACACACTCGCCGAGTGTTTGCCTTGGCTGGCAGAGGCCATGGCACAGGATGCCGCGTCGGGTTACAGTCTCGAGCAGGAGGCGTCATGAATCGCGAAGACAACCCTTCGGTGGCCTTCTTCGAGCGCCAGTTTCGGCAGCAGACGCAGACGGGGGACTACGCCCTCAATCCCTTCGAGCAGGCCGTGCTGCCTTACCTGTTCGGCGAGGTGCTGGACCTCGGCTGCGGGCTGGGCAATCTCAGTCTGGCGGCAGCGCGGCGCGGCTGCCGTGTGCGCGCCCTGGATGCCAGCCCCACGGCGGTGGCCGACCTTGCCCGGCGCGCGGCCCAGGAAGGTCTGCCCATCGAGGTGGCCCAGGCCGACCTGCGTGGCTGGCACGACGAGCGCCGCTATGACTGCGTAGTGTGCATCGGCCTGCTCATGTTCTTCGCGCCCAACGAGGCGCGCGCGGGGCTTGCGGCGATCCGGGAGGCCGTGCGCCCGGGCGGCATCGCGGCGGTGAATGTCCTGATCGAGGGCACCACCTTCATGGACATGTTCGATCCCCGGGCCCACTACCTGTTCGGTGAAACGGAGGTGGAGGCGGCCTTTCCGGCCTGGCGCCTGGAATATGCACGCACGGAAGATTTTCCCGCGCCCGGGGACACGCTCAAGCGCTTCCGCACCGCGGTGATGCGCCGGCCGGCGGGGTGAAGACGTTCAGGAAGCCTGGGGAGGCTGGCAGCCCCCTGCCTCGTCCTTGCGCAGGGTGCTCTGGAGATAGCAGGTGAGGGCGCTGGAGCCCGCGGCGAACAGCCAGAACACGAAGAAAGCCACGCTGTAAGCTGCGAGCCGGTTGTCGAACAGCGGTTCACCGCCGTAGCTCAGTTCCAGGGGATCGAAGCTGGAGAACAGCACGCCATCCATGGCGATGGCGACCAGAAATGAAGGCCACAGAACCCACATCAGGCGCTTGAGCATGGCAGTCCCCTCCCGTTTTTTGGCCTATTGTACCGGCGCCAGCTGGGCAGTGGCCTCGCCGGGCCCGATCTCCCCGGAGAGGCGCCAGTGCCGGCCTGCGTCCTCCAGCACCAGCTTCCACTTGCCGCCCGCAAGCCCGCGGCACGCACCCTGGTACAGACCTCCCCCCTGGCTCACCAGGGTCACGGTCTGATCCCGCCCCGCGCGCGTGGGATGCAGCACGCGCAGCACCAACTGCTCCGGCCAGGCGTCCGGATGGCCGGACAGCCGTAACGTCACCGTCTCACCACTGAACCGGGCCACGCCGGACAAACCCGCGGCCGCCGCCACCTGGCCCCGCGCCAGCACCCGGTTGATGGCCAGCCCCTGCTTGTAGTAGTCGTCCTCCACCACCCCGTCGTCGCTTTGGGCGGCGATCCTGAAGGTGATGAAACCGGCTACCACCGCGGTGGCCGGAAACAGCATGAGGAACCAGGGCCAGAATTCGCGATACCAGGGGCGCGGCGGTTTTTCCATGGTAAGCACTAGCGGGCGAAGAAGGTGGATTTCTGGCTGCGGGCGATGCGGGCATCCTCCTGCGCCTCCAGGCGGAACGCCAGCCGCGTGGTGCGACCGGGCACGGCGGCAGGATCGGCCTTCACCCGCACCGACACCAGGCGCGAAGCCAGCCCCGGCACCGTCAGGGGTACCGCATCCACCTCCACGGTCGCCCCCGGGATGCCGTCCACCGTGAGCCGGTAGGTGTGATCCCGGTCGTCCATGTTGATCACGTTGAGGCGGTAGCTGTTCTCCACCAGCCCCTCCACGGTTTCCCGCACCAGGGCATTGCGGTCGCGGATCACGTCGAACTGCAGAGGGATGCGCAGGGTGAGCGCGCCCAGCCAGAGGCCGATGACGGTGAGCAAAAGCACGCCATAGACGATGACCCGCGGGCGGAACACGTGCCGGGCGATCTCCCTGTCGTCGTACTTGTGCTTCATCACGTTCTCGGTGGAGTAACGGATGAGCCCGCGCGGATAACCCATCTTGTCCATCACCTGATTGCAGGCGTCGATGCAAGCACCGCAACCGATGCACTCGTACTGCAGACCATTGCGGATGTCGATGCCGGTGGGACAGACCTGCACGCAGATACCACAGTCCACGCAGTCGCCCAGCCCCTTGGCGCGGGGGTCTTCGCCCTTGCGGCGCGGGCCGCGCGGTTCGCCGCGGGTCGCGTCATAGGTGATGATCAGTGTGTCCGGATCGAACATGACGCCCTGGAAGCGCGCATAGGGGCACATGTATTTGCACACCTGCTCGCGCATGAAGCCGGCATTGCCGTAGGTGGCAAAGCCGTAGAAAAAGATCCAGAAGGTCTCCCACGGCCCCAGGTCGAAATGCAGGAGCTCCAGCCCCAAGGTCTTGATGGGCGTGAAATAGCCGACGAAGGTGAAACCGGTCCAGAACGCCACTGCGATCCAGGCCGCGTGCTTGGCGAACTTGATGGCGAACTTGCGCGCCGACATGGGCTGCTGGTCCAGCTTCATGCGCTTGGGCCGGTCACCCTCGATCACGCGCTCGATCCAGAGGAAGATTTCCGTATAGACCGTCTGGGGACAGGCATAGCCGCACCAGAGGCGCCCGGCCACCGCAGTGAACAGGAACAGCGACAAGGCGGCGATCACCAGCAGCCCCGTGAGGAAAATGAAATCCTGGGGCCACAGCACCAGGCCGAAGATGTAAAACTTGCGGTTGACCAGATCGAACAGGACCGCCTGACGCCCATCCCAGTTGAGCCAGGGCAGGCCGTAATAGATCGCCTGGGTGAGAAACACCGCCGCCCAGCGCAGGTTGGCGAACAGACCCGTGACGGCGCGCGGATAGATCTTCTGGCGCACCGCGTAGAGCGCCTGTTCCATTTCCTGTTTGGTTGCGGTATCGGCTGTGGTCTGGGTCACACGCTTTCCTTCGCAAAAAAGCCGCGGCGTGAAGCTTGCGCCGCGGCTTTATTATGGTCCCGCCAGTCAGTGTTTGGACAGTCCGTACACGTAGGCCGCGAGCAGATGGATCTTGGCCGGGGACAACTTGTCCTTCTGAGCCGGCATCTGGCCGCTGCGGCCCTTGGTGATGGTCTCGATGATGGCCGCCTCACTGCCGCCATAGAGCCACACGTTGTCGGTCAGGTTGGGCGCACCGATGGCCTGGTTGCCCTTGCCATCCGGTCCATGGCAGGCGGCGCAGACGGCGAACTTCTCCTTGCCTGCCGCGGCCAGCGTGGCATCGTGGGGCCGGCCGGACAGGGAGAGCACATAGTTGGCCACCTCCTTCGCCCCCTGTTCGCCCCCCACCGCCGCGATCATGGGCGGCATCATGCCGTTGCGGCCCTCGGTGATGGTGGTCTCGATGGTTTTGGGATCCCCGCCGTAGAGCCAGTCGTTGTCGGTGAGGTCAGGGAACCCGCGCGCGCCCCGTGCATCGGAACCATGACACTGGGAGCAGTAGGTGAGGAACAGCCGTTGCCCCATCTGGCGCGCCTCCGGATCGGCCGCCACTACCTGCAGATCCTGCTGCAGGTACTTGTTGAAGATGGGGCCGTAGGTCGCCTCGGCCCGGGCCATTTCCTCCTCGTACTGGCCCCGCGAGGACCAGTTGCCCATCCCGTTGAACACGCCCAGGCCGGGATAGTAGGCGAGATAACCCAGGGCGAAGATCACCGTGAGATAGAACAGCCAGGCCCACCAGCGTGGCAGCGGGTTGTTGTATTCGGCCAGGTCCTCATCCCACACATGACCCGTGGTGGCCGCCTTTTCCCCCGGGGCGAGCCGCCGGATGCTCATGGCCTTGAGGAAGACCGCGCAGCCGATCACGCTCACCAGGGTGATGACGGCGATGTAGGGTCCCCAAAATCCACTGATGAAGTCTGCCATTTTCGTTCTCCTCGCTTCTTAGCGGCGTACCGCCGGGCGGTTTTGCACGAACTCGTCTTCCTCGTCGAACACCAGACGGGCGGCCTCGTCGAAGGCGGCCTTCCTGCGGCTGCTCCAGGCCCACAGGACGATGCCCACGAAGGTCAACAGGGAGACGACGGTCATGAGGCTGCGCAGATCGTTGATGTCCATGGCGCTCACCTCGAGGTCTTGAGGGCGGTGCCCAGGCTCTGCAGATAGGCGATCAGGGCATCCTCCTCGGTCTTGCCCGCCACCGCCTCCTTGGCGCCGGCAATGTCCGCGTCGGTATAGGGCACGCCCACCAGCCGGAGGCCCCGCATGTGGCGCGCGATGGCATCCCCGTCCACCATGGCGTTCTGCAGCCAGGGATAGGCCGGCATGTTGGATTCCGGAACCACGTCACGGGGCATGCGCAGGTGCGCCCGGTGCCAGTCGTCGGAGTAGCGTCCGCCCACCCGCGCCAGATCGGGTCCGGTGCGCTTGGACCCCCACTGGAAGGGATGGTCATAGACGAACTCCCCCGCCACCGAGTAATGCCCATAGCGTTCCGTCTCGGCGCGGAAGGGCCGGATCATCTGCGAATGGCAGACATAGCAGCCCTCGCGCTGATAGACATCGCGCCCGGCCAGCTGCAGCGCGGTATAGGGCTTGAGCCCCGCCACCGGCTCGGTGGTGGATTTCTGGAAGAAGAGCGGAACGATTTCCACCAGTCCACCCACGCTCACCACCAGCAGGATGAGCACCATCATGATGCCGATATTTTTTTCGATGACTTCGTGTGCCGTACTCATGTCAGTCTCCTTCCTGCATCAGGCGTGGGCCGGCGCCGGGATGGGCGCATCCACGGCTTTCTGGCCGGCGATGGTCTTGACCACGTTGTAGGCCATGATCAGCATGCCGGCGAAGAACAGCACCCCGCCCAGCAGACGGATCATGTAGTAGGGATACATGGCCTTCACCACCTCGGCGAAGCTGTACTTGAGCGTGCCGTCCACATTGAAGTCACGCCACATCAGGCCCTGCATCACGCCCGCGATCCACATGGCGGCGATGTAGAGCACGACACCGATGGTGGCGACCCAGAAATGCACGGTGATGAGGCGCGTGCTGTACATCTCGGTGCGCCCAAACAGGCGCGGGATCAGGTAGTAGAGCGAGCCGATGGAGACCATGGCCACCCAGCCCAGGGCCCCGCTGTGGACGTGCCCGATGGTCCAGTCGGTGTAGTGGGACAGGGCATTCACCGTCTTGATGGACATCATCGGCCCTTCGAAGGTGGACATGCCATAGAAGGACAGCGAGGTGATCAGGAACTTGAGGATGGGATCGGTACGCAGCTTGTGCCAGGCGCCCGACAGGGTCATGATGCCGTTGATCATGCCGCCCCAGGAAGGCGCCAGCAGGATCAACGAAAACAGCATGCCCAGGCTTTGCGCCCAGTCCGGCAGCGCCGTGTAGTGCAGGTGGTGCGGACCCGCCCACATGTAGGTGAAGATCAGGGCCCAGAAGTGCACCACCGACAGGCGGTAGGAATAGACCGGCCGCTGCGCCTGCTTGGGCACGAAGTAATACATCATTCCCAGGAAGCCGGCGGTGAGGAAGAACCCCACCGCATTGTGGCCGTACCACCACTGGATCATCGCGTCCTGCACGCCGGCATAGGCCGAGTAGGATTTCATCGGCCCCACCGGGATCTCGATGTTGTTGACGATGTGCAGCAGCGCGATGGTGATGATGAAGGCGCCGAAGAACCAGTTGGCCACGTAGATGTGGGGCGTGCGGCGTTTGGCAATGGTGCCGAAGAAGACGATGGCGTAGGCCACCCAGACCACCGCGATCAGGATGTCGATGGGCCACTCCAGTTCCGCATACTCCTTGGACGTGGTGTAGCCCAGAGGCAGGGTGATCGCCGCCAGCACGATGACGAGCTGCCAGCCCCAGAAGGTGAATGCGGCGAGACCATCCGAGAACAGGCGCACATGGCAGGTGCGCTGCACCACGTAGTAGGACGTGGCGAACAGGGCGGAGCCGCCGAAGGCGAAGATGACCGCATTGGTGTGCAACGGTCGCAGCCGCCCGTAACTCAACCAGGGGATGCCATAAGTCATGTCCGGCCAGATCAGCTGGGCGGCGATGAAGACCCCCACCAGCATGCCGACGATGCCCCACACCACCGTCATCAGGGCGAACTGCCGGACCACCTTGTAGTTGTATGTGGCTTCCATGCGCACCTCTCCTTTTGTTGTCAGGTCATACCGTGCAGGCGGCGGTGAGCCACCGCCTGCACGCTGTCACCTGTTCAGCGGCCAGCCGGCGGCGTGGCCTGGGGCGGCGTGTCGTCGTCCATCACCACGCGATAGGCCGGCCCCTCCAGATCCTCGAACTGGCCTGCCTTGACCGCCCACCAGAAGGTGACGCCCACCAGCAACACGAGGACCAGACTCAGGGGGATCAGCAGGTAAAGGGTTTCCACGACCGCTTCCTATCGGGATATTCGTATCTTCTTTTCGACAATGTTAGGCAATGCGACCGATTGTCGCAAGTCCCTTTTGTCTATAGCACCGTTTTTGCCCGAGTAAGCCAGTCGGGATTTGCACCGCTAGAATGGGGCCATGATTCCCTGGCTCGACCCGGACACGCCCTTCCCGCCGGTCAGCGCGGCGCTGCGCGACCCCAACGGCCTGCTCGCGGCCGGCGCCGATCTCAGCCCCGGACGGCTGCTCGACGCCTACGCCCGCGGTATCTTCCCCTGGTTCAATCCGGGCGAACCCATCCTCTGGTGGAGCCCCGACCCACGCATGGTCCTGTTCCCGGATGAATTGCGTGTGACACGGTCTCTGGCCAAGGTGCTGCGCAACCGGCCCTACGAGATCCGCTTTGACACGGCCTTCACCCGGGTGATGGAGGCCTGTGCCGCGCCGCGTCCGGGCCAGACCGGCAGCTGGATCGGCCCCGCCATGATCGAGGCCTACACGCGGCTGCATCACCTGGGCTATGCCCATTCGGTGGAGACCTGGATCGACGGTGAACTGGCGGGCGGTCTCTACGGCGTGGCCATGGGCGGCATGTTCTATGGCGAATCCATGTTTTACCGGGTGCGCGACGCCTCCAAGATCGCCCTCGTGCATCTCGTCCTGCAACTGAAACACTGGGGTTTCGGTCTCATCGACTGCCAGATGAAGACGGCGCATCTGGCCTCCCTGGGCGCGCGCGAGATCCCCCGTGCCGAGTTCCTGCGGCTGGTGCGCAAGCTGATAGAATCTCCCCATCGCCCCGGCCCCTGGCGGCCGGACCTCACCTGGAAGGATGCTGTCGGCCGGTCCGATGCTGAATGATTTTCCCGCCCACAAGCTCCAGTTCTATCTGACCTCGCCCTATCCCTGCAGCTATCTCGCGGGCCGGGTGGCGCGGTCCCAGGTGGCCACTCCCAGCCAGCTCATCACCACGCCCCTCTACAGCCGGCTCATCCATCTCGGCTTCCGCCGCAGCGGCACCTATGTGTATCGGCCCCTGTGTGACCGTTGTCGCGCCTGCGTGCCGGTGCGGGTGCGCGCCGCGGAATTCACACCCAACCGCGCCCAGCGCAGGGCCGCGGCGCGGCACGGCGGTCTCGCCGTGAGTGTGGGTCCCCTGCGTTACGAGGACGAGCATTTCGCCCTCTACCGCCGCTACCAGGCCCGGCGCCATCCCGGCGGAGGCATGGATCACGACGACAGTCACCAGTACCGCCAGTTTTTGCTGGAAAGCGGTGTCACCACCACCCTCGTGGAATTCCGGGAACAGGGGGTACTGCGCATGGTGAGCATCGTGGACGAGCTGGAGGACGGCCTGTCAGCGGTCTACACGTTCTACGATCCGGACGTTCCCCGGGCGAGCTTCGGCACCTACAACATCCTGTGGCAAATCGGGGCCTGCCGGCAGCGCGGTCTGCCCTATCTCTACCTGGGCTACTGGATCGCCCACAGCGACAAGATGGCCTACAAGATCCGCTTCCGGCCCCTGGAGGGGCTGGTGGACGGCTCCTGGCGCCTGCTGGAGCCGTGATGTCGCTGCGGCTTGCCGCGGCGTGGCTCGCCGCGACACTGCTGACTCTGGGCTGCGCCATGCAGCCTGCGCGCCCGCCGGTTTCCTTCGCGGTGCTGGAGGAGGAGCCCCGGGTGCGCTTCGAGCCGGGCGCCGAAGCCCATGCCCGCCAGGTGGCAGCGCTCCTGCCCCAGGCCGTGGCGCAGGTGGAGGAAGCGCACTACCTGCCCTTCGCCGACGGGGTCACGGTGCACGTCTGTGGCACCGAAACCTGTTTCGATGCCCACGTCACCAGCCGCAACGTGAGCGGCGCCACCGTGCCGGACAACCGGGTCTTCCTTGCGCCGCGCCTGTTCGACCGGGAAACCCAGCGGCTGCCCATGATCCTCACCCACGAGCTGTCCCATCTGCACCTGGGCCAGCGTCTCGGCCACTACACCCACGAGGTGCCGGTGTGGTTCCACGAGGGACTGGCTGCCCTGGCCTCGGGAGGCGGCGGCGCAGACTACGCCACTGAGGAGGAGGCGCGTGCGGCGCTGGCGGCCGGACGCGCCTTTTCGCCCGCGACCCTGGATACCCCCGAGCACCGTCACCGGCCGGAGGACTGGGGACTTTCGCCCTACCTTTTCTACCGCCAGGCCATGATGTTCCTGCAACACCTGAAAGCCGAGAGCGAGGCGCGCTTCCGCGACTTCCTGTTGCGGGTGCAGGCGCGCGAGAATTTTGCCGAGGCCTTCAGCCGCACCTACAATAGGTCCCTGATCGAGGCCGGGCAGCGCTTCCTCGAAGCCGTGGCACCGGTCGCGGCGGCGCCCGCCCGGCCCGCCGACTGAAAACCGGGAGCGTTCCACCCCATGCAGCAGTATCTCGACCTCATGCGCCACGTGCTCGAGCACGGGCATCGAAAGAGCGACCGCACCGGCACCGGCACCCTGTCCGTGTTCGGCTACCAGATGCGCTTCGATCTCGCCCGCGGCTTTCCTTTGGTGACCACCAAGAAGGTGCACCTGCGCTCCATCATCCACGAGCTCCTGTGGTTCCTGAAGGGCGACACCAACATCAGGTATCTCCACGAAAACGGCGTCACCATCTGGGACGAGTGGGCGGACGAAAACGGCGATCTCGGGCCCATCTACGGCTACCAGTGGCGCTCCTGGCCCACGGCGGATGGTCGCCACATCGACCAGATCAGCCAGGTGATCCAGGAGATCCGCAGCCATCCGGATTCGCGCCGCCTCATCGTCTCCGCCTGGAACGTGGGCGAGCTGGACAAGATGCGTCTGCCGCCCTGCCATACCCTGTTCCAGTTCTATGTGGCGGATAAGCGCCTGTCCTGCCAGCTCTACCAGCGCAGTGCCGACATCTTCCTCGGGGTGCCCTTCAACATTGCCTCCTATGCCCTGCTCACCATGATGGTGGCCCAGGTCTGCGGGCTCGCGCCGGGGGAATTCGTGCACACCCTGGGTGATGCCCACCTCTACCTCAACCACCTCAGCCAGGCCCGGGAGCAACTGTCGCGCACGCCGCGGCCCCTGCCCACCATGAAGCTCAACCCCGCGGTAAAGGACATCTTTGCCTTCCGTTACGAGGACTTCACCCTCGAGGGCTACGACCCCCATCCGCCCATCAAGGCACCGGTCGCCGTCTGAGTGCGGCAGGAGCGAACCCCATGTCCAGCCAGAAGCCCCGTGTCTCCATCATCGCCGCCATGGCCGCCAACCGTGTCATCGGTCAGGGCAACCGGCTGCCGTGGCATCTGCCGGAAGACCTGCAGCACTTCAAGGCCCTCACCATGGGCCATCACATCGTCATGGGGCGCAAAACCTATGACTCCATCGGCAGGCCCCTGCCCGGCCGCACCACGGTCATCGTCACGCGCCGGCCCGACTACACGGCGCCCGACTGCATCGCCGTCAATTCCATCGACGCCGCCCTGAGTGTCTGCCACGGCGACCCGGAGGTGTTCTTCGTGGGCGGGGCGGAGATCTATGCCCAGGCGCTGCCCATCGCCGACCGCCTCTATCTCACGGAAATCAAGCGCGACTTTCCCGGCGATGCGCATTTCCCGCCCTTCGATGCGGGACAATGGCAGGAAGTGTCCCGGGAGCGTCACGTCAAGGAAAACGGCGAACCCTTCGAGTATCATTTCGTGGTCTATGACCGCAAGCGCTGACCCGGCGCACGACCCCGGAATGAACCCATAACGAAAGGAGACATCATGCTGTTCCGACTGCGCGTGTTGATCGCCGCCTCCCTGTTGCTCTTCGTCCAGGTGGCCGCCGCCGGCCAGACCGAACTCACCTGGTACGGGCACGCCGCCTTCAAACTGAAAACGCCCACCGGCAAGATCCTGCTCATCGATCCCTGGCTCACCAATCCTGCCAACAAGAACGGCAAGGAGGATCTCGCCAGGCTGGACAAGGTGGACCTGATCCTGGTCACCCACGGTCATTTCGACCATGTGGGCAACAGCGTGGAAATCGCCAAGAAGACGGGCGCCCGGCTGGTCTCCACCTTCGACCTGGGACGCGCCCTGGTGCAGTATGGCGGCTACCCCAAGGACCAGATGGGCTTCGACACCCAGGGCAACTTCGGCGGGACCCTCACCCTGCTCGACGGGGAAGTGAAGATCACCTTCATTCCCGCCGTACACAGCTCCACGGTGATGGCACCCGAGGGCAGCGCCGACAAGGACATCCACGACGGCGGCCATCCGGGCGGCTTCCTCATCGCCGTCCGCGGCGGCCCGACCTTCTACCACACCGGGGATACCGACGTGTTCTCCGACATGGCCCTGATCAGCCGCTTCGCCAGGGTGGATGTGATGCTCGCCTGCATCGGCGGCCACTTCACCATGGACCCGGAACGCGCCGCGCACGCCGTGCGGCTGGTGGGACCGAAGACCGTGATCCCCATGCACTTCGGCACCTTCCCCGTGCTCGCCGGCACGCCCGAACGGCTGGCCACGGTGCTTAGGAGCCAGGGCTCCCGGGCCCGGGTGCAAGTCATGACGCCGGGCCAGACGCTGGCCTTCTGAACCGGTGCGCCTCGCCCCCTGGCTGCTTGGCCGACTGCTGGCACAGCGGGCCTGGTGGGGCAACACCGGCCTCCTGGCGCTGGACGTCGCCGCCCTGGGGCTGGCCCATGACGCGGGCGGGCGTCCCGCCTGGCTCGCCGGCCTGGCCTTCGTGTCCGCCAGCGGCCTCGCTGCCTGGGCAGGCAACCTGCGGCGGGCCCGTCTGATCGACGACGTCCCCACCTCGCGCATCGCCTCCGCCGCCCAGGGCTACGTGGAACTGCGGGGGCTGGCGCGCCAGTTCCCGGATCACCTGCTGCCCGCGCGCCTGAGCCAGACACCTTGTGTCTGGTACCGCTACCAGATCGAGACGCGCGATGCCGGCGGCAACTGGCGGGTGGAGGAATACGGCGAGGCGGACGACACCTTTCTGCTCGAGGACGATTCCGGACGATGCATCATCGACCCGGAGGGCGCGGAGATCCTCACTTCGCGGCGCCGCAGCTGGACCGAATCGGACCAGCGCTACACGGAATGGCTGCTGCTGCCGGGGGACACCCTCTACGCCATCGGCGAGTTTTCCACCCTCGCCCATCCCGCCTCCCCCGCCGATCTGAAAGCCGACGTGGGCGCCCTGCTCGCGGACTGGAAACGCGATCCGACCGCCTTGAGGCGGCGCTTCGATGCCAACGGTGACGGGGAAATCGATCTGACGGAATGGGAGGCGGCGCGCGCCGCAGCGCGCCGGGAAGTGGAGGTGCGGGAACAGGCGCGTCTGGCGGCCGGGCCCCTGCACCTCCTGCGCAAGCCGCGGGATGGACGACCGTTCCTGCTCTCCAACCTGGAACCGCAACGGCTGGGGCGGCGCTACCGGCGCTGGGCCTTTGCCCATCTGGCGGTGTTTCTGGCCGCCTGCGCGGGCCTGGCGGGCTACCTCTGACTGCCTGAGCCGAACAGCTGGCGGAGATCCACGTCCTGCTTTTCGGCGCTGGCGAACTGCAAAAGCTCGGCAGGCCCGAAACCGAACAGCCGGGCCACGATCACGTCCGGGAACTGTTCGATACGCACGTTGTTGACGTTGACGCTCTCGTTGTAGAACTCGCGCCGGTCGGCGATGGCATTCTCCAGCTCCGTGATGCGGGCCTGGAGATGCCGGAAGGCCTCGTTGCCCTTGAGCTCGGGATAGGCCTCCGCCACGGCGAACAGGTGTGCCAAGCCGCTGCGCAGATCCCCCTCCGCCTGGCCCAGGGCCCCCACGTCGTGGGCTTCCCGTGCGGCCGACACCCGCGCCCGCGCCTGCATCACCCGTTCCAGCGTCTCCTGCTCGTATTTCATGTACTGGCGGCAGGTCTCCACCAGCTTGGGCAGCTCGTCGTGGCGCTGCTTGAGCAGCACGTCGATGTTGGCCCAGGCCTTGGCGACGTTGTGCTTGAGCTGCACCAGCCCGTTGTAGACCAGGACGGCATAGAGCGCCGCCGCCGCGGCCAGCCCCAGCATCACGTATCCCAGCATGCCTTCCTCCCTGTCCTGCGCCCCGAGCGGGACGCCGCGGGCCATGGTAACCGCGCCCGCCGGGCCGGACAAGCGGCGCAGGGGAAGGCCCTGCCGGGACGGGAGAGGCTTTATTCCTGCATCTCGCGCAGCAGGGCGTCGATCTCGGCTTCCGCCTCCAGCCAGTCCTGCAGCGCGCTGCCGCCCACGAACCCGCGGCGTTCCGCGCGGAAATAGGCTGCGTCGCAGATCATGCGGTAGCGCTGCTCGGGGGTGACCACCCCCAGCTTGGCCGCCTGGGGCGCAGGCGTCTGGGCCGGCACCGCTTCCCCGTTGCCCTTGCCCCGGGCGGCACGCGCGGGCGTCTTGCGGGCGGTCTCGTGAGCGGCCGCCTTGGAACGGGACGAAGAGGCGGTTTTTGCGGGGGATTTGGCCGGCGCCGGGGCGGAAGACTTCACCGGGGACTTGGCCCCGGCAGCCGTCTTGCCCTTGGCAGTCTTGCCGGACTTGGTTGCGGCAGTGGAAGGCGTCGCGGCCGCAGCCTTCGCTGCGGGGGTGGTCTTGCCAGGGGACTGAGCCATCGGAATACCTCCAGTCAAGAGCGTACTAAAGTCCGGACTATAGCACGATCCCATGACGTTAACATGAACGTTTCGGGGATGCGCGCGGTTCGAGTTGCAAGAGACGTGCCATGGGGCGCACGCCCCGGGCACCCCGCGCACACCCGCGTTGGACAGGCGCAAGCGGCGAAGGTGCCGCACACGGGCACCGCCGTGGGTCACGGCCACCAGGGACGCGCCGCAACGGTGCGGGCGGGACGGTCACCCCCGGGACGCGAGAGGTCAGGATGCGCGGGTCAGATCATTGGGCGATGCGCAGATGCCTGGGACCGTCTTCTCTGTCCCTCCCCCGGGGCGAAGGGAACAGGCGACGGCAGGCCATCGGCAGGGCCAACGGGTGGTGTCCGGCCTCGCCACAAAGGGCGACAGCGCCTACAGCGTGCCGCCCACGGTGAGGCCGTCGATGCGCAGGGTGGGCTGGCCCACCCCCACCGGGACACTCTGGCCTTCCTTGCCACAGGTGCCCACGCCCGGGTCGAGCTGGAGATCGTTGCCGATCATGGAAACGCGGGTGAGCACGTCGGGGCCGTTGCCGATCAGGGTGGCGCCCTTCACCGGGTAGGTGATGCGTCCATCCTCGATCATGTAGGCCTCGGCGGCGGAAAAGACGAACTTGCCGCTGGTGATGTCCACCTGGCCGCCGCCGAAATTGACGGCATAGAGGCCGTGTTTCACGGAGCGGATGATTTCCTCCGGGTCCTTGTCGCCCGCCAGCATGTAGGTATTGGTCATGCGTGGCATGGGAATGTGGGCGAAGGACTCGCGGCGCCCGTTGCCGGTGACCGGCATGCCCATGAGGCGCGCGTTGAGGCTGTCCTGCATGTAGCCCTTGAGGATGCCGTTTTCGATGAGCACGGTGCACTCGGTGGGGTTGCCCTCGTCGTCCACGTTGAGGGAACCGCGCCGGCGGGCCAGCGTGCCGTCGTCCACCACCGTGACGCCGGGGGCGGCCACGCGCTCGCCGATGCGGTTTGCAAAGGCGGAGCTGCCCTTGCGGTTGAAGTCGCCCTCCAAGCCGTGGCCCACGGCCTCGTGCAGGAGAATGCCCGGCCAGCCCGGCCCCAGCACCACGGTCATGGTGCCGGCGGGCGCGGGACGCGCCTCCAGGTTGGTGACGGCCTGGTGTACCGCCTGGCGCGCGTAGCCTTCCAGCACCTCGTCGGTGAAATAGCCGTAGTCGAAGCGTCCGCCGCCGCCGGCACTGCCCTGCTCGCGCCGGCCGTTGGCCTCGGCGATGACCTGCAGCGACAGCCGCACCAGGGGCCGCACGTCCGCCGCCAGCAGGCCGTCGGAACGGGCGATCAGCACCACCTCGTATTCCCCCGCGAGGCTGGCGATCACCTGGGTGATGCGGGGGTCGCAGGCCTTGGCCATGCGCTCCAGCTTTTCCAAGAGAGCCACCTTGCGCGCGTCCGTGAGGCTGGCGATGGGATCCTCGGGCAAATAGAGGGCCGGCCGCGCCAGCCGCGACCCGTGCCCCAGGGCCGGCACGTGTACCCGCGCCTGGGCCCCGGCGCGGGCGATGGCGCGGGTGGCGGCCGCAGCCCGCTCCAGCGCCTCGAGATTGATGTCGTCGCTGTAGGCGAAGGCCGTCTTGTCCCCGTGCACCGCCCGCACACCCACGCCCTGATCGATGCTGAAGCTGCCCGCCTTGACCTTGCCCTCTTCCAGCTGCCAGCCCTCGCTGCGGCTGTACTGGAAGTAGAGATCGGCGAAATCCACGCCCCGCTGCAGGATGCCGTCCAACACCGTCTGCAGCGCGCCCCGCTCCACGCCGAAGGGCGCCAGAAGGCTTGCCTCCGCCGTGCCGAGCAGGGTTTCCTGGGGAATCACTTGGGTCGGTGTGGTCATTGGGTCCTCAACACTTGTGCAGGGTGCGATGCTTGAGTGCCGGCAGGCTGTTGCGCAGACTCTTCTGGTAACTGGGGTTGACGCCGGCGATCACAACCCCCGAGCCCCGCGGCAGGCGATCCAGGATCACGCCCCAGGGATCGACGATCATGCTGTGGCCGTGGGTCTCCCGCCCGGACAGGTGGTAGCCTCCCTGGGCGGGCGCCAGCACGTAGGCCAGGTTTTCGATGGCACGGGCGCGGATCAGGGTCTCCCAATGGGCCTTGCCCGTGGTCTCGGTGAAGGCCGAGGGCACCACGATGATGTCCACCTCGCCCATGGCCCGGTAGAGCTCCGGGAAACGCAGGTCATAGCAGATGGACAGGCCCAGCCGGCCGAAGGGCGTGTCCACCGTCACTACCTCGCGGCCCGGCTCGATGGTCTGGTCTTCGTGGTAGTGCTCATTGCCCAGGTCGAGATTGAACAGGTGGATCTTGTCGTAGCGCGCCACCTGCCGGCCCTTGTCGTCGTACACCAGGCAGCTGTTGCGCACCTTGGTCTTGGCCCGGGCGACCAGGGGAATGGAGCCGCCCACCAGCCAGATCTTGTGTTTTTTCGCCTGGCTGGCGAGGAATTTCTGGATCGGCCCGCGGCCCTCCTCCTCCCGCACCTCCACCTTGTCCGTGTCCTTGAGTCCCATGATGGGGAAATATTCCGGCAGGGCCACCAGGCGCGCGCCCTGCTCCACCGCCATCTCGATGAGGCGCTCGGCCTCGGCCAGATTGGCCGACACGCTGGGGCCGGAAGCCATCTGGATGGCGGCGATCTTGAAGATCCCGGGCTGGGGCTTGCTCTTGACGTAGGTGGTGCGGGTCTTGCGTTTGGCGAAACCGGAGGTGGTCTTGGCTGCGGTCATTGAGGGACTTTCGCTTGGGTGGGTGAAGTGACTTCGATACGCAGGGCGCGGCCCCCGGCGCCGTCCGGCACGAGCTCGATGGCCGAGGCCTCGAGCCCGAGGGCGATCAGCCAGCCGCGCAACTCCTCGGCCTGGGCGCTGGCCTCGTCGCCCCGTGAGTGGTGCAGGACGAGCCGCGCCCCGGGCCGATCCAGGAAACGGGTCACCGCCTGGGCGATGGCCGGCTCGGCGATGACGGCCGGCCCGCTGCGGGGCGCGAGCCAAAAGCTTTCCGGCAGGGTGAAGTCCTGGGCCAGGGCAAGGGACGGCAGCAGGCCGAGCAGCCAGCGCAGGCGCATCATGGCCGGCCCTCGCCGCCCACGGCTTCCTGCGCGGGCACCTGCCCCAGTTTCACCACCTGGGGGTCGTCCCAGGTGCCGGTGACCTGGTATTCGTAGGCAATCAGCTGTCCCACCGGATCCTTGAGCAGTTTTTGCAGCAGCAGGGCGGTCACCCCGACCACGGGGCCGCCCAGGAAGGCGCCCGCCACCGCGACCCCTTCGCCCAGGGACGGCACCACACGGATGCGCAGATTCTGGGTCTCCCGCACCAGATCGGTGCTGCCGGCGATGGTCACCAGGGCGGCGGGCCCCTGCATCACGAAATCCCGGGTGGTGAGCACGCCATTGGTGATGAGGGTCGTGCCGGCAATGTTATCAAACGCGAACCCCTCGCTGAACACGTCGCGGAAATCCAGGGTCAGGCGCCTCGGCAGCGACTGCAGGCTCAAAAGCCCCAACAGCTTGCCGAGCCCCGGTTCGATCTTGAGGAACTGCCCGCTGTGGGCCTCCAGCTGCAGGTTGCCGGAGAGAGTGGCGAGATTGAAGGAGGCCGGACCGCCGCGCCAGGCGATCTCGCCCCTGACGCGGGCATTGCCGCGGCGGATGCGGTCCGGGTGGCCCATGCGCGCGAGAAAACGCCCCAGGTCCTTGACGTCCAGATCCACGTTGAGCCGGGTGGCGGGCTGGGCCAGCCAGCTCTGCCAGGTGCCGCTGCCGGTGAACACGGCATCCGGATTGGTCAGCCTGAATTTCTCGATGCGCCAGTCCTGGCCGCGCTTGGCTGCCGCGAGCTCCAGCCGTCCCAGCTTCAGGTGCGCGATGTCCAGGTCCTCCACCACCACGTCCAGCCCGGGCAGATCCACGTCGCGGCCCCCGGCGGGGGCGACCCGCCGCTCCGGCAGGGGATCCGGCACCGCCAGACGCTTCAGGCGCGCCTGCAGCCTGCCGCCGTCGTGACTGCGCCAGGACGCCTCCCCCTCCAGCGCGTCGCCATCCACCGTGGCCTGCCACTGGCTGCCCTGGCTCCAGGCATTGAGATGCACCCGCCCGAAGCGCCGGCCCAGGAAATCCAGCGCCGCCACCCGCAGGTGCACGCCCGCCAGCGGCGGCGCGCCGCCGCCTGCGCCGTCCAGCACCGCGCGCCAGGCGTCCACGTCGAGGGCCGGCAGTTCACCGTCCACCCACACCCCGGGATGCACCGGCGTTGGCGCCGCCGCGCCCCCCAGTCGCACCGTGCCCTTCTCGACGACCGTCTGTCCGCCCTCGAGCCGGCGCACCAGCTGGGCCGAGAGCAGCTTGTCCAGGGTCACGCCGATGGCTTCCTGGTGGGCGTTCAGCGCCCGCCTCTCGATTCTGAGGGGCAGCGAGTCGGCGGCACGTTTGGCCAGGGGCGCCGGCAGGGCGCTTTCCATGCCCACCAGATCGGAGGTGAGGTTGACGTTGGCCAAATGGTTGCGCAGCGCGAGACTCAGACTCCAGCCCGTGCTGCCCCGGAGGGCGGCATCCAGGGGAGGGGGCAGGAAGCTTCGGAGCGCCTCCGCCGTCAGCCGGCCGCTGGCCGTCGCCCGCAGCGTGCCGTCCGCCAGGGTCGCCAGGCTCAGGCTCGCGGGCCCTCCCAGGGTCTCCAGGGTGAGGCGGCTGGCATTGAGGCTTTTCTCGGTGAAATCCAGGCGCCCATTCACCTGGCGCAGCTCGGGCAGGTCAGGCGCAAGCCGCAGGGTGTTGTTGAAGAACTGGTAACTCCCGGTCACCCGGGCGGGGTCGCTGCCCCGCAGGGGCAGGGTCAGGCGCAGCGCCAGCCGCCCGCTGCCCTCCGCCGTGGCGTGATCCAGGAAATGATCGGTCCATTCCGCGAGCGGACTTTCCCGGATGAAACGCAGCACTTCGGAGGTTGCTCCCTGGGCCTCCCCTTCCAGCTGCAGGATTTCCACCGGCGCGCTGAGATCGGGAATCACGGCCCTGACGCGGGGCAGGCGCACCTGGGACAGCACGGCCTGGCTGGCCAGGATCTCCATGCGGCTGCCACGGAATTCCAGACTGCCGGTGATGTCGGCCGCTTCCGGCCAGCCGGGGGCGTAGGCCAGACGCACCCCCTGGGCGCGCCCCGTTACCTGGAACAGGCCCTCGTCCCGTTGGTTGGGCCAGGGGAAGCCGGCGAGATCGCCCCGGATGCGCACCTTGACGTCCGCGACCTGCCCCGCCAGCAGGGCATCCCGCAGCCAGTCGTGGGTGTCATTTCCGACCACCCGGGGCAGGTAGAGGTGCACGGCGCGGGCATTGGCGCGGGACAGGGCGCCTGTGAGATCCACCCGTCCCGGCCCCCCGGGCACCGACTCGTAGCTGCCGCTCAGGGTGCCCGCGGCATCGGCATTGGCGAACACGGCGCGGGAGAGGGTGACACTCACCCGGCCATCGCGCACGCGCCAGCTGGCGGCGGCCTCCAGGGTGTCGAAGCCCACCGGATTGCGCATCACCAGCGGCAGGTCGAAGGCGGTGTTGCGCCCGACGATCTGGACGGTGCCGCCCTCCTCGTCCAGGTCCAGGCTGCCGGTGAGATTGGAAAAGCCCGGCAGCTTGCGCCAGGGATTGACGCCCAGCCCGGAGAAGCTTGCCTTCGCGCTGTAGCGGGCCGGCGCCTCGAGCGGCCCCTCCCAGGTCAGGGCAAGCGCGCGCAGCAGACCCCGCGGCGCCACCTCCTGCAGCGCGGTGCGCTGGGTCGGCCCCAGGGGCAGGTGCATGGCGAGCTGCAGCAGGGGCTCCAGGGCCAGGCCCTCGGCCTGCAGCCGTCCCTTTTCCGGCTGGCGCCCCTGGGCGCCTTCGTAGCGCAGGAGCAGGCTGGCGGCAGGAAAACGCAGGCCCGGTCCCTGCGCCGCCAGTCCCCGCGCCGCCAGCTCGAAGCCTGTGGCCAGCTGCTTCCAGGCGATGCGCCCGCTCAGGCTGTCCAGGTCCAGCTCCGGCAGCTCCCGCGCCAGGCGGGTGCGCACCGCCGTCAGCGCCAGGTCCGCGGTCACCCCCGTGATGCGGCCATGGTCGATGTCCAGCCAGGCCTGCACGCCCCCCCTGCCCTGACGCAGGGGATAGGGAAAGCTCAGCCATGCCGCCCAGGCCGCGAGGTCGGTGGCGGGCACCCGGGCGTAGAGAGTGCCGCGCCAGCCTGTGAGGTCGTCGAAGGAACGTCCCCGCAGATCGCCGCGCAGATCCAGCCCGGAGGCGAGGGCCGCGGGGGGGCGCGCCACCAGGCCGAAACGGTGACGCCCCAGCAGGGGATCGTTGTCGAGGCTCAGCCCCACCTCGTCCAGCACCAAGGGCGGTGCGCCCCGCAGCCGGTCATCCCATTCCACACGGGCGTGGCGGATGTGGATCTCCCCCTGGCGCAGAATCCAGTCGGCAAGCCCTGCGCGGGCGCCCGGCCGGTTCACCGGGACACCCGAGACATAGATCAGGCCATCGGGGTCGCGCCGGATGGCGAGGCTGGGGGCGTCCAGCTCCAGGCGTTTGAGGCGCAGTTCCGCCGCCAGCAGCGACTGCCAGGAAAGCAGGGTGTCTACCCGTTTCAGGGTCAGGGCCGGCAGGCCCTGGTGGTCCCGCACCGTCACCTCCACCAGGGTGAGGCGCGGCCAAACCCCCTGCCAGTCCCCCTCGAGACCGCCGATGCTGATGGGCTGACCCACCGCGCGGGACAGGGCAGCGGCGAGATCCTCGCGGTAGCGCCCCAGATCCGGCAGCACCCAGTAGCGCAGCACCAGCACCGCTAGCGCGGCGAGGACGGTGAGCAGCACCGTCGCGCCCAGCAGGGCCCGCCAGGCCCAGCCCACTGCTTTGAGGGAAAAGGCCTTCATCACAATGGGTCAGGCCCGCGCCGCGGCCGCGCCGGGCGGGACCTCAGTGTGCCTCCTTTGGCGGGCGGCGCGGGTGGCGGCGGCGCTTCACACCACTTCCTTGAGCTGCTCCAGGATGGCAGGGTTCTCCAGGGTGGAGACGTCCTGGGTGATTTCCTCGCCCTTGGCAATGGCACGCAGCAGGCGGCGCATGATTTTGCCGGAGCGGGTCTTGGGCAGGTTGTCGCCGAAACGGATTTCGTCAGGCTTGGCGATGGGGCCGATTTCCTTGGCCACCCATTCGCGCAGCTCGGCAACGATCTGTTTCGCCTCCTCGCCGGTGGGGCGGGCACGCTTGAGCACCACGAAGGCCACCACCGCCTCGCCCTTGATCTCGTGGGGCTTGCCCACCACCGCCGCCTCCGCCACCAGGGGATGGGCCACCAGGGCCGATTCGATTTCCATGGTGCCGAGACGATGGCCGGAGACGTTGAGCACGTCGTCGATGCGGCCCATGATCCAGAAGTAGCCATCCTCGTCGCGGCGGGCGGAGTCGCCGGCGAGATAGGTCCTGCCGCCCAGCTCTTCCGGGAAATAGGCCTTTTTGAAACGCTCCGGATCACCCCACAGGGTGCGCAGCTGACTGGGGAAGGGCCGTTTGATGACGAGGTAGCCGCCGGCATTGACCCCCACGGGATGACCATGTTCGTCCACCACCTCGGCCATGATACCCGGCAGCGGCAGGGTGCAGGTGCCGGGCTTGAGGGGGATGGCCCCCGGCAGGGGCGCGATCATGTTGGAGCCGGTCTCGGTCTGCCACCAGGTATCCACGATGGGGCAGCGCGACTGTCCCACCACCTCGTAGTACCACATCCACGCCTCGGGGTTGATGGGCTCGCCCACCGTGCCCAGCAGGCGCAGGCTGGACAGGTCGTATTGCTTGGGCAGATCGGCCCCCAGCTTGATCAGGGAGCGGATGGCGGTGGGTGCGGTGTAGAAGGTCGTCACCCGGTGTTTCTGGATGAGCTCCCAGAAGCGGCCCGGATGGGGATGGGTGGGCACCCCTTCGAATACCAGAATGGTAGCCCCCAGGGCCAGCGGTCCGTAGGCCACATAGGTGTGACCGGTGATCCAGCCCACGTCGGCGGTACACCAATAGATGTCGCTGTCCTTGTAGTCGAACACCCACAGCATGGACAGGATCGCCCCCAGCAGATAGCCGCCGGTGGCATGCTGCACCCCCTTGGGCTTGCCGGTGGAGCCGGAGGTGTACAGGATGAACAGGGGATCCTCGGCATTGAGCCATACCGGCTCGCAGCTCGTGGCCTGTCCCTCGCAAAGCTCGTGCCACCAGACGTCGCGCCCCGTGTTCCAGGCGATGGCGTTGCCAGTGCGCCGGAACACCACCACCTTCTCCACCGTGTCGCAGCCGCCCAGGCCGAGCGCCTCGTCAACGGCATCCTTGAGGCGCACCGCCTTGCCGCCGCGCAGCCCCTCATCGGCCGTGACGATGATCTTCGCGCCGGCGTCGATCACCCGTTCGTGCAGGCTCTTGGCGGAGAAGCCACCGAACACCACGGAATGGATGGCACCGATGCGGGCGCAGGCCTGCATGGCGATCACCGCCTGCGGTCCCATGGGCATGTAGATGACCACCCGATCCCCCTTGGCCACCCCCAGGGATTTCAGCCCATTGGCGAACCGGCACACCTCGGCGTGGAGTTCCCGGTAACTCAACCGGCTCACCTGGCCATCGTCGCTTTCGAAAATGATTGCGGTCTTGTCACCCTTGCTGGCCAGATGCCGGTCCAGGCAGTTGTAGGAGACGTTCAGCTCGCCGTCGTCGAACCAGCGGTAGAAGGGCGCGTTGCTCTCATCCAGCACGCGGGTGAAAGGCTTGTGCCAACTGATGTGTTCCCGCGCCCGTTTCGCCCAGAAGCCTTCGTAGTCCTGCTCCGCTTCCCGGCACAGGGCCCGGTAGGCTTCCATGCCCGGCACATTGGCCTGTTTCACGAAGGCCTCGCTGGGCGGGAAAACACGGGTTTCCGTCAGCACGGATTCGATGGTGGCCATGACTTCCTCCAGTGGGTTCTTGGTTGGGATCGAGGTGGGGTAGGATGGGGCCCTATCTTACCAAAACCCCTTCCGGGACACTGCATGCCCATGGACCTTGCGCCCGATCTTGCCCGCGCCCTCGCGCCTTCCCGCTATGCCCGGCGCCTGCTCGCGGCCGAGCCCGGCCTTGCCGCGGCACTGGCCGCCGGACTGGAACAGCCCTTCACCCGCGACGCCATGAGCGCCTTCCTCGCCGGGCACGACTTGTCGGGCGAGGCGCAGCTCAAGGCCGCCCTGCGCGCCCTGCGCAAGCAGGTCTATCTGCGTGTGATCGCGCGTGATCTCACGGGGCGGGCCAGTCTGGAGGAAGTGATGGGCACCATGACCACGCTGGCCGAGGTGTGCATCCAACAGGCCCTGCCCCGCCTCGACCAGTGGCTGGCCGAAATCCACGGCGAACCCGTGGGCGCCGAGTCCGGCACCCGCCAGGACCTGATCGTGGTGGCCATGGGCAAGCTCGGCGGCGGGGAACTCAATGTCTCCTCGGACGTGGACCTCATCTACCTCTACCCCGAGGACGGCGAAACGAGCGGTCCGCGCCGGGTCTCCAACCACGAGTATTTCACCCGCCTGGGCCAGAAACTCAGCCAGGTCCTGGCCGAGCTCACGCCGGAAGGCTACGTGTTCCGGGTGGACACCCGCCTGCGGCCCTGGGGTGAGTCCGGCCCCCTGGTGGCGAGCTTCGCCGCCCTCGAGGAGTACTTCGTGGCCCACGGGCGGGAATGGGAACGCTATGCCTGGCTCAAGGCGCGCGCCCTCACCGGCGACGAGGCGGGCCTCATGACCCTGGTGCGGCCCTTCGTTTACCGCAAGTATCTGGACTACGACGCCATCGCGGCCCTGCGCGGGATGCATGCCCAGATCCGGCGCGAGGTGGCGCGGCGGGATATGGCCGACAACATCAAGCTCGGGCCCGGCGGCATCCGCGAGATCGAATTCACCGCCCAGGTGTTCCAGCTGATCCGGGGCGGCAAGGACCCGCTCCTGCAGGTACGCGCCACGCGCACCGCCCTGGAGCTGATCCGCACCCGCCGCCTGCTGCCCGACGAGACGATAGATGCCCTGCAGGCCGCCTATGCCTTTCTGCGCCGGCTGGAACACCGGCTGCAATATCTCGACGATGCCCAGACCCAGATGCTGCCGGAGGACCCCCAGGACCGGCAGCTCATCGCCGGGGCCATGGACTGCGCCGACTGGGCGGCACTGCGCACCCGCCTCGATGGCCACCGTGCCCGTGTGGAGAGCTGCTTCCAGACGGTCTTCGCCGATGACGGGGCGCAGGCGGCGGAGGACGCCATCCTTTGGGCCGCCGACACGCCGCGGGAGGAGGCCCTGGCCCGGCTTGCGGGCCTCGGCTTCCGCCAGCCGGAAACGGTGTGGCAAGCCCTGCAGCGGCTGCGCAGCACGGCCCGCTACCAGAGCCTGCCGGAAAACAGCCGCGCCCGCTTCGACCGGCTGGTGCCCCTGATGGTGCGCACGGCGGCGGGCTTTCCCGATCCCGAGGCCACCCTCGCCCGCATGCTCACCCTGCTGGAGACCATCGCCCGGCGCAGCAGCTACCTGGCCCTGCTGGTGGAATATCCGGAGTCCCTCACCCACCTGGCGCGGGTGTGCAGTGCGAGCCCCTGGGCGGCGGACTATCTCACGCGCCATCCCGTGCTGCTGGATGAACTGCTGGACCCCACCCAGCTTTTGGAGGCGCCGGACTGGCGCGCCCTGGCCGATGCCCTGCGTGGGGAGCTGGGCGAAGGCGTGGACCCGGAGCGCCAGATGGACGTGCTGCGCCATTTCAAGCACGCCTGGACCTTCCGCATTCTGGCGCGCGATCTGGAAGGCCTGCTGCCCATCGAGAAACTGGCGGACGAACTCACCGCCCTGGCCGACCTGCTGCTGGCCGAGGTGCTGCGCCTGTGCTGGCTGGGACTGCCGCGCCGGCACCGGGAAGACGCGCGCTTCGCCATCATCGGCTACGGCAAGCTGGGCGGCAAGGAAATGGGCTATGCCTCGGATCTGGACATCGTCTTCCTCTACGACGATGCCGCGGAAGCCGCCCAGGAGACCTACAGCCGGCTGGCCGCGCGCATCAACACCTGGCTCACCACCATGACCCCCGCCGGCGTGCTCTACGAGACGGACCTGCGTCTGCGGCCGGAAGGCGCCTCCGGCCTGCTGGTGAGCTCCATTGAGGCCTTCCGCACCTACCAGGAACGGCATGCCTGGACTTGGGAACACCAGGCCCTCACCCGTGCCCGCTTCGTGGCCGGCGATGGGGCGGTGGGCGCCGCCTTCGAGGCGATCCGCCGCGACATCCTGTGCCGCGAACGCGACCTGGCCAGGCTGCGGGAGGACGTACTCGCCATGCGGCACAGGATGCTCAAGGCCCATCCCAACGACTCCGGCCTGTTCGATGTCAAGCACGACCCGGGTGGCCTGATCGACGTGGAATTCATGGTCCAGTTCCTGATCCTCGCCCATGCCCACCGCCACCCGGAACTGGCCGACAACGTGGGCAACCTGGCACTGCTGGCTCGCGCCGCAGAAGCCGGCCTCATCGATTCCGAGGCCGCGCAGCGGGTGCAGGCGGCCTACCGCACCTTCCGGCGCCTGCAGCACAACCTGCGCATGGCGGGGGCCAGCCGTGCCCGGGTACCCCCGGCGGAGGTGGCCGAACACGTGCAGGCGGTGACCGCGTTGTGGCAGGCGCTGTTCGGCGCGCCGCCGGCAAATCCGCTAGAATGATGCTTTTTTTGACCGGTTTCAGGAGCGCACAAGATGTCGATGGCGGACCGCGACGGGTTGATCTGGTACGACGGCAGGCTGGTGCCGTGGCGCGAGGCCACCACCCACGTCCTCACCCACACCCTGCACTACGGCATGGGGGTGTTCGAAGGCGTGCGCGCGTACAAGACCGACCGCGGCACGGCCATCTTCCGGCTCAGGGAACACACGGAGCGCCTGTTCCGCTCCGCCCACATCCTGGGCATGAAGCTGCCCTTCGACAAGGAAACCATTTCCCAGGCGCAGCTCGCCGCGGTGCGGGAAAACGGCCTGGATGCCGCCTACATCCGCCCCATGGCCTTCTACGGCGCGGAGGCCATGGGCATCTCAGCGAAGAACCTGTCGGTGCACGTGATCGTGGCCGCGTGGAAATGGGGCGCCTACCTGGGCCAGGAGGCGCTGGAGAAGGGCATCCGCGTCAAGACTTCCTCCTTCGCGCGCCACCATGTGAACATCACCATGTGCAAGGCCAAGGCCAACGGCAACTACATGAACTCCATCTTGGCGCACAAGGAAGCGGAGCAGGACGGCTACGACGAGGCCCTGCTGCTGGACGTGGACGGCTTCGTGGCGGAAGGCTCGGGCGAAAACATCTTCATCGTGCGCAACGGCAAGCTCTATACGCCCGATCTCACCTCCGCCCTGGAAGGCATCACGCGCGACACCATCATCCAGCTCGCGGCGGAAATCGGCGTGCCCGTGATCGAGAAGCGCATCACGCGCGACGAGGTCTATTCCGCCGACGAGGCCTTCTTCACCGGCACCGCGGCGGAAGTCACGCCCATCCGCGAACTGGACAACCGCACCATCGGCGAGGGGCGCCGCGGCCCCATCACCACCCAGTTGCAGACCCTGTTCTTCGACTGCGTCACTGGACGCGATCCCAAGCGCCAGGAGTGGCTGACCTATGTCTGAACCCATGGCCGAAAAACCCAGGGCGCCCAGCCGCTACGTGGAAATCACGGAAGACGATCTGCCCCTGCACTGCCCCACGCCGCAGATGGCCCTGTGGAACGCCCATCCCCGGGTGTTCCTGCCCATCGGGGAAACCGGCGAAGCGCTCTGCCCCTATTGCGGCACCCTCTACCGCCTGCGTGGGAAAGCGCCCCACCACCCCTGAGCGTGCCCCGCATCCTGGTCATCGCGCCGGCCTGGGTGGGCGACACCGTCATGGCCCAGCCGCTGTTCATGCGCCTCAAGGCGCGGGCCCCCGACACCCGGCTGGAGGCGTTCGCTCCCGCCTGGGTCGCGCCCATCCTGACGCGCATGCCCGAGGTGGACGAGGTGCTGGAAAACCCCTTCGGGCACGGCGAACTGAGGCTCGCCGAGCGCTGGCGCCTGGCGCGCCGGCTGAAACCCCGCCGCTATGACCAGGCCATCGTGCTGCCCAACTCCCTGAAGTCTGCCCTGATACCCTTCTTCGCCGGCATTCCCCGGCGCACGGGCTTCGTGGGCGAGGGCCGCTTCGGCCTGCTCAATGACCTCCGCCGCCTGGATGGGGCAGCCTACCCCCTCATGGTGGAGCGCTTCGCCCTGCTGGCGGAGCCGCCCGGTGCAGTGCTGCCGCGGCCCCTGCCCACGCCGCGCCTGGCCGTGGACCCATCCCGCGCGCGCGCCACGCTCGACCGCCTGGGGCTCGCGGCCGACCGCGACCCCGTCGCCTTCTGCCCCGGCGCGGAATACGGTCCCGCCAAACGCTGGCCGGCGCACCATTTCGCCCGGCTCGCCCAACTGCTCGCCGCGCGGGGCCACGCGGTCTGGCTGCTGGGCTCCTCCCGGGATGCCGCCATCGGGGCCGCCATTGCCGCGGCGAGTCCCGCACGCAACCTGTGCGGCCACACCACCCTGGATGAAGCGGTGGATGTCCTGGCCAGCGCCCGCGCGGTGGTCAGCAACGACTCGGGCCTGATGCACGTGGCCGCCGCCGTGGGCACGCCCCTGGTGGCCCTTTACGGTTCGTCCAGTCCGGGCTTCACCCCGCCCCTCTCCCCTGCCGCCCGCATCCTGAGTCTCGGGCTGCCCTGCAGCCCCTGCTTCCAGCGCACCTGTCCCCTGGGGCATCTCGACTGCCTGGAAAAACTCCTCCCCGAATCGGTGCGGGAGGCCCTGGACGCCCTCCCGCTGCCGGCACGGAATACTTGACTGCGCCACTGACCCACGCCGGCCAGACACCCCTGACCCTGGGACTGGAGAACTATATCTCCGCCGCGCGAGGCAAAACGTCCACGAGCGCGGGGACGCGGCGGACGCGCACGCGGCCAACGGGCGTCGGCTCCAAATGCCTGGTTAGCCAGCCCATTTTTGGGCTAGCAATTCTGCGGTCTTTCTATACGGGAATATGAGCCGATCAGGGCCTTTCCTTGCATGGCATGGTCTTTCTGACAGCCGGTCTTCGACCATGCGCAGCGAAGCCTCGTCCCAGGCTCCAACATTGAGGAAGTACGGCACAGCCTTCGCGAAGTCCACCATGATCCCGAGCACGGAGCGGTCGATGGTGACATCGATGTGGACTGGACTCATCACCGCGGTCTCGGCGCGGATAAGCGACGGAGCAATGCCCATGCGAGCCAAGCGGTCCGCGACGACTTCGACCAGGCGATTTGGAAGAGTCCGAGCGTCACGCGCCGGCAACAAAATCGGCAGCAATGAGGTTGAGCTTACAAGAAGGAGGAGCGGCCGCCGATCGACGACGAGCCGATTGACATACCAGTCCCCGAGTGTGGTGTCTGAATGAGCCGCCGCTGTCATCGGGGGTAGCACCGATTGGAGCTCCCGGGTCGGTCGGAGCGTCACCATCTCTGTCGATTTCAGCGGTTGATGTTGGCCGGTGAACGCTTCGGTTCATCAGAGGCGGAAGGCCGTCTGCTGCAACTGGTTGTTAGCAGGCCGTTGCAAAATCCCTACCGAAGCGGCCACCTGCCCGTTGGCGTTGTCCCGAAGCCAGCGCAAGGCATTTTTCTCGGCCCCGACAGCAGCTTCGGCCCCTCTTTTGGGGGCTGCCCGCCCATTTTGGGCGCACTGACCCCCTGATTTACACATGATGCGCATCCCACCAGCCGGCAAGGGAGCCCATGCGCACCAGGTTATACGCAGCAAAGCACAGCAGCGCCTGGCCCGTGAGCTTCGCATGCCCGATGAGCTTGGTCTTGGCCAAACCGCCCACGGCCCAGCTGGCGGCAGCCCCGGGACAAAGGCGCGGCAGTCATAGCCCTTGTCCGCCCCCACGGTGGGTCGGCGGGCTTTGCGCTTTCGGCGCGCAAGCATCCTGAATGCGGCCTCGCGCTCTGCCGTGCCGCTGGTATGGGTGATCTCGACATCCACGATCAGGCCGTGGCGGTTGTCCATCAGCCGCTCGCTGCGGGTGGAAAAGAGAATCTGCAGCAGCAACGCCTTGAGCAGCATTTCGGGCGCACCGAAGGACGGCCGCGGCGGGCATAGACCGCTTCAAACCCACGGTTCATCGTTGCCAGCAAGGCATCAACCAGCGCGCGCAGCGGCACTTGGCCGGGACCCGCTCTTCGAGGCTGATGTCGCTGAACATCGCGCCCTGGAAGTTCTGAGTGGCTCTCATCTTCGCTGTGTCCTGTCTCGTCGTCGCCGTGGCCTACATGCTACCGTCAGCACGGGCGGCCCCGGGGGATTTTTTCAACGGCCTGTCAAGGAAATCGGCGTGGATTACGGCCAGGGCTTCTACCTGCACGTGCCCGAGCCGCTGCCCGCGCCGGCCGCTGAGCACCGCCTTGGCGACTCAGACCGTGCGTGAATAGCGCGGCTGCTGCAGGGGCTGTTTCAGGTAGGCGTCGAAGCACATGGCGATGTTGCGCAGGAAGATGCGTCCCAGTTCCGTGACGCGGATCCAGTCGGGCGCAAGCTCCACCAGGCCGTCGGCGGCCAGTCCGGCCAATTCCTGCAGACTGTCGGCGAAATAGGCATCGAAGTCGATCTCCCATTTCTGCGCAAAGGCCGCGCGGTCGAGCGCCAGGTCACACATGAGGGAGAGGATGGCGTCGCGCCGGATGCGGTCGTCGCGCGTGACGCGCACGCCCCGTTCGGTGGCGAGCCGGCCTTCCCTGATGCGCGCCTCGTAGTCCGACAGACGCTTGCAGTTCTGCACATAGACTTCGTCGGTTTGGCTGATGGCCGAGACGCCGAAGGCATAGATGTCGCAATCCCTGTGGGTGGTATAGCCCTGGAAGTTGCGGTGCAGGGTGCCGTTTTGCTGCGCCTTCACCAGCTCGTCACCGGGCCGGGCGAAATGGTCCATGCCGATATAGACGTAGCCCGCTGCGGTGAGCCGTTCCAGCATCAGCTGCTGCAGGCGGATGCGGGTGGCGAAGTCCGGCAGGTCGGACTCGCTGATGAGTTTCTGGTGTTTCTTGAGCCAGGGCACGTGGGCGTAGCTGAACACCGCCAGCCGGTCCGGCCCCATGTCGATCACCTTGTCCAGGGTGGCTGCGAAGCTCTCCACGGTCTGGTGCGGCAGGCCCACCATGAGATCCATGTTGATGCTGGCGAACCCGGCCTCGCGCATCCAGCCATAGACCTCCCGCACCAGGGCTTCGGGCTGCACGCGGTTGACCGCCCGCTGCACACGTTCGTCCAGATCCTGCACCCCCAGGCTTAAGCGGTTGAAGCCGGCCTCGCGCAAGGCCACGACATGGTCCCGCGTGAGCTCGCGGGGGTCCACCTCACAGCCGGCTTCCACGTCCTCGGCGAAGGCAAAACGGCTGCGCAGACAGGCACCCAGGCGGCGGATGTCATCCGGATGGAGATAGGTGGGCGTGCCGCCGCCCCAGTGCAGCTGTTCCACGCGCCGCTGCGGCGCCAGCAGTGCCGCCACCCGCCCGATTTCCTGCTCCAGCACCTCGAGATAGCGCGACGCCTTGCTGTAATCATGGGTGGCCACCATGTTGCAGCCACAGTAGTAACAAAGGGTGTCGCAGAACGGAATGTGGACGTACAGGGATAGGCCGCGGCCGTCGTTCTGGGTGCGGGCGATTTCCTCACGCCATTCCCTTTCCCCGAACGCCTCCGTAAAATAGGGCGCGGTTGGATAGGAGGTGTAGCGGGGCCCGGGCTTGCTGTATTTCTCGAGCAGTTCAGGCGCGATGCGCATGGTTTCGTTCGCCAAACAGGATAGCGTCATCCATTATAGCGGAACGCCGGGAGCCTCCCAATGAACGTCCGTTTTCCCTCCCCCGAGGAAGCCGAGGCCGCCTTTTACCGCGCCTTCGAGCAGAACGACCTGGATGCCATGCTCGCCGTCTGGGACGAAGCGGAGGACGTGGTGTGCGTGCATCCCATGGGCAGCCCCCTCAGGGGCGCGCGCGCCGTGGCCCAGGGGTGGCGGGAAATCCTCGGCGCACAGGTGGCCATGCGCTTCGGCATCGAACCCGTCCAGATCACCCGCCGCGGGGGCCTTGCCATCCACATCGTCAAGGAACACATCATGGTGCCGGACGGCAAGCCAGTGGCCCCCATGAGTGCCACCAACGCCTATCGCGAAACCCCCGCCGGCTGGCGCATGATCCTGCACCACGCCTCGCCCGCGCCGGGCGTGCTGTCCGCCCAGCGCACCGGCCACGCCCTCCACTGATGCCAGGCCACGTCGAGCCCTCCACCTATCGCGCGCCGCGCTGGCTGCCCGGCGGGCATGCGCAGACCCTGTACGCCGCGCTCGCCTTGCGTCTGCCCCACATTCCCTACCGGCGCGAGCGTTGGGTGCTGCCGGATGGCGATTTCCTCGATCTGGACTGGGTGGACGGCCCGCCGGAAGCACCACTGGTGGTGCTGTTCCACGGCCTGGAGGGCAGCTCGCGCGGCCACTACGCGCGGGCCCTCATGCAGGCGGTGCGCCGGCGGGGCTGGCGCGGCGTGGTGCCCCATTTCCGCGGCTGCAGCGGCGAACCCAACCGCCTGCCCCGCGCCTACCACTCGGGCGACGCCGCCGAGATCGATCTCATCCTGCGCCGCTTCCGCAGCGAATTTCCGGGTCGCGCCCTGTTCGCCGTGGGCGTCTCCCTGGGTGGCAACGCCCTGCTCAAATGGCTGGGCGAGTGGGGGCCGGAATGCCTGCCCGTGATCGATGCCGCGGCGGCGGTGTCGGCCCCCATGGACCTGATGGCGGCCGGCCGGGCGCTGGACCGGGGCCTGAATCGCCATCTCTACGTGCGCCATTTCCTCGCCACACTGCGGGCCAAGGCCCTGGACAAGATCGCCCGCCACCGTCTGCCCGTGAGTCCGCAGGCGATCCGCGCGGCGTCCACCCTCTACCGCTTCGACGATCTGTTCACGGCGCCCCTGCACGGTTTCCGGGATGCCACCGAGTACTGGACCCGGGCGTCGAGCAAGCCCTGGCTCAATTCCATTTCCGTGCCGACCCTCATTCTCAACGCCCGCAACGACCCCTTCCTGCCGGCCCACGCCCTGCCCACGGCGGAGGAGGTGAGTCAGGCCGTGACCCTGGAATTCCCGGCCCAGGGCGGGCATGTGGGTTTCGTCAGTGGTCCTTTTCCCGGCACCTTCGACTGGCTGCCGCGACGGCTGCTGGAACATTTCGCCGCCCATCTGCGGCGGCCTGCGTCGACCGCGACCCGGTCGAACCGTCACAATGCCCCTGCATCCTGTGCAGTCTGAAACGGAGCTTCCATGCAAAATCTTCCCCCGGAAATCTTCAAGGCCTACGACATCCGCGGCATTGTCGGCAAGACCTTCACCCCGGAAATCGTCGAAGCCATCGGCCATGCCATCGG
This sequence comes from Thiobacter subterraneus, assembly GCF_055379455.1. Lineage (NCBI taxonomy): Bacteria > Pseudomonadati > Pseudomonadota > Betaproteobacteria > Burkholderiales > Thiobacteraceae > Thiobacter > Thiobacter subterraneus. The sequence goes on from NZ_AP042402.1 coordinate 941,588, forward strand.
CTCGGAGGCGCAGGCCCGCGGGCAGCGCGCCATCGTCATCGGCCGCGACGGCCGCCTGTCGGGGCCGGCGCTGGCCGAAGCCCTGGCGCGCGGCCTGCGCAAGGCGGGTATCGACGTCATCGACATCGGCATGGTGGCCACCCCCATGACCTATTTCGCCGCCTTCGAGCTCAACACCCATTCCGCCGTGATGGTCACCGGCAGCCACAATCCGCCGGACTACAACGGACTCAAGATGGTGCTGGGCGGCGAGACCCTCGCGGGGGAGGCCATCCAGGCGCTGCGCCGACGGCTCGTGGACAACGCGCTCAGCCACGGCGCGGGGAGCTATCGCCAGGAAGACATCGCCGAACGCTACATCGAGCGCATCGTCTCCGATGTCAAGCTCGCGCGTCCCATGAAGATCGTCATCGACTGCGGCAATGGCGTGCCCGGCGCCTATGCGCCGCGCCTGTATCGGCGCCTGGGCTGCGAAGTGACCGAACTCTTCTGCGAGGTGGACGGCACCTTCCCCCATCACCACCCGGACCCGTCGCAACCCAAGAACCTGCAGGACCTCATCGCGCGCCTGAAGGGCGGCGATGCGGAAATCGGGCTGGCCTTCGACGGTGATGGCGACCGCCTGGGCGTGGTCACGCGGGAAGGCCAGATCATCTTCCCGGACCGGCAGCTCATGCTGTTCGCCGACGACGTGCTGGCGCGCAATCCGGGGGCGAAGATCATCTTCGACGTGAAATCCACGCGCAAGCTGTTCGACTGGATCCGTGCCCGCGGTGGCGAACCCATCCTGTGGAAGACCGGCCATTCCTTCATCAAGGCCAAGATGAAGGAGACCGGGGCGCTGCTCGCCGGCGAGATGAGCGGCCACATCTTCTTCAAGGAACGCTGGTACGGTTTCGACGACGGCCTCTATGCAGGCTGCCGGCTGCTGGAATACCTGTCACGCCAGCCGGATGTGAGCGCCACCCTGCACAGCCTGCCGGACACGGTGAACACCCCCGAGCTCAACATCAGGATGGCCGAGGGCGAGCATTACGCGCTGATGGAAAAACTCAAGACCACGGCGCGCTTTCCCGATGCCAAAGAGATCATCACCCTGGACGGGCTGCGCGTGGAATACGAAGACGGCTTCGGCCTTGCGCGGCCTTCCAACACCACACCGGTGATCGTGCTGCGCTTCGAGGCCGACAATCCCGCGGCGCTGGAACGCATCCAGGCCGACTTCCGGCGCGTGCTGCGGGAAGCCGCGCCGGATCTGCAGCTGCCTTTCTGAAAGGCTTTCAGTCCCCCCCGCCCACCACGTCCGGCCGCCGCGCCGCGTACGCCATGTCCCGCTCGGGGGGCGCGAGATCGGCCTGGAAACTGGTGGGCGCCTGGTCGCGCGGCCGGCGGTCGCGCTGCCACCAGTAGGCCCAGTTGCGCCTGCGCTCGGCTTCGATTTTCGGGTCCTCGCGCAGGGTGCGAATCAGGATGTCCACCTCGGATTCGTACGGATTGCCCTTGCTCATGGTCGTTCTCCCGGTGAGGCGCCAACCTTAGCGAAAACTGTGCACGGCCACAACCGTTTGGGCATCTGCCGCAAGGGGACTAAAATGGCGCCCACCTTTGCCCCGGACGCCCGCATGCTCTACTGCCTCGCCCGCCCGCTGCTGTTCAGTCTCGATCCGGAAACCGTCCACGACCTGACGCTGCAGGGACTGGCCCGCGCCGGCAGTCTGCTCCGCCTGGCCATGCCCCAGGTGCCCTGTGCGCCGCGCACCGTCATGGGCATCCAGTTTCCCAATCCCCTGGGGCTGGCCGCCGGACTGGACAAGAACGGCGAGGCCATCGACGGCCTGGCGGCACTGGGCTTCGGCTTCCTCGAAATCGGCACCGTCACGCCCCGGCCCCAGCCGGGCAATCCCCGCCCGCGTCTGTTCCGCATTCCGGAAGCGCAGGCCATCATCAACCGCATGGGTTTCAACAACCACGGCGTGGATGCCCTGGTGGAGAACGTCCGGCGCGCCCGCTTTCGGGGCGTACTGGGCATCAACATCGGCAAGAATTTCGACACGCCCATGGAACGGGCGGCGGACGACTATCTCTTCTGCCTGCGCAAGGTCTATCCCCACGCCAGCTACGTCACCGTCAACATTTCCTCGCCCAACACGCGCAACCTGCGTGAGCTGCAGGAGGCCCGGGAACTCGACGGCCTGCTGGCGCGGCTCAAGGCCGAGCAGGCCCGGCTCGCGGAGGAGCATGGACGCTATGTGCCGCTGGTGCTCAAGATCGCGCCCGATCTCACCCCCGAACAGCTGGTGGACATCGCCGACCGCCTGCTCGCCCACCGCATCGACGGCGTGATCGCCACCAACACCACCACCGGCCGCGAGGGCGTGGCCCATCTGCCCCACGGCCAGGAGGCGGGCGGGCTCTCGGGGGCGCCGCTGCGCGAGAAATCCACCGCCGTGATCCGCGCCCTGCACGCGCAACTGAAGGACACCGTGCCCATCATCGGCGTCGGGGGCATCCTGAACGGCGCGGACGCCCTGGAAAAGATCCAGGCCGGCGCGAGCCTGGTGCAGGTCTATACCGGCCTCGTCTATCGCGGACCGGACCTGGTCCGTGATGTCCTGAAAACGCTGTGTGCATCCCCGGCGCAGGCGGGCACGTCATGAGCAGCACCTTCCGTCCGGCCAGCACCGCCAGTCTGGCCCTGGGTGCCATCGGCGTGGTGTTCGGCGACATCGGCACCAGTCCCCTCTACACCATGAAGGAGGTCTTCGCGGGCCACCATCCCCTGGTGCCCACCAGCGAAAACGTGCTGGGCATTCTCTCCCTGGTGTTCTGGGCACTCACCATCGTGGTGTCCATCAAATACGTGGCCTTCATCATGCGCGCCGACAACAACGGCGAGGGCGGCATCATGGCCCTCATCGCCGTGGTACAGCGCGCCGTGCCGCCGGCCACGCGCTTGAGCGGGCTGCTCGCGGTGCTGGGCATCTTCGGCGCTTCCCTGTTCTACGGCGACGGCATGATCACCCCGGCCATCTCGGTGCTGTCCGCGGTGGAGGGCCTGCAGGTGGCGACGCCCGCCCTGCGCCCCCTGGTGGAGCCCATCGCCCTGGTGGTGCTCATCGTGCTGTTCGCCATCCAGCGCCATGGCACGCATCACGTCGGCCGGTTCTTCGGGCCAGTGATGAGCCTGTGGTTTTTGACCCTCGCCGTGCTGGGTCTGTCCAACATTGCGACCGCACCCCAGGTGCTCACGGCCCTCAATCCGGTGCACGCCCTGGATTTCTTCGCCCGCCATCAGGGCTATGCCTTTCTCACCCTGGGGGCGGTGGTGCTGGCGGTCACCGGCGCCGAAGCCCTTTACGCCGACATGGGCCATTTTGGGCGGCGCCCCATCCGGCTCGCCTGGTTCGCCTTCGTGCTGCCGGCGCTGCTGCTCAACTATTTCGGCCAGGGCGCCCTGCTCATCCGGGATCCCGCCGCGATCCGCAATCCGTTCTATCTGCAGGCACCGGAGTGGGCCCTGTATCCCCTCATCGGCCTGGCCACCGCCGCCACCATCATCGCCTCCCAGGCGGTGATCACCGGTGCCTTTTCCGTCACGCGCCAGGCCATCCAGCTGGGCTATCTGCCCCGCATGCAGGTCGTGCACACCTCGGAGCACGCCATCGGCCAGATCTACATTCCCTTCATCAACTGGGCCATGCTCACGGGCATCGTGCTGCTGGTGCTCATGTTCGGCTCCTCCAGCAACCTGGCCGCGGCCTATGGCATCGCGGTCACCGGCACCATGCTCATCGATACCCTGCTGGGCTTCGTGGTGGTGATCCTGCTGTGGCGCTGGAACCGCTGGCTGGCAGTGGCCGGTCTGCTGGTCTTCCTCACCGTGGACCTGGCTTTCTTCGGCGCCACTTCGCTCAAGATCGTGGAAGGCGGCTGGTTCCCCCTGCTCGTCGGGCTGATAGTGTTTACCCTGCTGTCCACCTGGAAACGGGGCCGCCAGCTCCTGCTCATCCGCCTGCAGTCCGGGGCCATTGCCCTCAGGCCGTTCATCGAGGGGCTGGTGGCCCATCCGCCGGTGCGTGTGCCGGGCACGGCGGTGTTTCTCACCGCGAGCAAGGAAGGGGTACCCCATGCCCTGTTGCACAATCTAGCCCACAACAAGGTGCTCCACGAGCGCGTGGTCTTTCTCACCGTGACCACGGAAAACCGTCCCTACGTGCCCACCGAGGAACGACTGCAAATCGAGGACCTGGGGCACAATTTCTATCGCCTGGTGGTCCACTACGGTTTCAAGGACGCGCCGGACATTCCTGCCGCCCTGGCCCTGTGTGCGGAGAAGGGACTCAAATTCGAGATGATGGAGACCTCCTTCTTCCTGTCACGGGAGACCCTCGTCGCCACCGGCTTGCCCGGCATGGCCCCCTGGCGTGAGCAGCTGTTCATCCACATGGCGCGCAATGCGGAGAGTGCCATGAGCTTTTTCCGCATTCCCACCAACCGCGTGATCGAACTCGGCACTCAGGTGGAGATCTGAGGTTTTGGCAGAGAAGGATTAGGGGACACAAGCCATGCGCATCGGCATTCCCAAGGAAATCAAGGATCACGAATACCGGGTCGGGGCCACGCCGGCCGGCGTGCACATGCTGGTCGCGGCCGGTCATGAGGTATGGGTGGAAAGCGGCGCCGGCGCCCACATCGGCTTCGGCGACGACCAGTATCGCGCCGCCGGTGCCCGCATTGCGGCCAGCGTCGCCGAAGTCTATCGCTGCCCCCTGGTGGTGAAGGTAAAGGAGCCACAGGCGAGCGAAATTCCCCTGCTGTGGGAAGGTCAGGTGGTGTTCTGCTACTTTCACCTGGCGGCCTCGCGGGAACTCACGCAGGCGCTGCTCGACCGCAGGATCATCGCCGTCGCCTACGAAACGGTAACAGACGAACACGGGGCCCTGCCGCTGCTCATTCCCATGTCGGAGATCGCCGGCCGAATTGCCGTGCACGTGGGCGCCCACTGCCTGCATTTCGCCAATGGTGGCAGTGGCGTGCTGCTGGGTGGGGTGCCCGGTGTGTCGCCCGGGAAGGTGCTGGTGATCGGTGCCGGGACCGTGGGCACCCAGGCCGCACGCATGGCGCTGGGCCTGGGGGCGGATGTCACCATCCTGGACGTGAACCTCACCCGCCTGCGCCAGCTGGACGACCTGTTCGGTCCCCACCTCAAGACCCGCTATTCGGAAAGTCATGCCATCGCCGAGCTGGCCACCGAGGCGGATCTGGTGGTGGGTTCGGTGTACATCCCGGGCAAGCGCGCGCCCAAGCTCATCACCCACGATACGGTGCGGCACATGAAACGCGGGTCGGTCCTGGTGGACGTGGCCATCGACCAGGGTGGCTGTGCGGAAACCTCGCGTCCCACCACCCACACCAGCCCCACCTATATCCACGATGGCGTCGTGCACTATTGTGTGGCCAACATGCCGGCCGCGACCGCCCGCACCTCCACCCAGGCCCTCACCAATGCCACGCTGCCCTACACGCTGGCGCTCGCCGCCGATCCCCTGGGTGCGCTGAAAACCCGCCGTGACCTGCGCGCCGGGCTGCAACTGTGCCTGGGGCGCGTCACCCACCGCGCCGTGGCGGAGGACCTGGGCCTGCCCTACAGCGAGCCGGAGGATGCCCTCGCCACCGCCTGACCGATACGCGCAGGCGAAAACCCGCGCCCGTTCAGGGTTGCAGGGCCATGGCCCAAAGCGGATAATTTGGTCGTTTTTTCGTCGCCCCAGGCCATCGTGGAAACCTATTTCCTCATCCTCATCAGCACGGTGTTCGTGAACAACATCGTGCTGGTCAAGATTCTCGGTCTGTGTCCCTTCATGGGGGTCTCCAAGAAGCTCGAACCGGCCATCGGCATGGGGCTGGCCACCACCTTCGTGCTCACCCTCGCCTCCGGCGCCAGTTACCTCATCAACGAATACCTGTTGGGCAGCGAGCTTTTCTACCTGCGCACGCTTTCCTTCATCGTGGTCATCGCCGCCATCGTGCAGCTGACCGAGATGTTCCTGCACAAGATGTTCCCGCTGCTCTACCAGGTGCTGGGCATCTACCTGCCCCTCATCACCACCAACTGTGCGGTGCTGGGCATTCCCCTGCTCAACGTGCAGGCACGGCACGATTTCGTGGAGTCCCTGTTCTTCGGGCTGGGGGGTGCGCTGGGTTTCTCCCTGATCCTGGTCGTGTTCGCCGCCATGCGCGAACGGCTGGAAGGCGCGGACGTGCCGGCACCTTTCCGTGGCAGCGCCATCGCCATGGTGACGGCAGGGTTGATGAGCCTTGCCTTCATGGGATTCTCCGGCCTGGTGAAATGAAAGCCGGGTTTGCCATGGAAGCGGGGGAACACAGCAAAGGTCCCGGGCCCATCTGCATCGGCGAGCAACCGATGCGCCAGGCCCCTTTGCCTATGCACTGCCCTGTCCGTCCCGGTGTCGCCGTGGCGGCGTGGTGAAACAGACAGCCATGGTCTCCGCACTTCTCGTCATGTCCGCCCTGGCCCTGGCCCTGGGACTCGCGCTGGGCTATGCGGCGGTGCGCTTCCACGTGGAATCGAGCCCCCTGGTGGACAAGATCGATGCCATCCTGCCCCAGACTCAGTGCGGCCAGTGTGGCTATCCCGGCTGCCGTCCCTACGCCGAGGCCATCGCCAGGGGGGAGGCGGACATCAACCAGTGTCCCCCCGGGGGCGAGGAAGGCATACGCAGGCTTGCGGAGCTGCTGGGGGTGGAACCCAAACCCCTGAACACCGCCCACGGGGTGGAGAAGCCCAAGTCGGTGGCAGTGATCGACGAAAACCTGTGCATCGGCTGCACCCTGTGCATCCAGGCGTGCCCGGTGGATGCCATCGTCGGTGCCGCGAAGCAGATGCACACCGTGATCGCCTCCGAATGCACCGGCTGTGAGCTGTGCGTGCCGCCCTGTCCGGTGGACTGCATCCACATGGTGCCGATCCAGGAGGACATTACCACCTGGAAGTGGAAATATCCGGTGATTCCCCTCAAGGCCGCCTGACCCATGCGCGAGCTTTACGGCTTTCCCGGCGGCGTGCATCCGCCCGAACACAAGACCGAATCCAGCGGCCGTCCCATCGCACCGGCGCCGCTGCCGGCGCGGCTCGTCGTGCCTCTCATGCAGCACATCGGCAATCCTGCCAAACCCGTGGTGCAGCCCGGACAGCAGGTGCTCAAGGGCGAACTCATCGGCAAAGCCGACGGCTACATCTCGGCGAGCGTGCATGCCCCCACCTCGGGCCGGGTGCTGGCCGTGGAACCGCATCCCGTCCCCCATCCCTCCGGCCTGCCGGCCCTGTGTGTAGTGATCGAGGCCGATGGCGAGGAACGCTGGGTGGACAAGACCCCCATCGAGTATCTCGACCGCGATCCCAGCGAGGTGCGCAACCGCCTGCGCGACATGGGGCTGGCCGGCCTGGGCGGGGCGGTGTTCCCCACCCATGTCAAGCTCAATCCGGCACCCGAGCCCAGCATTCCCCTCCTGGTGCTCAATGGCTGCGAATGCGAGCCCTGGATCACCTGCGACGACCGCCTGATGCGGGAACGCGCCCCCAGCATCGTCGCCGGTGCCCGCATCATGCGCCACCTGCTGGGCGCGCGCGAGGTGATCGTTGCCATCGAGGACAACAAGCCGGAGGCCATCGCCGCCATGCGCGACGCCTGCCGCGACACGGATTTCGAACTGGTGGTGGTGCCCACCCTCTACCCTTCCGGTAGCGGCAAGCAGCTCACCCAGCTGCTCACCGGGCGGGAGGTACCCAGTGGCGGACGTTCCACCGATGTGGGCGTGCAGATCTTCAACGTGGGCACCGCCCATGCCCTGGACCGGGCCGTGCATCACGGGGAGCCCCTCATCTCGCGCGTGGTCACCGTCACGGGCAATGTGCGGCGCCCCCAGAATTTCGAGGCGCCCATCGGCATGCCGCTGGCGGAACTGGTGGCCCTGGCCGGCAGCCCGCGCGAGGACACCACGGGCTACATCATGGGCGGGCCGATGATGGGCTTCGACCTGCACACCGACCAGGTACCCGTGGTCAAGGCCATGAACTGCGTGATCGCCCGTTCCGACAGGCTGTTCCCACCGCCGCCGCTGCCGCTACCCTGCATCCGCTGCACCCGCTGTGCCCAGGTCTGCCCGGTGCGGCTGCAGCCCCAGGATCTGTACTGGTTCGCCCGTGCCCGGGACTTCGGCAAGGCCCAGGAGCACCACCTGTTCGACTGCATCGAATGCGGCTGTTGCGCCTACGTCTGTCCCAGCCACATTCCCCTGGTGGATTACTACCGTTTCGCCAAAAGCGAGATCTGGGCACGGGAACGTGAAAAGAAGGCGGCAGACCGGGCACGGGAACGGCACGAGTTCCGCCTGCAGCGGCTGGAGCGGGAGAAGAAGGAACGCGCGGAAAAGCTGGCCCAGAAGGCCGCCGCATCCAAAGCCACGGCGGCCATGCCCACGCCGGATGCGGACGCCAAGCGCGCCGCCATCCAGGCGGCCATCGAACGGGCCCGCGCCAAGCGGGCGGGGGTGGAACCACGCAACGTGGATGACCTGCCGCCGGACAAGCTGAAGGAAATCCAGGAAATCGAGGCACGCCGGGCCAAGCTGCGCGAGGCCATGCAAAACCCGCCTGAGAATACGCCATGACCTACATCTCGCAACCGGCCAGCGTCGGCCTCATCATGGGCAAGGTGCTGCTGGCCCTAGGGCTGGGCATTGCCGCCTACGTGGCCTATTTCGGACCGGCCATCCTGGTGAGTCTCACCCTTGCCTCCCTCACCGCGCTCCTCTGCGAGGCCCTGATGCTGCGCCTGCGGGGCTATGCCATCGCACCCTTCCTCAAGGATGGCAGCGCCCTGGTCACCGCATGGCTGCTGGCCCTGTCCCTGCCGCCGCTCGCCCCCTGGTGGGTGGTGGTGGGCGGTACCGCGTTCGCCATCGTAGTGGCCAAGCATCTTTACGGGGGGCTGGGCAGCAACCTGTTCAATCCCGCCATGGCGGGCTACGCCCTGCTTCTGGTGTCCTTCCCCGCCCACATGACCCAATGGCCGGCGGTGGACATGCTGGCCCACGCCCACCTCTCCCTGCCGGATGCGGTGGTCTATGTCTTCACCGGTCATCTGCCGGCAGGCGTGACCCTCGACGCCATCACCATGGCCACCCCCCTGGACCTGCTCAAGACCCAGCTCAGGCTGGGCCACACGGTCAATGAGATCACCCGTGCCCCGGTTTATGGCCATGTGGGGGGACGGGGCAGCGAGCTCATCGCTCTCGCCTGGCTGGCCGGCGGCCTGTTCCTGCTGCAGCAGCGGGTGATCACCTGGCACGTGCCGGTGGCCATGCTGGCCGGCCTGTTCGCCGCTGCCCTCTGGTTCCACGTGTACGACCCCGACCGCTACGTGGCGCCCTGGTTCCACCTGGCCACCGGTGGCGCCATGCTGGGTGCCTTCTTCATCGCCACCGATCCCGTGACGGGGCCCACCACCCCCCTGGGCAAGCTGATCTTTGGCGCGGCCATCGGCCTGCTCGTCTATCTCATCCGCACCTTCGGCGGCTACCCGGACGGCGTGGCCTTTGCCGTGCTCATCATGAACATGGCCGCGCCCCTCATCGATATCTATACCCAGCCCCGGGTGGTGGGGCACGGCCCAGAGAAATCCGGCAAGCCATGAACCCCGCCCTGACCAACGCCCTGCGCACGGCCCTGATCCTGCTTGCCTTCGCGGTGTTGGGCACGGCCATCCTCGCCTACAGTTTTCAGCTCACCCGGGGCATCATCGCCGCCAGCGAGGAACGGGAAAAACTCGCCCTCATCACCCAGACCCTGCCGCCGGCGCTGTTCGACAACGACATTCTGGCCGATGTCATCGAACTGCCGCCCACCCAGGCCCTGGGCACCACACAACCCTCCCTGGTGTACCGCGCCACCCTCCGTGGCCAGCCAGCCGCCCTGGTGTTCGAGGCCGTGGCGCCGGAAGGCTACGGCGGGCCCGTGCGCCTGCTGGTGGCGGTGAAGGCCAACGGGGAAGTGGCGGGCGTGCGGGTGGTGTCCCATAATGAAACGCCGGGGCTGGGCGATTACATCGAGGTCAGCCGATCCGACTGGATCCGTGTGTTCGAGGGCGCCTCGCTGGCCAAGATCCCGCCCCTGCAATGGAAGGTGCAAAAGGACGGGGGCGTGTTCCCCTATCGCGCCGGCGCCACCATCACCCCGCGCGCGGTCGTCAAGGCGGTGCAGGGTGTGCTGACTTTTTACGAGAAGGAAGGGCCTGCGCTGTTTGCGCGGCCCGTAGCGCGCAAGGAGCGAAAACCATGAGCGAAACCAGCCTGCGTGAAATCGCTGCAAACGGTTTGTGGAAGCAGAACACGGGACTCGTGCAGCTGCTCGGGCTGTGCCCGCTGCTGGCCATCAGCAACAGCGCCGTCAATGCCCTGAGCCTGGGGCTGGCCACCAGTCTGGTAATGGCGGTGGCGAGCGGCAGCGTGTCCCTGATCCGCAGCGTGGTGCCCAAGGAGATCCGCATCGCGGTGTTCATCCTCATCATCGCCGCGCTGGTGACGGCCATCCAGCTCCTGATGAATGCCTTCGTGCACCCCCTCTATCTGGTGCTGGGCATCTTCATCCCCCTCATCACCACCAATTGCATCGTGCTCGCCCGCTGCGAAGCCTTTGCTTCGCGCAACCGCTTCCTGCCGTCCGTGTTCGATGCCCTGATGATGGGCATCGGTCTCACCCTGGTGCTGGGTGTGCTGGGAGCCTTGCGTGAAGTGGTGGGCAAGGGGACGCTGTTTTCCGGTCTCGATCTGGTGTTCGGGCGGGCCGCCCGTGACTGGGTGATTCACGTGCTGCCGGCCGACTACCCCGGCCTGCTCGCCGCGGTGCTGCCGCCCGGAGCCTTCATCGCGCTGGGCTGCCTGATCGCCTTCAAGAACTGGCGCGATGCTCGCGCGGAACAGCGGCGCGCCGCACCGGCAAGCCTCAAGGCCGCATGAACGCGCGCAAGCGGCGGGAAATTTTCGAGCGGTTCCGGGCCTGGAATCCCCATCCCACCACCGAGCTGGAATACCGCACGCCCTTCGAGCTCCTCATTGCCGTGATCCTCTCCGCCCAGGCCACGGACCGTAGCGTGAATCTCGCCACCCGCAGGCTGTTTCCCAAAGCCAACACGCCGGAAGCCATGCTGGCGCTAGGGGAAGAAGGGCTCATTCCCTATATCCGCAGCATCGGTCTCTACCCCACCAAGGCCAAACACATCATCGCCACCTCCCGCATCCTGGTGGAGCAATACGGCGGTCAGGTTCCCGCCACGCGCGAGGCGCTGGAAAAGCTCCCGGGCGTGGGACGCAAGACGGCCAACGTGGTGCTCAACACCGCTTTCGGTCAGCCCACCATTGCGGTGGACACGCACATCTTTAGGGTCGCCAACCGCACCGGCCTGGCACCGGGCAAAACACCCCTGGAGGTGGAACGCGGGCTGCTAAAATTCGTACCGGATGAATTCAAGCACGATGCCCACCATTGGCTGATCCTGCATGGACGCTACGTATGCACCGCGCGCAAGCCGAAATGCCCCGAGTGCCTGATTCGCGACCTGTGCGAATACCGGCACAAGACCCCTGCCCCATGAGGGGATGCCATGTCCATTGCCAGCGCCCTTGCCACCGGCCGCACCGCCCATGAAGATCTGGCCCGCGAGGCCGTGTCCGCCGCCATGGCGCGCGCGGGGCTCAACCACGCCAACAGCGTGCTGCTCTTCCTCACGTCGGAATTCGCACCCGATCCGCAACCCGCCCTGCGCGCCGCCTCCCGTGCCGCCCGCTGCACCCAGGTGGTGGGCTGCTCCGCGGCGGGCATCTTCACCGAACAGGAATGGGTGCTGGACGCGCCGGCCGCCGCGGCCATGGTGTTCGGCGGCGACGTCTCCCTGCTGCCCAGCCACGGCAGCGCGCCAGACGAACTGATTCTGGCCCTGGCTGCGCCCAACGCCATCAACAGCACTTGGATCCGGGCGCCGGGCCTGCGCTTCGGCGGGGTGTCCGGTGATGCCACCGGCCAGGGGCCCTTCAAGGTCTGGTGCGGGGGACGGGTGGCGGCCAATGGCCGGTGCGAGACGGTCATCAGGGGGGCGCGTGGCGCGGTAGGGGTGTCCCAGGGCGTGCGGCCCCTGTCTCCCCCGCTGGAGATCACCCAGGTGAGTGGCTACGACGTGATCAGCCTGGGCACCCAACCTTCCCTCAACAGCCTGGCACGCGAACTGCCGCTGGAGGTGCGTGAGCTGGACCGCATCCCCCTGCACCTGATCCTCGCCGGCGTGGTCTTCGGGGATCCGGACACCGCCATCCAGGAGGGACGCTACCGCCTCGCGCCGATCATTGCCGCCAACAGCGACGACCGTTCGGTGACCCTCTCCGCACGCCTGGCGCCAGGCGAACACCTGTTCTGGGCCCTGCGTCAGCCGCTGGCGGCGGAACGCGACATGCGCCTCACGGTGGAGCGCGTGCGGCGGGAGCTGGGCCGCGAGCCCGACTTCGGCCTGTTCTTCCCCTGCATGGGGCGTGGCCCCTATTTCTATGGCGGGATCGACCGCGATCTCGAACTCCTCAAGGCGCGTTTCCCGGGACTGCCGCTGATCGGCTTCTACGGCAATGGCGAAATCGCGCCCCTCGACGGCAGCAACGAGCTCTTCCAGTACTCGGGCGTCCTGGGCCTGTTCAGCACCGATGTTTGATCCGGACCGGGAACAGGTGCGCCGGTTCTACTTCGATACCTGGCGCAAGTATCGCAACCGGGAGCCGCTGCAGGGCAGCGAGACACTGGCCATCGAGGTCATCCTGCTCCATCCGGAATACCACACCATCCTGGAACAGCCGGAGCGCTACACGGCGCGCGACTACCTGCCGGAGATGGGGGAGACCAATCCCTTCCTGCACCTGAGCCTGCACCTGGCCATCCTGGAACAGCTCTCCATCGACCAGCCTGCCGGCATCCGCAGCCGCTACCAGCAACTCCTCGAGCGCGGCCTTGCAGTCCACGACGCCCACCACGTCCTGGCGGAGTGTCTGGCGGAAATGATCTGGCAGGCCCAGCGCAACCACGCGCCGCCCGATCCCGCCCTCTATCTGGGCTGTCTCGACGCCAGACTGCGCCCATGAAAAAACCCGGCCAGGCCGGGTTTTTTCATGGCCGGGAAGGACCCGCGTCAGCGCTTGTATTTCAAGCCGGACTGGCTGGCGAAATAGGCAGCCAGATCGGCGATGTCCTGATCCGACAGATTGGCGGCCTGGCCGTTCATGATGGCGTTGACGCGGCTCTTGTCCCGGTAGGCCTTGAGGGCGTGCACCAGGTAGTCGTCGTTCTGCCCCGCCAGCTTGGGAAAGGCGGGCGTGGGGCTGTTGCCGTCGGCACCATGGCAAGCGGCGCAGGCGGCGCTCTTGGCCTTGCCGGCCGCGGCATCGCCGGCGGCCGCCGCAGGCAGGTTTACGCCCAGGGCGAGGATGGCGGTGGTGAGGAGGAGGCGCATGTTCATGGTTTCCGTCCCTTCTTATTTGGCGTCGGCATAGTAGGCGGCGAGATCGGCCATGTCCTGGTCGGACAGACTGCCGGCGATCGCGCGCATGGTGGCGTGCTTGCGCTCGCCCGCCTTGTAGGCCTTGAGCGCGGCAACGATGTATTCGGCATGCTGGCCGCCGATCTTGGGCACCCGATAGGTGTCGGGATAGACGCTGCGGTAGCCTTCGATGCCGTGGCATCCGGCGCACATGGAGCTTTTGTTCTTGCCCGCGGCGGCATTGGCTTCCGCCAGGACACTGCCGCTCATCGCGGCCGTCAGCATCACGAGCAGGCTGGCTAGGACGTGTTTGCTCATTTTCCTCACTCTTTCGGGTGGTTTGAAAAGGTTCTGCAAAACCGGACGGACCGCGCTCTCTTTTGTCTTTGACGGGCACGCCCGCGCGCGGCGCAAACGAATTGCGCCGTATTCTACGCGCAGGCGGCCCGGCCGGGCAACCACCGCGGATTTGCCCGGCGCGCGTAAATATTAGATACTCCTAATGTTTTTGCCCACCGGACGACGATTTCATGAGTCTTGCCTCCCGCTTTTCCGACACGCTCGCCTGCAATCTGTGGCTCTACCGCGTGCTGCCCTTCCTGCGCTGGTGGCCGCGGGTGGACCGGCGCACGCTGCGGGCGGATGCGATTGCCGGCCTCACCGGCGCCCTCATCGTCCTGCCCCAGGGCGTGGCCTTCGCCACCATCGCCGGCCTGCCTCCCCAGTACGGCCTCTACGCCGCCATGGTGCCCGCCGTCATCGCCGCCCTGTTCGGCTCCAGCTGGCATCTCGTCTCCGGCCCCACCACCGCCATCTCCATCGCGGTGTTCGCCTCCGTCGCCCCCCATGCCACCCCCGGCAGCCCCGAGTTCATCAAGCTCGTGCTCACCCTCACCTTCCTGGTGGGCGTGTTCGAACTCCTCCTGGGACTCGCCCGCATGGGCACCCTGGTCAACTTCATCTCCCACACCGTGGTCATCGGCTTCACCGCCGGCGCCGCCCTCCTCATCGCCGGCAGCCAGATCAAAAACTTCTTCGGGCTGGACATTCCCCGCGGCACACCCTTTCACGAGACCCTGCGCCAGCTCTTCCTGCATCTTGGCGACATCAATCCCTACGTGACGGCGGTGGCCGTGGTGACCCTCCTCTCCGGCATCCTGGTCAAGCGCTTCCTGCCGCGCATCCCCTACATGATCGCAGCCATGCTGGTGGGCAGTTTTTTCGCGGCGTGGCTCAATGGATTGCTGGGCGAGAGCATCACCCAAATCAAGACCGTAGGCGCGCTGCCCGCCGGCCTGCCGCCCCTGTCCATGCCGGATTTCTCGCTCAAGGCCCTGCACGACATGTTCTTCCCGGCCCTGGTGGTGACCATGCTGGCGCTCACCGAGGCAGTGTCCATCTCCCGTGCCATCGCCGCCAAGTCCGAGCAGCGCATCGACGGCAACCAGGAATTCATCGGCCAGGGCCTGTCCAACATCCTGGGCAGCTTCTTCTCCAGCTACGCCTCCTCCGGTTCCTTCAACCGCAGCGGCGTCAACTACGCCTCCGGCGCCCAGACCCCCCTCGCCGCGGTGTTCGCCTCCCTCGCCCTGGTCCTGATCCTGCTCCTGGTAGCACCCCTCGCCGCCTACCTGCCCACCGCCGCCATGGCCGGCATCCTGTTCCTGGTGGCCTGGGGACTGATCGATTTCCATCACATCGCCACCATCCCGAAAGTGAGCCGCAGCGAATCCCTCGTACTCTGGGTGACCCTGATCGGCACCCTCATCAACCTGGAGAAGGGCATCTTCTTCGGGGTGCTGCTGTCCCTCATGTTCTACCTCTACCGCACCTCCCGTCCCCAGGTGCAGGCGGTGGTGCCAGATCCGGAGCCCGGCAGCTACCACTACATCGACGCCACCGGCCGTCCCGAATGTCCCCAAGTCAAGATGCTGCGCATCAACGGCTCCATCTTCTTCGGGGCGGTGGACCACGTGCAGTCGCGCCTGCACGAGGTGGACGCAGACAACCCCCAGGCCCGACACCTGCTCATCGTGGCCACCGGCATCAACTTCGTGGACATCGCGGGCGCGGAAATGCTCGCCCAGGAGGCCAAGCGCCGCCGGCGCATGGGCGGCGGGCTGTATCTGTACCGGGTCAAGGAAGGCGCCTGTGAAATGCTGCGGCGGGCCAGCTACGCCGAGGAGATCGGCAGGGAAAACGTCTTCCCTGCCAAGAGCCGGCCCATCGAGACCATCTATCCCCGACTCGACGCCGACATCTGCGCGCGCTGCAGCGCGCGCATCTTCCCCGAATGCCAGGAGCGGCTGCCGGACGGACGCCCGCGACAGGACTGATGATCTTTGCCCAAGCGCCCAAAAACGCTACAATTTGACGCTTTCTTGACATTCGTTTTCGGGAGCCAAGCATGGCAGAAGTCAACACGCGCTGGAGCAAGACCCTGTTCTGGGGCGCGCTCGTGGCCCTGCTCTACTGGGGGCTGTTCCATTTCCAGGACGACATCGTGCGCCTGGCCCACACCACCACCCAGTCCTGCCTGGTGGTGGAAAATGGCAGGGAGATCTATTACCACAAACCCACCCCCGAGGCCTGCGCCGCCAAGGGCGGCACCCTTCTGGAAGGCAACTGGATGAACGTGCTGGTCCCCATCGTAGTCGCCTTCGTCATGTCCTACGTCCATGGGGCGTTCACGGCAATGTTCTGGGATTCCCTGGGACTCAAGGCCGCCAGCAAGAAATGAGGGGGAGCACGGCCAAATGGAATTGATCCAGTTCATCGACCTCGACCTCACGGGCGCGATCCTGCTCATCCTCATCGGTTTCGTGGGCGGCATGGTGTCCGGCTTCATCGGCTCCGGCGGCGCCTTCGTGCTGACGCCGGCCATGATGACCCTGGGTGCGCCCGGCATCGTGGCGGTCGCCTCCAACATCTGCCACAAGTTTCCCAAGGCGCTGGTGGGCGCCATCAAGCGGCACAAATACGGCCAGGTGGACGTCAAGCTGGGCCTGGTGATGGGTGTGTTCGCAGAGCTGGGCATGCTCTACGGCAAACACGTGATGACCGGCATCAAGGACCGCTTCGGCGCGGTGGGAACCGATCTCTACGTGTCCGCCATATTCGTGGTGGTGCTAGCCATCGTGGGCGGTTTCGTCTATCGCGACTACCGCAAGCTCAAAAGCCATCCCCATGGCGAGGAGCACCGCATCACCCGTCTCGCCAGGTGGGTGCAGTCAGTGCACATTCCGGGCACCATGATCTACTTCCCGGGCGCCAAGGCAAAGATTTCCTTCCTGTTCGTCGCCCCCATGGGCTTCGCCACCGGCATGCTGGCCTCCACCATCGCCGTCGGCGGCTTCATCGGCGTGCCCGCCATGATCTACATCTTCGGCGTGCCGGCCCTCATGGCTTCGGCCACGGAGTTGGTCATCGCCTTCGTCATGGGGTTGGGCGGCACCATCTTCTACGGGCTGGAAGGCATGGTGGACCTGCGCCTGGCCATGCTGATCCTGCTGGGCTCCCTGTTCGGCATCCAGCTGGGCGCCATCGGCACCACCTATGTGAAGGATTATCAGGTCAAGCTCACCATGGCGGTGATCATGCTCACCGTCCTGTTCAGCCGCTTGTTCTACATTCCGGGCTATCTGTCCAAGCTCGGACTGATCGAGCCCCTGCCCGAAACCACGCTCAAGACCCTCAAGATGGCGGGTGACGGCGTGCTGGCCCTGGCCCTGCTGCTGGGGGCGATCACCGTGCTCACCGCCCTGATCCGGGGCATGGCGGAACACCGCCGGCAGCACGAAGTGCTGAGCGAGACCCAGGGCATCGTCCAGTAAGGCCGTCGGGCCGGGGATGCGCGAAGGCAGCCGCTGGCTGCCTTTGCTTTTTGACGGGGTTAGAATGACGCGCCATGCGCATCCTCATCATCGAAGACAACCCCGATCTTGCCGCCAATCTGGTGGAATACCTCACGGACCGGGGCCATGCCGCGGACGTCGCCGGTGACGGGGTAACCGGCCTGCATCTGGCCACGGTCAACGACTACGATGCCATCGTGCTGGATCTGATGCTGCCCGGCATGGATGGCATCACGCTGTGCCGCAAGCTGCGCGAGGAGGCTCACAAGACCACGCCAGTGCTCATCGTCACCGCGCGCGATGCCCTGGACGACAAGATCGTGGGCCTGGAATCCGGCGCCGACGATTACGTGGTCAAGCCCTTCGCCCTGCGCGAGGTGGAAGCGCGCCTCAAGGCGCTGGCGCGCCGGGCCCAGAGCCAGGGGCTGCAGACAAGGCTGCGCGTGGGCGACCTGAGCTTCGATACCGACACCCTCAGGATCACCCGCGGCGAGCGCCCCATCCATCTGCCGCCCATTCCCCTGCGCCTGCTGGAGGTCCTGATGCGCCATTCCCCCCGGGTCGTAAGCCGCAGCGAACTGGAACATGCGGTGTGGGGCGACACACCGCCGGACAGCGACGCGCTGCGCGCCCACATGCATCTGCTGCGCCGCGCCATCGATGCCCCGGGCGAGGTGCCGCTGCTCCACACCGTGCGCGGAATGGGCTATCAGCTGGCGGAAGGCGATGCGGCCCCTGCCCCGTAGCCTGCGGCTGCGGGTCGCGTTCGCCTTCGCCTGGTTCGGCGCGCTGATCAGCCTGCTGCTCGCCACCGGCCTTTACCTCTCCGCACGCGACCTGGGCACGCGCCTGATGGACGAGACCCTGAACGCCGAGCTGGAAGACTACCTGGCCCGCCGCGCGCGCAATCCCCATTCCCTGCCGCCCCACACCCTCATGCTGCGCGGCTACGTGATCTCCCCGGCGCTCCCCGCGGGGGACGTGCCTGCGGCCGTGCGCAACCTCCCACCGGGCCGCCACGGGCTGCGCCTGGAGGGGCGCCCCTACCGCGTCGCGGTTGCCGAGCGGGGCGGTGAGCGCTACGTGATGCTGTTCGACGAGACGCCGCACATCGAGCGGGAACGGCGCTTTCTGCTGGTGCTGGGCGCCGCCGTGCTGATCATGACCCTGGTCTCCGCAGCCGGCGGCTACTGGCTCGCAGGGCGCGTGGTGGCGCCGGTCACGCGGCTGGCGCGCGAGATTTCGACGGCCAGCCCCGAAGCCCAGGCACCGACACTGGCCAGCCATTTCGGTGACGACGAGGTGGGGGACATGGCGCGCGCTTTCGATGGCTACATTGCGCGCCTGCGTGCGTTCATCGACCGGGAACGCGCCTTTACCGCCGACGTCAGCCACGAGCTGCGCACGCCCCTGGCGGTGATCCAGGGCGCGGCGGAGGTGCTGGCGGAGGATTCCACCCTGAGCGACCGGCAGCACGCGCGCATCGAACGCATCGCCCGCGCCAGCCGCGACATGGTGGAACTGATTACCGCCCTTTTGCTCCTGGCACGGGAGGAAACGGCCCGCGCCCGTCCCGACGAGCAATGTCCGGTGAAGGAGGTGCTGCTGGAATGCGTGGACCGTCACCGTCATCTCATCGAAGGGCGTCCGGCCCGGCTGGAACTGGAGATCGTGGGCGAACCGGTCCTGCCGGCCGAACGCACCCTGCTCTCCATCGTCATCGGCAACCTGGTGCGCAACGCCTTCGCCTATACCGAGCGGGGACGGGTGGAAATCCAGCTCCTGGCGGATCGCCTGGTGGTGCGGGACACCGGCATCGGCATCAAGGCCGATGAGCTGGCACGGGTGTTCCAGCGCTACTACCGCGGCGCGGCCAGCACCGGCGCGGGTATCGGCCTGTCGCTGGTCAAGCGCATTTGCGACCGCTACGGCTGGCAGGTGCTGATCGACAGCCGCGAGGGAGAAGGCACCACCGCCCAGCTGGTGTTTCAGAGCGTTTCCGGCCTGCCTTGACGGCCTCTTGACACAAACTTGACCCGAGTTTGACGGGCCGCCGGCTACCATGGAAAACCGTTTCCAACGAGCCGCGCGCTTTTCATGCTCCCTCGCACCGCCCCGCTGGACCGTTTCCTGCCCTTCCTGCGCTGGTGGCCGCGGGTGGACCGGCGCACGCTGCGGGCGGATGCGATTGCCGGCCTCACCGGCGCCCTCATCGTCCTGCCCCAGGGCGTGGCCTTCGCCACCATCGCCGGCCTGCCTCCCCAGTACGGCCTCTACGCCGCCATGGTGCCCGCCGTCATCGCCGCCCTGTTCGGCTCCAGCTGGCATCTCGTCTCCGGCCCCACCACCGCCATCTCCATCGCGGTGTTCGCCTCCGTCGCCCCCCATGCCACCCCCGGCAGCCCCGAGTTCATCAAGCTCGTGCTCACCCTCACCTTCCTGGTGGGCGTGTTCGAACTCCTCCTGGGACTCGCCCGCATGGGCACCCTGGTCAACTTCATCTCCCACACCGTGGTCATCGGCTTCACCGCCGGCGCCGCCCTCCTCATCGCCGGCAGCCAGATCAAAAACTTCTTCGGGCTGGACATTCCCCGCGGCACACCCTTTCACGAGACCCTGCGCCAGCTCTTCCTGCATCTTGGCGACATCAATCCCTACGTGACGGCGGTGGCCGTGGTGACCCTCCTCTCCGGCATCCTGGTCAAGCGCTTCCTGCCGCGCATCCCCTACATGATCGCAGCCATGCTGGTGGGCAGTTTTTTCGCGGCGTGGCTCAATGGATTGCTGGGCGAGAGCATCACCCAAATCAAGACCGTAGGCGCGCTGCCCGCCGGCCTGCCGCCCCTGTCCATGCCGGATTTCTCGCTCAAGGCCCTGCACGACATGTTCTTCCCGGCCCTGGTGGTGACCATGCTGGCGCTCACCGAGGCAGTGTCCATCTCCCGTGCCATCGCCGCCAAGTCCGAGCAGCGCATCGACGGCAACCAGGAATTCATCGGCCAGGGCCTGTCCAACATCCTGGGCAGCTTCTTCTCCAGCTACGCCTCCTCCGGTTCCTTCAACCGCAGCGGCGTCAACTACGCCTCCGGCGCCCAGACCCCCCTCGCCGCGGTGTTCGCCTCCCTCGCCCTGGTCCTGATCCTGCTCCTGGTAGCACCCCTCGCCGCCTACCTGCCCACCGCCGCCATGGCCGGCATCCTGTTCCTGGTGGCCTGGGGACTGATCGATTTCCATCACATCGCCACCATCCCGAAAGTGAGCCGCAGCGAATCCCTCGTACTCTGGGTGACCCTGATCGGCACCCTCATCAACCTGGAGAAGGGCATCTTCTTCGGGGTGCTGCTGTCCCTCATGTTCTACCTCTACCGCACCTCCCGTCCCCAGGTGCAGGCGGTGGTGCCAGATCCGGAGCCCGGCAGCTACCACTACATCGACGCCACCGGCCGTCCCGAATGTCCCCAAGTCAAGATGCTGCGCATCAACGGCTCCATCTTCTTCGGGGCGGTGGACCACGTGCAGTCGCGCCTGCACGAGGTGGACGCAGACAACCCCCAGGCCCGACACCTGCTCATCGTGGCCACCGGCATCAACTTCGTGGACATCGCGGGCGCGGAAATGCTCGCCCAGGAGGCCAAGCGCCGCCGGCGCATGGGCGGCGGGCTCTACTTTTATCGCATGAAGGACAGCGTGCGGGAGATGCTCGCCAGAGGCGGATGGCTCGCTGAGATCGGTGAGGAAAACCTGTTCCCGGCACGCACCGATCCCATGCAGCGCATCTACCCCATGCTCGATTCCGGGATCTGTGCGCGTTGCGACAGGCGCATCTTCGCCGCCTGTCGCGCCGCGGCGACCTCGGGTGAAATGGCGGAACCGGCGCTGCGCCGCGTCGCAGGCTGAGCATGCAGGGCTACCGGCGCATCCTCGCCCTGATCGAGCTCACGCCGGATGGCGAGCAGGTGGCACGGCGCGCCACCGCCCTGGCGCACGCCACCGGCGCCCGCCTGGCCCTGGCCACGGTGGCCGATACCACCGACGAGGAAACCAGCCTGGCGCCCGTGCTCACGCCGGGTCAGGCCCGCGCGGCCCTGGCCGCGACCCTGGAACGCCGTCTCGCACATCTCGCCGCGAGGATCGGCGCATCCCAGGCAGAGGTACTTGCGCTGGCCGGGCCGCGCACTGTCATGCTCGACGAACTCCTGGAACGCTGGCAGCCGGATCTGGTGCTGGCCGCGGCCCAGCCGGGCCTTGGGCCGGGCTGGCGCCCGCGCCGCGATGCACCCTGCGACCTGCTGCTGGTCCGGCTGCCGCCGCCGCGCACCCTCACCGGGCGGCTGGTGCGCGCCCTGGCTGCCGCCCTCTGATTCCCCGCGCCCGCGTCTCGGGCTAAAATAGGGCGATTTATTCCGCGCGCCCAACATGATCCGCAAGAACCCCCGGGGCGACCTGCCCGTCGTCGCCGCCTCCGCCTTCGTCGATCCCACCGCCATCCTGTGCGGCAAGGTGATCGTGGGCGACAACGTGTTCATCGGTCCCTATGCGGTAATCCGCGCCGACGAGGTGAACGAGGCAGGCGACATGGAGCCCATCATCATCGGCGCCAATTCCAACATCCAGGACGGGGTGGTCATCCACTGCAAGGCCGGCGGCGGCGTCATCATCGGCGAAGGCACGTCGATCGCCCACCGCTCCATCGTCCATGGCCCATGCCGGGTGGGCAACAACGTCTTCATCGGTTTCAACTCGGTGCTGTTCAACTGCACCGTGGGCGACGGCTCGGTGGTGCGCCACAACTCCGTGGTGGAGAACTGCACCGTCCCGCCCGGCTTCTACATTCCCTCCACCGTCAACATTCACTCCGATGCCGAGCTGGCCCACATCGAGCCGGTGAGCCCCGACGTGGCCGGCTTCTCCGAATCCGTCGCGGAAGCCAACCGCGAACTGGTCAAGGGCTACAACCGCATCCGCAACGAGTTCTGAGCGGGGTCCCGCAAATCAGCCCCGCCCGCTGCCCCGGACGAGCCAGTCGGGCAGCTTGCGGTCGCCCGCGTGTTCGATGATGTACTGCCGGATCAGACGCCGCACCACTTGGGACGGCGTGAGGTCCTGCTGCGCGCAGATCTCCTCGAACAGCTTCTTCTTGCGCGGGTCGATCAGGATGGTCAGGCGGGCAGTGCGTTGTTCCATGGCAAATCGTGCAGGACGGGACGTGGCTGTATGTTAATATGATTAACATTGAAGCTGCAAGTCATTAACACTAGAATCACCACAACCGTCCGCGAAGATTTCCCATGGCGTCCACCGCCCCCGCACTGTCCCTGCAGCTGACCTGGGGTTGCCTGCTGGCCTGGCTGGCCCTGGGCGGGCTGCAGCTTTTCACCGGCTGGCGTCGGCTCTACGCCGCTTCCGCCCTGGTGGCCCTGTTTCTTGCAGGCATCAGTCTGACTACCCTCGATGGCCCACCCCAGACCATGATCCTGCCCCTGGGGTTGCCGAGCCTGCCCTTCCACCTGCGCCTGGACGCCCTGTCCGCCCTGTTTCTCGCCGTGCAGGGCCTGGCGGCCTTCGGGGTGAGCGTCTATGCCGTGGGTTATTTCCGGAGTCTCGACGGCGCCACCGCACGCACCACCGGCCTCTGGTACAACCTGTTCCTGGCAGGCATGGCGCTGGTGGTGCTGGCAGACGATGCCTATGCCTTCATGGTGGCCTGGGAGCTGATGGCGCTGGCATCGTATTTTCTGGTCACCACCGATCACGCCGTGGATGAGATCCGGCGCGCCGGCTTCCTGTACCTGCTCATGGCCCACGTGGGCGCCGTGGCGTTGCTGCTGGCCTTCGGCGTGATTCAGGGCGGCCAGGGCGCCTACACCTTCGATGCGATGCGCGCGGCCACGCCCACGCCGTTCTGGGCGGCGGTGGCCTTCCTGCTCGCGGTATTCGGCTTCGGCGCCAAGGCCGGGCTGGTGCCGGTGCACGTGTGGCTGCCGGAGGCGCATCCGGCCGCGCCGTCTCCGGTATCGGCCCTGATGTCGGGCGTGATGCTCAAAACCGCCATCTACGGGCTTCTGCGCATCACCCTGGACCTGCTGCCGGCACAGCCCGCCTGGTGGGGCACGCTGCTGATTCTGCTGGGTCTCGTCTCTGCCCTCTATGGCGTGATCTTCGCCGCGGTGCAGTCCGACATCAAACGACTGCTGGCCTGGTCGTCCATCGAAAACATCGGCATCATCGTCACCGGCCTTGGCCTCGCCCTCATATTCCGCGCGGAAGACAAGGCGGCGCTGGCCGCCCTGGCCCTGACCGCCGCACTCTACCACGTGCTCAACCATGCGCTCATGAAAGGTCTGCTGTTCGTGGGCACCGGCTCTGTGCTGCACGCCACGGGCACGCGCCTGATGGGCGGGCTGGGCGGGCTGATCCGTGCCATGCCTTGGACGGCGACTTTGATGCTGATCGGCGTGTTCGCCATCGCGGGGCTGCCACCCCTCAATGGTTTCGCCTCGGAATGGCTGCTTTTGCAGGCCTTCCTGTTCACGCCGGGGCTGACCCAACCCTATCTCAACATGATCATCCCGGTGGCGGCCGCCGCCGTGGCGCTCGCCGCGGCGCTCGCCGCCTACGTCATGGTCAAGCTCTATGGCGTGACCTTCCTCGGCCAGCCGCGCAGCCCGGAACTCCAGCGTGCCCACGAGGCGGGCTGGCCGGAGCGCTTCGGCATGCTCTGGCTCGCGGCCGGCTGCATCGTCCTGGGGCTCGCTCCTTCGGCGGCCCTCACCCTCATCGCCCCCGCCAGCCGGTTCCTGCTCGGCGCGTCCCTGCCCGTCGGGGACGGGCTGTTCCTGACGCCCATCGATGCCGAGCGGGCGAGCTACGCGCCAGGCATGCTGCTGGCGGTCATCGTGATCGTGCTCCTGCTCGCGGCGCTCGGGGTACGCCTGCTCTACCACGGCCGGGTGCGCCGCTCGGCGGCCTGGGACTGCGGCTATCCGGAACAGGACGCGCGCATGCAGGATACGGCGGAAGGGTTCGGACAACCCATCCGCCACGTGTTCGAAAGCTTCATGAAGGTGGAGCGCGAAGTGCCCGATCCCTTCGATCGCAGGCCGCGCTACCGCGGCGCAACGCTGGATCGGCTGTGGTTTCTCCTGTATGCACCGCTGGCACGGGTCGTGGCCTGGCTGTCGGAGCAGGCGGCGCGCGTGCAGCAGGGCCGCATCCAGTGGTACCTGTTCTACAGCTTCGCGACCCTCACCTTTCTGCTGTTCTTCGTGAGCCGCTAGCCCATGGAAAGCGGAATCGCCCTGCAACTGGGCCAGACCCTGCTGGCGGTGCTGGCCGCCCCCCTGCTCCTGGGTTGGGTCAACGCCTGCCGCGCCTGGCTGTCCAACCGCCGCGCCCCTTCGCTGCTCATGCCCTATCGCCAGCTGCGCCGCCTGTTCCACAAGGACGTGGTGCTGGCGAACCAGGCCTCGCCCCTGTTCCGTCTGGCTCCCTACGCCATCTTTGCCTGCATGGTGCTGGCCGCAGGCATCGTGCCCACGCTCATGAACGATCTGCCCTTTTCGCCCGCCGCGGACGCCATCGCCCTGGTGGGCCTGTTCGCCATGGCACGCATGTTCCAGGCCCTGGCCGCGATGGATGTGGGCACCGCCTTCGGCACGCTGGGGGCACGCCGGGAAATGCTGGTGGCGTTCCTGGCGGAACCGGCCCTGCTCATGGTGTTCTTCACCGCCAGCCTGATCGCCCGTTCCACGGCGCTGCCCACCATCGTGGACGTGTTCGCCCACCAGCAGTTTGCCATCTATCCCAGCCTGGCCTTCGCCGCCGTCGCCTTCTGGATGGTGTCCACCGCGGAAAACGCACGCATCCCGGTGGACAACCCCACCACCCATCTCGAACTCACCATGATCCACGAGGCCATGATCTTGGAATACTCGGGGCGGCATCTGGCCCTCATCGAATGGGCGGTGGCCCTCAAGCTGTTCACTTATTCGGCGCTGGGCATCGCCCTGTTCCTGCCCTGGGGGATCGCCCCCGTCGGCCATTGGGCAGGGTTGCCGCTGGCGGTGGCGATGCTGGCTTTGAAACTGGCGCTGGGCGGCTTTGTCCTCGCTCTCCTGGAAACCCTCAACGCCAAGATGCGGCTGTTCAGGGTGCCGGAGTTTCTGGGCACGGCCTTCCTACTCGCAGTGCTGGGCATGCTGGTGCATTTCCTGCTGGAGACGTGATGGCCCTGGCGCTGCCCCTGCAACTGGTCAATCTGCTCGCAGCGACCCTGCTTCTGATTGCGTTTGCAATGTTGTCGCAGCGGCGCATCATCGGGCTGATCACGCTGTTCGCCTGGCAGGGCCTGGCGCTGGCCCTGTCCACCACACTGGTCGCCGTGCATACGGCCCAGTCCCACCTGCTCGCGTCGGCGGGACTCACCCTGCTGCTCAAGGTGATCGTGCTGCCCTGGATCTTTTTCCGCCTGGTGCGACGGCTCAACGTGGAGCGCGACGTGGAGCCCGTCATCAACATTCCCACCACCATGCTGATCGGCATCGTGCTGGTGATATTCGCCTTCAACCTGGCTCAACCGATTTCCGCTCTGGCGGGGACCGTCACCCGCTCCACCCTGGGGATCGCCATGGCGGTGGTCCTGCTGTCCTTTCTGATGATGATCAGCCGACGCCAGGCCATCGCCCAGGTGATCGGTTTCCTGGCCATGGAAAACGGCCTGTTCTTCGCAGCCACCAGCGCCACCTACGGCATGCCCCTGGTGGTGGAGCTGGGCATTGCCCTGGACGTGCTGGTGGGTGTGTTCGTCCTGGTGATTTTCTTCTTCCAGATTCGGGAAACCTTCGAATCGCTGGATTTGCGCCACCTGGAAAAACTGAGGGAACGCTGACATGGCCCTGATCTGGGTACTCGTGCTGCCCCTCCTGGGCGGCCTGGTGCTGGCCCTTTTGGGACACCGGCGCATCGCGCCCGCGGTGAATGTCCTGTTCTCCCTGGCCACCTTCCTCGCCACCCTGGCGCTGGCCCATGACGTGGCCCGCCATGGCCCGTTCACCTTCGCCCATGACTGGTTCTTCATCGATCCCTTCAATGTGTTCCTGGTGGCCCTCACCGCCTTCGTCGGTTTCACCACGGCGGTGTTCTCCCGCCCCTACATGCGCATCGAGGAGGATCATGGCCGGGTCGCTGCCGCGCGCCTGCGCATGTACCACGCGAGCTATCAGGTCTTCCTCGCCATGATGCTGCTTGCACTCACCACCAACAACATGGGTATCCTCTGGGTGGCCATGGAGGGTGCCACCCTCGCGACGGTGCTGCTGGTCTCCCTCTATCGCACGCCGGCCTCCCTGGAGGCCGCGTGGAAATATTTCATCCTGTGTGGCGTGGGCATCGCCCAGGCGCTGTTCGGCACCATCCTGCTCTATTTCGCCGCGGAGCGCGTGCTGGGGGAAGGCGGCACCGCCCTGTTGTGGACCCACCTGGACGCGGTGAAGGGCCAGCTGGAACCGGTCGTGCTGCAGCTCGCCTTCATCTTCCTGCTGGTGGGCTACGGCACCAAGGTGGGGCTGGTGCCGCTGCACAGCTGGCTGCCGGACGCCCACGCCGAAGGCCCGACACCGGTGTCGGCGGTGTTGTCGGGCCTGCTGCTCAACGTGGCCCTGTACGCCGTGGTGCGCGGCAAGGTGCTGGTGGACGGCGCCCTGCACACCGAGCTGGCCGGCAATCTGATGATGGGTTTCGGCATCGCCAGTGTGGGGCTCGCCGCTCTGCTGCTCAAACGTCAGATGGACGTGAAGCGCATGTTCGCCTACTCCTCCATCGAGCACATGGGCCTCATCACCTTCGCCTTTGGGATGGGTGGGGTGACCGCCAGCTTCGCCGGCCTGCTGCACATGACCATGCATTCCCTTACCAAATCGGCAATCTTCTTCGCCGTGGGCCATGCCACCCAGAAGGCCGGTACCCAGGTCATGGACGACATCCGTGGACTGCTCCGCTCCAACCCGACCATTGGCTGGGGGCTGCTGCTGGGCACCGTGGCCATCCTCGGTGTGCCGCCCTTTGGCGTGTTCGCCAGCGAATTCCTCATCATCACCACCGCCATGCACGACCATCCCTGGGCCACGCCCTTCCTGATCGCGTCCTTGGGCATCGCCTTCGCTGCCATTTTCGGGCGCGTGCAGCCCATGGTGTTCGGTGAGGCGCGTCTGCCCCGCCTGCGTCATCAGCCGGCGCTGCTGCCCGTGTTCCTGCATCTGGGACTGGTTTTGCTGCTGGGCCTGTACATTCCGGAGTTCCTCGCGGACTGGTATCACCAGGCCGCGCGCATGCTGGGAGGCTGATGCCATGCCCCACCACATCGATCTCAAACTGCAGCCCCAGCACGGCGCGGGGCCGGTCTGGCAGTTCGAGCTCGGACGCGAGCGACTGGCCGCCTTCGCCCGCGGCATCCGGGAGGAAGGGGGGCAGCTGCTTGCCCTGTGGGGCAGCGATGACCGGCATCTCGGGGCCGGCTTCACCCTGCACACCGCCTATCTCTCCGCGTTGGGTCTCATCTGGGCCAGGACGCCACTGGATGGGCACGCGCCCAGCTACCCCGACCTCGCCCATATCTTTCCCCAGGCGGCACGCATGCAGCGCGCCAGCTACGACCTGCTGGGCCTGACCGCGCAGGATGCAGACGATGGGCGCAAGTGGCTACGCCACGCCGCCTGGCGGGCCGGAGACTTCCCCCTGCGGCGCGACTTCGCCGGAGCAGGGGCCGAGGCTATGGATGCCTACCCCTTCGTGCGCGTAGAGGGTCAGGGTGTGCACGAGATCCCCGTGGGCCCGATCCATGCCGGCGTGATCGAGCCCGGACACTTCCGCTTCTCCGTGATCGGCGACCGGGTGCTGCGGCTGGAGGAACGCCTGGGCTACACCCACAAGGGCGTGGAGAAACGATTCGAAGGACTGGATCCGGCCACCGGGGCACGGCTGGCGGGACGGGTATCCGGCGACAGCCACAGTGCCTTCGCCTGGGCCTTCTGCATGGCGGTGGAAACCGCGCTGGAGACCACGCCACCGGTCCGCGCCCAGTGGCTGCGCGCCCTGTTCCTGGAAATCGAGCGCCTGGTCAACCATCTGGGCGATCTGGGTTATCTCGGCAACGACGTGGCGCTTGGCTTCGGCTTCAACCAGTTCTGGCGCATCAAGGAAACCTGGCTGCGTGCCTGCCGGGAGTGGTTCGGTCACCGCTATCTGTTCGACTGCATCGTGCCCGGCGGTGTCGCCTGCGAGCTCACGGCGACCGCGGCGCAGGCGCTCGTACGCCTTGCCCGGGCGACGCGCGACGAGGTGCAGCCGCTGCTCGAGCTCTACGAAGAACATGCGGGTGTGCAGGACCGCTTCACGGGCACCGGGGTCCTGACGCCGGCCCTGGCGGCCCAGCTTGGGGCCATCGGTCTCGCCGGCCGGGCAAGCAGCCAGGCCTGGGATGCCCGTGTGCAGTTTCCCTGGCCGCCCTACGATGCGCTGGAGGTGCAGATGGTGCTGGAAGGCAGCGGCGACGTGGCGGCACGGGCGCGGGTGCGTGCCGGCGAGCTGCTGGAATCCCTGCGTTTGCTCGAGCGCATCACAGACAACCTGCCGCCCGGGCCGCTGGCTCAGGCGCTGCCCACGCCGGAGCGCGTGTGCGAGGGGCTGGGCTGGGTGGAAGGCTGGCGCGGGCCGGTGATCGTCCACGCGCGCATGGGGGCCGACGGCCGTCTGGACCGGGTGCATCCCCATGATCCCTCCTGGCAGAACTGGCCGCTGCTGGAACTGGCGGTGCTGGGCAACATCGTGCCGGACTTCCCCCTCATCAACAAATCCTTCAATCTGTCCTACAGCGGAGCGGACCTGTAGATGCCTGCCCGGATCATCCTGCGCCAGCTATTCAAGACCGGCATCGTTTCGGAACCGCCACCGGCGCCCGACACCCTAG
Organism: Thiobacter subterraneus; assembly: GCF_055379455.1. Lineage (NCBI taxonomy): Bacteria > Pseudomonadati > Pseudomonadota > Betaproteobacteria > Burkholderiales > Thiobacteraceae > Thiobacter > Thiobacter subterraneus. The sequence continues at coordinate 970,996 of NZ_AP042402.1, forward strand.
CAGCGCAAACGCGCGCCCTGAACGAGGAGATCCTCAGGGTCTTCGGGCGCGCCGTAGTGGTGCGCCATGTGGATGCCGGCTCCTGCAATGGCTGCGAACTGGAAATCCACGCCATGAACGGCCCCCACTACAACATCGAGGGTGCCGGCGTGAAGTTCGCGGCCAGCCCCCGGCACGCGGACGTCCTGCTGGTGACCGGCCCGGTCTCGGTCCATCTGGAAACGGCACTGCGCCGCACCTTCGAGGCCACCCCGGACCCGAAATGGGTGGTGGCCGTGGGCGACTGCGCCGCCGACGGCGGCCTGTTCGGCGAGTCCTACGCCAGCCGCGGACGCATCGCCAACGTGATTCCGGTGGACGTGGTGGTGCCGGGCTGCCCGCCCGACCCGCGGCAGATTCTGGCGGGCATCCTCAGCGCCGTGCGCGCCAGCCCGGCCAGCCGCGCCGAGGCGGCCGGGGCCTAAAGTCGCGGTCCGGGCGGCCGTAAATCCTGGCAGGTGAACCGGGAGACGAACGCCATGGACGACCCCGAAGACTACCTGATCATCTCCAGCCTGCAGGAGGACGGGCGCAAGCTGCGTCCCGGGGACTGGGTGGAGCGCATTTCCTCCGCCCTGGCGAGTTTCGACGAGAACCGGCGGCTGCACTATTCCGCCAGCGTGCACCCCTGCATCATCGACGGGGAGAAATGCCTGGTGGTGGCGCGTGGCCTGGAGCAGGCCGACCCCGCAGCTTACGCCTTCGTGATGGAATTCGCCCGCGCCAACCGCCTGCGCATTCTCGCGGACCGGCGCAGCGGCGCGCGCGCCCTGCCCCTGCCACCCGCCAGCGCCTGACGGCCGCGCCTTTGCGCCTGCGCGGCCCTGTGGGACAATCGGGCCGGTCTCACCTTGGAAGCCGTGTCCATGGGCCACCGCCTGAGCCGCATCACCACCCGCACCGGAGACGACGGCACCACCGGCCTCGGTGATGGCAGTCGTCTGCCCAAGCACGCCCCCCGCATCGCCGCTTTGGGGGACATCGACGAACTGAACAGCACCCTCGGCCTGCTTCTGGCGGAACCGCTGCTTCCCGCGGAGTTTCGGGCGCTGCTTACGCGCATCCAGCACGAGCTGTTCGAGCTGGGCGGGGAGGTATCCATTCCCGGTCACACGCGCATGACCGATGCCATGGCGTTGCAACTGGAGCAGGACCTGGAAGCGCTGAACGCGCCACTGCCCCCCCTGCGCGAGTTCATCCTGCCCGGCGGCAGTCCGCCGGCTGCGCTCTGCCACCTCGCGCGTGCGGTATGCCGGCGGGCGGAACGCAGCCTGGTGGCCCTCGCCGGCGGGGAAGCCGTCTCGCCGGCGGCGCTGCGCTATCTCAACCGACTGTCCGACCTGCTGTTCGTGCTGGCACGGGCCATCAACCGCCAGCTCGGCCAGCCGGACGTGCTGTGGCAGCCGCGCGGCTGACCGCCGCCACCTGCCGCACCGCCGCCATGACAATGTTGTCATGGATAAAACGCTCAAGATCCCGGATATCCGGACGTAAAAGGCGGCATAAGCGGAGCGTTTCCCATGCCCTGGACATTCCCACCCCGGCCGCCCGAGCGGCCTGGGACAGCCGCCCCACCCCAGTCGGATCCGTCGGCCGGCGACGCCACCGGAAGCGGTCGGGAACAGCCCCGGACCGTTTTCCTCGCGCGCGAGCCCGTGTTCGACGCCACGGAACGGGTGGTGGGCTACGAGCTGCTGGTCCGCCCCGGCGGGATGGTGCCCCCGGCGCCGCCGCGCGACCCCGACGAGGAGATCAGCCTCCTTGTGGACACCCTGACCCGGTTCGGCGTGGAGCAGGCCCTGGGCGACAAGATGGGTTTCCTGCGCCTCGGCCTGCCTGCCCTGTTCAGCGATCTGGTGGAGCTCATCCCGAGGCAGCGTTTCGTACTGGAATACACCCTGCCCGAGGCGCTGGACGATGCCCTCCTCAGCCGTCTCGCCACCTTGCACGGGCGTGGCTTCCAACTGGGCCGGCGCTGGATGGGGAACGAGCCGGGGCTGCTCGAGGCGCGCAAGACCGCGAGTCTCGTGGTCTATGACCTCGCTCTCACGCCCCTCCAGGAAATCGCGCGCATCGATCGCCTGGCCAGACCACAGCACCTGCAGCGCCTCGTGCGCAACGTGAACAGCCGCACCGATTTCGAAGCCTGTCGCGCCTTCGGCTTCGAGTTCTACCAGGGACGGCTGCTCGCCCCCGCCCAGACCCTGGCAGTCAACCGGCTCGACCCCAGCCGCGCGCGGGTGATGGAAATCTTCAACCTGGTGATCGGCCAGGCCGACGTGGCCAGAATCGAGAACGCCTTCAAGCACGACGTGGCCCTGTGCTACAGCCTGCTTTGCTACATCAATTCCGCGGGCATCGGGCTTCAGTACAAGGTATCGTCGATTCGCGACGCAGTCATGCTGCTGGGCTACGATTTCCTCTGGCGCTGGCTCAGCCTGCTCATCTTCGCCGGCGTGGATCTCACCGCGGCCCAGCGCCTGCTGCTCAACACCGCGGTGATTCGCGGTCGCCTGGCCGAGCTCCTGGGCCAGTCCCGGCTGTCCAGCCGGGACGGCAACTACCTTTTCATCACCGGCATGTTCTCCCTGCTGGATACCCTGCTGGGGATGCCGCTGTCCGAGGTGGCCGCGCGCCTGCATCTGCCGGAGGAAGTGACCCAGGCTCTGGTGCACCGCCAGGGCCGTTATGCGCCCTATCTCGAGCTGGCGCTGGCCTTCGAGAACGATGACGGGCAGCGGGCCGCCCAGCTTTGCGCCGCGCTCCAGCTGGACATGAACGAGGCCAGCCGCGCCCACCTTGCCGCGATCGAATGGGCGGGCGTGCTGGCGAAATGAGCGCAGCCGCCGCGGGCACGGCCTGCGCTCATTCCTGGGCCAGGCCCTCGCGGTGGGTCCGGTTGATGACTTCGAGCAGGCCCCGGAAGGGAATGAAGCGCCCGTACTGGCGCACGAGGGGCATGAAGGGGAGATCCTCCGCGGCCGGGAACTGGTAGCGACCGGCCGTCATGGCGTCGTAGAGTTCGCGCAGGGACTTGTCGAGGGGGCCGAGGTACTGGTTGTACAGGTCCACATCGTCCAGCTCCTCCTCGTCCAGGAGGCAGGCCCGCAGCTCGTCCACCTCGTACACTGCCTGGTGCACCAGGTCCAGGTACTCATCCCAGGTCTTGGGACCTCTCATCTGCATGGTTCGCCTCTCAAATGAAACGGGGGCGGCCCGACAACCGCCCCCCATTGCCTACACGCCGTGCCGGATCACTTCTTGGCCGCAAAGGCTTCCAGCTTGGGCGCACGGATCACCTGACCATCTAGGCCCGCGTCCTTGGCCGAGCCCCCATAGGCCAGGGTCATGAGCTGGCTGTAATACAGCACGGGCATGTTGAACTTGGTGCCGTAGCGCTTGTTCACCTCGCCCTGGTAGATCTCCACGTTGGCCTGACACAGCGGGCACGGGGTGACGATGAATTCGGCTCCGTGGTCATAGGCCGACTCGACGATGTCCTTGATCTGCTTCTGGCTCTTTTCCGGTTCCGAAAAGGCCAGGGCGCCGCCGCAACAGGTCACCTTCTGGTCGTAGGGCACGGCCTCGCCGCCCATGGCTTCCACCAGCTTGTCGAGATAAACCGGATTCTCGAAGGACTCGCCATGGATGCCGAAGGGGCGGTTGGTCTGGCAGCCCACGTAGCCGGCGAATTTCATGCCCTCCAGGGGCTTGACCACGGGCTTTTTGAGTTCCTCGTAGCCGAAGTCCTCCACCAGCACTTCCACCATGTGGCGCACCTCGACCTTGCCCTGATACTGCAATCCCGCTTCCTTGAGCGCCTCGTTGGCATCATTGAACAGCGTGCTGTTGTGGGCCAGCCGCTCCTTGGTTTCCCGCGCCGACAGCCAGCAGGCGGCACAGGTGGCCACCACCTGCTGCCCCGGCAGCTCTTTTTCGGCGAGTGCCAGGTTGCGGGCGTTCATCACATGGCGGGGCAGTTCGCCGCCCTCGGCATAACCGATGGACGCCCCGCAGCAGTTCCAGTCCGGAATCTCGTTGAGCTCGATATCCAGCACCTTGCACATGGACTGGACCGAAGTCAGATAGTTGGAGGCCGAGGCGCCCTTTTGCGATGAGCACCCGGGATAGAACGCGTATTGCTTTTTCGCCATCTTCCTCTCTCCTTAGGCCGCGAAGCCCTTGCGCCGGTCTTCGATCTCCCGGGCCTTTTTCAGCATGGCATGGATGCCCCTGGTGTCCTTGCAGCCGTGGCCCTTGACCAGCTCCAGGGGATTGAGACGCTTGGCCTTGAGCATGCCGAGCCCAATGTCCTTCATCGCCAGCGCGGTCTTGATGCCGGGGCCGATGCCGTCCTTGAAATACAGGCCCAGGGACAGCTTGAGTTCGTTCACACGCCCGGTCTTGACGATGTTGTCCCAGAACATCTTGGCGAATACCCGGGTGGGCTGGTTCTTGGGCGCCAGTCCCAGACGGTGCGCATAGTTGGCCAGGCCGTGCATGATGTGGGTGATGGGCAGCTTGCGCGGGCAGCGCACGATGCAGTTGTAGCAGGAGGTGCACATCCACATGGAATCGGAGGTCAGCACCTCCTCGCGCTTGCCCGCCCGGATCATCATGAAGATTTCCTGGGGCGGATGCGCCCAGTGGGGCCCGAAGGGACAGGAGCCCGAGCACACGCCGCACTGCATGCACATCTTGACCCATTCGCCCTCCTCGACGTTGGCCTCAACCTCCTTGAGGAAGTTGTTGCCGTATTTCTTGATGGCCTGGGCATTGAGATCGCTCATCATCCGCCTCCTAGAACTTGAACGGGCTCATGCCGATTTCCTTGATCTTCTCGGCATAGTCGTTGATCAGCTGCGGCACGCGCTCGATGTCGGTGATCGCCACTTCATAGTTCTGCACCCGCTCCGTTTCCAGGTTCAGGCTCTTCAGGGTGTCGTCCACCTTGGACAGGCGATAGCTCGCCATTTCCGAGCCCTTCACGAAGTGGCACTGGTACTGTTCGCCATGCTTGCAGCCCATGAGCATCACGCCATCGTAGCCGCTGTTGAGGGCGTCCGTGATCCAGATCAGGTTGACCGAACCCAGGCAGCGCACCGGGATCACCCGCACGAAGGCGCTGTAGGTCTGGCGCTTCATGCCGGCCATGTCCAGCGCCGGGTAGGCGTCGTTCTCGCAGGCAAGCACCAGGATGCGCGGCTTTTCCGAGAATTCGTCCGGAATGTCCACCGCCTTGATCTGGGAACCCACGGTATCCACCGAGTAGTTCTCGAAGGAGATCACGCGCACCGGGCAGGCGCCCATGCAGGTGCCGCAGCGGCGGCAACGGCTTTCGTTGAATACCGGATAACGCTTCTCGTCCTCGTCGATGGCGCCGAAGGGGCACTCCACGGTGCAGCGCTTGCACTGGGTGCAGCCCTCCGCCCGGAAGGTGGGATAGGAGAGGTCCCCGGAACGGGGGTGGGCGGCACGGCCGGCGGCCGCGTTTTCGATGGCCTGGATCGCCTTGAGCGCCGCACCGGTGGCATCTTCCATGGCCTGGGCGATGTCCATGGGACGGCGCACCGGCCCCGTGGGATAGATACCCGTGCGACGGGATTCGTAGGGGAAGCAGATGAAATGGGAATCCGCAAAGCCATGCACCAGCTGGGGCACGTCCGGGCCCTGGCGGTAATTGAGGTTGAGGATGGAAATGGGCTTCACGTCCACCCCCTCTTCCCGCGGCTGGTCGATGTTCACGCCGGAATTGGGCACCTGGCCGGTGGCGAGCACCACCAGATCGGCGTCGATGGTGGCGTTTTTGTCGTCCAGGATCAGATCGTGGAAGGTCACCTTGAGGCCATTGCCCGCGCTGACCACGCTGGACACCTTGCCCTTGGTGAAGGTCACACCCTTGCGCTGGGCGCTGCGGTAGAAATCCTCGCCATTGCCGGGCGTGCGCAGGTCATCGAAGATGACCACGGTGTCCACGTCCGGATTGCGATCCTTGAAGTACATCGCCTGCTTGATGCTGGTCAGGCAGCAGTGGCCGGAGCAGTAGGCCAGGTGCGTGCCGCTGGGATCCCGCTGGCCGGCACACTGGACGAACACCACGGTCTTGACCTCGACCCCGTCGGCGCGCTTGATGGGGCCCCCGTTGGCGGCACGGGCCAGCTCCTCCAGCCCCAGCTGATCCACCACGTGGGGCAGCCCGCCTCCCAGCTCGGGGAGTTTTTTCATGTCGTACAGCGTGAAGCCGGAGGCCTGGACGATGGAACCCACATGTTCCTGGCTGATGCTGCCGGACTCGGTGGCGATGTCGATGGTGAAGCGCCCGGGCGCGCCATCGGTTTTGGCGACCGTGGCGTTGAGATAGACCTTGATGTTCTTGTCGGCCTGCACCCGGGCGATCAGGTCATCCACCCCGGTGTCGGCCGGGTCCGCGAAGGGTTCCTTGTAGGCGACCCGCTTCCAGAGCTTCGCGGCCATGCCGCCCAGGGCCCCGGTCTTCTCCACCAGCACCACGCGATAACCGGCCTTGGACGCTTCCAGGGCGGCCGTCATGCCGCTGATGCCGCCGCCCACCACCAGCACGGTGTCATTGCGCGCCGCCGCCGGATTGCCGGCGGGCTGCACCATTTTCTTGACCTCGGCGCAGGCCATGCGCACGTAGTCGTCGGCCATCTCCTGGGTGGTTTCCTGATGCTCGTCCCCCTCGGGACGGATCCAGATCACGCCCTCACGCAGGTTGGCGCGGGACATGGCCACGGTGGGAAAGTGGAACGCCTCGGTCTTGGCACGCCGGGAACAGGCGGCGATGGCGATGTGGGTCACCCCTTCGTTTTCGATGTCGTTCCGGATCATCGCCACCCCTTCGCTGCTGCACAGGAAGGGATGCTCGCGCACCAGATTCATCTTGCCGTCGCGCTGGGCCACCTGCGCCAGCTGGCGGGTGTCCAGCCGCTCGCCCAGACCGCAGCCCTGGCAAATGTATGCTGCCGTTTTCTGATCTGCCATTTTCTCAAGCCTCCGCCCTTGCCACCTGGTTGACGACCTGGATCGCGCGCAAGGCGCTCGCCGTCGCCGATTGCACCGCCCGGTTCACGTCCAGCGCGTTGCTGGCGCAACCCGCCGGGAAGATGCCGCCGTTGGCCTCGTCCACCTGGATGAAGCCGCTGGAATCGGCCACCACCTGCACCGGGAGGCTGCCCGCCGGCACCGACGGTTCCATGCCGATGGCCAGCACCACCAGATCGTGCTCGTTGGCATAGCGGTGATAGCCCTCGGTGTCCACGCCGTGCAGGATGGGGTTGCCGGTCTTTTCATCCTCGACGATGCGCGCCACCTTGGATTTGATGAACTTCACGTTGGGGTTGGCCTTGACCTTGGCGTAGAAGTCCTCGAAACGGTCGATGGCGCGGATGTCGATGTAGTAGATGGTGGACTTGGCCTCGTCGCCGAATTTTTCCGTCACGTAATGGGTTTGCTTGAGGGACGCCATGCAGCAGATGCGCGAGCAGTGGCGCAGGTGGTTTTCGTCACGCGAGCCGGCGCACTGGATGAAGGCGATGTTCTTCGCCTCCTTGCCGTCCGAGGGACGCAGGATGCGCCCGCCGGTGGGACCATGGGGATCGGCCAGCCGCTCGAATTCCACGCTGGTGATCACATTGGCGTAACGGTCGTAGCCGTAGGGCTGGATCTTGGCCGCGTCATAGGGACGCCAGCCGGTGGCCCAGACCACGGCGCCCGCCTTGAGCTGGATGTGCTCTTCCTTCATGTCCAGGTCGATGGCGCCGTATTTGCAGGCCGCCTTGGCCTTTTCCGCATCCGGCGTGCCGATGGCGGAGGGATCCAGCACATAGCGCATGGGGTAGGCCATGGCATGGGGCAGGTAGGCGACCTTGGTCTTGCTCAGGCCATAGTTGAAGGCATCCGGAATCTCGCCCTCCACGGCCCGGGCGCAGTCCCCGCAGGCGGTGCAGTTCTCGTTCACGTAGCGGGGAGAAAGTTTGACGTCCACCGTGTAATCGCCGGGGCCGCCGCTGATGCCCGTCACCTCCGCCAGGGTGAATACGCGCACGCGCTTGTTGCCCTTGATGCGGCGCAGGTTGATCTCCAGACCGCAGGTGGGATGGCACAGTTTGGGAAAGTAGCGATACAGCTGGGAGACGCGGCCGCCCAGGGAGGGATTCTTCTCCAGCAGGATGACGTCCTTGCCGCATTCGGCCGCCTCCAGGGCCGCCGTCATGCCGCTGATGCCTCCGCCCACCACCAGGATCGTCTGGTTGGTTGCCACTACGTCCGTCATGAGGTCTCCTCCAAACACGGATGGGTTGACGACCCGCGGCCTGCGCCGCCGACCGTTGGGAACTCGGATCTTTTCGTCGCCCGCCGGGCATCGCAGGCGCTGTTTGTAGCCGTCGAATGTTACTCCCGTTTATGCGGCGCTTCCAGATTCCCTCCGGCCAAAGACAATTCAAATTTCTTATGTGCCGATAGACCCCCCAAATTTGACCGGGCAGCCCGGATTTTCCCGTTGCGAGAACGACTTGGCACTCAGGTATGGGGCGTCACGCGCGGCATGTTGCAAAGCTCGCCGGGCTGCGCCGGCACGTCGCGTACTTGGAATTCCATGGAGGCGAGATCCCCCAGCACATAGGTTGGAGGATTGCCCACGCCCCCCACCGTGCCCGGGTTGATGAGCAGGGTGCGGCCGCCCTTGATGTTGGGCAGCCAGGCGATTTCGGGGCGGTGTTCGTGGCCGCAGCAGACCAGGTCCCACTCACCGGTGGCGGCCATTCCCCGTGCGTAGTGGGGGTAATGCACGAGGAAGATGTTGCGCCCACCCAGCACGATGCCGGCATCGGCCCCGTAATAGTGGATCAGGCTGCCGGGCTCCTGGGCGAGCCTGCTCATGCTGAAGGTGTCCCCCATGTTGTTGCCGTGGATGACATGCACCGGCAGGCCATGCTTCTTCAGCACGCGCAGGGTGGTGGGCGCCACCACGTCGCCGCAATGGAGCACCGCCTCGGCGCCGCGCGCCCTGGCGTCCTCGACGGCATGGTCGAGCAGACGGCGGTTGTCGTGGCTGTCGGAGAGAATGCAGATTTTCATCACGCACCCGTGGCAAAAAGTGCGGATATTACTCCAGCCGCGGCCGCGAGAAGTAATAGCCCTGTGCCCAGTCCACGCCGATGTCGCACAGGACCTGGGCGGTTTCCGCGGTCTCGACACACTCGGCGACGGTGATGATGTCGAACCGGCGTGCAGTAGCCACCAGGGTCTCCACCAGCTGGCGCACGCGCGCATCCTGGATGATGCGGCTCACCATCCAGCCCTCGATCTTGAGGAAGTGCACCGGCAGCTCCGCGAGGTAGAGAAAGGAGGAATAGCCGCTGCCGAAGTCGTCCAGGGCCAGCCGGAAGCCGAAGTCGGTGAGGGGCTTCAGATGCCTCTTGAGGGCCAGGATGTCACCCGACTGCCGCTCGGTGATCTCGATCACCAGGGGCTTCACCGCCTCCTCCGTCAGACCGCAGCCCTGGCAATAGCCGCGGGCCCGGGCGAGCAGCCCCTCCACCTCCTCTGCGTTGGCGAGAAACTGGGGGGAGAGGTTGATGAAGTGGGCCAGGCGCTCCCCCTGCCCGACACTGCGGGCACAGCGGTCCATGGCGGCGGAGGAGATGGTCTGGTCGATGGCGGCCACCAGGTGCAGCGCCTCCGCGGCCTGGATGAAACCCTGCGCGGGGATGAGAGTGCCGTCGGCCGCGCGGATGCGCGCCAGGGCCTCCTCGGCCACCACCTGGCCGGTGCGCAGATCGACGATGGCCTGAAAGGCGGGCACCACCCGACCCTCGCGCAGGGCGCTCTGCACCTGGCTGCCTTCCCAGATCACGCCCCCCTTGCGCTGGGTGGTGGAGCGGGCGCACACCACCCGGTCGCGACCGCCCACCTTGGCCTCGTAGAGGAGGGCATCGGCCTGGGCCAGCATGGCATCCACGTGAGCATGTTCCGGGCCGTAGAGGGATACCCCCATGCTCACCGTCACCGGCAGCTCGCCCTGGGGCAGGCGGATGGGCCTGGCCTTCACCTGCTTGCGCAGCCGCTCCGCTGCCGCCTGGGCGCCCCGGCAGTCGAGGTCATGGAAGCAGACGATGAATTCCTCGCCGCCCCAGCGTGCGACCCAGTCGCCGCCACGCAGGGTGGCTGCCATCACTTCGGCCACGTGGCGCAGCACCTCGTCCCCCACGTGATGACCGTACTGGTCGTTCACCAGTTTGAAGCGGTCGATGTCGACGATGGCGATGGCGAAGGTGCCGCGCTCGCGGCGCGCCCGGTTCCATTCCAGTTCCAGCCGGTCCTCCGCGGCGCGCCGGTTGGGCAGGCCGGTGAGGTGATCCTCCAGCGCCATGCGCGCGATTTCCTGCTCGGCCTGCTTGCGCTCGGTGATGTCCATCTGGCTGGACACGTAGTGGGTGATCTCCCCCTGCTCGTCGCGCACGGGCACGATGGACAGGTCCAGCCAGTAGGGGCTGCCGTCCTTGCGGTAGTTGAGGATTTCCACGTGCACCGGCTTGCCCGCGGCCAGGGCCTCGCGGATGGCCATGCGCGTCGCCTGGCTGGTGTCAGGCCCCTGCAGGAAGCGCGGATTCTTGCCCAGCACCTCCTCCACCTCGTAGCCGGTGATGCGGGTGAAGGCGGGGTTGGCGTAGATGATGCGGAAGTCGGCATCGGTGATGAGCACGGCCTGGGCCGACACCTCCATGGCCGTGGCCAGCAGCCGCCGCTGCTGGGCGGCGGCCTCCGCCTCGGTGACGTTGAGGGCGAAGGCACGCAGGATTTCCTCACCGTTCTCCCTTTCGATGAAGGGCGTGAGTTCCAGCACCACCGCCTCGCCGGTACGGTAGCGCGCCTTGACCGACACCCGTCCGCCGCCCTGCGCGGCCTCCAGCACTCGCTCCCAGGCACGCTTGCCGAACAGTCGCTCTACCGTGTCGCCCACCAGTTCCTCGCGGGCATAGCCGCAGAACTGGAGGAAATTGTCGTCGGCATCGACGATCACCAGGTCGGCAAGGCGCACCGCGAAGCGCCCCATGTGGGCGGCCTCGAGGAACTCGTTCTCGTAGCGGGCGGCGAGCTGACGCTCGTGGATCTTGATCTGGTGCAGAAGCTCCGCCATGGCGCCGCCCACCAGCAGCCCGGTGAGCTCGTTGGAGGCGGCGAAGGCCTCGTCGAGCAGCGCCCGCGCCCGCGGCTGGTCGCCTTTGGCGGCCGCTGCCAGCGCCCCCTCGGCGGCCCGCAGGAAGCGCCGGTGCACGCGCCCGAGGCTTTCCCAGGCCTCGCGCAGCTCGGCCGTGGGCAGCGCCTTGACCAGGTCGGCATCCACGCTTTCGTACCAGCTCCAGTAGGCCGGGGCCGGCAGCTCCCCGGCAGGGCCGCCCGTCAGCACCCGGTCCACCACCTGTTTGAGATAGAGCAGGTGGTGCTGGATCTCGATCAGCAGCGGGGGGAAGACGGTCTTGAAGGTGGCGATGGTCAGACTCTCCGCGGCATGGATGCAGGATTCGGCGACATCCCGGCCACGCCCTTGCGCGGGCCCGGCCGGCGCTCAGGCGCGCCGCCAGGTGGTGCCCTGGGCCCCGTCCTCCAGGACGATACCCGCCTGCGCCAGCTCGGCGCGAATGGCATCGGCGCGGGCGAAGTCCCGGGCCTTGCGCGCGGCCAGACGCTCCGCGATGAGTGCCTCGATCTGCTGCGGCGCATAGCCCAGCACGGACGGGTCGCCGCGCAGATGGCTGGCCGGGTCGTTCTGCAACAGTCCGAGTGTGCCCCCCAGGGCGCGCAGCAGCCCGGACAGCCGGCCGGAGCGGGTCTTGTTCGCCTCGCGCGCCAGCTCGAACAGCACGGTGATGGCACCGTGGGAATCGAAGTCGTCGTCCATGGCCTGTTTGAACCTGGCCGCGTAAGGATCGCTCCAGTCGAGCGCCACCTCCGCCGGCGGCACGTCGCGCAGCGTGAGATAGAGGCTGTCGAGGGACTGTTTGGCATCCCGCAGATGCTGATCGGAGTAATTGAGCGGACTGCGGTAATGGGCGCGCAGGATGAAGAAGCGCACGGTCTCCGGGTCGAACTTTTCCAGCACCTCGCGAATGGTGAAGAAATTGCCCAGGGATTTGGACATCTTCTCGTTGTCCACGCGCACGAAGCCGATGTGCATCCAGTAATTCACGAAGGGGTGGCCGTGGGCCCCCTCGGACTGGGCGATCTCGTTTTCGTGATGGGGAAACTGCAGATCCTGGCCGCCGCCGTGGATGTCGAAATGCTCGCCCAGGTAATGCTCGCTCATCACCGAGCACTCGATGTGCCAGCCGGGCCGGCCCGGCCCCCAGGGCGAATCCCATTGCGGCTCGCCCGGCTTGGCCGCCTTCCACAGGACGAAATCCAGGGGATCGCGCTTGTTGGGGTCCACCTCCACCCGCTCGCCGGCACGCAGGTCCTCCAGGGACTTGCCCGACAGCTTGCCATAGCCCGGGAAGCGCGCCACCGCGTAATAGACGTCGCCGTTGGGGGCGCTGTAGGCCAGTCCCTTGTCGATCAGGGTCTGGATCATGCGGATCATGCCCGGCACGAACTGGGTGGCACGCGGCTCGTGGGTGGGGCGCAGCACGCCCAGCCGCGCCTCGTCCTCGTGCATGTAACGGATGAAGCGGTCGGTGAGCTCGGCGATGGATTCGTGATTTTCCGCCGCGCGGCGGATGATCTTGTCGTCGATGTCGGTGATGTTGCGCACGTAGGTGACGTCGAAGCCGCTCGCCATGAGCCAGCGATAGACCATGTCGAACACCACCATCACGCGGGCATGGCCCAGGTGGCAGTAGTCATAGACCGTCATGCCACACACGTACATGCGCACCTTGCCGGGCTCGATGGGAACGAATTCCTGCTTGGCGCGGGTCAGGGTGTTGTGGATCAGCATGGCAACTTAAGTGGAAAGGACGTGTTGCACCAGACGGTGGCGGGCCCGCTCGTAGCCCATGAGCCGGAACAGGGGCGGCATTTCCGGCCCGAAGGTCTGGCCCGTGAGCGCCGCACGCAGGGGCAAAAACAGCTGCTTGCCGGACCGGCCGCTGGCCGCCTTCACCCGCTGCGCGAAGGCATTGAAATCCATGTCCTCCAGCAGCGCATCGGCGGCGATGCGGAACAACTCCGGTGGCGCCTCCTCCAGCACCTGGCGCGCCGCCTCGGAAATGGGCAGGGCATCGGCATAGATCGCCTCGGCCCACAGGCGCGCATCATGGGGGAACATCACGTTGGCGCGCACCGCGAGGGCGAAGGCCTGCAGGTCCGCCTCCGGCACCAGGCCATGCACGGCGGGCGCCAGCCAGGCCGTGAGCGCATCGGCATCCGCATGCTGCACCGCCTGGGCCTGCCAGTGATCCAGCTGGGCGCGGTCGTAGCGCGCCGGGGCACGCCCCAAGTGGTCCAGCTCGAACGCCTGGGCCAGCCCCTCCAGGGTGAGCAGTCCGGTCTCCTCCAAATGGTGACCGAGACGGGCCAGATAGTTGTTGACGGCGATGGGGAAGTAACCGAGCTCGCGCAGTTCCTGCACCGACAGGCTGCCGGTGCGCTTGGACAGGGGCGCGCCATGGCTGTCCACGATCAGGGAAATGTGGCCATACTGGGGCACCGGCAGCCCCAGCGCCTGCAGGATCGCGATCTGCCGCGGCGTGTTGGCCAGGTGATCCTCGCCCCGCAGCACATGGGTCACCCCCATCAACGCGTCGTCGAGGGCGTTGACGTAGAAGAAGGCGAAGGTGCCGTCGGAACGGCGGATGATGAAGTCGCCGATGTCCTCGCTGGGAAATTTCTGCGGGCCGCGCACCAGATCGTCGAAGGCCAGCACGGTGTCCGCAGGCATGCGGAAACGCAGGGTATAGGGCAGCCCTTCCGCCTGCTTGCGCGCCACCTCCTCCGGCTTGAGATGGGCGCACTTGCCCGAGTAGCGGGGCGGCTTGCCCGCCGCCGCCTGCACCTTGCGCGACACCTCCAGTTCCAGCGCACTGCAGAAACAGGGATAGACCCGCCCCTGGGCCTCGAGCTGCTGCAGATAGTGGCTGTAGATGTCGCCCCGCCGGGACTGACGATAAGGCGCGGCCGGCCCGCCCTCGCCTTCACCCTCCTGCCAGTTAAGGCCGAGCCAGCGCAGATCCTCCTTCAGGGCCTCGATGAATTCCTCGCGGCTGCGCTCGAGATCGGTGTCCTCGATACGCAACAAAAAAGTGCCGCCCGCCTTGCGCGCGAACAGGACATTGAACAGGGCAGTGCGTACGTTTCCGAAATGGATGAGGCCGGTGGGGCTGGGAGCGAAGCGGGTCTTGACGGACGCCATGGGAGATCGCGGCACGCAGATTGTCGGGGCTTGGAGCTTGTGGTTAAAATGTTGGAATTACAAAGAAATTATTGGGCCCGAGTATAACACAATGACCTTGCGCACCGCTTGCACGCTGATCAGTCTGTTCGCCTCCCTGTGGCTTGCCGCAGCCTCTTTTCCCGCATTCGGCGACGAAATCGACGATGCCCAGCAGCTCGTGCGCCAGGGCAATCTCAACCAGGCCCTGGAGCGGGTGAATGCCTATCTCGCCGGCCGGCCCAAGGACGCCCGCGCGCGTTTCCTCAAGGGGGTGATCCTCACCGAACAGAACAAGACCGCGGAGGCGATCAGGATCTTCACCGCCCTCACCGAGGACTACCCGGAACTGCCGGAACCCTACAACAACCTCGCCGTGCTCTACGCCCAGCAGCAGCAGTACGACAAGGCGCGCCGCGCACTGGAGATGGCCATCCAGACCCATCCCTCCTATGCCACCGCCCACGAAAACCTGGGCGACATCTACGCCAAGCTGGCAAGCCAGGCCTATGACCGCGCCCTGCAGCTGGACAAGAACAACACCGCAGCGCAGATGAAACTCTCCCTGATCAAGGAAATCTTCCCCATCAACAGCCGCCTGCAGCGCCCTGCCGCCAAGGCCGAAGCCGCGCACCCGGCCGCGCCGCCGGCAGCTGCCAAACCTGCGCCGGCCACCCCTGCGGTGGCGACACCGGCGACTGCGCCTGCCCCGGCCGCCGCCGAGAAGGCGCCCGCCCCCGCGCCGGCGGAAAAAGCACCGGAGAAGGCGCCCGAACCCTCCACCAAGGCCCGGCCGGACGCCACCGAGGGCGCACTCAAGGCGGTCCATGGCTGGGCCCGTGCCTGGTCGGCGCAGAACGTGGCCGAATACCTCTCCTACTATGGCCCTGACTTCAAACCGCCGCGCGGGCAAAGCCGCGGAGAATGGGAAAAGACCCGGCGCGAACGGATCACGGCCCCCAAGCGCATCCAGGTCACGGTCTCCGATGTCAAACCCCGGGTGCTGGGCGACGACCGCATTGCGGTCACCTTCCGCCAGCGCTATGAGGCGGAACGGCTGGATTCCACCGTGACCAAGACCCTGGTGCTGAAGCGCCACGGCGAGAAATGGCTGATCGAGCAGGAACGGGTCGGCGGCTGAGCATGCGGGTGACTCACCGCTTGCGGTCCTCCTCCTGGCGCGATGCCCTGTCCGCCCACCGGGGCAAGCTCACCGTCCTGTTCACCTGGCTCCTCCTACTACCCCTGGCGGAACCGCCGGCCACGGCCATGGGCAGCCGGCCGCGCGCCGTGGCGGCCACGCCCGCCCCGGTAGCGCGCACCCCCGAAGCCCTGCTGGTGCAAAGCCTGCTGGACATCCAGAACAACCGGCTGGATCAGGCCCTTGCCAATATCGACACCCTGCTCAGCCTTCGCCCCAATTTCCGGCTGGCGCATCTCATCAAGGGCGATCTCCTGATGGCGCGGGCACGTCCCATCGCCACCCTGGGCGACGTGGCCGACCAGCGGGTGCCGGATTTCCGCGAGGAGGCACGCGTGCGCCTGCAGCGCTACCTGGAGCCCGTGCCCCAGGACCGCATCCCGGAATACCTGCTCAAGCTGGATCCGGCCCAGAGCCATGCGCTCGTGGTGGACACCAGCCGCTCCCGCCTCTACCTGTACCGCAACGACCAGGGCGAGCCCCGCTACGTCACCGACTTCTACGTCACCGTGGGCAAGCGTGGCGCGGACAAATATCGCGAGGGCGACCAGCGCACGCCGCTGGGCGTGTATTTTGTCACCGAGGAACTGCCGCCGGCCAGGCTCACCGATTTCTACGGCGCCGGCGCCTTCCCCATCAACTATCCCAACGAATGGGATCGCCGTCAGGGACGCAACGGCTCCGGCATCTGGCTGCACGGGGTGCCCAGTGACACCTACAGCCGCCCGCCCCGCGCCAGCAACGGCTGTGTGGTGCTGAGCAACGAAGACATCAACGCCCTGCGCCAGTATCTGAACGTGGGCCACACCCCCGTGATCATCACCGACGGCATCACCTGGATGGACCGCAGCCGATGGCACGCCGAGCGGGAGGCCGTCAGCCGCGAAATCGAACGCTGGCGGCGCGACTGGGAAAGCCTGGACACGGAACGCTACCTCGCCCACTATTCCCCCGCCTTCAGCAATGGCAAGCTGCATTTCGCCGCCTGGGCGGCCCAGAAGCGGCAGGTGAACGCCGGCAAGACCCACGTGCGCATCACGCTTTCCAACCTGAGCATCCTGCGCTATCCGGGGCGGGAAAAACTGGCGGTGGTCACCTTCGACCAGGACTACCGCAGCAACAACCTGACACACACCATGCGCAAGCGGCAGTACTGGCGCGAGGAGAACGGCGTGTGGAAGATCGTCTATGAAGGGGCAGCGTAAGCCGCGCCCAAGGCACGTCCGGCCGCCGGCCCAATGCAAATTTTGGTAATTGTCAGCGCCCGACGAACGGGATAAAACATTTGCCTCACCCTGCGCAAAAAGGAGGCTGCCATGAGAAACCTGCTGCTCGCATCGCTCGCCCTGCTGCTGGTCTGCGCCCTGCCGGCCCGGGCTGCCAACCCGCGTGTGGAGGTGGTGACCAGCCACGGCAACATCGTACTCGAGCTCTATCCCGACAAGGCGCCGGTGACCGTCGCCAATTTCCTGAACTACGTCCAAGCCGGTTTCTACGAAGGCACCATCTTCCACCGGGTGGTGAACGACTTCATCGTCCAGGGCGGCGCCTTCACGCCGGATTTCACCCCCAAGCCCACCCTGCCACCCATTCCCAGCGAGGCCAAGAACGGGCTCACCAATGAGGCCTGGACGGTGGCCATGGCGCGCGGCCGGGAGATCGATTCGGCCACCTCCCAGTTCTTCATCAACCTGGACAGCAACA
Source organism: Thiobacter subterraneus (assembly GCF_055379455.1). NCBI lineage: Bacteria > Pseudomonadati > Pseudomonadota > Betaproteobacteria > Burkholderiales > Thiobacteraceae > Thiobacter > Thiobacter subterraneus. The sequence goes on from NZ_AP042402.1 coordinate 988,329, forward strand.
AGTTCCTCAACCACTACAAGGACGATCCGGACTACTATGGCTATGCCGTGTTCGGCAGGGTGGTGAGCGGCTTCGACGTGGTGAAGAAAATCGCCGCCCTGCCCACCGGCGCCGCCGGCCCGCTGAGGGAAGACGTACCCCTGGAGCCGGTGGTGATCGAAAAAGTGGCGCTGCTGCCACCGGCCCCGTCCGCCTCAACCCCCCAACCCAAAGGAAAAGCCCATGGCAAAGGTAAGACTCAACACAAACCTCGGCAGCATCTTGCTGGAACTTGACGCGGAGAAGGCGCCGCTCACCACCGCCAACTTCCTGGAATACGTCAACAGCGGTCACTACAACGGCACCCTGTTCCACCGGGTGATCGACGGCTTCATGATCCAGGGTGGTGGCTTCGCCCCGGGCATGGTGCAGAAACCCACACGCGCGCCCATCCGCAACGAAGCGGACAACGGCCTCAAGAACGAGGCCTACACCATCGCCATGGCCCGCACACCCGATCCCCACTCCGCCACCGCCCAGTTCTTCATCAACGTGGCCGACAACGACTTTCTGAACTTCACTGCGCCCACCCCCCAGGGCTGGGGCTATTGCGTATTTGGGCGCGTGATCGAGGGCCAGGACGTGGTGGACAAGATCAAGAAGGTACGCACCGGCAGCCGCGCGGGCCATCAGGACGTTCCGCTGGAAGACGTGGTGATCGAAAGCGCCGAAGTCGTCTGACCAGGCGGGGCACCGCGCGCCCTGCGCGGGGCTTCCCCCGGTGCGGCCCCTGCCGCCTCCCAGGCTTTCCCCCGTGTTCACGCTGTTCATCTCCGACCTGCACCTCTCCCCGGAGCGGCCCGCCATCACCGCCCTGTTCGAGCGCTTTCTGGACCACGCGCCCGGGGACGCCGGGGGCCTGTACATCCTCGGCGACCTGTTCGAAGCCTGGGCGGGGGACGACGATCTTTCCGAGCCCTTCAACGCCCGCGTCGTCAACGCACTGGCCCGGGTCGCAGCACGCATGCCCCTGTACGTCATGCATGGCAACCGGGATTTCCTGTTGGGCCCGGCCTTCGCCCGGGCCAGCGGGGCACGTCTGCTCCCCGATCCCAGCGTGATCAGCCTCCATGGCACGCCCACGCTGCTCATGCATGGGGACACCCTGTGCACGGACGACACGGACTACCAGCGCTTTCGCGCCCAGGTGCGCGATGCCCGCTGGCAGGCCGACTTCCTGGCCCAGCCGTTGGCGGCACGCAAGGCACAGATTGCCGCCCTGCGCAGCCGAAGCGAAACCGAAAAGGCCGGCAAGCCCGCGGCCATCATGGACGTCAATCCCCGGGCGGTGGAAGCGGCCTTGCGCCAGCATGCCACGCCCCGACTCATCCATGGTCACACCCACCGGCCGGCACGCCACGCGCACCGCGTGGATGGTATGCTCTGCGAGCGCTGGGTGCTGCCGGACTGGTACGAGCAGGGCGGCTACCTGCGTTGCGATGCCAACGGCTGCACCCTGCATGCGCTGACCCTGTGAAAGACCCTGCATGATCCTGATTCTCACCCCAGACGTTGACCTGCACGCGCCGGAGTACCGGCAGCTGCTGGACTACCTCGACCGTCTGCCCAACGTGGAGTATCGCGTCCACCACGAGCAGGGCGCCCACCAGCGGCTGACCGAGATCTACCTCATCGGTGACACTGCCACCCTTTCCATGGACTACATGAGAAGCCTGCCCTGCGTGGAGCGGGTGGTGCGCGTGTCGGAGGAATACCGGGTGCTGGGGCGGCACAAGGACGATACCCGCCCCACCCATTTCGAATACAACGGCGTACGCTTCAGCCAGGACAACCTCAACATCTTCGCCGGCCTGTGCGCGGTGGACACGCGGGAACACGTGGAGCTCATGCTTAGGGCGCTCCATGCCCACGGCCAGGTCTGCACCCGCATGGGCGCCTACAAGCCCCGCACCAGCCCCTATTCCTTCCAGGGCCACGGCAAGGCCTGCCTGCCCTATGTGTTCGAACTGGCGGGGAAGTACGGGATCAAGGTGATCGCCATGGAGGTGACCCATGAATCCCACGTGGACGAAATCCGGGAAGCCCTGCGCCTGACCGGCAACCCCACCGGCGTGATGCTGCAGATCGGCACGCGCAACACGCAGAACTTTGAACTGCTGAAGATCGTGGGACGCCAGCAGGAATTTCCGGTGCTGCTCAAGCGCGGCTTCGGCATCACCCTGGACGAATCCCTCAACGCCGCCGAATACCTCGCCTCCGAGGGCAACCGGAGGGTGGTGTTCGGGCTGCGCGGCATGAAGACCAACATGGGCGATCCCCACCGCAACTTCGTGGATTTCGCCCACGTGCCGGTGGTCAAGCGCCTCACGCGCATGCCGGTGTGCATCGACCCCTCCCATTCCGTGGGCGCGCGCGGAGCCGATCCGGACGGCATTCTCGACATCCAGCACGCCGTGGCCCAGGGCGTGATCGCCGGCGCCAACATGATTCTGGTGGACTTCCACCCCGCCCCGGCCAAGGCGCTGGTGGATGGGCCCCAGGCCCTCACCCTGGAGGAGCTGCCGGCTTTCCTCGAGGACGTGGCCATCGCCCGCGAGGCCTACGAAAAACGACGCGCCCTGGCGCTGCGCAACAAGGCCGCCTAGCCATGTCCCGCAAGTCCCCTCTGCCCCTGCTGGCCAAGCACACCCTGACCCTCGCCGCCGCACGCAAAATTTCCGCCGCAGCGGAAGGCTATGCCCGCCGGCGCGGCTGGAATGTGGTGATCGCGGTGGTGGACGACGGCGGTCATCTGATCCACCTGGTGCGCATGGACGGCACCCAGATCGGCAGCATCGAGGTGGCCCAGGCCAAGGCCCGCACGGCGCTTGCCTTTCGACGTCCCAGCAAGTCCTGGGAGGAGGCACTGGCCGGTGGCCGTCGGGCCGTCCTGGGCCTGCCCGGGGTGACGCCGGTGGAAGGAGGCCTGCCCCTGGTGGTGGCGGGCGAGATCGTGGGCGCCATTGGCGTGAGCGGCGTCACCTCCGAACAGGATGGACTGATCGCCCGGGCGGGCGCCGCCCGCCTGGCGTAGGAAACCCGGCGCGCCACGGCCGGGTGGCGCAGGTCGGCGCGTCAGCGCCAGGGCCGCGGCTCGAAGGCCCGAATCGCCGGCAGCAGGTCCTGGTAGGGCAGCTCATCCAGGCTGCCATAGCGGGCCAGCGCCGTCCGCAGGTCGGCGGCCACGCTGGGCGTCCCCGCCTCCCCCACACAGGCTCTCAGCCCCGCCAGGCCGCCGCACTGGAGCTTGAGCTCCTTGGCATGGGGCAGCGGGTCATCCGGGTGGGTCACCTTGAGCACGAACATGGCGGCGTGCTTGAGCCGCTCCTTGAAACCCTTGCACAGGGCATGGGCGGCCTGGTCGCGGCAGCCCACCGCCTCCCGTTCGGCAATGTTGCGCCGCACCCCCAGCTCGCAGTCCACGCAGCGCCTGAGCATGCTCCGCTCGAATACGCACTGGAGCGAATTGACCTCGGAATACGTCTGCCGGTAGGCGTTCTCGTCGTACATGCCGGACCGCGGCGTGGGAGCCTCAGTAGTCGTCGCCGATGCGGGGCGGCGCTTCGCGCACCTGGGACAGCAGATCCTCGGCGATGAGCTCGTTCTCGGCAAAGATCACCTTGATGATCACGCCTTCGGGCAGGTTCTGGCTCGCCCGCTGCTGCTTGGCAAAGGCGCTCGCCTCCTTGAACACCTCGAACATGCTGAGCTTTTCCAGACGGCGGATGGGCTGGTTCTCGACTCGGTACACGAAATACGGCATCACGGCTCTCCCTTCAGTTGGTCTGGCCTTCACCCTGGGCGAGGCGGTATTCCACGTAGCGGGCAACCCCTTCCTCCACGGTGAGGAAGGGCTCCTGGTAGCCCGCGTTGCGCAGGCTGGAAATGTCCGCCTCGGTGAAGCTCTGGTATTTGCCCCTGAGCGCCTCGGGGAAGGGAATGTATTCGATGATACCGCGGCTCTGCAGCTCGGCAAGGGTGAGCGGTGCCTCGCCGCGTGCGCGGCGGCAGGCATTAATGGTGGTCACGGCGACATCGTTGAAGGTCTGGGAGCGACCGGTACCCACGTTGAAGATGCCGGAATATTCCGGATGGTCGAGGAAATAGAGGTTGACCTTGACCACGTCCTCCACGGATACGAAATCCCGCCGCTGCTCGCCATTGCCGTAGCCGGCGCAACCCTCGAACAGCCTCACCCGGCCTTCGCTCATGTACTGGTTGAAGAAATGATAGGCCACCGAGGCCATGCGCCCCTTGTGCTGTTCCCGCGGACCGTACACGTTGAAGTAACGGAAACCCACCACCTGGCTGGTGAGGTTTTGCCAGTGGCGGCGCAGGTATTGATCGAACAGAAACTTGGAATAGCCATAGACGTTGAGGGGCGCCTCGAACTGGCGCTCCTCGCGAAACACGAGTCCGCTGCCATAGACGCTGGCAGAAGAGGCATAGAGCAGGGGAATGTCCTCCGCCTGGCAGTGCTCGAACAGGGTGACGGTGTAGCGGTAGTTGTTGTCCATCATGTAGCGGCCGTCGGTCTCCATGGTGTCGGAGCAGGCCCCTTCATGGAACACCGCGGCGATCTCCCCCTCCCAGGCCCCGTCCAGCAGCATGTCCAGGAAGACCTGCTTGTCGATGTAATCGGCGATCTCGCAGTCCACCAGATTGCGGAACTTGTCCGCCCGCGCGAGGTTGTCCACGCAGATGATGTCGGTCTCGCCCCGCTCGTTGAGGGCCTTGACGATGTTGGCACCAATGAAACCGGCGGCGCCGGTGACGATGTAATACATGGCTACTCCTTGGGTTGCTGCCTCAGCCGAACAGTTCGTGGTGGTGCACCACCGCCGTCCCCAGCTTGCCCACCACGATGCCCGCCGCGCGGTTGGCGGTGCGCATGGCCTCCTCCAGCCCGGCGCCGCAGGCCAGCATCAGCGCCAGGGTGGCGATCACGGTATCCCCCGCGCCGGAAACGTCGTACACCTCGCGCGCCTGGGTCGGTTCGTGCAGACGCCGGCCGTTGCGGAACAGGGTCATGCCCTCCTCGCTGCGGGTCACGAGGAGCGCATCCAGTTCCAGTTCCCGGCACAGGGCGTGGGCCTTGCGTTCCAGCTCCTCCTCGCTCTTCCAGCTGCCGGCCACCTCGCGGAACTCGGCACGGTTGGGCGTGAGCAGGGTGGCTCCCCGGTAGCGGGCATAGTCATCGCCCTTCGGGTCCACCAGCACCGGCTTGCCGGCCTCCCGGGCCAGGGCGATCATGCGTTCAATGTGCATGAGGCCGCCTTTGCCGTAATCCGACAGCACCACCACGTCGCACTCGGGCAGCAGGCGTTCGTAGTCCGCGAGCTTGGCGGCGAGGATCTCGTGGCTGGGTGGCGTCTCGAAGTCGATGCGCAAAAGCTGCTGCTGACGGCCGATCACGCGCAGCTTGATGATGGTGGAGATGCTGGCATCCGTGTGCAGGTAGGCCTGGACCCCTTCCGCCTCCACCAGCCGGCGCAGGCTGCTGCCCGCTTCGTCCGCGCCCACCACTGACAGCAGCCAGGCCTGACCGGTCAGCGCGGTGATGTTGCGCGCCACGTTGGCGGCGCCGCCCGGCCGGTCCTGACTGGCCGTCACCCGCACCACCGGCACCGGAGCCTCCGGCGAGATGCGGCTCACCTCGCCGAACCAGTAGCGGTCCAGCATCACGTCGCCCACCACCAGGACGCGCGCCCGTTGCAGAATGTCCTGCCGCACCGGCTGCATCCTCACTGCCTGCCGATCGGAAAATATTCGAAGCCCGCCTCGCGCACCACCTTCGGCTCGTAGAGGTTGCGTCCGTCGAAGATCACGGGCTGTTTCAGGCGCGCACGCATCGCCTCGAAATCGGGGCTGCGGAACACCTTCCACTCGGTGACGATGACCAAGGCGTCCGCGCCGTCCAGCGCCTCCATGGGCGTGTCGGCATAAGTGAGGCGCGGCTCATCCCCGTAGATGCGGCGTGCCTCGTGCATGGCCACCGGATCGTGGGCATGCACCGTGGCGCCGGCCCGCCACAGTCCTTCCATGATGACGCGGCTGGGCGCCTCGCGCATGTCGTCGGTGTTGGGTTTGAACGCAAGACCCCAGAGGGCGAAGCGGCGCCCCGACAGATCGTCGCCGAAACGGCGCTTGATCTTGCCCAGCAGCACCTGTTTCTGGTGCTCGTTGGCCTGTTCCACGGCATTGACGACACGCAGGGTGACACCATGCTCCTGGGCCGTGCGCTGCAGGGCCTGCACGTCCTTGGGGAAGCAGGAGCCGCCGTAGCCCACCCCCGGATAAAGAAAGTGATAGCCGATGCGCGGGTCGGAGCCGATGCCCTGACGCACGTGTTCGATGTCGGCACCCAGCTTTTCCGCCAGCAGGGCCAGTTCGTTCATGAAGGAAATGCGGGTGGCGAGCATGGCGTTGGCGGCATACTTGGTGAGTTCCGCCGACCGGACGTCCATGGCGATGAGCCGCTCGTGGTTGCGCTGGAACGGTGCGTAGATAGTGCGCAGAATCTCCAGTGCGCGCCCATCGTCGGTGCCGATGACGATGCGGTCCGGACGCATGAAGTCCTCCACCGCGGCGCCCTCCTTGAGGAATTCCGGATTGGAGGCCACCGAGAAGGGAATGTCCACGCCGCGCCGCGCCAGTTCCTCGCGCACCGCCGCGCGGACCTTGTCGGCCGTGCCCACCGGCACCGTGGACTTGTCCACGATCAGCTTGTAGTCCTCCATGTGGCGGCCGATGTTGCGGGCCGCAGCCACCACGTACTGCAGGTCGGCCGAACCGTCCTCGTCCGGCGGCGTGCCCACGGCGATGAACTGCACCTGGCCGAAGGCCACGCTCTTCGCCACGTCGGTGGTGAAGTGCAGGCGGCCGGCCGCCACATTGCGCTTGACCAAGTCCTCCAGACCGGGCTCGTAGATGGGAATGCCGCCCTGGTTCAGCAGCTCGATCTTGCGTGTATCCAGATCGAGGCACATGACCTCGTTGCCCACTTCCGCAAGACAGGTGCCGGTCACGAGGCCCACGTAGCCCGTGCCGATGATGGTGATTTTCATGGCTTGAGTCCTTCGATTTCGGATTCGATTCGTGTCAGCGCCGCCAGGGGATCCGGGGCCTGGGTGATGGGCCGGCCGATCACCAGATGGCTTGCCCCGGCGCGCAGCGCCTCGGCGGGCGTGGCGATACGCACCTGGTCCTGGGCGCCGGCCCACGCCGGCCGGATGCCCGGCGTGACCAGCAGGAACCCCGGCCCGTGCGCCGCGCGCAGCGCCGCCGCTTCCCGGGCCGAACATACCACACCATCGAGTCCACAGTCGTGGGCGAGGCGCGCAAGGCGCAGCACCGCTTCCTCGGGTGTGTCCCTGACGCCCACTTCCAGCAGATCCCGGGCGCCCAGGCTGGTGAGCACCGTGACGGCGACCAGACGGGGTGGGCGGGGCGCTGCCGCCACGGCCTCCGCCGCCGCGGTGAGCATGGCGCGTCCGCCCAGGGCATGCACGTTGACCATCCACACGCCCAGCCCGGCCGCGGCGCGGCAGGCTGCCGCCACGGTGTTGGGAATGTCGTGGAACTTGAGGTCGAGGAACACACCGAAACCCGCTGCCACCAGTCGTTCCACCAGGGCGGGGCCGGCGGCGGTGAAAAGCTCCTTGCCCACCTTCAGGCGGCAGCGGGCGGGGTCCAGCCGCTGCGCCAGCGCCAGGGCAGGCGCGGCAGCGGCGTAGTCCAGGGCGACGATGATGCGGGGTTCGGTGGGCTGGGACATGGATCACGCGGTGGCGGACTGGGCCTGGCGTTCTTCCAGACGGCGCGGCGGCATGGTCTCCCAGCCGCCGCAGGCGGGACAGCGCCAGAAGAACTGGCGTGCCTTGAAGCCGCAATTGTCACACTGGAAGAAGGCCAGCCGGCGGGCGTGCTGGTGCACCAGATTGCGGATGGCTTCCAGATCCTGGCGCGCCTCGGGGGCCGCCTCGTAGAGCTGCGCCTCGAGGATCTTCTCCAGCCCCAGCAGGGTGGGATTGCGGCGCAGCTCCTCGCGGCCCAGGCGGTAGGCCGCCTCACTGCCCTCCGCCTCCAGCACGGCCTGGAAGGCGGCGCTGAAGAGGTCCACGGACGGATGGTTGGCGAGCCAGCCCTTGAGCAGGAGGGCGGCATCCTGGACCCGCTTGAGATCCCGGTAGCAGGCAAGCAGTTTTTCCGCCACCAGCGGCAGATAATCCGGATTCTGGGCCTCCACCCGCTTCCAGGCGGCAATCGCCTCCTCCGGCCGTTTCTCGGCCAGGGCGAAATCGCCGGCGAGCAGGGTGGCCCGCACGTTGCGACGGTTGACCCGGAGGGCTTCCTCCAGTTCTGCCCGCGCGGCGTCGAAGCGGCCTTCCACTGCGGCGGCCGCGGCCTTTTCGCAATGGAACTGGCTTATCTCCACCACGCAGGCGGCAGCCGAGGTCTCGGCGAGCGCCCGGGCCATGGCGATGGCCTTGTCCCATTCCTTTTCCTGGACGTAGATCTCCATCAGCGCGCGCCGCGCCGCCTCGGCGTAGCGGGTGGACAGCAGGGTCTGGAACAGTTGTTCCGCCCGGTCCAGGAGTCCCGCCTTGAGGAAGTCCTGGCCCAGCTCGAGCTGCGCCGCCAGACGCTGTTCCTGGCCCAGATCCGGCCGCTCCACCAGCCCCTGGTGCAGCTGAATGGCCCGCTCCACCTCGCCCCGGCGCCGGAACAGGCCGCCGAGGGTGAAGTGGAGTTCCACCGTTTCGCTGTCGGCGCGGGCAGCCTCGGTGAAGGCCTCGATGGCCTTGTCCGGCTGCTGGTTGAGGAGGAAATTGAGACCCTTGAAATAGGATTCGGGTAGCTGACGCGACTGGGAAATCACGTGCCGGATGTCGATGCGTGCCGCCACCCAGCCCAGCAGGAAAAAGAGGGGGAAGGCCAGCAGCCACCAGTATTCGAAGTCCATGCCCATGGACCCTCAGGCGCCCCCACCCTGGGGTTCCTGGGCACGGCTGCCCTCCTGGGCCCGGCTGCGCAGCTCGCGCTTTAGGCCCAGGATTTCCCGCCGGCTGCGCAGGAGGTAGGAAAAACTCGCCGCCACACCCGCCGCCACACCCAGCAGGAACGCCAGGAGCAGCACCACCACCAGCGGTGCCTGCCACGCCGCGCCCAGGTAGTAGCGCACCGTCACCACCTCGCTGTTCTTCGCGGCGAACCCCACCGCCAACAGGAACAGGAAGAGTCCGAGGATGGGGGTCACGAAACGCATGGCTGCATGCTCCGTCTGCGCAGGATTTCAGCCGGCAAAGAAAAGGCGGCACCATCTCGCGACGCTGCCGCCCTGCCCTGCCATGCCGGGCTCACGCGGGATTGCTTTCCCCGGCGGCCGCCCGTTTGCGGTTGTCCACCCGGTCCCTGAGCTCCTTGCCGGCCTTGAAATGGGGCACATACTTGGCCGGCACCTCCACCCGGCCGCCCGTCTTGGGATTGCGCCCGATCCGGGGCGGCCGGTAGTTGAGGCTAAAGCTGCCGAAGCCGCGGATCTCGATGCGCTGCCCCTCGGACAGACTCTTGGCCATGGCATCCAGGATGGTCTTCACCGCCAGTTCCGCATCCTTGGCCACCAGCTGCGGATAGCGCGCCGACAGCCGCATGATGAGTTCCGATTTGGTCATGGCCGACCCCCGGTGCTCACTGTCCGGTGCTCTTGGTATCCAGCTTGGCCTTGAGGAGTGCGCCCAGATTGGTGGTGCCGCTGCTGGCGGACTGGTCGCTGGCCATCTTCTGCATGGCTTCCGCTGCCTCCGCCGCTTCCTTGGCCTTGATGGACAGGTTGATGCTGCGGTTCTTGCGGTCCACGCTGATGATCATGGCCTCGACCTCGTCGCCTTCCTTGAGGTGGGTGCGGATGTCCTCCACCCGGTCACGGGAGACTTCGGAGGCACGCAGGTAGCCTTCCACGTCATCGGCGAGCTGGATCACGGCACCCTTGGCATCCAGGGATTTCACCGTGCCCTTGACGATGGCGCCCTTGTCGTGGCTCATCACGTAGTTGTTGAAGGGATCGCCCTCGAGCTGCTTGATGCCCAGGGAGATGCGCTCCCGCTCGGGGTCGATGGCGAGCACCACGGCTTCCACCTCGTCGCCCTTCTTGTAGTTGCGCACGGCTTCCTCACCGGGCTGCGACCAGGACAGGTCGGACAGATGCACCAGCCCGTCGATGCCACCGGGCAGGCCGATGAACACGCCGAAATCGGTGATGGACTTGATCTGCCCCCTGACCTTGTCGCCCTTCTTGTAATTGGCGGCGAACTCTTCCCAGGGATTTGGCTTGCACTGTTTCATGCCCAGGGAGATGCGGCGGCGTTCCTCGTCGATTTCCAGGATCATCACCTCGACCTCGTCGCCCACCTGCACCACCTTGGCGGGATGCACGTTCTTGTTGGTCCAGTCCATCTCGGAGACGTGCACCAGCCCCTCGATGCCCGGCTCGATCTCGACGAAGGCGCCGTAGTCCGTGAGATTGGTCACCTTGCCGAACAGACGCGTGCCCGGCGGATAGCGGCGGGAGATGTTGACCCAGGGATCGTCGCCCAGCTGCTTGAGACCCAGGGAGACCCGGTTTTTCTCCTGGTCGAACTTGAGCACCTTGGCTTCCACCTCGTCGCCCACGGAAAGCACTTCCGAGGGATGCTTGACCCGGCGCCAGGCCAGATCGGTGATGTGCAGCAGGCCATCGATGCCCCCCAGATCCACGAAGGCACCGTAGTCCGTGATGTTCTTGACGATGCCCTTGACCACCATGCCTTCCTTGAGGTTTTCCAGCAGGGCCTGGCGCTCGGCGCCCAGAGTCGCTTCCAGCACCGCCTTGCGCGAGACCACCACGTTGTTGCGCTTCTTGTCCAGCTTGATGACCTTGAACTCGAATTCCTTGCCCTCGTAGGGAGTGGTGTCCTTCACCGGGCGGATGTCCACCAGGGAGCCGGGCAGGAAGGCACGGATGCCGTTGATCATGACGGTCAGACCGCCCTTCACCTTGCCGGTGATCACGCCCTTGACCAGCTGATTGTTCTCCATGGCCTGTTCCAGCTCCTGCCAGGCGGCGATGCGCTTGGCCTTCTCGCGCGACAGGCGCGTGGAGCCGTAGCCGTCTTCCAGAGCCTCGATGGCGACGGTGACGAAGTCGCCTTCTTTCACCTCGAGTTCGCCGCGGTCATTGCGGAACTCGGAGGCGGGAATCACGCTTTCGGATTTGAGACCGGCATTGACGATGACCTCGTCGCCTTGAATGGCCACCACCTCGGCGGTGATGAGTTCGCCCACGCGCATTTCCTGGCGGGCAAGGGATTCTTCGAACAGGGCGGCAAAGCTTTCGTTGCTGTTGGGCGCAGCCTGGCTGGTGGAAGTTTGGGAAGTCGCCATCATGAATTGGTACCTGAAAAAGCCGTCCTTTGGTCGAAGACGGGTTGGTTCACACAACGTCGCCGGGGTGAAAAAGGAAAAACCCGACCCGCGGCACGTGGCCCGCACGTGCCCGGCCGATCCGCCTTTCCACTAGCCGGCGACACCCGGTCCGGATGAGGCCCGATACTGCTGCAGCACCGCTTCGACCGCCTGGTCGATGGTGAGGGAACTGGTATCCAGCAGGCTCGCATCCGCGCACTTCTGCAGGGGGGCGGCGCTGCGCTGGGAATCCCGTGCGTCACGCGCCCGAATGTCCTGCAAAAGAGTTTGGATGTTAGCAGACATTCCTTTTTCCATCAACTGTTTATATCGCCGCTCGGCGCGCACCTCGGGGCTCGCGGTGAGGTAGATCTTGAGCCGGGCGTCGGGAAACACCACCGAGCCCATGTCCCGGCCGTCCGCCACCAGGCCCGGCGGTTGGCGGAAGGCCCGCTGCCGGTCGAGCAGCGCGTCGCGCACGGCCGGCCAGTGGGCGACACTGGAGGCCCCCTGGCTCACTTCTTCGGTGCGGATGGCGTCCGTCACCTCTTCGCCGGCCAGCCACACCCGGCCGCCGTCGAAGCGGACATCGAGGTCCCGGGCCAGACGGGCAAGCGCCGCCTCGTCGTCCCAGGCCACCCCCCCGCGCAGGGCCGCGAGCGCCACCAGGCGGTACAGGGCGCCACTGTCCAAATAATGGAAACCCAGCCGCGCCGCCACGCGCTGCGCCACCGTGCCCTTGCCGGACGCGGCAGGGCCGTCGATGGCGATGACCGGCACGTCGGGCTGGGCGAGACTCAGAAACACCCGGAAATAATCCGGGAAGGTCTTGGCCACGCAGCCGGGATCGAGGATGCGCACCGGCACGCCCCCCAGCGCCACCAGGGAAAAACACATGGCCATGCGGTGGTCGTCATAGGTCTCGATCACCGCGCCGGGCGTGAGGCCCCCGGCGGGCGGGGTGATGCACAGGTAATCCGGTCCTTCCTGCACGGTGGCGCCCACCTTGCGCAGTTCATTGGCCATGGCGGCGATGCGGTCGGTCTCCTTGACCCGCCAGCTGGCGATATTGCGGATGGTGGTGGGCCCCTGGGCGAACAGCGCCGCCACCGCCACCGTCATGGCGGCGTCCGGAATGTGATTGAGGTCGGCATCGAGAGGCTTGAGCCGGCGCGGCCCGCAGGCTTCCACCCAGTCGTCCCCCATGCGGATCAGCGCGCCCATTTGGGCCAGCGTGTCGGCGAAACGGATGTCCCCCTGGATGCTTTCGCGTCCCACGCCCATCACCCGCACCGGGCCGCCGCCGATGGCGCCCGCCGCCAGGAAATAGGAAGCGCTGGAGGCATCGCCCTCCACATGGATGATGCCCGGACTGCGATAGTGCCTGCCGCCCGCCACGCGGAAAATGTGCCAGCCTTCCCGCTCCACTTCCACGCCGAAGCGGCGCATCAGATTGAGGGTGATCTCCACGTAGGGCTTGGAGATGAGCTCACCCACCACCTCGACCGTGGTGGTCTCGCCGGTGAGGGGCAGGGCCATGAGCAGGGCCGTGAGGAACTGGCTCGACACATTGCCGCGAATGCGCACCCGGCCGCCCGCCTGGATGTGCGCCTCGTGGATGGCCAGCGGCGGATAGCCGGCCTCGCCCAGATAGTCGATGCGGGCCCCCAGCTGGCGCAGGGCCTCCACCAGATCGCCGATGGGGCGTTCGTGCATGCGCGGCACGCCGGACAGCCGGTAGCGTCCCCGGGAGAGGGCGAGCACCGCGGTGAGGGGCCGGAAGGCGGTGCCGGCATTGCCCAGAAAGAGCTCGGCTTCCTTGACCGGGAACGGCCCTCCCACACCGGTGACACGGCAGTCGCTCTCCCCCACCCGCTCCCATTTAACGCCCAGACGTCGCAGCGCCTCCAGCATCACGCGCGTGTCGTCGGAATCCAGCAGCCCCTTCACCTCGGTCACACCCTCGGCGAGGGCCGCAAGCAGGAGCGTGCGGTTGGAGATGCTTTTGGAGCCGGGCAGGACCACCGTGCCGGCCATGCGGGCGATGGGTTGGAGATCGAGATAGTCCATGTTCGTTTTTTGCCGCCCCGGAAAGCGGAGCGTCATTCAGCTTTCAAGAATGTGTGGCGCGCGTCCCGTGCCTGCCGGAACACTTCCATCAGACCCGCGCCGTCACCCGCCTCGATGAGCGTCCGGATGCGGGCCAGTTCCCCCTCGAAGCCGGCGATTTCCCGCAACAGGGCTTCGCGGTTGGCGAGGCAGATGTCCCGCCACATCTCGGGGGAGCTGCCGGCAATCCGGGTGAAGTCCCGGAAACCGCTGGCGGCAAAGGCAAACAGGCGGGGCGCATCGGCCCGTCCGGCGATGTAATCCACCAGCGCGAAGGCCAGCACATGGGGCAGGTGGCTCACCGCGGCAAACAGGGCGTCGTGTTCCTCCGGCGTCATGTCCGCCACCTGGGCGCCACAGGCAGTCCACAGCGCTTTCACCAAATGGCAGGCCGCGGGATCGGTCTCGGGCAGCGGGGTGATCACCACCTTACGCCCCTGGAACAGGTCGGCGTGCGCCGCGCCGGCCCCGCTTTTCTCGGCGCCGGCGATGGGATGCGCCGGCACGAAGCGCGCGAGCCGGCTGCCCAGGTGGGCACGCGCCAGTGCCACCACGTCCTGCTTGGTGCTGCCCATGTCCGTCACCACGGTCTGCGGCCCCAGGTGGGGCGCAATGGCCGCGAAAATGTCCGCCATCTGGCCCACGGGCACCGCCAGCACCACCAGATCGGCATCGCCCACCGCGGCGGGATCGCTGCCGATTTCGTCGATCACCGAGGCGGCGCGCGCCGCCTCCAGGTTGCCGGCGCTGCGGCCGAAGCCCACCACCTGGCGCACCATCCCGGCCTCGCGCAGCGCCAGGGCGAAGGAGCCGCCGATCAGGCCGACACCAAAGATGACGAGTTTGTTCAACATGGATGGCCACGCAGAAGACGCCGGGGTGCCGGAAAATCCCGGACGATGCCGTCCGTGCCCGCTGCGTTCATGCTGTTTAGATGCTGCGTCCCAGGACCGTGGCAATACCCCTGAGCTCGCCCATCAGGCTCTTCAGCTCCTCCGGGCTCAGGGCCTGGTCGGCATCGCACCAGGCTTCGCAGGGGCGGGGATGGGATTCCACCAGCAGGCCGTCGGCGCCGGCGGCGATGGCCGCCCGCGCCAGCGCCGGCACCATCCAGGCCTTGCCCCCGGCATGGGAGGGATCGATGATCACCGGCAGGTGGGTCTCCTTCTTCAGCATGGGCACGGCGGTGACATCCAGCACATTGCGGTAGGCCGTTTCATAGGTGCGGATGCCGCGCTCACAGAAGATGATGTTGTGGTTGCCGCCCGCGGCAATGTATTCCGCCGCCATCAGCCATTCGGAGATGGTCGCGGCCATGCCGCGCTTGAGGATCACCGGCTTGTTGATGCGCCCCACTTCCTTGAGCAGGTCGAAGTTCTGCATGTTGCGCGTGCCGATCTGGATCACGTCCACGTCGTACTCCAGGAAGGTGTCCAGCATGCGCACGTCCATCAATTCGGTGACGATGGGCAGGCCGTATTTGTCCGCCGCCCTGCGGAACATGGCCAGTCCTTCCACGCCCCGTCCCTGGAAGGTGTAGGGACTGGTGCGGGGCTTGAAGGCACCGCCCCGCATCAGGCGGCAGCCGGCTTCCTTGACGAAGCGCGCGGATTCGTCCATCTGCTCCTGGGTCTCCACCGAGCAGGGGCCGCTGATCACCTGGATCTGGTTGCCCCCCAGCGGCACGCCGCGGATGTCGATGACCGTGTTCTCCCGGTGCCATTCCCGCGCCACGATCTTGTAGGGCTTGACGATGTGCATGGACTGCTCGACCCCGGGCAGGGCGTCGATGGCCTCCTGGTCGATCTTGCGCTCGTCGCCGATGGCACCGATCACGGTGCGCTCCGTCCCGCGCGAGACATTGGCCTCGCAGCCGTATTCCTTGATCTTGCGCACCACCGCTTCGATCTGTTCCTCGGTGGCGCCGTTTTCCATCACGATGATCATGCCGATTCCTTTCGCTGTTCCTCGAGGGCGCTCGCGAGCGCCGTCAAAAACCGTTCGTTTTCCCGTTCCAGGCCGATGCTCACGCGCAGATACTCCGGCAGTCCGTAGTTGGCGATGGGCCTGACGATCACACCGCGTCTCAGCAGGCGTTGATACATGGCCGTGGCGTTGCCGATGTGGAAGCTCAGGAAGTTGCCGTAGGAGGGAATCCACTCCAGCCCCAGCCTGGCGAGCCCTGCGGTGATCTGGTCCATGCCGGCACGGTTTACGGCGACACTGCGCGCCAGGTGATCGGTGTCGGCAAGTGCCGCCTGTGCCGCCACCTGCGCCGCCGTGCTCACGTTGAACGGCTGGCGCACCCGGTTCAGCATGTCGGCCACGTCCGGGTGACACAGGGCGAAGCCCACACGCAGTCCCGCCAGGCCATAGGCCTTGGAAAAGGTGCGGGTGAGCATGAGGTTGGGAAAGCGCGCCAACCACGCCACGCTGGGCGGGGCCACGGCTGCATCCAGGTACTCATAGTAGGCCTCGTCCAGCACCACCAGCACGCGGCGCGGCACTTCCTCGAGCAGGGCCAGCAGCGCGTCGGGGGCCAGCACCGTGCCGGTGGGATTGTTGGGGTTGGCCAGGAACACGATGCGCGTGTCGTCCTCGATGGCTTCCAGCAGGGCGGCGGGGTCATTGCCGAAATCCCGGGCCGGCACCTCGATGGCCCGCGCCCCCACCGCCTGCACCACCAGGGGATAGACGGCGAAGGCATGCTGCGAGAACACGGCAGACGCGCCGGGCGCGAGAAAGGCGCGGGCGGCGAACTCCAGTACGTCGTTGGAGCCGTTGCCCAGCACGATCTGGTTCATGGCGACGCCGTACTTCCGGGCCAACGCCGCCTTGAGCTCGTAGCCGGCGCCATCCGGGTAGCGGGCCAGCTCAGACAGACACGCCCGCACCGCGTCCAGGGCCAGCGGGCTCGGCCCCAGGGGATTTTCGTTGGAAGCCAGTTTCACGATGTCTGCAGGATCGAGCCCCATCTCCCGCGCCAGCTCGCCGATGGGCTTGCCGGGGGGATAGGGCGCAATCGCCCGGACATAGGCTGGCGCCAGATCACACAGTTCCATGTTCGAATCCGGTCATGGCGGTAAGCAGCAGGATGGACAAGCGGCGGCCGGTGAACGGTCAGTGGCGGCCCCGACACAGGCGCCCTGCCGCCCGCCGGTTCCGGCCCACCGCTATCCGCTTCCTGCTCACCGCGCCCTCACAATACGGCAACCGGGTAGGAACCCAGCACCTTGAGCAGGGACGCCAGGTTTTTCAGTTCCGCCAGGGATCGGGCCACGGCTTCGTCTTCACGGTGTCCCTCCACGTCCACGTAGAACACATAGTCCCACAGGGTGGTACCCGAGGGCCGGGACTCCAGCTTGGTCATGGACACGCCGTGGCGGGCGAAGGGTCCCAGCAGTTCATACACCGCCCCCGGACGGTTGGGTGCGGACATCACCAGCGAGGTCTTGTCCTGGCCGGAAGGCGCCGCGTCATGGCTGCCCAGCACCAGGAAGCGCGTGGTGTTGTTGGGATCATCCTCGATGTTGCGTTCCAGCACGACGAGCTGGTAGATCTCCGCCGCCATCTCGCCGGCGATGGCGGCCGCGTTGGGCTCCGCCGCCGCCAGGCGCGCCGCCTCGGCGTTGCTGGACACGGGCACGCGCGCCACCCCGGGCAGGTGCTGGTTCAGCCATTCGTGGCATTGCGCGAGCGACTGGGGGTGGGAGTAGACGCGCTCGATGCCCTCCCGCGTCGGCTCGCGCCGCAGCAGACACTGGTGCACCCGCACCACGGTCTCGCCGCAGATCCTGAGGGGCGTGTGGAGCAGCAGGTCCAGGGTGCGGCCGATGGCCCCCTCGGTGGAGTTCTCCACCGGCACCACGGCGTAATCCACCATGCCGGCCTCGGCCTGGCGGAACACGTCGTCGATGGAGGGACAGTCCACCGTCTGCGCCGCGTGGCCGAAATGCTTCACCGCCGCCGCCTGGCTGAAGGTGCCGGGCGGCCCCAGGTAGGCCACCTTGAGGGGTTGCTCCAGGGCAAGACAGGCCGACATGATCTCGCGGAACAGACGCGCCACCGCCTCGTCCGACAGCGGGCCGGGATTGGCCGCTTTGACCCGGCGCAGCACCTGCGCCTCCCGTTCCGGCCGATAGACATGGTTGCCCTGCTTGAGCCGCCCCACTTCCTGGGCAAGCTGCGCCCGCTCGGCGAGCAGGCGCAGCAGCTCGTCATCGACGGCATCGATGCGCTGTCTCAAAGTTTGCAGGGCATCCGACATGGCCGCGGTTCAGGCAGGAATGGCACGCACCATGAGCACACCCTTGATGGCGGCGATGCGGTCGATCACCGCCTGGGGCGGCTCGCTGTCCACGTCCACCAGGGTGTAGGCCATCTCGCCCTTGGACTTGTTCACCATGTTGTGGATGTTGAGCCCTGCCTCGGCCATGGCCGTGGAGATCTGGCCGACCATGTTGGGCACGTTGGCATTGGCAATGGCAATGCGCCAGGCGGATTCCCGCGCCATGGAGACGTTGGGGAAATTCACCGCGTTCAGGATGTTGCCGTTTTCCAGGTAATCGCGCACCTGTTCCGCCACCATCACGGCGCAGTTTTCCTCCGCCTCCTGGGTGGAAGCGCCCAGGTGCGGGAAGGTGACGATGCGCGGATTGCCCTTGAGGGCATTGGCCGGAAAATCGCAGACATAGCCACGCAGGCGGCCCGCATTGATGCCTTCCACCACCGCATGGTCGTCCACGATCCCCTCGCGCGCGAAGTTGAGCAGCACCGCGCCCGGTTTCATGAGGGCGATGCGGGCCGCGTCGATCATGTTGCGGGTCTTGTCCAGGAGCGGCACGTGCAGGCTGATGAAGTCGCTGTTTTTCACCACCTCTTCGACACTGGCCGCCCTTTTCACGCTGGCAGGCAGGCGCCAGGCGGCATCCACCGTGATCTCCGGATCGAAGCCGATCACGTTCATGCCCAGCCGGATGCCGGCATCCGCCACCAGGGATCCGATCGCCCCCAGGCCGATGACACCGAGGGTGCGCCCCGGCAGCTCGATGCCGGTGAACTGCTTCTTGCCCGCCTCCACTGCCTTGGCGATCTCCGCGTCGTCGCCAGCGAGGGACTCGGCAAACCGCCAGGCAGGCATGAGATTGCGTGCGGCGATCAGCATGCCGGCGATCACCAGTTCCTTGACCGCATTGGCATTGGCGCCGGGCGCGTTGAACACGGGCACCCCGCGTTCGCTCATCTTCGCCACGGGAATGTTGTTGGTGCCGGCGCCGGCGCGGCCGATGGCCTTCACGCTGGGCGGAATCACCATGTCGTGCATCTTGGCCGAGCGCACCAGGATGGCGTCGGGCTCCGTGACATCGCTGCCGACGATGTAGCGCTCGGACGGCAGGCGCGCCAGCCCCACCGGCGAGATGTTGTTGAGGGTGAGGATGCGGTATTTCTCAGCCATGTTGCTTCTCGAAGGCTTTCATGTATTCCACCAGCGCCTTCACCCCCTCGATGGGCATGGCGTTGTAGATGGAGGCACGCATGCCGCCCACCGAGCGATGCCCCTTGAGCTGCACCAGCCCGTGCTCCTTGGCCCCCTTGAGGAAGGCTTCGTCCAGAGCAGGGTCCCTGAGGGTGAACGGCACGTTCATGCGTGAGCGGTTCTCGCGCGCCGTGGGGCAGCGGTAAAACTCCGTGCTGTCCAGATAGTCGTAGAGGATCTTCGCCTTGGCGATGTTGTATTCCTCCATCGCCTTGAGGCCGCCGCGCCGCTTGAGCCACTTGAACACCAGCCCCGCCATGTAGATGGCGAAGGTGGGCGGCGTGTTGTACATGGAATCGTTATCGGCGTGGGTCTTGTAGTCCAGCATGGTGGGCGTGCCGGCCAGGGGTTGGCCCAGCAGATCCTCGCGCACGATGACGATGGTGAGCCCTGCCGGACCGATGTTCTTCTGGGCGCCGGCGTAGATCAGGCCATAGCGCGACACGTCGATGGGACGCGACAGGATGTTGGAGGACATGTCCGCCACCAGGGGCACGTCGCCGGTATCCGGCGTCCAGAAGATCTCCACCCCGCCGATGGTTTCATTGGGCGTGTAGTGGACGTAGGCCGCGTTCGGATCCAGCCGCCACTGATCCTGGGTGGGCGCATAGGAGAAATTGCGGTCCTCGGAGCTGGCCACCACGTTGACCGAGCAGAACTTCTTCGCTTCCTTGATCGCCTTCTTGGACCACTCGCCGGTGTTGAGATAGTCCGCCGACGTTTTGCCGCGCAGCAGGTTCATGGGCACCATGGCGAATTGCAGGGACGCCCCGCCCTGCAGGAACAGGACCTTGTAATTCGCCGGGATGTTTAGCAGCTCCCGCAGGTCGGCCTCCGCCTGGGCGGCGATGCCCATGAATTCCTTGCCGCGATGGCTCATCTCCATCACGGACATGCCACACCCCTGCCAGTTGATGAGTTCGTCGCGCGCCTGCTCGAGCACTTCCAGGGGCAATGCCGCAGGTCCGGCGCTGAAGTTGTAAACCCGTTCCATCATTCGACCTTCATGGTTCAAGAATCATCATTGGCCACAGGCGCCGTAACACGGGCAGGGTGCCCGCGTCTGCCCGGTGCCCGGTCACTCGTCCTCGTCGCGCTCCACGATGCGCTGCACGCCCACCAGCTTCTCGCCCTCGTCCAGGTTGATCAGGGTCACCCCCTGGGTGGCGCGCCCCATCTCGCGGATTTCCCGGACGCGGGTGCGGATCAGCACCCCGCCGGTGGTGATGAGCATGATCTCGTCGTTCTCGTCCACCAGCGCCGCCGCGACCACCTTGCCGTTGCGCTCGGTGGTCTGGATGGCGATCATGCCCTGGGTGCCGCGGCCGTGGCGGGTGTATTCCGCAAGGGGCGTGCGCTTGCCGTAGCCGTTCTCGGTGGCGGTGAGCACCGACAGATTCTCCTCGCCCGCCACCACCATGGAAATGACTTTCTGCCCGGGCAACAGCTTCATGCCGCGCACGCCGTGGGCATTGCGGCCCATGGGACGCACGTCGTTCTCGTCGAAGCGCACCGCCTTGCCCCCGTCCGAGAACAGCATGACGTCGCAGCGGCCATTGGTGATGTCCGCCCCCACCAGGTAGTCGCCATCGTCGAGGTTGACCGCGATGATGCCGGTGGAACGCGGACGCGAAAACTCCGACAGGGGCGTCTTCTTCACCGTGCCCATGGCGGTGGCCATGAAGACGAAATGTTCGTCGTCGAATTCCTTCACCGGCAGCACGGCGGTGATCTTCTCGTGCTCCATCAGGGGCACCAGGTTGACGATGGGCTTGCCGCGCGAGGTGCGGCTGCCCTGGGGCACGTTGTAGACCTTGAGCCAATACACCCGCCCGCGGTTGGAGAAGCACAGGATGTGGTCGTGGGTGTTGGCGATGAACAGCTTCTCGATGAAATCGTCTTCCTTGGTGGCGGCCGCCTGCTTGCCGCGGCCGCCGCGTTTCTGGGCACGATAGTCGGCGATGGGCTGGGCCTTGATGTAGCCGGAGTGGGACAGGGTCACCACCACGTCCTCGGGCGCGATCAGGTCCTCCAGGGAGAGATCCTGGGCATCCACCACGATCTCGCTCTTGCGCCGGTCGCCGTACTGCGCCTTGATCTCCGCCAGTTCCTCCCGGATGATCTGGGTGATGCGTGCCGGCTTGGCCAGGATGTCCAGGTAATCGGCGATCCTGTCGATCACCTCGCGGTATTCGGCCAGGATCTTGTCCTGTTCCAGCCCGGTGAGGCGCTGCAGCCTGAGCTCCAGGATCGCCTGCGCCTGGGCATCCGAGAGCCGGTAGCCCTGGGCAGACAGGCCATATTCCGGCAACAGTCCCTCGGGTCGGGTGGCGTCGGCCCCGGCGCGGGCCAGCATCTCCTCTACCAGCGGCGAACGCCAGGTCTTGCCCATGAGGCGCTCCTTGGCCACCGCCGGGGTCTCGGAAGCCTTGATCAGGGCGATGATCTCGTCCACGTTGGACAGCGCCACCGCCAGACCCTCCAGGATGTGCCCCCGCTCCCGTGCCTTGCGCAGTTCGAAGATGGTGCGGCGGGTGACCACCTCGCGCCGGTGGCGCAGGAAGGCGTCCAGCATCTGCTTCAGGTTGAGCAGACGTGGCTGGCCGTCCACCAGGGCCACCATGTTCATGCCGAAGCTGTCCTGCATCTGGGTGAGCTTGAACAAATTGTTCAGCACCACCTCCGGCATTTCGCCGCGCTTGAGCTCGATCACCACGCGCATGCCGGACTTGTCGGATTCGTCGCGCAGGTCGGAGATGCCCTCGATCTTCTTCTCGCGCACCAGCTCCCCGATGCGCATGAGGAGGTTGGCCTTGTTCACCTGGTAGGGCAGCTCATCGATGATGATGGCCTGGCGGTTGCCCGATTTGTCCAGATCCTCGAAGTGGGTGCGGGCGCGGATCACCACCCGTCCGCGGCCGGTGCGGTAGCCCTCGCGAATCCCGGCCACGCCGAAGATGATGCCCGCGGTGGGGAAATCGGGCGCGGGGACGATGTCGATCAGTTCGTCCACCTCGATCTCCGGGTTGTCGAGCAGCGCCAGACAGGCATCCACCACCTCACCCAGGTTGTGGGGCGGGATGTTGGTCGCCATGCCCACGGCGATGCCCGCCGAACCGTTGATGAGCAGATTGGGAATGCGCGTGGGCAGGACCGTGGGTTCCCGCTCCTTGCCGTCGTAATTGGGAACGAAATCGACGGTTTCCTTGTCGATGTCCGCCAGCATCTCGGAGGCGATGCGCTCCAGCCGGCACTCCGTGTAGCGGTAGGCGGCGGGGGAATCCCCGTCCACCGAACCGAAGTTGCCCTGGCCGTCGATCAGCGTGTAGCGCATGGAAAAGTCCTGGGCCATGCGCACCAAAGCCTCGTAGGTCGCGGTGTCCCCGTGGGGGTGGTACTTACCCAGCACGTCACCCACCACCCGCGCGCATTTCACGTAGGGGCGGTTCCACACGTTGTTCGACTCGTGCATGGCGAACAGCACGCGCCGGTGCACGGGCTTGAGACCATCGCGCACGTCGGGCAGGGCCCGGCCCACGATCACGCTCATGGCGTAATCGAGGTAGGAATTGCGCATCTCCTCTTCGAGGCTGACGGGGATCGTTTCTTTGGCGAATTGGTCCATGTTTTCAGCAGCTTGGCAGGGCCCGCGGCGAGCCGTGCGAGGGGAAAAAATAGGGGCAAGTCTAACATGGCCGGCCGGTCCGGGCCACTGGCCCGGCCACCGGGCAGCCGGTCGTTGCACCGGGAGAGCCCCTGCGCGCCTTGTATTTACGTGACTTTGTGTTTATCCTTGGCAAGAAGTGCGCGGCGCCTGCCGCGCTACACGGACTTCACGGAATCTTCACCAAAAAGAAAGGCTCGAACGATGGCTATTTCCTCGCGTGCAAAAACTCTCTCGGGTATGCTCGCGGCGCTGACCCTGGCGGCGGCCGGCCTGGTACCGGCACAGGCCGCGGAACGCTCGCCCGGCTACTGGTACGACAACAGCGGCAATGTCTGGAAGAACAACTACAACCAGTGCTGGCGCGCCGGTTACTGGACCCCGTCCATGGCGATTCCCGAATGCGATCCCGACCTGGTCAAGAAGGAAGCGCCCAAGCCGGCCGCCAAGCAGGACACCGTGCCGGCCGCGCCGCTGGTGCCGCCCACCGGCCCCGCCAAGCCCGCCTTCGCCAAGGTGACCATCCAGGCGGAAGCCCTGTTCGACTTCGACAAGGCCGTGGTGCGCCCGGACGGCAAGGAAGTGCTGGACCGGGAAGTGGTGGCCAAGATGAAGCAGTATCCCCAGGTGGAAGTCCTGCTCATCACCGGTCACGCCGACCGCATCGGCAGCGAAAAGTACAACATGAAACTGTCCGAGCGGCGCGCCAATGCCGTGAAGGACTACCTGATCTCCCGGGGCATCGAGGCCAGCCGGCTGGAGACCGCCGCCAAGGGTGAATCCGAGCCGGTGGTGGACTGCAAGAACATCAAGGGTCCGGAAAACCGCCGCAACAAGAAGCTGGTGGAATGCCTGCAGCCCAACCGCCGCGTGGTGGTGGAAATCAAGGTGCAAAAGTCCTCCGCCGACTGAGTGATCCGCATCCCAACCAGCCCCGCCCTGCGCGGGGCTTTTTTTTGAGCCTGCTCCCATGACCGCAAGCCACCTCCTCAGTGCCCGCTGGATCGTGCCCGTGGAGCCGCCGGGGGTCACGCTGGAGCACCACAGTCTGCTCGTGGAAAACGGCGTGATCGCCGCCCTGCTTCCCTCGGCGGAGGCCCGCCGGCTTTATCCCGACGTGGCGGAAACGCGGCTGGATTCCCACGTGCTGATCCCGGGGCTTATCAACCTGCACACCCACGCCGCCATGAGCCTGATGCGCGGGCTGGCCGACGACCTGCCACTGATGACCTGGCTCAAAGAGCACATCTGGCCCGCGGAAAACCGCCATGTGTCGGCCGACTTCGTGCGCGACGGCAGCCTGCTCGCCTGCGCCGAGATGCTGCGGGCCGGGATCACCTGCTTCAATGACATGTATTTCTTCCCCGAGGCCACGGCAGAAGCGGTGCTGGCCAGCGGCCTGCGGGCGGCGCTGGGCATCATCGTCCTCGAGTTTCCCAGTCCCTATGCGGGCGATGCCGAGGATTACCTGCGCAAGGGCCTGGGGGTGCGCGATGCCTTCAAGGGCGAGCCCCGGCTGACCTTCACCATGGCGCCCCACGCACCCTACACGGTGAGCGACCGCAGCCTGGCCAAGATCCTCACCCTGGCCGACCAGCTGGAACTGCCCATCCACATGCACCTGCACGAGACGGCCGACGAGATCGCAGCCAGTCTCGCCGAAAACAAGCTGCGACCCCTGGCCCGCCTGGAGGCGCTGGGACTGTTGGGCCCCAGTCTGATCGCGGTGCACATGGTGCACCTCAACGAATCGGAAATCGAACTCATCGCCCGCACCGGTGTGCACGTGGCCCACTGCCCGAGCTCCAACCTCAAGCTGGCGAGCGGCATCGCCCCCGTGGCCGCCCTGCTCGCCGCGGGCGTCAACGTGGCCCTCGGCACCGATGGCGCCGCGAGCAACAACCGCCTCGATCTCCTCAACGAGGCGCGCACCGCGGCGCTGCTCGCCAAGGGCAGCACGGGCGATCCCACCGCCGTCGATGCCCACCAGGCCCTGGCCATGGCTACCCTCCACGGCGCCCGCGCCCTGGGCCTGGACGGCCGCATCGGTTCCCTGGTGCCGGGC
This sequence comes from Thiobacter subterraneus, assembly GCF_055379455.1. Lineage (NCBI taxonomy): Bacteria > Pseudomonadati > Pseudomonadota > Betaproteobacteria > Burkholderiales > Thiobacteraceae > Thiobacter > Thiobacter subterraneus. The sequence goes on from NZ_AP042402.1 coordinate 1,013,184, forward strand.
AAGGCCGCCGACATCGTGGCGGTGGATCTCTCGGGGCTGGAAACGCTGCCCTGCTATGATGTCGTCTCCCATCTGGTTTACGCCGTTGGCCGCGAGCAGGTGAGCCACGTCTGGGTGGATGGGGAACTGCTGCTCGACGCCCGGGCTCTCACTAAACTGGACGAACGCGAGCTCATGGCCAAGGCGGGCCACTGGCAGCGCATCCTGGGAGCCAAGACATGAACGCCGACGAAGTGGAACTGCAGAAATTCGCCGCACTGGCCCACCGCTGGTGGGATCCCAACAGCGAGTTCAAGCCGCTGCACGACATCAACCCCCTGCGCCTGGAATGGATCGACCGTCAGGTGGGCCTGGCCGGCAAGAAGGTGCTGGACGTGGGCTGCGGCGGCGGCATCCTCGCCGAAGGCATGGCGGAACGCGGGGCGGAGGTGATGGGCATCGACCTGGGCGAGAAGGCGCTCAAGGTGGCGCGGCTGCATCTATTGGAATCCGGCCGCAGGGTGGATTACCGCCTGATCTCGGCGGAGGCCCTGGCGGAGGAAATGCCCGGAGCCTTCGACGTGGTGACCTGCATGGAAATGCTGGAGCACGTGCCGGATCCGGCGAGCACCGTGCGCGCCTGCGGCCGGCTGGTGAAGCCGGGCGGCGCAGTGTTCTTCTCCACCATCAACCGCAATCCCAAGTCCTACCTGTTCGCCATCATCGGCGCGGAATACGTGCTGGGCCTGCTGCCCCGGGGCACCCACGACTACGCCAAGTTCATCAAGCCCTCGGAGCTGTCCCGTTTCTGCCGCGAGGCAGGCCTGGCCGTGACCGACATCATCGGCATGAGCTACAACCCCTTTACCCGGGTCTATTCCCTGGGACGTGACACGGATGTCAACTACCTGCTGCAGGCCCGGCGGAAAGCCTAGCAAGGTGAGCCGGCGTGGCCGTTGAAGCGGTGCTATTCGATCTGGACGGGACGCTGGCCGACACCGCCCGCGATCTTGCCTTTGCCCTCAACGAGCAGCGGCGGCTCCATGGCCTGCCGCCCCTGCCCTTCGAGACCATCCGGCCGGTGGCGTCCCACGGGGCACGGGGGCTACTCGCCCTGGGCTTCAACCTCACTCCGGAGGCGCCGAATTTCCCCAACCTGCGCGCCCAGTTCCTGGACATCTACGCGCGCCACCTGTGCGAGCAGACGGTGCTGTTTCCGGGCATCCCGGAGACCCTGGCGCAACTGGAGGCACGCGGGCTGCGCTGGGGGGTGGTGACCAACAAGCCGGCCCGCTTCACCCTGCCCCTGATGGAGGCGCTGGGGTTGGCCGCCCGGGCCGCCTGCATCGTTTCCGGGGATTCCACCGCCAACGCCAAGCCCCACCCCGAACCCCTGCTCGAGGCCGCGCGCCGACTGGGACTGCCCGGCAGCCGCTGCCTGTACGTGGGGGACGCGCAGCGGGACGTGGCCGCCGCACGGGCGGCCGACATGCCGGTGCTGGTGGCGCGTTATGGCTATCTCGCGCAGGACGACGATCCCGCCGCCTGGGGCGCCCTGGGCCTGATCGATGCGCCCCCGGAGATTTTCCGCTGGCTCGGCTGACCCGAACGCTCCAACGAAAAAGCGGCCTTTCGGCCGCTTTTTCGTTGCTTTGGGAGCCCGTCAGGGGGAGCCCGTCAGGGGGCGCCCTTCAGGCCGCCTTCTGCTGGCTGGGACCGACCCAGTACTTGAGCTTGGGCAGGAGCTGGTCTTCCACTTCCTTCACGCGCTTGCGGTAGCTTTCATACCAGCTGCCGGGAGAGGGCGCGCAGTACTCGTTGTAGTCGAAGCCGTGCTCCTTGATGTAGGCCTGGAGCTCCGCGTCGAGCTTCAGCTTTTCCTGAATGAGCTGGGACTGGTCCATGGTTTCCTCCAGAGAAAGTTGAACGCGTTCAAGAGAAAAGCACAGTGTTGCCGGGGCCGGATTATAGCAAAACCGTCCCCAGGCTTGCCTATACTGGGGACGTTGCATCAGGCGGAGGTCCCATGATCCAGTTCAAGCTCAACGGCAAAACCCACAGCCTCGACGTGGACCCGGACATGCCCCTGCTCTGGGTCCTGCGCGACCGGCTGGGGCTCACCGGCACCAAGTATGGCTGCGGCATGAGTCTGTGCGGTGCCTGCACCGTGCACCTCGACGGCGAGCCGGTGCGTGCCTGCGTCACGCCCGTCTCGGCGGTGGCCGGCCGCAGCGTCACCACCATCGAGGGGCTCAAGTCCCGCATCGGCCGCGCCGTCCAGGCAGCCTGGGAAAAGCTGGACGTGGTCCAGTGCGGCTATTGCCAGTCCGGCCAGATCATGGCCGCCAGCGCCCTGCTCGCCCGCAACCCCCGTCCCAGCGATGCCGACATCGACGCGGCCCTCGCCGGCAACCTGTGCCGCTGTGCCACCTACCAGCGCATCCGCGCCGCGGTGCACGAGGCGGCCCGCTCCCTGCGGAGGCCGGCATGAGCACCCTGGTCAATATGAGCCGCCGCGCCTTTCTCAAGGGCGCGGGCGGGCTGTGTCTCGCGGTCTATCTGAAGCCGGTGCTGGCCGCGGCGGAAGCAGGCCGGCCCTTCGAGCCCAACGCCTTCGTGCGCATCGCGCCGGACGATACCGTGACCATCATCGCCAAACACCTGGAAATGGGGCAGGGCACCTACACGGGGCTCGCCACCCTGCTGGCGGAGGAGCTGGATGCGGCCTGGTCCCAGATCCGGGTGGAGGGCGCGCCGGCCGATGTACGCCGTTATGCCAACCTGCTGTGGGGTGCCCAGGGCACCGGCGGCTCCACCGCCATGGCCAATTCCTTCGAGCAGATGCGTCGGGCCGGTGCCGCGGCGCGCCACATGCTGGTCGCGGCGGCCAGCCGCGAGTGGGGCGTGCCCGCGGCAGAAATCACGGTCAGGGCGGGCGTGGTGAGCCACAAGGCCTCGGGCCGGCAGGCGCGCTTCGGTGAGCTCGCCGCCCAGGCAGCCCAGGAGCCGGTGCCGGAACCGGAGGACATCCGCCTCAAGGATCCCCGGGATTTCGTCTACATCGGCCGCCATGTGCCGCGCAAGGACAGCCGCGACAAGATCACCGGCCGCGCCCTGTTCACCGCCGACGTGCAGCTGCCGGGCATGCTCACCGCCCTGGTGGCCCACCCGCCCCGCTTCGGCGCCCGGCTGAAAAGCTTCGATGCCACCGCCGCCAGGGCCGTCCCCGGGGTGGTGGACGTGGTGGCCATTCCCCAGGGCGTGGCGGTACTGGGTCGGGACTTCTGGTCCGCCAAGCGCGGGCGGGATGCGCTCCGGGTGGAGTGGGACGAGTCGCGGGCCTTCCGCGGCAGCACCGCCGAGATGCTGGAGCACTACCGCAATCTCGCCCGTTCCCCCGGCGTGGTGGCGCGCCGCGAGGGGGATGCGGAAAAGGCCCTGGGCCGGGCGGCCAAACGGCTGACCGCCGAGTTCGAGTTTCCGTATCTCGCCCATGCGGCCATGGAACCGCTGAACTGCGTGGTCAGGCTCGGGCCCGACGGCTGCGAGATCTGGAACGGCGAGCAGATGCAGACTGGCGACCAGCAGGCCGTGGCCCGGGTTTTGGGCATTGCGCCGGAGAAAGTTCAGCTCCACATGCTCTATGCGGGGGGCAGCTTCGGTCGCCGCGCCAACCCCCACGCCGATTATCTGATCGAGGCCGTCTCCATCGCCAGGGCCATCGGCGGCCGCGCGCCGGTGAAGATGATCTGGACCCGGGAGGACGACCTCCGCGCCGGCTATTACCGTCCCCTGTTCTACCACCGGATCGCCGCGGGGCTCGATGCCCAGGGGATGCCCGTGGCCTGGCAGCACCGGCTGGTGGGCCAGAGCATCGCCGCCGGCACGCCCATGGAAGGCGCCATGGTGAAGAATGGCATCGACGCCATGAGCGTGGAAGGTGCGGCCAACCTGCCCTATGCCATTCCCAACCTGCTGGTGGACCTGCATTCGCCCCGCTACCCCGTGCCGGTGCAATGGTGGCGCTCGGTGGGCTCCACCCACACCGCCTTTGCCACCGAGGTGTTCATCGATGAGCTCGCCCACGCCGCCGGCATGGATCCCGTGGCCTACCGGCTGCGCCTGCTGGCAGGACACCCCCGCCATCAGGCCGTGCTCCGGCTCGCCGCGGAAAAAGCCGGCTGGGGCACGCCGCTGGCTGCCCAGCCGGGTTTGAGGCGGGGCCGCGGGGTGGCGGTGCACGAGTCCTTCGGCTCGGTGGTGGCGGAGGTGGCCGAGGTGAGCGTGCAGGCGGATGGGCGCTTCCGCGTGGAGCGGGTGGTATGCGCGGTGGACTGTGGCATCGCCATCAATCCGGACATCGTGCGTGCCCAGATGGAAGGGGGCATCGGCTTCGCCCTGTCGGCGGCACTCTTTAGCGCGGTGACGCTCAAGGATGGGCTGGTGGAGCAATCCAACTTCCACGACTACCCCCTGCTCACCATCGCCGACATGCCGCGGGTGGAGGTGCACATCCTGCCTTCCAGCGCCAATCCCAGCGGGGTGGGCGAACCGGGGGTGCCGCCCCTGGCACCCGCGGTGGCCAATGCCCTGTTCGCCGCGACCGGGAAACGGCTGCGCCGGTTGCCCTTCGACACCCAGTCGCTGCGGACATGAACGCGCCTGCCCCGGTTTCCTCCCCGGAAGCGGTGTGGCAGGCCCTGCTCGACTGGAACGATCCCCGCGCGCGGCTGGCTACCGTGTTGGCCAGCTACGGCTCCAGTCCGCGCCCGCCCGGCAGCATGGCTGCCATCCGCAGCGATGGTGCCGTGGTGGGCAGCGTCTCCGGCGGCTGCATCGAGGCCGATCTCATGCAACGGCTCGATACTGGTGGCCCCATGCTGCTTCACTATGGCGGCACGCCCGAGGAAAACCGGCGCTGGCAACTGCCCTGCGGCGGACGGCTTACGCTCCTGTGGGAGCCGGCTCCGCCCCGCCCCCTGGTGGTGGACCTGCTGGCCGCCCTGCGCGCGCGCAGACCCATCGCCCGGGCGGTGGATCTGGGCAACGGTTCATCACGGCTGGCACCCCCACGCCAGGAGGACGTGTGCCTTACGGACGCGGCAGTGACCATCACCTACCGGCCGGCGCTGCGCCTAGTGCTGGTGGGCGCGGTGGACATTGCCCGCCATCTCGCCGCCATGGCCGGGGCGCTGGGTTGGGAAGTATGGGTTTGCGAGCCCCGTGAGGAGTACCGCGCTACCTGGCCGGAAAACCTGGCCCGGCTGACGAAGGCCATGCCGGACGATGCATTGCGCGACCTAACGCCGGATGCCGCAACCGCCGTGATCGCCCTCACCCACGACCCCCGGCTGGACGACATGGCCCTGATGGAAGCCCTGCCCTCCCGTGCCTTCTACGTGGGCGCCCTGGGCTCACGCCGCAACCAGGCACGCCGGCGCGAGCGGCTCGCCCTGCTGGATCTCGCGCCGGAGGCCATCAACAGGCTGCGCGGCCCGGTGGGCCTGCCCATCGGCTCCAAACGTCCGGCGGAAATCGCGGTGGCCATCCTGGCCGACCTGATCGCCACGCGCAATGGCGTGCAGCTCGTGCCGGCCGCCGGCGCCGCACAACCATGATCGCCGGTCTCCTCCTCGCCGCAGGTCGGGGTCGCCGCTTCGGCAGCGCCAAGCTGCTTGCGCGCCTGCCTGACGGCCGGCCCATTGCCCGGGCCGCCCTGGAGGCCCTGGCCCCGGCGGTGGACTGTGTGTATGCGGTGGTGAGACCGGACGATGCCGCCCTCACCGCGCTTCTCGCCACCGCCGGCGCCCGGGTGCTGCCCTGCCCAACCGCCGACGCGGGCCTCGGCGCAAGCCTCGCCTGGGGCGTGGGCCACACGGCACACGCCGCGGGCTGGCTCATCCTGCCGGCCGACATGCCCTGGCTCACCCCCGCCACCACCCAGGCGGTGGCCGCAAAGCTGGCGACCCAGGGTGGCATCGTCGCCCCCTGCTACCGGGGTCGCCGCGGCCATCCGGTGGGCTTCGACCGCCGCTTCCTCGCCGAGCTCGCCGGCCTGTCCGGAGACCTGGGCGCGCGCGGCATCATCGAGCGGTATCGGGCCTGCCTGCGCCTGATCGACACCGACGACGCCGGTGTGGTGCGTGACGTGGACCAGCCGGCGGATCTCCTGGCTGCGCCGGGCGGGATATAATTGCGGGGCTTTGGGAACTTTCGCGCCGGAAAGGGCTCAGAGCCAGCGACTTTCTGCTTCAAGGGGGCGACCCGGTTTCGACGTGGGTTGCGAAGCAGTCAGGGCATACCGAGGGTCGGAGTACCTCGTTAATCCAGCCGAATCAAAGATAGTCGCCAACGACGAATCTTACGCTCTGGCCGCTTAAGGCCAGACGCTGCACCGGTCGGCCTGCGGGCCGGGCTGGGTCACACCAGCAGCAGCGTCATGAACAGCAGGAAGTAAGCCTGGCCCACGCCGCGGGGGCCAGGACGAAAATCCAGCGGATCGCCCGCAACCAGCCTGCCCGTCGGCGGGGTGCGGGTCAAATCAAAAGACGAGGCTAAGTATGTAGAACTGGCTGTGTAGGACTTGCGGACGCGGGTTCAATTCCCGCCGCCTCCACCATAATGTGAAATCCCAACCCTTATCGGTTGGGATTTTTTTGCCCTGAGCGCCAGTGTTGGCGCGGTTCCGGCCCGTTGCCTCGTGAGCGCTGCACCGCCAAACGACGCCGTTTCGGAGTACTTCTCGCCTCTCTGCTGCCGTTTTTCTCTGCTGGGCTCGTGAGCGTTCACCGAGCCAGAGCCAGCACTGGCGCGGGTTTCCGGCTTCCGGGTTGCGATTGTGAATTGGTCGGCCGTTGGTTACCGAATCTGCACTGCTCACCTCGTCTTGCATCAAGGTACGGCGAGCTCGGCGGCAGATACTGGTTGAGACAGTTCGCACAGGATGCCGCACTGTTCGGCGCTTCTGCCTTCGGAACACATTTCCCTCAAGGATCTGAGCTGCTGCCCAAGTGCGCTCAGTTCCTGGATACGCACCGCGACCTGCTCGATGTGTGCCTCAAGAACACGGTTGACCTCACTGCAATCTTGGGTTGGCACGTTCTTGAGGCGCAACAGCACACGAATCTCGTCGAGCGTCATGTCCAGCGAACGACAGCGGCGAATGAAAAGCAAGCGTTCGACGTGCGCGTCGCCATATAAGCGGAAATTGCCCGCGCTCCGGGACGGGGGCGGCAGGAGTCCTTCCTGCTCATAAAAGCGAATCGTTTGAATCGGACACCCGGTTTGCCGGGCAAGCGCTCCGATCTGCATAGCTGCAACCCCTTTTTATCATCGACTTGACTCTATAGTAGCTATAGAGTGTTAAATCTCAAAATACCCTCCGGATGCTTGCTGGTTTCTGCAAGAGCCTCGCCGGATCAGGAACGAGAAGAATCAAGGACCAATGACTATGACTGATGAATGCCAGAAATCCTGCGGATGTGCGTCCGAGCGGAAGGCGGAGTCCATGACGGGTGCCACGCCGACCGGGACGGGAAGGATGAGTCTGTTCTCGGTGCCGAAGATGGACTGCCCTTCGGAGGAGCGCATGATCCGGCTCGCGCTCGAGAATACGAGCGGGCTGGCCGCACTCGAGTTCGATCTTGGCGAGCGCGAGTTGCGTGTTTTTCACGACAGCCCCGTCGAACCCATTGCAAGCAAGCTTGAAAGTCTCGGCTTGGGCGCCCGTCTCATTGCGTCAACTGAATCGAATGGCCCGCACACTGTCGATGGGCAAAGCGACAGCCAGCCGTCCTCCGAGCAAGAGTCTCGCGCTCTCAAATGGTTGCTTGCCATCAACGCCGCCATGTTTGTCGTCGAAGTGACGACCGGGTGGATTGCGCAGTCCACGGGGCTCATGGCTGACTCACTGGACATGTTCGCGGATGCCGCCGTCTACGGGCTCGCGCTCTACGCCGTCGGCCGTCATACCGGGCACCAGCTGAAGGCGGCGCGGTTGTCAGGCTGGCTGCAACTGTTGCTCGCGCTCGGCGCAATGTCCGAGGTGCTGCGCCGCTTCGTCTTTGGTAGCGAGCCCGAGCCACCGCTCATGATGGGGATCGCGCTCGTTGCGCTCATTGCAAACGTTACCTGCCTTGTCTTGATCTCCAGTCATCGAAAAGGCGGCGCTCACATGAAGGCAAGCTGGATTTTCTCCACGAACGACGTGCTGGCAAACCTGGGGGTGATCGCGGCCGGGGCGTTGGTCGCCTGGACAGGATCGCGTTACCCCGATTTGGTGATTGGCTCGCTCATCGCGCTGCTGGTATTGAACGGTGCGCGGCGCATCCTGCGCCTCGGTGCCTGAAGCAGCGAGCGCGGGACATGCCGCCCCGGCAATATCAACGACTGAATTCCCGCCCTGGAATTTCACGCTGCGCTGCCCAATCCAATGGCAAGGCTCGCCGGATCAGGCGCTCCAGCACAAGCCCGACTGCCTTTTCCACCACGCACGCCTCGACGATGTCAGGTGCAAGCCGGGTCAGTTGCGCGATCCGACTTGCATGCCCCCGGTCAATGCTCTCGGCTGCCGCGATCTCGGTGATGGAGGGTCACGCGCGCCCTGACCTCGGCCGGGTTTGCGCTGTCCATCGATGATTTCGGCACCGGGTATTCCTCACTGGCTTACCTCAAGCGATTTCCCGTTCATAAACTGAAGATCGACATCTCGTTCGTGCGGGACATGCTGACCGATCGCAACGATCTCGCCATTGTGTCCGCCATCGTTGCCATGGCGAAGAGCCTCGGCCTCAAGACCCTGGCCGAAGGTGTGGAAGAGGCAGCGCAGGCGGAACACTTGCTGGCATTGGGTTGCGACGAAGCACAGGGGTATTACTTCGCCCGTCCGGAGCCGGCCGAGGTTTTCGCGCGCAGGTGGTTGCAAAGCGCATGTCCGAGTCATGATCTCGGTCAGGACGTGGATCGCCAAGAGCAAGGCCACCTCGGTACATGACGGCAAAGCCGCTCCATGGCACCGGGCCCCGGCGCATGATCACGCCCCCGAGTTCTCTCAAACTCTTCGTAGCGTTCACGCTGATCCGTGATCGGGAGCCGTCAGCCCGGTCGGTTCAACAGCGATCGGGGCCATTGCCTCTGCGAAAGCGCACAGACCAAAGGCACTTGGGCTGGCTCGCCCCAACTGCTTCACCTCATCAGGTTCCGCCTGGGAACTCCAGGCAGAACCGGGTCCTGCCCTGCGCGGACGTCACGCTGATCGATCCTCCATGGGCTTGCATGATGGCACGGGTAATCGCCAATCCCAGCCCTGCGCCGTCGGTTTCCGGATGTGACCGCGATGGGTCGGCACGGTAAAACCGATCGAACAGGCGCGGCAGTACCTTCGGGTCGATGTCCTCGCCAGTGTTCTCGACGCTCACCCGGGTGGCTTGGGAAGACTGGCTGATCTCGATCGTGACCTCGCCATGGGGCGGGGTGTGGTGCAGCGCGTTCGAAAGCAGATTGCTCAGGGCACGGCGGAACATCAAGCGATCACCGACGATCTCGCCCTCACCACGCTGAGCCAGTCTGACGCCCTTCTCCTCGGCGACCGCCTCATAGAACTCGATCAGGGCGTGCGTTTCTTCGGCTGCCGAGAAACGTTCCCGGTTCGGCAGCATCATCCCGCGTTCGGCCTTGGCCAGGAACAGCATATCGGACACCATGCGGCCCAGACGCTGCAGTTCCTCGGCATTGGAAGCCAGGATCTCCCGGTAGGCATCGGCATCGCGCCGGGTAGCCAATGCGACCTGGGTCTGGGTCAGCAGGTTGCTCAGGGGGGTGCGCAGCTCATGCGCCAGATTCGACGAGAACTCCGACAGTCGCGTGAACGCGTCTTCCAGCCGGTCCAGCATCTTGTTGAGTTCGTGCGCCAGATCGGCCATTTCGATGGGTACCGCATCGACCGGCATGCGCTGGTGCAGCCGCTGGCTCGTGAGCGTGGTCGCTCTGGATTTCATGGCACGCAATGGCGCCAGCCCCTTGTACGCGGCAAGCCAGCCGAGCACGCCACAGATGACGATCGTCACGACGGCATAGGTCATCAGGGTGCGCCGCAACTCCAGCATGAACCGTGTGTGATGCGCCGTGTCCATGGCAACGAGGATGTCCAGCCGCGTCGTTGCGTCATAGGCTGGAATAACCCGGACAAGCATCCCGCGAAACGCCTGCCCTTCGTCGGCCCAATGGATCAGCGCGTCGTTGCCGTTGCCTTCATCCGCCGGTGACAGTTCGCGCGGGAGGCGAAATCCTTCGGACTGGAAGAGCGTTTCACCTTTCGAATCATGGACGCTGACGTACAGCCCGTGATGGTGGCTCAATGCCTCACGCAGCAGCCACTTGGCGTCCTCGGCCGAATTGGATCGCGCCAAAATATCCTCGATCAGGTGCTGCTTGTCCTGCAGCGCCATGTGATCCAGCTCGATGAAATGCCGCTCGGATGCAGCGATGACCAACAAGGCCAATCCAAACACCACAGCCGCAGCCGCCAACGTAAAGAAGAGGGTGAGCCGGGTCGTCAGTGACAGGGAGCGAAACATTCAGTGCTCCTCCGGCGCTTCCAATACGTAACCCATGCCACGTACGGTGTGGATCAGCTTGACCTCATGCCCCTCATCAATCTTCGCGCGCAAGCGCCGGATGGCCACCTCGATCACATTGGTGTCGCTGTCGAAATTCATGTCCCAGACCTGCGAGGCGATCAGCGAGCGGGGCAGGACCTCGCCATGACGGCGCATCAGCAGTTCCAGCAAGCCGAACTCTTTGGCAGTCAGACTGATCCGCCGGCCGCCGCGTGACACGCGTCGGCGCAGCAGGTCCAGTTCGAGGTCGGCCACGCGCAGCACGGTGCTCTCGTTGCCACTGCGCCCCCGGCGCAGGATCGTGCGCACGCGGGCCAGCAATTCGGCAAAGGAGAAAGGCTTGACCAGATAGTCGTCCGCTCCGAGCTCAAGGCCTTTGACGCGGTCTTCCACCTGATCGCGTGCAGTCAGGAACAGCACTGGCATCTGCAGGCCGCGACGGCGCAAGGACTGGAGTACCTGCCAGCCGTCGAGGCCGGGCAACATCACATCCAAAATCACCAGGTCGTATTCGCCCTGCAAGGCCAGGTGCAGGCCATCCGTGCCGTCCTGCGCCAGATCAACCACGAAACCCGCTTCGCTCAAGCCTTGACGCAGGTACTCGCCCGTTTTGGGTTCATCTTCGACGATCAGTATTTTCATGAGGGTGCTCCGCCATATCGAATAGCCGCTAGTGTGACGATTTTGGGCGCACCTGACACGATGATAACAAAAATGTAATCTGACAGACAGCTTCCTAACAGGGGTGGCCCTCTAGCATGTCATCCACGAAATCAGCAATTCATTGCGAGGAGCCCATGCCACCCTTGAGACCGTTTCATTCACCGTTGCCGTTGGTGCCCGCTCGGCGGCGTTTCGTGCGCGGCTTGGTCGCTGGCGGCGTCATGATCGGCCTGTCACCCTGGCTGCGTGCTGCGGCGCAGGGGCTGTCCGACACGCGCACGGGTGCAGCGCCCGTGCTCAGCGGCACGAACATCGACCTGGTGGTCGGCGAATCGCCGGTCAATTTCACCGGTAAGCCACGGATGGCGACCACCATCAATGGCTCCATCCCGGCGCCGACGCTCAAACTGCGGGAGGGCGACACAGTCACCATCCGCGTCACCAACCGCCTGCGCGAAGCCACGTCGATCCACTGGCACGGGATCATCCTGCCCTACCAGATGGACGGGGTACCCGGTATCAGTTTTCCGGGCATCCCCCCGGGCGAAACCTTCACTTATCAGTTCCGCCTCGAACAAACCGGCACCTACTGGTATCACTCGCACTCCGGCATGCAGGAGCAGACCGGCATGTACGGGGCCTTGATCGTCGAGCCGCGTGAGGCAGACCCCATCCGCGCCGACCGCGACCATGTCGTGCTGCTGTCCGACTGGACCGACGAAGACCCCATGCGGGTGCTCGCCAAGCTCAAGGCGCAAAGCGACTACTACAACTTCAATCAGCCGACGGCCATTGACTTCTTCCGCGACGTCGCCGACATGGGGCTTTCCCGCGCACTCGACAAGCGTGCGATGTGGAACCAGATGCGGATGAACCCGACCGATCTGGCCGATCTCTCGGGGGCGACATTGACCTACCTGATGAACGGCGTCACCCCTGCCGGCAATTGGACTGGCCTGTTCCGGCCGGGCGAGCGCGTGCGTCTGCGGTTCATCAACGGCGCGGCCAACACCTTCTACGACGTGCGCATCCCGGGGCTCAAGATGACGGTGGTGCAAAGCGACGGGCAGAACGTCGAGCCCGTGACCGTCGATGAGTTCCGCTTCGGGCCGGGCGAGACCTACGACGTGATCGTCACGCCCCGAGAGGACGCCTACACGATCTTCGCGCAATCGATGGATCGAACCGGCTTCGCCCGCGGCACGCTCGCGGTGCGCGAGGGCTTGAGCGCCGCCGTGCCTGCGCTCGATCCCGTCGAATGGCTCACCATGGCCGACATGATGGGCGCGATGGACCACGCGGCGATGGGCCACGACATGCCGGGCATGAAGCACGACATGTCCGGCATGAACCATGGCGCGATGGCCATGGATCACGGCCAGCACGCGATGCATGGCATGACCGGCGGCGCGATGGCCAAGCCCAGCGCCACGGTCCGTCACGCACGCACGGAATACGGCCCAAGCACGGATATGCGGGTGGACATGCCGCGCACCAATCTTGACGATCCGGGCATTGGCCTGCGCAACAACGGCCGGCGCGTGCTGACGCTGGCGGATCTCAGGACGATCGGTGGTCCTCTCGACCCACGCGGAGCCGAGCGCGAGATCGAGCTGCACCTCACCGGCAACATGGAGCGCTATACCTGGTCGCTCGACGGCCTCGAGTTCGGCAAGAGCACGCCGGTGCACCTGAAGTACGGCGAGCGGGTGCGCGTCATCCTGCACAACGACACGATGATGACGCACCCGATGCATTTGCACGGGATGTGGAGCGAGGTGGAAACGCCCGACGGGCAGTTCCTGGTGCGTCGCCACACCATCCCGGTTCAACCCGCGCAGCGCGTCAGCTTCCTCGTGACCGCCGACGCCCTGGGTCGCTGGGCCTGGCACTGCCACCTGATGTTGCACATGGACATGGGCATGTTCCGCGAGGTGGTCGTGTCATGAAACTGATCAAAAGAAGATTCGCCATGAAACCCTGTTCTCTCTTCACTGCGGCGCTGGTGTTGCTCGGTGCGGCACCCGTCTGGGCGCAAACAACGATGGAAGGCGGCGGCCATGCCGGGCACCCGGGCACGGCTCCAGCCCCAACGCGAGCCGAATCGCCCGCGAGCGCCACCATGGACTACGGCAGCATGAACATGCAGGGCGGCCCCGCCCCCGCCGATGCCCGTGATCCGCACGCGTATTCCAATGGCTTGACTTTGGAGTCGGGCCCTTACGCACTCCCCGGGCCACGGCAACTTCGGCTGTCCGATGAACATGCGTTCGGCAGCGTGCTCCTCGATCGCCTGGAGCGCGTTTACACGAAGGACGGGAACGCGACCGCCTATGACGCGCAAGCCTGGTTCGGCGGCACCTACGACCGCCTGGTCCTCAAGGCCGAGGGTGACGTCGCCAAAGGCAAACTGGAGGAGGCACGCACGGAGGTCCTGTGGGGCCATGCGATCGCCTCGTACTGGGACACCCAACTCGGGGTGCGGCAGGACAGCGGCACGGGGCCTGACCGGACCTGGCTCGCTTTCGGCATCCGGGGACTCGCGCCGTACTGGTTCCATGTCGATGCCACCGCCTACGTCGGCAGCTCGGGACGCACGGCACTGCGCCTGTCGGGCGAGTACGAACTCCTGCTCACCCAGCGCCTGATTCTGCAGCCCCGCATGGAAGTCAATCTGTATCGCCAGCGCGATGAAGCGCGTGGCCTGGGAAGTGGGCTGGCCGATGCGGCGGCAGGCCTGCGCCTGCGTTACGAGTTCTCGCGCCAGTTCGCGCCCTACGTCGGCGTCGAATGGGCTGGCAAGTTCGGACAGACCGCCGATTTTGCGCGCGCCGAAGGACAGCGTACCCGGGAAACGCGTTATGTGGCGGGTGTGCGGCTGTGGTTCTAGAAGCCGCCACGCGCAACTCCGATCTTATTCACCAACCCTAAGGAGAAACCGATGATGAAGAAAACCTTGAGCGTTTTGGCGCTGAGCGCGTTGCCTGTGTTGGCGCTGGCCGCCGGCAATCATCAGGGCGGCCATGGCATGGCCGGGCACGACATGCAAGGCATGCACGGTTCGATGCACGGTGGCGCATCACACTCCAACGTCGGCAAACCAGGCGATCCCGCCAAGGTCGACCGCACCATCGAGGTGGTCATGGACGACTCGATGCGGTTCACGCCGGCGAACATCGCGGTCAAGAAGGGCGAGACCATCCGCTTTTTCGTCAAGAACACGGGCAAGGTGCCGCACGAAATGGTGATCGGCTCAATGAAGGAACTCAAGACGCACGCCGAGATGATGCGCAAGATGCCCCAGATGCAGCATGCCGAGCCGAACATGGTGACGCTCCAGCCTGGCCAGCGCGGCGGGCTGGTTTGGCAGTTCGATCAGCCCGGTACGGTGGACTTCGCCTGCCTCATCCCCGGCCATATGGAAGCGGGCATGGTGGGCAAGATCGTCGTCGAGTAAGCAGCGTCACCGGGGGTCCTTGTCATGCACCAAACCGGTGATCAACCGTTCCCCCGGCGGCGCAGGCTGCTGCTGGCGGTGCTTGCGCTGAGTCTTCCCTCCCTGGCACCAGCCGCCGCACCGCAGACGCTTGCCGTGCAGGTGTGGAAGGACCCGAACTGTGGGTGTTGCAAGGACTGGATTGCCCACCTGGAGAAAAGCGGATTCCGCGTGAGTGCCGTCGACCAGGGCAACAGCGCAGCCCGCACTCGCCTCGGGATGCCGCAGAAATTCGGTTCCTGCCATACGGCCCTGATCCAGGGCTATGTGATCGAAGGCCACGTACCCGCAACGGACATCCAGCGGCTGCTCAAGGAAAAGCCCCAAGCCCTGGGCTTGGCGGTGCCGGGCATGCCCATTGGTTCACCCGGCATGGACGGGCCGGTGTATGGCGGCCGACGTGATGCCTACCAGGTCTTGCTGGTTGGGAAAGACGGAGCAGCGCAAGTTTTCGGTTCTTATCCGTGAAGAAACCATGCACTGACCGTGTGCCGATTGGATCCATGAGGCGCAGCAGCGGTCTTGCAACCTGGAACAGGAGGCCGGCGCCGACCGCGCCGATCCTCGATGAAGGGAACACCGCGATGAACGCGACTGACCAAGAACACCTCCACGACACGCGCGGCCAGTCCGGCCTGAATCGGCGCATGAGGACCGCGTTGCTGATGGTTGCCCTCATCGGCGGCTTCTATCTGCTGCGCGAGCACTGGATCCATGTCGCAGGCAATTGGGTGTACCTGTTGCTGCTGGCGTGCCCGCTGATGCACCTGCTGCATGGCCACGGTGGCGATGGCGGGCATGGTGCGCCGCCCGACAAACCCGCCAACAGGGAGGCGTGAAGTCATGGACCTGCGATCAGACCACGAACACCGCCGACACGCCCACGACCACCCGAGCGCACTGCAGTGGGCCGAAGGTCTGAAGGACCCTGTCTGCGGCATGGACGTGACCGCGCAGTCCGAGCACCACGTCGAGCACGCAGGCCGACTCTTTTACTTCTGCAGCGCCAAGTGCCGGGCGAAGTTCGTCGCCGAGCCGGCGCGCTATGCCTACAGCGGCCATGAGCCTTCGTCTGTCGAAGCGCCGGCGCTGGCGGCAGGCACGATCTACACCTGCCCCATGCACCCCGAGATCCGGCAGGATCACCCCGGCTATTGTCCGAAGTGCGGCATGGCGCTGGAGCCGGTGCTGCCGGATCTCGAAGGAGAAGAGAGTCCCGAGCTGCGCGATTTCCAGCGCCGCTTCTGGTGCACCCTGCCGCTGACCGTCATGGTCACTGTGCTTGCCATGTTCGGCCACCAGTTGCATTGGTTCGAGGCGCGCACACAGACCTGGATCGAACTCGTTCTGTCCCTGCCCATCGTCCTGTGGGCGGGTCGGCCGTTCTTCGTGCGCGGCTGGCAGTCCGTGGTCCATCGCAGCCCGAACATGTGGACCCTGATCGGGCTGGGCACCGGGGCGGCGTTCGTCTACAGCGTGGCGGCGACCGTGGCCCCACAACTGTTCCCGGACTCGTTCGTGTCCATGGGACGGGTCGCGGTGTACTTCGAGGTGGCGGCGGTGATCATTTCCCTGACCCTGCTGGGGCAGGTACTGGAACTCAAGGCGCGTTCGCAGACCTCGGCCGCCATCAAGTCCTTGCTCGGACTGACCCCCAAGACCGCCCGGCGCCTTCGCGACGATGGCACGGAAGAGGACGTGCCCCTGACGCACATCCATGTCGGCGATCGGCTGCGCATTCGACCCGGCGAAAAGGTTCCGGTAGATGGTACGGTAATCGAGGGCAGCAGCGCTGTGGACGAATCGATGCTGACGGGGGAGTCCCTGCCCGTGACCAAGCGGGTGGGCGACAAGGTCATCGGTGCGACGCTCAATACCAGTGGCGCGCTCGTCATGGTCGCCGAACGTGTCGGCTCGGCGACCATGCTGTCCCAGATTGTGCAGATGGTGGCGCAGGCGCAGCGGTCCAAGGCGCCGATGCAGCGCATGGCCGATGTCGTGGCGGGCTATTTCGTGGTCGCGGTGGTGTCCATCGCCGTGCTGACCTTTTTTGCCTGGGGCCTGTTCGGGCCGGAACCGCGTTGGGTTTTTGGCCTCATCAACGCCGTGGCTGTGCTGATCATCGCCTGCCCCTGCGCGCTGGGCTTGGCCACGCCCATGTCGATCATGGTGGCGACCGGGCGAGGGGCTACGCAGGGGGTGCTGTTTCGCGATGCCGCCGCGATCGAGAAAATGCGCCAGGTCGATACCCTGATCGTCGACAAGACCGGCACATTGACCGAGGGCCGGCCGCGCTATCAGACGACGATCGCAGCCGAAGGCTTCACCGCCGGCGAAACCTTGCGACTGGCTGCCAGCCTCGACCAGGGCAGCGAGCACCCGCTGGCGGAAGCCATCGTCACGGCCGCGCGCGAGCAGGGCCTGGTGCTCTCACGCGCCGAGGAGTTCGACTCGCACTCAGGCATCGGCGTGCGCGGGCGCGTCGATGGACATGCCGTGGCACTGGGCAACACCGCGCTGATGGAACAGCTCGGTGTGGACGTGCGGCCATTGGCCGAGCGGGCGGAGGCGCTGCGCGGTGAGGGTGCCAGCGTGATGCATCTGGCCGTCGATGGCGTGCTCGCCGCAGTCCTGGCCGTCGCCGACCCGGTGAAGAAGACCACACCGCAAGCGCTGGCGTCGCTGCGCGCGGAGGGCTTGCGCGTCGTCATGGCCACGGGCGACGGTCTGACCACGGCCAAGGCCGTGGCGGCGCGCTTGGGCATCGATGAGGTGCATGGCGAGGTCAAGCCCGCCGACAAACTGCAACTGGTGGAGCGGCTGCAGCGCGAGGGGCGTATCGTTGCGATGGCTGGTGACGGCATCAATGATGCCCCGGCCTTGGCAAAGGCCGACGTCGGTATCGCCATGGGCACCGGCACCGACGTGGCGATGAACAGCGCACAGATCACGCTCGTCAAGGGTGACCTGCGCGGTATTGCGGTGGCGCGCGCCTTGTCAGTGGCCACGGTCCGCAACATGAAGCAGAACCTGATGTTCGCCTTTCTCTACAACGCACTGGGCATTCCCATTGCGGCCGGCGTGCTGTATCCGCTCACCGGTTGGCTGCTTTCACCGTTGATCGCCGCCCTGGCGATGAGTTTCAGCTCCGCATCGGTGATCGGCAATGCGCTGCGTTTGCGCGGCGTCCGTCTTGTCTGAACACGAGGATCGTCGCGCGTGCCGTGGTGGGTGCTGGTTGCACTCCCAGATCGCTGGGTCTGTCGTATCGGTTGCCACCCGACGTTGGACACCTGATCCCTATCGAGGCCTGGAATGCTCTCGACCACGGCACCTGAGCCGCCTCACACCGATACCGCACTTGGCGCCCAGTCGGCATCGCCATAAGCACTTGCACCGATGTGGCGATGAGTCCGCGCCCCGCCTCGGTGAGCAGGAATGCATTGAGATTGGCACACGATTAATCCCGATCCCATCCCGAATGGAATCTGATATATACGTAACGGCCGTCTCATCTTCCCGTCAGCGGTGACTTCGCAGAATACATACTGTGCAGTCGCACAAGGCATTGACAGAAATGCCTTCACGTTTGATTGAAAGGAGTGTAGAGATGAAAGCCAGGATTACCGCTGTTGTCGCCGCCACCGTGCTGAGCGCCATCGTAACCCCATCGTTCGCTGGTGACGCGGCAGCGGCCAGCGCCAAGAAAATGTTCCTCCTCAAGGACGGTGGAACCCTGTATGTATTCGAGGACGGCAAGACGGCGCTGGAAGACAAGTTCGGACGGGCTATCAACCTGAAAGAGGGGCAATCGCTCGAAACGGTCGATGGCCAGAAGATTACAGCCAACGGCAACGAGGTCGCTCGACTCGATGGTCTTCTCCGTCAGGGTCATTCCGGCGGTTGACTACTCGATTCAATTCGTGAACTGCACGCCAGCGGATGTCGGGCCAACTCGTTGACCAACACGCGCTGGCGGGCCATCGGTCATAGCTGGGGCTAACCACTCGATGGTAGGCTGCGACGCTACCGGTCAATCGGCGCCGCACAAGGTGAGAGTCCGCCCTGCACTGACTGACCGGCGTTCATTGCCGAGGCCATTGCGTCCACAACAACCCGCAGGATTGCCCGGGATTGCTCAATCGTTGAGAGAGTGGGTTGGATTCCGGTCGCGTCTGCACCACCAATGACCAAACCCCAACCACGCCCGGTTGGGGTTTTTGCTTTGCGGGACCTGGCCGGGCCGACCGCGGCCGGCCCGGCGTGGGCGTCAATGCCAGACCACATCGAAGCGGTCCAGCATCATCACCTTGTGCCACGCGGCCACGAAGTCGTGCACGAATTTTTCGCGGGCATCTGCCGCGGCGTAGGCTTCGGCCACGGCGCGCAGCTCGG
Source organism: Thiobacter subterraneus (assembly GCF_055379455.1). Lineage (NCBI taxonomy): Bacteria > Pseudomonadati > Pseudomonadota > Betaproteobacteria > Burkholderiales > Thiobacteraceae > Thiobacter > Thiobacter subterraneus. The sequence continues at coordinate 1,032,333 of NZ_AP042402.1, forward strand.
CATTGGCGCCGAATACGAGGTCGACACGGCTGGCCGTCCATTTCAGCCGGCCCGTCCTGCGGTCCCGCCCTTCGAACCGGTGGTGCGCGGCATCGATCGGCGTCCACCGGGTGCCCATGTCCAGCAGGTTGACGAAGAAGTCGTTGCCGAGCACGCCCGGGCGGGTGGTGAACACGCCGTCCCGGCTGCCGCCGTGGTTGGCTTCCAGCACCCGCAGGCCACCCAGCAGCACGGTCATTTCGGGCACGGTGAGGTTGAGCAGCTGGGCGCGATCCACCAGCAGATGCTCGGCGGGGACGCTGGAGGGCGCGCGCAGGTAGTTGCGGAAACCGTCGGCGAAGGGTTCCAGCACCGCGAAGCCCTCGATGTCGGTCTGGTCCGGCGTGGCGTCGGTTCGGCCCGGGACGAAGGGTACGCTCACGGCTACCCCTGCCGCGCGCGCGGCCTGTTCCACGGCCGCGCAGCCGCCCAGCACGATGAGATCGGCGAGGGACACCTGCCGCCCGCCGGGCGCCTCCCGGTTGAAGGCCGCCTGGATTTCCGTGAGTCCTGCCAGCACGCGCGCCAGGGTGGCCGGTTCGTTCACGGGCCAGTCCTTCTGGGGGGCGAGCCGGATGCGCGCGCCGTTGGCGCCGCCCCGTTTGTCGGAACCGCGGAAGGTCGCGGCGGCGGACCAGGCCACATAGACCAGGTCGCGCATCGCCAGACCGCTGGCGAGCACGCGCGCCTTGAGGCGGGCAATGTCGTCCTCGTCGATCAGGGGGTGCGTCACCGGCGGTAGCGGATCCTGCCAGAGAAAATCCTCCTGCGGCACTTCAGGCCCCAGATAGCGACTCTTGGGCCCCATGTCCCGGTGCACCAGCTTGAACCAGGCGCGCGCAAACGCGGCTTCCAGTTCCTCCGGATGTTGCAGGAAGCGCCGGGCGATTTTTTCGTAGGCCGGATCGAAGCGCAGGGAAAGGTCCGTGGTCAGCATGGTGGGACGATGCTTTCTTTCGGGATCGAAGGCATCCGGGATGACCGCCGGTGCGTCCTTGGCCACCCATTGCCATGCGCCCGCGGGACTTTTGGTGAGTTCCCACTCGTAGCCAAACAGGTTTTGCAGGAAGTGATGGCTCCAGCGCGTGGGCGTCTGGGTCCAGGTGACTTCCGGCCCGCCGGTGATGGTGTCCGGCCCCTTGCCGCTGCCAAAGCTGGACAGCCAGCCCAGCCCCTGCTGCTCGATGGGGGCCGCCTCCGGTTCGGGTCCGAGGTGACTCGCGGGGCCGGCGCCATGGGCCTTGCCGAAGCTGTGTCCGCCGGCGATGAGGGCCACGGTTTCCTCGTCGTTCATGCCCATGCGCCGGAAGGTATCGCGAATGTCGTGGGCGGCGGCCACGGGATCCGGATTGCCGTTGGGTCCTTCCGGATTGACGTAGATGAGCCCCATCTGCACGGCTGCCAGCGGATCCTCCAACGCGCGGCCCTGGTGGCGACGGTCCTCCAGCCACCTGCCCTCGGGGCCCCAGTAGACGGACTCGTCCGGTTCCCAGGCATCGACACGGCCGCCGCCGAAGCCGATGGTCCGCAAGCCCATGTCCTCCAGGGCCACGTTGCCGGCCAGGATCATGAGGTCGGCCCAGGAAATTTTCCGCCCGTATTTCTGCTTCACCGGCCACAGTAGGCGGCGTGCCTTGTCCAGGTTGGCGTTGTCGGGCCAGCTGTTGAGGGGCGCGAAGCGCTGCTGACCGCTGCCGGCGCCGCCGCGGCCGTCACCGATGCGGTAGGTGCCGGCGGAATGCCAGGCCATGCGGATGAACAGGGGCCCGTAATGGCCGAAGTCCCCGGGCCACCAGTCCTGGGACTCGCGCATCACCCGGCGCAGGTCGGCCTTGACTGCGGCAAGGTCGAGGCTTGCGAATTCGCGGCGGTAATCGAACTCGGGCCCCATGGGGTCGGAGCCGGGCGCAGGCGCGCGCAGGATGCGCAGATTGAGCCGCTGCGGCCACCAGTCTTCGAGGGTCTTGGCTTCCGCGGCGACGTGGAAGGGACATTGTGCAAGCTGGGACATGACTGCCTCCTGGGTTGGGGTTGCGGAACTGGCGGCGCACGTTCTGCATGCGCCGACCACGACCGCACCTTAGGCCCGTTTCAGTCATGGAGCCAATGGATTGTTTGCCAGATGACGATCGATGCAGTCGATGGGCTCAGCCGGCCATGAGGGCCATGGCGACCAGGGCCAGCACGATGCCGGCCCACTGGCGCAGGCTCACCGCCTCGCCCATGAAGGCCCAGGCAAGCACCACCGTGAGCAGGGGATAGAGCGCGGTGAGCACCGACACCAGCATGGCCGGGCCGCGGGAGATGGCAAACATGTAGGCGATGCCGCCGGTCATGCCCAGTGCGCCGGTGAGCAGCGCCAGCGGCACTGCCCGGGCATCCCACTGGGGCCGGAAGTTGAGGGTGGCCAGCACCACCAGCGCCACGCAGAACGCCCCCAGCGCCTGGAAGAAAAGCGCGCTGCGAGGGTCGATGAGGCTGGTCGTGATCTTGGGGAACAGGGCCCACAGGCCCCAGAAGACGAAGGCGAGAAAGGCCGGCAGATACCAGGTTTGCATGACTGATTTCCTGTTGTTGGAGGTTACCTGAATGCTTGGCTCCCCACCGTGGTTCTACCCCACCGGGGAGAGAGCCGGACCGTGACGGCGGTGCGTCGCGGATGCGGGATGTCAACCCTCTTTGCAACGCGCAATGCGATGGTGCGAAACGGGCCCCGTCATGCCAGTCCCAGCCGCCGCATGCGCCGCCACAGGGTGGTGCGGTCGATGCCCAGCATCTTGGCCGCCGCGGCCTTGTTGCCCTCGCAGCGTTTGAGGGCGAACAGGATCTGGCCGCGCAGGTGGCTGTCTGCATCCTCGCTGCGGGGCAGGGTGGCGGGCAGCGCGCCCTGGCTGTGGTAGTCACGGATGTCCTGGGGCAGACTCTCCGGCTGGATCACGCCGTCCACCGCGCAGATGAGGGCGTGCTCCAGGGCGTTTTCCAGCTCGCGCACATTGCCCGGCCAGGGATAGTCCAGCAGCAGACGCAAAGCCTCGGGCGCGAGCACGGCGCGGGCATAGCCGCGCGTATAGAGCCGGTCGAGGAAGTGGTCGATGAGCAGCGGAATGTCCGCCTTGCGGGCGCGCAGCGGCGGAATGTGCAGGGTGATCACGGACAGGCGGTAGTAGAGATCGGCGCGGAACTGGCGTGCCTCCACCGCATCCTTGAGGTTGCGGTTGGAGGCGGAGACGATGCGCACGTCCACCGTCTGGCTGCGGTTCGAGCCCACGGGCTCGAAGCTGCGCTCCTGCACCGCCTTGAGGAATTTCGCCTGCAGGTGGAGGGGCACCTCGCCCACCTCGTCGAGGAACAGGGTGCCGTGATCGGCGGCGGCGAAACGGCCGGCACGGTCGCTGGCCGCACCGGTGAAGGCGCCCCTGACGTGGCCGAAGAATTCCGACTCCAGGAGTTCCGAGGGAATGGCCGCGCAGTTCACTTCCACCAGGGGCTGCGCGGCACGGGGACTCAGGCGGTGCAGCTGGCGCGCCAGCACATTCTTGCCGGTGCCGGATTCACCCTGCATGAGCACGTAGGCCTCGGTGGGCGCGGCCTGACGCAGCTGACGCAGCACTTCCAGCATGCGCGGATCGCGGGTGATGAAGTCCTGGGCGGCGCCGCCCTCTGCCCCTTCGCGCAGCCGGGCCATTTCCGTCACGTCGCGCAGCAGCACGAGCCGCACCGCGCCGCCCTTCTCGCGCTCGATGATGCCGGTGCGCAGGCGGAAACAGCGCCGGCCCGAGGGCAGATCCAGCCAGCGCTCCAGTTCCACCACCCCTTTCTGGCGCCGGCTGACGGCATCGTCGAAACCCCGTTCGATCAGCCCGCGGGTGATGGCGAGCTTGAGGTTGACGCCCCCCACGTCATTGAGATTGCGCGGGGTCTGCCCGGCGGGCAGCTCCAGGAGCTGCCGCAGGGCGTCATTGGCAAACAGCACCTGGCCCTCCACCGTGGCGAGCAGCACCCCCTGGTCGATGCCGGCCAGGAGTCCCTCCAGGATGGCCTCGTTTTGCAGCAGCTCCCGCATGGCGCCATGTTGCACCACGGCAACATGCGATTCAACCATCTGATAAACAATGCCTTTCATATCTGCAGCGGCGGGCGCGCAACGCTTTTATGCAACATCGCCGCCGCGCCTGTCTCGTAACCAATTGAATTTACGTTGTATTCGACTCTGGCACGGGTGTTGCTGGACGGTCGGGTGCAGGGGTCATCCCTGTGTCAGACCAACCCAAGGAGAGTCAACAATGGCAGACCTCATGAAAGCAATGAGCATCCCGGGGGCGTTCGCCGCCGGGGAGTTCTCCCCCACCGGCGAGCTCATCAACTACGTGGGCAACATCCCGCTGCAGGCGGCGAAGATGGCGGCCCAGATGTGCGCGGCCAACATGCTCATGGCCAAGATGGAAGCCTCGGGCTGGACGGCCTACACCGGCAAGGACGGCTTCGAGCCGGCTCGCGGTTTCGCCGTCTCGGGTCCCGAGAACTCCGCCCTGATCGTGGGCAACGTGGGGGTGTTCGTGAAAAACAAGGACACCGATTTCGACAAAGCCTTCGCCACCCTGGCGTCCCTGTGAGGAGACTGACATGGCCGATCTCAACGCACTGCTGAAAATCAAGGGCGTGTTCGCCGCGGGCACCTTCTCCGACGACGGCAAGCTCACCGGCTACGCCGGCGACATCACCGAGGACGAGGCCGCCATGGCCGCCGCCATGTGTGCCGCCAACATGCACATGGCGCGCATGCAGACCGACGGCTATACGGCCATGAGCGGTGAATCCGGGTGGACCCCCGCCACCGGCTTTGCCGTGGCCGGGCCCAAGTATGCCGTGTGCGTGATGGGCAATACGGGTGTCTTCGCCCGCATCGGCGAAGCCTCCTTCAACGAAATCTTCAAGGCGCTTTCCGCGGCCTGAAGCCGCGTCCGGCCGGGGAAACCCGGCCGGCTTTTTTTTGGAGGAACGATGGACGATTTTCTGTCGGCCGCCTGGGCCGAGCGTTACAAGGACATGTGGAACCGCAACGAGGCGCTGGTGTCGGGGCTCAAAGGATTTTCCGCCCTGATCGAATACGGCTGGGAGGATGGTTCCCGCCCCAGCGCCTTTCTCGAGGTGCACGACGGCCGGGCCGTGGGCACCGCCTTCGGCAGCCCGCCGCGCAAGCCGGATTTCGTGATGAAGGCCAGCGCGGAGAACTGGCAGCGCCTGCGCGAGGGTTCCCTCTCGGGCCGCGCCGCCCTCCTCACCAAGAAGCTCAAGTTCCAGGGCTCCATGATCACCGCCATGAAATACATGGGGCCCTTCGAACAGAGCATCGCCCTGCTGGGCAAAGCCTGAGCCCCGCTCCCGAAGCCCCTCCCCAGTCCTGCGCCTTCCCCTGGCGGAGGGGCCTTGTGCGGGCGCGGCCTCAGCCGCGATCACCAAGCTGTTTGCTGCCACCGGCTCGCCGCTGAAGCGCCTCCCACAATATGGCCCGACCCTTGTGGCAGTGGCTTCGTGGGCGCGGCTTCAGCCGCGATCACCAGGACTTTCTGCTGCACCGGCTCGCCGCTGAAGCGCCTCCCACAATATGGCCCCGACCCTTGTGGCTTCGTGGGAGCGGCTTCAGCCGCGATCACCAGGACTTTCTGCTGGCCCGGGTCGCCGCTGAAGCGCCTCCCGAGAAAAAATGGCGGCACGGGGCCGCCAAAGGCTCTCTTGGGCTGAGAGGAGGGACTTCAGTCGCGAGTGCTGGGCAGCACCACCGGATAGCCGTTGCTCAGGGCGGTCAGGAAGACCTCGAGATCCGTGTATTCCTGGCTGCCGATCTTGAGCGGCTGCACCCCGCTGTTGCGGTTGCATTCGGTGAAGCGCACATGGAGCGACTGCAGTTCATCCTTGCCGCGCCAGGTGGGCCAGTGTCCCGCGTCCCCGTAATGGGTGGTGGGCGTCTGGCCGCGCAGGTTCTTGCCCGCCAGCGAGACATGGCAGGTGGCGCAGGAGAAATTGGTCCAGCCAGCCCTCATGTGGAAGAGCTTCTTGCCCCGCTCGAAGGCGCTCTTCATGGGCTCCCTGCTCACATCGAGGTTGACGGGCATGCCGTTGCTGAAGGTGCCGATGTAGATGGACACTGCGGAGTTGTCGTAGCTGCCGTTCTCCAGCTTCATGCCCTGCTTCGCAGCGCAGTACTCGATGCGCGCCTCCATCCCCACGATGCGTTTCATGTCCTCGTCGTAGCGGGGATAGGTGAGACGAAGCCCCTTGAGATCCCCGTTGCGGGCGCCCATGCAGCGGGCGAATTCGCCGTTGGCGTTGAGTTTCTTGTACAGCTCTTCGCCCCGCGCCTCCGCTTCGTGTCCGCCATGCAGGCTGTCGTTGAAGGGGGGGTCCTTGAATTTCCAGTTCACCGTCCAGGAGGTCGTGGCGCCATAGGCCCGGTCCGTATCGATACGCCTGGGATCCTTCCAGTACTGGTAAGTGTTGGTGTGGCGCGCATCATCCGCTGCCTTGGGCTGCGTGCCGTAGTCAAGGAAGGGCGTGTATTCGCGGTACACGCCGTCCGCCGCGGCCGCCCCCCCGGCCATGGCCAGGGCCAGGGAAGTGGCGAGAATCGTCTTTTTCATTTGCATCCTCCGCGCATCACTTCAGGGTTTGCAGGAAGGCCACGATGTCCCGGATCTCCTGATCCGAGAGCACACCGTTGGTGCCGTAGGGCGGCATCACGGTGTCCGGATTGGCCACGCGCCGGTCCCAGATCTGCTGGTAGAGGTGGGCATCGCTATAGCCCCAGCTGCCAACCTTGAGCAAGGAAGGACCGCCGCTGCCGGGTTGGGCATCGCCGGGCAGGGCATGGCAGGCCCAGCAGTTCCCCTTCTGGGTGTTCATGGCCAGCTTCTTGCCGTTCTCCGGATTGCCATTGAGGGGCGCCTTGAATTCGACCTTCTGCGGCTTGCGAGTGGGCATCCGGTCTTCGTAGCTCAGGGACGGCCAGCGGGAGAGGTCCTGGCGGTGCTCCTGGTACTTGAGCGTGCCGCTGTTCTTTACCGGAAGGGGCCACAAGGTCTTGTTCCGACCTTCGGGGTTGTAGAGGATGTTGGATGGCCGCGCGGCGGTCTCCCCGCCGGTGCTGGCGCAGCCGGCGAGCATCACGCCCACGGCCACGGCGGCAAGGCCTTGCTGGATTTTCATGGGTGTCGTCTCCTCTTCGCGTCAAAAGACACCCTTTCCTAGCAAGGGGCGTGCCAAGCGCGAACCCGCGCGGCAAGGTGTTGATTCAGCACGCCCGGAGCAAAGAAGGGCGGGACGCGCCTGATCGTCTGACGGGTCATCCTGACCCGCCGGGCTGCGGCCCATGGGTCAATTTGACCCAGTCAGCAAGATTCCTGGCCGGCGAGCTTGCGCAGCAGGGTCTTGTAGCCGATCCCCAGCACGCGCGCGGCCTCGGCCTTGTTGTGTCCGCAGCGCTCCAGGATGGTGTGGATGTAGCGCAGCTCCATTTCGGCCAGCGTCGCGGGCCGGTCGGGGCTGCTGCCTTCCTCGAGCCAGCCACGGCCGCCCAGGTTTTCGGGCAGCACGGCAAGGGGCAGTTCCAGCGCGCCTTCGGGACAGAGGATCACGGCCTGTTCGATGACGTTTTCGAGTTCCCGCACGTTGCCCGGCCAGTCGGCCTGCGTCAGGGCAAGCAGGGTCTCCGGCGCGAGCCGGCGGACCCGCCGGCCATGGGCGCGGGCGTAGCGGTGGAGGAAGGCCTCGGCCAGCAGGCCGATGTCCTCGCGCCGCTCCCGCAGGGGCGGCAGACGCACGTAGAGCACCTTGATGCGGTGGTAGAGATCGCGCCGGAAAGCTTCCTGGGCGACCTTTTCTTCCAGGGAGACGTTGGCCGCCGCGAGCAGGCGGAAATCCACCGGGTATTCCCGCTCCGCGCCCAGGGGGCGCACCCGCCTGTCCTGCAGCACCCGCAGCAGCTTGGCCTGCAGCAGGGGACTCATGGCGTGGATCTCGTCGAGGAACAGGCTGCCGCCGTCGGCCTCCCGGATGAGGCCCGGCCGGTCGCGGCTGGCGCCGGTGAAGGCACCCTTCACGTAGCCGAACAGCTCCGCTTCCGCCAGCGTGTCGGGAATGGCGGCCATGTTGAGGGCCACGAAGGGCCCCTGACCGGCATGCAGGGCGCGCGCCACCAGCTCCTTGCCGGTACCGCTTTCCCCCTCGATCAGGACGTTGGCGCGGGTGGCGCGCACCTGGCGGATCCAGGCCTTGAGCCGCGCCATGGCGGGGCTTTCTCCCAGCAGGGCTTCCAGCTCTGGATCGCGCGCGGCCAGGCGGGCTTCCCGCTCCCGCGCGGCGATCTCCCGGCCGGCCTTGGCCAGCACCAGCTCCACCGCATCCAGCCCGAAGGGTTTGGCCAGGAAGTCGAAAGCCCCCGCCTTCACGGCGCGTACCGCGTTGTCCAGGGTGGCGTGGGCACTCACCACGATCACCGGCAGGCCGGGATCGTGGGCCTGGCAGGCACGGATCACCTCGAAGCCGTCCGCACCGGGCATCATGAGGTCCGTGAACACCACCTGCGGGCGCGCCTCTTCCAGGAGCAGCCGGGGCTCCTCCACGGCATTGACCACGGTCACCTGATGGGGCCCGCAGGACGCCAGCATGCGTGCCAGCAGCGCGGCCACGTCGGGCTCGTCCTCCAGCACGAGGATGCGGTAACCGGTCCCGGACGGTGACTGGGTTTCAGCAGACTGCGCCATACGCTACATTGCCGGAATCATCGTTTCAGCCCGCATTGTGCCATGAGCGAAACCCTTGCCGCGCCGCTCAAGCCCAGCCTGTCCCGCCCGCTGCGTCCGGGCCTGGTCACCGAGCTCATCCTGGCGGCCGTCGCCAGCGTGCTTTTGATCGGTGGTCTGCTGTTTTTGGGCATCGACCACTTCGTGAGCCAGCGCTTCGCTGAATTCGCCGCCCAGCGCCAGATGCGCGCCGGCCAGCAGGTCCAGGCCGCCATCGGCCGCGAACTGGCCGCCCTGGACCATCTGGCGGAACTGTTGAGCCACGACGCGGAACTGGCCAACGCGACCTACTACCACCTCTACCTGGAAGGCGAGGCGAGCCACCCCGCCGAGGCCGTGGCACGCATTGCCCGGACCTTCCAACTGGATGCGGTGCGACTGTGGGAATCCACCGGCCGTCTGATCGCCGCCGCGCCGGCCCTCACGCCCCCCGTGAGCCCACCCAGCGACCTGGACCGGGGCGAGGCGCGGGTGGTATGGATCGACGGCGCGCCCTGGCTCGCCGCCAGCGCCCCCGTGAGCCGGGCCGGCAACCCCATGGCCCTGCTGTGGCTCGCCCGCCCCCTGGGCAGCGTGGTGGCAGAAATGTATCCCCCCCAGGGCGAGATTCGCGTCGCCCTGGCACGCCCGGATACCCCCGCCAGCGGCCAGCGCGTGACGCTGCCCACCGCGGGGAGTCCGGTGTGGCTGGACGTGCGCGTGGACGACAGTGTGGAACGGGCGCTGGCCCAGGTGAAAAGGCTGCTGGCGTGGCTCATGCCCAGCGCAGGCGCCCTGCTGGCGCTCATTTTGGGAATCACCCTGCGCCGCCGCCTGGCCCCCCTGGCGGAGCTCACCGCCGCCGTCGGCGCGGTGGGGCGCGGCGAGTTCCGACCCGTGGCCCCCGTGGCAGGCAACAACGAAATCGCCCGGCTGGTGATGGCCTTCAACACCATGACGGCAGATCTGGCACGTTTGCGGGAGCTGGAACGCCAGATGGAACAGCAGGCGCGCCTGTCGGCCATCGGCCGCATGGCGGCGCGCGTGGCCCACGACATCAACAACCCCCTGTCGGTGATCCGCGGCGTGGCGGAGCTGGATGCGCGCGAGGCGGAGCGCTCGGGCAACGAGGCACGCCTGAAGGATGCGCGTCTGGTGCTGCACCACGTGGAACGCTGCATGCGCACCGTGGACCAGCTGCTTGCCTATGGCCGCCCGGTGCGCCTGCAGACGGAGTCCACCGATCTCGTCCCCCTCTGCCGCGCCATCGTCGGCCGCTGGCAGGCCCGCCACCCGGATGTCACCCTGGAGTGGAGCGACGAAGGCGAGCCCCTGCCGGTGAGCGTGGATGCCTATCAGCTGGAACGGGTGCTGGACAATCTGCTGGACAATGCCCGCGACGCCGCGCCCCACACGCCGATCAGCGTCAGGCTTGCACGGGAGGACGACCACGCCGTGCTGCGGGTGCGCGACCAGGGACCGGGCTTCTCGGCGGAAGCGCGCGCCCACCTGTTCGAGCCCTTCTACACCACCAAGCGCGGCGGCAGCGGCCTGGGGCTGGCGAGCGCCGCCGCCATCGTGCACGCCCATGGGGGCAGTCTGGCCCTGGGCGAAGGCCCGGGCGGAGAACTGATCCTGCGCCTGCCCCTTCAGGTCCAGCGCAGCGGCCGATAGTCCGCCTCCTCGGCGGAAACCGGCACTAGGGCACGCGCCACAATGGCCTGCCCCTGGGGCCCGTAGAGGAAGTCGAACCAGGGGCGCATCTCCGGCCGCCATTCCCGCCAGATCACGGACAGCGGACCGTGCAGGCGGTACCGCCCGCTTTTCACGGCCCACGCGCCGGGCCGCACGCCGTTGACCGCCAGCAGACGCAGACGCCCGGCCTCCACCAGCGGTTTGGCGAACACGTAACTGACGATGCCCAGGCTGCCGGGAAAACGTGACACGAGCTCGGTGATCTGCTCATCCCGTTCCACGAACAGGCCGCGCGGTGACCAGTCGGCGCCGCGCCCGATGATGAGCTCCCGCACCGGTTCGAAATAGTCCGGGCAATGCTTGCGCGCCACCAGGGCGATGGCGCGGTCCTCGCCGCCCAGCTCGCGCCAGCGGGTGACGCGCCCGCGGGCGATGGCGCGCAGGGCGTCGAAGCTCACGTTTTCCAGGGGATTGCCGGGATGCACGATCACCACCTTCATGTCCCGGGCCACCAGCAGCCAGGGCAGCCCTTCGCCCCGCGACCCCTGCACCGGGCAGCACATGCCTCCCAGTTCCGCCAGGCCCCGGCGCACGGTGGTGATGCCGTCATCGCAGCCGCCGCCCGCCACCCACACACGCTCACCGTGGGGACCGCGGTAGGCATCGGCCAGCTCGCGGAAGGCACCGTGGGTGAGGATGTGGGTGCCCTGGTAGCGCAGCACCCCCGGCCGGGGCGGTGGCAGGGAGGCGGGCATGAAGCCGGCCGGGCGGGTGCGGCAGACGCTTTCCGCCAGGAGATCTTCCACCCCGGCACGGGACCGGCCGGCCGGGGGGACCGCCAGGGCCAGTGCGGAGAGCAAAAAATGTCGGCGGTTCATCATGGGTGTTCCCGGGTCACCCCCCATTATCGCGCAAATCCCCTGGCGGGCCATGCGCGCCGGGCCGGCCCCTGCGACAATTGGTCGCAAGCCGGCGGCAGTGGTTCTGGCATCATGAAAGGCTCTTCACCATTTGCGCAAGGAGAACATACATGAACCGTCTCGCCCTCATGGCCGCCCTGACCGCCTTCGTCGCCACCGGCGCGCTCGCCCAGGTGGACGTCAAGGATCCCTGGGTGCGCGCCACGGTGCCGGCGCAGACCGCCACCGGCGCCTTCATGGAGCTCACGGCCAAGGAAGACGCACGCCTGGTGGCGGCACGCTCGCCCGTGGCCCGGACCGTGGAGATCCACGAAATGAAAATGGAAGGCGGCGTCATGAAAATGCGCGCCATCCCCGGCCTGGAGCTACCCGCGGGCAAAGCCGTGGCACTCAGTCCCAGCGGTTACCACATCATGCTCATGGGTCTGAAAGGCCAGGTCAAGGCAGGCGACAGCGTGCCCCTGACTTTGGTGGTGGAAACGAAGGGCGGCAGGCAGGAAATCGAGGTCAAGGCGCAGGCCAAGGCCCTGGCCGAAGCCCACGGGCATCACCACCACTGAACCGGCGCGGCGGCCGGATGCCGCCTCCCGCCTTCATTCATGGTCGGGTTTGACCCCGGTCCCCCCTCACAGGAAACGGTCCAGGATGCGCCGGCTGGCCCGGTCCAGCTGCATCAGGTCGCGAATGAAGAACTGGATGCCGTGGCTGTCCACCACGATCAGGCTGTGGGCGCCCAGGGGACGCAGGTCTTCCTCGCCCTTGAGGGTGAGTTGGGTGCGGCCCCGGTCGGTCTCCACCTCCCATACGCTGGGCGTGGCGAAGCTGGAGACTTTCACGATGCGCCGGATCTCCGGCATGAACTCCCGGCTGGCCAGGGCCTCTTCGATCAAAGCCCGGCGGGGGGCGTCCAGCTGATCCAGGGCGGGAATCCACAGGCGTTCGTGGCCATCGCTTCCCACCAGGGCCACGCCCTCGCGCGGCGCGGTGATGGGAAAGGCACGCACCGGCACCACGCCCTCGTAGCGGCTGCCATCCGGCAGGACCAGCACCAGACGGCCGAAGGCATTGCGGGTGAGCTGGAATTCCGGGCTCATGGCGCGCTGGCCGCCTTCACCACCGCCGGGATCTCCGGCTCCATTTCATCCGGCTCGGTATCCACGTTGCGCGCCTGGGCCTGATACAGGCGCCAGTAATGTCCCTGGTGGGCCATGAGTTCGTCGTGGGTGCCGATCTCCACGATGCGGCCCCGGTCCATCACCACCAGTCGGTCCGCCCGGCGCAGCGTGGACAAACGATGGGCGATGGCGATGGTGGTGCGTCCCGCCACCAGGTTGTCCAGGGCCTTCTGGATTTCCTTTTCGGTTTCCGTGTCCACTGAGCTGGTGGCCTCGTCCAGGATCAGGATGCGCGGGTCGATGAGCAGCGCGCGGGCGATGGAGATGCGCTGACGCTCGCCCCCGGACAGGCCATGCCCCCGCTCGCCCACCAGGGAATCGTAGGCCTGGGGCAGGCGCAGCACGAATTCGTGGGCATGGGCGGCCCGCGCGGCGGCGACGATCTCCTGGCGTGTGGCGGCGGGTTTGCCGTAGGCGATGTTCTCGGCGATGGTGCCGAAGAACAGGAAGGGCTCCTGCAGCACCAGGCCGATGTGGCGCCGGTATTCGGCGATGGGCAGCTGGCGCACGTCCACGCCATCCACCAGGATGGCGCCTTCGCTCACGTCGTAGAAGCGGCAGATGAGGTTGACCAGGGTGCTCTTGCCGGAACCGGAGTGACCCACCAGGCCGATCATTTCGCCGGGTTCGATCACCAGATTGATGTCGTGCAGCACCGCGCGGTTGCCGTAGCGGAAGCCCACCTGCTTCAGTTCGATGCGCCCCTTCACTTCCGGCAGATGTACCGGGCGCGCCGGTTCCGGCACCGTGGAGACGTGGTCCAGAATGTCGAAGATGCGCTTGGCGCCGGCGGCCGCCTTTTGCGTGACGGAGACGATGCGGCTCATGGAATCGAGGCGGGTGTAGAAGCGCCCGATGTAGGCCAGAAAGGCCGTGAGCACGCCCACGGTGATCTGATTGCGGGAGACCTGCCAGATGCCGAACGCCCACACCACCAGCAGACCGATTTCCGTGAGCAGGGTCACGGTGGGCGAGAACAGGGACCAGGTGCGGTTGAGGCGGTCGTTCACCACCAGGTTGTGGCGGTTCGCCTCGCGGAAACGCTCCGCCTCCCGTTCCTCCTGGGCGAAGGCCTTGACCACCCGGATGCCCGGAATGGTGTCGGCCAGCACGCTGGTGACCTGGGACCAGACGCGGTCGATCTTTTCGAAGCCGGTGCGCAGCCGGTCGCGCACCAGATGGATCATCCAGGCGATGAAGGGCAGCGGCAGCAGGGTCACCAGGGCCAGCCAGGCATTGATGGAAAACAGGATGGCCGCCGTCATCAGGATCATCAGCACGTCGGTGGCGAAATCCAGCAGGTGCAGGGACAGGAAGACGTTGATGCGGTCGGTCTCGGAGCCGATGCGGGCCATGAGATCGCCGGTGCGCTTGCTGCCGAAATACTCCAGGGACAGGCGCAGCAGGTGTTCATAGGTGGTGGTGCGCAGGTCCATGCCGATGCGCTCCGACACCAGCGCCAGGATGTAGGTCCGGGCCCAGCCCAGTGCCCAGGCTAGCAGTGCCGCGCCCAGGAGCCCCGCGAGCAGGAGGATCACCAGGCGGGTGTCGATGGGCTGGCCGTTCTGGTAGGGAATCAGCACGTCGTCCATCAGGGGCATGGTGAGGTAGGGCGGCACCAGCCCCGCCGCGGTGGAGGCCAGGGTGAGCAGGAAGGCGGCGAACAGCCGGTCCCGGTAGGGGCGCGCGAAGCGCCACAGGCGCAGCAGCACCCAGGTGGACGGCGGCTCCTCCGTCTCCCGGGCGCACAGGGGACAGGCCTCGGCCTCCGGGGGCAGGGGCGCACCGCAGGTGGGACACAGGCTTTCCGTCTCGGGCGCCAGGGGCTGGCGCTTGAGCCAGGCGGCCAGCGCCCGCCCGAACTGGCGCACCAGGCGGGTGGCGGCGAGATTGTGCCCCAGGGTGTAATGCCACACCGCGAGCCGGCCATCCTCATCCATCAGCTCCAGCGTGCCCACGCCGGCGTGGTCCGACTGCTCCAGCCGCAGCCCCGGCCGCAGGTCCCAGGCCTGCCAGTCGGCTGCTTCGGGGGGCCGCGCCAGCAGGCGCCGGTCGGTGACGGCCAGCCAGCCGCGCCCGAAGTTGAGCCCCGCGTCCAAGTCGAGCTCGAGGGTCGCAAGGAGGGTTTCCCCTCCCTGCAGGGGAGGATCGGGTTGGCGGGGTGTTGTCATCGGAAAGTGCAGGCTGTGCGTTAGATGCTCGAAAAACGGGTGGCGCAGCCGGTGGTTGACCGGGATGGGCCGCCTGCCGGACACGACCCCCAGGCCATGTAGGAAAGGCGCTTTTCGGTTATGCTTCGCAATTTTTCGCAGGAGCGGCCCTGTGCCGCATTATATCCCAGTGCTTCCATCCTCCTTCGTCTGGCCGATGCCCACGCAACGGACTGCGGCCAGAGACGCCCCATCATGACCAGACGATCCATCGAATTTCTGCGCATCATCCATCTGCGCGGCCCCAACATGTGGACCTACCGCCCGGTGCTGGAAGCCTGGGTGGACATCGGCGATCTGGAAGACGCCCCCTCCAACACCATCCCGGGCTTCTACGAACGCCTCACCGGCTGGCTGCCGGGACTGGTGGAACACCGCTGCGGCGTGGGTGAACGGGGCGGCTTCCTGCTGCGCCTGCGGGAAGGCACCTGGCCGGCCCACATCCTGGAGCACGTCACCATCGAGCTCATGAATTTGGCGGGCATGAAGGTGGGCTTTGGCAAGGCCCGCAGCACGCCGGTGCGCGGGGTGTACAAGGTGGTGGTGCGCACCCGCCACGAGGAAGTGGGCCGCGCCTGCCTGGAAGCCGGGCGCGACCTGGTGATGGCCGCCATCGAGGACACGCCCTTCGACGTGGCGGGCACCATCGCCCGCCTGCGCGAGCTGGCCGACCGGCTGTGCCTGGGACCTTCCACCGCCTCCATCGTCGATGCCGCCACGGAGCGCGGCATTCCCCACATCCGCCTCACCGACGGCAACCTGGTGCAGCTCGGCTACGGGGCGCAGAGCCGGCGCATCTGGACCGCCGAGACCGACCGCACGCCGGCCATCGCCGAATCCATCGCCGGCGACAAGGATCTCACCAAGCGCCTGCTCGCCGCCTGCGGCGTGCCGGTTCCCCAGGGCAGCATCGTCAAAACGCCCGCGGAGGCCTGGGAAGCGGCCCAGGACATCGGTCTGCCGGTGGCGGTGAAACCGGTGGATGCCAACCACGGCCGGGGCGTGTCCCTCGATCTCAGGACCCGGGAGGAAATCGAGGCCGCTTTCCATCTCGCCGAACGGGAGGGCAGCGAGGTGATCGTGGAGCGCTTCGTGCCCGGCAACGAACACCGCCTGCTGGTGGTGGGCGGCAAAGTGGTCGCCGCCGCCAAGGGGGAAAGCGCCTGGATCACGGGTGATGGCCGTTCCACCGTGGCGGAACTGATCGACAGCCAGATCAACACCGATCCGCGCCGCGGCACCACCGAGGACTATCCCCTGAACGTGATCCGCATCGAGGAGGATCCGGCCGTGGAACTGGAGCTTTTGCGCCAGGGTTGGCGCGGCGGGGACGTGCCTCCCGCCGGCGCGCGCATCCTGGTCCAGCGCAATGGCAATGTGGCCTTCGACGTCACCGACCGGGTGCATCCGGAAGTGGCGGCCGCGGCCTCCCTGGCGGCACGCATCGTGGGGCTGGACGTGGCGGGCATCGACCTCGTGGCGGAGGACATCTCCCGGCCCCTGGAGGAACAGGGTGGCGCCATCGTGGAAGTCAACGCCGGGCCCGGCCTGCTCATGCACCTGAAGCCGGCGGAGGGCCAACCGCGCCCCGTGGGACGCGCCATCGTCGCTCACCTGTTCCCGGACAACAGCACCGGCCGCATTCCCATCGTGGGCGTCACCGGCCGGCGCGGCACCACCCTGATCGCGCGCCTGACCACCCTGCTTTTGCAGCTGGCCGGCCGGCGCACGGGCCTTGCCTGCCGCGACGGTGTGTTCTTCGACCGCCGCCATGTGAGCAGCCATGACGGCTGCCGCTGGATCGCCGGGCACCAGCTGCTGATGAACCGCATGGCCGACGCCGCGGTGTTCGAAAGCCCCGCCGAACTGATCCTCGACGAGGGTCTGCCCTACGACCGCTGCCAGGTGGGCATCGTCACCGATGTCTCGGGGTGGGAGCGCCTGGCGCGCTACTACATCCAGGATGCGGACCAGCTCTACACCGTACTGCGCACCCAGGTGGACGTGGTCCTGCCCCAGGGCGTGGCCGTGCTCAACGCCCACGATCCCCTGGCCGTGAAGATGGCACAGCTGTGTGACGGCGCCGTCATCCTCTACGCCCGCGACGGCGGTATCGAGGCCCTCGCCCGGCATCGCGCCCAGGGCGGTCAGGCACTGTTCGTGCGCGAGGGTCACATCATCCGTGCCAATGGGCTCGAGGAAAGCGTGTTCACGCGGCTCGACGGCATCGCCCTCCTCGCCCATGCCGGGGACACGGAACGGGAGGCGGTGCTCGCCGCCATCGCCGCCGGTCTCGCCCTCGGCCTGCCGGAGGATCTCATCCGCACCGGCATCGAAACCTGCGAGCCGGCCCAAGTGGGCCTTTCCGCCTGAAGGATACGCCATGGAAATCCAACGCGTGCGCGCCCTGCGCGGCCCCAATCTGTGGAGCCGCCACACCTCCCTCGAGGCCCTGGTGGTCCTTGCGCCGGATGAAATCCGCATCGGCGAAATCCCTGCATTCGAAACCCGGTTGCGGGCGCGCTTTCCGGACATCGGTGCCATGCGTCCCATAGGTTTCGAGGGCGACATCTCCCTGGCCCATGCCCTGGGTTTCGCTGCCCTGGGGCTGCAGGCCCAGGCCGGCTGTCCGGTCAGTTTCTGCCACACGGCGCCGACGGTGGAGCCGGGCACCTATTTGGTGGTGTTCGAATATACCGAGGAGGCCGTGGGCCGCCTCGCCCTGGAGCTCGCGACACGATTGATCCAGGCCGCGCGGGAGGATGCCCCGTTCGACCTCGCCGAAGCGCTTTCCCGCCTGCGGGAGCTGGACGAGGACGTGCGCCTGGGGCCCTCCACCGGCGCCATCGTGCAGGCGGCGCTGGCCCGCGGCATTCCCTACCGGCGGCTCACCGAAGGCAGCATGGTGCAGTTCGGCTGGGGCGCCAGGCAGCGGCGCATCCAGGCCGCGGAGACCGACTGGTCCAGCGCCATCGCCGAGGACATCGCCAAGGACAAGGATCTCACCAAGATGCTGCTCGAGGCCGCCGGCGTGCCGGTGCCAGCCGGCCGGCCGGTGAGCGACCCCGACACCGGCTGGCACATCGCCCAGTCCATTGGTCTGCCGGTGGTGGTGAAGCCGCGCGATGGCAACCAGGGCAAGGGGGTGACGGTGAACGTCACCGACCGCGAGCAGTTCCTGCGTGCCTTTGCCGCCGCCGCGGAATTCGGCCCGGAGGTGCTGGTGGAACGCTTCATCCCGGGCCACGACCACCGCCTGCTGGTGGTGGGACACCAGATGGTGGCTGCCGCCCGGCGCGAGCCACCCCACGTGATCGGCGACGGGGTGCACACCGTGCGCGAGCTGGTGGATCAGGTGAACGCCGACCCACGCCGCGGCGAAGGGCACGCCACGCTGCTCACCAAGATCCGCTTCGACGACATCGCCCTCGCCCAGCTCGCCGCCCAGGGGTTGAGTGCCGACTCCATCCCGGAGAAGGGCCGGCGTGTACTGCTGCGCAACAACGCCAACCTGTCCACCGGCGGCACCGCCACCGACGTCACCGACGACGTGCATCCGGAAGTGGCGGCGCGTGCGGTGGAGGCAGCGCAGATGGTGGGGCTGGACATCTGCGGCGTGGACGTGGTGTGCGAGACGGTGATGAAGCCACTGGAGGAACAGGGCGGCGGCATCGTGGAAGTGAATGCCGCCCCGGGACTGCGCATGCATCTCGCCCCCTCCTTTGGCAAGCCCCGCCCGGTAGGGGAAGCCATCATCAACTGGATGTTCCCGCCGGGGGAGGATGGCCGCATCCCGCTGGTGGCCGTCACCGGCACCAATGGCAAGACCACCACGGTGCGCCTCATCGCCCACCTGCTGACCCTGGCCGGGCATCGCGTGGGCATGGCCCTCACCGACGGTGTGTTCGTCAACGGCAAACAGATCGACAGCGGTGACTGCAGCGGCCCGAAGAGTGCACGCAACGTGCTCATGCATCCAGACGTGGATGCCGCGGTGCTGGAAACCGCCCGCGGCGGTCTGCTGCGCGAGGGACTGGGCTTCGACCGCTGCAAGGTGGCCGTGGTCACCAACGTGGGCAGCGGCGACCATCTGGGCCTCAACTTTATCCAGAGCGTGGAAGAGCTGGCGGTCTTGAAACGGGTGATCGTGCAGAATGTCGCGCCGGATGGCGTGGCGGTACTCAATGCCTGCGACGCGCGCGTCGCCGAGATGGCGAGCCACTGTCCCGGCAGCATCACCTTCTTCGCCCACGATGTGCACCATCCGGTGGCGGTGGCCCAGCGGGCACAGGGCAAGCGCCTGGTGTACCGCGAGGGGGGCGACATCGTCGCGGTGGAAGGCGCCTTCGAGCTGCGCATACCCTTGAGCGAAGTGCCCCTCACGCGCCATGGCAGCATCGGTTTCCAGGTCGACAATGCCATGGCCGCCATTGGGGCGGCCTGGGCGCTGGGCCTCGACTGGAACGTCATCCGCCGGGGGTTGGCCAGCTTCGTTTCCGATGTCTCGCGCACCCCCGGCCGTTTCAACGTGTTCGACTACCGTGGCGCCACCGTGATCGCCGACTACGGCCACAACGCGGACGCCATGCACGCCCTGGTGCAGGCCGTGGAAGCCATGCCGGCGCGGCGCCGCAGCGTGGTGCTGAGTGCCGCCGGAGACCGTCGCGACGAGGACATCCGGGCCCAGGCGGAGATCCTCGGCCATGCCTTCGATGACGTGATCCTCTACGAGGACGCCTGCCTGCGGGGACGCGCCCCCGGCGAAACCTTCGTGCTGTTGCGCGAGGGCCTGGCCCGGGCCCGTCGCGCGCAAAACATCCGGGAAATCCGCGGCGAGTTCGCCGCCATCGACCAGGCCCTGGCACAACTGCAGCCGGGCGACCTCTGCCTCATCCTGGTGGACCAGGTGGAGGCTGCGCTCGCGCACCTGCAAAGCCGCATCGCGCACGCCCAAGTGGCCTGATTGCCGACCCGCCGCACCCACCTCGGCGGCCCCCTCCGTTAAGCGGCGGTTAAGCCAACGCTCAGGCTGCTTTAAGGCGGCTGCGGCAGACTCCCGTTGCATGTCTCACGCAACCGGGGAGTCTCGTCATGAAAGCCGCCACCTTCACCCTTCTGCTGTTCACTGCGGGGAGCGCCCTTGCGGCACCGCCTGCCGAGCTGCTCGCCCACTATCGCGCCGAAGCCATGGGCTCGGCCCCCCAGTTCGTCCCTTCGGCCCAGCGCGGCGCCGAGTTCTACGCGCGCCGCTTCAACGTGTCGCCCAGGATGCCGGCCTGCGTGAGTTGCCACACCGACAAACCGACCCAGCCGGGCCGTCACGTGGTCACCGACAAGGCCATCCGGCCCCTCGCCCCGGCCGCCAATCCGGAGCGCTTCACCGATCTGGCCCGGGCGGAGAAGTGGTTCGGCCGCAACTGCAGGGAGGTGGTGGACCGCGCCTGCACCGCGGCGGAGAAGGCCGATTTCATCGCCTTCATGCTGGAGGCGCGGCCATGAAAGCGCATGTCCTGACCGGCCTCGTGCTCGTCTCCCTTTGCAGCCCGGTGCTGGCCGACAGGCAGGGGCTGCCCGCCGGTGCGCCGCCGGCCTTTCCGACCGAGTGCGGAAGCTGCCACGTCGCCTATCCACCGCAGTTTCTGCCTGCAGACGACTGGCGGCGCGTGATGGCGGGCCTCGACAAACACTACGGCGACAACGCCAGGCTCGATGAGCCGACGCGGCGTGCCATCGAAGACTTTCTCGTGCGCAATGCCGGCAGTCCGGCGAAGCTTGGCCGCAGCAACACGGCACGACAGCGTGAGTTGCCGCGGCTCACTGAGACGCCCTGGTTCCAGCGCGAGCACCAAGAGGTCCCCCCTGCCGAGTGGCGGCAGGTCAAGACACCGGCCAACTGCGCCGCCTGCCACACCCAGGCCGCGCAGGGCAGCTTCCGGGAGCGGGAAATCGTCATGCCAGGCGGCCGCCATTGGGAAGGAGATTGAAATGGAGAAGATCCTCGTCTGGGACTGGCCGGTGCGCATCGGCCACTGGCTGCTGGTGGCCGCCTTTGCCGTCGCCTGGCTCACGGGCGAAAGCGAAACCTGGCGGCGGGTCCATGCCTTTGCCGGCGGTGCGGTGGTGGGCGTGATGCTGTTCCGTCTCCTGTGGGGCTTTCTAGGCACCCGGCATGCACGCTTTGCCCGCTTCGTGAAAGCGCCGTCGGCCGCCCTCCTCTATCTCAGGGGTCTGCTCACGGGCCGTGCAGCGCCCACCACCGGCCACAATCCGGCAGGCGCCTGGGCGATCCTGCTGCTCCTTGGTCTGGGGCTCGCCACCGGCGGCACCGGCTGGCTGATCTACAACGATTGGGGCGGTCACTGGCTCGGGGAACTGCACGAAGGGCTCGCGAATACCCTGCTGATGGTCGTCGGCGTGCATGTCGCCGGGGTGGTCGTCGGCAGCCTCGTGCATGGGGAAAACCTGGTGCGGGCGATGATCACCGGCATGAAGCACGGCAGGCCGGAAGAGGCGATCGCCTCGGCGCGCGCCTGGGCAGTCCCGCTGCTCCTCGCGGGCACCCTGGCGACGGCGTGGTTCCTAACCCGTTAGCGGGCGGCCAGCAGGCGCTCCACGACTTCGTAGAAATGGCGCACGTCGAGGGGCTTGGTGAGATATTCGGCGAAACCCGCCGCCCGTCCCCGTTCCACCTCCCGCGGGGTGGCGCCAGCAGTGAGCGCCACCACGGGCACGGCAGCCATGCCCGGCAGGGCACGCAGGCGCGCAAGCAGGGCATAACCGTCCATTTCCGGCAGGTTGATGTCCAGGAGCACCAGATCGGGCACGCGCGCCGCAGCGATATTGAGGGCCGCCTGGGGAGTGGCGGCACCGAAGAATTCCACACCGGGCCGGCGTGCGAGGAGCTGGGCCACGAGGCGCATGTTGGCCGGATTGTCCTCCACGTAGAGTACCGCCAGGCGCCGCGCTTCGGCCGCCGGCGCCGCCGTCCGGGCGGTTTCCCGACTGCCCCTTGGTGCCTGCGCCGGTGTGGCCGCCGGCAACCACACCCAGAAGGTGCTGCCGCGACCGGGTTGGCTGTCCACACCGATGCGCCCGCCCATCATTTCCGTGAAGCGGCGCGCGATCACCAGCCCAATGCCGGTGCCCTCCACGTCAGTGCGTTCCGCCCCCAGGCGGTTGAAGGCCTGGAACAGCTCATGCTGTTTTTCCGGGGCGATGCCCGGCCCCGTGTCGCGCACGCTGATGCGCACACCGTGGCCCTCCGGGGCTGCCTGCAGGTGCGCCTCGCCACCCTTGCGGTTGTACTTGATGGCATTGGTGAGGAGGTTGGCCACCACCTGGCGCAGGCGCAGCCGGTCGGCCTGGACCACCAGGGGAACGGGTTCCACCCGCAGCGTCACCTCGCGCTCGGCCGCCTGGGCTGACACGAGGCTTGCGCACTCCCGGAACAGTTCGTCGCAGGGGACCGGCTCCAGGGAGAGGTCCACCCGCCCCGCCTCCACCTTCGCGAGGTCGAGCACGTCGTTGATGAGTCCCAGCAGGCGCCGGCCGGCCCGCAGGATTTCCTGCACGGCCTGCCGGTGTTCCTCGGGCAGGGCGGCATCCATGTCCATGAGCTGGGCGAAACCGAGAATGGCGTTCATGGGCGTACGCAGTTCATGGCTCATGCTGGAGAGGAACTCGGACTTGGCCCGGTTGGCCCGCTCCGCCGCTTCCCGGGCCTGTTCCGCCTGTTCCTTCGCCGCCACCAGCGCAAGCTCCGTTTCCTTGAGGGAGGTCACGTCCTGCACCGTGCCGATCAGGCGCACCGGGCGCCCGGAAGCATCCCGATGAAACTGGGCGAGTTCCCGCACCCAGCGCACCGTCCCGTCCGGACGCACGATGCGGTGCACCACGTTGTGGACCCCAGTCTCGGCGGCCCGCCGCTCGCTGGCGCGCACCTTCTCCACGTCGTCCGGATGCACCGCGGCATAAAAGGCCTCCACGCTGGGCGTGAAGGTCGCGGGATCGTAGCCGAAGATCTCGAATACCTGTTCCGACCAGAACAGGCTGCCCGTGACCAGGTCCGCTTCCCAGTGTCCGAGCCGGGCGATGCGCTGGGCCTCCTCCAGCCGGCCGCGGCTTTCGGCCAGCGCAAGTTCCGCCGTCTTGCGGGCATGAATGTCCTGCACCACGCCCAGCATGTGCAGCGGCGTGCCATCGGCTGCCCGCCTGACCGCCCCGCGTTCCAGCAGCCAGCGAACGCTGCCGTCGGGCCACACCACGCGGTGTTCGATCTCGTAGGGCACGTCCCGCTCGACCGCGGAATTGATGGCCTCGATCACCCGCTCACGGTCATCCGGATGCACCGCGGCCAGGAAATTCTCATAGGAAGTCTCCAGCGCCCCCTCGGGATAGCCGAACAGCGCCGGAATGCGTTCCGACCAGTACAGCTCGCCGGTCTGGATGTTCCAGTCCCAGGTGCCGATGTTGGCATAGCGCTGGCTGCGGCGCAGCCGCTCCTCGCGCTTTTCCAGATCCCGCTGCAGTTTTACGAGGCCCGACACATCGGTGCCGGTACCGATCAGCACCGGCCCGGATTCCGTCTCGAAGCGGGAGGACTGGAACAGAAAGGGAATGCGCCGGCCGTCCCGGGTATAGAGATCCGCCTGCACCTCGCACTGGCCTTCGGCGAAGCCCCGCTGGGCCATGGTGCGCACCAGTTCCCGCTGCTCCGGCGCCACCAGTTCCCAGGCGGGCAGGGCCGCCAGCTCCTCCCGGGAATATCCCGTCAGCTCGGGAAGCTGCCGGTTGAAGCGCAGAAGACGGCCCGCCTGGTCCACCACCTGGAAGGTGCCCCGGATGGCGTTGATCGCCGCGTCAAAGAAATCCCGCTCGGCCCGCAGTTGCTCCTGGGTCTCGACCAGATCCGTGACCTCGGTGCGGATGGAAATGTACTGGCGGGGTTTGCCCGCCTCGTCGAGGATGGGCACGATCGAGGATTCCACCCAGTACAGGCTGCCGTCCTTGCGCCGGTTGCAGATCACACCCTGCCACACCCGGCCGGCGGAGATGGTCTGCCACATTTCCGCGTAGAAGCTGTCCGGGTGCCGGCCGGATTTGAGCAGACGGTGGGTCTGGCCGATGAGTTCGTCACGGCGATAGCCGCTGATGGTCTCGAACTTGGCATTGACGTCGAGGATCACGCCCCGGGCGTCGGTGATGCTCAGGATGGCGTGCTGGTCGAGGGCGAAGCGGAAGTTGGCGGTTTCCCGCACCGCCTCGCGCAGGCGTTGCTCCATCTCCCTGCGCTTGGTGACGTCGGTTTCGATGGCCAGGAAACCTTCCAGCCGGCCGTTCTCGTCGTAGAGGGGCGAGCAGCGGATCTCCACCCAGTAGGCCCGTCCCTCCCGGTCGTAGTTGACCAGTTCCGACGTGAATCCCCGCCCCGCCTCCAGCGCGGCATGGATGCGGGCCACCTCGTCCCGGTCGGTGTCCGGCCCCTGCAGGAGCTCCCCGGGCTTGCGTCCCCGCAGATCCTCCAGCCGGTAGCCGCAAAGCCGGTAGAAGCCGTCGTTCACCCATTCGGTGCGGCCTTCGGCATCCGTGATGATGACGGCATTGGTAGTATCGCTCGCGATGCGGGAAAGCAGCCGCAGGCGGCGTGCCAGGTCGTGGGAAAGGAGCGATTTGTCGTCGGGCATGGATACGGTCCGTGCCGGCGGCGGGCGGCAGTCAGGTCGTCCGCCCTGTATCGGCGGGCGGCGCCCAAACTTGAGGCCGCCCCGGGGGTTGTCAGGGCGCCGGCTCCAGCCGGGTCACCGTGAGCGCGCCGTCTATGCGTTCGGCGTGGAAGCGCACCCGATCCCCCACCTTCAACCCTTCCAGCAGGCGGGGATCGGCGACCCGGAACACCATGGTCATGGCACCCATGCCCAGGTTTTCCAGGGGGCCGTGGCGCAGGGTGAGCCGGTTGCCGGCGCGGTCCACTTTGCGCACCTCGCCTTCGGCGAGAAACGACCCGGTGGTGGGTGCCACGTGTTCGTGCGCGTGGACATGTTCCTGGGCGGCAACCGGAGCAGGCAGGGGCAGCAGCGCGGCCAGAACGGCGGTGAGTACGAGGCAATGCTTGCCAGACATGTATGACTCCTTATTCTCAATGGTGACGATGACCGCCGGGCTTGACCACGCTGAGCGGGGCCGTGCCGGCCGCCTGGGATTCCCTGCGTGGCGGTTCGGGCGTGTCCTGCGTCCATTCCCGCGCCAGGGTGCCCGGCGGATGGCGGTACCAGCCGGGATCACGGTAGTCACCGGGCTTCACGTCCGGGTGCACCTTCACCACACTGAACATGCCTCCCATCTCGATGGGACCGAAGGGCCCCTGTCCCGTCATCATGGGCAGGGTGTTGTCGGGCAGGGGCATTTCCATGCTGCCCATCTCGGCCATTCCCGCCGACCCCATGGCCATGTAGTCCGGCACGAGCTTGAGGATTTTTTCGGTGATGCCCTTCTGGTCCACCCCGATGAGGGTGGGCACGGCGTGGCCCATGGCGTTCATGGTGTGGTGCGACTTGTGGCAGTGGATGGCCCAGTCCCCCGGATGCACGGCATCGAACTCGATGGCCCGCATCTGACCGACGGCGCAGTCCACCGTCACTTCCGGCCAGCGGGCGGACTTGGGCACCCAGCCGCCATCGGTGCCGGTGACCTCGAAATCGTAACCGTGCAGGTGGATCGGATGATTGGTCATGGTGAGATTGCCGAAGCGGATGCGCACCCGGTCGCCCAGGCGCACCACGAACGGGTCGATGCCCGGAAACACCCGACTGTTCCAGGTCCACAGGTTGAATTCCAGCATGGTGTTGACCTTGGGCGTGTAGCTGCCGGGCTCGATGTCGTAGGCGGTCATGATGAACAGGAAGTCCCGGTCCACACGGTGATGGGCGGGATTGCGCGGATGCACGATCAGGCCGCCATACATGCCCATGGCCATCTGCACCATCTCGTCCGCGTGGGGGTGGTACATGAAGGTGCCGGACTTCTTCATTTCGAATTCATAGACGAAAGTCTTGCCGGGCTGGATCTGGGGCTGGGTGAGCCCGCCCACGCCGTCCATGCCGTTGGGCAGGAGGATGCCGTGCCAGTGCACGGTGGTGTGCTCGGGCAGCCGGTTGGTGACGAAGATGCGCACCTTGTCGCCTTCCACGCACTCGATGGTGGGGCCGGGGCTGGAACCGTTGTAGCCCCACATGTTGACCTTCATCCCCGGGGCGAACTCGCGCACCACCGGCTCGGCCACCAGGTGGAATTCCTTCCAGCCGTTCTTCATGCGGAAAGGCAGGCTCCAGCCATTGAGGGTGACGATGGGCCGGTAAGGTCGCCCGGCCGCGGGCATGGCCGGCGGCTGGGTGGCGGGATCGCTGTGGCTCGTCACTTCGGGCAGGGCCGCCAGCGCCGCCCTGCCCACCACGCCGCCGCCCAGCAGGGCCGCGGCCTTCAGAAACTTTCTGCGTGTCGTCATCTGTCCATTCCTTTTCCCGTCCGCCGGTGCCCGGCCAGGCTGCGGCACCGGGCAAACCGTCTCAATGTCCGCCGTCGGCCGCGGCGACCGGCGCGGCAAAGGCCACCCCGCGCACGCCACCCACGGCGAGGGCGGTGTTCAGGTCCGTCTCGGCCAGCCAGAAGTCCCGCAGGGCGGTGATGGAGGCACTCACCGCGGCGATTTGGCTGCGTGTGTCGGCCAGCAATTCGAACACACCGATCAGCATGCCGTTGTAGCGCAGCAGCTGTTCCTCCGAGATGCGTTTGGCTGCGGGCACGATTTCGTCGCGGTAATGGCGGGCGAGATCGTAGGCGGTGCGGTAGGCGTTGTAGGCCTCGCGCACTTCCGAGCGGGCGTTGACGGCGATCTCCACGAGCCGGTTCACGGCCTGCATGTACACCGCCTCGGCCCGGGCCACCTTGGCCTCGCCGAAATCGAACAGGGGAATGGAGAGTTCGATTTCGTAGCCGGTCTGGCGCGGCTCGCCGGTGGTGCTGTTGCGCAGGTAACCAGCTTCCAGCACGTTGACGAAACGGGTGGCGCGGGTGAGGCCCAGGGAAGCCGCCAGGCCGTCCACCTCCCGGCGCGCCATGGCGATGTCCAGCCGGCGCCGGAGGGCGGCTGCCTCCAGTTCCCTTTCCTCCCGGACCGCGGCCGGCAGCTCCGGCAGCCGCTCAGGCAGGCGGAAGGCGGTCTGCTCGCCAAACAGCCCCAAAAGGCGGATGAGCCGCTCGCGGCTGCGCAGCGCCCGTTCCCGGGCGCGGGCGAGCTCGGCCACCGCCTCGGCATAGAACACCTGCTGGCGCAGGGCGTCGAGCCGATTGAGATTGCCCACCGCCGCCATGCGCCGGGCAAGTTCCGCCCCGGCGTCCGCCGCTTCCTTCACGCTTTCCAGGTAATGCACGGCCTGCTCCGCGGCCACCGCCTCATACCAGGCGCGGCGGGTGTCGGCGGCCAGCCGCAGCACTTCGCGGCTCACCCGCAACTTCGTCTGCTCGAAACGGCGTGTCTCGATCTGGGTGCGGGTGGAAAGGGTGAGCAGGCCCAGCACGTCGAACAGGAACTTGCGCTCGATGTCCACGATCTCGCCGTTTTGGCCGTCGCGTGCGAGGCGCGTGAAGGTGAAACCGGGATTGCGCAGACGCCCCGCCTGCACCAGCGCGGCCTCGGCGATGCCCAGCTCGGCGTAGGTGGCCTGCAGCCCCCGATTGTTGAGCAACGCCACCTGCACCGCATCGTCCACGGACAGGGGCTGGGCGAGCAGGCGCTGCACTTCCTCGCGCAGAGTCTCCCGCTCGGCATCGCTGCGGGCCCAGCGCACCGTCTTGCCCAGTTCGGCCGAGGCGTGTGCCGCCACGGCATCGAACCCGTGATCCGGACTGAGACTCGCGCAACCGGCGAGCCCCCCCAGCAGCGCGGCCAGCGGCAACGCGCCCAGGAATCTTGTCCTTGCCATGCCTGCGCTCCTCAGTGGTGATGGGGGTGCGGGTGATGATGGTCCATCGGCGCCTCCCGGGACGCGGCATCGGCGCCGGCCGCGGCCGGCGCGCCGGCGCCGGTCACCCCGGCATTGGCCGCGCGCCAGTCGAGGCGCTCGGGCTCCGCCAGCGGACGGTAGTCGGCAAAGGCGGACACGTACTGCCATGGCGGCACCGGCAGGGCCGGATCGGCAGGATCGGGAACACCGGCGAGCGCCGGCAGGGCAGCCGCCAGACAGGCAGCCACCGGGATGCGTTTGAGCGTCTTCATGAAGCACTCCGTTACCTGAAACGCGGGCGCAGGCCCGCTCCCCGACCGGCAGCGCGTGCCGGTCACCCGGGTCAGAGGGCAACGGTGTGCCGGGGAGGACGCTCCGGACCTTCGGGGTGAAAGCCCGTATAGGGCTGGACGAGGAAGACGGGCAGGACGGCCTGCCCCGGCATTCCCGTCAGCGGCGGTGTCACGGGCATGGCGTTGACGTAGAGACAGCAGTCGCCGCACACCTGGCAGCCTGCCCACCCATGGCCGCCATGGGCACCGTCGTGGGATGGCAGGGGATGGGAATGGGCGGCACCGTCATGCCCGTGCTGCGGGGCGTGGGCCGCCGCGGCATGTCCCACCGCGGCGGCGGCCACCCCCCCGTGACCTGCACAGCCCAGCATGGTCACTGCCCCCACCGCCCGCAGGGGCAGGGTGAGGACAAGCACCAACAGGACAAACAAGGCAGGCGTGCGGGACATGGCAGCCGGTTCCCAAGGCAGTGGACCGAGTCTAGCAATGCCGGCGCGGCCGCGGCAAGGCCGACCGCAAAATATCGCTGGACACGCCCGCTGCGGGTGCGTAGGATGCACAGCCTCGTGCCGCGCCGGCCCGTCCGTGTGCGGCACACCATCGTCCCCGACCTCTTTGTCACCGCCCGCGCGGTGCACGCCGAAACGGTTGGCGCCGGTGTAAAACGCCAATCGGCCGTTCCCGTTCCTGATTCCGAATCAAGCCGGGCTGCACGATTGTTTTCGGGGCACCCCGGTTTTCCGGTCAGCCCTCATCTGGCGCGCCGCCATCGGCATGCGCCGCATTCTTGAAGGTAACCATGACTTTTGCCGAACTCGGCCTCGATGAGGCCCTCCTGAACGCTTTGGCCGCGAGCGGCTACCAGCAGCCCACCGCCGTGCAGGCGCAGGCCATTCCCGCGGCGCTGGCGGGCCGCGATCTGCTCGTTTCCTCCCCCACCGGCAGCGGCAAGACCGCTGCCTTCCTGCTGCCCGCCCTGCAGCGGCTGGCCCGGCCTGCCGCCGGTGCGGGGCGGGGCCCCCGCCTGCTGGTGCTCACCCCCACGCGCGAGCTCGCCCTGCAGGTGGAAAAGGCCGCGCGCACCTACGGCCGGCATCTGCACGGCCTGCGCAGCGCGGCGCTGGTGGGCGGCAGCCCCTATGGACTTCAGCTCAAGGCCCTGTCCCAGCCGGTGGACATCGTCATCGCCACCCCCGGCCGTCTCATGGATCACCTGGAACGCGGCCGCATCGATTTCGCGCGCCTGGAAACCCTGGTGCTGGACGAGGCCGACCGCATGCTGGACATGGGCTTCATCGACGACATCGAGACCATCGTGGGCGCCACGCCCGCCACGCGCCAGACTGTGCTGTTCTCCGCCACCCTGGACGGCGTGGTGGGCAAGCTGGCGCGCCGCCTCACCCGCGACCCGCAGCGCATCGAGATCACCGCCACGGAGGGTGCCCGCGCCAGGATCGACCAGCGCCTGATGTTCGCCGACGACGCGCGCCACAAGTCGCGCCTGCTGGACCATCTGCTGCGCGATGCCGGTCTCACCCAGGCGGTGGTGTTCATCGGCACCAAACGGGGGACGGAGGAACTGTCGGGCCGGCTGCGCGAGCAGGGCTTCGCCAGCGCCGCCCTGCATGGTGACATGCAGCAGCGGGAACGCAACCGCACCCTGGATGAGCTGCGGCGCGGCGCCACCCGGATCCTGGTGGCCACCGACGTGGCGGCGCGGGGCATCGACGTGGCGGGCATCAGCCACGTGATCAACTTCGAGCCGCCGCGCCAGGCGGAGGACTATGTGCACCGCATCGGCCGCACCGGCCGCGCCGGACGCAGCGGGGTGGCCATCACCCTGGCCACGCCCGAGGAACGGCGCATGATTCGCGAGATCGAGCGCTTCACCGGCGCACCCCTGGCCATCACCGCCATTCCGGGCCTGGAACCCAGGCCCCGGGCGGAACGTCCGGAAGGCCCCCGCCCCGGCTCCCGGCGCCGCCCGGCCGGCACCTTCAGACCCGACGGAGGCCGCGAGGGCTCAAGACGCGAAGGAGACGGACGCCTCGGCGCAAGGCCCGAGCCGGGCCATGCCCGCGACACGCGCCAAAGACCGGAAGACCGGCGTGCTGCCGAGGCCATCGGCAACCGCCCTGCCCGCCCCGAAGGGGAACGCGCCGGCCATGGCTTGGGCAGCCGCCGGCTCACCGGCTCCGGCCCCCTGCCCTCCGACTTTGGCGACCGCCGGGCCTACGGCCGCGGGGACCGCGGCACACGCAGCGGCCCGCGCGCCGCGGGACGCCGCGGGCGCTGACCCCCTTTCCGCCCGGAACCGAGCCGTGCCCGAAGGGGGCTAAAATGCCCCTTTGCGCACGGCTTTTCCATGCCCGCCATCGTCCTTGCCACCCTCAACGCCCGCCATGCCCATGCCTCCCTGGGCCTGCGCTGTCTGCTCGCCAATCTGGGATCGCTGGCGGGCGAGGCCACGCTGATGGAGTTCACCATCGCCCGCCCCGCGGCGGAAATCGTGGAAGCGATTCTGGCGGCCCGGCCGCGCATCGTGGGGCTGGGGCTGTACATCTGGAACGTGGCCCAGACCACGGAAGTGGTGGCGCTCCTGAAGACCGTCGCGCCGGAGGTCACGGTGGTGCTGGGCGGCCCGGAGGTGAGCCACGAAACCGACAGCCAGCCCATCGTCCGGTTGGCCGACTACGTGATCACGGGCTGGGGGGAAGTGAGCTTCCGCGTCCTGTGCGAGGGGCTGCTGTCCGGCCGGGCCCCCGCGCAGAAGATCATCCCGGGGGTGCAGCCGCCCCTCGACGAGATCCGGCTCCCCTATGCCCTCTACACGGAGGCGGACATCGCCCATCGCTTCCTCTATGTCGAAGCCTCACGCGGCTGTCCCTACAAATGCGAGTTCTGCCTGTCCGCCCTGGACCGGACGGCCTGGGCCTTTCCCCAGGAAGACTTTCTCGCGGCGCTGGACGATCTCTACCGGCGCGGCGCGCGCCATTTCCGCTTCGTGGACCGCACCTTCAACCTCAACGTGAAGACCAGCCTGCGCGTTCTGGAATTCTTCCTCGCCCGCCTGGACGAGCGGCTGTTTCTTCACTTCGAGGTGATTCCGGATCATCTGCCGGAAGCCCTGAAGGCGGCGCTGGCGCGCTTTCCGCCGGGCAGCCTGCAACTGGAGATCGGCGTGCAGACTTTCGATCCCGCGGTGCAGGCCCTCATCTCCCGGCGCCAGGACAATGTGCGCACGGAAGAGAACCTGCGCTGGCTGCGGGCGCACACCCATGCCCATCTCCACGTGGATCTCATCGCGGGGCTGCCGGGGGAGGATCTGGCGGGCTTCGGCGCAGGCTTCGACCGCCTGGTGCGCCTGAAGCCCCACGAGATCCAGGTGGGACTGCTCAAACGCCTGCGCGGTGCGCCCATTGCGCGCCACACGGAGAGCTTCGGGCTGCGTTTCAATCCCCACCCGCCCTACGAGATCCTGGCCACGGACCGCATTGACTTCACGGACATGCGCCGGCTGGCGCGCTTTGCCCGCTACTGGGATCTCCTCGGCAATTCGGGGCGTCTGCCGCGCACTCTGCCGCTGCTGCTGGGCGAGGCCCCCTTTGCGCGTTTCCTCGCCTTCAGTGACTGGCTGTGGCAAACCACGCAGCAGACCCATGGCTTCGCTCTGGAACGCCTGTTCGGCCTGGTGCAGGCGGGTCTCACCCAGGTGCTGGGTGTGGCGCCGGATGCCGCCCGTGCCGCGCTCGCCGAAGATTACGCCGCGGCCGGGGCCGGCGCCCTGCCCGCCTTTCTGCGGGCATCCCCGGTCACGAAGCCGGACGGCCCCGACGCCCGCCGCGCGCGCCAGATGCGTCACCGCGTCGCGGGGGCCGGGCGTCCCTGAAGTCGCTCACACGCCCAGCCTGGACAGATCGAATCCCCAGTGGCCCGCGTCCTCGACAGCCTCGATGGCATCGTGGCTGCGCTTGAGATCCACGATCTGGATGGGAATCGGTCCGCCGGACTTGCCGGAAAAGAAAACCTTCACCCGCGGCGTGAGCAGGTTGTCTTCGGCCTGTTCCACCACCACCCCGAGCCGGCCCGAGCGCAGGCGCACCAGCGTACCGATGGGATAGATGCCCACGGTCTTGAGAAAGGCCTGGAACACACGCTCGTCGAAGTGGCCGTGGCGCCAGGAGGCCATTTTCTGCAGGGATTCCCCGGGCGACCAGGGACGCTTGTAGCAGCGTTCGGAGGAAATCGCGTCATAGACGTCGCACACCGCGCCCATGCGCGCGAACAGGGTGATGTCGTCCGCAGAGAGTCCCTCCGGATAGCCCTTGCCGTCCATGCGCTCGTGGTGGTGCAGGCAAACGTCGAGCACGATTTGGTCATCCATGCGCGCGTTCTGCAGGATTTCCCAACCCTGTCGGGGATGGCGCCGCACGATGGCGAATTCCTCGTCGGTAAGCCGCCCCGGCTTGTTGAGCACCTCGGGCGGCACGGCCATCTTACCGATGTCGTGGAGCAAACCGGCCGTGCCCGCCCGCTGCAGGGTGTCCCGGTCCAGCCCTAGGGTACGGCCCAGGGCGATCATGAGGGCACACACCGCCACGGAGTGCATGTAGGTGTAATCGTCCGCGGTCTTGAGGCGCACCACGCTCAACAGGGCGTGGGCATTGCGTTCGATGGAACTCTGGATGTCCTCCACCAGGGGCGCCACCGTCTCCACGTCCAGGGCCTTGCCCATGCGTGCCTCGTGAAACAGTGTGGTGACCTGGCGTTTGGCCCGGGCGTGGATCTGCCGCGCCCGCTCCAGCTCCTCGTCCAGGGAAACCCGCGGTGGCACGGCCGGCTGGGCAGGCGGCGGGGCAGCCGGTGTGGCGGATGCAGGCGTAGCAGGGTCTGCCACGTCCAGCCCGCGGCTCACGTCGATCACCACCTCCTTCAGGCCGCAGGTCTTGAGCAGCCGGAGATCCTCCGGGTCGGTGAGGAGAAACGACGTGCGCCAGAAGGGGTGGTCCAGCCACTTCCCGCACAGCCGCTCGATATACATGCCCAGGCGTAGTCGTTCGACAGGAATGGTCTTGCGCATGGCCGGATTCCGTCGGAGTTGAAACCCGTATCGGCAGCAGGGCCTTTTTCTTGAGACCAAAAAAAACCCACGCATCGTTGGAAAACGAAACGTGGGTCAGGAGGCGCAGAGGATGAATCCGTTCCGGTCTCCGGCAGGCGCCCGTGCCGGGCCGGCCGTTGGAAACCGGAAAACGGCGGTGGCGGAAGCCCCTGACGGAGAACCCACCACCCTGGGCAAGCCACCCGAACTTGCCCACTGCCGGCGGCAAAGTCGCCCGCCGGGTGGGGTCATCATCGCCAAGGCGGTGCCGCGACGGAATTCGCCGAAGGGTATATGCCGAAAGTTATAGGTTGATGACAGGGAATCAGTGGCGCGCGGCGGGGTTGCCGAAGGGCAGGTTCACGTAGTAACCCGCCAACCCCTGCAGCACGTGCATGCTGCGCCCCTCGCGCAACAGGCGCTCGAATTCCTGCGCGGTGAGGGGATAGCTAAAGGAATAGCCCTGGATCTCGTTGCACCCCTGGGCGCGCAGGAAGCTGAGCTGGGCCTCCGTCTCCACGCCCTCCGCGAGCACGTTGAGGCGCAGGTTGCAGGCCATGGCGATGATGGCCGAGACGATGGCTGCACCATCCGAATCCAGGGTGATGTCGCGCACGAAACTCTGATCGATCTTGAGGGTGTGGATGGGCAGGCGCTTGAGGTAGGACAGGGAGGAATAGCCGGTGCCGAAATCATCGATGGCGATGTGCACCCCCAGGGCACGCAGGCGCTCCAGGGTGGCGGCGTTGCCGGCGGTGTGTTCCAGCAGCACCTCCTCCGTGATTTCCAGTTCCAGATAGGCTGCGTCGAGTGCGGTTTCCGCCAGGACGAGATCCACGAGGCCCGCCAGGTCCCTCTGCACGAACTGGCGCGCCGAGAGATTCACCGCCATGCGCACCGGCGGCAGGCCCAGGTCCTGCCAGGCACGGTTCTGGCGGCACGCCTGCCGAAGCACCCATTCCCCCACCGGAATGATGAGACCGGTCTCCTCCAGGATGGGCACGAACTCGCGGGGCGGCACCAGGCCCAGCTCCGGATGCCGCCAGCGCAAAAGCGCCTCGGCGCCGATCACCCGGCCGCTCCGGAGATCCACCCGCGGCTGGTAATAGAGCACGAACTCCTCGCGCAGCAGCGCCCGGCGCAGGGCGTTTTCCAGCAGCAGGCGTTCCCGCGCCCGCACGTTCATTTCCGGCATGTAGAACTGGTAGTTGTTGCGGCCGTATTCCTTGGCCCGGTACATGGCGGCGTCCGCATTGCGCAGCAGATGGTCCAGATGCTCGGCGTCATCCGGATAGACGGTGATGCCCACGCTGGGGGTGACGAACACTTCGTGTCCGCCCAGATGGAAGGCCTGGCCGAAGGCGTCGATGATCTTCTGCGCCACCACCGCCGCGGTGTCCCGGTCTCCCACGTCCTCCACGATCACGGTGAACTCGTCGCCCCCCAGACGCGCCACGGTGTCGCATTCGCGCACACATTTTCGCAGGCGGTCCGCGGCCTGGCGCAGCAGCTGGTCGCCCACGTTGTGGCCCAGGGTGTCGTTGATGGCCTTGAAGCGGTCCAGGTCCAGGAACATCACCGCCAGCTTCTGCTGGTAGCGGTCCGCCTGGGCCATGGCATGGGTGAGCCGGTCGCGGAACAGGGTGCGGTTGGGCAGATCGGTGAGGGCATCGTGGTGCGCCATGTGGCGCATGGCGCGCTCGGTGCGCTTGCGTTCCTCCAGGTCGTGGCGCAGCCGCTCGTTGGCCTGCTTGAGCGCCGCCGTACGCTCCGCCACCTCGCGCTCCAGCGCCTCGTTGGCGGCACTCAGGGCGTTGCACGCCTCCTTGAGCTGGCGCACCAGCGGCAGCCAGCGCCAGAAGCCCAGCGCCAGAAGCAGATTGCCCCCCACCCAGGCGCTGTAGCGGGTGATCTCCACCAGTTCCGGGAAGGGTGCCGGCCACAGGGAGCGCCCGGCCTCGCCCCAGGCCAGGTTGAGCACGTCCCCCAGCAGGACGATGAGCAAACCAGTGAGCAGCATGCCCCAGCCGGGATGCCGCGCGACATCGGGCTCGCGCCGGCTCATCCAGAAAAGCGCCAGGGCGATGGCGGTCACCACCGCCACCTTGAGCGCCTTCAGTGCCAACACTTGGTCTGGAAACACAACGCCTCCCCCGGCGTCGCCGCATGCGTCCGGCCGCGTTCACGTGCCGCGGCTCTCATTGTCGCTGTTTCTGCGTACCGGCCCCGGCCCGCGCCGGTGCGGCCGCCGCTACAGCTTGGGCCGGCCCTCGTGGGCGTAGAGCTGGTCGCGTTTGCTCTGGCAGACCAGACAACGCGCCGCCGCCGGATTGGCCTTGAGACGCTCGTAACCCACCGGCGCGCCGCAGTCCACGCACACGCCGTAGGTTCCCTGGGCGAGACGCGCCCTGGCCGCCTCCAGCTCGCGCAGCTCGCGCACGTGACGGTCGATCATGGCGGCATTGAGATCGGCCAGCATGTCGGCCACGGATTCGTCCCCCGGATCGGTCACCCGCCCCGCGAGTTCCACATACTGCTGCTCGCCGGAGCGCTCCAGCTCATCGCGCACCTCTTCCAGCAGGCGCCGGTATTCCTCCTGCAGACGCTTCTCCAGGGTTTGCAATTCCTTCTTGGTGAGGACAGACATGATCGTTCCCGGGTTACCCAAAAAATTCGCCCCATTCTCGGCCCAAGGGCGGCAAATTTCAACCCGGATCGTCCCCAGGACTGTCCATTGCGACGCGGGATGGTGCCCAGAGCCTCCCGAGTCCCCTGGATTGGCGCTGACTCGCTGAAGACCCCAAGCCTGCGCCGGCCTGCCGCACGATCCGGCTTGAACCCCGGAACGCGGCCCCGCTTATGGGCTACAATACGCGGCCCCGCCCCGGTAGCTCAGTGGATAGAGCAACCCCCTCCTAAGGGGTAGGTCACACGTTCGATTCGTGTTCGGGGCGCCATCATTCCTCGGCCACCATCCCGATGTAGCCCACCGGGCACTCATGGGCGCACAGGCCGCAGCCCTTGCAGTAGTCGTAGTCGAACACGTAGTGGGAACCGTCGGCGGCACGCTCGCGCGTCTTGAGCACGGCGTTGTCCGGACAGAGCGTGAAGCAGTTGTCGCAGGCCATGCAGTTGCCGCAGGAGAGGCAGCGCTGGGCCTCGGTATGGGCGCTGCGTTCGTCGAAGCCGCCCTGCACCTCCCGGTCGCCCGCACGTTCGGCCACCGGCAGCACGGCCGGCTCCTGGCGCGGCGCATGGTCGAAGTAGTGGAGATTGAGCCGGTCGAGGCCGACCAACGCGCCGCGTGGGGCCGGGGTTTCCGCACGCCCCAGCAGACGGGCGATGGCCACCGCCGCGCGGGCGCCATCGAAGATGGCCGCCGCCACGGTGCCCAGCCCGGGCCGGCAGTCGCCCCCGGCGAACACGCGGGCCGTGCCGGGCACGCGCCCATCCGCCTCCACACGCAGGAATTCCCGCTGCCCCAGGAGGTGGGCAAGCCCTTCCTCGTCCACCACCTGGCCGATGGCGGGAATCACCTGATCCACCCGGAACACGGATTCCGTGCCCTCGAAGGCCTGCACATGCACCCGCTCGCCTTCCCGGAGTTTGCGGGCATGGACGATTTCCACGCCCACCACCCGTTCGCCGCGCAGGATGAGCCGGCGCACCATGCGGTTTTCGTGGATCCGCACGCCCTCTTCCAGCGCCTGGGCAATCTCGTCCGGCGCGGCGCGCATGCGCTCGTGCTCGGGCACCTCCGGCCCGGGAATGCGTTCATGGGTAATGACATGCACCTCGCGCACCCCGGCGCGGCGCAGGATGCGTGCCACGTCCACCGCGGTGTTGCCGCCGCCGATGATGGCCACGCTGTCCATTTCGGGCACCGTCCCTTCGGCGATCCAGTGGCGCAGCAGGTCGAGACCGAAGCGCAGGTCCCGCGGCACGGCCCCTTCCACGCTGAAGGCCCGGCTCTTTTGCGTCCCCACCGCGAGGAAAACGGCGGGGAACTCCCTTTCCAGTTCCTCGAAGGAGAAATCCCGGCCCAGGCGCTGATGGGGCCGGAAGTCGATGCCGGTGGCGAGCAGGCGTTCGATTTCCTGGTCCAGCACGGCCCGCGGCAGCCGGTAAGGGGGAATGGCGGTACGGGGCACGCCACCCGCCTGGTTGAGGGCCTCCAGCAGCACCGGCCGGATGCCGCGCCGAACCAGCTGCCAGGCACAGGACAAGCCCGCCGGCCCCGCGCCCACCACCGCCACCTGGGGCGCGTCCGGGGCAAGGGGTGGCGCGGGAGGGCTCCAGCCGGCGGCCAGTGCCGCATCCCCCAGCCAACGCTCCAGGCTGTGGATGTTGAGGGCCGCGTCATAGCCGCCGCGGTTGCAGGCCGCCTCGCAGGGATGGGGACAAACGCGGCCGGTGCTGGCCGGCAGGGGATTGGCAGCCACCAGGGTCTCCCACGCCCCCGCCGCATCGCCCTCGGCGAGCCGCGCGATCCAGGCCTGGGGATCCTCCCCGGCGAGGCACACGTGATGGCACGGCGCGATCCCGTGCACGTGGACGGGACGCTGGATGCGCCAGGTGCCCGTGAGGAAGCGGCTGGCGGTGCCTGGCAGGGCGAAGCCGCCGGGCGTGACCTTCACGCCCATTGGCCGCCTCCCCGCCGGACGGTGTCTGCGCTCTCCGTATCGAGGCCGCCACCGCCTGCACGCAGGCCGTAGCGCTCGATGTTGGCATCGGCCAGGGCCTGCAGGTGGGCGAGTTCCTCCCGTGCCCGGGCGTCGTCGGCGAACAGGTGGGCAAAGCGTCCCTGCAGCCGGAGGTAATCGGTCACCGGTCTGGGCGCGCGCAGGGGCAGCACCCCCACCAGGGCGCCCCGTTCCATCTCGACCAGGGGGAAGAGGCCCGTCTCCACGGCAAGCCGCGCCACCTCGATGGACAGGGCCCCATCATGGCCCCAGCCCAGGGGACAGGGCGAATGCACCAGGAGAAAGCTCGGCCCCGGCACCGCCAGCGCACGCCTGACCTTCTTGCGCACGTCGGCAGGGTAGGCCACGGAAGCCGTGGCGGCATAGGGAATGTGATGGGCGGCGATGATGGCGAGGATGTCCTTCTTGAGATGGCGCTTGCCCATGCGCGCGCGGCCGGCGGGGGACGTGGTGGTGGCCGCGGCATGGGGCGTGGAGCTGGAACGCTGGATGCCGGTATTCATGTAGGCCTCGTTGTCGTAGCAGACGTAGAGCACTTCGTGCCCCCGCTCCAGCATGCCGGACAGGGCCTGGAAGCCGATGTCGAAGGTGCCGCCATCGCCGCCGAAGGCGAGCACCTTGGTGGACTTGCCCTGGACCTTGAGGGCGGCCTCCATGCCCGCCGCCACCGCCCCCGTGTTCTCGAACAGGGAATGCAGCCAGGGCAGGCGCCAGGCCGATTCCGGCCAGGGGGTGGTGAAGATTTCCAGGCAGCCGGTGGCATTGGCCACGATGACGTCAGGTCCTGCCGCCTCGGTGACCAGGCGTGCCGCCAGCGCCTGGCCGCAGCCGAGGCAGGCACGGTGGCCGGCGGTGAGGCCGGAATAGCGGGGCTGGCTGGCGCGCAGCGCCTCCAGGGAAACGGTCTGCCCGTTCATGGCGCCTCCTCCGGGAGTTTGTCCGGGTCGAGATCGAAGATGCGGAAGGGACCGGGTTGCGCCGGCAGGCTGGCGAGCAGGCGCGGCAGCAGGTCCAGGGGTACGTCGCGCCCCCCCAGCCCCACGGCGAAGCCGTGTACCTGGGGCGGCCTGGGCAGTTCCGCCAGCGCCGCGCGCACCTCGGCGGTGACGATGCCGCCGGCACCCGGCGACAGGGCCCGCTCCAGCACCACCAGCCGTTCGAGTCCCCCACAGGCCGCGCGCAGGGCCGCCGCCGGAAAGGGCCGGAAGCTGCGCAGGTGCATCAGCCGCACCGGGCCACAGGCCGGCTCCTGCGCCACCGCATCGGCCAGGGTGCCGAAGATGGAACCCAGGGTGAGGACGCCGGTGGGCGACTCGGGATCGCCCTCCACCCTCAGCAGGCCGCCGCAGCGGCGTCCGGCCAGCGCCGCCCACGCCGCGTCCACCTCCGGAATCAGATCCAACGCCGCGAGCAGGGCCCGGTGGTGCAATTCCCGCATCTCGGCGTAGTACTCGGGCGCCACCAGAGTGCCGAAACTCATGGGCCG
Source organism: Thiobacter subterraneus (assembly GCF_055379455.1). Classification (NCBI taxonomy): domain Bacteria; kingdom Pseudomonadati; phylum Pseudomonadota; class Betaproteobacteria; order Burkholderiales; family Thiobacteraceae; genus Thiobacter; species Thiobacter subterraneus. The sequence goes on from NZ_AP042402.1 coordinate 1,071,730, forward strand.
CCGGGGATCGAGGGTGCGCGAGAAGCGGTAGGGGGGCAGGAAGCGGTCCACCAGTTCCTGCTCTGGCAGGTCGATGGCCTCCAGGGTATGGGTGAGGGTGAAGCCGTCCACGCACACCATCACCGGCACTTCCAGGGTCTCGGCGATGCGGAAGGCCTGCACGGTGGTGTCCACCGCTTCCTGGTTGTCGCTGCAATAGAGCTGCACCCAGCCCGCATCGCGCATGGCCATGGAATCCTGCTGGTCGTTCCAGATGGACAGGGGGGCGGAGACGGCGCGGTTGGCCACGGTCATCACTAGCGGCACGCGCAGGCCCGCGATGTTGTAGAGCACCTCGCCCATGAGCAGCAGCCCCTGGGAGGCGGTGGCGGTGTAGGCGCGCGAGCCCGCCATGGCCGCGCCCAGCACCACCGAGGCGGCGGAAAACTCGGACTCCACGCTCACCAGCTCGCAGGCGGCGGCCCCGTCGGCCACCAGTTGGGCGATGTGTTCGACGATGTGGGTCTGGGGCGTGATGGGATAGGCCGCCACCACCTGGGCCCGCGCCGCCACCACGGCGCGGGCGATGGCCTGGGACCCTTCAAGCGGCAGCCGCATGGATGCGCTCCTGCCAGCGCCCGGCCTCGACCTGGCCCGCCGCCGCCTCGATCAGGCGCAGATTCTTTTCCAATACCGGCCCCCGAAAACGGGCTTCCAGGGCATGGGCCAGGGCGGACAGGGGCATGAGCCCGGTGAGGGTGAAGAACGCCGCCGCCAGCGCCGTGTTGGGCACCGGGCGGCCCAGGTATTCCTGGGCGAGCCGGGTGGCGGGCAGCGCCACCGCCTCCACCCCCGGCGGCACCCGACTGCCGTCCACCAGTACCGCGCCGCCGGGCTTGAGGCCCTCCAGGACGCCGGGCACGTGGAGCAGCGCCGGATCCTGGATGATGAGAAAATCCGCCTGCACGATCTGGTTGCGCCGGCGGAAGGGTTCGCGCGCGATGCGCACGAAGGCCGTCACCGGCGCGCCGCGGCGCTCCGCGCCAAAGGCGGGGAAGGCTTGGGCATGCCAGCCCTCGACGATGGCGGCGGTGGCGATGAGATAGGCCGCCACCACGTTGCCCTGCCCCCCGCGCCCGTGGATGCGCATTTCGATCATGCGCCAATCGTGCCATGTTCCCGTGACCCGAACAACCGCATGAGCGAAACCACTCTTTGCCCGAACGATGAGGCGCTCGCCGGGGAGCTGGTGGAGCGCGGCCATCTGATCCTGCCGGCCTTCCTGCCGCCCGGGGAAGTGGCCGCGCTGCGCCACGAGTTGCGCACGGTGCTGGCTGCAGGCGGCTTTCGTCCCGCCACGGTGGCCCGCCACCGCCAATACGCCCCGGAGATCCGCAGCGACCTCATCCACTGGATCGAGGAAGACCAGGCCGGCCCCGCCACCCGGGCCTGGCTTGCGCGTCTGGAGCGCCTGCGCCAAAGCCTCAACCGCGTGGCCTACCTGGGCCTGCTGGATTTCGAAGCCCACTACGCCCTCTATCCGCCGGGCGCCCGCTATGCCCGCCATCGGGACCGGCTCCGGGACGATGCACGCCGGGTGCTCACCAGCATCCTGTACCTGAACGAGGGCTGGCAGGCCGAAGACGGCGGCGCATTGCGCCTGTGGCTGGATGAGGAAGGGGTGGGCGAGAGCTTGGAAGTGCTGCCCCAGGGCGGCACCCTGGTGCTGTTCTTCAGCGCCCGCTACTGGCACGAAGTAAAGCCCGCGCGCCGGGAGCGCCTGTCCCTCACCGGCTGGTTCCGCGCCCGGGCCTGAAGGGCCGGCGGCTGCCCGGCAGGCGCGGCAGGGGCGGGCTGGGCGGCACCGGCCGGCGCCGGTGGATGGGCTTCTGGCGGTTGTCCATGCGGCGGTTGGCCATGGCAGGCTCCTTCACTGGCGATGAGCGGCCGTCTGGTCCACAATGGGGGCATGGATGCACGCGCCGGCGCGCGCACCCGCGTCCTCATCATGGGGGCGGGCGGGCGCGATTTCCACAACTTCAATACCGTCTTCCGCGATCGCCCGCAATACGAGGTGGTGGCCTTCACCGCCACCCAGATTCCGGACATCGCCGGCCGCGTCTATCCCGCTGCCCTGGCCGGCAGCCTCTATCCGGATGGCATTCCCATCGTGGACGAGGCGGACCTGCCGCGCCTGCTCAGGGAACAGGCGATCGACGAGGTCGTGTTTTCCTACAGCGACGTCTCCCACGAGCATGTGATGCACGTGGCCTCGCGCGTGCAGGCCCTGGGGGCGGCCTTCCGCCTGCTGGCGCCGCGCCAGACCATGCTGCGGAGCAAAAAGCCCGTGATCAGCATCACCGCGGTGCGCACCGGCTGCGGCAAGAGTCCGGTGGCGCGCCATGTCGCCGCCCTGCTGGATCAGGCGGGCCTGCGGCCGGGCATCGTGCGCCATCCCATGGCCTATGGCGATCTGGTGGCCCAGGCGGCGCAGCGGTTCGCAAGCCTCGCGGATCTTGCGCATCAGCACTGCACCATCGAAGAGATGGAAGAGTACGAACCCCACCTGGCGGCGGGCCACCGCATCTACGCCGGGGTGGATTACGCCCGGGTGCTGGCCCTGGCCGAGGCCGAAGCCGACGTCATCGTCTGGGACGGGGGCAACAACGATCTGCCGCTGATCGCCCCGGATCTGGACATCGTGCTGGTGGATCCCCACCGCGCGGGGCATGAGCGCAGCCATTTCCCCGGGGAGGCCAATCTGCTGCGCGCCCAGGTGGTGGTGATCACCAAGACCGACACCGCCGGCAGCGGGCAGGTCGAAGCCGTGCGCGCGGGCATCCGGCGCGACAACCCCGCCGCCGTCGTGATCGAATCGGCGATGCCCATCACGGCCGATGCGCCCCACGAGGTGCGCGGCCGGCGTGTGCTGGTGGTGGAGGACGGTCCCACCCTCACCCACGGCGGCATGGCCTATGGCGCAGGCACCCTGGCCGCGCGCAGTCTCGGCGCCGCGGAACTGGTGGACCCACGTCCCCACGCGGTGGGCAGCATCCGCACCGCCTTCGCCCAATATCCCCACCTGGGGCCGGTCCTGCCGGCCCTGGGCTACAGCGCGCACCAGATCGGGGAGCTGGAACAGACCATTGCCGCCACGCCCTGCGATGCCGTGCTCATCGCCACGCCCGTGGATCTAGCGCGCATCCTGCGCGTGAACCGGCCGGTGTGCCGCGTGCGCTACGAATACGCGGACCGCGGACAGCCCACCCTGGGCGAGGTGGTGCGCGAGTGGCTGGCCGACTTGGCACAACGGTCCGCCCTGTGAAGTCCTCGCCAGCGCCGGGGTCACGCAGTAACATAGTCCCGTCTTTCATCGTCCCGTTCCCTCATGCAAGCGAGCAACGACTATCTCGTGATCACCGCCGCCGGCGACGACAAGGTGGGGCTGGTGGAAGCCTTCTCCGCCAAAATCACCGAAACCGGCTGCAACATCGAACAGAGCCGCATGACCGTGCTGGGCGGCCAGTTCGCCATCCTGATGCTGGTGTCCGGCCCGTGGAACGCCCTGTCCAAGCTGGAAGGCCAGCTCGATGCCCTGGGCCGTCAGCTGGGACTCACCATCACTCACAAGCGCACCCGGGCGCGGGAACGGCACGAGCCCACCCTGCCCTATCACGTGGAGGTGGTGGCGCTGGACCATCCGGGCATCGTGCACAAGCTGGCGCGCTTTTTCGCCAGCCACGGCATCAACATCGAGGAACTGTCCACCGACACCTATGCCGCGCCCCATACCGGCACACGCATGTTCTCGGTGCACATGGAAGTGGGCGTGCCCGCCAGCACCCACATTCCCAACCTGCGTGCGGACTTCTTCGATTACTGCGACGACCTGAACCTGGACGCCACCTTCGAACCCTCCCGGGCTTGAGCAGCCATGGCCGAGCTTCCTGCCTGTCCCCTGCGTTCGCCGCCGGATCTCGCCGGCGTGGAGGTGGTGCACCTGACGGGCGCCCCCGATCACGCCACGGCGCTCGCCCGTGCCAACGAAGAGGCGGCGCGCCGGCTGGCCGAACCCATGCTTTTGTCCTGGTATGACCGCGACCGGGATTTCGAGGCGCCCCAGCACGTCTCCGAGTGCCATCAGGATGCCGCGGTGCCGGGCTACGTGGATTACGCCCTGGCACGCGGCGCGCGCCTGAAGATCGACTTCGACGACGGGCGTTTCGTGTTCTTCTACCGCGATTCAGCCTGAGCCCCGGTGAGCCTTGCCATGGCCGACGACACCCTGGTCTGCTGGCGATGCGGCGCGTCCCTCGCGGACCAACCGCTGCCCCTGTCCCGTCTGGCCGAATGCCGCGCCTGCGGCGCGCCGCTCCACGTCTGCCGCATGTGCCGCTTCTACGATCCCGCGGTGGCGCGCCAGTGCCGCGAGCCCGTGGCGGAAGAGGTGCGGGACAAGGAACGGGCCAATTTCTGCGGCTACCTTGAGCCCCGCCCGAACGCCTTCACGGCGCGGCCGGCGGCAGCCGCTGCCCGTGCCGGCCTGGAGGCCCTGTTTGGCGGGGAGGCCGCGCCCGCCCCCCGGGCCAATCCCCTGGACGAGCTGTTCGGCCGGGACTGACGGTGCAAGCGCCCCGGCTTGGGCGTAGAATGATGGGTTTCCGATTGCTTCCCTGAAGACCATGCCCATGATGGACAGCCCTGAACAAGAGCCTTCCCTGTTCGACGACGCGGCCGCGGCAGTGGTGGATCTCGGCAACCGCCTGATGGACCAGCACCGCGACGCGGACCCGTGGGACGTGGCCTCCGGCCTGCTCGCCGGCGCCATCCAGTACTGGCTTTACGCCCACCAGCCCTGCGCGGATCCCTATTGCGAATCCTGCGCGGAGGTGGCGACGGCGGAACAGCGCATGAAGCTTCTGCAGCAGGAAATCCGCGAGTTCGCGGAGGAAAGCGACTACTACCACAGCCCCACCGACAGCAACGTCGGCCGGGCGTGAAGTTCCCTCAGGCGGGCCTGAGCACCCCGTCCTCCAGCGCCAGCACGCGCTGGGCCCGCGCCGCCAGCTGGGGATCGTGGGTGACGATGACGAAGCTGGTGCCGAGGGTCTCGTTCAGACTCAGCATCAGATCGAACACCACGGCCGCGGTCTTGCGGTCCAGGTTGCCCGTGGGTTCGTCGGCGAGCACGCAGGCGGGCCGGGTCACCAGGGCGCGCGCCACGGCCGCCCGCTGACGTTCCCCCCCTGACAGCTCCCCCGGCTTGTGCGCCAGGCGGTGGGCAAGCCCTACACGGGCGAGCATGTCCGCCGCCGCCGCGCGGGCCGCGGCCGGGCTTTCCCGCCGGATGAGCAGCGGCATCATCACGTTTTCCAGCGCCGTGAATTCGGGCAGCAGGTGGTGGAACTGATAGACGAAGCCGAGGGCCTCGTTGCGCAGCCGTCCCCGTTCGGCATCGTTCAGGGCCTGCATGTCCCGCCCCAGGATGCGCACCTCGCCCCGGTCCGCCGCGTCGAGGCCCCCCAGGAGATGCAGGAGCGTGCTCTTGCCGGAACCGGAGGCGCCGACGATGGCCACGCGCTCCCCCCGCGCCACCTCGAGATTCACATCCAAAAGCACCGGCACTTCCACCCGCCCCTGCCAGTAGGACTTGGCCAGCCCGCGGCAGGCGAGCACCGGCCCCTGCAACTCACTCATAGCGCAGGGCCTCCGCCGGGTTGGTGCGTGAGGCGCGCCAGGAAGGATACAGGGTTGCCAGCAGGGACAGGAGGAAGGACACCCCGCCGATGGCCACCACGTCCCAGGTCTCCACGCGCGAGGGCAGCTCCGAGATGTAATAGACGTCCTTGGCCAGGAAATGCACGCCGAACAGGCGCTCGATGGCAGGCACCACGACGTCGATGTTGGAAGCCAGCAGAACACCCCCCACCAGGCCGGCGACGGTGCCGATGGCGCCGATCAGCGTGCCCTGCACGATGAAGATCCTCATGATGCTGGCGGGTGTTGCGCCCAGGGTGCGCAGAATGGCGATGTCGGCCTGCTTGTCCGTGACCACCATGACCAGGGTGGAGACGATGTTGAAGGCCGCCACCGCGACGATGAAGAACATGATCACGAACATCACGCGCTTTTCCATCTGGATGGCGCGGAAGAAATTGGCGTTCTGCTGGGTCCAGTCGCGGATGAGCAGGCTGCCCGGCAGCCGGGCGGCGAGCTCGCGGCTCACCTCTGGCGCGGCGAACAGGTCGGTGAGCTTCAGGCGCACGCCGGACACCGCATCGCCCATGCGGTAGAGCCGCGCTGCGTCGTCCAGGTGGATCAGCGCCAGCCCGGCATCGTACAGGTTCATGTCCACCTCGAAGATGCCCACCACGGTGAACTGCTTGAGGCGCGGCAGAATGCCCGCCGGCGTGACATTGCCCTGGGGCGCGATCACCGTCACCTTGTCGCCCACGCGCACGCCCAGCGCCTGGGCGAGCTCGATGCCGAGGACGATGCCGAAGCGGCCGGGCGCGAGATCGGTGAGCCGGCCGCGCTTCATGTGGCGGCCAATGTCCGCCACCGTCTCCTCCTGTTCCGGCAGGATGCCGCGGATGAGTGCCCCCTGCACCGCATCCCCGGCCGCGAGCATGCCCTGGGCCAGGATGTAGGGCGCCGCCCCTTCCACCCGGGGATCGGCGCGCGCCTCCCGCGCAACCTGCCGCCAGTCGGCAAGCGGGCCGCCGAAGGCCGAGATTTCCACGTGGGACGCCACCCCCAGGATGCGCGCACGCAGCTCCTCCTGGAAGCCGTTCATCACCGACAGCACCGTGATCAGCACCACGATGCCCAGCGCGATGCCCAGCATGGAGATGAGCGAGATGAAGGAGATGAAGTGGTTGCGACGCTTGGCGCGCGTGTAGCGCAGGCCGATGAAGAGTTCGTAGGGTTGCATGGGCGCGGACACCGGCCGGGAGTGTGCCACAGGCCCCCGCTCCTGGCCAGCCTCGTGCCCGCGCCCGGCGTCCCGCTTGCCCGCCGCACCGGAAGAACGGTGCGGCCGCCCCCTTCGGGATAACCGGAACGGGGGGCGGCCGGCCTAAAGTCCCGCCTTTGACAGCCGTTAACAAAATCAGGACAATCCGATCCGCTTACCTGCAATAGGCGCCGGGTCCGTCCGTTCATAGCCCATGAAGCACAGCCATACGATACACGCCACCATCTCGGAATTCACCCTGCCACCCATCGAGGACGTCCTGGTGATGGGCTGCCGGTCAGCCATCGGTCACGTGGCCATGACCCGCGCGCTGGATCTCATCAGCACCACCCCCTACCGCCACGTGGCGGTGGAGGACGATGTGGTGGCCGACATCATCGTGCGCGAGCCCATCCTGCGCCGCCTGGACGAAAGGGAACTGGTGGCGTTCGTGCTGGGCCATGTCAAACCCTACATGGGCGCGGACGACGTGCTGCACGTGCGCCTGGAAGTGCAGACCCAGGTCACGGTAGAGCCGGAGGACCCGCGATGAATCCCCTGCCGGAAGTGGGGCAGGGGCTCGCCACCGTGGCCGACTGCCTGACCGGGGACTGCCTGCGTGTGACACCGGAGGCCCGCTACCGGGATGTCGTGCGCGAGCAGGATGCAAAGAGCGTGTTCGTGGTGATGGACGGCGAGCGCTTCCTGGGGCTGGTGAGTCCGCAACAGGCGGCGCTGTTCCCCAACCGGCTGTTCGCCGATTTGCTGGTGACGCGCCAGCCGCCGCCGTTGCGTCCGGAGGACAGTCTGGAGCACGCCCTCGACCGGCTGGAGGCGGAAGACGCCAGCCACATGGCCGTGGTCGATGCCCAAGGCCGGTTTCTCGGGGTCACCTCACGCCTCATGGTGTTCCGCTGCCTAAGGGACCGCGAGCGGCTGTTGCATGCCCGGCTGCAATCCACGGTGCGGCTGTTGGAGGAGGAACTGACCCACCACCAGATCGCCAGCATGGTGTTCGACACCACCAGCGAAGGCATCATGGTCACGGACGCGGACGGCACCATCCTGGTGGTGAACCGCGCCTTTTCCTTGACCACCGGCTACGCGCCGGACGAGGTGATTGGCCAAAAGCCCTCCCTGCTGGCCTCCGGCCGCCACGATGCGGCGTTCTACGCCCGCATGTGGAAGAGCCTCGACCGGACCGGCCACTGGTCGGGTGAGATCTGGAACCGCCGCAAGAACGGCGAGATTTACCCGGAGTATCTCCACATCGATGTCATCCGGGGCAAGGACGGCGGACCGCTGCGTTACGTGGGCGTGTTCTCCGACATGACCGAAGACCGGCAGCTCCAGGCCCGCCTCTACGATCTGGCGTTCCACGATCCCCTCACCGGCCTGCCCAACCGGGCCCTGTTCGACGAGCGCCTCAAGGCCAGCATCAACCATGCCCACCGCACAGGTTCGCCGTTCGCCCTGCTTTATCTGGATCTGGACCGCTTCAAGGTGGTAAACGACACCCTGGGCCACGCCGCGGGCGACGAACTGCTGCGTCAGGTGGCCGGGCGCCTGCGTGAGACGCTGCGGGAGACCGATACCGTCGCGCGTCTGGGGGGAGACGAGTTCGCCGTGATCCTGTGCAGTGTCCGGGAGCGGGAAGGCATCCTCTCGGCCGTGCGCAAGCTGCTGGCCAGTCTGCGCCGGCCCCTCGAGGTGTCGGGCCGGGAAATCTGGCTGGATGCCAGCGTGGGCATCGCCCATTTCCCCGCCCATGGCGACACCCCGGAAAAACTGATGCAACACGCGGACACGGCGCTCTACGCCGCCAAAAGCGAAGCCGGGCCGCGCTGGTGTTTCTATGAGCCGGGCATGGGCCGTCGGGCTTACGAGCGCCTGGAGCTGGAAAGCGCCCTGCGCAGCGCCCTGGAGACAGGGGTAGGACTGCACCTCGCCTGGCAGCCTCAGGTGGACATGGCCACGCAAAAGCCCCGCGGACTGGAGGCGCTCGCGCGCTGGACCCATCCCAGCCTGGGCCCGGTCTCCCCCGCCCGTTTCATTCCGCTGCTGGAGGAGGCCGGACTGGCCGTGCGCTTCACCGGCTGGCTCATCGAAGCCTGCTGCGCGGACATCGCTGCCCTGCCGGACGCCGTGCGCGCGCGGCTGCGCTTCGCCCTCAACGTGTCCGCCCGCGCCCTGCACGCGGCGCAACAGTGGCTGCCGCTCCTGGACGAGGGCATGCAGAAGTTGGGGCTTGCACCCCACCAGATCGACGTGGAAATCACGGAAAGCAGCCTGATGGACGAGGACCGGCACGCGGCACCGCTGCTCGCCCTGCGGGAGCGCGGCTTCCAAATCTCGGTAGACGATTTCGGCACCGGCTATTCCAACCTGGGCTACCTCATGCGCTTCTCGGTGGACCGCCTGAAGATCGACATGAGCCTGATCGACGGCATCGCACTCAACGCCACCAGCCGCCAGATCGTGACCGCCATCCTGCGCATGGCCGAAGCCCTGGAAGTGGACGTCGTCGCGGAAGGCGTGGAAACCGAAGCGCAGCGCCGCATCCTGGCCGAGCTGGGCTGTCACGAAGCCCAGGGCTATTACTTCGCGCGGCCCATGGCCATGAACGAACTGGCCCGGCTGCTGGAAACCGAAACCCACCGACCCTGAACCGGCGCCGGACATGATGACCGTGAACCCACCGGGCAGCACAAGACGCACCGCCGGCACGCACCGGTGCCGGCGGCCTTGCCCGTTTACGGTCGCGCCCGATTCATCCAGCCTGGAGTTTGCCCCATGCCCCTGACCCTCTATGACGACGGCAGGCACACCTGCCTGGCCTTCACCGATCTGGTCCAGGACGAATGCGCGGTGGATCACTGCGCCGTGCAGAGCAACCAGTTCCTGATCGTGGACGATCACACCGGCGCGCTCATCGATCCCGGCGGCAACATGACCTACAACAACCTGTTCATGGCCATGCATGCCTACTTTCCGCCGCGCCGGCTGGCCTACGTCCTGGCTTCCCACGCCGACCCGGACATCGTGGCCTCGGCCAACAAGTGGATGGTGCACACGGATTGCAAGATCTATATCTCGAAACTGTGGGCCCGCTTCGTGCCCCACTTCTGCAGCGTGGGCAACACCGCGGGACGCATCGTGGCCATTCCGGACGAGGGCATGCGCATCCCCCTGGGCAAAAGCGAGATCGTCGCCCTGCCGGCCCACTTCCTCCATGCCGAGGGCAATTTCCACTTCTACGATCCCAGGGCGAAGATCCTTTTCTCGGGGGACGTGGGGGCTTCGATGGTGGAGGTGGCAGAGGCGGGGCAGCCGGTGCAGGACTTCGACGCCCACATTCCCCACATGCAACCCTTCCACCAGCGCATCATGGTGTCCAACCGCGCCGCGCGCGGCTGGGTAAAGATGGTGCGCCAGCTGGATGTGGAATGGCTGGTGCCCCAGCACGGGCCACCCTTCCGGGGCAAGGCCATGGTGCAGCGCTTCCTCGACTGGTTCGAGCAGCTTCCCTGCGGCACCGACCTCCTGGGGCCGGAGATCTACCGCGTCCCCGCCTAGCGGCCGGTCGCCGCTGAAGCGCCTCCCACGACCCAGCGGCCTGGCTGTGCTGTGGGAGCGGCTTCAGCCGCGACAGGCATGGATCCGCCTGCGGCTGGCTGCGCCAGTGTTTTCCAACCACCCCCACCCCAGCCCTCCCCCATGAAGGGCGAGGGCGTTCCCAAATCGCTTCAGCCGCGATGGGGACCTTTTGAGCCGCGTCGGTCGCCGCTGAAGCGCCTCCCACGACCCAGCGGCCTGGCCGTCCTGTGGGAGCGGCTTCAGCCGCGCCAGGCGGTTTGCCATGCAGGCAGCCGCACCCCTTTGCCTGCGCGGTCCGCTCGCGCGGCACTCACAGCAGGTCGGGGGCCATGACCGCACGCAGAATGGTCTGGGGTTCGCCACCCCGCACCCGGTTGCTGAACCACCAGACCGCCCCCTTCTTCACCGACCAGTCCTGTTCCTCGCCGGCCAGAAGCAGGGCCGCCACCCGTCCCAGGGTGGGCTGGTGACCCACCACGACCACCGTGCCGTTGTCCGGCCAGCCCGCGGCGGCGAGGATCGCGGCGGGACCCGCCCCCACGTCCAGCGCCGGGACGATGCGGGGTTCGTCCACCAGCGCCGCCGCCGTCTGCCGGGCGCGGGTGGCGGGACTCGACAGGACTTTCGCGTCCCGCGGCAGACGCTCCTTGAGCCACTCGGCCATGGCGCGTGCCTGCTTCTCGCCCTTCGCAGTGAGTTTGCGCGTTTTGTCCGGCAGGCCGTCCTCGGCCTCCGCGTGACGCCAGAGGATTAAATCCAATTCATCCCTCCATGAAAAATCCAGCAGTGTAAAAACTGGATGTTACATTTGCCCCATGCGTCTGACACTGGTGGTTCCCGACCTCATTCTCCCCCGGCCCGCCAGCGCCCTGGTGGACGTATATCGCGATCTGCAGGCGCCGGCTCTCGCCTTTCTCCTGGGCCGGGCGGCGCGGCGCAGCGTCCCGGGCGCTTCCCTGGAAACCTGGTTGTGCCGCGCCTTCGGCCTGCCCGGCGACGGCAGTGCGCCGGTGGCGCCCCTGAGCCTGCTGGCGGAGCACGGCGATCCGGGAGATGCCTGGTGGCTGTGTGTGGACCCGGTGCATCTGGCGGCGCGCCAGGATGCCCTGCTGCTGGTGGGGCCGGAGGGGCTCGCCGTGTCGCGGGCAGAGGCGGAACAGTGGCTCGAGGCCCTCAACCGGCATTTCGCCGGGGAGGGTGTGAGTTTCCACCACATTCGCCCCGATCGCTGGTACGCGCGCTTCGCCGCGCCCCTGGAAGTGGAGACCCATGCCCTGATGGAGGTGACTGGCCGACCCATCAATGACTGCCTGCCCCGGGGCCGGCAGGCACGGCGTCTTCTGCGCCTCGTGAACGAGATCCAGATGCTGCTGTTTGCCCATCCCCTGAACGCGGCACGCGAGGCGCAGGGCCAGCCCACGGTGAACAGCGTATGGCCCTGGGGTGGGGGGCGCCTGCCCACGGTCGAAGCCCACCCCGGCGGCCGCCTGTGGGCGGATGATCTGCTGGCTCAGGGGCTGGCGCTGGCCGCACGCATGCCCCACGCCGGCCTGCCGCGGGAAGCCCACGCCGTGCTGGAAGCGGAAGGTCTCCAGCTGGTGGTGCTGGACACCCTGCGCACGCCGGCGGCCCACGGCGACGCAGAGGCGTGGCGCCGCAGCCTGCACAGTCTGGAGCAGAGGTGGTTCGCGCCGCTTGCCCAGGCTTTCCGCAAGGGACGGCTCGCGGAGCTCACCCTGCTCGCGCTGGAACCGCGCCACACCATGGTGTTCACCCTCACGCGCCGGGACCGCTGGAAATTCTGGCGGCGCATCCGTTCCCTGGCCCATTACGCACGGCCCGGCTGAGCCGCCGTCGGCCCGTGGCATAATCCGCCCATGACCCGCATCACCGTGCGCGAGGCACCACCCCATGCCGTCGAACGTCTCAGCCGCCACGGTGTGCCGCCCCTGCTTGCGCGCCTGTATGCGGCACGGGGCATCGAGGATCCCGGCCAGCTGGAACCCTCGCCCGAGCGTCTGCTGCCCCCCCACACCCTGACCCACGCCGACGCAATGGCGCGCCGCCTGGCAGACGCCATTGAAGGACAGAAGCGTCTGCTCATCATCGCGGACTACGATGCCGACGGCGCCACCGCCTGCGCCGTGGCCCTGCGGGCCCTGCGGGCCTTCGGCGCCCGGGTGGACTACCTGGTGCCCAACCGTTTCGAGTACGGCTACGGACTCACGCCGGAAATCGTGCGGCTGGCGGCCCAGCGCCAACCGGACATCCTGATCACGGTGGACAACGGCATCGCCAGCCACGCCGGTGTGGCGGAAGCCGCCCGCCTGGGCATGAAGGTGTTCATCACCGACCACCATCTGCCGGCCGCGAGTGGCGGGCTTCCCGCCGCGGCGGCCATCGTCAACCCCAACCAGCCGGGCTGCGGCTTTCCCAGCAAGCACCTGGCCGGGGTGGGCGTGATCTTCTACGTGATGCTGGCCCTGCGCGCGGAGCTGCGGGCGCGCGGGGCCTTTGCGCCCGACGCCCAGCCCAATCTGGGCCGCCTGCTGGATCTGGTGGCCCTGGGCACGGTGGCCGACGTGGTGAAGCTGGACGACAACAACCGCCGGCTGGTGCGCGAGGGGCTGCTGCGCATGCGCAGAGGGCAGGCCTGTGCCGGCATCGACGCCCTGTTTCGGGTCGCCGGACGCTCGCCGAGTCATGCCGCGCCCTGGGATCTGGGCTTCGTGCTGGGACCGCGCCTGAATGCGGCGGGCCGCCTCACCGACATGTCCCTGGGCATCGAACTCCTGACCACGGACGATCCCTTGCGGGCCCTGGAACTCGCCCAGCAGCTGGATGCGCTCAACCGGGAACGGCGCGAGATCGAGGCGGACATGCACGACACGGCGCTCGCCACCCTGCAGGGCATCGAGGTCGCCGACAGCCACAGCCTGGTGCTGTACGATCCCGGCTGGCATCAGGGGGTGATCGGCATCCTCGCCTCCCGCCTCAAGGAAAAATTCCACCGTCCCGCCATTGCCTTCGCCCCGGCAGAGGGAGGCGAGCTCAAGGGCTCCGGCCGTTCCATCCCGGCCTTTCACCTGCGCGATGCGCTGGATCTGGTCGCCAAGCGGCACCCGGACCTGCTCAGGAAATTCGGCGGCCACGCCATGGCGGCGGGGCTCACCATTGCCGAAGGCGATTTTCCGCGCTTCGCCCAGGCCTTCGAGGCGGTGGCGCGCGAGCTCATCCCGCCCCATGCCCTCACGCGCACCCTGGAAACCGACGGCAGCCTGCCGCCGGAGGAAGCCACCCTGGCGCTCGCGCGCCGGCTGGCGGACGAGGTGTGGGGACAGGGCTTCCCCCAGCCCAGTTTTTTCGACCGCTTCCGCGTGGAAGCCCAGCGCATCGTCGGCGAGAAGCACACCCGGCTCACCCTGGCCCGCGGCGGGCGGCGCTTCGAGGCCATGCTCTTTTTCCAAACCGAACCGCTGCCCGATGAAATCGAAGCCGTCTATCGCCTGGACGTGAACCACTACAATGGCAACGAGAGCCTGCAGCTGATCCTGGAACACTGGCAGGCGCCCTGATTCCCCCATCCTTTGCCCAGCCGTGGATACCCTGTTCGCCCCGGACTCCCCCTTCGGCCAGGTCTTTCCCTTCCTCCTGAGCCTGGCGCTGGGCCTGCTCATCGGCCTCGAGCGGGAACGCAATCCCCGCGCCAAGGCCGGCCTGCGCACCTTCGCCCTCACCGCCCTGCTGGGCACGCTGTGCGCCATGCTGTCGGAACAGGTCGGCTCCCCCTGGCTCCTGGTGGTGGGCTTCGCCGCCGTGGGGGCGATCATCGTCACCGCCTATCTGGGCGAAAGTCCGCCGGCAGCCGAGCCGGGCACCACCACGGAAGCGGCACTGCTGGTGAGTTACATCCTGGGTGCCCTGGTGTGGGAAGGAGAGCGGGAGCTGGCCATCACCCTGGCCATCATCACCACGGTGCTGCTCTACTTCAAGCCGGAAATGCAGGGCATCGCACGACAGCTGACCCGGCGCGACCTGGTCTCCATGCTCCAGTTCGCGGTGCTCAGCTTCGTCATCCTGCCCATCCTCCCGGACCGGGACTTCGGCCCCTACCACGCCTTCAACCCCCACCAGACCTGGCTCATGGTGGTGCTCATTTCCGGCATCAGCCTGGCCGGCTACGTGGCCCTGCGCCTGTTCGGCCAGCGTTATGGCACGCTGCTGCTGGGCCTGCTCGGCGGTCTCGTCTCCAGCACCGCCACCACCCTGGTCTATGCCCGCCACGGCCGCAGCCATGACGAGCTGCTGCCCCTTGCCGCCACCGTGATCGCCCTGGCCAATCTGGTGGTGCTGATCCGCCTCGCGGTCCTGGCCGCCGCGGTGGCGCCGGCCATCCTGCCCACCCTGCTGCCCGTGCTGGCCAGCGCCCTGGTGCTGGGGCTGGCCGTCACCGGTCTGCAGTGGCACCGCACCGTCGCCCCGGGGGAGCTGCCCCTGCCGGAAACCGCCAATCCCACCGAACTGCGCACCGCCCTGGGCTTCGGTCTGCTCTACGCCCTGATCCTGTTCGTGGCGAGCTTCGTGGCGGCCCGGGGCGATGCCACCAGCCTCTACGGCGTGGCCGCGGTGGCCGGCATCACGGACGTGGATGCCATCACCCTGTCCAGCCTGCGCCTGTTCAACCTGGGCAGCCTGGGCGCGCCGGAGGGCGTGCGGGTCATCCTGGTGGCTTTCCTGTCCAACCTGCTCGTCAAGCTGGGGCTCGCCTTCGCCGTGGGCGGACGCCGGCTGGGGTTCCGCTGCCTGGCACCCCTGCTGGCCACCGGCATCGGCGCCGCCGTGGCGCTGACTGTCGCCTGAGCCGCCGCCTTCGCGGTAGAATTCCCGGTTTTTGCGGAGTAGATGCCATGGAAGCGGAACGCCTCAATCTCCTCGCCCACCGGCTCGACGATCTCGCCCAGCGCACCGCCGAGCTACGGAGGTATCTTTGACTTCGACGGCAAGCAGACCCGCCTGGCCGAAGTCGCCCAGCAACTGGAAGACCCCAACGTCTGGAACGA
Source organism: Thiobacter subterraneus (assembly GCF_055379455.1). Classification (NCBI taxonomy): domain Bacteria; kingdom Pseudomonadati; phylum Pseudomonadota; class Betaproteobacteria; order Burkholderiales; family Thiobacteraceae; genus Thiobacter; species Thiobacter subterraneus. The sequence goes on from NZ_AP042402.1 coordinate 1,087,321, forward strand.
CCCGAAACTCGCCGAATCCCTGGGCCGCGAGCGGCGCAGCCTGGAGGCGGTCGTCCACACCCTGAGCCAGCTCGACAGCGAGCTGCGTGACGCGCGCGAGCTCTTCGAAATGGCACGCGCGGAGCGCGATGACGCCACCCTGGAGGCGATCGACGCCGATACCCGCCGCCTGGAACAGACCGTCGCCGATCTGGAATTTCGGCGCATGTTCTCCAACCCCATGGATCCCAACAACTGCTTCATCGACATCCAGGCGGGGGCCGGGGGGACCGAAGCCTGCGACTGGGCGGCCATGCTGCTGCGCCAGTATCTGAAATACGCCGAGCGCAAGGGCTTCAAGACGGAAATCCTGGAACAGACCGAAGGCGACGTGGCGGGCATCCGCTCCGCCACCATCAAGGTGGAGGGCGACTACGCCTACGGCTATCTGCGCACCGAAACCGGCGTGCACCGCCTCGTACGCAAGTCGCCCTTCGATTCCGCAGGGGGTCGGCACACCTCCTTTGCCAGTGTGTTCGTCTATCCGGAGGTGGACGAGTCCATCGAGATCGACATCAACCCCGCGGATCTCAAGATCGACACCTTTCGGGCCTCGGGCGCCGGCGGTCAGCACATCAACAAGACCGACTCCGCGGTGCGCATCACCCACATCCCCACGGGCATCGTGGTGCAGTGCCAGAACGACCGCTCCCAGCACCGCAACAAGGCCGAGGCCATGGCCATGCTCAAGTCGCGCCTGTACGAGCTCGAGCTGCGCAAGCGCCAGGCCGAGCAGGAAAAGCTGGAGGCGGCCAAGTCCGACGTGGGCTGGGGCCACCAGATCCGCTCCTACGTGCTGGACCAGTCGCGCATCAAGGATCTGCGCACCAACGTGGAAATCTCCAACACCCAGAAGGTGCTCGACGGCGATCTGGACGCCTTCATCGAGGCGGCTCTGAAACAGGGCGTGTGATGGCAGACACACCCGATCTCTCCGCCTTCCTGGCGCCCGGCGTCGAAGCGGGGGATGTGCCGTCCCTGTTTCCCCTGCTCGCCGGCCGCCGGGTGATCGGCGCGCTGATCGCCCTGTTCCGGGGCGGGGACGAGGAAGTGCTGATTCGCCTGGCGGTGCTGCGGGAAATCGGGGCGCGCGCCGGGGCGCCGGAATGGAGCCCACGCGAACTGGAGACACACCTGGGTTTCATCGATCCCACCAAGCTGGACACGGTGCTCAAACGCCTGCGCGAGCACGATCTCCTGGTGTGGGACGGTGAGCGGCGCCTGTATCAGCTCTCACCGGTGGGACGCATGGTACTCGCGGCGCTCTCCACTTTGCTTGCTTTCGCCACGGAGGAAGACAGCGAGCTGGGCTTCCTCGCCTCCCAGGTGGCGGCGGGCGGCGCCACGGGGCGCCTGTCCGGGGAGACGCTCGCCCATCTCGCAGCGCGCCTGGCCGAGCTGGAAGAGGAATTCTCCCAGGCCGTGGCTTCCGGTTCGGAGTTCCGTCTGCGCGCCGCCCAAAAGCGGCTCGCTTCCGTCTGGCGCTGGATGGAAAAGGGCACCGAGATCATCGCCGCGCTGTCCGAGGAGGGTTTCCCCGACGACGCAAGCTGGCGCCTGGCCCAGGACATCGGCAGTCGGCAGTCGCGCATGATGCGCATGGCCAGTGTGTTCCAGCGCGAACTGGCTGCCATCGCGCGCCAGCGCGTACACCTCTCGGAAGGTGGCCTCACTTCGTCGGAACTCGCCGCCTGGCTGCGCGGGCTGGCGCTGGATGAGCTCGCCGCCCTGGCCGGCAGAGGCCCCGCCATCGTCCCGGAGACGACTTTCCTGCTGTCGGACGTGATGCTGGACAACACCGAGGACTTCCTGGAACGCACGCGTCCCACGCGGCGCGCCTCGGCGCTGCCGCCGCCAGCCGAGGTACACGAGACCACGGAAGTCCCCAGCGAGCCGCCTCCGCACCTGGCCACGCTCACGCGCCTTCTCACCCACACCGAGCAGACAATGCCTCTGGCAGACGCGGTGGTGGGCGAGGACTTCAGCGCCGCCTCCTACCGCCTGTCGCTTCTGTCCTTCCTGGGCGAACAGAATGTAGATCCGGAGCTCGCGCCGCTGGCGCAGCTGCCCCTCCAGGTGGTGTGGGAGCCGGGCGATGACCTGGTGCCGGTCAACCGGGGTGAGGTGGCGGCCATGACACCGGGCCGGATCGAGCCCACGCAACGAAGAGGCTGACATGGAACAGGACGCCCACGCACGCCTGATCGCCCGTCTGCTGGCCCTACGCTGGCTGCCGCGGGAGGATGTCGATGCCCGCCGGCTGCTCACGGACCTGGGGTTCCGCGAGGAGGTGGAGAACCGGCTCGCCGCCTGCGGCCTGCGCCTGCTGGACCACCCCTTCGCCGATCACATCGCGCTCGCCCTGGCCCCGTCCTCGGAAAGTGCCGTGTTCGAGACCGGCGGCCAATGGCAGGCCACCAACATCGCCTTGCCCAAAGACGCCATCGCCCTCCTGGTCATTCTCTGGGCCCTCATCATCCTGCCCAAGCGCGAGCGCCAGCTCACGCGCGCCGGCGGCGACGACACCCAGGCGGACCTGTTCGGCGGCAAACCCGCCCAGGCCAGCAGCGAGGCTTCGCGCGGCATCCCGGAGAACGTCCTCCTGGAGGACTATGCCAGGCTGGTGGGAGGCCGCGCCCGCATCACCCAATTCATCCTGCCCCAGCTATCGCGTCTGGGTTTCATCGAACGGCGCAACAAGATCATCTATGAAGGCCCCCTGCTGGATCTTGCCTTCGACTACGGCGAAATGGCGCCGCGCATCCTGCAGGGTGCCCTGGCGGATCTGCTGCGCAAGCAAAGAGAAACCGGTGATGCCGAAGGAGGGCCGGCCTGATGTTCCGCCTGCTGGAACTGGAGGTGGTGCACTGGGATTTCTGGCAACGCTTCCGCCTACCGCTGGACGCATCCATCATCACCATCGTCGGTCCCAATGGCTCCGGCAAGACCACCCTGCTCGACGCCCTGCGCACCCTGCTCGCCCTGGAATGCTCGCGCAAGCGCGACTACAAACGCTACGTGCGGCGCAACGGCGAGGATTTCTGCTGGCTTCGGGGGGTGGTGGACAACCAGCGGCCTCAGGGCAGCAGCCGCCGGCCCTTCGGCCTGCCCTTCCAGCATGACCGCATCACCCTCGCCTGCCGCATCGACCGCAAGGGCGGCGACTGGGTCCGCAAATACTGGGTGGCGGAAGGCGATACGCCCATCGAAGCCATGGAAAGCCAGGGGCAGGAATTCGGCGTCCGGGATTACCAGCGCCTCCTGCAAAGCGCCGGCCTGTCGCCGGCCATTGCCCGGGTGCTGTCCCTGGAACAGGGCCAGACCGACAAGCTGACGGAACTGGCGCCGCGGGAACTGCTGGACCTGGTGTTCCAGGTGTTCGGCGACAAGGAGGTGCTCGACCGTTACCAGGAGGCGCGCCACCACCAGGAAGCCACGACGCGGGAGCTGAACGAGGTGGAACGGCAGCTGGAGATGCTGGCGGCCAGCCTGGAGCGCCACGAAACCAGGGTGAACCGCTATCTGGAATGGCGCCGCCTGCGCGACGAACAGACCCTGCTCACTTCGGAAGTCCTGCCCCGCCTGGAATACCACGGGCTGGAACGGGAAGTCCAAAACGCACGCCGCGTGCTCGCTGCCCAGCGCCGGGAATGGCGCGAACTGCGCGCGAAAAGCCACGCCCTCGGCGAAAGGATCGGAGCCCAGCGGCAGGTGATCGAAGACGCCCGCGCAGCCCGGCAGGCGGCAGAAGCGCTGGAACAGGTTCGCTACGAAGAACTCAACGAAATCAACCGCGCGCTGGGCAAATATCAGGCGCTGGTGGAACAGCACGACATGCTGCTCGCCCAGGCGGCCGCGGGGGCGGGCGATCCGGGCACGGACCCGGCCACGCTGGAGAGGCTGGAAGACGAACGGGACCGCCTGCGGCTTGAGCTTGCCACCCTGAGGCAGGAGCAGGCCGCCACGCGTGAGCTGCTGGAAAACCTCGCCGCCGGACGTCGGGCCGATCCCGCCGACGTGGCGGCGTTCCGGCAGGCATTGTCCCAGGCCGGCATCGCCCACGATCTGCTCACGGATCTGGTGGAAATCCTTGATCCCGCCTGGCAGGCGGCGGTGGAGGCGGTACTCGCCCCCTTCGCCCACATCGTCCTGCTGGCCCGCGAGCAGGATGCCGAACGCGCCTTCGCCCTGGGCGAACAACTGCGCTACCGCCACTACATCGTGCCGGACCGCGGCGTGCCGTCTCTGCCTCCCCAGGGCTCGCTGTTGGAAGTGGTGAGCTTCAAAAAGCCCGTTCCCGAGTGGCTGATCCGCCTGCTGGAACGCACCCAGCGCGTGGAAGATGCCGCCGCCGGCGCAAAACTTCCCCGCGCCCAGGACTGGGTAACCCGTACGGGCTACTTGCGCGAGCGCCGCGGGGCACGCCACGCCGCCCCGGAGCAGGCCCGCTTCGGCCAGGCCCGGATCGAGGCGCTCCAGACCCGGCTCAGGCAGCTCGACGAGGCGTGTGCGCCCCTCGTGCAACGTCTGGACGGCATCGGGCGTGAGATCGCCGCCCTGCGCAGCCGGCTGGCGGGCATCGACGCCGGCGCGCAGCTTGCTGCACGGGCCGCGGAATTCGCCGATGCCCGGCGCCAGCACGAAGCTCTGACCGCCCAGCGGCGCGCCGTGGGCGAGGCGGTCCACGCGGCACGGGAGGCGCGCAGCCGGGCCGAGGCGGCCCTGCAGGCACATCTGCAGGGACTCCACCGGATGGAGCTGGAACTCGGCCAGGTGGAGCGCGAGCTCAACCAGCGCGCCAACTGGGCTGCGCGCGCCGAGCAGGTGGAACGCCTGCGCCGCCTGCGTCACCTGCGCCGGACGCTGCCCGTCAGCTGGCGTGATGGTGAAGCGAACCAGCAGCTCCTGGAGAAATGGCGCGACACCACCAATGTGCGCCGGCGCCTCGAGGAAATCGAGGCGCGCTTCGCCAGTGAATCCTGGGAGACGGACGAATCGGTGATCGCCCTGCGCGACAAGATCCGCGCCGATCACGAACGCCAGAGCCGGGAGCTTGCACAGCGGCGCCAGGACAACGCCATGGCCCAGGCCCAGACCGACGCCGCACGCGCCCAGTACAGCAAGGTGCTGGCCCATACCGTGCGCCGCTACGGGCGCAATCTGCGCACCTTGGGCGAGCTGGCGGGCGTACGGGTGGAATATGAGCCGCTGGGCAGCGATCTCAGCGACCTGGCCCTCGCCCAGGCGGGGCTCGTGGTCAGGTTCGACTTCGACGAGAAGGGTTTCATGGGCCTCAACGACGGGGATGCCTCGGGTGGCCAGCAGGTGATGAAATCGCTGATCCTGCTGGTCGCCCTGATGATGGAGGAATCCCGGCCCGGCGGTTTCGTCTTCATCGACGAGCCCTTCGCCCATCTCGACATCGTCAACATCGAGCGCGTCGCCAGCTTCCTCAAGGCCACACGCGCCCAGTATCTGCTCACCACACCCGTCACCCACAATGTCAACGTCTATGACCCCAGCATGCTCACCCTGGTGACCTTCAAGAAGCGGCCGGGCGAGACCTGGGCACCGCGGGTGGGTGTGTTGAGGCGCGACACCGCCGGCCATGGATCCTGATTCCGTCATCGTCGAGCCACTGGATGCCTCCCCCCTGCCCCGGCGCCGGCGGCGCTACCGGACGGGACGCGGCGCTGGAGTCGCCGCACTCCCGGAATCCTGGCGCGCGCTGCTCACGCGCTGGATTGCCCGGGGTGGACGCAGCCGCTGGGACACGCTGGCCCGGGACGCCGGGGCGGCCCAACTCCAGACCGCGACCGCCCTGCTCGACTGGCTGGTGCGCCAGGGCTGGGCACAAGTGGAAGAGGAGCGGCGTCATGGCGAGTGGTGGCCGACGCGCGTGGAACTCATCGACCTGCCCGCGCTGCGCGTCGGCCTGGGACTCCCGGACGAGGAGGCGCTGGCCGCGCAATGGCACGCGCTGCGCAGCGCGCTCGCGGCAGACGCCGATCCCATCGTGAGCGAAGCGCTGACGGCATTGGATGCCCTGCCCGCGGCCCGCGCGCTCGCCCGCGGGCAGCTGCTGGCAGCCGCCCTGCGCTGGCGCGACCAGCAGCGCAGCGGCACGCGGCGCGACTTCGCCCTGTATGCGCGGGGCGGCACCAAGGCCATCAGCGATGCCGAATGGCGCTGGCTGGAGGAGAACGTGGACCTGGCCGAGCTGGGCATCGAACGCCACACGCCGCTGCTTTTCATCGCCGCGCCACTCGCCCTCACGACCCCGACCGGCCACCTGGAGCTATCGGCGGGCACGGATTTCTGCGCCGTGACGCCCGCCACCCTGGACGCGACGTGTGAGGCTCACCACACCCTGAAGCGCTGGCGGCTGGTGGAAAACCGCACCAGCTTCGAACGCCTGGCGCGGGCGCGGGAAGCCGACACCGGCGTGGTCTGGCTGCCAGGCTTTCCCCCCGCCTGGTGGCGGCAAGCCATGGCGCGCCTGCTCGCGCTGGCGCCCGCCCCTGCCGAGATCGCCTGCGATCCGGATCCCGCCGGCATCGAGATCGCCTTGAGCGCGGGGGCGCTGTGGGAGGAGCGGGGGCTTTCCTGGCAGCCCTGGCGCATGGGGCCGGCCGAACTCGCCGCACTGGCCACGCGCGCCCCCCTCACCGCGCGCGACCGCGAGCGCCTGGCGGCGCTCGACACGGCACGCCTGCCGGTGCCGCTGGCGCAGCTTGCCCAGTGGATGCTCAGCCACGGCGAGAAGGGCGAGCAGGAAGGCTTGCTGTAACATGCTGCCTGTTGCGCGATACGCCACCCCAGTCCAGTTTGTACGAGATTTGCCATGACCCAAGACGAAGCGATTCCCAGCCACGATGACAACCCCCTCATCGCCGAGCGGCGCGCCAAGCTCAAGGCCCTGCGGGAACAGGGGGTGGCCTTCCCCAACGATTTCGAGCGGGAGCACCTGGCGGAAGCGCTCGCCGCCGCCTATGAGGACAAGTCCAGGGAGGAGCTGGAGGCCCTGGCAGTACCGGTGGCCGTGGCCGGCCGCATCATGCTCAAGCGCGTGATGGGCAAGGCCAGTTTCGCCACCCTGCAGGACATGAGCGGCCGCATCCAGATCTACGTCTCGGACGACCACACCGGCGCCGCCGCCCACGAAGCCTTCAAACATTTCGATCTGGGCGACATCATCGGCGTGCGCGGCACCCTGTTCAAGACCAACAAGGGTGAGCTGTCCGTGCGGGCGAAGGAAGTGCGGCTGCTCACCAAGGCCATCCGGCCCCTGCCGGACAAGTTCCATGGCCTGGCCGACCAGGAGCTCAAATACCGCCAGCGCTACGTGGACCTCATCATGAACGAGGACACGCGGCTCACCTTCGTCATCCGCTCGCGCATCATCCAGGCCTTCCGCGACTTCCTCAACGCGCGCGGCTTCCTGGAAGTGGAAACGCCCATGATGCACCCCATTCCCGGCGGTGCGGCGGCGCGTCCCTTCATCACCCACCACAATGCCCTGGACATGCCCCTCTACCTGCGCATCGCGCCCGAGCTGTATCTCAAGCGCCTGGTGGTGGGCGGCTTCGAGCAGGTGTTCGAGATCAACCGCAACTTCCGCAACGAGGGCCTGTCGCCCCGGCACAATCCGGAATTCACCATGCTGGAGTTCTACGCGGCCTACAAAGACTACCGCTTCCTCATGGATTTCGTGGAAGAGATGCTGCGCGACATCACGGCCCGGGTGCTGGGCCGCACGAAGATCGAATACCAGGGGCGGGGCATCGACTTCGGCCGGCCCTTCCAGCGCATGACCATGGTGCAGGCGGTGCTGCACCACCATCCGGAATTCACCGGCGCAGAGCTCAACGACCGTGCCTTCCTCGTGGACTACTTCGAGAAGCACGGCATCGAGTACCGCAGGGAAGACGGTCTGGGCGGACTGCAGACCACGCTGTTCGAGGAGACCACCGAGCATCTGCTGTTCGAGCCCACCTTCATCGTGGACTACCCGGCGGAGACCTCGCCCCTTGCCCGGCGCAGCGACAAGCACCCGGAAATCACCGAGCGTTTCGAGCTGTTCGTCGCCGGCCGGGAACTGGCCAACGGTTTCTCCGAGCTCAACGATCCGGAGGATCAGGCGGAGCGTTTCCTGGAACAGGCCCGGCAGAAGGAAGCGGGCAACGTGGAAGCCATGCACTATGACGCGGACTACATCCGCGCCCTGGAATACGGCCTGCCCCCCACCGCCGGCTGCGGCATCGGCATCGACCGCTTCGTCATGCTGCTCACGGACAAGCCCAACATCCGCGATGTGATCCTCTTCCCCCACATGCGGCCGGAGAGTTGAGGCCTGTCCAGCCGGCACGGCTGCGGGGCCGCAATCACTCGAAGCGGCGCGCCACCAGGACCGCGTTGCTGCCGCCAAAGGCGAAGGAATTGGACATCACGGTGTCGAGCGCGACGCCGGTGCGACCCACGTGGGGCACGTAGTCCAGATCGCAGGCGGGATCCGGCACATGGAGATTGGCCGTGGGCGGAATGGCCTGGCGTGCCAGGGCAAGCAGGGTGACCACCATTTCCAGCGCCCCCGCGGCCCCCAGGGTGTGGCCGTGCATGGACTTGGTGGAGCTCACCGCCAGCCGGTAGGCATGGGGGCCGAACACTTCCTTGATGGCGGCGGTTTCGGATTCGTCCCCCACCTGGGTGGCGGTGCCATGGGCGTTGATGTAGCCGATGGCTTCAGGCGGAAGCCCGGCATCCTTTAGCGCGCCGCGGATGGCGCGCACCTGTCCCTCTGCCGAAGGCTTGGTGATGTGGGCGGCATCGCTGGAGACACCGTAACCCACCATTTCGCCATAGATCCTGGCGGCCCCCCGCGCGCGGGCATGCTCGAGGGCTTCAAGGATCAGCATACCCGCCCCCTCGCCCAGCACCAGCCCGGTGCGGTCCTTGGCGAAGGGACGGGAAGAGGCCTCCGGCCCCTCCGGGGCTTCCAGCGCCAGGGTGTGTAGGGCCTGCCAGGCCTTGACCACGCCGTAGGCGAGCAGGGCTTCCGTGCCCCCCGCCAGCACCACGTCCGCCTGGCCGTGCTGGATGAGCCGCATGGCCTCGCCGATGGCCACCGCAGAGGAGGCACAGGCCACGCTGTAGGTGAGCGTCGGGCCCTTGAAGCCATAGGCAAGGGAAATGTGGGCGGTGGGCGCGTTGTTCATCACCCGCAGCACCGTGGTGGGCTTGAGACGCGCAGCCTTCTTGTCGTAGATCTCCCGGTAGGATTCGTCCAGCGTGGTGGCCCCGCCCATGCCCGTGCCCAGATACACCCCGACGCGCTCGGAATCCAGGGCGGCCGGATCGAGACCGGCATCGTTCAGGGCCTCCCTGGCGGCGATCATGGCAAGCTGGGTGACGCGGTCGGTGCCCACCGCCTCCGTGGGCAGGTGTGGCGCGAGATCCTCGGTGATGCGCGCCGCCACGCACTGCATGGGATGCGGCCCCATGTCCACGGGCAGGCGGCTCACCCCGGAACGGCCGGCCATCAGGTTGGCGAAGAAGGGCTCGCAGCCGATGCCGCAGGCCGATACCACGCCCAGGCCGGTGACCACCACACGACGTGTCATGCTGGCGTCCCCCCACCGGCCTGTTTCGCGGCCAGCAGCCGGTCCACCATGTTGACGATGTCCTGGAGGGTGTTGATCTGCTCCCGTTCCTCCGAGAGCACGATGTCGAACTCGGTCTCCAGGGTGAACATGAATTCGATCACCGAGAGGGAGTCCAGGCCGAAATCCTCCAGCCGGCTGTCGGGCTTGAGATCGGCCTCGTTGAGATTGAATTCCTTGGCGATCAGGCTGCGGATGCGTTCATAGGTGTCCATGGTTTCCCTTCCTGAGCATGGCATGGTGGGGCGCCGGCAGGCAGGGCCGTCATACCCCCGCCGTATGCCGGTACGGTACCGATGCCATTGTCAAGCATAGTCGGTCCCGGAGCAACCGGCCACGGCGGGCGACGGGCCGTGTCTCTGCTGCAAATATCGGCAGCCGGCGCGACACCTTTAACGGCGCCCGCACCCGCCATGCGGCTTGACCATCCGTGGCTTTGCACATACCCTAATGGGGTATATGAACGACCCCGCCATCGCCGCCCGTCGGGAAACTGAATCTGCCTGCACCCTGGACGTCCCGGTTGCAGGCATGACCTGCGCCGCCTGCGCGGTGCGCATCGAAAAGGCCCTGAACCGCCAGCCCGGTGTCAAAGCCCAGGTCAATCTCGCGGCGGAGAGGGCACGCATCGAATACGATCCGGCCGCCACCTCGCCGGCCGAGCTCATCGCCCTCATCCGCAAAACGGGCTATGACGTGCCTAAGCAGCGGGTGGAACTCGCCCTCACCGGCATGACCTGCGCCGCCTGCGCCGCACGTCTCGAGAAGGTGCTCAATGCCCTGCCCGGCGTGGAAGCCCAGGTGAACTTCGCCGCCGAAAAGGCGGTGGTGTACGTCACGCCGGGCATGGTGACGGTGCGCGATCTCATCGGGGCCGTGGAACGTGCAGGCTACGGCGCGCGGGAACTGGTGGGCGCCGAACGCGAGGCCGTGCGCCGCGAGAAGGAAGCCGCCTGGCGGCGGGAACTGCGACTGTTCTGGCTGGCCGCCGCCCTCACTGCGCCGCTGCTGTTGCAGATGGCGGGACCGCTGTTCGGTCTTGCCCATGAGATCCTGCCCCGCTGGATCCAGCTCGTCCTGGCCACGCCAGTGCAGTTTTTGGCCGGACGCCGCTTCTACGTGGGGGCCTGGCATGCCCTGCGCGGTGGCGGCGCCAACATGGACGTGCTGGTGGCACTGGGCACCAGCATGGCCTGGCTCTATTCCACCGTGGTCACCCTGTTCGGGCTCGATCATCTGCACGTGTATTTCGAGGCGGGCGCGGCAGTCATCACCCTGGTGCTGCTGGGCAAGCTTCTGGAAGCACGCGCCAAGAGCAAGACCTCCGCCGCCGTGGAGGCCCTGCTGCGCCTTGCGCCCCGCACCGCCTGGGTGGAACGGGAGGGTCAGACCCAGGAGGTACCCATCGAAATGATCCGCGTGGGCGACGTGTGCCGGGTGCATGCGGGCGAACGCATTCCGGTGGATGGCGAGGTGCTGGAAGGGGATTCCAGCGTGGACGAAGCCATGCTCACGGGGGAGAGCCGGCCCCGGCGCAAGACGGCGGGCAGCCGGGTCTATGCAGGCACCCAGAATCTCGAAGGCACGCTCAAGCTGCGCGCCGAAAGCGTGGGCGCGGACACCCAGCTCGCCCACATCGTACGCCTGGTGGAGGAAGCCCAGGGCTCCAAGGCTCCCATCGCGCGGCTCGCCGACCGCATCTCCGGCATTTTCGTGCCAGTGGTGCTCGCCATCGCCGCCGCCACCTTCGGCCTGTGGTGGAGTCTCGCGGGCGATTTCACCCAGGCACTCATCAACGCCGTGGCGGTGCTGGTCATTGCCTGTCCCTGCGCGCTGGGGCTGGCCACGCCCACCGCCATCATGGTGGGCATGGGGCGCGGCGCCCAGGCCGGTATCCTGGTGCGCGATGCGCGTGCCCTGGAGCTTGCCGGACGCATCGACACGGTGATCCTGGACAAAACCGGCACCCTCACCGAAGGCCGGCCCGGCCTCACCGATCTGGTGCCCGCCCCCGGCGTGACAGAGGAACAACTGCTGGCCACTGCCGCCGCGCTGGAAGAAGGCTCGCGTCATCCCCTGGCCCTGGCCATCGTCGGGGAGGCACGCCGGCGCGGGCTTACCCTGCCTGCCGTCACCGGGTTCCAGAGCGTCGCCGGCAAGGGTGTATCGGGCCGGGTGGGCGACGAAACGCTTTACCTGGGCGCTCCGGCCTGGCTCGCGGAGCAGGGCATCGCGGTGGCGCCACCGGATGCAGCGCTGGCCGGTCAGGGCAAGACCGTGGTCGGGCTGGGCAGCGCCAGGCGTTTTTACGGTTACCTGGCGGCGGCGGACCGGCTGCGGCCGGATTCTTCGGCGGCCGTGGCCCGCCTCAAGGCACTGGGGCTGGAAGTCGTGATGCTCACCGGCGACAACGAGGCCACCGCGCGCGCCATCGCCGCCCAGGCAGGCATTCCCCACTACGTGGCCGAGGTCCTGCCCCAGGACAAGGCCGCGGAAGTCAGCCGGCGCCGGCAGGCGGGGCGGCAGGTGGGCATGGTGGGCGACGGCATCAACGATGCCCCGGCGCTCGCCGCGGCGGATGTGGGCTTTGCCATCGGCGCGGGAGCCGACGTGGCCATCGAGGCCGCAGACATCACCCTCATGGGCAACAGCCTGATGGGCGTGGCGGACGCGATTTCCCTGTCCCGCGCCACGCTGCGCAAGATCCGCCAGAACCTGTTCTTCGCCTTCATCTACAACGTGCTGGGCATTCCCCTGGCGGCGCTGGGCATGCTCAATCCGGTGATCGCGGGCGCCGCCATGGCCATGAGCTCGGTATCGGTGGTGACCAATGCCCTCCTGCTCCGGCGCTGGCGCCCGGCGACGGAGCAGGAACGCGCGAGTTTCCAACCTGACCCATGAAAGGAGTATCCATGGAATCCCTCACCCTCGACGTCAAAGGCATGACCTGCGGCGGTTGCGTCAACAGCGTCAAGCGCGTGCTCACCTCCATCGACGGTGTGTCCCTCGTGGAAGTGAACCTGGACAGCGGCAAGGTGCAGGTGAGCTATGACCCCGCGCGCGCCCGGCCGGAGCAGTTCAAGACCGCCATCCGGGACGCGGGCTATGAAGTCAGCTGAGCCCCCCTGCCATGGCAGCGCGCCCGCTCCGGCCCACGCGGGCAAGAGCGTGGTGCAGCCCCACAAGCGGGATCTGATCAGGCGCCTGAACCGCATCGAAGGCCAGGTGCGGGGCGTGGCGCGCATGGTGGAAGAAGACCGCTACTGCATCGAGATCCTCACCCAGATCTCGGCCATCCGCTCCGCCCTGGACGCCGCGGCCCTGGTCATCCTCGAGGATCACACACGCGGCTGCGTGCAGAACGCGATCCGTCAGGGTTCCGGCGAAGCCGCCATCGGCGAGCTGATGGACGTGGTGCGCCGCTTCGTCAAATAGCGGCCGGCGCGCCCATGGACGCTCGCGTGGCAAGCGGGTAGAGTGTGTCGTTTTCCAGCATCCAGCGAGGAAAGACCCCATGAACGACCCCACTTCCACCCATGAGCTGACCAAGGAACAGCAGATCCTGCGCGTGATGCGCAAGGTGCTGGCAGCCGTGGTCAGGGACGTCACGCCCACCGCCGGTCGTCCCAATCCCCTGCGCGAGAGCACCATCCGCGACATTCGCGAATGCTTTGGCCTGATCGCCGCGCGGGAGCGGGAACTGGCCGAAATGCTGGGCCTTGCGCCCATGCGTCCCTTCTATCCGGACCAGGCCCCCAGGTCCGCCAAGGTGGTGCAGCTGGTCAAGCCCGCGAAAACGCAGGAAGAGTAGCCCCTCCCGGCGCTGTGGGCGCGGCGTGAGCCGCGGCAGGCGATGGGTTGGGCTGCGACCGGCTGCCTGAGGGCTTCCCGGCCAGCCCCACCCCGGCCCTCCCCCATCGAGGGGGAGGGGGTTCGTGGGAGCGGCTTCAGCCGCGATACGGCGCGCTTCGCCTGAAAGTCGCCGCCAAAGCGCCTCCCACTGCCCGCCGGGGCGCGGCCCTGTGGCAGCGGCGTGAGCCGCGATGGGACGGGATTCAGAGCACGGCTTCGTCCGCCAGGGCCGCCAGCCTGCGGTCGGCATCGGGGTCGCTGCGGTCGAGGGCGACGATGCGGCGGGCGATGGCTTCCCAGTGTTCCCGCCCGCGGGCGGCCATGTCTTTCAGGGCCTGCCAGTGGCCCGCTTCCACGCCCTGCCGGTAGGCCTGGTAGGCACTGGGGAAGAGTTTGAGGCGCATGCCCGTGAAGTTGCCGAAATAGAAGTGGATGGAACTGTCCATGCCCCGTTCCAGGAGGGTGGGCAGGGTCATCATGCAGTCGGCCAGGTTGTCGCGCACGGCGCGCGCCACGATCTCGGGCTTGTGGCGGCTGCAGCCCGCGAGCACTGCCTGCCAGCGGGCCTCACCCAGGAGCTCGCCTGCCAGGGCTTCGCCCAGCTCGTGCAGGATCATGGCCTCGCCTTCCACTTCCGTCATGCGTTCCAGGGAGGCATCCGGCTGGCCATCGAAGTCATAGCAGGCGAAAGCCCGTCCCAGCGCGTTGTCCTGACGCTTCCAGTTCCATTCCTCCAGCTTGCTCCAGAGGAAATCCTGGACCGCCTCCCGGCGCAGATAGATGGTGCGGTCCAAAAGCGCCGCCGGCGGCGCGATGAGATCGCGGGCGTACTCGCAGTCGGCGACGAGCACGGTGACGCCGTGCCGCACCTCGCGCCGGCCGAGCCGGGCCAGGAAGAAATGGGGCCGGTTGAAGCGGCCGATGCCGCCGCCATAGACATAGCCCTCCGGCACCAGATCGGCGTTGATGGCCTCTGCCTCGAAGGGATCGCGCGGACCGGAGGCCACGGGCACCGGACGGTAATCCTGGTTTTCCAGCCCCTGCCAGAGGGCCTCCCGTTCGGTAAGCCACGCCCCCAGTTCGTCCTTGGGCAGCCGGCAAGAGTAGGGCAGACTGTGTTCCCAGCGGTAGAACTGGCGCATCTCCAGGAGATAGGTGCACATGGTCATGTCCTGGGCATGACGCGCATCGTTGATGTAGCAGTTGGTCTGGACGGCGTCCACGATCTGGTGGAAGTTTTCCATGGCAGCCCCGTTGCAACGTTGCCGGAAGATTTCCGGGAATGCTAACACCGGCGGCGCCGTTTGCGGGGAACACCCCTGATGGCGCTCAGGGCATGTCGCCGGCAGGCGCCCGCCGGGCCCACAGGTCGTGCACGTCGCTGTCGGTGACGATGACTTCGGCGAACTCCCCGGGCTTCAGGGCTTGGCCGTCCGTGACGTACACCAGACCGTCGATCTCGGGCGCATCGGCGAAGGAACGGGCCACCGCGCCCTCCCCGTCCACCTCGTCCACCAGCACGCGCAGGCGGCGTCCCACCCGTGCTGCCAGGCGTTGGGCGCTGATGTCCTCCTGCACCAGCATCAGGCGCTGGCGGCGTTCCTCCTTCACCTCCTCGGGCACCGGATCGGGCAGCGCATTGGCCGCGGCCCCTTCCACCGGCGAATAGGTGAAGCAGCCCACCCGGTCCAGCCGGGCTTCTTCCAGGAACTGCAGCAGCAGCTGGAAGTCCCCCTCCGTCTCGCCGGGGAAGCCCACGATGAAGGTGCTGCGGATGGCGAGATCGGGACAGGTTTGGCGCCAGCGCTCGATACGCCGCAGGGTGTCCTCCGCCGCGGCGGGACGCTTCATGGCCTTGAGGATGCGTGGACTCGCGTGCTGGAAGGGAATGTCCAGATAGGGCAGGATCCTGCCCTCGGCCATGAGGGGGATCAGTTCGTCCACGTGGGGATAGGGATAGACGTAGTGCAGGCGTACCCACACCCCCAGCTCGCCCAGAGCCTCTGCCAGTTCCGTGATGCGCGTGCGCAGGGGGCGGCCGCCGTGGAAGCCCGTGCGGTATTTCACATCCACCCCGTAGGCGCTGGTGTCCTGGGAGATGACCAGGATCTCCCGGACGCCGGCGCGCACCAGACTCTCCGCCTCGCGCATCACCTCGTGCACGGGCCGGCTCACCAGGTCCCCGCGCAGGGAGGGAATGATGCAGAAGGTGCAGCGGTGGTTGCAGCCCTCGGAAATCTTGAGATAGGCATAGTGGCGCGGCGTCAGCCGCACGCCCTGGGGCGGCACCAGGTCGGTGTAGGGATCGTGGGGTTTGGGCAGATGGGCATGCACCGCCGCCATGACTTCTTCCGTGGCATGGGGGCCGGTCACCGCCAGCACCCGGGGATGGGTGGCGCTCACCACGTCCCCCTTGGCGCCCAGACAGCCGGTGACGATCACCCGGCCGTTTGCCTCGAGCGCCTCGCCGATGGTGTCCAGCGACTCTTCCACGGCGGCGTCGATGAAGCCGCAGGTGTTGACGATCACCAGGTCCGCCTCGGCGTAGCTGCCCACGATGTCATAGCCCTCCGCCCGCAGCCGGGTGAGGATGTGCTCGGAATCCACGGTGGCCTTGGGACAGCCGAGGGAGACGAAACCGATGCGCGGGGTCTTCATGACGCCCCTCGCGCGGCAGGTAAAATCGGCAGGCGTTCCCGCCGGGAGTCGGACATGTACCTCATCGTCATCGGTTGGCTGTATGTGGTGCTCATGATGGCGCTCACCGCGAAAAGTTTCGCGGCCGGTCTTTCGGTCTTCCTGGGCTGGGGCCTGGCACCGGCGGCCCTGTTCCTGTGGTTCCTGGGCCGCCGCCTACGCAAGGTGACCCACCAGCGCATCCGCCCCCAGGATGGACGCCACACCGAGGGCGATCAGTAGCACCTGCTGCAGGGTGGCGCGCAGCTCGGCGCGCCGGTGCAGGCCCGGGATGAGGTCCGCCACCGCCACGTAGATCATGCTCGCCGCCGCCAGCGCCAGGGCGAAGGGCACCCAGCCCCGCACCGCCTCCAGGGCGTACCAGGCCAGCACCCCGCCCACCAGGGTGGCCAGGCTGGAAAGCAGGTTGAGGGCGAAGGCCTTCGCCCTGCTGTAGCCCGAATGGAGCAGGATCAGGAAATCGCCCACTTCCTGGGGGATCTCATGGGCGATGATGGCGAGCGCAGTGATCATTCCCAGGGGCGCGCTGGTGAGAAAGGCGGCGGCGATAATCACGCCGTCCACGAAATTGTGGAAGGTATCGCCCACGGTGATCATGAGCCCGCTGCGACCATGGTCGTGGCCCGCCTGCTCCGGCGCGTGGGCCTCGCAGGCGTCGGTGTGGCAGTGGCGCCAGAGCACCAGTTTTTCCAGCAGGAAGAAAAGCAGGATGCCCACCAGCAGGGTGGCGCTCACCGCGCCCACGCTGGGCCCCTCCTCCAGGGCATGGGGCAGGATTTCCAGGAAGGCCGCGCCCAGCAGCGCGCCGATGGCATAGCTCACCAGCACCGGCACCAGCGCCGCGCTGGCGGAAAAGGCCACCGCCGCCGCCACCAGGAGGCTCAGTACGCCGCCGGCGACGCTGGCGAGGATGATGTAGGTGAGACTGGTCACGACGAGCCCGGCAAAAACCGGGGATTATCCCAGTTTTGCGGGAGGTTGTGGAACGATCAGGCGGGCGCGGCAAGGCCCGCCGCCGCCGTCAGGTGCGTCTCGATTTCCGCCGCAGGCATGGGCCGGCCAAACAGGTAGCCCTGGGCGAGGTCGCAGCCATGCTCCCGCAGCCACTGCCACTGGGCCGGCGTTTCCACGCCCTCGGCCACCACCGACAGCTTCAGGCTGTGGGCCAGGTCGATGATGGCCGCGGCGATGGCGGCATCGTTGGGGTCGTCCACCACGCCGTCGATGAAGGAGCGGTCGATCTTGAGGGCGGTGAGGGGAAAGCGCTTGAGGTAGGCCAGGCTGGAATAACCGGTGCCGAAATCGTCGATGGCGAGCTTGAGCCCCAGGGCACGCAGGCCCTCCAGGTGGGCCACGCTTTGCAACTGGTCGCCCATCAGGATGCTCTCCGTGACTTCCAGCTCCATCTGTCCGCCACACCGGTTCATGCCCGCCCCCGCCAGGATGGCCGCCACGTCCTCCACCAGGGCCGGTTTGGCGAACTGGCGTGCCGAAAGGTTCACCGCCACCCGCAGGGGCGGCAGACCCCGCCGGTTCCAGTCCATGATCTGCCGGCACACCGTGGCCAGCACCCACTCGCCGATGGGCTCGATGAGCCCGCTGTCCTCCGCCACGGGAATGAACTCGCCGGGACTCACCAGCCCCCGTTCCGGATGCCGCCAGCGCAGGAGGGCCTCCAGTCCCACCCAGCGCCCGGTGTTCACCTCCACCTGGGGCTGATAGAACACCTCGAACTGCTCTTCCCGCAGGGCCTGGCGCAAGCCCGTCTCGATCTCCAGCCGGCGGCGCACTTCGGCATTCATTTCCGCCGTATAGAAGCTGTAGCGGTTGCGTCCGTCCGCCTTGGCCCGGTACATCGCCGTATCCGCGTTGCGCAGCAGATGCTCCGCATCCGCGTCGTCGATGGGATAGAGGGTGATGCCCATGCTCGCCGTGACATTCACCTCCCGCCCGTCGATCTCGTAGGGTTTGGCCACCACCGCCAGCAGCTTGTCCGCCACGCGGGTGACGTCCGGAATCTGGCGGATGCCCGACAGCAGCAGGGTGAATTCGTCCCCACCCTGACGCGCCACCACGTCCGAGGCCCGCAGCGCGCCGCGGATCCGGTCGGCCACCTGCACCAGCAGGGCATCGCCGGCACGGTGCCCCCAGGTGTCGTTGATGGTCTTGAAGCCGTCGAGGTCCAGAAAGGCCACGGCAAGCAGGGTCTCGTCCCGTTGCGCCTGCACCATCGCCTGCTCCAGCAGCTGCCGGAACAGCACCCGGTTGGGCAGGCCGGTGAGGGCGTCGTGGGTGGCCTGGCGCAGGATCTCGGCTTCGAACTGCTTGCGCTCGCTCACATCCCGCACGGCGGCGATCACGAACCGCCCCTTCTCCGTCTCGAGGGGCGCGAGGCTCACCTCCACCGGGAAGGTGCTGCCATCCCGGCGCCGCGCCACGAGATCCACGCTGGGCGATCCCATTTCCCGGACCCGGGGCGCGGCCAGATCGCGGCGCCGCAGGACCTCGTGCGCCTTGCGGCGGTCCTCCGGCAGCAGAAGCTCCACGGACTGGCCCACCAGTTCCCCACGGGGGTAGCCGAACAGGGTTTCGCACCGGGCGTTGGCCATGACGATGTGCCCGGCGCGGTCCATCACCAGCACGCCGTCCGGCACCACGTCCATGATGCCTTCCATCTCCAGGCGGGAGGCCTGCAGCGCCCTGGCCATGGTGTCCAGGCTCGCCGCCAGCTCCCCCAGCTCGCCGCGGTTGCGCACCCCCGGGCGGGCGGCGAGATCCCCGGCCGCCATCCGGCGCGAGAAATCCCGCAGACGGCGCACCGGCGCCAGCACGGCTTTGTCCGCAAACACCCAGCCCAGGGCGAACACCGCCAGCGTCATGCCCAGCACCAGCGCGAGCCGCCAGTGCAGCGCCTGCCGAAGGGGTGCCTCCACCACGTGGACGGGCACACTGGCCGCCACGTAGGCAAGGACCTGTCCGTGCCAGACGATCGGGCTGTAGGCGATCAGCCTGCGCGTCTCGGCCTCGGTCTCCAGCACCCCGGCGGGGGAACCCGCCTGGATGGCCCGCGCAAGCGCCACGGCCGGATGGGGTTTGCCCAGGGCTTCGGGCTCGGCCGGCGCGCGGGCCACCACCGTGCCATGGCGGTCCACCAGGCTGAGCGCGGTGTCGGCCGGCAGCGGCCTGGCGTTGAGCAGGGCCGACAGCCAGTCGGCCCCCACCGCGGCATAGACGACACGCGTGACCTCGCCCTGGGCGTCCAGAACGGGGTAAGCCATGGGCAGAACGGCCTGTCCCGAGACGCGGCCGATGATGTAATGCCCCGCCACGAAATCGCGCCTGGCGCGCGCCGCCTGGAAATAGTCCCGGTCGCCCAGAAAGGTGCCGGCACCCCCCAAAAGGTCGCACAGGAGCCGGCCATCGGCCCCGATCACCCCCACGTTGACATAGCCGCGGCTGCGGGGGTCTAAAGAAGCCAGCCGGGCCGCACAGGCCCTCGCATCGCCCTGCGCCACGTCCGGCAGGTTGGCGAGAAGGGCGAACAAAAGGCGGGCCTCGTCCACCACCTGGCGCTGCTCCCGCGCCGCCTGGGCGGCGAGTGCCTGCACCTGGGCCGCGGCGGCCGCGCGCGCACCGCGCCAGTCCTGCAGCAGGTCGTAGCCCAGCGCCGCCAGCCCTGGCAGGACGGCGAGCAACAGCAGAAGCAGGAGCCGGGCCCTGAGGCCGTGGAAATTGGGAGTCCGCATGATCTTGGGTCGCTGAAAGGGTGATAGCGACCCAAAACGCAGGGACTTGAGCCTTGGGGGGCGCTGGCGGCTCGCCTGACGGCCGGGGCCCGTCATGGCGGCGGGCGCCGCCCGGGACTTCGGGCCCTGTCGCCCGGGTCAGGACGCTGCACGGCCTGCCGCAAAGGCGCGGTGGCGGCCGGCGCTCAGCGCGGGCCGCGTCCGGCGGCGCTTCGGCGCCGGGCCAGGGCGAGGAGGGCCAGGACGTAGCCGGACAGGGCGTAGGCGACGAAGAACAGGAACAGCACCTGGGCGGTCTTGTACACCAGCAGGGCGAAGCCGACCACGATGAGCAGGAGCGCCACGAAGGGGATGCTCTTGCGCATGTTGATTTCCTTGAAGCTGTAGTAGCGCAGGTTGGACACCATGCTCAGGCCCGCGAACAGGGTGAGCGCCCAGGCCCCCCAGACCACGTCGCGCCCGACGATGTCGTAATCCGTCATCACCCACACCAGCCCCGCCAGCAGCGCCGCCGCCGAGGGGCTGGGCAGGCCCTGGAACCAGCGCTTGTCGGCCACGTCCAGCTTGGTGTTGAAGCGCGCCAGGCGCAGCGCCGCCCCCACGCAGAAGACGAAGGCGGCGATCCAGCCCAGCTTGCCCAAGTCCCGGAGCGCCCAAACGTAAATCACCAGCGCCGGCGCCACGCCGAAGGACACCATGTCCGACAGGCTGTCGTATTCGGCGCCGAAGGGGCTCTGGGTCTTGGTCAGCCGCGCCACGCGGCCGTCTAGCCCATCCAGGATCATGGCCACGAAGATGGCCACGGCCGCGTGCTCGAAGCGGCCGCTCATCGCCTGGACGATGGCATAGAAGCCTGCGAACAGCGCGGACGTGGTGAACAGGTTGGGCAGCAGGAAGATGCCCTTGCGGCGCAGGCTGGGGTCGATCAGGGGACGATGGGGGCCGGGCATGGTGCCGGATTAAACCACAGCGGCCCGGCGCCGACTAGCGCAGCGGCAGACGGGCGAGCACCGTCCGTCCCGCATAAACCTTCTCGCCCAGGGAGACCTGCACGGCGCTGTCCGGCGGCAGGTACACGTCGAGACGGGAGCCGAAGCGGATGAAACCGTAGCGTTGCCCGAGATCCAGATGGTCGCCGGGGCGGGCATCGCACAGGATACGGCGCGCGATGAGGCCGGCGATCTGCACCACGGTGATCGGCACACCGCAGTCGGCGGTCATCAGCACGGCATTGCGCTCGTTCTGGGCCGAAGCCTTGTCGAGCGCGGCATTGACGAAGGCACCCGGGAAATAGCGCACCTCCTCCACCGTGCCGGCCACCGGGCTGCGCTGGGAGTGGGCGTTGAACACGTTCATGAACACGCTGATCTTGAGCGCGGGCAGATCGCGGTAGGGATCCGTGGTCTGCTCCACCACGATCACCCGGCCGTCTGCCGGGGAGAGCACCACGTCCGCGCCGGTGGCCGCGGGCACGCGGGGCGGGTCCCGGAAGAACTGCAGCACGAACACCGCCCACATCCAGAAGGGAAACGCCGCCCAGCGTCCGGCGAACAGGTGCACGCCCAAAGCGACCAGGAGCGAGCCGGCCAAAATGGCCCAGCCCTCGCGCGCGATGATGGGATGGGGGTAGCGGGACATCACGGGCCTCCGGAGGGGGCGGGCTCGGGGCACTGGCCGCGAGCCCGCTGGGGGGCCATCCGGGGTTCAGTTCTTGGAGGTATCGACCAGCTTGTTCTTGGCGATCCAGGGCATCATGGCGCGCAGCTTGGCCCCCACCACCTCGATGGGATGTTCCGCGGTGAGGCGCCGGCGCGCGGTCATCTCGGGATAACCCATGCGCCCTTCCAGGATGAATTGCTTGGCATAGCTGCCGTTCTGGATGTTGGCCAGGGCTTCGCGCATGGCCTGGCGCGAGTGCTCGTTGATGACCCGCGGACCGGTGACATACTCGCCATACTCCGCGTTGTTGGAGATGGAGTAGTTCATGTTGGCGATGCCGCCTTCGTACATGAGGTCCACGATCAGCTTGAGCTCGTGCAGACACTCGAAATAGGCCATCTCCGGCGCGTAGCCCGCTTCCACCAGGGTCTCGAAGCCCGCCTTCACCAGTTCCACCACACCGCCGCACAGCACGGCCTGCTCGCCGAACAGGTCGGTCTCACATTCCTCGCGGAAGGTGGTCTCGATCACACCGCCGCGGGTGCCGCCATTGGCCGCGGCATAGGAGAGGGCGATGTCACGCGCCTTGCCGGAAACGTCCTGGTGCACCGCAATCAGCGAAGGCACGCCGCCCCCCTGGGTATAGGTGGAGCGCACCAGGTGCCCGGGCCCCTTGGGCGCCACCATGATCACGTCCAGATCGGCGCGCGGCTGGATCTGGCCATAGTGGATGTTGAAGCCGTGGGCGAAAGCCAGCGCGGCGCCCTTCTTGATGTTGGGCTCGATCTCGCTGGCATAGACCATGGGCTGCTGCTCGTCCGGCACCAGCACCATCACCACGTCGGCATCCTTTACCGCCGCACCCACTTCCTTCACGCTGAGCCCGGCCTTCTTCGCCTTGTCCCAGGATGCGCCGCCCTTGCGCAGGCCCACCGTCACCTTGACACCGGAATCCTGCAGGTTGAGGGCGTGGGCATGACCCTGGGAGCCGTAGCCGATGATGGCGACCTTCTTTTTGCGGATGATGGAGAGGTCGGCGTCCTTGTCGTAATACACTTTCATTGCGGTCTTTCCTTTCAAAATCAACCACGGAGACACAGAGGCACAGAGCAGAGCAGGAAGGCTCCGTATTCCCTGTGCCCCGGTGGTGAAACTAAATCTTCAGCACGCGCGCGCCGCGTCCGATGCCGCAGGCGCCGGTGCGCACGGTTTCCAGGATCAGCGCCGGATCCAGGGCCTCCAGGAAGGCATCCAGCTTGCTGCCATTGCCCGTGAGCTCGATGGTGTAGGTATTGTCGGCCACGTCGATGATGCGGCCGCGGAAGATGTCGGACATGCGCTTCATTTCCTCACGCCCTTCGCCTTCCGCCTTGACCTTGACCAGCATCAGCTCGCGCTCGATGTGGGCGCCTTCGTTCAGGTCCAGCACCTTGATCACGTCGATCAGCTTGTTGAGCTGCTTGATGATCTGCTCGATCACCTCGTCCGAGCCACTGGTGACGATGGTCATGCGCGACAGGGAGGCGTCTTCGGTGGGGGCCACGGTGAGCGATTCGATGTTGTAGCCCCGCGCCGAGAACAGTCCCGCCACGCGCGACAGCGCCCCGGCTTCGTTTTCGATGAGGATGGAAATGATGTGGCGCATGATGGTTCTTCAGAGGTCTTCGGCCAGGATCATCTCGGACAGGCCCTTGCCGCCCGGCACCATGGGATAGACGTTCTCGGTCTGGTCGGTGACGAAATCCAGGAACACCAGCTGATCCTTGAGCTTGAAGGCTTCCCTCAGCGCACCTTCCACATCCGCGGGTTTCTCGATGCGCATGCCCACATGGCCGTAGGCTTCCGCCAGTTTCACGAAGTCCGGCAGGGCATCCATGTAGGACTCGGAATAGCGGTTACCGTGGAAGAACTGCTGCCACTGGCGCACCATGCCCATGTAGCGGTTGTTGAGGTTGATGATCTTGATGGGCAGGTGGTACTGCTTGCAGGTGGACAGTTCCTGGATGTTCATCTGGATACTGGCCTCGCCCGTGATGCAGGCCACGGTGGCGCGCGGGAAGGCCAGCTTCACGCCCATGGCCGCCGGCAGGCCGAAACCCATGGTGCCCAACCCGCCGGAATTGATCCAGCGGCGCGGCTTGTCGAACTTGTAGTACTGCGCCGCCCACATCTGGTGCTGGCCCACGTCGGAGGTGATGTAGGCGTCCCCCTTGGTCACCTCCCACAGTTTCTCGATCACGAACTGGGGCTTGATGATCTTGGCCGCGCGGTCGTACTTGAGGCAGTTCTTGGCGCGCCACAGCTCGATCTGGGTCCACCAGGTCTTGAGGGCGGCCGGGTCGATCTTTTCCTTGGAGGTCTGCACCAGCTTCAGGATCTCGTCCAGCACGTTGCCCACGTCACCGACGATGGGCACATCCACCCGCACCCGCTTGGAAATGGAGGACGGGTCGATGTCGATGTGGATGATCTGGCGCTTTTCCTGGTAGAAGTGCTGGGGATTGCCGATCACGCGGTCATCGAAACGGGCGCCCACGGCCAACAGCACGTCGCAATGCTGCATGGCCATGTTGGCCTCGTAGGTGCCGTGCATGCCCAGCATGCCCAAAAACTGGGGATCGGTCTCCGGGAAGCCGCCCAGGCCCATGAGGGTGCCGGTGCAGGGCACGCCCAGGGTTTTCACCAGCCGGGTCAGCCGGTCCGCCGCATTGCCCAGGATCACGCCGCCGCCGAAATAGACATAGGGCCGCTTGGCGGAGAGCAGAAGCTGCACCGCCTTCTTGATCTGCATGGGATGGCCCCGGGTCACCGGATTGTAGGAGCGCAGAGTGATTTTCTTGGGATAGTCGAACTCGGCCTTCTGGATGGTCACATCCTTGGGAATGTCCACCACCACCGGGCCGGGGCGGCCGCTGGCGGCGATGTGAAAGGCCTTTTTCAGGGTGAGCGCGAGATCGCGCACGTCCTTCACCAGGAAATTGTGCTTCACGCAAGGACGGGTGATGCCCACCATGTCCACTTCCTGGAAGGCGTCCATGCCGATGGCCGCGGTGGGCACCTGGCCGCTGAGGATCACCATGGGGATGGAGTCCATGTAGGCGGTCGCGATGCCGGTCACCGCATTGGTGGCACCCGGACCGCTGGTCACCAGGGCCACGCCCACCTTGCCCGAGGCCCGGGCGAAACCGTCGGCGGCATGGACCGCCGCCTGCTCGTGGCGCACCAGTACGTGCTTGATCTTATTCTGCTTGAAAATCTCGTCGTAGATGAACAGCACCGCGCCGCCCGGGTAGCCGAAGACGTATTCCACGCCTTCCTCCTGCAGGCAGCGCACGACGATCTCGGCGCCCGTCAGCTCCATGATGTGATTGCCCTGAATCTGGGAAAAATTTGGAAAAGAACGTGAAACACTATCGTTTGGCCGTCCCGCGGTCAAGGGGAACCCCGCGCCAGCCCCGCGTGCAGGCTTGCGCGCGGGGCCTTCCCGGCTCGGAACACCCGTGCGCCAGGCTGGCGGCGCAGGCCGGTTTTGTTACCATTGCGCCTTTCCCTGGCTGCACCGGAAGGCACTACCCTGGCCACCCCGCACGAACTGTCCGAGTTCCTGAAATCCGTGGAGCGGCGCGCCTACAAGCAGGCGCAGTTCGCCGTGGGGGACAGCCATCTCGCCCTGGATGTGGTGCAGGATGCGATGCTCAAGCTGGTGAGCAAATACGCCGACAAACCGGCCGAGGAGCTGCCCCTGCTGTTCCAGCGCATCCTGCAGAACGCCATCCGCGACCATTACCGGCGGCAGAAGGTGCGCAACCTGTGGGTCACCCTGTTTTCCGGCCTGTCCGCCAGGGAGGACGAGGACTCGGAACACGATCCGCTGGAGACCCTCCAGTCGGCAGAGCAGCCGGACGCGGACAGCGTGGGCGCCAATCCGGCGAGCACCATGGAACGCATGCAAACCCTTGCTTTGATTGAGGAAGCGCTGCAAACATTACCGCTGCGTCAACGTCAGGCCTTCCTTCTGCGTTATTGGGAAGGCCTTGATGTGAGCCAGACCGCCCAGGTCATGGGCTGCTCCGAAGGCAGCGTGAAGACCCACTGTTCGCGCGCCACCCACGCGCTGGCCGAGGCCTTGAGGGCGAAAGGAATCGAGCTATGAACGAGACCGAATTTGCACGCAGGATCCGCGATCATCTGAACTTCGGCGTGCGGCATCTGGACCGGAAAATGCTCATGCGCCTGGAAGCCGCGCGGCGCCAGGCCCTGGCCGGTCTCCAGGCCGAACCGGCCCACGCGCCTGCCTGGCAATGGGTCAGCGCCGGTCCCGGCGGGCATCGCGGCCATCCCGTCCTGCGCCGCTGGCTGCCCCTGCTCATGCTGCTGGCCGTGCTCGGCGGCGCCCTCTATTGGCAACAGACGCTCCACGACCAGGAAGACGACGTGGACGCGGCCCTGCTCGCCGACGAGCTGCCCCTCGACGCGTATCTGGACCACGGCTTCCAGGCATGGCTCGAACGCTCCTCGCAGCGCTGATCGCGGCTTGCCTCACCGCCGGTGCCCTGGCGGCGGGGCCCGGCACGCCGTCCCCGAATCCGCCGCCCCCACCCGCGCCGGCCAAGCCGGCCCCCGCCTGGCATCAGCTCACCCCGGCACAACGCCAGGTGTTGGCCCCCCTCGCGCCGCAATGGGACCGCATGCCGGACCGGCAGCGCCGGCGGCTCGTCGTCGTGGCCGACAGGTATCCGAAAATGACGCCCCAGGAACAGCAGAGGGTGCGGGAACGGCTCGCGGAGTGGGCGCGTCTGACCCCCGAGCAACGGGAACTGGCGCGCGAACGCTACCGCAAACTCAAGCAGCTGCCGCCGGAGAAACATCGGGAAGTGAAGCAGAAGTGGCAGGAATACCAGGCTCGCAAGCAGGCCCCGGCCACACCCGAGGCAGGCCCGCCCATCCCCTATGTCACCGGGGGTGAGCCCGACGAGTGAGCCCGCTCACTCGTGGGAGATTTCCTCCAGGAGCCGCATCACTTCGTTGACCCGGGCGTCCTTGTTCTCCAGCATGGCCACCACGTTGCCGATGCTGCACACGCTCAGCCGGTCCCCGCGCACGATCCAGCCCTTTGCCGGGGTCCAGCCGTTCATCTGGGAAAACAGGGAAAAGACGTCGGTATTGCCGGAAATCATGCGGCGATACCAGTGGGCGAAGCGCGCCAGGTTGGTGAGCGTCTCGTCCGGAATCACGCCCAGGCCTTCGATGATGCTGCCATCATCCTGAAATCGGCAGACGGCAAGCACGCCGTCCAGCACCAGCATCCGTTTCAGCATCGGCCGCCCCTCAAGCCTTGCACTCGGCCAGCGCCGCGAAGGCGGCTTCGTAGTCGGCGTCGCGGTTGCGCACCACCACGCCGTAATTGCCGTCCACCACCGCGGACCAGTCCAGCCCCACCAGGGAAAAGCCCTGTAGCGGCTCGAACCCGGTCTGGCCGGTGAGCGCCTCCCAGCCGCGTGCCTCCAGGGTGGCCACCGCGAGATTGGCCACGCAGGTGTGGGCGAGCAGGTCCAGCACCTGGGGCGTGAACTCCGTGCCCTCCTTGATCTGGTGGGCAACCAGATCGCCCTTGTCGGTGTACTGGAAGGCGGCCAGCGCGCCAGGCACTTGCATCAGACGGTCGAGACTCATGGATCACTCCTGGGAATAAAGCGACTGGAAATTGCCGGAGCCGGCAGGCGGCTCAGTACAGCTTCTCGTGCACGTCGCCGCCGATCTTGGCGTACATGTAAACGAGCGGGTTTTCCTCGATGTCCCCCACCTTGGCGCGCATGATGGTCATCACGTCGTTGAGCAATCCCGGCGTGTTCTGGCAGAAGCAGAAAATGTTGCCCACCACGCACACCGACACGTCGCGCCCATGCACGATCCAACCCTGCAGGGGCTTGCAGCCGCAATCCTCCGGGGCAAAAGAGGAGAACAGCTCCACCTGCATGTTCATGCTGAGGGTGTTGGCACGGCACAGGATCGAGGCCATGCGCGCGTGCTCCGAGGAAATGTTGCCTTCGTAGGAATAGCGGTCGCCCCGGTAGGCGTATTCGCCGGCGGCGATCACGCCCGGGATCTGCATGAGCTGCGAGATGATGCGCATTGACTTCCTCCCATCCTGCCGCTACCGTCGCGGGCTGGCCGCCTGCGGGCATGGCACCTTTTGACTACCGTTTGTTAGTCCCATGATAGAGAGCGCGACAAATTGTCGCAATCCCCCACCGGGCCTGCTGCGCCGCCTCGCGAGCATGGTCTATGAATGCCTGCTGGTGCTCGCCGTGCTGTTCGCCGCGGCCCTGGTCTATATCCTGCTGCGCAACCCCCAGGCCCCGGGGGGCATGCTCTTTTTCCGCCTCTATCTTGCCCTGGTGATCGCCGGCTATTTCCTGTGGTTCTGGACCCACGGCGGCCAGACCCTGGCCATGAAGACCTGGCGCCTGCGCCTCGTGGCGGCGCAGGGCGGGCCGGTGCGCGCCGGGCAGGCCGCGGCGCGCCTGCTGTTCGCCACGCTGGGCATCGCCGCCTTCGGGATCGGCCTGCTGTGGGCGTTATGGGATCCGGACCGACAGTTCCTGCACGACCGCCTGGCGGGTACCCGCCTGGTGCGCGAGGGGCCCGCCGGCTAGCGCCGCTCGGTCCAGGTCATCAAACCGAGGGCGAGGCCCAGGAAGAACAGGGTGGGGAATACGGCCGCGAACAGGGGCGGCCAGTCCTGCAGCAGACCCAGATTGGCGAACACCCGGTTCAGCAGGTGGAAGAGCAGGCCCAGCATGATGCCGCCGAACACCCGCCCCCCCACCCCCCCGGCACGCGGCCTGTGCAGGGCGAAGGGCACCGCCAGCAGCACCATCACCAGGATCGCCAGGGGATAGACGAACTTGCTCCAGAGGGCGATTTCGTAGCGCGCGGTGCGCTGCTTGTTCTCCTGCAGGTGGCGCACGTAGGCATACAGATTCCAGGCGGACATCTGCTCCGGCACCACCAGCAAAACACTCAGCATGTCCGGATTGAGGGCCGAGGTCCAGTAGGCCTGGGGCAGACGCGCCACGCGCACGCCGCCCGCCTCGAAATGCGTCTGCTCCACGTTGGTCAGCCGCCAGCTGGAATCCGAGAGGTGCCGGCCCTCCTGGGCGTAGCTGATGGTGCGCAGGTTGTAGGCGGGGTCGAATTCGTAAATCTTCACGCCCATCAGGGTGGAATCCGGCAGCACTTCGCCCACGTTGACGAAGCTCGAGCCATCCTTCATCCACAGGCCGGAGCGGAATTCCTGGGCCACCACGGTGTTCATGGCCCGCGTGCGCAGCTGGGTGGCGGTGCGCTCGGCGGCGGGCACGACGAATTCCCCCACCACGAAGCTCAGCAGCACGAACAGGAGCCCCACCCGCAGGCCGGACAGCCCGATGCGGAACACCGAGAAGCCGGAGACCCGCATCACCGTCAGCTCCGAGTGATGGGCAAGCTGGGCCAGGCCGTAGAGCGCGCCGATCAAGACGGCGATGGGAAACAGCTCATAGACATGGCCGGGCACCGTGAGCAGCACGTAGGCGAGGATCTGCCCCAGTCCGTAATTGCCCCTGCCCAGGTAGGAAAGCTCGTGGATCAGGTCGAAAAAGGCGAACAGCACCACCAGGGCGGAGAACACCAGCGCGGTGCCGCCCAGAATGGCATGGGCGAGATAACGGTCGAGGATCTTCACCGACGCCTGCCCGCAAACAGGGGCACCACCGACAGGCGCCGGTAGAACAGGAAACTCACCACCAGCGCCATCACCAGGTGCACGCTCCACAGTCCCACCCAGGGCGACAGCTTGCCCTGGGCCACCCAGGCCTGGGCCACGGACAGCAGGTTGCTGTAGATCATGTACACGAACACCGCCGCGATCAGGTGCAGGGACCGGCCGCTTCGCGGATTGACGTAGCTCATGGGAATCGCCAGCAGGGCCAAAAGCACGGCGCCGATGGGCAGAGCGGCGCGCCACTGGAGCTCGGCGTTGCCATCCGGCGTAGGGTGCACGAGCAGGGCCAGGGTGGACATGCCCTTGATACCGGCGTCCACCATTTTCGCCTCGTAGGGCTCCACCCGCAGCAGGTAGCGCTCGAACTGCAGGATGCGGTAATCCAGGCGACCGGCCACGCCCTCGTAGCGCCGGCCGTGCTCCATGATCAGGAAACGGTCGCCATTGGGCGCAAGCCACTGGCGCCCCTCGCCGGCCACGATGATGCCCAGCCGGCCGTGCTGCTCCGAGCGCACGAACACGTTGCGCACCGTGTCACCGGCCAGGCCCAGACTTTCCACGAAATAGACCCGGTCCGCGGTTTTGCTCTCGCGGAAGAGGCCGGGTGCGATGGCCGAGACTTCCTCGCGGCTTTCCACCTGGCTGCGGTATTCAGCGCTCTTCCGCACGGCCCACGGCCCCACGCCCAGGCTGATCACCGCGATCAGCAGCGTCAGCGGCAGCGCCACCGTCAAAAGGGGCTTGATCCACGCCGTCGCCCCCAGCCCCACGCTTTGCCACACCACCAGCTCGTGGTCGCGCGCCATGCGCGTGAGGGTCAGCAGC
Organism: Thiobacter subterraneus; assembly: GCF_055379455.1. Lineage (NCBI taxonomy): Bacteria > Pseudomonadati > Pseudomonadota > Betaproteobacteria > Burkholderiales > Thiobacteraceae > Thiobacter > Thiobacter subterraneus. The sequence continues at coordinate 1,117,563 of NZ_AP042402.1, forward strand.
GTCGCCACGAACAGGGTGGCGGAGAGCAGCACCGGCAGATAGTTGATGATGCTGAAGCCCAGGATGACCAGCACCGCCTCGGGCGGCATGACCCCGCTCGCGGCCCGCCCCAGGAAGCGGATCCACAGGGTGGTGACGAAAATGCCCGCCAGCACCGCGAACACCGCTACACAATTGATCAGCAACTCGTTGACGAAGGCCCGGCGGTAGAGCATGCGGCGGCAAACTTTGACTTTTGGCGGGAAAGACGCGAATAATTCGGGGAGAACCCTGGTTTGAGCAAGTTTCCGGCGCGGCGCGCCGTCTGGCGCTGGCGCCGGTCCCCGAAACAACCTGTAGCGAGCATCGAGGAGTGCGAGGTGGAATTTAGCATAAAAAGCGGCAGCCCCGAGAAGCAGCGCTCGGCCTGCGTCGTGGTGGGCGTGTACGAGCCGCGCAAGCTTTCCCTGGCGGGCGAGATGATCGACCGCGTCGCCAATGGCTACCTGTCCGACATCCTGCGCCGTGGCGACATGGAAGGCAAGGTGGGCAGCACCCTGCTTTTGCACAACGTGCCCAACACGCTGTGCGACCGCGTGCTGCTGGTGGGGCTGGGCAAGGAGCGGGAATTCCGCGAGAACGAATACCGCAAGGCGGTGCGTGCCGCCATCAAGACGCTCAACGAAACCGGCTCCATGGAGGCGGTGCTTTATCTCACCGAACTCAACGTGCGCCGGCGCAGCGTGGAGTGGCGGGTGGAGCAGGCGGTGCTCGTGGCGATGGAGGCCGTCTACCGCTTCGACCGCATGAAGAGCAAGCAGGAAGAGGTGCGCCGGCCGCTGCGCAAGCTCACCCTCGCAGTGAGCCGCCGCAACGAGATCGCCGGCTGCGAGGAAGCGGCCCGGCGTGGCGAGGCCATCGCCCAGGGCATGAATCTGGCGAAGGATCTGGGGAACCTGCCGGGCAACGTGTGCACGCCCGCCTATCTGGCCGACCAGGCGCTGGGGCTAGGGCACACCTACGGCTTCAAGGTGGAGGTGCTGGAGCAGCCGGATCTGGAGAAGCTCAACATGGGCGCCTTCCTGTCGGTGGCCAAGGGCAGCCGCCAGCCGCCCAAGCTGATCGTGCTGCGCTACGACGGTGCCGACAAACCGTCCAGGCCGCTCGTGCTGGTGGGCAAGGGCATCACCTTCGATGCCGGGGGGATTTCCCTGAAGCCCGCCGCCGAGATGGACGAGATGAAATACGACATGTGTGGTGCCGCCAGCGTGCTGGGCACCTTCAAGGCCCTCGCCCTGAACCGCCTGCCCCTCAATGTGGTGGGCATCATCCCCACCTGCGAGAACCTGCCGGACGGCAATGCCAACAAGCCGGGCGACATCGTCACCAGCATGTCGGGCCAGACCATCGAGATCCTCAACACCGATGCCGAGGGCCGGCTGATCCTGTGCGACGCCCTCACCTACGCGGAACGTTTCGAGCCCGAGGCAGTGGTGGACATCGCCACTCTCACCGGTGCCTGCGTGATCGCCCTGGGGCACCACGCCTCGGGGCTGTTCAGCACCAGCGACGCGCTGGCGCGGGAACTGCAGGCCGCGGGCGACGAAGCCTGGGACCGGGCCTGGCACATGCCCCTGTGGGACGACTACCAGGAACAGCTCAAGAGCAATTTCGCGGACATGGCCAATATCGGCGGGCGCGCCGCGGGCTCCGTCACCGCCGCCTGTTTCCTGTCCCGTTTTACCAAGAAATACGACTGGGCGCACCTGGACATCGCCGGCACCGCCTGGAAATCGGGCGCCGAAAAAGGCGCCACCGGGCGGCCGGTGCCGCTCCTGGTGCACTGGCTGACGCGCCGCGCAGCAGACTGAAGGAGCAGGCGGGCGTGACGCGCATCGACTTTTACACCCGCGTCGAGGACCGCTTCCGTTTCGCGTGCAAGCTGTGCACCAAGGCAGTGGCCAACCGGCTGCGGGTGGCCGTGCTCACCGCCGACGAGGCCGCCACGGAACGGCTCGACCGTCTCCTGTGGACCCTGCCCGCCACCGGCTTCGTGCCCCACGTGCGCGCCGACTCGGCCCTGGCGCCGGTCACGCCGGTGCTCATCCACCACGAGCCCGCGGGCTTTTTGCACGACGATCTGCTCATCAATCTCAGCGACGAGCGGCCTGCGGTGTTCGCGCGTTTCCGACGGCTGATCGAAATCGTGAGCACGGACGAGGAGGACGTGCGCCGGGCGCGGGAACGCTTCCGCTTCTACCGCGACCGCGGCTACGAGCTCGCCACCCACGACATGAGCGGCCGCGAGTGAGGCACCATGAGTGAGGCCGACGACGTCCTGGGCAAGCTGGATGCCCTCCTGAAGCGGCATCAGGCGCCGTCCGAGCCCGACATCCCGGTGCTCACCGAGGTGGTAGTGCCCTCGCCGCTGGACTTGGAGGCCATTCCCATCCTCACCGAGGAGGTGATCGAATACCAGCTCCCTCCCGGTGAAGCCTCCAGCCCGGCGGGGGAAGGAGCGCCGGAAGAGCCGCCTTTCCCGGAACTCCTGCCGGCGGTCCCCGCCGAAGCCAGCGCCCCCGCCCCCCTGCCCGTGCTGGAATTCGAGCTGCCGGCGGATGCGCGCTGGGTGTCCCTGGTGGAAACCGGGGCCGCGCCAGCCACCGAAGTCCCCGCCGAGACCGTCCCCGCCGAGACCGTCCCCGCCGCACCGGCACCTGCACCGGAACCCGGTGCGCCCATCGCGCCCGGCGCCGGATCCCCCGCCGCCGTCGAGCGGCCACCGGGGGAGGTCCCCGCGGCGGTGCCGTCCGTGCTGTCGCAGGAGACCATCCAGCTCATCGCCGACACCATCAAGGCGGACGTCGCGAAAATCCTGGATGAGCAGCTGCAGCAGGCCCTTGCCCAGCAACTGCAGACCAGCCTGCACGTGGCCCTGGACCGCGCCCTGGCGAGCATGCTGGACCAGTTCGTGATCCACATCGAGGAAGTGGTGAGGGTGTCCATCGCCAGCGAGCTCGAGAAGCAGCTCGAGCAACTGCGCAAATCCCTGCCCTGATTCCCGGGCGCCGGTATAATTCTGCGTTTTTCTGCGCGCCCAAGGCCTGTCATGGAACTCGCCAAGAGCTTCGAACCCCACGAGATCGAACGACGCTGGTATCCCATCTGGGAAGAACGCGGCTATTTCACCGCCACCCTGGACCCCGGGCGTCCCGCCTACTGCATCATGCTGCCGCCGCCCAACGTCACGGGCACGCTGCACATGGGGCATGCCTTCCAGCACACCCTGATGGACGCCCTCATCCGCTATCACCGCATGAAGGGCGACAACACCCTCTGGCAACCCGGCACCGATCACGCCGGCATCGCCACCCAGATCGTGGTGGAGCGCCAGCTGGAGCGGGAGGGCAAGACCCGCCACGACCTGGGACGCGAGGCCTTCGTCAAGCGGGTGTGGGAGTGGAAGGAGGAATCGGGCTCCACCATCACGCGCCAGATGCGCCGCCTGGGCGCCTCGCCGGACTGGTCCCGCGAGCGCTTCACCATGGACGAGGGCCTGTCACGCGCGGTGACCGAGGTGTTCGTGCGTCTGTACGAGGAGGGCCTGATCTACCGGGGCAAGCGCCTGGTGAACTGGGATCCGGTGCTCATGACCGCGGTCTCCGATCTGGAAGTGATCTCGGAAGAGGAAGACGGCTATCTCTGGCACATCCGCTATCCGCTGGAGGACGGCAGTGGTCACGTGGTGGTGGCCACCACCCGTCCCGAGACCCTGCTGGGCGACGTGGCGGTGGCGGTGCATCCGGAAGACGAACGCTACCAGCACCTGATCGGCAAACACGTGCGGCTGCCGCTGGCCGAGCGTTCCATCCCCATCATCGCCGATGCCTACGTGGATCCGGCCTTCGGCACCGGCTGCGTGAAAATCACCCCCGCCCACGACTTCAACGACTGGCAGGTGGGCCAGCGTCACGGCCTGATTCCCATCAACATCTTCACCCTGGATGCCAGGCTCAACGACCTCGCGCCGGCGGAATACCAGGGACTGGACCGCTACCAGGCCCGCGCGCGCATCATCGAGGATCTCGAGGCCCGCGGCCTGCTCGCCGAAACCCGCAAACACAGGCTGATGGTGCCGCGCGGCGACCGCACCCATGCGGTGATCGAGCCCATGCTCACCGACCAGTGGTTCGTGCGAATGGAAGGGCTCGCGCGCCGGGCGCTGGAAGTGGTGGACAGCGGGGAACTGCGCTTCGTGCCAGAAAACTGGACCACCACCTACCGGCAGTGGCTGGAAAACATCCAGGACTGGTGCATCTCGCGCCAGCTCTGGTGGGGTCACCGCATCCCCGCCTGGTATGACGAGGACGGCAACGTCTATGTGGCACGCACCCGCGAGGAGGCAGAGGCCAAGGCGAACTGCAAAACCCTCACCCAGGACGAGGACGTGCTGGACACCTGGTTCTCCTCCGCCCTGTGGCCGTTCTCCACCCTGGGCTGGCCCGACGACACCCCGGAGCTCAGGCTGTTCCTGCCCACCTCGGTGCTGGTCACGGGCTTCGACATCATCTTCTTCTGGGTGGCGCGCATGGTGATGATGTCCCTGCATTTCACGGGCAAGGTGCCCTTCCGCGAGGTCTATGTCACGGGACTGGTGCGCGACGCCCAGGGCCAGAAGATGAGCAAGTCCAAGGGCAACATCCTGGATCCCCTGGATCTCATCGACGGCATCGACCTGGAGCACCTGGTGGCCAAGCGCACCGCCAACCTGATGAACCCGAAGCAGGCCGCCTCCATCGAGAAGGCCACGCGTCTGGAATTCCCCAAGGGCATCCCGGCCTTCGGCGCCGATGCCCTGCGCTTCACCTTTGCCAGCCTTGCCACCCACGGCCGGGACATCAAGTTCGACCTGCAGCGCTGCGACGGCTACCGCAACTTCTGCAACAAGCTGTGGAACGCCTCCCGCTTCGTGCTGATGAACTGCGAGGGCCACGACGTGGGGCTTGACGAGGCCAAACCGCTGCAGTATTCCGACATCGACAAATGGATCATCGGCCGGTTGCAGCAGGCGGAACAGGAGGTGGTCGACGCCTTCGCCCAGTACCGCTTCGACCTCGCCGCCCAGGCCATCTACCAGTTCGTGTGGGACGAGTATTGCGACTGGTATCTGGAGCTCGCCAAGGTGCAGCTCGCCCGCGGCAACGAGGCCGAGACCCGCGCGACACGCCGCACCCTGATCCGGGTGCTGGAAGCGACCCTGCGGCTCGCCCATCCCCTGATTCCCTTCATCACCGAGGAGCTGTGGCAGAAGGTGGCACCCCTGGCCGGCGTGCAGGGAGAAAGCATCATGCTGCAACCCTATCCGGAGCCCCAGCCGGCCCGCATCCACCCCGAGGCCATGGAGAAAGTGGCCCTGCTCAAAGCGCTGGTGGGCGCCTGCCGCACCCTGCGCGGTGAAATGAATCTGCCCCCCTCCCAGAAGGTGCCCGCGGTGGCCCTGGGCGATCCCGCCATGCTGGCGGCGCTCGAGCCTTACCTCGTGGCCCTGGCCAAGCTGAGCGAGCTCACCATCGAAACCGAGGCCCTCCCCCATTCGGTGGCGCCGGTGCAGATCGTGGGCGACTACCGCATCATGCTGAGGATCGAGGTGGATGTGGCCGCGGAACGGGCCCGCCTAGAGCGGGAGATCGCCCGCGTGCAGGCGGAAGCCGCCAGGGCCGAGGCCAAGCTGGCCAATCCCGCCTTCGTGGAACGGGCGCCCGCCGCGGTGGTGGAGCAGGAAAGGCAGCGTCTGGCGGGCTTCCAGGCCACCCTGGAAAAACTCACTGCCCAGCGTGCCGCCCTGGGTGCCTGAGTGGCCCCGCCGACCGGCGGGCGCCGTAATCATGACATGACTGTCCGCTTTTTGGCGCTCAGGCGGAAGGATCGTTCCGGCGCAACAGGCGCAGAAATTCCTCCGGGCTCAGCTCCTCGACCACGATGCCTTCCCGGGCCGGGGGCTCGGCGGGCAGCTGTTTTTGCTCTTCGAGCCGCGCCCGCGCCCGCAGTCTGGCGTTTTCCAGGGTCTGGGATTTGTGGGGGTTGAACCAGCTCAACATGGGCGTCCTTCCTGATTCTCGTCTGGCCTGAGGTTTTGCACACTCCCTCATGCAAGACCCGTGCCAGCCCTTCCGGGCGCGTTGACAAGCTCCGGCCCCATCCCCCAACATCGGCACTCCCAACCGCAGCCCAGGGAGAAGGCCATGCCCCACGAGATCATCCAGCTGAAAGACGAGGAAATCGCCATGCTGCGCAAGGAGCTGGAGCTCCTCATGGGCGAGCGCGAGCTCCTGCTGCGCATCGCCGGCGCGGCCGCTGCCTTCGTGGCGGAGCTGGATACATCCAAACTGCCGCCGGAAACCTACGAGGCGGCGGAACTGCTGGCGGAATTCCTCAACGAAACCACGGAAGAAACCCTGCGCGAGGCGCTGGAGGCCGTCAAAGCCCACATCGTGACCGACGGCGACGAACGGCGCGTATAGGCCTCAGGGCTGGGTTTCGGCCGGTGCCTGCGCCGGTGCCGGCCCGGCCCGGGACGTCCCCCTGCCACGCAGCGTCGGCGCCTCGAGGGTTCCCTCCACCGTCAGGGGCACGCGCAGGGTCGCGCTGCGGGAGCGCAATTCGGTGACGACATCGCCGGCAAGCCTGCCGTCGGCCTCGATGACGGCACTGCCGGCCGCGCTCAGCATGCCCAGATTCAGCCGTAGCTGCTGGTAGCGGTAGCGCCCACCGGCCAGCTCCAGATAGCCGGAAAAGCCGTTGAACCGGGTCTCGCCACCGGTCACCGCGCTGCGTGCCGCGGCATTGATGGCCCGCACCAGATCCACGTTGCCCAGCGTGCCCTCCTGGGCTACGAAGGTGGCGCGCACCGTGGGCGAGGCGGTGAGCAGACCCAGCCGGTCGGCAGCGAGCTGGAGCCGCGCCTTGGCGGCAAGCGTGCCCTCCGCGCGCAGGGCGCGGGTGAAGGCAGGCAGGGCGGCGGCGAGATTCACCCCGGCGACGTCCAGGTCGAACAATGCCTCCCAGCCGCGCGTCCAGCTCACCCGCCCGCTGCCTGCCACCCTGCCGCCATACAGTTCGCCATCGAGGGCGGTGATCTCCAGCGTCTGGTCCCGCGCCACCCCCTGCACGTCGAGCCGGTCGAATTCCAGGTTCACCCCCAGGGGCGGTATCCAGCGTCCCGCCGTGAGCTGCACCCGCCAGCCGCCCGCCAGCGGCTGTACGTTCAGGGTCGCCCGCCGGTCCGCGGTGGTGAGCACGGCCTCGCGAACTTGCCCATGGTCCCACCCCACTTGTCCGCCGAAGGGCGGCAGTTCCATCCCCGGCACCAGCAGCCTGACCTGGGCGAGGTCCACCCGACTCACCACCAGGGGCGCCGCCTGCTGACGGGCGCCCCAGGCCGCCAGGCGCGTCAGGGCATCCGCCTCCAGACTCACGCCGTCCAGGACGACACGATCGAGCAGCATCCGCTCCCGCCCCCAGTCCGTGAAGCGCGGCGTGAGTTCGGCCCGGGCGATGCGGATGTCCTGGAGCACGCCGATATTCACCTGCTCCAGTTTCCAGCGGGGCGCGGGAAAGGCGGCAAAGCGCAGCCCACCGATGTGCACCGGTTCACCCAGGCTGCGTGACAGGCGGGCCTCCAGCCGGGGGGCATAGAAGTTGAACGAAACGAGATGGGCCAGCACCAGGGTGGCGAGCAGGCCGAGCGCGAGCCCGGCCGCCCCGCGCCGCACCCCCTTGCGCCAGTCGATGCGAAAGCGGCGCAGCCCCCCTCCCCAGAGCAGGCGTGCCAGCGCCGCCTCCTGGGCGGTTTTCATGCGTGCCAGGGCCATGGCGCGCGCCTCGGCCTCGGCCCGCTCCCGCTCTTCCTCCTCCATGAGCCGGCGCGCCTGTTCCTCCGCGAAGCGGCGGGCTTCCTCGGCAGCTTCGCGGGCCGCCTGTTCCGCCGCGGCCTTGGCCGCCGCCCGCTCCGCTTCCCGGGCCGCCGCCGCTGCCTCCGCCGCGGCGCGGCTTTCGGCCAGCTCCCGAGTGCGACGGGCCGCCTCTTCCCGGGCCAGGGCCTGCGCTGCCGCCTCTTCCCGCGCCTGGGCTTCGGCTTCCGCCCGGCGCCGGGCTTCCTCCTCTTCCCGGGCACGGCGCTCGGCTTCTTCCCGGCGCCGCGCTTCCTCTTCCAGACGGGCCCGGGCTTCCGCCTCCTCCCGTGCCCGGCGCTCGGCTTCGAGACGGGCCTCCAGTTCGGCCCGGGCACGCGCCTCGGCCGCCAGACGGGCTTCCGCTTCCGCCTTCGCGCGCGCGTCCTCCTCGGCCCGGCGGCGGGCTTCCTCCTCTTCCCGGGCGCGGCGCTCGGCCTCTTCCCGACGCCGCGCCTCCTCTTCCAGACGCGCCCGGGCTTCGGCTTCCGCCCGGGCCCTGGCCTCGGCCTCCGCGCGGGCCTGGGCCTCGGCCGCCTCCCGGCGCCGCGCCTCCTCTTCCAGACGGGCCCGTGCCTCGGCTTCGGCGCGGGCCTTGGCCTCCGCCTCTTCCCGTGCCCGGCGCTCGGCTTCGAGACGGGCCTCCAGTTCGGCCCGGGCACGCGCCTCGGCCGCCAGACGGGCTTCCGCTTCCGCCTTCGCGCGCGCGTCCTCCTCGGCCCGGCGGCGGGCTTCCTCCTCTTCCCGGGCGCGGCGCTCGGCCTCTTCCCGACGCCGCGCCTCCTCTTCCAGACGCGCCCGGGCTTCGGCTTCCGCCCGGGCCCTGGCCTCGGCCTCCGCGCGGGCCTGGGCCTCGGCCGCCTCCCGGCGCCTGGCCTCCTCTTCCAGCCGCGCCCGTGCCTCGGCTTCGGCGCGGGCCTTGGCCTCCGCCTCTTCCCGTGCCCGGCGCTCGGCTTCGAGACGGGCCTCCGCTTCCGCGCGGGCGCGCGCCTCCGCTTCCGCCCGCCCGCGCGCTTCCTCCTCGGCGCGGCGCCGCGCTTCTTCCTCTTCCCGGGCGCGCGCTTCGAGACGGCGCTTGACGCGGGCCTCCAGCTCGGCAGCCAGACGGGCTTCCCTGAGCTGGCGCGCGAGGGCCTGACGTTCCGAGTCGGCCCGGGCCCGCGCCGCCTCCACCTCCCGCATGCGCGCCTCCAGTGCCGCGCGGGCCTCTTCCCCGGCGGCATCCGGTTCGGATCGGAGCGGTTTCTGCCTGTCCGGCGGCGATGGCGGCGGGCCGGGTGGCGGCGCCGGCTGGGTGCCGGATGCAGGCCTGGTGGGTTCCCCGGCGGGCGCCGGTGCCGGCGCAGCCTGCTCCGCTTTCAGTTCGTCGAGCAGCGCGGCACGCTGCTTTTCCTTTTCTGCCTGGGCACGCTGGGCCTCCTGGCGCGCGCGCCGCTCCAGTTCCCGCTGGGCTTCGATGAACGCCTGGGTGTTCGCCTCATCGACGATGATGGTGGAGGAAAAGCCCAGCTCGTCGGCCAGTACCGTAGGCGGGGCGGCGCGCACGCTGCGCACGAAGCCCTCGGCTTCCAGCGTGGTCAGCACGCGCTCCAGGCGCGCCTGGGACAGACGCCCGGCACGCTCCAGCATCTGGGCCAGGTTGGAGCGGCCATCCACCAGGGCGAGCACACGCGCCTGCTCGCGGTTGAGCAGACGGGTCCTGCCGGCCGCCTCCAGGGCACCCTTGGACGTCTTGGTGAAAACGATGTTGGGATCCATCGCGCTCAGGTCTCGGCCCCGCCGCCGGCGCGGCGGGGCAGCTTTGTCATCGTCCCGTCATGGCCTTGCTTTAGGCGCAACGGGTCATTATAGACAGCCCGACGCCCGGGCCGGCGCCGGTCCGGGCGCAAAAGTGACGTCGTTTCAGGAGCTTGGCCACGTGGCCCGGGCTGCGGCCGGCCCGTGAATCTTTGGTCATGGAATCTCAGCGGTGCAGGAGCTCCGCCAGACGCCGCCGGCACGCCGCCGCGTCCGCCGGTGGAAACGCCGGCAGCTCCAGCACGGCGAGGAGTGCGCGGTGCGCCCGGCCCTGCCGCCACTTGGGCTCAAGGGCAAGGATGGCCAGGAGGTCCTCGGCGGCGCCGGTGAAGTCATCGGCCACCAGCCGGCGCGCGGCGCGGGCGAAGCGGGCCTCGCAATCGTTGGGGTCGGCGGCAAGCTGCGCGTCCAGGACGGCGGAGTCGGGCGCCTCCTCGGCGGCAATGATCAGGCCCAAATGCACGAACAGCCGCTGGATCTCCGGGTGACTGGCGGCAGGCTCGGGCAGGTTGGCGAGCAGGGCATGGGCGCGGGCGTGCTCGCCGTTTTGCACCATCAGGCGGGCGAGCTCCAGGGGCAGAAGGGGGTTGTCCGGGTCGTCCAGGGCGGCCCGGGCCAAGCGGGCGTAGGCGGCCTCGGCCTGTCCCGCCTGGAACAGACGCCAGGCCTCGACCCGCTGCGGGTCCGGCGGGCGGGGCAGATGCCATTCCAGCGCGGCGCGCAGGCTGGCTTCCGATTCGGCCCCATGGATGGTGTGCACCACTTGGCCGTGACGGAAGAACTTCACCGTGGGCACGCTGGCCACGCCCCAGTCGCGGGCCAGGCGCGCCAGTTCGTCCACGTTGACCCGCACCAGCAGAAAGCGCCCTCCAAAATCCTCGGCCAAGTGCAGGAGGCGCGGCATGAGCATCATGCAGGGCGCGGCACGGGGTGACCAGAACAGCACCACCACCAGGCCGCGCCCGGAATTCTCCAGCACCAGGGTGGGGAACGTCTCGGCGCTGGCATCGAATACGAAGCGGGCGGCCATGACCGATGATAACCCGCGGCCATCCCGCCCGGACAGCCGGGGGGATCAGGCGGCGAGGGCGGCCTTGACCCGGTCCAGCCGCGCGCGGGCCTCCTGCGCCACCTCGCACACGGCCTTGTTGCTCACCAGCTCCACCATCAGGTTGGGATCGAGAAGGAGGATGGTGACCTTGCCATCCGGCTCCTGGCGCACCACCACGTTGCAGGGCAGCAGCAGGCCGATGTCGGGTTCGAGGTCGATGGCCTTGTTGGCGAGCACCGGATTGCATGCGCCCAGAATGCGGTAGGGCAGACGCTCCACGCCCAGCTTGGCCTTGAGGGTGGCCTGCACGTCGATGTCCGTGAGCACCCCGAAGCCTTCCTTCTTGAGTTCCTCGGTCACGCGCGCCACGGCGGCGTCGAAGGGCATGTCCACTGTCACACTCAATCCGTACATGGCACTCTCCTCGCAAAAGTTTGGGATTATAGCGCCTGCCGGGTGACGTTTCGGTCATGCACGGCCGGCTCAAGATTCCGGCAGCCACCGCCGTTATTGGGGGCAGAGACAGTCTTGCCTTCACCTCCGGAATCCCATGCTGCGCAAATATCTCAAGCTGTTCGGCGGCGACCGGCAAACCGACACGGCCTCCGCCCCGGCGCCGTCGCAGCCGCCCCCCATCGACGAACTGGTGCCCCTCCTGGACAAACCGCCGCGCGCCGCGGCAACCGTGGGACAGACAGTGGACACCACCGCGGCCGAGTCGGTGGTGAGCGATGTGCTGCCCGTCGAAACCCACGGGCGACGCACCCAGGTCTCGGAGCTCTTGCAGCGCTTCCTGGGCCGCCAGCCGGTGCTGGAGGCCGACGGCCGCGTGCTGGGCTACGAACTGCGCCTGAAGAAAAGCCTGCCGCCCGACAGCCCGCCGGGTCCCACCCTGATGCAGATGATGGACGAAATGCTGCTCGCCAGCCTGCTGGACCTGGACATCCACGCCCTGCGTGGCGGGCGTCTGATCTTCGTGCCCCTGACCGTGCACACCCTGGACAGCGGCTTCCTGCAGCGCCTGGCGGGCGAAGGTCTGGTCCTGGCGCTGCGTCCGGAAGGCGACGTGCCGGCCCTGGCTGCGCGGCTCGCCGAACTCAAGCGCATGGGCTATGCCATCGCCCTGGATGAGGTGGAACTTGACGCCGCCGCGCGTCCCCTGCTGGCGCTCGCCGATTTCCTGCGCGTCGACGCCCACGGCCGGGATGCCATCGCCCTGGGCGAATTCGCCGTGGCGGCACTTAGGCAAAGCCGCGCCCGCCTGGTGGCCACCCAGGTGGACGCGGAGGAACTGTTCGAAGTCTGCCGCAAGCTGGGGTTCAAGGCCTTCCAGGGCTATTCCTTCACGCGCCTGAAGCCCAGCCAAAGCGGCCGCCTCGACGCCCAGCGCCTGCGCATCATGGAGCTGCTCAACCTCACCCTCAACCGTGCCGAGATCGGCGAACTGGAGGCCGTGTTCAAGCGCGACCCCGCCCTCTCCTACCGGCTGCTGCGCTACATCAACTCGCCGGCCAACGGCCTCATGCAGCCCGTGCGCTCCCTCGGCCATGCCCTCATGGTGCTGGGCTACGACCAGCTCTACCGCTGGCTCACGCTGCTCCTGTTCGCCAGCGGCGAGCCCGACTTCCGCAGTCTCGGCCTGCTGCGCACGGCGCTGGTGCGCGGGCGCTTCGCGGAACTGCTGGGGCAGGGCCGGGTGCCGGCCGAGGCACAGGGCGGCCTGTTCATCGTCGGCATGTTTTCCCTGCTGGACGCCCTGCTCAACCTGCCCATGGAGCAGGCCCTGGCGGGACTCAAGCTGCCGGGTGAGATCGTCCAGGCCCTGCTCAAGCGCGAAGGACTCTACGCCCCCTATCTGGAACTGGTGCTCGCCACCGAGGAAGGCGAGGAACACATTCTGGCGACCTACGCAGCCGTGTGCGGCATCGGCGCCCGGGACCTCAACGCGGCCCACGCCCAGGCGCTGCTCTGGGCAGACCAGGTGGGTAAGGCCTGAGCAGGCCGGCGCACCGCCGCGTCCCCCGTCTGCCACGCCCGGCGGACCGACCGTTTCGGCTCCACTGAACGCCCACCCCTGCGGGCCGTGCAGGCCCGCCCGCTTTTGCTCTGCCGGTCTCATCCCCGATGACCCGCGCCTTGACACCCGGATACCCCCGTCCAATAGAATGCCATGACAATGGAATCGCTTCCGCATCTGGACTGGACATGAACAAAAAACACCTTGGCCTGCTCGCCGTCGCCCTCGCCCTTGCCGCCGCCGTTGTCCACTGGTGGCCGCTCTATCGTCCGCAACCGCAGACACCCGACTCCCACGAGCCCTTCAGCCTGGCCGACGCAGGCGACCGAAGCTTCGACGGGGCGCCCGCGCTGGCGTTGACCTTCACCCGGCCCCTGGATCCAGGCATCCACTACGACAAATACATCCAGGTGTACGAAATGCCGCCGAGGGCGGGTGCAGCGGCGAGACCGAACGACGATGAGCGGGCGGAAGAAGGCCCGAGGTCAACGGACGGTGCCTCGCGGGTGAGCACCAGGCCGGAAGATACCCGCACCGAGGGGGGCCGGGCGGTGTCCGGCGCCTGGGTGGTGGGCGACAACCCACGCCTGCTGTTCTTCCCCCACATCAAGCCGCAGACGCGCTATGTGGTGCGCGTCGATGGGAAGCTCCCCGCCCGGGACGGCACTCTGCTCGGCGCCGAAGCCCGCTATTCGGTCCTCACCGCGGCGGTGGCGCCGGCCTACTATTTCGCCAGCCGGGGCATGGTGCTGCCGGCCAAACAGAACGGCGGCCTGCCGGTCGTCACCGTCAACGTGCCCGAAGTGGACGTGCAGTTCATGCGGGTACGGGACGACCAGCTGCCCAACTTCCTCGATCAGGTGATTGCCGCCGCACCCCGGAAGCAGGACGCGAATCCCCCCGGCGATGAAACCGACGCCGACGAGGAGGTGGAGGACGACGTCACCCATGACCGCCTGGGCGCCCTGCGTGGCGCCGTCTCCAACTGGGAGCTGGATCGGCTGCACAAGCTGGCCGACAGCGTCTATCTCGGCCGCTTCCTCACCGAACAGCAGAAAAACAAGCGCAGCGTCACCTATCTGCCGGTGGAGCACATCAAGGCGTTGCAGGAGCCCGGCATCTACGTGGCCATCATGAGCCAGCCGGGGCGCTTTCGTGGCGATTTCCAGGTCACCTATTTCTATGTCAGCGACATGGGCCTGCACGCGCGCCTGTACGACAAGGGCGCGGAAGCCTTCGTGAGTTCCCTGACGGACGGCCGGGGCATGCGCGGCGTGGAAGTATCCTGGCTGGACGGCACCGGGAAAACCCTGGCCCGCGCCGAGACCGACGGCGATGGCCGGGCGAGCTTCGCCGAGCGTCCCCAGGGGGCGCGTGTGCTCCTGGCACGCAAGGGCAGGCAGGTGTCCATGATCGCCCTCCGGGAGCCGGCGCTGGACCTGTCCGAATACGACGTGACCGGCGACCCCTACAAGCCGGTGCGCCTGTTTGCCTATGCCGGCCGCAATCTGTATCGCCCGGGCGAAAGCTTCCAGCTATCGGTCCTGGCGCGCGACGCGGATGGCCATCCGGTGCCTGCCACGCCGGTGCAGGCCATCCTCAAGCGCCCGGACGGACGCACCCAGTTCAGCGCCGCCTGGCAGCCGGACCGGCGCTTTCCCGGCTATTACCTGCGCCGCATCGATCTGCCTGCGGACGCACCCACCGGGTTCTGGACGCTGGAGTTGCGCGCCGATCCGGCGGACAAGGTGCCTGCCACGGTCTTCCGGTTCGGCGTGGAGGAATTCCTGCCGGAACGCATGAAGCTGGAACTGGACGCCCCCCAGACAATCGCCGGCGCCCTGAGTGTGGATGTGCGCGGCAGCTATCTCTACGGCGCCCCGGCGAGCGGCAACCGTCTCCTCGCGGTGGTCCAGTACGAGCGCAACCGCAATCCGCTGGCACAGAAGTATCCGGGCTTCGAATTCGGCGACTTCGCCGAGGACAGCGCCAGGGCGCGCCAGGAACTTCCAGAAGCCACGCTCGACGAGGCAGGCCGGGCCCGGCTCGACATCGACCTCGCGCCCGTCGCCGATCGCCACTCACCGTTCACCGTGCGGGCGACGGTGAGCCTGCTGGAATCGGGTGGCCGCCCGGTGGTGCGCAGCCTCGAGCGGGTGGTGTGGCCGGCGCCGACCCTGGTGGGCATCCGCCCCCTCTTCACCGGCGAATACGCGCGTCAGGATGCGCCCGTGGAGTTCGAGGTGATCCGGGTGGACCGCTCCGGCACGTCCCGCCCAGCCCGGGCTCTGCCGGTGCGGCTGTTTCGCGAATATCGCGACTACTACTGGCGCTTCGATGATCAGCGCGGCTGGCATTCGGGGTTCAATGAAAGCGACGAGCTGGTGGAAACCGCCAGCGTGAGCATCCCGGCCTCCGGCCGCGGCAGACTCACCCTGCCCGTGCGCCATGGCCGCTATCGCGTCGAGATCCTCGACCCGGAAACCCGCCAGACTCTACGCTACCGGTTCTACGCAGGCTGGAGTGCCAAAGAAGACGAGAGCCAGGGCAGCCGTCCCGACCGGGTGGCCCTCAAGTGGGACAAGCCCGCCTACCGGGAGGGCGATACCGCCCGGCTCACCATCCAGCCTCCCCATGGGGGCGACGCTCTGATCACCGTGGAGGGCGACCGCCTGCTGTGGCTTAAACGCACGGCCATCGGCGCCAAGGGGGACACCATCGACATCCCCCTCGCCCGGGACTGGCGGCGGCATGATCTGTACGTCTCGGTGATGGTGCTGCGCCCAGGCAACGAGGGCGACCAGGTGACTCCCGCGCGGGCGCTGGGGCTCATCCATCTGCCGCTGGAACGCAGCCCGCGCAGGCTCGAGGTCGCCCTCCAGGCGGTGGCCAAAACACGGCCCGACACGCCTCTCAGGGTCCGGGTGCGAGCGCCCGAGGCCAGGGGCCAGAAGGCCGTCGTCACCCTGTCCGCCGTGGATGCGGGCATCCTCAACATCACGCGCTTTACCACGCCGGATCCTTTCGGCTTCTTCTTCGGCAAGCTGCGCTACGGCGCCGACCTGCACGACGTGTACGGCCGGCTGATCGAGAAAATGCCGGGCCGGCAAGGCAAGCTCAAGTTCGGCGGCGATGACACGCCGCGTCCCACCCGGAGCCTGCCCAGGAAAGTCAGGCTGGTGGACCTGTTCAGCGGCCCGGTCGCCCTCGATGCCAACGGCGAGGCGGAAATCACCCTGCCGCTGCCGGATTTCAACGGCACGCTGAGGCTGATGGCCGTGGTCGCCACGGCCGACCGCTTCGGCTCCCGGGATGGGGAAGTGGTCGTGGCCGCGCCGCTGGTGGCCGAGCTTGCCACGCCACGCTTCCTCAACTTCGGCGACAGCGCCACCGTGGCACTGGACCTGCACAACCTGTCCGGCGCCGCCCAGACACTGAAAGTCTCCGTCAGCGCCGCAGGCGATACCCGCATTCACGACGGCGGCCGCACCCTTTCCCTGAGGGACCAGCAGAAAGCCACGCTGCGCTTTGCCGTGGAAGCCGGCACCAGCGTCGGCCTCACCGATGTCGTGGTCAGGGTCGAGGGCCGGGACCTCGCGCTGGAGCGCCGCTTCCCGCTGATGATCCAGGCACCCACGCCCCAGCAGCACGTGTCGCGCCGCTACAGCGTGGCGCCCGGTGAAACGGTGGAAGTGCGCGAGAGCGAACTGGCCAGCTTCCACCGCAACGCGCTCGCCGCCCATCTGGTGATTTCGGACAAGGCGCCCATCGACGTGCGCTCGGCGATCCAGGGCCTGCTGCGCTATCCCTATGGCTGCGCCGAGCAGACCACCAGCACGGCCTACCCGCACCTGTTCGTGGACGAGGAGGCCGCGCGCCGCTTCGGCCTCACGCCCTACACGCGGGAACAGCGGGAACAAATGCTGGAGTCCGCCATCGCCCGCCTCGCCACCTATCAGGCGCCCGGCGGCGGCTTCAGCCTGTGGGGCAACGTCTCCGAGTACGAATACTGGCTGTCGGCCTACGTCACCGGCTTCCTGCAGGATGCGCGCGGGCAGGGCTTCCAGGTACCGGATGTCATGTACAAGAAGGCCATGGATTTCCTGCTGCGCGGCCTGCAGGAAGGCGTGCCCCGCATGCGCGCCACGGCCGGTGCCCGGAGCGAAGCAGGGCAAAACCAGCCCGGCTTCTGGGCAGATGCCCGCCAGCGGGACAATGCCCGCTTCGGCGTATTGAGCTGGGGCGCCTACGTGCTCGCCCGTGACGCCCGGGCGCCCCTGTCCACCCTGCGCCAAATGTTCGAAGCGCGCGCCCACGCCCATTCCGGGCTTTCGCTGGTGCAACTCGGCATCGCCCTCAAGCTCATGGGCGACGATGCCCGGGGCGACACCGCCATCGCCGAGGGTCTGGCAAAGCCCCGGGAGAACGGCGCCTGGTGGGGCGACTACGGCAGCAACCTGCGGGATGCCGCCCTGTCCTACGTGTTGCTGGAGCGGCACAAGCTCAGGCCCAAAGGCATGGACGACCTGGTGGGGGTGATCGCCGACGAAATGGAGCGGCAGCGCTACTACAGCACCCAGGAGCAGATGGCGCTGTTCCTGGTGGGACGCTCGTTCGCCAGCGGCGGCGGTGAATGGACGGCCGAAATCCAGTCACGGGGCAGGAGCGAGGGGCTCAAGGGCAAGGGTTCCCTGTTCCGCGAACTGGGGGCGGAGGAGGTGACCGGCGGCATCAGGCTCACCAACCGGCATCGGGAACGTCTGTACGTGGAGCTGGCCCTGACCGGCTTCCCGGTGAAGTCGCCGCCGGAACGCAAAGATCCCATCCTGCTCACGCGCAGGATCTACCATGCCGATGGCACCCCCCTGGGGGACCGTGCCCTCAAGGTCGGTGACACCCTGCTGGTGAGGATCAGCGCCCGTTCCAGCGCCGCCATTCCCACCGGCCTGATCGTGGACAAGGTGCCCGCGGGTATCGAGATCGAAAACCTCAACATCGTGCAGGGCGAGCAGATGGGCTCCATCAAAATCGACGCCATCGATCCGGCCGAAGCCATGACGGACAGCCGCATCCGGCACGTGGAATGGCGCGATGACCGCTTCGTGGCCGCCGTGCGCCTCGACGGCTTTCGCGAGCTGAACCTGTTCTACCGGGCACGGGTGGTCACGCCAGGCAGGTTCGTCGTGCCGCCGGTCTATGCCGAGGACATGTATCGCCCGGAAGTGTTTGGCCTCACCGGGGGCGGCGACGTGCTGACCGTGGTGGAGCCCCGGTGAACCCGGCCCTGCCCGCCCCCTCCCGGATCGCGCGCAAACCGCCTCGCCGTAGCGCCTGCCTTCCCCACCTTGGGCAGGGACTTGCCCACGGCCGGCACGCCCCACGCTGAAACGCGCGGCACGGGCTGGGAGTCGGCATGAAGGACGCATTTCCACGACTTGCGGGGACACGGCCCGGCCGCCTGTTCATTGGGGCCACGGGTGTGCTGGCCGTTCTGCTGCTCGCCGACTGGCTGTTCCCCCTGCCCACACCCGGACGCGCCTCGCCCTACGCCGTGACAGTGGTCGCACGCGACGGCACACCCCTGCGTGCCTTTCCCGACCGGGATCATGTCTGGCGCCATCCGGTCACCCTCGATCAGGTTTCACCCCTGTATCTGGAAGCCCTGCTCGGCTACGAGGACCGTTGGTTCTGGTGGCATCCCGGCGTGAATCCCGTGGCCCTGGCCCGTGCGGCCTGGCAGCGCCTGCGCTACGGCCGGGTGGTCTCCGGTGGCTCCACCCTGACCATGCAGGTGGCGCGTCTCATCGATCCCACGCCACGCACCGTGGCCGGCAAGTTGCGCCAGATCGCACGGGCCCTGCAGCTGGAGTGGCATTACTCGAAAAAGGAAATCCTCACCCTCTATCTCAACTACGCACCCATGGGTGGCGTGCTGGAAGGCGTGGAGGCGGCCAGCCGTGCCTATCTGGGCAAGTCGGCCCGCCAGCTCAGCCATGCCGAGGCCGCGTTGCTGGCGGTGCTGCCCCAGTCGCCGTCCAGGCTGCGGCCGGACCGCTTTCCCGAGGCGGCGCGCGCTGCGCGCGACAAACTGCTCAGGCGCCTCGCGCCGCGCTGGGGTGAGGCCGCGCTGCGGGATGCCCTGAGCGAGCCGGTGATCGCCCAGACCCTGCGCACACCCGTGAGCGCCCCGCTGCTGGCGGAACGTCTGCGCAGACAGGCCGGCGGCAAACTGCGCATCGACACCACCATCGACGCCACCACACAAACCCTGACCGAGGCCCTGCTCCTGGACCGGGCCCGCAGCCTGCCGCCGCGCGTCTCCCTGGCGGCGCTGGTGATGGACAACACCACGCTGGAAGTGCTGGCCTATGCGGGCTCCGCCGATTTCGGCGACGCCGAGCGCTTCGCCCATGTGGACATGGTGCGCGCCTCACGCTCGCCCGGTTCCACACTCAAGCCCTTCCTGTACGCCTTCGCCCTGGATGAGGGACTCATCCACTCGGAATCGCTGCTCGCCGACGTGCCGCAGAATTTCGATGGCTACGAGCCGGGCAACTTCCAGCAGTCCTTCCACGGTCCGGTGAGCGTGTCGGAGGCACTGGTGAAATCCCTGAACGTGCCGGCCGTGCAGGTGCTGGACGCCCTGGGTCCCAGGCGCTTCGTGGCCCTCCTGCGGCAGGGCGGTCTCAGGCTGGACTTTCCCCGCGGGGGCGAGCCCAATCTCAGCGTGATACTGGGCGGCGCGGGCACCACACTGGAACAACTGGTGGCGGCTTATTCCTCCCTCGCCCGGCGCGGCCTGGCCGGCACGCCGCGCTTTACCCCGGACGCGCCCGTAGAGGAGCGGCGCATGATGAGTGAAGGCGCCGCCTTCATCGTGCGCGACATTCTGGAAAGGGGCGGTCCCGGCGCGCGGGCCGCCCCTGCCACGCCCGGCCCGCAGCGGGGCATCGCCTGGAAGACGGGCACCAGCTTTGGCTTCCGCGATGCCTGGGCCATTGGCGTGAGCAACCGCTACACCGTCGGCGTCTGGGTGGGACGTCCGGATGGCACGCCCAATCCCGGTTTCTTCGGCGCCAACCTGGCCGCGCCCCTGCTCGTGGACGTGTTCGCCCTGTTGCCCGAAGAAGGGCGCGGCGCGCCGCGCACGCCCCCTGCCCAGGTGACGCAGGAAATCATCTGTTGGCCCCTGGGTGGACGCCACCCGGCGGACGATGCCCTGTGTCCCGTCAAGCGCACGGCCTGGATACTGAACGGCGTGGCACCGCCCACTTTTCCGGACCCCTTGCGCCCGGGGCCGCTGCGCTACGACTACACCGTGGAGGCAGCGAGCGGCCTGCGCGTGCTACCCGAGTGCGCGCGGGGCAGGACGGAGATCCGGGAAGCGGTGCGCTGGCCGACGCTGCTCGAACCCTGGCTGGAGGCCAGTCTGCAGCAAACGGTCCGGCTGCCCCCCTGGGCCCCGGGCTGCCGGGGCCGCGAACCTTTGCCGGCCCGCATCAGGATCCTCGGCCTCAATGACCGCAGCGTGATCCAGCAGGCCCCAGGCGCCAGGCCGCCGGTGGTGCGGCTCACGCTGCGCGGCACGATGGGCCCGGTGTACTGGATCGTCAATGGCCGCGTGGTGGGCCACGGCAGCAGCAGCCAGACCCTGCAATTCGCCACGCCCGGCCGTTACGACATCACTGCGCTGGACCCGGCGGGGCACTACGACCGGATCAGTGTCAGCGTGCGGGGAACGGGGCTTGATGCGCCGGACAGCTGACCGGCCTTGAGGCAGGATCCGCGGCGGCGACGGTCACGGCAGACGGGAATCGATGGCGCCGCGATCCCGGGGCGGCGCTGCACACACCGCAACGGGCACCGTCAGGCATCGCGCGGGGGCTTGAGGGGTACCACGCTGGCGCCCGCGGCGGGTGTCGCGGCATTCGGGCCGGACAGAAGCTTGAGCGACCAGAGAAAGCCGCGGTCGCCATAGACCAGTTCCCACATCATGTTGGAGAGCTTGATGCAGGCCTGCATGGGATTTTCGCAGCGGGCGCGCTCCATGTCGATGCGCCACTGGAAACGCTCGAGCCGCTGGCGGATGTGGGGGGGCGCCTCGCTGATGAAGGCCTCGATGACCTGCCGCCGGCGTGCATCGAAGGCGGCGGGGTCCGTTTTCGCGAGCTGCATCCACTCGTCGAAATCAAAGCGGGAATCGCCCTGGCTCATGGCTCGCTCTCCGTGAACATGGCCGCGCCGGGCACGACCATGCGTCGGATTATGCAACACGGCGCGCGCAAAAATCCACGATGATGGACCTGGGTACGGGACACCTTGCCAAGATTTCATGAAACGCCCTGCCGCGCCAGATCGCCCATGGGTCGGCGCAAGCGCTTCCTGCGGCGGGCCGAGGCACGGTCCAGTCATTCCGGACGCGTATCCGGCGGCGCTTCGGGCGGCGCCGAACGAAAGGGCGAATGTCCCTCGAGCTCATTGACGTAATCCGCCACACCTTCCGCCTCGCGGGTGAGGAACCGCGCCACGGCGTCGCGGAAGGAGGCGTCGGCGATCCAGTGTGCCGACCAGGTGGTGACGGGCAAAAGTCCCCGGGCCAGCTTGTGCTCACCCTGGGCGCCCCCCTCGAAGCGGGACAGCCGCTGGGCGATGCAGAACTCGATGCCCTGGTAATAGCAGGTCTCGAAATGCAGACCGGGCAGGAAGCGCAGACTGCCCCAGTAGCGTCCGTAGAGCGTCTGGCCGTCAAACAGGTTGAGGGCGCTGGCGATGGGCACGCCATCCTGGTGGGCAATGACCAGCAGACAGTGCTGCTTGAGAAGCCGCCCCAGTTCCAGGAAGAAATCCAGATTGAGATAGGGTGCGCTGCCGTGTTCCCGATAGGTGTTCCGGTAACAGCGTTCGAAGAAATGCCAGTCCGCCTCGCGGATGTCGGCACCCGTGCGCCACTCGAAAGACACACCCGCCTCCTGCACGCGCCGGCGTTCCTGGCGGATCTTCTTGCGCTTTTCCCGGGAAAGGGCCGCCAGGAACTCCTCGAAACTTGCGTAGCCCGCGTTGTGCCAGTGGAACTGCACCCCGCGTCGCAACAGCAGCCCGGCGCGCGCCAGTTCCTGCGCCTCGGCCTGCGTGGGGAACAGGCAGTGCCACGATGACACGCCCAGCTCACGGGCCAGGGCGAGCGCCCCCTCGATCAGAACCTGGCGCCAGGCCGCTTCGCCCAGCAGGCGCCTGCCCGTCACCGGCGTGAAGGGCACCGCGCCCAGGAGCTTGGGATAGTAACGGCCGCCGTGGCGCGCGTAGGCCTCCGCCCAGCTCCAGTCGAACACGAATTCCCCGCGGGAATGATGCTTGAGGTAGAGGGGAGCCGCGGCCCGCAGCTCACCCCCTTCGCGCAGGACCAGATGCCAGGGCAGCCAGCCCGTTGCCCCACCCACGCAGCCGGTGGTCTCCAGGGCGTGCAGGAAGGCATGGCGCAGGAAAGGCTGGTCACCGGCGAGGCGGTCCCACTGGCCGGCATCTACCTCCGCCAGGGCGTGCACCACCTCGAGCCGGGATGCCTTCGCGCCGGCTTCCTTATTCACGGGATTTCCTCCAGAATTTCGCTTCCTTCTGCATTCCCCGACTCCGGAATCCACCATGAATCTCCACGAATACCAGGCCAAGGAACTGCTGCGGGAGTATGCCATCCCCACCCCGCGCGGTGTGGTGATCGAAAATACCCTGCATGCCGAAGTGGCCACCAATGAACTGGGCGGCAGCCGCTGGGTGGTCAAGGCCCAGATCCATGCCGGCGGGCGCGGCAAGGCCGGGGGCGTGCGCATCGTGAATTCCGTGGACGAACTGCGCCGCGTGGCGGATGAGCTGCTGGGGCGGCCGCTGGTCACCTACCAGAATGCACCCCACGGCCAGCCGGTTTCCCGGGTGCTGGTGGAGGAAACGCTCGCCGTGGCGCGCGAGCTGTATCTGTCGCTGCTGGTGGACCGGGAAAGCGAGCGCGTGGCGGTGGTGGCGTCCAGCGCGGGGGGCATGGACATCGAGGAAGTGGCCCGCACCACACCCGAGCGTATTCTGCGCGAGCTGTGCGATCCGCTGCTGGGCCTGCAGGATTTCCAGTGCCGCGCGCTGGCCTTCGCCCTGGGTCTCAGCGGCGCCCAGGTGGGTGAGATGACGCGGCTTCTGCGCAATGCCTATCGCCTGTTCGTCAGCAACGATCTGTCCCTGCTGGAAATCAATCCGCTGGTGGTGACCGAAGATGGCAGGCTGGTCGCGCTGGACTGCAAGATCGGCGTGGACGACAACGCCCTGTGGCGGCGGCCGCGCCTCGCCGATCTGCGCGACGTGAGCCAGGACGACCCCAAGGAAGCCGCGGCCCATGCGGTGGGTCTCAACTACATCGCCCTGGACGGCAACATCGGCTGCATGGTGAACGGCGCGGGACTGGCCATGGCCACCATGGACCTCATCAAGCTGCACGGCGGCGCGCCTGCCAACTTCCTCGACGTGGGGGGCGGCGCCACGGCGGAAACCGTGGCCAAGGCCTTCAAGATCATTCTCTCCGACCCCAAGGTGAAGGCCATCCTGGTCAACATCTTCGGCGGCATCATGCGCTGCGACGTGATCGCCGAGGGCATCATCCAGGCGGTGCGCGAGGTGGGCGTCACGGTGCCGGTGGTGGTGCGTCTGGAAGGCACCAACGTGGATCTGGGACGCAACATGCTGGCCCAGTCGGGCCTGAAGATCCTCTCCGCGCCCAGCCTCACCGAAGCCGCCAAGCTGGCGGTGGCGGCCGCCGCTAGCGCCTGAGTTTGGCCAGGGCGGCCGCCATGGCACCCTGGGGCGCGGGCGGGCGCTGCGCGGGCCGGGTGCCGCGCGGGCGGCCCTGCGCGCTGCCGACGGTCGCTTCAGCCTCGTCCTCCAGCCGCATGGTGAGGGCAATGCGCCGCCGCGGCAGATCCACCTCCAGCACCTTCACCTTCACCACGTCGCCCGCCTTCACCACCTCACGCGGGTCTTTCACGAAACGCCGGGACAGGGCCGACACGTGCACGAGTCCGTCCTGGTGCACACCGATGTCCACGAAGGCCCCGAAGTTGGTGACGTTGGTGACCACGCCTTCCAGCACCATGCCCGGCGCCAGGTCGGTCAGGGTTTCCACCCCCTCCTTGAAGCGGGCGGTGCGGAATTCCGGCCGGGGATCGCGGCCCGGCTTTTCCAGCTCGCGCAGGATGTCCTGCACCGTGGGCAGGCCGAACCGCTCATCGGTGTATTTTTCGGCTTGCAGGCTCTTGAGCAGCCGGGCATTGCCCACCACCTCGCGCAGGCTTTTGCCCAGGTCGGCGAGGATGCGCTGCACCACGGGATAGGCCTCCGGATGCACCGCGGAGGCATCCAGGGGATCGTCGCCGTTCATGATGCGCAGAAAGCCCGCCGCCTGTTCGAAGGTCTTCTCCCCGAGGCGCGGCACGTTCATCAGTTCCCGACGGTTGCGGAAGGCCCCGTGGGCGTCGCGCCAGGCCACGAGCTGGGTCGCCAGGCTCTGGTTCAGCCCCGAGATGCGCGCCAGAAGCGGCACCGAGGCCGTGTTGAGGTCCACGCCCACGGCGTTCACGCAGTCCTCCACCACGGCATCCAGGGCGCGCGCCAGCCGCGTCTGGGACACGTCGTGCTGATACTGGCCGACACCGATGGACTTGGGATCGATCTTCACCAGCTCCGCCAGCGGGTCCTGCAGGCGGCGCGCGATGGACACCGCGCCCCGCAGGGAAACATCGAGATCGGGAAATTCCCGTGCCGCGAATTCGGAGGCGGAATACACGGAAGCACCGGCCTCCGACACCATCACCCGGGTGAGCCCCAGTTCCGGATGACGGCGGATGAGGTCCGCCACGAGGCGCTCGGTCTCCCGGGAGGCCGTGCCATTGCCGATGGCGATGAGTTCGATGCCATGGCGGCGGGCCATCTGCGCCAGGGTGGCGATGGCACCGTCCCAGTCGCGCCGGGGCTCGTGGGGGTAGATGGTGGCGGTTTCCAGGAGCTTGCCCGTGCCATCCACCGCCGCCACCTTCACACCCGTGCGCAGCCCCGGATCGAGCCCGATGGTGGGCCTGGGGCCGGCGGGGGCGGCGAGCAGCAGATCCCTGAGATTGCTGGCGAAGACGCGGATGGCCTCCTCCTCCGCGCGTTCACGCAGCGCATTCATCAACTCCAGTTCCAGATGCAGCGAAATCTTCACCTTCCACGCCCAGCGCACCGTCTCGGCCAGCCAGCGGTCCGCCGGCCGGCCCTGGTCGCGGATGCCGAAGCGCGCGGCGATGCGCGCCTCGCAGGGATGGGGCACCGGCGGCCCGTGGGGATCGAGCTCGGCATCGAGCACCAGGGCCAGCTGCAGCACGCCCTCGTTGCGGCCGCGGAACAGGGCCAGCGCTCGATGGGAGGGAATGCGTGCGATGGCCTCGGCGAAGTCGAAATAGTCACGGAACTTGGCACCCGCCTCCTCCCTGCCGGCCACCACGGTGGCCTTCAGCACACCGTGTTGTTCCAGATAGCCACGCAGGTTGCCCAGGAGCTCGGCGTCTTCCGCGAAACGTTCCATGAGGATCTGGCGCGCGCCCTCCAGCACGGCCCTGCCATCGGCGAAGCCGGCCTCGGGATTGAGGAATTTCTGTGCCTCCGCTTCCGGATCGAGACCGGGATCCGTGAGCAGGGCTTCGGCCAGGGGCCCAAGCCCCGCCTCGCGGGCGATCTGGGCCTTGGTGCGCCGCTTGGGCCTGTAGGGCAGATACAGGTCTTCCAGCCGCTGCTTGGTGTCGGCCTGGGCGATCTCGGCCTCCAGTTCCGGCGTGAGCTTGCCCTGCTCCCGGATGCTGGACAGGATGGCCTCGCGGCGGGCTTCGAGCGCGCGCAGATAGGCGAGCCGCTCTTCCAGGAATCTCAGCTGGGTGTCATCCAGGCCGCCGGTGGCTTCCTTGCGGTAGCGGGCGATGAAGGGCACCGTCGCGCCGTCGTCGAGCAGGGCGATGGCGGCGGCCACCTGCTGGGGTTTGACGTCGAGTTCCCGGGCGATGCGCTGTTCGATGGCTGGCAGCATGATGGGAGAGTGAACGGAACAGAAAGGCGCTGATTGTGGCCAGCGGGCCGGCGCTTGAGCAAGCGCCGTGCCTTGTGCTACCGGCCCCGTCCTCAGCCCGCCCGCAGCGCCGCGCGCCGCCCGCGTTTCACGTCCACGCCGGCGAGGACGGCAAGCCCCATCAGGAAATACACGCCCACGCCCAGCATGGCGGCACGATGGTTGCCCCCGCTCACCCACGTGGCAATACCGTAGGTGAGCGGGCCGAAGATGGACGCAAGCTTCACCGCGAATCCCCACAGCCCGAAGAATTCCGCACGCCGGCCGGCGGGGGAGAGCAGCCCCACCAGGGCACGTCCCGCCGACTGGCTCGCGCCCATGGCCAGCCCCGCCACGTTGGCCGCCAGCCAGAACTGCACCGGCCCCTGCGCGCCATGGGCGAGCCCCACCATGAAGAGCCACGCGAGCAGGGTGAGGGCCACCGCCGCCACGTGGCCGATGCGATCCTGCAGCCAGCCGAACAGGAGCGCCCCGATGGCCGCCGTGATATTGACCACGAACACGAGCCCGATGGTCTCGCGCACGGAAAAGCCCATCACCTGCTGGGCATAGATGGCGGCCAGCGCAATCACGGCCTGGATGCCCGCCTGATAGAACAGCGTGCACAGCAGGAAACGGAACAGATCGCGAAAGGCGCGCGCCTCGCGCAGGGTGTGGGCGAGGCGCAGGAAGGCCTCCCGCACGGGCTGCCCGCGCACGAGGTGCGGCTGCGGCCGCGCCCGCTCGCGCAGCCACAGGAAAGTGGGCAGGCTGGCCAGTGCGAACAGGGCCGCGGTGATGAGCAGGGTCACTGGCACGGCTTCGCGCGTGTTCAGGCCGCGGGCCTCCGCCCAACCCAGGTAGGCAAGGGAGGTGGCCAGACTGGTCAACCCCCCCAGGTAACCCAGGCTCCAGCCCCAGGCGGACACGCGGCCGATGGCTCGGGGGCGCGCCAGCTCCGGCAGGAAGGCGGCAATCAGGTTCTCGCCGGTGCCGTAGAAGAAATTCGACAGCACGACGAACGCCACCGCCAGCGCAAGACTGCCGGGGCCGGCCAGGCCCAGGCCCGCGGTGAACAGCACGCAGCCCAGCGTGGCCAGGCGCAGCAGTTTCTTCTTCGCTGCCCAGGCATCGGCATAGGCGCCCACCAGCGGCGCGCTCAGCACGATCAGGGCATAGGAGACCGACAGCGCCAGCGTCCAGAGGAAGGTGGCCCAGGGGGCATTCCCCGCCACCACCGCGACGAAGTAGGCGTTGAACACCGCGGTGATGACCACCGTGGTGTAACCGGAATTGGCGAAATCGTAGAGCGCCCACGCCCACACCTCGCGTGGTGTCACACCGGGATTGAGAAGACGGGCGAGGGGCGGGCGGGCCATGCGCGGCAAGCATACTCCAGGGCCGGGCAGGCAGCCATGGACAAACCGAGCCGTCCCCGCCGCGCCATCACAGGCGCAGGCGACGCCTGCCCCGCGGCCGGTGGGTCGGGCCCGCGACCCTGCCGGTCGCGCGGTCACCCGGTTGCCCGCCACCGGGGGGCCGTGCCGGCAAGGCGGGCACCACGCGTCCGGACCATTGCCTCAACCCTGCCGTGGTTTACCAGGCCGGCTGGACCCGTTACTCTCGCGTCTGCTTACCTCTGTCCCCTACCATGGCAAACCCCGATCTCTCCCGTCTCAAACTGTCCCGCGAGGTACCACCGCCGCGCCGCCGGCGCTGGCCCCTGCTCCTGGGCCTGCTGGTGCTGGCCGCGGCACCCCTGGCCTGGTGGTTCACCGCCCAGCGGGAAATTCCCGTGGAGACCACCCATGTGACCCTGGCCTGGCCGTCCCAGGCGCTCGCCCTCATCAATGCCACGGGCTACGTCACCGCGGCACGCAAGGCATCGGTGGCGTCCAAGGCGTCCGGCCGGTTGGAATGGCTGGGCGTGACCGAGGGCAGCCGGGTGCGTGCCGGCGAGGTGATCGCCCGTCTGGAAAATGCCGATGTCACCGCCCAGGTGCGGCAGGCCGAAGCCAACGTGCGGGTGGCCGAGGGTCAGCGGGAACAGGCTGCCGCCGAATGGCGCGACGCTTCCCGTGCCCTGGCCCGCGCACGGGAATTGTTCGCCCGCCGTTTCATTGCCGAGTCCGGCCTCGACGCCGCCGTGGCCCGCGAGGACAAGGCGCGCGCCGCCCTCGCCTCCGCCGAGGGGGCACTGGCCGCGGCCCGCGCGGCCCTGGCCAACGCGCGCGTGCTGCTCACCTACACCGAAATCCGCGCGCCCTTCGACGGTGTCGTGCTCACCAAGCATGCCAACGTGGGCGATGTGATCACCCCCTTCACCTCGGCCCTGGAAACCAAGGGGGCGGTGGTGACACTGGCCGACATGTCCACCCTGGAAGTGGAGGCCGACGTGTCGGAATCCAGCCTGCACGCAGTGAAAGTGGGCCAGCCCTGCGAGATCCAGCTCGACGCCATCCCCGATGTGCGCTTCCCGGGACGGGTGGCGCGCATCGTGCCCACGGTGGACCGCACCAAGGCCACGGTCCTGGTCAAGGTGGCCTTCGATCGGCTAGACGAGCGCGTGCTGCCGGACATGGCCGCCCGGGTGGCCTTCCTGTCGCGCCCCTTAAGCGAGCAGGAAAGGCAGCCGCGGCCTGCCCTGCCCGCGGCGGCGGTGGTGCGGCGCGACGGGATCCCCGTGGTGATGCGCGTCGAGCAGGGCCGCGCGCGCCAGGTGCCGGTCACGCTGGGGGAGCCGCTGGGCGATCTGGTGGTCATCGAAGGGGGCCTCGCGCCCGGTGACACGGTGGTGCTGAAGCCAGGCACCCTGCGCGACGGCAGCCGCGTCCGCTCCCCGGAAAAGGGCCGATGAGCAAGCCCGGGACCGCATCCGCGCCCGCCCCGTCTGCGGGGCAGACGCACGCCATGTCTGACGGGAACACGCCCCTGGTGGTCATCCGGGCGTTGCGCAAATCCTATCGCCGCGGCGCGCAGGTGGTGCCGGTGCTGGAGGACATCAGCTTCGACATCGCGCAGGGGGAATTTCTGGGTCTCATGGGACCCTCGGGTTCGGGCAAGACCACCCTGCTCAATCTCATTGCCGGCATCGACAAGCCGGATTCGGGCAGCATCGAAGTCGCCGGCATCGACATCACCCGCCTCGACGAGGAAGCTCTCGCCGCCTGGCGCGCGCGCCATGTGGGCTTCATCTTCCAGTTCTACAACCTGATGCCGGTGCTCACCGCACTGGAGAACGTGGAACTCCCGCTGACCCTGACCGGCCTGTCGCGGCGCGAGCGGCGGGAGCGCGCCGCGCTCGCCCTGTCCATGGTGGGACTGGCCGACCGCATGGACCACTATCCCGGCCAGCTCTCGGGCGGGCAGCAGCAGCGGGTGGCCATCGCCCGCGCCATCATCACCGATCCCACCCTGATCGTGGCGGACGAGCCCACGGGCGATCTCGACCGCCATTCCGGGGAGGAAATCCTGGATCTGCTGGAACGCCTCAACCAGGAACTCGGCAAGACCATCGTCATGGTCACCCACGACCCCAAGGCGGCGGAGCGGGCGCACCGCCTGCGGCATCTGGACAAGGGCGTGCTCACCGACGACCCGGCGTAAGCCATGCTGCTGAAACTCATCGTCAAGAACGCCTTCCGCCACCGTCTGCGGACCGGGCTCACCCTGCTGGGCGTGACGGTGGCGGTGCTGGCCTTCGGGCTTTTGCAGGCCGTGGTGGGCGCCTGGTATGCGGCGGCGGATGCCACCTCCCGCACGCGGCTGGTCACCCGCAATGCCATCTCCCTGGTGTTTCCCCTGCCCCTTTCCTACATGCAGAAGATACGCGCCGTGCCCGGCGTGACCCAGGTCTCCCATTCCAACTGGTTCGGCGGGGTCTATGTGAGCGAGCGCAACTTCTTTCCCCAGTTCGCGGTGGATGCCCAAAGCTATTTCCAGCTCTATCCGGAATTCCTGGTGGAACCCGGCGAGATGCAGGCCTTCCTGCGGGACCGGCAGGGGGCGGTGGTGGGACGCAGGCTCGCCCAGCGTTTCGGCTGGCGCCTGGGTGATACGTTGAGCCTGCGCGGCACCATCTGGCCCGGCACCTGGCGCTTCACCATCCGCGGCATCTACCGGGGCGCGGAGGCCGGCACCGACGAGGGACTGTTCTTCTTCCACTGGCGCTATCTCAACGAAACCGCCCAGCGCAACTATCCCCGGCGCGCCAATACGGTGGGTGTCTTCATCCTGGGTATCGACGACGCCAGCCGTGGAGCGGCAATTTCCAGCGCGGTGGACGCCCTGTTCCGCAACTCCCTGGCCGAAACCCGCACCGAGACCGAGAAGGCCTTCCAGCTTTCCTTCGTGTCCATGACCGAGGCCATTCTGCTTGCCATCCAGGCGGTGTCTTACGTGGTGATCGCAATCATCCTGGCGGTGATGGCCAACACCATGGCCATGACGGCGCGGGAACGCCTGGCCGAATACGCCACCCTCAAGGCCCTGGGCTTCGGCCCCGGCTTCGTGCGCCTCCTGGTCTATGGCGAGTCGCTGGCCATCGCCCTCCTGGGCGGCGCGCTGGGCATGCTCTTGAGCTTTCCCGCCGCCGAGGCCTTCGGCGCGCAGCTCGCCAGCCTGTTTCCGGTCTTCTCCATCCGGCCTGAGACCCTGGGGCTGCAGGCTCTGGCGGCCCTGCTGGTGGGGCTGATCGCCGCGCTGGTGCCGGCGGAGAAAGGCGCGCGTGTAAACATCGTGGCCGGCCTGCGGAGCGTTGCCTGATGAGCCTGCTCACCGGCGTGCCCCTGTCCTACGTGGTGCGCAATCTCGCCACGCGCCGTGCCACCACCCTGCTCACGGCAGGCGGCATGGCGCTGGTGGTGTTCGTGTTCGCCACCGTGCTCATGCTGAGCGAGGGCCTGCGCACGGCGCTGGTGCAAAGCGGCTCCGCCGACAACGCCGTGGTGATCCGGCGTGGCGCCCAGACCGAAGTGCAAAGCGGGGTGGAACGCAGTCAGGCCGCCGTCATCGAGAGCCAGCCGGAGGTGGCATTGGATGGCCAGGGGCGCCCCCTCGCCTCACGCGAGATCGTGGTGCTCATCAGCCTGCCCAAGCGGGATTCGGGTGGTCCCGCCAACGTCACCATCCGCGGCGTGGGCGCCCAGGGCGCGGCCCTGCGGCCCCAGGTCAGGCTCACCGCCGGCCGCCTGTTTCGCCCGGGTGCCTCCGAAGTCATCGCCGGCCGCAGCGTGGCGGGACGCTTCCAGGGTGCCGGCTTGGGGGAGACGCTGCGCTTCGGTCAGCGGGAATGGCGTGTGGTGGGCCTGTTCGATGCCGGCGGCAGTGCCTTCGATTCCGAGATCTGGGGCGATGCCGAGCAACTCATGCAGGCCTTCCGGCGCCCGGTATATTCCTCGGTGATCGTGCGTCTCAGGGATGCCCAGGCCTTCGACACCTTTCAGGCACGGCTTGCCGCCGATCCCCGGCTCACGGTGGAGACCAAACGGGAGACACGCTTCTACGCCGATCAGTCGGAGACGCTGGCGCGCTTCATCGAAATCCTGGGGCTCGCCCTGGCGGTGATTTTTTCCGTGGGCGCCACCATCGGCGCCATGATCACCATGTATGCGGCCGTGGCCAACCGCACACAGGAGATCGGCACGCTGCGCGCCCTGGGTTTCACGCGCCGACGCATCCTCACCGCCTTTCTCGCGGAGTCGCTGCTGCTTTCCCTGGCAGGCGGCGCGGTGGGCGTGCTGGCGGCGTCTTTCATGCAGCTCTTCAGCCTGTCCACCATGAACTGGCAGACCTTCTCCGAAATCGCCTTTGGGTTCCGCCTCACGCCGGGCATCGTCGCCGCGTCCCTGGGTTTTGCCCTGGCGATGGGAGTGGTGGGCGGCTTTCTGCCGGCCCTGCGCGCGGCACGCCTGAACATCGTGGACGCCCTGCGCGCGGCGTGAGTCAGCGGCCCCAGGCGGCGCGTACCCCGGCCTCGGCCTCTTGCACCCGCCGGGCGGCCGCAGCCAGTGCCTCACGCCGGCTCTGCACCTCGCGCTCCGCCGCCTGCCGAGCCGCGCGCGCCTCCTCGAGGACCCGGGCAAGCCCCTCCTCGCGGCGGCGGGCCTCGGCGAGGTCCTGCTCCGCCAGCCCCAGCAGCCGCTCGGCCTCACGCTGCTCCTTACGCGCCATCTCCAGCCGCATCTGGGCAGCACGCGCGCCCGTCTCCGACAGCGGACGCTCCGCCCAGGCCAAGGGCGGCAGGCACAGCGCCACGATCAGCCACCACTCAATGCGCGCCATAGCCAAAAGCCCCCTGCCACTGTCCCTGCTGATAGTCGATGCTGAGCCAGTCCGGCGTGTAGGCCGCGGCGTGGTGGACCGCGATCTCTTCCAGGGGCGGCGGTCCGTCGGCGACCCGGGCTCCGCAGGCCTTCGCCACCACCGGCCGGAAACGGGCGTAGAGCTTGCCC
Source organism: Thiobacter subterraneus (assembly GCF_055379455.1). Taxonomy (NCBI): domain Bacteria; kingdom Pseudomonadati; phylum Pseudomonadota; class Betaproteobacteria; order Burkholderiales; family Thiobacteraceae; genus Thiobacter; species Thiobacter subterraneus. The sequence goes on from NZ_AP042402.1 coordinate 1,149,916, forward strand.
TGCACGCATACTGCATCGCCATTTTCCAGGGGACGGAAGCGCACCGCTTTGCGGATGAGACAGCTGAAATAAAGCTCCATCTCCGCCACCAGGGGCGCATCGAGACGCTTCAGCGCCGCCTCGGCGCGGGGCGAAAGATGCACGGCGACAGACTTGCCTTCGATCAGGACAGAAGCCATGGCGTACTCCACCGGGGATCAGGGAGCCCAGATTATCGCCACGCCCAAGGCTCAAGTGTCAACGGCCGGGCATTGCCGGACGTTGTTGGCTGGTGTGTCCGGGCCGTTTTCCCGGACATGTCCCAACTCAACGAAAGGAGGACACCATGCGCAAATCGCTCACCCTGCTGCTCGCTGCCGGCGCCCTCGTCAGCCTGGGGGCACTGGCCGCCAATCCCCATCACGCCACGCCCGCCAGCCCGGCGACACCGGCCATGCCTGCGTCCCATGACATGGGCCGGCCCGCCGAGCCACCCAAGGCCACGCCCGCCATCCCGGCCGAGCCCGCCATGCCCGCACCCCACGAGGACAAGGGCAAGCACAAGGGGGCCGACAAAGGCAGGAAACGGGTTCACGAGGACCGCTGACCCTCCCCACCGCGCAACGCGCGGTCCCTCACGGGCTCGTGACGCTGCCCAGCCAGAAGGCCTCATCCATGCGCAGGAATTCGTCGTAGGGAATGTAATGGGAACCGTCGCAGGAGAAGGTGAGGCCGACGATGCCGTTGAACAGATTGAGCGTGCCTGAACGCAGATAGAACATCTCGTCCATGAAACGCAGCGCCTTGAGCTGCTCCAGCACCGGCCGGATGGCTTCCCGTGGCACCACCGTGCCCGGGGGATAAGGGCGGCGCGGGTAGGCGAGACAACTATCGGGTAAGACCAGGGCATCGATGTCCAGAAGCCGGTAGCGATAGGGGTCGTCGAACACCCATACCACCGCCCGGCTGCTGGAGAAATGCAGGATCACGTGGAACACGCCGTGATCCACCATGAGTTCCTCCACCACCGCCAGCACGGTGTCGATCCTGCGGTCCATTTCGCTTTCGGCACGGGTCTGGTGGAAGACGGTGCCGCGAATGGAAGGGTCGCCCTTGATCTGGCGCCAGTAGCGCGGCTCCTCGTAGAGCTCCCGGGTGAGGGGCAGGTCGTGGAGAAAGAAGTCCGCCCCCACGAAGCCCAGTACCATGCCCGACTCGTTGCGCACGATCTGGATCGCGGTGAGGGCCGGCCGCTTCTCGCGCAGGCTGATGTAGGCCTGGGACAGGCGGAAGCCTTCCGCCGGTACCGCTTCCCGCAGATAGGGCCGCTCCGAGCGGTCGCGTCCGTAGTCCGCCTCGACGATGCCCTCATGGCCCACGTTGTCGCTGATCTGCACGCCGTGCACGTCCAGGGCATAGAGATACTTGCAGTGGGGAACGCGCGGCAGCATCGCCTGCAGCACGGCGTCCAGCTCCCCACGCCGCGGCCAGACCCGCGCAGCGGCACGCGCCACCTCGCGCAGCGGCGCCTCCAGCAGGGCCTTCAGCTCGCGCCGTTGTTCGGCAATGCTCTGTTGCAGGGTTTCCTTGGGAGGATGCATGGATGGGAGGATACCGCCACCGTGTGACGGATTAAATCGCGGCAGGCGCTTCGATGGCGACCGGCGGGCGGTTCGATCATCCCCTCGCGGCTAAAGCCGCTCCCACAGGGCTCGCGTCCCCGGGGGCTCAAGCCGCGCCTCGACCCCCTCCCCCTCGACGGGGGAGGGTCGGGGTGGTGGGAGGCGCTTCGGTGGCGACCGGGGGCAGTGCGATCATCCCCTCGCGGCTAAAGCCGCTCCCACAGGGCTCGCGCCCCCGGGGGCTCAAGCCGCGCCCCGACCCCCTCCCCCTCGACGGGGGAGGGTCGGGGTGGTGGGAGGCGCTTCAGCGGCGACTCTCCACGCACCCCTTCAGGCGACGCTGCCGAAGCCCGGATCGCGGGCGATGAAGGGCGCCCGGATGCCCGCCAGGCGGCAACCCTGGGCGACCGGTCCGCCGGGGAAGATCTCGTAGAGGTAGCGGATGCCGCCGCGGGCATGGAAAGCCTCCTCCAGCGCGTCATGCAGGTCGCGCAGGTGGATCGGCAGGCCGGCCTCCTCATGGCGGCAAAACCAGTCCCGCAGGGCCTGGATCACCTCCCAGTGGTCATCGGTGAGCGTGAGGCCCTCGGCGCGGGCCGCCCGTTCGGCCTGCGCCCGGCTCCAGTCGGGGGACATGAGGGAAGCGTCGGGATCGCGAGGGATGTCCGGCTTGCTGCCGGACGTGACGGAGAACGTGCCAAGCATGGTGTAACCCTCCTCGTTGGTCACGGAAAAGGGGCCGCTCCGGCGGGGCGGCGCAATGCCGCCCGTCTGCCCGCGGCCGCCCCTTTCAACCTAGTCCGCGCATGACCTCGCTTCAACCCGGATTTTCCATGGGAAGGCACCCCACGCGCGCAGGCACGCAGGGCCTCCATGGCCCCCTGCTTGTGCACTGACTCGATGCGCACCACGGGCCTGCCCCGGTCCGATGGGCAAGCCGGGTTCACGCCGGCTCGCGCGGCGTTTCCCGCCAGAACCCATACACCGCCTGGGCCGCCAGGGGCAGGGCCTGGCACAGACGCGTGTGCCGGCTGCCGCCATCGGGAACCAGCCGGGCGAGGCGGAAGATCACGTCCAGCGGTTCCTGCAAGGTCTCGCGCGCGGCGCGTGTCCAGTGCTCCCGGAACAATTGGGTGCCGGCGATGAAGCCCTCGCACCAGGCACGGGGATCGATGTGCACGGCGCCGCCGCTGGCCCGCACGTATTCCAGGACCGGGCGGAACGCCCCAATGGCCAGGCCGTGCTCGATGTCCCGGTAGAGGGCGAGGGCGAGGCCCAGCATGTCCTGTGCCTGCTCGCCGCTTTCGAACACCGGTTCGTCGAATACCAGGCGGATCCATTCCTCCGGTGCCAGGCCTTCCGGCCCACACACGCCGGCGGTGAGAAAGCCGTGGGCGCGCGACACGCCCATGGCGTCCGGGCCGCAGGCGCGGGAACGCAGGAAGTGTTCGAGACGGGCGAGTTCCGCCGTATCCAGGGGGCGGGAAGGTGCGGGCAGCATGCTGGCAGCTTGCGCCCGCGGCACGCGGGCGTCAAGCCGCGCGACACCGACCGCCTCAGCCGGCGCCCGCCTCTCTTTCGTGCAGGCGGGTGATGCTGGCCACGGTGCGCAGCACCTCCTCGTCCGACAGGGGCGGCTGGCAGCGACTGCGGTTCCAGCACAAAAGGAGTTCGGCGACCACGTCCGGATCCACGCCGTGCCAGAGCAGATGGCCCGCCAGCGATGCCAGGGTGCTGTTGCGCCGCCCCTCCGGCACGCCGCGCGCGACGAGTTCCCGCCAGTAGGCGAGGGGGTGGCCCGTGCGCGGCGCCGCACCCGGCAGCAGCCAGCGCGGCAGGGGCGCCAGCCCGCACGCCCCGGGCGCGTGGCCGGCACGCCAGGTGTAGCGTCGCCCCGAGGGGTGCAGCGACGGCGGCGCGACGATGAGGCCGCCGTCGCCGCGGAGATCGATGCCCGGCGCGAGCCCCGCGCGGTTGCGCACCTCGCCACCCGGATGGGCGAAATAGAGATGCCGTCCGCGGCCGCCCGAGATCGCCTCCACGGTCACCGGCAGGGGCCCATGCTCCCGTTCCAGACGGGCGAGACTCTGTTCGCCGTCATGGGAGGGATCCACGTCCAGCACCACCAGCCCCGACAGGGCACCGGTGACGATGCCCACGTTGGCATCGGGCCAGCGTGTAAACCACTCCCGCACCTCGGCGGGCGTGGGCCGGGTCTGCTGATACGCCTGCCAGGCGACGAGCGGGCGCTTCTCCCGCGCGCGCACCGGTACCACCGACCAGCCGCGGGCAAGGTAGTCCAGCGCCGCATCGAGACAGGAAGACGCCCTCATCCTGGTCCGGGGCGGATCATTCACCGGGGCTTGCGCCAAGCCGTGGACAGCCGTGCCCGCGGGCCCGGCCTAGCCGCGCCGCTCGTAGGTGCCCATGAGGACGGCTTCGGCCAGCACGTGTCCGGACATGGCACGCTCCAGCTGGGCCTTGCTGGCGGCGCCCATTTCCGGCAGCCGCGTGTCCAGGGCATAAAGTTTGAAGAAATAGCGGTGCCGGCCGATGGGCGGACAGGGTCCGCCGTAGCGCGTGCGCCGGAAGTCGTTGATCCCGGCGCTGGCCCCGGCGGGCACCGCCGCCCCCTCCGGCAGTTCCGTGATCGCCGGCGGCAGGTTGTAGAGCACCCAGTGCACCCACACCATGCGCGGTGCGGCCGGGTCCGGCGCATCCGGATCATCGACGATGAGCACCAGGCTGCGGGTGCCGGCCGGCACCTCGCTCCACGCCAGCGGGGGCGATACATCGCGGCCGTCACAGGTGTAGCCGGCGGGGATCTCGCCGCCGTGGACAAAGGCAGGTGAGGTGAGCTTCATGGCGGTACCTTGCACGTTGGCAGAATCGGGCCCGGGAGGCCGGCTTCAGCGGAAGCGGGCCGCCACGCGATCCAGGGCCTTGCGCAGATCCTCCCAGGCCTGCTCGGCGCCGCTTTTGAGATCCTCCCAGGCGCCCTCGGCGCGTGCGCGGATCTCCTCCAGCCGGCCCCGCAGCCGGTTGCGCAGCACTTCCAGGGCTTCCAGCTCCTTCTCGAATTCGCTCCGGAGCTCCAGTTTGGCGAGACTGGCCTGGACCCTGAGGGCCTCGATGCGGGCCTCCAGCTCCCTCAGTTCGTTCTCCAGCTGGATCTGGAAACGCTGCTTCGCGCTCAGCGATTCGGGCAGCCTGCCGCTGGCGAGCATGCGGTCGATTTCCGCTTCGGCCTCGAGCCAGTCCTGTACCGGATCGCCCCCGACGAAGCCACGCCGCTCCGCGCGGAAATACGCGGCCTCGGCGATCATGCGAAAGCGTTCCTCGGGCGTCACCTGCAGGGGGGTCGATGATTTGGATTTCGGATCGGACATGGTGCCCTCCTGGGCAAGGGGTCAAAGGACTCGGTGTGCCGCGCGGCACCCGTGTCTCAGTCTAGACCAAGATCGTGAACGGGGCGGGAGGCCTCAGGGCGAACCAGCGATCAGGCGCCGCTTGGCCGCCGGCGGCAGGCGCTTGATGGCCCGTTCCCGGCGCAGGGCCGCACTGCGGTCGGCAGCCGGCTCCTGATAGACCAGCGTCACGGGCAGCCGGCCGCGGGTGTAGCGGGCGCCGCGCCCCGCGTTGTGGGCGGCCAGGCGCGCACCCAGGTCGGTGGTGATGCCCGTATAGAGGCTGCCGTCGCGGCAGCGCAGCACATAGACGATCCAGCGGCGTTCCATGACGGGGCGCGGCGGCGCGGGGTTCGGCTACGTCATGGCGCACCGGGGCCTGCCGGCGCGCCGCTCGGCGCGGTTATACTTGCGTCCTCGGCTCCCCCGAAGAAGACCAACCATGCCCAACCCCCCTGTGCGCCTCATATCTGCCCTGGCGGCAGTCGTGCTCGCCGCCTGCACGGCGGTCACGCCCATTGGCGAAATCCTCGCCCATCCCCGCGACTATGCGGAAAAGACCGTCAAGGTGCAGGGCGAGGTGAAGAGCGTATTTTCCCTGATCTTCGTCAAATACTTCACGCTGGACGACGGCACCGGCACCATCACCGTGGTCACCGAGCGGCCGCTGCCCGCCCGGGGCGAACGACTGGAAGTAACGGGCACGGTGAAGGAAGCCTTTTCCCTGGGGGACCAGACCCTCACCCTGATCATCGAAAACGCCCCCGCCCCGCGGGGCAGCGGCCCGCAATAGCGGCTGCCGTCTTGCGAAGAAGCTGGCCATGGACCGCACCGATCCCGTCATCGAAATCACGGACCTGCATTTTTCCTACAACGACAATGCCATCCTGAAAGGCATCGACCTCGCGGTGCCCCGGGGCAAGGTGTGCGCCATCCTGGGCGCGTCCGGCTGTGGCAAGACCACCCTGCTGCGCCAGATCGGCGGCCAGCTGCGCCCCCACCGCGGGCAGGTCAGGGTGGCCGGGCAGATCGTGCACGAGCTGGACAACGACGCCCTCTACCGGCTGCGGCGCAAGATGGGCATGATGTTCCAGGCAGGGGGGCTGTTTTCCGATCTCACCGTGTTCGACAACATCGCCTTCCCCCTGCGGGAGCACACCGACCTGCCGGAGCGCATGATCCGCGATCTGGTCCTCATGAAGCTGGACGCGGTGGGACTGCGGGGCGCCCGTGACCTCTACCCCAGCGAACTGTCCGGCGGCATGGCGCGCCGGGTGGCGCTCGCCCGCGCCATCGCCATGGATCCCGAGATCCTCATCTACGACGAGCCTTTCGCGGGGCTGGACCCCATTTCCCTCAATGTCATCGCCAACCTGATCCGCAAGCTCAACGACGCCCTGGGCGTCACCTCCATCGTGGTCACCTACGACGTGAGCGAATCCCTCAAGGTGGTGGATTACATCTACCTGATTCTGGAGGGCAAAATCGCGGCCGCCGGGCCCACGGCAGAGATGGTGGCGTCCCCGGATCCCTTCGTGCAGCAGTTCCTCCACGCCAAGCCTGAAGGGCCCGTGCCCTTCCATTTTCCCGGCGTCCCCTACCGAACCGCCCTGGGCCTGCCCGCCGGGGCCTGAAGCCTTTTTACCCCTCAAGTTTTTCTCCCCGCCGCCGTCATTGTTACAGAAAAATTAACGGCAGATGCCGCCCCGGCAGTACAAAGGAGAAAAGCATGCGCAACAACCAGCCCGTCACCCAGCGTGAATACCCGGTCCGGCCGGACTGCTCCATCGTCAGCCACACCGACCTCAAGGGCCGCATCACCTATGTGAACGACGACTTCGTCGAGTACTCGGGCTTCACCCGGGAAGAGCTGATCGGCCAGCCCCACAACATCATTCGCCATCCGGACATGCCGGAGGAAGCGTTCCGTGACCTTTGGGCGACCCTCAAGTCTGGACGCGCCTGGCAGGGCATGGTCAAGAACCGGCGCAAGAACGGCGACCACTACTGGGTGAAGGCCACCGCCACCCCCCTGCCGGACGGCAGCGGCTACATGAGCGTGCGGCTGCAGCCCACGCGGGAGGAGGTGGCCGAAGCAGAAGCCCTCTATGCCCGCATGCGGGCCGGAGAGGGATTCCGCCTCGACGGGGGGCGGGTCATTCCGCCCGGTGTCCGGGGCTGGCTGACCCGGGTCTCCCGCAGACTTGCCGATATCCGCCTGTCCACCCGCATCGCCCTGTTGGGGCTGGCCGGTGTCGCCATGAGTGTGGTGGTGGCGGTCCAGGCGCGCGGAAACCCCCTGTTCTTCGAGATCGCGGCGGCCGGCGCCCTGCTCTTCGTCGGCCTTGCCTTCGATACCTGGCGGCGGGCGAGCCTGGGGCTCAAAAAGGCGGTGGAGGTGGCGGACGAGGTTGCACGTGGGCAGTTGCGCCTCTCCATCCCCAACCTGGGGAACAACGAGGTGGGTGTGCTCATGGACAGGCTGCAGCAGATGCGCAACCGCCTCTACGAGCTCGCCTTCGAGATGCGCCATGGGGCCATCCGCATGACCCTGGCCGCCGCCGGGACCGAGGAGTCCGCCCATGCCGTGGCCAACGACGCGGCGAGCACCTCGGAAGCCACCTCGGCCATGGCCGCCACGGTGGAGGAACTGTCGGTGTCCATGGATCATGTGGAAGCCAATGCCAACGATGCCAGAAGCGCGGCGGAACAGGCCGGACGGGCGGCGGAGAATGGCGCCCGGGTGGTGCACGAGGCAGCGCAGGAAATCGCCCGCATCGCCGACACCGTGCGCCAGGCGTCGAGGGGCATCGCGGAGCTGGAAGCCATTTCCGGCGAGATCGGCGCCATCGTCAACACCATCAAGGAAATCGCCGACCAGACCAATCTTCTGGCCCTCAACGCCGCCATCGAGGCGGCGCGCGCCGGTGAACAGGGGCGTGGCTTCGCGGTGGTGGCCGACGAAGTGCGCAAACTCGCCGAACGCACCGCCCAGTCCACCGTGGAAATCGGCCGCATGGTGGAACGCATCCAGTCCCAGACCCGGGCCGCCACGAGCCAAATGGGCGCGGGCGTGAAGCTGGTGGAAGACGGGGTGACGGTGGCCAATCAGGCGGGAGACGCGGTGGCAGCCATCCGCCAGCAGACTGACGCGGTGCTCGCCGCCATCACGGAAATCGGCGCCGCCCTAAAAGAACAGGCGGAAGCCACGCGGGATGTGGCGCGCACGGTGGAGCGGGTCGCCCAGGCTTCCGAAAGCACCGCCAGTGCAGCCGCTCAATCAGCCCGGACCAGCCAGGAAATGGGCGAAGTGGCCGAGCGCCTGGCGGAGCTCACCGCCCAGTTCCGCACCTGAACGCGCCGGCCGCCATGCCCCGCCCGGGAGACATCCCGGCAGCGGCCTTGCGCAACGGCCTGCGGGCTGCCAGACCCTGAACCCGGGCAGCGGGCCTGCGCCCTCTTTTCATTGGGGGGAAGGCTTCACGATGGAACGAACACCAGCCCCTTGCGGGCCCCGGCCTTGACTATAAAGTAAAGACCTGACCCCAAGGGGCCTCAACGGAGATTCCCAAGGGGGGTTCCTGAACCTACTGCCTGCCACGCACCAGGAGCACCGGCCGGGTGGCCACGCGCACGATGCCCTCGGCCACGCTGCCCAGCAGCAGGTGCGACAGGCCGCGGCGGCCGTGGGTGCCGGCGACGATGAGGTCAGCGGGCCAGGCTTCCGCCTCGGCGACGATGGCCTCCGAAACGCGCTGGCCGGCGGTGGTGATCTCCAGCAGCCTGGTATCCCCTTCCAGCCCCGCCGCCTTGACGCGCTGCGCCAGCCGGTCGAGCAACGCCTGCCCGCCCTTGGCCATGGCTTCCCAGAGAGGTTGGGGATCGATCCATTGGCCTTCCCAGTCCCAGATCACCTCATCCACGGCGTGCACCAGGCGCAGGCGTGAACCGAGCGCGGCAGCAAGCCCCATGGCTTCCTCCAGCGCCCGCTCCGAGGTGGGGCTGCCATCCACGGCGACCAGGATGTGCTGATACATGAGGCCTCCTCAACGCGGCACGACGCGGGCCGTCTCGCCGCTGCCTTCGATGCGCACGGCCATGCCCGGCTTGAGACGCGCATCCACGGGCTGGACGATGGTCACGCTGCCGCCCGTGGTCATCTGCACCGTGACGCGCTGGGCGTCCTTCTTCTTCATCTTGCTTTCCACCACCGTGCCCGCCGCGGCGCCCGCCGCGGCACCGATGACGGTGGCCGCGGTGCTGCCGCGCCCCTCGCCGATTTGTGAGCCCAGCAGGCCACCGGCCACGGCACCGGCGACGGTGCCGATACCGAACTTGTAGTCCTCGTCCACCTTGATCAGCTCGATCTGGGTGATCTTGCCATTGCGTTCCGTCTGGACGCTGGCGCTGCCGCCCGTCTCGCCGTATTTCGGCCCGCCGAGCTGGGGCATGTCGGCACAGCCGGCAACGAGCATCACGGTGCCAAGCCAGACGATTGCCTTGGGATATTTCATGGTGTCCTCCTGTGGCCGGGGCCGGCGGATCCGGCCCCTCGCTTCACTTTAGACAGCGACGGCGGGGAGAACAAGGCGCTTCAGGCGAGGCGCTCGCCGTGTTCCCGCGTGGCATGGAAACCCACGCGGGGCCACTTCTCCATCAGGATGTTGAGGTTGTAGCGGTTGGTGGCCAGATACACGGGATTGCCGTCCACGTCGGTGGCCATGCGGGCAGACTGTTCCTTCTCGAACTCGCGGCGCGTGGCCTCGTCGGGAAAGGTCAGCCAGCGCGCCGTGTAAATGTCCGCCGGCTCGTAAACTGCGTCCACCTTGTATTCGGCCTGCAGTCGCGCCGCCACCACCTCGAACTGGAGCTGGCCCACGGCGCCCAGCAGCAGGTCGCCGCCGGTCATGGGCTGGAAGACCTGGATGGCGCCCTCCTCGCCCAGCTCCTTCAGGCCCTTCTGCAGCTGCTTGGACTTCAGGGGGTCACGGGGGCGGGCACGGCGGAAGAGTTCCGGTGCGAACCAGGGAATGCCCTTGAACTGGAGCGCTTCCCCCTCGGTGAGGGTGTCGCCGATCTGGAGCTGGCCGTGGTTGTGGATGCCGATGATGTCGCCGGCCACGCCGTCCTCCATGTGCATGCGCTCGTTGGCCATGAAGGTGAGCGCGTTGGCGAGCTTCATCTCGCGCTTCAGGCGCATGTGCTGCACCTTCATGCCGGGCTGGTAGCGGCCGGAGCAGATGCGGAAGAAGGCGATGCGGTCCCGGTGTTTGGGATCCATGTTGGCCTGGATCTTGAACACGAAGCCGGTAAAGGCCGGCTCCGCCGGATGCACCAGGCGGCTGCCCCCGTCGCGCGGCTGGGGTGGTGGCGCCCACTCCACCAGCGCCTGCAGGATTTCCTGCACGCCGAAGTTGTTGATGCCGGAGCCGAAGAACACCGGCGTCTGCCGCCCGGCGAGGAAGGCCGCAAGGTCGAAGGGCGGGCTGGCGCCCCGGATCAGTTCCACGTCCTCGCGCAGGCGCGCCACCTCGTCCGGGAAGGCCGCATCCAGCGCGGGATTGTCGAGTCCCTCGATGATCTGCTGGTCTGCACCCCTGCGCTCCCCGCCCGGCGCGAAACGCAGCAGGCGTTCGTGCTGCAAATGCCACACGCCGCGGAAATGCTTGCCCATGCCAATGGGCCAGGTAACGGGCGCGCAGTCGATTTTCAGCACCGACTCGATTTCCTCGATCAGCCCGACCGGCTCGCGCACCTCCCGGTCGAGCTTGTTGATGAAGGTGATGATGGGCGTATTGCGCAGGCGGCATACCTCCAGGAGCTTGATGGTCTGCGCTTCCACGCCCTTGGCGGCGTCGATCACCATTACCGCCGCATCCACCGCGGTGAGCACGCGGTAGGTGTCCTCGGAGAAATCCTCGTGACCGGGGGTGTCCAGCAGGTTGATCACGTGGCCGGCGTATTCGAACTGCATCACCGAGCTGGTGACGGAAATGCCGCGCTGCTTCTCCACTTCCATCCAGTCGGAGGTGGCATGGCGGCTGCTCTTCCTGGCCTTCACGGTGCCCGCCATCTGGATGGCGCCGCCGAACAGCAGCAGTTTTTCCGTGAGCGTGGTCTTGCCCGCGTCCGGGTGGGAGATGATGGCGAAGGTGCGGCGGCGCGCCACGTCGCGCAGGAGTTCGGGAGGGAAGGTTGTATCGTTCATTGCGGCAAGGCTGACAGGCACCCCGCGCACACGACGTACCGGCGCGCAGAGGCATAAAGAAAAACCGCCGGCAGGCATGACCGGCGGCTGCGGGATTATACCGCGTCACGCGGCCGGATCACCCCTCGGGCCCACGCTTCGCCCGGTACATGTCGGCATCGGCGTGGCGCAGGAGCTCGTCCGGATCCGAGCCGTCCAGGGGGAAGCAGGCCACGCCGATGCTGGCACGCACCCGGGCCTGCTGGCAGCCGAGGGCGAAGGGTTCGTCGAAACAGCCCTCGATGCGTGCGAACAGGGCCTCCAGGTCGGCGCCGGGCGCCACACCCGGAAAAATGCCCACGAACTCGTCGCCACCGTAGCGGCACAGGGTGTCGCTTTCCCGCAGCACCCCGCGCACCCGCCGCGCCACCTCGGCCAGCAGGGCATCGCCCACCTGATGGCCGCATTCGTCGTTCACCGCCTTGAAGCCGTCGAGGTCGAACAGGACCACGGAAAAGCCCTGGCCGGTGCGCCGGCCCAGCGCCACCGCCTGCTGCAGGCGATCCATGAGCACCAGCCGGTTGGGCAGCCCCGTCAGGGCATCGTGATGGGCGAGGTCCCAAAGCTTCTGCTGAAGCTGTTCGGTTTCGGTCACGTCCAGCACCGTGCCCACCATGCGCCGCACGAACCCCTGGGCATCCCGCTGCGCCAGCCCCTGCTCACGCAGGTAACGGACGCTGCCATCGGGCAACAGTATCCGGTGCACCACGGTCTGGGCTTCGCCGCTGGCGAGCGCGTTCGCCACCGTCTGCTGCACTTTTTTCCGGTCGTCGGGGTGCACCCGGGACAGAAACGTCTCGAAGGTCTGCTCGCTTCCCACGGGCACGCCGAACAGCCGGTACACCTCATCGGACCAGACAAGCCGCCCGCTCTCGATGTCCCATTCCCAGTGGCCCATGCGGCCGATGCGCTGCGCTTCGCGCAACAGATCGGCGGTCTGCTGCAGGGCGCGCGTGCGTTCGGCCACCTGTTCCTCCAGGGAGTCGCTCAGGGCCCGCAGCTTGGCCTCGGTGGCGGCATGGGCGGCGAGCTCGTCCAAAAGCCGCGCGCGGTCGCGCCGGCTGCTGCGGACCACCACTGCACCGGTGGCCAGGGTGAGCACCCCCGCCAGGAGTCCCATTGCGCCGAGCCCGGCGACGATGGCGTGGTAGTGTGCCCGCAGCCGCTCGATGGCGTCCCGGTTCCGCTGCGCGTAGAAGCGGAGCAATTCGTCCGTGCGCACCAGGACCTGCTCCTGGCGGGGCACGGCTTCGCTCAGGAGCAGCTCGCGCGCCGCGTCCACCTGCCCCGCTTCATCCAGCGCCAGGATGCGGTCCACGATCACCCCCACGTCCCGGGTCAGCGTGCGAACAGAGGCAAGAATCACCCTCTCCTCCGCCTCCCGGGCATTAGCTTCCACTTCGCCACGGGCGGTCATGAAACGGCTGGCGATGAGGTGTACCTGCTGCCGGTACTCATCCCGCCGGAAGGGGTCGGTCTCGACGAGCAGCATGTTGAGGCGCAGCATGCGTTCCCGCACCGCCAGCCGCATTTCGTGGATGAGTGTCAGGCGCTGCTGCTGCTCGTCCACGATGGCCCGCACCTCCTCCCGGAGACTCTCCAGGCTGTACAGGGCCGTGCCGGTAATGACGGCCAGCAGCAGGAGTTCCAGGGCAAAGGCCAGTCTTAGCCAGCGGAGAAAACTGCGGTGGGCGGGGTCGGTCATGGGCGAGCGTTGCGGCTTCTTCTGCTCTCCCCCGGATTTACGGCAGCGTCAGTCCGGACTTGAGTCCTTTCCTACCAGGGCACGCCCAGCCAGGCGGCCCGCAGGGCGGCCAGCCGCTCCGCAAGCTGGTGGCGTGCGATGCGATGCAGCCGGCCATGCTGCCGGAACAGGATGTCCCCATTTGCGGCAGGGAGGAATTCTACGCCTGCCTCGGCAAGCTGCCGGCGCAGGGCTTCCAGCGTTGGATCGGCCACGTTCCGGTCCGAAAGCAGGCGCAGCGTTTCCCCCACTGCCGCAAGATCGCAGCGCCCCGTCGCGGCGGCGATGAGCCCAAGAGCACGCTCCAGGGGCGCCACGGGGGCATGGGGATGGGCCCGGGGCGGTCCCAGCTTCCGGCGCAACAGCCGCCCCACCTGCGCGCCATACTGCCGGCCGGCACGCTCCGACTCGAACAGCATCATGGGCACATGGGCGGCGCGGACACCCTCTGCGTCACCGTGTTCCACGGCCCACAGCGCCAGAAGGGCGAATACCTGTGCTTCGGATCCCCCGTCCGCCGCCGCAGCGAGCCGACCATCCTGGTGCGCCGCGAGATCCGCGGCCAGATCGGCCGCCGGCGGCGCGATCGCCCACAGGGCGCGCGCCAGCGGGGTGGTCGGCGCCCGGCCACGCAGTTCCTCCCAGTGGCGCGCACACAGGTCCACCAGGGCCTGCTGCAGCCGATGCCGGCGCGGTTCGGGCAAGCGCCCGGCCAGACGCCTGGCCTCCTCCGCAATGGTGGCCAGACTGGTCATGCGCGCGTCTCAGTCCGACGGGCCACGGATGCCGGCCCGGGTCAGGAACTCGCGCACCGCCTTGATGTGATCGCGGGTCAACACGCTGCTGTGATGCGGATGATGCAGGAAACCCTCGGCACCGTTGAGCACCACCTTGAAACGCGCACCGTGGGCGGGTTCCACCCTGGCACCGAGGTGATGGAGCAGGGACTCCACCTCCCGCCAGTGAATGTTGCCGCTCACGGGATCATGAAACAGGGCCTTGAGCAGTTGGTCGTGCTTGTGACTCATGTCGGGGCTCCTTCGGGGTCGAACATGGTTGAGCTTGACGTAACTGGTTGACACCGCCTCCTTGCCTGCATTCCCGGTGGGCGGCGGCCGCCGCTGCGGTCCCGCGGGGGTTCCCTCCCTCTCTCAGAGGGAGAGGGGGAATGTCAGGCATTTGCGCAATTCGCAATAATTTCACTATAGCCCAGCCCTGTCGCGGCCTGCCCGTGTCAGGGCCCGTTAATTTCGCCACACTGGCTGCCTATACTGAAACCTGGGTCCCGCCAACGCCATGACTGACGCGCAAAACAAACCAGGCTTCGTGGTGAAGCCCTTTGGCTTCGACGACATGCACCTCGCGGTGGGTGACCGTGTGCTGCTGGAAACTCACGCAGCCGTCGCCGGCCGCCATTACGGCACGCTGGTGGGCTATGCACCGGGGGAGAGCGTGCTGGTGCGCACACCCGTCGAGAATGGACTGCCCGTGCCCTATGCCGACGGCCAGCCCCTCACTGCACGCGCCTTCACCGGGGTGGGTGTGTTCGCCTTCGAAACCGCGATCCAGCGCATCTGCACCTCGCCCTTCCACTACCTGCATCTGGTCTTTCCCGATCGTGTACGCGGCGCGCGCATTCGCGCCACGGAGCGGGTGCGTGTGACCCTGCCCACGGAGATCACACTGGGCACGCAAAGACTGCCGGCGGTGATCACCGACCTCGGTGTGGGGGGCGCCATGCTGGAGTGCGCCAGGCGCCTGGAACCCGGCACCTCCCTGCTGGTGCGTGTGGCCTTTTCCCTGGAGCCGTTGCAGATCCAGGCCGCTTTCGACGCGCGCGCCCGCGTGCAGCGGGTGGTGGAACGTCCCCATCCCGGGCAAGCGCTGCCCCTCACCGACCACGGCCTTGCCTTCGAACGCCTCACCCTGGGCCAAAAGGTGATGCTGCAGAATTTCGTCTATCACCACCTGCTGCAGGATCACCGGCTGCGGGTGTGAAACGGGACGTTGGGAAGAGTGGGCCCGCTGGGACTCGAACCCAGGACCAAAGGATTATGAGTCCTCTGCTCTGACCGACTGAGCTACAGGCCCGAAATAACGGAACTGGCCGGGTGACCCGGCCAGTCATGAGACGCGCCATTCTATGCGTTGCGGGGCGGCGTGCGCAACGCACCTAGCCAGCGTCGCGGATGTCGAGCAGCTCGCGCAGCTGGTTGAGTGTGGCCTCATCCTTGATAACCGACGCCAGCCAGGTTTCCAGGGGCATCTCCGCCCAACGCGCGGCGCGCTCCGCCAACAGGGCCACCGGGCTGTGGGGTTCGTGGGTGCGGAAATAGCGGGCCACGGCGCGCAGGGCCGCCACGGCCTCGTCTCGGCTGGCAGGTTCCGTGCCCGTGCGGGCGGATGGGACGACGGGAACATCATTCACGTGCGCCGACATGGTCGTTTCCCCATTTCGGATGGAGACGGCAGGCGCGGCAGCCCCGGTCGCACCGTCTCCCAGTTGCATGAGCAGCCGCTCCACCACGGCGCCACAGTCCTGCACCGCTTCGCGCAGCCCCTTCAGCGACGGCCCCTGGGCGCCGAAGCGTTCGTCCACGTGGCCCTCCAGCACGGAGAGGGCTGTGCCCGCCTCGGCGATTTCCCCGCGCAGCCTGCGATAGAAATCCAGCCCGGACAGGCGCGCCGCGCGGTCGAAGGCCTCCCCCGAAAGCTTGCCGCCCTCGATGGCCCGCTGGCGTGCTTCCGGGTCCTTGAGCCCCAGGTTCTCCACCTGGCGCGATTCGTTCCAGTGCAGCCACCCGTAGGCACCCGCCTCAGGCCGCGTGAGGGGGAGCGTGCGCACCACTTCGGCAAGCTGGTGATTGAGCCATTCCAGTTTGCCACTGCGTTCGTCCAGATCCTCCGGGTCGAAGGCGGGATAGGCAAACTCCCAGAAATCCGTGATGAGGCCATCCATGAGCCGCAGGCCCAGGGTGAGCCCCGGGAAACCGTTGAGACGGGCCTGTGCCTCCGCATACCATGCCGCCACCTGCAAATCCTTGCTGCGCTCCCTGAGCAGGCGTTCGCACAGCGACGCCACACGCGGCCAGTCGGCGACCTTGAGCGGCGCCTGCCACTCGCCGCGGTCGAGACTGGCATCGTCCTCCCGGCGTGCCTCGCGAATCTCGTCTAGCTCCGGCGCGAAACGCAGGTCGTCGCCGGCAATGTATTCGCCGGGAATGGGGGCGAGCAGGGCTTCGAGCAACTCTGTGTCCACCTTCGTGTCCTCCTCGCAGTCCGTGTGTTCAGACCGGGGTGTCCGCGGCGGGCAATACCGTCGCGTCTTCCATTGGTTTCCCGCCCATCGTCAGGGAATGTGGGGACGTCATCCGTCGTGTCTTTCCAGACCGCCCAGGCTGGAGACGAGCACGGCGCCGCAACTGGTGCGATGACCTTCCAGCGCCACGGGCACGCCGTCGATGAGCCAGCCGGGATCGCCTTCCACGATCACGCAATTGCCATGCCCGGGGCGCGGGCAGGTGCAGCGGTCACCCATGCGCGCCACGGGCCGGCCCATGACGTCCAGCGTACTGCTGGCGCTCACCACCACTCCGCCATGGCTGGTGGCATCTCCCAGCCGGATCACGCGTTTCATGTTTCCTCCTCCTGAGCGGGCAGCGCGAGCGACAGCGCCACGCCCCCCTCATCGCCGAACTCCGCACACAGCGCCGGCAAACGCTGCGCCGCCGCACGCGCCACCGTGACGGCCAGCATGCCCATGGATCCCGCCCGGGCGGTCAGCCCGACGCAGTCGTTCCAGTTGGTGGCCTCATCGATGGGATGCAGATCGACACCGAAATGGGCGAGCGCAGCCCCAAGGGCGGCAAGCCGGGTGCCCGCCTCTTCCACCCGCCCGGCGTTGTGCACCAGCCAACCCCACGGCCCGGACACGTGTGCGCTTGCCGCTGCGGGTGTCCCGTCATGGGCAAAGGGGGGCTCGATCAAGCCGGCGTTGATCTGCGCTTCTTCCAGCATTTGCTGCAGCCGCTGGCTCAGGCGCAGCATCCGCTCCCGCGCCACCGGCTCCGACGCAACGGCGGCCCGCCGGATACGGGCCAGCACCGGCAGCCGGGCCAGCGGCTGGCTGGGCAATGCAGCCTCCGGGGCAACGGCCTCATCGTTCCCAACGGGATGGCGCACCCAGAAGGGGACGAAGGGATCCTCCTCCCCTGCCATGCTGCCGGGTGCCGTCTTGAGCGTGGCAAGTTCGGGGTGGGTCACGAGCAGCGCCATCAGCAGGGGCTGGTTCACCCCGGCCTGCGCCGTCTCCGGGTCCGGTCCGGGCGGCAGTGCATCCACTGCCAGAACGACGGCCCCCGGAGAATCGGGGGCCGCCTCGAACAGGGCGATGACACTGTCGGCGGCACTGTCTCCCGCCGGCAGAAACCGCATTGGCGCGCCGGCTTCGTCCAGGGTCAGGCCCAGCTCCCCGGCGACACGGGCGCGTGCCTGCGCCAGTTGCGCGATGATGGTCTCCCCGCCCACCGCGCGCGGTGGCACCACGTGAACGGGCAGACCGATGGCATCCGGCGCCCAGGTGAACATCCAACGCAGCGCGTGTTCCAGCAGGAGCTGCCAGGTGTCAGCGCCGGCAGACGGCACGGCAAGCCGGGCCACGCCGTACACATCCGGGATCACGTTCCGCAATGCTTCTCCACCTGCCCACACCAGGCCACGGCAGTCACAGCCGAAGCGCCGCGCACGCAAGGCCTGCTGGTGGGCTTCCCGCGCCGCGGCGAGGGCGGCCTGCCGCTCGGCCTCGAGGGCCTTACGTCGTGCGTCCTCGGCGCGCTGCCGGCGCACCCGGCGCACATGCCGCCAGCCCCACCACGTTCCCGCCGCAAGCAATGGCGGCAGCCCGTGCAGGGCAAGCAGCGATGCCGGCGCAAGGCGGGTGAAATCGGGGGCGAGCACGAACCACAACAGCGCGAGCCAGGCACCGGTCGCAGCAGCCAGCAGAAGCACGCCCCGAATGACCCGCGCCGTCACTGCGGCACTCCCTTCGGACAGGAATGCATCGGTGCACTCAGCCCACCACGTCCGGCGCCACGGTGCCGGGGAAGGTGCCCTGGGCCACCTGTCGGCTGAGGTCCGGGGCCTGTGTCAGGCGCGCGTCATCCGGGCCGGAATAGATGCGCCGCAGGCGCAAATAGCCACCCCCCACCGAGAAGGGCTCGCGTCCCCGGGTGATCATGGGGGGCACACGATAGCCGGCCTTGCGGTAGGCCTGCACCAGCTCGTAGTGCGGATGGTGAATCAGAAACCTGCGCCGGCACTCCGGATCATTGAAGCACAACCAGCCAAAGAACCCCTCCCACCACCCAAAATAAGACTCGATCTTCCGCAGCGCGTCTTCCCACTCCTCGGCCTCGTAGGTCCTGGGGTTGACCTTGAACCAGGCCCGGGAATCGTGGACGTAATCGTCGAAAAGACGGACGATGGCCGCCGGCAGCCGCAGCGGTTCATCCCAGTCCCTGAGCAGCAGCTCCCATTCCGAAGCCCGTTCCCAGTCAATCTCGCGGGAAGTGTTCAGACGGGCTAACATGGCGAAGGGGTTGATAGGTGGACAAGACGACATGACTGACGGCAGCGAGTCATCCCGTTTTGCTTCTTGATGCAGTTGGCGCCATTCTTCGAAGAGCCTCAGCTCCTCGGCGAATTCCAGGTCGGCGCTCAGGAGATCGTTGCGATCCTCCTGGGTGGCGCGTTTGGTACTGGCGAGGTTTCTCAGACCTGTTCCATGCCGCAGCCGGCGCCAGCGAATGGACAGGCGCATTTGCTCACGCATGATTTCCCTGAGCGTGCCCTCCCGCGTGCGGCAGGCTGTCAGATAGGCGTTGAAGGCGGTGATGGTTTCCCGTGCAATCCGGAAACGCTCGTGGGCAGCCGTGCGCGCCCGCTCCAGTTTGAGGGGCATGCCCGAGAGACGGGCTTCCCGGTACATGACGGCCAGGGGGATGCGGGAGAGCAGGTCTGCCCCGTTGGCATCCACGCCGCGCCCCTGCTCCCCCGGACGGTAGCCCCCGCCCACATCCGAATGCACGCCGGGAAAGACGATCTCCTCCGCGCGCGCAGGCAGACGCCCCTCCCAGCTGATGGAATCCAGGGGAAAGGAACGCCGCACCTCATGGGCGGCCACCAGATGCAGGGTGCGTCCCACCTCGGGCGGAATGCGCAGCAGCTCATTGTGGGCCCAGGCGCCATGGCCGTCCCCCGCGACGGTGCTGGCGGCCAGGCCCACGGAGGCCACGGTGTCGAACAGGCCCAGAAAGTCGAAGGTGACCGGAAAGCTACCGAGGGACAGCCCCCCACGCCGCAGCCGCTGCGCATCCAGCTGGCACAGGCGCAGGAACCAGTTGGCAAAGGCGCGCGCCGCGGCCGCGCCCCGGGAGAAACCCACCACGCTCACGTAAATGCGCCCCACCCTGCCCGGATCGATCTTTTTGGGCTGCCCCGTCACCGGGTCCGGGATGTGGTGGCGAATGGACTCATGCAGCCGGCCCAGCAGTTTGTAAAGATGCCCTGCTGTGTTGACAAAGTCACCCTTTCCCAAATAGTAGTCACTGAACTGAGGCGGTGCCTTGAGGCTATCGGGGCTCAGATCAAGCCATACGCTCAGATCGCGAATTTCTTCCGGGGTGATCAGGGTCTGCCGGTGGAAGTAGCGGTTGACCGCATTGATGGCCTGGCACAGGGCCCAGACGAGGCGGCGCTCGCCCCAGCGCCCGAATGCCGCCCCTGCGGTGCGGTCCCACCCCTCCCCGGAATCCCCCATCTCCTCGAAGGGCGTGCCCACACCGGGAATGTAGATGCGGAAGAAGTTGGGATAGCGCGCCTCGTCGGGCCAGCGGATGTCAAACCGCAGCAGCTCCCGCGGCGCAATGGTCTGGCCCGGATAGGCATCGAACAACCGGGCCACATTGCTGTGGCTGCGATCCTGCCTCTCCTCGCTCACCGCATAGTTGTTGCGCGTGCCGTCGAAGAAAAACCCCAAAAACAGATTCTCCGTGCAGGATTCCCGAAAATCACACACAGGCGGGTGCTCCCGGAGTTCGAATGGGCTGAGATCATCCAGCTGCTTTTTCGTAAAAAACGCCTCTTTCAGGCTGGGCTCCGTTGCACTGAAATCAAGGGGCACCGCCAGCCTCGCTCTCATGGCCGCTTCTCCTCCAGCTGCTTGATCCGTTGCCTGGTCCGCTCGGCTGCCGTCGCAAAATTGCGCTTCAGCTTCGCGGCGTACGCGGGATCATCCGGGCCCGTGAAACCGTGCAGCGTATCGGGGCGCCGTTTCTGGTCTTCCTGCCAGGCCTCTCGGATCTCCTTCTCCGTCAGCTCCTTTGCCCCACTTTCGAACAAGGCCAGCTCGGCTTTGAGCTCATCCATCTCCTGCTGCCACAGCTTGCGCCTGTAGGCGAGGCTGGGCTGGGGCCAGTGCTTGAGCCGTCCCGGCCAGTCCACATGCCCCGGGTCCACATCACTCACCACCACCTCCACATCATCACCCCCGTAAAACACCGCCCACAGCATCCCCACCCGGCCCCCCGCATAAGGCGGCAGCTCAAACTCCCGCTCCGTGCGGGGCACGGCCTCCGAGCCTTCATACCAGTAATACCGCAGCCGCACCTTGATCCCCGGCCGCCACTGCCTGGGCAGCTTGTAGCAGCACATGGTCCCACCCGCTTCATAGGGCGCCAGCCCCGGTCCCCCTGCCGGGACTTTGGTTTCCGGGTGGATGAACAGAAACGATCCCAGCTCCTGCTCCGTGTAGTTGATCGCCGACACCGGCACCGCCACTTCGTCATCGGGCACGGAACAGCCCGCCAAGCACCCCAGCACCACCCCCACCACCCAGCCGCGCCTCATAGGCTTGCTCCTTTTCCGGTAAGACGCGTCAGCACCGCCTCCACCAGCCCCCGCCGCCCGGCCGGGGGCACGCAGGCCGAGCAGCCGGCCGTGATCGAGGAAAGGACTGGCAAAGTCCGCAAGCAGGGGGGAGAGGTCCATGGGCGCCTCGTTCGAGGCGGCCATTGTCTATGACAACGGGTTATGATGCAAGCATGATGATTGCAGCTGGCGCCTGGCCATTCCCGGCTCAGCCTTGCGGGGGATCGTCCCCGTAGTCCACCAGCTGCCAGGTGACCTCGACGGGGGTGTCTTCCGTGCCGCCCAATAGCCCCCCTGAGCCCCGGCGCGGGGCGGCTGGCCAGGCCATAGGGCATGGGGGCGCCGCGGGGGATGAAGCGGCGGCGGGGGTTGAGGCTGACGTCTTCGTTCAGGCACTGCCACAGGCCGCTTTCGGGGCAGAGGGCACAGCTGGTGACCCGGGTGCCCAGGGGCAGGCGCGGCGGCGGGGTGGCGGCCGCGCCCTTGCCGGGCCCCGTGGGCCGCAGGCGGATGGAATTGACGATGGCGTCGAACAGGCGGATGGCCTGCTCGTCGGTGAGGGAGGGGGGGACGTGACGGGCCCATTTGTCCACCTTGCGCGCATCGCCGGTGGCGAATTCCAAATGGATCTGGGGCCGCCAGATGGAGCGGGGCTCACCCAGCGCCTCCCAGACGAAGTGATGGGTGGAGTAACCCTGCCCCGTGGGCAGGGTTTCGAGCACCTCCTGTCCGGCAAATGGTCCCACCATCCGCTCTCCCTTGCGCAGCATGCCGATGTGGCTGGCGGCCCAGGCCAGGGCGGCAGGAAAGGGCTTGCTGATGCGGGACAGCAGCGGGGGATCCAGCTTTTCCCCATTGGTGCGTGCATACACGGTGATCAGCACATCCGGCCAGCGGGGGATGCGGAAGCTGATGCCTGCCCGCTCGTAGTGGAACTCATCGCCGGCATCGGCGATGAAGCCCTCCTCGAGGCAGAAGCCCGGCTCGGTGGGGATTTCCTCCGGCAGGCGGTAGCGCAGCTTGGGGAGGAGTTTGGTTTCCAGGCGGGCAAGCACGGAGTCGATTTTCTTCTCGTTGAACGCCGTTTCCGACATGGAATACAACATGCCCTTGTCCAGTCGGTAGGCTTCGAAACCGAAGGTGGTTAACGTGATAAGGGGCTTGTTGAGCTTGAACACCCGCGCATGGGGAAAGGGACGGCGGGACTCGACTAGGCTAAATTCTTCTTCGTGCTTGCCCGCCCGAAGCTTGGCCTCCCGCTCGGCCATGCGCTGCTCGAACAGGGCGGGACCACCGCCCAGCCGCTCGCTTCGGATCTCTCCGAACATGTACTCGTAGCTTTGGCCGCTCACCACGGCCTCCTGGGGCACGTCGATGAGAAAGCGCCCAAAACAGACGGTGCGCATGCCGGTCATGTCATCAGCGCCCCAGGCGAGGGGGCCGAGGAGGCAGAGGACGAGCCAGCAGAGCCATCGGGACATGGGAAGCGCTCCTTCTTCGATTGGGGCAGTTCAGTCACGGGTGTGCCCTGCGCCACCAGGCGGGCGATGCAGTAGCAGACGTCGTTCCACAGCCCAGGCAAAGAACATAGACGCGGAAGAAGTTGGGATAGCGCGCCCCGTCGGGCCAGCGGATGTCAAACCGCAGCAGCTCCCGCGGCGCAATGGTCTGGCCCGGATAGGCATCGAACAGCCGGGCCACATTGCTGTGGCTGCGATCCTGCCTCTCCTCGCTCACCGCATAGTTGTTGCGCGTGCCGTCGAAGAAAAACCCCAAAAACAGATTCTCCGTGCAGGATTCCCGAAAATCACACACAGGCGGGTGCTCGCGCAGTTCGAAGCGGCCGAGAGTTTTATCGTCCTCTTTCGTGAAAAAAGCTTCCTTCAAGCTGGGATCCGCCGCGCTGAAGGGCAGGGGCTTCGCCAGTGTCGCTCTCATGGCCGCTTCTCCTCCACCTGCTTGATCCGTTGCCTGGTCCGCTCGGCTGCCGTCGCAAAATTGCGCTTCAGCTTCGCGGCGTACGCGGGATCATCCGGGCCCGTGAAACCGTGCAGCGTATCGGGGCGCCGTTTCTGGTCACCCTCCCACGCCTCCCGTATTTCTTCCTCCGTCAGGCCGCGCGCCCCGCTTTCGAAATCCGCCAGATCCCGTTTCAGCCGGTCCATCTCCTGCTGCCACAGCTTGCGCCTGTAGGCGAGGCTGGGCTGGGGCCAGTGCTTGAGCCGTCCCGGCCAGTCCACATGCCCCGGGTCCACATCACTCACCACCACCTCCACATCATCACCCCCGTAAAACACCGCCCACAGCATCCCCACCCGGCCCCCCGCATAAGGCGGCAGCTCAAACTCCCGCTCCGTGTCGGGCACATTTTCCGAGCCGTAGTACCAGTAGTACCGCAGCCGCACCTTGATCCCCGGCCGCCACTGCCTGGGCAGCTTGTAGCAGCACATGGTCCCACCCGCTTCATAGGGCGCCAGCCCCGGTCCCCCTGCCGGGATTTTGGTTTCCGGGTGGATGAACAGAAACGATCCCAGCTCCTGCTCCGTGTAGTTGATCGCCGACACCGGCACCGCCACTTCGTCATCGGGCACGGAACAGCCCGCCAAGCACCCCAGCACCACCCCCACCACCCAGCCGCGCCTCATAGGCTTGCTCCTTTTCCGGTAAGACGCGTCAGCACCGCCTCCACCAGCCCCCGCCGCCCGGCCGGGGGCACGCAAGCCGAGCAGCCGGCCGTGATCGAGGAAAGGACTGGCAAAGTCCGCAAGCAGGGGGAGAGGTCCATGGGCGCCTCGTTCGAGGCGGCCATTGTCTATGACAACGGGTTATGATGCAAGCATGATGATTGCAGCTGGCGCCTGGCCATTCCCGGCTCAGCCTTGCGGGGGATCGTCCCCGTAGTCCACCAGCTGCCAGGTGACCTCGACGGGGGTGTCTTCCGTGCCGCCCAATAGCCCCCCTGAGCCCCGGCGCGGGGCGGCTGGCCAGGCCATAGGGCATGGGGGCGCCGCGGGGGATGAAGCGGCGGCGGGGGTTGAGGCTGACGTCTTCGTTCAGGCACTGCCACAGGCCGCTTTCGGGGCAGAGGGCGCGGCTGGTGACCCGGGTGCCCAGGGGCAGGCGCGGCGGCGGGGTGGCGGCCGCGCCCTTGCCGGGCCCCGTGGGCCGCAGGCGGATGGAATTGACGATGGCGTCGAACAGGCGGATGGCCTGCTCGTCGGTGAGGGAGGGGGGGACGTGACGGGCCCATTTGTCCACCTTGCGCGCATCGCCGGTGGCGAATTCCAAATGGATCTGGGGCCGCCAGATGGAGCGGGGCTCACCCAGCGCCTCCCAGACGAAGTGATGGGTGGAGTAACCCTGCCCCGTGGGCAGGGTTTCGAGCACCTCCTGTCCGGCAAATGGTCCCACCATCCGCTCTCCCTTGCGCAGCATGCCGATGTGGCTGGCGGCCCAGGCCAGGGCGGCAGGAAAGGGCTTGCTGATGCGGGACAGCAGCGGGGGATCCAGCTTTTCCCCATTGGTGCGTGCATACACGGTGATCAGCACATCCGGCCAGCGGGGGATGCGGAAGCTGATGCCTGCCCGCTCGTAGTGGAACTCATCGCCGGCATCGGCGATGAAGCCCTCCTCGAGGCAGAAGCCCGGCTCGGTGGGGATTTCCTCCGGCAGGCGGTAGCGCAGCTTGGGGAGGAGTTTGGTTTCCAGAGCCTGGAGCACCGAGTCGATTCCGCTGGCGCTGACGCCATTTACCGCGGTCGAATACAACATACCCTTGTCCAGGCGGTAGCCCTCGAAGCCGAAACTGCGCAATGTGCTGAGTTGGCTCGTGAGTTTGAAGAGCCTGGCCTGCGGAAAAAGCCGCCGCGTCTCGACCAGAGCAAAATCGTCCTCCGGCTTCCTTTTGCGTAACAGCGCCTCCCGCTCGGCCATGCGCTGCTCGAACAGGGCGGGGCCACCGCCCAGCCGCTCGCTTCGGATCTCTCCGAACATGTACTCGTAGCTTTGGCCGCTCACCACGGCCTCCTGGGGCACGTCGATGAGAAAGCGCCCAAAACAGACGGTGCGCATGCCGGTCATGTCATCAGCGCCCCAGGCGAGGGGGCCGAGGAGGCAGAGGACGAGCCAGCAGAGCCATCGGAACATGGGAAGCGCTCCTTCTTCGATTGGGGCAGTTCAGTCACGGGTGTGCCCTGCGCCACCAGGCGGGCGATGCAGTAGCAGACGTCGTTCCACAGCCCAGGCAAAGAACATAGACGCGGAAGAAGTTGGGATAGCGCGCCCCGTCGGGCCAGCGGATGTCAAACCGCAGCAGCTCCCGCGGCGCAATGGTCTGGCCCGGATAGGCATCGAACAGCCGGGCCACATTGCTGTGGCTGCGATCCTGCCTCTCCTCGCTCACCGCATAGTTGTTGCGCGTGCCGTCGAAGAAAAACCCCAAAAACAGATTCTCCGTGCAGGATTCCCGAAAATCACACACAGGCGGGTGCTCGCGCAGTTCGAAGCGGCCGAGAGTTTTATCGTCCTCTTTCGTGAAAAAAGCTTCCTTCAAGCTGGGATCCGCCGCGCTGAAGGGCAGGGGCTTCGCCAGTGTCGCTCTCATGGCCGCTTCTCCTCCACCTGCTTGATCCGTTGCCTGGTCCGCTCGGCTGCCGTCGCAAAATTGCGCTTCAGCTTCGCGGCGTACGCGGGATCATCCGGGCCGGTGAAACCTTGTAGCGCATCCGGGCGTCGCTTCTGGTCTTCCTGCCAGGCCTCTCGGATCTCCTTTTCCGTCAGCTCCTTTGCCCCACTTTCGAACAAGGCCAGCTCGGCTTTGAGCTCATCCATCTCCTGCTGCCACAGCTTGCGCCTGTAGGCGAGGCTGGGCTGGGGCCAGTGCTTGAGCCGTCCCGGCCAGTCCACATGCCCCGGGTCCACATCACTCACCACCACCTCCACATCATCACCCCCGTAAAACACCGCCCACAGCATCCCCACCCGGCCCCCCGCATAAGGCGGCAGCTCAAACTCCCGCTCCGTGTCGGGCACATTTTCCGAGCCGTAGTACCAGTAGTACCGCAGCCGCACCTTGATCCCCGGCCGCCACTGCCTGGGCAGCTTGTAGCAGCACATGGTCCCACCCGCTTCATAGGGCGCCAGCCCCGGTCCCCCTGCCGGGATTTTGGTTTCCGGGTGGATGAACAGAAACGATCCCAGCTCCTGCTCCGTGTAGTTGATCGCCGACACCGGCACCGCCACCTCGTCATCGGGCACGGAACAGCCCGCCAGGCACCCCAGCACCACCCCCACCACCCAGCCGCGTGTCATAGGCTTGCTCCTTTTCCGGTAAGACGCGTCAGCACCGCCTCCACCCGCCCCCGCCGCCCGGCCGGGGGAAGTCCCGTGGCTTCCTGCAGAGCGGCCACCACTGCCCCCCATGCCCGGGACGGGGGAATCGTGTGAGGGACGCCAAGCTGCGCCAGCCATTCGTCTGCTTCGGCGTCCGCCAACAGGCGCTGCACCTGTTCCTCCCGCAGACCCGGTTGCTCCGCCGGCGGCACCCCGCGGCCCCGCCATGGCAGGGGCGACCAGCCGCCCTGCCGGTCGAGATGATGGAGAGCCGTGACGGGCCCCAGAAACGCTGCGCGCTGGTCGTCGTCCATACAGGCAAGCACGTCGGGCAGCCGGCGGCTGTCGGCAAAGCGCAGATGCAGTGCCATGCCATCGACCCTGACCACACACCAGCGGGACAACCGGGCGGCCTGCGCGGCTAGGGTTTCCGTCGTGATGAATGCGCTCAACATCGGATAACCCTCGCTGTCGCGCACCAGCGCCTCAATAGCGTCTCCTGCCGCCGCCACGTCCACCAGGAGGGGCGAGACCGCCAGCGCCTGCCGCCCCCTCCAGCCCGCGTGCTCGAACAGCAGCGCCCGCACGGAGGGAGCCGTCTCCCGGGCCCATGCCGCCCATTTCGGCCGGAACGCAGCATCCACCAGCAAATGGAAGCGGGCGCCGGGGGGGCGCTGCGCCATCGACTGCCGCCACGCGGACCAGAACGACGGCCCATAGGGATCAATCAGGAATTCCATGCGTCACGCTTCCAGCCGGACGAAGGGCCGGCCCGACGCCAAAGCCTTTTTCAGACACTCCACACACAGCTGCGCCGGCAGGGGCGGCAACGCCAGGGGCTCCCCCGCCGGGCCGGTGAAGACATGTTTGCCCGCATGCTGGGTGTGGCTGCCGGTAGTCTGGCTGGTGATGCCGTTCGGCCCCAGGGTCATGCCGGCCCCTTCGGCCACCAGGGTGATCTTCGGTGCCTGCAGGAGAATTTCCTCCAGGGCGCTGAGATTGACGTCGCTGGCCGAGAGGATGATGACATCATCCCCCTGCGCCTCGATGCGGAGCTTGCCGGCGGCGGCGACGAGGGTGAGGCCCAGGCGCCGGGCGAAGAGGGAGATGGCCTCTTTGGCCCGCACGGCCAGGCGCCGGCCCAGGCTCAGGTTGGCATCCTGCTGGGCGACGAGGTCCAGCTGACCCGCCGCCAGGTTCATGTCCGCCGGTGTAGCCAGGGCCATGCCCCCGGGGCTGCTCGCCGCGATCAGCGGCTGACCCCCGCCCTGGCCTTCGGGGGCGGTGTTGGAGCCCCCCTCCCACTGGCGCAGGGCGTCGTGGAGGCGGTCCTGCAGGCTGGTGTCGGTCTCCCCGGCCCGGTGGGCCTGGGCCTCGCGGGCGAGCGCCCGGGTGAGCGCCGCGGCGGCCTCGAGTTCGGCCAGGAGTCCCGCCCGGGCGAGCTGAGGCCCCTGGCCCCGGGGCTGGGCCTCGGTGGACAGCAGCAACCCCCGCCCGGCCCGGAGGGCGCCACTGGCATCGGTGCGCAGCTCGAAGCCCTCGCCCCGGGGGGTGCCTTCTCCCTCCCGCCGGGGGTGGATGAGCCAGCCCTGTTCCAGACTGGTGGCCCCATGGTCGGTGGCCAGCCGCACCCGCAGCTGGCCGGTGGTGTCGTCGAAGAGGAGTTCACTGGCCCCGCCGCCCCGGTATTCCCGGCTCACCATGCCCGAGAGGGTCTTGTGGGCAGGCAGACTGCCCTGGTGGCTGAAACGGGGCGGGGGCTGGCGGCCGTTGTGCAGCACCCCCACCACCACCGGCCGGTCGATGTCGCCTTCCAGGAAGTCCACCAGCACTTCCTGCCCCACCCGGGGCAGGCTCTGCCAGCCATAGCCGGCCCCGGCCGCGGGGACGGCCACCCGCACCCAGGTGGAGGCGGTCTCGTCGCGCAGGCCATGGCCGTCTTCGGGCCGCTGCCAGTGGAAACAGATGCGCACCCGGCCCAGGGCATCGGTGTAGATCTCCTCCCCCGGCGGGCCCACCACGGTGGCAGTCTGGGGCCCCCGGCTGGTGGGCTTGGCGTGGGACGGCCCATACTCGGGCACCGCCGCCGTGCCCGCAGGCAGACAGCTGGCCTGCAGGTCATACAGGGGGGTGTCCTCGGCCGTGAGGTTGTTGCGGGCGGCAATCTTCAGCGCCGTGACCAGGAAGCGGCCCGCCTGGACGGGGTGGTCCAGCAGATCGAAGTGCACGCCCACCCCCAGGGCGCGCACGTGGCCGCGGGCGGTAAAGCGCCGGGCAGCGGCCTCACGCGCGGCCTGGCGCAGCCGGGCATAGCGGGCAAGCTCGGCGGCATCGCCATAGTAGAGGGTCTGGGGGTCGTAGGCTTCCAGGTGGGCTTCGATGGGCCGCGCCCGCAGGCTGTCCGCCTCACCCTGGAGGCGGGCCACCTGTTTGTATTCGAAACTCGCCAGGCGACTGGTGCCGCTTTGTACGCGCTGGTCCTCCCAAAAGCCGGTGAGGCCGTCTTCGGTCTCGGCGGCATCCTGGCGGTGAAAGCGCACACCCCCCAGGTGGGGCAGCACCGCCTCGTCGTCGAACAGAATGAGGGTGTGGCGGGGAATCTCGCCGGTGGTGTCGAAGCGGTAGGTGGTGCGGATGCCTTCTTCCCGCAGCAGGCGGTCGAGGAAGGCCAGGTCGCTTTCCCGGTACTGGAGGCAATAGGAGCGCCGGGGGTAGGAGCCGGTGAGTCGGTCTTCCAGGGTGAAACAGGCACCGATCAGGGGCTGGGCCCGGTGTTCGGCCAGCACCGCCGCGACGATCTCGGGCACGCTGCGGTCCTGGAACACCCGGCTGCCCCAGCGCTGGCCGGTAAACGCCAGGGCAGGCTCCACCACCAGACGGTAGCGCCCGAAGCCGCCGTCGCTGCCCAGCCGGCCGGCTTCGGTGATGAGGCCGCACAGGGGGCGGTGGCGGCCGTCGGGCAGCAGGATGTCCACCCCCAGGGCCTGGCCCAGCCAGGCTTCGGTCTCAAGCCCCGCATCGGGGCTGAGGCAATGGAGCTCATAGCGATAGCCCCGGTTGAAGGCTTCAAAGCCTGCCAGCCGCTCGATGACAAGCCCACCCGGGGCGATGCCCATCCCCGGGCCGCAACGCAGGCCGAGCAGCCGGCCGTGATCGAGGAAAGGACTGGCAAAGTCCGCAAGCAGGGAGGAGAGGTCCATGGGCGTGTCAGCTTTGCAGGGCGAAGCGCATGTCCGCGGCGTCCCGTTCGGCAGGGCGTGTGTGGAGCCAGCAGTTGTAGCCGAGGCGACAGCCCGGCGCCGCACTTGCGTCGAGCACCGGCGCCGGGATCGCGTCGCGTCTCAGGATCAGCACCACCTCGCAGGCGAGGACGGCACCCACGCAGAAATGCACGAGCTCCCGCAAGGCCACCGCACCACGGCTGCCTGGGGTGAGATCGGCAAAGCGCGCTCCGTCCAGCGGCCCCAGGTGCATGCGCAGGGTGTTCTGGCGGTCCCAGACGCGCTCTCCACACACTGCATCTTGCCCCAGTTGGCAGTTGGCACGGCCCAGCCGACTCTGCTCCACGGCACCCAGGTGCTGCCAGGTGCCGACGAACTGCTCGATGCGCACGGCCACGCCAAAATAGCCGCGAATCAGGGCGGCAAGGTTCTCTGCGGACACGGGTCTTTGCGCCAGCAGACCTGCGTAAAAGGCGAACAGGTTGGGCGGCACACCCGCCGAGCCGGCATGCAGCCGCTGCTGCAGGGCCGACAGACCCACGCCCACCAGGTCCATGAGGTTGCGCGTGAAGCCACCCTGCCCGCCTGCTTCGTAGGTCGCGTGGAAGCGGTATTTTTGCCATGCGTGGTAGAAGAGGGTGATGGCACGGTGGGAGAACACATCGAGGAAGGCATGGGCGGCTTCGTCGCGGTGTTGCTGCCGCCGTTCGATGAGGAGCTCCGTGTAGCTGGTGGGAAGCGTGCCGGAGGGACCCGTGAGCCCCATGAAACCCACGGTGAGGTGGAGGGAGTCCTGCTCTGGTGTGGATTCGACCTCGATGATCTCGCTGGCGGGAAACGCAAGAGAGGCGGGCGTGCGGAAGCGCACATTGGCAGGCACGCCCTGCACACCCTGCGCCCGCGCCAGCAGATGCACGGCCTGGGGAAAGCGGAAGCGGAAGCCTTCCTGCCGCAGCTCGGCAATCAGATCACGATGGCTTGCCCTGCCCGTGCCGGCCATTGGGCGATCTCCCGTCCCTGTTGTTTGGAATGCAGATGCAGGCGGGTAAAGCTGTTCGCGCTGCAGTAGAGGGCGAAGAAACGCTCCAGCACGCTGCCGAACAGATAGGTGCCCGCTCCCACGAAGGCGTTCTCGTCCAGGCTGAGGGTGATGTCCATCCCCCGCACGAAGCCTGCGAAATGGGGGCCCGAGACCCGCGCCACCCCCGGCCGTGCCTCCACTGCGACGATGCCCTGGATCTGGCGTTTGCCACTCTGGTCACGGCCCAGGTCGTACAGGCTCAACATTTCCCGCAAGGCCTCGCCTCCGTCCGCCACCAGGGACAGATGGTTGAGCGCGAGATGGGAGATGAGCCGCCAGTAGAGTCCGCGCTTGGCCGGCGGGCGCAGCGTGGGCGCAGGCTTGCGCAGCGCGCGCACCCGGTTCACCACCGTATTGCCGGGCAGGGTGAAATCCGCGTGGCTGCCGGCTGCGCTGCCCCCGAAGGGAATTTGTTCCGGCAGGTCGCGGTTGCTGCAGGTGAGTTCCAGGGACAGCACCTCGGTGGCCGGACGCGTGGGGCGAAAGTTGAGGTCGGTGAACACGATCTCCACTTCCGTTCCCCGGTCGTTTTCCCGCGGTGAAGGCTCACGGGTGGCGTACCAGAATGCGCCGTCCTGCGCCGATGCACTGCCGTGGCAGACCGAGTAAAAGGGCGGCACCCGCCGTGCGCTTTCCATGGCCTCGGTTTTCTCCACGGCCGTGACCGCATCGATGGCGATCACTTCGTAGGCCAGGGGCCGCCGCCCGTCCGGGACCACCGGGTAGCTGGTGCGGTGATGGGTGAGGCGTACCGGTTCCGCCGGCTGGCGGAACAGGTTGATGGCGGGCGTGCAGCCCAGCCGCAGGTTGGCGGCGTTCAGGCTCTGCATGAGGCGGACGTGTCGCTCCCCGTCCCCGTAGCCGGACAGGAAGATGCGGATGCGCAGCTCGGTGCCCAGGACCTGCCCGGCGGCACGTTCCAGGTCCAGCAGGTCCACGAACAGGAATTTCTCCGGGCAGGCGAAATATTCCGTGAGCAGCGGGTAGCCCGGGAAAGACCGGTCATCGTAGTCCAGCATGCCGTCTTCCGGCGCGAAGCCCACGGGCGCGATGGCTTCCGCCGGCAGGCGTGTGGTGCGGCCTGGATCGTCGGCTGCGTCGCCCACGTGTATCGCAAGCGTGCGGGTGAGCAACAGCTCGTAGAGCAGGTGCATGAGGCCGGGCTCGCCATCGAGGAAGAAGCGCAGCTGAGTGAGCCCGACGACATGGACGGGCAAGCCTCCCTGGGTACGGAAATCCAGTGTCAGCGCGGCGGCGGCCGCCGGGGCGAGACGGCGCAGGTGTTCCGAGGCCTGGACGTGTTCCAGACGCGCCGAATGCAGGGTGAGCGGATAGAGGTCCACCGGATAGCAGGTGCGGAAGCGGCAGGCGATGCCGCCCACCGGCGGCGAGAGCACCTGCTGGTGGCGCGGCAGGTGATAGCGTCCGCCCACCTGGGGGGCGGCGGCATCCATCTCGAACTGCAGGATCGTCCAGGAGGGAAACGGCCGCGTGTAATGGGGATACAGGATTTGCAGGAAGGCCTCGCCGATTTCTGGAAACTCGTCGTCCAGCTTGCGCTGCACGCGGGCGGCGAGGAACGCGAAGGCTTCGATCATGCGCTCCACGTGGGGATCTTCGCACTGGTCCCCTTCCAGCAGCAGACGGCGCGCGATCTTGGGGTAGCGGCGGGCGAACTCCCCGCCCAGCTGACGCAGGGCGGCGAGTTCACGCTCGTAGTAGGGAAGCAGTGCCTCCAGCATGTCAGCCACGCTCCCTCAACCGGCAACGCTTGGAAGACAGCTCCAGCGTGGCATCGAAACTCACGGGTGGCCGATGGGGATGCACGCGCAGCACCGCATCCACCCGGAAGCGCAGCAGGCGCTCCAGCCCCTGGGGCGCCTCGAGGCTGACACGCACCTGGGACAGGCGCGGTTCGTGGCGTTCGATGGCACGCCGGATGTAGTCACGCAGACGGGCACGATCATCCGGATTGAGCAGGCTCAGGCTGCTGAGATCGGGAATGCCGAAACTCAGCACGGAGTCCCGTGCCTGGGGATAAGCCTCGATGTCCACGCCCGGATCGACGCAACGGGCGTTGAGCAGCACTTCCAGATCCCGCGCCACCGCGCGCTTGAAACCGGCGAGATCGGTATGAACGTTTCCGGCTTCCCCTTCCCGGCGCGGCGCGTCGTCCAGCAGTCGGTCCAGGACGGAAGGCATGAGCAGCGCCTGGCGAGTCGTGGGCAGCATCGCCTGGGTCACTCCGGTTTGTTGGGCACCGTGAGGGCTGACGTGGCCGTGGGCCGGCCCTGGGCCTGCAGCCGGGCGAGCTCGCTCACCCGGTCCTCCAGCAGCCAGGTGTAAACGAGGAACACCGTCGCCACGACGCCCGCCAGCAGGGCGTAGAACAGCCACAGGGGCAACTCGTGGCGCACGTACTGCTGGAAACGGTGGGGCAGTTTCCAGTTGGGCGCGAACTCGGCGCGTCCGCCCCGGGCATTGGTGATCTCCTGGCCGATGCGGGTGATGAGATAGTCGAGCTTCTCCCGGCCCTCCAGCAGATACTTGCCCTGGAAACCCAGCAGCAGGCAGGTCTGGAAGACTTCCAGCGTTTCCAGATTGGCCACCGGGTCCAGACGCAGCGCTTCCAGCCGGTCGAAGAAGCGCTCGCCCGCCAGGTGTTCCCCAAACAGGCGCAGCTGCAGGGGCGCACGCTCCCATTCATCGCGCAGCGGAAAATCCGAACCGAGGATGATCTCGTCCATCACGGCGCAGATGGCGTACTTGGCGTCCTGGATCGCCTGGGCCGGCTTGCCGAAGTTGCGTGCGTTGTGCTCGAAGTCCTCCAGCGCCCGTTCCACGCGCTGGGTGAACTCCACGGCACTGGCCGGGCCGTTGCCGTTGCGCAGCAGGAACAGGAGATAGATGGCGTCCTCGAGCATTTCCTTGAGGGTGGGCACCCGGCCGGGCAGGGTCAGGGGCGGGGCAGTGAGTGCGTTCATCAAGACTCCTCGGCAAAAGGCTTAGCGGAAGGCCGCCAGCAGTTCCAGCTTCATCTCGGGCAGCGCCTGCGGCACATACAGGCAGATGCTGCGGGCCTTGAGCATGCGTTCGTAGATCGCGCCATGGGGTTCCAGCGCGAAGTAGTGGTTGCCCACGCGCACCGGCAGCGCCACCGGGGTCTGCGTGGCGTACGCAAGCTTTACGCCGGGCAGCGCGGAATTGAGGATTTTCTCGACGTCGTCCGGCGCCCCCACCTTGAGCTTGGCCGGCAGGGTTTCCATGACCTCGGCAGTGGGCATGTCGGTGCTGACCGAGAGGTAGAAATCGGCGTTCTCCAGCAGACGCTCGCTTTCCAGGCGCCCCACGTAAAAGGACGGTTTGGTGTTGAGCAGGGGAATCACCGCATAGCGGCTGGAGATCACGGTTTCCAGTAGCTCCCGGATCAGGCCGTCCAGCTCGGCGAAGGTGGTGCCCAAGGCTTCGTGCCGGTAGAGAGGCAGGTCGTTGAGCCCCAGGTTGGAGGAGAAAGTGAGCAGCTCACCACCCAGCTGGGCCAGCGCCAGATAGAGCTGCTCCGGGTGGCTGCGGGGATGGCGCAGGAGGTGGTTGAGCAGCGGGAAGCTGCGGTTCACCGTGTGCAGCAGCCAGAACGAAGCGATGTCCGATGTGCCGTATTCCACCACGCTCTTGACCCGTTCCCGGTGTGCCGCGGTGAGTGCCTGGCTCTTCACCAGCAGAATGTCCAGCAGGCGGCGCAGCATGAGCTCAAGCCACGGCGCAGCGCCGATCTCCACCAGGGGCGGCAGGTAGCGCTCGTCCTGCTCCCAGTTGCCGGTGGCATTGCGCACCAGCCGCGCAATGGGCAGCGCCTGATGACCGTCACGGTTCTCCTCTTCCAGCAGGAGGCAGGTATTGGCACGCAGGGCCGTGATCTCCGCTTCCAGGGCGTGGGTGTGGAGGTCCGCCACCCGTGTGGTGTCCATCACGTAGCGGGGCGGCCGCGGGCTCGTCCCGCCGCCTGTACCGGCGTTGCCACCAAAGGCATTGAGAAGGGGCAGGCAGGCATAGACCGTGGTCTCCACCCCCACCTGGGGCAGGCTATCCAGCTGGCGGGCTGGCGGCAGAGGCTCCGTGCCCGGGGCGTCGATCACGGTGCCGTCGGCAAACACCAGCTCCAGCCGGTTGAGGCGCAACAGACCGGCCTGCAGGGCATCCGCGTCCAACTCGACACGGCGCACGCCCCAGGGATGGGCGTGGGTCAGGCGCATGCACTCCGCCAGCCGTCCCTCGAAATAGAGTTCCTGCTGCTGGAAATGCTGGGGGCGCAGGAACATTCCCTCGCCCCACAGGATGCGGTTGACCTGGGGCATGGTCAGGAGCGGGGCGTGGAAGCCGTCTGGGACTTGGCCGGCGCGGGCGCGCCCGTGGTCTTGGGAACCTTGGGCCGGCTTCGTGCCGGCTTCCTGGAATTGGTTGGGACCGGTGCTTCCATTTTGCCGGGCTTGGCCCCGGCCTCCGGCTGCGCCGGTGCGTTGTTTGCCGCCACCACCGGTTCGCAGTCGAGGGGAGCATTGGCGGGCTGGCCGGGAATCGGCGCCGGCTGGGGACGGAGGAGACTCAGGTAGCAGTCCCTGGCGCGAAAGGCGAGCCCGTCCCGGCGCACCGCGTCGGCCTCCACCAGGTAGCGCCAGTAATGGGGATGGGGCCGGCGGAAGAACGCCACCACGCCCAGGTAGCGCGTGTCCTCGCGCAGTGTCTGGCTGCTGGTGTGGGTGGCACCCGGCACCAGGACCACTTCGGTTTTCTCCAGCAGATCCGTCCCCAGCAGCTCGCTTTCACTGCGGCCCGAGGCCAGGGTATCGAAAGTGAGTTTGGAAAATTCGGCGGGTGCCTTGAGCTGGTAGAGACGCACCACCACCGAAAGCGGTGCGCCGCTGGCATCGCGGTTCACTACCGGATCCGCTTCGCCCTGAATTTGATAGCTCTTGGAGGTGCTGGCACAGCCAGCGAGCAGTCCGGCCAGGAGCAGGGCGGCCGCACGGAACAGCCCCGGACGGGCCCGCTGGCACGACAGGCGCACATTTCGCTGAAGCTTCATGGAATCGCTTTCCGACTAGCAAAGGGTTGAGACGGGGACATCGTTCCTGAACAGGGGAACTTGGTCACCGGCGGCAGATGATATACCATTGTGCTACGACAATGGAATATCCGGTATGCCGATGTCCCCGTTGCCG
Source organism: Thiobacter subterraneus (assembly GCF_055379455.1). Lineage (NCBI taxonomy): Bacteria > Pseudomonadati > Pseudomonadota > Betaproteobacteria > Burkholderiales > Thiobacteraceae > Thiobacter > Thiobacter subterraneus. Next base: position 1,185,693 of record NZ_AP042402.1, read on the forward strand.
CGAGGGCGCACGCCCCGCGCCCTTCGCCTTCTCGACCCGCCGGTGCCGGCCTGTCTGCGCCTGTTGTTGGGGCCGGCTGCGCTGGTCTTCACGGCCTGCAGCCACACGTCACCCGCCACGCCGGTGGCCACTGCCGGGCCACCTGCTTCCCCCGCCGAGAACGAAGTCTGGCTGCCACTGCCGCGTGAAGACGCCCTCACACGCCTGCGCCATCCGCCTGCCTCGGGTCCCCTCAAACCCCGGCCGTTGCCGCCGGATCCCGCGGCACCGGGCGTGGTGGAGTGGAAACTCACGCCCCCTGTCACCTCCTACGTGGAATGCGGCACAGCACGCGTGACGGAGCCTGGACTCAGGCAGCGGGAACTGCCCCTGGCCAGGGATTTCCAGCAGTTTCGCCAGCGTATCCGCGGTGTCGACTACACCGTCTGGCGGAGCATGCAGCTCACCGTGCTCACCCGCATCGAGATCCTGCCCCCGCTGGATGGGCAAAGCGGCACCCGGCTGCGGCTCACGCCGCGTTTCGAGCTGTCCCGGGAACGGCTGGTGACCGGCGCGGGAGAGAAACCGCGCCTGTCCCGGGACACCATCCAATTCGCCGCCGGGGAGGTCGCGGCCTTTGCCCATGCGCCCCAGCCCTGTCGCTCCACCGGACGTCTGGAACAGGAACTGCGTCAGCTGCTGGCCGCCCTGGCCCAGGCCCCGCAGCCCCTGCCGGGAACAGCCGCGCCAGGCAAGGCCACGCGCCGCACGCCACGGCCGCCCCTGCGGGCAGCCAGGCGTGTGGCCGACCGCGCGCCCAAGGCCCCAGCGGGCCCCCGGCCCAGGCTGGCGCGCCTGGGAGAACAGTCATGACGCCAGCGGCCCTGCTCGCCCTGATGACCGTGCTGGCGGGCCTGCTCGCCGGCCTCAGCTGGCTGGCCTGGCGCTATTTCCTGATGCCGCCGGCACCACCCGTCCGGCCGGCCCCTGCGCGGCTTGCCTCATCCCGCTTGCGCGGCCGGGCCGGCTGGCTGGCCCAGCCCGCCTTCCCGCTCGCTCTGGTCTGCGCCGCCCTGGGCATTGGCGCCGCGGGGCTTCTGGGCCGGCACATGGATTTCGCGCCCGCCTCCCTGGCGTCCTTCTCCCAGGGCGAGCACATCCGCCATGCCCTGCGCCCGGAAAGCCTGGTGCCACCTCCGCCGCTGCCGCCTTCGGTATTCGTGGGGACGGAACGGCCGGAGCTGGCAGCAGCCGACCGCGACTGGAACAAGCTCGACCCTGTCTTCCTGCGCCAGGTGCTGGTGCTGCTGGCCCGGCTCGAGGCGCGGGGCTATGGCTTCACGCTGCTGGAAGGCTGGCGCAGTCCCGAGCGCCAGGAATCCCTGGCCCAGGCGGGGCCCCACGTGACCCAGGCGCGCGCCATGCAAAGCCGCCACCAGTTCGGGCTCGCGGCCGACCTCGCGCCCCTGCGCGATGGGCGGGTGGTGATCTCCGAACGCGACCCCTGGGCCTGGCAGGCCTATCAGGCGCTGGGCGAGGAAGCCGAAGCTCTGGGTCTGACCTGGGGCGGCCGCTGGAACCTGCGCGACTACGGACACGTGGAAGCGCCCATCCTCTCACCCCGAACCGGATCTTCGTGAACCCCATGTCCACCGATCTCAAGGCCCTGATTGCCAAGCTCAACCCCGTCACCCGCCAGGCCATGGAGGCGGCGGCGAATCTCGCTCATGCGCGCACCCACTTCGAGGTGGACGTGGAACACGTGCTCCTCGGTCTGCTGGAACACGAAGACAGCGACCTGGCGCTGATCCTGCGCAGCCTGAAGGTTGACCGCACCGACCTGGAACGGGATCTGGAGCAGGCCCTGGCGACGCTGCGTACGGGCAACCATCGCCACCCGGTGCTCTCCCCCATCCTGCCGCGCTGGCTGGAATCGGCCTGGCTCAAGGCCAGCGTGGAGTTTGGCGTCGATACGCTGCGCAGCGTCCATCTCCTGCTGGCGCTCCTGGAAGACGAGGAGGTGGCGCGCCACGTGAACGGCGCCGTGACGCGTCTCACGAAGCTGCCCGTGGCAGGCCTGCGCGCCCGCCTGCCGGGCATCCTGCGCAGTTCGCGGGAGGGCGCGGCCGCTCCCACCGCGGAAGTGCCGGAGCCGGCCACGGCTGCGCCGACCCCGGCCCTGGAACGCTACACCGTCGATCTCACGGCGCTGGCCCGTGCCGGCCAGATCGATCCCGTGCTGGGGCGGGACGAAGAAATCCGCCAGATGATCGACATCCTGCTGCGCCGGCGCCAGAACAACCCCATCCTCACCGGCGAGCCGGGCGTGGGCAAGACCGCCGTGGTGGAAGGACTGGCGCTGCGCATCGCCCGCGGTGAGGTGCCTCCGCCCCTGCGCGACGTGTGCCTGCGCAGCCTGGACCTGGGGCTGTTGCAGGCGGGGGCCAGCGTCAAGGGCGAGTTCGAAAACCGCCTGCGCGCGGTGATGGCCGAGGTGAAGGCGAGTCTTGCGCCCGTCATCCTGTTCATCGACGAGGCCCACACCCTGATCGGCGCGGGTGGCCAGGCGGGCCAGAACGATGCCGCCAATCTTCTCAAACCCGCGCTGGCGCGGGGCGAGTTGCGCACCATCGCCGCCACCACCTGGTCCGAGTACAAGAAATATTTCGAAAAAGACGCCGCCCTCGCGCGCCGGTTCCAGGTGGTGACAATCGAGGAACCGGACGAAGAGAGCGCCGTGCACATTCTGCGTGGCCTGGCACCCAGGCTGGAACGGCATCACGGCGTGGTCATCCTGGACGAGGCCGTGGTGGAGGCCGTAAAACTTTCCAGCCGCTACCTAACCGGGCGGCAGCTGCCGGACAAGGCCATTGGCGTGCTGGACACCGCCTGCGCCCGTGTCGCGTTGTCCCGGGCTGCCCTGCCGCCTGCGCTGGAGCACATCGGGTGCCTCATCGAGAACACCCGGCGGGAACGGGAAGCCCTGGCGCGCGAAGGGGATGCGGCCCATGGCCCGCGCCTCGAGGCGCTGGCCGCGCGGCAAGAACAACTGGTGGCGGAACGCTCGCGCCTCGAGGCAGCCTGCGCCCAGCAGCGCGAGCTGGTGGCGGAGATCGACCGCCTGCGCAGCACACTCGCCCAGGCACCGGGCCCGGAGCCGGCCCAGCGCGCCCGGCTGGAGGCGTGCCGGCGCAGCCTGCGCGCCCTGCACCGGGACCTGCCCCTGGTGTACGACTGCGTGGACGGTTCCACCGTCGCCGAGGTCGTCTCGGCCTGGACGGGCATTCCCCTGGGCCGCATGGTGAGTGACGAGCTGGAGACCGTGCGCCGCCTGCAATCCCTGCTCGAGGAACGGGTGGTGGGACAATCCCATGCCCTAGCCACCATCGCCCGCCGCATCGCCATCGCCAAGGCCCGTCTGGAAGACCCCACCAGGCCGCTGGGTGTGTTCCTGCTGGTGGGGCCCTCCGGCGTGGGCAAGACCGAAACCGCACTGGCCCTGGCCGACGTTCTCTACGGTGGGGAGCGCAATCTCATCACCATCAACATGTCCGAATACCAGGAAGCCCACAGCGTCTCCGGCCTCAAGGGCTCGCCGCCGGGTTACGTGGGCTATGGCGAAGGTGGGGTGCTCACCGAGGCGGTGCGCCGGCGTCCCTACAGCGTGGTGCTGCTGGACGAAGTGGAAAAGGCCCACCCCGACGTGCTGGAGCTGTTCTTTCAGGTCTTCGACAAGGGCGTGCTGGAGGACGGCGAAGGCCGGGCGGTGGACTTCCGCAACACCATCATCCTGCTCACCTCCAACGTGGGCAGCGAGCGCATCATGCAGGCGGTGGCCCACGGCGTGCGGGTGGATGGGGTAAGCCGCGCGCCCACGCCCGAGGACCTGATCGACCTCCTGCGGCCCGAACTGCAGCGGGTGTTCAAACCGGCGTTTCTCGGGCGCCTGTCCGTGGTGCCCTACTACCCCATCGGCGAGGACGTGATGCGGCGCATCGTCACCCTCAAGCTGGAACGCATCGCGGCGCGGGTGCGGGACAGCCACGGTGCCCGCCTGCGCTACGATCCGGCGCTGGTGGACATGATCGTGGCCCGCTGCAACGAGGTGGACAGTGGGGCGCGCAACGCCGATGCCATCATCGCCGACACGGTGCTTGCCCGTCTGTCCGACGAAATCCTGGCCCGGCTGGCCGCCGGCGAAGGGGTGCGCGCCCTGCACCTCAGGCTCAGACGCGGCAGGCTGTCGGTGCGGGTGCAGTGAGCCCCATGACGAAAAAGCCGGCAGTGCCGGCTTTTTCGTTGACCACCGCGGCCCAGGCCGCGCCCGCCTGGTTCAGTCGTTGTCGAGGAAGGTGCGCAGACGCTCGGCGCGGCTGGGATGACGCAGCTTGCGCAGCGCCTTGGCCTCGATCTGGCGGATGCGCTCGCGGGTGACGTCGAACTGCTTGCCCACCTCTTCCAGCGTGTGGTCGGTGTTCATCTCGATGCCGAAACGCATGCGCAGCACCTTGGCCTCGCGCGGGGTGAGGGATTCCAGCACCTCGCGCGTGGCTTCGCGCAGACTGGCGTAAACCGCCGCATCCACCGGCTGCATGGTGGAGACATCCTCGATGAAATCCCCCAGATGGGAATCCTCGTCGTCGCCGATGGGCGTCTCCATGGAAATGGGTTCCTTGGAGATCTTGAGGATCTTGCGGATCTTCTCCTCGGGCATTTCCATCTTCTTCGCCAGCAGGGCGGGATCGGGCTCCTGGCCGGTTTCCTGCAGGATCTGGCGCGAGATGCGGTTCATCTTGTTGATGGTCTCGATCATGTGCACCGGGATCCGGATGGTGCGCGCCTGATCCGCGATGGAACGGGTGATGGCCTGGCGGATCCACCAGGTGGCGTAGGTGGAGAACTTGTAGCCACGCCGGTATTCGAACTTGTCCACCGCCTTCATGAGGCCGATGTTGCCCTCCTGGATCAGGTCCAGGAACTGCAGGCCGCGGTTGGTGTATTTCTTGGCGATGGAGATCACCAGGCGCAGGTTGGCCTCGATCATCTCGCGCTTGGCGCGGCGGGCCTTGGCCTCGCCGGTGGACATCTGGCGCGAGATTTCCTTCAGGTCCTTGATGGGGATGCCCACCTTGGCCTGCACCGCGATCAGCTTCTCCTGCTGGTCGAGAATGTCGTGCTGGTAGCGCGCCAGCTGTTCCACGTAGGGCTTGCGCGCACGCATTTCCTGCGCCAGCCAGTCGCGGTTCACCTCATTGCCCGGGAAGGACTTGATGAAGTGGGCGCGCGGCATGCCACACTTGTTCACACACAGGTCCATGATGGCACGCTCGTAGGTGCGCACTTCCTCCACCAGCCTGCGCACGCTGTCACACAGATTCTCGATCTGCTTGGCGGTGAAGCGGATGCCCATGAGCTCGTTGGAAATCTGCTCCTGCAGTTTCTTGTAGCTCTTGCTGTCGGGCCCGTTCTTCTCCAGCGCCCGGATCATCTTGTTGTACAGCTGGCGGATGGTGGCGAAGCGTTCCAGGGCATCGGCCTTGAGCTGCAGCAGGCTGGCCGACTGCACGCCGCCGGACTCTTCCTCGTCCTCTTCCACCTCGTCGGCTTCCATGGAGGCCTCGTCCGCCTCGGCCATTTCCTCGCTGACTTCCTCCATGTGGTTGGGGTCGATCAAACCATCCACCAGCTCGTCGATGCGCATTTCGTCGCGCTCGACCTTCTCCGCCAGCGCCAGGATCTCGGCGATGGTGGTGGGACAGGCGGAAATCGCCTGGATCATGTGCTTCAGGCCGTCCTCGATGCGCTTGGCGATCTCGATCTCGCCTTCCCGCGTGAGCAGCTCCACCGAGCCCATCTCGCGCATGTACATGCGCACCGGGTCGGTGGTGCGGCCGAATTCGGAATCCACGGTGGACAGGGCCTGCTCGGCCTCCTCCACCACGTCTTCGTCCGCCACCGCCGGGGTGCTCTCGGTCATGAGCAGGGTCTCGGCATCGGGCGCCTCGTCGAAGACGTTGATGCCCATGTCGTTGATCATGGCCACGATGCTCTCGATCTGCTCGGCATCGAGCATGTCGTCCGGCAGGTGGTCATTGATCTCGGCATAGGTGAGGTAGCCGCGCTCCTTGCCCAGGACGATCAGATTCTTCAGGCGCACGCGCCGATCGTCGAGCTCGTTGGATTTGGTGTCCTGCTTGTCGTGTTCGCTTGCCATGTCTGCCTGAATCCGGGTTAGGTTTGTCACTGCGCCGAAAAAACCGCGTATTGTAGCCGATTTTCGGCTGTTCGCCCACAGCCTTTAGGTGCGGCGCATCGCCGCAAGTTCCCGGAGCAAAAGCTGTTTTTGCTCCGGGGTGAGCCCCTGGCTGCGTTCCAGGGCGAGCAGCCGGTCGATGCGCCGGCGCCGCGCGGCCTCGTCGATGCGCGCCAGGGCGTCGGCGAACTCCTGCTCCAGATCGAAGCCCTCGTCGAGCAGCAGGGCTTCGGCGGCCACCTCCTCCAGCAGCCGGCCGGCTTCTGAATCCCGGAAAGCCTCCAGCAGCTGGGCGCCGGTGACCACATGGGGGTTGGCCGTGAGATATGCAAGCACCTCACCCACCAGCCTGCCTTCCCCATCCTCGGCGAAATCCGCCTCCCAGGTCACCCCCCGCCCCAGAGCGGGCCGCGCAAGCAGCAGGCGCAAAAGCTGGCGGTTGCGCGACGGCGCCCGGCGCACGCGCGGCGCGCCACGGCTTGGCGCCCCTTCCCCAGCGCCTTGCCCCCGGGGGGCGGCAGGCAGAAGCGCCGCCAGTTCCTCCGGACTCAGTCCCGCCAGCTCCGCGAGACGCTTGCGCAGCAACAGGGCCAGGGCCGGTGCCTGGACCTGCTCGATCAAGGGGCGCGCCTCCCGGATCAGACGGGCGCGCCCTTCCTCGCTCTGGACGTCGTTGCGCGCCGCGAGCTCGCGCAACAGGAACTGGCTCAGGGGCAGGGCCTGGGCGAGCTGGGCCTCGAAGGCCTGCCGTCCCTGGGCGCGGATGAAACTGTCCGGATCTTCCCCCTCCGGCAGGAACAGGAAGGACAGCGCCGCGCCGTCGGTGAGGGCGGGCAGGCTGTTTTCCAGGGCACGCCAGGCAGCGCGCCGCCCCGCCTCATCGGCATCGAAACAGAACACGATGCGGTCGGCCAGCCGCAACAGCCGCTGCACGTGATGGGGCGTGGTGGCCGTGCCCAGGGTGGCCACGGCATATTCCACGCCATGCTGGGCCAGGGCCACCACGTCCATGTAGCCCTCCACCACCAGCACCCGTCCCGCATCGCGGATCGCGCGGCGCGCCTGGGCGAGGCCATAGAGCTCATGCCCCTTCTGGAACAGGGGCGTCTCCGGCGAATTGAGATATTTGGGCTCGCCCTCCCCGAGCACCCGGCCGCCGAAGCCAATGACGTTGCCCCGCTGATCCAGAATGGGAAACATGATGCGATCCCGGAAGCGGTCATACCGCCGCCCCCCCTCGGAATCGATCACCAGCCCCGCTTCCGCCAGCACCGGGGACGCGGCATAGTCGGGAAACACCGCCGCCAGGTTTTGCCAGCCCTCCGGCGCGTAGCCGATGCCGAAGCGCGCGGCGATCTCGCCCGACAGGCCGCGCCGCTTGAGGTAGTCGATGGCCCGGGGCGAGGCCTTGAGCTGCTGCCGGTAGTAATGCAGGGCCTGGGTGAGCACCCCACGCATGGCGGCGAAGCGCTCGCCGCCCGCAGCGGGGCCGCCGGCACGCGTTTCTTGCGGCACGGTCAGGCCGAGCATTTGCGCGAGCTGCTCCACCGCCTCGGGAAACCCGATGCCCTGGTATTCCATGAGAAAACCGATGGCCGTGCCGTGGGCGCCGCAGCCGAAGCAGTGATAGAACTGCTTGCTGGGGCTGACGGTGAAGGAAGGCGTCTTCTCCTTGTGGAAGGGGCAGCAGGCACTGTAGTTGGCCCCTGCCTTCCTGAGGGGCACGTAACGCCCCACCACCTCCACGATATCGACGCGCTGCAGCAGCTCCTGGATGAAGGACTGGGGAATCATGAGCCGCCGGAAAGCCTGGGGGCGGCCGGCGCCGGCCGTGCCACGTGGGTCTAGGCGGACAGACGCGCCTTGACCAGCGCGGAAACCCTGCCCATGTCGGCGCGGCCGGCGAGCTTCGGACGCACCAGATTCATCACCTTGCCCATGTCGGCCACGGCCCTGGCGCCGGTTTCGGCGATGGCCGCGTCGATGATGGCTTCCACCTCCGCGTCCGACAGGGGCTGGGGGAGATAGGCCTTGAGCACCTCGATCTCGAATTTCTCGGCGTCGGCCAGATCCTGCCGGCCGCCCTTCTCGTACTGGGCGATGGATTCCCGGCGCTGCTTGATCATTTTTTCCACCACGGCGATCACCTGGGCATCGTCCAGGCTGACCCGCTCATCCACTTCCCGCTGCTTGATGGCCGCCAGCAGCAGCCGCAGGGCGGACAGGCGCGCGCTGTCTTTGGCGCGCATGGCCTGTTTCATGTCTTCGGTGATACGGTCCTTGAGGCTCATGGCGACCCCGTCTGGATGGCAAGTGGTTGACGGAAAAGACCCTTTTGCGGGAGAGGCACGAACGGCAGCCCCCGAATGTTAGCACCGGGCCCCTGCTTTTGAAACGCATCCTTAAGAAATCCCCCGGCAGGCCGTTGTTTTCTACTGCCCCGCGTGGCGGGGCGCTGGGCACCCCATGCGAAGATTCCTCCTTTCCGGACTGCGGCTCAAACTGGTGGCCATCACCCTGGCCGCGGTGGTGCTCGCCTTCACCGTCCTGGGCGGCTGGCGGGCGGCCCAGGAAAAGCAACGCCTGGAGGCGGACATCGCCCGCTCGGGACAGGAGCGGGCGGCCCTCCTTGCCGAGGCCGTGGCCAACCTGGTGGTGGGCTATGACTACTCCAACATGGAGTCTTTGGCCGAACGCATCGTGCGCCAGGCGGACGTGCACCAGGTGGTGATTCGTGACCGCCATGGCAAGACCATGGTGCTGCGCAACCGCCCCACCCTGCCGGACGACCCCATGCTCACCTTCAAGGTGCCGGTCCTGTTCGGCGGGAATCCAGTGGGTGAGGTGGAGCTCGCCGTCTCCCTGGCCCGTCTCGACCAGGAAATAGCCCGCCTGTATCGCGACGTGCTGCTGGAGCAGCTCCTGTTCGCCCTGTTCCTGGGGCTCGTCATATACCTCGGCGCCTCGCGCCTGATCGTGCGCCCGGTGACCCGCCTGAGCCGCCACATGCAGGCCGTGGCCGACCAGCCGGAGGCGGCGCCCCTTCCGGAGCCGGGCAGCCACGACGAGATCGGGGAACTCGCCCGGGTCTTCAACCAGCTCCAGACCCGCGTGCGCGAGACCCAGCAGCGTCTGCGGGAGAAGATCGACCTGGCCGGCACGGCGCTGATGAAGACCAACGAGCAGTTGCAGGCCCGCACCCAGGAGCTGGAAGAGCGCACCCGCGAGCTGGAGAAGGCCCTGGCCCTGGTGGAGAAACTGGCCGTTACCGACAGCCTCACCGAACTCAGGAACCGCCGCTATTTCGACGACAGCCTGGCCGCCGCCTTCGCCCGCGCCCAGCGCTTCGGGGAAACGGTCTGCCTGGTGCTGGCCGACGTGGACCATTTCAAGCACATCAATGACAGCCACGGCCACGCTGCGGGCGATGCCGTGCTGCAGGCACTGGCCTCCCTTTTTCGCAACCGGGTGCGTGATACCGACGTGGTGGCCCGCCTGGGCGGAGACGAGTTCGCCTTTCTGCTCTACCGCACCCCGCTGCAGGAAGCCCGGGTGTTCTGCGATGACCTGCTCCAGCTCGTGGCGGGATTGCGCTTCGGTTTCCAGGGACAGCCGCTGGAAGTGAGCCTGTCCATCGGCTATGCCTGCAGCGACCGCCAGACCCACAGCGTGGAAGCCCTCTACGGCGCCGCCGACGAGGCCCTCTACGAAGCCAAGCGCCGCGGCCGGGCCCAGGCCGTGGGCTATCCCTTCACCGCCCCAACCATCCAGGAGGCCAGCCCGTGAAGCATTCAGCCAGGACCCGCCTGCCCCGCTTCGTCCTCGCTTTCGTACTCGCCCTGGCGGTCGGGCCGAGCCGTGCCGCCGAACCCGAAACCCTCTATCTGGGTTCCGTGGCCATGGACACGCCCGCGGAAATGGTGCGCCGGCTCACGCCCCTGGCGGACTATCTCAGTCGCCGCACCGGTCTGCGCATCGAGTTCCGGGCCTCCCCGGACCTGGGTTCCGCCGTGAAGGAGCTGGGGCGCGACTTCACCCAGATCGCCTACCTCACGCCGGTGGCCTATCTGGAGGCACGGGAGCAGTACAACGCTCAGCCCCTGGTGGCGCCCCTCACCCGCGGCAAGTCCACCTTCACCCTGGTGATCGCCGCCCGTGCCGACAGTCCCTACCGCCGCACGGCGGATCTGCGTGGCAAGCGCTTCGCCTTTGGCGACCCCAAGGCGCTGCTGCAGCGCGCGGTGATGGTGGAAAGCGGCATCCGCCTGGAGGAATTCGGCGGCTACGAATTCCTGCGGCACTACGACAACATCGCCAAGGCGGTGCTCAACCGGGATTTCGACGCCGGCATTCTCAAGGACACTGTCTTCGAGGAATACGAGCCGCGCGGTCTGCGCCGCCTGTATACCTCGCCGCCCCTGCCCTCCTACCTGTTCGCCGTGAGCGAGCGGCTGCCGCCGGCCACCGTGGCCAGGCTGCGGCAAGCCTTCCTCGAACTCAAGGCGGACAATCCCCAGCACAGGGCCATCCTGCGCGAGCTGGATGCCAACTACGAGGGCTTCGAGCCGGTGCAAGACCGGGATTACGACCTCATCCGGCGCATGATCGCACCCTTCCGGACGCAGTGAGAAAAAAACGCGCTGGAGATGATCCCCAGCGCGTTTTTCGTGTGACCCGACCGGCCGGACACCGCCCGGCCAAGGCGTCAGTAAAGTTTGGGCGGCAGCATCTGGCTGCGCAGCCGCTTGTAGTGGCGCTTGATCGCTGCTGCCATCTTGCGCTTGCGCTCGGCCGTGGGCTTTTCGTAATACTCGCGGGCGCGCAGCTCCGTGAGCAGGCCGCTCTTCTCGATGGTGCGCTTGAAGCGGCGCAGGGCCACGTCAAAGGGCTCGTTTTCTTTCACACGTACGACAGGCATCAAACCACCTCGGCTGGAATTCGGTAAAACCGCAATGCTAGCAACAAACGGGGCGCCAGACAAGGCGCGCCGGGGTACAATCCGCCCCCATGCGCGTACTGGGCATCGAGACCTCCTGCGACGAGACCGGCCTGGCCGTCTATGACACGGCCCGCGGCCTGCTCGCCCACGCCCTGCACTCCCAGGTGCGCATGCACGAGGAGTACGGCGGCGTGGTGCCGGAGCTTGCCTCCCGCGACCACATCCGGCGCGTGCTGCCGCTCGCCCGCCAGGTGCTGGACCGGGCCGGGCTCGCCCCCGCCGACCTGGACGCCATTGCCTACACGGAGGGCCCGGGCCTGGCCGGGGCGCTGCTGGTGGGGGCCGCAGTGGCCTGCGGCCTGGGCTTCGCCCTGAACCGCCCGGTGGTGGGCGTGCACCATCTGGAGGGCCACCTGCTCGCCCCGCTCCTGGAACCCGAGCCGCCGGATTTTCCCTTCGTCGCCCTGCTGGTCTCCGGCGGTCACACCCAGCTCATGGCCGTGGAGGGCGTGGGCCGCTACCGGCTTTTGGGTGAGACCCTGGACGATGCGGCGGGAGAAGCCTTCGACAAGACCGCCAAGCTCCTGGGTCTGGGCTATCCCGGCGGGCCGGCGCTGGCCCGGCTGGCCGCGCAGGGGCAGCCGGGGCGGATCCGCCTGCCCCGCCCCATGCTCCACAGCGGCGATCTGGACTTCAGTTTCAGCGGGCTCAAGACGGCGGTACTGCAATGGACCCGCGACCACGTGCTGGATGACGTCCTGCGCGCGGATCTCGCCGCGGAAGTGCAGGAAGCCATCACGGAAGTGCTCGCCAGCAAGGCCCTGGCAGCGCTGGCAGCCACCGGCATGGAACGCCTGGTGGTGGCAGGCGGCGTGGGGGCCAATGCCCGCCTGCGGGAACGGCTGGGTGCCGCAGTGCAGGAAGCCGGCGTGCGGGTGTTTTATCCGCGGCTGGAGTTCTGCACCGACAACGGCGCCATGATCGCCTTCGCCGGTGCCATGCGGCTTGCCGAAGCCCGGCGGGGCTATGGCTTCGGCGTGCGTCCGCGCTGGGATCTGGCGAGCCTGCAGCCCCCCGCCTAGGGGCGGCCGTGGAGGCGGCCCACCCATTCCAGGAGCCAGCTGCTGCCGGTGAGCCGCGCCACCTCGTCCGGATAGAAGATGACGGCGTAGATGACACCCAACAGGAGCAGCAGCAGGAGGTGGCCGAACAGCCCCTCCGGCTTGAGCACCCCCCAATAGCGCATGGCGAGGAACATGAGATCCTTCTTGTGCTCGGACATGCGCCGGTAGCGCCGGAACCACGCCACCACCACGTACACCCCGTAGCCCCCCGCCAGCGCCACGAACACCGCCCGGAACACGCCGAACATGTCCATGGTGCCTCCGAGCACGCGGTGGTATATCAGGGACAGCCAGCCCATGACGAAGGCGGCGGCCACTGCGATCAGGACGTTGGCGATGAGCCGGCGCCGCTCCCGCGCCAGGTCCCGCTGACGCTGCAGGAAGAAGCCGTCGATTTCCTGCTTGAGATATTCCACCTTGTCCTGCACCAGGCTGGCGATCTCCTGCCGGGCCAGGGCGATGCGTGCATCCAGCGTGGCCCCCAGCCGCTCCGCCGCATAGTCCACCAGTTCCTTCACGTCGGTCTTGGTGAACTGGCGCTGGTTGTGGAGTTCCTCCGAGATTTTCTCCAGCTTGCTGTCCACCTCGCGACTGGCGCCCAGGACGATTTCGCGCAGTTCCCGGCTGGCAAGGGCAATGCCTGTCTGCAGGGTGTCGCCCAGTTTCTCGCCGGCCCTGTCGATGGCATGCTCCGCGACCTTTTCCAGGCTCTCGCGGGCATAGTCCATTTCCTTCTCGAACCAGGCCATGGTGGACTTAGGCGCTCATTCCGGCGGCATGTCCTGGGGGCGCGGCGCGGGCTTGCCGAAGCCCGCCTCCTCGCCCCGCAGCAGCTTGCGGATGTTGCTGCGGTGACGCCACACGAGCAGCACCGAAAGCAGGATCACCATGCCCACGAAGACGGGAGGCACCCAGAGAGCCGCGTAGAGGGGGGCGAGCAGCGCCGCCACCAGGGCAGACAGGGAGGAGATGCGAAACATGGCGAAGGTGAGCAGCCAGGTGGCCGCCACGCTCAAGCCGAGCCAGCCATTCACGGCCAGCAGGACACCGAAGGCAGTGGCCACCCCCTTGCCGCCGCGGAAGCCGAAGAAAACCGGAAACAGATGCCCGAGGAAGACCGCGATGCCCGCGCCCGCCACCACGGTCGCCGGCAGTTCCCAGGCCGGGCCGTAGTTTAGCGCCACGGCCATCACCAGCCAGCCCTTGACGGCATCGCCGACGAGGGTCAGCAGGGCGGCGGCACGCCGTCCGGTGCGCAGCACGTTGGTGGCACCGGGATTGCCCGAACCGTAGGAACGGGGATCCGGCAGCCCGAACAGGCGGCTGACGATGACGGCGAAGGACAGGGAACCTACCAGGTAGGCGCCCAGGAGCAAGGCTATCGGGGCCATGACAAAACCGGCTAAAATGCGGGACTTTTTGATTTTACTTTAGTTTTCCCGTGGACATCATCTTCCTGCACGACTTCCGGCTGGAGCTTCTGATCGGCATCTATCCCTGGGAGCGCCACATGCCCCAGACGGTGCAGATCGACCTGGACATCGGCCTGCCTTCCAGCCGCGCGGGAGAAACCGACCGCATCGACGACACCATTGACTACGGGGCTGTCGTGGCGCGCCTGAGGGAAAGCCTCGCCCAGCGCCATTTCGATTTGCTGGAAGCCCTGGCGGAGCACATCGCCCACATCGTGCGCCACGAGTTCGGTGCGCCCTGGGTGCGAGTCACCGTCACCAAGCTGGGCATGCTCAAAGACATCCGCCGCGTGGGCCTCACCATCGAACGGGGCACCCGCCCTGCTTGCTGATCCAGCCGTGGAATACGCCTTCGCCGCCGCCATCCTGCTCGCGGCCTATTTCGTGCGCGGCATTTCCGGCTTCGGCTCCGGCTTGGTCGCCGTGCCGCTGTTGGCACTGACCTTCCCCCTCACCCAGGTGGTGCCCTTCATGCTGCTCATGGATCTCACCGCCTCGGCCATCCTGGGCCAGGCCAATCGCCGCCTGGTGCGCTGGGGCGAGCTGACCCCCCTCGCGCCGGGCAGCGTGATCGGCGTGGTGCTGGGTGCCACCCTGCTGCTCGCCCTGGACCGGCAGGCGCTGCTCACCACCCTGGGGCTCTTGGTCATCCTGTTCGCCCTGCGCAGTCTGCTCGCCCTGCAGGACGGCCGGCCCATCTCGCGGCTTTGGGCATTCCCGGCAAGCTTCATTGGCGGCACGGTGAGCGCCCTGTTCGGCACCGGCGGGCCACCCTACGTGATCTACCTGAGCCATCGCCTGCGCGACAAGTCGGCATTCCGCGCCACCACCTCGGCGCTGTTTTTGCTGGAAGGTGCCCTGCGCGCTCTGGTGTTCGCCGCCAGCGGCCTGATCCAGCCCCGGGTGCTTGCAGGCTACGTGCTTGCCCTCCCGCTCATGGGGCTGGGGCTTTGGGCCGGCAGCCGGGTGCATGTGGGATTGAGCAATGCCCAGATGATGCGCGTCATCGGCGGCCTGCTGCTCTTGAGCGGTTTCGCCCTGCTCTGGAAGGCCGGCCACTGACCGGGCTGCCTAGCCGCGGGGATGATGGCGCGCATGGAGCTGCTTCATGCGCTCCCGTGCCACGTGGGTGTAGATCTGGGTGGTGGAAATGTCGGCGTGTCCCAGCAGCATTTGCACCACGCGCAGGTCGGCGCCGTGGTTGAGCAGATGGGTGGCGAAGGCATGGCGCAGGGTGTGGGGCGACAGCGGCCGCTGAATGCCCGCGCGGCGGGCGTAACGCTTGATGAGCGTCCAGAACATCTGGCGCGTCATGGGGCCGCCGCGCGCAGTGACGAACACCGCATCCGATGCCTGCTGTCCCAGCAGTGCTCCCCGCGCGCCCCCCAGGTAGCGCGTGAGCCAGTCGGCCGCCACCTCGCCCAGGGGCACCAGCCGCTCCTTCGAGCCCTTGCCCATGACCCGCACCACACCGGCCTCCAGACTGAGCTCATTGAGTCTCAGTCCCACCAGCTCGCTCACGCGCAGGCCGGTGGCGTAGAGGGTTTCGAGCATGGCGCGGTCGCGCAGGCCGAGGGGGGTGGTGACATCCGGCGCCGCCAGGAGCGCTTCCACTTCCGCCTCGCTCAGACTCTTGGGCAGGGCGCGCGGCAGCCGGGGCCGCTCCACCTGCAGGGTGGGATCGGCCTGGATGCGTCCCTGACGCAGGAGATATTGGTAGAAACGGCGCACGCTGGAGAGCAGCCGGCCGGTGCTGCTGGCCTTCATGTGGGGCGCCTGATCGGCCAGGAAGGCGAGCAGCTCGGCGCGGTGCAGAGTCTCCAGGCTGCCGCCGCGGTCCGCCAGCCAGGCGGCCAGCTTGGCCAGGTCCCGCCGGTAGGCGGCGAGCGTGTTGCGGGAAAGCCCTTCCTCCAGCCACAGGCTGTCGCAGAATTCGTCCAGCACCGCCTCGGTGGCGGCGGATTCCGCAATGGGTTCAGGCCGCGCCGCGCTCATGGCGCAACAGCCACGCCTTGATGGCGAGGGCGGAGCCGCCGGTGCGGTTCATGAAACCGCCGGGGCCGGCGCGCGCCACCACCCGGTGACAGGGAATCACCAGGGGAATCGGATTGGCGCCACAGGCCTGCCCCACGGCCCGGGCGCTGGAACCCAATGCCTGCGCCAGCGCCCCATAGGTGGTGACGCAGCCCACGGGCAGGCGCGCCAGCGCCTGCCATACCCGGCGCTGGAAGGGCGTGCCGCCCGGGTCCACGGGCAGGTCGAACACGTGGCGGGCATCCCGCAGATAGGCCCCGATCTCCTCCGCCACGCGCGCCGCGAAAGGGTCCTGCGGGGAAACGAGGGGGGTGTCGTGGGCCAGAAAGTCGATGGCAGTGAGCCGCTGCCCCCGGGTACGAATGCCAAGGGTGCCAAAGGGGGCGGCGATCACGGCCTGATAGTCCCCGCTCATGGCGCGCGCTTTCCGCTGCGCTTGCCGGCGGGCGCACGGGGCGGCGCGCCGGCGGGCGGTTTGCCCGCGGGCGCGCGCTGGCTGGCCATGCGCTGCTGGAAAGTCAGTGCTTCCTCACGCAGGCCGGCCCGTTCCAGGTTCGCCGCCGCGCTGCGCACGGCCTGGGCGGTGATGGCATCCGGTGTGGCAGGATCCGCGGCCAGGGCCGCCTGCACCGCGTAATCCGCGGCCAGATCGAAACGGCCGGCCTGTTCCCCATAGCGGGCGGCCGCGAGCCAGCCCAGCCGCCGCCGGCCCTCGGGCAGCTCCTCGGCGGCGGCCGCGGCGAAGCGCATGCCCTCCTCCACGTTCGACGGTCCATCCCCCCAGGGATGGTGCGCCAGGAGCTGCACCGCCGTCTCCGTGCGCCCCGCCTCCACCAGGGAAGCGAACAGGCGCCGGCGGGCCGTCTCACGGGTGGCCGGCTGGGCCCCCGCCTGGGCGAGATAGGCATAGACGGCGCGCGCCTCCAGGGCCTCGACGGGCGCGAGGCCCGCCGCCACCGCGAGCCAGGAGGCATCGTCCCCCTGAAGGAGCTGGGCGCGGTTGCCCGTGGCCTCGCCCAGCGCGAGGTAGGCCTGCCAGAGCTCGGGCAGAAGCCTATGCCACCCTGCTGCCACCTGCCGCTCCAGAGCATCCAGACGTAGGGCGGCATCACCCCGGCGTTGCGCGGCATCCGCCAGCACACGCAGCCAGTCGAGGGCGGCGGGCTGGCCGGCGAGCGCGGCCTGGGCGCGGCTTTGCGCAGTCTCGGGCGGAAGGAGCCCGGCCGCCAGGGCCAGGGCGGTCGCCGTGGCCCCATTGGGGTCCAGGTCCCGTGCCCAGGTGAGGGCCTCCACGGCCCGGCCTTCCGCCAGCAGGCCGTCCACGAACTCCGCCGCCACCTCCCGCGCCAGGGGCGCAAAGTCCTGCTGGTAGCGCAGCATGGCCCGGTAGGCTTCCTCCGGACGGTGGTCGGCGAGCCAGGAACGGATCACCAGCCGCCGGGCCCACTGGTGATTCTCGAAGGAAAGGGGAAAGCGCCACAAAAGCTCGGCCAGCCGCACCCGGGCCGCGCGGCCCTGGCCGCGCTCCAGATGGGCCCAGGCGGCATGACCCAGGGCCTTCTGGCGCAGCTCGTCGGGGACGCCGGCCGGCAGGGCCGCCACCCGCTGCAGCAGGGCGTCGGGCTGGTTGGTCAGGGACAGGAGGGTGAGACGCAGGGATTCCCACTGCGCCCAGCCCGGTGCGCGGGCATCGGCCGGCTGGTCACGTTCCACCCGGGCCAGCGCCAACCGGGGCAGGCCGTTTTGCAGCAACTGTTGGGCCGTGGCCAGGGAATCGGCCGGCGCCGCCGGGGAAACCAGCAAAAGGAGGCAGGCCAGGACGCGGCGCGAGAGGAGCATTGCCATCCGGGCCATTCTAAGCCGGGCGAGGCACGGGCGCAAAAGACAACGGGCGCCCGCGGCGCCCGTGGTCCCCTGCCGCGCGCCCGGCGCGCTGGATACCGCCCTTACTCGGCAGCCGCCTCGCGGTTCTTGGCGGAGAGCTTTTCCTTGATGCGCGCCGACTTGCCGGAACGCTCGCGCAGGTAGTAGAGCTTGGCCCGCGCCACGTCGCCCTTGCGCTTGACCTCGATGGCGGCCACCGCCGGCGAGTAGGTCTGGAAGGTGCGCTCCACGCCTTCGCCCGAGGAGATCTTGCGCACGATGAAGGAGGAATTGAGGCCGCGGTTGCGCTTGGCGATCACCACGCCCTCGAAGGCCTGCAGGCGCTCCCGGTTGCCTTCCTTCACCTTCACCTGCACCACCACGGTGTCGCCCGGGGCGAAATCGGGAATGGTCTTGCCCAGGCGGGCGATTTCTTCCGCTTCGATCTGCTGGATGAGGTTCATGCTCTTGCTCCTTGTTTCCTGTTCCGTATTTCCCGACCGCGTCTCCCGGCGTCCGCCTTCAGGCGTCCCCGTCGATGGCGCGTTCCCGTTGCAATTCCTGCCAAAGCCGCGCTTCCTCCGGGCTCAGGGGATGCTCCCTGAGCCAGCGGGCGAACAGGTCCGGCCGCCGCTCCCAGGTGCGCAGCATGGCTTCCTTCAACCGCCACAGCCGGATGCGTTCGTGATGCCCGGACAGCAGCACCGGCGGCACCGGCATGCCCCGATACACCTCCGGCCGGGTGTAATGGGGATGATCCAGCAGTCCGTGCACGAAGGACTCCTGCTGCACCGAGTCCGCATCCCCCACTGCGCCCGGCAGCTGGCGCACCACCGCGTCGATCAGCACCATGGCCGCCAGCTCGCCGCCCGACAGCACGTAATCACCGATGGACAGCTCTTCGTCCACCTGGCGCTGGATGAGGCGTTCATCCACGCCCTCGTAGCGCCCGCACAGCAGGATCAGGCCGGGCTCCCCCGCAAGCGCCACCACCCGCCGGTGATCCAGCACCGCGCCCTGGGGCGAGAGGTAGATCACCCGGCTGTGGGCAATGCCCGCGTCCCGCTGGGCGTCCCGGGCCGCCTCGATGGCCGCCTCCAGCGGCTCGGCCAGCATCACCATGCCCGGTCCGCCGCCGTAGGGCCGGTCGTCCACCGTCCGGTAGGCATCCGTGGTGAAATCCCGGGGATTCCACAGATGCAGGCGGTACAGCCCCTGCTCCAGGGCGCGGGCGGTAATCCCCTGCTTCGCCACCGCATCGAACATGGGCGGGAACAGGGTGACCACGTCGAAACGCGGTTTAATAGTCCACCCCCCAGTCCACGCGGATGATGCCCTCCGCCAGGTCCACGTCCAGGATCACCTGGCGGATGAAGGGGATCAACCGTTCCCGCTCCCCCTGCACCACCAGCACGTCGTTGGCGCCGGTTTCCATCAGTTCCCGCACGGTGCCCAGGCTTGTGCCTTCGGTGTTGACCACCGTGAGGCCGATCAGATCGACCCAGTAGTATTCGTCCTCACCGGTGCTGGGCAACGCCCCGCGCGGCACCACCACCCATTGCCCCTTGAGGCGCGCCGCCTGGTCCCGGTCGTCGATGCCCGCAAGCTTGGCCAGCACCTGCGCGCCATGCACCCTGCTCTGCACCACCTCGTGCTCGGCATAGGGGGCCTCCCTGCCGAGCCACCAGCGCCCGTAACGGGTCAGGCTGGCGGGCGTTTCCGTGTAGGGATGGACCTTGATCCATCCCAGCACGCCGAACGGGCCGGTCACCCGGCCCATCACCACCCACTTCTCGTCAGGCGGCGTTCTTGATGAGTTTGGCAACGGTGTCGCTGAGCTTGGCGCCCACGCTTTGCCAGTAGGCCACCCGCTCCTTGTCGATGCGCAGGGACTCGGTGCCTTCGGGCGCGACGGGGTTGTAGAACCCCACGCGCTCGATGAAATTGCCGTCGCGGCGGCGCCGGGAATCGGTGACCACCACGTTGTAAAAGGGGCGCTTCTTCGCACCGCCCCGGGAAAGTCGGATCACTACCATATCGTTTTCGCCTGGATGGGGAACGGAAAAGAGCGGGATTCTAGGGGGTTTTCCGTTTTCCCGCAAGCGCTTGGCCCAAGCCCGCCGGGCGCGGGCCCGTCCCCGGCGGGACGGTTGGGTGAGACCGGGATGGGATATAGTGGCGCCATGAGCGATACGACCATGCCTCCCATCACCGGCCTCATTCTCGCCGGGGGTGAAGGGCGCCGCATGGGCGGCCAGGACAAGGGACTCGTGCTGCTGCGCGGCCGCCCCCTCGCGGAGTGGGTGCTCACACGGATCCGGCCCCAGGTGAGTGAGGTGCTCATTTCCGCCAACCGCAACCTGGAGGCCTACGCCGCCCTGGGCCACCCCGTGCTCAGGGACCGCACCGAGGGTTTCGTGGGCCCCCTGGCGGGCATCGCCCGCGGTCTGCTGGAAACCCGCCATCCTTTCCTCCTCGCGGTGCCCTGTGACACACCCTTTCTGCCGGACGACCTGGTGGCGCGCCTGTATGCCGCCCTGGTGCGCGAACAAGCGGAGCTGGCGGTGCCCCTCGCAGCGGGACGCACCCAGCATGCCGTCTGCCTCATGCGCACGGAGGTGGGCGCCAGTCTCGCCGCCTATCTGGCGCGGGGCGGGCGCAAGGTGCAGGACTGGCAGGCGGGACTGAAACGCGCAGTGGTGGATTTCGGCGACGAGGCGGCCTTCTTCGTCAACATCAACCGGCCGGAGCAGCTTGCGGCCCTGGAAGGACGGCCCCGCCCGGACTGATTCAGCCGCGCCGGTCCAGCAGGGCGCGCACCTCCCGGGCGATGTGCAGCTCCTCGTTGGTGCGGATCACCAGCAGGGTCACGGGTGCACCCGCCTGACTGATGACGGCCACTTCTCCGGCGGCAGACTCATTGGCCGCCGCGTCGAGGACGATGCCCAGCCCTTCCAGCCCCGCGCAGGCCGCCGCGCGCACCGGCGCGGCGTTCTCGCCCACCCCCGCGGTGAACACCACCGCATCCACCCGGCCCAGCACGGCACAATAGGCGCCGATGTACTTGCGAATGCGGTAGGCGTACACCTCCACGGCAAGCTGCGCTGCCCCGTCGCCGGCTTCTGCCCGGGCCAGGATCTCCCGCATGTCGTTGACCCCCGTCAGGCCCTTCAGGCCGCACTCGTGATTGAGGGCGTAATCGAGTCCCTCCCAGCCCATGCCGGTGACGCGCTCCATGTGCAGGGGCAGCGCCGGATCCAGATCGCCGCTGCGGGTACCCATCACCAACCCTTCCAGGGGCGTGAAGCCCATGGAGGTGTCCACCGAACGGCCGGCGCGAATGGCGCAGGCGGAGGCGCCGTTGCCCAGATGCAGGGTGATCAGGTTGAGGGCATCGAGAGGCCGCCCCAGGTGGGCCGCCGCCCGCTGCGCCACGTATTCATGGGACAGACCATGGAAGCCATAGCGCCGCACCTGGTGCCGGCAGTACCAGTCCTCCGGTACGGCATAACGGTAGGCATGGGGGGGCAGGGTGTGATGGAAGGCCGTGTCGAAGGCCGCCACCTGGGGCACGGCGGGCCAGGCCTCGCCGGCCAGCCGGATCCCCAGCAGATTGGCGGGATTGTGCAGGGGGGCCAGCACCGCGAGGGCCTCGATCTCCGCCTGCACTTGGGGCTCGATGCGCACCGCGCCATGGAAGCGTTCGCCGCCGTGGACCACCCGGTGGCCGATGGCCATCAGGGGATGGGCCGCCCCGCCGTCCAGGGCGGCGCGCATGTGGGCAAAGGCTTCCCGGTGGGTGGGCGCGGCCACGTCGTGTTCCATGCGGCTGGTCACGCCCGCGCCGTTATAGCGCAGATGCCGGTGATGGGGCTTCTCCTCGCCGATGCGCTCCACGATGCCCTCGGCCAGCAGGGCTTCGCTGTCGCCATGGAACAGACGGTACTTGAGGGAGGAGCTGCCGCAGTTGAGCACCAGGATCGCGTGTCCTGTCATGGCGTCACATCCGTCAACCCGGCCAGTGCCAGTCTGCGATTTCCGGGGCGTCCACCCCATGTTCCAGGGCGTACTGCCGGTGGGCGAACTGCAGGTCGCGCATGCGTTGCTTGACGTGGGCGCCGGTCACCGCCAGGCGCGGCACACGGTCGATGACATCGATCACCAGGCTGAAGCGGTCGATCTCGTTGAGCATGGCCAGTTCCAGTGGGGTGTTGATGCTGCCCTTCTCCTTGTAGCCCCGCACGTGCAGATTGGGATGGTTGCGGCGGCGGTAGGCCAGGCGGTGGATGAGCCAGGGATAACCGTGGAAGTTGAAGATGATGGGCTTGTCCGTGGTGAACAGGCTGTCGAAGTCCCGGTCGCTCAAACCGTGGGGATGCTCCGTGCGGGGCGTGAGGGTGAACAGGTCCACCACGTTCACGAAGCGGATGGATAGATCCGGGAAATGTTCCCGCAGCAGCGCCGTGGCGGCCAGGGCCTCCTGGGTGGGAATGTCGCCGCAGGAAGCCATCACCACCTCCGGCTCGGCGCCGGCATCGGTGCTCGCCCACTCCCAGATGCCAATACCCTGGGCGCAATGGCGGATGGCGGCATCCGCATCCAGATACTGCAGGTGCTTCTGCTTGTCGGCAACGATGACATTGATGCGATTGGTGGTCTGCAGACAGTGGTGCGCCACGGCCAGCAGGCAGTTGGCGTCGGGCGGCAGATAGATGCGCACCACCTGCGGGCTCTTGGTCACCACCACATCGAGAAACCCCGGATCCTGATGGGTGAAGCCGTTGTGGTCCTGACGCCAGACGGTGGAAGTGATGAGCAGGTTGAGCGAGGACACCGGCGCGCGCCAGGGCAGATCGGCGGCGATGTCCAGCCACTTGGCGTGCTGGTTGAACATGGAATCGATGACATGGGCAAAGGCTTCGTAGGTGGACAGCAAGCCATGCCGCCCGGTAAGCAGGTAGCCCTCCAGCCAGCCCTCCAGGGTGTGCTCGGAAAGCATCTCCATCACCCGGCCGTCCGGTGCCAGCTCCCCGCCGTCCCCATCCTCCGGGCGCAGTTCCAGCCACATCTTCTTGGCCGCCTCGAAGACTGCGTCCAGCCGGTTGGAGCGGGTCTCGTCCGGGCCGAACAGGCGAAAGTTGTCCGGGTTCGCACGCATCACGTCGCGCAGGAAGGCCCCCAGGGGGCGTGTGGTCTCCGCGCGCACTCCGCCGGGACGGGGCACCGTCACGCTGTACGCGCGCAGGTCCGGCAGGCGCAGCACCCGGCGCAGTCGGCCGCCGTTGGCATGGGGATTGGCGCTCATGCGCCGCTCGCCCCGGGGCGCCAGGGCCTTGAGCTCCGCACGCAGGCGGCCCTGACCGTCGAACAGCTCCTCCGGCCGATAGCTCCGAAGCCAGCTCTCCAGTTGGGCCAGCCGTTCCGGGTGCTCGCGCACGCCGGTCAAGGGCACCTGGTGTGCGCGCCAGTAGCCTTCCACGCGATGGCCGTCCACCGCCCGCGGGCCGGTCCAGCCCTTGGGGCTGCGCAGCACCAGCATGGGCCAGCGCGGCCGCGTCACGGGTCCGCCTGCGCGCGCCTCGTGTTGGATCGCGCGGATCTCCAGCACACAGCGTTCCAGGGCCACCGCCATGGCGCGGTGCATGGTCATGGGGTCGTCCCCCTCCACAAAATGGGGCGTCCAGCCGTAACCCGTGAGCAGCGCCGCCAGTTCCCCGTGGCTGATGCGGGCGAGCACGGTGGGATTGTCGATCTTGTAGCCGTTGAGGTGAAGCAGGGGCAGCACCGCCCCGTCGCGCACCGGATTCAGGAACTTGTTGCCATGCCACGCGGTGGCCAGGGGCCCGGTCTCCGCCTCGCCGTCCCCCACGGCCACCGCCACCAACAGGTCCGGATTGTCGAAGGCCGCACCGAAGGCATGGGACAGGCTGTAACCCAGCTCGCCCCCTTCGTGGATGGAGCCCGGCATCTCCGGTGTGCAGTGGCTGCCCACCCCGCCTGGAAAGGAAAACGCGCGGAACAGGCGGCGCAGGCCCTCCTCGTCCTCGGACCGGTCCGAATACAGTTCGGAATAGGTGCCCTCCAGATAGACCGGCGCCAGCACCCCGGGCGCGCCGTGCCCGGGGCCGGCGAGGAAGATGGCGTTGAGGTCGTATTTGAGGATGAGGCGGTTGAGGTGCACATACATGAAGGCAAGCCCCGGGCTCGATCCCCAATGCCCCAGCAGCCGCTCCTTGACGTGCTCGGGTCGCAGGGGCTCGCGCAGCAAAGGATTGTCGCGCAGGTAGATCATGCCCGCGGCGAGATAGTTGCAGGCACGCCAGTAGGCATCGAGCCTCGCGAGCTCGGCATCCGAAGGTGGCGAAACGTCAGGCATCGGGCTGGACATGGAAACCTCCGGGAAGAAAGGGAAAGCCTACGGCAGCCGGCTGACGGCACGATGACAGCCTGACTTCAAGAATAGGCGGGCGGCCGGTGGCAGGCCAGCTTCAGGCAATGAGCTCGTCGAGCAGTTCCACCCAGTGGCTCACGGGCAGGCGTGTGCCACTTTGCAGATGCAGGAGGCAGCCAATGTTGGCGGTGACGATGCGTGCCGGGTGGCCGCTTTCCAGCGCCGCCACCTTGCGCGCCAGCAGTTGTTGCGACAAGGCCTTCTGCAGGATGGAGTAGGTCCCCGCCGAGCCGCAGCACAAATGGCCCTCGGGTGCCGGCGCGAGTTTCACGCCCGCGCCTTCAAGAATGCGTTCCAGCAGTCCCCTCAGCTTTTGTCCATGCTGCAGGGTACAGGGGGTGTGGACCGCGACGGCACCCACCTGCTCCGCCTTGCTCCCCTTGACCAGGGGGGCCAGGCGCTCCGCCTCCCCCAGCACCACCTCGGAGACATCGCAGGTGAGCGCCGAGATGCGGCGCGCCCGCTCGGCATAGCGTGGATCGTCACGCAGGTAGTGGCCGTAGTCGCGCACCATCACGCCACAGCCACTGGCGGTCATGACGATGGCCTCCACACCCGCTTCCACGTGGGGCCACCAGGCATCGATGTTGGCGCGCATGTAATCCCGCGCCTCGTCCTGGGCATTGAGATGGAAGGAGAGTGCGCCGCAGCAGCCGGCTTCCGGTGCCTCCACCAGGCTGATGCCCAGCCGGTCCAGCACCCGCGCGGCGGCGGCGTTGATGTTGGGTGCCAGTGCCGGTTGCACGCAGCCCGCCAGCACCAGCATGCGCCGGGCACGGCGCGCGGCCGGCCAGGCGCCGGCAGGCCGCGGCTCGGGAATCTGCCGCCTCAGGGAGGCAGGCAGCAGGGGACGCAGGCTGCGCCCCAGGGTGAGCAGCGGGGCGAAGCGGCGCCGCTTGGCCAGCACGTAACGCAGCAGGCGCCGTTCCA
Source organism: Thiobacter subterraneus (assembly GCF_055379455.1). Lineage (NCBI taxonomy): Bacteria > Pseudomonadati > Pseudomonadota > Betaproteobacteria > Burkholderiales > Thiobacteraceae > Thiobacter > Thiobacter subterraneus. The sequence goes on from NZ_AP042402.1 coordinate 1,210,738, forward strand.
TGCGTGCGGCGGGACTGCGCCCCACCCGTTGTTCCGCCAGATGGCGGCCGATGTCCAGCAGCCTGCCGTAGGCCACGCCCGAGGGGCAGGTGGTCTCGCAGGCGCGGCAGGTCAGGCAGCGGTCCAGATGCAGCAGCGTCTTTTCCGAGGCCGGCTCGCCCTCCAGCATGCGTTTCATGAGATAGATGCGCCCGCGGGGACTGTCCAGCTCGTCGCCCAACAGCTGGTAGGTGGGACAGGTGGCCAGGCAGAAACCGCAGTGCACACAGGTGCGCAGGATGCGGTCGGCCTCCCGGCCTTCCGGCGTGTCGCGGATGAAATCGGCGAGCTGGGTCTGCATGGTCGTCCTGGTTTACCGGTGCCCGGGCTGCGGCGCGGCGCAAGGCGCGCGCTCAGAATTCCCCATACATGCGCCCCGGGTTGAGGATGCCATGGGGATCGAAGGCCTGCTTGACCCGCTTGTGCAGGGCGAGCAGGGGCGCAGGCAGCGGCGTGAACACCGGGCCTTCCTTGCGCGGGGCGCGAAACAGGGTGGCATGTCCGCCCGCGGCGCGGGCGGCGGCGCGCACCGTGGCGGCATCGGCATCGGTGAACACCCAGCGCAGCGCACCGCCCCATTCCACGAGCTGCTTGCCCGGCAGATCCAGGGGTCGGGTGGAAGGCAGGGAGATGCGCCAGAGGGGACGCGCATCGCGGAAGAAATTGGCGCTGTGTTCGCGGATGCCGCGCCAGAAGGCCTCCCCCGCCGCCAGCACCTGCCCGCCCAGTCGCGCCTGCGCGGCGCGCACCGCGGCCTGCGCCCCCGACAGGCGCACCGTGAGCACGTGATCGTGATAGCAGGTGGCGGAAATGGGCAGGGGTTCGCCGGCCCAGCGGTTCATGGCGACCAGGGCCGCGTCCGCGTCCATCTCCAGCTGCAGCGTGACCTCCGCCGCAGGCCGTGGCAACACCTTGAGGGAGACTTCCAGGATCAGGCCCAGGGTGCCCAGGGAGCCCGTCACCAGACGGGAGACGTCATAACCGGCGACGTTCTTCATCACCTGCCCGCCGAAGCGCAGGATATCGCCGCGCCCGTCCATGAGCACCACCCCCAGCACGAAGTCGCGCACCGCGCCGGTATAGGGCCGGCGCGGACCCGACAGCCCCGCCGCGACACAACCGCCCAGGGTGGCGCGGGGGCCGAAATGGGGGGGCTCGAAGGCCAGCATCTGGTTGCGCGCCGCCAGCACCGCCTCGATCTCGGAGAGCGGCGTGCCCGCGCGCGCGGTGATCACCAGTTCCTCCGGCGCGTAATCCACCACGCCCGTGTAGCGGGTGGTATCCAGCACCTCCCCCCGCGGCACGCCGCCGTAGAAGTCCTTGGAGCCGGAACCGCGGATGCGCACCGGCCGCCGCCGCTTCGCGGCCTGCCGGATGGCTTCGGAGAATTGCTCGCGCAGGTCGTTCACCTCAGCTTCGACCCTTTCCCACCCGGAGGACGTCCCACTGCTGCCTGCCATCCGGGTCCCTGGCCCACGATTTCTGTGCACTTCCCGGTGCCATGCGTCAAAACCTTGGAATGTCCGGAAACTTGAGCTGCCCGCCATGGACGTGCATGGCGCCGAATTCGGCGCAGCGGTGCAGGGTGGGCACGGCCTTGCCCGGATTGAGCAACCCCCGGGCATCCCAGGCCTGCTTGATGGCATGGAACAGCGCGAGCTCCCGGGACTGGAACTGCACGCACATCTGGTCGATCTTCTCGACGCCGACGCCATGCTCGCCGGTGATGGTGCCGCCCGCTTCTACGCAGGCTTCCAGGATTCTGGCCCCGAAGGCTTCCGCGCGCGCGAGCTCGCCCGGCTTGTTGGCATCGTAGAGGATGAGGGGGTGGAGATTGCCGTCGCCGGCGTGGAAGACATTGGCCACCGCCAGCCCGTACTCCCGCGACAGGGCCGCAATCCGTGCCAGCACCTCGGGCAGGCGTTTGCGGGGAATGGTGCCGTCCATGCAGTAGTAGTCGGGGGAGATGCGCCCCACGGCGGGGAAGGCGGCCTTGCGTCCCGCCCACAGGCGCAGCCGCTCCGCCTCGTCCCGGGCCTCGCGCAGGCGGGTGGCGCCGGCCGCCGCCAAAATTTCGCGCACCTTCGCCATTTCCTCCGCCACTTCGGCCTCAGTGCCGTCCAGCTCGCACAAGAGGATGGCCTCCACGTCCAGGGGATAGCCGGCATGCACGAAATCCTCCGCGGCGTGGATGGCCGGCCGGTCCATCATTTCCAGGCCGGCGGGAATGATGCCCGCGGCGATGATGGCCCCCACCGCCGCGCCGGCCCGTTCCACGTCGTCGAAGCCGGCCATGATCACCCGGGCACGCTCGGGCCGGGGCAAAAGCTTCACCGTGACCTGGGTGATCACGCCCAGCATGCCCTCGCTGCCGGTCATCAGGGCGAGAAAGTCGTAACCCGGTGCATCCAGCGCCTCGGAGCCGATCTCCAGCACTTCGCCCTCGATGGTGATCACGCGCAGGGCCAGGATGTTGTGCACCGTGAGTCCGTATTTCAGGCAATGCACGCCGCCGGAGTTCTCCGCCACGTTGCCGCCGATGGAACAGGCGATCTGGCTGGAAGGGTCCGGGGCATAGTAGAGACCGTAGGGGGCGACCGCTTCCGAGATGGCCAGATTGCGCACCCCGGGCTCCACGCGTGCGAGGCGGGCCAGGGGATCGATGTGGAGGATGCGGTTGAAGCGGGCCAGGGAGAGCAGCACGCCCTCCTCGTGGGGCAGGGCGCCGCCCGACAGGCCGGTGCCCGAACCACGCGCCACCACCGGCACGCCTTCCTCGTGGCAGGCGCGCAGGATTTGCCGCACCTGTTCTTCCGTCTCGGGGATGGCCACCATCATGGGCAGCCGCCGGAAGGCCGTGAGGCCGTCGGTCTCGTAGGGCGCCACATCCTCCCGCTCGGTGAGCAGCGCCCCGGGCGGCAGGATCTCGCGCAGGCGCTTGTGGATGCGGTCGGATTTCACGGCACGGGACTTTCGGCAGGCCACACAAGGAACCCGGGGAAACCGCCGCCTCCCCGGTGTGCCCTGCGTTTTAGGAAGCGGTTCGCAAGCGATTGTACACTGTGGCCAGCCCCTGCTCGTCGCCCACATTGCCCGGGAAGATCACCACAGGAATGTCCGGCAAATGGGGATGGTCGGGCGGCGTGAGCACCACCGAGCAGCCCGGCAGGATCTGGCCGACGATGCGCGCGGCGGCAAGTTTCAGGCCCTTGGACAGCATGTCGTTGGAAGTGATGCCCCCCTTGCTCACGATGTAGCCGATGGTGGGCGGCAGGCGGTGCACCACGGCCATGAGAAAATCCGAGACCTGCTCCCCGAAGCGCAGGCGCGCCGCAGTGTCCGGAAACTGGCGCTCGGTGCGCGAGGTATAGACCACCGGCGTGGCACCCGTGCCATGGGCCCGGGTCACCTGCGCCACCACCTGCTCCAGCAGGGTGTCGTGGCGCTCCGGCAGCAGGTTCACGTCCACTTCCACCGGCACGATGCCCGGCTGACGCAGGAGCGCCTGCAGCTGCTCGGTGGTCTTCTTCACGTGGGAGCCCACCACCACGATGCCCGGCCGGCCGGGCTTCACGTAGGTACCCATGCGCTCCGGGGGCACCGGCTGCGGCGGCAGGCGGGTGAGCGCGGTGAGCCAGCTTGCCGCGCTGCGGAACAGGAAGCGCTTGCCGTGTTCCACCGCGGCGAGCACTTCATCGGCGAACATGTTGAGGTCTTCCTGGCGCTCGGCATCCACCACACAGCAGGCATTGTCGTTGAGCGCCATGAGCTTGTCGTAGGTGGCACCGGTGCGGATCTCCTCCAGGGGGAAATGCACCACCTCATCGGCGCGGATGCGGCCGTGGGTTTTTTCCTCCACGTAGGCCGGCAGGTAACTGTGCTGGTAGCCGAACACCGAATCCCGGGCGAACTCCGTCTCGTGGGCCGGCACTGCCTTGTCCCCCACGCGCACGTAATGGATGCCGCGCACCGTGAAGCGCCCGCCCTCGAAGAAGGCGGGAATCAGGAAATGGGCGTCGAAGGGCCCCAGCACCCGCGCCATCACATCCGTCTCGACGGGATAGTGGCCGCGCAGGGTGGAATCGGAACGGGACACGTAAAGCACGGGACGCTCGAAGCCTGCCAGCACCTCTTTCAGGTTGTGACACACCTCCCAGGTGACCGCCGCCGCCTGCTCCGCATCCATGGCGCGGGTGTTGGTGAGGATGAAGAAAATGGGCGAGGCATCCCCGAGTCCCAGGCGCAGAGTGTCCGCATCCCAGCGCGTGAGCAGCAGGCAGCTGTGCACGGTCTGGGAACCGGTGGGGTCGTCGTCCAGAACGATGATCTTTGGTTGCATGTCGGTTCACCACCCGAAGCCAGGAGGCCCGGGGAAAAAGCGTTCGCCTGCCGCCGCGGCGCTTGGTTCAGCCCAGCAGCTCCACCGCCCGCCTGGCCATCGCCTCCCCATTCAGGCTGTTGAAGTCCAGCAGCTGGTCGGGGCCGGCGGCCGTCTCGCCGCGTTTCCAGCAGTATACGTCACGCATCATGGCGGCGCTGCGCAGCAGCAGAGGCTCCAGCATGGCACCCGGCCCGCCGGAAACCCCCAGCAGCACATCGCCGTGGAACAGCTCGTCGAAGCGTTCCCGGCTCATGAACACACCGTCGGGCTGGGCCACCGTCTCCCAGGCCACATCGGTGGGGCGGTACAGCCGGCGGGGATTGACCACGGCCACGATGCGCGAGCCGATGCCCTGCTCCTTCAGTCTGCGCGCGGCCTCGAACACAGGCAGCAGCACCATGTCGCCGGTGACAGCGAACACCACCATGCCCCGCCCCGGGGTTTCCTGCAGCACGATGGCACCTTCCTCGACCGCCCGCCGCCCCTGTTCCAGGGTCGTGCGCACCGGCAGCGGCGATTTGGAGGCCGTGATGATGATGCCCTTGTTGTATTGGTTCAGCGCCCATTCGTAGCAGACCTGGATCATGTTGGCGTCCACCGGGAACAGGGGATAGACGTTGCCGTTGCGCATCATGGCGGCGAAATAGGCTTCGATCTCCGGCCGCTGGTGGGTCCAGCCGTTGCGCCCCTGCTCCAGCGCCCCGGCGGTGAACAGGGCCACCGCCGCCGGCGTGCGGCGCCGCAGCTCGGCCATGGCCTGGGTCACGGTCTGCCAGATGGGCAGGCCGTTGATGGCGAAGGATTCATAGGAGCACCACAGGGCGCGCCCGCCGAACAGGGCGATCGCCGCCGCGAGTCCCGCACAGGCATCCTCGTTGAGGGGTTCGTACACCTGGCCGGCCGGCCCCTGGAAGTAGAGGTCGTCCTGGGTGGGATGGCGGATGATCAGGGCCTTGTTGATGTTGGCCATGCCCGAGGCCTCGTTGCCGTCGGCATTGGTGACGATGAACCGGGCATCTTTCTTCCCCACCGCGGCCACCAACTCGCCGAAGGCGGTGGTGGGCACCTTGTTTTCGCTGCCGGGTTTGGTCTCGTGCAGGGGCAGCTTGCCCAGGGCCGGCAGCTTCAGCTCGAACTCGGTCACCACGGTCTTCACCGCCGGGCCGCCACCCGCATGGCGGAAGTTTTCCCGCACCACCCGCCAGGCCTGGGGCGGCAGCGCCCGGCGCTGAAGCGCGCTCTTCACGTCCTCGCTCTCCAGCGTGTGGTGTGCGTAGAGATTGTGGGATTTGGCGCCCAGGGCATGCACGCCCGCGCCCTTGAGCTGCTTGACGATGAGCGCGGTCATCTCGCCGTTCATGGCGTAGTCCGCCGCCACCTTGGCGGCACGCAGCAGAAAGCCCACGAATTCCAGCCGGCGCTGCCAGGAGAACTTGGTGCTGTCCACGTATTCCCCCGGCTGGTTGGCGTCGTCGAAGTCCTTGGCGTTGACGATATAGACATGCCGGAAGCCGTGGGCATGCCAGTAGTCCAGCATGCGCTCGTTGTCCCAGGTGGAACACATGCTGTGATGTTCCTGGGAATAGCCGTTCCAGATCAGGATGGGCAGGAAGTTGGTGATGTCCGGGTAGGCGGTGTTGAAGTGCTGGAAGGCACTCATGATGTAGGGTTCACCCAAACCGCCGTCGCCGATGGTCACGGGGAACAGCTTGTCCCGGTGCAGGTAGGCGCCGGCCAGCGCGAAGTGCTGGCCCTGGCCAAGGGGGCCGGCGGGCGCCAGCAACCCCGGAATGGCACCCGAGAGATGCCCCAGCAGACCGTGCATCTCGCGGAAGCGCGCGCGCATGTCCGCCACCGTCCTGATCCCCATTTCCTCCAGCGAGGTGTCGAGGAACATGGCGCTGTAAAAGCCGGGCGCGTGATGACCCACCTCGGTGACGATGTTGGTATGTCCCAGCATCACCATGGCGGCGTAGGCTTCGGCGGAACTGGCGAAGCCGCCGGGATGGCCGGAGGACTTGGACCCGGTCACCTGCAGGGTGAGGTAGCGCAGCGCATCCGCCGCAAGCAGGGTCTGGTACACCGCGTGGGGGTCGTTGGGATCGGTGACGGCGGGCACGCCCTCCCCCAGCACGGGCCGGGCGGCAAAGGTGTCCAGGTCAGGCAGGGTGTCGGCGAAATACTGGATGCCCTGGCAGAAGGCGGGGATCTGGTCGCCCGCGGGCGAGTGGGCAGCGCGCATGGTGTTCTCCCGGTTGTTTCACATTGCAAAATCACGATTTGCGTTGTGAAAATGATAACAGCCGACCGGCAAAAGTCAACGCGCGCCCCACGGGCGCGCGGGCGGGAAAGGCGGCGCGCAGGAATCAGTCGAGGTGGTCGTAACAGCGCAGGGTGAGGAATTCCTCGAAGCGGTCGTCCTCCAGCAGCTCCAGGTAAAGCCGGGCGGCGAGCTCGAAGCGGCCGGCAGCGAAGCGCGCTTCGCCCAGGCTGGCACGGATGCGATCCAGGGCCTCCGGCATCAGGGACCGGACGAGATCCAGGGTGATCTTTTCCCCGTCCTGGAAACGTCCCAGAGGGCTTCTGATCCAGTGCCACAGCTGGGCCCGGGAAATTTCCGCCGTGGCGGCGTCCTCCATCAGGTGATGGATGGGCACCGCCCCGTGGCCGGCCAGCCAGGCGCCCATGTAGTGCACGGGCACCTCGATGTTGGTGAGCAGGCCGTGGCGGGTGATGGGCCCCTGGGGCCCGAAGGCCAGCAGGTCCGCGGCGCTCACGTTGACGTCGTCGCGCTGGCGCCGGATCTGGTTGGGCTGGGGCATGAGGCGGTCGAATACCTCGCGCGCCACCGGCACCAGCCCCGGATGGGCGACCCAGGTGCCGTCGTGGCCGTCGATGGCCTCGCGCTCCTTGTCGTGGCGCACCTTGGCCAGGGCCGCCTCGTTGGCGGCGGGGTCGTCCCGGATGGGAATCTGCGCCGCCATGCCACCCATGGCATGGGCGCCCCGGCGGTGGCAGGTCTTCACCGTGAGCAGGGAATAGGCGCGCATGAAGGGAACGGTCATAGTGATGAGGGCGCGATCGGCCAGGATGAAGCCGGGCCGTCTCCGGTATTTCTTGATGACGCTGAAGATGTAGTCCCAGCGCCCGCAGTTGAGGCCCGCGCTGTGCGCCCGCAGCTCGTTGAGGATCTCGTCCATCTCGAAGGCGGCGGGCAGGGTCTCGATGAGCACCGTGGCCTTGATGGCGCCCCGGGGCAGCTCCAGCGTGGCCTCGGCGAAATCGAACACGTCCTTCCACAGCCGCGCCTCCAGATGGCTCTCCAGCTTGGGCAGGTAGAAGCAGGGGGTCCTGCCCTGGGCCAGCAGGGGTTTCGCGTTGTGGAACAGAAACAGTCCGAAGTCGAACAGGCTGGCGGAAATGGGGGCCCCGTCCACGGTGACGTGCTTCTCCACCAGATGCCAGCCCCGCGGGCGCACGAACAGCAGGGCGGGCTGCGGCCCCAGCCGGTATTCCCGCCCTTCCGGGCTCACGTACTCGATGCGGCCGGCCACCGCATCCCGCATGTTGACCTGCCCCTGCATGACGTTGGCCCAGGTGGGCGCGAGGGCGTCCTCGAAGTCCGCCATGAAAACCTTTGCGCCGGAATTGAGGGCGTTGATCACCATCTTGCGGTCGCCCGCGGGGCCCGTGATCTCCACCCGCCGGTCGGCCAGCCAGTCCGGCAGGGGTTCCACGCTCCACTCTGCCTCCCGCAGCGGGGCCGTCTCCGGCAGGAAGTCGGGATCCTCCCCCGCATCGAAGCGGGCCTGCCGCTCGGCGCGGGCATTGAGCAGCGCCTCGCGCCGGGTCTCGAAACGGCGGTGCAGGGCTTCCAGGAAATCCAGGGCGCCTTCGGTGAGGATGTCCTGCCACGGCTCGGCGCGGGCGCCCGTGAGCTCGATGCCGGTGGTGGGTTGCGCGTGTCGTTGCATGGGGCCTCCTTGGTTCCTTGTCCCAATATAGGCCACGTCATCCACCCCGCGCTGATATAATCCCGCATGGTCCATTGGGCCGGCGCATGCTTGGGGTCCCCGCCGGGGCACCGCCAATGCAGGGGGCCATGGAGGCCCTGCGTGCCTCCGCGGCGATCGCGCGCCCTCCCGCGCCCTGACGGACGATCCAGAACAACGACGCAACTTTCGACCATCTGACCCTTGCCACAGCACACCATGCACCCTACACCCCGCCGACGCCCTTGCCGCACCCTGGCCCTGCTCGTGGGACTGGCCACCCTGCTGCCCCATACCGCGCTGGCCGCGGGCAGCAGTGCCACCGCCCTGCACCTCGCCTGGATCGCCCTGCTGCTCATGAGTGCCAAGCTTTCCAGCCTGGTGGAACGCTTTGGCCAGCCCGCCGTGGTGGGTGAGCTGCTGGCCGGCATCCTCCTCGGCAACCTGGCGTTGGTGGGCATCACCGGGCTGGAGGCCGCACGCCACGACGAGGTGCTCAAGTTTCTGGCGGAGTTCGGGGTGATCGTCCTGCTGTTCCAGATCGGCCTGGAATCCGACGTGCACACCATGCGCAAGGTGGGCTGGCGCGCCTTCCTGGTGGCCTGCGTGGGGGTGGCCGCCCCCTTCGCCCTGGGTGTGTTGCTGGGACCCTATCTGTTCCCGGACATGGATTTCAACGGCCATCTGTTCCTGGGCGCCACCCTCACCGCCACCAGCGTGGGCGTGACCGCGCGCGTGTTCAAGGACATGAATGCCCTCAAGTCGCCGGAGGCGCAGATCGTGCTGGGGGCGGCAGTGATCGACGACGTGATCGGTCTGATCATCCTGGCGGTGGTGTCGGGCATCGTCACCACGGGCAGCGTAAGCCTGCTGGACGTGGGCTGGATCATCCTCAAGGCCATCCTGTTCCTGGCCGGAGCGGTGATCATCGGCCAGCGCCTCGCCCCCCTCATGAGCCGCGGCTTCGCCCGCATCCACACCGGGGTGGGCATGAAATTCGCCGTGGCCATCAGTACCTGCCTGGTGCTGGCCTGGCTGGCGGCCGAGATCGGACTGGCCCCCATCGTCGGCGCCTTCGCCGCGGGCCTGGTTCTGGACGAGGTGATCTTCCGGGATTACGACCAGCTTGAAGTGGTGCCGGAGGTGCGGGCCGCCCTGGATGGTGCGCCCCAGGACGTGCACCAGCGCGTATCCCGCGTGCTGGAAAAACATGCGCGCCACCATCTGGAAAGTCTCACCATACCGGTGGCCAATCTGTTCGTGCCCCTCTTTTTCGTCTACACGGGCATGCAGGTGGATCTCACCACCCTCGCCGACTGGCATACCCTGCTCGTGGCGCTGGCGGTCACCGGCATCGCCTTCGCGGGCAAGCTGGTGTCAGGCCTGGCGGCAGGCAAGGCCAACCGCTGGCTGGTGGGGTGGGGCATGGCCCCGCGGGGCGAGGTGGGCCTCATCTTCGCCGTGGTGGGCAGCCAGCTGGGCGTGGTCTCGAAGGAGGAATTCTCGGTGGTGGTGATCATGGTCATGCTCACCACCCTGCTCACCCCCATGATCCTGGCGCTCCTCATCCGGCGCCAGCAGCGGCGCGCGTCTTAGGGAATCCCCCCTTCGCCGCGCATGCGCCGGGGCCGGGCCTCCACGGCCCGCTTTCGCACCTGGGCGGCGGGCCGGGCCGCCTGCAACCAGGGCCCATCAAAGCGTCGGGGACCGTTGCCTGAGGGGGCCGGCCCGGGCGTCTCTCTTGACTGCAGCGTCCGATGGGGCAACGATTCCCCATCCATCACACCCGGCAGGGGAGACAACACCATGGCCCAAACACGCATCGTCCTCGACGAATCCGAAATTCCCACCCATTGGTACAACATTGCGGCCGACCTGCCCAGCCCGCCGGCGCCGCCGCTGGGTCCGGACGGCCAGCCGGTCACGCCGGACAAGATGCTGGCGATCTTCCCCGGCCCGATCCTGGAACAGGAGATGTCCAGTGAACGCTGGATCCCGATTCCGGAGGACGTGCGCAGGATCTACGCGCTGTGGCGGCCCAGCCCCCTGTATCGGGCCCAACGGCTGGAGGCGATGCTCGGCACGCCGGCCCGGATCTTCTACAAGTACGAGGGCGTTTCGCCGGCCGGCTCCCACAAGCCCAATTCCGCAGTGGCACAGGCCTACCTGAACAAGATCGCCGGCACGAAGCGGCTGGTGACCGAGACCGGTGCCGGCCAGTGGGGTTCGTCCCTGGCACTGGCCGGCCAGATGTTCGGGCTGCCGGTGCGCATCTTCATGGTCAAGGTGAGTTACGAGCAGAAGCCCTATCGGCGCCTGATGATGCAGACCTGGGGCGGCGAGGTGGTGGCCAGCCCCAGCACGCTCACGAAGGCCGGTCGCGACATCCTGGAAAAGGATCCCAACAATCCCGGCAGCCTGGGTATCGCCATCTCGGAGGCGGTGGAGGAGGCGGTGACCATTCCCGGCACCAAATACGCGCTGGGTTCGGTGCTGAATCACGTGGTGCTGCACCAGACCGTCATCGGCCTGGAGGCAAAGAAGCAGTTCGAGAAGATCGGCCTCTATCCCGACATGATCTTCGCACCCTGCGGCGGCGGCTCCAATTTCGGCGGTGCGGCCTTCCCCTTCCTCGCCGACAAGGCGGCCGGAGACAAACGCGCCGAGAAGTTGCGCTGTGTCGCGGTGGAACCCGCCTCCTGCCCCACCCTCACCAAGGGCGTGTATGCCTATGATTTCGGCGATGCGACCGGCTACACACCGCTGATGAAGATGTACACCCTCGGCCACGACTTCATGCCCCCGGGCATCCACGCCGGCGGTCTGCGCTACCACGGCGACTCGCCGCTGGTTTCCCAGCTCTACCACGAGAAGCTGATCGAGGCGGTGGCCGTGCCGCAACTGGCAACCTTCGAGGCCGGCGTGATGTTCGCCCGCGCCGAGGGCATCATTCCGGCCCCCGAGTCCTGCCACGGCATCCGTGCCACGATCGACGAGGCCCTGCGCTGTAAGCAGACCGGCGAACCCAAGGTGCTGTTCTTCAACCTCTCCGGCCACGGTCATTTCGACATGAGCGCCTATGAGAGCTACTTCGCCGGCAAGCTGGAGGATTTCGAATATCCGGCGGAAGCGGTGCAGGCCGCCCTCGCCCGTCTGCCCAAGGTGGCCTAGCACATCCTCGGTTTCGGAGGCCGTGGGAGCGGTCGGTGGCCGCAACCCGGGCCGCCGGGCGGGGTGGCCCGCGCCGGGCCCCGCAGCGGTTTTGCGCCGGCCGGTTACAGCCGGTCGAGCTGGGCCAGCATGGTCTCGGCGTCCGACACCTCGAACTTGCCCGGCGCTTCCACGTTGAGGGCCTTCACCACGCCATCTTCCACCAGCATGGAGAAGCGCTGGCAGCGGATGCCCATGCCCCGCTCCCGCAGATCCAGCTCCAGGCCCATGGCCCGGCAGAAATCCGCATTGCCGTCGGCAAGCATGCGCACCTTGCCCTCGGCGCCCTGCTCCCTGCCCCAGGCACCCATCACGAAGGCGTCGTTCACGGACAGGCAGACGATCTCGTCGATGCCCTTGGCCTTGAGCCGGTCCGCCAGGGAAACATAGCCGGGCAGGTGCTTGGCGGAACAGGTGGGTGTGAACGCCCCGGGCAGACCAAAGAGCACCACGCGGCGGCCGCGGGTGAAGGCACTCACCTGCACGGGCTGGGGGCCCTCCGGGGTCATTTCGAACAGGGTGGCTTCCGGAAGCTTGTCACCGGGCTGGATCATGATCGTCTCCTCGCACAAAAACCGGGGCCGGTCAGTGTAGCAAACGCCCATTCCGGCAAAAACCGCGACGCCGTCGGTGGCAAGCAGCAGGCATCCCTCCGGTATAATCGGGTCCTTTCCCGATGGCCGCCATGGAACTCACCCAGGAAGACGCCTTCTGCCTGAACGTGCTGCTCGCCGCCGGCGTTCAGGCGGTGCGCATCGACACTTCCACCATGACCGTGCACGCCCTCACGGAAAAGGGCGAGGCCAAGGTCAAGCTGCATCCCAACACCCGCGAGGAAGCCTATCTCAAGCTGGTGAAGCAGACCCTGGCCGAGCATGCCCTGGACTCGCCCGAAGGCTACCCGGTGTATTTGCGCCGCTGGACGCGCATGGGCCAGATGCGCGACGAAAACCTGGAACCCCTGCTCAAGCTGGGTGAGCCGGAAGCCGTGGTGGCGGTGGTCAATGCGCCCGGCCTCACCGACGAGATCGCCCGCCGGGCCTGGTGGGCCATGCCCACCATCGAGAACGCCCGCTGCATGCTGGAAAAGGAAGCGGTGGCGCGGGGGACCATGGGGCCCATCCTGGCGGAATTCCTGGTGGAACACCTGCCGTTCGAGGAGAACGTGGTGGCCATCATGGACACCGTGCGTGCCCTGCTGTGGTTCGACCTGGTGGACGAGGCGGCGCAGAACAAGCTCTGGGCGCGGGGCAAGCAGCATGGCGCCTACTACATCGCCTTCCTGGAGCAACGGCCGGACCGCTTGCCCCAGCAGAAGCCCGCGCGCTGCGATTACGACACGGTGCACGCGCGGCTGGCGCCGCTGATCGGGGCGGGCAACCCCTACGCCACGCAGCTCGACCGCCTGCTGTCCGGCCCCGGCCAGACCTTCCTCGCCGCGGTGGAGGAAGCCATGCAGCGGCCCGGCACCCATGAGATCGTCAGTGCCCTGCTCAACAGCCTGCGCAGCTATTTCGCCGCCATCAGCCTGGCGGAGGACCGGCCGCGCGAGATGCCGGAGCTGGCCGCCCGCGCCGAGGCGCTGCTCACCGAAGCCGATGCGCCCGCCCCCCTCCGGGAACTGGTGGCGACCGTGCCGGCGCTGCAACCGGAAATCACCGCCATGCTCACCCTTGCGGGCGTCAACGAGTGGGTGGCCTACAACATCCTGCGCCGGACCACCGCCGTCAACGCCCTGCTGCGCAACAAGCTCGCGCCCGTGTTCGAGCCCATCGCGCGGCAGATGCTGATCCTGCGCCAGCTGCCGGGTCGGTGACGTGCCTCACCCCGGCAGACGCAGCATGTACTGGCCGGTCTTTTCGTCCCGCGTCACCGCAAGCAGCTTGCGGGCCTGGGCGTCCTCCACCATCTCGCCGAAGGAGCGGTAGCCGTAGAAGGCCTCGTTGAAGCCGGGCTTGCGCCGCTTCATGGCCTGCTTCACCAGCGAGCCCCACAGCTTCTCTTCGCCGCCCCGCTCGGCGGCCAGGGCCTCCACGGTCTCCACCAGGAAATCCAGGGCTTCCTGACGCCGGTCCTCCTCGGGCTTGGCGCTGGCGGCTTTCTCGCCGGCAGGCGTCTTCTGCGCCTTGGAACGGCTGCGTTTCTTCTTGGCCTCCTGCTCGCGCACCAGGTCGTCGTAGAAGATGAATTCGTCGCAGTTGGCGGCGAGCAGGTCGGAGGTGGCGGCCTTGACGCCGATGCCGATCACGTATTTGTTGTTCTCGCGCAGCTTGGAGACCAGGGGCGAGAAATCCGAATCGCCGCTGATGATGACGAAGGTGTCCACGTGGGGCTTGGTGTAGCAGAGATCCAGCGCATCCACCACCAGACGGATGTCCGCCGAATTCTTGCCGGACTGGCGCACGTGGGGGATTTCCACCAGCTCGAAGGCGGCCTCGTGCATGGGCGCTTTGAACTCCTTGTAGCGCTCCCAGTCGCAGTAGGCTTTCTTGACGACGATGGAGCCCTTGAGCAGCAGACGCTCCAGCACCTTGCGGATGTCGAACTGGGCGTACTTGGCGTCGCGCACGCCCAGGGCGATGTTCTCGAAATCGCAGAACAGCGCCATGTTGGTGATTTCGGGTTGCGCAGGCATGGATGCTTTCCGGGAACGACAGGCTGTGGGTCAATGACCCCCGAACTCGCACGGCGAAGGGCGGCGCCCTGTCACGGCTGCTCGTCGCGGTAAATGAAAGGCGCAATGCCCGGGTGATACTGCATCACTTCGTTGAACCGCTCGAACACCCAGTCGCGGGCGGCGGGATTGGCCATGACTTCGTCCCGGCTCACGGCGCGGCCGCCGAGGGGCATGCCGCCCCAGGGACTGGCGCCGACGTCCTCGATGCGGCCCGCCACGCCGTTTTCCTGGGGCAGGCCGTGCACGAACACCCAGCATTCGCCTGCATCGTCATCGCGCCAGGGGCCGGTGATGAGCGCCAGCCACAGGTGGCGGTCGGTGTCGGAATGGCTGACGAAGGCCAACTCGAACTGCACCTCGCGCTGTTCGCCGTAGTGGATGGTGCCGCCGGAGACGGTATAGGGCCGGCCGCAGCCGCAGCGGCAGATCAGGGTTTCGCTGCCCGCCAGTTGCAGCGGATTGTCAAATGCCTGCGGGTCGTCGGAAACAGGGGTGTGCATGGCTTCACTTCGTGATGAGATTGATGATGCCTTCCACGTCCAGGCTCTCCTGACGCAGGTCCACCGGGCTTTCGCGGCATTCCAGGATCTCGCAGTGCAGATACATCTGGCGCAGGCGCCGCTCGGCCGATTCCCGGTCCCGGGCCTGGATGACGATGCGGTCCACCCGCTGCCCGCCCCGGGTGCGGATGGCGAACTCGAACTTGGTCATGGCGCCTCCCTGGCTGGCCCGCCGCCCATGGCCGGGGGCGGAATCAGGCGGAACGATACTCCGCTTTGGGCTCCCGGGAAAGCAGGTCCTCCACCGCCTGGCGGGGGGAGAGGCCCTCGAACATCACCCGGTAGACCTCCTGGGTGATGGGCATTTCGATCCCCAGCTCGCGCGCCTTGCGCAGCACCTCGGCGCAGGTGTGCACGCCTTCCGCCGTGTGGCCCAGTTCGCCCAGGATGGTGGCGAGATCGCGTCCCGCGGCGAGCTGCTTGCCCACGGTGCGGTTGCGCGACAGATCCCCGGTGCAGGTCAGGATGAGATCGCCCACGCCGGCCAGCCCCATGAAGGTTTCCAGCCGCCCGCCCAGACACAGGCCCAGCCGGGTCATTTCCGCGAGACCCCGGGTGATCAGGGCGGCGCGCGCGTTGTAGCCGAAACCCATGCCATCGGAGATGCCAGCGGCGATGGCCATGACGTTCTTCACCGCGCCCCCCAGCTCGACGCCGATGACATCGGTGGAGGAATAGACGCGCATGCGGTTGTGGTTGAGCGCCACCGCCGTGTGGCGCGCGAACTCCGGCTCGCGCGCGGCCAGGGTGAGCGCGCACGGCAGGCCCTGGGCCACTTCATGGGCGAAGCTCGGCCCGGACAGCACACCGCGCTCGAGGCCCCCCGGCAGTTCCTCCTCCGCCACCTGGTGCAGCAGCTTGGCCGTCTCCGGCTCGAAGCCCTTGGCGGCCCAAATCACCGGCACGGCGATGTCGCAGGCGGCAAGCTGACGCAAAGTGGCGCGGAAGCCGGCGGTGGGCACCACCACCAGCACCAGCTGGGCGCCGCCGATGGCGCGCGCCAGCTCCGGCTCCACGCGCACCGCCGGCGGCAGTTCGAAACCCGGCAGATAACGGTCGTTGCGCCGGGTGCGGGCGATCCCGGCGAGATGCGCGGCATCCCGCGACCACAGCGTGATCTCGTGGCCGCGCGCCAGGCTGATGGCGAGCGCACTGCCCCAGGCGCCGGCCCCGAGGATGGTGATCTTCATGCGTGCCTCACAGACCCCACAGCTGGTTCATCTGCACGTAACCGCCGAGACCGTCGCGATGCCGCACCCGCACCCAGCCATCGCCCGTGAATTCCACCAGTTCCAGGACCACGTCCTTTTCCGCCCGGAACACCACCGGCGCGGTAGCCTGGGGCGCCTGGCGCACCTCTGCCACGGGCGCGGTCACCAGCAGGGTGCGGCGCGCAGCCAGCTTGCCGGTTTCCACCCAGGCCAGGGCGCCAGTGGCGTCGCGCACCTTCACCCATTTGTCCAGGCTGACGATGATTTCCACCGGATAGTCGCGGGACAACAGATAGAGCTTGCGCGCCTGGGTGGAAGGGGCGTCGTAGAGAATGGCGGCGTCCACCGCCACGGAACGGTATTCCGCGGCCGCCGCGGGGCCAGCCAGCCCCAGGGCGAGCGCCCACAGCACCAGCCGGAAACCGTGGGTCATGTCAGTTGGGCGCGCCCCCGGCCTGGGCGGCCGCTGCCTGGGCCGCCTGCATGCGCTGGGCGTAGATCGCCTCGAAATTCACCGGGTTGAGGTAGAGCGGCATGAAGCCCGCGCGGCCCACCGCGTCGGAAATGGTTTCGCGCACGTAGGGGAACAGCAGATTGGGACAGGTAATGCCCAGCACCAGCTCCACCTGCTCCTGCGGCACGCCGGCAATGCGGAAAATGCCGCCCTGGGTTGCCTCCACCAGGAACATGGTGCGTTCCCCCACCCTGGCCGAGACCGTGACGGTGAGCAGCACCTGGTAGACGTCCTCGGCAATCGGCCCACCCTGGGTGTTCATCTGCACATCGATCCCGGGCGCCTCGCGCTCCAGGAAAATTGCCGGCGCGTTGGGGACTTCCACCGAGAGATCCTTCACATAGATCTTTTCGATGGTGAAGACGGGTTGTTGTGGCTCGCTCATGGATACTCCCTGATGGTTGCGCCCGGAGGCTTTGGCGCCGGGCGAGCCGGCATTTTACACGCGCCCGCGCCGGGCCGCTCAGCGCGCCAGCAGGGGGTCGAGCTTGCCTTCCTGGTCCAGCGCCGACAGGTCGTCGAACCCCCCCACGTGATAATCGTCGATGTAGATCTGGGGCACGGTGCGGCGGCCGGTGCGGGCCATCATTTCCTCGCGCCGGGCCGGGTCGAGGTCGACGCGGATCTTTTCGATCTGGGTCACGCCTTTGCGGTTGAGCAGTTTCTCCGCCATGTTGCAGTAGGGGCAGACGGCGGTGCAGTACATGACGACTTTGGCCATTTCATTTCTCCACGGGCAGGTTGGCAGCCTCCCAGGCGATCATGCCGCCCGCGAGGTTATACACGTTCTGAAAGCCATTCCGGGCCAGGATGCCGCACGCCCCTGCGGAACGGTGACCACTGCGGCAGGCAACGATGATGGGCCTGTCCCTGAACTTGTCCAGCTCGTTCAGCCGGCGCGCCAGTTCCCCCAGGGGAATGTGGCGTGCGCGCGGAATGTGACCCTGGCTGAACTCGGCAGGTTCACGCACGTCCAGCACCAGCGCGTCCTCATGGTTCATCTTGAGCACCGCCTCCTGGGGCTCCACCTGCCGACCGCGCCCTCCACGCAACAGGGGCCAGATGAGCATCAACCCGCTCACCACCGCCACCGCGATGAGCAGGAAATTCTGACGAACGAATTCCACGGTTTTCTCCCATCACGGGGGCCATGCGCCCCCGTGTCCCTTACGCGCACTCGCCCTCTTTGACGCCCAGCGCCTTCAGGATGTTGTCCATGGGGCAAAACTTGGTGAAACCACTCTGGAACAGGTTCAGGCCCACGAAGGCGGTGAACCACAGCCAGCTCAGCTTCGTCATGTCCACCTGCCCGCTGAAGTGGGCGAGGGCCAGGGACAGCATGATGAAGAAACCGGCAATGACACGAACCCAGCGATTGACCGTCATTTCACTTCTCCTTGGTTGATGGGGGATTTCCGATACAGCAACACGTAATAGAGCACCGGGATGACCACCAGCGTCAGCAGCGTGGACACGAACACCCCGAAGATGAGGGCGATGGCCAGGCCGTTGAAGATGGGGTCGTCCAGGATGAAGAAGGCGCCCAGCATGGCGGCAAGCCCGGTGAGGATGATGGGTTTGGCCCGCGTCGTGCCCGACAGGATCACCGCCTTCTGCAGGTCCATGCCCTGGGCCACGTGCATGTTGACGAAGTCCACCAGCAGGATGGAATTGCGCACGATGATGCCGGCGAGCGCGATCATGCCGATCATGGACGTGGCGGTGAACTGGGCGCCCAGCAGGGCGTGCCCGGGCATGACGCCGATGATGGTGAGGGGAATGGGTGCCATGATGATGAGGGGCACCAAGTAGGAGCCAAACTGGGCCACCACCAGCAGATAGATCAGCACCAGGCCCACCGCATAGGCGATGCCCATGTCGCGGAAGGTCTCGTAGGTCACCTGCCACTCGCCATCCCATTTCACGGCGAACCCGGCATAGGGGTCAGGCGGCTGCCGGATGAAATAATGCGCGAGCTCGCCCCCCTCCGGCAGCTTGAGCCCGGTCAGCGCAGACTTGATGGCAAACAGGCCGTAGAGGGGGCTGTCCGTGCCGCCGATCATGTCGCCCACCACGTACACCACGGGCAGCAGATCCTTGTGGTAGATCACCTTCTCCCGCTCGGTGGGCACGACCTCCACCAGTTCCGACAGGGGCACCAGCGTGCCATCGCGGGCGCGCACGCTCAGTTTTAAGAGCTCGTCCAGGCTGTGCTGGCGTTCGGGGGCCAGGGTTACCCGCACCGGGATCTCGAACTTGGAATCGCCGGTGTGGATGGGCGTCACATCCTCGCCCGCCAGTCCCATCTTCATCACCGTAACCACGTCTTCCTGGGCCACCCCCTTGAGCGCGGCCTTGCTCTGCAGCACGCGCAGCACCAGCTTGGGCGCATCCTCGTCCACGCTGTCGTCGATGCTGGTGATATCCGGCGTCTTCTCGAAGGCGGCGCGCACGCGCTTGGCCACCGCCATCTGCCCGTTGTAGTCCGGGCCATAGACTTCCGCCACGATGGGCGAGAGCACCGGCGGGCCCGGCGGCACTTCCACGATCTTCACGTTGGCGCCATGCCGGGCGGCGATCTTCTGGATCTCCGCATGCACGCTGGTGGCAATCTCGTGGGACTTGCGGCTGCGCTTGTGTTTGTCCTGCAGGTTGACCTGGATGTCCCCCACCTCGGGACCGGCGCGCAGATAGTACTGGCGCACCAGACCATTGAAGTTGATGGGCGACGCCGTCCCGGCGTAGGCCTGGTAGTCGGTCACCTCCGGCACGGTGGCAAGATAGGCGCCCAGCTCGTGCAGCACGCGCGCCGTCTGCTCCACGGGCGTGCCCACCGGCATGTCCACCACCACCTGGAATTCCGACTTGTTGTCGAAAGGCAGCATCTTGAGGATGACGATCTTGAACACCGCCAGCGACACCGAGAGCACGATCGCCACCACCACGCCGATGAACAGGCGGCGCCGCCGCGGCGCGCCCGCCGCGCCGTTCAAGAAGGGCGTGATCCTCTGCTCGAACCACCGGGAGAAGCGGGTTTCCAGGGGGCTCGGTCCATGGTGGGCGGGTTTGTGTCCCCCCAGCACCTTGAGCGTGAGCCAGGGCGTGATCACGAACGCCACCGCCAGGGAGATCAGCATGCCGATGCTGGCGTTGATGGGGATGGGACTCATGTAGGGGCCCATGAGGCCGGTGACGAAGGCCATGGGCAGCAGGGCGGCGATCACGGTGAGCGTGGCCAGGATGGTGGGCCCGCCCACCTCGTCTACCGCCTCCGGAATCACCTCCAGCCAGCTCTTGTCCGGCTCCAGCAGGCGCCGGCGGTGGATGTTTTCCACCACCACGATGGCATCGTCCACCAGGATGCCGATGGAGAAGATGAGCGCGAACAGGGACACCCGGTTCAGGGTGAAGCCCCAGGCCCAGGAGGCAAACAGCGTGGTCGCCAGGGTGAGCAGCACGGCCACACCCACGATCAAGGCCTCGCGCCGCCCCAGTGCGAAGAACACCAGGGCGACCACGAAAGCCGTGGCGAACAGCAGCTTGCCGATGAGCTGTTTGGACTTGTCGTTGGCGGTGACGCCGTAGTTGCGGGTCACCGTCACCTGCACGCCGTCCGGGATCACGGTGCCCTTGAGACTTTCCATGCGGGCGATCACCTTGTCGGCGATGTCCACCGCGTTCTCGCCCGGTTTCTTGGACACCGCGATGGTCACCGCGGGATACTCGCCCGCGACCCGGATGCCCTTGTCCGCCGCCGCGGGGCCGGTGCCCAGCCACACGTAGCGGCTGGGCAGATCCGGTCCATCCACCACGGTGGCCACGTCCTCCAGGAACACCGGCTTGCCGTCGTGCACGCCCACCACCAGGCTCTTCACGTCCCGCGCGCTGGACAGGAAGGTGCCGGTCTGCACCAGCACTTCCTGGTTGTTGGAAATCAGCGTGCCGGAGGGCTGGGAGGCATTGCTCAGCTTGAGCGCATCGCGGATGTCCTGGGCGGACACCTGGTGGGCGTTCATGCGCTCCGCATCCATGATCACGCGCACGGTGTGCCCGGGACCGCCGATGGTCTTCACCTCGCGCGTGCCCGGAATGCGCTTGAGCTCGATTTCCGTGGCATGGGCCACCTTGGCCAGGTCGAAGGCCGCACGCTGGGGATCGTCGGTCCACAGGGTGAGGCTGACGATGGGCACATCGTCGATGCCCACCGGCTTGATGATGGGTTCACCCACGCCCAGATTGGGAGAGACCCAGTCGCGGTTGGCCTGGATGGTGTCGTAGAGGCGCACCAGGGCGGCGATGCGGTCCTCGCCCACCTTGTACTGCACGGTGAGGATGGCCAGGCCCGGCCGCGATACGGAATAGACGTGGTCGATGCCGGAAATCTGGGACAGCACCTGTTCCGCCGGCGTGGCCACCAGGCTTTCCACGTCCCGGGCCGACGCGCCCGGGAAGGGAATGAACACGTTGGCCATGGTCACATTGATCTGGGGCTCCTCCTCGCGGGGCGTGACCAGGATGGCGAACAGGCCCAAAAGCGCCGCCATCAGGGCGATGAGGGGCGTCAGCTGGGAGGTGAGGAAAGTTTTGGCGATGCGTCCGGAGATGCCCATGGTCGAAGCCGTCAGCGGTTGGCGAGAGGCCGGGAGAAACGACGCGGGCCGGTCACGGCTTGCGGCCCGCGGATTTCAGATAAATGCCCGCCTGCACCGGGTCCAGCGCCACCTTCTCGCCGGGCATGAGACCGGCCAGCACCTCCACCTCGCCCTCGCCCGCCGGCTCGCCCACGCGGATCTGGCGCAGGGTGAGGCGCTCCCGGTCGTCCACCACATAGACCGCGGTCAGCTCGCTTCGGCGCAGCACGGCCTGGGCCGGCACCAGCAGCTTGCGGGCGCGGCCCACCGCGAAATGGGCGCGCGCGAACATGCCGGGATAGATCTCGCGGGAATCGGGCGGCAGGTTCAGACGCACACGCGTGGTGTGGGTGCGCACGTCGGCCGCCGGCAGGATGGTGATTTGGGTGGCCTTCACCCACTTGCGGATGGCCGGGATTTCCACCGTGGCGCGTGACAGCGCGCGCACTGCCGGCACCTTGTATTCCGGCACCGAGACTTCCACCCGCAGATCCTTGGGATCGAAACCGGTCATGATGGGCTTGCCCGGCAGCGCCATCTCGCCCAGCTCCACGTGACGGGCCGACACGACGCCGCTGTAGGGGGCCACCAGGGTGGCGAAGCGCCGGGTGGCCCCCGCCGCGCCCGCGCCGGCCAGGGCCGCCGAAGCCTGGGCCTGGGCCGCGCGGTAGTCCGCCAGGGCCTTGTCCAGCGCCGCCTGGCTGATGAATTTCTGCTCGAACAGCTGGCGCGCCCGCTCGTAATTGGCCCGGGCGTTCTCCATTAGGGCGCGCGCCTGCGCCACCTGCGCCTCACTGCCCGCCGCCTGCGCGCCCACCACGCTCTCATCGATGCGGGCGATCACCTGGCCCTGCTTGACGTAGTCGCCCACGTCGAAATTGAGCTCGACGATGCGCCCGGTGATCTGCGCGGCCACGGTGGACTGCTTGACCGCCTCCACGATGCCCTCGGCGACATAGGTTTCGTCCACCTCACGGAACTCCACCTTTCCCACCGGGAAGGGCAGCGCGGCATGCGCGGCGAGGGGCAGGCACAGCAGGAAAAACAGGGCTGTCGAGAGGCGCATGGGCATGGGCACTCCAAAAGCTTAAATATTAGCAGGTGCTAATATTTGGTCAAAGGGGTGGGCTTCAAGCCGGATCGCCCATCGAAACGCCGGCCTCACGCGCAGCCGCAAGGCCTCCCTGGCCGCCTGCATCCGTGGTGACTCGATGCAAACCACAGGCATGCGCAGGCCCCACGGACGATCCCGGTTCAAGCGGCACGGGCCCGTTGCCGGGCCCGTATCGCTTCATTTCGCGAAACCGCAAAAGACGTCGCGCATCATGCTGATGAGCTTGAGGGTGCGCGTGTCCCCCACCCGGTAATACACCCGGTTGGCGTCCTTGCGCGTGCGCAGCACACCCTTGTCGCGCAGGATGGCCAGGTGCTGGGAAATGTTGCTCTGGGACGTGCCCACCGCATCCACGATCTCCTGCACCGAGATTTCCCGGTCCCCCAGCACGCACAGGATCTTCAGGCGCAGCGGGTGGGACATGGCCTTCATGGCGCGGGAGGCCTGCTCGATGTGCTCGTCCTTGTCGATCAGTTCCACATGCTCCAGGTTGAAGGGCGGTGATGCCGTCATGCCGTCTCACTCCACGTCGAAAATGGCAGCGGGCGCAGGCGCCCGCGCCGAAACCCAGGGAACCATGCCAGTGCGCTCATTATCAAAATATACTAAAATAATGCAACCTTTTCGGCAGACAATCCAGAAAAATCCCATCTTCTGCGCATGAAAGTCACCCCCGTCCTCCTCGTCATCCTCGATGGTTTCGGCTGCCGCGCCAATGGTGCCGACAATGCCATTTTCCAGGCCAAAAAGCCCAACTGGGAGCGTTTCTGGATTCATCACCCCCACACCCTGATCCACGCCTCGGAAGCCGAGGTGGGTCTGCCCGCAGGCCAGATGGGCAACTCCGAGGTGGGCCATCTGAACCTGGGCGCCGGGCGGGTGGTGTACCAGGAATTCACCCGCATCAACCGCGCCATCGATTCCGGCCACTTCTTCGACAATCCCGCCCTGGTCAACGCCGTGGAGACCGCCAAGCGCGGCGACCGTGCCCTGCACATCCTGGGACTGCTCTCGGAAGGCGGGGTGCACAGCCACGAGCGGCACATCCATGCCATGCTGGAACTGGCTGCCCGGCGCGGGCTGGCCAAAGTCTTCCTGCACGTGTTCACCGATGGCCGCGACACCCCGCCCAAGAGTGCCGGGCCCTCGGTCATGAAGCTGGAGCAGAAGATCCGCGAGCTCGGGACCGGCCGCATCGCCTCCCTCATCGGCCGCTACTATCCCATGGACCGCGACCGGCGCTGGCAGCGCATCAAGGCCGCCTACGACCTGCTCACCCAAGGCAAGGCGGAATACGTGGCCCACAGCGCCCTGGAAGGGCTGCAGATGGCCTACGACCGCGGCGAAACCGACGAATTCGTGAAGGCCACCGCCATCGTCCCGGAAGGCAGCCAGCCGGTGCGCATGGAGGACGGCGACGTGGTGGTGTTCATGAACTTCCGCTCCGACCGCGCGCGCCAGCTCACCCGCACCTTCGTCGAGGACGGCTTCGATGGCTTCGAGCGGGAATACCGGCCACGTCTGGCCGCCATCGTGACCCTCACCGGCTACAGCGACGATTTCGACGTGCCGGTGGCCTTCCCGCCGGAACAGCTGCGCAACGGCTTCGGCGAGTACATTGCCAGCCTGGGGCTCAAGCAGCTGCGCATCGCCGAAACCGAGAAATATGCCCACGTCACCTTCTTCTTCAATGGCGGCGAAGAGAAGGTCTATCCCGGCGAGGACCGCATCCTGGTGCCCTCGCCGGACGTGCCCACCTATGACCTGAAGCCGGAGATGAGCGCGCCGGAAGTCACCGACCGGCTGGTCGCCGCCATCCAGAGCGGCAAATACGATGCCATCATCTGCAACTACGCCAACGCGGACATGGTGGGCCACACCGGGAACCTGGGTGCCGCCATCAAGGCCATCGAGACCATCGACACCTGCCTGGGCAGGGTGGTGGAAGCCCAGCTCGCGCGGGGCGGCGAGGTGCTCATCACCGCCGACCATGGCAATGCCGAGCGCATGCTGGACGAAACCACGCGCCAGGCCCACACCGCCCACACCATGAGCCTGGTGCCCTTGATCTACATCGGCCACCGCCGCGCCCGCCTCGCCGACACCGGCGCCCTGGAGGACGTGGCGCCCACCCTGCTCAGGATGATGGGCCTGCCCCAGCCCTCCGAGATGACGGGGCATCCCCTGATCGAGTTCCTGGACGCATGAGGCAGGTGGCGCGTCTGTGCGCCTCCTTTGTGCTGCTCGCCGCCGTGCTGGGTTCGGCCCACGGGGCGGAATCGCCCGCCGACAGGACGCGCGAGCTAAAGGCCCTGAAAAGCCGCATCGACCAGCTCAAGCGGGAAATCGAAAACGCCGAGGGCAGCAAGGCCGATGTGCTGGACGAACTGCGCCAGTCCGAGCGGGCCATCAGCGAGCTGAACCGTCGCCTGCACGCCCTCGGCGAGGAGCTGGCCCAGGCCAACCGCGAGCTAGCCGCCAGCCGGCGCCAGGCGGCGGAGCTTGCGGCACGGATCGAAGCCCAACGTGACCAGCTCGCCCGGCTCCTGGTGGAACAGTACACAAGCGGCGGCCAGGACGGCCTGCGCCTGCTGTTCAACCAGCAGGATCCCAATCAGATCGCCCGTGACCTGGAATACCTGGACCACATCGTCCGCGCCCGCAGCGAGCGCATCGCAGCGCTGCGGGCCGATCTCGCCGCAGCCGAGGCCCTGGAACGCGAGACCCGGGAGAAAAGCCAGACCCTCGCCCGCCTGGAGGCGGAACAGCGCGCCCAGCGCCTGGAGCTGGAACGGGAGGCAGCCCGGCGCCGCGCCGCCCTGGCGCGCCTCGACCAGGCAATCGGCGCGCGCCGGCGCCAGGTGGAGCGCCTGCAGCAGGACGAGAAGCGGCTGACCCGCCTGATCGAGAAGCTCACCCGCGCCATGGCCGCCCGCCCCCGGCCGGCCCCCCCACGCGGCGACAAGGGGGCCGCCCCGGGCGGGCCGCCCGCCACCGGGGACGGCGAGTTCGCGCGGCTCAAGGGCCGCCTGAAGCTCCCGGTGAGCGGAGAGCTCGCCAACCGCTTCGGCGAGGCGCGTGCCGAGACCGGCCTGCGCTGGAAGGGGCTGTTCATTCGCGCGCCGGAGGGCAGCCCGGTCAGGGCCCTGGCCGCCGGCCGGGTGGTGTTCGCGGACTGGCTGCGCGGCTTCGGCAACCTGCTCATCCTCGATCATGGTGACGGCTACATGAGCCTGTACGGCCACAACCAGTCCCTCTACAAGCAGGTGGGGGAAGCGGTGGCGGCAGGCGAGGTGGTGAGCGCCGTCGGGGACAGCGGCGGCCAGGGAGAAAGCGGTTTATACTTCGAGGTTCGTTTCCGGGGCACACCCGTGGACCCCCTGCAATGGGCCGCGGGGCGCTGACCGGGCCGGAACGGATCATGACCACGAGCCGGGAGTCCAACTGAACATGCGCGGCAAACTGCACCATCTGGTTCTCATCGCCTTCGGCATCCTGATCGGGGTGGCGGTGGGTCTGCACTATTCGGCCATCGCCGACAAGGATGCCCCCGGGCCGCTGCCGGTGGAGGAGCTGCGCACCTTCGCCGAGGTGTTCGGCAAGATCAAGAGCGACTACGTGGAGCCGGTCGAGGACAAGAAACTCATCACCTCGGCCATCAACGGCATGCTCTCGGGCCTCGACCCCCACTCCGCCTATCTGGACGCCGACGCCTTCAAGGATCTGCAGGTCTCCACCCAGGGGCAGTTCGGCGGGCTGGGTATCGAGGTCGGCATGGAAGACGGCTTCGTCAAGGTGATCTCCCCCATCGAGGACACCCCCGCGTTCCAGGCCGGAATCAAGGCCGGCGATCTGATCATCAAGCTCGACGACACGCCGGTGAAGGGCATGTCCCTCAACGACGCGGTCAAACGCATGCGCGGCAAGCCCGGCACGCGCATCACCCTCACCATCCTGCGCAAGGGTGAGTCCAAGCCCATCGTGGTCACCCTCACGCGCGCGGTGATCCAGATCAAGAGCGTGAAGTGGAAGTTGATGGAACCGGGCTATGGCCTGGTGCGCATCACCCAGTTCCAGGACCACACGGGTGAGGATCTGGTCAAGGCGCTGGAAAACCTCGGCAAGCAGAACAACAAGGAAGCCCTCAAGGGCCTGGTGCTGGATCTGCGCAACAATCCGGGCGGCCTGCTCAACAGCGCGGTGGCGGTGTCCGCGGCCTTCCTGCCCAGGGACGTGCTGGTGGTCTATACCGACGGCCGCACCGAGGACGCCAAGATGCGCCTCACGGCCAGCCGGGAGTTCTACCTGCGCCCCAACCAGGACGACTACCTGAAAAACCTGCCAGGCTGGGTCAAGAACGTGCCCATGATCGTACTGGTCAACGGCGGCTCGGCTTCCGCGTCCGAAATCGTGGCAGGCGCCCTGCAGGACCACAAGCGCGCCATCATCCTCGGCACCCAAAGCTTCGGCAAGGGCTCGGTGCAGACCATCCTGCCCCTGGGCAACGGTACCGCCATCAAGCTCACCACGGCGCGCTACTACACGCCCAGCGGCACCTCCATCCAGGCCAAGGGCATCACCCCGGACATCGTGGTGGAGGATGCCACCATCAGCGAGACCGACAAGCAGGCGCTCAACGTGCGTGAAGCGGATCTGGAGCGGCATCTCGCCAACGACAAGGAGCCGGAACCCAAGGCGGCGCCCATCAAGCTCCAGCCGCCCAAGCCCGAGAAAGGCAAAGAGGAAAAATCCGAGGCGGGGGACATCGCGCCCAAGAACGACTACCAGCTCAATCAGGCGGTCAACCTGCTCAAGGGCATCCAGATCCTGCAGCGGCGCTGACGCCCGGCTTGCAAAAGACCTCCACCACGCTATGCTTGATTGGGCGAGCGATGCGTGGAGATTCCCTCATGCAGGCAGGCGACATCTTCAAGACCCGCCAGCTGGTATTTTCCCAGATCCCGCCGGGGCAGGCGGAGGAGGCGGCCAGGCTGCTGGACGGCCTGCCCCACCTCGTCGTCCTGGAAAAGGTCGACTCGCGCACCCTGCTGGTGCGCTACCGGCTGCCCAACTACACCCTGGAGAAAGTGGAACGGGCCCTCAGCGCCGAGGGTTTCCACCTGGACAACAGTATCCTGAGCAAGATCCGGCGCGCCCTGGTGTATTACTGCGAAGCCATCCAGTGCGAAAACCTCGCGCCCCCGCCGCGCGACCGGCTGTCCAAGGAAATCTTCGCCGAAGTCTGGCAGAACCACCCCCACGGCGACCGGGACGACACGCCCGAGGAATGGCGCAGCTACCGTTGACGCGCCTGCCATGAACGACGAGCAGCTGCTGCGCTACAGCCGCCATATCCTGCTGGACGAGCTGGGCATCGAAGGCCAGAGCCGCCTGCTCGACGCCCATGCCCTGGTGATCGGCGCCGGCGGCCTAGGTTCCCCCGTGGTGCTGTACCTGGCCGCCGCCGGCGTGGGACGCCTCACGGTGTGTGACGGCGATGCCGTGGACCTCACCAATCTGCAGCGCCAGATCGCCCACGACAGCGCAGCCATCGGCCGCAACAAGGCGGCATCGGCGGCGGCCAGCGCCCGCCGCATCAATCCGGAAGTCGAAGTGGAAGCCGTGAGCCGGCGCGTGAATGGGGCGGATCTCCAAGGGCTGGTGGCCCGGGCCCAGGTGGTGGTGGATGCCAGCGACAATTTCGCCACCCGTCACGCGGTGAACCGCGCCTGTGTGGCTGCGGCGAAACCCCTGGTTTCAGGCGCGGCCGTGCGCTTCGACGGTCAGGTGGCGGTATTCGACGTGCGCCGCAGCGACGCGCCCTGCTACCACTGCCTGTTCCCGGAAGGCGGGCAGCCGGACGAGATGCGCTGCGCGGAGAATGGCGTGTTCGCGCCCCTGGTGGGCATCATCGGCACCATCCAGGCGGCGGAAGCCCTCAAGCTGCTGGCCGGCATCGGCACCCCCCTGAGCGGCCGCCTGCTACTCCTCAACGCCCTGGACATGAGCTGGCGCAGCATCCGTGTGCCGCGCGATCCGGCCTGTCCAGTGTGTGGCGGGCGCTGACGGTCAGCGGGCGGCCACCAGTGCCGCCGGCTGGGCGGCCCGGGCCTCGCCCAGCCCGGCCCAGACGATGACGATCCCCACGAGCAGCACGGACAGCCAGGTGGCAGGCTTGATGGCAACGGCTTTGGCACCCATGGCGCTTCCTCCTCGAACGGTTCCGACGGAGGAAATAGCGACCCTGTTGGAGCACCCTTGAGCCCCCGCCGCCCACGCCGACCGTAACGGGGTACGGTCAGAGGCCGGCCAGGAGGAAACGCTTCTGGCTGTCCAGCTGGTCGAGGGGGGAGCGTCTGAAGCCGCTCTTGGCAAACTGGTGCCAGCGGCCGATGATGAAGGCGATGAGCAGATTGGCCACCGCGCCGGCGTCCAGGTCACCATGGATCTCACCCTGGGTGGCGGCCACCCGCAGGCACTGGCGCAGGGTGGCTTCGATGCGGTCCACCAGCTGGTTGATACGGGCCTGCAGGCGCTCGTTTTCGTGCACCAGGGCATCGCCGATGAGCACCCGCGACATGCCCGGGTTCTTCAGGGCGAAGCCCAGACACAGGGTGAGGATGGCATCCAGCTGGGCCACGCCCCGCTGCTCCTCGGCGAGGATCTTGTTGATCAGCCCGAACAGGGTGGACTCGATGAACTCGATCAGGCCCTCGAACATCTGAGCCTTGCTGGCGAAGTGGCGGTAGAGGGCCGCTTCCGAGAGATCGAGGCGCGCCGCGAGCGCGGCGGTGGTGATTTTTTCCGGCTGGGGATTTTGCAGCATTTCCGCCAGCGTCTGCAGGATCTGTTCCTTTCTCTGGCCTGGTTTGGCAGGCATGGCCCCTCCCCTGAGTGCGCGCTATAGCTTATTGAGCAGGCGCGGCAGTTGCAACACCGAACGCACGCTGGCATCCACGAAGGGCGGGGTCTGGCGGCTGCGCGTCACCCACACGGTCTTCATGCCCAGCTGCCGCGCGGTGCGCAGGTTGTCCAGACTGTCCTCCACCATGATGCAGCGGGCAGGCGCCACGCGCAGGGCGCGCAGCACGTGCAGGAATCCCCGCAGCCGGGGCTTGGGATTGAGGCGGGTGTGCTCGATGCTGAACACGGCGTCGAACACATCGAGAATGCCCAGCGCACGCAGCACGGCGCGGGAATAATGGGCCGGTGAATTGGAAAACACCACCTTGCGCCCCGGCAGGCGACGCAGCATGTGGCGCAGGCCGCGCTGGAATACCAGCATGGCGTGCAGTTCCGGGAACTGGTGGGTGTGCCACAGGAAATGGTGCGGATCGGTGCCGTGATGGCGCACGAGCCCCAGAAGCGTCGCCCCGTAGCGCTGCCAGTAATGCTGGCGCAGGGCGTTGGCCCCGGCCTCGTCCAGGCCGAGATGCTCCATGAGATACCGGGTCATGGCGCGGTTGATGTGGGGAAAGATGTGGGGACTGGCGTCGTGCAGGGTGTTGTCCAGGTCGAACACCCAGACCGGCGCCGCGCCCATCAGGAGCGCTTGATCAGGGTGCCCACACCCTCGCTGGTGAGGATCTCCAGCAGCAGGGCGTGCTCCACGCGGCCGTCGATGATGTGACTGGCCTTGACGCCGTTGCGCACGGCCTCCAGCGCGCAGTTCACCTTGGGCAGCATGCCGCCGGAAATGGTGCCGTCCGCGATCAGGGCGTGCACCTGTTCCGCATCCAGTTCGGTGAGCAGCCTGCCTTCCTTGTCCAGCACGCCCGGTGTGTTGGTCATGAGGATCAGCTTCTCGGCGCGGAGGGTTTCCGCCAGCTTGCCTGCCACCAGGTCGGCATTGATGTTGTAGGCGGCGCCGTCCTCGCCCACGCCGATGGGCGCGATGACGGGAATGAAATCCTGGCTGTCGAGCAGGGCCACCAGGGCCGGGTCGATGGCAGCCACTTCCCCCACCTGACCGATGTCCACGAACTCGCCGGCCTTCTCCTGACTGGGCAGGCGCATGCGCCGGGCGCGGATCATCCAGCCGTCCTTGCCGGTGAGCCCCACGGCCTTGCCGCCATGGCGGTTGATGAGGGTGACGATGCTCTTGTTCACCAGCCCGCCCAGCACCATCTCCACCACGTCCATGGTTTCCGCATCGGTCACGCGCATGCCCTGGATGAACTCGCTCTGCTTGCCGATGCGCTTGAGCATCTCGCCGATCTGCGGCCCGCCGCCGTGCACGATGACCGGGTTCATGCCCACCAGCTTGAGCAGCACCACGTCGCGGGCGAAGCTCTCCTTGAGCCGCTCCTCCGTCATGGCGTTGCCGCCGTATTTGATGACGATGGTCTTGTCGAAGAAGCTCTGGATGAAGGGCAGGGCCTCGGACAGCAGTTCGGCCTTGGCGGCCGCGGCGGAAGGCGTGGCGGACATGGGTTGCCTCAGGTCGGATGGGATGCGGGCGCCATTCTACAGTGGGCGGCGCCCATGAAAAAGGGCGGCCCGGCTTGCGCCGGACCGCCCTCATCCCGGGAGATGCCGGGTCAGCTGATGGTCAGCCGCTTCGCGGTGCTCGCCGCCTTCTTGGGCAGCACCAGCTCCAGCACCCCGTCCGTGTACTTGGCCGTGGCGTTGGCCTCGTCGATGTCGGACCCCAGGCTGAAGGAACGCGCCACCCGTCCGTAGTAACGCTCGGAACGCAGCACCTTCTCGCCTTCCTTCTCCTCGGATTCCTTCTTGACTTCCGCGCTGATGGAGACGGTGTTGCCGTCGATGGAAACGTGGATGTCCTCCTTCTTCACACCGGGAATCTCCGCCTTGACGGTGTAGCCCTTGTCGTTTTCGGTGACATCCATCTTGATCTCGGGCGCCTTGGGCACGCCCTCCAGCGTCATGGGCCGCACCAGGAAGCCCTTGAAGAAATCATCGAACACGCTGTCCAGGTTGAACGGATCGTAACGGGTAATGTTGGCCATGGGAACTCTCCTTTTTGGTGAACGGTTTCCGGCACCCTGTTTGGGCCGGCTGCTGTCAATATGGGCGAGATTCGACGAATTTCAAGGGTAGGACGCGTCCCCGTCACGGGCCGGTCATGGTCCCGTCACCGGACTGTCGCACGGCAGGCGCACCATGGCAGGCCATGGACGGTCCTGTTTCCCGCGATGCCCCCCTGGCGCCGCCCGGCGCGCGGTCCCTCCATCTGACGCTGGTCACCGAAACCTATCCGCCGGAAATCAATGGCGTGGCCATGACCATCGGCCGGCTCGCGCAGGCATTGTGTCAGCGCGGCCACCGTGTCCAGCTGGTGCGCCCGCGGCAGGGCCCGGCGGACCAGGCGGGCACCGCCTCCATGCTGGAGGAAGTGCTCACCCCCGGGCTGCCCATTCCACGCTATGACGGCCTGCGCATGGGTCTGCCTTCGGGCGCCCGCCTCAGACGCCTGTGGCGCGCGCGGCGGCCTGACTTGGTGCACATCGTGACGGAGGGTCTCCTGGGATGGTCGGCCCTGAGCGCCGCCCGGGCGCTGGGACTGCCGGTCACTTCCAGCTTTCACACCAACTTCCACGCCTACAGCCGGCATTACGGGCTGGGATGGCTGGCAACCCCCATCGCGGCCTATCTGCGCGCCTTCCACAACCGCACCGATCTCACGCTGGTACCCACCGCTGCCATGCAGACCGGGCTGGCCGCGCTGGGCTTTAAGCGGCTGGAGGTGCTGGCGCGGGGCGTGGACACCAGCCTGTTCACGCCGACGCGACGCAGCGCTGCGCTGCGCGCCAGCTGGCACGCCGGCCCGGACACTCCGGTGGTGCTCTACGTGGGGCGTCTTGCCCCGGAGAAGAATCTCGGCCTGCTGTTTGCCGCCTATGGTGCCCTGCGCGCCCGCCGTCCCGACGCACGCCTGGTGCTGGTGGGAGACGGCCCGCTGCGGGAAACCCTTGCACGCACCCATCCCCAGGCCGTGTTCGCCGGGCCGCGCACGGGCGAGGATCTCGCCGCCCACTACGCCTCGGGCGACATCTTTCTGTTTCCCAGTCTCACCGAGACCTTCGGCAACGTCACCCTGGAGGCCATGGCCAGCGGCCTGGCGGTGGTGGCCTTCGACTATGCCGCCGCCCACGAACTCATCCAGCATGGGGAGAATGGTCTGCTCGCACCCTTCGCCTCCACGGAAGATTTCTGCGCGGCGGCGGCCACCCTCACCGATCCGGGCCAGGTGCGCGCCCTCGGTTTGGCGGCGCGCCGCCGTGCCACCGCCTTCGACTGGGCCCTCATCCACGACCGCTTCGAGACATTGGTTTACCAGGTGCTCGACCCACGGCAAAGGAGGCATCATGCAGCTCCCTACTCCCTCGGTTCTCGCGCGGCTGGCCGACTTTGACGCCCGCCTGTGCGTGTGTCTCAACCGCGCCGCCCGGCGTCGTCCGGTACGGCGCCTGTTCGGACTGGTGAGCCGTCTGGGTGATGGCGTGTTCTGGTACACGCTCATGGGCGTCCTGCTGTTCCTGCACGGGGAACAAGCGCTGCGGCCGGTGCTGCACATGGTCGCGGTCGGGCTGGCAGGGTTGCTCATCTACAAGCTGCTCAAGCAGCTCACCGGTCGCCCGCGACCCTGCGACCTGCATCCGACGGTGGAGCGCGGCACCGATCCCCTGGACCAGTTCAGCTTCCCCTCCGGCCATACCCTGCATGCAGTGGCCTTCACACTGGTGGCCCTGGCCTATTTCCCGGCCCTCGCGCCCCTGCTGGTGCCCTTCACGCTGCTGGTGGCCCTGTCCCGCGTGGTGCTCGGCCTGCACTATCCCACGGACGTGCTGGCGGGTGCCGCCATCGGCTATGGCGTCGCCACGTTCTCCTTTGCCCTGTGAGGCGCCATGCGCATCCTGATGGTCTCCGATGTCTATTTCCCGCGCATCAACGGCGTGTCCACGGCCATCATGATCCTGCGCCGGGAACTCGCCCGGGCCGGCCATGAAGTGACCCTGGTGGCGCCGGACTATGGTGCGTGTCACGTTGCCGGCGACGGCCCCGGCCCTCTCTACCGGGTCCGCTCCCGCAGCGTGTGGCGTGACCCGGAGGACCGCATGATGTCCTGGCGGGCGCTGATGGATCTCGCACCAGAACTCGCCCGGCGGGGCTTCGACCTCGTGCACGTGCACACGCCCTTCCTCGCCCATTACGCGGGGCTGGCCTATGCGCGCCGCCTGGGTGTACCGGTGGTGGAAACCTACCACACCCTGTTCGAGGAATACCTGTTCCATTACGTGCCCCTGGCACCCCGCGGGCTGATGCGTGGACTGACGCGCGCCTTTACGCGCATCCAGTGCGCCCGGGTGGACGGGCTGGTGGTGCCCTCCCGGGCCATGGGGGAACGTCTCGCGGAGTATGGTGTGACCACACGTACCGCGGTCATCCCCACGGGTCTGGATCTGGAGGATTTCGCCGGGGGCGACGGCGCACGCTTCCGGGCGTGGCTCGACATTCCGCCCCACCGGCCCGTGCTGCTCTACGTGGGTCGGGTGGCCCACGAGAAAAACATCGGCTTTCTGCTGGAAGTCCTGGCGCGGCTGCGGCAGCGCCTGCCGGAGGCCCTGCTGGTGATCGCGGGAGAGGGCCCCGCCCAGGAACATCTGCGGCGTCAGGCCGAAACCCTGGGGGTGGCGGCCCAGGTGCGTTTCGTGGGCTACCTGGACCGCAAGACGGCGCTTCTGGACTGCTACCGCGCGGCCGACGTGTTCGTGTTCGCCTCGCGCACCGAGACCCAGGGACTGGTCCTGCTGGAAGCCATGGCGCTGGGCGTGCCGGTGGTGGGGCTGGCGGTGATGGGCACGGCCGAAGTCCTGCGCGAGGGCGAGGGCGCCCTCATCGCCCGGGATGACGTAACGGATTTCGCCGACCGGGTGGAACGGTTGCTCAGGGATCCCGCGGCCCGCCGGGAACTGGCCGCGCGCGCCCGGGCCTATGCGCAGACCTGGAGCGCCCAGGAGATGACGGCGCGGCTCATCGGTTTCTATGCCGAGACCCTGGAGGCCAAAGCAGTCGCCGGCCTCAGCCGAACAGACTCGTCGGCAACGGCAACGGCCCGCGCAGAATCTCGCAGCTGAGCCCGGCCAAATACGCCGTGCGCGCCGGACAGGGCAGGTCGGCGCGCCAGTTGGGAACCTCGCCCCCCAGCAGGCGGTTGATCTCCGGCAGGCGTGCGCTGGTCTCCGCCACATAGTGGTCGCAGCGGCGCGCCACCTGGCGGTCCAGCAGGCGCGCGCCTGCACCCAGCGCCCGGTGCAGGTGGCTGCCGTAAAGCAGCCGGGTGGCCCGGGACAGACGCGCCACGCCCCGCGCCGCCTCGGCCGCGGGACAGCCGAAGTGTCGCGCCACGAAAGCGGCGGCCGGTCCGGCTCCGTCCCGCAGCACGGCATGGGGGTGGGCGAACAGCTGGCGCCCGAGATGGGCATCCATCACCCACTCCGACACGGCGTGGGTGAGCACGGGCAGCTTGAGCCACATCGCCTCGTGGGCGGGGACGAAATGGTTGTGCGCCACCACGTCCACGAACAGGTGACTGGCGTATCCCACGGCCAGTGCCCTTTCTTCGTCGTCTCTGGCGTGTTCCAGCAGACGCCGGGCGAACGTCCAGTCGTGGCTGTGAGCAAACGCGGGTACCGTGCGTTGTGCCACCAGGGCGAGGTCGGGCAGACAGGCGCCCGCGAGCAGCAGACGCGGCAGGCGCCGCACGGCGCGCCGCAGGCGGGGATCGGCCAGGGGCACGGCCCATACCAGGAGCTGGGCAAAGTAGAGATGGGTGGCGAGCCCCCACGCCAGCGCCTGCCCACTGTAGAGGGCCAGCGGCAGCAACCACCAGATCCAGGCAGGCCGATTCATGGCGCGCAGTGTCGGCGCCCCCGGCGAAGGAACGATGAAAAAGCCGTGATTTTTCCGTGACAGGGAATGCGCTACACTTGCCCCCTGCCACACCCAGCCACGCCCGAGACACGATGCGCACCCTGATCTGCGGCTCCCTCGCCTATGACCACATCATGGTGTTCCGCGACCGGTTCCGGAACCACATCCTGCCGGACAAGATCCACATCCTGAACGTCTCCTTCCTGGTGCCGGACATGCGCCGCGAGTTCGGCGGCTGTGCCGGCAACATCGCCTATAACCTGAAACTCCTGGGCGGTGAGCCGGTGATCATGGCGGCGGTGGGTGAGGACTTCGGTCCCTACCGGGAGCGCCTGGAAGCCCTGGGACTGGAGACCACCCACGTGCGGCTCATTCCGGGCACCTACACGGCCCAGGCCTTCATCACCACCGATCTCGACGACAACCAGATCACCGCCTTTCACCCCGGGGCGATGAACCATTCCCACGAAAACAGCGTGCGCGAGGCGCGCGACATCCGGCTCGGCATCGTCGCGCCGGACGGGCGGGAGGGCATGCTGCGCCATGCCCGGGACTTCCACGCGGCGGGCATTCCCTTCATCTTCGATCCGGGCCAGGCCATGCCCCTGTTCGACGGCCCGGAGCTGCTGCGTTTCGTGGAGCTGGCCGACTACGTCACCCTCAACGACTATGAGGCGGAGCTGATGCAGGAACGCACGGGCCTGCCGCTGGCGGCCCTGGCCGAGCGGGTGAAGGCCCTCGTCGTCACCCTGGGGGCCAAGGGCTCCCTCATCTTCGCCGATGGCGAACGCCTGGAAATCCCCTGTGTGCCGCCCCGCGCCGTGGTGGATCCGACCGGCTGCGGCGATGCCTACCGCGCCGGCCTGCTCTACGGCATCGTGCGCGGCTGGTCGTGGGAACAAACCGGCCGGCTCGCGGCCTATATGGGGGCGCTCAAGATCGCCAGCCGCGGTGCCCAGAACCATAGCCTGGACCCCGCCGCACTCTCTGACTGGACCCAGAGGGAACTGGGCCTGGCATGGCCCGCTTGATCATCTTTGTGCAACATCCGGAGGACATGATGAAACGCTTGCTTGCCATCACCACCGTCGCCGCCGCGACGTTCCTGCTCGCCGGCTGTCCGGCGAGCATGTCCGGCGGCGCCTACACCCGCGACCAGGCCCGCCAGGCGCAGGAAGTGCAGATGGGCCGCGTGGAGAGCGTGCGCGAGGTGATGATCGAGGGCACCAAGTCCGTGGTCGGGCCGGCCGCCGGCGCCGCCGTGGGCGGCATCGCCGGCAGCAACATCGGCGGCGGCAAGGGCAGCACCGTGGGGGCCATCGTCGGTGCCGTGGCCGGCGGGGTGGCGGGTGCGGCCATCGAGGAAGGCGTGACCCGCACCAAGGGCCTGGAAATCACGGTGAAACTGGACAACGGTCGGCTGATCGCCGTCACCCAGGCCGCGGATGAACAGTTCCGGCCCGGCGACCGCGTGCGCGTGATCACCGGCGGCGGCGTCACCCGCGTCACCCACTGAAGGCGACCGCCAGGCGGGACGGCGCCCTGCGGGGCGCCGTTTCGTTTGCCTGCCGTTTCGTTGGCTCAAAAGGGAATGCAATGCGAACCATCGAACACCTGCTGGAAGTTCTGATCTTCAACGCCCGCTGGCTTTTGGCCCCGTTCTATCTTGGGCTGGTGGTGGGCATCGGTCTCATCCTGGTCAAGTTCGCCCAGGAGTTCCTGCACGTGCTGCCCCACGTATTCGAAATGAGCGAGGGGGATCTCATCCTGGCGGTGCTCACCCTGGTGGACATGTCGCTGGTGGCCAATCTGCTGCTCATCATCATTTTCAGCGGCTACGAAAACTTCGTGTCCAAGATCGACACCGCGGGGCATGAGGACCGGCCGGACTGGATGGGCAAGGTGGACTTCTCCGGCCTCAAGGTGAAAGTGATCGCCTCCATCGTGGCCATCTCCGCCATCGAGCTTTTGAAAACCTTCGTCAACATCATGGCCCTCATCGAGGCGGACACCCATCCCAACGCCGAGTGGGTCTGGACCAACGCCGACACCGCCATCGCCTGGAAGGTGGGCATCCATGTGATCCTGGTCATCTCGGGGGTGCTGTTCGCACTGATGGACCGCATCGCCGAAGGGGCCCATGAAATCAAGCACCGCGGCAAGCACTGAGGCCGTGCGCTGCGGCTGGTGCGGGACGGACCCGCTCTACGTCGCCTACCACGACAGGGAATGGGGCGTGCCGTCCTTCGACGACGCCCACCTGTTCGAGATGCTGATCCTGGAAGGCCAGCAGGCGGGACTGTCCTGGCTCACCATCCTGAGGAAACGCGCCGCGCTGCGCGAGGCCCTGGCGGGCTTCGACCCGCAGCGCCTGGCACGCTTCACCGCCGCCGACATCGAACGCCTGCTCGCCAATCCCCGCATCGTGCGCAACCGCGCCAAGCTCGAGGCCGCGGTGCACAATGCCCGGGCCTTTCTCGAACTCAAGGCGCGCGCGGGAGGCTTTGCCCCCTTTCTCTGGTCCTTCGTGGACGGCCGGCCGGTGCAGAACCGGTTTCGCCGCCTGGCAGACATTCCGGCCGAAACGCCCCTCTCGCAGCGGCTCGCCCGGGCGCTCAGGCAACAGGGTTTCCGCTTCGTGGGCCCCACTATCTGCTACGCCTACATGCAGGCAGTGGGTCTGGTGAACGACCATCTGGTGAGCTGCCCGCGCCATGCCCAGGTGGCGGCCCTGGCCCCTTCATAAAAGCTTCATCCCGGTTTCACGCCAACGTCACCGCCGCTTTTTAGCCTGCACCCCGTCGCAAATTCGGAACGAGGTGTGGCATGTTGAACGAACCGGCGGTGTTGGAACGGCGGAGCCAGCCGGCTCCCCTCACGGTTTCCCTGGCCCGGTCCGAGGAAGAGGTGCGCGAGGCGCAGCGTCTGCGCTACCGGGTGTTTGCCGAGGAAATGGGCGCGCGTCTGCCCAATCCCGCGTCCGGGCTGGACCGGGACCTGTTCGATCCCTTCTGCGAACACCTGCTGGTACGCGACAGCCGGACCCTGGAAGTCGTGGG
Source organism: Thiobacter subterraneus (assembly GCF_055379455.1). NCBI lineage: Bacteria > Pseudomonadati > Pseudomonadota > Betaproteobacteria > Burkholderiales > Thiobacteraceae > Thiobacter > Thiobacter subterraneus. Next base: position 1,249,023 of record NZ_AP042402.1, read on the forward strand.
CACTTACCGCCTGCTCACGCCCCGGGGCGCGCGCGATGCCGGCTGCTTCTATTCCCAGACGGAGTTCGACCTCACCCGGCTCACCCACCTGTTCGACCGCACCGTGGAAGTGGGCCGCGCCGCGGTGCATCCGGACTATCGCAACGGCAGCGTGATCACCCTGCTGTGGGCGGGGCTCGCGCGCTTCATCGAACAGCACGGCTTCGACTACCTGATCGGCTGCGCCAGCATCGGCATGGCCGACGGCGGTCACGTGGCGGCCAGCCTGTTCCGGCGCATTGGCATGGAACACATGAGCCCGGTGGAGTGGCGCGTGTTCCCCAGGAACCGTCTGCCCCTGGAATCCCTGGACAACACCCTGAACGTGCCCCTGCCGCCCCTGCTCAAGGGTTATATCCGTCTCGGCTGTTATGTCTGCGGCGAACCGGCCTGGGATCCGGACTTCAACACCGGCGACCTGATGCTGATCCTGCCGCGGGCCCTCATGAACCCGCGCTATTCCCGCCACTTCCTGCCCCAGGGCTGAGAGCCTGCCGCTTTGCGCCGTCCCGACCGGGACGGTAGCATCGCGGCATGGACAGAAAGCTTCCCGTGGAACGTCTCGCCCTAGGCATGTTCGTGTCCAGGCTGGACCGTCCGTGGCTCGACACGCCTTTCCTGCTGCAGGGCTTCCTCATCGAAACGGAGGATGAGCTCGAGCTTTTGCGCCGGTGCTGCCGCTACGTCTATGTGGACCCCTTGCGCAGCGCAAACCCGCCGGATCCGGACGCAGCCCTGCCCGAGGTGCCCGTGCGCCCCGCCTGGCTTGCCCAGGACATCGACGCACCCGACTGGACGCTGGTGGATTACGAGGAGCCCCTGCCCCTGGAGGAGGAGTTGCCGCGGGCGAAGGCCCTGATGGAGGATGCCGACCGGGTGGTGGAAGAGGTCTTCAAGCGCCTGGCCCAGGGCAGCGGGGTGGATCCCGGCGAAACCACCGAGATCATGGGCGCCATGGTGGAGAGCGTGGTGCGCAATCCGGACGCCCTCACCGCCCTGGCCCGCCTGCGGCGCAAGAGCGAGTATCTGTACGCCCATGCCCTGGGCGTGTCCGTCCATGCCCTGGCCTTCGGGCGGCACCTGGGCTTCGACCGGCCGGAGCTCATGCAGCTCGGGCTGGGCGGCCTGCTCATGGACCTGGGCATGGCCCGCATCCCCGGCGAACTGCTGGCGAAAGGGGGGCCACTCACGCAGGCGGAATACGCCGCCGTGCGGCGCCACGTGAAATACGGCGTGGAGCTGGTGGGCACCCGGTTCGGTCTGGCCGGCATGGCGCTGCAAATGGTGGAGGGGCACCACGAACGGGAAGACGGCAGCGGCTATCCCGGCCGGTTGCGCGCGCCCCACATTCCCGTGCCGGCGCGCATGGCCGCCATCCTCGACTGCTTCGATGCCCTCACCCGCGCGCGTCCCCATGCACCGGCGGAAACACCCTACGCCGCCCTGCAGAGGCTCTACGAGTGGAGCCGGCGCACCCTCAACCTGCCCCTGGTGGAGGAGTTCGTCCAGTGCCTGGGCGCCTATCCGGTGGGCACCCTGGTGGAGCTCAGTTCCGGCGAGGTGGCCCTGGTCATCGGCCACAATCGGGCGCGCCGGCTCAAACCGCGCCTGCTTCTGCTGCTGGACGAAGAGAAGCGGCCCCTGTCCCAGCCGGCGCCCCTCGACCTTTTGCAGGATCCCGTCAGCCGGGACGGCACCCCCTATGTCATCGTGCGCGCCTTGGAAGACGGCATGTACGGCATCCATGCCCGGGACTATTACCTCTGAACGCGCCGCTTGAGCAGCCCACACGGGTTCGGGCATCATCGCCCGATGCTGCCCAATCACCTGGATTTCCTCGACGGGCTCGACGACCTCATGAAGGCCGCCGCGGCGGGGGAGCGGCTGCTCGCCCTGATCGTCGCCCGCGTCCCGGTCGTGAGCCGGGTGGATGCCCTGCTGGGCTACCGCGCGGGTGACCGGCTGGCGCAAGACCTGGCGCGGGAGATCGCCCGCGTCATCCAGCCGCGCGACCGGGTTTGGCGGCTGGATCGCGCCACCCTCGCCTGTGTGCTGCCTGCCCTCGCGCAACCGGCCCAGGCCTGGAGCGCGGCCTACCGCATCGCCCATCTGCTGGACCAGCCGGTGCGGGCCGGGGCCCATGCCCTGCACGTGCCGCCCGCTTTGGGGTTGGCCCTGTTCCCCGAACATGCCGCCGATGCGGAGGCGCTCCTGCAGCGGGCCACCCTGGCGGCAGAGGGTGCGGCGCACGCCCGCGATCACGTGGCCCTCTACGATCCCCGGCAGCACGAGGCGCGCCAGCGGGAACTGGATCTGCAGGACAGCCTGCAGCAGGCCATTGCCGGGCAGGCGCTGCAACTGGCCTTTCAGCCCCAGTTGCGTCTGGCCGATGGACGCGTCATCGCCGCCGAGACCCTGGCGCGCTGGCGGGAGCCGCGGCTCGGCGAAATCTCTCCCGGCGTCTTCATTCCAGCCCTGGAGACGGCCGGCTGGATGCCCCGCCTGACCCGCTGGCTGCTGCACGCAAGCCTGCGCCAGGCGGCGCAGTGGAGCGGTGAAATGGGCGTGGCGGTCAACCTGTCCGCCCAGGAACTCGCCGAGCCGGACCTGCCCCTCCTGGTGGAACAGGCGCTCGCCACCTGGAACGTCGCACCCAGGCGGCTCACACTGGAAATCACCGAAACCGCCCTGATGGCAGACGACGCGAGCGTGGAAGCTCACCTGCAGGCCCTGCACCGGCTGGGCGTGCGGCTGGCCCTGGACGATTTCGGCACGGGGCATTCCTCGCTGATCCGGCTGAGGCAGCTGCCCCTCGACGAAATCAAGATCGACGTCACCTTCGTGCGCGGGCTGCTGGCCCGCCGCGAGGACCGGCACATCGTGCAGGCCGTGATCGGCCTCGGTCACAGTCTGGGACTCACTGTGGTGGCCGAAGGCGTGGAGGATGCCGCCACCCTGGCCTGGCTCACCGAAGCAGGCTGCGACCTCGCCCAGGGCTTCCACATCGCGCCGCCGCTGGAGGCCACGGCCTTCGCCAGCTTCCAGCAGCGCCAACCCCACGCCTGAGCGGGCGCCATGGCAGCGCTACGCATCCTCTTGAGGTTCCTGCGGGTCGTGCTGCATCTCGCCTGGGGCGCGCTGATCGCAGCAGTGGTCTTTCCTCTTGCCCCCCAGGCCCGGCGCGAGGCCATCATCGAACGCTGGTCACGCAAGCTGCTTGCGTGCCTCAACGTGCGCCTCACCGTCATGGGCGCGCCCGCCGCGCGCAACGGCGTGGTGTGCGTCGCCAACCACATCTCCTGGCTGGACGTGTGGCTGCTCAACAGCCAGCGCGCCTGCCGGTTCGTGGCCAAGGCGGAAGTGGCGCACTGGCCGCTGATCGGCTGGCTGGCGAAAAAGGCGGGCACGCTGTTCATCCGGCGCGAGCAGCGGCATCACACCGCCGCCATCAACCGGGAAATCGCCGCCGCCCTTGCCCAGGGTGCCTGCATCGCCCTGTTTCCCGAGAGCACCACCAGCGACGGTCGCCGCCTGCGCCGCTTCCACCCTTCCCTCCTGCAGCCGGCGGCGGACCTGGGCGCGCCGGTGATCCCGGTGGCCCTGCGCTATGTGGACGATGCCGGCGAGCCCGACACCACCCCCGCCTACATCGACCAGATGACGCTCATGGAATCGCTGCGGCGCATCCTCGCCGCGCGGGCAATCCGCGCGGAGTTGCGTTTCCTGCCGGCCATCGCCACGCACGGGCGCAGCCGCCGCGAGATCGCCCGGGCGGCCCAGGCCGCTATCGCAGCGGCCTTGTCCCTGCCAGACCCTGACAGGAAACCTGAAACAGCGCCCGGTCTTCCAGTCGCATAGCGGACAGCGCACCGCCCCACAGGCAGCCCGTGTCCAGCGCGCAGTATTCGCTGCTCACGTCCAGCCCGTGGGCCGACCAGTGACCGAAGACGATGGGAGCACCGCGGCTTTTGCGTTCCGGGACCTCATACCAGGGCAGGAAGCCCTCCGGACGCTGCCAGGGCGGGCCCTTGTGGGTGAATTCCATCACTCCATCGCGCGTGCAGAAACGCAGCCGCGTCATGGCATTGGTGATGACGCGCAGACGGGCGATGCCCGTGAGGTCGTCGCGCCACTGGCGCGGTTCATTGCCATACATGTGGGCCAGGAAATGGCGGTAGCCGGGTCCCGCGAGTTCGGCCTCCACTTCCCTTGCCAGCTCCACCGCGCGCAGCACCGTCCATTGCGGCAGCAGGCCCGCGTGCACCATCAGCCAGCCATGCTCGAAATGGACCAGGGGACGGTGGCGCAGCCAGTCCAGGAGTTCGGCACGGTCCGGCGCGGTCAGCACGTCCTGCAGCGTGTCATGGTGATGCAGCGGCACGAAGCCCTCCGCCACCGCCAGCAGATGCAGGTCGTGGTTGCCCAGCACGGCGGTGACACGCTCACCGAGATCGCGCGCCCAGCGCAGCACCTCGAGGGAATGCGGCCCGCGGTTGACCAGATCGCCCACCAGCCAGAGGCGGTCGCGGGCGGGATCGAAGGCGATTTGTTCGAGCAGGCGCATGAGCGCCTGGTAACAGCCTTGGATGTCGCCGATGACGTAGGTGGCCATGCTCGCTCCGGAAAAACCGGCGCCATTCTAACCCGGCGCTGGTGATGCCCGTGATAGAATCGCCCCTCCGCAGCAACCTTCCGCAGCACGATAGTCCATGCATGCCCTCAATGCCCCGCAGCGGGAGGCGGTGAAATACCTGGATGGTCCCCTGCTGGTGCTGGCGGGCGCCGGCAGCGGCAAGACCCGGGTGATCACCCACAAGATCGCCTACCTCATCGCCGACTGCGGCTACCCTCCCGGCAGCATCGCCGCCATCACCTTCACCAACAAGGCCGCGAAGGAGATGCAGGAGCGCGTGGCGCGCCTGCTGGAAAACCGTCCCGCGCGCGGGCTCACCGTCACCACCTTCCATTCCCTCGGTCTGCAGATCCTGCGCCAGGAAGCCCAGCGCATCGGTTACAAGCCGCGTTTCTCCGTGCTCGACGCCGCCGACAGCCTGCACGTGCTGGCGGAGATCCTGAAGACCACCGACAAGGGCCTGCTCAAGGCAACACAGCAGCGGATTTCCCGCTGGAAAAACGATTTCGTCGCGCCGGATGCCGCCGCTGCCCGCGCGGACAGCGAGGAAGCCGTGGCGGCCGCGCGCGCCTACGTCACCTATCAGGACACCCTGCGTGCGTATCAGGCCATGGATTTCGACGACCTCATCCGCCTGCCGGTGGAACTCCTGGAGGGTGACGCCGAGGTGCGCGGCAAATGGCAGGACCGGCTGCGGTACCTGCTGGTGGACGAATACCAGGACACCAACCTCTGCCAGTACCGCCTGCTGAAACTCCTCGCCGGGGCGCGCGCTGCCTTCACCGCGGTCGGCGACGACGATCAGGCCATCTATGCCTGGCGCGGCGCCAACGTGGAAAACCTGCGCCTGCTGCAGCAGGACTTTCCCCGCCTGAAGGTGATCAAGCTGGAGCAGAACTACCGCTCGACGCTGCGCATCCTGCGTGCCGCCAACGGGCTCATCGCCCACAACACCAAGCTGTTCGAGAAGAAACTGTGGAGCGAGCTGGGACTGGGCGATCCCATCCACGTCTTCGCCGCGCGCGATGACGAGGCCGAGGCCGAGAACGTGGTCATGCGCATCGAGGCCCATCGCCTCCAGCATCGCACCCGCTACGGGGATTACGCGATCCTCTACCGCGGCAATCATCAGGCGCGCCCCTTCGAGGAGGCCCTGCGCGCGCGGCGCATCCCCTACCAGGTTTCCGGCGGCCAGTCGTTTTTCGAACGCACGGAAATCAAGGACATCAGCGCCTATCTGCGCCTTCTGCACAACAGCGACGACGATCCCGCCTTCATCCGCGCGGTGACCACCCCCCGGCGCGGCGTCGGGGCGCAGACACTGGAGAAACTCGGTGCCTATGCCGCACAGCGGCATCTCTCCCTGTTCGCCGCCGTGTTCGAGGCCGGTCTCAAGGCCCAGCTGGCGCCGCGCCAGTACGAACCCCTGGAAACCTTCTGCCAGTTCATCAACGGACTGGAATACCGCGCCGCCCGCGAACCCGCCGGCGTCATCCTGCAGGACCTGCTCAAGGGCATCGGCTACGAGGCGTGGCTGTTCGACGAGGAGGAACCGCGCACCGCGGAAACCCGCTGGGCCAACGTGCAGGACTTCGTGGGCTGGCTGGCCCGCAAAGGCGAGGAAGAAGGCAAGACGCTGGCGGAACTCGCCCAGACCGTGGCCCTGATGAGCATGCTGGACAACCGGGAGGAAGAGGTGGACGCGGTGCGCCTGTCCACCCTGCACGCCGCCAAGGGTCTGGAATTCCCCCACGTCTTTCTGGTGGGGGTGGAAGAAGGCATCCTGCCCCACCGGGAGAGCATCGAGAATGGGCAGGTGGAGGAAGAACGGCGCCTGCTCTACGTGGGCATCACCCGCGCGCGCCAGACCCTCACCATCAGCCACTGCCTGAAGCGCCGGCGCGCGCGCGAATTGCAGGCGTGCGAGCCCTCGCGCTTCCTCGCCGAACTGCCCCAGGACGACCTGCGCATCTCCGGCCGGGAAACAGACCCCGTGCGCCAGAAGGAAGAAGGCAGCGCGCGCCTCGCCCAGCTCAAGGCCATGCTCAAGGGCGGCTGACGCCGCCAACCTCCCTCCCCATCGAGGGGGAGGGTCGGGGTGGGGGTGACACGGGGCGCCCACATCCACATTGCGGCCAAAGCTGCCCCCCGGCCTTGCCCGCTGTCGTGGGAGGCGCTTTAGCGGCGACCCGGGGCGCAGCCGAATTATCGCGGCTCAAGCCGCTCCCACCCTCAGGTTCGCCCCGCCAACCTCCCTCCCCCTCGATGGCGGAGGGTCGGGGTGGGGGTGACACGGGGCGCCCAGATGCACATTGCGGCCAAAGCTGCCCCCCGGCCTTGCCCGCTGTCGTGGGAGGCGCTTCAGCGGCGCCTCACGGCTTGACTACAGGGTCGAGGCGGAACCTCGGCCCTGCAAACAAAAAAGGCGCGGGGAGACCCCGCGCCACTGCGACCAAACTGCGACCCGTCACTCCTTGGGCTTGAAGTTGGCACCCGCCGCGTTGGCCATGTAGGCCACCGTGCGCGCGATCTCGATGTCGGAAACGTCCGGATCACCCCCGCGTGGCGGCATGCCGCGGATGCCCTCGATGGCATGCTTGATCAGGGTGTCGTAGCCCTGGGCGATGCGCGCCGTCCAGTCACCCTTGTTGCCATACTTCGGCGCACCCAGCGCCCCCGACTGGTGGCAGCTCTGGCAAACCGCCTGATACACCTGCTCACCCGTGCGCTCCACCCGCGGCGCATTGGGGTCGACGGATTTCACCTCCGCCACCGGCTTGAGCCGTTCCCGCACCGCCGCATCGGCGAGCTGCGGATCATCCTTGTCAATGTGGCTCGCCTGGATGGACAACACCAGCTGCACGATCAAAACGATGGCGATGACGGGCGCAGCAAAGCCGCCGATCAGGGCAACGATCACCTGCCGCGCAGTGGTCTTGGGAACGCCTGTGCTGTGTTCACTCATAATGGTTAAGGCCTTGTCTGGTTGCCGAAAAACAGAAGCCGTGGGAATCCCCACGTAAAGGTCCGGATTATACGGATTTCGACCTGGCCGGCCAAGCCGCCGCATGGAGTAAGCGCCTGAAACGCGCTATAATCGCGGCCCACGCGCCCGTAGCTCAGTTGGATAGAGTACAGCCCTCCGAAGGCTGGGGTCGGACGTTCGAATCGTCTCGGGCGCGCCAGTTTTCCCTTCTTCGAAAAGGCGGGGTCAGGTCTTTACTTTATAGTCGAGCGGCAGTCGATGCTCGAAACACCCTCTGCAACCCCGGGTCTCCCGCATCAAAGTTCAGGCGAAGCGTGGGAGCGGCATCAGCCAAAACCGGGGTCTTGACTATAAAGTAAAGACCTGACCCCACCACTCCTATGACCCCACCACTCCTAACTGGCGGAATGCGTATCAGGGCTGGGCGCGCAGGCGGGCAAGGCGCTGGTCCACGAAGGCGCGCAGTTCCGGTGTGAGACCCGGCAGCTGCCGGGCACGCTCGAAAGCCTCTGTGGCCTCGGCGGTCCGGCCGGTGGCCTCCAGGGACAGCGCGAGGCCCATCCACCACGCCGCCTGCTGCGGACGCAGGCGCAACGCGTCCTGGAAGCGGGCGATGGCCTCACCGTGGCGTTCCAGCCGCTGCAGCAGGGCGGCCTGGAAGGCGGCGTAGTCGGCATTGCCTGCCGCCTGCGGCGCATACCGCTCCAGCGTGGCCAGCGCACTGGCCGCGCCGGAGCCTTCCAGCTGCAGGCGCGCCAGCGCCATGGCCAGGGCGACGGCGGCATCGCCCTGCACCGGCGCAGGCTCGGCCAAGCCCGCCTGCAGCAGGCGCTCGGCCTCCTCGCGGCGCCCGGCATTGAGCCATTGGGCGGCCAGGGCCTGGCGCGCGGCGAGATGCCGCGGATCCAGGCGCAGCGCCTCCTCCAGCAGGGTCTCCGCGTCCGCCGCGCGGCCCTCGGCCAGGCGCGCCAGCGCCTCGCGGTAGCGCTGGTCCGCACGCTGCGCGGGCGAGACCTGCTTCACGATGGCGACTTCACCCGGCGCGGGCACAGTGGTGGAAGCCGGCGCGGTGCTGAGGGGCGCGGCAGACGCCGGCATCGTGGGCGCTGGCGTTGCCGGCACAGGGGCCTGGTCCCTGGCTGGTGGCTGCGCTGCCAGTTGGAGTTCGACGGCAGGCTCTCCCTGGGCCACCGGGGGCGGCACCGTCTCCCCGACGGGCACCGGCGCCGCGGCCGGCTGCGCGGGCGCCGCAGCGCGCGGCGGCAGGGGAAGTGCCATCTCGCGCCAGACCAGCCAGCCCGCCACGGCGAGCAGCAGGACAAGACCCAGGCCCAGCACCGGCCAGCGCCAGGACGGCGCAGCGGACGGCGGCACAGCACGCACCGGGCCCGGCAGCGCCCCGGCGTCTTCGTGGCGCGCCTCCAGTTCCTGCAGCATGCGGTTGATCACGCTCATCGCAGTGCCACCCATGCGCCGGCCGCCACGCCCACGCCCAGGAGCGCCGCCACGGCCCACAGCCAGCCCGGCACGGCGCGCACGGCACGCGCCGCCGGCGTATCGCGTGCGGCGAGGGCCACGTGGCGGCCCTCCACCCGCTGGCGGCCCTCGCCGTACACCAGCATCAGCGCCTTGTGGGCGAGCACGTTGACGAGGCGGGGGGTGCCGCCGCTGGCCCGGTGCAGGAGCACCAGCGCCCGCCTGCTGAAAAGGGGCGCGCCGCCATAGCCCGCCACCGACAGGCGGTGGGCCACGTAGTACTCCGTTTCCTGCCGGGACAGGGGCGCGAGCCGGTAGGCAAAGGTGATGCGGCTGTTGAGCTGGCGCAGGTCATGGCCGGCGAGACGTTCGTCCAGCTCGGGCTGGCCGAACAGCAGCACCTGCAGGAGCTTGCGTTTCTCCGTTTCCAGGTTGGAGAGCAGACGCAGTGCCTCCAGACTTTCCCGGGGCATGGCCTGCACTTCGTCCAGGCACACCACCACCTTCCTGCCCGCCCGCGCGAAGCCCAGCAGCGCGTGGGTCACGGCCTTGAGGGCCTGGTGCTGGTCCGCCTCCGCCGGCAGTTTGACGCCCAGCTCCTCGGCGAGGGCGAACAGCAGCGTGCGCGGCTCCAGGTAGGGATTGGGCAGGTAAGCGCTCACGAAGCCTTCCCCGAGACTCGCCAGGAATTTGCGGCACAGCAGGGTCTTGCCGGTGCCCACCTCGCCCGTGATCTTGATGAAGCCCTCGCCGTTCTTCACGGCCACCAAAAGCGTGTTGAGGGCTTCCTGGAAGGGGCGGGAGGCAAAGGAAAAGGCCGTATCGGGTGTGATGCCGAAGGGCGCTTCGCGCAGGCCGAAGTGCTTGAGATACATGTCTCCGATGGTAGCAGATGCCCGCCCGCCGGGCGGCGCGCCTCACTGGGCCGGCCGCGTCATGCGCTCGATGTTGCGCTGGCTTTCGAGGATGTTCTGCGCCCAGGTTTCCCCGCCCCTGACCACGGTGGCCTTGAGCAGGATCACCAGTTCGGATTTCTGGTTCCTGCGGTTGCGGTTTTTGAACAGCTCGCCCAGGACCGGGACCTCGCCCACGCCCGGCACCTGCACCCGGTCGTCGGTGGAGGAGGATTTCATCAGACCGCCGATGGCCACCACCTGACCGTCGCGGGTCCGGATGATGCTGTCGGTCTCGCTCACCGTGCTCGACGCGAGGGGGAGCTTGAGCTGGCCGGCCGTGCCCAGGTCGATGTTCTTCTCGTTGGTGGTGACCTTGCTCACCGCCGGGTGGATGTGCAGGGTGATGTTCTCCTCGTCGTCGATCTGGGGCGTGACGTCCAGCACGATGCCCGAGAAGAAGGGCTGCAGGGTCACATTGGGGGTGGTGGTGGTGGACGTGCCCGTGGTGGTGGTGGTGCTCACGTTGGTGACGAAGAAATCGTCGGTCCCCACCTTGAGCACGGCCTTCTGGTTGTTGAGCGTGGCGATGCGGGGGCTGGACAGCACGTGCACCGCGCCCTGGGTTTCCAGGAACTGCATGAGGGCGGCGAAGCTGCCGGTCTGGAAGGCGATGCCGAACAGGCCGCTCGCGCTGCGGCCGGCCGACTGCAGGCCGATGCCCAGGGTATTGCCGATGGTGGCGGCCGTGGCGGTGGGCGGCGGCACGAGACCGCCCGCCGGAATGGGCAGGTTGCCCGCATCCGCCCCCACCGAGAAGCGGTGGCGGCCCAGACTGTCGAAGGCCGCCCAGTTGATGCCCGACTGGAATTCGTCGTTGAGAGCCACCTCGATGATCTTGGCTTCCAGGATCACCTGCCGTTCCACCGCACCCTGGGTGGCACGCAGGTACTGCTCCACCGCGCGCAGTTCGTTGGGCAGGGCACGCACCACGATCACCCCGGACTGGGGACTCACCACCACGCTGCGCCCCCCATCGCTGCCGACGATGGCCTTCACGGCATCGGTGAGCTCGGTCCAGAAATTGGCGTCGGAATGGGTGGACACGCGCGTGCTCTGGATGGTCTCGGTACTGGTGCCGGGCTGGGTCACCGGCGCCCCCACCGTGCCGGGCGCGGCCGCGCGCGGCGTGTCACTCACGGAACCCGACACCACGCGCACGTCGGATGACCCCTTGCGCGTCGCGGTCAGGTAATTCACCTGGAACACACGGGTCTGCATGGTGAGGGGCTGCACGAAGATGCGGTTGCCGTCGATGCGGTAGTCGTAGCCGTACAGTTCGCGGATGGCGTCCAGCGCCTCCTTCACCGTGACATCCTTGAGATTCACGGAAATGCTGCCGCTCACCTCGGGGTGCACCAGCATGCTGTAGCGCGTGCCGTGCACGATGCCCATGAACACCTGGTTGGCAGGCGCGTTGTTGACCACCAGGTCAAAGCGCGGCTCCACGCTGCGGGGCGGCGGCACCTCCAGCTTGAGGGGCGGAATCAGCGCCTCCGTCACCTGTGCCGGTGCCGCGGGTTTCGCCGCGCCCTGGGCCCCCTGGGCGAGGGCGGCGTCGATCTGCTCCAGGGTCGTGGGTTTGCGTTCCGGCGCCGCGGCACAGGCTGCCAGGAGCAGCGGGAACAGGACGTAAAGCGTCTTCTTCATGGTTGCGCCTTCCTCGATGCCGGGGCATCGTTTCGCTTATTCCAGACGGCCGCGGGCCGGCTGGACACCGGCCGCTTCTCCACGTCGGCAAACAGTTTCAACACTTCCGTTCCGCCGGGGCCCTTCAGCACCACCTCGCCCTCGCTGATGCGCACCACACGGGCCTCTCCCAGGCGGCTGCCCACGGTCACTTCCCGGCCGTCCACCAGCGCGGTGCGCTTGCCGGGCGCGATGCGGATCATCTGCACGCGCGGCCCGGCAGCCGGCGCGAGCATGCCCTCGCCTTCAGCCGCGCCCCCCACGGCCGGCCGGGTGGGATCGGGCAGCCCGGCGGCCAGGGCGGCGGGCAGCGTCAGCAGGAGCAGGATCATCAGACGGACAGCCATGGTTTGTCCGGGCTCAGGGTGTACAGGATGAGGGTGAGGCGCGAGCGGGGATATTCCACGACACTCAACTTCGCACCGCCCCACAACAGCCACCAGGGGGCGGCCTCGATGGATTCGGCATAGGCCAGCAGGTCGGCGTAGGTGCCCTCCACCGTGATCTCCACGCCCTGGCGATAGAGGAGCGGCACGGCCGCCTTGCCGCCGGCCTCAGCTTCGACCGGCCGCCCATCGGCGCCGATGCCGGTGGCCGGCAGGCTCTTCAGGGCGATCAGCCGCACCGCCTGGTGGCGCGCCAGCAGATCGCGCAGCACATCGGCCATGCGCTCCGCACTCACCAGCCCCTGCTGAAAGGCGGCCAGACGCTCCTCCAGCTCGGCACTGCGGGCCTTGAGCGCCGCCAGCCGCGCGGTGAGCTCCGCATCCGGATCGCGGGCGCGGTCGCGCACCAGGACCTGCACCTGCATGCGCGTGGCCTCCATGCGGGTTGCGTGATCCTGCAGCGTCTGCAGCAGGGCCTTGCGTTTGGCCGTGAGGGGATCCAGCACCAGGGTGCTGACCATCATCACCAGCGCCAGCGCGGCGGCGGCAAACACCAGCAGCCGCTCCCGCAGGCTGCGCGCGTCGATGACTTCCGCCCAGCGTGCCAGAGTCTGCTTCACGGCGCCTCCCCGGGCGCGCCCGACCGCAGCTGGAATTCGACGAAGGCGGGCGGCACGTCCCCCTCCTTGACCTTGGGCCGCTCGATCATCAGGCTGGCGAAGGAGCGGCCGCGAAACGCGTCGTCACGCCCCAGGCGCCGCAGATAGTCTGGCAAGAGATCGGCACGCAGGGCGCGGCCGGCGAGCGTCATGTCCCGTCCCGAGAGCTCGAAGCCGGTGAGCCACAGGCCCTCCAGATGCTGGCGCGCCAGTGCGCGCAGATACGCGCCCGCCCCCACGCTTTCCCCCAGCACACCCTTTTCCAGCAGAGCCAACACGGCCTGCCGTGTTTCCAGCGCCTGCTGGGCCTGCTGGACCTCCGCTTCCAGCCTGGCACTGGGTTTGCGCGCTGCGAGCTGGCTGCGCGCTTCGGCGAGGCGGGCCTCTTCCGCCTTGAGGCGTGCCTCGCTGCGTCGCACTTCTTCCTGCAGCCCGCCCACCTGCCAGCTGGCGAAGGCCGAAACGAGCACCAGGCCCAGGCCGATGACTGCCAGCGCCTGCACCATGGTGCGCGCGGAAAAGATCTTCTCCTGCTTGAGGAAGATCGGGTTGAACAGGTTGATCTGCTGACTCATAGGGCCTTCGCCTCGTGCCGCAGGCTTGCGCCCAGGGGCAGGAAGAAGCGGTACTGGTTCTCCACGTCCGTGAGCGCCGGCACCCGGGAAAAATCGAACACCTCGGCGAGATCCAGCAGGTTCACCGGCAGGTAGAGATTGGCGGCGAGGTGGTCGCGCAGGGCCCCGGCCGCCGGCATGGGCGCGAGCCACAGCTGTGCCACCGCCACGAAGGCGAACTGACGCTCGACGTAATCCAGGGAGCGCTGCACCTCCAGCGTGACGCGCTCGAAGTGGTTCTCGCGCAAGCCGCCGGCCTCGAGCAAATCCCCAAGCGTGACATCCAGATGGCGGGAGAGATAAAGCTCACCCTCGAAACTCACCGTGAGCAGCCCGCCCTGCTCCGTAAAGCACAGCATGGCCACACCGCGGCCCGGCTGCGCCACCAGACTGGCCACGTTGCGGCTGGCCATTTCCGGAATGTCGATCACCTGGAGCGGAATGTCGGCCTCCTGACAGCGGGCAATGTGGGCGGCGATCAACTCGTTGCGCGCCGCCACCGCGTAGAGGGAATGGCCACGCGCCGGCGCGTTGGGATCAGGCGGGATGTCCAGCACGTCGATGGTGGCATCGTCGATGTGGTAGTCGAGCATGTCCTTCACCCGCCAGCGCACGGCGGCCTTGAGCTCCTCGGGCGGCACCCCCGGCGCCTCCACCACCAGCATCTGGTATTCGGTGAGATCGAGCAGCAGGCTCACCCGGTAATCGGCAAGCCGCATCTCCCTGGCCGCCCGCGCCAGGGAAGCCGCGTCGTCACGCCGCGCGGCGACGCTGCCGCAAACGGTCACCAGCGGCTTGGCCCCGCTGCGCGGCTCACTGTGGGCGAGCAGCAACCCCTCGGCGCTCCAGGCCATCGCCATCCACCCCGATTTGTTTTTTCTTTTCCACCCGAACGCCATGGGCGCGCCCAATTCTTGAAATGACTCGAAATTAACGAAATAACTATTTGTTGTCAAATTGCTTTTCAGCGGCAGAAAGCGCCCTGCCCGTTCACCCCGGGGCGAAACCCCATCGCGGCTGAAGCCGCTCCCACAGAGCCCCCCCAGAAGCATGGGCCCGACCCGCCTGTGGGAGGCGCTTCAGCGGCGACCTTCGGCGCGGCCGGGTTGATCGCGGCTGAAGCCGCTCCCACAGAGCTCCCACAGAAGCATGGGCCCGACCCGCCTGTGGGAGGCGCTTCAGCGGCGACCTTCGGCGCTGCCAGGCTGATCGCGGCTGAAGCCGCTCCCACAGAGCCCCCACAGAAGCATGGGCCCGGCCCGCCTGTGGGAGGCGCTTCAGCGGCGACCTTCGGCGCTGCCAGGTTGATCGCGGCTGAAGCCGCTCCCACAGGGCCTGGCCGCCGCTGAGAACATGGGAGGCGCTTCAGCGGCGACCCTCGGCGCGGCCAGGCTGATCGCGGCTGAAGCCGCTCCCACAGAGCCCCCACAGAAGCATGGGCCCGGCCCGCCTGTGGGAGGCGCTTCAGCGGCGACCTTCGGCGCTGCCAGGCTGATCGCGGCTGAAGCCGCTCCCACAGAGCCCCCACAGAAGCATGGGCCCGGCCCGCCTGTGGGAGGCGCTTCAGCGGCGACCTTCGGCGCTGCCAAGTTGATCGCGGCTAAAGCCGCTCCCACAGAGCCCCTACAGAAACATGGGCCCGGCCCGCCTGTGGGAGGCGCTTCAGCGGCGACCTTCGGCGCGTCCAGGTTGATCGCGGCTGAAGCCGCTCCCACAGACCTCCCAGAGAGCATGGGCCCGGCCCGCCTGTGGGAGGCGCTTCAGCGGCGACCTTCGGCGCTGCCAGGCTGATCGCGGCTGAAGCCGCTCCCACATCCCCTCCCCCTTCGATGGGGGAGGGCCGGGGTGGAAGGCCCTTCAGCGCCGCGCGCCGCCTGCAGACGCGCTCAGTAACTCTCGCGCCGGTAAATCATGTTCCCGCCACTGCGATAGATGCCGAAGGTCGCCCTTGCCTTGGGATCCACCATGCCCGCCCCGGTCCAGGGAAATTCCAGCCAGGCCGGCACGTCGAGGGTGAGGTCCACGGCACCGCTGTTGCCGGCACCCGGTGCAGAGAGGCTGATGGAACCCCGGCCATTGGCGAAGCTCACGCCGGTCACGGTGGTCTCGCCCGGGTTGAGGTTGCGCAGCCAGTTGGAGAAACTCACCTGGCCGGGGGTAAAGCTGCTGCAGTTGTCGTCACCGTTGGCGCGGAACACCGTGCCGTCGAACCACTCCGCAACCATGGGCACCGCAAGCGGCAGCCGTTCCGAGCCGTGGGCGTTCACCAGCCGCAGGCGGCCGAAGCGGAAGGTGTTGCCGGCGTCGAAGGCGATCCCGCCTGCGCCGCCGAACACGGCGGGCGCCGCGGTGGCGATGATGCCCTGTTCCGGGCCGTTTTCGCTGGCGTCCTGCACGCTGAGGCTGAGAGAAATGTTCGCGTTGAAGGGTGCCGGCCAGGGCGCACTCGCGGGACGGGTGTAGGTGAGCGTATCGCTGCCGTTGACCAGCACGGAGCCGGTGCCGTCGTTGTTGGAGAGCATTGTGGATGCGCCAATGTTGACGGTGAGGGCAGGCGTCGCGGGAACGGACGTGTAGCTTTGGCTCACATCCGAAGCGGTGAGCTTCCACAGACTGCCGGCGTAATTCACCGTGGTGCCGCCGGCGGCGTTCTTCGCGGCGATGGTGGCCACCGGCGCCGTGACGTAGCCGAAAGGCTGACCGATATAGGTGAACGCGCGCGGGGCGCACGCCGTGGTGTTGAACGTTTTGAATTGGGGCGTGTTGGCCGGGGCGAGATCGAAATGGTCGGGCACGAAACGGCCCACCGTCTGGGCCGCGCCGGGAATGGTGCGGTCCGCCGCGGTGGAACCATCCGCCGCGTCCACCGCGGCGAAGCTGGCATCCTCCAGCCGCACACTGATCACCCCCACCTCCGAATAGGTGGCGCCATTGCTCACCACCGTGCCCGAGCTGGCCGTCCACCCCCCGGTAGCGAGGGCACCCGGGCTGCAGGACGCGGGCAGACTGCACGCCACCACCACCGCAGCAGGGGCGCCGTCGTAGCGGGTCGTGACATTGCCGGACGCATTGAGCGCCGTGGCGGTGAGCGTGAAGGGCCTGCCCGCCTTGTGCACCACGCCGCCGGCTGCGCTGCCGTTGGCAAGCAGCCGCGCCGTGCCGGGTGTTTGCCAGTCGGCATCACGCGCCGACCAGCTGAGGCTTGCCGGGCGGATGGCGAAGTTGTCCGTGGAACACCCCACCACACTGGGCGTGCCCGTTGCGGGGTAGCTCACCCGCACGCGCACCTCACGCCACGCCTCGTTTTCCTGGAAGGAGACCGTCTTCCGGCCGTTGTCTCCCGCCGCGAACACCGGGTTCGGGCTCAGCGTCTGAATGACCGTCCAGCTGCTGCGGCAGCCGTTGCCGTCGAGCGGACCGGTGTTGTTGCTGGCATCCAGCAGTTCCACCTTGACAGTGCCGGTGAAGGCAGTCTCGATGGCGGTCTTGGGAACGTTGAGGGCAATGAGATCGAGGGTGAACGCCTGGCCGGCAATCTTGGTTTTGATGAAGCCGGTGACGGCACCGGCCGGCGTTGTCGTGTCATAGGCATTGAAGCCGCCAGGCGTCACCGCCCGGGTCGAGGGCGTCCCCAGGGTGGCCGGCACCACACTCCACTCGACGTCGTCGATGTGATACCAGCTGCGGTATTCGAAATAGCTTTTGGCGACGATCTCCAGTGTGATCGTCTGGCCCGCATAGGCAGTCAACGGCGTCGTTACCGTGAACCAAGGTTCGCTGCCGCGGAGGAGCGTCATCCCGGATCGGTGGTTCCCGTTTGTATCCGTATCCCAGCCGTTGTACTGGCCCCAACCTGAGTTTTTTTTTCCG
Source organism: Thiobacter subterraneus (assembly GCF_055379455.1). Classification (NCBI taxonomy): domain Bacteria; kingdom Pseudomonadati; phylum Pseudomonadota; class Betaproteobacteria; order Burkholderiales; family Thiobacteraceae; genus Thiobacter; species Thiobacter subterraneus. The sequence continues at coordinate 1,266,328 of NZ_AP042402.1, forward strand.
GCCTTATTCAGGCCCAAGTTCGGGCTGAAGGGATATGTGGTGTAATTGTTCGCGGGAGGGCCGACCAGCACGGTGGTCGTCGCTCCCAAGAGGCGCACCCGAATGTAATCGTAGTCAGCCGCGTTGTTTTCTGAACTGTCCCACCCCTCCACCCGGTAGCGCAGGGTCAACGTCCCCGGATTGGTGGCGGGGACGGAAATCGTGCGTGACAACATGACCGCGATTCCATCGAAGCCATTGGGTTCGTTGTTGGTGCGCGCGCCCAGAAGATAGGAAAAGTTTCCGCTCCGGGGCGTGCCGTCCGTCAACTTGGGCGGCGTCCCGTTGCCCGCGGTTGCGCCGTCGGTCGTGACGGAAACGGTTTCGCTGGGCCGCACTTGCGCGTCAAACACGGAACTGGCCTTGGTCGCCGTCCATCCCGGCGGGTTTTGCGTACCCGATCCGCCCACCTCGAAATTACCGTTGATGGGCGGCTGCGGATTGGCAGTCTTGGGGCCGTTGGCTGTGACGTCGAAGTAAATATAGTAGGTCGTCGGGCCGGCGTCCTGCAGCAGGAAGCGCAGTTCCCCACGCGCATTGCCGGTGGCGTCGGTTGCGCCGGCATACACCGCGTCGGTCCATTCCTGGGTGGCGGCGAGCGTGGCGTCGTCGGCGCGGACGACCCGCCATGAATTGGCATCGAACACCCCCGTAGCACCCACGGCCGTGAGCAAGGCCGCGAAGTCCACGTCCACCTTTATGGTGCTGTTTACCGCCGCACCAGCCGGCACATTGATGGGTACGCGATAGTTCCAGGCGTTGTTCCACCAGGCAGACGCCGACCCCGCGAACCCGAGACATGCCAGCAGCAAAGCTCCCAGCGCCACCCGATTGGCCATCAACATGCGCCTCCCCCCGCTGCAGTACACACCGCCACATCCGCCGTCATCACCCGTTCCACGTAGTAAAGCGCGCCGGGCGTGCCGGTTTTGGCGGTGCTGACGATGGAATACACCCGCACCGTGTTGCCAGCCTCATCAAAGGGGCTGGAGGTGCAGACGACCGTGGTGGTGAAATCGGCCAGATCGCCGGTGAAGTTGAGGGTGGCGGTGTGGCTGCCCGCGGTGCAGCCGTAGGCGGCGGTGTTCTTCACCGCCTGCCAGGTGGCCCATTCCACGCCGGCGCGCGCCGCAGCCAGGGCCCGTGCGCCCTGCAGGTCCAGGGTCACCGCGCTGTGCTGGGTGGTGGACAGGCTCACCATGAACGCGCCCAGGGCGGCGAGCACCACCACCAGAAAGATGGCCGCGACCGTGGAAAAGCCCCGCTGCCTCATGGCTCGTTGTCCACGTGCACGGTGTGGTAGAGGGTGACGCTCTCGCCGCCATCGCTCAGGGTGAGGGCGAGTTCCAGCACCCCGGAGCGTTCCGTCACGCCTTCCAGATAGCGGAAACTGCATGCGCTCACCCGGGTGGCGAGACGCGCCGCCTGCACGCCGGCCAGCCCCGGCAGCGCGGCGGCGCCGGGCTGCGCGGCCTGCATGGCGTAGCCCCAGTAGCGCCACAGGGTGCCGGTGGTGAGGTCGCAGGCATAGCTTACCGGGCCTTCCACCACCTGGAAGCGGCTCGCGGGCGAGGCCAGGGGAAACTGCTTGGCGGCGATGGTGACCTGGCTCTGGGGCCCCGGCGCGCCGGTATAGGCGGCCAGCGTGTCGCCGGCATAGGCATTGGCGCCGGGGACGTTGGGCCCCAGGTTGTACACCGCGATGCGGTCGCCAGTCTGGAATGTCACCGCCGGTCCCAGGATGTCGAAGCCGGTGTCCGCCGTGGCGAAATCCAGCACATCGCCCGTGCCATCGCTCCGGGGCTGGGCGCGGTAGCGGCCGCCGGTGCGCGTCATCAGGAATTCCAACGTCCGGTCACCGTCGGTCACGCGCAGGGTGTTGGGCAGGGCGAGGCGCACGTCGCGGGCCATGCGGCGCAGGGCGGTGTCGGCGATGTCGGAGAGCTGGGCGCGGCGCGCGGTGTCGAAATAGCCTTCCACCGGCTTCCTGATGAAGACCGCCACCATGGCGGCAATGATGCCCGTGATGACGATCACCACGATCATTTCCACCAGGGTGAAGCCGCGCGCGGCACCCATGGCTAGGACCCCGTGTCCATGCGGAAACCGGAGACGGTGATGCTCTCGCCGCCGGGCGCGCTGACGGTCACCGTCACCCGCTTGCAGGCGGCCGCCGGCACCCCCGCCAGCGCCTCGCTGGCCACCGTGACGGCGACGCCGTAGGCGGCCAGCGCGGGGATGGGCGTGCCGGTGAGATCGTAGATGCCGCTGGAGGTGTAGCCGTTGTAGTCGGAGACGTCGTCGAACAGCGGCCGGTTGGCGGGCGTGGCCGCCCCGCTGAAGCCGCCCGGCGGATTGGCGAAATCCCGGAGCAGGATTTCCTCCAGCATACCCTCGGCGATGGCCAGCGCCTGCTTGCGGATCAGGGGGTCGGCGCTCTTCGCCGTGGTGAGGTTCATCACCGCCAGCACGCCCGCCACGGCCACCCCCACGATGACGATGAAGACGATCAGCTCGAGGAGGGAGAAGCCCCGCTCAGAAGTGCGCATAGCCTGTCTCCGCCTCCACGCTGAGGGTGCGGCTCACCCCCCCGCCGGTCACGGCATAGGTCGCCGCAGCGGAGGGCCGGCCCAGGGCATCGAAGGCAAGGCTTGCGGGCGCGGCCAGACTCACACCGGCCGGAACGGGACGTGCCAGCGCCCCGCCCGCGGGAGACGGCGCGGCCTGGCTGCAGGCGGCATCGAAGCACACCCGCACCTGCCCGCCGCCGGTCGTCACGTACACCGTGCGGTGCTGGGCCACGGCCAGCTTCTGGGCGAAGCGCACCGTCTGGGCCAGCTCGTCGGAAAAGCCGCGGGCATCGAAGGTGGCACGGTCGAAGAAGCGCGGCGCCACCACCACGGCCAGAATGCCGAGGACGACGATGACCACCACGAGTTCCACCAGGGTGAAGCCGCGCATGCCGCGAGTTCCAGGAAAAAAACGGGGCAGGGCCTGCGCCCGCCCCGCCCGGGTTGCCCTGCCCCACTCAGCAGCCGGTGGTGACGACCGTGATGGTCGGGGAGGTGACGGGATTGCCCGGCGTGGGATTCGGCGGCGCAGTGTAGCTCACCCGGCAGTTCGGCGCAGTACCCCCCACCACATCCAGGGTAATGTTGGCACCCGCGCCTGGCCCGCCCGCGCTGATGGTAAGGCCGTCGGCGGCAGCGTTGAGCTGGGCGGCAGTGATAATGCCCGCCCCGTTGGCCGTGGGATAGCCATTGATCAGCGTGACGTTGACGCCTTCCATCGTGATCGTTTGCGACCCGCTGAGGGGGGTGTTGGTGACCAGCGCCTGGGCATGGGCCAGTGCCGCCGCAGACCGGATGGCCCCGTAGATGCCCTGGGCCTTGGCGATGCGTGCCTGCTGCTGGGCATTGATGTAGCGCGGCAGGGCGGTGGCCGCCAGGATGCCCAGAATGGCGATGACCACGATGAGTTCGATGAGGGTGAAGCCACGGCTGTAGGCAGTCATGGGCTCGCTCCTTAACCAGTACAGGTCACAGTAACGGGCTGGCCAGTGCCACCTTTCTTGCTCTTGACTTGGCAGGTGTTCACCGTAGCACCAGCCGTGCACCCTGCCCCAAGGGCCGTCGTAGAACTCGTCCACTCGAAATCGTTGGTCCAGTCCACGCCGGTCACAAGGTTCTGGAGGTCCGCGCAGGTGGTCGTACTGTTAATAGTGGTAGTTCCACTACCGCCCGCCAGTTTTTTCGCGTAATTAATGGCCGAAGCACTGGCGATCGCACCCGCCACACCTTGGGCAGCCGCGTTACCAGCCTCCGTGGTCATATCAATGTATTTCGGCAGCGCCGTGGCCGCCAGAATGCCCAGAATCACGATCACCACCACCAGTTCGATGAGGGTGAAGCCGGTTTGCGCCTTGTGCATGATGCGTTCTCCTTTGGTTGCAATGCGTTGACGAAAAGCCTTCAAGCAAACTCCGTGCCACGGCCGCCCTGCCGCAGCCTTGGCCTTCAGCCGCCGAACCAGCGGTAGGGTTCCACCACCAGCCGGGCCGAGGGAATGGACTGAACTACGGCCTCGCCGGGAATTTCTTGAGGGGTGACCGCCTCCACCCGCACGCGCACGCGCTTTTCGCCGCCTGCGTCGGCCGTGAAGTAATCGCCCCGGTCCACGGCATAGACGAGTTCCCGGCGCCCGGTGTCGAAATACCAGCAGCCCCGGCAGTCGGGCCGCCTGCCCGGCCCGAACTCGCCCCGGTAGCCCGGCAGGGGCTCTTCCAGCCAGACCGCGGGATTGCTGCCGGCGAGGGCGGCAATTTCTGCCGTGCGGTTGGCCGCCACCAGCGCCGCCACCTGCAGCCGCACCGCCGCCTTCAGCATCTGGATGTTCTGCTCCACCATGGCCTTCTCCGCCTGCTCCCGCACATAGAGCAGCCGGTCGATGGCCGCGAGCCCCAGCAGGGCCACCACGCACACCACCACCACCAGCTCCAGCAGGGTGAACCCCCGGCTGCACTCCAACCTCATGGCTTTCCGTCCCGTTGTGGCCACCGCCCCTTCATTGCCCAGCCAGCCTGCCTTGCCGCTCCCTGTCGCGGCTGAAGCCGCTCCCACATCCCCCTCCCCCTCGATGGGGGAGGGCCGGGGTGGGGGTGGAAAACCTTCAGCAGCGGCCTTCAGCCGCCCATGCCCATCGCGGCTGAAGCCGCTCCCACAGGGCCTGGCCGCCGCTCAGAATGTGGGAGGCGCTTCAGCGGCGACCTTCGGCGCTGCCAAGTTGATCGCGGCTGAAGCCGCTCCCACAGGGCCTGGCCGCCGCTCAGAATGTGGGAGGCGCTTCAGCGGCGACCTTCGGCACCGCCTATCCCGCAAGCCCCATGCCCGGGGCCTCACACGCCCCGCCCGAGGGCCGCCCGGCCCAGATCCCAGATGGGCAGGAACACGCCGAGGGCGAGAACGAGCACCAGCACACCCATGCCCACGATGAGAATGGGTTCGATCTGGGCCGAGAGGTTCTTGACTTCGTATTCCACCTCGCGGTCGTACATCTCGGCGATTTCCTGCATGAGGTCGTCCACCGCGCCGGTTTCCTCGCCCACCGCGATCATCTGCAGCACCACCGGGGTGAACACGCCGCTCGCCACCGCGGTGCGCAGGATGGTCTCGCCGCGCTCCACGCCGTCGCGCATCTGCTCGATGCGCGCGCCGATGTAGTCGTTGTCCACCACCTTGGCCACCACCGACAGGCCCTGCACGATGGGCACGCCGCTTCGCACCGCCAGCGCCAGGGAACGGGCAAAGCGCGCAAGCGTGGCCTTGCGCACGATGGCGCCCACCACCGGCAGGCGCAGCTTGAACCGGTCCCACTGGTAGCGGCCGCGCGGGGTCTGGATCCACAGCCGCAGCCCAAGAATGGCGAACACGAGCAGCGCCAGCTGCACCGGCCAGGTGGCCACCATGAAATTGGAAAAACCAATCAGCAGCTGTGTCACATGGGGCAGCTGGGCGCCGAAGCCGGCATAGACCTTGGCGAAGGCGGGAATCACCAGCAGGTTGACGATGACGATGGCCACCGCCATGGCGATCACCACGAAGGTGGGGTAGCGCAGCGCGGCCCTGATCTGCTCCCGGGTGCGGCGCTCGAAGTCCAGGTGATGGAACAGGCGCAGGAAGATTTCGTCGAGCCGCCCCGTCATCTCGCCCACCCGCACCATGCTGATGTAGAAGGGCGAGAACACGCCCTCGCGACGCAGGGCCACCGACAGCTCGCGGCCCGCATCCAGGCTGGCGCGCACATTGCGCAGGACCTGCGCGAAGCTGCGGTTGCTGGTGGATTCCTCCAGCCCGGCCAGAGCACGCAGGATGGGCACGCCGGCCTTGAGCAGGGTGTGCATCTGGCGCGAGAAGAGCAGGATGTCCAGCGGGCCCACCCGCGGCTCCAGGAGCCGGTTGAGCCATTCCGGCCGCTGCCCTGCGCGGGGCGCAGGCGCCGTGCGGATTTCGATGGGTGTGACGCTGATGGTCATGAGCTGGTCGGCCACCGCCGCCGGGCTGGCGGCCTCCAGCGTGCCTTCCACCAGCTCGCCGCGGGGGTTGCGGCCCTTGTATGCGAATACCGGCATGGCGGTCCGTTGAATACCTGGGGTTGACCGTCACAAGTCACGCCCGGCGTAGCCAGACTTGCGACTTGTACCTTGTGCCTTGAAACTGTTTTTATTCGTCCAGCGCGCTGCTCACCCGCATGGCCTCGGCGATGCTGGTGCGGCCGGCCAGGGCCAGCTCCACCGCGGCGCGGCGCAGGGTGCGGCCCGTGAGCTGTTCCCGCCCCAGGCGCACGAAACCCTGCGTGTCCTGATGGTTGAGCGCTTCCACCAGGGGGCCGGTCATTTCCAGCATTTCGTACACGCCGGTGCGGCCCCGGTAACCGGTGCCGTTGCAATGGGTGCAGCCGCGCCCCTGCACCCAGCGCCGGTGCGCCGCCTCTGCGCCCAGCTCCAGCTCCAGCCAGGCGAGTTCATGGGGCAGGGGCGTGTAGTCGGTGACACAGCTGTCGCACACCAGACGCAGCAGCCGCTGGGCGAGCACGGCATGCACCGACATGGCCACCATGTAGGGCGGCACGCCCATGTCCAGCAGCCGGATGGGCGTGGAGACGGCGTCGTTGGTATGCAGGGTGGAGAGCACCATGTGGCCCGTCATGGCGGCACGCATGCCGATCTGGGCGGTCTCCTGGTCGCGCATCTCCCCCACCAGCACGATGTCCGGATCCTGGCGCAAAACGGTGCGCAGCACGCGCGAGAAGGTGAGATCGATCTTCTCGTTCACCTGCACCTGGTTGATGCCGGGCAGACGGTACTCCACCGGGTCTTCCACGGTGATGATCTTGCGCTCCACGGAATTGAGCTCGGCCAGCACCGAATAGAGGGTGGTGGTCTTCCCCGAGCCGGTGGGGCCGGTCACCAGCACCATCCCCTGGGAGCGGTGGAAGATTTCCCGAAAACGTTTCAGCATCTCCGGCGGGAAGCCCAGCTGCTCCAGGCTCGGCACACCCTCGTCCTGGTTGAGCAAACGCATCACCACCGACTCGCCATACTGGGTGGGCAGGGTGGAGATGCGCACGTCCACCGTGCGGTTCTTCACGCGCACGTGGAAGCGTCCGTCCTGGGGCAGGCGCTTTTCCGAGATGTCCAGCCCGGACATGAGCTTGAGCCGCAGGGCCAGGGCGGTGGCGATCTTGGGGTCTACCTCGGTCTGCAGGTGCAGCACACCGTCGATGCGGAAGCGGATGCGCAGGGTCTTTTCCTGGGGTTCGATGTGGATGTCGGAGGCCCGCACCTGGGCCGCGTCCTCGAACACGGTCTGCAGCAGGCGCACCACCGGTGCGTCTTCCAGGCTGGGGGTCGCGCCCAGGAGACCAAAATCCACCGCGGTATCCCCCAGGGACACCTCGAGCTCATGGGCCAGATCGGCGATTTCCTCGGTGCGCCGGTAGAGGCGGTCGATGGCGTCCATGAGCTGGCCTTCGTTGACCACCGCCAGGCTCAGGTCCCGCTTCAGGATGCGCGCGATTTCGTCGTAGGCGAACAGGTCGGTGGGATCGGCCATGCCCACCAGCGCGGTATTGCCCTTGGCCTCCATGACGATGGCGCGGAAGCGTCGGGCCTGCGTTTCCGGCAGCAGCCGCACCACCTCCGGCCGCAGCTGGTAGAACTTGAGATTGATGTAGGGAATGTTGAGCTGGCGGGCAAGCGCCTCGGAAATCTGATCCTCCGTGACGAAACCCTGCTCCACGAAGATGCGCCCCAGCTTGCGCCCGGTGCGTTTCTGCTCCTCCAGGGCGAGCGCCAGCTGCTCCTGGGAGATGAGCTTCTGGTTGACCAGGATCTCCCCCAGCCGGACTTTTTCAGGCCTCGCCACCGCACCCCCTGACAAAGTTCAGATTACACTTCATATTCGTTTTGCATATTCTTGATTTGGCTACACTAACGCTTTTTGTCCGGAGGCGCAAGGCAATGTTTCACCTGGTCCTCTACCAGCCCGAAATCCCGCCCAACACGGGCAACATCATTCGACTCTGTGCCAATAGCGGCACCACCCTGCACTTGGTTGAGCCCCTGGGCTTCCGGCTGGAGGACAAACAGCTGCGCCGGGCGGGGCTCGACTACCACGAATTCGCGCGGGTCACCGTTCATCCCGACTGGGCAACCTGCCGCCGGACGCTGGCAGGCAGCCGGCTGTTCGCCCTCTCCACCCGCGGCACCTGCCGCTACAGCGAAGTGGCGTACCGGCCCGGCGATGCCTTCCTCCTGGGGCCGGAGACCCGCGGCCTGCCGGACGAGCTGCTGGCCGAGTTTCCACCGGAACGGCGCCTGCGCATCCCCATGCTGCCCCACTCGCGCAGCCTCAACCTCTCCAACGCCGCCGCCGTCGTCGTGTTCGAAGCCTGGCGCCAGAACGGCTTTGCCGGGGCCCTCTAGCGGTGGGGTCATTAGCGGCGGGGTCAGGTCTTTACTTTAGGGTCATAGCGGCGGGGTCAGGTCTTTACTTTATAGTCAAGCGGTAGTTGGCATTGAGCACGCCGCGCGCAACTTCCACGCCCCCGTCGAGGGGGGAAAGGACTGGAGCGAGGCCTGTGGGAGCGGCTTCAGCCGCAATCAGGCTGGCGGCTGCCGGTTCACCGCCAAGGGACCTTCCATGTCTTGCCGCTCGTGGGGACGGAACGTGGCGGCGGCTTTGACCGAACGGCTTGACTATAAGGTAAAGACCTGACCCCCTTTGTGATGGTGACCCCCTTTGTGATGGACCCCATTTGTGCTGCCCCCCCTTTGTGATGAGCACTCCCTTGACCGCCGACCTGCCAGCAGGGTCGGGACTTGACAATCTCAGCTGCAGGAACGAGAATGCGAATTACTCGCATTACCGACATCTTCCCGAAAATGAACCAAAGCCTTGCCCCTGGTGCCCCCCGGCAAAGCGCCGGCTACCTAATCCTGGACCGACGTCAGCCCATCCCCAGCGAGCGGCTGTTCGGGCAGACGGGCGAAGTGCGCATCCTGCACCGCGGCGAGGAATATCGCCTGCGCATTACCCGCGCCGGCAAGCTGATTCTGACGAAGTAAGCCCATGCTAGCCAGCCAGTTCCGGACCGCCGGAGCCAGCCAGCCAGGATTTTTTTATTCCGGAGAAAGGAACTGGCATGAAACGAACCCCCCTGCTTGCCGGCGCGCTGTTGGCGCTGGCGCTGCCTGCCCACGCGGATGAGAATCTGCTGGGCTACACCACGGGCGCCGAGACCCTGCCCCAGGGTGCAGCGGAAGCTTACCTCTGGCTCACGGACCATCGGGGCAAGCGCCAGGGACACTACGAGTCCCAGCACCTGCGCCTGGAATACGAGTACGGCTTCACGGACACCCTCTCGGCTGCCATCTATCTCAACGGCTACCGCCACGACTACGACGGCAGCCCGGTTCCGGGGGAGATGGACGGCGACCTGAAGCAATCCCGCCTGAGCGGCATTTCGGCCGAAGTGAAAAAAATGCTCGCTTCCCCCTACAAGCAGGGCCTCGGCATCGCCCTCTACGGCGAACTGACCTACGACAGCATCGACTCCGTCACCGGCGAAAAGGTCGACGCCTGGGAGCTGGAAGGCAAGCTCATCTTCCAGAAACCTTTCCTCGACGACCAGCTGCAGTGGGTCACCAACCTGGAACTGGAAGCGGAAACCACCCGGCCGCGCGATGGTGGGGAGCGGGAAGATGCCATCGCGCCACGCCTGCGCACGGGCGTGTCCTATCGCTTCGCACCCAACTGGTTCGTGGGCTTTGAGGGCTGGGGGGATGTGGAATACAGCAGGACCCCGGGCGAGAGTTGGAAACGCGCCCATTGGGACGTGTTCGCCGGCCCAAGCCTGCATTACGGCGGGAAACAGTGGTGGGCCACCCTCACCTACGTGAAGCAGCTCGCCGGCTCCGACGAGCGCGACATGAGCAGGGGGCTGCACCTCGCGGATCACGAAAAGCAGGAGATCCGCCTCAAACTCGGCTACAACTTTTGAGGCAACCCATGCGTGAACCCCTGTTTTGGTTGGCTGTGCCGGTGATCGCTGCGGCCGCCCTGCCCGCCCACGCGGTGCAATACCTCACGGTGGAACAGGCCCAGCACCTGCTGTTTCCTGAAGCCACGGGTTTCCGGCCGGTGCGGCTCATCCTCACCGCCGCGCAGCGCGCGGCCATCGAACAGGCCGCGCGCGTGCGCGTGCGCGTGCCCGAGCTCCATGCCTGGCGCGTCGAGGGTGGGGGCCAGCCCGTGGGCTGGTTCCTGCTGGACGAGGTGTATGGCAAGCACGAGTTCATCACCTATGCCGTGGCGCTCGATGCCACCGGTGCGGTGCGCGGCATCGAAATCCTGGATTACCGCGAAACCCACGGGGGCCAGGTGCGCAACGCCGGCTGGCGTGCCCAGTTCGTGGGCAAACGCCCCGGCGCACCACTGGAACTGGACCAGGACATTCAAAACATCAGCGGCGCGACACTGTCCTGCAAACACATCGCAGAGGGTGTGCGCCGCCTGCTGGCCACCTACGAGGTCGCATTGAAATGAGCGGGGTCGTTCGCCGGGCCCAGCCCTGGCTGGGCACCCTGGTGGAAATCAGCGCCAGCGGCGGCCAGGCTGCACCGGCGGTGGCAGCGGCGTTCCGGGTCATTGCCGAGGTGCATCGTCTCATGAGCTATCACGACCCGGATTCCGACGTCAGCCGCATCAACCGCGATGGTGCCAGGCAGGCCGTCGCCGTGCACCCCTGGACGTGGCAGGTACTGGCCGCAGCCCGGACGTTCTCGCTGGCAAGCGCCGGTCTGTTCGACATCACGGTGGCACCGGTGCTGGCGCGCCTGGGCTACCTGCCGCGCCATCCTGGCTTTCCCCGCTGTTCCGGACAGGGCGACTGGCGTCATGTGGAACTGTTGCCCGGGCACCGGGTGCGGCTTGGCCGTCGCGTGCGCATCGACCTCGGGGGCATCGCAAAGGGTTTCGCGGTAGATCAGGCGCTGGAAGTCCTGCGTGCCCACGGCATGGCCAGCGCCCGTGTGAATGCCGGCGGCGACCTGCGGCTGTTCGGGCCGGCATGGCAACCCTTGTACGTGCGGCACCCGGCCGCACCCACCCAGCTTGTGCCGGTCACTGAACTGCGGGCCGGCGCCGCCGCCACCTCCGCGGGCTATTTCACCGCGCGGCGGGTGCACGGCGTGTGCGTCACACCCCACATCCATCCCCACCGCCGCCAGGCCCTGGCCCCGGCCTGCAGCGTCACGGTGCTGGCACCCGACTGCCTCACCGCCGATGCCCTGACCAAGATCGTGCTCGCCGACCGCGCCGCCGCCCGCCCTCTGTTGGCCCGGTTCGCAGCCCGGGCCATCGTGCTTGAGCGCGATGAACGCAGCGGCGCCTGGACCATGACTCAACTCCATCCCGAGGAGCCATGCCATGCATAAACTTCCTCTGCCCATCCGCCTCGGGCAACGCCACCGCCGCATACTGCAGGGCATCTTCTTCGGCACGTGGTTGTCGGGAACCCTTTGGCTGCTCTTCCATTACTTCCTCACCTCGCCGGGGCCGTTCGGTTTTGCACCGCACCCGCTGGAAAAGTGGTGGCTGCGCCTCCACGGGGCCTTTGCCTTCGCCATCCTGGTGGCCGCCGGTTCGGTGCTGCCGGTGCACGCGCGCACGGCCTGGCAGCGCAACAGAAACCGCCGGACCGGCCTTGTGCTGCAGATCTGCCTCGCATGGCTGGCGGCTACCGGCTATGCCCTGTACTACTTCGGCGGCGAATCGACCGAAACATGGCTGCCCCCTCTGCACTGGCTCCCCGGTCTCGCCCTGCCCGTCGTGCTGGCCCTGCACGTGCGGCTGGGGCGGCGTGCAGGCCTGCCCGCGCGCTACCGCCACCGCCCGGATCCACCGCAGCAGAAATCCTTGCCCGCCACCGAAACCCCCTGACCATTCGCCACCTGAAAGAAAATGGGAAAGCGGGGTCAGGCCTTTACTTTAGGAAAGTGGGGTCAGGCCTTTACTTTATAGTCAGGCCAGTGTAGCCGCCAAAGCGCGTCCACCTCTCCCACATTTTGCCGGTTATGTGGACGCAGTGTGGGAGCGGCTCCAGCCGCGCCGGACCACCTCACTATAAAGTAAAGGCCTGACCCCACCCATAAGTCCTGACCCGGTTTCCGGAGAGTCAGTCGAACACCACGGTCTTGTTGGCATAGACCAGCACGCGGTTGTCGATATGCCAGCGCACCGCGCGGGAAAGTACGATCTTTTCCAGGTCGGCGCCTTTCTGGATGAGGTCCTCGAGCTGGTCACGATGGGAGATGCGCACCACGTCCTGCTCGATGATGGGGCCGTCGTCCAGCACTTCGGTCACGTAGTGGCTGGTGGCGCCGATCAGCTTGACGCCCCGCTCGTAGGCCCGGTGATAGGGCCGCGCGCCGTGGAAGGCGGGCAGGAAGGAGTGGTGGATGTTGATGATGCGGTTCGGATAGTGGTGGATGAATTCCGGAGAGAGCACCTGCATGTAGCGCGCCAGCACGATGAAATCCACGTGGTGATGGCGCAGCAGGGCGAGCTGGTCGCGCTCCACCTCGCGTTTGGAATCCCGGTGTACCGGCATATGCTGGAAGGGGATGCGGTAGGCCTCCGCCAGCCAGTGGGTGTCCTCGTGGTTGCTGATGATGAGGGGGATGTCGCAGTGGAGCTCGCCCGCCTGGTGCCTGTACAGGAGATCCGCCAGACAGTGGTCGTACTTTGACACGAACACCGCCATGCGCGGCCGCTGGGCGGACAGGGCGAGGCGCCAGGTCATGGAAAACTTCTCCGCCACCGGGCGGAAGGCGGTTTCGAACTCCGAGATATCCAGCCGGAAATCCGAGAGGTCCCACTCCACCCGCATCAGGAAGAGTTTCATCTCCGCGTCCTGGTGCTGGTCGGCGTGGAGGATGTTGGCATCGTGGCGCAGCAGGAAGTCAGCGATGGCCGCCACCAGACCCTTCTGGTCGGGGCAGCTGATGAGGAGCACGGCGGTGTTTTTCATGGTGGGGCGCCCGGGTCTTTTCCCGGATCATAGCACCCGCCCTTCTCCGGACCCGGATGCCCGCAATTCGCCCCTGCGACGGCCGCGGCGCGCGGCTTGGCCGCGCTTCCCACATTTCAGTTGACACCGGGCCCCGGATCCCTAGAATTGGGGTCCTCGACTACCCTTGACCACAAGATATTGTGGTTCCGGGTAGCCCGCCTAAGCTGGTCATTTTTAAGCTTTTTCCAAAGAGAGCCCGTCGAGAAAGAGGAGACCACCCCATGCAACCGTCCCCCGCCGTCACCGATTCCGCCCCCGCCCGCCCCCTCGACTACGCCGCTCCGCCCACCATGAACGACCGCACCTACGCCGACTACAAGACCATCCGCCGCAACGGCAGCGTGGTGGCGTTCGAGCCCAACAAGATCGCCATCGCCATGACCAAGGCCTTCGTCGCGGTCAAGGGCAGTCAGGCCGCGGCCTCGGCGCGGGTGCGCGAGCTGGTGGAGCAGCTGACGCAGCAGGTGGTGAACGCGCTCATGCGCCGCCAGCCCAACGGCGGCACCTTCCACATCGAGGACATCCAGGACCAGGTGGAGCTGGCGCTCATGCGCTCCGGCGAACACGACGTGGCGCGCGCCTATGTGCTCTACCGGGAGGAACGGGCCCGGGCGCGCGCTGCGCAGAAGCAGCAGGCCGCCCAGCCGGCGCCCACCCTCAACGTGGTGGAGAACGGCGTGAGCCGGCCGCTGGACGTGGCGCGCCTGCGGGCGCTGATCGAGGCCTCCTGCGAGGGACTGGGCGACCAGGTTTCGCCCGACGCCATCATGGAAGCGGTGATGCGGGATCTCTACGACGGCGTGCGCATGGAGGAAGTGCGCAAGAGCACCATCCTCGCCGCACGCTCCATGATCGAAAAGGACCCGGCCTATTCCCAGGTCTCCGCCCGCCTGCTGCTCAACAGCATCCGCTACGAGGTGCTGGGCGAGGAAGTGTCCCAGGCGGAGATGGCCACCCGCTATGCCGAGTATTTCCCGCGCTTCATCAAGAAGGGCATCGAGGCGGAGCTCTTGGACGAGCGCCTGGCCCAGTTCGACCTCGCGCGCCTGGGCGCAGCGCTGGATGCCTCGCGTGACCTGCAGTTTGGCTACCTGGGGCTGCAGACCCTCTACGACCGCTATTTCCAGCACATCGACGAGCGGCGCATCGAGCTGCCCCAGATCTTCTTCATGCGCGTGGCCATGGGCCTGGCCCTCAACGAAATCGACCGCGAGGCGCGCGCCATCGAGTTCTACGACGTGCTGTCGCGGTTCGACTTCATGAGCTCCACGCCCACCCTGTTCAATTCCGGCACGCGCCACTCCCAGCTGTCGAGCTGCTATCTCACCACGGTGTCCGATGATCTGGAGGGGATCTACCAGGCCATCAAGGAAAACGCCATGCTGCAGAAGTTCGCCGGCGGTCTGGGCAACGACTGGACGCCGGTGCGCGCGCTGGGTTCCCACATCAAGGGCACCAACGGCAAGTCCCAGGGCGTGATTCCCTTCCTGAAGGTGGTGAACGACACCGCCGTGGCGGTGAACCAGGGCGGCAAGCGCAAGGGGGCGGTGTGCTCCTATCTCGAAACCTGGCACCTGGACATCGAAGAGTTCCTCGAGCTGCGCAAGAACACCGGCGACGACCGGCGGCGCACCCACGACATGAACACGGCCAACTGGATTCCCGACCTGTTCATGAAGCGGGTGATGGAGAATGGCGAGTGGACCCTGTTCTCCCCCAACGAGGTGCCGGATCTGCACGACAAGTACGGCCGTGAATTCGAGCGCGCCTACGTGGCCTACGAGGAGAAGGCGGCGCGCGGCGAGATCAAGAACTTCCGCCGGGTGTCCGCGGTGCAGCTGTGGCGCAAGATGCTCACCATGCTGTTCGAGACCGGGCATCCCTGGATCACCTTCAAGGATCCCTGCAATATCCGCAGCCCCCAGCAGCACGTGGGGGTGGTGCATTCCTCCAACCTGTGCACCGAGATCACCCTCAACACCTCGGACACGGAAATCGCGGTGTGCAACCTGGGTTCGGTGAACCTGGTGAACCACATCCGCGACGGCAAGCTCGATCACGAGAAACTCAGGAAGACCATTCGCACCGCCATGCGCATGCTGGACAACGTGATCGACATCAACTACTACGCCGTGGGCAAGGCGCGCACCTCCAACCTCAAACACCGGCCCGTGGGGCTGGGCATCATGGGCTTCCAGGATGCCCTCTACGAGCTGCGCATTCCCTATGCCTCCCCGGAGGCGGTGGAATTCGCCGACCGCTCCATGGAGGCCGTGGCCTACTACGCCTACTGGGCCTCGACGGAGCTGGCCGAGGAACGCGGCCGCTACAGCACCTTCAGGGGTTCCCTGTGGGATCGCGGCATCCTGCCCAAGGACAGCCTGAAACTGCTTGCCGAGGAGCGCGGCGGCTACCTGGAATACGATGATTCGGAAACCCTGGACTGGGAGGCCCTGCGCCAGCGCATCCGGCAGGTGGGCATGCGCAATTCCAACTGCCTGGCCATCGCCCCCACCGCCACCATCGCCAACATCGTGGGCGTGTCGGCCTCCATCGAACCCACCTACCAGAACCTCTACGTGAAATCCAACCTCTCGGGCGAATTCACCGTGGTGAACAAATACCTGGTGGCGGATCTCAAGAAGCTGGGTCTGTGGGACGAGGTGATGGTGGGGGATCTCAAGTACTTCGACGGGTCGCTTGCCCGCATCGACCGCGTGCCGGCGGAGCTGCGCCACCTGTATGCCACCTCCTTCGAGATCGAGCCCAGGTGGCTGGTGGAGGCGGCGGCGCGCCGCCAGAAGTGGATCGACCAGGCCCAGTCCCTCAACATCTACATGGCCGGCGCCTCCGGCAAAAAGCTGGACGAGATCTACAAGCTCGCCTGGATTCGCGGCCTCAAGACCACCTACTACCTGCGCACCCTGGCCGCCACCTCCGCCGAGAAATCCACCGGCAAGGGCGGCGAGCTCAATGCCGTGCCGGCCCATGGCGGCATGGCCGGAAGTGCCGCGAGCGGGCTCGGCGCGGTGGCCGCGGGCGCACCCATGATGTCCGGCACGCGCCTGCCGGAGCCGGAAATCGCCGGCAAGGCGTGCACCCTGCGCCCGGGCGATCCCGGCTTCGAGGAATGCGAAGCCTGCCAGTGACAGCCACCCGACCAGCGAGCGAACACCAACGAGGAGAACGAAGCATGCTGAGCTTTGAAGACGACCTGGCCCCCCTGCCCCGTGCCCACAGCACCGCACCCGTCGCGCGCGAGCCCGAGCCGCACTTCGATGACATCAAATACCGCCGCGTGCGGGTGGAGGACAAGCGCGTCATCAACGGCGCGGCCGACGTCAACCAGCTCGTGCCGTTCAAGTACAAATGGGCCTGGGAAAAATATTTGGCCGGCTGCGCCAACCACTGGATGCCCCAGGAAATCAACATGAGCCGGGACATCGCCACCTGGAAGGACCCCAACGGCCTCACCGAGGACGAGCGGCTCATCGTCAAGCGCAACCTGGGCTTCTTCGTCACCGCCGATTCCCTGGCCGCCAACAACATCGTGCTTGGCACCTACCGCCACATCACCGCCCCGGAATGCCGGCAATACCTGCTGCGCCAGGCCTTCGAGGAAGCCATCCACACCCATGCCTACCAATACATCGTCGAAAGCCTGGGCCTGGACGAAGGCGAAATCTTCAACGCCTACCACGAGGTGCCGTGCATCCGCGCCAAGGATGAGTTCCTCATCCCCTTCATCGACACCCTCACCGACCCCGCCTTCAAAACCGGCACGCCGGAAAACGACCAGAAGCTGCTCAAGAGCCTGATCGTGTTCGCCTGCATCATGGAAGGGCTGTTCTTCTACGTGGGCTTCGTGCAGATCCTCGCCCTGGGCCGGCAGAACAAGATGACCGGCGCGGCCGAGCAGTACCAGTACATCCTGCGGGACGAGTCCATGCACTGCAACTTCGGCATCGACCTCATCAACCAGATCAAGATGGAAAACCCGCACCTGTGGACGCCGGAATTCCGCGAGGAAATCCGCGGCCTGATCCGCCGGGGCGTGGAGCTGGAATACGCCTATGCCGAGGACACCATGCCCCGTGGCGTGCTGGGCCTCAATGCCCCCATGTTCAAGGAATACCTGCGCTTCATCGCCAACCGCCGCTGCCAGCAGATCGGCCTGGACGAACTCTACCCCGGCGCCACCAACCCCTTCCCCTGGATGGCCGAGATGATCGACCTCAAGAAGGAGAAAAACTTCTTCGAAACCCGGGTCATCGAATACCAGACCGGCGGCGCCCTGAGCTGGGACTGACCCGCCATCCACGCGGCAGCCCCTTCCCCCGCGACGCCGGGCGCCGGGCAGGCCCACCGGGGCTGAAGCCGCGCCCGCATGTCCCCCTCCTCCTCGATGGGGGAGAGTTGGGGAGGGGGTGAGTTGCAGAGATCGCAGCTAACTATCGCGGCTAAAGCCGCTCCCACAGGGCTGGCCACTGCTGTGGGAGGCGCTTCAGCGGCGACCAATGGCTTGACTAAACAGCACTGCTGTGGGAGGCGCTTCAGCGGCGACCTTCCGTCAGTGCGATGGTCCTGTCGCGGCTGGAACCGCTCCCACAGGGCTGGCCACTGCTGTGGGAGGCGCTTCAGCGGCGACCTTCCGGCAGTGCGATGGTCCTGTCGCGGCTGAAGCCGCTCCCACATGCCCCCTCCCCCTCGATGGGGGAGGGTTGGAGAGGGGGTGACAGAGGCTCCATCTGCGCATCGCGGCTGGAACCGCTCCCACAGGGCTGGCCACTGCTGTGGGAGGCGCTTCAGCGGCGACCTTCCGGCAGTGCGATGGTCCTGTCGCGGCTGGAACCGCTCCCACAGAGTCGGCTGGTGTCGTGGGAGGCGCTTCAGCGGCGACCAATGGCTTGACTAAACAGCACTGCTGTGGGAGGCGCTTTAGCGGCGACCGCCAGCTTGGCTATAAAGTAAAGACCTGACCCCAAGCAGCACCAGCTTGGCTATAAAGTAAAGACCTGACCCCAAACAGCAGTGGAGTGACCCCAAACAGCAGTGGAGGCCCCGGCCTCAGATCCAGTAGGCGGCGGTGGTCATCACCTTGGAAGTCAGCTTCATCCCCAGGCGCACGGGCAGGGGCAGGGAGGCGCCGCCGTGCTCGAGGGCGGTGGTGGCGTGCCGCGCCTCGTCGATCTTCATCTGCTCCACGATGGCCCGGCTCTTGGCATCCTGTGCCGGCAGGCGCGCGAGGTGCCGGTCGAGATGGGCTT
Source organism: Thiobacter subterraneus (assembly GCF_055379455.1). NCBI lineage: Bacteria > Pseudomonadati > Pseudomonadota > Betaproteobacteria > Burkholderiales > Thiobacteraceae > Thiobacter > Thiobacter subterraneus. The sequence goes on from NZ_AP042402.1 coordinate 1,284,765, forward strand.
CCACCTGGCGTTCCGTTTCCGCCAGGAAACCAAGATTCCACCGATCCCCCAGCGCGCCGGCGAGCATGCCGATGGCAAGCGAGCCGGTGTACCACAGGGGGTTGAGGTAGCTCTTGTGGGAGCCCAGCTCCTTGAGCCGGGTTTCGCACCAGTTGAGGTGTTCGGTTTCCTCCTGCGCCGCCTGTTCCAGCGCGGCGCGGGCGGCGGGGTTGCGCGCGGTGAGGGCCTGCCCCTGGTAGAGCGCCTGGGCGCATACCTCGCCACTGTGGTTGACGCGCATGAGGCCCGCGGCGTGGCGCTTCTCCGCCTCGGTGAGCGCCGGCTCGGGCAGATCCTTCCCGGGCCGCGGCCGCACCGTGGGCGCGGGGGCAAACACGGTGCGCAGGCCCTTGTCGAAGGCAATGATGAGCGTGTCCAGATTCAGCATGTTCCGGTAAACCCCAGTTGTCTTGCCACGAGCACCACGGGATGCAGCACCTCCACCGCGTGCCCCGCCTCGCGCAGTCCCGACGCCAGCCAGCGCGCGCAGCCAAAATTGGTGCTCACCCATAAGCGCGGGGGGCGATCCCCCGGTCCCGGCATTTTATCAGCCCGCAGACGCCGGGCGAGGGCCGGCTGGCGCAGGAAATACAGCCCCGCCGCGCCGCAGCACTGGTCGTTGCCCGGCAGGGACACCACCCGCAGGCCCGGGATGCGGCCAAGCAGGGCATGGACATCCGCCGCGTTGCCCAGCACGTTGCGGCTGCTGCAGGGTTCGTGGACGGCCACCGTCTCCTCCCGCGGCGCCGGCGTGAGCCGTTCCCAGCCCGGCGCCCGGGCGAGAAACGAAACCACGTCCGTGGCGCGCCGGGCGAAGGCGGCGCCGGCTTTCCCGTGGCGGCCGTATTCCACCAGACTCGCCCCGCAGCCGCTGGCACAGAACAGGATGGGCGCGCGAGCAGCCTCCCGGTCCGACCCCGCGAACACCCCGATGTTGCGCCGCGCAGCCAAGGCCGCCCGGCCCGGATCGCCGCCGTGCTGGTGCATCGCCCCGCAGCAGGTCTGGCCGCGGGGCAGGCGCACCTCGAACCCCAGCCTTGTGAGCAGGAAAATCGCGGCACGCAGGGTTTCGGCATCGGCCAGGCGCGCCACACACCCCAGGAACAGCGACACCGTGCCCTGCCGCCCGCCCCGGGCAGCATACACGGACCGGAAGCGCCAGCCCGCGGGCGCGAGCAGCAGCGGCGAGGCCAGCAGGCCCGGCAGCCAGCGCGCCGGGCCCCGCGGCGGGCGGCCCTTCTCCACCAGCAGCGCGCGCGCGCCGTCGATGATCTCCCCATAGCGCACCCCGGCGGGGCACACCGCCTCGCAGGCGCGGCAGGCCAGGCAGCGGTCGAGATGGGTGACCAGCGCCGGCTCCGGCCCAATCGCCCCCTCCGCCAGCGCGCGCGCCAGCATCACCCGGCCGCGGGGCGAATCCGCCTCCGATTCCAGCTTGCGGTAGGTGGGACAGTGGGGCAGACACATGCCGCAGGCCACACAGCGGCCGGTCTCGGTGAGCAGGGATGTCATGACCTTCGGCCGGGGTCAGGCCTTTACTTTATACCTGGTTAGCAGGCGCGCCAGCGCCGCCGGCGGCTCCCGGTCGAAAACCCGCTGAATCTGGGAAATGCGCGGGGCGGAAACGCCCGCCAGCGCCGCCGTCTCGCGCAGGCCAAGATTGGCCGCCCGCCGCAGCAGGTACACCCATGACTGGAAGGCCGGCTGGTGACGGCGGCTCTGCACATCCTCCGCACTGCAGCGGTAGATCCGGCACACTTCCTCCAGCAGCCCGTCGGGCTTCGGCCGCGCAGGCAGACGGTGCCCCCGCGGCACACCCTTTGCCTCGCTCGCCGCGGCCAGCCGCTCCATGCGCGCAAGAAATTCCTCCGAGCCCAGGTAGATCTGGCTGCGCAGGTTCTGCCAGGGCGACTCGGCCCCGATGCCCGCGCGCACGAAGCGCTGGTACGCCTGCCGCGCCGCCGCCGGATCCTCCCCGAACTGCGCCAGCACCCAGTCCGCGCGCAGCCAGCCCGGCGCCGCCACCTTGCCCACCGTGGCCCGGTAGCTGCTCCAGGCCCAGTCCTCGGGCCGCTTCACCAGCCCGGCGCGCACCGGATTCAACACCACATAGCGGCACAGCTCCAGCAGATAGCTGTCCCGGTCCACCAGAATGCTCTTGTAGCGCCCCTGCAGCACGTGCCCCACGCGCCCGTGACGGCGGTTGAACGCCTGGGTGTACACACCGTTGAGCCGCCGCATGCCGGCGACGAGATTGGGTTCGGGCGTCTCCAGCAGCAGGTGGTAGTGGTTGCCCATCAGGCACCAGGCGTAGAGCCGCCAGCGCTGCTGCTGCACCTCGCGGGCGAGCAGATCCAGGAAACGCTGCCGGTCGGCATCGTCGAGAAAGATCTCCTCCCGCCCGTCCCCGCGGGCGGTGATGTGATAGACGGCTCCGGGGAATTCCAGACGCAGGGGACGTGTCATGGTGTCAATGTAGCCGCGAGGCGCTATAAAGTAAAGACCTGACCCCTGTTGCTCGTGTGACCCCTGTTGCTCGTGACCCCTGTTGCTCAGTTCCCCTCCCCCTTGATGGGGGGAAGGCGGGGCGAGGGTGAGCATGGGGTAACTGCCGCGACCGGTGGCTTGACTATAAAGTAAAGACCTGACCCCAGTACCTGACCCCACCACCGTTAAAAAAACGGGCGCCCGAAGGCGCCCGTTTGATGCTTCGCGATTCGGTTGAGCCGAATCAGAAGGTGTGCTTCACACCCACGCCGAAGCCATGCGGGTCCTTGCCCGTGACCGTGCCCGGATTGTCGCCATGGCCACCGCCGAACGCACTGTATGCAGCAGCATTGTCGTTGTTGGTCTGCGCATAGACAGCGTAAATGGTCGTCCGCTTGGACAGGGCATGATCCACACCCAGCGCCCACATGGACGCGCCGGTCTCGCTTTCGTTGGCCAGACCGCTGTTCTTCAGGTCGCCCGCCTTGTAATACTGGAGCTTGAGGGTGTTGGCGCCCAGCTTGTACGCGCCACCCAGGCCCCAGGTGTTGCGCTTCACGTTGTTGTTGGCAGCATTGCGGAAGAGACCGGATTCGTGCTGATACAGGCCGACCACCTTGAAGTCGCCGAAGTTGTAGCCGGCGGACAGACGCCAGGCCTTTTCATCATCCCGGCCGGCCGTGCCAAAGTCGGAGAACTTGTGTTTTTCGTAGCCCAAGCCAGCATAGATGGGGCCGTTTTCGTAGGTCACGTTGCCGGACCAGGCGCTGACAGAATCGGTCGAAAGGGTGCCGGAATCTCTGGCGACGCCAGAGGAAGCGTTGGTCACGTACGCGACCAGGGCCTTGAAGCCATTGAAAGCTGGCGTGCCGTAGGCGATCACGTTGTTGGGACGGAGATCGAAACCGGCAGTATTGTTAATCCCTCCGCCCACTGCGCTCGTTACCAGATTGCGGTTATCCCCCAGCTGGTCGCCGAAGAGATCCACCTTTCGGCCAACCAGTTTGAGGGGCGACTCGTGCTTGCCGAGGATGACCATGCCCCAGGACTTGGAGCTGAGGCCGACGTAAGTGTTGCCGGAGCTCACGCCGTCCTTTGTTGCACCGAAGCTGGTATCGGCGTTACCCGTGCCACCGGCCGAGAAGTAGGTCTGGATCTGCCAGATGGCGGACAGCCCGTTGCCCAGATCTTCCGTGCCCTTGAAGTAGATGTTGGAGGCGTTGCTGGACACGTTCCAGTTGGTCGTGTTGTCCGTGCCGTTGCCCGTGTTGCCCTTCATGCTGTCCAGCGAGAAGTGCATCGTGCCGCCGATCACCACGTTGCTGCTGTCGGCCATCGCCACCGGAGCCGCGAAGGCGCCGGCCACGGCCAGAGCGAGAAGCTTCTTGTTCATCGAGTCTCTCCTTTTGTTGATGAGTCAAGCGGGCTCGGGCGGAACGCCCTTCGCCCAGTCAACCTCTCCTGATGCGAGAAGTTGAGCCAATTGTGCCGAGGCAGGGAACGGGGTGACAAGTTTTTCAGGGATTTTTTTGCAACAGCCAGGCCCTGTGTTGTGTTTTTGCAACACCCGGCCCTTCCCACAGTGGGGGAAGGTCCCTGTGGGAGCGGCTGCAGCCGCGATTATGTTTGTCCCGCCTGTCGCCGCTGAAGCGCCTCCCACAGGGGTGAAGCTGACACAGGAGCACATCCGCTTCACCCCCGCCCCTGCCCTCCCCCATCCAGGGGAAGGGGGACCTTTGGCAGCGCCCAAGCCTTTCCGGGAGTGGCCAGAGCCTGTGGGAGCGGCTTCAGCCGCGATCAACCCTGCCGGGACCCCAGGTCGCCGCTGAAGCGCCTCCCACAGGGGTGGAGCTGACACTGGAGCACATCCGCTTCACCCCCAACCCCGCCCCTCTCCCATCGAGGGGAAGAGGGCTGTGGGCGCGCCAGGGCCTGTGGGAGCGGCTTCAGCCGCGATCAGCCCTGCCGGGACCCCAGGTCGCCGCTGAAGCGCCTCCCACAGGGGTTGAGCTGACACAGGGGCTCATCTGCTTCACCCCCGCCCCTGCCCTCCATCGGGGCGGAGGGGACCTGTGGCAGCGCCCAAGCCTTTCCGGGAGTGGCCAGAGCCTGTGGGAGCGGCTTCAGCCGCGATCAGCCTTGCCGCACCCCCGGCCGCCGCTGAAGCGCCTCCCACAGGGATGGAGCTGACACTGGAGCCCTGCGCTTCATGAAGCGCACCCCTCGTACCGGGGGACGCCCTGACCTTGTCAGCGGCCGGGAGAGTGATACCATGGTAACACCCACTGGACAGGAAGCCGCCATGACCGTGAGCACGACCCTCAAACTGCCGGAGGCGCTCAAGGAGCGCATCCTCCGGCTGGCCAGGGAATCGAACAAGTCCGCCCACAGCCTGATGATCGAGGCGCTGGAGCGGGAGGTCGCCCGCGAGGAGCGCATGCGGGCATTCCTTCGCGAAGCCCTGGCCGCGGATGCCGCCATCGACGGCGGCGCGCAGGTCTATCGGGCGGAGGACGTGCACGACTGGCTGGAACGCTTCGCCGGCGGGCACGAAACCGCGTCGCCGCGGCCGTGGCGAAAGTAGTCTATTCGGCGAACGCCCTCGCCAACCTGAAAACCACCTTCGAGTTTCTGCGCCAGCACGACAGGGAGGCAGCGGTTGCCTCGGCTGCGGCGATTCGCGAGGCGGTGGGCATGCTGGCACGGCACCCTCTGATCGGCCGCCGCGTGGAAGGCGAGCTGCGGGAGCTGGTGATCTCGTTCGGCAAGACGGGCTATGTGGCGCTCTATCGTTTTCTGCCCGTGCAGGACGAAGTGCGCATTCTCGCCATCCGTCACCAGCGGGAGCTCGACTACCCGCTCTAGTGGGGTCAAGTCCAGCGGGGTCAGGTCTTTACTTTATAGTCAAGCCCCTGGCCGCTGCTGAAGCGGCTCCCACAGGGGTTGAGCTGACACAGGGGCTCATCTGCTTCACCCCCGCCCCTGCCCTCCCCCATCGAGGGGGAGGGGGACCTGTGGGGGCGCCGGCGCCTCTTTGTGGGAGCGGCTTCAGCCGCGATCAGCCTTGCCGGGACCAGAGGTCGCCGCTGAAGCGCCTCCCACAGGGGTGGAGCTGACACAGGAGCGCAACCCCCACCCCTGCCCTCCCCCATCGAGGGGGAGGGGGACTTGTGGGAGTGCCAGGGCCTGTGGGAGGGGCTTCAGCCCCGATCCCCCGCCGCCGTCCGCCGGATTCAGGCGAAGAGGCGGGCGAGTTCGGCGCCGGGGTCGGGGGCGCGCATGAAGGCTTCGCCCACCAGGAAGGCGTGGACGCCGTTTTCGCGCATGAGCCGCACGTGGTCCGGGGTGAGGATGCCGGATTCGGTGACCACCAGCCGGTCCCCGGGGATGCGGGGCAGCAGGCCCAGGGTGGTGTCGAGGCTCACCTCGAAGGTGCGCAGGTTGCGGTTGTTGATGCCGATGAGGGGCGTTTTCAGCTGCAGGGCCGCGTCCAGTTCCGCGGCGTCGTGCACTTCCACCAGCACGGCCATGCCCAGGTTGTGGGCGATGGATTCGAGTTGCTGCATGGCGGCCACGTTGAAGGTTTCACCCCCACCCCTGCCCTCCCCCATCGGGGGGGAGGGGGTCGCAAAGGCGGCGACGATGAGCAGGATGCAGTCCGCACCCATGGCCCGCGCCTCGTACACCTGGTAGGGGTCGATGATGAAGTCCTTGCGCAGCACGGGCAGGGCGCAGGCGTCGCGCGCCTGTTTGAGATATTCGGGGCTGCCCTGGAAGAAGGGGCGGTCGGTGAGGACGGACAGGCAGGCGGCGCCCCCCCGCTCGTAGCCGGCCGCGATGGCGGCGGGGTGAAAGTCCTCCCGCAGCACGCCCCTGCTGGGGCTGGCCTTCTTGATCTCGGCGATCACGGCGGCCCTGCCTTCGGCAATCTTCGCGCGCAGGGCGCCGACGAAATCCCGCGGCGGCGGCGCGAACTTTGCAGCGGCGCGCATGGCCTCGGGGGGCTCGGCGCGTTTCGCGGCGGCGATTTCCTCCGCCTTGACTGCGAGGATTTTCTGCAGGATGTCGGACATATCAGAACCTCAGCCGCTGGGGCGCGCCGGCGCCGGGGATTACCGGGGATCGCTGACGGGCCGCCCCATGCCGTGCGCGGGCGGATGGGAGTCGGCAACGCCGGCGCCCGCCGCGAATGGGCTGCCCTGTCCACCCCGGCGCTTCATGCCTTCCCCGCGAAGCGCATGGAGAAAACCCTGAGCGCCTCGAGCCGGGCCTTCGCCGCGCCGCTTTCGATGGCGCCGCGCGCCCGGGCCACGCCTTCGGCCAGCGTCGGCGCGACGTTGCCCACATAGATGGCGGCGCCGGCATTGAGGCAGACGATGTCGCGGGCCGGGCCGTCCACGTTGTCGAACACGCTCTCGATCATGGCGCGTGCCTCGTCGATGTTGTGCACGGCGAGCCGCTCGGAGGCGCAGGGATCGAAGCCGAACTGCTGCGGATTGAGGGTGTATTCCCGCACCCTGCCTTCCTTGAGCTCCGCCACGAAGGTGTCGGCGCCCAGGCTGATTTCGTCCAGGCCGTCGGCGGCGTGCACCACCATCACGTGCCGGCTGCCGAGTTCCGCCAGAACGCGGGCGAGCTTGCCCACCAGGTCCGGCGCGAACACGCCCATCACCTGGTTCTTCGCGCCGGCGGGATTGGTGAGGGGCCCGAGCAGGTTGAACAGGGTGCGCACGCCCAGTTCCCGGCGCACGGGGGCGGCGTAGCGCATGGCCGTGTGGTAGTTGGGCGCGAACATGAAGCCGACGCCGATCTCCTGCACACAGCGGGCCACCTCGTCCGGCGCCAGGTTGACGTTGACGCCCAGCGCCTCCAGGACATCGGCGCTGCCGCAGGTGCTGGAGACCGAGCGGCCGCCATGCTTGGCCACCTTCACGCCCGCGGCGGCGGCGACGATGGCGCTGGCGGTGGAGATGTTGAAGGTGTGGGCGCCGTCGCCGCCCGTGCCGCAGGTGTCCACCAGATGCTCGTCCGGCGGCAGGGGCACGGGCGTGGCCAGCTTACGCATGACGCGCGCGGCGGCGGCGATTTCGGTGACGGTCTCGCCCTTGGCACGCAGCGCCACGAGAATGCCCGCGATCTGCACCGGCGTGAGTTGCCCGGTCATGATCTGCTGCATGACATCGAGCATCTCCTCCGCGGAAAGATCGCGTTTGTCGAGGAGAGTGGCGAGGGCTTGTTGCGGTGTCATCACGTCCTCCAGTCTGCCCCCTCTCCCCCCGTGGGAGAGGGTTGGGGAGAGGGGGTCTTGAGGAAATTCGCCAGCATCTCGTGCCCGTACTCGGTGAGGATGGATTCCGGATGGAACTGCACGCCCTCCACCGGCAGGGTCTTGTGGCGCACCCCCATGATCTCGCCATCGTCGGTCCACGCGGTGATTTCCAGGCAGTCGGGCAGGGTTTCGCGCTCGATCACCAGGGAGTGATAGCGGGTGGCGGTGAGCGGGTTGGGCAGACCGCGGAACACGCCCACGTCCCGATGGTGGATGAGGGAGGTCTTGCCGTGCATGAGCTGCTTCGCGTGGACGATGCGCCCGCCGAAGGCCTGGCCGATGGCCTGGTGGCCGAGGCAGACGCCGAGAATGGGCACGCGGCCGGCGAAGGCGCGAATGAGGGGCACGGAAATGCCCGCCTCGCTGGGCGTGCAGGGGCCCGGTGAGATGACGATGTGACCGGGTGCCAGCGCCTCCACGCCCGCCAGGTCGATCTCGTCATTGCGGAAGACACGCACCTCCTCGCCCAGCTCGCCGAAATACTGCACGAGGTTGTAGGTGAAGGAGTCGTAGTTGTCGATCATCAACAGCATGGGTCACCTGTTACCGCGTTTGGCCGCTGCGCGCATGGGGTCGCGCCGGTCTTGCCCCCACCCCGGAAGCCCCCCGCGCCGGCTCCACCGCTGCCGACCCCGGCGCCCCGCGGGGCACACACCGTGGCGGAGGGTGGTCGCTCCAAAGCAGGCTCACGATACCAAAAGCGGGACGTTTCCTCACGCCTTTCCCGCACCCAGACCGCCCAGCGCCAGTTCCGCGGCACGCAGCACGGCGCGCGCCTTGTTGCGGGTCTCCTGCCATTCGTTTTCCGGGACGGAGTCGGCGACGATGCCGGCGCCCGCCTGGACGTAGAGGGTGCCGGCCTTGACCACCGCAGTGCGGATGGCGATGGCAAGGTCCATGTCGCCGTTGAAGCCCAGATAGCCCACGGCCCCGGCGTAAATGCCGCGCCGGGTGGGCTCCAGCTCGTCGATGATTTCCATGGCCCGCACCTTGGGCGCCCCGCTCACCGTGCCCGCGGGGAAGGTGGCGCGCAGCACGTCCATGGCATCGAGCCCGTCGCGCAGCGTGCCCTCCACGTTGGAGACGATGTGCATCACGTGGGAGTAGCGTTCGATCACCATGTTCTCGGTGACGCGCACGCTGCCGATGCGGGCCACGCGGCCCACGTCGTTGCGGCCCAGGTCCATGAGCATGAGGTGCTCGGCACGTTCCTTGGGATCGGCGAGCAGCTCGGCGGCAAGGGCCTGGTCTTCCTCGCGGGTGCGGCCGCGGGGACGGGTGCCGGCGATGGGCCGCACGGTGACGGTATCCCCCTCGAGACGCACCAGGATCTCGGGCGAGGCGCCCACCACGTGGAAGTCGCCGAAATCGCAGTGGAACATGTAGGGCGAAGGATTGAGACTGCGCAGCGCCCGGTAGAGGTTCAGGGGCGGCGCGGGGAAGGGCTGGCTCATGCGCTGGGAGAGAACCACCTGCATGATGTCGCCGTCGTAGATGTAGCGCTTGGCCCGGGCCACCGCTTCCCTGAAGGCCGCCTCACCGAATTCCGAGGTGGCCTCCCGGCGCGGGAACACGGGGGTTGGCGGCGGCGTGAGCGGGGCGCGCAGCTTCGCTTCCAGTTCGTCCAGCCGCGCCTGCGCCCGCGCGTGGCTGCCGGCCTCGGCGGGATCGGCATAGACCACCAGATAGAGCTTGCCCATGACGCTGTCCACCACCACCAGCTCCTCGGACAGCAGCAGCAGGATGTCCGGCGTGCCGATGGGGTCGGGCTTGTCCCCGTGGGCGAGCCTGCGCTCGATGTAGCGCACGGTGTCGTAGCCGAAATAACCCACCAGGCCGCCGCAGAAACGGGGCAACCCCGGGCGCTGGGCGACACGGAAGCGGCGCCGGTAGTCGTCGATGAATGCCAGGGGGTCGGCGCAGGTCTCGCGAAGCCGCACCCCCGTGTCGTCTTCCACGGTCACCTCGTGGCCGCGCACCACCAGGCGGGTGCGCGCGGGCAGGCCAATGAAGGAGTAGCGGCCGAAGCGCTCGCCGCCCTGCACCGATTCGAACAGATAGGTGTAGGGCTGGTTGGCCAGCTTGAGATAGACGGACAGGGGCGTGTCCAGGTCGGCGAGCAGCTCCCGCACGAGGGGCACGCGGTTAAAACCCTCGCGGCCGTGTTGCAGAAAATCTTGTTCGGTCATGTTCACCCCAGAGGCACAGGGTCACAGGGAAAACCAGTCGCGGGCGGGCGTGGCGCACGGCGCTGCCCGGTGTCGGCCGTCTTTAGCGCCATCGCCCGAGGGGGCCCGGCATCCGCTCTGTGTGCCTGCCTCCGGAGTGCATGTCAGGCCCTGCGTATCAGTTTGCTCGCCTCGAGCAGGCTGGGCACCACCGCGTCCACGTCCAGCTCCGCCACAGGACGGCCCCGGTTGTAGCCGTAGGGCACGACGAACACATGGCAGCCCGCGGCGCGCGCAGCCTGGGCGTCGTTGAGGGAATCGCCGATCAGGAGCAGCTCCCGCGGCGCGATGCGGAAGTGCTCGCAGGCATGCAATAGCGGCAGGGGATCGGGCTTCTTCTTCGGCAGGGTGTCCCCGGACAAAATCAGCTCGAAATAACCGTGCAGGTGCGTGGCGAGCAGCAGCGGCACGGTGAACTGTTCCGCCTTGTTGGTGATGCAGGCAAGGTGGAAGCCCGCCGCCTTCATGGCATCGAGCCCCTCGCGCACACCCGGGAAGGGACGCGACTCGTCGGCCACATGCTCGCCGTAATGGCGCTGGTAGAGCCTGAGGGCACGGTCGAACAGTTCCGGATCGGGTTCCGCCTCCATGTCACCGGTAAGCACCCGCTTGACCAGGCGGGAGACGCCGTTGCCGATGTAGGTCTTGAGCACCTCCGTGGCCACCGGCGGGCGGCCCAGGTCGGCCAGCATGCGGTTGGCGGCCGCGGCGAGATCGGGCGCCGTGTCGAGCAGCGTGCCGTCGAGATCGACGACCACCGCCTTGATGTCGAGGGGAAATTGGATGCTCATCGAATTCCTGTCAGTCGTTTGCTGCCACAATGTCCCGGCCTTCCCCCGGTGGTCGGGCCGGGGCGCATGGGAGGCGCTTCTGTCGCGCCCCCGCCGAATCATCGCGGCTGAAGCCGCTCCCACAGCCCAGGCTCCCCTGTGAAAGGCGCTTCAGCGGCGACCCCCGGCAGCCCGCATGACCCCGGCTCAAGCCCCTGCCCCCCTCGACGGGGGAGGGCCAGGGTGGGGGTGGCAAACCCTTGGCCGCGATCCCCGCGAATTAGCCCACCTGGTTCGATTGCGGCTGAAGCCGCTCCCACAGCCCAGCCCCCCGTGGGAGGCGCTTCAGCGGCGACCCGGGGCGGGCCGCATGACCCCGGCTCAAGCCCCTGCCCCCTCCCCCTCGACGGGGGAGGGTCAGGGTGGGGGTGGCAAACCCTTGGCCGCGATCCCCGCGGATTAGCCCACCTGGTTCGATCGCGGCAGAAGCCGCTCCCACAGCCCAGGCTCCCCTGTGGGAGGCGCTTCAGCGGCGACCCGGGGCGGGCCGCATGACCCCGGCTCAAGCCCCTGCCCCCTCCCCCTCGACGGGGGAGGGTCAGGGTGGGGGTGGCAAACCCTTGGCCGCGATCCCCGCGGATTAGCCCACCTGGTTCGATCGCGGCTGAAGCCGCTCCCACAGCCCAGCCCCCCGTGGGAGGCGCTTCAGCGGCGACCCGGGGCGCGGGCCCCGTTCCGCTCACACCTTGGCCAGTTCGGCGCGCAGGGCGGCGATGATGGAATCGTAGCGGTGCGGGTCGGAGTCCTTGCCCGCCCCGAACACGGCGGAGCCGGCCACGAAGGTGTCGGCACCGGCCCGGGCGATCTCGGCAATGTTGTCCACCTTCACGCCGCCGTCGATCTCGAGCCAGATCTCACGGCCGGTCTTCTCGCGGTAGGCGTCGATCTTCCGGCGCGCAAGCCGCAGCTTGTTGAGGGCTTCCGGAATGAACTTCTGGCCGCCGAACCCCGGGTTCACGCTCATGAGCAGGACCATGTCCAGCTTGTCCATCACGTGGTCCATCCAGTCGAGGGGCGTGGCGGGGTTGAACACCAGCCCGGCCTTGCAGCCCTGGTCCTTGATCAGGGCGAGGGAGCGGTCGATGTGCTCGGAGGCTTCCGGGTGGAAGGTGATGATGTTGGCCCCCGCCTTGGCGAAATCCGGAATGATGCGGTCCACCGGCTTCACCATCAGGTGCACGTCGATGATGGCGGAGGTGAGCGGCCGGATGGCCTCGCACACCAGCGGGCCGATGGTGAGGTTAGGCACGTAATGGTTGTCCATCACGTCGAAATGGATGATGTCGGCGCCGGAGGCGATGACGTCCGTGATCTCCTGCCCGAGCTTGGCGAAATTGGCGGACAGGATGCTGGGCGCAATGCGGAACTGGGCCATGACGGGAATCCTCGATCGGAAACAAAGCTTTGCATTTTACCCGGAAACGCCCGGCCTTGCCTACGCGCGGGAATTCGTGTGCAATAGGCAGCCCTCCCGACTCCCCACGAGCCCGCCATGGCCGAACGCACCAAGTACGAAATCACCGTCACCTCCCGCGTGGATTACCTGCCGGAACAGTCGGACGAGGCGGCCGGCCGTTACGTCTTCGCCTACACCATTACCATCACCAATACGGGCACCGTCGCCGCGCAGCTCATCAGCCGGCACTGGATCATCACCGACGGGGAGGGCCAGGTGCAGGAGGTGAAGGGGCTGGGCGTGGTGGGGGAACAGCCTTTCCTCAAACCGGGGGAGAGCTACGAATACACCAGCGGCTCGGCCATTCCCACCCCCGTGGGCACCATGAAGGGCAGCTACCAGATGGTGGCCGAGGACGGCACCCGCTTCGACGCCCCCATTCCGGAATTCGTGCTGAGCGTGCCGCGGGTGCTGCACTAAAGGCATCAGTCGTCCCTGCCCCTCCTGGGCAGGGTGTACCAGACGATGAAGATGAGCAGGCCCAGGGCGATGCCGGCCTCCAGCAGCAGCCATCCCATGACGTGTTCCTCCTTCGGTCGCAGGCTGCAATCCTACCTGAAAAGCCTGGCCCTCCTGCTCGGGCTGGCCGGCTGCGCCCTGCCGCCGAAGCCGCCCGTGACGCCGCCGGCAGCGCCCACCCCGGTGCTCACGCCGGTGCCCTGGAGCGCGGTGGAGGGCTGGGAAGCCAACGATGCCGCCGGCGCCTGGCCCGCCCTGCTCGCCTCCTGCCGGAGCCTCGCGCGCCAGCCTGCATGGAAGGCGCCCTGCGAAGCCGCGGCCCGGGAGACACCCGCGGATGACGCGCAGGCGCGCGCGTTTTTCCAGCGCTGGTTCACACCCCACCGGCTTTCCGCCAGCGACGGCAGCGACACCGGGCTCATCACCGGCTATTACGAACCCCTGCTCTTGGGCAGCCGCAACCGTTCCGAACGTTTTCGCCATCCCGTGTACGGTGTGCCGGAGGATCTGCTCACCATCGATCTCGGCAGCGTGTATCCCGAGCTCAGGTCCTACCGCCTGCGCGGACGGCTGGTGGGCAACCGCGTCCTGCCCTATTACAGCCGCGCCGAGATCGAAGCGGGCAGCGCCCCCCTCACGGGCAAAGTGATCGCCTGGGTGGACGATGCGGTGGCGCTCTTCTTCCTGCACATCCAGGGATCGGGCCGCATCCTGCTGGACACCGGCGAGACCCTGCGCGTGGGTTATGCCGACCAGAACGGGCATCCCTACGTCTCCATCGGCAAGAAGCTGGTGGAATGGGGCGAACTCACCCCGGAGCAGGCTTCCATGCAGGGCATCCGCCGCTGGGGCGAACAGCATCCGGACAGGCTGCCCGGGTTGCTCGCCGCCAATCCCAGCTATGTCTTCTTCCGGGAGCTGCCGCCGCCCCCTGCGCAGGGGCCGGACGGGCCGCCGGGGGCCCTGGGCGTGCCCCTGTCCGCCGGGCGCAGCCTGGCCGTGGACCCGCGCTCCGTGCCCCTGGGCGCGCCGGTGTTCCTGGTCACCACCTGGCCCAACCGGGAAGCCCCCCTCAGGCGGCTGATGCTGGCCCAGGATACGGGCGGCGCCATCAAGGGCGTGGTGCGCGCGGATTTCTTCTGGGGTTTCGGCGAGGAAGCCGGACGCCTGGCCGGCGCCATGCGCCAGCCGGGGCGCATGTGGGTGCTGCTGCCGAAAAACGGCTCCTGATGCGCCGCGTCCGAGCCGCGACTGATCGCGGCTAAAGCCGCTCCCACAGGGTTGCGCCGTCGTGGGAGGCGCTTTGGCGGCGACCCCAGGCGCACGCGGATGATCGCGGCTCAAGCCGCTCCGACAGGGTGCGCTTCAGCAGGCCCCAGGCCGGGCCCACGCTGGTGTCACTCGCGCACGATTTCGCCACGGAAACCGATCGCCACCGCCAGGCCGGCGAGAACCAGCCCCAGCAGGATCATGACCGGGCCCACTCCGGTAGCGAGGATCTGGCCGGCCCAGGCCTGGTTGAACACGGTGACCAGGTAAAGCATGCCGGAATGCAGAAGAGTGCCCAGGATGAACAGCCAGCCGATCACCTGCTTCATCCACTTGCGCTTGCAGGAGACGAACATCAGCACCACGCCCACGACGATGTTGAGCAGGGCTTCCAGATTGCCGTGCACGTGGGGCCCGGAACGCACGGCGTCGATGGGCGCGCGGGCATTGATCTCACGGTTGATGGCCAATACCGCATCCGTGGCGAGGCGCCCCAGCTTGTCCGCCGTGATGGGTGCGAGGGTCTCCGGATCGTCATAATTGCCACCCGCCACCTCGGCCAGCTTGCCCGTGGCCGTGACACGCCCCTCCTGGGCCTCATTGGCCGTGGGATGCAGCTTGAGCAGCATGTAGGGCCCCAGCGCCGCGGACAGGGCCAGGAAGAAAAAGCCGAAGGCAATGTTGAGTCTGCTCATGACGGTCTCCTCTCGTGGTTGGATCAGGGCTCGAATGTCACGTGGTACACCACCCGCGCCTTGACCACACGGCCCTGGCGCACGGCGGGCTTGAAACGGGCGTCCCGCAGCCAGGCAATCACCGCCTCCTCGAAACCCCTGCCAGGCGGCTTTGCCTCGATGATGCTCACCTCGTCGGCACGTCCGTGCTCGTTGAGCAGCATGAGCACGATCACCTCGCCCGGGAGGTTGCTGCGAGCGGCTTCCTCAGGATAAACGGGCTTCGTGTCACTGAGAAGCACGGGATGCTCGTCTACCTGGCGCGCCGGGTAGTAGGTGGGGTCCGGCGGCAGCGGCAGATCGAGGGTGGTGGATCCGGCGGCCGCCTCCGGCATGCCGGGGCGCACCGGAGCCGCGTCTGTCCTGGTATCGGCAGGCAGCGGCGGGGCGTCCGGCACGGGCTGGGGCGGGCGGGCCGGCTCCCGCGCTGGTTCAGGCTCGGCTGTTTGGGGTGGCAGGCCCGCCTCGGCTGCAGCCGGTTTTTCCGGCTCCCGGGCCGGCTCGACCTGGGCCAGCCGCACCGCCAGCCGTTGGGGCGCGACACCCGGCCGCTCCACCTGCCCCACGCGCGTGCCCAGCAGCAGCGCTGCGTGGAGCAGGGCCGACAGCGCAAGGGCCAGCACCAGAGGCAGATTGCGCAGACGGTGCGGAGGAATCTTCGACAGAGACATGGCTGGCCGGCATCATACGACAGGTTGATCGCGGCTGAAGCCGCTCCCACATCCCCCCGACCCTGGCTCCCCTGTGGGAGGCGCTTCAGCGGCGACACCGGCCTGACTATAAAGTAAAGACCTGACCCCGCCTTTTCTCCCCCTTGATGGGGGAGGGCAGGGTGGGGGTGAAGGTGAGAACGCCCGATCCCGGGTGCAACGCGGTGGGAAGCGCTTCAGCGGCGACGCCGGCCTGACTATAAAGTAAAGACTTGACCCCGCTTTTTTGACCTGACCCCGCCTTTTTTGACCTTTTGTTTCAGCCCCGCTTGCGCGCCACCATGTCGATGAGGGCGGACATGCCGTAGTGCTTGGTGCCTTCGGCGATGAAGTCCTCGTGTTCCCGCAGGTGGAGGATGTCCATGTCGGCGAAGGCCTGGCGCAGCAGGTCTTCGGTGTACATGTTCTCCGCCGCGGAGGGGCCGCCGGTCCGGTATTCCAGCTGCTTGGGCGTGTAGCCCTGGAGAATCAGATGGCCGCCCGGCTTGAGGGCATCCTTGATGCGCTGGAACAGGATGGCCCGCTCCCGCGGCGGGGCGAACTGGATGAAGATGGCGGCGACGATGTCGAAGGCCTGTTGCGGCCAGTCCCATTCCATCACGTCGGCCACGTGGAATTCCACCTGGACGCCCCGCTCGGCGGCGAGCTTTCTGGCTTTCTCCACTGCCGGCGCGGAGAAGTCCACGGACACCACCTGCAGTCCCTGCTGGGCAAGCCAGACACCGTTGCGGCCCTCGCCGTCGGCCACCGCGAGGGCGCGCTGGCCGGGCACGAGAAGCGCTTTTTGGGAGGCAAGGAAAACGTTGGGCTCGGTGCCGAAGATGTAATGGCGCTCGGCATAGTGCCCGTCCCACATTTCGCGGCTCATTTGGCGCCGCCCTCCCTGGCCGTCCTGCCCTCGTTGAGGAGTTCCTCGATCTTCTCGCGGGGAATGGCGCCGGGCACCATGCGTCCGCTCTCGAAGATGAGCGCGGGCGTGCCCTGGATGTTGAGCTTCTGGGCAAGCTGCGCGGTGCGCGCCACGGGATTGGGGCAATCCCCCCTGTTGTCGGGGGGTGTGCCGCCATTCATCACGGCAAGCCACGCCTGGGCGCGGTCGGGGGCACACCACACCTTGCGGGATTTCAGCCCCGCCTCCGGATGCAGCTGGTCCAGGGGCAGGAGGAAGACGTATATGGTGACGTCGTCGATCTTGGCCAGGTCGGCCTCCAGCCGGCGGCAGTAGGGACAGTCCGGATCCTCGAACACGGCCAGACGCCGGGTGCCCTTGCCCCTGACGATGCGAATGGCGTCGTCGAAGGGCAGGCTGGCGAAGTCCACCCGCAGCAGGGCCTCGCGCCGTTCCGCGGTGAGGTTGCGCTGGCTGCGGGTGTCGATGATGTTGCCCAGGATCACGTGGTCCACTTTCTCGTCCACGTAGAACACCTGCTGGCCGGCAGTGATTTCATAGAGCCCCTTCACGGGCGCCTTCTTCACGCTGGACACGGGAATGTCCGGAAACCGGCTCGCCAGTTCCTTGCGCACGCTGTTTTCATCGGCGCAGGCGGCAGTGGCGATGGCGAGGGCCAGGAGCAGCAAACGGGAGCAGAGTCTGGAAATCATGGATGCCTTTCGTCAGCGTAATGAAAATGACACGGGGCGCGACCACGGTCAGGCCGCACCGCCCAGCGCATGGCGCACGAGGCGCTGCTTCACCGGCGCCAGGTGCCCGGTGAGGGTGAGCCCCAGGTTGCGCAGCACGCCAAGCAGGGGATCGCGCCGGCCGAACAGCTCCTTGAGGCCGTCGGTCACGGCCTGCATGGCGATCACGTCCTCCTTGCGGGCGCGCTCATAGCGGCGCAGGAGCCAGGGATCGCCGCAGTCGCGCGCGCCGCGCGCGGCCAGCACCTGCGCCAGCACCCGGGCGTCCCCGAAGCCCAGGTTCACGCCCTGCCCGGCCAGGGGATGCACCTGATGCGCCGCATCACCGATCAGGGCCAGGCGCGGCGCGGTGACGCGGCTCACCTGGATGAGGTGCAGGGGGAAGCCGGCCGCGGGAGTGATCACCTCGAGCCGGCCCAGGATGCCGCCGCCGGCCTGCGCCACCCGCTGCGCCAGTTCTTCCGGGGCGAGGGCCAGCAGCGCCTCGCCGTGTTGCGTGGGAGTGGACCACACCATGGAAATCCGGTTCCCGGGCAGGGGCAGCCAGGCCAGGATGCCATCCTCCCGGAACCACTGACGCGCCACGTCGCCATGGGGCCGCTCGCAGGCGAAATTGGCCACCACGCCGAGCTGGCCGTAATCCTTGTCGCGAAAGTCGAAGCCCCCCAGGGCGCGCACCCGGGAGCGGGCTCCATCGGCGCCCACCACCAGGCTCGCCGTGAGGTTGCGCCCATCCTCCAGCGTCAGCCGGACGCAGTCGGGCGCCATGCCGAGCGCCGCCACCTGCGCCGGACAGAAGCGCGCCACCCGGGATTCCTGCACCAGCGCATCCCAGAGCAGATGCTGCAGCCGGCCGCTCTCCACGATCCAGGCGAGCGCCGCCACGCCGGCCTCATAGGCGGAGAACTCCAGGTGACTGCTGCCATCATCGCCACGGATGTGCATGGCCGTGACGGGCGCACGCCACGTGGCCGCCAGCCGGGGCCATACGCCCAGCTCCGTGAGGAAGGCGACACTCGCGGGACTCACGGCATAGATGCGGCTGTCCCAGGCCTCCCCGGGCGGGGGTGCCGGCTCGCGTCCTTCCACCAGGCCAACCGTGAGCCCGGCCCGATCCAGGGCGAGGGCGGCACTGGCGCCCACCAGTCCCCCGCCCACCACGATGACATCGAAGCGGCTGTCCATGCTAACCCCGCGCGCCGAACACCATGCGCCGCACCACGAAATCCTTGGCAGGCGGCAGGATGTCCAGCAGCGACAGCGCCGCCGCACGCACTTGGCGCAAAAGGGGCCGATCGTTGGAGAAGCCGCGCACCAGCCAGTCGGTGAACAGCATGCCGCCGCCCGTATCCAGCCTGCGGCCCCGAGCATAGGCATCCAGCATGTCCGGCGCACCGAGGCTCTCCCGTGGCGCAGCCTGGATGGCGGCGGCAAGCTCGAAGGCATCGCGCAGCCCCAGGTTGAAACCCTGCCCCGCCACCGGATGCAGCGTCTGGGCGGCATTGCCCACCAGCACCGTGCGCGCCAGCACGCGCGGCTCGCTGCGGCGCAGGCCGAGGGGGAAGGCCGTGCGCGGGCCCGCCCAGAGGAAGCGTCCCTGCCGGTCGCCGAAATGCTCGTGCAGGCGCGTGCGGAACGTGGCGTCGTCCCAGGCGAGCATGGCCTGTGCCGCTTCGGGGGAAGCCGTCCACACCAGGGCGTAACGGTCGCGATAGGGCAAAAGCGCGGCGGGACCGTCCGGGGTGAAGCGCTCATAGGCCAGGCCGTCATGGGGACGTTCGCTGCGCACCTGCCCCACCACGGCCCACTGACCGTAGTCGCGCCGGATCTGGCGCACGCCGGGCAGGGTCCCCAGCAGACGGCCGCCATCGGCCAGCACCGCAAGCCGCGCCGTCTCCACCCGTTCGCCCGCCCCGTCGTGCCACTTCACCCGCGGCGCGACGACATGGGGCTGTATCGCCGTGACCTCCGCCCCCGTGACATAGCGCACCGGCGCCGCGCACAGGGCCTCGTGCAGCGCCGCGACCAGCGCCGCGTAGTCGATGACATAACCCAGGGCGGGCAGTTGCGCCTCCTGCGCAGTGAGCAGCGTGCGGCCGAAACTGCCGCGCTGGGAGACATGGATGCGGGTGATGGGTGTGGGTTCGGGCAGACGCGCCCAGATGCCAATATGCTCCAGGATCAGCCGGCTGCCGTGGGAGAGTGCCAGCGTGCGGGCATCCGGAGACGCAGCGAAATCCCGCCGCGCCTCCAGGACGGTGACGGCCGGGGGCGCGCCGCCGTCCGCGACGCGCGCAAGCAGGAGCGCCAGCGTGGCGCCCACCGGGCCGCCGCCGACGACGAGGATATCGGTGTCAGTCTGCACCATAGTGTTCAGGACTCATTGCGCTGCGGGCGCAAAACCCACAGGGTACACGGAGAAGGGCGGCACACCCAAGCCCGCCTTGCGCCTTGGGGTCAGGTCTTTACTTTATAGTCAAGCCGGCGCCTTGCGCCTTGGGGTCAGGTCTTTACTTTATAGTCAAGCCGGTGTCGCCGCTGAAGCACCCCCACCGGGGAACCATGGCCGGGGGATGCGAAAGCGGTGTCAGCCGCGACGGAAAGCGACTCAACGTCCTTCCGCCATGCACGCCTCGATGTCGGCCACGGTCTTGGGCGTGGCGGCGGTGAGGACTTGGCATTCGCCTTCCGTCACGCACACGTCGTCCTCGATGCGGATGCCTATGTTCCACAGGGCCTGGGGCACGCCTTCGCCCGGGCGGATGTAGAGTCCGGGTTCCACCGTCAGCACCATGCCCGGCTCCAGGATCCGCCATGCGCCGCCACGCTTGTAGTCGCCAGCATCGTGCACGTCCAGGCCCAGCCAGTGGCCGGTCTTGTGCATGTAGAAGCGCTTGTAGGCGCCGGATTCGAGCACGCCGTCCACACTGCCGGCCAGCAGCCCGAGGTCGATCATGCCCTGGGCCAGCACGCGCAGGGCCGCCTCGTGGGGTTCATTCCAGTGGCGTCCCGGGCGCACCTGTGCCATCGCCTCCCGCTGGGCGGCGAGCACGATTTCGTAGCAGTCCCTCTGCGCGGGGCTGAAGCGTCCGTTGACCGGGAAGGTGCGCGTGATGTCCGAGGCGTAGCCGTCGAGTTCACAGCCGGCGTCGATGAGGAGCAGGTCGCCATCCCGCAGCGGCGCGTTGTTGGTCACATAATGCAGGACGCAGGCATTGGCCCCGCCCGCCACGATGGGCGTGTAGGCCGGCGCCTGGGCCCCCTGCCGGCGGAACTCGTGCAGCAGTTCCGCCTCGATTTCGTACTCGAACCGCCCGGGCGCCGTGGCGCGCATGGCGCGGCGGTGGGCGGCCCCGGAAATTTCCGCAGCCCGCCGCATGGTGGCCAGTTCGTGGGCATCCTTGATGAGACGCATCTCGTCGAGCAGCGCACGCACGTCGCGAATGCCCGCCGGTGCCGTGACGCCGTTGCGCGCCTGCGCCCGCACGGCGTTGAGCCAGCCCACGACGCGGGTATCCCAGCTGGGATCCGCGCCCAGGTCGAAAAAGAGGTCCGGCTGGTCGGCGAGGAGGCTGGGCATCATCTCGTCAAGCTTTGTGATGGAATGGGCCTCGTCCATGCCGAAGGCCTCGCGCGCGCCCTCGGGCCCGTAGCGGAAGCCGTCCCAGATCTCGCGTTCCTCGTCCCTGTCGCGGCAGAACAGAATGCTCTTCACGCCGCCATTCACCACCAGCACCAGCACCGCCTCGGGCTCGGGAAAACCCGTGAGGTAATGGAAATAGCTGTCGAACCGGTAGGGATAGTGGCTGTCGCGGTTGCGCGGACGTTCCGGCGCGGTGGGAATGACCGCCACCCCCGCGCCCATCTGCGCGGCGAGTCTCAGGCGACGCTCTCGATAGGGATTCATGATGCCACTCCAGATCAAGGGGCCCGCACGATGGCCCCTGAAAAAATTCTCCGCTTTCAGTCGCGGGGTCCCTTGCAGCACAGGGTCAGGGCGCGGTCCAGGGCGGCGAGCCGCTCGGGTGTGCCCACGTCCACCCAGCGCGCGCGGTGGTGCTCGCCCCGCACGCCACCCGCCGCGATCCACTCCCGCAGCAGGGGCCCCAGCGCAGCCCGGCTGCCCGGGACGATGTGGGCGAAACGCTCCGGACGATACACGCCGATGCCGGTATAGGTGAGCCGCGGGGTGCCCTCCAGACGACAGAAGCCGTCCACCAGCGCGAAGTCGCCCTGCGCATGATGGGGCGGATTGTCCGTGAGCACCAGATGGGCGAGGTACTGCGCATCCCTTTCCATGGCCGCGGCGATGATACGCGCCCGCGCGAAGTCGTAATAGGTGTGGATGTCGCCGTTCACCACCAGGAAAGGCTCCTCGCCCAGTAGGGGCAGGGCCTTGGCAATCCCGCCCGCGGTCTCCAGGGGCTCGCCTTCCGCCGAGTAGCGGATGGAAACGCCCCAGCGGCTGCCGTCTCCCAGCGCGGCCTCGATTTTGCCGCCCAGATGGGCGTGGTTGATCACCAGCTCGGTGAAACCGGCACGTGCCAGGTTCTCGATATGCCAGACGATGAGAGGCTTGCCGCCCACGGCCAGCAGGGGCTTGGGCGTGTGGTCGGTGAGCGGCCGCATGCGCTCGCCCCGCCCGGCGGCGAGGATCATGGCCTTCATGGGAAATCTCCGCAGCTGTGCGCCTGCCGGACCCGAGTCAGAACGTGTAGCCCACCTGGGGCTGGCTGCCGTGGAGTTCGTCCAGCAGCCGGATCAGCGGAGTGAGTTCGCCGTACCGCTCGCAGGCGCGGCGCAGGTAGTCCAGCACCAGGGGCATGCTCTGCAGGTAGGCATCCTTGCCGTCCCGGTGCTTCAGGCGCGCGAAAATGCCCAGCACCTTGATGTGGCGCTGGACACCCATCCATTCGAAGTCCCGGTAGAAGTCGCCGAAATCCGCCGCCACCGGCAGGCCCTCCTTTTTCGCGCGCTCCCAGTAGCGGATCACCCAGTCGAGAATTTGTTCCTCGTCCCAGGCGATGTAGGCGTCCTTGTAGAGAGACACCAGGTCGTAGGTGATGGGGCCGTACACCGCATCCTGGAAATCCAGGATGCCGGGATTGGGCTCACAGACCATGAGGTTGCGCGAATGGTAGTCGCGGTGCACGTACACCCGCGGCTGGGCCAGCACCCGGCGCAGGATGAGATCGAAGCTCGCCTCCAGGGTCGCCTGCTGCCCGGCGCTGAGGGTCACGCCCAGGTGGCGCGGCACATACCATTCGGAGAACAGACGCATCTCGCGCAGGAGCAGGTCTGCGTCGTAGTCCGGCAGTTCGCCGGGACGGCTGGCGAGCTGGATTTTGATCAGCGCCTCGTTGGCGTCCCGGTAGAGGGCATCCGCCGTGGACTCCTCCAGCTTGTCGAGATAGGTGTCCTGCCCCAGGTCGGTGAGCAGCAGGAAGCCCAGCTCCAGGTTCTGGGCGAGGATCCGGGGGACGTGCACGCCCGCCTCGGCAAACAGTCCCGCGACATGGATGAAGGGCTGACAGTCCTCGTGCTCGGGGGGCGCGTCCATGACGATGTAGGTCTGCCCGTCCAGGTCGATGCGGTAATAGCGCCGGAAGCTGGCATCCGAGGAGGCCGGCAGAATGAGGAAATGCTCCCCCGCGAACACCTGGGACAGCCACCAGTCGAGATCGAGCAAGCGTTCCAATTGCGTTTCCAATTGAAAAAATTGAGGTTTTGTGCGATTTTAGCACCTCTCCCCGACCCACCCTCCAAGAATGCATCCATTCCCGTCGCGGCTTGCCGTCTGTCTCCTGCTGTGTCTGACGGCGCCCGTCACCCATGGCGCGACCCAACTGCCTCCCCTCAGGGTGGATCCGCGCCTGCTGGGCCTGCCGCCGGTATCCGCGCCTACCGCCCCGGCAAAGGAAGCCGGCGGCGCCAGCGCAGTACCAACGCAAGCCGCCCCGGCGGCCACCCCGACGCCGGCCGTGCCGCCCGGCGTGCCGGCCCCCCCGGCTACCGCCGGCAAACCTGCCCTGGCCGTGGCCCCCACCCCGGAGCGTGGCGCAGCAGCCGCGCCGGAAGACCAGCCACTGCCCCTTGCCCTGACACCGGAACTGCCGGCGCAGCGCCCCGCCCCGGACGCGCCCCTGCCGGTGTTCGTGCGGGCCATGGAGATCCGCGGCCACCAGGACCGGGAAGTGGAAGCGGAGGGCGACGTGGAAGTGCGCAAGCTGGGCATCACCGTGACCGCCGACCGCATGACCTACGACCTGCCCAGCGACACGGTGACCGCCCAGGGCAACGTCCGGGTGCAGACCGACAATGCCCTGGCGCGGGGCCCCGAGGCGAGCCTCAACCTGGAAACCCAGACCGGCCACATGGCCGCCCCCCGTTACATGCTCGCCCAGGAGCACGCCCGGGGCGAGGCGGCGCAGGCCGAGTTCCTGGGCAAGGACCGGATGCGCCTGAGCGGGGCGAGCTACACCACCTGCGGGCCGGGTCAGGACGACTGGTTCATCCGTGCCGGGGAACTCTACATCGACCGCAGCGCCAACGAGGGCGTGGCGCGCCACGCGCGGGTGGAGTTCATGGACGTGCCCCTCCTGTACACGCCGTGGATCAGCTTCCCCTTAAGCCGCGCGCGCAAGTCGGGCCTGCTCGCCCCCAGCTTCGGCACCACCGGCAACAGCGGTGCCGAGTTCACGCTGCCCTATTACTGGAACATCGCTCCCAACTACGATGCCACCATCACCCCCCGCTTCATGCAGAAACGGGGCCTGCAGCTGGGCGGCGAGTTCCGTTACCTCCAGCCCACCTACTCGGGAACCCTGCAGGCGGAATACCTGCCCAACGACCGGCTCACCGACACCAACCGAAGCGCCACCTACTGGCAGCATCAGCAGCAGTTCGGGCACGGGCTGGCGGGCGTACTCAACCTGCAGCGGGTGTCGGACAACAACTACTTCCGCGACCTGTCGACCCTGGTGGCCCAGACCGCCCAGACCCTCCTGCCCCGCGAAGGCGTTTTGACCTACGGCCTGGGCGGCCTGAGTGTGATGGCACGGGTGCAGCGCTTCCAGGTGCTGCAGGATCCCCTGGCGCCCATCATCCCGCCCTACAACCGGCAGCCCCAGGTGAGCCTGGGCTACAGCAAGCTGGATTTCCTCGGCACGGACCTGCGCGTCACCGGCGAATATGCCGACTTCCGCAGCACCGGCCTGGTGAGCGGGCGGCGCTTCGTGGCCTATCCCAGCGTGAGCCTGCCCCTGGCCCGCAGCTGGGGTTATTTCACGCCCAAGGTGGGTGTGCACTACACGCGCTACACCCTGGACGAAACCACCACCGGCCTGCCGGACGCCACCGGCACGGTGCGGCCCTATGCCACCGACGCCACGCGCACCCTGCCCATCTACAGCCTGGACACGGGCCTCGTGTTGGAGCGGGAGACGGGCCTGTTCGGCCAGGCCATGGTGCAGACCCTGGAGCCGCGCCTGTATTACCTGTACGCGCCCTACAAGGATCAGAGCCGACTGCCCAGCTTCGATTCCGCCGAGGCCGATTTCAATTTCGCCCAGATCTTTTCCGAGAACCGTTTCAGCGGCCATGACCGGGTGAGCGACGCCAACCAGCTCACCGTCGCCCTCACCTCCCGCTGGCTGGAACCGGCCACCGGCCAGGAACGGCTGCGCGCCATGGTGGGCCAGCGTCTGTCCTTCCGTGTGCCCCAGGTGACCCTCATCAGTGCCGCGCCCAAGGACCGGCGCTCCGATTTCCTGGCCAGCCTGGGCGGGCTCATCGCGCCCGGCTTAAGCCTGGACAGTGCCTGGGAATACAACCCCAACCTGCGCCACACCCAGCGCTACAACGTGGGCGTGCGCTACGCGCCGCAGCCGGGTCAGGTGGCCAACTTCACCTACCGCTTCAACCGCAACGACCTGCGCCAGCTCGACGCCTCCGCCCAGTGGCCGCTGGCGCCGCAATGGCAGGGAGTGGCGCGCTGGAACTACTCGCTGCAGGACCGGCGCCTGCTGGAAGGCATCGCCGGCGTGGAATACAACAAGGGCTGCTGGGCCCTGCGGCTGGTGGCGCACCGGTTCGTCACCGCCACCCAGCAGACCACCAACGCCTTCTTCGTGCAGCTGGAGCTGGCCGGTGCCAGCAGCCTGGGCTCGAATCCCCTGTCGCTGCTGCGCCAGAGCATCACCGGCTACACCCCCACCGAGCTGCAGCCCGGCACCTACAACCTGGAAGACTACTGACCCATGCGCCCGCCCCGTTTCCGTCTGCTCCTTTTCATCGCGCTGTTTTGCGCCGGCGCGGCCGCTGCCCAGACGCGCGCCCCCGTGCAGCCGGTGGACCGCATCGTGGCCGTGGTCAACAACGAGGTCATCACCCAGCAGGAACTCAACGAGCGGGTGCGGCTCGCCCTGCGCCAGATGAAGGCGCAGAATGTCCCGGCGCCCCCCCAGGCCCTGCTGGAGAAACAGCTGTTGGAACGCATGATCACCGAGCGGGTGCAGCTGCAGTTCGCCCGCCAGACCGGCATCCGCGTCGATGACGTGCAGCTCGACCGCGCACTGGCGCGCATCGCTGCGGCCAACAACATGAGCATCGACCAGTTCCGGCAGGCGGTGGAACAGGATGGCGTGCCCTTTCCCAGGTTCCGCGAGGAGATCCGCAACGAGATCATCCTGTCGCGCCTGCGGGAGCGGGAGGCGGAAAACCGGGTGACCGTGAGCGATGCCGAAGTGGAGCAGTTCTTCGCCAGCCCCCAGGGCCAGCAGAAAGGCGAAACCGAATACCAGCTGGCCCACATTCTGATCCGGGTGCCGGAACAGGCGGGCCCCGAGACCATCCAGGCCCGTCGCGCGCGCGCGGAGCAGGCCCTGGCCGAGATCCGCAGGGGCACGCCCTTCGCCCAGGTGGCGGCGAGCTACTCCGACGCCCCGGACGCCCTCAGTGGCGGCGGGCTGGGCTGGCGGCCGGCGAGCCGGCTGCCGGAGCTGTTCCTGCCGGTGCTGGATGCCATGAAGCCCGGTGAGGTGAGCGAGATCCTCCGCAGTCCCGCGGGCTTTCACATCCTCAAGCTGGAGGACAAGCGCGGCCAGGACACGCCCCTGGTGGTGGAGCAGACCCACGCCCGCCACATCCTGATCCGCGTCAACGAGCTCACCTCGGAAGCAGACGCCAAGCGGCGGCTGCTCGCCCTCAGGGAACGCATCGAGAACGGCGCGGACTTCACTGAGCTGGCACGCCTCAATTCCGAGGACGGTTCCGCCGCGAAGGGCGGTGATCTCGGCTGGCTGTCGCCGGGGGACACCGTCCCGGAATTCGAGCGGGCCATGAACGCCCTGCCGGTGGGCGGCCTGAGCGAGCCGGTACAGACACCCTTCGGCTGGCATCTCATCCAGGTGCTGGAGCGCCGCCGGCAGGACGTGACCGACGAGCGGCGCAAACTGCAGGCCCGCCTGCAGATCCGGGAACGCAAGGCGGACGAGGCCTATCAGGAATTCGTGCGCCAGCTGCGCGACCAGGCCTACGTGGAATACCGCCTGGAAGAGCGCTAAGCAGCATGCGTCCCCTCGCCCTCACCAGTGGTGAGCCCGCCGGCATCGGCCCGGACCTGTGCCTCAAACTGGCCGGGGAGGCGCGGCGCCATCCCGTGGTGGTGCTGGGGGACCGCACCCTGCTCGAGACCCGCGCGCGGGGTCTGGGGCTTGCACTCAGCCTGGAAGACTATGTCGCCGGCGGGCCGGTGGTCACCGCTCCCGGCCGGCTGTCGGTGCTCCATGTGCCCCTGGCCGCGCCCGCCCGCCCGGGCCGGCTCGATCCCGCCAACGGCCGCTACGTGCTGGCTCTGCTGGACCGCGCGCTGGACGGCTGCCTGGCCGGTGAGTTCGCCGCCCTGGTCACCGCCCCCGTGCACAAGGGCGTGATCAACGAAGCAGGCATCCGCTTCCAGGGGCACACCGAGTATCTCCAGGAAAGGGCCGGCGCCCCCCATGTGGTGATGATGCTCGCCGGCGGGGGCATGCGCGTGGCCCTGGCCACCACCCATCATCCCCTGCGCGCCGTGCCCGATCTCATCACCCGGGAGGGACTTGCCGCCACCCTGCGCGTGCTGGACCACGATCTGCGCCGTTACTTCACCGACGGCCCGCCCCGCATCCTGGTGGCGGGCCTCAATCCCCATGCGGGAGAGTCCGGACATCTGGGCCGGGAGGAAATCGAGGTCATCATCCCGGTACTCGAGGCGCTGCGCAGCGAGGGGCTGCAGCTGACCGGCCCGCTGCCCGCCGACACCCTGTTCCGCCCCGACCTGCTGGCACGCCACGACTGTGTGCTCACCATGTACCACGACCAGGGCCTGCCCGTGCTCAAATACGCCAGCTTCGGCGCGGGCGTGAACATCACTCTCGGCCTGCCCTGCGTGCGCACCTCGGTGGACCACGGCACCGCCCTCGATCTCGCCGGGAGCGGCGCCATCGACATCGGCAGCCTGCGCGTGGCCATCGACACCGCGGCGGCCATGGCCCGGCGGGCCGCCTAGGCGCACCGGCCGGCCATGACACACAGGCCGCGCAGGCGTTTCGGCCAGAATTTCCTGCACGACCCCCATTTCGTGCGCCGCTGTCTCACGGCCATTGCGCCCCAACCCGACGACCCCATGGTGGAAATCGGCCCTGGACTGGGCGCCCTGACCGCGCCCCTCCTGGAAGTGGTGCACCATCTGCACGTGGTGGAAATCGACCGCGATCTGGCGGCCGGCCTGCGCCGGCGTTTCCCGCCGGAGCGCCTGACCGTGCACGAGGGCGACGCGCTGCGCTTCGATTTCGCAAGCCTCGGAACGAACCTGCGGGTGGTGGGCAATCTGCCCTACAACATCTCCACGCCGATCCTGTTCCATCTGGCCGGTTTTGCGGACTGCCTGCGCGATGTGCACGTGATGCTGCAGAAGGAGGTGGTGGAGCGCATGGCGGCCCGACCTTCCACAGCTGCCTACGGCCGGTTGTCGGTGATGCTGCAATACCGTTTCGCCATCGAGCCCCTGTTCGACGTGCCCGGGGGTGCCTTCCGGCCAGCCCCCCGGGTCACCTCCAGCTTCGTGCGCCTGGTGCCCCTGCGGCCCCTGCCCCATCCGGCGCGGGACGAGCAAATTTTTGCTACCATGGTCGCTTCCGCTTTTTCCACCCGGCGAAAGACCTTGCGCAACGCCCTGCGGTCTTTTCTCGATGCGGCCGATTTCGCGGCGCTGAACCTTTCACCCGGCCTGCGTGCCGAGAACCTTTCGGTCGCCGATTTCGTGCGCCTGGCCGACTACGTGGCGGCCCGCCATGGCCACGGCTGAGCGCCCCCGCGGCCTGCGCGCCACCCTCGCGCCGGCACAGGAACTCGCTGTCCTGCGCCGCCATCTGGATACCCTGTCCAAGGTCACCCTGCTGCTCCTGGAAAGCGGTGACGAACAGACCTGGGTGGAAGTGCTGCGCCTTTTGGTGGAAACCACCGGCGCCTCCCACTGCTGCCTGTTCCTGAACACCACGGCGCCGGACGGCACGCCCGCCGCGCGTCTGGCGGCCACCTGGTCGGCGGCCGAGACCAGCTGGCTTGCCAACTTCGGCGGCTTCCGCGTGCTGTTCTACGACCGGGTGCCCAATCTCGGCGACCGCCTGCACGTGGGCATGGTGTTCTCCGCCACCGCCCCCGAATTCACGGATGAGGAACGGGAGCTGTTCGGCCCCGCCGGCATCGGCAGCGTGCTGTGCATTCCCCTGCTGGTAAAGGGCGAGATGATCGGCTTCCTGGGCCTGTTCGCCGTGGCGCCGGAACGCCGCTGGGATGCCGCCGAGGTGGAAGTGTTGTGCACGGTGGCCAACGAACTCTCCCTGGCCCTGGTGCGGCGCCAGACGGAAACCGCGCTCAAGGCGAGCGAGGCGCGTCTCAAGACGCTCGTGGGCGTGACCGAGGACGTGGTGGTGGAATACGACGGCAGCCAGACCGTGCACCGGATCTGGACCGAGAACCCCCTGGTGCGCGAGCTGCTGCCGGCGGACCCCGCCGGCGGGCTGCTAAGTGAGGTGCTGCCGGAGGAAATGGCCACGGCACTGGTGGCCGTGACCCGCGACGTGCTGCGTGGGGCGAGCCGCCATGCCGAGTTCACCCTGCACACCGCCGCCGGCCCGCGCCTGTTCCTGGGCCGCATGCAGCGCCTGCCGGGCGAAGACGAACCCGTCCCCCACATCGTCGCCCTGTTGCGCGACGTCACCGATCTGCGGCAGGAGGAAGCGCGGCGCAAGATCATGGTGGACACCCTGAACCTGCTGGACGAAGCCATCATCGACCTCGACCCCGCCGGCAACCTGCAGGCCGCCAGCGCCGCCTGGCACCGCCTGTGCGGCCCGCCGGTGACGCAACAGGGCTCCCTGGGACCGCTGCTGCAATACATCCAGGCCGACGATCACCACCCGGTGCAGGCCACCCTGGAGGCCCTGGCAAGCGGTGAAAAGAAACTCGCCACCCTGCGCTTTCGCATGCTGCGCCCCGGCACCGAGCAGCTCTGGGTGGAATGCCGCCTGCTCGCCATCAGCGGCCCCGAGGGCCGGGTGGTCAGCCTGCGCGGCATCCTGCGCGACGTGACCGCCATGTATCTGCAGGAACGGCGTATCCGCCAGCTCGCCCTGCACGATGCCCTCACCCAGCTGCCCAACCGCGTGCTGTTCGAAGAACACCTGCAGCAGGGCATCGCCCGCGCCCAGCGCAACGGCACCAAGCTCGCCCTGGGTTTCATCGATCTGGATCACTTCAAGCACATCAACGACACCCTGGGGCACAAGGCTGGCGATACCGTCCTGCTCACCCTGAGCCGGCGTCTGTCGGCGGTGCTGCGTGAATCCGACGTACTGTCGCGCTGGGGCGGCGACGAATTCGTGGTGCTCCTGGGAGATTCCAGCGACGAGGAAGACTTCCGGCAGGTGGCGCGCAGGCTGTGCGAGGCGGCCCGTCAGCCCATCGACATCGAGGGCATCGAAACCCGTCTCACCCTTTCCATCGGTTTCGCCATCTATCCGGACGACGCGGAAGATGCCGAGACCCTCACCAGCCTCGCGGACCACACCATGTTCCACGCCAAGAACATGGGGCGCAACAATGTGCAGTTCTTCCGGGAAATCCAGGGCACGGTGCTCAACCGGGAAAACGTGCTGCTCCAGACCCGGCTCGCCCAGGCCATCCAGGAGCGGCAGCTGCAGATCTTCTACCAGCCCGTGGTGGACGCGGAGAGCGGCCGCATCCTCTCCCTCGAGGCGCTGGCCCGCTGGCACGACGACCAGAATGGCTGGGTGCCGCCGGACGTGTTCATTCCCATGGCCGAGCACCTGGGTCTCATCCACGAGCTCGGCGAGCAGGTGTTCGAGCACGCCCTGGAACGCCTGCGCATCTGGCGCGGTGCGGGGCATGCCGTCAAGGTCGCGGTCAATCTCTCCCGTGCCCAGCTGTTCGCGCCCAACTTCGTGGAACGCCTCACCGGCAAGCTCGCCGAACAGGGCCTCGCCCCGGCGGACATCATCCTCGAGATCACGGAGAGCGTGGCGCTGCTGGATGTCTCCTACGAATCGCGCCGCCTGCAGGAACTGGCGGACTGCGGCTTCGAACTGGCCATCGACGACTTCGGCACGGGCTATTCGGGACTCGCCCAACTGCACCAGATGCCGGTGCGCCGCCTCAAGGTGGACGCCTCCTTCACCGCACGCCTGCACACCGAGGACGGCCAGCGCATCGTGCAGGCCATCGTGCAAATGGCCGAGGCCCTGCGCCTGGAAACCGTCGTGGAAGGCGTGGAAACCGCGGAGGACGCACGTTATCTCATGGAGCTGGGCGTGCGCCAGATGCAGGGCCAGTACTTCGGCGACCCCATGCCGGCGGGCGTGTGCGACATGCTCCTCGCCCGCCAGGCCGGCCAGCCGGCGCAATGACCGCCGGGTGGCCCGGCTGCCCTTCTGGATGAACTCGATCTTGTAGCCGTCCGGGTCTTCCACGAAAGCAATGATCGTCGACCCATGCTTCATGGGCCCCGCCTCGCGGGTGACCTTGCCCCCCTTCGCTCTCACGGCCTCGCAGGCCTGATAGGCATCGTCCACTTCGATGGCAATGTGACCGAAGCCGTTGCCCAGGTCGTAGTGGTCCACGCCCCAGTTGTAGGTGAGCTCGAGCACCGTGTGGTCGGACTCGTCACCGTAGCCGACGAAGGCCAGGGTGAACTTGCCTTCCGGGTAGTCCCGCCGGCGCAGCAGTTTCATGCCCAGCACTTCGGTGTAGAAGCGGATGGAGCGGTCCAGGTCACCGACCCGGATCATGGTGTGCAAAATGCGCATGATGTCCTCCTCGAAGGTTGCGTCCCTGCAGGCGGCTCCTGCCCGGAAATCCGGTTTCCGCCCGCGTCAAAACGTGTGATAGAGATAACCGTCCCGTTCCAGCGCCGCGCGCTGGGTGCGCCAGTCGGGGAAGATGCGCTCCACGGTCTGCCAGAAGGCAGGGGAGTGGTTCATGTGCCGCAGATGGGCGAGCTCGTGGGCGATGACGTAATCGATCTGGGCGGGCGGCGCCTTGATCAGCCGCCAGGAAAGACGCAGCCGCCCCTCGGGCGTGCACGCCCCCCAGCTGGTGCGGGCCTCGGACAGGCGGAAGGGCGGCGGCTCCACCGGCAGGCGTTTGGCCAGCACGGCCAGCCGTTGCCCGAAATGGCGCTCGGCCAGGCGGCGGTACCAGGCGCCCACGTGCGCCGCCACCTGCTCCCTGTCCGCGGGGTCGCGCACCCCCACCAGCAGCCGGCTCGCGGTGCGGATGGGCTCGGCACGGGTGTGGGTGCGGTAGAGATAGAGCTCGAGCGCCTCGCCCAGCAGGAGCAGGCGCTCGCCACTCAGCCACTGGCGCGGCGGCAGGCGGCGCGCCTCCATCTGGGCCAGTTTCTCGATGATCCAGTCGCGCCGCTCCAGGAGCACCCGTTCCAGGTGGTGATAGGGCTCGCGCGGCGGCGCAGCCACGGTGAGCCCGTCTCCATCCACCTTGAGGCCGATGCTCCGGCGCCGCCGGCGCACCAGGGTGTAGGTGAGCCGCCGGTCCGGCAGGACGAGCACCCGGGTTTCCTGGACGGGGTAACCCATCAGGCGCGCCTCGCCGGGGGCAGGCGGGCCATTTCCCCCTCGATCCAGGCTTCCACGCGGGCGTTGATTTCGCCGGCCTTCATGCCCCGGGTTTCGATCACGGGGCCGATGCTCACGGTGACGGTGCCGGGGTATTTGAGAAAGGCATGCCGCGGCCACAGCTCGCCCGCATTGTGGGCGATGGGCACCACGGGCGCGCCCGTGTGGGCCGCAAGCCAGGCGCCGCCAATGCCATAGCGGCCGCGGCTGCCCGGCGCCACGCGCGTGCCCTCGGGAAAGATCAGCACCCAGAATCCTTCTGCAAGCCGCCGGCGTCCCTGTTCGGTGATCTGGCGCAGGGCCTCCTTGCCGGCGCGCCGATCGATGGCGATGGGCGAGAGCATGGCGAACCCCCAGCCGAAGAAGGGCAGCTTGAGAAGCTCGCGCTTGATGACGATGGCCAGCGGCGGCAGCAGGATGGGCAGGGCCAGGGTTTCCCAGGCGGACTGGTGCTTGGCCATGACGATGGCGGGCCGATCCGGAAGATTCTCCCGGCCCCGCACCCGGTATTCGATGCCCAGCAGCACCCGCGCCAGCCACACCACGACCCGGTTCCAGACGGTGATGATGCGGTAGCGGGTGAGCGCCGCGAAGGGGAAGGTGGCCAGCGCGATCAGGGAAAAGACCACCGTGGCGAGGGCGCGCGCGGCCTCGAACAGGGCGCAGCGCAGGACGATCATGAGGGCGGCTTGAGCAAATGGCGCACGGCTTCCGCCAGGTTTTCGAATATCTCCGTGCCCGGCGGCAGCATTCCGGTCTCGCGGGTGCGCTGGCCCTTGCCGGTGAGCACCAGGATGGGACGGGCACCCACGGCGGCGGCGGCTTCCAGATCGCGCTGCGCGTCACCGATGGCCGGCACCCCGGTCAGGTCCACGTTGAAGCGGCGGCCGATTTCCTCGAACAGGCCGGGACGCGGCTTGCGGCAGGGGCAGTTGAGCTCCGCCGCATGGGGGCAGAAGAACAGGGCATCGATGCGTCCGCCCACCTGGGCCAGGGCGCGCAGCATCTTCTCGTGGATGGCGTTCAGGGTGGCCATGTCGAACAGGCCGCGGCCGATGCCGGACTGGTTGGTGGCCACCACCACGCGCCAGCCTGCCTGGTTGAGGCGCGCAATGGCTTCCAGGCTGCCGGGGATGGGCTTCCATTCCTCCGGGCTCTTGATGAACTGGGGACTGTCGAAGTTGATGACGCCGTCCCGGTCCAGGATCACGAGTTTCATGGGGCGCGCGGCGTGGGGCGTTGGGACGATTCTACACCGCCCCGCGCCTCAGCCGGCCAGCCGGGACAGGTCCGCCACCTGGTTCATGAGTCCCGCCAGCCGCGTTAGCAGCGCCAGCCGGTTGGCGCGCAGCAGCGGCTCGTCGGTCATCACCATCACCTCGTCGAAGAAACGGTCCACTGCCGGCCGCACCGTGGCCAGGGTGCGCAGGGCTTCGGTGTAGTCCTCGTTGGCCACCAGGGAAGCCACCCGGGGGGTCAGGGCGTTGACGGCGTCGAACAGCGCCCGCTCCGCGTCCTGCGCGAACAGGCCGAGGTCGGGCTCGGCGGAAGGCACTTCCGCCTTTCTGAGAATGTTCTGGATGCGCTTATTGGCCGCGGCCAGGGCTTCGGCCTCGGGCAGGCGCAAAAAGGCGACCACCGCCTCCAGGCGTGGCAGCACGCGGTCGATGCGGGAGGGATTCTGGGCCACCACCGCCTCGATCTCGCGGGCACCGAAACCCCGCTCGCGCAGGTAGTTCCGGAGGCGCTCCAGCATGAAGCCGTGCACGTCCACCACCACGCTGTCGGCCACCAGCTCGCCCAGCAGGGCACGTGCCGCTTCCAGCAATTCGACGAGATCCAGGGGCAGCGCCTTTTCGGCCAGGATGCGCAGGATGCCCAGGGCATGGCGCCGCAGACCGTAGGGGTCCTTTTCCCCCGTGGGCACCGCGCCGATACCGTAAATGCCCACCAGGGTGTCCAGCTTGTCGGCGAGGGCCACCGCGGCGCCGATGTTGTCCTCCGGCAGGGTGTCGCCTGCGAAACGCGGGTGGTAATGGGCCTCGATGGCCCGGCACACCGCCTCCGGCTCACCGTCGTGGCGCGCGTAATAGGCGCCCATGATGCCCTGCAGCTCCGGAAACTCACCCACCATGTCGGTGGTGAGATCGGCCTTGGCCAGCCACGCGGCGCGGCTCGCCAGGTCCGCGTCGGCCTTGAGCCGGAGGGCGATTTCATGGGCCAGCTTCTGCACCCGCAGCGTGCGCTCGAGCTGGGTGCCCAGGCGGTTGTGATACACCACGCGGGCGAGTTTTTCTACGCGCGAGGCCAGCGTCTGTTTGCGATCCTGGTCGTAGAAGAACCGGGCGTCGGCCAGCCGCGGCCGCACCACCCGCTCGTTGCCGGCGATCACCGGCGCGGGATCCGCCGGCGTGACGTTGGCCACGATCAGGAACCGGTTGGTCAGCCGCCCCTGGGCGTCGAGCAGGGGAAAGTATTTCTGGTTGGCCTTCATGGTGAGAATGAGGCATTCCGGCGGCACGTCCAGGTAGGCCTCGTCGAAGCGTCCCACCAGCACGTTGGGGCGTTCCACCAGGGCCGTGACTTCGTCCAGCAGGGCCTCGTCCTCGACCGGCCGCAGGTCTTGGCCCAGCGCTTGGGCGGCGGCCGCGAGCTGACGCGCGATTTCCCTGCGGCGCGCCTCGAAACCGGCGATCACCGCGCCGTCTGCCTCCAGCTCGCGGGCATAGGCATCGGCGTGGGAGATCACCACCGGCTTCTGCCGGGCCTCGAAGCGGTGGCCCTGGGTGGTGCGTCCCGCCGCCAGCCCCAGTGCGGACACCGGCACCACCTCCGAGCCGTGGAGGGCCAGCAGCCCGTGGGCGGGACGCACGAAATGCACCGTGGTCCAGCCATCGCGCAACTGGTAGCTCATCACCTTGGGAATGGGCAGCCTGGCCAGCGTATCGTCCAGCGCCTGCTGCAATGCCTCGCGCAGCTGCGCCCCGGGCGCGATGCTGTCGTAATAGAGCACCTCGCCCTTGCCTTCGGCCACGCGCCGCAGATGGGCCGCCGCCCCGGCATCGAGCCCCAGCGCGGCGAGTTTCTTGAGCAGCGCCGCCGTCGGCCTGCCCTCCGCATCGAGCCCCACCGCCACCGGCATCAGCTTGTGGGACACGGGCCGGTCCGGCGCACGCGCCGCCACCGCGCTGATGTGGACCGCGAGCCGCCGTGGCGAGGCATAGGGGGTGGGACGGGACTCGGCAGTGGTCAGCCCGCGCGCCGCGAGCCCACCATACAGGCCTTCGGCGAAGGCCTCGCCCAGCCGGCGCAGGGCCTTGGGCGGCAGTTCCTCCACCAGGAGTTCCACCAGCAGACTTTGCGGGGTAGCAGTCATGCGGCCGCCTTTTTTTCCAGTTGGGCAAGGGCCTCTTCCGCCCAGGCGCGGGGCGCCAGGGGGAAGCCGAGCCGTGCCCGGGATTCCAGATAGCTCTGGGCCACGGCCCGCGCCAGGGCGCGGATGCGGCCGATGTAGGCGGCCCGCTCCGTGACGGAAATGGCACCCCGGGCATCCAGCAGGTTGAAGGTGTGGCCCGCCTTGAGCACCTGCTCGTAGGCGGGCAGGGCGAGCTTCTGCTCCATCAGATATTTCGCCTGCTTCTCGTGGGCATTGAAGGCATGGAGCAGGAATTCCACATCGGAATGCTCGAAGTTGTAGGCGGACTGTTCCACCTCGTTCTGGTGGAACACGTCGCCATAGGTGACACCCGGCGCGTAGGTGAGGTCGAACACGTTTTCCACGCCCTGGGAATACATGGCCAGGCGCTCCAGGCCGTAGGTGATCTCCCCGGTGATGGGCTTGCAGTCCAGCCCGCCCACCTGCTGGAAATAGGTGAACTGGGTCACCTCCATGCCGTTGAGCCACACTTCCCAGCCCAGCCCCCAGGCACCGAGGGTGGGATTCTCCCAGTCGTCCTCCACGAAGCG
Source organism: Thiobacter subterraneus (assembly GCF_055379455.1). NCBI lineage: Bacteria > Pseudomonadati > Pseudomonadota > Betaproteobacteria > Burkholderiales > Thiobacteraceae > Thiobacter > Thiobacter subterraneus. Next base: position 1,321,104 of record NZ_AP042402.1, read on the forward strand.
GATGTCGTTGCCGGCGAGATCGAAACCCAGGGCCTCCAGGGAGCCCAGGTAGCGCTCCAGGATGTCCTCCGGCGCGGGTTTCAGGACCACCTGGAACTGGTAGTAGTGCTGGAGACGGTTGGGATTCTCGCCGTAGCGGCCATCCTTGGGACGGCGGGAAGGCTGCACGTAGGCCGCGCGCCAGGGCTCGGGCCCCAGCGCCCGCAGGAAGGTGGCAGTGTGGCTGGTGCCTGCGCCGACCTCGAGATCATAGGGCTGCAGGATCACGCAGCCCTGGTCGCTCCAGTACTGCTGCAGGCGCAGGATGAGTTCCTGAAAGGTCTGCATCGGCGCTCCCCCGGCTTGCGCCGGCCAAGAAAAACGCCGATTTTACCGGGGGCGGGGAAGCAGAGGAAGCGCGGCTACCGGCGTTCCAGCCAGGCGAGCAGGTCCAGGTAGGCCTGTTTGTCGCCGGGCTCGAAGCCGGTGACCCCAAGGCTTTTGAGCATCTTCTGACCCACGGGGTCATTGCCGGCATTGATGAGCCCCGCCCGCAGGGCGACCTTTTCGGCAGCCGTGAGCCTGGGCGAAGCGATCAGCGACCAGAAGGGCAGCTTCTTGCTCTCGAACAGGGTGATGCCTCCCTTGGCTTCCCATTGCCTGGCTACGATGGGGGACACCATGCCCACGTCGGCAAAGCGGTTCTCGACGAGGAAGGCAATGGCATCCTGGTAGCGGGCCTTGACCAGTTCCCCCGGCTTGGGCACAAGCCCCATGTCCCGCAGCGTGGCCATGCCGGCCAGCTGCATGAAGGTGCCCTCGGCATAGGCGATCCTGCGGCCCCGGATGTCTTCCGGTTTGGCCAGCCCGCTGTCCTTGCGGGCGATGAATTTCACCGTGAACGCGCCCTTCACCGCCGCCACCAGATCGTAGTTGGCGCGCGCCATGGCCTGGGCCGCCACGTTGCTCGGCTTGGAGAAAAACAGGTCGTAGCGGCCCTTCAGCAGGTTTTCGGTGGAACTCTTGAGGTTCTGGGAGGATTCCAGCTTCACCGGCCTTTTGAGCACCTTGGACAGATAGTCCGCCAGGGGCTGGTAACGGTCCGTGAGCGCTCTGTAGTCCTGCTGGCCGGCGGTGCCGTCATTGACACCCAGCAGCAGCGCCTCCTGGGCGGAGGCCGTCAGAGACAGGACAAACAGACCCAGCAGGGCCAACAGATGTCGCATGGAATCTCCAGGGAAACGATGCGAGGGGGCGGGATGCCCCCTCCAGGCGGGCTTATCGGTCAGAACAGCGGACGCTTGATGGTGACCGCACCCCGGATCTGGCCTTCCCGGTAACCGGTGGCGCGGTCATGGGGATATTCGGCGGCCAGGCGTGCGCGGGTACCCTCGGAAACGGTCTCCGGCGTGCCATGGCAGTTCAGGCACAGGGGCTGCACCGGCAGGGCCTTCATGTAGCGGAAATAGCGTCCCGCGGGCTCGCTCACGATCTCGGAATACTCCAGCGTATCCGGTTTCTCCCCCGCCGCGGCGCGCTTGTCGAAATCGGCAAGCACCTTCTGTTCCCAGGCATCCGGGGTGCCGATCATGGGATTGCGCGTCTTCAGGGACACCCGCCGCACCTGCCAGCCATGCTGGGTGGAAAGCTCCGTGGCAATGGCCGGCGCCACACTCTTGCACACCTTGATGGCATTCTCGGGCCCGCCGGCGGTGAGTTCCTTCTTGAGCTCGCCCCCCAGTTTCTGCACCAGGCTCTGGGTGGCCTTGCGGCTTTCCTCCACATAGCGGGCGGTGTCGTCCTGGGCCAGGGCGGGGGCGGCGAAGGCCGCAGCGATCAGCAAAGGCAACGTTCTCATGATTCCTCCAGGGGACATTGTGGAGGGGCCCTTTTAGACCAGACTCCAATGGTGCGTCAAGACTTGACGCGCAAGAGGACCGCCACCAGCAGGGCCAACCCCACGAGGGCGAGCACCGGCAGGTTGCCGAAACGCACATAGGGCGTGGCACCCGCGTAGCCCCGGGCGCTCACCTCGAGCAGCCCGGTGTGGAACGGCGCAAGCTGGGCCAGCACGCGCCCGCGGGCGTCGATGAGAGCGGTAATGCCCGTGTTGGTGGCACGCAGCATCATGCGCCCCGTCTCCAGGGCACGCATCTGGGCAATCTGCAGATGCTGGCGCGGCGCGATGGAATCGCCGAACCAGGCATCGTTGCTCACGTTGGCAAGCAGGGTGGCCTCGGGCAGCTGGCGGATGATTTCCTCGCCGAACACGTCCTCGTAGCAGATGCTCACCGCCAGCCGCTGTCCCGCCACCCTCAGGGGCCGCTGGTCGGGCGCCCCCCGCGCGAAGTCGCCCAGGGGAATGTGCGTGAGATCGAGGAACCAGCCAAACACCGGCCGCAGGGGCACGAATTCACCGAAGGGCACCAGATGCACCTTGCGGTACACTTGGCCGGGGTGGGTCCCGAAGCTCACCACGCTGTTGTAGTAGCGGCTGCCGTCAGCTGCCCGCTCCGGCACGCCCACCACGACCTCCCCGCCCCGCTCCCGTGCCTGGTCCGCCAGCCGCTGTACATAGCCCTCGGGCAGCTGATCCAGAAAAAGGGGAAAGGCCGTCTCCGGCAACAGGACGAGACGTCCCCTGCTGCGCTCCACCAGCCTTGCGTAGGTGTCCAGGGTGGGGCCCACCCGATCCTCGCGCCATTTGAGATCCTGGGGAATGTTGCCCTGGAGCAGGCTGACGGCGAGGGGCTCACCCACGGGCCGGGTCCAGGAAACCTGGTTCAGACCCAACCCCGCGCCCCACAGGGCAAGGAGGGTGATCAACCCTGCCATGCCGCGCCGCGGCCGGTCCCGCCACGCCCAGATGAGCGCCAGCAGGCCCGCGCTCAGCGCGGTGAGCCAGGAGACGCCATACACCCCCACGAGGGGCGCAAAGCCGGCGAGGGGCCCGCGGGGCACGGCGGCATAACCCACGGCCAGCCAGGGGAAGCCGGTGAAGATCCAGCCCCGCACCCATTCCGCCAGCGTCCAGACCGCGGGCATGACCAGGACCACGCTGGCCCAGCGCCGTCCCCGGGCAGCCGCTGCCCAGCCCACCGCCGCCGGAAACAGCGCGAGAAACAGGCAGAACAGGAGGGTGGCCAGCGCGGCGACCGACGCGGGCATGCCGCCGAAGTCGTGCAGGCTCACATAGACCCAGGACACCCCGAACAGAAACAGCCCGCAGCCGAAGGCAAAGCCCAAGCGTGCCGCAGCGCGCCGGGAGCCTGCGTGCCACCACAGGTGGAACAGCACGGCCAGGGTGAGCACCGGCAGCGGGAACAGGTGAAAGGGTGCGAACCCGGCAACGGTGGCCCCACCCAGCAAAAAGGGCAGTGCCCAAAGGCGCAGCCGCCCGGCGCGGTGGACGATGGCGGCCGTGCTCAAGCGCTGTCCCGGTCTTCCCGTTGCGCCTCCGGCAGGCGTTCCACCAGGAGTGAATGCAAACGCCGGCTGTCGGCGCGCAACACCTGGAATTTCAGGCCATCCACGGTAACCGTCTCACCCCGCTTGGGCAGCCGCCCGAACTGGGCAATGACCAGCCCGCCGACGGTATCGTATTCCTCGTCGCTGAAATGCGTGCCCATGATTTCGTTGAAGGCCTCGATCTCGGTGAGCGCCTTCACCCGGAAGCGGTTGTTGCCGGCGGGGATGATGTTGTCCTCGACCTCGTCGAAATCGAATTCATCCTCGATGTCGCCGACGATCTGCTCCAGCACGTCCTCGATGGTGACCAGCCCGGCCACACCGCCGAACTCGTCCACCACGATGGCGATGTGATTGCGGTTGCTGCGGAACTCCTTGAGCAGCACGTTGACCCGCTTGGATTCCGGAATGAACACCGCGGGACGCAGCATGTCGCGCACGCTGGTCTCCTCGCCCGCGAAGAAACGCAGCATGTCCTTGGCGAGCAGGATGCCGATCACGTCGTCGCGATCCTTGTCGATCACGGGGAAGCGCGAGTGCGCGGTGCTGATCATGAAGGGCAGGAATTTCTCCGGGGGATCGTTGATGTCGATCACGTCCATCTGGGCCCGGGGGATCATGATGTCCCGCACCTGGGTCTCGGACACCTGGAGCACGCCCTCGATCATGGCCAGGGCGTCGGCATCGAGAAGATTGCGCTCGTAGGCGGAGTGGAGCAGTTCGATGAGTTGCTCGCGGTCCTCGGGCTCGCGCATCAGGAGCGCGCCGAGCCGTTCGAGCCAGCTTGGCTTGGTACTCGCATCGTCCATGGAGGAGGCATCAACCCCTGCGGGGTAATGAATGGCGAATGGCGGGCCATTCGTCATGCATCATCCCGCCCGGGCCTTCACGCGGCGGACTGGTAAGGGTCAGGATAGCCCAGTTTGGTGACGATTTCCGTCTCGCGTGCTTCCATCACCCGGGCCTCGGCCTCGGTTTCGTGGTCGTAACCCTCCAGATGCAGCACGCCGTGGACGATCAGGTGGGCGTAGTGGGCGGCGGGCGCCTTGCCCTGTTCCCGGGCCTCACGCGCCACCACGGGCGCACAGATCACCAGATCCCCCACCACCACGGGACCGGTTTCGTAAACGAAGCTTAGCACATTCGTCGCATAGTCTTTGCCGCGGTAGTCGCGGTTGAGGCTGCGTCCTTCCGCCTCGTCCACGAAGCGCACCGTGATCTGGGCGTCGCGCGTGGCGGCGGCGCGCACCCAGCGGCGCACCTGGCTGCGCGTGGGCAGCTCCGGCGCGCGGCTTGCATACTGCACGGAAAGGGAAAGGCTAGGACTCGCCCTGTTCTTTCTGGAAGCGGTCGTAGGCATTGATGATGTGCTGCACCAGCGGGTGGCGCACCACGTCCTCGGACTGGAAATGGGTGAAGGCGATGCCCTGCACGTCGGCCAGCACCTGCTGGGCCTGCACCAGCCCGCTCTTGACGCCCCGCGCGAGGTCGATCTGGGTGACGTCGCCCGTGATCACCGCCTTGGTGCCGAAGCCGATGCGGGTCAGGAACATTTTCATCTGCTCGGGCGTGGTGTTCTGGGCCTCGTCCAGGATGATGAAGGAATGGTTGAGGGTGCGGCCGCGCATGTAGGCGAGGGGCGCGATCTCGATGGTGCCCCGCTCGAACATCTTCTGCACCTTGTCGAAGCCCATCAGGTCGTAGAGGGCGTCGTAGAGAGGGCGCAGGTAGGGATCCACCTTCTGGGCGAGATCGCCGGGCAGAAAGCCCAGGCGTTCGCCGGCCTCCACGGCCGGGCGCACCAGCACGATGCGCTTGACCAGGTCGCGCTCCATGGCGTCCACCGCACTCGCCACCGCGAGATAGGTCTTGCCGGTGCCCGCCGGCCCGATGCCGAAGGTGATGTCGTGTTCCTGGATCTGGCGCAGGTATTCGTTCTGGCGTGGCGTGCGGCCGTGGAGGTCGGCCCGGCGCGTCATCAGCACCGGCACCATGCCCTCGCGCCGTTCCCCGGCCCTGAGGTGGGTCGCCTCCACCAGGCCGAGCTGCACGTCCTCCACACTCAGGCCCCGTGCCGCACGTTGGTAAAAGCTCTGCAACAGCTCGGCGGCCAGGCGCGCCCGGGCCAGCTCCCCCTCCACCCGGAAATGCTCGCCGCGGCGCGCGATCCTCACTTCGAGCGCGGTTTCGATCTGGCGCAGGTTCTCGTCCAATGCCCCGCACAGGTTGGCCAGGCGCCGGTTGTCCACCGGGGTGAAGGAGATCTCGACGGTATCCATGGACGCCCGCCCGGCTCAGTCCACCAGCACCTCGCCCCGCAGGGAATGGGGCAGGGCCTCGGTGATGCGCACCTCGACGAACTGGTTCAGGAGGCGCGGATGACCGCGGAAATTCACCACCCGGTTGTTGTCGGTGCGGCCGGCCAGTTCGTTCGGGTCTTTGCGGGAGGCACCTTCCACCAGCACCCGCTGTACGCTGCCCACCATGGCGCGGCTGATGGCCTGGGCCTGTTCCTCCAGGCGTTTCTGCAGGCGCATCAGGCGTTTGGTCTTGACTTCCATGGGCGTATCGTCCGGCAGCTGCGCCGCGGGCGTGCCGGGCCGGGGACTGTAGATGAAGCTGAAGCTCGCGTCGAAACCCACCTCCTCCACCAGACGCAGGGTGGCTTCGAAGTCGGCCTCGGTCTCGCCGGGGAAGCCGACGATGAAATCCGAGGACAGGCTGATGTCGGGGCGCACCGCACGCAGGCGCCGCACGCGTGACTTGTATTCCAGCGCGGTGTAATTGCGTTTCATGGCCGCCAGGATGCGGTCGGAACCGGACTGCACCGGCAGATGCAGATGGCTCACCAGCTTGGGAATGCGCGCATAGGCCTCGATCAGCCGGTCCGTGAACTCGTTGGGGTGGGAGGTGGTGTAACGGATGCGCTCGATGCCGGGTATCTCCGCCACGTATTCCAGCAGCAGGGCGAGGTCGGCGGTCTCGCCGTCGTGCATCACGCCCCGGTAGGCATTCACGTTCTGACCCAGCAGGGTGACTTCCTTCACCCCCTGTTCGGCCAGCCCCGCCACCTCCGCCAGCACGTCGTCGAAGGGCCGGGACACTTCCTCACCACGGGTGTAGGGCACCACGCAGAAGCTGCAGTATTTCGAGCAGCCCTCCATGATGGACACATAGGCCGCGGCGCCCTCCACCCGGGCCGGCGGCAGGTTGTCGAATTTCTCGATCTCCGGGAAGCTCACGTCCACCTGGGGCCGGCCCGTGGCGCGCCGCGCGCGGATGAGCTCCGGCAGGCGATGCAGCGTCTGCGGCCCGAACACCAGGTCCACGTAGCGGGCACGTTCGATGATGGCCGCGCCTTCCTGGCTGGCCACGCAGCCGCCCACGCCGATCAGCAGGTCGGGGTTGCGCTGCTTGAGGTGTTTCCAGCGCCCGAGATGGTGGAACACCTTTTCCTGGGCCTTTTCCCGCACCGAGCAGGTGTTGAACAGGATGAGATCGGCCTGTTCCGGATCGTCGGTGCGCTCGTAGCCCTCCGCCGCAGCGAGCACGTCGGCCATCTTGTCCGAGTCGTACTCGTTCATCTGGCAGCCGAAGGTCTTGATGTAGAGCTTGCGGGTCACGGCCGGTGGACAGGCTGGATCACGATAGGCAACGCCCCGGGGCGCAGGTTTCGGCCGCGGGAAAGGCAGCGGCCGGGAAGGAATCTGGTGGTGATAGGTGGACTTGAACCACCGACCCCAGCATTATGAGTGCTGTGCTCTAACCAGCTGAGCTATATCACCAGCATCACCGGATGGTGCAGAGGGCTGAATTATCCGGATTCGTCCTGTCTGCGTCAAGGAAAGGGGCGGTCACACGTTGAACAGGAAATTCATCACATCGCCGTCCTGGACGACGTAGTCCTTGCCCTCGGAGCGCATCCTGCCCGCCTCGCGCGCCCCCTGCTCACCACCGAAGGCAATGAAGTCCTCGAAGGCAATGGTTTGCGCCCGGATGAAACCCCGCTCGAAATCGCTGTGGATCACCCCCGCCGCCTGGGGTGCAGTGGCCCCCTTGCGGATGGTCCAGGCACGCACCTCCTTCACCCCGGCGGTGAAATAGGTTTGCAGGCCCAGCAGGTCGTAGGCCGCGCGGATGAGGCGGTTGAGACCCGGCTCGGTCAGCCCCATGGCGGCCAGGAATTCCGCCTTGTCGGCTTCGTCCAGATCCACGATCTCCGCCTCCATGGCGGCGCACAGGGCGACCACCGGCGCGCCCTCCTGCGCCGCATAGTCCCGCAGGCGGTCCAGATGGGGATTGTTCTCGAAACCGTCCTCGGCCACGTTGGCCACGTACATGGCCGGCTTCACCGTGAGCAGGCACAGGGGTTTGAGCAGCGCCTGCTCCTCCGGGGTCAGTCCCAGACTGCGCGCAGGCCGGGCCTCGTTCAGGTGGGGCAGCAGCCTGTCCAGGACCGCGATCAGCTTCTGCGCCTCCTTGTCACCGGCGCGCGCCTTCTTCACGTCGCGGGCGTGGGCCTTCTCCACCGTGGCCAGATCCGCCAGCGCGAGTTCGGTGGCGATCACCTCGATGTCGGCGATGGGATCCACCCGGCCCGCCACGTGGACCACGTTGGGATTCTCGAAGCAGCGCACCACGTGGACGATGGCATCGGTCTCCCGGATGTTGGCCAGGAACTGGTTGCCCAGTCCCTCCCCCCTGGAAGCGCCGGCCACCAGACCGGCGATGTCCACGAATTCCACGATGGCGGGCACCACCCGCTGCGGCCTGACGATGTCCGCGAGCTGCTGCAGGCGCGGGTCCGGCACTTCCACCACGCCCACGTTGGGCTCAATGGTGCAGAAGGGATAGTTTTCCGCAGCGATGCCCGCACGGGTCAGCGCGTTGAACAGGGTGGACTTGCCCACGTTGGGCAGCCCGACGATACCGCATTTGAGACTCATGTCGTCGTCCGCAAGAGTGAAGCGTGGACCCGACCCCGCTCAAGACTGGGGTTTGGGCACCACCCGGGTATGTAGCCGGTGCATCGCGGTTTCAAGATCCCCGGCCAATACCAGGGGCAGAATTTTCAGGCTGCGGTCGATGGCATCCCCGATCTGTTCCGCCTCCTCCCGGGGCGGGCGGCGCAGGACGTAGTCCACCACCTGGTCGCGCTGGCCCGGATGGCCGATGCCCAGACGCAGCCGCCAGAACTCGGGACCCAGGCGGGCGATGATGTCCTTGAGACCATTGTGGCCGCCCGCGCCGCCCCCCCGCTTGAGCCGGGCGGTGCCCGGGGGCAGATCCAGCTCGTCGTGCACCACCAGGATCTCGCCCGGCGCGAGGCGGTAATAAGCCGCCAGCGCCTGCACCGCCTGCCCGCTGGCATTCATGTAGGTCTCGGGCTCCATCAGCCAGACTTCCCGTCCGTCCACGCGAAGGCGCGCCACCCGGCCGTGAAAGCGCCGCTCCGGACGCAGCTCGGCATGGTGCGCCCGGGCAAAGGCGTCCACCAGCCAGAACCCGGCATTGTGCCGGGTGTCGGCATAGTCGGGACCCGGATTGCCCAGGCCCACCAGGAGGCGGATCGGGGTCATGGCCTCATTCCAGGGTGGCGACAGCATCCCGCCGCGGTCGCACTCGAAAAAAAGCCCGTCCCGGCTGGGGGACGGGCCGGCTCCATGGCGAGCGGCTTACGCCTGGGTGCCTTCGGCTGCGGCTTCCTCGGCCGCGCCGCGCGGCACCACGCAGCTGGCCACAGCAAGGTCGTTGCCGTGGCGCAGCTCGACGAACTCCACCCCCGGCGGCAGCTTGATCTCGGACAGGTGCAGGGAATGGCCGGCCTGCAGCCCCGACAGATCCACCTCGATGAATTCCGGCAGGTCCTTGGGCAGGCACAGCACATCCACCTCGTTCATGACGTGGGTGATGTTGCCGCCCGCGAGCTTCACCCCGGGGGCCACGTCGGCCCCCACGAAATGCAGCGGCACCTTCATGTGGATCTTGGCGTTGGGATCCACGCGCTGGAAGTCCAGGTGCATGACCAGCGGCTTCCAGGGATGCATCTGCACGTCGCGCAGCAGCACCTGCTGCTTGTCGCCGTCCACGTCGAGGGTCAGGATGGAGGCGTGGAAGGCTTCGTGCTTGAGCTGGTGGAACACCGTGTTGTGGTCGAGCTCGATGGCGACGGGCGGCTGGTTTCCGCCATACACGATGGCGGGAACGCGGCCGGCGCGGCGCAGGCGGCGGCTCGCACCCGTACCCTGCGCCTTGCGCGCGGTGGCAGTGACTTCGAATTTCATGGTTTGACTCCAGGTTGTGTCGTCCGCGACCAGACGACGGGTTGCCGCCCCCGCCTGCGCGGGGACGAAAAACTCACTCCGAGAACAGGGAAGACACCGAGTCCTCGTTGCTGATGCGCTGCATGGTCTCCGCCAGCAGCTCCGCCACCGACAGCTGGCGGATGCGGCTGCACGCCCGCGCATCGTCCCGCAGGGGAATGGTGTCGGTCACCACCAGCTCGTCCAGGGCGGAATTGGCGATGCGGCTCACCGCATTCCCGGACAGCACCGGGTGGGTACAGTAGGCCACCACCCGCGCCGCGCCATGCTCCTTCAGGGCCGCGGCCGCCTCGCACAGGGTGTTGGCGGTGTCCACCATGTCGTCCATGAGGACGCAGGTGCGATCCTTCACCTCGCCGATGATGTGCATCACCTTGGCCACGTTGGGCTTGGGACGACGCTTGTCGATGATGGCGAGGTCGGCCTCCAGCCGCTTGGCGAGCGCCCGGGCGCGCACCACCCCGCCCACGTCCGGCGACACCACGATCAGGTTCTCGTAGTTCTGCTTCCACACATCGCCCAGCAGGATGGGCGAGGCATAGACGTTGTCCACGGGAATGTCGAAGAAGCCCTGGATCTGGTCCGAGTGCAGATCCATGGTGAGCACCCGGTCCACCCCCGCCACGGTGAGCATGTTGGCCACCAGCTTGGCGGTGATCGCCACCCGCGCCGAACGCGGGCGCCGGTCCTGGCGGGCATAGCCCATGTAGGGAATGGCGGCGGTGATGCGGCCGGCGGAGGCGCGTTTCAGGGCATCCACCATCACCAGGACTTCCATCAGGTTGTCGTTGGTGGGGGTGCAGGTGGACTGGAGCACGAACACGTCCTTGCCGCGGACGTTTTCCAGGATTTCCACCATCACCTCGCCATCGCTGAACCGGCCGACGATGGCACGGCCCAGGCGCAGGTTCAGCTTGCGCACGACATCCTCGGCAAGCTTGGGATTCGCATTGCCGGTGAAGACCATCATGCCGCCGTGTGCCACGCCTGACCCCTTCGTCGCTATAACGAAAAAAAGCGTGTAAGGGCTACACGCTTTCCTTGCACGGCGCAGCGCGGCTGCGCCGCCCGTGGATGAATCTGGCTGGGGAGGTAGGGATCGAACCTACGCATGCCGGAATCAAAATCCGGTGCCTTACCACTTGGCGACTCCCCAGGGTCTGGCCCCGCGGCCCAGGCATCCGCCCAGAGCCTGGCATCACCTGTGCCGGAGGGCCTGGAAACCTGCCGCAAAAGCCGGGCTTCCGCCGGCGGTTTCCTAAAAATCGCGCAGCGGGTGCTGATCGAGCCCCTGCGCCACGAAACCCTGCATGTCCGCAGGCTTCTGCGCCAGCACCGCGCGCGCCGCCTGCTCCGAACCGAACCCGGCGAACACACAGGCGCCGGACCCGGTCATGCGCGCATCACCGAACCGGGCAAGCCACGCCAGATGACGGGCCACCTCGGGGTAGCGCTGCAACACCACCGGCTGGAGGTCGTTGTGCCCTGCGGCGAGCCACTCCTCGGGAAACCGACCGGTGGAAAAGGGCGGTATTTTGACGGGTGGCGTGTTCCGTGTCAATTCCGGCGCGGCGAAGATTTCCGCCGTGGACACCGCCACCGGCGGCACTAGCACCACGTACCAGGCCGGCGGCAGATCGAGGGGCGTGAGCACCTCCCCCACCCCCCGGGCGAAGGCGTTTTGCCCGAACACGAACACCGGCACGTCGGCCCCCAGCCCCAGCCCCAGCGCCATCAGCCGCTCCCGGGGCCAGTTCACGTGCCACAGCCGGTTGAGGGCGATCAGGACCGTGGCGGCATCGGAACTGCCGCCCCCCAGCCCGCCCCCCAGGGGCAGCCGCTTGGTCAGGCGAATGTCCACCCCCAGGGCCACTCCGGCGCGCGCCTTGAGCAGGCGCGCCGCGCGCACCGTGAGATCGTCTTCCTCGGGCACATGGGCGGGACCGGCTGTCCGCGTCACGGCACCATCGCCACGCACCCGCAGGTGGACCGTGTCCCCGTACTTGATGAAGCGGAACACGGTCTCCAGCAGATGGTAGCCATCCCTGCGGCGGCCCACCACGTGCAGGAACAGGTTCAGCTTGGCCGGTGCGGGAAAGGACTGCCAGTCGTCCATCGGAAAGTCAAACGAAGACGGGATTTCCCCTCAACCCAGGGCCCACTGCGCGCCGGCTCCAGGCGAAACGCGCAAGGCGCCGCCACGCCTCGCCCCCGGGGGCCCTCTGCTCACCTGGCGCACCCCCGACCATCGAGCCGTCGGCAGGCAGTCAGGGCTCCCAGGCATCCACCACGAGTTTGAGGCGCAGGCCATGGCCTTCCACGTCGATGCGCCCCGGCAACGCGCCATCGGGCGCGGCACGCCAGGCACCGTATTCGATGCGCCAGCCCTGCTGTTCCAGCCGGGCGATGCGGCCCTCGCCATCGCGACGCAGTCCGTCCACGGGGCCCGGCGCCGGCCGGGCCTGCACCCAGTGGGCGAGGGGGTCGAGGGGCAGCCCCCAGCCCAGCAGGCGTCGGGTGAGGCTTTCCGCATCGGGCGCCCGATGCACCGCGCCATCGGCGGCAGTGAGGGTGATGCCGTCCCCGTCTCGGATGAGCCGCGCCACACCCTGCCCCAGGGGCGTGAGGATTTCCAGCTCGTCACCCCCAGGCCGGTGCCACCAGTCGAGCCCCCCGGAAAAGCCATCCTCCCCCTGACGCACGCTCACGCGCCCCACCAGATGGAAGGCTTCCCGCCACGCCGCGGAAGGCAGGCCGGGCGGCGGCGTGGTGGCACAGCCGGCAGCCAGGGCGAGCCATACCGCCAGCCCCGCTCGCAGCAGGCGCCCCATGGGCATCAGGGCTGCACCGGCGCCTGGCAACGCCGCATGGCCTCCACCACGGCCTCATGGGCCGGGTGGGTTTTCAGGGCGTCGCCCCACACCTTCTGCGCCTCGCTGCGCGCGCCACTCATCCACAACACCTCACCCAGATGGGCGGCGATTTCCGGATCGGGACGCAGCGCCGCCGCGCGGCGCAGGTATGCCAGGGCCCCGGGATAGTCCTTGAGCCGGTAATGGAGCCAGCCCATGCTGTCCAGGATGAAGGGATCGTCCGGCGCCAGCCTGAGGGCGGTCTCCAGGAGCTGGCGCGCCTCCTCCAGGCGAATGCCCCGGTCGGCCAGGGTGTAGCCCAGGGCATTGTAGGCGTGCGCGTGATCGGGCTTGAGCTGAATCAGCTTGCGCAGGCTGGCTTCCAGGACGTCCAGCCGGTTGATGCGCTCGGCGGCCATGGCCTGGTCATAGAGCAGGTCCGGATGGTTGGGCAGTTTTTCCAGGGCGCGGCTCAACAGATCGAAGGCTTCCCGGTCCCGCCTGGCGTCGCGCAGCATCTGCGCCTCGGCCTGCCAGAGCTGCACCCGCTGCTGGTTGTTGGCGGGCTGGATCCGCCCCAGCTGCGCCCGGGCCTCGTCCGGCCGCCCCTCCTTGGCCAGGGTGAGGGCATGGCGCAGGCGCGCGGTGAAGGCCTGCTCTCCCCCCACCTGCACATACCAACGGCGGGCTTCCTCGTAACGTTTCTGCTCCTCGGCGATCTGGCCCAGATAGAGGTACACCGTGTCCCGGTCGCGCACCCCCGCCTGAAGCGCCTGCTCGAGATACTGCCGGGCCACGTCCAGCTCGCCCATCTGCAGCGAGATCAGGCCCACCGCCAGGGGCACCTCCGGGTTGTCCGGGAAGTCCTGCACCAGCTTCTGGAACTCGCTCCGTGCCGCCGGGTATTGCTTCTGCTGCACCAGGAACCGGGCGTAGGCGAGGCGCATCTCCCGCGCCCGGGGGTGGCGCGCCAGATAGTCGGTGTACCAGGCGGCCGCCTCCTGCGGGGACCGGGCCTGGAGAATCTGCGCCTGGAACAGCGCGGCCCCCTCCCAGTCCGGACGCAGGCGCAACGCCTCGCGGATGGCGGCCAGGGCCACCTCGCCCCGGCCCGCATTCCAGGCGGCACGCGCCACCGCGAAATGGGCTTCCGGCACCTGGGGATAGGGCTGGGCCAGCGTTTGCACCAGGCTGAGCACCGCGTCCCTGTCGGGATGGCGCCCCAGCAGATTGTTCAGGTGCATGAAGCCATGCCCCAGCGTCGCCCCCTCCGACGCGAGCAGCCGTTCCAGGTGCGGGCGTGCCTCCTCGAGGCGTCCCTTGGTGACCAGAATGGCGGCCACGGTCTGGCGGGCGGTGACGGAGTCGGGCTCCAGTTCCAGCCAGCGCTGCGCCGCCGCCAGGGCCTGGTCGATGAGCCGGCTCTGCAGCGCCACCTGGGTGGCCCGCTCCGCCACCCGGTAGTCCCGGGTGCGCGCCAAAAGATCGAGGTAGGCCTGGGTCGCCAGGGTCGTATCACCCCGCTGCAGGGCGATTTCCGCCAGCAGCGTCTCGTACAGGAGCTGCTGGGTGAGGGGCTGGGCAGGCGGCGCCGGCCGCCTGGGTGCAGGCGGTTCGGCCTGGGCGTCCAGGGCCGCGGGCTGGGTCGCAGCGGGTGCAGGCGAAGGGGCAGGCCGCGGCGCCATGCCGGCACAGCCGGCCAGCGCCGCCGTCATGGCAGCGAGTGCCCCGGCGCGCAGAAGGAAGAGCGTGTTCATGGATGGATACGCGATGGATTGGCATTCCGGCCGGGGCCGGTGGCGATTGGAAACAAACGGGTGCGAAGGGTTCTCGCCGGATCGTGATTCGTGCCGGAGCCAACGGAAATCCGGTATATTCCGGCCTTCACGACGCCTCCTATCCTAGCAGCAAATCCCTGCCCATGTCCCCTGTTGCCGCCCCGTCCGCGCCGAGCGTCGAGCCGATGGTCACCGTCGCTGCGCGCGGGCTCGCGCGCCGCTACGGCGGGGCGCTGGCCGTGGCGCCGCTGGATCTGGAACTGCGTCGGGGCGAGGTGCTGGGGCTTCTGGGCCCCAATGGCGCGGGCAAGTCCACCACCCTGCGCATGCTCACGGGCAATCTCGCCCCCAGTGCGGGCGAAATCCGCATCTGCGGCATCGACCTTTTGGACGCCCCCCGCGCGGCGAAGACCCACCTGGGCTATCTGCCGGAAACCCCTCCGCTCTACCGCGAGCTCACGGTGGACGAATATCTCGACTTCTGCGCCCGCCTGCACCGCGTGCCTTCCGGCCGCGTGCGCGCCGCACGGGAGCAGGCCAAGGCCCGCTGCGGGCTGGCGGACATGGGCCGGCGCCTGATCGCCCACCTGTCCAAGGGCTATCAGCAGCGGGTGGGAATCGCCCAGGCCATCGTCCACGAGCCCGAGGTGATCATCCTGGACGAACCCACGGTGGGGCTCGATCCCAACCAGATGCGCGAGATCCGCGCCCTGGTGCGCGGGCTGGGAACGGCCCACAGTGTGATCCTGTCCAGCCACATTCTGTCCGAGGTGGAGGCCGTGTGCGACCGCGTGCTGATCCTGCACCAGGGACGGGTGGTGTTTGCCGACCGCATCGAGGCGCTGAAACGCTTCCGCGCCGGCGAAGCGCTGCGGGTGGGGTTCATGCGCCCGCCCGCCCCCGAGGCGCTGGCCGCCCTGCCCGGTGTCACCGGCGTGGAACGCCTGGAGGACGGGCTGTTCCGGCTGCAGGTCACGCCCGGGACGGATGCCCCCCAGACCATTGCCCGCGCGGCCGTGGCAGAAGACTGGGGGCTGGTCCGTCTCTGTCCGGAACATACCACGCTGGAAGACGTGTTCGTGGAACTGACCCGAAACGGCCCGGAGGAGCAGCCATGATCCTCACCCTGGCCCACAAGGAACTGCGGATCCTGTTCGCCTCGCCCCTCGCGTGGGTGGTGCTGGCGGTGCTGCAGCTGGTGTTCGCCTGGGTGTTCCTGTTCCAGCTGGACCAGTATCTGGAGAACCTGCCGCGCCTGCGCCAGCTCACCAATCCCCCCGGCGTGAGCGAGGTGGTGGTGGCCATGCTGTTCGGCTTCGCCACCATCGTGCTGCTGATGGCCGTGCCCCTCATGAGCATGCGCCTGTTCGCCGACGAATACCGCAACCAGACCCTGCCCCTGCTGCTGTCCGCCCCGGTCTCCCTCACGGAAATCGTGCTGGGCAAGTTCCTCGGCCTGATGCTGTTCCTGCTCTTCGCCGTGCTGCTGCTCCTGGCCATGGCGGCTTCCCTGGCCCTGGGCGGGCCGCTGGATTGGGGACTCATCGGGGCCAACGTGCTGGGCATCGTGCTGCTGCTCGCGGCCTTCGCCGCCTTGAGCCTGTTCATTTCCAGCCTCACCCAGCAGGGTGTGGTGGCCGCCTTCGGCAGTTTCGGCGCCCTCCTCCTGCTGTGGCTCATCAACACCTCGGACAGCGATCCGGAGGCGCTGCTCAACTACCTGTCCCTCATGCGCCATTTCGACGGCTTCAACCGCGGGCTGGTGGACACCCGCGACGTGGCCTACCTGCTGCTATTCACCCTGGTGTTCCTGGTGCTCACCATTCGCCGCCTCGATGCGCGGCGCCTGCAGGGCTGATCGATGGAACTCAACCGCAAAACCCGCCTTGCCCTGGCCGTGCACCACTGGGTGTTCATCGTGCTGCTGCTCGCGCTGGTGGCCCTGCTGGCGGCCCTGAGCCGGCAGTACCACACGAGCTGGGATCTGTCCCTGAACGCCCGCAACAGCTTGAGCCCGGGCAGCAGCGCCTTTCTGGCCAAGCTCACCGGTCCGGTGCGCGTGACCGCCTATTGCGCGCCCGATGGGGACGTCGCGCGGGCGATCCGCGATTTCCTCACGCCCTACCAGCGGGCGAAGCGCGACATCACGCTCGCCTTTGTCGATCCCGACCGGGAGCCCCAGCTCGCCCGCGCCGCGGGCATCCAGCGGGAAGGCGAGCTGGTGGTGGAATATGCCGGCCGCAGCGAGCACCTGACCGTCCTCAACGAATCCAGCTTGACCAACCTGCTCATGCGTCTGGCGCGCGAGGGCGAGCGGCTGGTCCTGTATCTGGACGGCCATGGTGAGCGCAAGCTGGACGGCAACGCCAACTTCGACTTGGGCGAATTCGGCAGCCAGCTTGCGCGGCGGGGGTTCCGCATCACCCCCCTCAGGCTGACCCTGGCCCAGGACGTGCCCGCCAACGCCGCACTCCTGGTGATCGCCGCGCCCCGCGTGGACCTGCTGCCGGGGGAGGTGGACAAGCTCAAAGCCTGGCTTGCCCGCGGCGGCAACCTGCTGTGGCTGATGGAGCCCGGCCCGCTGCACGGCCTGCAACCCCTGGCGGAACAACTGGGACTGGTGCTCACACCCGGCGTGGTGGTGGACCCCGCCGCCCAGAATCTCAATGCCCCGCCCACCTGGGCCCTGGCCGCAAGCTATGCCCGCCATCCGGTGATCGGCCCGATGGAACTCGTCACCGTCTTTCCCATGGCGCGCGCGCTGGGCGTGGCGGAAGCCCATGACGACTGGCACACCACGCCGCTGGTGGAGGCCGCACCCCGCGGCTGGGTGGAGACCGGCTCCCTGGAAGGACCGCTGCGCTTCGACAAGAGCCGGGACACGCCGGGGCCGGTGACGGTGGCGATGGCCCTCGAACGCAGCCGCGAGGGGCGCACCCAGCGCGTGGTCGTGGTGGGCAGCGCCGATTTCCTCTCCAACCAGTTCCTGGGCAATGGCGGCAACCTGGACCTGGGCGTGAACCTGGTCAACTGGCTGGCGGGTGACGACCAGCTCATCAGCATCCAGCCGCGGCCCACGCGGGATGCGGAACTCGCCCTGTCCCGCAGCACCGCCACCGTGATCGGGCTGGTGTTCCTGGTGCTGCTGCCCCTGGCATTCCTCGCCTTGGGCGGTCTGCTCTGGTGGCGGCGCCGGGCATGAGCGCCCGCCTCGCCGTCAACCTGGCGCTGGCCGCGGCCGTGCTGGGCCTGGCCCTGTTCCTCTACTTCAAACCTGAGCCTGCGGGGCCCGAGCAATTTTCCCTGTCGAACCTGAACCCCCAGTCGGTCCTGCGCATCGAGCTGGCGCCACGCCAGGGTGCGGCGCTGGTGCTGGAACGGCAGGCAGGACGCTGGCGCCTCACCGCCCCTTTCGCCGCCCGAGCCGACGCAACCCGTGTGGACGGCCTGCTGTCGATTCTGGCCAGCCGCAGCCAACACCGGCTGCCCGCGCAGGTGCTGGAAAAATTCGGGCTCGCTCCGCCGTTTGCGCGTCTGACCGTGTTCACTTCCAACGCGCAGCAGGTATTCGAGTTCGGGGAACGCCAGCCGGTGAGCAATCAGATCTACGTCCTCACCGGCGGCTGGGTGTATCTCGTGGCGCCCGTGTATCTGGTGGAGGTCTCGCGCGGCGCCACCGACTTCGTGGCGAAGCGTCTGCTGGCCGAAGGGGAAACCCCCGTGGGCTTCGACCTGCCGCGCTTACGCCTTTCCCTGGAGGAGGGCCGCTGGCGCCGCGAGCCCGGGAACCGGCATCTGTCCGCCGACCAGCTCAACCGCTTCGTGGACGAATGGCGGCTGGCGACCGCCTTCTCGGTGCAGCGGGCCGGCGATGCCAAACCCCTCTCCCGCCTGAGCGTGCGTCTGGCCGATGGGCGGGTCCTCGACTTTTCCCTGATCGCGCGGGAACCGGACTGGATCCTGCGCCGCGAGGACGAGGGGCTGGCGTATCACTTCGCGCCGGACGTGGGAGCGCGTCTGCTGGATCCCGCGCGTGCCGACGCCGGGCCCTGAACATGCCCGAACTGCCGGAAGTGGAAACCACCCGCCGTGGGCTCCTGCCCCACGTGGCAGGCCGCACCATCGAGCAGGTGACAGTGCGCGAACCGAGGCTGCGCTGGCCCGTCCCGCGCGATCTTTCGCAGCGGCTCGCCGGCGCGCGGGTGGCCGGCATCGAGCGGCGCGGCAAATACCTGCTGTTCCGCATCGATGCCCGCTTCCCGGGCTGGCTGCTGGTGCACCTGGGCATGTCCGGCAGTCTGCGCATCGTCCCGGCGGACACGCCCCCCGGCCCCCACGACCATGTGGACCTGCGGCTCGACACCGGGCGCCTGCTGCGGCTGCGTGATCCCCGCCGCTTCGGCGCAGTGCTCTGGCATGCGGGGGAAGCGGACCGCCATCCCCTGCTCGCCCATCAGGGTGTGGAACCCCTGTCGCCCGCTTTCACCGGCGGCTGGCTGTACGACCGGACCCGCAGCCGGGAGGCCGCCATCAAGCCGGTGCTCATGGATGCCGGGCTGGTGGTGGGGGTGGGCAACATCTACGCCAACGAGGCACTCTTCCAGGCGGGCATCGACCCCCGCCTGCCGGCCCGGCGCCTGGGCCGCGCGCGCTGCGCGCGCCTGGTCGAGGCGGTGCGTGAAACCCTCACCCGCGCCATCGAGGCGGGCGGCTCCAGCCTGCGCGATTTCGTCGACGCCGACGGTCAGCCCGGTTATTTCCAGCACCAGTACGCGGTCTATGGACGCGCGGGCGAGCCCTGCCGCCGCTGTGGCGGGCCCGTCCGCCACCTGCGTCAGGGCAACCGCTCCACGTTTTTCTGCCCCCGCTGCCAGCGCTGAGCCTCAAGGCCGGCGCAATCCGGCCGATCATGACTCTGGCATTGCCGCAAACTGCTCGAATAACTTCGCGTAACCCTGTTGTTTTGCCGGGTTTTCATGCTAGAGTAGGCACGCGGCAGCGGCGCCCGCACGCTGAAACCTCCCGGGAGGCTTTATGAGCAATGACAATCTCGTCGCCCACTTCCAGGCCTACAGCGCCTGGCGCGAACAACTCGCCGACAGCGTCGCGGGGCTGCGCAAATGGCTGGCGGAACAGGATCTCACCGACGCCCAGATCGACCTGCGCATCCAGCACGTGCTGGACCGGCTGAAGGACGACAAGCTCAACGTGGCCTTCGTGGCGGAGTTCTCCCGGGGCAAGTCGGAGCTCATCAACGCCATCTTCTTCGCCGATTACAAGCAGCGGCTGCTGCCCTCCAGCGCCGGGCGCACCACCATGTGCCCCACCGAGCTCCTGTGGGACCCCGCGCGCGAGCCCTGCATCATGCTGCTGCCCATCGAAACGCGCGCCACGGACACCACCACCACCGAGTACAAGCGCTACAGCGATGAATGGAAGGTGATCCCGCTGGACACTTCCTCCGGGGAGGGCATGATCCAGGCACTGCAGCGGGTGTCCGAGACGCGGCGGGTGCCGGTGGAGGAGGCCGAACGGTATGGGCTCTATGACCGCGATGACGCGGACAACGCGCTCACCGTGCACGACGACGGCACGGTGGACATTCCCGCCTGGCGCCACGCCATCATCAATTTCCCCCACCCGCTGCTGGAACAGGGGCTGGTGATCCTGGACACGCCGGGCCTCAATGCCATCGGTACCGAGCCCGAGCTCACGCTCAACCTGCTGCCCAATGCCCACGCCATCCTGTTCATCCTGGCCGCCGACACCGGCGTGACCAAGAGCGACATCGAGGTCTGGCGCAACCACATCGGCAACACCCAGGGCCGCCAGAAAGGCCGCCTGGTGGTGCTCAACAAGATCGACGCCATGTGGGACGAGCTCAAGGGTGAAGAAGCGGTGGAGCGGGAGATCGCCCAGCAGGTGGAAACCACCGCCCACCTGCTCGGCCTCGACCCCGCCCAGGTGTTTCCCGTCTCGGCGCAGAAGGGGCTTTTGGCCAAGGTGCAGCACGATGAGGCGCTCCTGGAGAAAAGCCGCCTGCCCCGGCTGGAACGCGCGCTGTCCGACGAGCTCATTCCCTCCAAGCAGGAAATCGTGCGCGACGCCACCCAGAGCGAACTGGAAGACATGATCCAGCGCACCACCGACATCCTGCGCGGGCGGCTGGCCGGCGTGCGGGAGCAGCTCACCGAACTCAAGAACCTGCGCGGCAAGAACCAGGACGTCATCGAGCACATGATGGCCAAGGTGCAGCAGGACAAGCAGGATTTCGAGCGTGGCCTGCAGCGTTTCCAGGCCCTGCGCTCGGTGTTCTCCCATCACACCAACGTGCTGTTCAGTCACCTGGGCATGGATGCGCTCAAGCAGGAAATCCGCGACGTGCGCACGCAGATGGCCAAAAGCAAGTTCACCAAGGGCATCCGCGACGCCATGAACCAGTTCTTCCGCGACACCCACGCCAACATCGCCAAGGCCTCCGAGCAGATCGAGGAGATCAAGGCGATGATGGAGGCGATGTACAAGAAGTTCGCCGAGGAACACGGCCTCAAGGCCGCGAGCCCGGCGCCCTTCTCCACCCTCAAGTACACCAAGGAACTGGCCAAACTGGAAAAGGCCTACAACGACCATTTCGGCACGGTGACGGTCTATGCCACCGAACGCTTCAGCCTCATGGCCAAGTTCTTCGAAACCGTGGCGGCGCGGGTGGTCCACGTCTATGAGATCGCCAACCGCGACGTGGAGAACTGGCTCAAGGCGGTGATGGCGCCCATGGAAACCCAGGTGCGGGAACACCAGCTCCAGCTGCGCCGCCGCCTGGAAAGCATCAAGCGCATCCACAAGGCCACCGACACCCTGGAAGACCGCATCGCCGAACTGGAACAGATGGAAAAGACCATCCTCGACCAGCTCGCCGACCTCAACGATCTGCACACCCGTCTCACCGACGCGCTGGCCTTCGATGCCAGCCGCGAGCTCGTGGCCTGGGCGTGACGCGGCAGGTCAGCGCACCTGCCTCGCGCAACGCGCCCGGTAGCGGCCTGCCCGGGCCGGCGCTGCCTCGGGGAGCAGCCGACCCTTTTGCCTGGAAGTCAGCAGGCCACCGGTCGGGTCCCGTCCGCCGGCCCGGCGGTGCACAGCCGGGGATTCATTTACCCCGCAGGCGTTCCAGCTGGCGCCGGTCCCGCTTGGTGGGACGGCCGTGGAGGGCCTGCGCCGGTTCCATCTGATAGCGCCGGGCTTCGCGCATGGCCTCGCGCCGGCGCCGGCTGCTTTCGCTTTCCTGATAGAGGGTCTGGGCCACGGAGGCGGGCCCGCGCCGGTCGGAGAGGCCGGCAACGGTGATTTCCCATTGGGTATCGGCAAGGGTGATTTCCAGCCGGTCGCCCACCCGGATCTCCCGCGCCGGCTTCACACGGGCGCCGTTCACCTTGACCTTGCCCCCTTCCACGGCCTGGCTGGCCAGGCTGCGGCTCTTGAAAAAGCGCGCCGCCCACAGCCACTTGTCGACACGCAGCCGTTCCACGCTTCAATCCGTCAGGGCCATTGGGAGGGGGCGGCGGGGCCGTGGCCCGCCCCACGGGATTGCCCCAGGCGCGGGGCGCCGGCTACCCGGGCATGCTCCCGCCTCAAATGAAGAAGGGCGGATCGCTCCGCCCTTCCTGACCACCGGACAGCAGGAAACCGTCACGCCACTTTCTGGCCGCTGATGATGCGGTAGCGCTCCTCGAGCACTTCCCGCGATTCCTCGATGCCGGTGATGATGCAGTCCACCGGGCACACCTCGACGCATTGCGGCGTGTCATAGTGGCCGACACATTCGGTGCAAAGGTTGGGGTCGATGACGTAGATGTCGGGGCCCTGGGAGATGGCGCCGTTGGGGCACTCCGGCTCGCACACGTCGCAATTGATGCATTCGTCGGTGATCTTGAGTGACATGCCGCTTCCTCGTATATGAGAAATCACTAATATTCAGCGCATTCTGGCACTGAGGCGGGAATTAATCAAGGGATGAACGAACTCGCTGACATCGCCCCCGAGCCGGGCGATTTCCCGCACCAGGGAGGCCGAGACGAACATGTACTGCTCGGAGGGGGTGAGGAACAGGGTTTCCACCGCCGGGTTGAGCTTGCGGTTCATGCCGGCGAGCTGCAGTTCGTATTCGAAGTCGGACACCGCGCGCAGGCCCCGCAGCACTACCGTGGCGCCCTGCTCTTCCATGAACTTCATGAGCAGCCCGGAGAAGCCCAGCACACGCACGCCCGGCACTTCCGCCAGGGCCGCGCGGGCCATGTCCACCCGCTCCTCCAGGCTGAAGAAGGGACGCTTGTTGGGGCTCTCCGCCACGCCCACGATGACCTCGTCGAACAGCCGGGCGGCGCGCCGCACCAGGTCCTCGTGGCCACGGGTGATGGGATCGAAGCTGCCGGGATAGACGATTCTGCGTGGATTCATGGTGTCGGGGCATCCCCTTGGGCGCGGCGGGCAAGGCCGTAATGGACCATGCCGGCACGTGCACTCCTGAACAGCGTCCAACCCTCCGGCAGCACGAGCGGCGCACCGCTTTCCAGATAGACCACGCCATCCGGGGCCAGCCTGGGGGCCACCAGGGGCCACAGGGTCGGCAGCAGGGCGGCGGCGAAGGGCGGATCGAGAAAGATCACATCATACACGCCCGTGTCGCGCGCCAGCCACTCCCGCGCATCGGCTTCCACCACGGTGCACTGGCTGGCGCCGAGACGGGCCGCGTTCTCGCGCAGGGCGGCGCACACCCGGTGCTGCCTGTCCACCAGGGTGACCTGGGCGGCGTGGCGCGAGGCGGCCTCGAAGCCGAGGGCGCCGCTGCCCGCGAACAGATCCAGACAACGCTTGCCTTCCAGGGTCTGGCCCAGCCAGTTGAACACGGTCTCGCGCACCCGGTCCGGTGTGGGGCGCAGTCCCTCGGCCGCGGGGAAGGTGAGGATGCGGCTGCGCCAGGTGCCGCCGATGATGCGCACGCGTCCCGCGCCGCTGCGGCCGCCAGGCGGTTTAGGGACGGTCCGGACCACCGACCACCACCGTGACCATCCTGTCGGGCCGCACACGGCGCCGGAAGGCATCGCGCACCTCCCCCGCGGTCACGCGCGCCACCGCCCGGGGGTAATCGTCCAGCCAGGTGAGGGGCAGGTCATAGAAGCCGATCACCCCGAGGAAATCGAGAATCTTGCGGTTGCTGTCCATGCGCAGGGGAAAGCCCAGCACGATGTTGTTCCTGGCCTGGGCGAGCTCCGCCCCGCTGGGCCCTTCCTTCACGAAGCGGGACACGGTCTCGTTTAGCACCCGCAGCACCTCCGGCGCGTCGTCCTTCTTGGTCTGCACGCCCACGATCAGGGGCCCCGGCTGGGCCAGGGGCAGGAAATAGCTGTAGGCGCTGTAGGCCAGGCCCCGTTTCTGGCGGATCTCCTTGAGGATGCGCGAATCGAAACCGCCCCCACCCAGGACGTAATTGCCCACCAGGAGGGGAA
Source organism: Thiobacter subterraneus (assembly GCF_055379455.1). Taxonomy (NCBI): domain Bacteria; kingdom Pseudomonadati; phylum Pseudomonadota; class Betaproteobacteria; order Burkholderiales; family Thiobacteraceae; genus Thiobacter; species Thiobacter subterraneus. Next base: position 1,345,007 of record NZ_AP042402.1, read on the forward strand.
AATAGTCCGGATCGAGACGGCTCATCCCCGGCTGGCCCATGAGAATGTGGGCTTGGGTGGCAGGATGGGGCAGACGCACCGTCTGCCCCGCGGGGGACGGAATGGGCTCGGCGATGGCGGGCGGCGGGGGCCCATCGGGCAGCCCTGCGGTCAGCCGCTCGGCGATGGCTTCGGCCTCGCTGCGGGTCACATCGCCGATCATCACCACGCGGGCGGCCGCGGGCCCATAGTGGGCCCGGTGGAAGGCCAGCAGATCGTCGCGACCGATACGCGCCACCGTCTCCACCTCGCCACTTTCCGGGAGCGCATAGGGATGGTCGCCATAGACCGCCTTGTAGAAGGCTTTCTCCGCAATGTGTTCCGGCTGGGTGTCCGCTTCCCGCAGGGCGGCGATGAGGCGCTGTTTCTCCCGCTCCAGCACCGCCGCCGGGAAATCCGGCTTCTGCAGGATGGTGGCCAGCAGGCCGAGGGCTTCCTCCCGCTCCCGGGCGCTGGAAAGTGTGCGCAGCGTGTAGCCCGCCCGGTCGCGCTCGAAGGCCGCACCCAGCTGGGCCCCCACCGCAGCCAGCCGGCGGGCGATTTCGTCCTCGGACAAGCCGCCGGCCCCCAACTGCAGCAGGCGCGACACCAGGGCCGCACGGCCGGCGAGCGCGGGGGTGTCGCGCCGGCTGCCGGCATCGAACCACACCGCCACGTCCAGCATGGGCAGGTCGTGGTTCTCCACGAAGAGCACGCGCGCTCCCGTGCTGGTGCGCCAGTCCTGGATGGTCACGCCGGCCGAAGCACCCGCCATGAAGAAGGCCGTGAATCCCAGAAGCAGCAGACGGGCCAAAAACATTCGGACGCGGCAAGGCTCATTGGACATGGCGCAATCCCCTGGGCGGCGTGGCAGGCTTTTGGGCAGTGAGCGGCTGGGGATCCAGCGTGGCGACGGTGAGGTGATCATCCAGCAGATACTTGCGTGCCACGGCCTGCACCTGTTCGGCGGTGACCGCCTTCAGTTTTTCGATGCGCCGCTCCACGAGACCCGGGTCAAAGCCCACCGTCACCACCTCCCCGATCTGCATCGCCTGGTAGAACATGGAGTCGCGCTGATACACCTGGGCGGCGATGAGCTGGGCACGGATGCGTGACAGCTCGTCTTCCCCCACCCCTTCCTCCTGGATGCGCGCGAGTTCCGCGCGGATGGCCGCTTCCAGATCCTGGACCGTGCGTCCCTCGCTGGGCGTACCATCCACCAGGAACAGGCCCGGGCCGCGCTGGATGCTGTCGTAACTGGCTCCCGCCTCCACCGCCACCCGGCTTTCACGCACCAGGCGCGCGGGAAAGCGCGCAGCGGCATTGGCATCCAGCACGCCCGCGAGCATCTCCAGGGCATAGGGCTCCCAGTCCCGTTCCGGATCCCTGAGCACCGGCGCGTGCCAGCCCATGATCAGATAGGGCAGCTTGGCCGGCGCCTTGACCGTCACCCGGCGGGGCCCGGTCTGCTCCGGTTCCAGCTGGGGTTTTCGCCCCGGCAATGGACGCGCCCGTATGGGGCCGAAATAGCGTTCGGCCAGCCGGAACACCTCGCGCGCCTTGACATCGCCCACCACCACCAGCACGGCATTGTTGGGGGCATACCAGCGGCGGTACCAGGCGCGCGCATCGGCCACGGTCATGTTGTCCAGATCATTCATCCAGCCGATCACCGGCCAGCGGTAGGGGCTGGCCTGGAAGGCAGTGGCCATGAGCGCCTCATACACCAGGGACTGGGGCTTGTCCTCGGTGCGCCAGCGCCGCTCGTTGCGCACCACCTCGATTTCCTTGGCAAACTCCTGCTCACTCAGCACGAGATTGGCCATGCGGTCCGCCTCCAGGCGGAACGCAAGGGGCAGCTTGTCTTTCTGCAGGGTCTGGAAATAGGCGGTGTAGTCGCGGCTGGTGAAGGCATTCTCGCGTCCGCCGGCGGCGGCGATGAGGCGGGAGAATTCCCCCGCGGGCACCTGGCGCGTGCCCTTGAACATCATGTGTTCCAGCACGTGGGCCACACCGGTGGCACCGTTGTGTTCGTCCATGCTGCCGGCGCGGTACCACACCTGTGACACCACCACCGGGGCGCGATGGTCCTCCTTGACGAAGATGCGCAGTCCGTTGGCGAGGGTGTGGGTCTCGACGCGGCCGGCCGCCCATACGGGGCCAAACAGGCCCAGCAGGAACAGGGCCGCGAAAATCCGGCTAAGCGCCTTTCGGGCAGCACTCATCGTCGATCCTTGGTCAAAGCGAGGCGGTAGTATAATTCAACGCTCACCGGCGCCGGCGCGCCGCCTTGCATCCGACCGCTTCCCCCATGTTTGGTTTCTTCAAGTCCAAGTCCGAACTCGAGCCCGAAGCCGCTCAGGAAACGCCCCGCCTCACCTGGCGGGAACGTCTGAAGCGGGGACTCGCCCGCACACGGGAACAGTTGGGCAGCCGCCTGAGCGGCCTGTTCGGGGCCCACGGCAAGATCGACGAGGCGCTTTTCGAGGAGCTGGAAACCATCCTGCTCACCGCCGACGTGGGGGTGGAAGCCACGGAAGCGCTGCTCGCGACCCTGCGTGCCCGGGTCAAGCGCGAACGGCTCACGGAGGCCGGGCAGCTCCGGGCGGCCCTCATGGATGCCATGACGGAACTTTTGGCGCCTTTGGAGAACCCCCTGGAGATCGCCGGCCACAAGCCCTTCGTGATCATGATGGTGGGCGTCAACGGCGCGGGCAAGACCACCACCATCGGCAAGCTCGCCCACTGGTTCCAGAAGCAGGGCAGGAGTGTGCTGTTCGCGGCGGGCGACACCTTCCGCGCCGCCGCGCGGGAACAGCTCATGATCTGGGGCGAACGCAACAACGTCACCGTGATCGCCCAGGAAAAGGGCGATTCCGCCGCCGTCATCTACGATGCCGTGCAGGCCGCCAGGGCGCGGGGCGTGGATGTGGTGCTGGCCGATACCGCGGGCCGGCTGCCCACCCAGCTCCACCTCATGGAGGAAATCAAGAAGGTCAAGCGCGTCATCGCCAAGGCCGAGCCCACCGCGCCCCACGAGATTTTGCTGGTGCTGGATGCCAACACCGGGCAGAACGCCGTGGCCCAGGTGAAGGCCTTCGACGATGCCCTCGGTCTCACCGGCCTGGTGGTGACCAAGCTCGACGGAACCGCCAAGGGTGGTGTGCTGGCGGCCATCGCCAAGGCCCGTCCCATCCCTGTGCGCTTCATCGGGGTGGGCGAGAGCCGGGAGGATCTGCAGCCCTTTCGCGCCCGCGAATTCGTGGAAGCCCTGTTCGAGTGATCACCTTCAGTCAGGTCACCAAGCGTTACCCGGGCGGACACGAGGCCCTTTCCGAAGCCAGTTTCACCATCGCCACCGGCGAGATGGTGGCCGTCACCGGCCCTTCTGGCGCCGGCAAGTCCACCCTGCTCAAGCTCATCGCCGGCATCGAGCGGCCCACCTCCGGCAGCGTGGTGGTGGATGGCCAGAACATCGGCCGGCTGTCGCGCAAGGCCATGCCCTACTGGCGCCGCACCCTGGGCCTGGTGTTCCAGGACGCCAGGCTGCTCTATGACCGCAACTGCTTCGAGAACGTGATGCTGCCCCTGCGCATCTCGGGCATGCCGGTGAAGGAGGCGGCGCGGCGGGCGCGTGCCGCGCTGGACAAGGTGGGCCTGCTGGATCGGGAACGGGCCATGCCCATGACGCTATCCGGCGGCGAGCAGCAGCGGCTGGCCATTGCCCGCGCCATCGTCAACCGACCCAGCATCCTGCTCGCCGATGAACCCACGGGCAATCTGGACGCGGATTACGCCGAGCTGCTCCTGGACATGCTGGCCGCCTTCAGCCGCGCCGGCGTCACCCTGGTGATCGCCACCCATGAGCCGCGGCTCATCGAGCGCTTGAGACCGCGTGTGCTGACCCTGCGCGCGGGCCGGGTGCAGCCATGAGGAACTGGTTCGCGCAGCAGCGGGCGGCGCTCGCCCACACCCTGGTGCGCCTGGGCGCCACTCCCTTCGCCACGGGCCTCACGGTGCTGGTGATCGGCGTGGCCCTCACCCTGCCTGCCAGCCTCTACCTGGTGCTCACCAACGTGGCCCGCCTGGCGAACCACCTGTCCAGCACACCCGAGATCACCCTGTTCCTCAAGGATGGGACCAGCCAGTCCCCGGAACTGGCCCGCACCCTGCGCGCCCGCAAAGACCTCGCCCGGGTGCGCTTCGTGAGTCGGGACGAGGCGCTGCGGGGACTCTCGGGCCGGGCCGGGGTGGCGGACGTGGTCGCCACCCTGGGCCGCAACCCCCTGCCCGATGCCTTTGTCCTCACGCCCCGGGACACGACACCCGCCGCCCTGGAGGCCCTGCGCGCAGAGCTCGCCCGCCTGCCCGGGGTGGCGCGGGCCACGCTGGACGCCGCCTGGGCCCAGCGGCTCGCCGCCTGGCTCGCCCTGGGCCGGGATTTCGTCCTGCTTCTGGCGGGGCTGATGGCCACCGCCCTGGTGGCAGTGAGCTTCAACACCATCCGCCTGCAGGTGCTGGCCCAGCGCGAGGAGATCGAGCTGAGCCGCCTGCTGGGGGCGACCGATGCCTTCGTGCGCCGGCCCTTCCTCTACCTGGGCACCCTCCAGGGTCTGCTGGGCGCCCTGCTGGCCTGGCTTCTCCTGGCGGGGGGGCTCGTCTTCCTGGGGGGACGGGTGGATGCCCTGGCCGCGGCCTACGGCGCCGCCTTCCGCCTGGAAGGGCTGGGCTGGCGCGAGGCGGGGCTGCTGCTCGGCCTGTCCGCCACCCTGGGCTGGCTGGGCGCCTGGCTCGCCACCACCCAGCAGTTGCGTCGCCTCTGACGGTTTTTCCGCCATCCGGAACTTTCGCCCCCCGCTAGCACTCTCAGGGCGCGAGTGCTAACATCAAGCCATCAAGTGGGAGGGACCAACATGACCGCAATCACCTTGCCGAATCCGTCCGTGGGCAGCCTGGAAAGCTACATCCAGGCGGTGAAGGCCTTTCCCGTGCTGAGCGCGGAGGAGGAATACACCCTGGCACGGCGCCTGCGGGATCACAACGATCTGGACGCGGCCCGCACCCTGGTGCTGTCCCACCTGCGGGTGGTGGTCAACATCGCCCGGGGCTATGCCGGCTATGGGCTGCCCCAGGCCGACCTGATCCAGGAAGGCAACGTGGGTCTGATGAAGGCGGTGCGCCGCTTCGATCCGGACCGGGGCGTGCGTCTGGTGTCCTTCGCCATCCACTGGATCAAGGCGGAAATCCACGAATTCATCCTGCGCAACTGGCGCATGGTGAAGATCGCCACCACCAAGGCCCAGCGCAAGCTGTTCTTCAACCTGCGCAGCATGAAGCAGAGCCTGGGCACCCTGGGGCCGCGGGAAGTGGAAGCCATCGCCAAGGACCTGGGGGTGAAACCGGAAGAGGTGGTGGAAATGGAAACCCGCCTGGATGGCGGTGACGTGGCCCTGGAACCCGTGGGCGACGACGACGAACAGGGCTTCGCTCCCATCGCCTACCTCACGGATGCGGAAGCGGAACCGGCGCGCCAGCTGGAGTACAAGGAAGGTGAGCTGCTCCGTGAGCGGGGGCTTACTCAAGCCCTGGCCAGCCTGGACGAACGCAGTCGCCGCATCATTGAGACGCGCTGGCTGCGCGAGGGCGATACCCTGACTCTGCACGAGCTGGCAGCGGAATACGGGGTATCGGCAGAACGCATCCGTCAGATCGAGGCCAAGGCCCTGCAGAAGATGAAGGCCGCCATCGTGGCCCAGGGCTGCGAAAGCGCCACCTGCTGAAAGGCAGGCCCTGAAACGAAAAGCGCTGCCGGGGTGAGCCGACAGCGCTTTTTTTGTGGGGAGCGCTCAGAGATTGGCCAGAATGACCGACAGGAAGGACATCCAGCCCAGCAGCACCAGCGCCGCCACCAGGGTCATGGGCAGGTTTTCCTTGGAGAACAGGGTCTTGATCATGATCGCTCCGCAAGTGTCTGAAAATATTGACCCGGCATTATAGGGCCTTACTCTCCGTCCTTCAATTGCCGGTCCCGCCCGGGCAGCAGGGGATCGTCGTCGTCCATCAGGATGCGCTGGGCGGGACCTTCCAGGTCGTCGAACTGGCCGCTTTTCACCGCCCACCAGATGCCCACGGCGAGGGCAAGGAACACCAGGGTGGACAAGCCGATGAGGAAGAACAGAATGGAGGCCATGGTCACTTGAGGCGCAGGGCGTTGAGGACCACGATCAGGGAGCTTGCCGACATGCCGATGGCCGCGACCCAGGGGGGGATGTAGCCCAGCACCGCGAAGGGCAGGGCCACCAGATTGTAGCCCACCGCCCAGGCGAAGTTGGACTTCATCACGGCGATGGCCCGACGGCCGGTGTGCAGGGCACGCGCCACGTCCAGCAGGTTCTCGGAGAGCAGGACGATGTCGCTGCTGGAGCGGGCCACCTGGGTGCCACCGCCCATGGCAATGGATACCTGGGCCGCAGCCAGCACCGGCGCGTCGTTGACACCGTCTCCCACCATGGCCACCACCCTGCCCGCCTGCTGCAGGGCCTGCAGGGCCGCGAGCTTGTCCTCCGGCCGCATCTGGGCCCGCCAGTCGCTCACGCCCAGGGCCTGGGCCACGTGGCGCACCGCGGGCTCGGCATCCCCGCTCAGGATGGTCACAGCCACCCCCATGGCCGCGAGGCGTTCCATGAGCGCCGGCGCTTCGTCGCGCAGCCGGTCGCCCAGGAGGAAGGCCGCCAGGGGTTGGCCGTCGCGCGCCAGCCACACCACCGTGGCGCCGGGCGGAACGTCCGCGGGCAAGGGCGGCACGGTCTCGAGCACGCGGGCGTTGCCCAGCTGGTAGCGCACCCCCTCGATGGTTCCCGCCACACCGACGCCCGGCGTGTTCTGCGCCGCGGTCACCGGAAGCAGCCGGTCGGCGGGCACCGCCGCGAGAAAGCTCGCCGCCAGGGGATGCTCGGAGGCCTGTTCCAGGCTGGCCGCCAGCACCCGGGCCCGGTCCTCGTCGAGCCGGCCTAGGGGAATCACCCGCTCCAGCCAGGGACGGCCGTGGGTCAGGGTGCCGGTCTTGTCCAGCACCACGTGGTCCACCCGGGCCAGGGTCTCCAGGGCATGGCCCCGGGTGAGAAGGATGCCGCGCCTGAGCAGGCTGGAACCCGCGGCGGCAATGGCCGCAGGGGCGGCAATGGAGAGGGCGCAGGGACAGGTCACCACCAGGACGGCGAGCACGATCTCGAACACCCGCTCCGGCGCCACCAGCGCCCAGCCGATACCGGTGGCCAGCGCGAGCAAAAGCAGCGCCAGGGTGAACCAGGCCGCCACCCGGTCGGCGAGCTGGGCGAGCCTGGGCTTTTGCGCCTGGGCCCGGTCCAGCAGCCGCACGATGCCTGCCAGGACGGTGTTCTCCCCCACCCCGGTCACCCGCACCAGAAGCGGCCCTTCCAGATTGACGCTGGCGGCGATGACGCCATCCCCGGGACGCTTGGGCACGGGCCGGCTTTCGCCGGTGAGCAGGGCCTCGTCCGCGCTGCTCTCCCCTTCCACCACCACACCGTCCGCAGCGATGGCCTCGCCGGGCCTGGCAAGGATCACGTCCCCGGGCGCGAGCTCCAGCACCGGCACCACTTCCTGACGGCCGTCGCGCACCCGGGTGGCCATGGCCGGCGCGAGTTTGAGCAGGTTCTCCGCCGCTTCCACGGATTTTTCCCGGGCGCCCTGCTCCAGGAAGCGGGAAGCGAGCAGGATGAAGACGAACATGGTGATGGTGTCGAAATACACCACGCCCTCACCCTGCCAGGTGACCCAGGCGCTGCCCAAAAAGCCGCTCACCACGGCGAGACTCACCGGCACGTCCATGTTGAGGTGGCGGCTTTTCAGACCGCTCCAGGCGGCACGATAGAAGGGCACGGCGGAATAGAGCACCACCGGGATGCTGAGGATCAGGCTGGCCCAGCGCATGAGCTGGGCCGTGCCGTGATCCATGTCGTAGTAGTAGGCCCCGGCATAGAGGGCGATGGCAAACATCATCACCTGCGCCGAAGCCAACCCCGCCACGAACAGCCGGCGCAGGTCCTGACTGCGGCGCTGCCGGCGCAGGGTTTCCGCGGCGTGGGCGTTGTAGGGATGGGCGTCGTAGCCCAGCAGCCGGATCTCGGAGAGGATGCGGGACAGGCTGATTTCCCGCTCGTCCCAGGCGATGCGCGCGCGGTGGGTGGCGTAATTGACGCTCACCGCCTTGACACCTGGCAGCTGCATGAGGTGACGCTCGTTGAGCCAGATGCAGGCGGCACAGGTGATGCCCTCCAGAATCAGCACCGCCTCGCGGGTGTGCTCACCGGCGTCGATGACGAAGCTCTTCTGGATGTCCGGATGGTCGTAGACCGCAAGCCGCCCGAGGGCCTCAGGCACCAGTTCCTGGGGTGTGGTGGCGGGCGCGGTCCGGTGGCGGTAGTAGTCCTCCAGGTGGTTGGCGACGATGGCCTCGGCCACCGCCTGGCAGCCACGGCAGCACATGGCGCGCGGTTCCCCGTCGATGGTGACGGACAGCTGCACGTCCGCCGGGATCGGTTGGCCGCAGTGGAAGCAGTCGCCGCTCATTGCACCCGTTGCACGGTGAGCTGCTCCTCCGCCTGGAAGCTGTCCTGCCGTCGGGTCACGCGGATCACGGCGATCCAGCGTCCGGGCTCCGGCAGGCGTATCCAGCTCTGGAACAGGCCGGGTTCCCCCGGGGCCAGCTCAAAGGCGAGATCGCTTTTGGCCTGGGCGGGACGCAAGAGCTCCAGGGTCACCCGCGCATCGGCAAGGGGCGTGTCGTCCCGGTCGCGGGCGCGCACGGTCACCTGCGCCGCACCGTCGCGGGCCAGGCGATCGAGCCCCTGCCACTCCACACGCCAGCCCAGGCGCAGCTGGCGATGGCGCGCCGAAAGTTCGGAGCCGATTTCCCTGGCGGCCTCCACCCCATGGGGCACCACCCCGGGGAAGGCGGTGTGCACCCGCCCGTCCTGGGCGCCGGGCAATACCCAGCGGGCGAGCCACGGCGGCAGGCCCTGGCTGGAGACATAGAGAAACGCCGCATTGAGGACGAGCACGAACAGGAAGAAACCGATGAAGGCCTTGGGCGCCCAGTGCATGGGCGGCCGTTTGCCGCTGTTTTGCCCACCTTCGCGGCTCGCGGCCAGGGTGAGCAGGGTGGCCGTGGAAAGATAAACGGCAGTGTGGATGGCCAGCACATCCAGCCCCGCCCAGTTGGCCGTGCTGTAGAGTGCATAGCCCACCAGCGGCAGCACGCCGCTGATCACGCCCCGCCAGTAGTTGGAAAGCCCCAGCAGGCGCAGCAACTGGTACAGCACCACCACCAGCGCCACGCCGCCGAACAGGCTGAAGAGCACGCTCATGAGTGGGGGCCGTAGAACCGCGCCGGGCTCACGTGCACCTCATCCGGCCGACTCTTGGGGGTGATGGTGAATTCGAAGGAGGCGACGCGCGCGGCGGCCTCAGGCGGCAGCTTCACGCTCACCTGCACCAGGATGCTTTGGCTGGGCTTGACCGTGACCTCGCGGAAGTTGCCGAAGTCGGCCGCCTCCGCAGGAAGGCCGCGCACACCGAGCACGTAGGTCTGGGGATGGTCGCTGCGGTTGGCCAGCCGGATCTGGTAGCGGTTGCGGATCTGACCGTCGGAAAGCACCACGTAAAGGGGCTGGCGCACCTGGATCACGGCCTGTTCCAGGTCGCTGCGACCGGTGATGCTGTAGATGAGCAACCCCAACATCACCACCACCGCCAGTCCATAGCCCACGACCTTGAGCCGCTTCCAGTGCAGGTGGGGCTTGCCCGGCTGGGGGGACTTGATGTTCACCTCGGAATCGTAGCGGATGAGGCCGCGGGGAAAACCGATGGAATCCATCACGCCGTTGCAGGCGTCGATGCACAGACCGCAGGAAATGCAGGGATACTGCAGGCCGTTGCGAATGTCGATACCCACGGGGCACACCTGCACGCACAGGGTGCAGTCGATGCAGTCGCCGTAGCCCTTGGCCTGGCGCTCCTCGCGGGTCCTCGCCCCCGGCCGCAGCGGCGCCCGTCCCATGGTGCCATCGCCCCGCTTCTCGTCGTAGGTCACCACCAGCGTTTCCGGATCGTACATGACGCTCTGGAAACGGGCGTAGGGACAGACATACATGCAAATCTGCTCGCGCCCCAGTCCCGCCGCCACATAGGTGGTCAGGGTCAGGATGAGCACCGTGCCATAGGCCGCGGGATGGGCCTGCCCCGTGAAGAAGTCGCGCACGAGGTCCGGTGCGTAGGTGAAATAGGCGGCGAAGGTGAAGGCAGTCCAGAAGGCGACCAGCAGCCATGCGAGATGGGTCGCCCCCAGCTTCAGGATCTTCTCCCGGTTCCAGGGCTGCTTGTACAGGCGAACCCGCTTGGGACGGTCGCCCTGGATCAGGCTTTCGATCCAGATGAAGAAGTCGGTCCACAGGGTCTGGAAACAGAAATAGCCGCAGAAGGCGCGGCCCACCAGCGCGGTGACGAAGAACAGCAGGGCGGCGGCAATGAACAGCAACAGCCCCAGCCACAGGATCAGATCCTGGGGATAGGCCACCAGGCCGAAGATGTAGAACTTGCGATGGACCAGGTCGAACATCACCGCCTGGCTGGGGCCGTCCTGACGCGGCCACGGCAGCCACACCAGGCCGAAGAACACCGTGTAGGCAAGAATGAGCACGCCCCACTTGAAGCGCCGGAAGCTTCCCTTGACCGCCCGGGGAAAAATCGGGATGCGCTTCTCGTATAGCGCACTCTGCTCTTCGATTCCTGCCTGCATCGCTTTCCCAGAAGAAAAAACCCCGCCCGCGGGCGAGGCCATTCATGAGGTGCCGCTGCCGGGCGGGCGTGCCGCCCCCCTGCGGCGGCGCGGAACCTTACTTGCCGCCGCCCAGCTCGTGCACGTAAACCGCCAGCAGCTTGATCTGCTCGGGCTTGAGCCGGTCTTTCCAGGCGGGCATCACCCCCTTGTTGAGGCCCTGGGTGATGACCGTCTTCACGGCAGCCAGTTTCTTCTCCGGCGTGTCGGCGGCGGGGACATTGGCCCACAGCCAGATCTTGTCCGTGAGATTGGGCGAACCCACTTCCTGCCGGCCCTTGGCATCATCGCCGTGGCAGTAGAAGCACATGGCGTCCATGGAGTGGAACAGGGCCTTGCCGGCCTCGGCCTTGGCCGCATCCACCTGCTCGCCGGACAGGGACAGCACGTAGTTGGCGAGCTGGTCGATCTGTTCCTGGGTGAACACACTGCCAAAGGCAGGCATGTAGCCGCGGCGCCCGTTTGTAAGGGTCTCGTGGATCTTGTCCAGGGTGCCGCCGTAGAGCCAGTCGTCATCGGTGAGGTTGGGGAACAGGCCCACCACACCCTGGCCGCCGGACTGGTGGCAGGCGGCACAGTTGTCGCCGAAGAGCTGCTTGCCCGCCGAAATGACGAAGCTGTTGAGCTCCGGATCCTTGGCAATGCTCGCCAGGGGCAGGGCGGCGATCTTGTCGTAATAGGGCTTCTGCGCCTGGGCTGCAGCATTCATTTCCACCATCAGGTCGGCGCGCGTGTTCCAGTGGGTGGTGACGGTCTCGCCCCTGGAGTTGACATAGGTCACCTTGGACACACCGGGGGTATAACCCTTGCCCAGCGGCCAGGCGGGATACAGCACCCAATAGACCAGGGCGAACGCGATGGTGAGATAGAAGGCCCACACCCACCAGCGCGGCAGCGGGTTGTTGTACTCCTGGAGATCGCCGTCCCAGGCGTGGCCGGTGGTCTGCACCGTGTGCGATTGGAGTTTTTCCTTGCTCATTGCTTGCCTTTCATGTCACTGGCTGGAGGCCTGCTCCCTGCCCGGCGCAGGCCGGGCGGAGGTGGCCTCGTTGATGCCTTGGTCTTCCGGTTCCTCGTCGAGAAAGGGGATGTCCTTGTAGGACTCCAGCTTCTCGCCCCGCTTCCGGCTTCCGAACACGAACCACAGGATGCCCAGGAAAGCGACGAAGAAGATCAGCAGCCCGAGGGGCTTGGTGTTCTCCGGATGGGAAAGCCACTCGAGCATGACCGGTCTCAGCGGAATTTCACGAAGTAGTCGTCGTCGTACTTGCTGAAATCCACCATGGTGCCCAGCACCTGCAGATAGGCCACCAGGGCGTCCATTTCCGTGACGTTGGTGGGATCACCGTCGTAGTTGCCTTCGGTGGCCTGCCTGACCAGGTTCTCCTTGGCATTGGGAATGTGCAGCTGCTTGGCGATCGCCTCGCCGAACTGCTTCACGTTGCGCTCGTACTCCGCCTGGGTGAGGGAATAGGGCACGCCCACCGCACGCTGGGCCTTGAGCCGGTCCACCAGGTCCGAAGTGTCCAGCACGGTGGTGGCCAGCCAGGGATACCGCGGCATGACCGAGCCCGGCACCATGGAGCTGGGATCCTTCAGGTGCGCCACATGCCACTCGTTGGAATACTTCTTGCCCACCCGCGCCAGATCGGGGCCGGTGCGCTTGGAACCCCACTGGAAGGGATGGTCGTACTTGGACTCCGCCGCCAGGGAGTAATGCCCGTAGCGCAGCGCCTCGTCACGGAAGGGACGGATCATCTGGGAATGGCAGGTGTAGCAACCCTCGCGCACGTAGATGTCGCGGCCACGCGCTTCCAGGGGCGTGTAGGGACGCACGCCATCCACTTCTTCCACCGTGCTCTTCACCAGGAACAGGGGCGCGATCTCCACCAGGCCGCCGATGCTGATGACGATCATGGTGAGCACCAGCATCACGCCGACGTTGGTTTCGATCCATTCGTGTTTGAAGTTGAAGTTCATCGCGGTTTCCTTCCCTCGAACCCGGACCTCAAGCGCCGGCCCGGGCCAGTTTGGCCGCCAGCTTGGCTTCCAGCTCGGCCGCTTCGCGCTGGCCCTGGCGGATGGTCATGTAGATGTTGTAGGCCATGATCAGCACGCCGCTCAGGAAGACCATGCCACCGATGGCACGCATCACATAGGCGGGATGCATGGCGATCACCGTCTCGATGAAGGAATACTTCAGGTTGCCGAAGTCATCGAAGGTGCGCCACATCAGGCCCTGGCCGATGCCGGAGGCCCACATGGCGGTGATGTAGAGCAGCACGCCGATGGTGGCCAGCCAGAAATGCCAGTACACGAGCTTCAGGCTGTAGAGCCTGGTGTTCCACAGCTTGGGCATCATGTGGTAGAGGGAACCGAAGGTGATCATGGCCACCCAGCCCAGCGCGCCCGAATGCACGTGGCCCACCGTCCAGTCGGTGTAGTGGGACAGGCCGTTGACGCTCTTCAGCGACATCATCGGGCCCTCGAAGGTGGACATGCCGTAGAAGGACAGCGCCACCGCCATGAAGCGGATGATGGGGTCGGTGCGCAGTTTGTCCCAGGCACCCGACAGGGTCATGATGCCGTTGATCATGCCACCCCAGGAGGGCAGCAGCAGCATGATGGAGAAGGTCGCCGCCAGGGTGGACGTCCAGTCGGGAATCGCGGTCCAGTGCAGATGGTGGGTACCGACCCACATGTAGAGGAAGGACAGCGCCCAGAAGTGGACGATGGACAGGCGATAGGAATAGATGGGACGTCCGGCCTGCTTGGGCACGAAGTAGTACATCATCCCCAGGAAGGCGGCGGTCAGGAAGAAGCCCACCGCGTTGTGGCCGTACCACCACTGGGTCATGGCATCCTGGGCGCCCGCGAACAGACTGTAGGACTTCATGGAGAACAGGCTGACCGGCACCGCCAGGTTGTTGAAGGTGTGCAGCAGCGCGGTGGCGAGGATGAAGGCGATGTAGAACCAGTTGGCCACGTAGATGTGGGGCTGCTTGCGCCGCATGATGGTGCCGATGAAGACCACGGCGTAGGCGATCCACACCACTTCGATGAGCAGGTCGATGGGCCATTCCATCTCGGCGTATTCACGGCCCTGGGAGTAGCCCAGCACGTAGGAGGTGGCGGCGAGCACGATTACCGCCTGCCAGCCCCAGAAGGTGAAATTGGCCAGCGCGTCGGAGATGAGCCGGGTCTGGCAGGTGCGCTGCACCACGTAGTAGGACGTGGCGAACAAGGCGGAGCCGCCGAAGCCGAAGATCACGCCGCTGGTATGCACCGGACGCAGGCGGCCGAAGGTGATGTACGGAATGTCGAAGTTGAGGAAGGGCCAGGCCAGCTCGGAGGCGATGTAAACGCCGGCGAGCATGCCCACCACGCCCCACACCAGGGACATCACCGCGAACTTGCGGACGACGTCAAAGTTGTACTGCTCCTTCTCTGTCACTGCGACCGCCATGGTTTTTCTCCTGAAGTGCTCGAATGCCTGCCAACGCGGGCGAAATTAACCGATAAGTATATTCTTAAGTGCTTGGACATCGCAAGGCAGCCCGTACCGCCCAACCGTCACAATCTCAGTTTCCCGCCAGCAGCAGCCGGATATCGTGCACCAGGGGCGCTGCGCCGGAACCGAACCCGAACAGCAGACGCAGCCTGCCCCGGGGATCGAACACATAGGTGTTGGCCCCATGATCGAGGGTGTAGGTGTCGGGGCTGCTGCCCGGCTGTTTCTGGTAGAAAACCTTGAAATCGGCGGCCGTCTTGCGGGTGGTGGCCTCGTCACCGTAGAGCCCCAGGAAGGCGGGATGGAAGGCGGGCACGTACTGGGCCAGCAGGGCGGGCGTATCGCGGGCCGGGTCCAGGGTCACGAACAGCACCTGCACCCGCTGGGCGTCCGGCCCGAGCTGCTGCATGACCTGGGCCATTTCCCCCAGGGTGGTGGGACAGACATCGGGACAATGCGTATAACCAAAGAACAGCACCACCACCTTGCCGCGGAAATCCGCCAGGGTACGGGTCTGGCCCGTATGATCCGTGAGGCGGAAGTCACGGCCCCAGTCCGCGCCCGTGATGTCAGTGCCCTGGAAGGCGGGCGGCTTGGAGCAGCCGGCGAGGGCCAGCGCGAGCAGGCACAGGGCAAGACGAAGCAGGGTCCTCATGGCGCAGGGACGGACAGAAAAGGGAGCGCATTATCCGCTTTTCGGGCCGGCCTGTCAGCTACCCGGATGGATCAGGGGCGGCTGGCTTCAGACGCCCATTGGGCGAGTTCGGTGAGCACCAGGCCGACCGCCCGGTTGGCGGCCTGGGCCCCATGCACCGGGTCATCGCCCTGGCTGGGGACGCTGACCGTAAAGGTGCGGGTGGCGCGGGGCGCACCGGATTTCAGGTCGGTGAGCTGGGCGCGCAGGGCGAATTCCACGCGCGAGGGCGTGCTGGCAAAGTCCTGGCGCAGGCGCAGCACCTCGGTGTCCAGGCGCACAGCGGCCCGTGCCGCGGCCGGCGCAGCCAGCACCGCGGAAAAGCGCCCGCTCGCTTCCAGGGCCTGTACCAAAAGCGGTGCCAGCATGCGTGGGGGCGTGTCCACCCAACGGTGGCGCGCGAAATAGGCGAGCTCCTGGGGCTGCCGCCCGTAGGCCATGCCCGCGCTGTCGTAGCCGGCGCGGGCGCGCGGCGGCGCCACCAGCAGCGTGGGCCCCTGGCCCGCCGCGGCGGCCGGCGCGAAGTTGGCCTCCAGGGTGAACAGTTTCAGTTCTTCCGTGCGCGGCGTGGGCAGACAGGCCGCCAGTGTCAGGGTGGCGAGAATCAGCGCCAGGGCTGCCGATGGATGCATGGAGCCTCCTTTCCTCCTCATTCACCCGGACCGGGCCGGGGCGCAGGCCGCCCGAACACCAGGCTGGCGGGCTCCCGTTCCAGCTCACTGCTGGTGCGACGCAGGTTTTGCGCCAGCTCGCGCAGCTCGATCAGCAGGGCATCGAGTTCGGGCAGGGTCTGTCCGCCGAGCTGCCCCATGCCCGCCTCCAGCGCCTGCGCCGCGCCGCCGGCCTGGGTGGTGGCCCGGCCGATCTCGTCGGCCAGGTGTTCCACCCGGGTGGCGGTCTGCTGCATGCGCCGCGCCAGCCGCGCCACCTCGTCGCCTGCCGTGGCGGCGCTGTGCAGGGTGGCTTCCAGCACCGGCATCTGACGGGCGAGCAGGCGCGTGCCCGTCTCCACGTTGGCCAGGATCTGCCGCAACTGACGACGGGTTTCCTCGTCCGTGAGGCTGTTGAGGTTTTCCGCGCTGCGGTTGAGATTGGCGAGCACGCTGGTGACGGCGGTGTCCAGGCGTGTCATCAGGGAGGGGCGGGTGGGAATCACGGGCACCTTGTCCGGCCCACGCGCCGCCAGCGGCGGTGCCTGCGGCGAGCCGCCCGAGAGCTCCACCTGCACGAGGCCGGTGAGCCCCTGCATGCGCAGGGTGGCCACGGTGTCGCTGCGTATCGGCGCCCTGTCGTCCAGCGCCATCACCAGGCGAACCCGGCCGGAGCCGTCCGGGGCGAGATCCACTTCGGTCACCCGCCCCACGGTCACGCCCTTGTACTTCACGGGCGCGTTGACGTTGAGGCCCGCCACGGATTCATCGAAGTAGGCGTGATAGATGCGTGTGCGCGGCTCGCCGGGACCGCCCGCATACAGCCAGAAAATGACACCCACCAGCGCCGCCCCCAGCACGACCACGAAGGCGCCCACCAGCGTGTAGCTGAATCGGGATTCCATCACCTGTCCTCGTCCGCGCCGGGCCAGGCGGCCCGGCCGCGCGGGCCGTGAAAATAGGGCCGCAGGCCGGGATGTTGCGAGCGCGCCAGCTCGGCCATGCTGCCCAGTCCCACCACCCGCCCCTCGCCCAGCAGGGCCACGCGGTCGGTCACCCGCCAGAGCAGGTCCAGGTCGTGGGTGACCACAATGATGGTGAGTTTCAGGGCGGCCTTCAAGCCGAGGATGAGTTCATCCAGGGCGCTGGCCGCAAGGGGATCCAGCCCCGCCGAGGGTTCGTCCAGGAACAGCAGTTCCGGATCCAGGGCGATGGCCCGCGCCAGCGCCGCGCGCTTGCGCAGGCCGCCCGACAGCTCGCGGGGATATTTGTGGACGGCCTCCAGCGGCAGGTCGGCGAGGGCGATCTTGATGCGCGCCAGCTCGTCGATTTCCGCCGGGCTCAGGGTGGTGTGCTCCCGCAGGGGCAGCGCGACGTTTTCCAGCACGGTAAGGCCGGTGAACAGCGCCCCACCCTGGAACATGACGCCCCAGCGGCGTCGCAGCGCCTGCGCCTCGGCTTCGCCCAGCCGCGCCAGATCCAGGCCCAGCACCCGGATGCGCCCGGCATCCGGCCGCTGCAGCATGACCATTTCCTTGAGCAGGGTGGATTTCCCGCAGCCGCTGGGGCCGGCGATGCCGAACACCTCGCCGCGCCAGACCGTGAGGTCGATGCCATCGTGGACCAGGCTGCCCCCCAGACGGGTGGTGATGCCGGTGAGTTCGACCGCCGGTTCCATGCTCAGCGAAATCCCAGCCGTGTGATGCTGGCGAGCACCGAGAACACGGCATCGACGATGATGATGAGGAAAATGGACTGCACCACGGACAGGGTGGTGTGGCGCCCCACGCTGTCGGCACTGCCCGCCGCCCGGAAACCCTGGTAGCAGCCCACCAGGGCGACGATCAACGCGAACACCGGTGCCTTGCCCACCCCGAACAGTAAAGTGGAAACGCGTATGGTGTCGTCGAACCGGTCCAGGAAGCTCACCGCATCCACATCCAGCTGCAGACGCGCCACCACGAAACCGCCCAGCACGCCGAGAACGTCCGCATAGAAGGTGAGCAGGGGCATCACCAGCGCCAGCGCCACCATGCGCGGCACCACCAATACCTCCTGGGGCGACAGTCCAAGGGTACGCAAGGCATCGATTTCCTCCGAGACCTTCATGGTGCCGATCTGGGCGGCAAAGGCGGATCCGGAGCGTCCCGCCACGATGATGGCCACCAGCATGGGCCCCAGCTCGCGCAGAATGGAATGGGCGATGAGATCCACCACGAAGATGTTGGCGCCGTAGCGCGCAAGCTGGCTGGCCCCCTGGTAGGCAATCACCACCCCCACCAGGAAGGCGAGCAGCCCCACCAGAGGCAGGGCATCGAGACCCGCGTGCTGGATGTGATGCAGCACCAGCCGCCCCCGCCAGCGCCGCGGTTCGCCCACGGCACGGGCCATGCTCACCATGGCCTCTCCCAGGAAGGCCAGCATGTCCCGGGCCTCCGCGAGGCGCTGGAAGACCTTCATGCCCAGGCGTGCCAGCCAGCCGGGCGGCCGCGGCGGCGCGGACGCGGGCAGGCGCGCCGCGCGGTTTTGCACCAGGGCCATCAGGCGCGCCCGTTCCGGCGCCAGCCCCACCAGCTCCACCTCGCGCTCAAGCCCACGCAGGTGGGCGACAAGCGCGTCGAGCAGCCAGGCACCGGCAGTGTCGAACGCGGCAATGTCGCTGCAGTCCACGACGACACGGGAGGCCGGAGGATAGTCGAAGGTGGCCAGCCGGCCGCGCAGACCGGCGATGCCGCGGACCGTCCAGTGCCCGAGGCAGCGCAGGCGGCCGTCCCCGATCACCAGGGCGGCGGGCGCAGGTTCCGGGGGCAATGCAGAGGGCGCACGGGGCATGACGCCGGCAGTATAGCCAGCGGCCGCGGGCGCGTCAGGCGGTCTCGCGCTCCAGGCGCTGGGGCGCCAGCACGGTGTTGGGCAGATCGGCCAGACGATATTTGCCGGTCTGCACGGCGCGCGCGAGTTTTTCCAGGGTCTGCTCCTTGAGCAGGGCGAGCACCTTTTTCTTGATGGGCTGCCACTTGGTGTGCATGGGGCAGGCGGTGGCATCGGAACACACCTTGAGCCCCAGCACGCAGTCCTGGGCGAACCCCGGCCCTTCCGTGATGGCGAGCACCTGGAGCAGATCGGTCTTTTCCGCCCCCTCGCGCAGACAGAAGCCCCCCAGGCGGCCGCGGAAGGAATAGAGGAGGTTGCCCTTGCATAGGCTCTGCATGATCTTCGCGAGATAGGCCGGCGGTACGTTGAGGTGGCTGGCGATCTCCCGGTTGAGCACGGGCTGGCCCTTGGGCTGGGTGGCGATGAAGATCAGCGCCTGGATCGCGTACTGGCTGGTTCGGGACAGGATCATGGCCGCAGGATAAAGCTCTTTACGGAGCAGTTTATCCTAATTTCAGCCGTTGCGCACGGAAATTTCAGGCCAGGAGCGTCAGGGGCAGCCGGAAATAGTGGTCCACCAGCAGGGCGGCGAACAGCAGGCTCAGATACAGGATGGAATAGGCAAAGGTCTTCCTGGCCAGGGCATCGCTGTAGGCCCGGTACAGGCGCCAGCCATACCACAGGAACACGCCATCCAGCAGCAGGGCGGCCGCCAGGTAGAAGAGCCCGCTCATGCCGCTCGCCACGGGCAGCAGGGTGCAGGCGGTGAGGATCAGGGTATAGAGCAGCACGTGCAGCCGGGTGAAGGCCTCGCCGTGGGTGACCGGCAGCATGGGCATGCCCGCCTTGGCGTATTCCTCGCGCCGATACAGGGCCAGGGCCCAGAAATGGGGCGGCGTCCAGGCGAAAATGATGAGGAACAGGAGCAGGGCATCGGCACTCACCTCCCCTGTCGCGGCGGCCCAGCCCAGCACCGGCGGCATGGCGCCCGAGGCTCCGCCGATCACGATGTTCTGGGGCGTCAGGGGTTTCAGCAGCACCGTGTAAATCACCGCGTAGCCCACGAAGGTGGCCAGAGTGAGCCACATGGTCAGGGCATTCACGTAGGTGTTCAGGATGAACAGCCCCAGCCCGCCCACCACGCCGGCGAACACCAGGGTCTGCAGCGGCGTCACCTCGCCGCGCGGCAGGGGCCGCGCCCGGGTGCGCGCCATGATGGCGTCCACCTTCTGCTCGATCAGACAGTTGAAGGCCGCCGCCGCGCCCGCCACCAGGGCGATGCCCACGGTGCCGGCGATGAGGATCTGCAGGGGCACCATGCCGGGCAGCGCCAGGAACATGCCGATCACCGCGGTGAACACGATCAGCGCCACCACCCGCGGCTTGCAAAGGGCGAAGAACTGCTGGCAGCGGCAGGCCACCTGGTTGACGCTCAAGGTCGTCATGCTCGTCTCCTCACGTTGGATTCCCCCGTCTGCGCGGGCTTGGCTGGGGCGCAGCCCCGATGCGGAAGTGTAGCACCACCAGCGTCATCACCAGGAGCGCCGCGCCGCCGTTGTGCAGCAGGGCCAGGGGCAGGGGCCAGGCCAGCAGCACGTTGGACAGGCCGGTGACGAACTGCAGGAGGCCAAGCCCCGCCAGCACGCGGGCCCAGCGGGCGAGCCCCGGCACCGACCAGGCCCGCCAGGCGAGCGCCGCCAGCACGGCCAGCACACCGTAGGCGAAGTTGCGGTGCACCCAGTGAATGGCCACCAGGGCCTGGAAGGGAATGAGATCCCCGTCCCCCGTGTGTCCCAGGGGACGCCAGAGGGTGTAGGCATGACGGAAATCCATGGCCGGCGGCAGCCAGTGACCGTGACACAGGGGAAAATCCGGACAGGCCAGCACTGCGTAATTGGTGCTCACCCAGCCGCCCAGGGCGATTTGCAGCGCCAGCAACAGCGCCGCGAGGATGGCATGGCCCCGCAGTGCGCGCGCGCCCTCCCCCACGGGTTCAGGAGGGCTTTCCCGGAGGGCAAGCCAGGTGAGCAGGGCCAGCAGGGTCATGCCCCCCAGCAGATGCAGGGTGACGATGGCCGGCTGCAGTTTCATGGTCACGGTGAAGGCACCGAATGTCCCCTGGACGCACACCGCGAGGAAGATCACCGTGGCGAGCCAGGGTGAGCGGGCAGGCTCCTGCCGGTGGCGGCGCCAGGCCTGCACCATGAGCACGATGATGAGTACCCCCACCCCCATGGCGAAATAGCGGTGCAGCATTTCGATCCAGGCCTTCATGCGCGTGACCGGGCCGGTGGGCATGGCAGTCTCCGCGGCGCGGATATGCTCTCCGGCGGATATGGGATTGGAGTGGCCATAGCAGCCGGGCCAGTCGGGGCAGCCCAGACCGGAATCGGTGAGGCGGGTGAAGGCGCCGAACAGGATGAGATCCAGCGCCAGGAAGGCGGTGACCCAGGCCAGCCGCGGGTGCGGATCGCCGCCCCTGCGCGCCACGTACACGAGCACGGGCAGAGCCACGAGCAGGCCGAACAGGGCGAGCAAAAGCAGGCTCTGGAGGGTCATCAGCCGATCTGGGACGCCTTGAGCAGACGGGCGAGATCCTTGCCCATGCGCTTGAGATCGGGGTCCAGGGGGTAGCGCATCATGACATTGCCCAGGGGGTCGATCACGTAGAGATGCTCGCCAATGCTGCCGTGGGCAGGGAGGCGGCGCCCGAGCGCCCCCTGGGGGTCATGCACCAGGCGCAGCGGCGCAAGACGCTCCACGAGGGCAGGCTCCGCCGGCCCGCCATCGGTCACCAGCCACACCACCTGCACCCGGTCCTGGTCGCGTCCCTGCAGCAGTCGCACGCGGCGCATGGCGTCGAACTGACGCGCGCAGTGGGCGTCGCAGCGGCTGGACGCGGCATGCACCAACAGCCACTTGCCCCGCAGTTGGCGCAGGGACAGGGGTGTGCCGTCCGGCTGCATCAGGGTGAGGTCCATGGGCAGCGTCACCGGCTCGATCAACTCGCCATAGTTCACCGCCCCACCCTTGGGCGGCCACACGTAGTAAAAGAGATACGAGGCCACCACCGGGGCCAGGAAGACTGCCAGCACCAGGAGGAATTTAGTCCGATTTCTGCGACCTGCGTCGTCTTGCATACATCACCACGTAGAGGATCACGATGGCCGCCGCCATGGCGAACCATTGAAAGGCATAGCCCAGATGTTTTTCCACGCCGCTGTCCGGCCGCACCCACTCCCGGTAAAGCCCGTCGTCAGTGTCGTTGAGCTGGGTCACCACGATGGGCAGGAGGGGATAGGGCAGTCCCGCCGCATAGCGGGGCAGATCCAGGTTCTGCCACACCTTGCCCTGCACCACCTCGCGCGACAGTTCCAGGTATTTGCCCGGCGGCGGCCCGGCGATGCCCTCGATGCGCACAGGAGCGGGGGGCACCCTGACCACCGGCAGCGGTCCGCTCCAGTCATGGGGCACCCGGCCGCGGTCCACCAGGACCGCGACGGATCCGCCCCCGATCAGAAGCGGTGTCAGCACCTGATAGGCGGGACGGCCCTGCAGGCTGCGGTTGTCGAGAAAGATTTCGTGGGCGGGATCAAACCGGCCCGTGATCTGCACCCGCCGCCCATGCAGGGTGTCCGCATCCACGGGCCTGCCATCCAGGATCACCGGCGCGGCCTGCAGGCGGGCGTCGATGCGGGCCTGCAAGTCCCGTTTGTACTGCGCCCGGTCCAGCTGCCACTTGCCCGCGGCAAGGGTCACGCCGAGGAGCACCATAGCCGCCAGGGTGGGCCAGAAAAGACCGCGACGGGGTTCAGCCATGGCAGCAGGCCGACGGCTGGATTACACTTGCCCGGTGTCCGGCAGCGGCGGCGCGGCCTGCGACCGTCCCCCACCAGGGGCGGGAGCACAGTGCATTGCCCCGCACGCCTGCACCCGCCCCATCATCCAAGCCTGATTGCGAGCCCACCATGTCCGTCATCCTCTACCGCAGCCTCGTCGTCGCGTTTCTCGTCGTCATCGTCGCCAGCCTGTTTTCGGCCCTGGCCTTCCTGCTGAAGGACAAAGGTAGCACGGAACGCACCGTGAAGGCCCTGAGTGTACGTATCGGCGTGTCCATCACCCTGTTTGCCCTGCTCATGGCCGGCTTCTATTTCGGCGTGCTGCCGCCCAAGTCCTGACCCCGCCTCGGCTGCGTATCCCGCCCCAAAAACAAAAATGGCGCCGCGGTGCCCTGCGGCGCCAGAGTCCCCTTTGTGCTTATCGTTCTCGTTATAGGCCTCCTTTGGTGTATTCGGGGTCAGCGCATCACAGGGCGTAGACGAAGACGAACAGCAGCAGCCAGACCACGTCCACGAAATGCCAGTACCAGGACACCGCCTCGAACGCGAAATGGCGCTCCGGGGTGAAATGCCCCTTGAGAGCCCGCAACCAGATCACGATCAGCATCACCGTGCCGATGGTCACGTGCAGCCCGTGGAAACCCGTGAGCATGAAGAACGTGGCGCCATAGGCGCCTGCGCCCAGGGTGAGCCCCATCTTGGTGTAGGCATGCACGTACTCATAGGACTGCAGCCCCAGGAACAGGAGGCCCAGGCAGATGGTCAGGAACAGCCACACCACCAGCTGGGTGCGGTTGTTCTTTTTCAGGCCCCAGTGGGCGATGGTCACCGTGAGACCCGAGGTGAGCAGGATCAGCGTGTTGAGGGCGGGAATCCCCCAGGCCCCCATGCTGGAGAACTGGTTGGAACCGGGCGGCACCTCCGTGTCCACCCCTGCCAGCGTCGGCCCCAGGGGGCCGGCCGTGGGCCAGCTGGGCGTGTAGCCCGGCCACAGCATGGACCCCGTCTCTCCCGAACCCAGCCAGGGCACCGCCAGCACCCGCAAATAGAACAGGGCGCCGAAGAAGGCGGCAAAGAACATCACCTCGGAGAAGATGAACCAGGTCATGCCCCAGCGGAAGGAGCGGTCCACCTGCTCGTTGTATTTGCCGGACTCGGACTCCTCGATGACCCGGCCGAACCAGCCGAACATCATGTAGAACAGGACCGCCAGCCCGGCCAGCACCAGCCAGCCGCCCGGCAGCCGGTTCGCCCACAGCACCATGCCGAACGCGAACAGCAGCAGGGCCACCGAGCCGACGATGGGCCAGCCCGACGGCTGCGGCAGATAGTACCCTCCCCCTTGATGCTCACTCATGTTTGCTCCTCCTCGTCTTGGTTATCCAATACCCGACATGATCTGCCCGGCCTGCCCTTCATCCTGCGGCGAGGTGGGTCACCAGCCACACCACGCCCAAGAGCAGCGCAATGAACAGGGCGGCACCCAAAAGCCCCATGGCGATCACCTGGCCCGGGGTCAGCCCGGCCGCGTCCGACTCATAATCATGGCGGCGCCGAACCCCGAGAAAGCTCCAGAACACCGCCTTGGCGGCGGAAAGCCAGCCCGGCCTATTTGGGCCGCTCACGCCCCGCCTCCACCCGTGCCCGCCGCCACGGCCTTCGGGGCATGCTCGTAGAACGTGTAGGAAAGCGTGATCGTGTGCACGTCTCGGGGCAGATCGTTCTGCACCACGAACTGGACGGGCATCAGGCGCTCCTCACCGGGCTTCAGCGTCTGCTCGCTGAAACAGAAACATTCGATCTTCCTGAAGTAGCTGGCGGCGCGCGCCGGGGCATAGGCCGGCACAGCCTGACCCACGATGGTGCGGTCAGTGGTGTTCACCACCCGGTAGAACACCTGTTTGAGCTCACCCGGGTGCACCTGCATCTTGACCGTCTGGGGTTCGAAACGCCAGGGCAGCCCGGTGCCCACGTTGGAATCGAACTCGATGGTCACGATACGCGCGAAGTCCACCTGGGTATTGCTCACCGCGATACGTTCCCGGCTGAGCCCGGTCACTTCGCAAATCTTCTTGTAGAACGGCACCAGGGCGAAGCCGAAACCGAACATGGCCACGGTGACCACGATGAGCTTGCGCAGCACGATCCGGTTTTGATCCCGCCGATCCATCGCTTCAGCCATACATCCGCAGCGTCCACAGGAAAATGATCACCACCAGCGCCACCAGGACGGCCGCAGTCAGGTATTTGTTCTTCTCGTTGGGTTGCATCGTTTTCCTGTGCACGCTGGGGCGACCCGGGATGGGCCGCCCCTTGCGCGTTTACTTCAGCACCGGAGGCGTTTCAAAGGAGTGATACGGTGCCGGCGAGGGCAGGTGCGTCCACTCCAGCGAATCCGCCCCTTCCCAGGGTTTGGCTTCGGCCTTGACGCCACCCTTGATGGCCTTCAACACCACGGCCAGGAAAATGAGCTGGGACAGGCCGAACCCGAAAGCACCAATGCTGGACACCATGTTCCAGTCGGCGAACTGGAGGTTGTAATCGGGCACGCGCCGCTGCATGCCTGCAAGCCCCAGGAAGTGCATGGGGAAGAAGGCGATGTTGAAGAAGATGGCCGACAGCCAGAAGTGCAGCTTGCCCAGCTTCTCGTCATACATGTGGCCCGTCCATTTGGGCAGCCAGAAATACACTCCGGCGAAGATGGCGAACAGGGCGCCCGACACCAGCACGTAATGGAAGTGGGCCACCACGTAGTAGGTGTCCTGGATCTGGATGTCCACGGGCGTGATGGCGCACACCAGGCCGGTGAAGCCGCCGATGGTAAACAGGGAGACGAAGCCGATGGCGAACAGCATCGGGGTCTCGAAGGTCATGGAACCGCGCCACATGGTGGCCACCCAGTTGAACACCTTCACGCCGGTCGGCACCGCGATCAGCATGGTGGCGTACATGAAGAAGAGCTGGGCCGAGGTGGGCATGCCCACGGTGAACATGTGGTGCGCCCAGACGATGAAGGAGAGGATAGCGATGGAAGCCGTGGCATACACCATGGACGCGTAACCGAACAGCGGCTTGCGCGCAAAGGCCGGGATGATCTGCGAGATGATGCCGAACGCCGGCAGAATCATGATGTACACCTCGGGGTGGCCGAAGAACCAGAAGATGTGCTGGAACATCACCGGATCGCCGCCCCCCGCGGGGTTGAAGAAATGGGTGCCGAAATGGCGGTCGGTGAGCAGCATGGTCACGGCACCGGCCAGCACGGGCATCACCGCGATCAGCAGATAGGCGGTGATCAGCCAGGTCCACACGAACAGGGGCATCTTCATCAGGGTCATGCCCGGGGCGCGCATGTTGAGGATGGTGGTGATGATGTTGATCGCGCCCATGA
Organism: Thiobacter subterraneus; assembly: GCF_055379455.1. Classification (NCBI taxonomy): domain Bacteria; kingdom Pseudomonadati; phylum Pseudomonadota; class Betaproteobacteria; order Burkholderiales; family Thiobacteraceae; genus Thiobacter; species Thiobacter subterraneus. Next base: position 1,370,842 of record NZ_AP042402.1, read on the forward strand.
TGGAGGAGATGCCCAGGATGTGCACCGCGAAGATGGTCATGTCATTGGCGATGCCCCCCTGCAGGAACAGGGGCGCGTACATGGTCCAGCCCCCCGCCACGGCGCCGCCCGGCACGAAGAACTGGCCGATGAGCAGCACCGCCGCCACCGGCAGCAGCCAGAAGGACCAGTTGTTCATGCGCGGGAAGGCCATGTCGGGCGCGCCGATCATCATGGGCACCTGCCAGTTGGCGAAGCCCACGAAGGCAGGCATGATCGCGCCGAACACCATGATCAGCCCATGCAGGGTGGTGAGGCTGTTGAACACCTCGGGCTCGACCACCTGCAGGCCGGGCTGGAACAGCTCGGCGCGGATGAGCAGCGCCATCACGCCCCCGGTGAGCAGCATGATGAAAGAGAACCACAGATAGAGGGTGCCGATGTCCTTGTGGTTGGTGGTGGTGAGCCAGCGCATCAGGCCCGTGGGATGGGCGTGGCCGTGCTCGTGTGCGTGTGTCGCTTCCATGTTCTCGACCTCCTCCGATTATTTGCGCAAAGCCTTGATGTCGGCAGGCTGGATGACATCACCCGTGGCGTTGCCGAAGGCATTGCGCTCGTAGGTGATGACCGCGGCCAGCTCCACGTCGGACAGCTGTTTGCCGAAAGCGGCCATGGCCGTGTTGGCCTTGCCGTTCATGACGATGTCGATGTGGGCCGCCTTGTCGCCGGTGGCGATCTTCGAGCCGGCCAGGGCCGGGAAGGCGGGCGGCAGACCCTTGCCGTCGGGCTGGTGGCAGGCGGCGCAGTGGGTCTTGTACACCGTCTCACCCTTGGCCTTGAGCTCGTCCAGGGTATAGGTTTTGTTCGCGTCGGCCACCGCGGCCGCCTTGGCCGCCTTCTGGGCCAGGACCCACTTGTCGTATTCCTCCTGGGTCTTCACTTCCACCACGATGGGCATGAAGCCGTGGTCCTTGCCACAGAGTTCGGCGCACACGCCGCGATAGACGCCCGGGTTTTCGGCCTTGAACCAGGCGTCCTTGACGTAGCCCGGGATGGCATCCTGCTTGATGCCGAAGGCGGGCACCCACCAGGAATGGATCACGTCGTTGGCGGTGAGCAGCAGACGCACCTTTTTGCCCACCGGCACCACCAGGGGATTGTCCACCTCGAGGAGATAGTGCTCGCCCTTCTGCGCACGGTTTTCGATCTCGTCCCGCGGGGTGGACAGGGTGGACAGGAAGCGGATGCCCTCCGCCGGATATTCGTACTCCCACTTCCACTGGTAGCCGGTGACCTTCACGGTCATGTCCGGGTTGCTGGCATCACGCATGTTGAGGATGGTCTTGGTGGAGGGGATGGCCATTCCCACCAGGATCATGAAGGGAATGATGGTCCACACCACTTCCAGCTTGGTGTTCTCGTGGAAATGGGCGGGCTGGTGCCCCACGGACTTGCGGTGCTTCCAGATGGAATAGAACATGGTGCCGAACACCACGATGAAGATCCCCACGCACACCCACAGGATGAGGATGTGCAGGTCATAGATCTCCCGGGCCACCTGGCTTTGCGGCGTGGGCAGGTTGATCTTCGATTCCGCCGCCCATGCCGCGGCCATCGCTCCCCAGGTCATGAGCGCGGTGAGCGCGCCCACCGCGAGCCCCCTCGACTTGCTTGCCATTGCCTTCCCCCTCGATGGTTGTAGTCGTCAGTTGTTGAAATGGATGCGCAATTCCCGGGCCAGGGCCGCCCGTGCTTCCGGGGCCAGACGGCGCCCCAGGACCACCTCCCGGCCGTGGGAGCGCAGACGCAGGGCGAGCTCGCCGGCTTCGTCCCGCTCCGTCAGGAGCCGGGCCCAGTAGCGGTTGAATTCGTGGCGCGACACCTGTGCACCGTCGCGGCGCTCCACCAGCACGGTGTCGCCGCGGATGCGGATCATCTCGTAATCGCCGGCGTGGCTGCCCAGCTCGCGGAACGCCCAGGCCAGCACGCCGACTTCCAGGCCGGCGAAGGGCAGCACGAGCCACGCCCCTGCCCAGGCAAAACCCAGGGCAATGCCGAAAGTGACACCGGCGATGAGGAAGAGGCAGCACCGCCGGCCGGCGGGGGAGAGGGAACAGTTGGGCCGCACCAGAACGGTGCATTCCGACCCGGGTGCTGCGTGTGTGCCTTCCATCCTCGCCTGCTGCCTTCTTTCGTCACGGGCATCCGGCGGTTTTCCGCGCCCGCCTTGTCGTTGGCCGCTACGGTAGCATGCCGCGACAATTTGCCGCAAGGGGAAGACCGAAAAAAATCCTTTTGTTTCCGGTATTTAAAATTACTATGTCACAAGATTATGAAGTGCTGATGCATTGGCTCACGCACCGGTGGGAGGCGCAAACCCGGCTGGCAGACACAGGTGGGCCGCGGCTGCGGCAGGATCCGGCGGGGCGGAAAGACGCGGCACCACCCCCAGGAGGGGCGCGGCCAGCCGCGCCCGCAGGGTGTCCAGGTTGTCCTCGAAACGGCCCATTTCCGGGTCGAGGCGGTTGGCCACCCAGCCCGCCAGTTGGAGACCGCGCCGGGCAATGGCTTCCGCGGTGAGCAGGGCATGGTTGAGACATCCCAGACGCATGCCCACCACCAGCACCACCGGCAGCCCCAGGCGCACGGCCAGATCGGCCAAGGTCGCCTCCCCATCCAGGGGAACCAGGAAACCCCCCGCGCCTTCCACCACCACCCGCTCGGCCCGGGCAGCGAGCTCACGGAAACAGCGGGCCATGACCTCCAGGTCGAGCCGCACGCCGTGGGTCGCTGCGGCCAGGTGAGGCGCGACCGGTTCCGGGAAGCGATAGGGGTTGACCCACTCGCGCGGCGCGGCGACGCTGCCCGCGGCAATCAGAGCTTCCACGTCGCCATAGACGCACTGCCCGCCCACCTGCTCGCAGCCGGCGGCCACCGGCTTCATGCCCACGGCCTTCAGCCCCGCCTGCGCAGCGAGCTTGAGCAGGGCCGCGGCCACCAGGGTCTTGCCCACGCCGGTGTCGGTCCCGGTGACGAACAGGCCCCGGCTCATCGCAGCCCCGCCTGCCGCCGCGCGATCTTGAGGGCGATCACCTGGCGCCCGTCCTCCCGGCGCTTGGTCTCGCCCACCCAGGCATGCCCATAGACGATCTCGAAGGTCGCGGGCAGGCGGCCCTCCCGCCGCAGGGTCTCGTAGGCCGCCACCATGGCCTGCCAGCGCCCCTTGCCCATGAGCCCGTGGTTGCGTCCCAGGGTCACGTTGTGGGCGCCGATGGCCTTGAGTTCACTGAAGAGCTGTTTCAGGTCGCGATAGGTGAGGGTGATCATTTCCATGTCCATCACGGGGGCGGTGAAACCGGCATAGGTGAGCCAATCCCCCAGGTCGTGCATGTCCACGAAGCGGTTCACATGGCTGTAGCCGTCCACCCCCGCGAAGGCCTGACGCAATTCCTTGAGCGTGTCCGGCCCGAAGGTGCTGAACATGAACAGCCCGCCTGGCGCAAGGATGCGGTAGCACTCGCGAAACACCTGCTCCGGCGCATTGCACCATTGCAGGGTCAGATTGGACCAGATGAGATCCACGCTGGATGCCGCGACAGGCAAACGTTCCAGATCGCCGCATACATAGCGCACCCGGCGCGCGGCGCCCGCCAGGCGCTCGCGCAGTGACCAGCCGGCACGTGCAGTCTCGAGCATGCGCCGGGCAAGGTCGAGGGCAAGAATCAGCGCCCCGGGATAGCGGCGCGCGAGCAGCCGGGTGCCAAAGCCGGTCCCGGCCCCCGCGTCGAGGATGCGGCGGGGCGCGAGCTTCACGTAGTCCAGCCGCTGGAACATGCGCTGCGCCACTTCCCGCTGCAGCACCGCCGCCTGGTCGTAGCTGGCGGCGGCCCGCTCGAAGGCGCGCCGCACCAGCCGCTTGTCCACCTGCAGGGGTTGGTCAGCCATGAATGAGGGCCTCCAGCGCCTGGGTCACCTGGGCACGGTGGGAGAGGAAGGGCGCGTGGGCTGCGCCGGCGATTTCCAGCCAACGCCCCCGGGGCAGGTTTTGCGCCAGCCACCGGCCGGCCGCCGGCGGCGTCACGGTATCGTGGCTGCCATGGATGACCAGGGCAGGCTGGATGATGCGCGCCACCTCCGGGCGCAGGTCGGCTTGCCACAGAATGGCCAGTCCCGCCCGCAGCACCTCGGGTGCCGGCCGGCCCCGCGCAAACAGGCTGGCGCGCAGGCGGGCGATCACCGCGCGCGCGTCGTCGCCCGCGCGTGCGGTGAGGGCAAGAAAGCGTTTGAGGGTGCCCTCGTAGTCGGCCTCCAGGCTGCGCGCGAAGTCGGTGAGGGTGGCCTCGTCCATGCCATGGGGCCAGTCCGGGCGCTGTCGGAAGCAGGGCGTGGTGGCGACCAGCACGAGACCTGCCACCCGCTCGGGCCAGTCCCGGGCCAGGCGCAGGGCCACCTGCCCCCCCAGGGACCAGCCGCATACATGGGCGCCTTCGGGCAGCGCCTGCGCCACGGCCTGCGCCAGGGTTTCCAGCGTGTAGGGTGTCACCGGCGCGCTCGCGCCATGCCCCGGCAGGTCCGGCACGTGCACGCGATAGCGCCGGGCGAGGGCCTCCCCGAAACCCTGCCAGACGCCGCCATGCAGGCCCCAACCGTGGAGCAGCACGAGATCGGGCCCCCGGCCGATCCGTTCCACATGCAAACGCGCCATGGCAGGCCCTGTGGCGTGCACCCTACAGGGTCCGTTCCGCATCCTGCAGGGCCTCGCACAGACGCCGCAGGTCTTCCCTGCTGTGGGCCGCCGACAGGGAGATGCGCAGGCGGGCCTGGCCCTTGGGCACGGTGGGCGGACGGATGGCGGGCACCAGGATGCCCTGGGCCCGCAGGGCCTCGGCCAGGCGCACGGTCTCGTCGTTGTCACCGACGATGAGCGGCTGGATGGGCGTGTCGGAAGGCAGCAGGTGCCAGCGTTCGACCCGGAGATGCGACCTGAACCAGCTGAGGAGCTCCCGCAACTGACCCCGGCGCCAGCCCTCCTCCCGGAACAGGTGCAAACTGGCCAGGAGGGCCGTGGCCAGCAAAGGGGGAAAGGCCGTGGTGTAGATGTAGGTGCGCGCGCGCTGGATCAGGGTTTCGATCAGACTTTCGCTGCCCGCCACGAAGGCACCGAACACCCCGGCCGCCTTGCCCAGGGTGGCCATGTAAACGATGCGGTCGCTTATCACGCCGAAATGCTCCAACACGCCTTTGCCGCTGTCTCCCAGCACGCCGAAGCCGTGGGCATCGTCCAGCATGAGCCAGGCGTCGTGGCGTTCGCACAGGTCCAGCAGATCCGGCACCGGAGCGATGTCGCCGTCCATGCTGAAGACCGCGTCGGTCACCACCAGTTTGCGTCGGCCCCGGGCCGCGGCCAAGGTCCGCTCCAGCTGCGCAAGATCCAGGTGGCTGTAGCGCAGGAACCGGGCGCGGGACAGCAGCGCGGCATCGTTGAGGGAGGCGTGGTTGAGCTTGTCCGCCAGCACCACGTCGTTGCGTCCCAGCAGTGCGGAGACGACCCCCAGATTGGCCATGTAGCCGGTGGAGAACAGCAGCGCCCGCGGCAGGCCGACGAATGCCGCCAGGGCCAGCTCCAGCCTGTGGTGCGCCTCGGAATGCCCCACCACCAGATGGGAGGCACCCGCCCCCACGCCATACTGGGCCGCCCCGCGACAGGCGGCGTCGATCAGCGCCGGATGGGAGGCCAGACCGAGGTAGTCATTGCTGCAGAAGGCCAGATAGTCGCGACCGTCCACGCGCACGTGGACACCCTGGGCACTCTCGAGCATGCGGCGCCGGCGCAGCAGACCCTGGGCTTCGAGTTCCTTCAGCTCGTCGGGGAGATCAGGAAAAGACATGCAACATCCGCTGCGGAAAAGCCATGGGACGCGGCAGACGGGAACGCGCGCAGGAGCTCCCGGGCGGCCGCGCCGGCTCAGGCCGTCGGCCGGGACGCACCCGGGTAGGGGCCGTCCCCGCCCAGGGGTCGCATGCCCAGCTTTTCCAGCAGGGCCAGGTCGCGGGCCACCTCCGGGTTGCCGGTGGTGAGCAGCCTGTCGCCGTAGAAAATGGAATTGGCCCCTGCCAGGAAACACAGGGCCTGGGTGGATTCCGACATCTGCGCCCGCCCCGCGGACAGGCGCACGAAGCTTCGCGGCATGGCGATGCGGGTCACCGCGATGGTGCGCACGAACTCCAGGGGATCCAGCGGCTCGGTGCCGTAAAGGGGCGTGCCCTCCACCTGCACCAGCAGGTTGATGGGCACCGATTCCGGCTGGGGATCCAGGTTGGCGAGCTGGGCGATGAGCCCCGCGCGCTCCCGCCGGGACTCGCCCATGCCGACGATGCCGCCGCAGCAGACGTGGAGTCCCGCGCGCCGCACCCGCTCCAGGGTCTCCAGCCGGTCCGCATAGTCGCGCGTGGTGATGATGCGCCCGTAGAACTCGGGCGCCGTGTCCAGATTGTGGTTGTAGTAGTCGAGACCGGCTTCCCTGAGCCGCTCCGCCTGACCTTCCCGCAGCATGCCCGCGGTCAGGCAGGTCTCCAGTCCCAGGGCCTTCACCTGCCGCACCATCTCCAGCACCGGCTCCAGGTCCCGGTCCTTGGGACTGCGCCAGGCCGCGCCCATGCAGAAACGGGTGGCACCGCTCGCCTTGGCGGCCCGCGCCGCCGCCAGCACCGATTCCAGATCCATGAGCTCCTCGTTGGGCACGCCCGTGGCATGGCGCGCCGACTGGGGGCAGTAGCCGCAGTCCTCGGGGCAGCCGCCGGTCTTGATGGAAAGCAGGGTGGACAGCTGCACCACGTTGGGGTCGAAGTGCGCCCGGTGCACGCTCTGGGCGCGATGCAGCAGGTCGGCAAAGGGCAGCGCGAACAGCGCCTCCAGCGCCTCCACGGTCCAGCGGGCGGGACTTGCGACTTCACTCATTGACCGGTACCTCCACGATGATGTCACGCCAGTCCTCCCGGCGCGCCCGGAGGATGTCCAGCACGGCGGGGGGAATCAGGGTCAGGGCGAAGATCGCCCAGATGGCCAACACACCGTGCAGACCACCAAGCCAGCTCACGATGGGCTGACCGAAGATCACCATCGCCCCCGCCACGCCGTAGAACCGAAAGCCCGCGCGGCGGGTGTAGCGCGCCACCCGCTCGTCCGGATGGTGGGCGTTCTGGGCATAGACGAACATGGACGCGCCCACCCACAGCATGAGCAGGATGGGCACCAGCACGGCGACGATGGTCGCCAGATTGAACAGCTGAGCCGAGAGGCGGCATTGCTCGGCGGTGATGGCTTTTTTGATTTTCATGCGCGTGGCGGCTGGCAGCCGCCCCCCCCGCGGGCTTACAATGGGTCATCGGGAAAGCGCGGATAATCAATGATCTCGCCTCCACTGTCAAACGCGGTGCGCTCGTTTTTGAACAACTGTTCAAAACTTGTGCAATCCGACTGCATCCTGTGTGGCGCGCCCACGGCGCCGGGCCAGGTATGCCCCCGCTGTGGCGCCGAGCTGCCCGCCCAGCGCGGCGGCTGCCCGGTTTGCGGCGGCCCGGGCGAGGACCGCATCTGCGGCGACTGTCTGCGCGATCCACCGCCCTACAGCCGCTGCATCGCCGCGATGCGCTACGAATTCCCCGCCGACGAACTGATCCAGGCCCTCAAATACCGCGGCGAGCTCGCCCTGGCCCCCCTCCTGGCCAGCTGGCTCGCACGCGCCGTCGCCCACGCGCCGCGGCCGGATCTCATCGTGCCCATGCCCCTGTTTCCCGCCCGCGCGCGTGCCCGCGGCTTCAACCAGGCCACGGAAATCGCCCGCCCCCTGGCGCGCCAGCTGGGCGTGCGCCTGGAGACGGGCAGCCTCAGGCGCATCCGCGACACTGCCCCCCAGGCCCAGCTCTCCCTGGTGGAGCGCAGCCGCAACGTGCGCGACGCCTTCGCCTGTGACAAGACCGTGGCAGGGCTGCATGTGGCCCTGGTGGATGACGTGATGACCAGCGGCGCCACCCTGCGTGAGGCGGCGCGCGCCCTCAAGCGCGCCGGGGCGGCGGAAGTCAGTCTGTGGGTGGTGGCCCGCGCCCTCCCCAGGAGGTAAGCCGGTGGACAGCCGGCGCGTGGATCAGGCCGTCACCCGCATCTGCGAGCTGGGTTGCGCCCGGGTGCGGGAGATCATCCAGGCACTCGCCAGCCGGGAGCCGGTGCCCGAAACGGAAGGGCTAAACGCCGAGGAACGTGCGGCGGTGCTGGCCGAGCTGGTTTCCATCATGGCGGTGTACGACCGGCCGGCGTGAGCCTCATTCCCCGGCCGGCAGGTATCTGCGCACCGGCCGCTGCACCAGCAGGAGCCCCACCACCGTGAGCAGGAGAACGAGCGCCATGGTGGACGTGAAGCCCCCGTGGTAATGGGCGGCGGGCACGGTGAGGGCCGTCCCGGCGGCGGGCGGGTGGGGGGCACGCGCCCACTGCATGAGCGCCACCGACACCCCGACGGACAGGGAATAGGGAATCACCGGCGGCACGCCGAGCCCGGCCAGGGGCAGGACCAGAAGCCCCGCGCCCAGCCCCAGCAGGTGGCCCATCAGCGTGTTCCAGGGGCGGGCCGCCAGGCTGGCGGGCGCGGCGAACAGCACGAAGGCGGTGCTCGCCACGGAGGTCGAGGCGACGATGGTACTGGTGCCACTGGCCAGCAGGGCAAACAGCAGGGCCGTGGCCAGGGTGGCCATGATCCCGGGAAGCAGCCAGCGCTTCATCGGGGTACCGTCACCTGATTCATGCGCGCCAGGATACGCGCCGTCTGCCGGGCCAGATACGGGGAATTGGGGCGCTTCTCGAAATAGCGCGGTCGGGGCACCATGGCGGCCAGACGCGCCGCCTGTTCCGGCGTGAGACGCGCCGCGCTGGTGCCGAAATAGTGGCGGGCCGCGGCCTCCGCGCCATAGACGCCCTCCCCCCACTCGATGACGTTCATGTAGATCTCCAGGATGCGGCGCTTGGTCATCATTTTCTCCAGCATCAGCGTGATGACCGCCTCCTGCGCCTTGCGCAGGTAGGACCGCTTCCCGGACAGGAACAGGTTCTTGGCCAGCTGCTGGCTGATGGTGGAGCCACCCGCCACCACGCGCCCTTTCTTTTCGTTCTTTTCCAGGGCCTTCTCGATGCCTTCCAGGTCGAAGCCCTCGTGCTCGGGAAACTTGGCGTCCTCGGCGGCGATCAGGGCCCGCTTGAGATGGATGGAGATGCGCTCGTAGGGTACCCAGTGGTGCTTGAGTGCCGCATCCTCGCCCATCTTCGCCTGCAGTTCGGCCAGGCGCCGCTCCATGAAGGCCGTGGTGGCGGGATTGTGATCCACGTACCACCACACGTGGGCGAAGAACCACAGCTGCAGCAGAAGCACGCCGGCCAGGACGAGGGCCAGCACGCGCCACAGCCAGCGCCAGAGGGCCTTCAGCACGAGCCTCACCCCTGGCGCAGGGCGTCGATCACCGGCCGGGTCGCGGGGCGCACGCCCCGCCACCAGAAGAACGCTTCCGCCGCCTGCTCCACCAGCATGCCCAGTCCGTCGGCCACACGCGCGCCGTGGGCGGCGGCGAAGCTCATGAAGGGGGTGACCCGTCCGTACATCATCTCATAGGCGAGCGCCTGTGGGGCGAACACCGTCGCCGGCAGGGGCGGCATGTCATCACTGAGGCCGGTGGAAGTGGCGTTGATCACGATGTCGAAACGCCCCGGGATGGCGTCGAAACCGCCACCGGCCACCCGTCCCAGTCCGGCGAACTGGGCGGCCAGCGCTTCGCCCTTTTCCGGTGTGCGGTTGGCGATGAAGAGCTCGGCCGGCCCCTCGGCGAGGAGGGGCCCCACCACCCCCCGGGCCGCACCCCCTGCCCCCAGGAGCAGCACCCGGCGCCCGGCCATGGGCTCTCTGAGGTTGACCATGATGTCCCGCACCAGCCCCACCCCGTCCGTGTTGTCCCCCAGGATCTCCGTCCCTTCGAACTTGAGGGTGTTCACTGCCTGGGCCAGGCGCGCGCGCTCGGTGAGGGTGCGGGCGTAGTGGAAGGCTTCCACCTTGAAAGGCACGGTGACGTTGGCGCCCCTGCCTCCCTCGGCCCGGAACGCCTCCACGGCGGCGACGAAGCCGTCCAGGGGCGCAAGCCGCGCCTCATAGACCATGTCCTGACCGGTGGCGCGCGCAAACGCGGCATGGATGCGGGGAGACAGGCTGTGGCCGATGGGGTTGCCGAAGACGGCGTAGCGGTCGGTCATCTGGAGTCGAGTTTCAGGGTGAGTCGCAAGCCGCGAATTCTAGCCGCCCCCGCCCCCCCTTGTAACTTGCATCGTGCAACCCGGCCTTGCTGCCTTTCAGCTCTGCACCCAGGGCAGTCCCGCCTTTTTCCAGCCGTTGACGGTGCGCTGCTGGGTGAGTTTGTCGCGGTCACCCTCGAACCCCTCCAGCACGTTGTAGCAGTCGAGCCAGCCCTCGCGCGTGGCGGCCTCGGCCGCCCGGTGGGAGCGGCCGCCGCTGCGGCAGATGAACATGACCAGGGATTCCCGGTCCACCGCCTGCTTGAGCTGCTGCAGGAAATGGGGATTGGGATGCCAGCCGGGATAGGTCTGCCACTCGATCTGCACCGCGCCGGGAATGGTGCCCACCAGATCCCACTCCGCGCGGCTGCGCACATCCACCAGGCGCGCATGGGGGGCAAGCTGCAGGACCTGCCAGGCCTCCACCGGGGTCAGGGCCCCCTCGTAGGGCAGGTGGGCGACCCGCGCCCGTTCCTGGGCCCGGGCCAGGATTTCGCTCAGCGTCATCGTTGTTTTCCTTGTCACTCCCCAGCCGGTTTGAGTATAAGTCAGATTTTTCCCGCCCCTGCCCTACAGCCCGTGCCCGCCGCCGAGACACGCCCCCTCCGTGCCGAGGACCGCTACCGCGCCACCCAGCGGGTGACCTGGGTAAGCGTCGCGGTCAATCTGATCCTCACCCTCCTGCAGATCGTGGTGGGGTATCTGGGCCGCTCCCAGGCCCTGATGGCGGACGGCCTGCACTCGGCCTCCGACCTGCTCTCCGATTTCCTGGTGCTGTTCGCCAACCGCCACGGCAGCCGGGACGCGGATGCAAACCATCCCTACGGGCATGCCCGCATCGAGACAGCCGCCACCCTGGCGCTGGGCGTCATGCTCATGGGACTGGGCGTGCTGCTCCTGTGGGGCGCGGGCACCCGGCTGCAGGACCCGGCAGCGATCCAGCCGGTGCACGTGGCCACCCTTTACATCGCCCTGCTCACCCTGATCGGCAAGGAAGCCCTGTTCCGCTACATGATGGCGGTGGCGCGCCGTCTGCGTTCCCAAATGCTGGTGGCCAATGCCTGGCACTCCCGCTCCGATGCGGCCTCCTCGCTGGTCGTGGTGGTGGGCATTTCCGGCAACCTGCTGGGGTACCGCTTCCTGGACCTGGTGGCGGCGCTCTTGGTGGCCTTCCTGATCGTGCGCATGGGCTGGAAAATGGCCTTCCAGGCCCTGTCCGAGCTGATCGACACGGCGCTTTCCGACGAGGAGGTGGCGGCCATCCGCGCCACCCTGGAAAACACCCCGGGCGTGCGCGGGCTGCACGAGCTGCGCACGCGGCGCATGGGCGACCAGGCCCTGGTGGACGCCCACGTGCTGGTGGATCCGAGGATCAGCGTCTCAGAAGGCCACCACATCGCCGAGCGGGCCCGCAAGCGGGTGCTGGAAAACCACGACGTGCTGGACGTGATGGTACACGTGGACCCGGAGGACGATGCCCTGGTCAAACCCTCGGCCCATCTGCCGCCCCGGGACGAGCTCCTGGCGCGCCTGCGGGCCGCCCTGGGGGACACCCTCCCCGAGCCCCGGCGGGTCCAGTTCCATTACCTGGACGGGCAGGTGGAGGCGGAAATCCTGCTGCCGGAAGACTTCTGCGCGGACCCGGCACGCATGGGACGCCTCAAGGACCGCATCAGGACCCTGCAGGACGACCCCCTGTTCCGGGCCATCCATCTCCACGCGCCCCATCACCAGATTGGTGCATCGGCCGATGAGCTTGCACCATGATGGTGCACACCGCGGCAAAGGGCGGTTCCCAGGCATTTGTGGCACAATGGCTTGTTTCGTTTTCCGCCTTGGCACGCTTCCTGCTTTAGCGCCAGCCCGAGAGTTGGAAACACCCTGTCCCTTCCCATTGCTTTGAGGAGAAAACCATGGCGGTCGCCGACGTAATGAAGATGATCAAGGACAACGAGGTGCGCTTCGTTGACCTGCGTTTCACCGATACCCGCGGCAAGGAGCAGCACGTCTCCGTGCCTGTTTCTGCCTTCGACGAGGAAAAGTTCGAGTCGGGCCATCCCTTCGACGGTTCCTCGATCGCCGGCTGGAAGGGCATCCAGGCGTCCGACATGATCCTCATGCCGGATCCGGACACCGCCAACATGGACCCCTTCATGGAAGAGCCCACGCTCATCCTCACCTGCGACGTGATCGAGCCTGCCGACATGAAGGGCTACGACCGCGACCCGCGCTCCATCGCCAAACGCGCCGAGGCCTACCTCAAGTCCACCGGCATCGCCGACACGGCCTATTTCGGTCCCGAGCCCGAGTTCTTCATCTTCGATTCCGTGACCTGGCATGACGACATGTCCGGCTGCGCGGTGAAGATCCAGTCCGAGGAGGCGGCCTGGTCCTCCGGGGAGCAGACCGAGGCGGGCAACATCGGCCACCGGCCCAAGGTCAAGGGCGGCTACTTCCCGGTGCCGCCGGTGGATTCCCTGCAGGACATCCGTTCCGCCATGTGCCTGGCGCTGGAGGAGATGGGCGTGCCGGTGGAGGTGCACCACCACGAGGTGGCCACGGCGGGCCAGTGCGAAATCGGCACCCGTTTCAACACACTGGTCAAGCGCGCCGACTGGACGCAGATCCTCAAATACGTGGTGCACAACGTGGCGCACCAGTACGGCAAGACCGCCACCTTCATGCCCAAGCCCATCGTCGGCGACAACGGCTCCGGCATGCACTGCCACCAGTCCCTGTGGAAGGACGGGCAGAACCTGTTCGCGGGCAATGGCTATGCGGGGCTGTCCGAACTGGCGCTCTACTACATCGGCGGCATCATCAAGCACGCGCGTGCCCTCAACGCCATCACCAACCCGGCGACCAACTCCTACAAACGCCTGGTGCCCGGCTTCGAAGCGCCCGTGATGCTGGCCTACTCGGCCAAGAACCGTTCCGCCTCGATCCGCATCCCCCATGTGGCCAGCCCCAAGGGTCGCCGCATCGAGGTGCGCTTCCCCGATCCCACGGCCAACCCGTATCTGGCCTTCGCGGCCATGATGATGGCGGGCCTGGACGGTATCCAGAACAAGATCCATCCGGGGGACCCGGCGGACAAGAACCTCTACGACCTGCCGCCGGAAGAAGCGGCCAGGATCCCCACCGTCTGCCACAGCCTGGATCAGGCCCTGGAAGCGCTGGACAAGGACCGCGAGTTCCTCACCCGTGGCGGCGTGTTCAGCAACGACTTCATCGATGCCTACATCGAGCTCAAGATGGAGGACGTCACCCGCCTGCGGATGACCACCCATCCCATCGAGTTCGACATGTACTATTCCCTGTGAGGCGGGTCCTGCTCCCGCGCGGGAGCAGGGCAACCTTTTCCGGGTTACGGCATCCAAGGGCGGGCAGGGTCCCGCCCTTTTTCATGGCCCCGTTCATTCCGGGCCGGCCCCCTGCGTTGCAAGCCCCACGCGCCTGTCATACACTGGATTGCCCTCACTGGCGGAGCGTCCCATGTCCCAACGCCACCTGCTCATGCTCCTGCTCCTCGCCGCCGCGCTGCCGGCGCGTGCGGACATCTACAAGTACGTGGACGAGCGTGGTCACGTGACCTACTCCAACAAGCCCATCAAGGGCGGCCAGAAGGTAGAGCTGCCGGAAATCTCCACCGTCCCGGCGCCCAAGGTGGAACCGCGCCCGACACGGGCGCCCGCCGCAAATGAGCGCGAGCAGCAAATTGAAGCCCTGCGCCAGCGCATCGCTGCAGCGGAAAAGGCGCTGGCCGAGGCCAAGCAGGCCTACCAGGAAGGGGCGGACAAGCCGGAAGTGTTCGTGCGCAAGGATGGCACGCGCGGCCGTAACGTCGCCGCCTACGAGGAAAAGATGAAGCGGCTGCAGGAAGAAGTGGACCGCCGGCAGAAGGAACTGGATGATCTCAAGGCCCAGCTCGCCGATCTGGAAGGGCGCGGCCAGACCCTCGCGCCGCCGACGCCCGAGGCGCGCCCGCGATGAGGTGGGGCGCGGTCCCGCTCGTCCTGCTCGTGGCCGCGACCGGGCCGGCAGGCGCGGAAATCTACAAGTTCGTGGACGAGAACGGTCGGGTCACCTACACCAACATTCCCCGCAAGGGCGCCACCAAGCTGGACATCGGCGAACCGACGCCGGCGCCGCGCAACCGCGCCAACCCGGGCCCCGGCAACTTCCCCCGGGTGGACGCGCAAACCCAGCGCCAGCGGGACGACCTGCGGCGCCGGATCCTGGAGGACGAGCTCGCCAGCGAACAGCGGGCCCTGGCCGAGGCGCGCCGCGCCCTGCAGGAGGGCGAGGCCGCGCGCCTGCCCGAAGAAGCGGGCAACCCGCAGAAAACCCAGGAACGCCTCAAGCGCCTGCGTGAAGCCGTGGCCCTGCACGAGCGCAACATCGCCGCCCTGCGCCGGGAGCTGGGTCTCGCCCGCTGAGCCTTCGGACCGCCCTGGTCCGCTTATTGCTTCGTTTTTCCCCGCCATGACCGTGCCGGCCGAATCCCCCTTCGCTTCCGTCGGACTGGAGCAGCTCGCCACCGCCGTGATGCTGCTCGACGCCGATTTGCGCGTCGCCTACATGAACCCGGCGGCGGAGAATCTGTTCGAGCTGAGCCTGCGCACCCTGCGCGGGCAACCCTTGACCCAGGCTTTCGTGGAGACGGGTGGACTCGTGAACGCCCTGGAAACCGCCCTCACGGAGGGCGCGAGCTACACCGAACACGAGCTTACCCTGGCCACCCCCGCCAACCGCCATCGGGTGACCTGCACCATCACGCCGCTGGCCCAGCCGGCGCAGGGTCTGCTGCTGGAATTCAAGCCCCTGGACCCGCACCTGAGAATCGCGCGCGAGGAACGCGTCTATTTCCAGCAGGCGTTCAACCGCGAGCTGCTGCGCAACCTGGCCCACGAGATCCGCAATCCCCTGGGCGGCATCCGCGGCGCCGCACAGCTTCTGGAACACGAACTGCCCCGGGCGAGCCTGCGCGAGTACACCCAGGTGATCATCAAGGAATCGGACCGGCTGCAGTCCCTCATGGACCGCATGCTGGCGCCCAACCGTGCGCCCCGTTTCACGCTGGTCAACGTCCACGAAGTGCTGGAGCGGGTGCGCAGCATCCTGCTCGCCGAACGGCCGGAAGGGATCGTCATCCGCCGCGATTACGACGTGAGTCTGCCGGAACTCACGGCCGATCCGGAACAGCTGATCCAGGTGGTGCTGAACATTGCGCGCAATGCGGCGCAGGCTCTGGAGGCCGTGGGCAGCGACGGCGAGATCGTTTTCCGCACGCGGGTGGCACGCCGCGTCCATATCGGCAAGCGCGCCTTCCGGCTGGCGGTGGCACTGCAGATCATCGACAACGGTCCGGGCATTCCGGAAGAGATGCGGGAAAAAATTTTCTATCCCCTGGTGAGCACCAAGCCGGACGGGTCCGGCCTGGGGCTGACCATCGCCCAGACCTATGTCGCCCAGCACCAGGGCATCATCGACTGTGAAAGCCGCCCCGGGCACACCTGCTTCACGGTGCTTTTGCCCTACGTTCATCCGGAATAGGCCCCTGGCATGACCGAGCAGAAATCCGTCTGGATCATCGACGACGACCGTTCCATTCGCTGGGTGCTGGAAAAGGCCCTGGCGCGGGAACACATTCCCCACCAGACCTTCGAAAGCGCCAGTGCCGCCCTCGCCGCCCTGGAACGTACCACACCCGAAGTAGTGGTCACGGACATCCGCATGCCCGGTGACTCGGGGCTGGATCTGCTGCACACGATCAAGGCACGCCACCCGACCCTGCCGGTCATCATCATGACCGCCTACTCGGATCTGGACAGCGCGGTGGCGGCCTTCCAGGGCGGGGCCTTCGAATACCTGCCCAAGCCCTTCGACGTGGACCAGGCGGTGGGGCTGATTCGCCGCGCCCTGGAGGAGAGCCGCGCCGGGGCGCAGTCGGACGCGGCCGAAGAAGCAGTCCCCGAGATACTCGGCCAGGCGCCCGCCATGCAGGAAGTGTTCCGCGCCATCGGCCGGCTGGCGCTGTCCCACGCCACGGTGCTCATCACCGGCGAGTCCGGCACGGGCAAGGAGCTGGTAGCCCGCGCCCTGCACCGGCACAGTCCCCGGCGCGATCGGCCCTTCATCGCCCTCAACATGGCGGCCATTCCCCGCGACCTGCTGGAGTCAGAGCTGTTCGGCCACGAACGGGGGGCCTTCACCGGCGCCCAGACCATGCGCCGCGGCCGCTTCGAGCAGGCCGACGGCGGCACCCTGTTCCTGGACGAGATCGGCGACATGCCGCCGGAACTGCAGACCCGGCTGTTGCGCGTGCTCTCCGACGGGCAGTTCTACCGCGTCGGCGGCCACCAGCCCATCCAGGTGAATGTGCGCGTGATCGCCGCCACCCACCAGAATCTGGAGCAGCGGGTCAAACAGGGGTTGTTCCGGGAAGACCTGTTCCACCGCCTCAACGTCATCCGCCTGCGCCTGCCCCCCCTGCGCGAACGGCGGCAAGACATCCCGCTGCTGGTGCGCCACTTCCTCGCCAGGAGCGCGCGCGAGCTGGGCGTGGAACCGAAGAAAATCTCCGATGCCGCGCTGAAACATCTCCAGTCCCTGGAGTGGAGCGGCAACGTGCGCCAGCTGGAAAACGTCTGCCACTGGCTGACGGTGATGGCGCCCGCACAGACCATCGAGATCGCCGACCTGCCGCCGGAACTGCGCGGCGGGACGGCGGCGGAAGCTGCCACCGACTGGGTGGCCAGTCTGGAGCGGGAAGTGGCCGCGCTCTTTGCCCGCGGCGAAACCGGCATCATGGAAGCGCTCCTCGCGCGCTTCGAGAAGGCCTGCCTGCTCAAGGCGCTGGAACACACCGGAGGACGGCGCATCGAGGCGGCCCACCTGCTCGGCATCGGCCGCAACACCCTCACCCGCAAGCTCCAGGAACTGGGGATCGACGACCACCCCGGGGACAAGACGCCCGGCTGACGCCGCCGCGTCCTTCGTATGGCCACCCGCGATGGGGTCAGGTCTTTACTTTAGGCCACCCGCGATGGGGTCAGGTCTTTACTTTATAGTCGGCGTCCCGGCTCAAACGGGCGGTCATCGGGCAACCCGCGCAGCGGGCAAGGGGCATGGCAAGCCCTCAGGTGCCGCAGAAGGTGCGGAAGCCCGCCATGAATTCCGCCGGTGCAGGTTCGGCGAAGGGCGCGTGGGCGGGGTCTTCGTCGAAGGGGTGACGCACGGCTTCGAGCAGGCGCCGGAAGGGGGCAAGCTCGCCCGCTTGGGCAGCGGCCAGTGCCTCCTCCACGCGGTGGTTGCGGGGAATGATCCAGGGATTCACCCGCCGCATGCGCGCCGCGCGCTCGGCCGCCGCCTGCTGCGCGTCGCGTCCGGCATCTTCGGCGGCGCAGCGGGCGCGCCAGCGTTCCAGCCACCGGTCCAGAGCCGGCTGACCCGGGAACAGTGCCCGCAGGCGGGCCTCATCGCCTGCCGCGGCATCGGCGAGATAGCGGAAGGCCAGGGTGAAATCCACCCGTTGCGCCTCGAGCAGGTCGAGCCAGGTTTCGCCCAGGATGCGGTCGGCCGGCGCCTCGCTGGCCAGCCCGAGCTTGGCACGCAGCCCGGCGAGCCAGTGCCGTTCGTAGTGCATCACGAAGTCGTCGATCACGCGGGTGGCCTGGGCCACGGCGTGACCTTCGTCGTCGCTGATGAGGGGCAGCAGGGTCTCGGCGAAGCGCGCGAGATTCCACCGGGCGATGGGCGGCTGCTCCCGGTAGGCGTAGCGTCCCATGTGGTCGATGGAGCTGAACACCGCCTGGGGATCGTAGGCCTCCATGAAGGCGCAGGGTCCGTAGTCGATGGTCTCGCCGGAGATGGTCATGTTGTCCGTGTTCATCACGCCATGGATGAAGCCCACGTGCATCCAGCGTGCAATGAGCGCGGCCTGGCGCGCCGCCACCGCGGCCAGGAACGCGAAATGGCGGTCGTCCCGCGTCGCGAGTTCCGGATAATGACGCGCGATGGCATAGTCGGCGAGGCGCCGCACCTGGTCCGGTGTGCCATGGGCCCAGAAATACTGGAAGGTGCCCACGCGGAGGTGGCTCGCGGCGACCCGGGTGAGCACCGCGCCCGGCAGGATGCGCTCGCGATAAACCGGCTCGCCCGTGGCCACCACCGCAAGGGCCCGGGTGGTGGGAATGCCCAGGGCATGCATGGCTTCCCCCACCAGCACCTCGCGCAGCATCGGGCCGAGGGCGGCCTTGCCGTCGCCACGGCGGGAAAACGGCGTCGGGCCGGAACCCTTGAAGGCGATGTCGCGGCGTTGGCCGTTGCGGTCGATCACCTCGCCGATGAGCAGCGCGCGGCCATCGCCCAGCTGCGGGGAAAAACTGCCGAACTGGTGCCCGGCATAGGCCTGGGCGATGGGTTGTGCGCCGCGAGGCAGGGCATTGCCCGAAAACAGCGCCGCCAGCGTGGCGGAATCCAGGGCACCGAGATCGAGCCCCAGCTCTTCGGCCAGCGGCGCATTCAGGAACACCAGCACCGGCTGCGGCACGGTTTCCGGCTGCCATTCCACGTAAAAGCCGGGGAGTTCGCGGAAATAGGTGTTGTCGAAGGGAAACTCGATCATGGGGCATCCGACGCAGGAACGGGCTCTGGCAGGGTAAGTCCGCTGCTGCGGAAATTCCACCCCGTCGGTCACAGGGGCACCCGATGCCCGATCGAGGGGCGATGGCCGGGCCCCTGTCGGTTTTTTTTACATCGGGTGGCCGATGGGATTCCCTTCCCCTGAAAAAGCGCTTTTGCGACAGATGCTTGTGGACGGCCCCGGCGGGTGGCATGAAGCGTGCTTCATGAACCGGTTGGTCTCTGTTGGAAAACTTTCCGGGAGTGAACATGAAACTGCTGAAAGGTCTGGCCATGCTGGCCGCCCTGTGTGCCCACCTCACCGCCCACGCAGGCTTTACCGCCCTTTACGTCTTCGGGGACAGCCTCTCGGACACCGGCAATATGCGCAATGCGGTCTATTACGCGACCGGCGGCACAACGGAAGTCCCGCCCTCGCCCCCCTATGCGACGGGCCGCGCCTCCAATGGTCCGGTGGCCGTGGAATACCTGGCCGGGGCGCTGGGACTGACTGCCCAGCCGGTCATCCTGGCAGACGGCAGCATCAACCCGACGGGCACCAACTTCGCGTTCCTGGGCTCGGCCACCGGGCCGGTCACGCAATGGGATGGCACCACCTGGCGCAACTACATGCCCTTCCGCTACAACCCGTTGCTGCCTGATGTGGGCATGGACGACCAGGTGGGGGGCTTCGCCTGGCTCACTTCCGGGATGGCAGATCCCAACGCCCTGTATTTCCTCTGGGGCGGCGCCAATGATGCCTACCTCGCGCTGGAGGATCCCGGCGTCAACCAGAACGACCAGACCGTCGTGAGCTTCGTGGCCGGGGGCGCCGCAGTCACGGCGGCCAACAATATCTACAACCTCATTCTTGCTTTGGCCGGCATGGGGGCGCAAACCTTTCTCGTGCCCAACCTGCCAGATCTGGGCCTCACCCCGGATGCGGTGCTGGGCACTGCGAATGGCACCTATGGCAGCTACTATGCCTGGGGGCTCAGCACCTACACCATGATTTTCAACAGCCTCCTGGCCTACGAGCTGGTGGGGCTGGATGCGGACCCCGCAATCCGCATCATTCCCTTCGACACTGCCGCCGCCTTCGAGGAGATTCGCACAAGCGGGCTGTACGACGTGACCACGCCCTGTCTGCTGAACCCCCTGTGTGACCCGGACACCACCGTGTTTTGGGACGGCGTCCATCCCACCACGGCCTTTCATGAGCGGCTGGGGCTCATGATGGCGCGCGCCGTGCCCGAGCCCGCCTCCGTGGCGTTGCTGGCGGCTGGCCTGCTGGTGCTCATGGCCTGGCGCGCCCGTCGCGGCGCCACGCCTTCCATCGCCTGAACGCCTGCCGTCGCTCCGCGGCGACGGCACGGTCTTCGCGCCTCCCGGGACAAAGAACCTCCTTGCCCCGGGGTGGTCTTTCCCCGGGCAGACAACGACAATGGCACCTGCCCGGAGCCCGCCATGCCCGACAGCCAACCCCCCTGGCACGCCCTGCCTGCCGATGCCGTCCTCGCCCGGCTTCTCACCCGCCGTGAAGGCCTCAGCAACGAGGAAGCCGCAGCGCGGCGCGCCCGCTTCGGCCCCAACGCCCTGCCCGCGCCCAAAAAGCGCGGGCCGCTTTTGCGCTTTCTGCTCCAGTTCCACAACGTCCTCATCCATGTTCTGCTGGCCTCGGCCCTGGTTACGGCGTTCATGGGCCACTGGGTGGATGCAGCCGTGATCCTGGGCGTGGTGATCATCAACGCCCTGATCGGCTTCATTCAGGAAGGCAAGGCGGAAGCGGCGCTGGATGCCATCCGCGGTCTGCTCTCGCCCCATGCCCAGGTTCTGCGTGACGGCCGCCGGCAGGAAACGGACGCAGCCGAGCTGGTGCCCGGCGACATCGTATTCCTCGCCGCAGGGGACCGCGTGCCTGCCGATGTGCGTCTGCTTTCGGTGAAGGGCTTGCGGGTGGACGAGGCGACCCTCACGGGTGAATCCCTGGCAGTGGACAAGCAGGTGGCACCGGTTGCCGCCGACGCACCCCTGGGGGACCGCAGCTCCATGGCCTGGTCCGGCACCCTGGTGACCTCGGGACAGGGCATGGGTGTGGTCGTGGCCACGGGCGCCGCCAGCGAGATCGGCCGCATCAGTGCGCTGCTCGCCGAAGTTGCGCCCCTGGAAACGCCTCTGCTGCGCCGCATGGCGCGGTTCGGACGCCGGCTCACGCTGCTCATTCTCGCCATCGCCGGCGCGACCTTTGCCTACGGCACCCTGCTGGGGGGCTTTTCGGCGCCGGAAATGTTCCTGGCGGCGGTGGGCCTGGCGGTGGCGGCCATTCCCGAGGGCCTGCCGGCCATCATCACCATCACCCTGGCCATCGGGGTGCAGGCCATGGCGCGACGCAACGCCATCGTGCGGCGCCTGCCGGCGGTGGAGGCCCTGGGGTCCGTGACGGTGATCTGCTCGGACAAGACGGGCACCCTCACCCGCAATGAGATGACCGTGCAGGCGCTCATCACCGCCCCACAGTCCTTCGAGGTCACCGGTGTGGGCTATGCGCCGGAGGGCGGCTTTCTCGCCGGTGGGCGTGAGATCGCGCCGGAGACCGAGCCCGTGCTGGCCGAGATCGCCCGGGTCGCCGCGCTGTGCAACGACGCCGCGCTGCACTTGGAGGGCGGCGAGTGGCGCCTGTCGGGGGATCCCACGGAAGGTGCGCTGCTCACCCTGGCCATGAAGACCGGCCTAGATCCCGCCTTCGAGGCGGAGGCCTGGCCCCGCACCGATGTCATTCCCTTCGAGTCCCAGCACCGCTTCATGGCCACGCTGCATCACGACCACACGGGCCGGGGCGTGATCTACCTCAAGGGCGCGCCGGAACGCCTGTTCGCCCTGTGTGACCGGGAATGGACGCCCGCCGGGCCGCGCCCCCTCGACGCCCGTCGCTGGCACGACGAAATGGAGCGCGTGGCCGGACAGGGCATGCGCCTGCTGGCGCTGGCCATGAAACCGGCCGCGCCGGGCCAGCGGGAACTCGGCTTCACCGACGTGGAAGCCGGTGGCTTCGTGCTGCTGGCCGTGGCGGGACTGAGCGACCCGCCCCGGGAGGAGGCCCGCCGGGCGGTGGCGAGCTGCCTCGCCGCCGGCATCCGGGTAGCCATGATCACCGGCGATCATGCGCTCACCGCGCGGGCCATCGGCGACCAGCTGGGGCTGCGCCCGGATCGTGGCGTGCGCGTGCTCACGGGCAGCGAGATCGAAACCCTGGACGATGCCACCCTGCGCCGGGTGGTCCAGGAGACGGAGGTGTTCGCCCGAGCAAGCCCCGAACACAAGCTGCGTCTGGTCCAGGCCCTGCAGGCCAACGGCGAGGTGGTGGCCATGACCGGCGATGGCGTCAACGACGCGCCCGCCCTGAAACAGGCCGATGTGGGGGTGGCCATGGGCCGCAAGGGGACGGAGGCCGCCAGGGAGGCGGCCGAGATCGTGCTCGCCGACGACAACTTCGCCTCCATCGCCGCGGCGGTGGAGGAAGGGCGCACCATCTACGACAACATCCGCAAGGCCATCGTCTTCATCCTGCCCACCAACGGCGCCCAGGCGGGCGTGCTGGTGGCGGCGGTGATCCTGGGCCTGCACGTGCTGCCCGTCACGCCCGTGCAGATCCTGTGGGTGAACATGGTCACCGCCGTGACCCTGGCGCTGGCCCTCGCCTTCGAACCGGCGGAGGCCGACATCATGCGCCGCCCGCCGCGCGACCCGCGCGAGGCGGTGCTCTCGCCCTTCATGCTGTGGCGGGTGGGGTTCGTGTCCGTGCTGCTGGTGGGCGGCAGCCTGGGACTGTTCCTGTGGGAGCTCGCCCGCGGCACGCCGGTGGAGGTGGCGCGCACCGCCACGGTCAACCTGCTCATGGTGGGCGAGGCGTTCTACCTTCTCAACTGCCGCCGCCTGGTGCGGCCGGTCTCGCCCTGGGAGGGCCTGACCGGCAACCGCTGGGTGCCGGTGACCATCGCCCTGCTGCTGGCGTTGCAGCTTGCCTTCACCTACGCGCCGCCGATGCAGCGGCTGTTCCACACGGCCCCCCTCGACGGTGCGGCCTGGGGCCGGATCCTCGTGTTCGGCCTCGCCGTGCTTTTGTTCGTGGAACTGGAGAAGGCCGTGGTGCGTCGCATCGCAAGGCCATGATGAGGCGAGGTGGCCGGCAGCCCGCACCCCGCCACCGGGGGCGCCAATCCTGAGGGGCGCAGGGGACCCGGAGCAGGCTTTGCCGGCGGCGGGCGTCTGTCCCGGCCGTTTCGCCGCAGGCCGCGCCGGCCGCCCGGCGCGGCCGCCTCAGGGCTTTGATGAAAAAGCGGTAAAATGAAGCGTTTTGCGGCATCCCGCCGTTTTTGCGCGCCATGCAGCTCTTCGCCTTCGGCATCAACCATCAGACGGCACCGCTGGCCATTCGCGAGCAGGTGGCGTTTCCCTCGGACCGGCTCGAGCCGGCCCTGCACGACCTGGCCTCGCGCCGGGCGGTGAAGGAAGCGGCCATCCTCTCCACCTGCAACCGCACCGAGATCTACTGCAACACCGAAGCGCCGGAGCAGGCCATCGACTGGCTTTCGGAATTCCACCGGCTGCCGCGCGCGAGCCTCGACCCCTACCTCTACACCCTACCCCAGGAACAGGCGGTGAAACACGCCTTCCGGGTAGCGAGCGGGCTCGACTCCATGGTCCTGGGCGAGGCGCAGATCCTGGGCCAGATGAAGCAGGCGGTGCGCACCGCGGAAGCCGCCGGCACCCTGGGCACGCTGCTGCACAAGCTGTTCCAGCGCACCTTCGCCGTGGCCAAGGAGGTGCGTACCACCACCGAGATCGGCGCGAACTCCATCTCCATGGCGGCGGCGGCGGTGCGCCTCGCGGAACGCATCTTCCCCAGCATCGCCGAACAGGCGGTGCTGTTCATCGGCGCCGGGGAAATGATCGAGCTGTGCCTGGACCATTTCGCGGCCCGGCACCCCCGCCGCATCACCATCGCCAACCGCACGGTGGAGCGCGCCCAGCTGCTCGCCCGCCGGTGCAACGGTGCCACCCTCACCCTGAACGAGCTGCCCGAGGCCCTGCACCACTACGACATCGTGGTGAGCTCCACCGCGAGTCCGCTGCCCATCCTGGGCAAGGGCATGGTGGAGCGGGCCATCAAACAGCGCCGGCACCGGCCCATGTTCATGGTGGATCTGGCCGTGCCCCGGGACATCGAGCCGGAGGTGGGCGACCTGCCGGATGTTTTCCTCTATACCGTGGACGATCTCGCCCACATCGTGCAGGAAGGGGTGGGCAGCCGGCGGGCGGCTGCGGAGCAGGCCGAAGCCATCATCGAAAGCCGGGTGCAAAGCTTCATGGAATGGGTCAGGAGCCGGGAGCTGGTGCCCACCATCCGCGCCCTGCGCGACCACGGCGAACGCTTCCGCCGCCAGGAACTGGAGCGCGCCCTGAAGCACCTCGCCCGCGGCGACGATCCCGCGCTGGTGCTGGAGCATCTGTCCCGCGCCCTCACCAACAAGCTGCTCCACGGCCCCACCGATGCCCTGCATCACGTGCGTCCGGAAGAGCGGGAGGCGCTTGAAAACTGGCTGCGCCGCCTCTACCACCTGCATTCTGAATGAAACCCGCCCTGCTTGCCCGCCTGCGCCAGCTCTCCAGCCGGCTGGAGGAACTCAACCAGCGCCTCAGTGCCGCGGACGCCACCGCGGACCTGGAGCAGTATCGCCGGCTGTCGCGGGAACACGCCGAGATCGCGCCCGTGGTGGAACTGTTCCGCACCTATGAGCGGACCCTGCAGGACCAGGCCACGGCGCGCGAGATGCTCAAGGACCCGGAAATGAAGGCCTTCGCGGAGGCCGAGCTGGCGGCGTCAGAGGGAAGACTTCAGGAACTGGAACTGGAACTCAGGAAGGCCCTGCTGCCCCGCGACCCGAACGACGAGCGCAACGTGTTCCTGGAGATCCGGGCGGGCACCGGGGGGGATGAGTCGGCCCTGTTCGCGGGTGACCTGTTCCGCATGTATTCCCGCTATGCGGAGCGCCAGGGATGGAAGGTGGAGGTGCTCTCCCACAGTGATGGCGAGGTGGGCGGCTACAAGGAAATCATCGCCCGCATCAGCGGCCCCGGCGCCTATTCCAAACTCAAATTCGAGTCCGGCGGCCATCGCGTGCAGCGGGTGCCGGAAACCGAGGCCCAGGGACGCATCCACACCTCCGCCTGCACCGTGGCCGTGCTGCCGGAGGCCGATGAGATCGGCGACGTGGATCTCAACCCCGCGGAGCTCAAGATCGACACCTTCCGCGCCTCCGGGGCAGGCGGTCAGCACGTGAACAAGACGGACTCCGCCGTGCGCATCACCCACCTGCCCACGGGCATCGTCGTGGAATGCCAAGACGACCGCTCCCAGCACCGCAACAAGGCCCAGGCCATGGCCATCCTGGCCGCCCGCCTCAAGGACATGAAACGCCGGGAGCAGCAGGCCCGGGAGGCCGCCACCCGCAAATCCCTGATCGGCAGCGGGGACCGTTCCGAGCGCATCCGCACCTACAACTTCCCCCAGGGGCGGGTGACGGATCACCGCATCAATCTCACCCTCTACAAACTGCCCCAGATTCTCGAAGGGGACCTGGACGAGCTGATCCAGGCCCTGCTGAGCCAGCACCAGGCCGACCAGCTGGCCAGTCTCGGCGAAGCGGCCTGATGACCCCATTCACCCTGGACCAGGTGCTGGGCCGGGCGCGCGCGGCGCTGGCCCAAACCCTGGCGCTGGATGCCCACAGTGCGAGCCTGGAAGCCCAGCTCCTGCTTGCCGAGTCCCTGGGACGCCCCCGCGCCTGGCTCATCGCCCATGGCCGCGAGCCCCTGGCGGCACCGGCGCTGGCGGCCTTCGAAGCGCTGCTCGCCCGCCGGCTTGGGGGCGAACCCATGGCCTACATCCTGGGGCGGCGGGAGTTCTATGGGCTTGAGCTTCGGGTCACGCCCGAAGTGCTGATTCCGCGACCGGACACGGAACTGCTCGTCGAGTGGGCGCTTGCTCTCATTCCGGAGGGCAAGCCCTGGTCGGTTCTCGATCTCGGCACGGGCAGCGGCGCAGTGGCGCTGGCCATTGCCCGGCACCGTCCCGCGGCGCGGGTCACCGCCGTGGACCGCTCCCCCGGGGCGCTGGCCGTGGCCCGGGAGAACGCCCGGCGGCTGGCACTCCCCCAGGTCCGCTTCCTGGAAGGGGACTGGTTCACACCCCTGGGGACGGAGGCCCGTTTCCAGCTCATCGTGGCCAATCCGCCCTACGTGGCGGAAGACGACCCCCACCTCACCCAGGGCGATGTCAGCTTCGAGCCGCGCATGGCCCTCGCCGCCGGACCGGCGGGGCTCGATGCCCTCGACGCCATCATCGCCGGCGCGCCCCGTCACCTGGTAGCGGGCGGCTGGCTGCTGCTGGAACATGGGTGGGACCAGGGCCCCGCCTGTCGCGCGCGTCTGGCCAAAGCCGGCTTCGGGGCCATCGCCAGCCGGCGGGATCTGGGAGACCGGGAGCGGGTCACGGGCGGAAGGCTCGCCTGAGGTGTCGGAAAACTTTACAGGCGCAGGGACAGAGCGCCCCGGTCGAGCCCCGCCTGCGATGCTAAGTGCCTGTGACGACTGGCCTCCAGGCGCGGGGCCGGAACATGGCGCGATTCTTGCATACGATCATGTGAACGGGGTCCGGCAAGGCTTGGTCTGGGGTCTTGTCCGGTCTGGCCCCGGACCCAGGGAGTGACTCATGGCAGAGCAGGAACAGGACAAACGGGACAACCCCTCCACAGCGCAGCAGGTGGACCAGAGCCGGCGCCGTTTCACCGGCGCGGGCCTGGCCGGCTCCGGCGTCATCCTCACCCTGGTGAGCCACCCGGTGCTGGGTGGCAGCAGGGGGGGCGGCAATCAGTGCACCCGCTCGGCCATCCTGTCCGGCAACCTCTCCCATCAGCAGGACAACACCCAGTGTGGTTGCAGCCCGGGTTACTGGGGCCAGCATCCGGAAGTGTGGGGCAAGCTCACGGACAACCTGTATCTGCCGGACATGGTGTTCAATACCGTATTCGGGCGGAATGTCTTCAAGAACAACGCCACGCTGGGACAGGTGGCTAAGCAGTCCCTGAAGCTCGAGCTCGTGACCATCCCGGCCAACTGCAACAAGCAGGACTACTACTCCAAGGTGCGCAACGCGTCCTTTCATGCCGTGGCTGCCCTCCTCAACGCGGCGACCTTTGCCTGGCGTTATCTGCCCCTCTACGACACGCCCCAGAAGGTGATCAATGCCTACCAGACCGCCTTCGATGCCGCGGCGCTGGATTGCGGGGCTGCTCTCACCCAGCTCAAGAGCGAGTGGGACCAGTACAGCCGCCTCTACTGCGGCTACGACGCCCACGGCAATTACAGGTAGCGCCATGACCAAGCCGCGCTGGCGGGTGAATCCGGCCCACGGCGTGCGCCTGACCGCCTGGGAGGACGGCTACACGGTGTTCCACGCCGCCAGCGGCGATACCCATCTGCTTGACCCCTTCACCGGCCAGGTCCTATCCTGCCTCCTGGAACATCCCATGGACTTGGACGAACTGGCACGCGCGCTGGCCGACCGCCCCGCCGCGGCACTGGCCCGCGAGGAGCGGGAAGCCCTGGAAAAGGCCCTGGCCGCCCTCGCCCGCGCGCATCTCGCCGAAGCCGAGTAGCCCTGCTCTGTTGAACCTGCGCGAGCTCCCCCCGGAGGACATCCGCCGCCGGCTCGCCGGCCCCGGCCTGTGTCTGCGCACGGGCCCCCTCACCGTGCGGATCCGCAGCCGCCTGCCCGCCGTCGTCCACACCCTGCCCCTGCTCTATGCCGACCATCCCGTGGTGGACGGGGAAGCCTTCTGCGATTTCCACGTGCGGCTGTTCCGGCCGGCGGGCCTGCGCCGCTGGTGGCGCCCCCAGGTCCAGTTCGCCTTCGACGATTTCGTGCCCTTCAAGCCCCTGCCCTACGATCACGCCTTCCCCATGCTGGAATGGGGGCTCAACTGGGCGGTGGCCAACCATGCCCACTGGTTTCTCGTGCTCCACGCGGCGGTGATCGAACGTGGGGGACGTGCAGCCATCCTGCCGGCGCCGCCCGGCTCCGGCAAGAGCACCCTCACCGCCGCCCTGGTGCAACGGGGTTGGCGACTGCTGTCGGACGAGCTCACCCTGATCGACCCGGACACCGGTTTGGTCCACGGCCTGGCCCGGCCCGTGAGCCTGAAGAACACGTCCCTGCCCCTCCTGCGGGCCTGGGCGCCCGAGGCGATGTTCGGCCCGCCCGCCCACGACACCCTCAAGGGCACGGTGGCCCACATGAAACCCCCTCGGGAGAGCGTGGCGCGCATGGACGAACCCGCCCGGCCCGCCTGGGTGATCTTTCCCCGCTATGTGCCGGATGCCGCCCCCCGGCTCACCCCCCACCCCCGGGGTCACGCCCTGCTGGAATTCGCCCGCAACGCCTTCAATTACAGCGTCCTGGGCAGCCGCGGCTACGACACCCTGGCCCGCCTCATCGCCTCGGTGCAATGCTTCGATTTCCAGTACAGCCGGCTGGAGGATGCCCTGGCCACGTTCACCCGGCTTGCCCATGGCGACTGACCTGCTGCTGCGCCTGCTGAACACGCCGGCCGAGGCCCGCACCCTGGCGCCCGCCCAATGGGATCTGGCCCTGCGCCAGGCGCGCCGGGCGGGCCTCACCGGCCGTCTCGCGCTGGTGCTGGAGGAGGCCCAGGCACTGGCCGCGGTACCGGCGGCGGCCCGGCGCCATTTCGAGGCCGCGATCGTGGTGGCGCGGCGTCTGGCCCAGGCCCTGGAGTGGGAGCTGGCGTGTATCCGCGCGGCAGTGGCCGAAACGGGCGCACCGGTGCTGCTGCTCAAGGGGGCGGCCTATGTCGCGGGCGATTTGCCTGCGGCCCGGGGCCGCCTGTTCCACGACGTGGACCTGCTCGTACCCCGGACGCAGCTCGACATCGTGGAGCAGGCCCTGCTGGACCACGGCTGGGCCCCCATGAAGCTCGATGCCTACGACCAGCGCTATTACCGCCAGTGGATGCACGAGGTTCCCCCGCTGGAGCACGTGCGGCGGCAGACGGTGATCGACCTGCACCACTCCATCCTGCCGCTTACCGCCCGTTACCGGCCGGACCCGGAAAAGATTCTCGCGGCCGCGCGGCCCGCTATCCGGGCACCCGGTTTCCTGGTGCCGGCGCCTGCGGATCTGGTGATCCACTGCGCCACCCATCTGTTCCACGAAGGGGAAACCGACCGGGCCCTGCGCGATCTGCTGGACTTCGACACCCTGCTGCGCCATTTCGCCCGGACGGAGC
This sequence comes from Thiobacter subterraneus, assembly GCF_055379455.1. Classification (NCBI taxonomy): domain Bacteria; kingdom Pseudomonadati; phylum Pseudomonadota; class Betaproteobacteria; order Burkholderiales; family Thiobacteraceae; genus Thiobacter; species Thiobacter subterraneus. Next base: position 1,400,140 of record NZ_AP042402.1, read on the forward strand.
CCGGTTTCTGGCAGGATCTCGTGCCCCGGGCACGGGCACTCGATCTGGCCCGCCCCCTGTACTACGGCCTGCGCTACGCCCACCGGCTGTTGGGCAGCCCCATCCCGCCGGCGGTGATGGCCGCCGCGGCAGAAGACGCGCCGCCGCAGCCGGCGGGGTGGGTCATGGACTGGCTGGCCCGGGAAGGCTTTCGCCCGAAACACGCCAGCTGCCGCGGCCCCCTGACGGGCCTAGCCCATTTCCTCCTCTATGTGCGGGGCCACTGGCTGCGCATGCCGCCCCACCTGCTCCTGCCCCACCTGGTGCGCAAGGCGCTGCCGGACTGGCAGCGGCGCCGGGCGGAAAAACCCGACCGGGCGCTTGACAAAGTCTAAAATCCCGATTAAGTTTGTCGGGTATTCGACACCTTTCCCGGAGCCAACGAGATGAACATTCAGGACGTGATCCGCGAACAGATCAGCACCCATCCGGTGGTGCTCTACATGAAGGGCACGCCCCAGTTCCCCCAGTGCGGCTTTTCCGCCAATGCGGTGAACCTGCTGCGGGCCTGCGGGGTGAAGGATTTCTTCTCGGTGAACGTGCTGGCGGATCCCGCCATCCGCCAGGGGATCAAGGAATTCTCCAACTGGCCCACCATTCCCCAGCTCTACGTGCGGGGCCAGTTCATCGGCGGCTCCGACATCATGACGGAGATGTATCAGAAGGGCGAGCTGCAGAAACTGCTCGAAGGACTCGCCGCCGCCTAAGGGCCCTCAGCCCAGCAGCACCAGTCCCCACACCACGGGCACGTTGAGAAGCGCCAGGAACACCGCCGCGCTGCCCATGTCCTTGGCCCGCTTGGCCAGGGGATGATCCTCGGTGGACACCCGGTCCACCACCGCCTCCACCGCGGAATTGAGGAGCTCCACGATCAGCACCAGCAGCACCGCGCCGACCATGAGCGCGCGCCCCGTGCCGCTGGCGGGCAGGAAGAAACTCACGGGAATGAGCAGCGCCGCCACCCAAAGCTCCTGGCGGAAGGCGTGCTCGTGGCGCAGGGCCGCGCGCAGGCCCGCCAGGGAGTAGAAAAAGGCGCGGCCGATGCGGGCGAGCCCGCTTTTGCTCTTGTGGGGCGATTCCATCAGGCCGCGGGCTTGTATACCAGATCCAGTTCCCGCGCGGCACGCACGTCGTCGAGGCGGCGCACCGGCGTGGTATAGGGCGCACCCTTGACCCGTTCGGGATCGGTATGGGCCTCCTCCACGATTTCCGTGAGCGCCGCCACGAAGGCATCCAGGGTCTCCTTGGATTCGGTCTCCGTCGGTTCGATGAGCAGGCACTCCGGAACGAGCAGGGGGAAATAGGTGGTGGGGGCGTGGAAGCCCTTGTCCAGGAGACGCTTGGCCACGTCCATGGCCGTGACCCCCGTCTGCTCCTTGAGTCCCCTGAGGCTGACGATGAATTCGTGGCTGGCGCGGCGCATGGGATAGGCCAGCTCGAAGCCGGCCTTTTTCAGTTCCGCCATCAGATAGTTGGCGTTGAGGGTGGCGTAGTCGGCCACGCGCTGCATGCCCTCGCGTCCCAGCATGCGGGCATAGACCCAGGCCCGCAGCAGCACACCGGCGTTGCCCATGTGGGCGGAAAGGCGGCCGATGCTCTGGGGCCGGTCCCGCTCCGTGAGCCAGCGATACACGCCGCGCTCCTCATGCACGATGGGCACCGGCAGGAAAGGCAGCAGCCGCTCCGACACACCCACCGGCCCCGCACCCGGACCGCCACCGCCGTGGGGCGTGGAGAAGGTCTTGTGCAGGTTCATGTGGATGACGTCGAAGCCCATGTCGCCCGGCCGCACCCGCCCCAGGATGGCATTGAGGTTGGCGCCGTCATAGTAGAGCAGCCCCCCCGCGTCGTGGACGATGCGCGCAATCTCGACGATGTTGCGCTCGAACACGCCCAGGGTGGAGGGGTTGGTGAGCATCAGCCCCGCCGTGTGGGGGCCCACCGCCGCGCGCAGGGCGTCGAGATCCACGTCGCCGTTGCGGTCGGTGGGAATCTCCCTGACCGTGTAGCCGCACATCACCGCCGTGGCGGGATTGGTGCCGTGGGCGGCATCCGGCACCAGCATCTCGCGCCGCGCGCTGTCGCCACGGGAGAGGTGATAGGCGCGGATCATGGCCACGCCGGCGAACTCGCCCTGGGCCCCCGCCATGGGCGTCAGACTCACGCCGGCCATGCCGGTCACGTCCTTGAGGATTTCCTGCAGCTCGAACAGGCAGGCGAGAAAGCCCTGGCCCGTGGGAGCGGCCGCCTGGGGGTGGCGGGCCAGGAACTGCGGCAGCATGGCCAGACTGTTGCACGCCCGCGGGTTGTATTTCATGGTGCAGGAACCCAGGGGATAGAAATGGGTGTCGATGGAGAAATTCTTCTGGGACAGGCGCGTGTAATGGCGCACCACGTCCAGCTCCGAGCATTCGGGCAGAAGGGGCGCATCCCGGCGCAGGCACTCGGCCGGCAGATCCACCTCCGGCATGGCGGGGGGCAGCTGGGCCGCGGCACGGCGGCCCGGGCGTGAGCGTTCAAAGATCAGCATGGTGCAAACTCTTTCTGGCGCCGCGGGGCAGGCTTCCCTGCCCGCCCCCTGCGGGAACGAAGGCTCATTTGAGGGCGGCCAGCGCCGCGTCGTAATCCGGCTCCTGGGTGATCTCCGGCACCAGCTGGGAATACAGCACGGTGTCGTTCTCGTCGGCCACGATCACCGCCCTTGCCATGAGGCCCGCCAGGGGATAGTCGGTGATCATGACGCCGTAGTCCTTGGCGAAATCCCGGCCGCGCATGGAGGACAGGGTGATCACGTTTTGGATGCCCTCGGCCCCGCAGAAGCGCGCCTGGGCGAAGGGCAGGTCGGCAGAAATCACCAGCACCACGGTGTTGGGCAGCGCGGCGGCCTTCTCGTTGAACACCCGCGTGCTCTGGGCACATACGGGCGTATCCAGGCTGGGCACGATGGACAGCACCTTGCGCTTGCCGGCGAACTTGGCCAGGGAGACGTCGTTGAGATCCTTGTCCACCAGCATGAAACTGTGCAGCTTTTCACCGGGCTGGGGAAAATGACCGCTCACGTGCAGGGGCGTGCCTTCCAGGGTAACGGTGCTCATGTTGCCTCCTTTCTGTGCTGACGACGTCAGAGCTTGGGTTGGATGGGACAGGGCGGTGCACTTTGCTGCCGGCCCATGATGCGCGCCAGGTGTTCGGCGTAGCGCGCGATGTCGGCTTCGGTCCGGGTCTCCGTGGCGCACACCAGGAGGGCGTGGCCCAGTTCCGGATAGTGGGGCGTGAGGTCGAAACCGCCCACGATGCCCTGGGCTTCCAGCGCATGCAGCACACCGGCCACCGGCGTGACAAGCTGCAGCACCACCTCATGGAAGAACGGCCGCGCAAACAGCCGGCGCACGCCCGGAATGGCGGTGAGGGCGTTCATCAGGCGCGTGGTATTGGCATGACAGGTGGCCGCCACGCGCTTGAGTCCTTCCGGGCCCAACAGGGCGAGATAGAGAGTCGCCGCGGTGACCAGCAGCCCCTGGTTGGTACAGATGTTGGAGGTGGCCTTGGCCCGCCGGATGTGCTGTTCCCTTGCCTGCAGGGTGAGGGTGAAACCGGGGCGGCCATCCAGGTCCACCGTGCGGCCGATGATGCGGCCAGGCATCTGGCGCACCAGGGCCTGGCGGCAGCACATGAAGCCGAAATAGGGCCCGCCGGAGGAAAGGGGCGCGCCCAGGGGTTGGCCGTCGCCCACGGCGATGTCTGCGCCCCTGCCGCCCCACTGGCCCGGCGGCTTGAGCAGGGCAAGCGAAGTGGGATTGACCAGGGCGATGGCCAAGGCGCCCCGCCCATGGGCGGCATCCGTGAGGGCGTCCACATCCTCCAGGCAGCCGAAGAAATTGGGCTGGGGGATCACCACGGCCGCCAGATCCCCCTCGGGCAGGCCCGCGGGATCGGTGATGCCCTGGACGGGATCGAACGCCACCTCGACGAGCTCGATGTCCTGGGGCGTGACCAGGGTCTCCACCACCCGCCGGTAGAAGGGATGCACGGTGCGCGGCAGGGCCACGCGGCGCGCGCCCCTGTGGGCGCGCACCGCCATCAGCACCGCCTCGGCCAGAGCGGAAGCCCCGTCGTACAGGCTGGCATTGGAGACATCCAGCCCGGTGAGGGAGGCCATCATGGTCTGGTATTCGTACACCACCTGCAGGGTGCCCTGACTCGCCTCGGCCTGATAGGGCGTGTAGGCGGAATAGAACTCACCGCGCGTGACGATCTGCCAGACCGCGGCGGGAATGTGGTGCTCGTAGGCGCCAGCCCCGATGAAGTTGAGATAGCGTCCATCCCGCTCCGCGCGCTCCTGGGCAAGGCGCGTCACTTCCATTTCGGTGAGCCCCGGGGGTACGTGTTCCAGTCCCCTGCTGGCCAGACCCTGGGGGATCTCGTCGAACAGCTCGTCGATGCTGGCCACGCCGATGCTCGCCAGCATGGCCCGCACGTCGTCTTCGGTGTGAGGTATGAAAGGCATGGTGGATTCCCGGTGTGACATCCGCGGTGAGGCAGGCGGCGCCCAAGGCGGGGCGGCGCCCTACGCCCGCCTGGGATCAATGTGCTTCGCTTTCCACCAGCGCGGCATAGGCCGCGGCATCGAGCAGGCCATCGAGCTCGGCGGGATCGGCGGGGCGGATGCGGAACATCCAGGCACCGTAGGGATCCTGGTTGATTTTCTCGGGGCTGGCGACGACCTCCTCGTTCACCGCCACCACCTCGCCGGACACCGGCGCATAGACGTCGGAAGCGGCCTTGACCGATTCCACCACGGCGCATTCCTCGCCGGCGGCCAGCCTGCGCCCCACGGCGGGGTTTTCCACATAGACCATGTCCCCCAGGAGATCCTGGGCGTGGTGGGTGATGCCCACGCTGATGGTGCCATCGGCCTCGCGGCGCGCCCATTCGTGGGTCTTAGTGTATTTCAGGTCGGAGGGAATGCTCATGGTGGGTTCCTTCAATCGATCAGACTCTTGCCATTGCGCACGAAGGGATATTTCACCACCTTCGCCGCCAACAGTTTGTCGCGCACCGCCACCTGCACCTGGTCGCCCACTTCCACCTGCACCGGCAGGCGCGCCAGGGCAATGGAGCGGTTGAGGGTGGGGGCGAAGCTGCCGCTGGTGGTCTCGCCCTCGCCATGGGCGGTGATCACGCGCTGGTGGGCACGCAGCACGCCCGGGTCCAGCAGCACCAGACCGTAGAGGTTGCGCATCACCTGCTGTTCCTCCAGGGCATGCTTGCCGATGAACTCGCGCGGACTCTTGAGATCCACGGTCCACGCCAGCCCCGATTCCAGGGGCGTGGTGGTCTCGTCCATGTCCTGGCCGTAGAGATTCATGCCCGCTTCCAGGCGCAGGGTGTCGCGTGCACCCAGGCCCGCTGGCGCCACACCCAGCTGGTGCAGCAGCCACCAGAAGTCCTCGATCTCGCCCGCAGGCAGGATGATTTCGAAACCATCCTCGCCGGTGTAGCCGGTACGGCCGACGAACCAGCCATCCAGGGCCACGGCCTGAAAGGGTTTCAGGGACTCGGTGGCGGCGCGCAGTTCGGGGCGTGCCAGCCACACCCTCTCCCGGGCATTGGGACCCTGCACGGCAAGGATCGCCAGGTCGCGCCGCGGCACCACCGTCACCCCCGGCGCATGGGCGTCGCGCTGGTGCTCGATCCAGGCCAGATCCTTATCCGCGGTGCCCGCGTTGACCACCAGGCGGAACCAGTCTTCGGACAGGTAATAGACGATGAGATCATCCAGCACCCCGCCCTGCTCGTTGAGCATGCAGGAATACATGGCCTTGCCCGGAATCTGCAGACGGTCCACGTTGTTGGCCAGCAGGTAGCGCAGGAACTCGCGGCTGCCTGCACCATGGAGATCGATGGCCAGCATGTGGGACACGTCGAACATTCCCACGTCGCGGCGTACCTTGTGGTGTTCCTCGATCTGGGAGCCGTAATGCAGCGGCATGTCCCAGCCGGAGAAATCCACCATCTTCGCGCCGAGGGCGCGGTGTGCGGCATTGAGTGCGGTCGTTTTCAGCATGGTCATCTTTCCGCTCCGTCGCAGACGGAAGGCCTGGGCCCGATGGATGGACTGGCGCGGTGACGGGACGGGGCAAAGGCGGTTGCGCCCGGCAGACCGAACGTCCCAGTCAGCTTCACCCCTCTGTCCCGGTACCTGAGAGATTGCGGCGAACGCCGCGTGCCCCTTCGGTGGACGGATCGGATCGACCGTCGCTCTCCAGAGTTGCCTGAACACGCGGTTCTTTTGCCTGAGCGGTTACGGGTGGTTGCGCCTTCGGCGGCACGGCGGGCGTGCGCTCTTCCGCGGGTTCAAATGGCAGCTGGAACTATACCGGAGGCCCCTGGCGCGCTCAAGCTCAGCAGGCCAACTGGTTGGCGATGCAGATCTGGTGCTTAAGCCAGGCCAGGCCCAGCCACAACCACAGCAGCAGGAAGAACGCCACGAAGGGGATGTGGGCGTCGAGGATCACCCGCGGCGTGATCAGGCGCACCAGCCGCAGCACGGGCCGCGTGACGATCTCGAAGATCTGGTAGAAGAGGTTGTCGTGCCGGCGGGCCCCCGCGAGCAGCGCCAGCAGGCCCTGGCCCAGGAGCGCCCAGCCCGCCACTTCCACCAGGGTGCGCACCACACTGATCAGGAAGATCTGCTGCGCCACGGTCATGGCCGCCTCCGGCCAAGGCTTGTCGAGCACCCCTCATGCGGAGACAATGCCCGCTCGATCATTGGTCTTTTCCCCATGGATTTCGATTTTCTGCGTCATTACTGGCGCGGCCGTCTGCTCACCCGGCTGAAGCGCCGGGAGCAGGCCATCGCCGCCTATCAGGTGGCCCTGGCCGTGCAACCGGACGACGCGCGCGTCCTGCGTGCCCTGGGTTATCTCCACGGCGAGCGCGGCGACCGGCAGGCGGCCGAAAGCCTTTTGCGCCGTGCCCTGGCCATCGACCCGGACGCCGTGACCTGGTTCAACCTGGGCTACCTGCTCGACCAGTCCGGGCGGCGCGAGGAGGCCATCGCCGCCTTCCGGGAAGCCACCCGCCTCGATCCCAAACTGGATCGGGCCTGGTACGGCATGGGGCTCGCCCACGCCGCCCTGGGCCGGCACCAGGAAGCCGTGGCGGCCCTGGAGCAGGCTGCCCGGCTGGAGCCGCGCAATCCCCACGTCTGGTACGCCCTGGGCATGGCGCAGCACCACGCCCAGGCGCCGGACAAGGTGGAAGCGGTGGCGCGCCACCTGCTGCGCTTCCATCCTCTGGTCTGCCGCAAGTTGATCCAGGACACCCAGCGCGCCGACCTGCGCCATCTCGTGCGCGAACTGGAATGATCCCAAAAACAAGGCCCGCTCGCAGCGGGCCTTGTTCCCTGGAGTGACCGCCCCGTCAGGTGGCTTCGGTGCGGATGTCACCCGCCAGACTCGGGTAACGCACGTGCTCCACCAGATCCTGGGTGGCCTTGTCGGGTGCCGGCGTGAGCAGGCTCACGATGACCATCACCGCGAAGCCCACCGGCACACCGAACAGGCCCGCGGAGATGGGCTCGATGCCCCACCACTTGGCGTCGGCAACGGGCATGGTAACGCCGAACACCCCGCGCAGCCAGGGCTGGGTGGTGGCCATGTAGTAGAAGGTGACACCCAGGCCGGCGAGCATGCCCAGGATCGCCCCCCACTTGGTGGCGCGCTTCCAGAAGATGCCCAGCACCAGGGCGGGGAAGAAGCTCGCCGCCGCGAAGCTGAACGCCGCGCTCACCAGGAACAGGATGTCCGCCGGTTTCTGCGCCGCCACCGCGGCCGCCGCGATGGCCACCAACAGAAGCAGCGTCTTGGCCACGGTGAGCCGGGTCTTGGTGGAAGCGTTGGGGTTCACCATCTTGTAGTACACGTCGTGGGACAGGGCGTTGGCGATGGTGAGCAGCAGGCCGTCCGCGGTGGACAGGGCCGCGGCCAGACCACCGGCGGCCACCAGGCCGGACACCACGTAGGGCAGGCCGGCGATCTCGGGCGTGGCGAGCACGACGATGTCCTGATGCAGGCTGATTTCGGCGAGCTGCACGATGCCGTCCCCGTTCAGGTCCTTCACCGACACCAGGGTCGAATCCACCGCCGCCCACTTCGCCACCCAGCCGGGCAGGCTGGCGAAGCTGGAGCCCACCAGGTGGCTGTAGACGTCGAACTTCACCAGCACCGCGAGGGCCGGGGCGGTGAAGTAGAGCAGGAAGATGAAGAACAGGGACCAGCCCACGGACTCGCGCGCTTCCCGCACGGACGGCGTGGTGTAGTAGCGCATCAGGATGTGGGGCAGCGCGGCGGTACCCAGCATCAGGCAGAAGATCAGGGCCAGGAAGTTGCGCCGCTTGATGTCACGCTCCTTCTCGTCCTTGCCCGGGAAGGCTTCCGCATGGGCGCGGGGCGGGGCAGACTTGGCCTTGGCGCCATCGGCATCCTTCTTGAGCTTCTCCTTGAGCTTGGCAGGCGTGGGCGGGAACTCCTTGACCGCCTTCTCGGCGGCAGCGATCGCCTTCTGATCCAGCGTGGGCGCCGCCTTGAGCTCCGCCAGCTTGGCCTCGGCCTTGGCCTTTTCTTCGGCGTAAACCGCCTCCGGATTGGCCTCCAGCTCCTTGATGCGCGCCTCCAGGGCGAGCTGTTTGTCCTTGTGGATCTGGCGCACCTCGATCTCTTTCGGATCAGCCTTGATCTTCTGCTCCAGCTCGGAGAGCTTGGCGAGTTGCTGACCGTAGGCGATCTGGGCCACCGGATTGCCGGTCTGCTGCACCGACAGCCACACCACGGGGATCATGTAGGCGATGATGAGGATGATGTACTGGGCCACCTGGGTCCAGGTCACCGCCCGCATGCCGCCCAGGAAGGAGCACACCAGGATGCCGGCCAGACCCACGAACACCCCGATCTGGAATTCGATGCCCGACAGGCGCGAGGTGATCAGGCCCACGCCCATCACCTGCGCCACCACGTAGGTAAAGGAGCACAGGATGGCCGCCAGCACGCCGATCATGCGCACCGTGTGGCCGCCGTAACGAGCGCCCAGGAAGTCGGGAATGGTGAACTGGCCGAACTTGCGCAGGTAGGGCGCGAGCAACAGGGCCACCAGCACGTAACCGCCGGTCCAGCCCATGATGAAGGCGAGGCCGTCATAGCCCTGGATGTAAAGGCCGCCCGCCATGCCGATGAAGGAGGCGGCGCTCATCCAGTCGGCGCCGGTGGCCATGCCGTTGAATACCGCCGGCACACGCCGCCCCGCCACGTAATATTCCGCCACGTCGGCGGTGCGGCTCATGATACCGATACCGGCATAAAGGGCCACGGTGGCGAACAGGAAGACATAGCCGATCCATTTCGAGGGCAATCCCATCTGCTCGGCGATGGCGAGCGCGATGATGAACAGGATGAAGCCGCCCGTGTAGAAGCTGTAATACTTCTTGAGCGACTGGGCAAACTGGGCCTGGGTGGTGGCAGCCATGTTATTTCTCCTCCCCTTCCGCCACGCCGTACTCCTGGTCGAGGCGGTTCATGCGTTTGGCGTAGTAGAAGATCATGATCACGTAGATGATCAGCGACCCCTGGGCGCCCATGTAGAAGGCCAGGGGGAAGCCGAGAAACGTGATCTGGTTGAGCTCCCGGGCGAAGTAGCCCACCACGTAGGTGACGACGAACCAGATGGCGAGCAGGACCGCCGTGAGGGCCAGATTCCTGCGCCAGTACTCGCGATGTCTTTCGGTGATTTCCACGATGCCTCCTCGAGCTGGGTTGGGGACGGACACGAACCCGGCGTGAACCGGACCGGCGCCTTATGCCAGACGCATAAATTCTCTTTATCGCGCCAGTGGCGGGAGTATAGGTGCGCCGGTCCGGCGCTGTAAAGAACCGCGGAATCCTGTTTCGCGATACGAAAAACTCAGCGGGCGCCGAGCCGGGCCAGGGCCCGCTGGTCCCGCTCGAGGCGCCGCAGGGCGGCCAGGTCACGGTGGCCCTGGCTATGCGCGGCAGCCAGCGCCACCTGCAGGAGCTGGGCCGTGGCGTAGGCATCGGACAGGGCCTGGTGACGCGCGTAGTGGTCGATGCCGAAGCGGGTGAGCCAATCGTCCAGGGAACGCAGCTCGACACCGGGAAACAGGGCCGGCATGAGATCGGCCAGGTCCAGCACCAAGGGCTTCCAGCGCAGTCCCAGAGTCTCGCGCAGGGCACGCCCGATCATGAGGGTGTCGAACGGGGCGTGGAAGGCCACCAGGGGATCCTGACCGGCGTACTCCAGGAAACGCAGCAGCGCCTCGGCCGGGGGCAGACCGGCCTGCTGGGCGGTGCCGCCGATGCCGTGCACCAGGATGTTGGCCGTGCCGCTCACCCGTTCCTGGCGGAGCACCACTTCCAGGCTGTCGGCGAGGATGATGGTCTCCCCGGTGAGGGCCACCGCGCCAATGGAGATGAGCCGGTCGCGCCAGACATCGAGACCGCTGGATTCCACGTCCACCACCACCCAGCGCAGGCTGTCGGCCGGTTGGTGGGGGTCGGGCGGCGGACGCCGGCGCCAGGCGGCGAGCCGAGCCCGCAGCTCGGGATCGGTCACCGGCGCGGTGAGGCGGCGCAGCCAGTGCAGCCATTCCATGATTCGGGCCGCCTCACAGGCCGTAGTCGAGGGCGAGCCGGGTCTGCAGCTTGCGCGCCTGGCGGAAGGCCTCCTTGAGGATGCGCCGTTCCAGTTCGTTGAGCTCGTCCGGATTGACGTGGTTGTGCAGAGCCTGGCCTTCCCGCTCCTGCCAGTGCTGGTGGCGCAGCTTGAGCAGCTGGATGAACAGGAAGGCCTCGTTCCAGGCTTCCACCTCCTCGCCCGGCAGCAGGCGCGCCGCGGCGGCCGCCCGCAGACGCTGCACCGTGTTGGTATGGCTGTCGCCCGCCGCCAGACTGTAGATGCGCGCCGCATCCACGAAGGGGGTGGTGCCGTTCAGCTTGAGGTCGATGGTGTGGGCATACTCGCCCCGGGATTCCAGCACGAAGTCGCGCACCACCCCCAGGGGCGGACGGTTGCGCAGGGCATTGGCCGCCATCTGGTGCAGAAAGCGCGGGTTGGCCGGCGCGTGGCGGGCAAGCCAGGCGCGCAGCTCCTCCGCCAGCGTGACGTCGCCGGTGAGGGGCCGGAAGTCGAAGAAAATCGAGGCATTGAGCAGGGCCTCGGGATCGCCCTGGTCGATCCAGTTGGCGAACAGTTTCCGCCAGCCGGCGAGGGTGAGGCACCACTGGGGGTTGCTCGCCATCACCCCACCCTTGCACAAAGGGAAGCCGCAGGCATCGAGCGCCTCGTTCACCGCACGCGCGAAGGGCAGCAGACGCTCGCGCGTGGCCTTGGCCTCCTGCTCGCCCGCGGCGAACACGATGCCGTTGTCCTGATCGGTGGACAGGGTCTGTTCCAGCCGTCCCTCCGACCCCAGGGCCAGCCAGCAGAAACGAATGTCCCCGACATCGAAGCGGGCGCGCATGAGTTCGATGATGCGCTCGGTGAGCAGGTCGTTCAGGGTGGAGATGAGCTGGGTGAGCTGCTCGGCCCCCACGCCCTGGGCCAGCATGGCATGGGCGAGCGCCCGAATGTCGGCGGCGATGGGCGGCAGCTCCTCCACGCTGCGCGCCGTGCGCAAACTGGTGCTGATCTGGGTGAGACCCACCCGCTGCAGGGAAAACAGATCCCGCTCCGAGATCACGCCCTGAAGCCGCCCCTCCTCCACCACCAGCACGTGGCGGATGCCGTGACGGGCCATGAGCACCGCCGCCTCGTGGGCCGTGGCCCGCCCCGGCAGGCTAAGGGGATCGCGGGTCATCACGCTGGCGAGGGGCGCGGCGAGATCCTGGCCGGCCAGCGCCACGCGCGCAAGCAGATCGTGCAGGGTGAAGATGCCCACCGGCCGTTCCCCTTCCACCACGATCATGGAACCCACGTTCTGCTGGTGCATGCGCGCCAGGGCGTCGCGAATGGGCACCCCGGGGCCGCAGGTGACGGCCGGCCGGCGCAAAAGCTCGACAAGGGGACTGGAGAGGGGCTGCTGGGCGGCGCTCGCCTGGGTGTATTGCGCCTGGATGAGCTGCCGCGAGCGTTCCAGCAGATGGGCGATGCGGCGCGTGCAGAAATCCTGGAAGGGCGGTGAACGCTTGAGCAGGGCGTCGAAATCGGCGGCAGCCAGGCGGTAGCAGAAGGTGTCTTCCACCGCGCGATAGACGTTGCCCACGGGCCGGTGGGCGAGCAGCGCACCGAGGGGGAAGCACTCGCCTTCCACCAGCTGGGTATGCGCCTCGCCGCCGCCTGCGCTGCTCTCGCCCACCACGGCGCCCTGCTTGATCACGTAGAAGTGGCTCACCGGCCCCTGGGCGGGATCGAGCAGCACGCCGTCCCTGGGCGTATAAACCACGGACAGGCGGGCCACCATCCATTCCAGATCCTCGCGCCGCATTTCGGAAAACGGCGCGAAGCGGGCCAGATGGGCAATGGTGGCGTTGAGCAGGCTGGCGGGCAGGGGGGCGGCTTCAGTCATGGTGTCACCTTAATGGGATCCCCCCTGGGCAGCAACCGGCGCGGCTTCCAGGGAGAGCGGCTCGGGCCGGTGCACGCCAAAGCCCTGGGCATAGTCCACGCCGAGGGCGGTGAGGTGACGCACGATCTCGTCGTTCTCCACATATTCGGCAATGGTGGCCAGCCCCATGACGCGGCCGATGCGGGCAATGGCCTCCACCATGGCGAAGTCCACCGGATCCGCGAGCATGTCGCGTACGAAGGCGCCGTCGATCTTGATGGAATCCACGGGCAGGTTCTTGAGATACGCGAAGGAAGACATGCCGCTGCCGAAGTCGTCCAGGGAGAAGGCACAGCCCACTGCGCGCAGGGTGTTCATGAGTTGAAGCGCGCGCGTCAGGTTGGCGATGGCCGCGGTCTCGGTGATCTCGAAACAGATGTGGCGCGGGTCGATGCGGTAGGAGCGAAGCTGGTCCAGCACGAAGTCGCCGAAGTCCTCGTCGCCCAGGGACTGACCAGAAAGATTGATGCTGAGGACGGCGTCCGGACACAGGGCCTCGCGGTTTGCCGCCAGCCAGGCGAAGGTGCTGCGCACCACCCAGCGGTCCAGGATCGGCATCAGGTTGTAGCGCTCCGCCGCCGGGATGAAGGCCATGGGCGGCACCAGGCGGCCGGCCTCGTCCACCATGCGCAGCAGGATCTCCCGCCGCCGGCAGGTCTGGCCCAGGGGCAGGGGATGGATTTCCTGGAAGTAGAGGTGGAAGCGGTTTTCCTCGAAGGCCCGCGTGATCTGGTTGACCCACTCCACCTCGCCCTGCCGGCGGCGCACCTCCGCATCGCTTTCCCGGTGCACGAACACCCGGTTGCGGCCGCGTTCCTTGGCCATGTAGCAGGCGGTGTCGGCGGCGGACAGGATCGCCGCCAGGTCGCCGCAGCCCGCCCCCAGCGCCACCAGCCCCATGGATACCCCGATGGTGAAGGTCTTGTCGCCCCAGACGAAGCGGAATTCCGCAATGGCCTGGCGCAGCGCCTCGGCCACGGCCTCGCCCGCCGCCACGTCGCTGTTGGGCAGCAGCACACCGAATTCATCGCCGCCCAGCCGCGCCAGGGTGTCCTCGGGCCGCAGCCGGGCCGGCAGCACGGCGGCGAGCTGGCGCAGGAGCTCGTCGCCGGCAAGATGGCCGCAGGTATCGTTCACCAGCTTGAACTGGTCCAGATCCAGGAAGAGCAACACGTGGTGTTCGCCCCTTGTGCGCGCCCGGTCGGCCAAATGGGCGAGCCGCCGCTCGAACTCGTGGCGGTTGAACAGGCCCGTGAGGGGATCGTGGCTGGCCTGCCAGGCCAGCTCCTGGGCCAGCACCCGCTCGGTGGTCACGTCCCGGAACACCACCACCGCCCCGAGGACGCCCCCCGCCTTCGCCCGAATGGGGGAGACCGTCTGCTCGATGGCGTATTCCTCGCCGCGACGGTTGAGCAGCACGGGTGCCGCCGGCGTGACAGTCGGCGGCGCATCGGCGAGCACGCCCGCCAGCAGGCCCGCCAGGGGGCGGCGGTCGCGCTCGTCCACCACCCGGTAGATTTCGTCCACCGGCCGGCCCGCCGCTTCCGCCAGGGACCAGCCGGTAAGGCGTTCCGCCATGGCATTCAGGTGGCGCACGCGCCCGTCGGCATCGGTGGTGATGACGGCATCGCCAATGGAATGCAGCGTGATCTCGGCGCGGTCCCGTTCCTCGGCCAGCGCCCGCTCCGCCGCCAGCGCCCGCCGTGTCACCCGCGCCGCGATCACGATGGCCAGGATCACCGCCGCCGCCGCCAGCGCCGCCACCTGCGCGAAGGCATGACGGTAACCGCGGCGCGCCTCGTCAAGGGCACGCGCGCTGGCCGCCTCCTGCAGGGCCAGCAGTTCCTTGAAGTGGACGTACACCGCCTGCTGGGCCGGCAGTGCCTGCTCCACGAGCAGCCGGTCCGCTTCGAACTCCCGTCCCTCCTCCAGCAGGCGCACCACCTCCTCCATGAGAGCGGTGGAGGTGCGTATCTTGACGCGGGAGGCTTCCAGCGCCACCCGCTCGGCGTCCGTCAGCGGCATGGCACGCAGGGCGTCGCGGTGGATCACGTACTGGCTGGCCAGCTCACGGAAGCGCAGCATGAGGCGGTCGCGCTCGAAGGGATCACCCGTAAGCAGCATGGACTGCACCACCAGGGCGCGCTCCCGGGAAGCAGACTGCATGGCATTGACGTGGGCCACTTTGACGTTGGCCTCGACCACGATGCGCTCCAGGCGGGTGTTGGCGGCGCGCATCTGCCACAGCGCCGTGGCGGCCAGGGCGACGAGCAGCAGGCAGACCAGGCCGAAGCCCAGGATGAGGGTGCGCGCGGAGCGGGAAACAGCGGGAGGATTGGCGGCCATGGCTGGGGATGATAGCGCGCGGGAGGCGGGATGGGCCCAGCGCCGGGCAGGATCGGCCCGCACCGGCCCCTCCACACCGTCCCGTTGTGCGAATAGCGGCAGGCAGCCGGCAGGCTTGAGGCCGCTCAAAAAACAAACCCCGCCGCAGCGGGGTTTGTCCGGACCATCCGTTGGGCGGTTACATCATGTCCATGCCGCCCATGCCGCCCATGCCGCCGCCGGCAGGGGCCGGCTTGTCTTCCGGCAGCTCGGCCACCATGCAGTCGGTGGTGAGCATCAGACCGGCCACGGAGGCGGCATTCTGCAGGGCCGTGCGGGTCACCTTGGTGGGATCCAGCACGCCCATCTCCATCATGTCGCCATACTCGCCGGTCTGGGCGTTGTAGCCGAAATTGCCCTTGCCCTCGACCACCTTGTTGACCACCACGGAGGGCTCGTCACCACAGTTGGCCACGATCTGGCGCAGGGGCTCCTGCATGGCGCGCAGCACGATCTTGATGCCGGCATCCTGGTCGTGGTTGTCGCCCTTGAGCTTGGACACCGCTTCCACGCAGCGCAGCAGGGCCACACCGCCGCCCGGCACGATGCCCTCTTCCACCGCCGCGCGGGTGGCGTGCAGGGCGTCTTCCACGCGGGCTTTCTTTTCCTTCATCTCGACCTCGGTGGCAGCGCCCACCTTGATCACCGCCACACCGCCGGCGAGCTTGGCCACCCGCTCCTGCAGCTTCTCCTTGTCGTAGTCGCTGGTGGCTTCCTCGATCTGCTTGCGGATCTGCTTGACCCGGGCCTGGATCGCCTCGGCCTTGCCGGCACCGTCGATGATGGTGGTGTGTTCCTTGGCCACCTCGATGCGCTTGGCCTGGCCCAGATCGGCGAGGGTGGCCTTCTCGAGGGACAGGCCCACTTCCTCGGCGATCACCGTGCCGCCGGTGAGGATGGCGATGTCCTCGAGCATGGCCTTGCGCCGGTCACCGAAGCCCGGGGCCTTGACCGCGCAGGTTTTGAGAATGCCGCGGATGTTGTTCACCACCAGGGTGGCGAGCGCCTCGCCTTCCACGTCCTCGGCGATGATGAGCAGCGGACGGCCCGCCTTGGCCACCTGCTCCAGGATGGGCAGCAGGTCGCGGATGCTGGAGATCTTCTTGTCGTGCAGCAGCACGAAGGGGTTTTCCAGCACGGCGAGCTGACGGTCCGGATTGTTGATGAAGTAGGGGGAGAGATAGCCCCGGTCGAACTGCATGCCCTCCACCACTTCCAGCTCGTTGTCGAGACCCGAGCCGTCCTCCACCGTGATCACGCCTTCCTTGCCCACCTTTTCCATGGCATCGGCGATGATCTTGCCGATGGATTCGTCGGAGTTGGCGGAAATGGAACCCACCTGGGCGATTTCCTTGCTGGTGGTGCAGGGCTTGGAAATCTTCTTGAGCTCCTCCACGGTGGCGGCGACGGCCTTGTCGATGCCGCGCTTGAGGTCCATGGGGTTCATGCCGGCGGCGACATACTTCATGCCTTCCTTGAGAATCGCCTGGGCCAGCACGGTGGCGGTGGTGGTGCCGTCACCGGCCACATCGGAAGTCTTGGAAGCGACTTCCTTCACCATCTGGGCGCCCATGTTCTCGAACTTGTCCTTGAGCTCGATTTCCTTGGCCACGGACACGCCGTCCTTGGTGATGGTGGGCGCACCGAAGGAACGCTCCAGCACCACGTTGCGGCCCTTGGGACCCAGCGTCACCTTCACCGCGTCCGCCAGAATGTTCACGCCGGCGACCATCTTGTGGCGGGCGACATCGCCGAATTTCACGTCTTTAGCAGCCATTTGATTCTCCTGAATTCAAAATCGTGGAACGCAAGGGCGGAGAGGTGGCACGGCAAACCGGCAGGTCCCCGCACTTCGCGTCTTTGCGTGGGATAGCGGTTACTTCTCGATCACGCCCATGATGTCTTCTTCGCGCATCACGAGCAGTTCCTCGCCCTCCACCTTGACGGTTTGGCCGGCGTACTTGCCGAACAGGACACGGTCGCCCACCTTCACGTCCATGGGAATGAGCTTGCCGGAGTCGTCCCGCTTGCCGGGGCCCACGGCGATGACTTCACCCTGGTCCGGTTTCTCCGCGGCGGTGTCCGGAATGACGATGCCGGAGGCGGTCTTGCGTTCCTCCTCCACACGCTTGACGATCACGCGGTCATGCAGGGGTCGGATTTTCATGCTTCGGTCTCCTGAAGTTTTGCGTTGAAACGGGGAATCCGGATCGGCCGGCCTCAAACCTGCGCCCGGGCATGTCGCCCAGGAGTCCGGGCCGGCGGGGCGGCTCGTAGCCACAGCGCGCCGGAATTGTTAGCACTCGGGCGCGAGGAGTGCTAATGATAGGGGCGACCCTTCGAAAGTTCAAGCGCCGGCACGGGCGCACGGCCCTCGGCGGCAGGAGCGACGTTGGGAGGTAATCGCAGAAGCAGCCCTGGCCGTCCGGCGGTTGGCGGCGGGGCATCTCGCTGGGTGAGTTCCCGCTGACCGTTCGCTTCGGTGGCGGCCGCCCCACCGGGCCGTTGCGGTTCTTTATCAGCCCATGGGGCACACGACACAGCCCTTGGCCCCCTGCCAGGCGCCCGGAACGGATCCTGAAGAGGATTTGCGGCAGCATCGCCTGCAATGGCCGCTCCGGCGGTACCGGCCTTGGGTTATTCCCAGGGGCTGTCCAGGCTACCGGGACCACCGCACACCTCACCAGCCCGCCGGTAGTCCCTCTGAGTCAGAATAGTTGTCGCCTCGACAGAATCTGAAACCTGGGGGCGATAAGGGAAGAACAAAGTGGCCAGATACGGACAAGCATTCAAGGACAAAGCGGTAGCACGGTTGTTGCCCCCGGAGAGCGCATCGGTGGAGACGGTTTCCCGCGAACTGAGTATTTCAACGGCGACGCTGGAGAGGTGGCGCGCGGATGCCCTGTCCAAGCCCGCTCGCACACGGGCCTGGACAGGGCCGGCCCGATTCGAGGCCGTGCTGGTCACCGCCGCAATGGATGAAGCCAGCAAGAGCGCCTGGTGCCGCGAGAACGGCGTGTATCCGCAGGAACTCGAGCAATGGCGTGCAGCGGCGACACAAGCGCTGGCCGACCCCGAGGACACCGCGCGGCTCGGCCTCCGCGACAAGAAGGCCGACCGGCGACGTATCAAGGAACTCGAGCGCGAGCTGCGCCGCAAGGAGAAGGCCTTGGCCGAAGCCGCCGCGCTGCTGGTGCTGTCAAAAAAGCTCGAGGCGATCTTTCCAAAGGACAAGGACGAGGACGCATGATCGGCCGGGAAGATCGCCAAACAATCGTCCGCCACATCGACACCGCACATGCCGCGGGGGCGCGCCTGCGCCCGGCATGCGAGGTTGCTGGCATCACCGTGCGCACCCTGCAACGCTGGAAGGCCGAGGACGGCCTGCGCGTCGGCGATCGCCGGCCCATGGCCAAGCGCCCGACACCCGCCCATGCGCTCACCGAAGAGGAGCGCGCCCGCATCCTGGCGGTGGCCAACGAGGCGCGTTTCGCCGACCAACCCCCCGCGCGCATCGTGCCGACGCTCGCCGACGAAGGGATCTATATCGCCAGCGAATCGAGCTTCCAGCGCGTGCTGCGCGCCCACGGGCAGACGCGCCACCGGGGCCGGGCTCGTGCGCCTCAGCGTTCGCGCCCGCCAACCACCCATGTCGCGACCGCGCCAGGCCAGGTCTGGTGCTGGGACATGACTTACCTGCCCACGCAGGTGCAGGGGCGTTGGTTCCACCTTTACCTGATCCTGGATCTCTACAGCCGCAAGATCGTCGGATGGGAAATCCATGCGGCTGACCACGCCGACCACGCGGTGAGCCTGCTCAAGCGCACCGCGCTGGCCGAAGGCGTCCACGCGATGATCGACAAACCCGTGCTTCACGGCGATAACGGCAGCACGCTCAAGGCCACCACGGTGCTTGCCATGCTGCACTGGCTGGGTGTCAAACCCTCTTACTCGCGCCCGCGCGTCTCCGACGACAACGCCTTCGTCGAGTCGCTGTTCAAAACGGCCAAGTATCGCCCCGAATTCCCGGCGCGGGGCTTTGCCACCCTTGAAGAGGCCCGCCGCTGGGGGCGGGACTTCGTGCACTGGTACAACTTCGAGCACCGCCACAGTGGCATCCGCTACGTCACGCCGGCGCAGCGACACGCGTTGGAGGACCAGGCCATCCTGGCCAAACGCCATCAGACGTATCTCCAGGCCCGCGCGCGCCATCCTGCGCGCTGGTCCGGGGAGGTTCGCGACTGGACACCGGTCGGTGCGGTCACGCTCAATCCGGAGCGTAATGCTGTCGTGCGCGGCCACGTACATGCCGAAGATACAGGGCAGTTTGTTGCATGAATCAGGCGACAACTAGCTTGACTTGTTCCGTAGTGCGGGGGGAAATTTGCAGAGAGAAAGATGCACAACTCCCTGCCCACCCAGCCAGTCTTGGTCAGAATGCCGTCGCCATCAAAGTCGAAGTCGATGTGGGCGGGGTAGCCCACTGCCTCCCAGCCGTCGCTGTCGAGGTCCAGGATGAAGGGGTCCCGGGGCCAGCGCCAGGGTTTGGCATCCCGATACCGACCCGTCGTCAAATCAAATAGAGGATCGAGATATGCGTTCCGGCTGATCCATTCACGAAGCTCTTTCAATCCCCATTCCGCCAGGGTGCCTAATCCCGCATCTCGTAGACTTTTCTTCGCGGCCTGATCCTTCAAGTAATCTTGGAATGATTTGTCCTTGCGGAGTGAATCAAATACACGATCGAGACCAGTTTTGGTGAGAGCCTTGTCGAGAAACCAAAGCGGTATGCCAATTCCAACGGCCTCAGCCAGCTTCGTTGCAGCATCATAAGCCGCTTGCTCGCGAGCATTTGGATCAGCCGTGTTTTGGACAATCTCAGCTGCATCAGCCACCTCTTTCAGTTTGGTGGCCACCCATGCAAGGGACCCTGCTTTGTGTAACGCGCTCAAGCTTTACCTCCACGAAAAACGATATAAGCCGCCGACAAGAATTCATCGAAAACATTAACTATAAAGCCAAAAATATATGTCATTGCAGCAATAAGGATTGCGTCCAACAACTCGATATTTTTTGCTGTGAATTTCTCCCCAAAAAAACCAGCGGCGAAGAAAGTTATAAGTCCATAACCAAGCAGCATCCAGAAAGAATCCGTCAGGCTCCCTTTGTTATGCGTGGGAAATCTCGGCCAACCAAGCAGCAGTCCCTCAAACACGCGCCTAAAAGTGTTTGCCAAGAAAGAGGAAAGCAATGCTCCAGCGACCAAATAGGCTCCAAGGCCATTCCACTCAAAACCGACAACTGAATAGACATTGCCCAGCAATTGCTGAGAACGTGTGACGGCTCCGATGCCACGTTCCTTAAATATGTAAAGACACCAAATCAAATGGAGTGTAAAGGACGAACCAAATAGCACGAGGTCCAGAATGTTGGCTTCCGACCTGGATGGTGAGAAATATTTTCCTTTCATGCCGCCATCCGCCACATTTGATTTGCGCATTTCCCGCTTTGGGCGACGCAACCTTCCTCCGCCATCATGATATCCGCGCCGTCCCCCACCAACTGACTTTCAGCGCTGCCGGCGAGGTTGCGCACTTGAACGCGGCAAGCAGATTGTGCGACCCCTTTTCTGTAAATTTCTGCGGCGGGTGTCATGGCGCCGGGGTTACGGGTTGAGGTTGAGATAGACCTTGCCGGTCATCCACTCGTCGTCGAGTTCGGCAAGCAGAGCCGAGACGAGGCGCAAGCAGGAATCCGGGTTGGGGAAGATGCTAGCCACGCGCGTGCGGCGGCGCAGCTCCCGGTTGATCCGCTCCAGGCCATTGGTGGTGCGCAGGCGGATGCGGTGCGCTGCCGGGAAGTCGAACACGGTCAGGCTCTCCGGCACGGCTTCCTCGGCCCATTGGGCCAGCTTCGGATGCGCCTTGCGCCAGGCCTCCAGAGCGCTCTTCAAGAGCCGTTCGGCCTCCGCCCGGTCGGGTGCGTTGAAGATGGCGCGCAGCTGGGCGGCGACCGTTTTCTTCGCCTCCTGGCGGGTAACGAACTGGCCGGCATTCTGCTGCAAATGGAACTGGCAGCGCTGCCATGGGACAGCGGGCAAGACAGCGCGGCGGGCCGCCTTGAGTCCGGCATGATCGTCGGCAACGATGAGCTTGACGCCCTGCAAGCCTCGGGCGAGGAGCTTTTCCAGGAAACGGCGCCAGTTGATCTCGGCTTCCGAGGTGGCAATGTCGCAGCCCAGCACCCGGCGTTTGCCCGAAGCGTCGATGCCGACGGCGATCAAGACTGCGCAATCGACGATGCGGCCTTCCAGGCGGACCTTCTCGTAGCGGGCAGGAAGACAAGAGGTAGGGCACCTCGCCCAAGGGGCGCTCGCGCCAAGCTTTGAGCCCCTCGTCGAGCCTGGCCGCGGCACGGCTCACCTGGGCGGAAGACAGCGCAATCTCGGGCCCAAGCAGACGCTGCAGGACGTCGATCACCCGCCGGGTGGAGACGCCCTGGACATACATCTCGGCCAGCGCCAGGTTGACGGCCTGGTCCGTGCGGGTGCCCTTTTCCAGGGCGGAAGGGTAAAAATCGCCGGAACGCACCTGCGGCACCTGGAAAGTCACTTCACCCAGGCGGGTGAGCATGGTCTTGGGCTTGAAGCCGGGGGCCGAATCGCGCCGGGTTGCGGTGCGTTCGTAAGGCCGGGCGCCGACAAACTCGGCGCGCTCGATCTTGGCCGCCTCGTTGACCAAGATGCGCAGCGCTTCGCCCGCGCCGTCAAGACCGTGCTCAAGCAAGGCTGCATACGCCGCCTCCAGAGCGTTCGTTTCGACTCGCATCGCCATGGGGCTTATACTCCTTTCTCCATGTCATGGCGTCAGATCTCCCACCTCACCATCCCGCCGGTAGGGCGAAACGGAATTTACAGAAAGAAAGATACACAACTGCCACAATGGTTTGACAGCGAAAGAGCGTACGATCATGCCGTTGTCAATGCCAGTGTCAAGCCCTCTTCGTCATTCACCGGGGAACTCTTTGCTGGGGTGCTGCCATTTTGCGTGGCAAGCGACACACGGATTTGACCGCCGGAAGACATCCCGAACGGACTCCGGGGTTCATCAACTCTGCGGCGTCATCTGAGTGGAAGAGCGTCCTTCACCAGTGCAGCTTGGGATCAGTCTTCCCCTGATACTTGAAACCTGCGATCAAGCACCGACCCTGCCGCCGCTGTTGTCCGGCAGCACCGTTACCCCCCATTTGCGCCGGACGGCAGGGCTAGTGCAATTTCACCCGCGGCTTGTTGGGGGAGTTGATGAAGGTGGCGAGGGTGGACAGCACCACGCGGAACACGCCGTGCAGGGCGATCTGGTGCTTCTTGTAGAGGGACCAATAGACGAAGCGCGCGATCAGTCCCTCGATCAGCATGCTGCCCCGCGCGAGCCCGCCCATGAGGTTGCCCACGGTGGTGTAGCGTCCCAGCGCCACCAGGGAGCCGTAGTCGCGATAGACATACTCCGGCAGCGGTTTGCCCTGCAGACGCCGTGGCAGGGATTTGGCCAGCAGCATGGCCTGCTGATGGGCCGCCTGGGCCCGCGGCGGGACGGGCCGGTCGGAGCCGGGCTGGGGACAGGACGCGCAGTCGCCGATGGCGAAGATGTTGGGGTCGCGGGTGGTCTGCAGGGTGGGCAGCACCTTGAGCTGGTTGAGAGGGTTGACTTCCAGTCCGTCCAGGTTGGCGAGGAAATCCGGCGCCTTGATGCCCGCCGCCCACACCACGGTGCGGGCCGGAATGAACAGGCCGCTGGCCGTGCGCACGCCTTCCGCCCTCACTTCCACCACGCGCTCCCCGGTGAACACGTGGATCTTGAGCTCACGCAGCTCCCTGTCGGCCGCCGCGGATAGACGCTCCGGCAGACCAGGCAGGATGCGGTGCGCCGCCTCGATGATGACGATGCGCACGTTTTTCTCGGGCTCGATCTTGTCCAGTCCGTAGGCATACAGCTCGCGCGTGGTTTCGTGCAGTTCCGCCGCGAGTTCCACGCCGGTGGCGCCCCCGCCGATGATGGCCACGGTGAGCTGTCCGGGTTCGATGGGGCCGGGCTGGGTGTGCGCCCGCAGGCAGGTATTGATGAGGTGCTGGTGGAAACGCGCCGCCTGTTCGGTGGTGTCGAGCATGCGGCAATGTTCCCGCGCGCCGGGGGTGTCAAAGGTGTGGGTGACGCTGCCCACCGCGATCACCAGGGTGTCGTAGCGGAAGCTGCGGCGGGGCACGATCTCGCTGCCGTCCTCGTCGTAGGTGGGCGCCACATGGACCAGGCGCCTGGCGCGGTCCAGCCCCTCCATGCGCCCCAGCCGGAAACGGAAGTGGTGCCACTTGGCCTGGGCCAGATACTCCAGCTCGTCATCGTGGGAGTTCAGGCTGCCTGCCGCCACTTCGTGCAGCAGCGGCTTCCACAGATGGGTGCGTGCCTGGTCGATGAGGGTGATGGCGGCCTTGCCGCGTCGGCCCAGGGTATCGCCCAGGCGCGTGGCGAGCTCCAGCCCGCCGGCGCCGCCGCCGACGATGACGATCTGGTGCAGATCGCGGGAGGCGGTCTCGGCGGCGTCGGTCATGGCAGGCCTGCTGGGAAAGCGCGCCATTCTACCGCAGTTGGCCTGCCACGCGCCGCGGCCGCCGCGCGTTCGCAATCACGACCATTGGCAACGGTGCAAATGCGCACCCTCGCCCTGCCTCTTCCCGCAACAGGCGCAGAACACTGACGGGGTCGTCGACGACAGCAGGCCATCCGCAACGCCTCAAGGGGATGTGTCAACCATTCCCCCGGGGCGCCACGGGGTGCGTTCAGCGCTCCCGCTCGGGCCTGCGCGAGGGGCGGCCCTCGTCATCGTCGCCCCTGCCGCGCCAGGGCCGGTTCGCCGCCTCACCGGGCAGGGAACGCTCCACGCGCTCGCGACGCTCGATCCGCTCTTCGCTTTCCATGCGCTGGGGCCGCAGCCCGGGGTCGCTTCGTTCACGGCGCTCCCAGCGGCCTGCCCCCTCCTCGGCCGGCCGGGGCCGCGGCGGCTCTTCGCGCACGCGCGGCACTTCCCGGGGACGCTCGCTGCCGGGCTCCACGGGCACCACCCGGGGCCGGTAGGGATCCCGTTCCGGCCGCCGCGCGTCGGCCCCGTCGCCGCGCCCGCGGGATTCGCGCATGTCCCCGTAGGCGGGCGGCAGACCGGGGCGGGGCCGTTCCGGGCCTGCCTCGCGCCCCTCGGGCGCACGGGGGAACTCGCCGGCGGGCCGGCCCGGGGGCGCCACATGGCGCGGCTCGGCCAGACGCAGGGGATGGGAGGCCTCGACCCGCCAGGGAACCTGGGGCGGCCGCGCGGGGCGCATGGCCACCACCGGCCGCTCCAGCACCTCCCGGGGCGGCAGCACGCCGCGCGCATCATCCCCCGCCAGGCGGCGGGGGTCGGGACGCACGGGCAGTTCGCCCCGGACATGCCTGAGCTCACGCTCCTGCTCCCGCTCGCGGATGCGCACCACGCGCGGATTGCCGTAGCCGAAGCGGTCCACGTCGGTGACCACGATGGTCCTCGCCACCTTCAGGTTTTCGTAATGGATGTGGGTGACGTTGACGACCGTGGTGGGACGGATCACCACCTGGTTGACGATGCGCGGTCCGCCCCAACCGCCCCACCAGGGACGACCGACGAAACGGGGCGGTCCCCACCAGGGCAGCAGGGGCTCGCCCCAGGACAGCGCCACCCAGGCCAGGCCCGCAGGGCCTATGCCCAGGGACACGCCCGAACCGGTACGGAAAAACGCCACCAGCGCGGGGGCATAGACCGGGCGTGCCACCACCACGGGGCCCGGCGCCCACGCCCAGTAACCGTCAAGGAAGACCCAGCGACCATAGTGAAAGGGCACCCAGCCCCAGGGCGCATCGTCCACCCAGGTCCAACCGTAGTAGGGATCCCAGATCCAGCGGCCGGTGCTGTAGGGCACCCAGCCGGGCGGCAGACCGTCGGGTACCCACACGGGGCCGTAGGGCGGCACCACGCGCCAGCTTCCGTAATGGTCTAGCTCGCGCGCGCCCGCCACCCCCGGCGGCAGGTAACGCTCGCTGACCGCGTCCAGCAGTTCCCGGCTGCGGGCCTCGTTCCAGCGGTCCCAGCGGTCCGGTTCGGGGGCCACGTAGCTGCTGACCTGGGCCGGCTCCGAGCCCTCCACCACCACTTCCTCGGAGGGGCGGATGCTGTAGGGCGCGCCACCCGCAGGCACCACCACGGCGCGCCCGCCCCGGCGCGTAATGAAATGCACGTCTCCGTCCACATCGACCCGGTAGTAGCCCGGACGGTCGATAGTGAACACCGCGTTGGGTGTGTCGAGCTCGATCACCTTGCCCGCGGGCAGGGCGCGCAGATCCAGGGACACCCGCCCCGAGGGAATGCGCAGCTGCAGGAAATCCCGTTCCTGGATCACCAGGGTGAGCTGGGTGTCGTCGTCGGCCCGGATGAAGGCGCGGCTGCCAAGCTGCAGCTCCAGCTCGGAGCGTTCGCCCACGTAGAGGGCATCCCCCGCCGCCAGGGGCGTGTTCACGCGCGCGGCAGTCCAGTCCTCGGCGCCGTACCGCATGAAGGAGACGCTGCCGCCCACGTGACTCAGCCGCAGGGGCTCGAAATCCCTGGGTTCGTCCGCGGCACGGACATACGCCGCGGACCACGCAAGGGCCAGCGCAAGCAGACACAACACCAGGCGGCGCAGAAAGACCATGACGACCTCCGAAGACGGAAATGGCGATCACGCGGCATCACAACGCAGCAGCGGCGCAAGGGTTTACCTCGCGTGACCCACTGGAGCGGACTGCCCCATCCCGCCGCGGTGTCGCTGGTCACTGTAGCAGGTCGCAATCCTCCCCGCATGAACGGGCTGTCACGATTCCAGCCTCAGCGCCGGCGGTGCACCGGTGCGCGGGCCGTCGCCACCGCCGGGCGCTCGTCCTTGTGGCGGAAGCTGATGCGCGCCTTGGTGAGATCGTAGGGGGACATCTCCACGGTGACCTTGTCCCCCTCGAGGATGCGGATGCGGAACTTGCGCATCTTGCCCGAGGCGTAGGCGACGACGTCCACACCGTTTTCCAGCAGCACGCGGAAGCGCGTATCCGGCAGCACTTCGGTGACGGTGCCTTCCAGTTCGATCAGTTCTTCTTTGGCCATGCTCTGCTCCTGCCCGGAATCAAGCACCGGGCGGCTTGCCATGAAAAAGAAAAAGCCCGGTAAACCGGGCTTTTCCGTGTCGTTCAGCCGCCGCTTATGCGGGACGGATGTTGGACGCCTGTTTGCCCTTGGGGCCTTCGGTCACGTCGAACGTGACCCGCTGGTTCTCGGACAGGGTCTTGAACCCGCTGCCCTGGATGGCGGAGAAGTGGGCGAATAGATCGTCGCCACCGCCGTCGGGTGTGATGAAGCCAAAACCTTTGGCGTCGTTGAACCATTTCACAGTACCAGTTGCCATGTCTAGATTTCCTGAATAGCAGTTTGAGGATGGGCGCATGCCCGGGTGACGAGAATCAAGACGGAACAGCTGACGAACTGGAGTACCGGATACAAAAATGAGGCACAGCGTAACGGGCTTGCGTACTGCTTGAACATCTCGTTGACGGCAGTATGGGGGCAGCAGGGGGCCAATGCAAGCTTTATTTGCAAAAACTTTTCCGGCGCGGGCGCATTGACCTCTGTTATGATGCGCGGGCGGCATCTGTTCCAGTCTCCGTGCCGCGTCCGGTTTTTCCTCCACGACCCCCATCTGCCTCAGACTGGCGCGCCGCGGGCGCGACAGGCCGATACTTTTTTCTCGGAGTATTCATGCATTTTTCAGAGCTCGGCCTGGCCGAACCCATCGTCCGTGCCGTCACCGAACACGGCTACACCACGCCCACCCCCATCCAGCGCCAGGCGATCCCGGCGGTGCTGGCCGGCGGCGACCTGCTTGCCGGCGCCCAGACCGGCACCGGCAAGACGGCGGGCTTCGTGTTGCCCATCCTGCACCGCCTGGCGCAACGGCCCGTCACGAACCCGGCGCCCGGCCGCCCGCGTGCCCTCATTCTCGTCCCCACTCGGGAACTCGCGGCCCAGGTGGAAGAATCGGTGCGCATCTACGGGAGATACACCGCGTTGT
Organism: Thiobacter subterraneus; assembly: GCF_055379455.1. NCBI lineage: Bacteria > Pseudomonadati > Pseudomonadota > Betaproteobacteria > Burkholderiales > Thiobacteraceae > Thiobacter > Thiobacter subterraneus. The sequence goes on from NZ_AP042402.1 coordinate 1,427,331, forward strand.
CCTCGATGGCCATGTTCGGCGGCGTGGGCATCAATCCCCAGATCGCGCGGCTGAAAAAACGCCTGGACATCCTGGTGGCCACACCCGGGCGGTTGCTGGATCACGTGCAGCAGGGCACGCTGGATTTGTCGGGTGTCGAGGTGCTGGTGCTGGACGAGGCCGACCGCATGCTGGACATGGGCTTCATCCACGATATCCGCAGGATTCTCGCCCTGCTGCCCACGCATCGGCAGAACCTGCTGTTCTCCGCCACCTTTTCCGACGAGATCAAGTCCCTGGCGGACAAGCTGCTCAACCGGCCTGCCCTGATCGAGGCGGCCCGGCGCAACGCCACTGCCGACACCATCGCCCAGAAGATCCATCCGGTGGACCGGGACCGCAAGCGGGAACTGCTCGCCCATCTCGTCAAGACCCATCAGTGGTTCCAGGTGCTGGTCTTCACCCGCACCAAGCACGGGGCCAACCGGCTCGCCGAACAGCTCAGCCGCGACGGCATTCCGGCCCTGGCCATCCACGGCAACAAGAGCCAGGCGGCGCGCACCCGCGCCCTCAGCGAATTCAAGCAGGGCAAGCTCCAGGTGCTGGTGGCCACCGACATCGCCGCCCGGGGCATCGACATCGCCGAGCTGCCCCACGTGGTGAATTACGAACTGCCCAACGTTCCTGAGGACTACGTCCACCGCATTGGCCGCACCGGCCGCGCCGGCAATGTGGGGGAGGCGGTGTCCCTGGTGTGCGTGGACGAGCACCGCTTCCTTGCCGACATCGAACGACTGATCCGGCGCAGGCTGCCCCGGGAAGTGATCCCGGGATTCGAGCCGGATCCAAACGCCCGGCCCCAGCCCATCGAGTTGCGCAGCCCCGGACATGGCACCCGCCGGCATCCGCCGCGGGGCGGTGCCCGGGCGGCCGGCCACGCCACCTCCCGGTCCGGCCCGGGGCACGGTCAGTCCGTCCGACGCGGCCGCGCCTGAAGCAACCCGGCCGCCGCGCCAGTCGGCAGGATCCGGCGCAACGGGGAAAAACACGACGGCTGCGGGCGCCCGGGAGCCCCGTGCGCCATCCAGCGCGCAATCGAGAAGCTGGACCAGGAGCACGGGCCAGGGTGAGGCAGATCAGCGCGCCCGCCCGAACACGTAGCGCAGGCGCGAGGGTGCGTTGACCTCGGGCTTGTCCAGAAACACCAGGTGCAGGTTGCCCGCGGCATCCAGGGTCAGGGCGGCATCGGACTGCACGCCGGGACCGGCCGCGCCTGGCACCGCGAGGTCCTCGCTCCAGCCCTGGGACATCTTCCAGGACAGCCAGATGTCCGGCGTGCCGTCGCGATCGTCGTCCCAGGCCACCGCCACGCGACCGTCCGGGTGGCCGGCGATGGCAGGATGCCACTGGGCGATGTTGTCGCCGAAGGGGTCCTGCACCTTTTCGTTGGCGCCGAAGGTCAGGTCGGCACCGGCAAACGCACCATAAACATCGTAACCCGAGCGGAAGTCGCGCTTGTCGGCCCAGACCGCGGCCACGCCATCGCGCCAGGGCGTGAGTGCCACCCGCATCACCCCGGTGCCCCGGCCGAAGCCGAGACTCTGGCCGCGCCATTCGGATTCGTTGAGCTGCCGCGGTGGAGAAAAACGGCGGCCTCCATCCCGTGACACGGCGTAGTAAAGCCGGGTGTGGCCGGCGCGCCTGTCCTCCCACGCCACCACCAGCCGGTTGCCGTCGAGCACCGCGAGACTCGGATAGGCCTGATCTCCGGCGCCGCCATCATCCACCGCGCGGACGCGAAGCACGCGGCCGTCCCGCGCCAGGGCCGCCACCTGGATGCGCCACTGCCCGCGCCGCCGTTCCGACCAGGCGGCAAACAGGCCCGTTTGGGGATGGAATCCCAGGCTCACCTGCGCCGAGGGCACCGCCGTGAGGGACCGGGCGGGCCCCAGGCCACGGGCATCCAGCCGGCGCACCCGCACGCGACCCCCCTCCTCCCAGCCGGCCACGAAGGCCCCTTCTGCCACGGCATGCACCACGGGTTCGGCACAGTCGCCGGTTCCGCTCAGCCGGCGCGGGGGCGCGAAGCCGCCGGCATCCAGCACCTTCAGGGCGACATGGCAGCGGGGGGTCCCGTCCCGTTGGTCCTCCCAGGCGACTGCCACCGTGTTGCCGGAAACGGCAATGTTCTTGCGTCCGGCGGATTCCACGTGGAAGAAAGCCGTCACGCCGGGCACCACGTCCAGCGGCGCAGAAAATTCCCATTGCGCGTGCGCACCCCCTGCGCCCAGGGCCAGCAGCGCGACAAGCCACCTCATGGCTCGCCCCGCAGGAATTCGGTCAGGGTCTGGCTGCGGTAGTGGCCTTCGCGCACGAAGCGGTCGTAGTTGCGGAAATCTTCCACCGTCTGGATGCCCGGGATGCGCGCCACCTCCGTGCCATCCGGCAGCAGGTACAGGAACAGGGGGGTGGCGAAGGCATGCAGACGCACCCCCAGCTCGGCCTCGGTGATGCGCTCGCCGCTGGGCAGGCGCAAACGGCGTCCGCTTTCCGCATCCACATACACCAGCACGTAATGACGGGTGTAGAGATCCTTCAGGGCAGGATCCACGAAGGTCTTGCGGTTGACCTCGTCACACCAGGCACAGCCGAAACGGCCGAAATAGACGAACAGGGGTTTGCCCGTCTGCCGCGCCCGCGCCAGGCCTGCGTCGAAACTCAGGAAGGGATAGCCGGCAGGGGGGTCGGCGTGGACAGGCAGGGCGGACAAAAGGCCAAGCAGAAAGGACGCGATCCAGCGGGGCATGGAACACTCTCCAGCAGGGGCAGGCAGCATGGCCGTACGGGACGGGCTCTCATTCTGCATAAACCATCGCCGGCGGATTGCCAAGTCCGCCTCGCCCCGGCTGCCGCGGGCCCCTACAATAGAGGTTTTTCTGCCGGAGTTTTTCATGGGATACCAGTTGCTTGTGGGCCTGCTCGGCCTGCTCTTCACCTTGGGCGCCGCTGCCGCCAACCCGGTGGTGGAAATGAAAACCAGCCTGGGCACGGTGACCCTCGAGCTCTATCCGGACAAAGCGCCCAAAACGGTGGAGAACTTTCTGCGCTACGTGAAACGGGGTCACTACAACGGCACGATCTTCCACCGGGTGATCGACGGCTTCATGATCCAGGGAGGCGGCTTCGACACGCACTTCCGGGAGAAGCCCACCGACGCCCCCATTCCCAACGAGGCCAACAACGGCCTGCGCAACGAGCGCTACACCGTCGCCATGGCGCGCACCATGGATCCCCACTCGGCCACGGCGCAGTTTTTCATCAACGTGCGTGACAACGATTTCCTCAACCACAGTGCGCCGACCCTGCGCGGCTGGGGTTATGCCGTGTTCGGCCGGGTGGTGCGCGGCGAGGAGGTGGTGGACCGCATCGCCAAGCTGCCCACCGGGCCCGGCGGCCCCTTTCCCGGTGACGTGCCGCGCCAGACGGTGGTGATCGAGGACATGCGGCTGGTGCAGTGAAGCATGCCCCGCAGAGGTTTCACCTGGTCTTCCATCCTGGCACTCATCGCCGAGCATCGGCGCGAGCTCCTGCTGGCCCACGGCGTGGCGATCCTGGCCGCGCTGGCCAGTGTGCCCATTCCGCTGCTCATGCCCCTCATGGTGGACGAGGTGCTGTTGCACAAGCCGGGACCCATGCTGGCCCTGATCGACCATCTCACCCCCGCGGCCTGGCAGGGGCCGGTGTTCTACATCCTGACGGCGCTTACCCTTACCCTGCTCCTGCGCCTGACCGCGCTGGTATTGGGCGTCTGGCAGGCCCGCCAGTTCGTGCTGGTCGCCAAGGACGTGGTGTACCACCTGCGCGAGCAGCTGCTTCTGCGCCTGTCCCGCATCGCCCTGTCCGAATACGAAACCCTGGGCAGTGGCACGGTCGCCTCCCATCTGGTGAAGGATCTGGACGCGGTGGACAGCTTCATCGGCGCATCCGTTTCCAAGTTCGTGGTGGCGGTGCTCTCCATCCTGGGGACGGCGGTGGTGCTGCTGTGGATGCACTGGAAACTGGCGCTGTTCATCCTGCTGCTCAACCCGGCGGTGATCTACTTCACCATGGTGCTGGGCAAGCGCGTGAAGGAGCTCAAGAAGCGGGAGAATCGCGCCTTCGAGGTGTTCCAGCAGTCCCTCACGGAAACGCTGGATGCCATCCACCAGATCCGGGCGATGAACCGCGAGCGTCATTACATCGCCCAGGTGATCGACCGCGCCCGGGGCATACGCACCCATACCGCGGCCTTTTCCTGGAAGTCGGACGCGGCAGGCCGCCTGTCCTTCCTGGTATTCCTGTTCGGTTTCGATGTGTTCCGCGCCCTGGCCATGCTGATGGTGCTCTATTCCGGCCTGTCCATCGGCCAGATGATGGCGGTGTTCGGCTATCTCTGGTTCATGATGGGGCCGGTGCAGGAAGTGCTGGGCATCCAGTACGCCTACTACGGGGCCAAGGCGGCACTCGCGCGGGTGAACGGGCTGTTGCGCCTGAAGGAAGAGCCGATCTATCCCCACCTGAAGAACCCTTTCCTGGGCAAGCGCACCGTGGGGGTGGAGGTGGAGGATGTTTATTTCAGCTACGGCGACACACCGGTGCTCAACGGTGTCTCCCTCGCCATTGCACCCGGCGAGAAAGTGGCGCTGGTGGGTGCCTCCGGCGGCGGCAAGTCCACCCTGGTGCAGGTGATCCTGGGACTCTATACGCCCCAGTCCGGCACGGTGAAGTTCGACGGCGTGCCCGTGACGGAAATCGGGCTGGACGTGGTGCGCTCCCATGTGGGCACGGTGCTGCAGCATCCGGCCCTGTTCAACGAAACGGTGCGCATGAATCTCACCCTCGGCCGCGAACTTTCGGAAGCGCAGCTGTGGCGCGCCCTGGAGGTGGCCCAGCTCGCCGATACCGTGCGGGCCATGCCCAAGGGTCTGGACACCGTGGTGGGGCGCCAGGGCGTGCGCCTCTCGGGCGGCCAGCGCCAGCGCCTGGCCATCGCCCGCCTGGTCCTGTCGGACCCGCAGGTGGTCATCCTGGATGAGGCCACCTCCGCCCTGGACGCCGAAACCGAAGTCCGCCTGCACGCGGCGCTGGCCGAATTCCTGCGCGGGCGTACCACCCTCATCATCGCCCATCGCCTGTCCGCGGTGAAACAGGCGGACCGTGCGCTGGTGTTCGAGAATGGCCAGATCGTAGAGGAGGGCCGCCACGAGGAACTCATCCGGGGCGATGGCCTCTACGCCCGGCTCTACGGCACACTGCAGCACTGATGGCGGAGCTAGTCCCGATCGCCGCGGCCTGGCTTGCCTACGGGGCGCTGCATTCCTGGCTGGCCGGACGCGCCTGCAAACAATGGGTCGGCCGGCACTGGCCGCGGCTGCTGCCCGCCTACCGGCTGCTCTTCAATCTGGTGGCCGTCGTCCTGCTCATGCCGCCCCTGTGGCTTGCCTGGCGCTTCGACGGTCCGGTGCTGTGGCAGGTGCCCGGCTGGATCGCCTGGCCGGCGCTGATCCTCGCCCTTGCCGGTTTCGCCTGGAGCACCCGCTGGTATGACGGTGCCACCTTTCTGGGACTTGCCCAGTTGCGGCGCCGTATCGGTCCGGACGATCAGCGGGAAGCCTTCACCCTCTCGCCCCTGCATCGCCACGTGCGCCATCCCTGGTATGCCCTGGGACTGCTCGTGTTGTGGACGCGCGACATGAACGCGGCGTGGCTCACCACGGCCGTCATCGTCACGCTCTATCTGGTCGTCGGCAGCCGGCTGGAAGAGAACAAGCTCATCGCCCTCTACGGCGAGGCCTACCGCCGCTACCGGGCCCGCGTGCCCGGTCTCATTCCCTGGCCCGGGCGCAGTCTCAGCCGCGAGGAGGCGCAGGCGCTGGAAGCCCTGGCCCGCTCTTCAACACCCTGACCGGCGCTCATCCCGCCTGCCTCCGGCAGGAAGCCTGCCCTATTCCTTGAGCGCCTCCAGCGCAATGTTGAGCCTGACCTCGTCCGACACGCCGGGCGCGAACTTGCCCATGCCGAAGTCCGAGCGTTTCACGCTCGCCACCGCGTTGGCGCCAATCGCCTCCTTCTTGCGGATGGGGTTCATGGCCTGGTGGAAATGGGTGATCTCCAGCGTGACCGGTTTCGTCACGCCCTTGATGGTGAGCAGCCCTTCCACCGCCACCGGCCGGTCACCCTCGATGCGCACCTGGGTGGACCGGTAAGTGATGACCGGATGGCGCGCCGTGTCGAAGAAGTCCTCCCCCTGGATGTGCTCGTTGAACAGGGGATGGCCGGTGTTCACGGACTTGGCATCGATGCTGACCTCCACGCTGGCGGACCGCGCGGCGCGGTCCAGCACGACCTTGCCGCTCACCCGGTCGAAGCGGTGGGTCTGGGTGGAAAATCCCAGATGGTTGTAGGAAAACCAGGGCGCGGTATGGGCCGGGTCGATGACGAAGGTTTCGGGTGCCGCCAGCGCGGGGCCGGCCATCAGGAGCAACAGGGCAAGCAGACGTTTCATGGACTCTCCTCCTTTCCGACGGACAGCAGGATTCAGGACGAACCGGACGCGGCGAGCACGAGCCGGACACGCACTTCCACTTCGTTGGCCACGGTCGAGACATCGGCCCACATGCCCTCGCCGACGGCAAAATCCAGGCGCCGCAGCGTGAAGCGGGTCTCCGCCACGGCGCGCCTGCCGCTCGTGCGGACAGTGACGGGCAGGACGAGCGACCGGCTGCGGCCCTTGATGGTGAGCGTGCCGCCCACCTCGTAGCGGTCAGCCCCTGTTGCCTTCACTTTCTGCACCAGGAAGCGCGCCACGGGATGGCGCAGGGCATCGAACCACAGCCGGCCGCGGGCTTCCCCGTCCCCTTCCGGCGAGCCGGTATCGATGGCGCTGACTGCGACCGTGATCTCGCCCCGGGTGGCCTCCGGTCTGGCCGGGTCGAAGACGAGGGATCCGCCCACCTGCCGGAAGGCGCCTTCCACCGGCACGTTCATCTGGCGATAGATGAAGCCGATGCGGCTTTCCTCCGCCACCAGCGTGTCGTATTGCAGCGCCGCCGCCGGGCCCGCCAGCAACCCCGCCAGGACAAAAAGCCAAGCCTTCATCCCCGCCTCCCCGCCCGTCCGGGCAGCATGCGCAGCATGAGGCCATCCCGGTCGTGGAACTGGTGCTTGAGGGCGGCGGCCACGTGCACCACCACGAGCCCCAGGAAAAGGTAATTGAGCGCGCGGTGGAGCACGGTGAGGGCATCTCCCAGCACCTTGTCCCGGCCCACCAGGTCAGGCAGCGGCAGGATGCCGAACCAGACGGTCTGAAATCCCTTGGCGGAACTCATCAGCCAGCCCGACAGGGGAACGACGAACATGAGCAGGTAGAGCAGGCCGTGCACCCATTGCGCCGCCAGGCGTTGCCAGGCGGGCATGACGGGAAGCGGCGGTGGACGATGGGCAAGACGCCAGCCAAGCCGCAGCAGCGCAAGCAGGAACAGGGTGACACCGGCCCACTTGTGCCAGGCGTAGAGCCTGAGCCGCTGGGGACTGAGGGGCAACTCGTGCATAGAGAGGCCCAGCAGGAAGGTGCCGGCCAGGCCCACCGCCATCAACCAGTGCAGGCCGATGGCCGTGCGGGTGTAACGCGCGCCGGCTTCCCATCCCATGGCGCCTCAGCACCGACCGTCAGGTGCGCTCAGCCCACCTTGTGCACGCGGTTGGCCTGGAGCCCTTCGTCTGCGGTCTCCACCAGGAAGCTCACCTCGTCGCCCACCTGGAGGTGTTCGAATTCCGGATGCACGACGTTGAAGCGGTGGAAGTAGAGCTCGTCGCCGGTGGCCGTCTCGATGAAGCCATAGCCCTCCTCCGGGAACAGGCGGGCGATGCGGCCGCGGCTTTCCACTTCGTGGGTCTTGATCTCGCCCCGCTGCCTGCGCGCGAAATCCTCCAGCTTGCGCCTGGCGGCGTCGAAGGCGTCGCGGATGGCCACATAGATGTCTTCCGCCTTGTCGCGGTTGATGACGAGCTCGCTGCCGGGCACGGTGATGTCCAGACGGATGTTGTAGAGCTTGCCCTGGCGGTGGTGCCGCTGGATGGTGCCCACCACCGCGCGCACCGCCATGATGCGGTCGTAGAAACGGTCGAGTTTCTCCGCCTTTTCCCGGATGGCGGTCTCGATGGCATCGGAATGGGGAATGTCACGGAATGTGACCTGCAGGGGCAGTTGCATGATGGCTCCCTCGTGGATTCGGGTAGAAAAATGGATGGTTTGCCCGCAGTTTACCATCCGGCCCCGGGGAACCGCGACATGCCCGCGGGGTCTTTACCCGGTCCGTGCCCCTGAAAACGGTAAAATCTGCCGATGAATCCGCCCTTTGCCGAACCCAAACCGCTGATGCGCTACCGCCCCTACTGGGCCAGGCGCTTCGGCACCGCACCCTTCCTGCCCATGAGCCGCGCCGAAATGGAGGCGCTGGGCTGGGATGCCTGCGATGTCATCCTCGTCACGGGCGATGCCTACATCGACCACCCGAGCTTCGGCATGGCCCTGGTGGGCCGCCTGCTGGAGGCCCAGGGCTTCCGCGTCGGCATCATCAGCCAGCCGGACTGGCGCTCCGCCGAGCCTTTCCGCGCCCTGGGCCGGCCGAGGCTGTATTTCGGGGTCACGGCGGGCAACATGGATTCCATGGTCAACCGTTACACCTCGGACCGGCGCATCCGCTCCGACGATGCCTACACGCCCCACGGCGAGCCCAACCGGCGTCCGGACCGGGCGGTGATCGTCTATGCCCAGCGCTGCCGGGAAGCCTATCCGGACGTCCCCATCGTCATCGGCGGCATCGAGGCCAGCCTGCGCCGCATCGCCCATTACGACTACTGGTCGGACAAGGTGCGCCGCTCGGTGCTGGTGGATGCCAAGGCCGACATGCTGCTCTATGGCAATGCCGAGCGCGCCCTGGTGGAACTCACCCACCGCCTGGCCCGGGGCGAGTCCATCGAGACCATCACCGATTTGCGGGGCACGGCCTTCCTGCGTCCCCACGGCTGGCTGCCGGGGGCGGACTGGACGGTGATCGATTCCACCGAAGTGGACACCCCCGGCCCGCTAATCCCGCATCCGGACCCCTATGCCATGACGCCCGCCCCCACTGCCTGTGCCGCCCCGGAGACGGCCCCGCAAACGCAGGCGCCGCCGGCTGCCCCCGCGCCCCAGGTCATCCGGCTCCATCGGCAGCGGGCCGACCGCAGCCGCACGGTGATCCGGCTGCCTGCCTTCGAGCAGGTGGCCCATGACCCCGTGCTCTACGCCCACGCTTCGCGCACCCTGCATCTGGAATCCAATCCCGGCAATGCCCGTGCCCTGGTGCAGGCCCATGGCGACCGGGACGTGTGGCTCAATCCGCCGCCCATTCCCCTCACCACGCCGGAGATGGATTACGTCTACGGTCTGCCCTATGCGCGCCGGCCCCACCCCGCCTACGGCGATGCGCGCATTCCCGCCTGGGAGATGATCCGCTTCTCGGTGAACATCATGCGCGGCTGCTTCGGCGGCTGCACCTTCTGCTCCATCACCGAGCACGAGGGGCGCATCATCCAGAGCCGCTCGGAGGCCTCCATCCTGCGCGAGATCGAAGAGATCCGCGACCGGACCCCGGGCTTCACCGGCGTCATTTCGGACCTGGGTGGCCCCACCGCCAACATGTACCGCATGGCCTGCAAAAGCCCGACCATCGAGTCCGCCTGCCGGCGCCTGTCCTGCGTGTTCCCGGACATCTGCCACAACCTGAACACGGACCATGGGCCGCTCATCTCCCTCTACCGCAAGGCACGCGCCCTCCCGGGCGTGAAGAAGGTGTTGATCGGTTCCGGGATCCGCTACGACCTCGCGGTGCGCTCGCCCGAATACATCCGCGAGCTCGCCATGCACCACGTGGGCGGCTATCTCAAGATCGCGCCCGAGCACACCGAGCCCGGCCCCCTCGCCCACATGATGAAGCCGGGCATCGGCAGCTATGAGCGGTTCCGGCAGCTGTTCGACCGCTTCTCGAAGGAAGCGGGCAAGGAGCAGTATCTGATCCCCTACTTCATCGCAGCCCATCCGGGCACGACGGACGAGGACATGCTCAAGCTTGCCCTGTGGCTGAAACGCAACGGTTTCCGGCTGGACCAGGTGCAGACTTTCCTGCCCACGCCCATGGCGCTGGCGACGACCATGTACCACACCGGCCTCAACCCCCTGAAGGGACTGAAATGGCGGGTGCCGGTCAACACGGTGCGCCAGGGGCGGGTGCGCAGACTGCACAAGGCCTTCCTGCGCTATCACGATCCGGAGAACTGGCCGCTGCTGCGGGAGGCTCTGAAGCGCATGGGCCGCGCCGACCTGATCGGCAACGGCAAGCACCACCTGGTGCCGGCCTGGCAGCCGCCGGGCACCGGCCGCCGGCCGGAGGGCGTGCGCACGCCGCACAAGGCCGCGGCCAAAGGGCCCCGGCGCTAGCAGGCCTCAGCGCCGCCTTTTGCGGGCAATGTTGCCCACCCAGCCACAGGCCGGATTGTCACAGCGATAGCGCCGCACCGGTCTGATTAGCGACCAGAGACGATCCGCCAGCCGGCGACGGACGCGCTGCAGGCTTCCCCCGCACAGGGGGCAGGCCAGGGTGGAAGCAGGGTCGTCGTTCATGGCGGCGCCGGGCTCATTGGGCTTGGTGGAAGTGGAGACGGGTTGTCATACCCCTGCGTAGAGTGCGGGCGCGTGCGCCGGTTCCCCGCAGTGCGAGGCAGGCAAGTCTGGAACAATCCTCCATGCCGCTGTGAGACATGCGGAGGCTCTAGTCAAAAAACGCGCCGGCTTCCCGCGGCCAGCGTCGAGAAGTCCTGCCTGCCGCAAGGATCTGGGATAATGAACCGGTGTTGTCAACCCGAGCCTGCGCCTTGCCCCAAACCGCGGGTGTGAGGCGGCTTCACCCGATTTTCTGCGATTGCCGACCCATGCAGATTCCTGCCCGTATCCAGTCTGAACTTCCCCGCCTGGTGGCCCTGCGTCACGAGCTGCACGCCCACCCGGAGCTCGCCTTCGAGGAACATCGCACCGCCGATCTGGTGGTGCGCGTGCTGGAGAAAGCCGGCATCGAGGTGCACCGGGGCCTCGCGGGCACGGGTGTGGTGGGGGTGCTGCGGGCGGGACGCTCGCCGCGGGCCATCGGCCTGCGCGCCGACATGGACGCTCTGCCCATCGAGGAGGAAAACACCTTCCCCCATCGTTCCCGCCACCCCGGTCGCATGCACGCCTGCGGTCACGACGGCCACACCGCCATGCTCCTGGCGGCGGCGGAATACCTCGCGGCCACACGGGAATTCGATGGCACGGTGTATTTCATCTTCCAGCCCGCAGAGGAGGGGGAAGGCGGCGCCCGCGCCATGATCGAGGACGGGCTGTTCACGCGCTTCCCCATGGATGCCGTGTTCGGGCTGCACAACTGGCCGGGGCTGCCCGTGGGGCAGATCGCCGTGCACAGCGGGCCGGTGATGGCGAGCACCGACCAGTTCGACATCATCCTGCGCGGCCACGGCGCCCATGCCGCCATGCCCCACCAGGGACGCGATCCGGTGCTGGCCGGCGCGACGCTGGTGCAGGCCCTGCAGGGGCTCATCAGCCGGGAGTGCGCGCCCCTGGATGCGGCGGTGCTGTCGGTGACGCGCTTCCATGCCGGGGAAGCCTACAACGTGATTCCCCCCCAGGCCGTGCTGGGCGGCACGGTGCGCACCCTGCGTCCCGAGGTCCAGGCACAGCTGGAAGCCGCCATCGAACGCATGGCCACCGGCATCGCCCAGGCCCACGGCATGCAGGCCCAGGTGGATTACCGGCGGGGCTACCCCGCCACCGTCAACAGCCTGCGCGAGGCGGAATTCTGCCGGCAGGTGGCAGCCGAGGTGGTGGGGGAAGCCCAGGTGCGCACCGACCTGCCGCCCTCCATGGGTGCCGAAGACTTCGCCTACATGCTCCGGGAAAGGCCGGGCTGCTATGTCTGGCTTGGCAACGGGCCGGGGGAGGGCGGCTGCACCCTGCACAATCCCCGCTATGATTTCAACGATGCCGCCCTGCCCATCGGCGCTGCCTACTGGGTGCGGCTCGCGGAGCGCTGGCTGGCGACTTGAGGCATGGCGTGCGCGCCCCGGCGTTGCTATCCTCTCGCCGTCCCATGACCAAAAAAGGAGGAGGACGATGGAATTGCAGGGTTCGCTGCAGATGACCGCTGGCAGCATCACCCTCGACGGCTATCTGCTGCTGCTGTTCGCCATCATGCTGTTCACGGGTCTGTTGGGCGGGCTGGCCAACTATTTCCTGAGCGTGCGCGCGCCGGGCATCGCAGCCCGCGAGCTTTTGCGGTACATCGTCCTGGGCATGGTGGCGGCACTCACGGTGCCCCTGTTCCTCAACATGATTTCCAGCGATCTGCTGGCCATGGCCCGAACGCGCCCCATCGACCTGTTCGTGTTCGCCGGCTTCTGTCTCCTGTTCGTGCTCGCTTCGCGTCGTCTGGTGGACAATCTCGCGACGCGGCTGCGCCCGCCGGCGCGCTGACAGGGGGCGCCATGGAAACCACATCCACCCAACTGTTCGATCCCTACATGGTGACGGTGTTCACCGTCATGGTGAGCGCCGGCATTCTCGCGGGTCTTGCCAATTTCTTCCTGGCCGAGGGCAGCAGCGGGCGGGAGCTCGCGAAATACGTGGTGCTGGGCATCGTCGCCGCCCTCACCGTGCCCCTGTTCCTCAACATGACGTCCAGCAATCTGCTGGAATTCGGCCGCACCCGTCCCCTGGCGGTGTTCGTGTTCGCCGGTTTCTGCCTGCTCTACGTGCTGCTCTCGCGGCGCGTGTTCGAGGCGGTGGCCAACCGGCTGTTCGCGAAGGCGGGCCGCACCAGCCCCGAGCCGGTGAGCGCGGCACCGGCCAGCGTGGAAGACTTCTTCCGCGCGGGGTTCAACGCGACCGATGTGGAAATCCTCCGGGCCGTGGCCCAGGGCGGCTCCGTCTATGACAACCTGAGCAGCCTCACCGCCAACCCGCCGGCCAAGGAGTTCGTCAACGAGCGGCTGGCGCGGCTGCGGCAGTCGGGGCTGGTGGATCTCAGCACGGACGAGCAGAATCTGGTGCATCTGTGCCTGTCGCCCCGCGGCGCGCAGCTCCTGGCGGAAGTCAGCGGGGGCGGCCACGCCTGAGGGGCCCCTTACGCGCCATGGACAAGGAGGGCCTGTGGACGAAGCGGATCTCAGAAACGACCTGGAACGCCAGCTCTACGCCGCCCAGACCGGGCAGACCGATAGCGAGGTGTTCATGAAACAGCTGGTGGACGCGCAGGTATTCATGCCGGTCAGGGACGATACGGCCCCCGGCGGCATCCAGCGCTCCACCCGCGCCCAGCCGCTGGTGGTGCGGGACGAGGCGGCGGGTCTGTCGGTACTGGTGCTGTTCACCAGCCCGGAGCGCGCCAAGCCCTTCCTGGAACACTACCCGGAATTCCGCGGCGGCATTCTCACGGAATTCCGCTGGGTGCTGGAGCGCATGGAACCCGGCTTCGGCATCGTCCTCAATCCGGGGGACGAGCTGGGGCTGGACCTGGAACCGGAACTGGTGGCACAACTGGTGCACAGCCTGCGCAGCTTGCATTGACATGAACAGGCCGTAATCCTTCCGCTTTGCGCCCCGGCTAAAATTTCCGTCACCTCAAACCACGAAAGGAACACGCCATGTCCAGCCGTTTTCTGCGTATCACGAGCCGTATCGCCCTTGCCCTCATGCTGGTGGTCACCCTGCCTTTGCAGACCGCCCAGGCCGGCCTGGTGAGCACCGAGCAGATCGCCCGCGGCAGCGCCGAGCGGGAGCGCGTGCTGGGGCTGCTGGAGCGCGCCGATGTGCGCGCCGCGCTGGAAGCCCGCGGCGTGGACGTCGCCGAAGCGAAGCAGCGGGTGGCGGCCCTCACCGACGAGGAAGTGGCCCAGATCGCAGGCAAGCTGGACGAAGTGCCCGCAGGCGGCGATGTGCTGGGCGTGATCGTGTTCATCTTCCTCGTGCTCCTCATCACGGACATCCTGGGCTTCACCAAGGTCTTCCCCTTCACACGCTCCGTGCGCTGATCCTTGCGCGGCATCCTGCGCCTTACCCATTCGGCCCGCCTGTGCGCGGGCCTTTTGCTTCTGGCGGGCCTTACCGGCTGCGCCGGCACGCCGGAACTCGCCCGCCTGCGCGCGGCCCCGCCGGCCCTGCCTGCCCGGGTGGAACTGGAGCAAGTCCCCTTCTTTCCCCAGGAAACCCATCAGTGCGGCCCGGCATCGCTGGCCATGGCGCTCACGGCGGCGGGCCGGCCGGTGACCCCGGACGCGCTCACGCCGCGGGTGTATGTGCCGGAGCGGCAGGGCAGCCTGCAGGTGGAAATGCTGGCCGCCACCCGGCGCGAGGGACTCATGGCCTATCCCCTTGCGCCCTCCCTCGGCGACCTGCTCGCCGAAATCGCCGCGGGCACGCCGGTGATCGTGCTCCAGAACCTGGGACTGTCCGTGCTGCCCCTGTGGCACTACGCGGTGGCGGTGGGTTACGACCTGCACCGGGAGGAAATCGTGCTGCGTTCGGGACTCACCCGGCGCGAGGTGATGCCCCTTGCCACCTTCGAGCACACTTGGGCGCGCAGCGGCTACTGGGCCATGCTGGCCCTTCCGCCTGCGCGGCTGCCGGCCACGGCGCGCGAGGACACCTATGTCCAGGCCGCGCTGGCCCTGGAACAAGTCGGCCAGACGGCCGCGGCGCACGAGGCTTACCGCACCGCCCTGTCACGCTGGCCGGGCAACCGGCTGGCGCGCATGGGCCTGGGCAACACCGCCGCCGCGCTGGGCGACTGGCGGGAAGCGGAAGCGGCGTTCCGTCAGGTCACCCGGGATCATCCCCGGGAGTGGGCGGCCCACAACAACCTGGCCTGGGCCCTGGCGCAACAGAAACGCTGGAAGGAAGCCCTGGAGGCCGCGCAGCACGCCATCCAGCTGGCGGGCGATCAGCCCCAGGCGCGGCAGACCCTGGAAGACATCAGAAAGCGGATGAAAGAGGCGAAAAGCAGGTGACGGACCGCCCCCGACGACGCAGCGTCCGCAGCCCGGGTCCAGGCCCGGAATGCGCAAAGCGCCTCACATGCCGGGAAACAGGCCCTTCATCCCGCGCAGCATCTTGCCCAGGCCGCCCTTGCTCAGGGATTTCATCATTTTCTGCATGTCCTCGAACTGCTTGAGCAGGCGGTTCACATCCTGCACCTGCACGCCGGCTCCCGCGGCGATGCGGCGCTTGCGTGAGGCCTTGAGGATGGCGGGATTGGCCCGTTCCTCGGGGGTCATGGAATTGATGATGCCCTCGATGCGCCGCAGCAGCCGGTCGTCCAGCTGCTGACCCTGGGCCGCCTGGGCCAGGTTGCCCGGCAGCTTCTCCAGCAGCGCGGACAGCCCGCCCATCTTTTGCATCTGCTGCAACTGGGCGCGGAAGTCCTCGAGATCGAACCCCTTGCCGGTCTTGAGCTTTTTGGCGAGCCGGGCCGCCTCGGCCTGATCCACCTGGCGACGCGCCTCCTCGATCAGAGACAGCACGTCCCCCATGCCCAGCACCCGCGAAGCCATGCGTTCCGGGTGGAAGGGTTCCAGGCCGGTGGGCTTTTCCGAGACGCCCACGAATTTGATGGGCTTGCCCGTGACGGCGCGCACGGAGAGCGCCGCACCGCCGCGGGCATCGCCGTCGAGCTTGGTGAGCACCACGCCGGTGAGGGGCAGCGCCTCGTTGAAGGCGCGCGCCACATTGACCGCATCCTGTCCCTGCATGGCATCCACCACGAACAGGGTCTCGATGGGCTTGAGCGCCTCGTGCAGGGCGCGGATCTCGTCCATCATCTCCTGGTCGATGGCGAGCCGGCCCGCGGTATCCACGATCACCACGTCGTAGTAATGCGTGCGGGCATAATCGAGGGCCTGCCGGGCGATGTCCACCGGGCGGGCGCCGGCGGGCGCCTCGTGGAAATCCACCTGCAGCTGCCGCGCGAGCTGGCGCAACTGCTCGATGGCGGCGGGACGATAGACGTCGCAGCTCACCAGCAGGACTTTCTTCTTCTGCTCCTTGAGCAGGCGCGCCAGCTTGGCGCTGGTGGTGGTCTTGCCCGAGCCCTGCAGGCCGGCCATGAGGATCACCGCCGGCGGCGTGGTGGCCAGATTGAGGGCGGCATTGTGCTCGCCCATGAGCCGGGTCAGCTCCTCGTGCACCACCTGGATCAGCGCCTGGCCCGGGGTGAGGGAGCCGATCACCTCGCGGCCCAGCGCCCGCTCCTTCACGTGGGCGATGAAGTCCCGGACCACGGGCAGGGCCACGTCCGCCTCCAGGAGCGCCAGGCGCACCTCGCGCAGAGCGTCGGCGATGTTGTCCTCGGTCAGGCGCGCCTGGCCACGCAGATTCTTGATGAGACCGGACAGCCGGCTGGTGAGGGTATCGAGCATGGGATGGAATCGGCTGGGGATGCGGCGTGCTGGGCTATAATCGGCGCAGCGCAATCATTTTACACCCGATGCCCCTGGCCGTTCTGTCCATCCTCACCGCCCTCCTCTACGGCGGACTCGCCTGGTACTGCCGCCGGCGCGCGGCCCGGGCTCAGGAAGCCGGCGGCCCGGGCCTGCCGCTGCTGCTCATCCCGCCCCTTTTGCTCCACGGCGGGCTGCTCTATACCTCCATCTTCACCGCCCAGGGCACGAACATCGGCGTGGGCAACGCCCTGTCGGCCATCACCTGGGTGACGCTGCTGCTCTATGCCGCCACCAGCGTGCGCTACCACCTGCAGGCGCTGCACCCGGTGGTGCTGCCCGTCGCCGCCGTCGGTGCCCTCATGCCCCTGCTCGTGCGCCAAACCCACGTCCTGCCCTACGGGGCCAACGTGCTGTTCCAGGCCCATTTCGCGGCGGCTTTCCTCGCCTATGCCCTGTTCACCATCGCCGCCCTGCACGGCATGGTCATGGCTTTGGCGGAAAAACGCCTGCATGCGCGCGAGCCCGAGGCGCTGGCCGGCCTGCCACCCCTCATGACCATGGAGCGGCTTCTGTTCCGCATCATCGGCGCCGGCTTCGTGCTGCTCACGCTCACCCTCGCCAGCGGCATGCTGTTTTCCGAGGAGCTGTTCGGCAAGCCCCTGTCCTTTGGCTATTTCACCCAGCACAAGACGGTGTTCGCGCTCATGTCCTGGTTCATCTACGGCGCGCTGCTGCTGGGCCGGCGCATCTATGGCTGGCGCGGGCGCACGGCCCTGATCTGGAGCCTGGCCGGTTTCAGTGCGCTTTTGCTCGCCTACGTGGGCAGCAAGGCAGTGCTGGAAATGCTGCTGCACCGCGGCTGAGGCTTCCTGGCCCCTGCCGCCTCCGGTAAACTTGCCCCCCTTTTTTGCGGCAGTTCCGACCATGTATGCCTTCTATTTCGAGGATGGCCAGTTCCGTGTGGGCACCATTCTCGCCGACAACGGCAGCTCGCTGCAGATCGAGGCCCAGCACGGCCGGCGCGCCAAGGTGAAGGCCGCGGACGTGCTGTTCCAGTTCCAGGAGCCGGGCCTTGCGGGCTTCATGGAAGCGGCGCAAAAGCTCGCCGCCGAGATGGACCGGGATTTCCTGTGGGAGGCCGCGGGCAGCGAGGAATTCGACTACGCAACGCTCGCGCGGGATTACTTCGGCCGCGAGCCCACGCCGGTGGAACGCGCGGCGATCCTGCTTAGCCTGCACGGCGCGCCCATGTATTTCTACCGCAAGGGACGCGGCCGCTATAAACCTGCCCCGCCGGAGGCATTGCGTGCAGCCCTCGCCGCCGAGGAACGCAAGCGTCAGCAGGCGGCGCAGCTCGCGCGCTGGGTGGAGACCCTGAGCCGCTTCGAGCTGCCGGAGGAATTCCGGCCCCAGCTCGAGCGCCTGATCTACGCCCCGGACAAGAACGCCCTGGAAACCAAGGCACTGGAACAGGCCGCAGCGGCCAGCCATCTTTCCGTGCTGCATCTGCTGGAGCGATGCGGGGCCATTCCCTCCAGCCGGGACTACCACCTGAACCGCTTCCTGCGCGAATGGTTTCCGGAGGGACGCGGCTTCCCGCCGCTGCCACCGGTGCCGGTGCCGGCGGATTTGCCGGTAGCCGGTGTGGCCGCCTTCAGCATCGACGACGAAACCACCACGGAGATCGACGACGCCCTGTCGGTGGAGAAGCTGGCGGACGGCAGCGTGCGCGTGGGCATCCACATCGCCTGTCCGGCCCTGGGGGTGACACCGGGCTCGGAACTGGACGCCGTGGCCCGCAGGCGCCTGTCCACGGTTTACATGCCGGGCGACAAGATCACCATGCTGCCGGACGAGGCCGTCGCCGCCTACACGCTGCGCGAGGGCACGGAATGTCCTGCCCTGTCCACCTATTTCACCGTCGCGCCGGACTACCGCATCGCCGGGGTGGACCTGCGCGTGGAGCGGGTGGCCATTGCCGCCAACCTGCGCCACGAGACCCTGGAGCCCCTGTTCAACCTGGGCACCATCGGCCAGGCGGCGGATTACCGCTACCGCGAGGAACTGGAATGGCTTTGGCACTTCGCCGAGCATCTGGAAGAGCAGCGCGGCGCCAGGGACAAGGGACGCAGCCTGGTGCCGGAATACACCTTCCGCGTGGAAGGAGAGACGGTGCGCATCCTGCACCGGGAGCGGGGCACGCCCATCGACAAGGTGGTGGCGGAGATGATGATCCTGGTCAACAGCCACGCCGGGCGTCTGGCTGCGGAGGCGGGTTTTGCCGCCCTCTACCGGGCCCAGACCAATGGCAAGACACGCACGACCACCGAACCTCTGCCCCACCAGGGGCTTGGGGTGTCCCATTACACCTGGGTGAGTTCGCCCCTGCGCCGCTACGTGGATCTCGTCAACCAGCGCCAGCTGCTCGCCCACGTGCGGGGCGAGGCGCCCCCCTACCAGGCCCGGGACGAGGCCCTGCAATCGGCCCTGCGCGACTTCGAGACGGCCTACGAGGCCTACAACGAATTCCAGCGCAACATGGAACGCTACTGGACGCTGCGCTACCTGCTGCAGGAAGACATGCGCGAGGCCACCGCCACCGTGCTGCGGGAAAACCTGGTGCGCTTCGAGACCCTGCCCCTGGTGACCCGGGTCGCCGCCCTGCCGGAACTCGCGCCCGGCACGCGGATCAGGGTGGGCATCCGCAGCGTCGATCTGCTCACGCTGGAGGTGACCTGTCCCTTCCTGGAAGTGTTGCCTGCCGCATAGCGGGCAGCAGGGCAGGCGACGCGTTACAATGCAGGCGTTCCATCCTGCCGGCAACGCCCGCGTCCCAGTCGAGTGTTCGTGAATTCCAGCGCCCCGCCCAGCATCTCCCGCCCCCTGCTGACGGCACCGCCACCCATCGCCGTGGCCATGGCGGCCTCGGTGCTGTTGCACGGCCTGCTGCTCAGCATCCACTTCGTGCCGCCGCCACCCAAGCCGCAACAGGCGCGCCACGCCCTGCAGGTGGTGCTGGTCAATGCCAAGTCGGCCCATCGGCCCAGCAAGGCCGACGCCCTGGCCCAGGCCCATCTCGATGGCGGCGGCAACACGGATCAAAAGCTGCGTGCCTCCTCCCCCCTGCCGGCCCTGGGTGAACACGACCCCCAGCCGGAACTCAAGCAACGGGAAGAGCGGGTGCGGGAACTGGAACAGGAAGCCGCCCGGCTGCTCGCCCAGGTGCGCGCCACCACGCCGCGGCCCGCGCCTGCCCCCAGCCCCGCCCCGCCGGCCCAGGCCGCGCCGGCGCCAGGCACCGACCTCATCACCCAGAGCCTGCAGCTCGCGCGCCTGCAGGCCCAGATAGAGAAGGACTACCAGCAGTACCAGGAACGGCCCAAACGCCGCTTCGTGGGCGCGCGCACCGAGGAATACCGGTTCGCCCAATACGTGGAGGACTGGCGCCTGAAGGTGGAGCGGGTGGGCAACCTCAACTACCCGGAAGAGGCCCGGCGCAAAAAGATCTACGGCAGCCTGCTGCTCACCGTGCACATCCGCAGCGACGGCAGCGTGGAGAAAATCGACATCGACCGCTCCTCGGGCTCGTCCATCCTGGACGAGGCGGCAGTGCGCATCGTCCGGCTCGCGGCACCCTTCGCCCCGTTCCCCGAGAACGTGCGGCGGGACACGGACATTCTCGCCATCACCCGCACCTGGACCTTCACCCGCGAGGATCAGCTGACGAGTCAGTGAGGCGGAAGCGGATGGGAATCTCCACCCGCGCCGCCACCGGCTCCTCCCCCCTTCGTGCCGGCAGGAAGCGCCAGCGCTTCACGGCGGCGAGCGCCGCCTCGTCCAGCAGCGCATGACCACTGCTGCGCGCGATTTCCAGCTCGCCGCAGCGGCCGTCCGGCAGGATCTCCGCCCGCAGCAACACCTCGCCCTCCAGGCCCAGGCGCCGCGCGGCCAGGGGATAGGCCGGGGCGGGGTTGGCGAGATAGGCCGCGCGCCACGCCGGGGGTGTCACGGGCTCGGGGCGGCTGACGGGCGCCTCCGGGGAAACGGACACGCCGGGGCTTAATGGCGCCACCGGCGGGTCCTCCCTGGAAGAGGTGGCGGGCGCTTCGGCGCTGGCCGCCGCCCCGGGTGGCGTGGGCTGGATGTCGGTTTGGGGCATGGCGGGGCGCAGCACCGACCTTGGCCGGGAAGGAGGCGCCACGGTAGAGGTCCGGGGAGAGGCGGGTTCCACCGGGGAGAGCGCCACGGGCACCGGAGCCGGCGCCTGCACCAGGCGCACCTGCAGCGGGACGTGCAAGCCCCGCGGCAGGGTACGGGCCGGCGCGGGCCACAGGGCGAGCAGGCTCACATGCAGGCAGAAGGAGAGCAGCGCCGCCCAGGCCAGGCGCCCGCGCTGAGCGCGCTGGCAGGGCGGCGCGGCCTGCCAAATCAGGGCATGTCCCTCGACGCCTGCAACGTCGGGGCGATGCCCTTCCTGTGACGGCCTGCCTTCCCGCTGCCGAACCATGGCTGAAAAGCCGCGCGCAGGGCCCCCGGCATGCCGTCTCGAAACAGGGGCACCAGGGGACGGCACGGGGGCAACCGCCTACCAGGTGAGGGTTTTGGTATTGTCCCGGAACAGGGCGCTGCCCGTGAGATCGGGATTGCCCACCTTCAGTCCCGGAAGGATGTCTGCCTCCTTCACACCATAGTGCTTCATGCACATGGGACATATCAGGACCGTGGCCCCTTTGTCCATGAGTTCGCCCAGCATTTTTTGCGGCTCGGCATAGCGCGCGGCGTGACTCCTGGAACCCACCTGCACGCCCTTGTCATTGAGGAAGACCGTGAGGGGGTGACCGCGTTCCAGCTGATTCTTGCCGAAGGTGAGCGCCATCGTGGCGCGATGGCCATCGTCGCTGGTCAGGTTGATGAAGAGGGGATCCGTCTGACCGGCCGAAGCCGAAACCAGCGCGTTTCCGGCGAGAAGCGCCAGGGTCAGCAGGAGTTGGGTAAAGCATTTCATGGGAGACCTCCTTCAAGTGAGGGGGAACGGCAAACCGCGTTCGAAACCGGACCGGCGGTGTCATGATAGAAAACGCCCCACTGGAACGAATGCGACACGTTGTCGCACCCCCGACACAAAAAGGACGCCGATATCCAATTGAATTTTCGCGATATTTCTGTATAATCAGCAAGTTCTAATGTTCTGAATCACTGAGAAAGGCACCCCATGCATCTCGGCACCACCCTCACCCAGTTTCTCATCGAGGAACAGCGCCGCGTCGCCGGCGCCACCGGCGACTTCACCGGCCTTTTGAACGACATCGTCACCGCCATCAAGATGATCTCCAACGGCGTCAATCATGGCGGCCTGCTGGGCGTGCTGGGGGCGGCGGGTTCGGAGAACGTCCAGGGCGAAGAGCAGAAGAAGATGGACGTGATCTCCAACGAAATCTTCCTCAAGCGCAACGAGTGGGCCGGCCACCTCGCCGCCATGGCGTCCGAGGAGATGGACGAGCCCTACCAGATCCCCCCGGGCAATCCCCGGGGCAAGTATCTGCTCCTGTTCGATCCCCTGGACGGCTCCTCCAACATGGACGTGAACGTGTCCGTGGGCTCCATCTTCTCCATCCTGCGCTGTCCCGGGGACAGGAACGTGGACGGCCCCACGCCGGTGGAAGCCTTCCTCCAGCCCGGCGTGAAACAGGTGTGCGCGGGCTATGCCATCTATGGCCCCTCCACCATGCTGGTGCTCACCACCGGCCACGGCGTGAACGGCTTCACCCTCGACCCGAACGTGGGCGAGTTCGTGCTGACCCACGAGAACATGACCATCCCCGCCGACACCAAGGAGTTCGCCATCAACATGTCGAACTACCGCTTCTGGGAAGCGCCCGTCCGCCGCTACGTGGACGAGTGCATCCAGGGCAAGGAAGGCCCGCGGGGCAAGGACTTCAACATGCGCTGGGTGGCCTCCATGGTGGCGGAAGTACACCGCATCCTCACCCGCGGCGGCGTGTTCATGTATCCCATCGACAGCAAGATCCGGGACAAGGGCGGCAAGCTGCGCCTGATGTATGAGGCCAATCCCATGAGCTTCATCGTGGAGCAGGCAGGCGGCGCCTCCAGCACCGGGCGCGAACGCATCATGGAAATCCAGCCCACCCACATCCACCAGCGCGTGCCCGTGATCCTGGGCTCGAAGAACGAGGTGGAGCGCATCGTTTCCTACCACCGGGAGGCTGGGGAAAAAGCGGCCTGACTTTTGGGGCCACCCCCGGCGGCAGGGGAGCAGGCCCGGCCGGTTTCGCCCCAGGCCAGGCCCGGAATCCGGGCTGGCCTACCGGAGGGCTTTCAGGCGGCGCGCTGCACCCGGTTGCGCCCGGCCCGCTTGGCATCGTAGAGGGCGGAATCCGCAGCGGCGAGCAGGGCGTCAGCGTCCGCCCCGGGCGGGGCGAGACTGGTGGCAACCCCCACCGAAACGGTGACGCTGAAGCTGCCCGCGGGATGGTCGAAGGTGATGGCGGCGAAGCGTTCCCGGATGTCCTCCATGAGCAGCACGGCGTCCCCGGCACTGCAGCCGGGCAGGAGGACGACAAACTCCTCTCCACCGTAGCGTCCCACCAGATCGCTGCGCCGCAGCCGCTGGCGCAGCAGGGTCGCCAGCGCCGTGATCACCAAATCGCCGCTGGCATGGCCGTAGCGGTCGTTGACCGATTTGAAATGATCCAGGTCG
This sequence comes from Thiobacter subterraneus, assembly GCF_055379455.1. NCBI lineage: Bacteria > Pseudomonadati > Pseudomonadota > Betaproteobacteria > Burkholderiales > Thiobacteraceae > Thiobacter > Thiobacter subterraneus. The sequence goes on from NZ_AP042402.1 coordinate 1,450,594, forward strand.
AGCATGGCCACGGCCAGCGAGGTCTGGCTGCGCCGCGCCTTGGCCAGCTCCGCCGCCAGCGCATCCTTGATGGCACCGTGGCGCAGCAGGCCCGTGAGGCTGTCGCGGCTGATGAGGGCGGCAATCTCCCGCGCCCGTTCCACCCGCGACCGGACGACGGCGACCAGCCGCCGGTCTGGGATGGGTTTGGTGAGGAAGTCGTCGCCCCCTCGCGCCAGGGCGGCCACCTGGGCATCCAGATCCGTATCGGCGGAGAGATACACGATGGGCAATCCCGCCCAGCGCTCGTGCTGGCGGATCACGCCTGCCAGCTCCGGCCCGCTGAACTGGGGCATGTACACATCCAGCAGGAGAATCTCCGGATCCACCGCGGCCAGGGCGTCCAGCACCCGATGAGTGTCCGTGAGCACCGTCACTTCCATGCCTGCCGCCTCCAGCACCAGCCGGTAATGGGCGGCCAGGGGAAGGTCGTCGTCCACGATCATCACCCGGGGCGGCGGAGCCGCCCGCCGCGCCAGGATGTCGGTGATGCGGGCAGCCAGACGGGGCACGTCCACGGGTTTCAGGACGTAGCCCTCCGCCCCCAGGCGCAGGGCCCGCACGCGTGAGGCCAGATCGCCGGCCGAAGAAACGAAAAGCACGGGGCAGCCGACACGCAGCAGGGGATGCTCCGGTGACAGCACCTGCGTGCTGTCACCCTGGCCGGGGAAGAGCACGTCGAGCAGGAGCAGATCCGGCCGTTCCCGCGCCACCGCGTCCGCCGCTGCCTCCAGGCTCGGAAAATGGCGCACGCTGTTGCCGAAGGAAGCGAGACGCTCGCCGAGGGTGGCGGCGAACTGGGCATCGTCGTCCACCAGCCAGACCGAGGGCATGCGGCTGCCCACGCCAGCCGCAGGGCCGCCGGCATCGGCCGTTTCCACCATGGTGACGCCGGCGGGCGCGGTCACCGCCCGTTCGAGAGCAGCCAGGCGCTCAGCGAGCAGGCGGACATCGGCCGGGCTGCGGTCGGACAGGGGCTGGGCGAGCCAGGCCCGGACCAGACTTTCCGCCTCGCGCGCCGCTTCGCTCAGGGCCGGCAGGCCGAAGCTGCCGCCGCTGCCCGCCAGCTTGTGCAATTCCTGCTGCAGCGTCGTGAGCATGGTGCGGGCCGACTCATCCGGCACGAAGGTCCGGGCCAGTGCCGTGAGCTCGGCGAGCACCCGGGGCAACTGCGCCCGCCATGCGCCGTGCAGCCGGGCAAGTTCCTGATGCAGGGTAACCGAATCACGCATGGCGGCCCTCCCACAGCTGCCGGACCTGGTCGGCCAGGCTCATGGGGTCGAAGGGCTTGGCAATCACCCCCAACGCACCCAGAGCCTCGAGCTCACGAACTTCGCCCGGCTGCACCTTGGCGGTCATGAAGGCCACCGGTACCGCAGCCAGGGAAGGCTGAGCACGCAGCGCCCGCAGCGTGGCGGGACCGTCCATGCCCGGCATCATCACGTCGAGCAGGATCATGTCCGGCGCGAAGGCGGCGGCCTCGCGAACCGCTTCCTCCCCGGAGGCACAGAGCTTAACCGTGAACCCACCCACTGCTTCCAGCGCAAGCTTCGCCACGGCCTGAATGTCCGGGTCGTCTTCCACGTAGAGAATTCTCTCAGGTTTGCCCATCTGCCTTTTCCTGTCCCTCCACCGGCAAGGCAGCCGCGAGCGGCAGCTCGAACCAGAAACAGGCGCCACCGCCCGTGGCCGGCTCATGGCCGATTCGTCCCCCCATATGCTCCACCAGCTCCTTGCTGATGGCCAGCCCCAGGCCGGTGCCTCCCAGCCGGCGGCTGTCCGAGGCATCCGCCTGGGCAAAGCGCTGGAACAGGCGGGGACGGAACGCCTCCGGCACCCCCGGCCCCTGGTCGCACACCGACACACGCACCGTCCTGCCCTCCGTGACCGCGCGCACCGTCACCCGGCCACCCTGGGGAGAGAACTTGATGGCGTTGGCCAGCAGATTGGCCAGCACCTGGCCGAGCCGGTCCGCGTCCACCTCCACCAGGACGTCCTCCGCGCTGCCCTCGAGTGTCAGCCCGACCTCCCGGCTTTGGGCATAACCGCGCATGGCGTCCACGCCCTGGACCAGAAGCGGGCCGAGAGGCTGGCGGCGCAGGTGAAGACGCAGCCGGCCGGCGGCAATGGATTCCATGGTGAGCAGGTCATTGATGAGCTTGGTGAGGCGCTCGCCGTTCCGGCGCGCCAGCTCCAGCATCTCCCGTGCCGTGTCCGGCAGGCTGCCGGCCACCCCGGCCGCCAGCAGCCCCAGGGATCCCAGCAGGGCCGTGAGGGGCGTGCGCAATTCGTGGCTCACGGTGGCGAGAAACTCGTTCTTCATGCGCTCCACCCGTTTGGCTTCGGTGAGGTCCCGGGCGGTGCCCACGAAGATGCGCTGGGCGCCGCGGCGGATTTCCACGACCGACAGCTCCATGGGAAACAGGCTGCCGTCCCGCCGCTGGCCCTGGACTTCCCGGCCGATGCCAATGATACGTGGCTCGCCGTGTTCCAGGTAACGGCGTATGTAGCCATCGTGCGCCTCCCGGTGGGGGCTGGGCATGAGCAGACTGACATTGCGCCCGATGATTTCCGGGGCCGGCCAGCCGAACATCTTTTCCGCTGCGGGATTGAAAGAGAGCACGGTGCCGGCCTCGTCGATGGTGATCACCGCCTCCAGGATACTGTCCACGATGGCGCGCGTCTCCCGCGCCTGCTCCAGCAGCCGCGTCTGGATGGCGCGCCATTCACTCACGTCCTCGACGATGGACCAGATGAGTTCGCGCCCGTCCGCATCCACGATGCGCACGCCGGACAGGCGCACGGGATAGCGGCTGCCATCCTTGCGCCGGTATTCCTTCTCGTAGGGACCATAGCGGCCGCTGGTACGCAGCTGCTCGAGCTGGGCTGCTTCCTGGGCTGCGTACTCGGGGGGCGTGAGATCCCAGTAACTCAGGGCGAAAAACGCGTCCCGGCTGTATCCCGTGGGACGGATGAGGGCGTCGTTGGCCTCCAGGAAGCGGCCGGTGGCCATGTCATTGAGCGCGATGCCCACCGGCGAAAGTTCGAACAGCGCGTTGAGGCGGCTGCGCTGCAGTTCCAGCGCAGCTGCCTGCTGGGTGGCGACCACGAGCTGCCCGATGGTGACGGTCAGGGGTGCCAGCCACTCCACCAGCGCCTGGCTGTAGCCACCGGGGCGGTTGGCCAGACCCACCAGGGCCACGAATCGTTCACCGTGGTACACGGGCAGGCCGAGGAAGGCGGTGAGGGGCGGATGCCCGGGCGGCAGCCCGCCCCGGCGCGGGTCATGGGCCGGGTCGTTGCTGATCACCGGCGCGCCGGTCCTGAGGGCAGCCCCGAACAGGGTGTTGAGGTTGCGAAACTCCAGGCCCGCGGGCGCGTGGGCCTCGTAAAAGGCGCGGGTGGCGTCATCCCAGGCGATGTTGGTGAGGGCAAAGGTCTTCAGCCAGGGCGTGCCGTCGGCGTCGCGCCGCACTTCGCCGATGAAGCCATATTCGCTGTCCGTGAGGTCGAGCAGCGCCTGCAACAGGGTGTCGAACGTCTGATGCCGGTCGGCGCTGGCGATGAAGCGCGCCTGCACCCGGGTGATGGCATCCGTCAGCCGCTGGTTGTGCGCGGCGCGCACGGCGCTGGCTTCGGCGTCGCCCTTGAGACGGATATTCTCCGCCAGCATGAGATGGATGCGCCCCAGGGTGGCATACATGAACACGACGAAAGCCGCCACCATGAGCGCCATGACTTCCTGTATCTCGCCACCGGCGGCCAGCAGCCGCAGCACGAGGGGCAGCAGGGCAGCGAGCAGGAAGCCCCCGGCGGCGGGCCGGTCCACCGCCAGCGCGGCCACCGCCGCTGCGCTGACCCCCGCGAGCACGAAGGCGAGGAAAACCTGGCGGGTGAGATCCGGCGGGAACAGGAGGAGGCTCACCACACCCCACAGGAGGCCGGTGGCGATCGCGCCCCAACGCAGGGCGCGCAGCCGCCGCGCCGGGGCCCACGCCGCCCCCCGCCAGGTGAGCAGGGCCCGCGCCGCCAGCACGAGCGCCATGAGCGCGAGCCAGATACCGGAGGCCGGCCATTCGCCCAGCACCGAGACGGTGAGCAGGGCGAGCAGCACGTTGCCGGCGATGCCCAGGGGCACGCCGGCGGCCAGCAGCCGTGCCTGTTCCTCGCGCAGAGTCACGTTGGCACGGGATCCGCGAAACGCGCCCGGATGTCGAGTATGGCCGGCAGCTCGGCGAGAAAGAGGTCCGCAAGGCGGGGGTCGAAATGGCGCCCCCGCTGCTCACGGATGTAGGCCGTGGCCGCCTCGATGGTCCAGGGCTTCTTGTAGGGACGGGCGGAGGTGAGGGCGTCGAACACGTCCGCCAGGGCAACGATGCGTCCCGCCTCCGGGATGTCCTCGCCCGCGAGTCCCCGGGGATAGCCGCTGCCATCCCATTTCTCGTGGTGGCACAGGGCGATGTCCCGGGCGAGGGTCAGCAGGTCCGAATCGTCGCCTTCCAGGAGTCTCGCGCCCACGGTGGTGTGGGTCTTCATGATCTCCCACTCGTGGGGCTCGAAGCGGCCGGGCTTGAGCAGGATGGCATCGGGGATGCCGATCTTGCCAATGTCATGCATGGGGCTGGCATGGAGCATGAGCTCGCAGCGCGCTTCATCCCAGCCTGCGCACCGGGCGAGATGGGCCGAGATGTGGCTCATGCGCAGGATGTGATTGCCGGTCTCCTCGTCCCGGTATTCCGCCGCGCGCCCGAGGCGCTGCACGATCTGCAGCCGGGTGTGGCGCACTTCTTCGGTGCGGGCGCGCACCATTTCCTCCAGGACGCTCTTCTGGTCGTGCAGCATGCGGTGGGCCAGCTGGGCATCCAGCAGATTGCGCACACGCATGGTGAGCTCGTTGATGTCGAAGGGCTTGGTGACGTAGTCGCGCGCGCCTGAGGCGAGCGCGCGCAGGAGAAAATCTTTGCCGTGCTGGGCGGTGAGGATGACGACAGGCGGCAGCAGCGGATCATCGAGCGCCTTGAGCTGCGCCAGCACCGCGAAACCGTCCAGATGGGGCATGTTGAGGTCGAGCAGAATCAGGTCCGGCCGCCGGGCGCGGTAGCGGTCCAGCACCTGACGCGAATCGGAGACCAGCTCCAGGCTGCGATAGCCCTGTTGGCCGAGGACACGCTCCAGCAGCTTCAGATTGACCGGCTCGTCGTCCACGATGAGGAGATGGGGTTCGGGCGCACTCATGGAGCACCTTTGTCGAGCAGGCGGTCGATGGCGGCGAGAAAGCGCGGCACATCGATGGGTTTGGTGAGGTAATCGGCGAAGCCGGCCTGCCGGCCCCGCTCCACATCCCGGGGCATGGCGTTGGCGGTGAGGGCCATGACGGGAATGTCCCGGGTGAGGGGATCGCCCTTCAGCACGGACAGCACCTCGTAGCCGTTCATGCCCGGCATGGTGATGTCCAGGATGATCAAATCCGGCCGGCGCACGCGCGCGGTCTCGATGCCCAGCTCGGGCGTGTGGGCGGTGAGCAGGTGGAGGTGGGGATGGCGCGCCAGGATCTGGCTCACCAGGCGGATGTTGGAGGGATTGTCCTCCACGTAAAGCACGGTGTGTGCCCGGCCGCCGGTTGGGGTCACGGTTTCGCCCCTGTCGCTGTCGCCGGTGGTGACGGCCGCCTCCGATTCACGGCGCAAGTCGATCCAGAATACGCTGCCTTCGCCCACTTGGCTTGCCACGCCCACGCGGCCGCCCATCACCTCCACCAGGCGGCGGGTGATGGCAAGACCGATGCCGGTGCCTTCCACCTCGGTGGCTTCGGCACCCAGGCGGTTGAAGGGCTCGAACAGCTCCCCGAGTTTCTCCGGCGCAATGCCCGGGCCTGTGTCCGCCACGGCAAGACGCACCCAATCCGTCTCCGGTTCCTCGATGCGCACCGCGACCTGCCCGCCCGGCCGGTTGTATTTCACGGCGTTGGACAGGAGATTGAGCAACGCCTGCTTGAGCCGGGTGCGGTCGGCGCGCACCACCCGGGTACCGGCCTCCTGGCAGGCCACGGCAATGTCCCGCGCTGCCGCGAGGGGAGTGATGAAGCGGATCGCCTCGTCCAGCACCTCGGCCACGCCCACGGCCTCGATGGACAGGTCGATCCGTCCGGCCTCGATCCGGGACAGGTCCAGCACCTCGTTGATGAGTTCCAGGAGATGGTGACCGGCCTTGAGGATTTCGTCCACCATCTCCTTTTGTTCCGGCGTGGTGCTGGGGTCGTAGGCCAAAAGTTGCGCGAAACCCAGCACCGCGTTCATGGGTGTGCGCAGCTCATGGCTCATGCTGGAGAGGAATTCCGACTTGGCGCGGCTCGCCTGCTCGGCTTCCTCCCGGGCGGCGACCAGGGCGAGTTCCGCCTGCTTCCGATCGTGAATGTCCTGCACCACCCCCAGCATCTGCAGCGGGGTGCCATCCTCGGCGCGCAGCACCGCCCCCCGCTCCAGCAGCCAGCGCACGGTTCCGTCCGGCCAGACCACCCGGTGCTCGATCTCATAGGGCTCGTCCCGTTCCACGGCGGCGTTCACCGCGTCGATCACGCGCTGCCTGTCCTCCGGATGCACCGCCGCGAGGAAGTTTTCATAGGTCGTCTCCAGCTCGCCTTCCGGATACCCAAACAGGGGCGCGATGCGTTCGGTCCAGAAGAGTTCACCGGTCTGGATGTTCCAGTCCCAGGTGCCGATGTTGGCGTAAACCTGGCCGCGGCGCAGGCGCTCCTTGTGGGCTTCCAGATCCCGTTCCGTTTCCTTGAGCCGGGTGATGTCGGTGCGAATGGAAACGTACTGGTAGGGTTTGCCCGTCTCATCCAGGAAGGGCACGATGGTGGAAAGCACCCAGTAAAAAGACCCGTCCTTGCGCCGGTTGCATATCTCGCCCTGCCACACCCGGCCCGACGAGATGGTGGCCCAGAGGTCGCGGTAGAACGCCGGCTCGTGCCACCCGGATTTCACGATGCGATGGTTCTGCCCCAGCAGCTCGCCCCGGGAATAGCCGCTCACCTCGCAGAAGCGGTCGTTGACATACACGATGATTCCCCGCCGGTCGGCGACACTGACGATGGCATGCTGGTTCAGCGCCAGATGCTCCCGCTCGCGTTCGTAGAGGCTCGCCTCGAGGCGTTTCTGGATCGCCCGGATCTGGCGCACCCGGCGTGCCCGCGCCGTGACCGCCGCCACCAGATGCTCCGGGTCCACCGGCTTGACCAGAAAGTCGTCGCCACCCCGGAACAGCGCCGACACTTGCTGGGCCGGGTCGGTCTCGGCCGACAGGAACAGGATGGGCAGGGTGAGATCGTCGTCCCGCTCCCGCAGCACCGCCGCCAGCTCGGGGCCGGAGGCACCGGGCATATACACGTCCAGCACCAGCACGTCCGGCTGGAACCGCTCGAGCACCTCGAACAGCCGCAGGGGCTCCGCCAGGGCCTCCACCTCCAGGCCGGCCTCCCGCAGGATGGTGGCCTGGTATTCCAGCAGCAGGGGATCGTCGTCCACCAGGAGCACCCGGTAGGGCTGCTGGGGGGCCACGCCGGTGACCGCGCGCAGCACGTCCGCAACCCGCCCGGGGGTGACCGGCTTGGTGAGGTAGCGGCAGGCGCCCGCCCTCAGCGCCGAAAGGTGCGCTTCCAGGTCGGTGCGTGCGGAAAGCACCACGGTGGGTACCAGGGCCCCCGAAGCCTTGAGCGTCTCCAGGAGGCGAACGCCCCCCAGGGCGTCACCTGCCAGCGTCAGGTCCATCACGAGGGCATCCGGGCGGGGCTGTCCGGGGTCGCGCCAGGCCGCAAGCAGCGACTCGCTGTCGGCGAAGCTGCGCACCTGCAGCCCTTCAGCCGCCAGCCGTGTCTCACAGGCGGCGCGGTGGCTGGCGTCGTCCGCCAGCAGCCAGATCAGTAGCCTGCCCGCCGCCCGCTCCGGCTGGGCAGGAACGGGCAGCCCCTCGGGGGTCTGCCCGGCCCGGGCGGCCAGCTCGGCGAGCTGCGCGAAGGCTGCCAGCAGCTGGCGGTGGAGGGCTTCGGCGGGCGCGTCGGCCCATTCCCCCAGGGCAAGTTCCAGGAGCCGGGCCTGCTCGGACAGGGCCGCAAAACCAAAGGTGCCCGCCGCGCCCTTCAGCTGGTGGACCAGCTGCCGCAGGCTTTCCGCCGTGGCGCGGGCGTCCGCGGCATCCAGATGGTCGAGCCGGACGCCCATTTCCTGCAGTCGGCCGGGAAGCTGTTCCAGGAAACGGGCGCGCAGGGCCGCAAGGGCCTCGGGGAAGGAGGTTGTGTGAGGCATGGCAGAGGGAGCGGTTTTTGTGGTTTATCGGCCGCCAGGGCGGTTACTTTAGTCAAGCGGCCCGCAACGCCCGGGAGGAAGGTGGCTCAAGAACCGCGCGCCGACCTGAACCAGGCCAGCGCCCGTTCCCGCGCCCACCCGTGGTCCACCAGGGGGGCGGGATAGTCGTGCCCGATGCGGCAGCCGCTGGCCGCCTGCTCGATGGGCGTCATCTGCCAGGGCGCGTGGAGGGCCGCCTCCGGCACCCGGGCGAGTTCCGGCAGCCAGCGCCGGATGTAGCGCCCCTCCGGGTCGAACTTGCGGGACTGGGTCACCGGATTAAAGATGCGGAACCAGGGCTGGGCGTCGCAGCCGGTGGAGGCGGCCCACTGCCAGTTGCCGTTGTTGGAGGCAAGCTCGTAATCGAGCAGCCAGCGGGCGAAATGACGCTCGCCGCGCCGCCAGTCCACCAGCAGATCCTTGGTGAGAAAGGACGCCACGATCATGCGCACCCGGTTGTGCATGAAGCCGGTGGCCGCAAGTTCCCGCATGCCCGCATCCACGATGGGATAGCCGGTCTGGCCGGCGCACCAGCGCTCAAACGCCGCCTCGTCCCCGGGCCAGGGCAGGCCGTCGAATTCCGGGCGGAAGGCATGCTCCACCACCCGCGGGTGGAAGTGCAGGATCATCTGGAAAAACTCGCGCCAGATGAGTTCCGACAGCCAGACCTGGGCGCCCCGCCCGGGCGCGTGCCAGGCATGCCGCACCAGGGTGCGCACCGAAATCGTGCCGAAGCGCAGGTGCACGGAGAGGTGGGAGGTGGCGTCGAGATCCGGCCGGTCCCGCAGCAGATGGTAGTCCGCGAGCCGTTCCCGGAACGCGGCCCAGGTCTGCTCGGCGCCACGCGTGCCGGGCTTCACCCCCAGGGTGAGCAGGTCGGTGGCGCGAAAACCGAGATCCCCGAGGCTGGGCAATCTCTCCTGAGAGGGGCGGGCCAGGCGATGCACATGCTCGGCCACGGGATGGGGGGCCAGCCGTTCGTCGGAAAGACGCTTGAGCCAGGCGTTCCGGTAGGGGGTGAACACGCTGTAGGGATGGCCCGCCGCGGACACCACCTCCTCCGGGGCGAAGATCACCTGGTCCGTGAACAGATGGAAGGCGATGCCGTCCCCCCGCAGCCGGTCCGCCACGTGGCCGTCGCGGGCCACCGCCTCCGGCTCGTAGTCGCGATTGGCATAGACGGCCTCGCAGGCGAGCTCGCGGGCAAGCTGGGGAATGACCTCGCGTGCCCGTCCCACGCGTACCAGCAGGCCGCCGCCCATGGCGGCGAGCGCCGCGGCCAGCGCCTGCACGCTGTGCCAGATGAATTCCACGCGCCGGTCGGTCCGGTCCGGCAGGGCATCGAGGATGTCCGTGTCGAAGACGAAGGCGCAGTACACCGCGCGCGCCTCCTTGAGCGCGCGCGCCAGGGCGGCATGATCGTGGTCGCGCAGGTCACGGCGGAACCACACCAGGGCGCGGTCGTAGCGGGTTGTCATGGTGGTATCGTAGCGGCTTTGTCCGGAGCCTGGCCATGACCCTCGACGCCCACGTCCTGTCCCGGCGCATCGCCGACCACTGGCAGCGCGAAATCATCCCGCGCCTGTGTGACTACATCGCCCTGCCCGCCCTCTCGCCCGCCTTCGATCCCGACTGGGCCACCCACGGGCACCTCGACGCGGCTGTGGCCCTCGCCCTCGACTGGGTGCGGCAGCAGCCCCTGCCGGGCTTGCACGCAGAGGTGGTGCGCCTGCCCGGCCGCACCCCCACCCTGTTCGTCGAAATGCCGGGCAGCCGCCCCGGCAACGTGCTGTGTTACGGCCACCTGGACAAGCAGCCGCCCTTCACGGGCTGGCGCACGGGACTTGGGCCCTTCACGCCGGTGATCGAGGATGGGCGGCTCTACGGCCGCGGCGGGGCGGATGACGGCTATGCCGTGTTCAGCGCGGTCTCGGCCCTGGCGGCGCTGGCGGAGCTGGGGGTGCCACTGCCCCGGGTCACCCTGCTCATCGAGACCAGCGAGGAATCGGGCAGCCCCGATTTGCCCGCCTACGTGGGCCACCTGGGCCAGCGCATCGGCGTGCCCGATCTGGTGATCGGCCTGGATTCGGGCTGCGGGGACTATGAACGCCTGTGGGTCACCACGTCCCTGCGCGGGATGGCCACCGGCGTGCTGTCGGTGCAGGTGCTGCGCGAGGGCGTCCACTCGGGCGACGCCAGCGGCATCGTGCCCGACAGCTTCCGTCTCGCGCGCCGGCTCCTGTCCCGCATCGAGGACGAAGCGACGGGCCACATCCTCGTGCCCGCCTGCCATGCCCCCCTCGACGAGGCCGCCGAGCGCGAGGCAGCACGCACGGCACAGATCCTGGGGCCGGCGCTCCATGAAAAATTTCCCTTCGTGCCGGGCGCCCGGCCCGTGAGCGACGATCCCACCGAGCTCGTGCTCAACCGCAGCCTGCGCCCCACCCTGACCGTGACCGGCGCCGACGGCCTGCCGCCCCTCAATCAGGCGGGCAACGTGCTGCGCCCCGCCACCCGCCTGAAGCTCTCTTTCCGCCTGCCGCCCGGGGTGGAGGCCCAGCCGGCGATGCTGGCGGTCAAGCAGGTGCTGGAAGCCGATCCCCCCCATGGGGCCCAGGTGCGCTTCGAGTTGGAGCAGGCCGCGGACGGCTGGCGTGCCCCGACGCCCGCCCCTTGGCTGGCGGCCGCGCTGTCCCGCGCCTCGCACCGCCATTTCGGGCGCACCTGCGCCTTCCAGGGCGAGGGCTGGAGCATTCCCTTCATGGGCATGCTGGGACGCGCCTTTCCCCAGGCGCAGTTCCTCATCACGGGCGTGCTGGGGCCGGGCGCCAACGCCCATGGCCCCAACGAATTCCTGCATCTGCCCTATGCGCAGAAGCTCACCGCCTGCGTGGCGGAGGTGGTGGCGGCGCTACCGGGCGCGGACTGATGCGGCGCCCGCCGCGTCACAGGGAGTTGTGGGTGCCGTCGCAGTAGGGCAGGTTGTCGCTCATGCGGCAGCCGCACAGCCACACCGTGCCGCTTTCCTTGGGCGTGAAGGGCATGGGTTCCACCCCGGTGCCTTCGTGGGAGCCGTCGCACCAGGGCTGGTTCTTGCTCTTGCCACAGGCGCAATACCAGTATTCCTGGCCGGCCTCGACCTCAACTTCGTAGGGCGCGTTCTGATTGGACATGTCACCTCCTCGCTGGAAAAAGGGCGCGGTGGCGCCGCAAGGCCGGCCATTCTCCCACAAAGCAGGCGCCGGCAAAACCACGCCGGGGCCGTGAATTCGTCCGGCGGTGCAAGGCTTGCTGTGCGATAATCCCGGCATGGATCGGGTCAATCTCACCCACCACTTCCTGATCGCCATGCCCGCCATGGCCGATCCCTATTTCGCCCGCTCCGTCACCTATGTGTGCGACCACAGCGAGCACGGGGCGCTGGGCATCATCATCAACCGTCCCCTGGATTTGACCCTGGGCACCCTGCTGGACCAGGTGGGCATCAAGCTGGAAGTGCCGGAGTTGGCCGGCCGCGCCATCCATTTCGGCGGGCCGGTGCAGACCGAACGGGGCTTCGTTTTGCACCGGCCCGCTGGAGCCTGGCAGTCCACCCTGGCGGTGCGCGAGGACATCGCCCTCACCACCTCCCGCGACGTGCTGGAGGCCCTGGCCCAGGGCCGCGGCCCCGGCCAGTTTTTCATCACCCTGGGCTACGCCGGCTGGGCGGCGGGACAACTGGAACACGAGCTCTCCCAGAACGCCTGGCTCACCGTGCCCGCCGATCTGGACATCCTGTTCGAGCTGCCGGTGGAAGCGCGCTTCGACGCCGCCATGGGCCTCCTGGGTCTCAACGCCGCCAACCTCTCGGAAGACGCCGGCCATGCCTAAGCCTCCGGAACGCGGCACGGTGCTGGCCTTCGACTTTGGCAGCAAGCGCATCGGCGTGGCCGTGGGGGAGCTGGAACTGGGCCTGGCCCATCCCCTCGCCACCCTGCCGGGCGAGCCGCGCGAGGCGCGCTTCGCGGCGATTGCCGCGCTGGTGCGTGAATGGCGGCCGGCGCTGTTCGTGGTGGGACTGCCGCGCCACCTGGACGGCACCGAACACGAGTTCGCCGCCCGCTGCCGGCGCTTCGCCCGCCAGCTGGAAGGGCGCTTCGGGATTCCGGCGGTGCTGGTGGACGAACGCCTGAGCTCCCACGCGGGGCAGGCCGATCTGATCGAGGCCGGCATCCGGCGCGGTCGCAGCAAGGCAGTGCTGGACCAGGCGGCGGCGCGCCACATCCTGCAGAGGTTCTTCGATGAGCGCAAGCACCGGGCTGCCTGACGCCGAAGCCCTGATCCGCAGGCTGGCGGAGGCGATCGCGGATCACCTCACCGACCGCAGCGCCCTGGTGGGCATCCACACCGGTGGCGCCTGGGTGGCCCAGAAGCTCCATGCCCTCCTGGGGCCGGAGATTCCCCTGGGCACCCTGGACATCGCCTTCTACCGCGACGATTTCAGCCGCATGGGCCTGCATCCCCAGGTGCGGCCGTCCCACATCGACTTCCCCGTGGAAGGCGCCCACATCATCCTGGTGGACGACGTGCTCTACACGGGCCGCACCGTGCGCGCGGCCATGAACGAGCTGTTCGATTTCGGCCGCCCCGCCTCCATCGAACTGGCGGTGCTCATCGACCGCGGCGGGCGCGAGCTGCCCATTGCGGCCCAGTACGTGGGAGCGGTGATCCCCCTGCCGCCGCACCAGCACATCCAACTCGACCGTGATTCCCAGGGACGTTTGAGCCTGAGTCTGCTCGACAAGCGACACTGACGAAACTTTCCATGGCGCCGAATCCCCAACTCGACGACACGGGCAAGCTCCGCCACCTGCTCACCATCGAGGGCCTGGACGCCGCCCTTATCCACTCCATCCTGGACACCGCGGAATCCTTCGTGGGCGTGAACGAACGCGAGGTGAAGAAGGTTCCCCTGCTGCGGGGCAAGGCCATCTTCAACCTGTTCTTCGAGCCCTCCACGCGCACCCGCACCACCTTCGAGATCGCCGCCAAGCGTCTGAGCGCGGACGTGGTCAATCTCAACATCAGTGCTTCCAGCCAGAGCAAGGGCGAGACCCTGCTGGACACGGTGGACAATCTCGCCGCCATGGGGGCGGACATGTTCATCGTGCGCCATGCGGAATCCGGGGCCGCCCATTTCATCGCCCGCCATGTGGCGCCCCACATCCGCGTCATCAATGCCGGCGACGGCCGTCATGCCCATCCCACCCAGGGTCTGCTGGACGTGTTCACCATCCGCCGCTACAAGAAGGACTTCACCCGGCTGTCCATCGCCATCGTGGGCGACATCATGCACTCCCGCGTGGCCCGCTCCGAGATCCACGCTCTCACAGCCCTGGGGGTGCCCGACCTGCGTGTGGTGGGACCGCGCACCCTGCTGCCCAAGGGTGTGGAGGAACTGGGGGTGCGGGTCTATCACGACATGGAAGAGGGCATCGCGGATGTGGACGTGGTGATGATGCTGCGCCTGCAGAACGAGCGCATGCGCGGGCCGCTCCTGCCCAGTGCCGGCGAATACTTCAAGCACTACGGGCTGACACCGGCCAAGCTCAGGCGCGCCAAGCCCGACGCCATCGTCATGCATCCGGGGCCCATGAACCGTGGCGTGGAAATCGACTCCGCGGTGGCCGACGGCCGCCAGGCGGTGATCCTGCCCCAGGTCACCTACGGCATCGCCGTGCGCATGGCGGTGATGAGCCTGCTGGCGGGAGGCGGCAGCCCATGAAGATCCAGATCCGGAACGCCCGCGTCATCGATCCCGCGAGCGGCCTGGATGCCGTGCAGGATCTGTGCATCGCCGCCGGGCGCATCGTCGCCCTCGGGCAGGCGCCCGCGGATTTCCATCCCAACCGGGTGATCGACGCCAGCGGCCTGATCGCCTGTCCCGGCCTGGTGGATCTTTCCGCGCGCCTGCGCGAGCCGGGCCTGGAATACAAGGCGACCCTGGAATCGGAACTTCTGGCCGCGGTGGCCGGCGGCGTGACCACCCTGGTCTGCCCGCCGGACACCGATCCGCCCCTGGACGAGCCGGGCCTGGTGGAGATGCTCAAATACCGGGCGAAGAGCCTCAACCTCGCCCGGGTCTATCCCCTGGGTGCCCTGACCCAGAAGCTCGCCGGCGAGCGGCTGGCAGAGATGGCGGTGCTGCGCGATGCCGGCTGCGTGGCCTTCTCCCAGGCGGATGCGCCGCTTTCGGATACCCAGGTGCTGCTGCGTGCGCTGGAATACGCTGCCACCTTTGACATGCCGGTCTGGCTGCGCCCCCAGGACGCCCATCTCGCCCGCGACGGCGTGGCCCACGACGGGCCGGTGGCCACCCGCCTGGGCCTGCGCCCCATTCCGGCCTGCGCCGAGACGGTGGCCCTGGCCACCATCCTGCTCCTGGTGCGCGCCACCGGGGCGCGTGTGCACCTGTGCCGCCTCTCCAGCAAGGAGGCGGTGGACATGGTGCGCCGCGCCCGCCACGACGGTCTGCCCGTCACCTGCGACGTCTCCATCAACCATCTGCACCTGTGCGACGAGGACATCGGCTGGTTCGACGCCAACTGCCGGCTGGTGCCGCCGTTGCGCAGCCGCGCGGATCGCGCCGCGCTGCGCGCCGGCCTGCTCGACGGCACCATCGACGCGCTGTGCTCCGATCACACGCCGGTGGACGACGATGCCAAGCAGCTTCCCTTCGGCGAAGCCGAGCCGGGGGCGACCGGGCTGGAGCTCCTGCTGCCCCTCACCCTGCGCTGGGCGCAGGAGACCGGCCTGCCCCTCACCGAGGCCCTGGCGCGGGTGACCAGCCTGCCGGCGCGCATTCTCGGCCTGGATCACGGCCGGCTCGCGCCGGGGCTGCCGGCCGACATCTGCCTGTTCGATCCCGCGGGCGAAACGCCGGTGGACGCCCGCCTGCTCAGAAGCCAGGGCCGCAACACCCCCTTCCTCGGCCAGACCCTGCCGGGGCGGGTGCGCCTGACCCTGGTGGAAGGCCATGTGGTGTTCGAGCAGCCGGCCCGCGCCTGAGCCGGCCTGCACCTGCGCCCGGCTTGACAGGGCGGCACGCGGTTTCGACAATCCTTGCCATCCCTTCCCCGCGGTCCCGAACCCTTGGACGACATTCCCTTAAGCGCACTGCTCGCGGCGCTGGCAGTGCTGCTTGCCCTGTCGGCGTTCTTCTCCCTGTCCGAGACCGGCATGATGTCCCTCAACCGCTACCGGTTGCGGCATCTTGCCAAGCACGGCCATCGCGGCGCGCGCCTGGCCAGCCAGCTCCTCGCGCGCACCGACCAGCTCCTGGGCGTGATCCTCCTGGGCAACAACCTGGTCAATGCCGCAGCCGCCTCCCTGGTGACGGTGATCGTGGTGCGGCTGCTGGGCTCCAGCGAGCTGGCGGTGACCGTCGCGACCCTGGTGGTCACCTTCCTGATCCTGGTGTTCGCCGAGGTGACCCCCAAGGTGCTGGCCGCCGCCTACCCGGAGCGCCTGGCCTTCCCCGCCGCCTATGTGCTGCGGCCCCTGTCCACCCTGCTCTATCCCGCGGTGTGGGTGGTCAACCTGTTCGTGCGGGCGCTGCTCGCGCTGATGCGCCTCAAGCCCCACACGGCGGAACGGGACAAGCTCAGCCTCGCCGAGCTGCGCACCCTGGTGCTGGAGGCGAGCGGCTACATTCCCCGCGCCCACCAGACCATCCTGCTCAACCTGTTCGACCTGGAACGCATCAGCGTCGAGGACGTGATGACCCCCCGCGGACGCATCGAGGCCATCGACCTGGACAGCCCGGAAGAGGAACTGTGGGCCCAGCTCACCACCGCCCACCACAGCCTGCTGCCGGTGTACCAGGGGGAGCTCAACAACGTGATCGGCATGGTGCATGTGCGCCAGGTGCTGCATCTGGCCCAGTCCGGGCCGGTGGACCGGGAGGGCCTCAAGAAAATCCTGCGCGAGCCGTATTTCATCCCGATGGGCACAGCGCTGTTCACCCAGTTACAGAATTTTCAGCAAAGCCGGCGCAAGGTGGGGCTGGTGGTGGACGAATACGGCGAACTGCAGGGCTTGCTCACGGTGGAGGACATCCTGGAGGAAATCGTCGGCGAATTCACCAGCCAGACGCCCGCCCGCGGCGCGGAGTTCCAGCGCGAGCCGGATGGCAGCTGGCTGGTAGACGGCGCCACCGCCCTGCGCGACCTCAACCGCAAGCTGGGCACCCACTTCCCGCTGGACGGGCCGCGCACGCTGAACGGTCTGATCCTGGAACATTTCCAGGACATCCCGGAGGCCGGCACCAGCCTGAAAATCGCCGGCCATCCGCTGGAAATCGTCCAGACCCAGGACCGGGTGGTGAAGGTGGTGCGCATCCATCCCGCCCCGGAGGCTGGTGAGGCGGAAAAATCGCCTTTACAAACAGAGTGATCGTGGGCAGTATTTAACGACTTTATGAAGTTGTCTTAAGGACGTCACCGACACGCCATGGCCGCCGCATCCGTTTCCACCGCCCTGTCGGGCCTCGCCCGCACCCTGGTTCAGCATGGGCGGCTCAACGAGGCCGATGCCGAAGCCATTCAGGCCCAGGCCAATGCGTCCAACGTTTCCTTCGTCACCGCCCTGGTGCAGACCCGCAAGCTGAGCGCGGTGGACGTCGCCGAATTCGCCGCCCAGACCTTCGGCTATCCCCTGCTGGATCTGGACGCGCTGGACGTGGAGCACCTGCCGCGCGACCTTTTGCCTGCCCGGCTGATGCAGGAGCGCCGGGCCGTGGGCCTCTACAAGCGGGGCACGCGCCTCTACGTGGCCATGTCCGACCCCACCAATTTGCAGGCCCTGGACGACATCAAGTTCCAGACCGGCATGATCGTCGATCCCATCGTGGTGGAGGACGACAAGCTGGGCCGCCTGCTGGACAAGGTCACCGAAAGCGCCACGGACAAGCTCAACGAGCTGGTGGGCGAAGAGGTGGAAGCGAGCCTGCTGGAAGAGGAAGGCACGGCAGTCGAAACCAAGGACGAGGCGGCGGAAATCGACGACGCACCGGTGGTGCGATACATCCAGAAAATCCTGCTGGATGCCATCAACTCCGGCGTGTCCGACATCCACTTCGAACCCTTCGAGAGGTTCTACCGCATCCGCTATCGCCTGGACGGCGTGCTCTACGAGGTGGCGCGCCCGCCGCTGGCCATCAAGGACAAGATCGCCTCGCGCATCAAGGTCATCTCCAAGCTGGACATTTCCGAAAAGCGCGTGCCCCAGGACGGGCGCATGAAGCTGGTGCTCTCCAAGAACCGCGCCATCGACTTCCGGGTGAGCACCCTGCCCACGCTCTACGGCGAAAAGATCGTGATGCGCATCCTGGATCCCACCAGCGCTTCCCTGGGCATCGATGCCCTGGGCTACGAGCCGGAACAGCGGGATGCCCTGCTCGCCGCCATCCACCGTCCCTACGGCATGGTTCTGGTGACCGGTCCCACCGGCAGCGGCAAGACCGTGTCCCTCTACACCTGCCTCAACATCCTGAACCAGCCCGGGGTGAACATCTCCACGGCGGAAGACCCGGCGGAGATCAACCTGCCCGGCATCAACCAGGTGAACGTCAACGAAAAGGCGGGCCTCACCTTCGCCGCCGCCCTGCGCGCCTTCCTGCGCCAGGATCCGGATGTGATCATGGTGGGCGAGATCCGCGACCTGGAAACCGCGGACATTGCCATCAAGGCGGCTCAGACCGGCCACCTGGTGCTGTCCACCCTGCACACCAACGACGCCCCCACCACCCTCACCCGGCTGGCGAACATGGGGGTGGCGCCGTTCAACATCGCTTCCTCGGTGATCCTGATCACCGCCCAGCGGCTGGCGCGCCGGCTCTGCCCCCACTGCAAGCAGCCGGCGGACATCCCGCCGGAGGCGCTGCTGCGCGCAGGCTTCCGGGAGGAAGACCTGGACGGCAGCTGGCAGCCCTTCCGCCACGTGGGCTGCGAACACTGCAAGGGCACGGGATACAAGGGGCGCGTGGGCATCTACCAGGTCATGCCCATTTCCGAGGAAATCAGCCGCATCATCATGAAGAACGGGACATCCCATGACATCGCGGACCAGGCCCGGCGCGAGGGCGTGAAGGACCTGCGCCAGTCCGGTCTGCTCAAAGTCAAGGCGGGCATCACCTCCCTCGAGGAAGTGGAAGCCGTCACCAACGAATAGAGGTGTCAACCATGGCCGTCGCACGCAAGGCTGCAGTCAAAGAATTCACCTACGTCTGGGAGGGCGTGGACAAGAAGGGCAAGAAGCTCAAGGGCGACATGCGCGCGCCCGGGCCCCAGTTCGTGAACGCCCAGCTGCGCCGCCAGGGCATCAACCCCATCAAGGTGAAGAAGCAGTCCACCTTCGGCCGCAGCCGCAAGATCACGGAAAAGGACATCACCATGTTCACGCGGCAGCTCGCCACCATGATGAAGTCCGGCGTGCCGCTGCTGCAGGCCTTCGACATCGTGGCCAAGGGGCACAGCAACCCGGCGGTGCAGAAGCTGCTCGGCGACATCCGCAACGACATCGCCGCCGGTTCCAGCCTGTCCCAGGCCTTCGCCAAGCATCCCCTCTACTTCGACCAGCTCTACTGCAACCTGATCAACGCCGCGGAGCAGGCCGGTATCCTGGATACCATCCTGGACCGGCTGGCCACCTACAAGGAAAAGATCCTGGCCATCAAGGGCAAGATCAAGTCGGCCCTGTTCTATCCGGCGGCGGTGATCGTGGTGGCCTTCATCATCACCGCGGTGATCATGATCTACGTGATCCCCGCCTTCAAGGACCTGTTCCAGAGCTTCGGCGCCGATCTGCCCGCACCCACCCTGGTGGTGATCGCCATCTCCGATTTCTTCGTGCAGTACTGGTGGGCCATCTTCGGCGGCATTTTCGGCGGCATCTGGGCTTTCTTCTACGCCTGGAAGCGGTCCACCAGGATGCAGGATTTCATGGACCGGCTGTTCCTCAAGCTGCCCATCTTCGGACCCCTGATCGAGAAAGCCGCCATCGCACGCTGGGCGCGCACCCTGTCCACCATGTTCGCTGCCGGCGTGCCCCTGGTGGACGCCCTGGACTCGGTGGCGGGCGCGGCCGGCAACCGGGTCTTCTACCTGGCCACCAAACGCATCCAGAACGAGGTGGCCACCGGCACCAGCCTGGCCGTAGCCATGCAGAACAGCGAGCTGTTCCCCAACATGGTGATCCAGATGACCCAGATCGGCGAGGAATCCGGTTCCCTCGACGCCATGCTGAGCAAGGTGGCGGACTATTACGAGCGGGAGGTGGACGAGGCGGTGGAAGCCATCTCCAGCCTCATGGAGCCCCTCATCATGGTGGTGCTGGGTGTGCTCATCGGTGGCATGGTGATCGCCATGTATCTGCCCATCTTCAAGATGGGCCAGGCGGTCTGAGTCCGGCAGGCCACCGGTGCCCGCACTGCCGCCGCGCGCGCCGCACCCTGGGGGCGGCGCATGAACCTCGCCGGTCTCTACACCCACAGCCCCTGGACCTTCGTCGCCACCTGCGCGGTCCTGGGGCTGGTGGTGGGCAGCTTCCTCAACGTGGTGATCCACCGCCTGCCGCGCATGCTGGAACGGGCCTGGCGGCGCCAGTGCGCCGAACTGGAAGGACGACCGGTGGAGCCGGGCGAGCGCTACGACCTCCTCCTGCCCCGCTCCACCTGTCCCCATTGCGGCCACCGCATCGGTGTGCTGGAAAACATTCCGCTCCTCTCCTACCTGTGGCTGCGCGGCCGCTGCCGGGCCTGCCGCGCCCCCATCGGTCTGCGCTATCCCGTGGTGGAAGCCCTCACCGGACTGCTCAGCGCCTACACCGCCGGGCATTTCGGTTTCGGCTGGCAGGCGGCCGCGGCGCTGGTGCTGGTCTGGACCCTGATCGCCCTCACCTTCATCGATCTCGACACCCAGCTTCTGCCGGACGATCTCACCCTGCCCCTCCTGTGGCTTGGGCTGGGCGTGAACCTGTCGGGGCTGTTCACCAGTCTTGCCTCCAGCGTCATCGGCGCCATGGCCGGCTATCTGTCCCTGTGGTCCATCTACTGGCTGTTCAAGCTGGTGACCGGCAAGGAAGGCATGGGCTACGGCGATTTCAAGCTGCTCGCGGCCCTGGGGGCCTGGCTGGGCTGGCAGATGCTGCTCGCCGTCGTGCTGCTTGCCTCCCTGGTGGGGGCGGCAGTGGGCATCGCCCTCATCCTGTTCGCCCGGCATGAACGGCACGTGCCCATTCCCTTCGGTCCCTATCTCGCGGCGGGGGGACTGGTGGCCCTGTTCTGGGGCGAGTCCCTCACCCGTTTCTATCTGATCCAGCCGTAATGCCCTTGGTCATCGGGCTCACCGGCGGCATCGGCAGCGGCAAGAGCACCGTCGCGGAACGTTTCCGCCAACTGGGGGCGACCATCATCGATACGGATGCGATCGCCCATGCCCTCACCCGCCGCGGCGCACCGGGCCATGCCGCCATCGTCGCCGCCTTCGGCCCGCAGGTGCTGGATGCCGCCGGGGAGATCGACCGCGCCGCCCTGCGCCGCCGGGTGTTCGCCGACCCGGCCGCCCGTAAACGCCTGGAAGACCTAATCCATCCCCTGATCCGCGAGGAGGTGGACCGTGCCCTCGCCGTCGCCCAAGGCCCCTACGTGATCCTGGTGGTACCCCTGCTCGTGGAAAAGCCGGGCTGGCGCGAGCGGGTGCAGCGGGTGCTGGTGGTGGACTGTCCGGAAGAGGAGCAGGTGCGCCGGACCATGGCGCGCAGCGGCCTGTCCCGGCAGGAAGTGCTGGCGATCATGGCGGCCCAGGCGAGCCGGGCCACCCGGCTGGCCGCCGCGGACGACGTGCTCAGCAACGACGGCGACCTCGCCCGCCTCGAGGAAGGCGTCCGCGCACTGGACGCCCGCTACCGCGCCCTGGCCGCCGGTCGTTGAGCCCGCCCGGTTTGTATTTTCGGGGCTTCTGGTCCAGAATACCCCATTTCCGGGCGGGCTTTCTCGTGATCGTCTACGAATATCCTCTCAACGAACGCATCCGGACGCTGATGCGGCTCGAGGATCTGTTCGCCCGCTTCGAACACTTCGCGGCCCGGGACGAAGCCCTGGACCACCATGCCGCCATGCTGGCCCTGTTCGAGGCGCTGGAGGTGGCGCGGGGCGATCTCAAGTCGGACCTGATCCAGGAGCTGGAGCGCCAAAAGGCCACCCTGGAACCCCTGCGCCACAACCCGGGGGTGAAGCAGGACACCCTGGACGAAGTGTTGCAAAGGATCAGCCGGACCGTGACCGAGCTGCAGACCCTGCCGGGCAAGCTGGGCCAGCACCTGCGCGACAACGAATGGGTGATGAGCATCAAGCAGCGCGCCTGCATTCCGGGTGGGGTGTGCGAGTTCGACCTGCCGTCCTACCACTACTGGCTGAACCTGGACGCGGAAGTGCGCCGCGCCGACCTTTACGGCTGGCTCGCACCCTTCCAACCCCTGCGCAACGCCATCGACATCGTGCTGCAAATCCTGCGCGACAGCGGCGAGCCGGTGCAGAAGATCGCGGTGCAGGGTGCCTATCAGCAGATGCTCTCGGGCCGCGTGGCGCAGATGTTGCGCGTGACCCTGCTTGCCGACCTGCCCTGCTTTCCGGAAATCAGCGCCAACAAGTACGCCATCAACATCCGCTTCACGGCCCTGGGCGGCACCGAGCGGCCCAAGGCCTGCGACGTGGACGTGCCCTTCGAACTCACGCTCTGCTCCCTGTGACGACACCCCGCCTGGTCAACTGCCCGGTATGCGGCAAGCCGACGCCGTTTGACGCCAGCAATCCCTTCCGGCCCTTCTGCAGCGAACGTTGCAAGCTCATCGATCTGGGCCAGTGGGCGAACGAGAACTACCGCATTCCCGGACCCGGGCTGCCGGAAACGCCCGCCGGGCCGCCATCGGACGAACAGGACTGACAACGCTCCCACCGCCTCGGCTGCTAACGGGTCTGGAAGGCGAAGCCCACCCGTTTGCCGTCCACGCTGAGCCACAGCACCCAGTCGCGCCGCCCGCTCACGCACACAGGCAGGGTCACCCGGGCGGTGAACCGCCCTCCGCCGGCGGACTGCAGGCGATAACGGTTCAGACCCATGTCCATGCCCACCATCACGAACTCGGCCACCACCTCGCGCGCCCCGGGCGCGACCACCGTGAGGGTGAAAGGCGTGAGGGCCGAGGGTGGGGCATCCGTGTCCACCCTCACCCCCGCGCCGGTGCAGCCCTGTTGCAGATCGGCGCAGGGCATGGCGGGTGCCTGCGGCCCGCTGCAGGCGGCAAGCCCCAGCAGGAAGGCCAGCCACGCCGCCCTCACCATACCCGCCGCATCATGGCAATGCCGTGGGCCCCATGGGCCCAGGCAGTCTCCAGCTCCTCGGGACGCATGCCGCCGATGGCATACACCGGCAGAGGATAGTCGCGCACGAGCCCGGCAAAGCCCTCCCAGCCGAGGGTGGCGGCACCCGGGTGGCTGAGGGTGGGCAACACCGGCCCCAGCACCACGTAGTCCAGTCCCAGCCGTGCCGCGTGATCCAGCTCCTCCCGGCTGTGGCAGGACGCGCCACACCAGGCCAGTGCCGGGCGTTCCCTGGACGCCATGAGCCGCCGGCTGGTGAGGTGCACGCCATCGGCTCCGAGTTTTTCCGCCATGGCCGGCTCCCCGTTGACCATCACCCGGGCACCGTGACGGTGAGCCACTGCCACGGCCTCCCGAACCAGCAGGGCGAACTGCGCCGGGGTGAGATGCTTCTCCCGCAGCTGGATGAGGCGCAGACCAGAATCCAGGGCCGCCTCGAGCCGGGCCAGAAAATCCCCCATTCCCAGCTCCGCCACGTTGCTCACCCCCATCACGGGCGGCAGGGCCAAGGCACGCAGGATGGGCCCGTTGGCGGGCAAGAGGGGGGTCACACCGGGATCTTCGGCCCGCGCCCAGGCGAGCGCCTGGCCCTCGCGCGGTGTGGGCTCGCCCAGCCAGGCGGTGACGCGGTGGAAATGCAGGCGCACGGTGGCATGGCTGTAGGCGAAGACACGGGTGAGCCAGGGATAGGCCTTTTCCACGCGAATCCCCAGTTCCTCCGCGAGTTCCCGCGCCAGCGCCTGTTCGGGCCGCTCCCCCGGCTCGATCTTGCCGCCCGGGAATTCCCACCAGCCGGCATAGGCCCGTCCGGGCGGGCGCCGGGCCAGGAGAAAGCGGCCATCCGCTGCCAGCAGCACGCCGGCGGCCACGGGCACGATGTTCACGTCCCCTGCCGTCCCACCCAGTCGCGGGCGAACTGCCAGGCCACCCGGCCGCTGCGCGAACCCCGCCCCAGCGCCCAGTTGAGGGCGGCCCGGTGCAGCGCGGCCCGGTCCGCGGGCAGCGTGCCCAGCACGCCCACCCAGTGCTCGACGATGCGCAGGTATTCCTCCTGGTCGAAGGGATAGAAGGACAGCCAGATGCCGAAGCGCTCGGACAGGGACACCTTCTCCTCCACTGCCTCGGCCGGATGCACCTCGCTGTTGACGTGGCGCGTGAGCGCGTTCTCCTCCAGATATTCCGGCATCAGGTGGCGTCGGTTGGACGTGGCATAGACCAGCATGTTGTCGCTGCTGGAGGCAATGGAACCGTCGAGCAGGGCCTTGAGGGCCTGATAGCCGGGTTCGTCCGCGGCAAAGGCGAGATCGTCGCAAAACAGGATGAAACGCTCGGGACGGTCGTAGATCAGGTCCACGATGTCCGGCAGGTCGTTGAGATGGGCCTTGTCGATCTCGATCAGGCGCAGGCCGCGCTTGGCATACTGGTGCAGCACTGCCTTGACCAGGGAACTCTTGCCGGTGCCGCGCGCACCCGTGAGCAGCACGTTGTTGGCGGGCCGGCCTTCCACGAACTGGCGGGTGTTGCGGTCGATGATCTTCTTCTGCTCGTCGATGCCCTTGAGATCGGCGAGCCGGATGCGATGGGGATGGGCCACCGGTTCAAGCCGTCCCCCGCCGGCGGACGCGCGCCAGCGGAAGGCGATTGCGCTTTCCCACGCGGGTGGCCGCGGCGCGGCGGGGAGCACGGCCTCCAGCCGGTCGAGCAGGGTCTCGGCGCGGGTGAGCAGGCGCGCGAGCTCCTCCATCAGCTGCGGTACTCCGCGTTGATTTTCACGTAGTCGTAGGAGAAGTCACAGGTCCACACGGTGGCCGAGGCGGGACCGCGCTCGAGCTCGACCCGCACCAGGATCTCCGGCGCCTTCATCACCGCCGCGCCCTGTTCCTCGCGATAGCCCGGGGCGCGTCCGCCCTGTTCCGCCACCAGCACGTCTCCCAGGTAGAGACGCAGCCGGTTCACGTCCAGATCCTCGATGCCGGCGTAGCCAATGGCGGCGAGGATGCGTCCCAGATTGGGGTCGGAGGCGAAAAAAGCCGTCTTCACCAGCGGCGAGCGGGCGATGGCGTAGGCCACCTGGCGGCATTCGCCACGGCTCCTGCCCCCGTTCACCTGGATGGTCATGAACTTGGTCGCGCCCTCCCCGTCGCGCACGATGGCCTGGGCCAGCCAGCGCGCCAGCTCCGTCACCGCCTCGCGCAGCGCGGCGTAGGCCGGGGCGTCCGTGTCGGTGATTTCCGGATTGCCGGCGCGGCCGCTGGCCATGAGGACGAAGGAATCGTTGGTGGAGGTGTCGCCATCCACCGTGATGCAGTTGAATGATTCGTCCGCCGCGTGCCGGACGAGCGCCTCCAGGGCAGCCTGGCCGATGGCCGCATCGGTGGCGATGAAACCCAGCATGGTGGCCATGTTGGGATGGATCATGCCGGAGCCCTTGGCCATGCCGGTGACGGTGATGGTGTGGCCGTCGATGGTGACGCGGGTGGACCGGGCCTTGGGCACGATGTCGGTGGTCATGATGGCCTGGGCGGCCGCGCCCCAGCGATCCGGGGCGAGATCCGCCACCGCCGCGGGCAGTCCCGCCAGCAGCCGGTCCAGGGGCATGGGCTCCAGGATCACGCCCGTGGAAAAGGGCAGGACCGCCGCCTCGTCGCAGCCCAAGAGGCGCGCCACTTCCGCGCAGGTGCGGCGGGCATCGGCCAGCCCCTGGCTGCCGGTTCCGGCATTGGCGTTGCCGGTGTTGATGACCAGGGCCCGGATGGCCTGACCCTGGGCGAGCCGCTCCCGGCACACCGTCACGGGCGCGGCGCAGAAACGGTTTCGGGTGAACACGCCAGCAACACGGCTGCCCGCGTCGAGGGCGATCACGGTGAGATCGGGTCGTCCCGGTTTCTTGATGCCGGCGGCGGCAACGCCGAGGCGCACGCCGGCCACCGGCGCCAGCTCATGGGGGGGCGTGGGTGTGAAATTGACGGGCATGGGGCTTCCTTTCCGGAAGCCGCCATTTTAGCCGAAGCGCCGTGGCCTCAGGCCCGGGTGTCGATTGTTTGGCCCAGATGGGGCGGATTGCTCGATGCCACCGGCTGCGGCGCAGGCACGGCCTTGATCAGGGCCAGCGCCGCACTGGCCTCGGCCTCCAGGGCCTTCTTCAGCACCAGCACCTGGCGCACCTGGTCAGCGGGCTGGGTGACCGCCCCACCGACGATGGAGGAAGAGATTTCCATGTTGCACTCCACGGGGACTCTGCAGGCCCATTATCGTCCCGTCCGTGGGCGTCCTGAAGGGTCGCGCCCCACGCCGAACGTAGCCAGCCCCCGTACCCGGGACCGGGGCTGCTACACTGCGGACATGCCCATCCACAACGCCGACATCGCCGCCATCTTCGAGGAAATCGCCGATCTCCTGGAAATCCAGGACGCCAACCCTTTCCGCGTGCGTGCCTACCGCAACGCCGCGCGCACCATAGGCGAGTTCGGCCGCGAGGTGGCAGGCATTCTGGCCGCCGGCGAAAAGCTGCCCAAGCTGCCGGGTATCGGCGCCGACCTCGCCGCCAAGATCGAGGAAATCGCCACCACCGGCCGCTGCCGCTTCCTCGAGGAACTGCGCAGCCAGCTGCCGCCCACCATCACCCAGCTCTTGCACATCCCGGGCCTGGGACCCAAGCGGGTGAAAATGCTCTACGACAGTCTGCAGGTGCAGACGCTCGATGAGCTCGCCCGTGCCGCCGAAGCGGGCCGCATCCGCGAACTGCCGGGCTTCGGGGAAAAGACCGAACGCGCCATCCTGGAAGCCATCCGCGCCCATGCCTCCCAGGAGCGCCGCTATTCCATTGCGGTGGCCACCCAGTATGCGGAAGCCCTGATCGCCCACCTGCGCCGGGCGCCCGGCGTAAAGCAGGCCGTCGTCGCCGGCAGCTACCGCCGCGGCAAGGAGACGGTGGGAGATCTGGACATCCTGGTCACCGCGGAGCAGGGGCCGCCGGTGATGGCCCACCTCATGGCCTACGACGAGATCGCCGATGTGCTGTCCCACGGCGACACCCGTTCCAGCGTGGTGCTGAAGAGCGGCATCCAGGTGGACGTGCGGGTGGTGCCGGCGGAAAGCTTCGGCGCGGCGCTGCACTATTTCACGGGGTCCAAGCCCCACAACATCGCCATCCGCAAACTGGGGCAGGAACGCGGGCTCAAGATCAACGAATACGGTGTGTTCCGGGGAGATGCACGCATCGCCGGCGAGACCGAGGAATCGGTGTTCGCCGCCGTGGGCCTGCCCTGGATTCCGCCGGAACTGCGGGAAGACCGGGGCGAGATCGAGGCCGCCCGCGCCGGGCGTCTGCCCAGACTGGTGGAACTGAAGCAGCTGCGGGGAGACCTGCACGTGCACAGCAAGGCCTCGGACGGCCGGCACGACCTGCGCGAACTCGCCGCGGAGGCACGCCGCCGGGGCTTCCAGTATCTGGCCATCACCGACCATTCGCCGCGCCTGGCCGTCACCCACGGGCTGGATGAGAAACGCCTGGCGCGCCAGATGGAGGAAATCGACCGCCTCAACGAGGAACTGCAGGGCATCCGCCTGCTCAAGGGCATCGAGGTGGACATCCTCGAGGACGGCTCGCTGGATCTGCCGGATGCCGTGCTGGCCCGGCTGGATCTGGTGGTGGCCGCGGTGCACAGCCATTTCAACCTGCCGCGGGACAGGCAGACCGCGCGCATCCTGCGCGCCATGGACCATCCCCACTTCACCATCCTCGCCCATCCCAGCGGCCGGGAGATCGGCGGACGCGCCCCCATGGACGTGGACATGGAACGCATCATCCGCCACGCGCGGGAGCGGGGCTGTTACCTCGAGCTCAATGCCCAGCCGGAACGGCTCGATCTCACGGATCTCCACTGCCAGCTGGCGAAGGCGGAAGGCGTCCTGGTGGCCATCAATTCCGATGCCCACACCCTGCTCGATTTCGATCACCTGCGCTTCGGCGTCGGCCAGGCGCGCCGCGGCTGGCTGGAAGCCGGCGACGTGCTCAACACGCGCACGCTCAGGCAGCTTCTGCCGCTGCTCAGGAAGACGATGTAGTCAGGCGAGCCGCAGCGTCGCCGCCCCGGCAGCGACCAGCAGCGTGGCCAGCCAGCGCACCGGTCCGAAGCGCTCCCGGAGCACCACGGCACCGATCAGCAGGCCGAAGATCACGGCCGTCTCGCGCAGCGCCGCCACCAGGGCCACGGGCGCGCGCGTCATGGCCCAGAGGGCCAGCCCATAGGAGGCCACCGCCAGCGCCCCGCCGAGCAGGCCGCCGCGCCACGCAGCCAGCACCGCCGGCAGGTGCCGACGCTTCTCCTGGGCAAGCAGCGTCCAGAGGAGAAACGGCACGGCGTTGAGCAGGAACATCCACAGCGTGTAGCTCAGGGCCCCGCCCACGCCAGTTCCCGCAAGCCGCACACCGCTGCCGTCGATCACGGTATAGCCGGCGATCACCCCCGCATTGGCGAGGGCGAAGCCCGCGCCGCCGCGCCCCCCGGCGGCCAGCACCAGCAGGCCCCCGCTCAGGAGCAGCAGCGCGAGCCAGCCCGGCGCCGAGAGGGTTTCATCCAGGAAACACAGGGCCACCAGGGCCGTGACCAGGGGCGCACTGCCGCGCATCAGGGGATAAGACCGCGACAGTTCCCCGCGCTGGTAGGCGCGGGCGACGAGGATGAAATAGACGAAATGGGTAACCACGGAGGCGGCGATGAAAGGCCGGCTCGCCGCGGCCGGCGCCGGCAGGAAAGGCAGCGCGACGGCGGCCACGGCGGCGCTGCCCAGGGTGAGCGCCACCATTTGCGCGAACTTGTCGGGCGCGGCCCGGATCGAGGCATTCCATGCCGCGTGCAGCAGCGCCCCCAGCAACACCAGCAGCATCACCTCGGTCGCCATGCCGGCGTGGGCCCCTCACGCGATGAGCCAGACCGTCATCGTCAGCCAGGCGAGGAAGGTCGCCACCATGTGCGGATCGAGCAGCAGGTCCGAGGCTGGATCCTCCCCCCGCTGGCGATGGTGCAGCAGGTGGATGTAGCGGAAGATGCCGTAGAGCACCAGGGGCACGGTGTAAACCAGGCCGGTGGTGCCATGGCGGGCGATGGTCTCCGGGCTCATGGTGTAGAGACTGTAGCTCATCACCACGCCCGCCGCCGCCACCGACAGCATGTGGTCGAGCAGCTCCGGGCCGTACTGGGCGAGCACCCTGCGCTGGGCCGCGCCGCTGCCGGCCGCGGCCGTCCATTCCGCGCGCCGCTTGGCAAAGCCCAGAAACAGGGTGAGGAACAGGCCGGTGAGCAAAAGCCACTGGGAAGGCGCGATGCCCACCCCCAGCGTGCCCGCCAGGATGCGCAGCATGAAACCGGCGGCGATGAGGAACACGTCCAGGATCACCACCTGCTTGAGCCCCGCGGAATAGGCGAGGTTGAGCACGGCATAGGCGGCGGTGAGCCATAGCACGGTGGAGGAGGCCCAGGCCGCGACCGACGCCGCCGCCACGGTGAGCAGCGCCGCCAGCAGGAGGGCGGCAGGCACGCCGACCGCGCCGCTCGCCAGGGGCCGGTGCCGCTTCACGGGATGGCGGCGGTCCGCCTCGCGGTCGGCGAGATCGTTGATCACGTAGATGGCGCTCGCCATGAAGCTGAAGGCCACCGCCGCCGCCACCACGCGCAGCACCAGGGCGGTATCGCCCCAGGCATGGGCAAACAGCAGGCCCGTGAACACGAACAGGTTCTTCACCCACTGGCATGGGCGCATCAGGCGCAGAAGGGGCGGCATCGCCACGGCGTTCACCTCTGCGGTGCCCGGCAGGCTTCCCCGGGAAAATACTTCTCGCAGAAGTAGCAGCCCCCCATGGGCAGGAAGCGTGGCACCGCGTAGTACCGCTCCTTGACCGGTCGCAGCACCTGCTCCCGGTAACGCGGGTAATCGAAGCCCTCACCCAGCACCAGGTAGAAGCGCGCCCCCTCCACGTCGAAGCTTTGGAAGCTCACGCGCCGGAAGTAGGGGCCGAACTTGTCGAACTCCGGCTCCTTCTTGAGCAGGACGAGGACGTTGCGCCCGTCCAGGGCGCGAAAATCGGTGGCGATGTCATCGTGGCGGGCATGACTGGAGGCCTCGCCAAACACCGCGAAGGGGCGCCGGGCGTGGTAGGCGATGATGGCGGAGGCGGAATACCCGTCGGTGGCGAACGCATAGCGGTCCTCGTAGGGCGCGAGTTCCGCCAGGATGGCCTGGGGACGCAGCATGAACACCATGCCGTCATACTTGCTCCAGCCCTGGAAGGCCTTGAGGGGCAGCAGGGCGAACACCAGTATGGCCAAGAGATGCAGGCCGGTGAAGGCCAGCATGAACTTCAGGGCACGGCGCAGGACAGGGGCCTCCAGCACCAGGGCGGCCGCCAGGAAGAAGAAGGCGTGGAAGGACAGCAGCCAGTGCAGGCCGATCACCTTCACGAAGGAAAGCAGTCCGAACACGGCAAAGGGCACCCCCCACAGCAGCACGAACTGGCGGCTGCCTGCCGCGGCGAGCCGGCTGCGGGCGCGCCACAGGGCGATGATCAGGGGCGGCGTGAGCAGGTAGAAAAGCAGCGCCAGGTAGATGAGCGGCCGCTGCGGCGCGAAGCCCGCATCCCCGTGCCGGTTGAACACGTTGAACATGATGTTCGCCCAGCAGTGGCCGTAATTCCAGTAGAGGTTGAGGGCGAGGAAAGGCAGGGCCGCCGCGAACAGCAGCAGGAAGCGACGGTTGCGCGCGCCATCGCGCGGGCCCAGCGCCCAGTGGACCAGATAGGCCAGGGTGAGCAGCGCTGCGAAGTATTTGGACAGCCAGGCCAGGCCCAGGAACACCCCCGCCCACAGGTAATCCGCGGTCCTGCCCTTTTGCTCGCCCCGCCACAGCAGGGCGCCGGACAGGAAACTCCAGATGATGAGGCCGGTATCGGTGGTGATGATGACGTTGAGCAGGCTCGTGGGCGCAAGCAAATAGAGCAGGGCCGCCAGCGGGGCCTTCTCCCGGTCCGCCTCGCGCAGCAAGCGATAGATGCCATAGCCCACCAGCAGGGACGCCAGCACGGCCGGCAAACGCACCACCCATTCCGCATCGGAAAACTGCAGCATCAGGGCGAGCAGCCAGCCCACCATGGGTGGATGGTCGTAATAGCCCAGAGCGGGCGTGCGGCCCCAGATCAGGAAATAGGCTTCGTCCCCGGACATGGGGGCCACCGCCGCGAGCCCCAGCTTGAGCACCAGCGACAGCCCCAGGGCCGCATGAAACGCCCGCATCAGACGCGCCTCAGCCGTGTCCATGGACCTATCCATGCTCCCCCCGCTCGAAGCGCAGCAGGCGGAAGCGTTCCCGCTTCTCCCCGGGCCGGCTGCCTTCCCAGAGGGTCACCCAGCCGGGACCCGGCCGCGTCTCCGGCGTGCGCGGGTTCCACTGCAGCAGAAACAGATCGCATTCGATGCCCTCGAAGTCCTCCACGCTGCGGGTGCGCAGTCCCGCGTGGTAATCCAGCAGGGCGCGGTGGGCGGGACTCAAGCCCGCCCCGGCGATGCAGGTGTAGCCGGCGGGCACATGGGCCTTGAGATCGGCGAACAGCCTGGCATAGCTGCGGCCGTGATTGAGCCAGGGCAACCACAGGGTGGCGAGCAGGCCCCAGAACAGGGTGATGCCGGCGGCCCAGTTCACCACGGCCCGCCGGCCCGAACGGAAGGAACGGCGCAGGGGCAGCACCCAGAACAGGGTGAAGCACACCGCCACCAGGAAGGGCAGCCAGGCAAAGCGCGGCACGTAACCCGGCGCAAGTTCGAGCAGATGGGTGGAGAAACGCGCCGGCACGCCGGTCATGAGGGCGAACCAGGCGGCCCACAGAAACAGCGCCGCGGCGCCGAAACCCATGATGCCGAACCAGCCCAGGGCATTGGCCGCCCCGCGGCGCAGGGTGTCGATGCCGGCCGCCGCCAGCAGGGCAAGCGGCAGCAGCAGAGGCAGGGCCAGGGTGTCACTGCGCTGGGGCATGCCCGCCAGCAGGAGCAGAACCACGGCGAAGAACACCAGGGGCAGCTGGTAGCGCGGCTCGGTGAACAATTTGCGCCGGTAGCCCCACAGGGTCCAGAGGGCCAGCGGCAGGGCCGGCCAGGCGAACCAGGTGAGCAGTTCCCCGTACCAGGCGAGCTGGGGCAGGACCTGATTCAGGGAAAAATGCAGCAGGCCGTGGGCGCTCTCCTGCCAGAACCGTTCCACGAGTTCCGGCGCGCGCCGGGCGAGCAGGGCGGGCCAGATCAGAAGCCAAGGCAGGCTGCCCAGGACCGCCAGGATGAGCCCCCGTCCCAGGGTCCGGCCGCGCCACTGGGGAAACGGGAGCAGAAGGAGCGCGGTGAGTCCCAGCACCACCAGGGGCACGGGTCCGCTCGCCAGGAAGGCGACCCCCATGCCCTGGCCCAGCACCAGCCCGCCGGACAGCCGGCCCCGGGCGAGCAGGGCAAAGCCCGCCAGCGCCAGGGCATAGCCCGCGAGCAGCGCCGTGTCCGGCTGCATCTCGTGCCCATTGGTGAGCAGGCCCACGCAACCCAGGAGCACCACCACGGTGGGACGCCCCAGCCCCGGGCCCATGAGCACCCGCCCGGCATGGCCCAGGGCCAGGAAGGTGCCCGCCACGAACAGGCCGCTGGCCAGCCGGGCCGCGTCGTGCACGGGCAGCCAGCCGCCCAAAAGCCGCGCCAGCATCGCCGCCACCCAGTAATAGAGCGGGCCATGCTCCAGGGTGAGCTCGCCGGCGATGGCGGGCACCAGCCAGTCGCCGCCCGTCAGCATGTGATGGACCACGCCGAAGGTGGCGGCATCCCGGGGCTTCCAGGGATCGTGTCCCACCAGGCCCGGGACCAGCCAGGCACAGGCGAGAAGGAGGAGCAGCACCAGCTTGCTGGCTTCCGTCTGCTCGGCCTGCGCCGGGGCGAAGGACGCGCCTGCCTTCATTCGCTGCCCGCCGCGGCGGCCACCGCCGGCGGAATGCGCTCGATGAGACGGGGATCGAAGGGCTTGGGCAGGATGTAATCCCGTCCAAAGGAAAGGGCGCTGAGGCCATAGGCCGCCAGGACTTCGGGGGGCACCGGCTCATGGGCGAGGGCGGCCAGGGCCTTCACCGCTGCGATCAGCATGGGCCGGGTGATGCGCCGGGCGCGGGCATCCAGGGCACCGCGGAAAATGAAGGGGAAGCCCAGAACGTTGTTCACCTGGTTGGGATAGTCGGAGCGGCCGGTGGCCATCACCAGATCGTCGCGCACCCCATGGGCCTGCTCGGGCCGGATTTCCGGGTCCGGATTGGCGAGGGCGAACACCACCGGCCGCGGCGCCATGGCGCGCACCATCTCGGGCGTCACCAGATTGGGGCCGGACACGCCCACGAACACGTCGGCACCCACCATGGCCTCGGCCAGCGTGCGCCGGTCGGTGTCGCGCGCGAAGGGCTGCTTGTAGGGATTGAGGTCGGTGCGGCCGCTGTGGATCACGCCCTTGCTGTCCACCACGAGGATGTTCTCGGGACACGCGCCCATGGCAATGAGCAGATTCAGGGACGCCAGCCCCGCCGCACCCGCCCCGAGACACACGATGCGCGCGCTGTCCAGGGTCTTGCCCTGCACTTCCAGGGCATTGATGAGGCCGGCACAGATGATCACCGCGGTGCCGTGCTGGTCGTCGTGGAAGACGGGGATGTCGAGCCGCTCCGACAGGGCCTTCTCGATCTCGAAGCAGTGGGGCGCGGCGATGTCCTCCAGATTGATGCCGCCGAAGGTGGGCGCGATGGCCGCCACCGTCTCGATGAAATGCTCGGGGGAGCGCGCCGCCACCTCGATGTCATAGACGTCGATGTCGGCGAAGCGCTTGAACAGCACCGCCTTGCCCTCCATCACCGGTTTGGAGGCGAGGGGCCCCAGGTTGCCCAGGCCCAGGATGGCGCTGCCATCGGAAATCACCGCCACCAGATTGCCCTTGTTGGTATAGCGGTAGGCGGCCTTGGGATCGCGCGCGATCTCCCGCACCGGCTCGGCCACACCGGGGCTGTAGGCCAGGGTCAAATCGGCCGCCGTGGTGCAGGGCTTGGTGGGCGTGACCGACAGTTTGCCGGGACGGGGAAACTCGTGATAATCGAGCGCGGCTTGCCGTTTGTCGAAGCCGGAATCGGGCTGACTCATGGGTGGACTTCCTGTGGCGCAAAGCCGCCATTCTAGCGTGTCCGCCCCTGCTCCGGCGGCCTAGCCCAACGCGGCCCTGTCTCAGGCGGGAATGTCGGGCGTGAGCAGCATCTTTAGCCGCACGATCTCGTCCTTGAGCCACAGCTTGCGCTTCTTCAGGCGACGCAGGCGCAGCTCATCCGGAAAGGGTGTGGCGGCGAGCGCGCTCACCACCGCGTCCAGATCGCGATGTTCCAGTGTGAGCTCGGCGATGCGCCGGCGGATGGCTTCGGCTTCTTCTTCGGTCATGGCTCCCCTGCGCCCCATTATGCGCAATGGCCCACCTGCGTCAATCCGGGGGCGTAGAATCGGAACGCCATGCGTCCCCTGTTCCATCCGCAACTGGTCAATGACCCCTTCGGCGACCCGGCGCTCTACGTGGACTGCCTGTTCGAGGGGCGCGCCCTGTTGTTCGACCTGGGCGATCTGCGTGCCCTGCCGCCCCGCAAGCTGCTGCGCGTGAGCCACGTGTTCGTCTCCCATGCCCACATGGACCACTTCATGGGTTTCGACTGGCTGCTGCGCATCTGTCTCGGTCGCGACCGCGCCATGCACCTGTTCGGTCCGCCCGGCTTCCTGGATCAGGTGGGACACAAGCTCGCCGCCTACACCTGGAACCTGGTGCACAACTACCAGACCGACTTCACCCTCCACGTCACGGAGATCGAGCCGGGACGTGTGGCGCGGCGCGCCCGTTTCCGCTGCCGCAATGCCTTCCGCCGCGAGGAGGAAGCGAGCGTGCCGGCCACCGATGTGCTGGTGGAAGAACCCCTGTTTCGGGTGCGCTGCACCCTGCTCGACCATCGCACGCCCTGCCTGGCCTTCGCCCTGGAGGAACGGGCCCACGTCAACGTCTGGAAAAACCGCCTCGCGGAAACCGGGCTGGCGCCGGGGCCCTGGCTGCGCACGGCGAAGCAGGCCCTGCTGCGGGGCGAGCCCGACGAAACCCCCATCGAGGCCCTCACCCCTGCGGGCACGCTGCGCCCCGTGACCCTGGGCGCCCTGCGTGGGGACGTGCTGCGCGTGGTACCGGGCCAGAAGATCGTGTACGTCACGGACGCGGTGTATCACGAACAGAACGCCCGGCGCATCGTCGAGCTGGCGCGGGGCGCGGACCTGCTCTTCATCGAAAGCCCCTTCCTCGACGAACTGGCGCAACGCGCCCGGGAAAAATGCCACCTCACCGCCCGCCAGGCGGGCCGTCTCGCCCGCGCCGCGGGCGTGGCCCAGGTGGTGTCCTTCCACTATTCCCCCATCTACCGCGGCCAGGAAGCGCGCCTGCGCCGGGAACTGGACGAGGCGTTCCACACCGGCGCCTGACCGGCGCCACGGCTCACAGGTTCGATGGTGGCACAAGGCTCACCGCAACGCCCGCGGGCCGGGACTCGATCTCCACCTGCAGCGGGATGAACTGGCGGAGGAGCCAGAGGGCGGTTTCCGCGTGCCGGGACAGGTGACGTGCCCGGAAGCGCGACGTCCCCTGCGCCAGGGCGAAGTACACGGGCAGTTGGTCGGCGGCGTGCACGTCCAGCGTCGCGCCGGCCGCGAGCTCGGCCAGCAGCGCCCCGGCCGCCGTCTCGCCCAGGACTTCCGCCGGCACGCCCCGGCGCGCCAGGGCGGAGGCCCCCAGCCGGGTGTGTTCGCAGTCCGCCACGAGGACGAGGCCGCCGCCCGGCCCCAGCGCGGTTTCCGGCGGCCAGAGGGTGGTCTGCACGGTCACGGGGGCGGTGAGCTGCGCCGCCAGCGTCTGGCGCGCCGCCTCCGCCATGCGCTGCGCCACATGGTCCGGCAGACGGGCGGTGTGGGCATGAATCCCGACTGCACGCAGCGCCCCCGGCCGGTCCAGCACCAGCGCCTGCAGGGGGCCGCCCGCGGCCACCTCCACCTGCACCTCCCCGCCGCCGCGGGGATAGTAGCCGCGCCGCAGGAGACGCAGGTCCAGTCGCGCACCCATGCGGGCAAGCAGGGGCAGGAGCACCTGCGCCAGGTAATCGATGGGGGGCGCATGCTCCACGTCGGTGCCCCCCGTCAGGTGAAAGGCAAAGGGCGCGCGGCTGGCCACCGCCACCGGCAGCAGGGCCTGCAGAACCAGGGCGATGCTGCCGGCGGTGCCCACGTCGAAACGGTAGCGGCCGGGGCGCACCGTTCCCGGCTCAAAGAGGATCTCGCGGGAGCCGGGCGTGAGCCCCTCCACCCTTGCCCCGCACACTTCCGCCAGGGCGCGCACGGCAGTGAGATGCTGGGCGGCCAGACCGGGCCGGGGGCGGGCGGCACGAATGTTGAAGACGCGCAGCGGCCTTCGGCACAGCACGGCCAGGGCCACCGCGGTGCGCAGGAGCTGGCCGCCGCCCTCGCCGTGGGCGCCGTCGATCGCCAGCGGTGTGCCTGCCTTCATGCCCGAAGCGTAGCAGCGAACGAACCGGGCAGGGGCCGGTCACATGGATGAGGGTCCATCCTTCCGCCGCGGCTTTATCCCATGCTGGAAATGTGGAACAATCGGACCAATAGCTGAATGAGGATTCGGAAATGATCGACCGTGACGGGTATCGCCCGAACGTCGGCATTATCCTGGCGAACGCCAAAGACGAGGTCTTCTGGGGCAAGCGCATCCGGGAGCATTCCTGGCAGTTTCCGCAGGGCGGCATCAAGCGCGGCGAGACGCCGGAGCAGGCCATGTACCGGGAACTCTACGAGGAAGTAGGGCTGCGTCCGGAACACGTGCGCATCCTGGGACGGACCCGCAACTGGCTGCGCTACGACGTGCCGAGCCAGTGGGTACGCCGCGAATGGCGCAGTACCTACAAGGGGCAAAAACAGATCTGGTTCCTGCTGCGCCTGATCGGGCGCGACTGCGACGTCTGCCTGCGGGCCAGCGCCCACCCGGAGTTCGATGCCTGGCGCTGGCACGAATACTGGGTGCCGCTGGACAGCGTGATCGAGTTCAAGCGGGAGGTGTACCGCCTGGCCCTCACCGAACTGGAGCCCTATTTGCAGCGGGACAAGCCCCACGGCCGCCGCAATTTCTCCGGGACCGCCAAGGTGGGGGCCTGAAACCTCCACCCGCCCCATCATCGTCTATGCTGAGAACGTGTGCCTGCCCCTCGGGGAGAAAGGAGCGCCCGTGCTCAGCGAGTTCCATCCCCTGCCCCGTCACCGGCTCGATGCCGGCACCGGGCTGGTCCGTCCGGACCGCCATGCCTACCACCAGACCCGTCTCACCGACCCCGCCCTGGTGGTGATGACCGACCTGCGCGTGGTACCCGCCGCCACGGTGGGGCCTGAGGTGCCCCTGGACCAGGCCCATCAGCAAATGATGCGGCGCGGCGTGCGCCTGCTGTTCGTGCTGGACGGCGACGACCGGCTGCTGGGGCTCATCACCGCCACCGACATCCTGGGCGAGAAGCCGCTGCAGCACATCGAGCAGCGGGGCGGCACCCGGGGCGACATCCGGGTCCGGGACATCATGACGCCCCACGATGCCCTGGAGGCCCTTAGCCTGGCCGACGTGCTCGCCGCCCGGGTGGGGGACATTGTGGCCACCCTCCAGGCCTGCGGGCGCCAGCACGCCCTGGTGGTGGAGCGGGAGGAGTGCAGCAGCTGGCAGCAGGTGCGGGGCATCTTCTCCTCCACCCAGATCGCCCGGCAGCTGGGCATGGAGATCCCGCTCACGCACAAGGCGCAGACCTTCGCCGAGCTGGAAGCGGAACTGGGGAAATAGATGGCGGGGCCGCCACGGCGCGCGCCGCTGCTCCTCGCCGGGGAGCCCCTTTGGAAACAGGTGCCCACCCGCGACGAGACCGGACGCCCCCTGGCGGATTTCATGATGCTCATCCCGGGGCTGCGCGACCGGCCCCGGGCGAGTCTTTCCGCCGTGCTGGCCCAGGTGCAGCTCGCCCTGGTGGAAAGCCGGGACGTGGTGTTCGCCCACCTCAACCTGCGCCTCAACCTCCTCTGGGTGTCGGTCCGGGTGCGCCGTG
This sequence comes from Thiobacter subterraneus, assembly GCF_055379455.1. Classification (NCBI taxonomy): domain Bacteria; kingdom Pseudomonadati; phylum Pseudomonadota; class Betaproteobacteria; order Burkholderiales; family Thiobacteraceae; genus Thiobacter; species Thiobacter subterraneus. Next base: position 1,488,605 of record NZ_AP042402.1, read on the forward strand.
GCATCACCCTGGAAGTGGCGGCACGCATCCGCGAGCGGGTGCCCGAGGCGCGCCTGATTGGCGAAAAACGCTTTTACTGACAGGAGATTATCGGCAATGCCGGGGTTCGCTGCAGCCCCTCCGGTTTTCTTTGGTTTCGGCGTTGACTTCCCGTCGCGCTGGAACTATACTGCGTTCACAGTTTAGACTAAGTCTAACTGTTGAATGGTGTTCATTTCTTGATCAAGGAGAGCAACATGCCTAGCCTGAAAGGTTCCAAGACCTACGAAAACCTGAAATACGCCTTTGCCGGCGAATCCCAGGCCAACCGCCGCTATCTGTATTTCGCGGCCAAGGCCGACGTGGAAGGCTACAACGACGTGGCCGCGGTGTTCCGCTCCACCGCGGAAGGTGAAACCGGCCACGCCCATGGCCACCTGGAGTACATGGAAGCCGTGGGCGACCCCGCCACCGGCCTGCCCATCGGTTCCACCGCCGACAACCTGAAGGCCGCCATCGCCGGCGAAACCCACGAGTACACCGACATGTACCCGGGCATGGCCAAGACCGCCCGTGAGGAAGGCTTCGACGAAATCGCCGACTGGTTCGAAACCCTGGCGAAGGCCGAGCGTTCCCACGCCAACCGCTTCCAGAAGGCCCTGGACACCCTGGGTTCCTGAAGCCGCGCAGGCCTGGCAGCCCCGGCAGGGGCTGTCAACAGAAGGGCCCGCCGCGGCGGGCCCTTCTGTTGACCCATCATCGACCCGAGAAGACCCATCATGACCGTACGTGAAGGCAGCCTGGAAGCCCCGACCCGCCACCCCATCGACTGGAAGAACCCGGATTTCTACGACGAGGACAAGCTCCACCAGGAGCTGGAACGCGTCTATGACATCTGCCACGGCTGCCGCCGCTGCGTCAGCCTGTGCACGGCCTTCCCCACCCTGTTCGACCTGGTGGACGAATCCCCCACCATGGAGGTGGACGGGGTGAAGAAGGAGGACTACTGGAAGGTCGTGGACCAGTGCTACCTGTGCGACCTGTGCTTCATGACCAAGTGCCCCTACGTGCCGCCCCATGAGTGGAACGTGGACTTCCCCCACCTCATGCTGCGCGCCAAGGCCATCAAATTCAAAAAGGGTGAGGTCAAGTTCCGCGACAAGCTGTTGTCCTCCACCGACACCCTGGGCAGGCTCGCCACCATCCCGGTGGTGGTGCAGACGGTCAATGCCCTGAACCGCAACGGTGCCGCGCGCCAGGTGATGGACAACCTCCTGGGCATCCACAGGGAGCGCGTGCTGCCCGAATACGCGGCCGCCAAATTCCGGCCCAACGCCCGGCCGCGCGAGGATTTCCCGGTGCGGGACGGACAGCGCACTCCGGGCAAGGTGGCCATCTACGCCACCTGCTACGTCAACTACAACGAGCCGGGCATCGGCCACGACCTGATCCGGATCCTGGAACACAACGAGATCCCCACCCGGCTGGTGGAGAAGGAAGCCTGCTGCGGCATGCCCAAGCTGGAGCTGGGCGACCTGGAGGCCGTGGCGCGCCTGAAGGAAACCAACATCCCCCACCTGGCGAAACTCGCCCGTGAAGGCTATGCCATCCTCACCGCCGTGCCCTCCTGCACCCTCATGTACAAGCAGGAGCTGCCCCTCATGTTCCCGGACGACCCGGATGTGAAGGCGGTGCAGGAAGCCATCTTCGATCCCTTCGAATACCTGGTGCTGCGCCGCCTCGACGGGCTGCTCAAGACCGATTTCAAGCAGCCCCTGGGCAAGGTCTCCTACCACATTCCCTGCCACCTGCGGGTGCAGAACATGGGGCAGAAGACCCGCGAGATGCTCCAGCTCGTCCCGGACACCGAAGTCCACGTGGTGGAGCGCTGCTCCGGCCACGACGGCACCTGGGGCGTGAAGAGCGAGTTCTTCGCCAACTCCATGAAGATCGGCAGGCCGGTGTTCCGCGCCATGGCCGAGCCGGGCCCCGACTATGTGTCGTCCGACTGCGCCATCGCCGGCCGGCACATCATGCAGGGCATGGGAGAGGGCACCCGGGCCAAGAAGGCCCATCCCCTCACCCTGCTGCGCATCGCCTACGGACTGTGAACGCTTCGAGGAAAACACCATGCCGCAACTGACCCGTTCCGACCTGCTCACCCTGGAAGCCTATGCCAAGGCGCGGCCCCAGATCCGCGCCAGGGTGATGGAGCACAAGAAGAACCGCACCGTGCACCTGGGCGACCACATGACCCTCATCTTCGAGGACTCCCTCACCATCAGCTACCAGATCCAGGAAATGCTGCGCGCCGAGCGCATCTTCGAGGAAGAGGGCATCCAGGAGGAACTCGATGCCTACAACCCCCTGATCCCGGACGGCACCAACTGGAAGGTCACCCAGATGCTCGAGTATCCGGACCTGGAAGAGCGGCGCATCATGCTCGAGCGCCTCAAGGGCATCGAGGACCGGACCTGGGTGCGGGTGGCCGGCTTCGACAAGGTGTATGCCATCGCCGACGAAGACCTGGAGCGGGAAAACGAGGAGAAGACCTCCTCCGTCCATTTCCTGCGCTTCGAACTCACGCCGGAGATGATCGCCGCGGTGAAGGGCGGCGCCGCCATCGGCGTAGGCGTGGATCATCCGGAATACACCGCGCAGGCAGAGCCCCTGCCGGAGGCGGTGCGCGCCTCGCTCGCCAACGATCTCGCTTAAGACGGCCCGACGCACACGCTTTTCTCTATACTGTTGCCGGAACGGTTCCAAAGACGACCGGGGAGGAGAGCATGCTGCAAAGCCAGATGATCAAGCTGGTGGAAGAGCGCCTGCGGCGCCACAACCTGCCGGTGGCGCTGGAGCTATGGAACGGCCAGGCAGTGCAGCTGGCCGAAGCGCCCGCGGTGAAGGTGCGCATCAACCGCCCCAATGCCCTGCTGCATCTGGCCAAACCCAGCCTCGGCAAGCTCGCCAAGAGTTACGTCGAGCGGGACATCGATCTCACCGGCGCCACGCGCGACATCATCCGGCTGGGGGAATCCCTGTGCGACGACGTGGGGTGCGTGGACAAAAAGGGCAGCCGCTTCCTTTCCTGGTGGCGCCACTCCAAGCCGTCGGACCGCAAAAACATCAGCTACCACTACGACGTCTCCAACGACTTCTATGGTCTCTGGCTGGACGCGCGCCGGGTCTATTCCTGCGCCTATTTCCGCAGCCCGGACGATACCCTGGACGTGGCCCAGGAACAAAAGCTGGAACACATCTGCCGCAAGCTCCACCTGAAGCCGGGCGAGCGTTTCCTCGACATCGGCTGCGGCTGGGGCGGCCTCATCCTGTGGGCCGCCGAACGTCATGGTGTTCACGCCACCGGCATCACCCTGAGCCAGAACCAGTACGAATACGTGCAGCAGCAGATTGCCGCCCGGGGGCTCGCGGGGCGCGTGGAGGTGCATCTCATGGACTACCGGGACGTACCCGAGACTGAGCCCTTCGACAAGATCGCCTCGGTGGGCATGTTCGAGCACGTGGGGCGCGCCAACCTGGGCAAGTACTTCGCCAAGATCCACCGCCTGCTCAAACCCGGCGGGCTGGTGATGAACCACGGCATCACCGCCGCCAGCCGCAACAGCGGCGGGCTGGGCAGCGGCATCAGCGAATTCATCGACCAGTACGTCTTCCCGGGTGGCGAGCTGGTGCACGTCTCGGAAGTGGTGGAGAGCCTCTCGGAACAGGGTCTGGAATGCTGGGATGCCGAATGCCTGCGCCCCCATTACGCCCGCACCCTCTGGCACTGGGTGGAGCGGCTGGAAGCCAACGCCGCCGAGGCCAAGCGCCTCGTGGGGGAGGAAAAGTTCCGCATCTGGCAGATCTACATGGCAGGCTCCGCCCATGCCTTCGAACGGGGCTGGATGTCCCTGTTCCAGATCCTGGCGGGCAAGCCCCTGCCGGACGGTCGCCTGCCCTACCCCCTCACCCGCGAGCACGTGTACGCCTGACCCGCTGCGGTCGCAGGCAAGGCCATAGCGCGCCCCCAGGCGACCGGCGGCTGGCAGGGCGCCTTGCGGCAAATGCGGACTCCACCTTCGGCTGCCGGCCTGTCCGCCGTCGCGGGACGACCCGCTGATTGTTCTTTACCCGTGTAAACGAGAGCCGGCCGGGGGCCGCCTCATCCGCAACGGGCAGAAGGCACCCTGCAACGCTGCGGCGCTTTCGCAATGGGCTGTTAAAATGGGCTATGCGTTTCATCCTGCTCTCTTTTCTGGCCTGGGTGCTGCTCGCGCCTGCAAGCCGCGCCGCCTGGGGTGAGTTCGAGTACGAGTTCGACAACGAGAAACCCTGGGTGGAGCTCCAGGCCCAGCTCCCCGCCTTCCCCGTGCGGGATGCGGCCCTGCCCTTCTTCGTCTCCGCCGCCACGGACAACCGGTTTTTCATCGACCCGGCCTCCCTCTCCGTGGGGGAAGACGGCGTGGTGCGCTACACCCTGATCGTGGTGTCTCCCGCGGGCGCCACCACTATCAGCTTCGAGGGCATCCGCTGCCGCACCCGGGAGTACAAGGTGTATGCCTTTGGGCGCGATGGCCAGTGGTCGCGCAACCGCTTCGCCCAGTGGAAGCCCATCGAATACAAGGACCGCAACCGCCAGCACCACATGCTCTACGATGATTTCTTCTGCCCCGGCGGCATCATCGCCCGGGATGCGCCGGAAATCGTGTTCGCCCTCAAGCGCGGCATCCATCCCCGCGCGGAGCGGCCATGACCGGCGGCGGCGAGCTGACCCTGCGGGTGAGCGAGATCTTCCATTCCCTGCAGGGGGAATCCACCCGCGCGGGCCTGCGGACGGTCTTCATCCGCCTCACGGGCTGCCCCCTGCGCTGCGGCTACTGCGACACGTCCTATGCCTTCACCGGGGGCGAAACCGTGAGCCTCGCCGCCATCCTGGAACGGGTGGCGCCCCACGCCACACGCTACGTCTGCGTCACGGGCGGGGAGCCCCTCGCCCAGAAAAACTGCCTCCCCCTGCTTGCCGCCCTGTGCGACGCAGGCTATTCGGTGTCCCTGGAAACCAGCGGCGCCCTGGACATTGCGCCGGTGGATGCACGCGTGTCCCGCATCGTGGACATCAAGACACCGGGCTCGGGGGAAATGCACAGAAACCGCTGGGAGAACCTCGGCCACCTGCGCGAGACGGACGAGGTGAAGTTCGTGCTGTGCGACGAGGCCGACTACCGGTGGGCGGTGGAGACGGTGAAGGCCCACGATCTCGCGCGCCGCTGCACGGTCTTGTTTTCCCCCGTCTGGGAGCGGCTGCCGCCCCGCCTGCTGGCGGAGTGGATCCTGCGCGACCGTCTGCCGGTGCGCTTTCAGCTCCAGCTGCACAAGATCCTGTGGGGCAGCGAGCCGGGACGGTGAGGACGGCCCCATGACCCATCGCGACGCCATCGTGCTCCTCTCGGGCGGGCTGGATTCCGCCACCACCCTGGCCATCGCCCGCGCGGAGGGGTTTCGCTGCCACTGCCTGTCCCTGGACTATGGCCAGCGCCACCGCGCAGAGCTGGAAGCGGCCACGCGGGTGGCCCGGGCGCTCAAGGCTGCAGACCACCGCGTGGTGCAGCTCGACCTGTCCGTGTTCGGGGGCTCCGCGCTCACCGACCGCCGGCTTGCGGTGCCCACCCAGGAAAGCCCGCCGGGAGAAATTCCCATTACCTACGTGCCGGCGCGCAACACCATCATGCTTTCCCTGGCCCTGGCCTGGGCGGAGGTGCTCAGCGCCCAGGACATCTTCATCGGTGCCAATGCAGTGGACTATTCGGGTTATCCCGACTGCCGGCCGGAGTACATCGCGGCTTTCGAGCGCATGGCCAATCTCGCCACGCGCGCCGCGGTGGAGGGCCGACCCACGCGCATCCACGCGCCCCTGATCGCCCTCACCAAGGCGGACATCATCCGCCGTGGCATGGCCCTGGGGGTGGATTTTTCCCTCACCGTCTCCTGCTACCAGGCCGACGAAGAGGGCCGGGCCTGCGGCCGGTGCGACGCCTGCCGCCTGCGCCGCAAGGGCTTCCAGGAAGCCGGTGTGGCCGATCCCACCCGCTACCGCTGACGGCCGCGCCGCCAGGGCCCCGGAAGCTGGTACGTCCGTACCAAGTGCCGAATTTCATTGGGAAATTTCCCGCCCGCCGCCTTGCCCCCGCCCCGGCGCCCCCGTAAAATCCCAAGACTTGCCGGCCCACCGCCGGCACCGGCACAACTTCCAGCGAGGACACGATCATGGTTTTCGACAGCTTCGGACAAGCCCAGTCCGTCTTCCTTTGGGCGGGGTTCATCATCGCCCTCGTCATGGGCGCGGTGGTGAACAAGACCAACTTCTGCACCATGGGGGCCGTCTCCGACTGGGTCAACATGGGCGACACCGGCCGGCTGCGCGCCTGGCTGTTCGCGGCCGCCATCGCCATGCTGGGCGTCTCCGTGCTGGAATACCTGGGGCTGGCCAAACCGGACCTCGCTTTCCCGCCCTATCGTTCCAACCAGCTCGTGTGGCTGGAAAACCTCCTGGGCGGGCTGATGTTCGGCGTGGGCATGACACTCGCCTCCGGCTGCGGCAACAAGACTCTCATCCGCATCGGCGGCGGCAACCTGAAATCGGTGATGGTGTTCGCCGTCATCGCCGTGATTGCCTACTACATGATCAATCCCTTCCCGGGCAGCGACAAAACCCTGTTCACGGTTCTTTTCTATGACTGGATCCGTCCCGCCGCGGTGACCCTGTCCACCCGGCAGGATCTGGGCGCCATCGTCGGCGGCGAGAATCCGGCCCTCGCCCGCCTCGTCCTGGGGGTGGTGATCGGCCTGGTGCTGATCGGCTTCGCCCTGAAGTCGGAGGACTTCCGCAAGAGCTTCGACAACGTGCTGGGCGGGCTGGTGGTGGGGCTCGCCGTGCTCGCCGCCTGGTATGTGACCAGCAACGTCATGGTGCGCGCCGAAGGCGAGACCTACAGCCTGCAGAACTTCGTCGCCGAGCAATGGGATCTGCTCGCGGCGCCCAACGATATCAAGCCGGCCCAGGCCGCGGCCCTGTCGCCCCAGTCCTACACCTTCATCAACCCCATCGGCCAGACCCTCGGTTACGCCATGGGCGGTTTCAACAAGGCGCTGTTGACCTTCGGTGTGATGTCCGTGTTCGGCGTGATCCTGGGCTCCTTCCTGTGGGCGGTGATCTCCCGCAGCTTCAAGATCGAGTGGTTCGCCTCCGTGCGGGATTTCGTCAACCATCTGGTGGGCGCCATCCTCATGGGCTTCGGCGGCGTGCTCGCCATGGGCTGCACCATCGGCCAGGCGGTGACCGGCGTCTCCACCCTGGCCGTGGGTTCCATCATCACCTTCGTCGCCATCGTGCTGGGCAGCGCCATCACAATGAAAGTCCAGTACTACAAGATGGTGTACGAATCCGAGGCCACCTTCGGCAAGGCTTTCATCACCGCCCTGGTGGACCTCAAGCTGCTGCCTGCGGCCCTGCGCAAGCTCGAAGCCGTCTGATCGCCCGCCTGCGCGCAAGGCCCGTCACGCGCGGGCCTTGCGTTGACAGGCCCCGCCGCCCCTCCCTATAATCTCGCTTCTTTTTCGGGTCGTTAGCTCAGCCGGTAGAGCAGCGGACTTTTAATCCGTTGGTCGTTGGTTCGAATCCAACACGACCCACCAGATCGACGCAAGGGTTGGCATGCGCCAGCCCTTTTCTCTTTTGGACGGCCCGTTCCGCGCAGCTGGCGCTCTGGGTAGCGGAAATAAAGCTCCCGCGTCCCGACAGCCCGGTGCGCCTTGAGCCCGGCACAGAGCCGCGCGCGAAGGGCGTCCGATTCTGCCTGATGACGCTTGATGATTCCACGCTGCGTTCAGCGGCGGCGTGGATGTCTTCGGCGCGTTTTTTGGGTTGCCAGCGGTAACCACGCCGATCACTTTCTCGACAACTTGGGCGCCGGATGGCTTTGGGCCAGGCCCTCGCCGTTGCCCCAACCTTCGGGCTTGGTGCGCTTGAAGATGGCCGTTTTGCTGACGCCATGACACTCGGCCAGGGCGTCAAAATATGCCCCCCGCCTCCCGCTCGGCGTGGCGGCTCTCCCACTGCTCAGGGCTCAGGCGCGGCACGCATCCTGCCGCCGATTGCCCGTTTGACCATCATATCGCCTGGCGATACGATCGCAGGCATGATTGCGTCGTTCCGCGAAGAAGCCACTGAAGCGGCCTGACGACCATGCACACACTTCCCACCATCCATCCCGGCGAAGTGCTGCGGGAAGAGTTTCTGATCCCGATGGGCATCAGCCAGTACCGGCTGGCCAAGGCGATCGGGGTTCCACCCATGCGCATCAGCGAGATATGCGCCGGCAAACGTTCGATCACCGCCGACACAGCCCTGCGTCTGGCCCGTGCTTTGGGCACCACGCCGGGGTTTTGGCTGGCGTTGCAGGCCAGCTACGACACCGAAGCCGTCATGCGCGATCACGGCGACGACATCGAGCGCATCAAACCCCTTGCCGCCTGAGCCGCTGCGCTCAAGCGGGGGGACTACAGACGCCCAGGCCGTGCAGCCAGGCCAGCGGCGGCGCGGGGGCGCAGCGGGGGCACCAGCACAGGCCAAACAGAGCAAAACCCCGCGCTTCCCCGATTCGCCCCCGGGCTTCGCCATCGCCAGATGGCCGGTGTCGTGCCATTCGACCGGGCCCCGCGCCTGCCCCCCAGTATCCGCCCCAGGCTGTCAGCCCCGGCACGGCGGCAGCCCGGCACCCCCTCCGGGAAGCCTGTCAGCGCGCGCCTTGCGGCCCCCTCCCGCGCAAACATGCACAGGACGGGCCTTGCCGAGAGGAGCGTGCGGCCGCTCCCCCCCGCGGCCCCTGTGATCCTGTATCCAATTGTTTTTCCATGACTATTTTTCGGTGCGTTTTTTGGTCACCGGCAAAATTTCCTTGCCGCAGGGACGCTTAAGCCGCGTTCCTACAAGCTGTCCACAGGCTTGTCCACAGATTCTGTGGACAGTCCGGGCCGACGAACGGCAGCCTGCATGGCACCCGCCCGTCATAAAATGGGAAGCGGAAAATCAGCCGGCAAGCAGGGCCCGCACGGGCGCCTGCGGGGGGATCGGGCATGGCCAGCGTCGTTCTTACCCTGGATGGGGAAATCGTCGGGGAGTACACCCTGACCCAGGCGCGCACCACCATCGGGCGCCGCCCCTATCACGACATCGTGATCGACAATCTCGCCGTGAGCGGCGACCACGCCGTGATCGTCCGCACGCCCAACGGCTGGATCATCGAAGACAGCGGCAGCACCAACGGCACCCTTTACCGGGGCGAGCCCATCACCCGGCACGTGCTCAGGGATGGGGACCTGCTGCAAATCGGACGTTACCGGCTGCGTTTCGTCGCGGGCCCGGAGCCGCCGGCGGTGCAGGAACTGGAAAAGACCGTGGCCCTGAAAAGCCCCTTTGCCGGCAAGACCCTGGCCCAGCTCAAGGGCGAGGCGCCCGCGCTGGACGCCGCCACCGAGCGTTTCCCCACCACCCTGGCCCCGGAGCTTTCGCCCCGCGCCCATGGCGGCGTGGTGACCGTCACCGGACGGGAGGCGGCCAGCCACCCGGCGGTGCTGAAGGTCCTCTCCGGCCCCCAGGCCGGGCGGGAAATCCCCCTGGACAAACCGCTGCTGTCCCTGGGCAAGCCCGGTGTGGCGGTGGCCCTCATCACCCGCAAGCCCCTGGGCTGGTTCCTCGCCCACGTGGAGGGGCCGCGACATCCCCTGGTCAACGGCAACCCCATCAACGACAAACCCTGCCCCCTCAACCACCAGGACCTGATCGAACTGGGGCCGGTGAAAATGCAGTTCTGTCTGCGTTAGAACAGGCGCGCCTGCGCAGGAAGCCGTCAGGCCGTGTCAGACGCAAAGGGCCCCTGGCACCGGCGGCCTGGCGCCGCCCCGTACCTGCCAATCCCGGCCCGGAGGTTCCCGGCACCGCCCCGGGGCGGCCAAAACTGCCGCAGAGCGTCAGCCGAAAGCCGCGGGGGCGGGCCCCCGCCCCGGTGTACGCTCAACGCCCGCGGTGGCATAGCACGCCACGGGGCCGCTTCCGGGCGCAAAAACCCCTCAAGCCCGCCGGCCAGCTGCCGATGAAGCAACTGGCACGGGGTTTGCTTGAACACCGCTGCACACCTGATCGTGTGGACTTTCCCCAACTGCAACAAGGAGCACTGCCATGAAACGCGTTCAACAAGGCTTTACCCTGATCGAGCTGATGATCGTGGTGGCGATCATCGGCATCCTGGCCGCGATTGCCATTCCCGCCTATCAGGACTACACCATCCGGGCTCGCGTGTCGGAAGGGCTCAGTCTCGCCTCCTCGGCAAAAACCACTGTGTCGGAGAACGCCATGAACGGCAACGCGGACCTCTCAGCGGGCTGGACCCCGCCGACCGCCACCGCCAATGTAGCGAGTGTGGCCGTCGATTCGGGCAACGGCACGATCACAATCACTTACACCGCCCGTGCCGGCGGCGGCACCATTGAGATGGTGCCCCAGGCGGGCGGCGCAGGATTGACTGCCGGCACGGTGCCGACCGATTCGATCACCTGGAGCTGCACCGGCGGCACCTTGGCTCAGCGTTATCGGCCTGCAGAGTGCCGTTCGTAATAGGCGCATTACCAGAGCAACCCGACCCCGCTGGGGTCGGGTTTTTTTATTGGTGCGCCTTCCCGGGCGCACGAAACAATAAAGGGGCCGAAGCCCCTTTGAGATGGCGTGTCTGCCAGGTGTTCAGGCAAGACCGGGGTTCTTGCCCAGCCCGATAATGGTGGGCCGGTTGAGCTTCACCTTCTTGATGACCTTGACGCTGCGCAGGTATTCGGCCACCACGTCCCAGATGGGGGTGCCGGTGACGCCTTCCTGCACGGAGGCCCAGCCCGCGACGAGATATTTCTTGTTGGGGTCCAGGGGTTTGCCCTTGAGCCGCATGTCGCTGATGCGGCTGCCCATCTTGGCGTTGGGGTTCACGCTGTACTGGAGGCCGCCCACACGCACCATGTCGCCCCCCTGCTGGTAGTAGGGGTCCGGATTGAACAGGTTGTCGCAGACGTCTTCCATGATGTCCTTGATCTGCGCGCCGGTCAGTTCGTTGAGGGTGGTGGCGGGGTAGGTCAGGCCGGTCTGGTCCATCACGCGCTCCATGGTGATGGTATCGCCCGGGAGCAGGGTGGTCCCCCAGCGGAAGCCCGGCGAGAAGGCGATGTCCGCCCCCTTCACTTCCATCAGGGCGTCGACGATGACCTGGTCGAAGGTACCGTTGAAGTTGCCGCGCCGGTAGAGCAGTTCCTCGGTGACCGCCAGTTTCTCGTTGAGCTTGGCTTCATAGGGGGCGCGCACCTTCTTGATGTAGTCCGCCATGGCGCGGTCCGGCTCGATGAGGTTGGAGAACACCGGCAGGAGCCGGTATTTGTAACCCTGGACGCGGCCATTGCGCACGTCGAGATCCATAACGCCCAGGAACTTGCCGTTGGAGCCGGCGTTGGTGACCAGGGTCGTTCCCTTGGCATTCTTGACGGGGATGGCCTGGGGTACGGCGTCGTGGGTGTGGCCGCCGAAGATGACGTCCACGCCGGTGACGCGGCTGGCCATCTTGAGGTCCACGTCCATGCCGTTGTGGGAAAGCACGACCACCACGTGGGCGCCCTTTGCGCGCACTTCGTCCACGTATTTCTGCAGGCTTTCTTCCTGGATGCCGAAGGTCCAGTCCGGCACGAAGTGGCGCGGGTTGGCGATGGGGGTGTAGGGGAAGGCCTGACCGATGATGGCGACCGGAATGCCGTTCACTTCCCTGATGACGTAGGGCTTGAAGACCTGATCGCCGAAGTCGGCGGTCTTCACGTTCTGGGCGAGGAAATCGACGCTGCCCCTGAAGTCCTTTTCAACGATTTCCTTGACGCGCTCGGCACCCAGGGTGAACTCCCAGTGGGGGGCCATCACGTTCACGCCCAGCAGTTTCTGGGCGTCCACCATATCCTGGCCCCTGGTCCAAAGGGCCGTGGCGGAGCCCTGCCAGGTATCCCCGGAATCCATGAGCAGGGCGCCGGGACGCTGGGCACGGATGTTCTTCACCAGCGTGGCGAGGTGGGCGAAGCCCCCCACCTTGCCGTAGGTGCGCGCGGCAGCCACGAAATCGAGATAGGTGAAGGCATGGGCCTCGGGTGTGCCGGGCTTGATGCCAAAAGCCTTCAGGAAATGCTCACCCACCAGGTGCGGCGCCTTGCCCGCGGCGGAGCCAATGCCGATGTTTACGTCGGGCTCCCGGAAATAGATGGGCAGCAGCTGGGCGTGGCAATCGGTAAAGTGCATCAGGCAGACGTTGCCGAACTTGGGCAGTTCGTAGAAGTTGGCTGGGACATTGCCCGCCAGCACCTGTTTGCTGTCCATCGCCAGCCCCGCGGCCACGCCCGCTGCCAGCACCTGCATGAATTCACGACGCGTCATCGACATCTTGTTTGCTCCTGCAAAGTTTCGACTTGTTTCCGCCCCGGGGGGCACTAGTGCGCAGTGATGGCACCGGCCACAAAAAAACAAGGCTTGCCGGCGGTTGCCCACAAGCCTTGTTCCGAGCCGGCGCTCGTTATTTGCGGAATACCGATGCCTGCATCGGCAGCCCGTTGCTGATGTAGGAGTGGAAATACTCCAGATTGTTGTATTCTTCGCTGCCTTCCTTGTAGGGCACGGCACGCACCTGACGGTTGCAGCCCACATAGCGGTTCTGCAGCGTGACCAGATTGTTGCCGCCGCGGAAGACCGGCCAGTGGGTCGCCTGTCCCAGCACCGGGGAGAGATACTCCGTGCGCAGGATGTTGCCCGCATTCTGGATGTGGCAGGTGGCGCAGGAGAAGTTGAGCTGGCCGCGACGCTGGAAGAAGTGCTGTTTGCCGTGCTCGTAGGCTTGCAGCGCCTTTTCACCTTCGACTTTGATCTGCATCTTCATGCCGTCGGAGAGCGTGCGCGCGTAGGCGGTCAGCACCCCCATGGTCTTCATGTCGCTGTAGGAGAGCTCCTCCTCGCCATTTGCCTTGCGGCAGGCATTGATGGCCATTTCAAAGGTGACCACCTTGCCCAGCTTCTCATCGAAGTAGGGATAGAGACCGGCGACGTTTTTCCCGCCATTGGGGAAACAGCTGGCGTAGGTCTTGCCATTCTTGAAGGGTGTCTCCCACATCTTTTTGCCCTGCTCGATGACCGAGACAAAGGGCGGGAAGTCCATGATGGCCTGATACTGGGCGAAGGCATCGGGCGAGTAAATGAACGCCCCGTGCACGTAATCCTCGAATTTGACGTTCGGGAACTTGTTTTTGAAGTATTCCAGGATTTCCTTGCGGTCCTGCTCCGGGTTGGCCTGTGCCGTGGTCGCAAGGCCCAGGGTGAGACTGGCGCCCAAAATCGCCATGAGCCATTTTCTCATTGTGTCCTCCTCGTCGTTTCGGGTGGGTGCGGCGGCCAAGCCGCCGCACCCTGCTGGATGTCACGCCACCGTGGCTTCGGCGCTGTTCTTGTCGCCCTTGTTGTCGGTCCAGCTCACCGTGACCTTGTCGCCGGCCTTGGCGCCCTTGACCTTGAAGCCCAGGAAGGGGTTGCGGGAGATGGCCACACTCCACTGGGCATCCAGCACCGGCTTGCCATTCAGTTCGGCCTTGACGGTCTGGATGAAATGGGCCGGGATCAGCTGGCCGGTCTTGGCATCCTTGCGCTGACCGGTTTCCATGGGGTGGTTCATGAGGACCTTGATGTCGGCCACGTCGCCGGCCATCGTCGCACGGATTCGCATCGGTTCTGCCATTTTCGTCTTCCTCGTAATCTGTTAAGGGTTCGCGGGAACGGGGCGCATCAGCCGCCGCAGCCGCCGATGGTCACTTTCACTTCCTTGACGGCGGCGTAATACTTGCCGCCGGCCTTGACCACCACGCGCACGTTGGAGGTCTGGCCCATCTTGATGCGGGTGCTCACATAACCTTCGGCACCGTTCATGAGATTGAAATCGGCCGCCAGAGGCGTCGCATTCTTCTCCACCAGCAGGGCGATGCTCTCGGTGCCGGCGATCTTGCTGGTCACCTCCACGGGCACCACGGCGCCATTCTCGGCGATGTCCGGCGCCTTGATGAGGATGTCCTTGCTGTCGGCAGAGGAGGCCACACCCATGGCCTTCAGCGCATCGGGCACCCCCTTGGCCTCGAAGGCGGCCTTGTTCCATTCGGCGGCCAGCACCTCGGTGGGCTTGAGCAGGCCCGCGGCCACCGCCACGGCCACCGTGCCGGCGGCACCCGCGCCCTTGATGAACGTTCTGCGTGCGAAATTCATGTCATCACTCCTTCTTGGTTACAGACCGTAAACGTAATCGACGACCTTGTCGATCTCCTGTTCGCTCAGGATCTTGTGCTTGCCGAAGGGCGGCATCGAGGTGTGGGGATTCGCCGCCGTTGCGTCCCAGATCTGGGCGCGCAGCTTGGCCTTGTCCGGGAAGCGCGCCTTCATGGCGATGAGGGGGGGGCCGATGTTGGCGATGGTGACAGCCTTGGGATCACCGGGGATGGAATGACAGGCCAGGCAGTTGCCCTTGCGGTTGTTGAACGCGATGTCCTGGCCGGTTTCTTCCTTTTTCTGTTCCTGGGCCAGCGCGGGAGCTGTCAACAGGGCGCCGACGATGCTGGCGGCCAGCAGCATGGCTGGGGCTTTTCGCATGTACATCCTCCTTTTACCTCTGAGTTTTTTGATCGTGCTCGACTCAATCGGCCGGGAAACGGCGGCGGCACATCGCACCTGCCCTGGCGATCCGTCGGGTTTGGATAGCATAACCAAACCTTTCCGCGCGAAGCAACCCTGGTGACGGATTTTTTGCAGCAAAATCCGGTCGTTGTAGTCTTTAAAGACTAGCCGTGGCGTCAGCGCTTGCGTGTCTCGGCATCCAGGGCGCGCAATTCTTTCAGCCGGGCCTCCACGCTGGAGAGCTGGTAGAAATCCCCTTCCCCGCTCCTGAGGGCGATCTGGAGCTGCTCGATGGCGGCAGGCAGGTTGCCGCGCAGCACCTGGGCTTCCGCCAGCGCCCGGTGCTGGGCGAGGGACTGCCCAAGCTGGGCATAACCGCGCGCCTGGAGTTCGTAGAGGCGGGGGTCGGCGGGTGTGCTGCGCAGGCGGTTTTCGACGAGCTTCAGGGCATCCCGCGCCTGGCCGGTATTGAGCAGTGCTTCCGCCTGCCCGTAGATCAACGCCCGATGAAAGGGAAAGCGCGCGAGGGCCTGCCGATAGTGCTCCAGCAGGGCCGCGGTGCGTCCCTGGGCCGTGAGAATGTCGCCGGCGAGGCTCTCCACCCAGGGATGGGGCGCGGGCAGGCGGGCGCGCAGGCGGCCCAGCTCCTCCCATGCGGCGTCGGGCTGGCGGTCGCGCAGCAGGGCCAGGGCCAGCCCGTAGCGGGTGGCGGGCTCGCTCACATACTTGTGCTCGCGCAGGCTTTCGCGGAAATAGGTGACGGCCTCGCGGCCGCTGCCCGTGGTTGCCCGCAGCTTGGCGCGCGCGAACTGGAACTCGGGGCTGTCCGGGACCTGGCGGTAGGGGAGTTCCGCCACCCGCGCTTCCATGTCGGCGATGCGTTCGGTGGTGAGCGGATGGGTGCGCAGGTAGCTGGGGGCGTTGTTGTCGTAGATGCGGTTGGCTTTCTGCAGCCGCTCGAAAAAACTCACCATGCCGCGCGGATCGAAGCCGGCCGCGAGCAGCGTCTGCAGGCCGACGCGGTCGGCCTCCCGTTCGTTCTCGCGGGTGAAGTCGAGCTGGCTCTGGATGGCGCCGGCCTGGGCGGTGGCCACGGCGGCGCTCGCTACCTGGCTGTTGGAGCGCGCGGCCAAAATGGCCACCGCCAGCGCGGCCAGGGTGGTGAGGGTGTTGCGGCTTTCCGCGGCCACCATGCGCGCGATGTGGCGCTGGGTGACGTGGGCGATCTCGTGGGCCAGCACGCCGGCCAATTCCGATTCGTTCTGGGCCGCGAGCAGGAGTCCCGTGTGCACCCCGATATAGCCGCCGGGCAGCGCGAACGCGTTGAGGGTGTCGTCGCGCATCAGGAAGAACTCGAAATCCTGGCCGCCGGCGCCGCTGTGGGCCGCGAGCCGCCAGCCGAGACTGTTGAGGTAATCGGTGACCTCGGGGTCGTCGTAATAGGCGCGGTCCAGACGCACCTCGCGCATGATGGCCTCGCCCACCTTGCGTTCGGTCTGGGCGGAAAACACGGATTGCGAGACCTCGCCCAGATCCGGCAGATTGTCGGCGGCATGTACGGGCGAGACGCATTGCAGCGCGGCCAAAAGCGCCGCGCACCAGCGGAAGCGATGGGTCATGGTGCTATGATAGCGGTCCGCGCGATAGGTTCAGGCTTGCCCCGTGAGTGAATTCACCCATTTCGACGAAGCCGGCCAGGCCCACATGGTGGATGTGGGGGAAAAGGTCGAGACGAAGCGCATGGCGCGTGCCGCCGGACGCATCCGCATGCAGCCGGAGACCCTGGCCATGATCCGCGCCGGCGGCGCCAAAAAGGGCGACGTGCTGGGCGTGGCGCGCATCGCCGCCATCCAGGCCGCAAAACGCACACCGGACTGGATTCCCCTGTGTCATCCCATTGCCCTGACCCGCGTGGCGGTGGATTTCCAGGTCCTGGATGCGGAGTCGGCCATCGACTGCATCGTCACCACCGAAACCGTGGGCCGCACGGGGGTGGAGATGGAGGCGCTCACCGCCGTGGCCGCGGCCCTGCTCACCATCTATGACATGTGCAAGGCGGTGGACCGGGGCATGCGCATGGAGGCGATTCGCCTGCTGGAGAAATCCGGGGGACGCTCCGGGCACTGGCAGGGTCCATGAGGCGGCTGCTGGCGATCCTGTGCGGCCTGCTGCTCGCCGCCGCTGCCAAGGCAGAGGACGCGCTGCCGCTGCAGGTGCCGGTGGGCGAGGTCGAGATTCCCGTCACCCGCTACCCGGCGCCGGGTCCGCGCGTCCTGCTTTGGCTGCCATCGGAATACGGCGTGCTCGCGCAGGAACACCAGGCGGCACGCCGGCTGGCCCGGGAGGGCGTTGAAACCTGGCTGGCCGATCTTTACGGCGCGCGTTTCCTGCCGGCGGTGCCCAGCAGTGCGGAAACCCTGCCCACCGAGGATGTCTATCACCTGATCCGGGCGGCCTTTGCCCGCAAGAGCGAGGTGTGGCTGGTGACCGCGGGCAGGGGCGCGAAGTACACGCTGGAGGGGGCGCGTCTGTGGCAGCAGCGGGAAGGGCGGGACAAGCCCCTCGCCGGCGCCATCCTGCTCTACCCCAATCTCTACACGGGGCAGCCCGAGCCGGGCAACGATCCCACCTATCTGCCCATCACCGGCCAGATGCGGCTGTCCATCCACATCCTGCAGGGGGAGCTGTCGCCCTGGTACTGGACGCTGGACACCCTGAAGACCGAATTGCAGCGCGGCGGCAGCCGGGTCGCCGTGCAGACTTTTCCCGGCATCCGCGACCGCTTCTATTTCCGGGAGAGCGCGACACCCGCGGAACGCGCCCTCGGCGAGCGCCTGCCGGCCCTCATCCACGCTGCCCTTTCCAACCCGCCAGCCGAGACTCCGAAATGATGCGTGCCACCCTCGCCCTGCTCTGCCTCGTCCTTTTTTCCCCGCTGCTGGCCGCGGCGGAGCTCAAGCCCGTCACCCCGCGCCCCGCCCCACCCCTCGTGCTGCAGGACCTCAACGGCACGCGTCACGACCTCGCCGACTACCGCGGAAAGGTGGTGCTGGTGAACTTCTGGGCCACCTGGTGCCCGCCCTGCCGCGCCGAGATGCCGTCGATGCAGCGGCTGAAGACCATGATGCGGGACAAACCCTTCGCCATCCTGGCTGTGGACATGGCGGAAACGGAAAAGGAAATTCGCGACTTCCTCAGGGAGTTCCGGGAGGCGACCATCGACTTCACCATCCTGCTGGACCCCCGGGGCGAGGCCATGAAGGCGTGGAAGGTGCACGTCTTCCCCACCAGCTTCGTGGTGGACGCGGAAGGCATGATCCGCTACGCGGTGGCCGGCTCCCTGGAATGGGACGAGGCCGATCCCACGGGCAAGATCGAGAGCCTGCTCCCACCGGCAAGCAGCAACGCCGGCGGCACCGGCGGCTAGACCCCGGCCGCAGCCTTGAGGACGAACTGCCAGACCGGCCCGGCCAGCGCGCACAGGCCGATCACCCGCATGATGTCGATCTTGTAGCGCCAGAGCGCTGCGCCGGCGACCACGCTAAGCGCCACTGCGAACAGATCGATCCCGCCGGCAAAGGGTGCCGCCGCGTGGCCGTGCGGCCAGAAGGTATGCCAGGCGAAGAACAGCGCGAGGTTGAAGACCACCCCCACCACCGCGGCGGTGATGGCCGTGAGCGGCGCCGTGAACCTGAGTTCGCTGCGGCTGGCTTCCACCAGCGGCCCGCCGGCCAGAATGAACAGGAAGGACGGCAGGAAGGTGAAAAAGGTCGCCACCGCGGCGCCGGCCATGCCGGCGGCGACTGGAGATTCCAACACGCCCTTGGCCACCCCACCCAGATAGCCGATCCAGGTCACCACCATGATCAGCGGCCCCGGCGTGGTCTCGCCCAAAGCGAGACCGTCCATCATCTGCGGGCCGGTGAGCCACCCGTAGTGCTCGACCGCGCCCTGGTAGACGTAGGGCAGCACGGCATAGGCACCGCCGATGGAGAGGAAGGCGGCCTTGGTGAAGAAGCTGCCCATGTCGGTGAGCGCGCGGCTGTCGCTGACGGCCAACATGGCGGCGCCCCAGATCAGCAGGAAAACCGTGAGCTTCATGATCAGCCCGCTCCAGGAAAATACGGCATGGGCGGGGGTGGGCGTGTGGTCGTCGATCAGCGCCGGACCGTAGTCC
Organism: Thiobacter subterraneus; assembly: GCF_055379455.1. NCBI lineage: Bacteria > Pseudomonadati > Pseudomonadota > Betaproteobacteria > Burkholderiales > Thiobacteraceae > Thiobacter > Thiobacter subterraneus. The sequence continues at coordinate 1,507,531 of NZ_AP042402.1, forward strand.
CTGTTGCTCGCGCCATGCCCGCCGCCGTGGAAACTGCCGGGCAGAAACTTTCCGCCGAGCGCGCCGAGCATGCCCGCCGCCAGCACGATCCATGGAAAGCCGATGTCGAAGAAGAACATCCCGACGAAGGCCAGCGCCGCCATGGTCCACAACACTTCATTCTTCAACGCGCGCGAACCGATGCGCCATGCGGCGAACAGCACCACCGCCACCACCGCCGGCTTGATGCCGTAGAAGATTCCTTGCACCAGCGGTACGTCCCCGAACGCCAGATAGAGGCCCGCCAGCAGCGACAGCAGCAGGAACGCCGGCAGGAAGAACAGCACGCCGGCGACCACCGCGCCGCGCACGCCGTGCATCAGCCAGGCAATGTAGATCGCGAGCTGGATGGCCTCCGGCCCCGGCAGCAGCATGCAGTAGTTGAGGGCATGCAGAAAGCGCCGCTCGGAAATCCAGCGCCGCTTCTCCACCAGTTCCTGATGCATCATGGCAATCTGCCCGGCGGGGCCGCCGAAGCTGATGAAGCCGAGCTTGAACCAGTACCTGGAAGCCTGGCCCAGGGTCACCGGCACCCGGGTTTGGTGTTCCGCCATCCGCCCCTCCCTCGTCGCAGTCCTACTCTACCCCGCCCTCCGCGCCAGCGCGAGGGGCTGATTGCACGGCATTAAGACATTTGCTTGAATTGTGCGATGAACACGCCGCTGCCACCCAAGAAACGCCTGTACGAACAACTCGCGCGCGTCGCCAAGGCGCTGGCCCAGCCCGGCCGGCTGGAACTGCTGGAGGCCCTGGGCCAGGGCGAGCGCAGCGTGGAAGGACTGGCCCAGGCCAGCGGCATGTCGGTGGCGAACACCTCCCACCACCTGCAGATCCTGCGCGACGGCGGTCTGGTGACCTCGCGCCGCGACGGGCTGCAGGTGATCTACAGCCTGAGCGATCCGTCAATTCCCAAGCTGCTGTCCTGCCTGCGCAGCGTGGCCGAGCGCCAGCTGGCCGAGGTGGAGCGCATCGTGCGTGAGAACTTCGACAACCGCGACGGCCTCAAGCCGGTCAGGCGCGAAGAACTGCTCCAGCTGGTGAAGAAGGGGGAGGTCATGGTGATCGACGTGCGGCCCCCGTCGGAATTTGCCGCCGGGCACATCCCTGGCGCCGTCAACATTCCCATCGACCTCCTGCCCAAGCGCCTCAAAACCCTGCCCAAGGACCAGGAAATCGTCGCCTACTGCCGCGGCCCCTACTGCATGTTCGCCCTCGATGCGGTGATCACCCTGCGCAAGAAGGGCTACCGGGCGCGTCGGCTGGAAGAAGGCTTCCCCGAGTGGAAGGCCGAGCGCCTGCCGGTGGAACGGGGCCCCTAGCTTCGCTCCCCGGCACGTCCGCGGCCAGCCGGGCCACCGCCCTCTCCTCTTGACGCCATGCCGTCCATTGCTTATGGTTGTGTTCAAATATTCATTTGATTACTGTGCCGCCGGCGCACAAGGAGCGCAACATGTTCTTCAAGCAACTCGCAACAAAAGAGGCTTCCCTATCCTATTTCTTCGGCTGCGGCTCGCTGGGCAAGGCCGTGGCGGTGGACGTGGTGGCCGGCGACGAGGACTGGTTCGTCCAACAGGCGAAGGATGCCAACGTCACCATCACCCACGTCATCGACACCCATGTGCACGCTGACCACTACTCCGGCGGCCGTGCGCTGGCCAGGCGCGTCGGTGCCCAGTACTGCCTGCATGAAAGCGACAAGGACTTCGTGCAGTTCGAATTCACGCCGCTGAAGGACAACGAGACCATCGAGGCAGGCAACGTGGTGATCAAGGTGCTGCACACCCCGGGCCACACCCTGGACAGCGTGTGCCTGCTGGTCACCGACAAGCGCCGCGGCGAGCAGCCGTGGTTCGTGCTCACTGGCGATACCCTGTTCGTCGGCAGCGTGGGCCGTCCCGACCTGGCCGGGCGCGAGCAGGAGATGGCGGGCATGCTGTTCGACAGCTTGCATGCCAAGCTTGTGAGCCTGCCCGACGAGACCGAGATCTTCCCCGGCCATCAGGCGGGGAGCGTGTGCGGCGCCGGCATTTCCGGCAAGCCCTCCTCGACCATCGGCTTCGAAAAGCGCTTCAACCCCGGGTTGAAGATTTCCAGGAAGGACGAGTTCGTGAAACTCGTCACCGGCAACATCCCGCCACGACCGGCTGAGATGGACAGGATAGTCGCAGCGAATCGCGGCCTGGGCGAGAAAGGCATCAGACCCTGAGGTCGCGGAGGGCGTTGAGCAAGTCACGTCGGCCTTGTCTCTGCGTTCCTGCGCGCCCTCAGCGTTTGAAGCCTTCGGCACCGGAATATCCCATGAACGCAACTTACATGCCCGCCGAACGCGCATACCTGCACGGCATCCGCGACAACCTCGGCCAATTCCTGCACCAGCTGTTTCAGGTGTTCCTGGTCGGCCTGACGCTGGGCATGATGCGCACCGTGGTGCCCGCGCTGGCGGAATCCGAATTCGGCGTGCCCAAAGGCTCGTTCGGCCTGCTGATGGCCTTCGTGGTGGCCTTCGGCTTCGTCAAGGGCGCACTCAATTTCGTCGCCGGCCGGCTGTCGGAACGCATGGGCCGCAAGACCGTGCTGCTGCTCGGTTGGGCCTCGGCCATCCCCATTCCCTTCATCATCCTCTACGCACCGAGCTGGAACTGGATCGTCGCCGCCACCGTGCTGCTGGGAATGAACCAGGGCTTCACCTGGTCGATGACACAGACCTCGAAGCTGGACCTCACCCGAGCCGACCAGCGCGGGCTGGCCATCGGCCTCAACGAATTCGCCGGCTACGTCGGCGTGGCAATCGCCGGCATCGTCACCGGCTATTTGGCGGCTGCGCTCGGTCCGCGCATGGGGCTGTTCGTATTCGGCGCGGTGGTGATCGCAGGCGCGTTGCTGCTGACCGCGCTGTGGGTGAAGGAGACCCTGCCCTGGGCCAAGGCCGAGGGTGCGCGCCATGCGGCGGGCAAGACCAGCGGTCCGAAACCGCGTTATCCCCAAAACATCTCCGATCAGCCCACCACCTGGGAAGTGTTCACACTGATGAGCTGGCGCGACAGGCGCATGGCCGCTCTCAGCCAGGCCGGACTGGTGGAGAAATTCGTCGATGCCCTGATCTGGGTGGTGTACCCGCTTTACCTGTACGAGCGCGGCCTGAGCCTTGCCCACATCGGCTGGGTGGTCGGCGTGTACGGCTTCGTCTGGGGCGGCTCGCAGTTCTTCACGGGCAGGCTGTCCGACGGCATCGGCCGGCAGCGGCCCATCGTCTGGGGCATGTGGCTGTGCGGCGCGGGTGTGGGCATGATGCTGCTGGGCGACCACATCGCCATTTGGCTGGCCTCCGCGGCGGTCACTGGCTTCGGCATGGCCCTGCTCTACCCCAACCTCTCCGCCGCGGTGGCCGACATCGCCCATCCCAACTGGCGCGGCTCGGCGATCGGCATCTACCGCTTCTGGCGCGACAGCGGCTACGGCGTCGGCGCGCTGCTGCTGGGCTGGGTGGCGCATGCCAGCGGCAGCCTGGCCTCCGGCTTCTGGTTCGTCGCCGGCGCCATGTTCGTGTCGGGCCTGATCGTACGGCTGGCGGGCGAAGAGACCCACCCCCGGCTCAATCCGGCGCAATGAAGGCGGCCGGACCGCGGCTGTCGGCCGCCCGCCGGGCGGGACGTGCGCGCCGCCGCGCCTCGGCATGACCTGGACCTGAGCATCGTGCCCGACGTGTCGCCGTCGATGCGCGCCCATGGCCGACCGCCACAGCCGCCAACCCTGCGCCACTGGAATGCACTGGTGGAGGCGCCGGAACGCCGGCAGTTCGGCCGGGTGGAAGGAGCGGACCTGGCCGCGATCCGACAGCGCTGGCTCGCAGTGCTGAACCGGCTGCCGCTTACTTGATGATCTTGAGGTGCCCGCCGCGGGGAGGTCTGGGCGGTTGGGGCGGCTCACCGCCGGGCGTCATCGGCGAGGTTCCACCCCCGGCCGCGGGATGCCCCCCGCCGGCCTCAGGCTGGGGCGCCTGTTCCGGGACCTGGAAAAACATCCCCTGCCCGGTTTCCTTGGAAAAGATGCCGGAAACGGCCTCGATGGGGATTTCCAGCTCGCGGGAGACGCCGTTGAAACGCGCCGCGAAGCGGATGAAGTCGTTGTCGATCTTGAGCTTGTGGGTGGCCGTGTAGCTGATGTTGAGCACGATCTGGCCGTTTTTCACGTACTCCATGGGCACGCGGGTGCGGGCATCCACCTGCACCGCCAGGTAGGGCGTGTAACCCTGGTCCACGCACCACTCGTAGATGGCACGGATCAGGTAGGGCTTGGTGGAAGGCTCAAACATGGGTGTAGGCTTAGACGCGCGCAGGGCAGCGGCCGCCGGGGCCTGGGTCGGGAAAGCCGCGCAGGGCCGCATGAGCGGCCGGGTGAAGCCTGCATGCCCTGCGTCTGCCGGTCATCGCCTTACCTTTCCGCCGGGCGCCCCGGATGCCCAGCCTCATTTCCGCATCGCCTTTTCCGACGGCGTCATGGCCTCGATGAAGGCCGGCCGCGAGAACAGACGCTCGGCGTATTTGAGCACGGGAGCAGCCTGCTTGGGCAGCTGGATGCCGTAATAGTCGAGGCGCCACAGCAGGGGGGCGATGGCCACGTCCAGCATGGAGTATTCGTCGCCCAGCATGTATTTCTGCTTCTGGAACACCGGCGCGATCAGGGTCAGGTGATCGCGGATGATGGCACGCGCCTTGTCCGCTTCCTTCTTGGGACCCTTTTCCAGCGTGTCGATGTGGCAGAACAGTTCGTTCTCGAAGCGGAACAGGAACAGCCGCGCCCGCCCGCGCATCACCGGATCCGCCGGCATGAGCTGGGGATGGGGGAAGCGTTCGTCGATGTACTCGTTGATGATGTTGGCTTCGTGCAGCACCAGGTCGCGCTCCACCAGCACCGGCACGCGGTTGTAGGGGTTCATCACCGCGATGTCTTCCGGCATGTTTTCCACGTCCACGTCGATGACCTGGAAATCCATGCCCTTTTCGTAGAGCACGATGCGGCAGCGTTGGCTGAAGGGGTCCGTGGTCCCCGAATACAAAGTCATCATAGGCGTTTACCTGTAGCGTATGCTCACTGGCCCCATTAGATGGGGCAGGGCGGCGCGGGTTCAAGGGCGGGGCCACAATGGACGAGGGGCGGAACCGCCGTTCCGCCCCCGCCCGGCCAGGCCCTGCATGGGCCGTTCGCGGTGCCTTCAGTGCACGTCCTTCCAGAACTCCTTCTTCAGGTAGTAGGTGAGGACCGCCAGGCCCAGCAGGAAGAAGATCACGATGATGCCCAGCTGCTTGCGCTGGGCCTGGGCCGGCTCGCCCATGTAAACCAGGTAGTTCACCAGGTCACCCATGGCGGCATCGTACTCGGCACGGCTCATCTTGCCCGGCTTGACCAGCTCGAACCGGTCGAACACGTGCTGCTCGCGGCCTTCGTGATCCTTGACCGTCTTGAAGCGGGCCACCTGTTCTCCCTGGAGCTCCCACAGCACGTGGGGCATGCCCACGTTGGGGAACACAGTGTTGTTCCAGCCGGTGGGACGCGACGGATCCCGGTAGAAGCTGCGCAGGTAGGTATAGAGCCAGTCCGGATCCCGCGAGCGGGCGATCACGGTGAGGTCCGGCGGCGTGGCGCCGAACCAGGCCTTGCCGTCCGCCGGGCGCAGGGCGATGGTCATGGGCTCGCCCACCTTCTCCCGGGTGAACAGCAGGTTGTCGGCGATCTGCTGCTCGGTCAGCCCCAGGTCGGTCAGGCGCGAGTAGCGCATGTAGTTGGCGCTGTGGCAGTTGAGGCAGTAGTTGACGAACAGGCGGGCGCCCTTCTGCAGGGAGATCCTGTCGTTGACGTTGACGGGCGCGCGATCCAGATGCACCGCCGCACCGCTGGCGAAAGCAACGGCCGGAAGCCACGCGAGCATGAAGAGGATCAGTTTGCGTTTCATTATCCAGTCACCCTTTCCGGTTCCGGTTTGGTCTTGTCGATCCTGGTGTACCAGGGCATGAGCAGGAAGAACAGGAAGTAGATCACACTGAACACCCGTGCCAGCACGGTGTACACCGGCGTGACCGGCTGCATGCCCAGATAGGACAGCCCGATGAAGGAGATGGCGAACAGGGTGAGGGCGGTCTTGTAGAGCACGCCGCGGTAGCGGATGGATTTCACCGGCGACTTGTCCAGCCAGGGCAGGAAAAACAGCAGCACGATGGCCGCGCCCATGGCCACCACCCCGGGGAACTGGGAGCCCAGGATGGGCGGCACCGCCCGCAGGATGGAGTAGAAAGCCGTGAAATACCACAGCGGGGCGATGTGCTCCGGCGTCTTCAGGGGGTCGGCCGGGATGAAGTTGTTGGCCTCGAGGAAATAGCCCCCCATTTCCGGCGCGAAGAAGATGATGGCCGAGAACACGATCAGGAACACCACCACGCCGAAGATGTCCTTCACCGTGTAGTAGGGGTGGAAGGGAATGCCATCCAGCGGCTTGCCGGTATTCGGATCCTTTTTCTTCTTGATCTCGATGCCGTCGGGGTTGTTGGAGCCCACCTCGTGCAGCGCCACCAGGTGCACGAACACCAGGGCGATCAGCACCAGCGGCAGGGCGATCACGTGGAAGGCAAAGAAGCGGTTGAGGGTGGCGTCGGAGATCACGTAGTCACCCCGGATCCACACCGCCAGATCGGGACCGATCACGGGAATGGCGGCAAACAGGTTGACGATCACCTGGGCGCCCCAGAAGGACATCTGGCCCCAGGGCAGCAGATAGCCCAGGAAGGCCTCGGCCATCAGCGCCAGGTAGATCAGCACGCCGAAGATCCAGATCAGTTCGCGCGGCTTGCGATAGGAGCCGTACATGAGACCGCGGAACATGTGCAGATACACCACCACGAAGAACATGGAGGCGCCGGTGGAGTGCATGTAGCGGATCAGCCAGCCCCAGTCCACGTCGCGCATGATGTATTCCACCGCGGCGAAGGCCAGGCCCGCATCCGGCTTGTAGTTCATGGTGAGGAAGATGCCGGTGACGATCTGGATCACCAGCACGAGCAGGGCGAGCGAACCGAAGAAATACCAGAAGTTGAAGTTCTTCGGCGCGTAGTACTCGGAGAGATGGGCCTTCCAGGTGGCGGTGAGGGGGAAGCGCTCGTCCACCCAGGCGAGGAGTTGCTGCATCTTGGTCATGTTCTTACGCTCCCTTGGTATCTTCGCCGATCAGGATGCGGGTATCGGTCACGTAACGGTGGGGAGGCACCACCATGTTGGTGGGCGCGGGCGAGCCCTTGAACACCCGCGCCGCCAGGTCGAAGCGGGAACCATGGCAGGGACAGTAGAAACCGCCGTGCCAGTCGGGGCCGGTCTCGTTGTCCGAAACGGGTTTGAGCTTGGGACTCGGCGAGCAACCCAGGTGGGTGCAGATGCCGATGACCACCATGTACTGGTCCTTGATGGCCCGGTGATTCTTGCAGTACTCGGGCTGGATGGAGCTTTCGGATTTGGGGTCGGACAGGCGGTCGTCGTGTTTGTCCAGGAGTTCCAGCATTTCCTTGGTGCGGTAGATCACCCACACCGGCTTGCCGCGCCATTCCACGGTGGCGTAGCTGCCGGGCTCGATCTTGCTGATGTCCACCTCCACCGGGGCGCCGGCGGCCTTGGCCCGCTGACTGGGGTTCATGCTGGCGATGAACGGCCAGGCCGCCGCCAGCACGCCCGCCCCACCCACCACCGAGGTGGCGACGATGAGACGGCGGCGGGTGCGATTGACTCCTTGGTTGCTCATATCCCGTCCTGTCGAAATGGTGAAAAGGCAAAAGCGGCATTCTAACCAAAAGCCCTGGGCAATTAGAAGCCCCATTCCCGTATCTTTTTGATTTTCATCAAGTTAGACAGGGTTGGGGAGGTCGATAAAACGATGTTCGAGCCCGAATTGGGCGGCCAGATGCTCCCCCAGGGCGCGGATGCCGTCCCGCTCGGTGGCATGGTGCCCGGCGGCGAGGAAGGCCACGCCGGATTCCCGGGCGAAGTGCACGTTGTGCTCGGAGGCTTCGCCGGTGAGATAGGCGTCCACGCCCAGAGCCGCCGCCGTCTCGAACCAGCCCTGGGCGCCGCCGCTGCACCAGGCGATGCGCCGGATGGGCTGTTGGGGCGCCCCCACCACCAGGGGCGCCCGCCCCAGGGCCTGGGTCACCCGTGCCGCGAATGCCTCGAGCACGCAGGGTGTTTCCGGCTCGCCCACGGCGATCAGGCCCTGCTCCCCCGCCCATTCCTGCACCCTAAGGCCAAGCCGCCGCCCCAGCTGCGCGTTGTTGCCCAGCTCGGGATGGGCATCCAGGGGCAGGTGGAAGGCAAACAGGCTCACGTCATGGGTCAGCAGCAGGCGGATGCGCGCGCGCTTGACGCCGACGATGGGGGCCGGCTCGTTTTTCCAGAAATAGCCGTGGTGCACCATGACCGCGTCGGCCCCCGCTTCGATGGCCGCTTCCAGCAGGGCGCGGCTTGCGCTCACCCCGGTGACGATGCGCCGCACCTCGGGCCGGCCCTCCACCTGCAGACCGTTGGGGCAGTAGTCCCGGAAGCGGGCGGTGTCCAGCAGCGTGCGCGTATAATGGTCCAGGTCTGCCAGCCGCATTGCCTCGTCTCCCAATGAAAAAGCTCTGGCTGCTGTTCGCCCAGTTCACCACCCTGTGCGTCGCGGCCCTGTTCGTGATCAGCGTGTTCCGGCCGGAGCTCCTGCGGCGCGAGGCCGCACCGGTGGCCCAGCGCGCGCCGGTGGCCGTCGCGCCGGCAGGGTCCCTGCCGGCGCCCGCATCCTACCGCCACGCGGCGAAAAAGGCGATGCCGGCAGTGGTCAACATCTACACCAGCAAGGAGGTGCGGTCCGCGCCCCACCCCCTGCTGGACGATCCCCTGTTCCGCCGCTTCTTCGGCGACCGCTTCCCCAGCCGTCCCCAGCGGGTGGCCAGCCTGGGCTCGGGCGTGATCGTGGACCGCCGCGGCTACATCATCACCAACCAACACGTGATCGAGTCCGCGGACGCCATCGAAGTGCTGCTCGCCGATGGCCGTACTGCGCCGGCCAGGATCGTGGGCTCCGATCCGGAGACGGACCTCGCCGTGATCCGGATCGATCTGCCCGATCTGCCCACCATCGAGTTCGGCCATGCCGACCGGCTGGAAGTGGGCGACGTGGTGCTCGCCATCGGCAATCCCTTCGGCGTGGGCCAGACAGTGACCATGGGCATCGTCAGCGCCCTGGGACGCAGCCACCTGGGCATCAACACCTTCGAGGATTTCATCCAGACCGACGCCCCCATCAACCCCGGCAACTCCGGCGGTGCTTTGGTGGACACCAACGGTGCCCTGGTGGGCATCAACAGCGCGATTTTCTCCCGCACCGGCGGCTCACTGGGCATCGGCTTCGCCATTCCGGAGACCCTGGCGCAACAGGTGATGACCCAGATCCTGGAGCACGGCGCCGTGGTACGCGGCTGGATCGGCGTCTCCATGCGCGATCTCTCCCCCGAACTGGCCCAGAGCCTCAAGCTGCCCGAAGTGCGGGGCACCCTGGTGGTGGGTGTGCTGCGCGGCGGGCCTGCCGACCAGGCGGGCGTGCAGCCGGGCGACGTGTTGCTCCGCATCGACGGCAAACCCCTGCCGGATGCCAACGCCGCCCTGTCCACCATCGCCCAGCTTGCGCCGGGGCGACGCGTCAGCGCCACGCTCCTGCGTCAGGGACGCGAACGGGAAGTGCAGATCGTGATCGCCCGCCGTCCTCCCATGCCGCGCCGCGACCTGGAGGAAGATCAGCCATGAGAAGGGCCGCCATCCGGGGCTTCTCCCTGATCGAGATGGCGGTGGTGCTGTTCATCGTGGTGCTGCTCTTGGGCAGCCTGCTGGTCCCTTTCGCGACCCAGGTGGAGCAGCGGCGCATCGCAGAGACGCAGAAGACAATGGACGAGATCAGGGAGGCGCTGATCGGCTTTGCCGTCGCCCATGGCTGGCTGCCCTGCCCTGACCAAATGACCGGCCCGGCAGGCAACGACGGGGTGGAAGACCGCACGGGCACCGCCTGCGCCGTGGCGGAAGGCAACCTGCCCTGGGCCACCCTGGGTGTCGGCGCCCAGGACGCCTGGGGGAATCACTTCCGCTATCAGGTCACACCCGCCTTCGCCGATTCCGGCACACCCTTCGCCCTCTCCACCACCGGCACCCTGAGGGTGTGTTCAGCGGCCAACTGTGCCGGCGGCGCCGCACTGGCCACAGACCTTCCCGCCGTAATCGTCTCCCACGGCAAAAACGGCTACGGCGCGGTATCTGCCAACACCGAGCCGGGGGCCAACGCCACTTCACCCGCCCCCACCAGCCCGGACGAGCTGCAGAACACCCATGCCCCGGGCTATGCGACCGGCGCTTTCGTCAGCCGCGCCGCGACACCCACCGGCACACCCGCGGGTGAATTCGACGACATCGTCGTCTGGCTCTCCCCCTACGTCCTGTTCGATCGCATGGTCGCCGGGGGCCGTCTGCCCTGAGCCCGCCGTCAGGAGGCCGGCGCCGGATGGTCGTTGGCCACTACCAGCCGCAGCGCAGGGCGCAGCTCGAAGCATACCCGTCCCACTTCGTTGTGCAGGAGCCTGAGCTGATAGCCCAGGGCCTCCGCCTGGCGCGCGGCCTGGTAAAGGCCGATGCCGAAACCCGTGGTGGAGGCCACGGGGGCTTCCAGCAGGCGTGCCGCCGTCTCGCGGCTCATGGGCAGTCCCGTGTCACACACGGTGAGGGCGCGGCGGGGGCCGGCGGCGAAGCGCACCCGGATCAGGATGCCCTGCTGCTGGGCGCGTTTCTTCAGGGCGTTTTGCAGGAGGTTGTCGGCCACGCTGTCGAACAGATCCACCGGGATGGGTGTGTCGTCCGGCTCGCCCTCGGCTTCGAAGCTGATGTCCGCGTCTTCGTAACGGGTGCACAGGGCGGCCCACCACTGGCGCGCCGGCGCCTCCTCCTTGCCCACCAGCTGGGGCGCGCGCAGTTTCTTCAGGGTCTGGTCCAGGCGCGCCGTGATCAGGGGCAGCTGGCGCTTCATGAGGGCCTGCAGCGCCTCGGCCTGGTCCGCCTCGCTGGACTCCGCCGCCCGGCACAGGGTGGTGAGGGACTGCAGCAGATTCTTCACGTCGTGGGTGAGACGCGCCCCGGTCTCGTGAATGGCCTGCATGTAGGCGTTCTGGCGCTGTTCGCGTTCGCGCAGCTTGGCTTCGTAAAAGAACTCGATCAGTTCCACCAGCAGCCGGGTGTGCATAATCAGGGCAGGGGCGGGATGGCTGCGCGTGTAGAGATCCACGGCAAGCCGGCGCAGGGAGATTTCCAGGCAGTGGGCGGTGGGCAGACCGAATTCGCCCTCGAGTTCCGGAGTCCGCCAGCTGCCGCCGGACACCCAGGGCAGTTGCTCGATCTCCCCCATGGCCCGCCTGAGAAACGCCTCGGGCTCGCGCTCGGCTTCCGCCAGCCGGGCCAGATTGCGCAGCCAGTCCTCGAAGGGCAGGCCCACACTCAGAAGATAACGGGACAGGAGCTGGCCAAAGCCGGCGAAACCCGCGCGCGGCTGCCACAGCCAGGCCAGCACGAGAAGCAGGGCGGCCAGGGCGAGCAGCGTGCCGGCCAGCGCCAGCAGGTAGTGGTTGCCGCTCACCACCTTCAGAGCGAAGCTGCCCAGCACCAGCACCAGCACCAGCAGGAACAGCATCAGGCTGTAGATGAAATCCACCAGGTGGGGGCGTTCCGGGGCCGCCGCCTCGCTTCCCAGGAACAAAAGCAGAAGGGGAAAGACGGGCAGGCCGAAGCGCACGAGGGCCGTTACGGGCGCCGGCACGGGCTCGGCTTCGAACAGGTGGGGCACCACCCAGGTGAGGAGGATGCCCAGGAGATAGGTCACGGCCAGCAGGGCGGCAAGCCGCGTGCGCCGATCCTCGATGCCAAAGGCGCGCCCCCCGACGAGCCCCACCAGCACACCGATCCACAGCACGGCCGTCCACCAGTTCGTGCCCAGCACCAGCAGGGCGGCGAGCAGGGCCAGCGCCGCGCCGGAGAGGGGGCCCACCGCCTGGTCCGTGCGCCATACCGGCTGCCAGAGCAGGAAAAACCCCAGATGGGTCAGCATGAAGGCCCGTGCCCACCAGGGCTCCACCCCCCAGGCCAGGGAGGCGTGCAGGCTGAGGAGCATCAGCCCCAGCCAGAAGTGGGGCCGGTCACGCAGCCAGTCCGGTCGGCCCGGCCGGGGGGATTCGGTCATGCCTGGGTCCATTTCGTTGCGGGCGCGCCGGGGCGCGGCCCGTTTTGTTACCATCGGCGAGGTCGCCCATGAGCCAGATCCTCGCCATCGTCCGTCACACTGCCCTCGAAGCCCTGCGGGCACGCAGTCTCCTGTGGGCGCTTCTGACGCTCATCGTCCTGTTCGGCGTCAGTCTCTTCCTGCGCGAGCTCGCCCTCACCGACAGCCAGCGCCTGCAAATGACGTTCCTGGCCGCGACCAGCCGGCTCGCCTGCGCCCTGGTCACGGCGGCGCTCATTATCGGCGCCGTGGTGCGGGAGTTCAACGAACAGGGACATTTGCTGCTCCTCTCCCTGCCCCTGCCGCGCACGCGCTATCTGCTGGGCAAGTTCCTGGGCTTCGCGGCGGTGACGCTGGTGTTCGCCCTGGCGAGCGGCTTTCTGCTTGCCCTGAGCGCGCCGCCGAGGCTGGTGCTGGGCTGGAGTGTGAGCCTAATGCTGGAGCTTTGCATCGTCGCGGCCATGGCGGTGTTCGCCGCTTTCAGCCTGCGCCAGTGGCTGCCGGCCCTGCTGCTCACCCTGGGGTTCTATCTGCTCGCGCGCAGCATCGGGGGTCTGCAGCTCCTCGCCCACGGCGGGGGAGCGAGCACCCCGTGGCTTGTCCCCCTCACCGACGCAGTGGCCTGGCTGCTGCCGCGGCTGGACGGCTTCGCCGCCTCGGCGCGCCTGCTGGGTGAAACCGGCGGGCTGGCGGCAGCGCTCGTACAGAGCCTCCTCTACTGTGCCCTGCTGCTCACCGCGGCGGCCGTCGATGTCACCCGGCGCGACCTGTGAACGCCCCCCCCACCGGGGGCTCGTTTTGCTGCTCATCCTGCTTGTGGCAGGCCAGCTTGCCTTGCGCATGGCCGAGCCGCTGCCGGCGCCCCGCCCGGGCGCCCTCGGCCCACCGCCGCCGGCGCCGGTCCTGCGCGCCCTGAGTCTGGGGGAACCGGTGCCCCTGGCGGGTCTGCTCGCCCTGTGGCTGCAGACCGCGGACGACACCCCGGGCGCGAGCACACCCTTCGTGCAGCTGGACTACACGTCCCTGGAAGCGTGGCTCGCCACCCTGCTCGCCCTGGACCCCCACGCCGACTATCCCCTGCTGTTGGCCAGCCACGTTTACAGCCAGGTTCCCGACCCGGCCAGGGTGCGGCAGATGCTAGAATTCGTGCGCCGCGCCTTCGGGGCCGATCCCGACCGGCGCTGGCGCTGGCTCGCCCACGCCTCCCTGGTGGCCCGCCACCGGCTCGGGGACGCGCGCCTGGCACTTACCTACGCGCGCGAAGTGGCGCAACGGGCACGGGAACCCGGCGTGCCCCACTGGGCGCGCCAGATGCCCATCTTCATCCTGGCCGACCTGGGAGAAGTGGAAGCCGCGCGCATCGAGCTCGGGGCCTGGCTCGCCTCGGGCGCGGTGACCGACCCCCGGGAACGCCACTTCCTCACCCAAACCCTGCTGGAGCTGGAACGCCGGGGCGCCGACGAAAATCCGTCATCCCCGTCGAAAACACGACAGCCGCCGGACGCCGCGCCGTGAACGGGCGGCACCCATTCCCCGAAATGCCGTCGTGCTGCCGTGGCATGAAACTTGCGTGGCTAGCGCACCACAACCACAACAATCCTGGAATGACTGTGATGAAGGCAAGGCAGAGCGGCTTCACCCTGATCGAAATCGCCATCGTCCTGGTGATCATCGGCCTGCTCCTGGGCGGCGTGCTCAAGGGTCAGGAACTGATCCAGAATGCCCGGGTGCGCAACATCATCGCCCAGCAGGACGGCATCAAGGCCGCCTTCTTCGGCTTCCAGGACCGCTACCGGGGCGTTCCCGGCGACTATCCCGCCAACCTCGCCAACCAGAACATCCCGGGGGCCGGCACGACGTGCGGGGGTGATGGCAACAGTCTGATCGAGAACAAGACCACCACCGGCTCGCCGGAATACATCTGCGCGTGGTACCACCTCTCCAAGTCAGGTTTCATTACCGGCAATTACACTGGCACCGGCACCTCCGCCGATGCCAACAACTCGCCGGCCAACCCTTTCGGCGGCCTGATCCAGCTCATCTTTGACAACAACTACATGGCCACCGCGGCCAATCCGCCGGCGGTGCACAACATCAAGACCGGCATCAACATTCCCAGCACGGTGCTGGCCGAGGTGGACCGCAAGATCGACGACGGCAATCCGGCCAGCGGCAGCTTCCGCTATTCCGGCTGGAACGTGCCGAGCAGCTCCACCTGCGTGACCAGCGCCACCCCTCCTGCCTGGGACAACACGGGCGCCCAGACCGTGTGCGGCGGCGTCACCCTGTTCTGAGCGTCCCCGCTAGCCGCGGGTGAGCCTGAGCTCGGCCAGGGCGAGGTCGTCCGGCAGGCCCATGAGGATCAACGAATCCCCCGCCTCCAGCCGCAGGTCCGGTCCGGGCTCGACGCCACGCACCCCGCGGCGCCGCACTGCCGTGACCTGCACGCCCAGGCTGTCCAGCTCCAGCTCGCCCAGGGTGCGCCCCAAAGTGGGGGCGTGTTCCGGCAGCGTGACGGTGTAGAGCCGCGGCTGCACGGTCTCGGCCCCCTCCTCCGTCGCCTCACTCAAACCCAGGAAGAAAGCCTTGAGCAGGCTGTAGCGCTGCTCCCGCACCTGGCGCACACGCTTGACCACCCGTGACGGCGGCACGCCCAGCAGCATGAGGGCATGGGAGGCCAGCATGAGGCTGCCCTCCAGCACCTCGGGCACCACTTCCTGGGCACCGGCGGCGATGAGCTGGTCCATGTGGGCATCGTCCAGGGTGCGCACCACCACGGGCAGACCCGGCCGGGCCTGTTGTACCACGCCCAGCACCTTGAGGGCGGAGGGCACCTCGGCATAGGTCACCACCACCATGCGCGCCCGGGACAGGCCCGCGGCCATGAGCACTTCCAGCCGTCCGGCATCGCCGTACACCACGCTCTCGCCGGCGGCGGCGGCCTGCTTGACCCGCACTGGGTCCAGGTCCAGGGCGATGAAGGGGACCTGTTCCTGATCCAGCAGGCGCGCCAGGATCTGCCCGCTGCGCCCGTAGCCGCAGATGATGACGTGGCCGGTGCGGCCGAAGCTGGTGGCGGCGATGGCATGCAGCTCGGCGGCGCGGCTCATCCATTCGCTGGCGCACAGCCGGCGCACCAGGGCGTCGCTGTGCTGGATCACCAGGGGCGCGGCGACCATGGACAAAAGCATCGCCGCCAGCACCACCTGGCCCACGCCGGCGGCGAGCAGCCCGTGCGCCGTGGCCAGGGCGAGCAACACCAGGCCGAATTCACCCGCCTGCGCGAGCGACAGCCCCACCCGCCAGGCATCGGCGGTGCTGGCGCCCATGAGTCGCGCAAGTCCCGCCACGATCGCCAGCTTGCCCAGCACCAGCGCCAGCGTGACGGCCAGCACCCAGCCCAGCTGGTGCATCACCTGGGCGGGGTCGAGCTGCATGCCCATGGTGATGAAGAACAGGCCCAGCAGCACGTCGCGGAACGGTTTGATGTCCGCCTCCACCTGGTAGCGGTATTCCGTCTCGGAGATGAGCACGCCGGCCAAAAACGCGCCCAGCGCCAGGGAAAGATCGGCACGCTCCGTGAGCCAGGCCAGTCCCAGGGTGACCAGGAACACGTTGAGCATGAACAGCTCCGGGGTCTTGCGCGCGGCCACCAGACCGAACCAGGGGCGCATCAGGCGCTGGCCGAAGAACAGGATGAGGGCCAGCGCCAGCGCCGCCTTGAGCACCGCGGCGGCGAGGGTCATGGCGAGCGCATCGTCGCCGCGCGCGAGTGCGGGAATGAGGATCAAAAGCGGCACCACGGCCAGATCCTGGAACAGCAGCACCCCGACGATCTGCTGGCCGTGGCGCGACTGCAGCTCGTAGCGCTCGGCGAGCAGGCGGCTGACGATGGCGGTGGAAGACATGGCAAGGATGCCGCCCAGCACCAGTCCCCCGCGCCAGTCGATCCCAAGCGCGAGGGCGATCGCCAGCACCGCAAGGGTGGTCACCCCCACCTGCAGCCCGCCCAGACCGAACACCACGTTGCGCATGGTCTTGAGCTGCGCCAGGCTGAATTCCAGGCCGATGCTGAACATCAGGAACACCACGCCGAATTCGGCGAGATAACGGGACTCCGCCGTGTCCGGCACGAGTCCCCAGGCGTGGGGGCCGATGGCCACCCCTGCCGCCATGTAGCCCAAAAGCGAAGGCAGTCTCAAGGTGCGCAGCAACGCCACGATGAGCACCGCCGCGGCGAGCAGGATGAGGACGAGTTCCAGCGTGTCGTGCATGGTTGCGGCCGAGTATAACAAGCGCCGCCTGCCGGGCGGCCGCTGCTATACTTGCGCCCCATGTCATTCGATGCGCTCAAACATGCCCGGCCCCAGGCCCTGGAGCTGGCGCGCGAGGTGCTCACCATCGAGGCCCAGGCGGTGGCCGCCCTGGCCGAGCGGCTGGACGACCGCTTTCTCGCGGCGGTGGATCTGGTGCTCAATTGCCGCGGCCGGGTCGTGGTGAGCGGCATGGGCAAGTCCGGCCACATCGCGCGCAAGATCGCCTCCACCCTGGCCAGCACCGGCACGCCCGCCTTCTTCGTGCATCCGGGGGAGGCGAGTCACGGCGATCTGGGCATGATCACCCGCGACGACGTGGTGATCGCCCTGTCCAACTCGGGCGAAAGTCCCGAGCTGCTCACCATCGTACCCCTGATCAAGCGCACCGGCGCCCGGCTCATCAGCATGACCGGGCGGCCCCAGTCCACCCTGGCGCGGGAGGCGGACGTGCATCTGGACGCCAGCGTGGCGCGCGAGGCCTGCCCGCTGGGATTGGCACCCACCGCCAGCACCACGGCGGCGCTCGCCCTGGGCGATGCCCTGGCGGTGGCCCTGCTCGACGCACGGGGCTTCGGCCCCGAGGATTTCGCCCGCTCCCACCCCGGCGGGGCGCTGGGCCGGCGGCTGCTGGTGCACGTCTCGGACGTGATGCGCAAAGACGAGGCCCTGCCGCGGGTGCGACCGGAAGCCAGCCTGCGCGATGCCCTGCTGGAGATGACCCGCAAGGGCATGGGCATGACTGCGGTGGTGGACGCCGACGACCGTGTGGTGGGCATCTACACCGATGGTGACCTGCGGCGCAGCCTGGACCGCGGCTGCGACATCCACACCACCCGCATCGCGGAGGTGATGACCGCCAACCCGCGCACCATCGCCCCGGAGCGTCTGGCCGCCGAGGCGGTGGAGCGCATGCAGGCCCACAACATCTACAGCCTGTTGGTGGTGGATGGCGCGGGCCGTCTCATCGGCGCGCTCTCCATGCACGACCTGATGCGCGCCGGTGTCGTGTGAGCCCTGCCATGACCCGCCATCCGCCCGCCAACGTGCTTTCCCTGGACGACGTGAACCTGCGCGCCAAGCAGTTGCGCCTGGTCATCTTCGACGTGGACGGGGTTCTCACCGACGGCTCCCTGTATCTCACGGACGACGGTCAGGAGATCAAGGCCTTCTTCTCCCTGGACGGTCACGGCATGAAGATGCTCAAGCGTTCCGGGGTGGAGCTCGCCATCATCACTGCGCGCAATTCCCAGCTCATGGTGCACCGGGCACGCAATCTGGGCATCACCCATCTCTACCAGGGCGCGGAGGACAAGCTGGAAGCCTACCAGCACCTGCTCGGCGAACTGGACATCGCGCCCGAGCACATCGCCTACATGGGCGATGACGTGGTGGATCTGCCGGTGATGCGCCGCTGCGGCCTGGCCATCACGGTGCCCGGCGCCCCGGACATCGTCAAGCAATACGCCCACTACATCACCACTCTGCCCGGTGGCCGCGGCGCGGCGCGCGAAGTGTGCGAACTCATCATGCGCGCCCAGGGCACCTGGGAGGCGCAGCTCGCCCCCTACCTCAAATGAACCGCGATCTCGCCGCTTGGGCAGCCCTGGGCCTGTTGGGGCTGTTCGCGGCCCTCACCTACTGGCTGGCGCAGGTGGTGGAGCCGCCACCGCCCAAGCGCGATGGCAGCACCCGGCATGATCCGGATTTCATCGTGGAGAACTTCAGCGCGGTACGGCTGGGCGAGGACGGCAAGCCGCGCTTCACCCTGGCCGCGGTGAAGATGACCCATTATCCGGATACCGAGACCAGCGAGCTGGAACGGCCCCATTTCACGCGGTTCAGCCCCACCGCCCCGCCGCTGCATGCCCTCGCGCAAAGGGGGACGGTCAGCCGCGACGGCGAGGAGGTCCACCTGCGCGATCACGTGCGCATCATCCGTGAAGCCCAGGGCGACCGCAGCGAGCTCACCCTCACCACGTCCTACCTGCACATCCAGCCGGAAAAGGAGCTGGCCGTGACGGACCAGCCGGTGACCATCACCGATGCGCATACCCAGATCACCGGCGTTGGCTTAAAATTGAACGCCAAGACCCGCCATTTCCAAATCCTCTCCCGCGTGAAAGTCCACTATGCGAAACCCCGCCGCTGAGGCCAGGCCCGCCTCGGCCCGCCTCGCCATCCTTGCGCTGGTCGTCTGCCTGGGCCTCGCGCCGGGCGCCCGTGGCGAGAAAGCGGACCGGGACAAGCCCATCAACCTGGAGGCGGACACCATGGAAGTGGACGATGCCGCCAAGGTGGCCACCTACACCGGCAATGTGCGCCTGTCCCAGGGCACGCTGCTCATCCTGGCCGACAAGCTGATAGTGCGGCAGGACGCCCAGGGCTTCACCAGCGCCACCGCCCTGGGCAATCCCGCAAGCTTCCGGCAGAAGCGGGATGGCGTGGACGAATACATCGAAGGCTGGGCCCAGCGCATCGAATACGACGGCCGACGGGACCGCGTGGAGCTGTTCACCAACGCGCGCGTCAAGCGCGGCCAGGACGAGGTGCGCGGCAGCTACATCTCCTATGACGCCCGAACCGAGTTTTACCAGGTGAAGGGCGGGCCGGAGGCGGTGAGCGAGACCAATCCCAAGGGCCGGGTGCGCGCCGTGATCCAGCCCAAATCCCGCACCCCCACACCGCCGCCGGCGGACGGGCTCGAGCTGCGTCCGGCGGACACGCCGCGCCAGCCCTAGGCCTGCACGCGGCCGGCCCGCCATGAGCACGCTGGAAGTCGTTGGCCTGCGCAAGCGCTACAAGGCGCGCACGGTGGTGAAGGATGTCTCCCTCACCGTGCACAGCGGCGACGTGGTGGGGCTTTTGGGGCCCAATGGCGCCGGCAAGACCACCAGCTTTTACATGATGGTGGGGCTCACCCCCCTGGATGAAGGCAGGATCCTGCTCGACGGCCAGGACCTGAGCCGTCTGCCCATCCACCGGCGCGCCCTCCTGGGGCTGTCCTATCTGCCCCAGGAGGCCTCCGTCTTCCGCAGGCTCACCGTGGAGGAAAATATCCGCGCCATCCTGGAGCTGCAGCCCCTCACACCCTCCGAAATCGACACCCAGCTCACCCTGCTGCTCACCGAGCTCAACATCGACCACCTGCGCCAAGCCCCCGCCGCCAGTCTGTCGGGGGGCGAACGGCGCCGGGTGGAAATCGGCCGGGCCCTGGCCACGCGCCCCCGCTTCATTCTGCTCGACGAGCCCTTCGCCGGGGTCGATCCCATCGCCGTGCTGGACATCCAGAAGATCATCCGCTTTTTGTCCCAGCGGGGCATCGGCGTGCTGATCACCGACCACAACGTCCGGGAAACCCTGGGTATCTGCGACCGGGCCTACATCATCAACGAGGGCTCGGTGCTCGCCAGCGGACAGCCGGATGAAATTGTTTATAATGAGGCGGTGCGACGGGTGTATCTCGGCGAGCACTTTCGCCTCTGAGCCCGAACCTCCCCTTTACCCGGAATGCATCGCTGCCGGTTCTGACGCAGCCGGCCTGAAGGAGCATTCGGGCTCGGGCCCCCGCAGGCGGCGCCCGCGCGGAGCAGTCCGGTCGGCGGCCAGCCGACTACGCATTCGGCACGGAGCCGGGCCAGTCCCCTATGAAACACAGTCTGCAGCTCAAGCTTTCCCAGCAGCTGACGCTCACGCCGCAACTGCAGCAGTCCATTCGTCTGCTGCAGCTCTCCACGCTGGAGCTCAATCAGGAACTGGAAGCCATCCTGCAGGAAAACCCCCTGCTGGAGCGCTACGACCTGGAAGGCGAGGAGGAAGGAGGCGCCCCGCTCCCCGAGGGCTTCGCGACCACGCTGCCCACGCCCGCCGCCGACGAGACCGCCGGCGAGACCGAGCGTGAGCCGGAAATCAGCGAGGCGCCGGAAAGCCTGTGGGACCAGGATATTCCCACCGGTCCCCGCGGCGAGGACGAGGAAGGCGATTTCCCCCAGTTGGCCGCCGGCGCGGAGACCCTGCGTGAACATCTGCTGTGGCAGCTCAACCTGCTCACCGTCTCGGAGCGGGACAGAAGCCTGATCGCCCTGCTCATCGACGCCCTGGACGAGGACGGCTATCTCAAGCAGCCCCTGAACGAGATCGCAGAGATGCTGCCGCCGGAGCTGGAGGTGGATCCGCTGGAGCTCACCGCCGCCCTCAAGCACCTGCAGAACATGGACCCGGTGGGGGTGGGCGCGCGCGATCTGTCGGAATGCCTGGCCCTGCAGCTGGAGAAGGGCGAGGCGCCGGAGCCGGCCCGAAGCCTTGCCCTCACCATCGTGCGGGAACACCTGGACCTGCTGGCGGCGCGCGATTTCAACAGGCTGAAGAAACTGCTGCAATGTTCGGATGAGGCGCTGCGCGAGGCGCACGAGCTGATCACTCACCTCAATCCGCGCCCGGGCGCGGCCTTCGGCCGCGACGAGACCCGCTACGTGGTGCATGACGTGGAGGTGCGCAAGATCAAGGGCCGCTGGGTGGTGCGTCTCAATCCGGAGGCGATGCCCAGACTGCGCATCAACCGGGTCTATGCCGACATCCTGCGCCGCAGCCGCAACGGGGCCAGCAAGGAACTCGCCGGCCAGCTGCAGGAAGCGCGCTGGCTGATCCGGAACGTGCAGCAGCGCTTCGACACCATCCTGCGCGTCTCCCAGGCCATCGTGGACCGCCAGCGCCATTTCCTGGAACACGGCGACGTGGCCATGCGGCCGCTGGTGCTGCGCGAGATCGCCGAGGCGGTGGGTTTGCACGAATCCACCGTGTCGCGCGTCACCACGCAGAAATACATGCTCACGCCGCGGGGCATCTTCGAGCTCAAGTATTTCTTCGGCAGCCACGTCGCCACCGAGTCGGGCGGCGCCTGTTCCGCCACCGCCATCCGCGCGCTGATCAGGCAGCTGGTGGCCGCGGAGGACCGCAGGCACCCCCTGTCCGATGCCCAGATCGCCGACATCCTGTCCAAGCAGGGCATCATCGTGGCGCGCCGGACCATTGCCAAGTATCGCGAATCGCTGCAGATTCCGCCGGTCAGTCTTCGCAAGTCCTTCTAACAGGAGCGCCCATCATGAATCTCACCGTCACCGGTCATCACGTGGATGTCACCCCCGCGATTCGCGACTACGTCAAAAGCAAGCTGGAACGCATCACGCGCCACTTCGACCACGTGATCGACGTGAACGTGATCCTGTCCGTGGAAAAGCTGGTCCAGAAGGCGGAAGCCACCATCCACGTGAGCGGCCGCGATCTCTTCGCCGAAAGCCAGGACGCGGACATGTATGCCGCCATCGACGCCCTCGCCGACAAGCTCGACCGCCAGGTGCTCAAGCACAAGGAGAAGAACGGCGGACACGGCCGCGAGGCGCTCAAGCGCCAGGCCGCGGAATAGCCTGTCCCGGCCACCCCGGCCATGAGCCTGCTGCCCGAACTGCTCGCCCCGGAACGCATCCTGCTGGACGTTCCCGCCGCGAGCAAGGAGGCCCTCTACGAGGAAGTGGGGCGGCGTCTTGCCGAGACCCTGCAGGTTCCCGCCAAAACCATCACCGCCAGCCTGCTCGCCCGGGAGAAGCTGGGTTCCACCGGTCTGGGGCAGGGCGTGGCCATCCCCCATGGCCGCATCAAGGGCCTGAAGCGGGCCGCCGGCTGCTTCGTGCGGCCGCGCGACCCCATCCCCTTCGGCGCCCCCGACGGGCTGCCCGTGAACCTGGTGTTCGTGCTCCTGGTGCCCGAGCAGGCCACCGAGCTGCACCTGCAAATCCTCTCGGAACTGGCGAGTCTGCTCGGGGACCCGGCTTTTCGCGACCGGCTCGCCCGGCTCACCGATCCCGTCGCCATCCATCACCTGTTCACCCACCCCCATGCCCCAGATTAGTGTCACACGGCTGTTCGAGGACATGCGCGCCAAGCTGCAGCTCGCCTGGGTGGCGGGCATGACCGGCGGCGACCGCGTGCTCACCAGCGAAACCGTTTCCAAGCCTTCGCTCGCCCTGATCGGCCATCTCAACTTCGTGCACCCCAACCGGGTGCAGGTGCTGGGTTGCGCGGAAATGGACTATCTCGCCCGGCTGGACGAGGCGGGCCTCAGGCAGGCCATCGACAACCTGTTTTCCACCGAACTCGCGGCGGTGATCGTGGCCAACGGCATCGCCGTGCCCCAGCCCCTGCTGGATGCCGCCAACCGCACGGAAACGCCGCTGTTCACCACCCCCCAGGAAAGCCCGCGCCTGATGCAGCTTTTGCAGCACTATCTGGCCAAGGTGCTGGCGGAGTTCGTCACGCTGCACGGCGTGTTCATGGAAGTGATGGGCATCGGCGTGCTCATCACGGGCGAATCGGCCATCGGCAAGAGCGAGCTGGCGCTGGAACTCATCAGCCGCGGCCATCGCCTGATCGCCGACGACGTGGTGGAGATCTACCAGACCTCGCCGGATACCCTGGAAGGCCGCTGTCCCTCGCTGCTGCAGGACTTCATCGAGGTGCGCGGACTGGGCATCCTCAACATCCGCGCCCTGTTCGGCGAAGTGGCGGTGAAACCGAAAAAGACGCTGCGTTTCATCGTCCACCTGGAACAGCCGCAGGACATCCACACCGCAGGCTATGACCGGCTGCAGATGCAGCAGGAAGTGCAGGAGATCCTGGGCGTGGCGATCCCCAAGGCGCGCCTGCCGGTGGCGGCCGGGCGCAACATCGCGGTGCTGGTGGAAGTGGCGGTGCGCAGCCACATCCTGCAGCTGCGCGGCATCGACAGCAGCCAGCAGTTCCTGGAACGCCACGACCGCTTCCTGCGCGCGGGAGACGATGAGGAGGAACGCTGATGCAGGTGATCCTGGTCAGCGGTCTGTCCGGCTCGGGCAAGAGCATCGTCCTCAACGTGCTGGAAGACGCCGGCTATTACTGCGTGGACAACCTGCCGGTGGAGTTTTTGCCGTCCCTCATCGAGCTGCTCAACGAGGAAGGCCGCAGCCAGGTGGCCATCAGCGTCGATGCCCGCACCGGCCACACGCTGTCCGAGCTGCCGCAGCAGGTGCGCACCCTGCGCCACCAGGGCATCGACGTGCGCGTGCTGTTCCTGGAGGCGAACACCGAAACCCTGGTCAAGCGCTACAGTGAGACCCGCCGCCGCCATCCCCTCTCGGACGGCAGGCGCACCCTGCCGGAATGCGTGGAAGCCGAGCGGGAGGCGCTGGCGGAAATCGGCGAGCTGGGCCATCACATCGACACCAGCGAACTTTCGCCCAACACCCTGCGCAACTGGGTGAAGGATTTCCTGGCGCTGGACCGCTCCCGCATCACCCTCCTGTTCGAATCCTTCGGCTTCAAGCACGGCCTGCCGCTGGATGCGGATTTCGTGTTCGACGTGCGCTGCGTGCCCAACCCCTACTACGATCCCCGCCTGCGCCCCCTGACGGGGCTGGATGCGCCCGTGATCGAATTCCTCGAGCAGCAGGAGGCCGCCATCGGCATGCTGGCCGACATCCGCTATTTCATCGAGAAATGGCTGCCGGCCTTCGTGCGCGACAACCGCGCCTATCTCACCGTGGCCATCGGCTGCACCGGCGGCCAGCATCGTTCCGTGTATTTCGCGGAACGGCTGGCGGAGCGCTTCCGCAATGACTACCAGGTGCTGGTGCGCCACCGGGGGCTGGCCTGATGAAGGTGCTGGCCCACCTGCGTCCGGGGGATGGGCTCACCCTGGCAGCGGGAATCCTGCTGGTGGCGGGGCTCGCCGCGACCGCCCTGCCTGGCGACGTGCCCCGGCGCGCCATCGTGCGTGCCGGCGGGCAGGTGGTGGCGGAAGTGGGGCTCGACACTCCGCGCCGGATCCTGGCCCGGGGTCCGCTGGGCGTGAGCGTGATCGAGATCGAGCCGGGACGCGCGCGCGTGGCGGCCGACCCGGGGCCGCGCCAATACTGCGTGAAGCAGGGTTGGCTGAGCCGCGCCGGCGATGCCGCCTTCTGCCTGCCCAACCAGGTGAGCGTGGAGCTCGCCGGTGCGACGCGGCGCTTCGATTCCCTCACCTATTAGCCGCCATGCGCCTCACCCTGCCCGTCACCGAGGAAGACCGGCGCATTGCCTGGCTGGCCGGACTGGCCCTGGGACTCACCCTGGCCGAGAACGCGGTTCCCTCGCCCCTGCCCGGGGTCAAGCCGGGCCTGGCCAACATCGTCACGCTGGTAGTGCTCGAGCGCTTCGGCTGGCGGGTGGCCGCCTGGGTGTCGCTGTTGCGGGTGGTGGCCGGCGGCATGCTGCTGGGCACCTTCCTCTCCCCCGGTTTCGTGCTGAGCCTGGCCGGTGCGCTGGCCGCGCTGGTGGCGCTCGCGGCCACACGGGGGCTGCCCACCGCCTGGTTCGGTCCCGTCACCCACAGCGTGGTGGCGGCGCTGGCCCACGTGGCCGCCCAGCTCGCGGTGGTGTATCTGTGGCTCATTCCCCATGCCGGGCTGTTGGCGCTGACACCCCTGTTCGCGGGCGCGGCGCTGGTGTTCGGCACGGTGAATGGTCTGGCCGCCGCCCACCTCCTGGAGCGCCTGCCTGGGCGGACCGCGCCGGCATGAGGTGGCTGGGGCTCCTTGCCGGCCTGGCGGCTGCGCTGCCCGCCTGGGCCGCCGACTGGGTGCGCCTCCCCATTCGCGGCGAGGACCAGTATTTCTACGACCGCAGCAAGCTGGTGATCCAGGGTGAGGAGATCACCTACTGGAAAAAGGTCGTGTTCCGTCAGCCGCCGCTCATCAAGGGCCAGCCCGCCGCGTGGGCCCTGATGCGCGAGCGCATCCACTGCGGTCAGCACACCCTGCGTCTGATCAGCTATCTCTACCACGCGGCCGACGGCACCGTGCTGGAATACGTGCCGGAAGCGGAGAAGGACGGCACGCCCATCATTCCGGATACCCTGGGCGATGCCTTCGAACACCATCTGTGTGCCCTGGTCGCACGCAGACGGGAACAGGAGGCCGCACGCAAACAGGACACCGCCCCCGGGCAGGAACAGGAGGCGCCGCTGCAGGAGCTCACGCCATGAAGACCATCACCCTCGCCCTCACCGGGGCTTCCGGCATGGCCTATGGCCTGCGCCTGCTGGAATGCCTGCTCGCCGCAGGCTGCCGCGTGCAGCTCCTTGCCTCCCAGGTGGCCCACGTCACCGCCAAACAGGAACTGGGTCTCGCCCTGCCGGCGCGGGCCCAGGACCTGGAACGCTTCCTGACGGAGCGTTTCGGCCCCCAGCCCGGGCAGCTCGCGGTATTCGGGCGGGAAGAGTGGTTTGCGCCGGTGGCCTCCGGCTCCAATCCGCCGGACGCCATGGTGGTCTGCCCCTGCACCATGGGCACGCTGGCGGCCATCGCCGCCGGCCTGTCCGACAATCTCATCGAGCGCGCCGCAGACGTGGTGATCAAGGAAGGACGCAGACTCGTGCTGGTGCCGCGGGAGACCCCCTTCTCCGCGCTGCATCTGGAAAACATGCTCAAGCTCGCCCGTCTCGGTGTCGTTATACTCCCTGCCAATCCCGGCTTTTATCACCATCCCCAAACCGTGCAGGATCTCGTGGATTTCGTCGTCGCGCGCGTGCTGGATCAGCTCGCGGTGCCGCACCAGCTCATGCCGCGCTGGGGCGAGCGCGAGACCTGACATGCTGCGCAGACTGCGCGACCGCATCGTGGACTATCTGCAGGAATCGGCCCAGGGCACCCCCTTCGAGCTGCCCCTGTTTCCCCTGCACACCGTGCTGTTTCCGGGGGGCCTTTTGCGGCTGCGGGTGTTCGAGCCACGCTACATGGACATGGCCAAGGCCTGCCTCCAGACCGACCGGCCCTTCGGTGTGTGTCTCATTCGCGAGGGCGCCGAAGTGGGTCAGCCGGCCACGCCCCATGCGGTGGGCACCACGGCGCGCATCACCGACTGGGACATGCAGGCGCTGGGCGTGCTCAACCTCACGGTGCTGGGGGGCCAGCGCTTCCAGGTGCTGGAAAGCCACGCCGAGGCCGACGGGCTGGTGGTGGCGCGGGCGCGGCTGCTGCCGGTGGAACCGCCCCTGGCGCTGCCGGCGGAACACGCGGCCTGTGCCGGGGTGCTGCGCGCCATCATTCAGCATGTGGGGGAGGAACGCTTCCAGCCACCCTTCGCCTACGAGGACGCAGTGTGGCTGGGTTATCGTCTGGCCGAGGTGCTGCCCCTCAAACTGAGCGCCAAACAGAACATGCTGGAAATGAACGACAGCCGCGTGCGGCTGGAAATCCTGCACCGCTTCCTGGGCCAGCAGGGACTGGCGAGCTGAAAGCCGGCCCACCGGAAAGCCGACCCGCAAAGGACACGCAGGCGGCCGCCTGGGTGCAGCGTTTTCTCCAGACCTGCCCGCCGGGGGGGGCAGGCGCTTGGCGTGTCGGCCCCGTCAGGCAATGGCCGCGCGGATGGCGCGGCGCAGGCTTTCCTCCAGCATGGGCACGGTGTCGTACTCGGCCAGCCGTTGGGGCTCGATCCACTCGAAATCCGTGTGCTCCCAGTCGATCTCGATACGCGGCCTGCCGGAAAGCCGGGCAAGGAGGGGATAGATGCACCAGGTCCGGGCGAGCATGGGGTCCGTGTATTCGTAGGGTTCGCCCAGGGCGAGACTCGCCACGCTCCCGGCCGGCAGCCCCAGCTCCGCCCTGAGTTCGGCGCGGGCAAGTTCCTCGAGGGGCAGGTCGCGGTCGATGCAGCCCGCCACCGCACCCCACTTGCCCGGATAGCTGCGCACCTTGCTGCTGCGCTTGAGGAGCAGGATTTTCCCGCCGGCTTCCACGAAGCACACCAGCACCGGCACCCGGCGCGCCGACGAATAATCCACCCGCCCGCCGGGCAGCCGCGGCAGCCCCTGGGCGAATTCCTCGAGAACCGCAGCGATGTCGGGTTTGCGCGGCATGTCAGCGCAGGAGGTAGTCCAGGGCGATGCCCGCGAACACTGACGCGCCCAGCCAGTTGTTGTGGAGAAAGGCGCGGAAACAGCCTTCGCGGGTGCGGTCGCGGATGAGGCGGTAGTGGTAGAGGGCGATGGCACCTGCGACCCCGAGTCCCGCGTAGTAGACCGGTCCCCTGTCCAGCAGGTGGCCGGCATAGGCGAGCAGGCCCAGCATGGTCGCGTAGCAGATCATCACGGCGGCGACGTCGAAACGTCCGAAGGTGATGGCCGAGGTCTTGATGCCCAGCTTGACATCGTCGTCCCGGTCCACCATGGCGTATTCCGTGTCGTAGGCGATGGACCAGAACACATTGGCCAAGAGCAGCAGCCAGGCGATGGGCGGCACGCTGGCGGTGTGGGCGGCAAAGGCCATGGGAATGCCGAAACCGAAGGCGATGCCCAGATAGGCCTGGGGCACGGCGAGGAAACGCTTGGTCCAGGGATAACTCGCCGCCAGCAGGACCGCGGGCACGGACAGGACCCAGGTGAGACGGTTGAGGGGGAGGATCAGCAGGAAAGCGGCCAGGGCCAGCCCGGCGGCCAGCCACAGGGCCTCCCGCGGGCTGACCCGTTGCGCCGCCAGGGGCCGGTCGCGGGTGCGCGCCACGTGGGGGTCGATGGCGCGGTCGGCGTAATCGTTGATGACGCAGCCCGCGGAACGCATGAGCACGGTGCCCAGCAGGAAGATCCCCAGCACCAGGGGGTCGGGCCGCCCGCCCGAGGAAAACCACAGGCCCCACAGCGTGGGCCAGAGCAGAAGCAGAATGCCAATGGGCTTGTCGAGCCGCATCAGCCGCTCGTACTGGGTGAGGCGCTCGGCCAGGGTGACGGTGTTCACGGGTTTTGGCTCGGGCTGGTCGAACCCGTTCTTATAAACCGGCCCTGCCCGCGGGGTCAACCGGCGCCGCAGGCTGCCTGCAGCCACTCCACCAGCTGCGCCCCCGGCAGGGGCCGGCTGAAGTAATAGCCCTGGTATTCGTCGCAGCCGCGTTGGCGCAGGAAGGTGAGCTGCTCCGACGTTTCCACCCCTTCCGCCACCACGCTGCAATCCAGGCTGTGGGCCATGGCGATGATGGCGGTCACGATGGCCGCATCCTCGGGATCGGTGGCGAGGTCACGCACGAAGCTGCGGTCGATCTTGATCTTGTGGATGGGGAAACGCTTGAGGTAACTCAGGCTGGAATAGCCGGTGCCGAAATCGTCCAGGGAAATCTGGATGCCCATATCGGACAGCACCGTGAGGACCCGGATCGCCTCCATGGGGTTGGCCATGAGCAGGCTTTCCGTGATTTCCAGTCCCAGGTGTTCCGGGGCCAGCTCGGCCTCGTCCAGGGCCCGGCGCACCACGGACACCAGATTGCGGTGGGCGAACTGGCGCGCCGAGAGGTTCACCACCACCCGCGACAGGGCGCACCCCCGGGCCTGCCAGCTCTTCAACTGGGCGCAGGCTTCCCGGAGCACCCATTCGCCGATGGGCACGATGAGTCCGGTCTCCTCCGCCACGGGAATGAAGCGGTCCGGCGCCACCGGCCCGCGCGCCGGCCGCCAGCGCAGCAGGGCCTCGACCCCGCGTGCCCGGTTGTCCCCGAGGGCGACGATGGGCTGGAATTCCAGGCTGAACTCCCGCCTGTCCAGGGCATGGCGCAGGCTGGTCTCGAGCTGCAGACGTTCCCGCGCGGCGCGGTTCATCTCGGGCGCGAAGAACTGGTAATTGCTGCGCCCGGTGCCCTTGGCGTAATACATGGCGGTGTCGGCATGGCGCAGCAGGGTGTCCACGTCCTGACCGTCCTCGGGATACACCGCCACGCCGATGCTCGCGCCCGTGTGCAGCTCCTGCCCGTCGATGTGGTAGGGCGCGGAGACCGCCGCGAGGATCTTGCTCGCCACCATGCCCACGTCCTCGAAGCGGGTCACCGCTGGCAGCACCACGATGAACTCGTCGCCGCCCTGGCGCGCCACCGTGTCCCCTTCGCGCAGGCAGCCGGCAATGCGGTTTGCCACGATCTTGAGGAGCCGGTCCCCCACCTGATGGCCGAGGGAATCGTTGATGGTCTTGAAATGGTCCAGGTCCATGAACAGCACGCCCACGTGGTCACCGGCGCGCGCGGCCCGCAGGATGGCCTGCTGCAGCCGGTCCTGCAGCAGGGTGCGGTTGGCCAGACCGGTGAGGGGGTCGTGGTGGGCCAGATGCAACATGCGCGCTTCCTGCGCCTTGCGCTCGGAAATGTCGCGCACCGCCGCGACGTACAGGGTCTGGCGCGGACAAGTCAGGCGGCTGACGCGAATCTCCAGGGGAAAGGGCGAGCCGTCCCGGCGCAGGCCCGTCATTTCGCGCCCGGTGCCGGTGAGCGTGGCATCGCCGCTTTCCACCAGACGCTCGAAACAGGCGCCATGCTCGCTGCACACATGGGGTATGAGCTGGTTCACGCTGCGGCCCAGGACCGCCTCCGGGGCATGGCCAAACATGCGCTGGGCCGCGAAGTTGTAGGTCTCCACCTCGCCCCGGCCATTCACCACCAGGATGCCCTGGTCCACGCTGTCAAGCACCGCCCGGCTGCGCGCCTCGCTCTCGGCGAGGGACGCCCCCATGGCCCGCGCGCGCCGTTCCGAAACCAGCACCTGACGCACCAGCGGCAGCACCTGCCAGCGCAACAGGAGCGCCCCCAATAGCACCAGGCCCAGCACCAGGGGCAGCCAGTACAGCAGGCGTCCGGGGGCGAACAGCTCCGCCGTGTCGGCCTTGAGCACCGCTCCCAGGCCCGTGGTGCCCACCGGGGCGAAGGCGGCCGCCACCTGCTGGCGACGGTAATCGCGCGCGAAGACGAAGCCCGCCTCCCCCGCCAGCGCGCGCGCCATGGGCAGCGGCTGGCCATCCGCATGAAGCGGCAGAGCCGGCAGCGGCCGCGGCATCAGCCGCAGGGGCAGGCAGTCCATGCGGTCCGGCCCTCTGGCCGCGCACAGGGCGAACTCGCCGGTCTGCCCGAGGCCCCGGTAGCCCGTGGTGAGCCCGGCCAGAACGGGCGCCGGGCGGCTCACGGTGAGCGTTCCCAGGATCGTGCCTGGGACCCGGGCGTCGGCGAGGTCCACCCGGCTGGTGAGCCTGGGGCCCTCCGCCCATTCGAGCCAGGTGGGCAGCGTCCCGCGCACGGGCAGGGTCACGGGCGAGTCTGCGGCGGGGAGGCCGAACCGGGCCAGGGACCGGCCCGCGGGGTCAGTGAAATGGAGGCCGTAGGCTTCGCCGCCGCGTACCGCCGCCAGCGCGCGGCGCAGGGCGCCCAGAGCCTCCCCATTGTCAGGGGCGCGCAAAAGGCGGGCCAGGGCACGCCTGACCGCCGGGTCCTGGGCCAGGTCCGCGACCACCCCCTCGTGGTCGCGCACCTCCCGCTCCACCAGCGCCACGTGACTGGCCAGGGTGAGCTGCAGCGTGCGTGCCACCCAGGCTTCCGTCTGGCTGCGGGTGAGCCACCAGCTGGCCACGCCCGTGAGGGCCGCCAGCAGCGCGAGCACTAGGGCTGCGCTGAGGGTGATGCGTCGTTCCTGGGCGGAGTGGAAGAACATCGTGCCGCGGCTAACAAGGCTGAGCGGTCTATAGCGGCAGACGCGGCCATTTCTTGAGCCCTGGCTGCAGTAAAATGCGCGGTTTTTGGTGCCCACCCGTGTCCGACCGCCCTCACCGCCCCATCCGCAGTTTCGTGCTGCGCGCCGGCCGCGTCTCGCGCGCCCAGCGCCGCGCCCTGGACACCCTGCTGCCGGTCTATGGCCTGCCCTACCGGCCCGAGCCCCTGGACCTGGATGCCGTCTTCGGACGCACGGCCCCGCGCATTTTGGAAATCGGCTTCGGCATGGGCGAGACCACCGCCGCCATTGCCGCTGCCCATCCGGAACAGGATTTCCTGGGCGTGGAAGTGCACCCGCCGGGCATTGGCAGCCTGCTCAGGCAGATCCACGAGAAAGGGCTTGGCAACCTGCGCATCATCCCCCACGACGCGGTGGAGGTGCTGGCCCACATGATCCCGCCGGAAAGCCTCGATGGCGTGCACATCTTCTTCCCCGATCCCTGGCCCAAGAAGCGCCACCACAAGCGGCGCCTGATCCAGCCCCCCTTCGTGGCCCTGGTGACCGACCGTCTCAAGCCGGGCGGCTACCTGCACGTGGCCACCGACTGGCAACCCTACGCGGAACAGATCCTCGCCGTGCTCTCGGCCGAGCCGCGCCTGGAAAACACCGCCGACGGCTTCGCCCCCCGCCCCCCCTGGCGCCCCGTCACCAAGTTCGAGAGCCGTGGCCTCAGGCTGGGACACGGCGTGTGGGACATCCTGTTCCGCAAACGCACCGCGCCTTGACGGAAACGGCGCTTTTCGGGTCTAATGTCGGGCTTTCCACCCGCCGCGATGCTGCGCGCCGGCCTCAACAGGCTTCACACGGTGCCGGCAGGCGACGCGGCCAGCGTCTCGATAGCGGTTTTCCGGCCAAGTAGCTCAGTTGGTAGAGCAGAGGACTGAAAATCCTTGTGTCGGTGGTTCGATTCCGCCCTTGGCCACCACCATTCCACGCCCAGCCGTTCTCGGCTGGGCGTTTTCGTTTCTGCGTTCCGCGACACCACGCGGGGCTGCGGGCCGTTCTGCGTGTGCCGCCGGTCGCCAACATCAGCGCCAGAACGCGCCCGGTTCGACTCTCTTTTGCTCTCTCTTCTCTCAAAACCCGCGCCAACTTCTTCGTCGGAGCACACGCAGACGGCCTTGCGCGTCAACGACTTGCACGTGCGTCGCCGCGATCGGTTGTCCATCGTGCTTGGAGGGGCAGCTCACAGAACATCAGGTTGGCGTGGAGTCGGTGTGCATCCGCTCTACTGCCAAGTCGATGAATGCCCTGGTCTTGGGTGTCAGGTATCTCGCACTCGCAAATACGGCGTGTACGGGAACGGTCGGCAGTGACCAGTCCGTCAGCACGCCGCGCAACTGCCCCGCCCGAACCGCAGCGTCGGCGACGATGACGGGCAGTTGCGCGATGCCTAGACCCGCCACCGCCGCATCGCGCACCGCGAACACGTTGTTGGCCTTGAGTCGAGGCTGAACCGTCACGCGTTCGACCTGTTGGTCACGCGAGAGGGTCCAGGTGGCCTGATGGCTGCCGCCCGAGAACGCCAGCGCCTCATGACCGGCAAGATCCTCTGGCTGAGCTGGGGCCGCGCGCCGGGCCAGGTAGCCCGGTGAGGCATACAGGCCATAGCGCAACTCGCCCAGTTTGCGTGCGGTCAGCGTCGAATCGGCGAGTGGCCCGACACGGATGGCCAGATCGAAGCCCTCGTGCACGATGTCCACCAGGCGGCCCGTGAAGTCCGCATCGACCCGCACCTGCGGGTAGCGCGCGAGGTAGTCGCTGATCCAGTCACTCACCGCAATCATCCCGAACTCCACGCCGCAGGTGAGTTTGAGCACGCCGCGCGGCTCGCCCTGCGCCTTCTGTACGGCGCGCTCGGCATCCTCGACCGAGGCCAGGATGCCCACGGCACGCTCGAAGAACTCGCGCCCGATCTCGGTCAATGACAGCGACCGCGTGGTGCGCTCCAGCAGCCTCACACCCAGCTCTTTCTCCAACTGGCTCACTACGCGCGAGAGGTAAGCCTTCTGGGTGTTTAGTGCATCGGCCGCACGCGTGAAGCTGCCGGTCTGCACCACCTTGACGAAGGCGCGGAGGGTTGCGAGTTCCATTGTTAACCTAGAAGGCGACAGAAAGTCTCATTAGAAGGTATTTTTCCGATTTGCGGCAAGTCTCAAACTGCAGACCATCGTCGATAGACCCTGGAGCCCGAGATGAGCCTGAAAGACCCCAATGTGCTGAACGCCGCCGCCAAAAAGCGCGTGGCCATCGTGATCGCCAACCCCGCTATCTCCACCACCACCGGCTGGCCGGTGGGTTTCTGGTGGAGCGAGCTGACGCACCCTTACTACGTGTTCACCGAGGCAGGCTACGAGGTCGAGGTGTTCAGCCCGGCCGGCGGCAAGTGCGAAGCCGACGCGATGAGCGATCCGAACGACGCCAGCGGCTACAGCAAGACCGACCTGATCAGCCGAGGCTTCATCCACACGCCCGAACTCAAGGCCCTGGTGGACGACACGAAGAAAGTAGCCGAGATCGACGTGGCTCGCTTCGATGCCATCCTCGTCGCAGGTGGCCAGGCGCCGATGTTCACCTTCCCGCAGGCGACCGACCTCCACAAGAAGTTCGTCGAGTTCTACGAGGCTGGCAAGGTCGCCGCCGCGCTGTGCCACGGCGTGGCCGTGCTGGCCTACGCGAAGGACAGCCAAGGCGAATACATCGCCAAGGGCAAGACCGTCACCGGCTTTGCCAACTGCGAGGAGGACTTCGCCGACAACGCGGTGTGGAGCTACGGCCTGCTGCCGCGCGACAAGCACGTCATGCCCTGGCGCATCGAAGACCGGATGCGCGAGATCGGCGCCAATTACGTGCAGGCCGGCCTGTGGCGCAGCTTTGCGGTGCGCGACGGCAACTTGATCACCGGGCAGCAGAACTTCTCCGGCGAGGAGACCGCACGGCTGGTGGTCGAGGCGCTGGGACGTTGAGGGAGGATCACAACGTGAAAGACACTCCCACCATTCTTGTCAGCGGTGCCACTGGCAACATCGGTCACGCTTTGGTCGAACGCTTGCAAACGACGCAGCTCTCCCTATCGGTGATCGCGGCATCGCCATCGGGTCAGTCCGTGGCCGGCGCTCCGGGTCGCGCGTTGAACCTGCTCGATGCCGTGTCCGCGCAAGCGGCGATGCAGGGCATCGAGCGCCTGTTCCTGCTCACGCCCGCGCATCCCGAGATGGAGGCGATGACCGCCAATGCCGTTACGGCCGCACAGGCTGCGGGCGTGCAGCACATCGTGCGCGTCTCGGGTGCGGGCGCCGATCCCCAATCCGACATCGCCATCGCCCGCCTGCAAGGCCGCTGCGATCAGATCGTCATCGACTCCGGCATCGCCTACACGCTGCTGCGGCCGAAGAACTTCATGCAGAACTTCACCACCTTTTTGCGCGAGATGATTCGCAGCGGCCCGGTGTATTCCTCGCACGGCGAGGGCCGCGTGCCGTTCATCGATGCGCGCGACATCGCCGCGGTGGCCGACCGCATCCTGCGCGAGCCACAGGCGCACGCGGGCAAGGCCTACACGCTCACCGGGCCGCAGGCACTCACCAACGCCGAAGCGCTGGCGGTGATTGCCCGACACATCGGCCGACCGATTCAGATGGTGGCGATCAGCGAAGAGCAGGCGGTGGAGGGCATGCGCCAGGCCGGAATGCCCGAGCCGCTGGTGCAGGCGATGTCAAGCCTGAACCGCATCATCGCCGCCGGCTGGGTGGCCGAGGTGACGGACGACGTGCCGCGTTTGCTCGGACGACCCGCGACCGCCTGGGCCGATTTCGTGGCCGAGCATCGCCATGTCTGGCAATGATTCTTCGAAGACACAGGAGCCCATCACCATGAGCATTTCCATCATCGGCGCCGGCAATGTCGGCATGGCGCTGGGGCAGGCGTTCACCCAGCGTGGCGAGACGGTCGTCTATGGCGTTCCCGAGCCGGCCAAGTACAGGGATGCGGTGGCCGCGCTGGGCGACAATGCCCGCGTCACCACCACCGCCGAGGCCATCGCCGCGAGCGACACCGTGATCCTGGCGGTGCCCTATGCCGCCTTAGCGGCCATCGCGCAAAGCGTGCCCGACTGGCAGGGCAAGATACTCATCGACGCCACCAACCCGCTCGCGCCCGGGCTCTCAGGTCTTTTGGTGGGCACCACCACCTCGGGGGCGGAAGAGCTGGCCAAGCTCGCCCGCGGGGCGCGCGTGGTCAAGGCCTTCAACACCACCGGCGCCGAGAACATGGCCGACAGCCGCTATCCGCAGAGCATGCCGATGATGCCGGTCTGTGGCGACGATGAGGAAGCGCGGCAGCGCGCCATGGCGCTGGCGACGCTGATCGGGTTCGAGGCGGTGGACATGGGCCCGCTGATGGCGGCGCGCTACCTGGAGCCGTTTGCCATGACGTGGATCCACCTGGCGATCAAGCAGGGCCATGGGCGTCGGTTTGCGTTTGCCATGTTGCGGCGGGGATAAGCTCGACTGCATCGGCGGACTCGCGCAAGCGCGCGATGGCGCGGCTGTAGCGCATCTTGGTGGCCGACAGCCCCAGCGCCATGACTTGCGCGATCTCGCCGAACTCCAATCCCAACAGCAGCCGCAGCAGCACGATCATGCGGTCCTCGGCAGGCAGCACCTTGAGCAGCCGGTCGGCATCGAGCCGCGCATCGACGGCAGCAATCGGGTCGCGCGGGTCGGCGACGGCGTGCAGTGTCTCGTCCGTCGCTTCGAGCGTTGGAGCGGTATCCACGCGCCGCTGATGGTCGATGCACAGGTTCGCCGTCAGACGCCACAGCCAGGTGGTGAAGGCCGCCTCGCCGCGAAACCGCGGCAATTCGAAGAACACCTTGAGCATCACCTCCTGCGCCAGGTCCTCGGCGTCGGCCGGGTTGCGGGCAAAGCGCATGGCGAGCGCGCGGATGTGTCCGCCATGGCGGCGCATCAGCGCCTCGAATGCGCCGGTGCGGTAGGGCAACTCGTGCCGCGCGCGATCTACCAGCGCGGCGTCGGGCGTCGTCGCGTCCATGGCGGGTTGCGGAAATTGAAGGTGCCTTCAGCGTGTGATGGTGACCTCGTCGTGCACCAGGCGGGAGTTGGGCACACACAGCTCGCGCCCGTCATCCAGCACAAGCGTGGTCTTGACCGTGCCCACTTCGCGTACGGTGGCGTGCTTGCCGCCCCATTCGATGCGGTCGCCTTCCTTGAGCAGATCGCGCAGATAGACGCCACCGACGATTTCACCGGCCAGTGTGCGCGTGCCGAGCCCCAGCGACAGGGCCACGGCAACACCCATGGCGGCGAGCAGCACCCCGATCACTTCTTGTAGCAGCACGATGCGGATATCGAGCTGATCGACCGCCATCAGCACCACCAAAGCCGCCAGCACGCCCATCGTCAGGCGCGCGAGCGTGGGCGCGTACTCCACTCCGGCATTGTCGGCCGCACGACGCACGAAGCCGGAGAGCCAACTGGCGGCCATCAGACCCAGCACCAGCACCGCCAGCGCCGCCACGAACTTGGGCAGGAACAGCATCACTTGGGCCACGGCCTGGCCAGCAGCTTCCAATCCCAGACTGTCAGCGGCGGAAATCGCAAAAGCCAGCAGCACGAAGGCGAAGGCGAGACTGCCCACAACGGCCGAAAGCGGCCGCTCCATACCCCATTGCCGAGTGAATTCGACCAGGCCTGAACGCTCGGCCAGTCGATCCGCGCCCATGCGAGCCAGCACGCGGCGAAGGACGCTGCCCGCTATTTTGCCGAGCACATACCCCGCAAGGAGCAGGACGAGCGCGCCGACCAGATTGGGGGCGAGTGAGGCCAGCCGGTGATACAGCGCCAGCAAAGGGTCAGTCATCCAGTTGAATGCTTGGTTCATCGTTTCCAAGAGGGTCTCCTTGTCGGTGAGTTGGGTTCACATGCGCGAGCCTGGCTGCGAGAGGCGGTGTAGCCGAATCGCGGCTGGGGCCAAGAGCCGCGCCAGCGCGAGCCAGATGCGACCCAGGATCAGCGCGAGCACATTGCGCGCGGCCACGCGCCGACGGGCGCGCCGCAGTACGGGCTGTATGTCGGAGGTGCTGTCGCTCGCCGGGCGTGCCAAGCTCTGCGCAAGGCGGGCTTCGAAAGGATCGGTCGGGGGTTCCATCGTTTGGGGCTCCGAGTGGTTGCGATACCCCATTGGACGAATGTTCGACCTCGAAAGTCACATGCGGCGGTGAGGGCCGAGGGGTTCAGGTCGCGCGAGTCGCGGCTCGCCTTCCCGCGCACGGCATCGCGTACAACCCCGCCCGCTTCTGCTTGACCACGAGGGCGCGGTAGGCGGCCAGGGGTCCCTCGGCCTCGGGCTTGCCCCTGTCGCGCGCCTTGACCTTGAACACGTCGATGGGCTTGGCACTGTCGAACCCGGCGCGCCGCATGATCTGCTCGGCTCTTCGTGGTTCGCCCTTGAACGACCACAGGGCTTTGAACACCGCGGCCTGCGCCTGGGTGAGATGGATCGGCCCGTGCGGCCAGTCGGGCAACGTGACCCAGCGAAAGTCGGCGGAGAACGGGCCGTATACCGGCGTCGTGGGATCGCTCGCCTGCGGGTCTGATGGCTCACCCGGCATGCCGATGAACGCGATCCCGCCTGCGTAGAAGGCGAAGCGATCCTCCAGCGCCAGCCACTCCACCCCTGGGCCGAAGGGTGCGCCGCGCGTCTCGCGTGGCTTCGGCGTGATCACGCGGATCGCCCCGCCTGCGACCCGCACCCGCTCCAGCAGGGCCGGCTCGCGCCACAAACGAACGATGTCGCGTGCGAGCAGCACCGGCGAACGCCGTGCGTCACCCAGTCGCCACACACCCTCGCCGAGAGCGTCGATGCCGTCGCGGCTCTCGATCGAAAGCGCCAGCCGCAGCTTTCGGCGCAGCCACTCCTCGTCCAGCGCCAACGCTGCCATGTCGTCGGCCGAGACGGCTACCGGCCCGCACTCGGGGCAATGGCAGCTACGCCCCTGGCGCTCGTCGCCCCAGACCTGCGCCCGGTGCTGGTGGCAGTAGGGACACAACACGAATCGCTGATCCAGGGCCGTGGGCTTCACCGCCTGCCCGAGGGCCGGCAAGGCGGCGATCTCGCGGGGAGAGAGCGCGGCTCGAAGGATGGGCGTGCCGCCCGCGAACAAGCGGCACACCAGGGCCCAAGCGTCGTGTGTGGCCACCGATCAATCCCCGTAGATCGGCTGCGGGCTGGCCGTGTCCGCTTCCGGCGGCGCTTCCTGGGCGTTCAGCGTCTGACCGGGCTGTAGGATGCCGAGCGAGACCAGATAGCCCTCCAACTGTGCCTGCAACGCGGCATCGAACTTGTGCAGGTTCAGCCGACCGCGACGCGTCACCTCGACCGTGACGACCTTGGAACGCGCCTTTCCGGGTTCGGGCGGGTAGTACAGGTTGATGCGTGCCGCCGTGATCAACCAGCCGCGGGCCAGCGGGTCCTCACCGGGGAATTCCTCGCGCAGCAGTTCGGTGACGCAGCGCTGCTCGCTCGAGGCCATCGCCGTGCAATCGAGCTTGAGTAGCGTGCTCGGGCTCAGCACCGAAAGGGACTTGACCTGCAGCGCCACGAAACCGTCCGCCACGGCCTGCGGCACATCGAAGCCGAGGCGCAAGACCGACAGGTCCAGCGTCGGTGGCTTGATACGGTGCGCATCCACCTTGACGCCCAGCAGGTGCTCGGCGAAGGCGTCCACGAGCATCTGGTGGTATTTTGCGCCCCCGCGCACGAGGGTGCGGACGACCCCGGTGGCCGCCGAATATTCCAGCACCATGTGGATGTTCGGGTTGCCGACGCGACGGGTGAGATGGGCGCCCTCGAACTCCAGGCGCAGCATGGCCAGATCCTTGACGTGGACCGTCAGCAGGAACACGCCGGGGCGGCGTTCCACCAGGTAAGCCACGCTGCCGTCGCCACATTGAAGCTCGCGCTGATAGAAGGCCGAGATGGCCTGGCGCAGCGTGGTCAGTGCGGCATCCGAGGTGTTGGGCCGACGCCTCACGCCGAGGTCGTGCTGCTGGGCTTGTGACCCGTGGCGCTCCAGGTAGTCGAACTCGCACGCCCGCTCGAACAGCGCCGGATGGTTGGCATACAGCCAGAAGGAGCGGTGGGTGTCGCTCCGGCACCCCACCAGGCCCAACAGCGCGGCGCCGTCTCCGGCGGCGGCCTGGAACATCGCCTGCTTGCCGGCCGGGTCGGCCAACTGGATGCTGGCCATGAGGTTGCCAATCAAACGATCACGGGCGGCAACGTCGGGCCATGCGCGAACGGCCTCCACCAGCGCCTGTGAGGTGCGCGGCGTGTCCTCCCAGTCGAAATCGGCGGCAACAGGCAGGCCGTGTGAGGCCAGGAAAGAGCTGAGGGTCGCGTCCACCGGTAGTTCGAGCAGCACGTCGACGAAGGTTTTTTTCATCTTCTCGGTCCTTTCCGCAAGAGGTGTCGAGGGCTGCGGATCGATAGGGCAGATGCGCGGGCCAGCGACGGGGTGACTGAACAGAGTTCTCGCCAGAGTAAAGCAACGAGATACAGCGCGATTGTGTCCCAACCATTTCCGCCTGTCAATCAATATGGCACGTCTGGCGCGTTTCGGTATCTCTTGGCTATACTTGTGGGTAGTTTTCTCAGACTGACAGTCGATTCGAGACAGGACATCGCCATGGCTTCCGCGTTTGGATCTCGCCTGCGGCGATTTCGCGAGGCGAAGAAGTTGACCTTGCAGCAGGTGGCCGACGCCGTCGGCTGCACCAAGGCCTACATCTGGGAACTGGAGATGAAGGAGGGTCAACGCCCCTCGGCCGAGCGCGTGCAGGCGCTGGCCAAGGTGCTGGGCGTGACCATGGAGGACATCATGGGCGAACCCATGCCCGAGGTGCCCGAGGCCAGTCCCGAGGACGTGGCCTTCTTCCGTGCCTACGCCGGCATGCGAGAGGACGAGAAAGCGCGCGTGCGGCAGGCCTTGAAGATCATCTTCCCGGACAAGGATCTGCCGGATACCAAAAGGTGAACACGACCCCGGCCCTCAACGGCGCGATCGCCGCCAACAAAGTCCACCACTGGTTGCGGGCTTGGTACGGCGCGGACGTGCCCGAGGCCGTCGATCTCGATGTCGTGCGGCGGATGCTGCCGACCACGCCCTTCGGCCAAGGCGTGCGGGAGATCCTCCCTCCGGTGCAGTTCGACGACGAGGCCTTCGAGGGCCTGCTGGCGCGGGACCCGAGTGACCCTGAGGTCTGGGGTATCGCCTACAACGGCAGGGTCAGCCGCGAGCGCCAGCGCTTCACCATCGCGCACGAGCTCGGGCATTTCGTGCTGCACCGCAACCGGCAGCCGCGTTTCGACTGTGACAAGGAGAGCGTCCATTCGGGCCACGAGACGATGCGCCGGATCGAGCGCGAGGCCGACGACTTCGCCAGCAATTTGCTGATGCCCGGCGATCGGCTGCGCGAGTGGATCTCGAACGGACGCATCGATCTGCACGTCTTGAGCGCCATCGCTCAGCGCTTCGAGGTCTCGTTCGAGGCGCTGTGCATCCGTTTCATCAAGTACACCGAGCAGCGCGCGATCCTGGTCTACTGGGACAACGGCTACGCGAAGTACGAATGGCGCAGCAACAGCGCCGTCAGGACGCGCTCGCGCATCCGGCGCACCGGCGATCCGCAGGAACCGATACCCGGCACACTCGCCGCCGATACGAGCGTCGCGCAGGCCTGGGAGGGCGTCGAAATGTCCGCCGCGATCTGGTGCCCGGAGGAGGCACCCTACATGAAGCTGCGCGAGTTCAAGCACAGCTACGGCGCGCGGGATCGCGTCCTCACTCTCCTGCTACTGGAGGGCGCCGAGCCGCGCCGGTGGGATCGGTCGTGGCACGACGAGACGAACCACGATAGCTTCGACCAGTTCGCGCCGAATGCCCAGTTTCCGGTTCGCTAGGTAGGTTGGACTCCGAGCGATGGCCTTCTCTGTTTGTGATGCTTTGGCAGAAAACCCGGCGCGCTTCTGTGCTGCTCTTGCAATTGCCCCTACTGTAGATGCCGAGTCGCATTTGCCACAGTTCACGCAGCCGTCCGAAGCGCACCGAAGCGGAACAATGACCTTCGTACGATCTGGGGGTAGGAGTTTCGGCATCACTTGCTGGCATGTGGTAGAGACCCTTCGGAATGCCAATAAAACCGGAAAGCATCATCTTCTCAGGACCATGTTGAACGGCTTCTACGTCGTCCATGATCGCTTCGTCCGCCCAAGCCCTCCATTCGGGTCTTCGTCACTTGATGTCGCCATTCGAGAGCTGCATCCGGACTTCGCAAAGGCCTTGGGAAAAGAAGAAATCCCTCTTGATGAACTGCCGGAAGTTCCAGACGACGTCAGATTCGGCTACGCGGTTGGCTTCCCAGAGAGCGCGAAGCGACGTCGCGAAGAGGATCGTGGCTATCGTGTCTCGATGCCCCAATGTTGCGTGCTTGCCGAAATCCACCGCCAACCGGATCAGAGATTCACTCTGCACTCGCAGGTTCCTCGCGAGGCTGTGGCGTATGAGCAATTCAGTGGGATGAGCGGAGGCCCGATATTCTGGAGCGACGAACATCAGTTCGGTATCTACGGCATTGTCTATGAAGGGGGTTCCGTGCCCTCTTCTGAAGACACAGCCGAGATCTACATCTTCGGCGAACTCGCCACCCCGAACACGATTCGAGGTTGGATCAAGGAGGTCCCCGCGCTGAAGTTCTGATCTGCCGCGCATTCCCGCCCAAACCCGTTACGCGAAGCGCCATCGATTCCTAGCATGACGAGCGTTTTTCATCGAAACGCCTGCCATGCACGAACCCGAACCCTTCTTCCCGCCCCGTGGGGCTGACCGGCCTCGGCACGCGCACCAAGAGATCGTCGATCTGCTGGCCTGCGCCCTGCTGCGGCTTCGCGCACGTCCCTCTCCGCCATCCGATCATCCCGGCACCGACAGGGACTCGGTTGGCCTTGGCTTTCCCGGCCAACAGCGCGTGAATGCGAACCCCGATGACCACCAAGGAGTTCGCCGATGACGACACACGCACGCCCCGCAGACCCGGCCACCGTCACCGCCCGCATCGCACAGCTACCCGATTTGTCGATGGAGGACCTCTGGGCGCTGTGGGACGAGTATTTCGAGGAGCGCCCGAAGCACCACCACCGCACCTGGCTGGAAAGCCGCCTGGCCTACCGCATCCAGGAGCGCGCCTTCGGCGGATTGAAGTCTGCCACCCGCCGCAAGCTCGAGCAGATTGGTGAAACAGGCCTCCTACCGCGCGGGCTGCGCCGCGAGGCGAATCGGCTGCTGCCGGGCACGGTACTCACCCGGATCTTCGACGACGTCGAGCACCGCGTCCTGGTGCGCGGACCCGGTGACTTCGAGTACCAGGGCCAGCGGTTCAAGAGCCTGACGGCGATCGCCCGCCACATCACCGGGACGCCGTGGTCGGGCCCCGCGTTCTTCGGCCTGAAGGCCAAGGATGGTCAGAAGGAGATGGCATGAGATCACAACGACCCGTGTCCTCGTCGACCATGCCGACCCCGGCCCCGGTCACGCCAAAAAAGCGCTGCGCGGTCTATACTCGCAAGTCCAGCGACGAGGGACTGGACCAGGAGTACAACAGCCTGGAGGCCCAACGCGACGCCGGGCTGGCCTACATCGCCAGCCAACGCCACGAAGGCTGGATCGCCGTCGAGGAGGGTTATGACGACGGCGGCTACTCCGGCGGCAACCTCGACCGCCCGGCGCTCAAGCGGCTGCTGGCCGACATCGAAGCCGGCCGCATCGACATCGTGGTCGTCTACAAGATCGACCGATTGACGCGCAGCCTGGCCGACTTCGCCAAGCTGGTGGAGGTGTTCGACCGCAACGGCGTCTCGTTCGTGGCGGTCACGCAGCAGTTCAACACCACCACCT
Source organism: Thiobacter subterraneus (assembly GCF_055379455.1). Classification (NCBI taxonomy): domain Bacteria; kingdom Pseudomonadati; phylum Pseudomonadota; class Betaproteobacteria; order Burkholderiales; family Thiobacteraceae; genus Thiobacter; species Thiobacter subterraneus. The sequence goes on from NZ_AP042402.1 coordinate 1,550,754, forward strand.
CGATGGGGCGGCTCACGCTCAACATCCTGCTGTCCTTCGCGCAGTTCGAGCGCGAGGTCACGGGCGAGCGCATCCGCGACAAGATCGCCGCCAGCAAGGCCAAGGGGATGTGGATGGGCGGCATGCCGCCGCTGGGCTATGACGTGGTCGAGCGCAAGCTCGTCGTCAACGCACGCGAAGCGGCCCTGGTGCGCGACATCTTCCGGCGCTATGCCGAGCATGGCTCGGCGGCGCGGCTGGTGCGGGAGTTGGCCATCGAAGGCCACACGACCAAGGCCTGGGTGACCCAGGGCGGACGCCAGCGCACGGGCCGACCCATCGACCAGCAATACATCTTCGCCTTGTTGCGCAACCGCATCTACCTGGGTGAGATCCGCAACCACGGCACCTGGTACCCCGGCCAGCACGAGGCCATCGTGCCGCAAGAGTTATGGGACGCCGCGCACGCGTTCATCGAGCGCCGCAAGCAGGCGCCGCGCGAGCACCGGGCCAAGCATCCGGCGCTGCTCGCGGGGCTGCTGTTCGCCCCCGATGGCCAGCGCATGCTGCACACCTTCGTCAAGAAGAAAAGCGGACGTCTCTACCGCTACTACGTCCCCTATCTGCACAAGCGCCGCAACGCCGGTGCAAGCCTCACGCCCAACGCCCCGGACGTCGGCCATCTGCCCGCGGCCGAGATCGAGAACGCGGTGCTCGCGCAGATCCACGCGGCGCTGTCGGCACCGGAAGTGCTGATCGGCACCTGGCGGGCATGCCAGCGTCACCCGGCCGGTGCCGCCCTCGACGAAGCGCAGGCGGTGGTGGCGATGCGACGCATCGGCGACGTGTGGGCGCAGTTGTTCCCGGCCGAGCAGCAACGCATTGCGCGCCTGCTGATCGAGCGAGTGCAACTGCATGAGCACGGGCTCGACATCCTCTGGCGCGAGGACGGCTGGCTGGGACTGGGGCCCGAGATCGGTGCACACCCCTTGGTCGAGGAGTGCCGCGCGAGCGCCGAGGAGGTCTTGGCATGAACCAGGTGCCATCCAATCCCGTGCCGAACACCCGCCGCCGCGCGATCCGGGTCGAGGTCGGCCACGATGCGCGCAGCTACGTCAATGGCGGCCAGCGGGTGACCGTGGTGCCGCTGACGATCAAGCGGCGGCACAACCGCAAGCTCCTGATCCCGCCCACGCCCGAGTCCGCCGCGCAAACGGCGGGTGGGCTGGACGCGCCGATGATCAAGACGCTCGGCAAGGCCTTCTACTGGAAGCGGCTGCTCGAGGAGGGGCGCCATGCCACGACGACCGAGTTGGCGCACGCCCTGAAATTGGAGCCCGGCTGGGTGGCCGAGGTGCTGCGTTTGACCTTGCTGGCCCCCGACATCGTCGAAGCCATCCTGGACGGCCGCCAGCCGCGCCATCTGAACCTGCAGACCCTGCGTGGGCGGCACGAGCTGCTGCCGCGCGACTGGGCCGAGCAGCGCAAGGTGCTCGGGTTCGACAGCCGTGACGGCTGAGGTCATCCGACAACCACCGCGACGGCCGATTGCGTGCTCGCCGTCGGAATATCTGCCACGGCACCGATTGGCGAACCCGAAGTTTCTGCGTGGTTCGCCATTCCGTCCCTCGTATGTTCGCCACCCGAGGCCTGCAATGACGCCTGTTCCTCAACAGCGTCATAGGAGGTCTCCATGCCGACAACGGCAAGCACCATCACCCGGTCGCCACTCGAGGCGATCAACGGCCTGAATCCCGGCGATCGTCGGGTCCTCAACGAGAACGAGCTTGCGCAGCGCTGGGGCTTGAGCCCCAAGACCCTGCAGCGCTGGCGCAGCGAAGGGCGTGGCCCGCGCTACCTGAAGCTGTCCAAGCGCGTCGGCTACCCCCTGGAGTCGGTCATCGAGTTCGAGCGCAACGCCCTGCACGACTCGACCTCCGAGCGCGCGGCGCGCTGAAGGGGGAGGCCATGAGCGATTTGACTCTCTACCCCGCCGACATCGCCGCGATGTCCGTCTCGCAACTGGCCGCGCTGCCACCGGCGCAGAAGGCCGAGATCAGCCGCAACCTGGACGAAGCGCTGGCTTGGCTCAAGCAGGCGCGCGCGAAGTTCGACGCCGCACTCGATGCCGCCTACGGCGAGCAGGCCCGTGCTGCGCGCCTGGAAGCCGGCAAAGACTTCGGCGTCGTGCACCTGAACGACGGGCTGCTTCGCGTGACCGTCGATCTCCCCAAGCGCGTGTCCTGGGACCAGGCGCGACTGTCGGAGATGGCCCGGCGCATCGCCGCCGCCGGCGAGCGCGTCGAGGACTATCTCGACGTCGAGTACTCGGTGTCCGAGTCCCGCTTCAATGCCTGGCCGGCGGCGCTGCGCACGCAGTTCGAGCCGGCCCGCACCGTCAAGCCCGGCAAGCCCACGTTTCGGCTAGCCCTCGTCTCGGAGGAGTGATCCATGAGCACCGAACTGATCCCGTTTGATTTCGAAGGCCGTCCGATCCGGGTCATCACCGATGCCCAGGGCGAACCGTGGTTCGTCGCGGCGGATGTGTGCGCGGTTCTTGAACTGCCGAACACCACCCGCGCCCTGGCGCGGCTGGACCCTGACGAGCAAGCCCTGATCTCAATTCAGGGCATCTCGCGCGGCAATGATCAGGTCAACGTCGTCAACGAGCCCGGGCTGTACAGCCTGGTGCTGGGCAGCCGCAAGCCCGAGGCCAAGCGCTTCAAGCGCTGGGTGACCCACGAGGTGCTGCCGGCCATCCGCAAGACGGGTCGCTACGTGCTGTCCGGAACACCGGCCCTGCCTGCTCCCACCCAGGACCGGGTGTGCGCGATCCTGCTGATCGGCGAGGCCGTGGCCAAAGTTCCCGGGGTGAAACCCGGCATCGCGATGGCGGCCACGCTCACCTGCATCCAGGAGAACACGGGTCTGGCGGTCGAGACGCTGCGTCGGGCGCTACCCGCTGCGGACGAGTCGATCTGCTCCCTCAACGCCACCCAGCTCGGCAAGCTGCTCGGCCTGTCGGCCAAGGCCACCAACCAGCACCTGGCCCGCCACGGCTTGCAGTTCCGCAACGAGCGCGACGAGTGGGAACTGACCGAGGCCGGCGAGGCCTGGGCCGAGGCGATGCCGTACTCGCGCAACGGGCACAGCGGCTACCAGATCCTCTGGAACCCTCTGGTGGCCGAGCGGCTGAAGGAGGTGGCGTGATGGCGCTTCCCCTCATCACCGCCGATGAGCGCCTCGCCGAGAAGCAAGGCGTCAAGCTGGTGCTGCTGGGCAAGAGCGGCATCGGCAAGACCAGCCAGCTCAAGACGCTGCCGGAAGGCTCGACCCTGTTCATCGACCTCGAGGCCGGCGACTTGGCCGTCAAGGACTGGCGCGGCGACTGCGTGCGGCCGGCCACCTGGCCGGAGTTCCGCGACCTGGTGGTGTTCCTCGCCGGCCCGAACCCGGCGCTGCCGGCCGACGCCCCGTACTCCGAGGCGCACTACCGCGCGGTTTGCGACCGGTACGGCGATCCCCGGCAACTGACCAAGTACGACACCTACTTCGTCGATTCGATCACCGTGCTCGCACGCCTGGCGCTCGTCTGGGCCAAGACCCAGCCGCAGGCCTACAGCGAGCGCACCGGCAAGCCCGACACCCGCGGCGCCTACGGGCTGCTGGGCGCCGAGCTCATCGGGGCGCTGACCCACCTGCAGCACGCGCGCGGCAAGCACGTCGTGTTCGTGGCCATCCTCGACGAGCGGCTGGACGACTTCAACCGCCGCGTCTTCGTGCCGCAGATCGAGGGCGCCAAGACCGCGGCGGAACTCCCCGGCATCGTCGATGAGGTCATCACCTTGGCCGAGATCAAGGCCGAGGACGGATCGAGCTACCGCGCCTTCGTCTGCCACACCGTCAACCCCTACGGCGTTCCCGCCAAGGACCGAAGCGGCCAGCTCGAACTGCTGGAGCCGCCGAAACTGGCCGCACTCATCGCCAAGTGCGCCGCCGCTACCCGAATCCCGCCATCCCCCACCGCCTTCAAGGAGTAAGCCATGACCGATTGGTGCGATTTCAACGACGCGCAGCAGCAGCAAAGCTTCGACCTCATCCCCAAGGGCACGCTCGCCAAGGTACGCATGACCCTCAAGCCCGGGGGCTTCGATGACCCGGCGCAGGGCTGGACGGGCGGCTGGGCCACGCAGAGCTACGAGTCCGGCTCGGTGTATCTGGCCTGCGAGTTCGTGGTGCTGGAGGGCGAGTACGCCCGCCGCAAGCTCTGGAGCAACATCGGCCTGCATTCCCCGAAGGGCCCGGCCTGGGGCCAGATGGGCCGCAGCTTCGTGCGCGCCATCCTCAACAGCGCCCGCCACGTCCATCCCCAGGACAACGGCCCGCAGGCGGTGGCGGCGCGGCGCATCCAGGGTTTCCATGAGCTGGACGGCATCGAGTTTGCGGCCCGCATCGACATCGAGAAGGACGGCCGCGGGGAACTGAAGAACGTCATCAAGAGCGCCGTCGAGCCCGACCACCCGGACTACGCGCGGCTCATGGGCCTGCCGCCCAAGACGCCGGGCAACGGCTCCTCTGGTGCGCCGGCGGCGGTGGTTCCGCCCCATGAGATGACCGCGCCGGTCGCCCCGCAACGTCCCGCCGTGCCGGGCAAGCCGGCCTGGGCGCAGTGAGAGGAGGCCGCGGCGTGAATGAAATGCTGGATTTGCAAACGACAGGCGCGCGGCTACGGCCACGCGGACCTTCGGCATCCGGTGGGCGACGCCAGGCGCTATCCGATCGACTGGGTGTTCTGCTCACGGCGCTGCCAGCAGGCGTTTCACGCGCTCTACGGCCAGTGGCGGCGCGTGCAGGAGGGGGACATCGACAAGCGGGAGGTCGCGATGATCGATCCGTCTGAGGTCGAACGGGCCGCGATGCGGGCTTGCCTCAAGGCCTTCGGCGAAGCAGCCGAGGCCATCGGCTTCGACAAGCCGCTCCTCGCGTACTCCGAGGCCGAGGCCCTGCAGGTGATCGACGCCATCGTCACCGGCTACACCGAGGCGATGGTCGCGCACCACGAGGCGAGCAAATACCCGCCGGTGCGCGGGCTCAAAGACCCTGTGTCCGACCCCTTCGCGGATCTGGAAGACGACCTGCCGTGGGAGGTGACGTCATGATGGACTTCAATGCCTCCAAGAGCCTGTCGGGCCAGATCACGGCGCTGATCGAGGCGGCCATGCAGCGGTCGCGCGCGGCGCAGCCGCGCCGCAGCTACCTCGGCGCCTCGCGCCTGGGGGCCGCGTGCGAGCGGCAGTTGCAGTACGAGTTCGCGGACGCCCCGGTCGATCCGGGCCGCGAGACCGACGGACGCCTGCTGCGCATCTTCGAGCGCGGCCATGTGATGGAGGCCTGCATGGCCGCCTGGCTGCGCGCCGCCGGCTTCGACCTGCGCACGCGCGACGACAGGGGTGAGCCCTTCGGTTTCTCGGCGCTCGACGGACGCCTGCAGGGGCATGTCGACGGAATCCTCGTCGCCGGGCCGGATCTCGGCCCAGGCGTTGGCTATCCGGCGCTGTGGGAGAACAAAGCCTTGAGCGCGAAGTCCTGGCGGGAGCTCGAGAAGCACCGCCTGGCCGTGGCCAAGCCCGTCTACGCCGCGCAGGTGGCCGTCTACCAGGCCTACCTCGGCCTGCACGAACACCCGGCGCTGTTCACCGCGGTCAACGCCGACACGATGGAGCTCTACGCCGAGCGGGTGCCCTTCGATGCCCCGCTGGCGCAGCGCATGTCGGATCGCGCCGTCAAAGTGATCTCGGCCACCGACGCCGGCGAGCTGCTGCCGCGCGGCTTCGCCGATCCCACCCACGTCGAATGCCGGATGTGCCCTTGGCAGGACCGGTGCTGGAGGGTTGCGACATGAACGACACACCGCTGACGCAGGTGCTCGCAGAGCGCTTGATCGACGCCCGTGAGGCCGCGCACGCGCTCAACCTGCCGCTGTACTGGCTCACGCACGCCAAGGAGCGCCGGCGCCTGCACCTGCCGCACTACCGGGTCGGCAAGCTGCTGCGCTTCAAGCTTTCCGAACTGATCGCGTGGATGGAGGAGCACCAGGCCCTGCGCCCGGCCGACGCAGCACTGAAGGAGGCTGGGGATGCTGGACTTCAATGACACCGCGCCCGAGATCGCGGCGTCCGAGCGCCGCGAAGCCGTGCGCAGCGCCCTGCTCGGGCGTTTGGAGGGGCTACTGTCCATGCTGTTCCCCGCCGGCCGCACGCGCCGCGGCAAGTTCCTGATCGGCGACGTGCTGGGCAGCCCCGGCGACAGCCTGGAAGTGGTGCTCGCGGGCGAGAAGGCGGGCCTGTGGACCGACCGCGCTACCGGCGAGGGCGGTGACGTCTTCGACCTCATCGCCGCCCATCACGGCCTCGACGCCGAGCGCGACTTTGCCCGCGTCCTCGATCTGGCCGAAGACCTCGTCGGCCGCGCCCCCACGGCCCCGGCGCGCAAGCGCCGCAAGGAGACCCCGGTCGACGACCTGGGTCCCGCGACCGCCAAGTGGGACTACCTCGATGCGCAGGGGCGGCTCATCGCCGTCGTCTACCGCTACGACCCACCGGGACGCAAGAAGGAGTTCAGGCCGTGGGATGCCAAGCGCCGCAAGATGACGCCGCCCGAGCCGAGGCCGTTGTACAACCAGCCAGGGATGATCAACGCCGCACAGGTGGTGCTGGTCGAGGGCGAGAAGTGCGCGCAGGCGCTGATCGACGTCGGCATCGTGGCCACCACCGCGATGCACGGGGCGAACGCTCCGGTCGACAAGACCGACTGGTCGCCGCTGAAGGACAAGGCCGTGCTGATCTGGCCCGACCGCGACAAGCCGGGCTGGGAGTACGCGACGCAAGCGGCGCAGGCCATCCTGTCGGCCGGCGCCAAGTCCTGCCACATCCTCTATCCGCCCGAAGATGCGCCGGAGGGCTGGGATGCGGCCGACGCCATCGCCCAAGGCTACGACGTGGCCGCTTTCCTCGCCCACGGCCCGCGTGTGCAGGTGCATGACATCGAGGACCCTGGCGAGCCGGTGATCGGGGCGGACGAATCGGTCTGGGGCACCGAAGATGCCCTGGCGCTGGCCTTCACCCGGCGCTACCACCGCGACTGGCGCTACGTGGCCGCCTGGGGCCGCTGGCTGGTGTGGGATGGGCGGCGCTGGCGCAACGAGGACACGCTGGCCGCGACGGACCTGATCCGCGGTGTTTGCCGCCAGACGGCAGTGCGCGCGGACAATCCCAAGGTCGCTGCCAGATTGGCCAGCGCGGGAACGGTGGGCGGTGTGGAGCGCCTGGCGCGTGCCGACCGCAGACACGCGGCCACCACCGATGAATGGGATGCCGATCCCTGGCTGCTCAACACCCCGGGCGGCGTGGTCGATCTCAAGACCGGCCGGATGCGCCCGCACGACCGCGCCGACCGGATGACCAAGATCACCACGGCCACGCCCGGCGGCGACTGCCCGATCTGGCGGCAGTTCATCGACGAAGTCACGGGCGGTGATGTGGAGCTGCAGGCTTACCTGCAGCGCATGGTCGGCTATGCGCTGACCGGCTCGACGCAGGAGCACGCGCTGTTCTTCCTCTACGGCACCGGCGCGAACGGCAAGTCGGTGTTCGTCAACACCGTGGCGACCATCCTGGGCGACTACGCGGCCAACGCGCCCATGGACACCTTCATGGAGACGCGATCCGACCGGCATCCGACCGACATGGCGGGCCTGCGCGGGGCGCGCTTCGTGGCAGCGATCGAGACCGAGCAAGGGCGACGCTGGGCCGAGTCCAAGGTCAAGAGCCTGACCGGCGGCGACAAGATCTCGGCGCGTTTCATGCGCCAGGACTTCTTCGAGTTCTGGCCGCAGTTCAAGCTCTTCGTCGCCGGCAACCACAAGCCCGCCATCCGCAACATCGACGAGGCGATGAAGCGGCGGCTGCACCTGATCCCCTTCACGATCACCGTGCCACCCGAGCGGCGCGACAAACATCTGCAGCAGAAATTGCTGGCCGAACGCGACGGGATCTTGGCCTGGGCGATCGAGGGGTGCCTGGCCTGGCAGCGTCTGGGCCGGCTCGATCCGCCGCTGCAGGTGGTCGCGGCCACCGAGGAGTACTTCGAGGCCGAGGACGCCTTGGGCCGCTGGCTGGAGGAGCGCTGCGTGCGCGAGGCCAACGCCAAGTCGCTGACCGCTGAACTCTTCAACGACTGGAAGCAGTGGGCGGAGGCCGCAGGCGAGTTCGTCGGCTCGCAGCGCCGCTTCTCCGACCTCTTGATCACCCGCGGAGTCGAGAAGTGGCGCAACGCTGCCGGCATCCGGGGCTTTCGTGGCGTGGGCCTCAAGCACCCGATGCAGCCCGCCTACACCCCCTATGCCGACGACTGACCCCCCATGACCACCGGCAGGACTGACGCATCTGACGCTGTCCATCGTAAGTCTCTACGCGCGTGCGCGTGCGCGCGCCTCATGGGAGTTATCGATATCGTGCGTCGGATGCGTCAGTCCCCACCGAACGAGGACTGACACCATGCACACCACGATCCTGGCCCTGGACCTGGGCACGACCACCGGCTGGGCGCTGCGCGACGGCTCCGGCCACATCACCAGCGGCGCCGTCTGCTTCCGCCCCCAGCGCTTCGAAGGCGGCGGCATGCGCTTCCTGCGCTTCCGCCGCTGGATTGCTGAACTTCAGCAATCGGTTTCTGAAATTCAGTTTTTGTACTTCGAGGAGGTGCGGCGACACGCCGGTGTCGACGCCGCGCACGCCTACGGCGGGTTCCTGGCCACGCTCACGGCCTGGTGCGAGCACCACGGCATCCCCTATGCGGGCGTGCCGGTGGGCACGATCAAAAAGCACGCCACAGGCCGTGGCAATGCCCGCAAGGACGCGATGCTGGCCGCCGCCCGCGCCCGCGGTCACAGCCCCGCCGACGACAACGAGGCCGACGCGCTGGCCTTGTTGTACTGGGCCATCGAGCGCCACGACGCGGCGCAGGAGGGGTGAGATGCACATCCCGACCCCTCGCTACCGCTGCCCGCTCGCCCGGCTGCAGCCCGAGCCGATGGACGTGGAAGCCGTCAAGCGCCAGGGCTGGCGCGAGCAGCGCGTGCTCGTCATTGGTCTGGACGATGCCCGGCTGGACTGGACGGAGCGCGAGCTGATCCGGCAAATCGGCGACCGACTCTACGGTGCACGGGAGGCACGCCATGGCTGAGTGGACCGTCGAGCGTGTGGCCGAGCGCTTCCGCGAGGCCGCCATCACCGCGCATCGCCTGCCAGCCGTGCGCGTGCAGGGCTACTTCAACACCTGGCCCGCGATCCGGCGCATGCCCTGGGAGACGCTGGGGGCCGAACCCTCGATCCGGCGCTTCCCGCCCGCGCCCGAGACGGTCGAGCGGATGCTCGAGACCATGCGCTGGGTGCTGTGGCTGCAGGAGGAGGAGCGGCACCTCGTGTGGATGCGTGCCGAGCGCCACCGCTGGCGCGATATCTGCGCCCGCTTCGGCTGCGACCGCACCACGGCTTGGCGGAGGTGGCAGCGCGCCTTACAGACGGTCGCCGACCAGCTCAATGGCGTCGTCACGGCGTAGTGATTTAGCATGATTTAGCGCGTGTGGTCGGCAATGCGCGGGCATCGGCGGCAGTGAGCGGTTTTTGACCCTGCAACAGATTCGCCGATCCGGGGGTAATATTTCAGCTATCTTCTGGACAGCAGTGACGGTCGAGGAAGCCGCCCGGACACCCAAGGGTCCTTCCTGGCCACAGCGCCATGCGGGGGGCGCGCGCGCGGCATTCGGCTTGCGTCCGATCCCGAAACGAGGTTACCGGGGTTACCAGTCACCACCCCGGTGACCCCCTGAATCGAGTGACCACCCTTCGATGACCCGCCCTTCGTGGCGGGTTTTTGCTTTCCATGCCTCAGACATTGAACGTCGAATACCGCAAGGTCGATTCGCTGCTGCCTTATGTGCGCAATCCGCGCACGCATTCCGAGGCGCAGATCGCCAAGCTGGCCTCCAGCATCGTCGAATTCGGCTGGACTCAGCCCATCCTCGTCGATGGCCAGAACGGCATCATTGCCGGCCACGGGCGTCTGGCGGCAGCTCGTCGGCTCGGGCTCGAGAAGGTGCCGGTCATCGAACTCGCGCACCTGACGCCAGCGCAGAAGCGCGCCTACGTGATCGCCGACAACCGGCTGGCGCTGGATGCCGGATGGGACGAGGAGATGCTCGCGCTGGAGCTGGCCGAGCTCAAAGACGCCGGTTACGACCTGGCTCTGACCGGATTCGGCGACGACGAGATCGAACGGCTGCTCGACGGGCTTAACCTCGATGCCGACGAAGAAGCGTCGCGCGACACAGCGGACGCCGAAAACGGTCTCGACGACGAAGTGGAGCCGCCGAAGATCGTCATCTCTCGCCCAGGCGACATCTGGCGGATGGGAGACCACCGCCTGATCTGCGCCGACTCATCGAGCGAGGAAGCCATCGCGCGCCTGATGGCGGGCGACAAAGCGGCGCTCCTCTTCACGAGCCCGCCCTACGCGAACCAGAGGAATTACACCACCGGCGGCATCTCGGATTGGGACGGCCTGATGCAAGGGGTGTTTACCGCCGCGATGACCGCGCTGCGCGACGATGGCCAGATGCTCGTCAATCTCGGGCTCGTGCATCGCGACAACGAATGGCAGCCCTACTGGGACGGCTGGATCGAGTGGATGCGGATGCAGGGCTGGCGGCGCTTCGGCTGGTATGTCTGGGATCAAGGCGTGACGGTGCCGGGCGACTGGAACGGGAGATTGGCTCCGCGCTTTGAATTCATCTTCCACTTCAACCGCAAGCCGCGCAAACCCAACAAGATCGTGCCGTGTAAGTACGCCGGGCAGGATGTGCATCTGCGTGCGGACGGCACGAGCGCCGGAGGCTTGCGAAGCAAGCAGGGAGAACGCACCGGATGGTGTCATGAGGGTCAGCCCACACAAGACTTCCGCATTCCCGACTCCGTCATCACCGTCACCAGGCAGCGCGGGCCAATCGACCGTGCTCGAGAGATCGATCACCCGGCGGTGTTCCCGGTCGGGTTGCCGACGTTCGTCATGGAGGCCTACAGCGACCCTGGCGAGATCGTGTTCGAACCGTTCTCTGGATCGGGGACGACGATCCTGGCGGGCGAAGCCTGTGGCCGCACGGTCTTGGCGTCGGAGCTGGCCCCGGAATATGTGGATGTCGCGCTGATCCGCTGGCTCAAGACCCATCCCGATCGGATGCCGGTGCTGGAGGCGACCGGCCAGACATGGGAAAAGGTCAAGGCGCTGCGTGAGCCCGAAGGCGTGACGGCAACCCATGCGGACGACAAGAAGCGCTTGTCGGACGTCTTCAACGACCGCATGGCGAAGATGGGCGATGCCGCGATACGCAAGCCGTGGGGCAGGAACGGTAAATGATGAACTGGCTTGCCGACAAGATCGAGCAGTGGCCGACGACCAAGCTCCTGCCATACGCGCGCAATGCCCGCCAGCATTCCGACGAGCAGATCGCCAAAATTGCGGCCTCCATTGCGGAGTTCGGCTTCACCAACCCGATCCTGGCAGGCTCGGATGGCGTGATCGTCGCCGGTCACGGGCGGCTTGCCGCCGCGCGGAAGCTCGGGCTGGAAACGGTGCCGGTGGTGGTGCTCGACCACCTGACGCCGCCCCAACGTCGCGCCTTGGTGCTGGCCGACAACAGGCTCGCCGAGTTGGCGAGCTGGGATGCCGAGATGCTGAAGATCGAGCTCGACGCGCTAGCGGAGGATGGCCTCGATCTCGATCTCATCGGCTTCGACGACGCATCGATTGCCCAGCTCTTGGGCGACGTCGAGCCGGACAATCCGGGCCAGACCGACGACGATGCGGTGCCGGATGCGCCGGATACGCCGGTCTCCAAACCGGGGGATGTCTGGCTCCTGGGCCCGCACCGGCTGGTCTGTGGCGACTCCACCACGGCCGATGCTTACGCGAAGCTGTTTCCGAATGGCGAGCGGGCGGACTTGGTCTTCACCGATCCGCCCTACAACGTGAATTACGCCAACAGCGCAAAGGACGAGATGCGCGGCAAGAACCGTGCGATCCTGAATGACAACCTGGGCGACGGCTTCTACGATTTTCTACTGGATGCGCTGACGCTCTTGATCGCCCATACCCGCGGCGCGATCTATGTGGCGATGTCGTCCAGCGAACTGGATGTGTTGCAAGCCGCCTTCCGCGCCGCCGGCGGCCACTGGTCGACGTTCATCATCTGGGCCAAGGACACCTTCACGCTCGGCCGTGCCGACTACCAGCGCCAGTATGAGCCGATCCTCTACGGCTGGCCGGAAGGCGCGACTCGCCACTGGTGTGGCGACCGCGACCAAGGGGATGTGTGGCAGATCAAGAAGCCGAAGAAGAACGACCTGCACCCGACCATGAAGCCAGTGGAACTGGTCGAGCGAGCGATCCGCAACTCCAGTCGGTCTGGCGATGTGGTGCTCGATCCCTTCGGCGGCTCGGGCACCACGCTGATTGCGGCCGAGAAGTCGGGGCGCAAAGCGCGGCTGATCGAGCTCGACCCAAAGTATTGCGACGTCATCGTGCGCCGCTGGCAGGACTGGACGGGCCAGCAGGCCACCCGCGAGGCGGATGGCGTGGCGTTCGATCAGGCAGCGAGCGCTTCGTCGGCGCTCAGTTCCGTGATTTCGCAGTGAATCACGAAGCCCGTCAGGTAAGGCAGACCGCGCGGGATGCCGTACTCCTTGCTGGTCTGGCGGCCGATCGTCCAGCCCATCCAGCGGGTGACCGCGGCGTCGATGGCCTGCTGAATCGTGTGGCCCCACATCATCTCGTTGAGGACGCCATCCGCAAAGTGGCGCCCCAAGCGGCTGTCGAGGAACAGCCTGACCGACTCGAGGGGTTGATTCGTGGCCTCCGAGATCGCGGTCATCGCGATGGGCCAGGCGGCTTGGGCATCGTCGTTCATCGTGCCCCAGAAGCCCCACTCTTTGTTCTGGGTGGCGGGGATGTGGTTGGTGGTGTTCATCGTTTTCTCCTTCGTTGATCATTACGACACCCGTATGAACGCGCTGTTCGATTGAGAAGCCAAGCCAAATTGCATCTTTTTTTGATGGCGGGTGGGTGTGTGCCCACCCCGTCCTGTTCCAGTCAGTCTGTGGTGCGATAGACGCGCTCGCCGCCTTCGGGCTTTTCCGAGGTAATGGCAAGCCCGAGTTTTTTCTTGAGCGCCCCGGCCAAGGTGCCGCGCACGGTGTGCGCCTGCCAGCCGGTGGCCTCGGCGATCTGGCGGATGGTCGCGCCCTCGGGGCGGCGCAGCATCGCGATCACCTGGGCCTGCTTGCTGTGGGCGCGGGTGCGACGCGGTGCATCGTCCTTCGCCTCGTTCGGCGTCTTCGCGCCGGGGCGCGGCAGCCCCAGGGCGTCGTAGCCCTCGGCCGCGACGAACCAGCCGGTGCCGTCGCGGGTGATCAGGGCTTTGTTGAACAGGCCCTCCAGTACCTTGATGCGGGCAGCGCCATTGATGTTGTCGGGGAACCATTCGATCTTGCCGCCGGTATGTTCCATGGCGTAGGCGAGGATGGCGTGCTGGGCAGGCGTCAGTTGGATGGTGGTCATTTGATGCTCCTTCCTGGCGGTTGATGGTGATGGCATGAACGCGCTTTTCTGGAGGAAAGCCAAGCGCTGAATCGCAACATTTCGAATGATCTGCGATCGGCTCGATGGTGATCATGGGTCTGTCGATACGCGCTTATGCCAAGCATCGCGGCGTCTCTCACGTGGCCGTGAAGAAGGCGATCGATACCGGGCGCATCTCCACGCTCGCAGACGGCACCATCGATCCGCAACTGGCAGACGCCGAGTGGGCAAAGAACACAGTGCCGCGTGCCGGCATTCGCCGCTCCCGGGTAGATCCATCGAGTTCCACGGCACGACGCGAAACCCCTGACGCGGCCATTCCGCCGCAATTGCCCAACGGCGGCACGACGCTCTTGCAGGCGCGCACGGCCAATGAGCTGCTCAAGGCGCAGGCGAACAAGCTACGTCTTGCGCAGCTCAAGGGCGAACTCGTCGATCGTGCGCAGGCCATTGCCCATGTGTTCGGACTGGCGAGAACCGAGCGTGAAGCTTGGCTCAACTGGCCGAATCGCATCGTGCCAGCCCTCGCCGCAGAGCTCGGAGTCGATGAGCACGCCCTGTTCGGGGCGCTGGATCGCGCCGTGCGCGCGCATCTGGAAGAACTGGGCGAAATCGTGCCGAAGGTGGACGGATGACGGAATACGACGGCGCAATGGAGATCGAGCGCGCCTGGCGCGAAGGGCTGCGGCCCGATCCAAGGCTCAGCGTCTCCGAGTGGGCGGATCGCTACCGGATGCTCGGCACCCGCGAATCGGCCGAGCCTGGACGCTGGCGTACGAGCCGCACGCCGTATCTCAAGGAGATCATGGATTGCCTCTCGCCCACCTCGCCGGTGGAGCGGGTGGTATTCATGAAGGGCGCGCAGGTGGGCGGCACGGAACTAGGCCTCAACTGGGTCGGCTACGCCATCCATCATGCACCCGGCCCGATGATGATCGTCTGGCCGACGACAGAGATGGCGCAGCGCAACTCCAAGCACCGCATCGATCCACTGATCGAGGAGTCGCCGGTGCTCAAGGACATCATCGCACCGCCGCGGAGTCGGGATTCCGGCAACACGGTGCTGATGAAGGAATTCCGTGGCGGCGTGCTGGTCATGACCGGAGCCAACTCGGCCGTGGGTCTGCGCTCGATGCCGGTGCGCTACCTCTTCCTCGACGAGGTGGACGCCTATCCGCTGGACGTCGATGGCGAGGGCGATGCGATCCACCTGGCCGAAGCGCGTACCCGGACGTTCGCGCGGCGCAAGATTCTGCTCGTCTCCACCCCGACGATCGCCGGGGCCTCGATCATCGAGCGGGAATACGAGGCGTCCGACCAGCGCCGCTACTACGTCCCGTGTCCGCACTGCGGACATCGCCAGTGGCTGCGGTTCGAGCGCCTGAGCTGGGAGAAGGGGCAGCCGGAGACGGCCGCCTACGTCTGCGAGTCGTGCGATGCGCCGATCGCCGAGCACCACAAGGTGTGGATGCTCGAACATGGCGAATGGCGCGCGCATGCGGAAAGCAAGACGGCGGGCTTTCATCTGTCCAGCCTCTATAGCCCGTGGCGCAAGTGGCGAGAGATCGCGGCATCGTGGGAGAAGGCCGCCATGTCGGAAACGAAGTCGGTTGCCGCCATCAAGGCATTCAAGAACTCGGAACTGGGAGAGACCTGGGTCGAGGAAGGCGAGGCCCCGGACTGGCAGCGCCTGTTGGAACGGCGCGAGGATTACCGCATCGGCTCCGTGCCGATGGGCGGCCTGCTGCTCGCCGCCGGCGCCGACGTGCAGAAGGATCGCATCGAAGTCTCCATCTGGGCCTTCGGGCGCGGCAAGGAGGCCTGGCTCGTCGAGCATCGCGTGCTGATGGGCGACACGGCGCGCGACGAGGTGTGGCGGCAGCTTGGCGCGGTGCTCGATGAACGCTGGTCGCACGAGAGCGGTGCGCAGATGCCCTTGGCACGTCTCGCACTCGACACCGGCTTCGCCACACAAGAAGCCTACGCCTTCGTGCGGGCCTGCCGCGATGCCCGGGTGATGGCGGTCAAAGGTGTGTCCAGGGGTGCGGCGCTGATCGGCACACCGACGGCGGTGGACGTGACGCAAGGCGGCAGGAAGCTGCGCCGCGGGATCAAGGTGTTCTCGGTCGCGGTCGGCATCGCCAAGCTCGAGCTTTACAACAACCTGCGCAAGAGCGCCGACGTGGCCGAGGACGGCGTGACCCCGGTATATCCGACCGGCTTCGTCCATCTGCCCCAGGTCGACGCGGAATATCTGCAGCAACTGTGCGCCGAGCAACTCGTCACCCGGCGCGACCGCAACGGCTACCCGGTGCGCGAGTGGCAGAAGATGCGCGAGAGGAACGAGGCCCTCGATTGCTACGTGTATGCCCGGGCCGCTGCCAGTGCTGCCGGCCTCGATCGCTTCGAGGAACGGCACTGGCGGGAACTGGAGCGACAACTGGGACTGGCCAGTCTGCCAGCCCTTGAAACACCTACTGAATCGATCAACGAGGCCATCCAACGCGGTGGCCTCGCTGTTTCTGCCACCCGAAACGCCGGCCGGCGTGTGATCAAGAGTCGCTGGATCGGATGAACATCAACCACCCCCATGGAGCATCACGATGAGTCTGCAAGCCCGCATCGAAACCCTGGCCACCCGTATCGCCCAGGAATTCAACACCACGAATGGCAAGATCGGCAATCTCGCCACCCTGTCCACCACCGCCAAGGCGAGTCTGGTCGCGGCGATCAACGAGGTCGCCGCCTCGATCGTGACGGCCGGTGGTCTGATCGACGACGCGAACGTTTCGACCACGACCACCCATTCCTCGGACAAGATCGTCTCGCTTCTGAATGCGCTGAAAGCCGAGATCCTCGGCGGCGCGGACGCGGCCTTTGATACGCTGCTGGAGCTGCAGCAGGCGATCCAGGCCGATCAGTCGGGCCTTGCGGCGCTCGCCGCGGCGATCGACAGCCGGGTGCGCTTCGATGCGGCCCAGACCCTCACCACCGCGGAGCAGGCTCAGGCCTGCGCCAACATCGGCGTGGGCGATCCAGAGACCGACTTCGTCGCCGTGTTCGAAGCCGCGCTGACCTGAGCGATGAGCCTCGTCGCGCAACTGACGGCCCTGGCCAGCCGGATCGGGGCGGAAATCAAGGGCCTGATCCGCCCCGATCACCCGGGACTCGCGCGCGCCTGGGTGAGCTTCGGCTACGTGGGCGGGGTGGTGAAGATCCATGCCTCGTTCAACGTCGCCGATGTGACGCGGCTGGCCGCGGGTCGCTACCGCGTGAGCTTCGCCACGCCGTTCGCGGACGCGAATTACTGTTGGGTTGCCTTCGCGCGCAGCAACACCAATAGCAGTACCCAGCGCATGGCGCTCGTTCGCGCCACGCTCGATGCCAAGACGGCCTCCTACGTCGAAGTGATCTGTTCTACGGCGGCGGGGAGTCTGGCCGATACGACCGAATGCAACCTCGTGGTGTACCGCTGATGGCCTACACGATTGCTCAACTCGAAGCGCTCGAAGCCGCGCTCGCCCGGGGCGAGAAGCGCGTCACCTTCGCCGACAAGACCGTCGAGTATCGGTCTGTCGATGAACTCAAGGCGGCGATCCGCGAGATCAAGCGAACGATGGATCGGCTCGACGCCCAATCCGGCCTGTGGCCGCGTGCGCCGCGGCAGATTCGCGTCACGACGAACAAGGGATTCTGATGAGTTGGCTTGATTCTATCAAGCGCCGTCTGTTCGGTGGCAGCCGTCCGCTCTACGATGCCGCCGGTTCAGGCCGACGCACGCTGGCCTGGATGCCAGGCAACGTCGGCGCGGTGGCGGCCATCGCCTATGCGCAGGATGCGCTTCGCGCCAAGAGCCGCGATCTGGTGCGGCGCAACCCGTGGGCGGCGGCCGGGCTCGATGCCTTCGTCGCCAACGCGATCGGCACCGGTATCAAGCCGCAGAGCATGGTGCAGGATCAGACGCTGCGCGAGGCCATCCACAGCCTGTGGTGGGATTGGTGCGAGGAGGCCGATGCGGCGGGGCTGACCGACTTCTACGGTCTGCAAGCGCTCGCCTGCCGGGCCATGCTCGAAGGCGGCGAGTGTTTCGTGCGCATCCGCTACCGGCGGCCCGAGGACGGCCTGCCGGTGGCGATGCAGGTGCAGCTGCTGGAGGCCGAGCACGTGCCGGTGACCTACAACGCCGTGGCCGAGAACGGCAACGCGAGCCGCTGCGGCATCGAGTTCGACAGTCTGGGGCGGCGTGTGGCCTATTGGATGTATCGTACCCACCCGAATGACGCATTGATGTCGCCGATGTCCGGTCAAGGCGGCGATCTCGTTCCGGTGCGTGTGCCGGCAGAGGAAGTCATCCACCTCTTCCGCCCGCTGCGCCCCGGCCAGATTCGCGGCGAGCCGTGGCTTGCCCGCGCCCTGGTCAAGCTCGAGGAACTCGACCAATACGACGACGCCGAGCTCGTCCGCAAGAAGACCGCCGCGATGTTCGCGGGCTTCATCACGCGCCTCTCCCCGGAAGACAACCTCGTCGGCGAAGGCGTGGCCGATGCCAATGGTGTGGCCCTCGCTGGCCTGGAGCCGGGCACCCTGCAGATCCTCGAACCCGGCGAGGACATCAAGTTCAGTCAGCCGGCTGACGTCGGCAGTTCCTACGCCGAATTCATGCGCCAGCAGTTCCGCGCCGTGGCCGCCGCGATGGGCATCACCTACGAGATGCTCACCGGCGATCTGACGCAGGTGAACTACTCCAGCATTCGCGCCGGCCTGCTGGAGTTCCGCCGCCGCTGCGAGGCGATCCAGCACGGCGTGATGGTGCATCAGTTCTGCCGCTCGATCTGGCGCGCCTGGATGGATCAGGCCGTGCTCGAAGGCGCATTGACCCTGCCGGGATATGCGCGCCGCCGGCGCGAATGGCAGGCGGCGAAGTGGATTCCGCAGGGCTGGCAGTGGGTCGATCCGCAGAAGGAGTTCAACGCCCTGAAGCTCGCCATCCGCGCAGGCATCATGAGCCGCGCCGAGGCGGTCTCGTCCTACGGTTACGACATCGAGGACGTGGATCGTGAGATCGCCGCCGACAATCGACGCGCGGACGACCTGGGGCTGGTATTCGATTCCGATCCACGGCATGACAAAGGCCAGTCACCCGCTGCACCTGCACAAACCGATTCGACATCGATGGAGTAATTCCGTGTTACCACATCTCGCATCCCGGCTCTTCGGGACGCCGCTGCTCATCAACCGCGCCAAGCTCGACGTGATCCTGGCCGCGCTCGGCAACCGAGTGGGCATCGAGCCGCCAGCCGTCGACATGGCGCTGCCAACGTCGCGTCCGAGCGCGCAATCCGCGCCTGGTATCGCGATCATTCCTGTGCATGGCACGCTGGTCAAGCGCGCGTTGGGCCTCGACGCTGCGTCCGGCCTCATGAGCTATGCCGAGATCGGAGCACGGCTCGATGCCGCCGTGCGCGACCCGGCAGTGCGCGGCATCCTGCTCGACATCGATTCGCCCGGTGGCGAGACGGGCGGCGTATTCGAACTCGCCCGCGCCGTGCGCGAGGCGGCGGCCGTGAAGCCCATCTGGGCGGTAGCCAACGATTCCGCTTTCTCGGCGGCCTACGCCATCGCCGCATCCGCTCAGCGCGTCATCGTCACCGAGACCGGCGGCGTCGGATCGATCGGTGTCATCGCGCTGCACGTCGATCAGTCCATCAAGGATGCGAACGATGGCTACCGTTACACCGCGATCACGGCCGGCAGCCACAAGAACGACTTCTCGCCGCACGAGCCGCTGCAAGACGCCGCGCGTGCCGCGTTGCAGGCCGAAGTAGATCGTCTCTATGACATCTTCGTCGAGCATGTCGCGGTGATGCGTGATATCGCGCCAGAGGCGGTGCGTGCGACCGAGGCCGCGCTCTACTTCGGGCCGAATGCCGTCGATTCGGGTCTTGCCGATGTGGTGATGAGTCTTGATGCCGCGCTCGGCGAATTCTCCGTTTCTCTCCTCCCGCAGGGCCGTTCGCGCAGTCCGGCCCGGGCGCAATCTCAGGTCGGCTGCGCATCTTTTTACAAGGAGTCCGATATGCAAGAAGCAAGCGAAGTGATCGGCGTGGATGAAGCCGCCGTCCTGGTGGCCGAGGCGCGCCGAGAAACGGCGCAAACCGCCCAAGCCATCGCCGAGTTGTGCCTGATCGCAGGCGTCCCCGACAAGGCCGCCGAGTTCATCGCCGCAGGCCGAACGGAGACCGAGGTGCGCCGCCTCCTGGTCGAGATGCGTGCCGTGCAGCAGTCGCCGGAGATCGTCTCGACCCTCGATCCCGACAAACCCATCGCTGCCGGCAAGAACCCGCTGCTGGCGGCCGTCCACGATCTGATCGGAAAGGAGTGATCCAGCATGGCAAGCATCGCTGAACGGCACTACGTCTCCGACCTCGTCAAATACGAGGAGGAATGCCTCGACTACTCGCGCAATCAGGAGACCGTCGCCGCCGGCCAGAATCTCGGTATTGGCACCGTGGTTGGCAAGAATACCGACGATGGCAAACTCTATGCGCTGAATCCTTCCGCTTCCGACGGCACGCAAAACGCATTTGGCGTGCTGATCCAGGACGTCGATGCAACGCTGATCGACAAGACCGGCATCGTCATTGCACGCCATGCCGTGTTGGCCGACAAGGCCATCGTCTGGCCTGCTGGTATCACGGCGCCGCAGAAGGCAGCGGCCATCGCGCAGATGGAAGTCAAAGGCGTTCTCATCCGCAGCGCCGCCTGATTCGCGCTTGCTATCGATTCGACACCGCCCGCGAGGCGGTTTTTTTACGTCCGGAGATTCGACATGCAAAACCCGTTCGACAACCCCGCCTTCTCGATGGCGAGCCTCACTGCCGCCATCAACCTGATCCCCAACCGCTACGGCCGCCTGGAGCAGCTGGGCCTGTTCACCCCGCGCCCGGTCATCCAGCGCAACGTGGTGGTCGAGGAGATGCACGGCGTCTTGAACCTGCTGCCCACCCGCGCGCCGGGCTCGCCCGGCACGGTGGGCACGAGCGGCAAGCGCCGCGTGCGCTCCTTCATCGTGCCGCACATCCCGCACGACGACGTGGTGCTGCCCGAGGAGGTTCAGGGCATTCGTGCCTTCGGCACCGAGAACCAGACCGAGGCCATCGCCGGCGTGATGGCCAGGAAGCTCGAGGCCATGCGCAACAAGCACGCGATCACCCTGGAGCACCTGCGCATGGGCGCCTTGAAGGGCCAGATCCTGGATGCCGATGGCAGCGTGATCTACGACCTGTGGAACGAGTTCGGTGTCACCCAGACCACGGTCAACTTCGCGCTCGGCACCGCCTCGACCAAGGTCAAGACCAAGTGCAACGAAGTGCTGCGCACCATCGAGAAGAACCTGATGGGCGAGGTCGCCACCGGCGTGCGCGTGCTGTGCTCGACCGCGTTCTTCGACGCGCTCACCAGTCACGACAACGTCGAGAAGGCCTTCGCCTTCTACCAGCAGGGCGCGGCGCTGGTGGACGACACCCGCAGCGGCTTCCGCTTCGGCGGCCTCGTCTTCGAGGAGTACGTGGGCTTCGCCACCGACGCGGCGGGCAACGTGCGCAAGTTCATCCCGGACGGCGAGGCCATCGCCTTCCCCGAAGGGACGCTCGACACCTTCGCCACCTACTTCGCGCCGGCGGACTTCAACGAGACGGTCAACACCCTCGGCCAGCCGCTCTACGCCAAGCAGGAGCCGCGCAAGTTCGACCGTGGCACCGATCTGCATACGCAGTCGAACCCCCTGCCGATGTGCCATCGGCCAGGCGTGCTGGTGCGTCTGGTGGCCGCGTGATGGTGAGCGTCGGCGACCTCTACGACGCGGCCGCCCGCGCCGGGCTGCTTATACCAATCCGGGTTGGGGCGGTCACGGTGCAGGCGGCGTTCCGCGCACCGGACGAGACCGTGCTCGATGGACTGACGCTCTCCCGCGACTACCAGATCGAGTATCCGACCGCGCGCCTCGCGCTCGCGGCCGGGGATACGGTCACGATCGGCGGTCAATCCTACCGCGTGCGCGAGGTGCGGCAGGTACGCGACGGCTCCGAGTCCGTGGCGAAGCTCGCGAGGCTCGCATGATCAGCCGCCGCGAGTCCATCGTGCGCGAGATCGTCGCGCGCATCGCGGCGGCGGTCGCGCCCGTGGCCGTCCTGCGACAGCCGACTGTGGCGATTCCGCGCGATCGAACGCCGGCGATGGTCGTCACGGTCGAATCCGATGCGCCCATCAAGCGCGCCAACGACCGCATGGAGCGAGAGATCGTCGTCAAGCTCACGGCGCTCGTCCGCGATCCGGGCGATGGCTTCGCCGTGGCCGACGATCTCGTCTGCCGAGCGCACGCCGCGCTGATGGCGGATCCGACGCTCGGGGGGCTCTCGCTCGCCATCGCGGAAGCCGAGACCGACTGGCAGGCCGAGGACGCCGACATCGAGGCCGTCGCCATCCCCGCAGCTTACCGCATCACCTACCGCACCCTCGTTTCCGATATCGCTCAAGGAGGCTGACATGCCCAAGCTGAAACTCGAGGTCACCCACACCCATGCGGGGGTGGTCTATCCCGCCGGTCGCGTCATCGAGGTGGACGAGCACACCGCCCGTTGGCTGATCGAGCGGGGCGCAGGCAAGCCCGTCGACGATGCGCAAACGGTGCAAGAGACCGCTGTCGGCACGGCAGTCCTCCCTGAACCTCGATTCAAGCGTAAAGCAAAGGAGTAACCCGCCATGGCGTATTTTTCCGGACAAGGGCGCGTCTACATCGGCGCGCGCGATGCACTCGGCAACCCGGCCGGACTCACCTTCGTCGGCAACGTGCCGGAACTCAAGGTGTCGCTCTCGGTGGACACCATCGAGCACCAGGAAGCGCAGTCGGGCCAGCGCCTGACCGACCTGCAGCTCATCAAGACCAAGAAGGGCGAGTTCGCCTGCACGCTGGAAGAACTCATCCCGGCCAACCTGGCGCTCGCGCTCTACGGCAGCAGCACCCAGGTCACGCCTGGCACGGTGACTGGTGAAGCGCTGCCGAACCCGGTCACGCTCGGTAGTCTGTATCCGCTGGCGCACCAGAACGTCTCCAGCGTGGTCGTCGAGGATTCCAGCGCGTCTCCGAATACGCTGCCTCCCACGCAATATACGGTGAACCAGAAGCATGGTTCCATCGTCATCAACGACAAGACCACCGGTGGCCCATATCTCGAGCCGTTCAAGGTGAACTATGCCTACGGTGCGGCCAACGTCACCGCGATGTTCACCCAGCCGCTGCCAGAGCGCTGGATTCGTTTCGAGGGTCTCAACACCGCCGACGGCAACCGCGAGGTGGTGATCGACCTGTACCGCGTGGCCATCAACCCGGCCAAGGAACTGTCCATCATCACCGACGAGCTGCTCAAGTTGGAATTGTCCGGGCAGGTGCTGGCCGATCTTACCAAGCCTGCCGGCGGCGATCTGGGCCAGTTCGGCCGCCTGGTGCTCTTGTAAGGGGACGGCGATGACCGATGGCAAGGCCGACTTCCAGACTTTCCCGCCAAGCCCCAGGGTGGTCACGGTGGCCGGCACCGCGGTGGAACTCACGCCGATCCGCCTGGGCGAGTTGCCGCGCATCCTGGCCGCGGTGCGGCCCATCGCCGCCGATCTCTCGGCCGGGCCGGACTGGCTCGATCTCTTGGCGCGACATGGCGATGCCGTGCTCGATCTGCTGGCCATCACCACCCGGCGCGAGCGGGCCTGGGTGGACGATCTCTCGCTGGAGGATGCCGTCACGCTGGCGGCGGCGGTGTTCGAGCTGAACGCGGATTTTTTCGTGGGGCGGGTGGTGCCGGCGATCCAGGGCGCGGCCCAGCGCCTGGCACCGATGCTCTCGGCTGGGACGACGTCGTCGCCCGCCTGATCCGCGCCGGGCACCGGCTGGACGACGTGATGCGCTACACGCTCGCGCAGGCGCGGGCCTTGCTGAAGGCCGACGCTCGGATCGAGCGGCAGCAACTGGCCCTGCGGCTGGCACTGCACGCCGTGGCCGCCCAGGGCGACCGGGCGGCCATCGAGCGGCTGCAGCGTGAGTTGTGGGATGACGAGCGGCCATGAAATTGACGCTCACCACCTCCGGACTGCTCGATCCAAGGAAGCTCTCGACCTGGAGCGCCGAACGCCGGCGCGCGATCCATGCCGCCGTCGCTCGAGGAATGCGAGCGGGTGGCCGTGAGGTGCGTGACGCGGCGCGCTCGGCGATGAAAAGCGCCTTTCAAGTGCGGCGCGCAGGCTTCGTCTCGTCGATGCAGGCCAAGGTGTTCGATCGGAAGCCTGAGCGCCTGCCCGCGCTGTGGGTGGGCAGCCGCATCTCGTGGCTGGGCATCCACACGCACGGCGGTACGGTGAGCGGCAATCTTCTGATCCCGCTTTTACCCACTCGCATCGGCCGCAAGCGTTTCAAGGCGGTCATCGACGGCCTGATGCGTTCGGGCAATGCCTTCTTCGTCGAGAAGAACGGCAAGGCCATCCTGATGGCCGAGAACATCCGCGAGAATGACGCCCAGCTCAGGCGCTTCAAGCGCGCCGAGCGCGAGCGCAGCGGCGTCAAGCGCATCGAGCGCGGTCACGAAATCCCCATCGCCGTCCTGGTGCGGCGGGTGGACTTGAAGCGCCGCTTCGATCTTGCAGCCAGTGTGCAACGTGCGTTGCCTGCCTTGGCACTAGCCATTCAACAGGAACTGAACCAAATCTGATGGCATACGATCGAGCTCAAATCCTGATTCGTGCCGTCGACGAGACCAAGACTGCGTTCGATTCGATCAAGCGGGGCCTGGGTGGTCTCGCAGATGCGGCAAAGAGCGTCAATGGCGTGCTGGCCAACCTCGGCGTGGCGATGTCGGCGGCCGGCTTGGCCGCGATGGTCAAGTCGTCGCTGGAGTCGGCCGACGCGCTCAATAAGCTCTCGCAGCGCGTGGGCATCACCGTGGAGACCCTCTCCACCCTGATGCCGGTGGCCGAACTCTCTGGTGTTTCGGCCGAGAAGTTCGAAACCGGCCTGAAGAAACTGGCCACGGCAATGTTCGAGGCGGCCACGGGCTCGGAGGAGTCGGCCCGGCGTTTCAAGGCGCTCGGTGTCGAATTCGAGAATCAAGACGGCACGCTGCGTGCGACCGATGCGGTGCTGCTCGATCTGGCCGATCGGTTCAAGGCCATGCCCGACGGGGCGCAGAAGTCGGCGCTGGCGATCGAACTCTTCGGCAAGAACGGTATAGAACTCATCCCCTTCCTGAACCAGGGACGCGACGGCATCGCGGCGCTCACCGGCGAGATGCAGGCGCTGGGCGTGCAGATCGGCGGAGAAACCGCCGCGCAGGCCGAAGCCTTCAACGACGCCATGAAGAAGGTGAAGTTGTCCACCACCAGCATCGCCAACCGGGTGATCGAAGCATTCCTGCCGGCCATGAACGAGATGGCCGGCGGCATGGTCGAGTCGGCCAAGCAGGGCGGCGCCTTGCGCGCGATCCTGGACGGCATCGTGCTGGTGCTCAAGACCCTGGCGCTGGGGGCGGCCACCGTCGGCAAGGCATTCGTGGCACTGGGCGAGGCGATCGGTGCCGGTGTCGCGGCGGCGGTCGAGGCGCTGCGCGGCAACACCTCGGGTGCCCGCGCCATCATCGCCGACCTCGAGGACAATCTGCTCAAACGGCTGGATGAGCTGGCGTCCTTCCGTGACAGTTTGTTCGATCCCAGGCCCACCGAGGTCGAGGCACCGAAGATTCAGGCCGACCCTGAACTGCTGCAGCGCATGACCAAGCCTAAAGCCGTCAAGCCAGCGCAGGACACCACCAGTGCGCAGACTGCCTTGATCAAGGCCCGGCTCGACGCCGAGTTCGCATTGCTGAAGGATGGTCTGTCGCGACAGCAGTCCGCGCTGGAGGCGGCCCTCGAAGACCGCCTCGTTTCCATTCGGAATTACTACGCGCAGAAAACGGCCATCGAGCAGCAGGAGATCGACTCCGAGATCGCGCGCAAGCAGCAGGAGCTGGAGCGCAGCCGGCAAGTCGCCGCCGACGGCAAGAGCGAGAATGATCGCCTACGCGCCAAGGCTGACGTGGCCAGGCTCGAGGCCGAGCTGATCACGCTCAACAATCGCCGCACCGACATTGAGCAGGCCAATGCGCGCAAGGCAGCGCAGGCCGAGCGCGAACTGGCCGATGCCTTGGCCACCGCGCGCGAGGAGCTGGCGCAGCTCACCGGCACGGCGACCGACGCCGACAGGCGTGCCGCGATCGAGCGTGGCTACCGCGACCTGCGCGCGCGCCTGCTGGCCGAGAGCGATGCGGACGGCGTGGCGATCATCGACCGGTTGATCGACGTGAAGGCCGCGCAGGCGAACCTGGCGGCGCTGGAGGCCCAGTGGCGGCAGGTCACCGAGCGCTTGCGCAATGCGCAGGACGCGATCGGCATCCAGCAGCAGGCAGGGCTGTTGACCGAGCGTCAGGCGCGCGAGCAGATCGTGGCCTTGCAGCGCGAGTCCGCCACCGAGATGGAGCGGCTGTTGCCGGCGATGGAGCAGGCCGCCGAGGCCATCGGGCCGGAGGCGGTGCTGCGGGTGCAGGCCTGGCGCAACGAGCTGGAACGCACGCGGCTCGTCACCGACGAGCTGGCCCCGGTGTGGAACCGCATCGGCGAGGCCTTCGGTCAGGCCGTGCAGGGCATCGTCAGCGGCGCGCAGTCGCTTCGGGAGGCGCTGGCCAACATCTTCCAGGCCATCTCCAACACGATCCTCCAAGAGATGGTGCTCAAGCCATTCCAGCAGTGGGTGGCGATGCAGGCGCGCATGCTGGCCATGAAGGTGGGCTTCCTGCAGCAGGAGCAGGCCGCAGAGACGGCCGCGGCTGCGCAGTCGGTGGCGGTCAAACAAGCCGAGGCGGCCGCCAAGGTCAGCGCCAACGCCGCCGAAGCCGGCTCCGGCGCGGCCGCCTCGCAGGCGGCGATTCCGGTGGTCGGACCGGGACTGGCCATCGCCGCGATGGCGGCGATGGTGGCCGCCGTGATGGCGCTCTTGGGCAACATCAAAAAGTTCGCGGCAGGCGGTCTCGTCACCGGCCCGGGCACTTCGACGTCCGACTCGATCCCGGCGCGGCTCTCCGCCGGCGAGTACGTGGTACGGGCGGACGCCGTGCGGCGGGTGGGCGTCGCGTTTCTCGATGCGATCAACGGCGGCGTCACCCCGCCGCGCATCATCGGACGCGAGCTGGTATTCGCCGCCGGTGGGCTCGTGCCGCAGGTCCAGATGCAGCCGGCCGCGCCGCAGGTCAACACCGCCGTGCGGATCGTCAACGCCATCGACCCGTCCGTCACCCACGACCACCTGCAAACGCCCGCCGGCGAGCGGGTGATCCTCAACATCATCGGCCGCAACGCCCGCGCGGTGCGCGCCGCCTTGCAAGGATGATGCCATGGCGCTCCTCTTCATCGACGGCTTCGACCACTACGACCCGCAGCAACTGGAGGACTTCGGCCAGCCGTGGCTGGCGCGCGGCAAGGCGGCATATCTGTCGCCTGACGCCACGCGCATCCAGGGCAGGCGGCCTTCGTCCTACGGCTTGCGCCTGCCGGCTGGCCCAGGCAGCGGGTACGTCAAGAACATCGCCGCCGCCAATACGAGTCTGATCGTCGGCGCGGCACTGCGCTTACCGCCATTCCAGAATACAGGGCAGGAACCGGTGCTGCTCGGCGTGCGCGACACGACGGGTAATGTCGCGCATCTGGTCAAGCTCGGCGAGGATGGCCGGGTGAAACTCTACCGCAGGCAGTCTGGCTATGACACGCCGCTCTCGACATCGATCGTCACCGCGCCGGCGCGCGGCTGGCACTATGTCGAACTGAAGGTCGTGCAGGGCACGAGCAACGGCACGCTCGACGTGCGCGTCAACGGCATCCTCGCCATCCAGCTCACGGCGCAGAACACC
The DNA here is from genome assembly GCF_055379455.1 of Thiobacter subterraneus. NCBI lineage: Bacteria > Pseudomonadati > Pseudomonadota > Betaproteobacteria > Burkholderiales > Thiobacteraceae > Thiobacter > Thiobacter subterraneus. The sequence continues at coordinate 1,578,401 of NZ_AP042402.1, forward strand.
ACCCAAGGCGGCGGTCAACTGGTCACCGCCTTCGTGGGCGCGGTGCCTGGGCAGCCTTGCCCCGTCACGATCGACGTGGATGACTTCTACATCGCCGACACCAGCGGCACGATCAACGACACTTTCCTCGGCGACGTGCGCGTCGATGCGCTCTCCGCACAGGCCAACGGCGGCCTCACCCAGTGGACGGTCGATGGCGCGGAGAGCGCCTGGCAAGCCGTCAGCGATGGCAATGAAGCCAGCGGCATCCGCGCGATGACCGCCGGCCTGCGCCAGAGCTTCGACATCCAGTCGCTGCCGGCCATGAGCAGCCCGGCGATCTACGGCGTGCAGGTCACGATGCTCGCCAGGAAGACCGATGCGGGTCTGGGCAAGGTCAAGGGGCTGGTGGTCAGCGGCGCTGCGACGACTACGAGCAGCGACATCATCCTGCAAGAGCAGCTGGCCTGGCACACGGCGCTGTTCGAGCGCAACCCCAACGGCAACGTCCCGTGGACCGAAGCCGCGTTCAACGCGGCGGAATTCGGGGTTGAGTCCGCATGACCGATCGCGTCGTCGTCGAGGACATCGCGGAAGTCGGCGCCGCGCCGACGCCTGGAAGCGCACTGCCCACGTTTCAAAGCGAGGTGCTCGCTCGCGCGGCCTTCGGCACGGGTGTGGCCACAGTCTCACCCGAGACGGCATCATCCCCGCTTCCGCCAGGGCTTGCGGCCGGTCTGCTGGCGGAATCCCTGGCCCATCCCTGGCCGCCCATCGAGGCGATGACATTCTTGGTCGAGGTACTGCGCCGGGATACGGCTGCCGCTGGCATGGTGGCTACCGGCATGGACGCCTTCGGCGATGCACCTTGGCCGGATGCTGCGCGCGGCGTGTTCGCTTTTCGGCACGACTGGGCCGAGCCGCTCGTCGAACGCCTGGAGTGGAAGACCCGTGTCACCCGGCTTGCGAGCGGCAACGAATCTCGCCAGGCCATGCGGCTCGTGCCGCGCCGCACACTGACCTATTACGTCGGGCATGGGCGGGCGACTGACGCGCTGGTGGCCGACTGGCTGGCCGATCATCTCGGCAAGACGGCGCTGTGGCCCTTGCCACAGTATGCCGTGCCCGTGACCGAAGCCCGCGCCAGCGGTGCGCTGGCGCTGCCCGTCTCATCGGCGGATGATCGCCGGTTCGGGCCGCTCGCTGCGGATTTGCGTGTGCTTTTCGATGGCCTGCACGGCTGGGACGGCGATGCGCGATGGGCGCTGATCATCGCCTCGGATGGGTGGCAGGTCGTCTCGCTCTCGAACGTTTCCGGTAACATGCTGTGGCTGGCCGATCCGCTGGCGCGCCCAATCGACGCGGGCAGCCTGGTGATGCCGCTGGTGCGTGGCATCGCGGTCGATCCTGCGCAATGCGCGCAATGGGTGCCTGGCGTGATCGGTGGCCGAGTCAGCGCCGAGATCGCTTTTTCCCGCCCACCCGAAGTCGAGCCAGGCGACCCGCTGCTCGATGGCATCCCGGTCTGGCCGGATGGCAACTGGAGTGATGATCCTGCGGCGACCGCGCAAGGCGTCGTGACCCGGCAAGACTTCTCCATGGCCGAGCCGTGGGTTCGTCGCGACGATCCGTGGGCGACGACGACTTTCAAGCGCAACTATCTGGCCGGCACGGCCGCGGAGATCGATCTCTGGCGCGCGCGTTTATTCCGCGCCCAGGGGCGGCTGGAGTCCTTCTGGCTGCCGGACGGCCTGGCGCCGATCCTGTGGGTGAGGGCCGACGCCCATCCCGATGATGGCTTCTTGCGTGTGTCGGGTGAGGACGTCTCCGCGTTCTGGCATCGCCCGGCCGCCTGCGTCATCGTGCATCCGGACGGCAGCCGCCAGCACGTGCTGACGGCCGCCTCCCACCGGGACCAGGGCGGCGTGCTGGTGCTGCGGTCGGGCCTGGATTACTCGGTGCCCGCCGGCAGCCGCATCATTCGCCTTGCGCGCTGCCGCCTCGACCACGACGCCATCGACCTCTACTGGCACGGCCCCACATTGGTCGAGATTCCCATCACCGCGCGCCAGTTGCCAGAGCCGCGCTGCAACGATCGTCCACTCTGGATGCCGAGTTAGTCATGATTCCGTTTGTATATGGCTGCCGTACCGGGGCGATCCCCCTGCGCGAGGCCGAGCTCTACGACTTCGCCAGTAGCAGCGGTCAGTTCCATCTGACGCCGCATGAATTCGACGTCGATCTGGGTGGCGTGCTCTATAAGAGCCTGCCCATCGAGCGCAATGCGCTGTCGTTGGGGGCGGAAGCCGCAAAGGCCGCGCTGGAGCTGAAACTGCCGCCCGACTGCGATTTCGTCCGTCATCTGCTTAACAACGCGCTGACCGGTGAGGCGACATCGGTCACCCTGCGCATCGCCCTGCGCGATGAGGTGAACGACAATTGGTGGATTCAAGGCGCGCGCTGGATGGGCCGGGTGCTGGGTATCGAGATCGCAGACGACGTAGCGCGCATTCGCTGCGAGTCCGCGCAGGTGAGCATGAAGCGCATCGGCCTGCGTAGGCTCTACAGCCGCGCCTGCTCGCATGTGCTCTACTCGCCTGCCTGCGGTGCGACGCCGATCACGGCCAGCGCCACCGTGAGCAGCGTCGACGGCCGCAGCATCTGGTTCACCGACGTCGTGCCCGCCACTGTGGCCGGCGGCCTCGCTGGGGGCTGGCTACAAACTCAAGCAGGCGACCGCCACATGATCGTGCGAGAGTTCGCCGTCGGCATCGAGTTGCTCTATCCGGTGGCCATCCCGACCGGCGCCGAGGTGCTGCTGACGGTCGGCTGCGATCACAGCACGGCCACGTGCGCATCACGCTTCAATAACCTCGACAACTACGGCGGGTTTCCCTTCATCCCGACCAAGAACCCGTTCTCGACGGGGGTGTTCTGATGAATTTTTTTCTGCAGCTCTTCCTGTTCGTCGTCACCACGCTGATCCAGTTGGCGTTGCGACCGAAGCCACCCGAGCCCAAGCCGGCCTCGCTCGCAGAAATCGATGCCCCCACAGCCGAGGAAGGAAGACCCATTCCCGTCGTCTTCGGCTCGGTGATCATCAAAGGCGCCAACGTCGTCTGGTATGGCGATCTGGAGGCCGAGCCGATCAAGAAGTCCGGAGGCAAGAAATGACCACCAAGCTACGCATCACCATCGATCACGTGCGCGCCGCAGGGCTCTGCGTGCACGGCACACGCGTCTGGTTTGCGCGCCATGGCATGGACTTCCGCGCATTTCTGCGCGATGGGTGTGACGCCGATACCTTGCTCGCCACTGGAGACGCCATGGTGCAGCGGGTGGTCGAAATCGCCAGCCGTGCATCCAGCCAGCAGGATCGAGTCTGATGGGTGGCCGGAAAAAATCACAAACCGTCGGCTATCGCTACCGTATCGGGCTGCACCTGGTGCTCTGTCAGGGGCCGGTAGACATGGTGCAGGAAATCAAAATCGGCGACCGCACGGCATGGGGTGATGCCAACCGACTGATGACGCCCATACCATGGTTCGTGCCTGGGCGCGTATCGATCAACAAGCCGTCGCTCTTCGGAGGCGACGAACGTGAAGGCGGCGTCGTCGGCGAAATCGACATCATGAACGGCGAGGCTACGCAGGCGCGCAACGACTATCTGGTGAGCCGCCTCGGAAGCGCGATCCCAGCCTTCCGTGGCGTGCTCTCACTCGTGGCGCGCAAGATCATGTACGCCGCCAACAACCACTACCTGAAGCCATGGGCGGTACGCGTGCGGCGCTTCAACGCCGGATGGTCGGTCGTGCCACCTCCCATGGGCAGCGGCTACATGGGGATGGACGGCTATACCGAAGTCCCGGCGTGGGACGACGGTGCCGGAGGGTACATCAGCGTGGGCATGAACCCGGCCCACATCCTGGTGCAGTGCCTCACCGACCCGAACTGGGGGATGGGCTACCCACCGGGTGTCATTGGAAACAGTCTCTGGGGTTGCGCTGTCCAGTTACACTACGAAGGAATCGGGCTGAACTTCATCTGGACGCGCCAGCAGCCGATCGAGCACTTCATCACACAAGTGCTGGACCACATCAACGGCATCCTCTACCTCGATCCATATTCAGGCTTGTTCGAGCTTAGACTCCTGCGTGACGACTACTCGATAGATACATTGCGCACGATTGGGCCTGACCAGATCGTGCGCATGGAGCGCTTCGAGCGGGCCCAGTGGGGCGAACTCCCCAATGAGATCACCGTGGTCTATACCGACTGGGCCACCGGCGGCGAAGCCACGGTCACGGTCCAGAACCTCGCCGCGATCCAGCTGCAAGGCGGTGTCATCAACCAGCGACGCGACTATCCAGGCGTCAACTACGGACCGCTGGCCGCTCGGCTTGCCTTGCGCGATCTGCGCGCACTAGGCTCGCCGCTGGCACGGATCACCATGCTCATCTCGCCACTGGCATTCGATGGCATCCCGCCCATGCCAGGCGACGTGTTTTTACTGCACTGGCCGCGTCTTGGCATCGAGCGCATGGTGGTGCGCATCACCGGTATCGACACCGGGACGCTGGGCGCGGCCGAGTGGCGCATCGAAGCGGTGGAAGACGTGTTCGGGATGAGCGACACCGTGCTCTCGCCCACGCCGCCACGCATCGAAGAGCCCCCGCTCGAACCGCTGCCCCCGGCCCTGGTGTTGGCCATGGAAGTGCCGTATTGGGAACTCGCCCGGCGCTTGTCCCGCGCCGATCTCGCTCAACTCACGGATACAGATACCTACATCGGCGCACTGGCCGCCGCCGGAGGCCAGGGGCAGCTGAACTGGCAACTGGCGACAGGCGCATCAGCCGGCAACCTCGTGCCCGTCGTGGGCGAAGACTATGCGCCCTTGCTGCGGCTCGATGCCGCACTCCCTCTCAGCGAGGTCGATGCCATCGGTTTGCCGGTGACATCCATCAGCCAGCCCGAGCGCCTGGCCGTGGGCGACTATGCCTACCTGGTCGATGCCACAGGCCAGATCCGAGAAGCGGTGGCGGTGCTCGCCTTCGATGCCGGCGCGGGAACGGTCGATCTCGCCCGTGGCGTGCTCGACACCACGCCGCAGGCCCATGCCTCCGGCACGCGGCTGATCGGCGTGGGCGAATGGCTGGCCGCCGAGACCACCGATCGCGCGCCTGGCGAGGCGGTGTACGTCGCCGCCATCCCGCGCACTACATCCGGCCAGGGCGATGCCGTGCTCGCGGCCAACGGCCAGCCGCTGCTGCTCGCGGGCCGCCAGGCGCGGCCCTACCCGCCTGGACGCATCCGGCTCAACGGCCAGCGTGAGCCTGCCGTGGTGGCAGGCAATCTCGACATTGCCTGGGCGCACCGCGACCGTAAACAGCAAACCGCCTACCTGGTCAAGCAGGACGAGGGCGACATCGGCCCCGAGCCTGGCACCACCTACACCGTGCGCATCCGCGATCGCACCGGCACACTTGTGCGCACCGTCACCGGCCTCACCGGCACCGGCTTGACCTGGGACGTGGCGAGCAGCGCGATCGACGCCGGCGTCGCGGGCGATACCGTCACCGTCGAAATCGAAGCCGAACGCGATGGGATCAAAAGCTGGCAGGCGCAGGTGCGCACCGTCGAGCGCGCGGGTTACGGCCTGCGCTGGGGGCAATACTGGGGCGGGGTGTAAAGCCGCCACGAACGAGATTCAAACGCACTTGCAAGGAGACCCGCATGGCACTCACCGATCCGAACCTTGGCCTGTCCTACGGCTGGACGCTGGGCGAATCCGGCTGGAACACCGACATGGACGCGAACCTCAAGCGGCTCGGCGCGATCATTGGCCTATCCGTGATCAGCCGCGCCGTCACCACCCCTCCGGTAAGCCCTGCGGATGGCGACCGCTACATCATCCCGTCCGGCGCGACCGGAGACTGGGCTAGCAGGACCGACCAGATCGCCGTGCGCATCAATGGCGCCTGGGAGTACCACGCCCCGAAGGTCGGCTGGCTGGCCTACATCGAGGACGAGGCCAAGCTCACGGTCTACAAGACGACCGGCTGGAGCGCCGGCATCGCCATCTGATCGCTATATCACCTCAACCAAACTGAACCCGCCCGTGAGGTGGGTTTCGCATTTTTGGGAGACCTGCCATGACCGAACCCGAACGACAACCGCCTGCGCTCGTCGAGACCATGCTCCTCTTGCGCCGTGAGGACTTCGACGAACTGCTCGACCGTGCCGCCGAGCGCGGAGCGGAGCGCGTACTCGCGCATCTCGGCTTGGAGAACGGTCGTGCGGCTCGTGACATCCGCGAACTGCGCGATCTGCTCGAAGCCTGGCGCGATGCCCGCCGAACGGCGTGGCAGACCATCGTCAAGCTCATCACCACCGGCATGCTGGCCGCGTTGCTCGTTGGCGCTGCCATCAAGTTGAAGCTCATGGGAGGCGGCCAATGATCGAGACCTTGCTCGGCGGGCTCCTCGGCGGGGCCTTCCGTCTGGCACCCGAGATCCTCAAGTGGCTCGACCGCAAGGGTGAGCGCGGCCACGAACTGGCGATGCAGGACAAGGCGCTGGAGTTCGAGAAGCTACGCGGCGCGCAGCGCATGGCCGAGATCGGAGCGAGCGCCGACGCAGCATGGAACACCGGGGCCATCGAAGCGTTGCGCGAGGCGGTGACGGCGCAGGGTAGGCCCTCGGGTGTCAAGTGGGCCGATGCCTTGTCCACCACGGTCAGGCCGGTGGTGACCTACCTCTTCGTGCTGATGTACGCCGGAGTGAAGCTCTCGACCTTCATCGGCTCGGTGCAGGCGGGCGTGGGGTTCGGGCCGGCGCTGTTGGCGGCGTGGTCTGAGGCGGATCAGGCCTTGCTCGCAGGCATCCTGAACTACTGGTTTCTGAATAGGACGCTGGAGAAGGCGCGAGGGGGTCTGTGATGGCGCGCACCGGAAGACCCGAGACGCCGATTCGCTGGCGATTCCTGACGAAGATCGATTTCGATCCAGACACCGGATGTTGGCTGTGGACAGGTGCCACCTGCCAGCAGGGATATGGCTTCATCAAGCGCAAGGATGGTGCGCAGCTACGTGCGCACCGTGTGGCCTACGAGCTGGCTTACGGGCATATCCCAGCAGGGTTGCAAGTCTGCCATCGCTGCGACAACCCAAGGTGCGTTCGGCCGGGTCATCTGTTTCTCGGCACTGCCCGGGACAACGCCGCCGATATGGTTGCCAAAGGCCGAGCGGCAAGGAATGCGGGTGAACGCAATGGCGCCGCGCGTCTGACGCGGCTGCAGGTCGCGCAGATCCGGGCAGCCGCTGAACCCTATGCACTTCTGGCCAAACGGTTCGGCGTGACGCCAGCGGCAATCGGCATGATCAAAAGGCATGAACGATGGACGCACGTGTGATTCGCGTGCCGCCTCAAGCCATCGAACTTGCGAAGCGCTTCGAGGGCTTTCACCGCGTGCCCAAACACGATCCTAGTCGCGCCTATCCATACATCTGCCCGGCCGGCTATCCGACGATCGGCTATGGGCACCTGTGCGATCTAAAACACCCGCCGATCACGGAAGACGAGGCCGAGGCCTACCTCGCCCAGGATCTGAGGGTGGCGCTCGCCGCCACGTTGCGCTATTGCCCGGTGTTGGCAACCGAGCCGGAGGGGCGGCTCGCCGCCATCGTGGACTTCACGTTCAACCTCGGAGCGGGGCGGCTGCAGACCTCGACGTTGCGGCGGCGGGTGAACCAGCGGGATTGGGCTGCCGCCGCGAGTGAACTGCGACGCTGGGTCTATGGCGGAGGAAAGGTGCTTCCGGGCCTGGTGGCGCGGAGAGCAGCCGAGTCGGTACTGCTGATAAGCGGAAGGCCCCTGGACTGATGCGGATCACCGCTCCCGCCCCGCCTCGTGCCAGGCCTTCTGCACCGGCGAGAGCAGGTATTCCGCCACCGTGCGGTCACCCAACAGGATTTCCGCCGTGGTCTGCATGCCCACCGACAATGGGTATTTGACGCCATCCATTTCCAGCGCGTTTGCATCGAGCGCGATGAGGGCTTTATAGCGCAACAGGCGTGGCCCAACCCCTTGCAGACCTTTGTCACGCGCCTCTTCTTCGCTCTGGGCATCGGCGCTCACATATTCCACGGTGCCGTGTCCCATGCCGTACTTCTGGAAAGGATAGGCAGCAAACTTGAGCTTGACCGTCTGCCCCGGCCGCACAAAACCGATGTCCTCGTTCGAGACCCAGACCTCGGCCTTGAGTCTCTCTTCACGAGGCACAAGGCTGGCCAACACGGTGCCCGGCTGCACCACGGTGCCAGCGGTGTGCGTGGCCAGCTCCTTGATTACCCCGTCTTGTGGAGCTTTGAGCTCCAGAAGCTCGCGCCGGTGTTGCTGCTTCTCCAGTTCCTTGGCGAGCTTGTCCAGTTGCGCCTGCGTCTCATAGCGCTCGGCGTGCAACTGCCGCATATAGTCGGCCTCGATCTGTTTGAGTTTCTTGTGCGACTGGTCGATGCTGGCCTGGGCAGAGGCGATCAGGTGCTTTTGCGTTTCCAGCTCCTGCTCCTTCTCGATACGCTCACGCCGCTTGTCCGAGCCCATGAGCGCACCGGCGAAGCCGTCCTTGACCAGTTTTTCGTAGGCCTTGTCTTGTTCGCGGTAATGAGGCAGCACGGCCTCCAGCCGTTCCTTTTGCTGGCGCGCGGCCGCCAGTTCCTGTTGCGCCTTGGCCATGCGACTGCCCTCCTCGGCGAGCGCAGCGGCCAGGGCGTCCCGGTTGGCCCGATACTGCGCAGCGGCCTCGCGCAGAAGCTGCGTCGGAGCCTGAACGTCCGGCTGAAAAGGCTTGCCCGCGAGTTCAGCGTCGATGCGGGCAAGCTGAAGGCGTTTGCGGGCATATTCTGTAGTGATGGCGGTGAGATCAGCCTCGGTGATCAGCGCATCCATGCGCATCAGGGTTTGTCCGGCGCGTACCGTCTCGCCCTCGCGCACCAGGATTTCCTTGACGATACCCGCTTCCGAGGGCTGCACGATCTTGAGATAGCTGGCCGGCACCAGCTTGCCGTCGGCCACCGCCACGATATCCAGCCGGCCGAGCAGCGCCCAAAGGATAAGAAAGGCGACCAGCGCCAGGATGGCCCACAGCACCCGCCGCCCCTGCGGATGCGGCGCGCTGTGCTGCAGACGAATCAAGGGCGGATAAAAATCCCGAGGATCGCTGGAAACGTATCGTGCGATGGAGTTCAATGCAGGCATAACGAGAGGCTCTCCTGGAGAGCTAGACAGGTTGGATACAATCCGCCCTCCAGCCGTTGAGAAACCTGGTCTCAGTGAAAACCAGGCGTTGCTCGATCCCACGCTGGGATGAGCTTGCAAAGGCCTGGGGCGAACACCAGCAAACCAGCCGAGGACAGGCCGCGGGGTGAGAAAGCATTCGAACCGGTGCCAATACCATGGTTTCCTTGTAGGCGATCGCCGCATCCGCCAGCCGCCGGCACCGGGCGCGCCGTCCAAAGGACTCACCCGCTGCCGGCGCGATCAGCACCCGCGCCATGGCTTGGCTCTCGGCGTCACCATGCCAGCTCGCGCACCCCTTCGCGCAGGCCGGCGAAGCCTTTGAGTTGGGTGCCCGCGCAGGCCAGCGACACGGCATCGACACCGCCGCGTGCGCCATGGCCACCGCCCTGCAGCCAGCCCACCAAGCCAGAGAGATTGGCTCCTTGGTTCGCATGGCTCCACGCAGGCGCGCCCTGCCGTTCGGCATCGAGCCGGTTCAGGGCCTGGGCCAGTTCCGCCCAGTGGCGCTCCACATCGTGATCGACCTGGCCCTGACCAGTCTGCCCGTAGGCTTGGCTCGGCTCGCCCCATTGCTCGAACCAGCGGCGATCCAGGAGAGGCAAGCTCCAATGGTGCGGCTGGCCGGACTTGTCATCACGCTTGAACCCCTCGAGGAAGCGCACCAAGGGGTCATCATCACGGTCACTGCCGTGCTTGCGATCCGGCTGGCCGGGCGAAGTAGCCGCCCCGTCATTGAGGTTGGCGCTGTGTCCGGGAGGCGGTGCATCCGCGCCGTTGCCCACGCCTTCGTTGCCCTTGGCGGCGGTCGGCACCACCGTCTCGCTGCCAAAGCTCACCTTGAAATCGTCCGAGGCGGTCGAACACTCGCCATGGCCATCGCTGACGGTGACGCGCACATCGATGCTGCCCCGGGCCGAGGCCGGAGCCGTCCCGCTGAAGGTCTGCGTGGCGGCATCGAACTTGAGCCAGCTCGGCAGCGGCTTGCCATTGGACAGGGTGGCCGTGTAGCGCAGCGTGTCGTTGCGGTCGGCGTCACGGAAGCTGCCTGCGGGCAGCTGCCACGAGAACGCCTTGCCCCTGGCGAGTTGAACGTCCGCAAGACGGCGAACGAGTTGCGGCGCATCATTCGTGCCCTGCACAGCCACCATCAATGCACCGCTGCTGCGCTCATTACCGTCGCTGGCGAGGTAGTTGAAGGTCTCCGTCACCGTCTCGCCCGCGCCCAGGCCTTGCACCTTGGGCAGCCAATCGTCGAGCACATAGGTGTAGGTGCCGTCGGACAGCAGGGTCAGTACGCCATATTCGCCGCGCCGGATGCCGGGGTCGGCCACTGAGAGGCGCGCGCCTTCCGGATCGCGGTCGTTGGCGAGCACATTGCCCCAGGCCAGCAGCTTGCGATCCTCGATCACGTTGGCGGCATCTGCTGTGGTGACCGGTGCCTGGTTGCCGTCCTCGACAGTCAGCGCGAAGGTCTGGCTGGCCGAGGCACCCGCCTGGTCGGTGGCAGTGACCCGCAGGGTGTAGTTGCCTGCCGTGGCTGGCGTGCCGCTGAAAGTGCCGGTGGCCGCATCAAAGGCGAGCCAGTCGGGCAGGCTGCTGCCATCGGCCAAGGTCGCCGAGTACACCAAGGTGTCACCCTCGTCGACATCAGTGAAGGTGTCGGCGTCAAACCGAAAACTGAACGCCTGGCCGCTCTGCGCGGATTGTTCGCCGATCTGGCGCGTCACGATGGGGGTGTCGTTCTGGCCGACCACGGCAAGGTCAAGCACAGAGACAGTACTGGCCACACCGTCGTTAGCCGTGTAGTTGAAGACCTCATGCGCCACTTCACCAGCTGCCAGCGACTGCACCGCGATGCTGTCGGTCAGGCGGTAAGTGTATTGGCCGTTGGCCGCGAGTTCCAAAGTCCCGTAACTGCCGACGCGGCTACCCGGATCACCGACTCGCAAGACCGCGCCATTATCGACATCGCTATCGTTATCAAGCACATTGCCCTGCAGCGGCGTTAGGGCATCCTCGCCGATCATTCCTGTATCGGCGACCACGACCGGTGCATCGTTGCTGCCGACGATCTGCACGACGAGGGTGGCATTGCTCGACGCAAGGCCGTCGCTGACGGTGTAGCTGAAGGTCTCAGAGACAAGCTCGCCGGCACCCAACGACTGAACTGCGACCGACTGATTGTCAAGCGCATAGGCATAAGTGCCGTCGACACCCAACTCTAGCCGGCCGTAGGCGCCTACCCGATTGCCGGCATCCACCACCTGCAGAATGCTGTCATGGTCGACATCCTGATCATTGGACAAAACGTTCCCGCTGACCGAGATCACTGCATCCTCCACAGTCTCGGCATGATCGTCGGCTGCCACCGGTACATCGTTGCTGCCGGCAACATTGATGCGCAGCGTACCGGTTGTACGCGCCAGGCCATCGCTGGCCTCGTAGAGGAAGGTTTCGCTGCTCGTCTCGTTCGCGCCCAGTTGCCGGACTGCTGGCAAGGTGCTGTCGAGCGCGTAACTGTAGGAACCATCGACAGCCATCGTCAGCGTGCCATACAGGCCGACCTGAACGCCAGGGGAGGCAACCGCCAATACGGTGCCTTCATCAATGTCCCGGTCGTTGGCCAGAACATTGCCTCGCGCCGTGCCGCTCGTCCCTGCAGACACGAAAGCAGCATCGTCGACGGTCTCGGGCGCGTCGTTGACACCCTGAACCACGATAGTGATTTCGTTGACCACGCTTGCATCGCCATCGCTCACCATGACGGCAAAGCGCTCAACCCGGCTTTCTCCGGTGCCCAGCGCCTGCACGGCTGAATTGCCATTGTCGAGACGATAGGAGGCTGTGCCGTCCGGCGCCACGTCCAGACGGCCGTAACTGCCGGTTTGTGACCCCGGATCGGCGATACGCAGCGTCGTGCCGTGATCGATGTCGCGATCATTGGCGAGCAGATCCAACTCGAGGGCCGCATGGTCGTCTTCACTGATCACGCCTTCGTCGGCCTGGACCTCGGGCAGATCATTGTGCCCATGGATCCGGATGGAGAGTTCCGCGCCATCGCTTGCCGCACCGTCGGTGACTCGGTAGGTGAAGGTTTCGGTCAGGATTTCGCCGCTCGCCAGGGCCTGAACCTCATCCAAACCACTATCCAGGGCATAGCTGTAACTACCATCGGCGTTCAGCTCCAAGTTGCCATAGCGACCGGCATAAGTACCCGCCGCGACGACCTGGAGATTCGTTCCCAAGTCCACATCCCGATCGTTGGCCAACAGCGATCCCGTCACCGGAGTCGCGGCGTCCTCATCGATGGATGCGCTGTCGGATACCGCCTGCGGGGCGTCGTTGACCGGATCGACATCCAGGGTGAGAACCCCTGCGTTTGCAGAAACCAGACCGTTGTCCACGCGGAATTCGATGCGGCCGTAGGCGGCGCCATGGGCATCCGCGTCCGGCGTGAAGACCAGCAGACCCGCATCGAGTTGGCTACGCAGGACGACTGTGCCGTCGGCAACTATCGCGCCATCTAGGAGCAGGCGTCCAGCCACCGGCGCCGCGACGATGACGACAGCCTGCAGCGCGTCGGGGCCATCGGGATCGGCAAAAGCAAAGTCCGCCGCCGTCAGGATGCGTGAGGAGTCTTCCGCCAAGGCAATGTCACCATCGAGCGCCACTGGCGCGCTGGCGACCTGCACGGGTGTAACATCGATTTGGACATGGGCCGTGGTGTTACCGCCTTGGCCATCGCTGACCGTATAGGAGAATCCGGCTTTCCCGGCATAGCCCGGTGCGGGAATGAAGCGCACGCGGCCGTCCGCCATCAATTCGACGGAGCCGTGCTCGGCATTGCCGACCGCGCTGATAGTCAGCGGGTCGTGGGTCGGATCGATGTCGTAGTCATTAACGAGCAAGGTCTCGCTCGCCAGATCGAGCACGCCATTGGCGTCCAGTGTGTAGCTTTCTCCTGTGGCCACCGGCGCATCGTTGACGTTCTGCACGGTCAACTGGAAGATATCCGAGGCGGTGCCGCCGTCCGGCTCGGTCGCGGTAATGCGAACCTGCAGGGCGCCGATATCACCATTGCCTGGCGTTCCCGAGAACGTGGCGGTGGCGGCATCGAAAGATAACCAGGCAGGCAAAGGCCGGCCGTCCAAAAGAGTGGCCGATAGCGTCAAGCCGCCGCTGGGCTCCGGATCGGTGAACACGCTGGCGGGCAGGCTCAGGCCGAACGGCTCATCTTCGAGCGCGATCTGGTCCGCCACTGGCGTGGAAACCACCGGCGGCAAGGTCTTTTCGTCGATGCCGATCGAGAAGACATCGGTGGCTTCCGCGCCCTTGGAGTCGGTCGCCACGATGCGAATTTCGGTCGGCGCCCGTTGTCCGGCGGGCACATGACCCGAGAAGGTCAGCGTGGCTGCATCGAACTGGATCCAGCTGGGCAGCGGGCTGCCATTGTCTTGCAAGGCACGGTAGCTCAGGGTATCGCCGGTGTCGATATCGCTGAAGGTATTGCGCGGCAACTGGAAGGAGAAGGTCTGGTCGCGTCGATAGATCTGGTCTGCAACCGGCATCGCCAGCCGCGGCGCGTGATTGCGCTGGGCCAGGGTCACGGCAAGATCAAAATCGTCGGCAACACTGGTGCCGACCAGGTCAGTCGCGGTGATCCGGATCGAATAATTGCCGACCTGATCGGTACGCGGCACGCCGGAGAGCACGCCTGTGACCGAATCGAAGCTCAGCCAGGCGGGTAGCGGGTCACCGTTGCTCAGACTTGCCGAATAGCGCAGGGTCTGGTCCCTGTCCACCTCGTAGAAGGCATTGCTGGTGCTGAGGTAGAGCGATTGATCTTCTTGCACGCTCAGGTCAGACAACGGTGCCACCAGGCGTGGCGCGTCGTATTCGTTGAGAACGGTGATCTTGACCTGCTTGGTCGGGTTCGGGACCCAGGCATTCGCGTCGCCATCCGGTTCACGTCCGCCGGCCGAGAAAGAATCCGATGCCGTCAGCGTCAGGTAGAACGTGCCGACCCCGAAATCACCTGCCTGACCGAGGATGGTTTTGGTGGAGGGGTTGTAGTAGGCCAGGGTTTCGTACTGCCGGCTCAACGGGTTGTAGGTTTGGATAGCACTCCCGATGGTCGAGACGGCGTCACCGTCCGGGTCGGAGAACGTCGAATCCGGCAGCGTAATCGAGAAGGCCTGATGCTCGCGCACCACGATTTCCGGAATGTCCTCGATGACCGGCTTGCGATTGGCCACCACGGTGAACTTGGTGAGCGAGCGGCCGCCGCGACCATCGTCGGCGATGATGTCGAAGACCTGGTTGCGCGGAAGCGGCGCAGCGCCTTGGTATTGCAGAGTACCCGTGCCTGAGTTGTAAACCCATCCATCGGCAGTGGCTGAGCCTTGGGGAAGGATGGAGATGCTCAGGGGGTCGCCATCCACATCGACGAAGCTCGGCAGGCTGACGTGCATGCTGTCGCCCATGGTCACGACCACCGATTTCTGTTCGGCGTAACTCCACTGCCAGACACCTCGGTTGGCGTCCCAGACCTGGCCGTAAACATTCCACGGCTGGCTGGGACTCGTTGCGACCACCGGGATATGGTTGATGCCGGCAGCTTGCACATCGACCGTGAATTCGGTACTCGTCTTCAGGCCCAGACGGTCCTCCGCCGTGAGCTTGAATGTCCAAGTACCGATATCCCAGTAATCCAGACTGCTGTAGACAAATGGGCCGTAATAGCTGTTGGGCGTCGTCGAGCGCAGCGTCAAGGCACCGTTGGTCGAATCCAGCGTGAAACTGGATTTGGCGTACGTAGGCGCTGACAGGCGTTCAAGGCTGTAGGTCAGCGTGTCGCCGCGATCCGGGTCGGTAAACAAGCCCGTCGGCAAACTCAGTACTGCGCCCAGGCCTTCCCGGGCAGTTAGATTGCCCACCGCAGCGGTCAGAACCGGCGCATCGTTGACGTCACCCACGACGACATCGAAATCCTCGTATGCGGCCAGCCCGTGGCTGTCGGTGCAGGTGATCCGGATCGTCGTGATGCCGACACTGTCGCTCTGCGTCGTCCCGCTGATGCGGGCCGTGTCCGGGTCGTAGGACAACCAAGCGGGCAGAGGATCTCCGTTGGCGAGGGTAACCTGGATGGAAACGGGATCGCCTTCCCGGTCGACGAACAGGTCTGCGGGCAAGGCCACATCGATGGACTGCCCCTGCCAGACAATCTGGTCCGTGACGAGTCGTTGAACACGTGGCGGATCGTTGACGTCCTCGACCACGATGTCGAAGACGTCGCTCACCGTGCGGCCGCGCGAATCGCGCGCCGTGACTGCAACCGCCAAGGTGCCCACATCGTCCTTGCCCGGGGTGCCGGAGAACGATTTCCGTACCGGGTCGAAACTCAGCCACCTGGGCAGGGCGGCACCCCCGGCCAGCGTTGCGGAGTAGGAGAGCGTGTCGCCGACATCGAAGTCCTTGAAGGCATCCTCGGGCAGGCTGAAGGACAAGGCCTGGTCTTGCCGGCCCTGTTGATCGGCCAGCGGCCGGAACACGATCGGCGAGGTGTCGTTCGGGTTACGGATGGACAGGTCGAACTGGTCGGAAACCACGCGATTGGCGCTATCCGACACCTGCACGACGATGCTGATGGTGCCGACATCGCCCTCACTCGGCGTTCCCCGGAAGGTGCGTGTGACCGCATCGAAGCTCAGCCAGCGCGGCAGCGGGTCACCGTTGGCCAGGGTCACCTTGGGAATCAGCACATCGCCGGCATCCTGGTCGCCGAACACGTCCGCCACGCTGAACTCGAAGCTGTGCCCGACATCGACCGTCTGGTCGGCCGCTGCGGCGATGACCTCCGGATCGGTGTTGGCCGGCGTCGCCGCCAAGGCAGCCTCGACTTCGGACTGTCCCCAAGTCGTGCCATCGGCGAATTCTATGGTTTCGACCAGGCTCGCGGTTTGCCAATAGTTGCGCACCGTCAGGCGGTCGCTGGTATCGCGTACGGAGATCAACAGGTCGTCGCCGTTGCGGCGCAGTAGCAGGTCGGTCGGCGCCAAACCGGCGCCCAGTAGCAAACGATCACCCGCCGAGGCGGCGCCGTTTTCAAGGACCAGGTCCTGGCCGTAACCGCGCCCAAACACATAACTGTCGTTGCCGGCCCCGCCATAGAGCGTATCGTTGCCGGCGCCACCATCGAGCAGGTCATTGCCGGCACCGCCTGCCAGGGTGTTGTCGCCTGCGTTCCCGCGAATGCGATTGTCTCCGGCATTGCCGGTGCCGTCGATATTCGCCGAACCGCCCAAAGTGAGATCCTCGACGAATTCCGGGAGCGCGAAACTTGCCGTGGCGAGAACGCTGTCGTGACCTTCGCCGGTCAGTTCGATCACAGAGTCGCCGGCATCGTCGACCCGATAAAGGTCGTCGCCCTGACCGCCATAGAGGACGTCGGCGTTGCCGCCGCCATCCAGGGTATCGTTGCCGCCCATGCCGCGGAGGACGTTACGGCCGGCATTGCCGATCAGGACGTTGGCCCCTTCATCGCCGGTGGCATTGAGATTGGCTTCGCCCAGTAGTTCGACATTCTCGATGTTGCTGCCGGCGGTGATCGTCCAGCTGATGGCGGCCGCAACGGTATCGTTGCCTTCGCCGGCCAGCTCGACAACGGTATCGGCAGCATTGTCGACCACGTAGCGGTCGTCGCCCGCGCCCCCGATCAGGGTGTCCGCGCCGGCGCCGCCGTCCAGGATATCATTGCCGGCGCCGCCCTCGATCCGGTTGTTGGCGCTATTGCCCACGAGCCGGTTGTTCGCCGCGTTGCCAATCAATTTGACCGGCGCCGTTCCGAGCACTTCGAAATTCTCGATTTCGCCGGTGACAATGATGTCTTGCGTCGTGGTGAGACGAACCGTGTCGCTGCCCCCGCCGGGCAGTTCGACGACTTCGCTCAAGTCATCGACGATGTACAGATCGTCGCCGTCGCCTCCCACCAAAAGATCCGTGCCCATGCCGCCGATCAGCACATCGTTGCCGTCGCCGCCCATCAGGACGTCGTCGCCATGGCTGCCGACCAGCGTATCGTTGCCCGCGCCGCCGGAAACATGGGCCGGGAAGCCGGCGCCGGCCACCAGATAGTCGGCGCCGTCCGTGCCGATCAAAGCGGAAGCCCGGCGAGAAAGATCCTCGGCGCTCCAGACCGTGCCGTCGGCAAAACGTGCTTGCAATACCGGCTGGCTCACCGAGTCGTTGAACCAGGCTGTGAAACGCACGCCATCGGCGCCGCTGCGCACCACCAGATCGGCTCCCTCGCGGCTTGCAGTGACCGTGTCGGGGTCGATGCCTGCACCAAAGCGCAAACTGTCATAGCGCATATCGCCCGCGACCTCACGCAGACCGTCGCCGACGTTCACAACGAGGTCATTGCTGCGCGCGGCCCACGTAATGGGGTCAAGAATGGTGCCGTCAGCAAAACGAACACGCTCGATCGCCATCAACGGGCGATCAAAGCCCATGATCGTGATGGAGTCGTCTCCCCCGGCAATATGCAGGACGAGGCTGCCGTCGACGATTTCTCGCGACACATCGGCCGGCGTGATGCCGGCGCCGAACTCGATCGTATCGACATCCTTGAGCCCGAAACCAAAGTCGCCCACGACGTCCTGGCCGTCGCCCCGTTCGAATCGGTACACATCGCTACCATTGCCGCCAATCAGCATGTCCTGGCCACGGCCTCCCTGCAGGAGGTCGCTTCCCGCGCCGCCGGTCAGTTGATCGTCGCCATCGCCGCCTTGCAGTCGATCCTTGCCGTCACCACCGTCGATCAAATCATTGCCCACGCCACCGAGCAGGACATCATCGCCTTCGGCGCCATTGATGACGTCGTCACCTTCCTGCGCCGCGATGTAATCGCTGCCGGTCGATCCCTGCAAACTGTCATTGCCGGACGTTGCCACCAGCAAGCGGGCAGCGATGTCCGCCGATTGCCATGTCGTTCCATCCGCGAAGCGGATGCCGGCAAGATTGAGCGCTGAACCGCTGCTGCCGTAGCCAGTGGCCCAGCCATTCTCGATGCGAACCTGGCTGCCAGAACCCGGCACGTCAAGAACGAGGAAGCGCCGCCAGGGGGAAGCGGTTTCGTCGAATCTGGATACGACGACATCCTCCGGGCGTATCCCCTCGCCGAATTCGATGACGTCGAGCAACCCCGCGTTGCTCGGCACCTGAATGGTGTCGCGCCCAAAGCCGGCTTCGAAGCGATAGATATCGCGCCCCTCGCCGCCAATCAAAGTGTCGTCCCCGGCGCAGCCCACGAGAACATCATCGCCCCGGCCGCCCAGCAGCCGATCCGCGCCCGCGCCACCATCCAGATAGTCGCGGCCGCTGCCGCCGCTCAGAGTGTCATTGCCGGTGCCGCCGAAGACCCGGTCGTCACCGGTGCCGGCCAGCACCACATCGCTGCCGGCGCCCGCGTCGATGACATCATCACCGCTCGTGTCCACCAGATAGTCGCTGCCTGCGGTGGCTGCCGGACGGTACAAGGTTTGCAACACATCCTTGCCCTCGATGACGGTTCCGTCGCCAAAGACCAGGCGGCTGGCGATGGTCGGGTTGCCATCCTGATCCAGCTCGATCTGGAAACCGCTCAGCGTGGCGGGAGATCCCTTGAGACCCAGCGAGAAGCTGCCGCCGTTCTCGTTGAACCACACATCCTTGATCAGCACGTCACCGGGCTGGACGTTGCTTTCGAGGCGGATGGTTTGCGGCTGGTAAGCGGAGTAGCTGCCGTAGAAATAATCCTGCCCGGCGTTGAAGCCGAACACCAGGGTGTCGCTGCCGCCGGTCAGGTAATACGTGTCGTTGCCAGCACCACCATCGAGCACGTTGCGGCCATAACCCCCGGCAAGGAAGTCATTGCCGTTGCCGCCGTGGATCACGTCGTCGCCATAGCCGCCGTAGAGCGTGTCATTGCCGCCTTGCCCGTACAGACGGTCGTCGAACGGGCTGGCCTCGGCGTCGGTGATGGTGTCTGCCGCCTCACTGCCAATCACGACGCCTGAGGGTGACGCCCGCAGATCGAGTTCGCTGCCATCCGCGAAGCGCAGGGTCGAGACTCTGTCCGAAGCATACGTCCATCCGGAAATCCGCAGCGTGTCGCTGCCGCCCGCCAGACGGATCTGCAGTTCACTGCCGGATACCTTGATCTCGACGTCCTGCTGGCGCACCCCGTCGCCCAGTTGGATCACATCGCGGCTATCGCTGCTGGCCAGCGTGTCCTCGCCGCTGCCGAAGCCGAGCACAATGATGTCGGCCGAGGCTTCCGAGTAATAACCCCCATCCCCGCCATAGATGACATCCTTACCCGCGCCGCCGTCCAGCAGGTCGGCGCCCGAACCACCATTCAGGGTGTCGTTGCCGTCACCGCCAAACAAGGCATCCGCACCGTTGCCTCCGTCGAGCTGGTCATTGCCATCGCCGCCAAAGAGCGCGTCGGCGCCGTCTCCGCCGCTCAGATAATCATCGCCGGCATCGCCGGAGAGGCGGTCGTCGCCCGAGGCGCCAGACAGATAGTCGCCACCTGCAGCACCAGAGATGTCGTCGTTGCCGCCGTATCCCTCGATGGTCTCGCTTTGGTTGCTTCCGGTCAGCGTGTTGTCGCGGAAATCGCCCAGCCCTTCGGGCAGCATGGAGAGCACGGCATCGGTATGCCACACGGTGCCGTCGGCAAAGCGCACTTCCAGTGCCGAGGCGGGTTGTGCCTGAGCCAGCCAATAGCTCATGTTGAGGGTGTCAGCGCTGCCTGTCACGGAGAACTGCAAGGAGGCGCCAATGCGTGCGACGGAAATGTCCCCGGGCAGCACATCCGCGCCCATTTCAATAATGGTCAGCGGTGAGCGCGCGCCATCGACTCCCCCGCTGAACGTATCGTAGCCAGAGCCCCGGCCGAAGCGGATCGTGTCGATGCCGGCACTGCCTTCGTAGTAATCATTTCCGGCGCCACCGTCGAGGACGTCGTTGCCATCGCCCCCATTCAGGGTATCGCTGCCTGCCCCACCAAAAAGCTGGTCGTCGCCAGCGCCTCCGGTCAGTTGATCATTGCCGTCGCCGCCATCGAGGACGTCCGCACCCGCGCCACCCGCCACGCGGTCATCCCCTCCGCCGGCGGCAAGCAGGTCGTCTCCCGCACTGCCCAACAAAGTATCATTGCCGCTGGTTGCGACGGGTTGCGGCATCCGCGTTTGGGCCGCGATGTCCGCGGCCGACCAGACGCTGCCATCGGCAAAGACAATGCTGGCGGCACCGTTGATGCCCGTCAGAGTTTCGCCGGTGGCCACGATACGCAGGGTCAGCGGCACTTCCAGGCCATCGAGCAAGCCGCCGACGATCTCGACCTCGGTCGCTTCTACATCGGTGCGGACGACAAAGCCCTGGGCATAGGCTGCGTTCTCGATCACATCGTTGCCGCTGCCCGTGCCGAACAAAATCACCGCGCCGCTGTTGACATTGAGGCGGTCATTGCCGGCGCCGCCGTCCAGAATTCCGTCGCCACTGAGGGCGTCATCGCCCGCTCCGCCCGACAGGTAGCCCCGCCCGCTCAGCGTGTCATTGCCGGCGCCGCCATCGATGAAGTTATCACCCTCACCATCCTCGATGGTGTCGTCGCCGGAATCGCCGAACAGGCGATCATTACCTACACCGCCGCGCAGCGAATCGCGCCCGGCACCGCCGTGAATCACGTCATTGCCGTCGCCTCCGTAGATGCTGTCCGGCCCCAGGGTACCGGTCAGCACGTCCGCATCGGACGTGCCCGAGGTCGACGTCAAGCGATAGCGATCGAAGTCGGCGGCGGTAATGACCACGCCGTCGGCCGACTCGATTAGGTCGATGCGCGAGCCCGCATCGACATAGACGGCGCCCGAGCCAAAATCGATCTCCGTCTGGCCAAAATGCCCCCAACCGCTGGCAGCCGAGATGATGACGTTTTCAGCCGACAGCCCCGCGCCCAGCACGATACGGTTGGTACCCTCTGCGTCTGAAATCTGGTCATAGCCGCTGTCGGCATTGATGACGTAAGTGTCATCACCGGCGCCGCCCGCGAGCCGGTCGTGGGCGCTGTTGTACCAAGAGCCCCACCTGTAATTGCCCTCCCGCTCCAGATCGCTGGCCGTCGAGGCGCCGCTGATCAGCGTGTCGTTGCCATCGCCGCCCTCGATTTGATCGGCACCGGTGCCGCCGTCCAGCACATCATCACCAGCGCCGCCTTCCAACCAGTCGTCGCCGGCAAGCCCATTGATGGTGTCGTTTCGCCCCGATCCATAGATATGGTCGTAACTCGCCGTGCCTTCGGGCACCGCCAGGCGCAATTCGACGTCCGAGAGATTCCATTCGGTACCATCGGCAAACACGAAACGCTCGATGCGATTGCCGGTGTTCCCGCTACTGAACTGGGATTCGACGCGGACGCGGTCATCCGTGCCGGCAACCTCGAGGACCAGACTGTCATACTCGCGGCGCACGACCAGATCATCGGGCGCGATGCCTTCGCCGAACATCAGGGCATCGCCGCCGCCATTGTCCCAATCGTTGTCGCTGATGGTCAGCTGCCCGTAGCCCCGCTTGAACACATAGCGATCGTCTCCCTGGCCGCCGCTCGCATAGTCGTTGCCGCCGAGACCATCGATGATTTCAGAGCGATCGGAACCGCGTAGCCAGTCGCTGCCGGTCGTGGGTTTCGTCATCGCGTAGGCGGCCACATCGTCCGCCGTCCATGCCGTGCCATCGGCAAATTCGATGGATTCGATCAGCGGTTGCACGCTGATATCGCCCCATTGGTTCGAGACCCTGGCCGGGATGCGTACCCGGTCCTCGGTGCCGTAGCGTTGCAGCACGATGGCGCCGCCGGGGTCGGCGAACACCTGGAGGTCTTCCGGTGCAATGCCATCGCCAAAGCGCAGGCTGTCATACCCCTCGATGTCCACGACCCGGTCGCTGCCGTCCCCGGCGTTGAACACATAGACATCGTCGCCGCGTCCGCCGTCGAGCAGATCCGATCCCGTGCCCCCGACCAGGGTGTCGTTGCCGTCCAAACCCTGGATGACGTCGTCGCCGGCTAGGCCGTCGATGAAATCGTCGGCACTATCACCCACGATGAAGTCGTCGCCATCGCTCGGGGTGTTCGCCAGCGTTTCGATGGCTTCGGCATCCCACGTCGTCCCATCGGCGAATCGCACCGCTGCCAGCCGGTTGGCCGCATCGACGAACCAGTTCTCGACGGTGATCGTTTCGCCATCGGGCAACTGCAAATAGAGGTGAGCGGCATCTCGCTTGACGACCACCTGTTCCGGATCGATGCCGTGGCCCAGGCTGAGGATGTCGGTATCGTCCCGGCCTTCGTCGGCGATGATGTCGCTGCCGTCGCCAAGCACGTACGCGTAGGTGTCGTCGCCCGATCCGCCCCAGAGTAGATCGTTGCCCGTGCCGCCGCTGAGACGGTCGTTACCGGCCAGGGCGTGGATTTCGTCGTTGCCGGCCCCGGCGTCGATCACGTCGTCCGCATCGCTGCCGACCAGGAAGTCATCCCCGCCGCTCGGCGCCACCGGGGCCAGGGCCCAGGCCGTCAGCTCCGCCGGCGACCAGACCGTGCCGTCCGCGAAGACCACGGATTCGATGCTCGGCCCGGTGTTGCCGAACCAGCCCTCGACGATCACGCGTTCTCCGCTGCCGCGCAGCACCAGCAGCAAGTCGGATTCGTTGCGGGTCACCGCCACATCGGCCGGCAGAATGTCCGCGTCGAAGCGAAGCACATCCTCGCCCGCCGTTCCGCTGTCGGCGATGACGTCGCGGCCGTCGCCGCGCGCAAAAACGTAGGTGTCCGAACCGTCGCCGCCATCGAGGCGATCGTTGCCGGCGCCGCCGGACAAGGTATCGTCCGTCGCATAGCCAATGATGTTGTCGTTGCCCTCGGTGCCGAGGAGCAGCTCGGCACGCACCTCGTCCGCCGAGAAACTCCCATCGTAGAAATCGAAGAACTCGACAACCGCCGTTTCATCGGCAAAGAAACTCCGAATGGTCAGGCGATCCTCCGTGTCGACGATGCGCACCAGCAGGTCATCGCCCGCCCGTTCGAAACGTACTTCATTCCGATATCCCTCGACAACGATGCGGTCGGCATTGTGGATGTCGTCGGATTCGACCACCAGATCGTCGCCGGAGCCCCGCCGGAACACGTAGCTGTCGTCGCCGCTGCCGCCATAGAGCGTGTCGCGGTCGGCGCGATCACCACCGTCCAGCCAGTCGTTGCCAGCTCCGCCGTGGAGTTCGTCATCGTCGGCGAAGACGCCGCCGTAGCCGCCTTCGCCGCCTCCGTAATACCCTTCGCCGCCTCCGTAACCCTCGCCGCCGCCATTGCCCGACCACCAGGCGTCGTAGGTATAGGCGCCATACAGGCGGTCATCCCCACGGCCGGCAATGATGACGTCGTTGCCGAAGCGGCCGACGACCGTATCGTCACCGTCCTGATCCGTCAGGACATCGTCGCCGTCCGTTCCCTCGATGTATTGCGGGGCCGGCGCCACGAATTCGGCGCGCGCGGCCAGTTGATCCGCCAGCCAGGTCGTGCCATCGGCGAACTCCACCTGTTCGATGCCACGGCCTTCGCCATCGAGTTGGCCGATCAGGGTGACCGAGCCGCCGTCGATGAAGGTCAGGGTGATGTCGTGGTAGTTGCGCGTGACGGTGACTTCATCGATGTGGATGCCGTCGCCCAGACGCAGGCGGTCCCGGTTGTCCGTCGTCGTGTCGTCGTCGAGCACGCGGTCGTTGCCATCGCCGAGCTGGTAGAGATAGCTGTCGTCGCCCGCCCCGCCCTGCAAGTCGTCGTTGCCGGCATTTCCCGTCAGGCGGTCGGCGATGTTGGTGCCGCGAATCGCATCGTCGTCTTCGCTGCCTTCGAGATCGAAGCCGCGCTGGAGCAGTTCCTCATAGGTCAGCACCGTGCCGTCGGCGAATTCGAACAGGCCGATGGAGGGATTGGCAAACACGTCGGCAGGGTTGAAGTTATCGATGTGGATGACGTCGTTAGGGTCGGCGCCCACCTGGATTGCCAGCGAGCCCAGGTGCAGCGTGAGCATGTCAGGCGTGATGCCGGATCCGAACACGATGCGATTGGGCGCGGGGTTGCCGCTGGCATCCACGTGGCCGCCGGTGTCCACGATATGATCAGTGCCGTCGCCCAGTTCGTACAAATAGGTGTTGCCGCCGCCGTCGCCGGTGAGGGTGTCGTTGCCCTGCCCGCCCGACAGCACGCTGGTGCCCCCGGTGGCGCTGAGGGTGTCCGCGCGCTTGCCGCCGGCGATGTAGGCGCCCGCCACACTGGTGGCGGAGGTAACTGTGTCGTCGAGCGTGCGCCCGAGCAGTTTGGCCCAGCTCATGCTTTCACCGCCGGCAAAGCGGTACTCGCGGACCGCCCCGGCCATGCCGTTCAGGATCACCACGCGGTCCTGGGCGCTGTAGTCGATCTGGATATCCCCCTCCCCTGTCCGCGCCACCTTGAGCGTGGCAGCGTCGATGCCCGCACCGAATTCGACGACGTTGAGATCGGCCGAGGTGTCCTCGATGGTGTCCGCCATCATGTCCGGCCACGTGCCGTCGCCCAAATTCAGGCGATAGACGTCCGCACCTTCGTTGCCGGCCAGGTAGTCCACGCCGGTGCCACCGATAAGAGTGTCGCGCCCCTTGCCGCCCAAGAGGGTGTCGTTGTCCGCGCCACCGTCGAGAAGATCGTCGCCCTCGCCGCCTTCGAGATAATCGATGCCCTCGCCCCCAGTGAGCTGGTCATTGCCCCCGCCGCCCCACAAGCTGTCGGCGCCCATACCGCCATCCAGCACATCGTTGCCCATATAGATCGGGTCGAGCATGGCGTCCGCGGCGTTGTCGCCTATCAGTTGGTCATCGCCGTCGCCGCCGCTGAGCGTGTCCGCGCCGCCGTCGCCGATGAGGCGGTCGTTGCCTTCGCCACCGTCGAGGGTATCGTTGCCGTGGAAGTCGCCTGCCAGTTTTGCGCCGTCTCCTTCCAGATAGTCATCGCCGTCGCCGCCGCTGAGCGTGTCCGCGCCGCCGTCGCCAAAAAGGCTGTCATCGCCTTCGCCGCCGTCGAGGGTATCGTTGCCGTGGAAGTCGCCTGCCAGTTTTGCGCCGTCTCCTTCCAGATAGTCATTGCCGCCACCGCCAAAGAGCTCATCGTTGCCGCCATCACCCCACAACGAATCGTTGCCCAGCCCACCCTCCAAATAGTCGTTACCGTGGAAGTTGCCGGGCGTCACGCCGTCGTCACCGGATAGCTGGTCGTTGCCGTCGCCGCCGTAGAGCTTGTCATCCCCGCCATTGCCGGAGAGCGCGTCATTCCCCGCCCCCCCATCCAGCATGTCCGCCCCATGCAGCCCGCCCGGAATACCGCTACCGTCGCGGTCCTGGATGCTGTCTCCGGAGAGCACGTCGTCTCCCTCCTGCCCGTACAGCAGGTCGTTGCCCTCCTCGCCGAACAGCACGTCCTGGCCGATGCCGCCCAGCAGCACGTCGTTGCCCAGCTGCCCGAACACCCAGTCGTCCC
Source organism: Thiobacter subterraneus (assembly GCF_055379455.1). Taxonomy (NCBI): domain Bacteria; kingdom Pseudomonadati; phylum Pseudomonadota; class Betaproteobacteria; order Burkholderiales; family Thiobacteraceae; genus Thiobacter; species Thiobacter subterraneus. The sequence goes on from NZ_AP042402.1 coordinate 1,604,279, forward strand.
CCGCTCCGCCATACAGCACATCCGCCCCACCCGCGCCGTCCACCCAGGAGCTGGCGTCGGCGTAGATGCGCTTGTAGAGCGTGACCCCGTCCGCCCGCGTGCTCACTTCCCGCGTGATGCGCCAGTCCGGATTGACGCTCATGTACCTGAAGTCGCTCCAGGTGTCGGCGGTCTCGTCGCCCATGAGGAAGTCGTCGCCCTGGCCGCCGATGAGGATGTCGTTGCCTTCTCCACCCAAAAGCGCGTCATGGTCCAGGCTGCCCACCAGGGTGTCGCGGCCCTCGCCGCCATCCAGCCAGTCGCCGCGCGCGCCGCTGCCGGGACCGGTCTCGCCGCCGGCAATGGCACTGTCGATGGCTTCCGCGCGGGCGGCGTAGAGTTGGTCATCCCCCGCGCCGCCAAACAGGCGGTCGGCACCCGTGACGCCTTCCACGGTGTCGTTGCCCGCCCCGGCAGTGGCCAGGTCGTCGCCGCTGCCAGTGTCGAGCCAGTCGTGGCCGCCCCGGTCGGCGTGGAGGATGTCGTTGCCGCCGGCACTGATGAGTTTGTCGTTGCCGGTGCTGTCATAGAGGGTGTCGATGCGGTCTGGATCATTCACCGCCGGGTCGGTGATGACGTTGCCCAGTTCGTCGACTTGCATTTGCACGCCGGGGGTGGCCGGGTCGAAGTCGATCGGGGCAAGGTCGCCCTGGATCACGCGGTCTTCGGGTGGGGGCGGGGTGACGGTGGGGGCGTCGGGAAGGGCGATGCCCAGGTCCCCGGCAGCGAAGTTCTCGACGGTGATGTTACCGGCATCACTGGTGACGGTGAGGGTGCCGCGGCCGGTGGCGTCGGGGGTGAAGGTGTAGGTGGTGGTGCCCTTTTGCCAAACACCGGGGGATTGATAATCGCCGCCGTCGAGCACGCTGCCATCGAGCATGATGACGCCCAGGCCGTCGCTGTCGCGGATGACGTCGTTGGCTTTGTTGGCGCTGGTGAGGAGATAGATGTCGCTGCCCGCGCCGCCTTCGAGGCGGTCGGCACCCTTGCCGCCTTCGAGGGTGTCGTTGCCGGCACCGCCGATCAATGCATCCCGGCCATCCTCGCCTTTGAGGGTGTCATCGCCCAGTTGGCCTTCGAGGGTGTCGTTGCCCTGGCCGCCTTCGAGGGTGTCGTTGCCTCCGTCACCGTAGAGGTGATCCGCGTTGTCACCCCCGGTGAGGGCGTCGCCGCCCGCGCCGCCGAATACGAGATGCCGCAACTGCGGGCTGCGCTTCACGTCGTACGGGTTGCCCACCCACAGCTCGGCACCGCCGGCTTCGTCCTTGAAGTGCCAGGCACTGCCGTCGTAAACCCGGCCCACGTCGGTGTCTTCGGTGTAGGTTTTGTTTTTCCAGGCAAGGAAGGCGGCACGGTCTTGCAGGTAGAGGGTGGTGAGGGTGCCCGTGCCAGTGGCGGGATCGTACAGATCGAGTTCACCGTTCTGGTTGTGTGGGGCATAGTCCGCGCCCAGGACAACGAAGGGGTTGAGTTCCTTGAGGGCGTAGCGGTAGGCCAGCCCAGTGGCGTCGGTGCGTTGGGCTTCGGTGACGAGGGTGTCGCGGGAGGCGGTGGCAAGGCTGACAAGTTGCAAGGCCGGATTCGCCTTTACTACGGCCTCCAGTTCGAGGAATTTTTCATAGTAGGCATTGCGAATGTTGAAGTCGCCGCCGTCGATCATGAGCGGCCCCGGCTCAGTGCGAACCAGTGTAATAGGCGCGCCTTTGATTGTGCGATAGAGCTTCTCAAGCAAGAGCTCATAGGTTTCTCCCGTCCCCGCAGTCATTGCCATGAGAACGGCTCCGGCCTGTTCGGGAGTGAGCGCCGCGTTCATCCGCCCCATCAGCGACTGCAAGGCCAAGCCGTCCATGAGGTGGCCGATGTCGTGCGTAACCTTTTCCGTGGTGATGTAGTGCTCGGGGCTGAACGGTGTGCCGGTCGCATTGCTCGACACGCCTTCACTGTCGTCGCCGGGGATGGCATCCTCGCTCTCCAAGGTCGTTACGCGATTGACGATACTCGATACCGCCAGCGGACTTGCACCGAATTGACTAAACAACGATAGTGCGGCATCGGCGCCCGGCGCTTGCGCGAGCAGCGCGGTTGTCGCGGGATTGTAGCCGGGAGCGTTGAAGGTATAGGCATTGGTGAAGAGATCGGGAAATAGGGCAACCGCCAAAGCGGCCAAGTGGCCGCCGAGACTATGGCCGGTGACGGTGAGCGTTTCTCCGGCTGCGATCGCCCCCGTGCCAATCCCGTCATATTTGGCTTCGAGCCACCAATACTGGACATACGCGGGAAAGATCGTCACCGTCTGGGTCACGTATTGCACCCCAGCCGGGGGCGGGCTGCCAGTCACCTTCACTTCGAGCCGCAACACATTGGTGGCACCCTGCGGCGCTTTCAGCTCCTGCACGTAGTTGAACAGCGATACCAATTGCTTGAAGGCCACACCGAGCAATCCGATTTGGCCGATGTCGGCTTCGATCAGATCTTGGGCGGTCTGGCCTGGCTGGCCGGGTTCGGTGCCCGCGATCGCCAGCACCTTGCCATAAGTGGGATTGGACAACAGCATCGCGGCGAAGCCGCTCGCCGGGTCGCTGTGGCCGGTTGCAACGCTACTACGGTAGTAAGGGGAGAGCATCGTCCAGGCGTCGGGACCTATGAACATCTGATTGCCAAGGAACTGTGGCAACCTCCCTTGATTATTTCCTGTGTTCGCAATAGTTTGCCCGTCCCCTGGCGTAGCCTCTCCACTGAGGTCGATATACGCAGCTTGTGACAACTTGGCATAGGTGTAGTAGGTTTCAAGAATGTTCATTGCGGTCTCCTCGTGGATATTCGATTTTGATTGCGCAAATTATTTCGGTGGTAGCGCTTCATATGCGATAGGTGTACCCGCTGCGGGACCATGACACCCATGAAGCGTGGCGCCAAACCACCGGTTCAACAGGTATCGATCCACCCAACCGTGGAATGGGTTAAATAACAACCGCTCGGCAATAATCTCGCCGGTGACTCGATTTCGTACCAAATCTCGAAGGCGACTAACACGAGCCGTTTTATCTGGCTGCCATCCTTCATAAACCACCTCGTACTCGGCTGTAGGCTGATCTAGTTCAGTTTTCTTGATACTTCCATCTGACTGCCGCTCATACCGAATCACCTTGGTGCCAGGGCGTTTGGTTTCTACAAAACGATAAGCATAGTGATAGGGATGGTTCAGTAGCGTATTTTCGCTAGCCCCTTGGTCGAAATATCCCTCCACCTGAACTTTTTTGTAGATATGCAGGCCCGCCTTCGGACACACCTTTGTCATGGCAATTGAATTCAGCGTGACATCGCCCAACGGAATCGCGTAGGCCAAGATCAACACCACCAGCACTGCGAATACTTTTTTCAAGCCAGCCAACTTTGGGCTGCGCACCACCCTCCACAGCACCCAGATGACAAGCGGCAGATAAAAAATCGCCAAGACAAGCAACGACAGGTCCGAGATATAGAGTTTCATCTATGCTGCCTCCTTCCAACGCCGCTTTAACCGGTTCCCGCGACAGCCCAGAAACATCATGCTATGCGCATAGCCGGCTTTTGACATATAATCCGCTCGGGCCATATCCAATCCGTCCCCAACATTTCCAAACAGCATGTCATCGCCACCATTGCCCCACAGGGTGTCATTCCCCGTTCCCCCATCCAGCATGTCCGCCCCATGCAGCCCGCCCGGAATACCGCTGCCGTCGCTGTCCTGGATAACGTAGACATCGGTGCCCGTCCCGCCTTCGAGACGGTCGGCACCCTTGCCGCCGTCGAGGGTGTCGCTGCCCGCGCCGCCAAATACGAGATGCCGCAACTGCGGGCTGCTCTTCACGTCGTACGGGTTGCCCACCCACAGCTCGGCACCGCCGGCTTCGTCCTTGAAGTGCCAGGCACTGCCGTCGTAAACCCGGCCCACGTCGGTGTCTTCGGTGTAGGTTTTGTTTTTCCAGGTAAGGAAGGCGGCGCGGTCGGCTAGATACAGCTCGCTCAGGGTACCGCTGCCAGTGGCGGGGTCGTAGAGATCGAGTTCGCCGTTCTGGTTGTGTTGGGCATAGTCCGCGCCCAGGACAACGAAGGGGTTGAGTTCCTTGAGGGCGTAGCGGTAGGCCAGCCCGGTGGCGTCGGGGCGCTGGGCTTCGGTGACGAGGGTGTCGCGGGAGGTGGTGGCAAGCGGAATAAGCGTGGTAGTCCCCGCCACCGCGTTGCGGATGAGAACGATCCGCTCGTAGAGTTTTTGGCGGTCGTCCGTCGCGGCAATCTTCGCACCCACCTTGAACAGATCGCCCAGGGCATTAACCAGATTCTCCAGGCTCATGTTGCGGGTAGGGCTGGCTGCTTCAAACACCGGCTTGAGCTGGGCCAACACCGCACCCGCCGTGGCGTTCTGTAGGTTTCTGGCGATGCGAATCAAGAGGTCATAGACCGCCGCGCTGTCCGCCATCTGCCCCACGCCGTGACCGAAGGTGCTGGCATACACTGTATCCTGCTCAATGAACAGGGATTGGTGATCGCCGGGCTGCATCAACCCGAAGAAACTGTTCATGGTTACGATCTCGGCATTCTTGTCGCCATAGAGATTGACGATGTCCGATGGCCTGAAATCGGCTTCGCCGCCGAGCATGGAGAACAGATTCGGTATGTTCGCCTGCGCGGTCAGGCTCAGGCCGGGGATCAATCCAGTCGGATAGCCCGCGCCGTTGAAGGTGACAGCTCGTTTGCCCCAGGCTGGAAACAAGCGGGTGAAGGCGGTCGCAAGATGGCCGCCGAGGCTGTGGCCGGTGGCAGCCATGAGGTTGTCGCTGAGCCCTACCTTGCCGAGCCCGGTTGCTCGGTAGCCAAGGTCTATCGTCCATTTGATGCCGCTCTCATCAATGAGTTGGCTATCAGGTGTCGATGATGACGCCGGCACCAATGTCGCCTGCTTCGCCCACTCTCCAACCGGCGTGATCAACCGCTGCCAGTAGTTGTACATGTCGATGATCTGACGGAAGGCCAGCCCATTTTTGACGAGTTCGTTGAAGCAGGCCTCAAATAAGTCCATGCCAACTTGCTCGGTGCCGCGCAAAGCAAACACGAGATCGCCCGCCTTCACGCCGGTCAGCGGATCATTGTCGATACGTTTGAACAGGGTCGCGGAAAAGCCGCTGGCTGTGTTGGGGAGGTGATCGACTACTGCCCAGTGGGTTGCGAAGTCGGTGGCTTGAGAGTTACTGAACCCTTCTGTGACCAGAGCGTCTCTCGTCCCCTGCTGATCAAATTTAGCGTAGCTCGCCTCAGCCAACTGAGCCAGATCAAACAAAGTAGTGGAATTCGTCGTCATTCCCAGTCTCCTTTTTGCATCTGCAGTTTTTTGCGGAACTCTCTAGCCATTGACGCATGTCGAACTCGCTGCTCATCACCACACGAATCAGAACGAAGCCAGAACTTCCAAGAGCCTTCCCCACCTATCGCTAGAAGGTTATACCCACTACGAAAATCAACGTCTCTGATAATGACATCTTGTGTCTCAATATCGACGATCTCGCCTTTCATCCGCGTTATTGGAAACAAACCAACCGGTTCAATGACAAATCGCCACTCAAATCGCTCATTCATTTTCCTGACGTTGCCCACTTCTAGTTGCACCTCCGTCGGAGCGCTGTATGGTTTCAACGTCTCCATCACCCCCGGATTCTCTTTCATCCACTCCTCCGGCGTCTTGTAAACCCAGAACCCCGCTTGCGTGGCGCAGTAGTACTTGTGCGCAACCAGCGTCGGGATCCAGTCCCAAAACACCAGGTTGTACATGACCAGCGCCGCCAGCCCACCCCACACCCACGGCCTGCGGTTGTGTTTCTTTGCCCATTTCGTGGCGGCAAGAACTACGCCCGTGGAAACAGCGAGGTAGATCACAAAGAAGAACAGGATCACCAGGAAGATCATTTACGCCGCCTTCTTCCAATCAACGCTCCACCGGAGCCCATCCGCGCAACATCCCCGGCACATTATGCTATACGCATAGCCGGCTTTTGACATATAGCCCGTTCTGGCCATATCCAATCCGTCCCCAACATTTCCGAACAGCGTGTCGTCGCCGCCATTGCCCCACAGGGCGTCATTCCCCGTTCCCCCATCCAGCAGTCCGCTCCATGCAGCCCGCCCGGAATACCGCTGCCGTCGCTGTCCTGGATGCTGTCGCCGGAGAGCACGTCGTCTCCCTCCTGCCCGTACAGCAGGTCGTTGCCTTCGCTCCCGAACAGCACGTCCTGGCCAATACCGCCCAGCAGCACGTCGTTGCCCAGCTGCCCGAACACCCAGTCGTCCCCCGCTCCGCCATACAGCACATCCGCCCCACCCGCGCCGTCCACCCAGGAGCTGGCGTCGGCGTAGATGCGCTTGTAGAGCGTGACCTCGTCCGCCCGCGTGCTCACTTCCCGCGTGATGCGCCAGTCCGGATTGACGCTCAGGTACCTGAAGTCGCTCCAGGTGTCGGCGGTCTCGTCGCCCATGAGGAAGTCGTCGCCCTGGCCGCCGATCAGGATGTCGTTACCTTCTCCACCCAGCAGCGCGTCATTGTCCAGGCTACCCACCAGGGTGTCGCGGCCCTCGCCGCCGTCCAGCCAGTCGCCCTTGAGGCCGCTGCCGCTTCCCATCTCGCCGCCGGCAATGGCGCTGTCGATGGCTTCCGCGCGGGCGGAGTAGAGTTGGTCATCCCCCGCGCCGCCAAACAGGCGGTCGGCACCCGTGACGCCTTCCACGGTGTCGTTGCCCGCCCCGGCAGTGGCCAGGTCGTCGCCGCTGCCGGTGTCGAGCCAGTCATGGCCGCCCCGGTCGGCGTGGAGGATGTCGTTGCCGCCAGCACTGATGAGTTTGTCGTTGCCGGTGCTGTCATAGAGGGTGTCGATGCGGTCTGGATCATTCACCGCCGGGTCGGTGATGACGTTGCCCAGTTCGTCGACTTGCATTTGCACGCCGGGGGTGGCCGGGTCGAAGTCGATCGGGGCAAGGTCGCCCTGGATCACGCGGTCTTCGGGTGGGGGCGGGGTGACGGTGGGGGCGTCGGGAAGGGCGATGCCCAGGTCCCCGGCAGCGAAGTTCTCGATGGTGATGTTGCCGGCATCACTGGTGACGGTGAGGGTGCCGCGGCCGGTGGCGTCGGGGGTGAAGGTGTAGGTGGTGGTGCCCTTTTGCCAAACACCGGGCGATTGATAATCGCCGCCGTCGAGCACGCTGCCATCGAGCATGATGATGCCCAGGCCGTCGCTGTCGCGGATGACGTCGTTGGCTTTGTTGGCGCTGGTGAGGAGATAGATGTCGCTGCCCGCGCCGCCTTCGAGGCGGTCGGCACCCTTGCCGCCGTCGAGGGTGTCGTTGCCGGCACCGCCGATCAATACATCCCGGCCGTCTTCGCCTTTGAGGCTGTCATCGCCCAGTTGACCTTCGAGGTAGTCTGAGCCTTTGCCACCGGATAGGACGTCGTTGCCTCCGCCGCCGTAGAGGTGATCCGCGTTGTCACCCCCGGTGAGGGTGTCGCTGCCCGCGCCGCCAAATACGAGATGCCGCAACTGCGGGCTGCGCTTCACGTCGTACGGGTTGCCCACCCACAGCTCGGCACCGCCGGCTTCGTCCTTGAAGTGCCAGGCACTGCCGTCGTAAACCCGGCCCACGTCGGTGTCTTCGGTGTAGGTTTTGTTTTTCCAGGCAAGGAAGGCGGCACGGTCTTGCAGGTAGAGGGTGGTGAGGGTGCCCGTGCCGGTGGCGGGATCGTAGAGATCGAGTTCGCCGTTCTGGTTGTGTGGGGTATAGTCCGCGCCGACGACAACGAAGGGATTGAGTTCCTTGAGGGCGTAGCGGTAGGCAATGCCTTCGGCGTCGGTGCGCTGGGCTTCGGTGACGAGGGTGTCGCGGGAGGTAGCGACGAGGGATACGACGGTGCCGGTACCGAGAGCCGCTTGCAGGTCGTAGAGGTGGGTGTAGAAATCGTTGCGGTCGGTCTCGATGGCGGAATAGGTCTTGCCGTAAATCTTGCCCAATGCGGCAAGCACGGCTTCCAGGCTGTTGGCGGCGATGTTGGACGATGCCTTGAGTATGCTGGTGATTGCGTCCACCCCACCGCTATTCAAGGCCGGGTCAAGTTGCGCAAAGAGTGCGTAGACGGCGAGTGAATCTGTGAGGCCCACAATGCTGTGATTGTCGATTGGATTAAGGCGACTTTCCGTTTCGATGAACAGAGGCGGCGCAAGTTGGGCACCCAGACCGGAGATCAACGAAACTCCAGCCGAGCCTCGAATACTTGTAATGCCTGGCACCAGTGCGGTATTTGAGAATCCAAAAGCAGCGCGGAAGGCATCCAGTGCGTTACCAATTGGGCCGCCAATACCAGGTGCGTTATATAGATAAATCTCGCCAGACTGCCCAGAAAACCAGGTGCCGATCGCTGCGGCCAGATAGCCGCCGAGGGAATGGCCGGTGATGGCAAACCCACTGGGCAACGTGCCGTTGGATATCCAGCTTGCGACCTGCGTGCGAAGCTGAATGAACTGCGGATTTAGGTAGGGCGGAAATCCCAAGGCGAGGATGTAGTCGGCATTGAAGTCGCCTGGGCTTTCGGTGCCACGAATCGCCAGGTATTTCTTGCCGGTGGCGTTCTCCTGAAACACCGTGGCGGATACCCCAGAGGCGTCGGTGTAGCGATCGATGGCCGTCCAGTTCGAAATAAAATCGGCAGCTTGAATGCTTGTCATGCCAATATTTACTAAATCAGCCGATAACATACCATCGGCGTAGGCCGCCATAGCCAAAAGTCCTTGAGTATTCAGCGTATTAATCTGCGTCATTTTCTATTCTCCAGATATCGTGATTACTGTTTGACGAAAACATTGCTCGGGAAGCCATCCTTTGGGCATGTGTGATGTGACGGATGCCAAGGGCCTATCGGGTCGCCACCTCTCCGGGTATAGGAGACAAGTTTGGCCATCACTTTTTTATCACTAGCCCGGACTATCTTGGTTTCGCTTCTCCAGATGACCAGATCATTTATATGGACGCTACCTGAGTTTCCTTTGATATTCCTTGTTGAAAAATCGTAGTAGTAACTATCCTTGGCCTGAGCATATTTAATGCTTGGTGGCAAAATGGCTTGCCCATTGAGGTCAAATTTCTCTGCTGGCAACTTGACCACTTCGTAAATTTCGCTTCCTCCATCCTTCGCGCAAAGCTCGTCCACCAGTTTGTCTGCTCGCCATTTGTTGAACGCGGGGATACCCCACCAAACCGAGAAAAAAATGGTAAACGCGACCCACCCCCATAATTTCGAGCGAGAAAACATTGATGCTGGAAATTTCTTGCTCATGCCGCCGCCCTCCACTCATCGCGAATTTCCACACTGCCTTTCGGCTCTCCGGAAACCCAATGACCCTCGATGTAATTGCTGTCATCACCCCGCTCACCCAGGCAGCCGTGACCCGTACTGCCGTAGAGCTTGTCGTTGCTGCTGCCGCCATACAGCCGATCCTCAACCCCCGGATGCGCGCTGCCGTCGGTCTCCACATTGCCGAGTGCGTCGTAGTGGTAGCCTCGGCTCGGCGGGCCGTATTCGATGGGGTTTAAGTCGCCCGCGACGGTGAGCGTGCTCGCCACCGGCGGGACGGCGAGATTGTTCAGCTGGACGCCGAGGTGGCCGTTCTGGAAGCGGCGCACGAACAGGCGCTCGCCGCTCTGGTTGCCGCCGGTCAGCGCGTGGCCGTCGCATTCGATGCGGCCATGGCTGTATTGGTCGAGAAGGGTGTCGTTGCCGGCACCGCCGATCAATACATCCCGGCCGTCTTCGCCTTTGAGGGTGTCATCGCCCAGTTGACCTTCGAGGTAGTCTGAGCCTTTGCCACCGGATAGGACGTCATTGCCTGCGCCGCCGTAGAGGTGATCCGCGTTGTCACCCCCGGTGAGGCCGACATCGTCCTGGTCGGAGCCGAAGAGGATTTTGGCGGGCGTGCTCAACGCGCCCCAATAGCTGCCTTGCACCTGCAAGGTGGTGTTCCGCGCTTCGTCCCTGAATTCCCAGTTCTGGCCGAGGCTCTTGGAGGCCTGCACCGCGACGCCGGCCGCGAGGTCCTGGGTGTTGGCGACGTTCTTCCAGGCAAGAAAGGCGGCACGGTCTTGCAGGTAGAGTTCGCTCAGGGTACCGCTGCCAGTGGCGGGGTCGTAGAGATCGAGTTCGCCGCTGGCGTTGAAGCTGCTGTAGTCCGCGCCGACGACAGCGAAGGGGTTGAGTTCCTTGAGGGCGTAGCGGTAGGCCAGCCCAGTGGCGTCGGGGCGCTTAGCTTCGGTGACCAGGGTGTCGCGGGAGGTGGTGGCGAGGGATACGACGGTGCCGGTACCGAGAGCCGCTTGCAGGTCGTAGAGGTGGGTGTAGAAATCGTTGCGGTCGGTCTCGATGGCGGAATAGGTCTTGCCGTAAATCTTGCCCAATGCGGCAAGCACGGCTTCCAGGCTGTTGGCGGCGATGTTGGCGGAGGCTTGCAGAATGGCGGTGATTTTGCTGAGGCCGTCTGCGGCGGTGTTGAGCCTCGGGTCGAGCTTGGCAAACAGGGCGTAGAGGGCGAGGGAGTCGGTCATCTGGCCTGCGCCGTGGCCGCCGTAGATTGGCGGGAGTGGCGAGGCGCTTTCGATGAACACGCCGTCGTAGCCGTCCGGCTGTTGCAGGATGAGGTTGTTCATGGCGGCGAATTCGAGGCCGGCAGTGCCGTAAACGTTCTGGATCAAGCCCGCATCGAAGCTACTGGCGCCGCCCAGCGCCGTGAACAGATTGTTCACGGTGGGGTTGTCCAGTTTGAAACCCAGACCATTGATGGCGACGGCCTGCGCGCCCCAGGAGGGAAACAACCGGGTGAAGGCCATGGCCAGGTGTCCACCCAGGCTGTGTCCGCTCGCCGCGACGGTAGCGGTCAGAGGGTTCACCGATCCGGTAGCAACGCGGAGGTCTGGCGCCGAGAGCCGGCTTGAATCCACAAATTCGATGCCGTAGGTGACCCCGGCAATCTGAATCGGGTTGGGGAAGAAGCTCAGCGAAGTCGTAAGTCGGGCCGCAGTATAGGTCGTTCCCCGCGGCGTGGTGGCCCGCTGCCAAAAGTTGTAGAGGTCAACCAGTTGCTGCACGGCAATGCCGTCGTTGACGATGAGCGCGGCATCGGCGATGAAGTCCACCGCCTCCAGCGAGCCACGGATCGCCAGGGTGTACTGGCCAGGATGGTCCAGGCTCTCGAAGATCGTCGCGGAGAAGCCGCTGAGCAAATCCGGCACGTGGTCGACGACTTTCCAGTGTTGTGCGAACCCCGTCGCCTGGGCGAGGGGGAATGAGCCACCGAACACGGGCTTATTGGCAACATCAAGAGCTTGTTGAAGCGCGGCCTGATCACCTATCGCTGAGGCAAGATTGGCGTATGCAGCTTCAGCCAGTTGTGCTTGGTCAAACAATGAAGTGATGGTGCTCATTTTCTTCCCCTCATCTGTTCAAGTTGTGCCGCGCGGATTCAAGTTTGAAGTGCAATTTTGATTAACTGGAAGGTGAGTCAGAATGCGTAAGCATTTTGCCCCATCAACCGCCAAGTCGAAGTTGCCCAATGAACTACACGCATCTGACCCAGAACGAACGATACCAAATTTACGTCCTGCTCAAAGCCGGCCATACACAGCGCGAGATCGCCCAGTTGCTCGACCGTCACCCTTCCACCATCAGCCGCGAGCTTGCCCGCAACAGCGGATTGCGCGGCTACCGGCCCCGGCAGGCGCAGCGCCTGTCCGAGGTGCGGGCGGCCAATAGCCGCAACGCGCCGCGCATCTCCCCGGAAGTCTGGGAGGAAGCCCAAAGACGACTTGTCCTGCAACACAGTCCCGAGCAGATCGCCGCGCATCTGCCGATCAGCCATGAGGCGATCTACCAGCGCATCTATGCCGACAAGCGAGCCGGCGGCGAGTTGTGGCGCAACCTCCGATGCCAGAAACAGCGCCGCAAACGCTATGCTTCGGGCCGTAGCCTGCGCGGCCAAATCCCCGGCCGCAGACCGATTGCCTCACGCCCGCAGACTGTTGAGTCGCGCCACCAGATCGGCCATTGGGAGGGCGACACCCTCATCGGCGCTGGCCGCAAACAGGCCATCGTCAACCTCACCGAGCGCAAGTCCGGTTTCTGCCTGCTGGCCCACGTGCGCAACAAGACCAGCGAGGCGGTGAGCGAGGCCATCATCCGCTTGCTCTCACCCTTCCAGGCCAGAGTGAAGACGCTCACATTCGACAATGGCCTGGAATTCGCCCGACATGGCGAGATTGACCGAGCACTCCAGTCCACATCCTATTTCGCCGACCCTTATGCCTCCTGGCAGCGCGGCACGAACGAGAATACCAATGGCCTCATCCGCCAGTACCTGCCCAAGTCCAGGGCCTTTGACACCGTCACCCAAGAGGAGTTGGCCATGATCATGGACCGCCTGAACCACCGGCCCAGAAAACGCCTGGGCTGGAAAACCCCTCATCAGGTTTTTATGCAATCATTCAACCGCGTTGCACTTCGTGGTTGAATCCGCCCCGTAAAGTTCCAAAATTCCATCGCGGCACATGGTTTCTGGTTTAGCCAGAACTTCCATCCTCCACCAGTGGCGATATTCCCAACGCCAGAACCGACATCAACAGCCCGTTCCAAAACCTCGCCGGTCTTTGCGTCTAGTAATCGTCGCTCTGATATAGTTGTCGACAAAAATGGGATTGGTCGCCGGCGACGTGTTTCGATTGCGAACCTGTCGTCTAAGCGGTCTACCTCCCCGAAAGGCGTGCTTTGATGCGGTTTCAGCTGTAGTTTCAACGTCTCCATCACCCTCGGATTCTCTGCCTTCCACTGATCCAGCGTCTTGTACACCCAGAACCCCGCCTGCGTGGCGCAGTAGTATTTGTGCGCAACCATCGTCGGTATCCAGTCCCAGAACACCAGGTTGTACATGACGAACGCCGCCAGCCCACCCCACACCCACGGCCTGCGCTCGCGCTTTCTTGCCCAGCGTGCTGCGTAACGCACCACGCCGACGGACACCAGCAGATAGAGTCCCAGCACAACGAGAATGACCAAGCCCATCACGCCCCCTTCCATTCATTATTCATTGGGTGATTCAGGTTCATCATGGTCTGTGTCACGGCAGCGTCTGGCGCAACACCGATGCCAAGACCTTGCGCAAAAGCGCCGAAGCTACCGGTTGATGCCATTGCGGCAGCACCAGCGGCCACCGCCGCCACAAATGAAGCCTGGTTCGCCGGCGTGCTCATGCCCCCTTGGTAAGCGCCGTACGCATCCCCTGCGGCGGCAGCCACTTCCTCCCCGTCACAATACCGCTCATCTCAAGCTCCTATCCTGAGGAAAAACGCAAATACGCCACAAAAAATCAACCAGATCGTCGTCCCGGCTGCGCCGAATGCAATGCCGACTCAAAAAATGGCTTCTTCTTTCTTGGTTTGTGGATATAACTCCATTGCCACAACCTGCCTCGGGTTCGGAAACCCCCACTGTTTCGTGGGATGCCATCCACCTGGATAGTCTTTGACCTTCCAATTTAGCATGAGGAACATCGCCATTAGGCTTAGGAATAGCGCCATTGCCCAGCCGCTGAGTGTGGAAAAGTCGCGGAATAAATGGCCCGCTATTGGGGTGTTTTCGATGACGGCGCGCCAACTCTTCGAAAAGGTGGGAAGTAGTACGATCACAAAGCCGCTAATGGCAAAAATGACTTGTAGTGGGTACGACCACTTCGCAAGCCACCTTGCTGCTCGTTCGTGATATTTGCGGCGGGCGATGACGGCAGGTTCCGCCTCTCCTCGCGGCTCTGTCAGCCCATGAATCTTTCGCATTTGCTCTTTGCTCAACGCCATCACATCTCGTCTTTCACCAAACTCATGTGCATCGCATGCTGCCCCATATTCACCACCTCATCCACCTGCAAGCCCTTGGGCACCTGGTGCGTGATGAAGATCATCGTCACCTTACCTTTCAAGCGGTTGATCGTCTGGGCGAAGTGTTCGGCGGTCTGTTGATCCAGGTTGGAAATCGCCTCGTCGAAGATCAGCACCTTGGGGCGTTTCAATAGCGCCCGGGCAATGGCGATGCGCTGGCGCTGCCCGCCCGATAGCCCGGTACCGCGCTCGCCGATTTCAGTTTGATAGCCCTGAGGCAGTTTCTCGATCACTTCGTGGATTTCCGCCGCTTTGCAGGCGGCGATCACGTCCTCGAAACTGGCGTGGGGATGCGCCATGACCAGGTTGTCGTACACCGTGCCGGAGAACAGCACCGTCTCCTGCGGCACCACGCCGAAGGCGGCTCGGAGTTCGTTGGCGGCGAGTTGCCGGATGTCGCGCCCATCAAGCAGGATTTGCCCTTCCTGCGGCCAGTAGAAGCCCAACATCAATTTGGCCAGCGTGCTCTTGCCGCAGCCGCTGGGCCCCATCAGCACGGTGAGCTTGCCGGCAGGGATGATGAGGGTGAGGTTACGGTAGAGCCAGGGATGCTGCGCGGAGTAACGGAAGGAAAGGTCCTTGATCTCGATCCGGCCTTCCCCGCCCGCGGCCCGCTGCGGCGTGAGGGTGAAGGGCTCCTGCGGCATGTCCAGAATGTCACCCAGGCGCTTGACGGAAATGCTGGCCTGCTGGAATTCCTGCCACAGTCCAACCAGGCGTAACAGGGGCTGGCTCAAGCGGCTGGCGAACATCTGGAAGGCGACCAGCATGCCCACGGTCATGCCCGCTTCGGGTTGCATCACCAGCCAGGCCCCGACGATGAGGATAGAGAGTGTCATCACCTGCTCCAAGCCGTTGGCGACGACGTTGTAGGTGTTGCCCACCTGTTTGGTGGCAAAGCCCGCCGAGAGGTATTGGGCCAGATAGGTGCCGTAGCGTTTGCCCACGTCCGGCTCCAGTTGCAGGGATTTGACCGTGGCCATGCCCGCCAGGTATTCGGTGAGGAAGGCCTGATTGCGCGCGCCGAGCAGGAACTGCTTGTCCAGCCGCTCGCGGAAGACGGGCACCATGATGAGGCTCGCCAGAACGATCAGCGCCAGGATGCCCACGGCAATCAGCGTGAGCTGCCAGCTGTAGGAGAACATCACCGCCAGGAAGATGAACAGGAAGGGCAGATCGAGCACCAGACTCACCGCCGCGCCGGAAATGAACTCACGCAACTGCTCCACGCCGTGCAGGCGTGCCACCAAGGTGCCGGTGGGCCGCGCCTCGAAATACGGTAAGGGCAGGTGCAGCAGATGCTTCAACACCTGCTCACCCAGTACGGCATCGATGCGGCTGCCGGTGTGCAGCACCAGATACTGCCGTAGCCAGCTCATGCCGCTGCTGAAGAGCATGAACACCACCAGGGCAACGCCCAGCACGATGAGCGTGCTTTCCGAATGATGGGCGATGACCTTGTCGATGATGACCTGGGTAAAGAGCGGCGTGGCCAGGCCCACCAATTGGATGGCGAGGCTGGCCAGCACCACATCACGCCAGATGTGCTTGTGGCGCAGTAGTTCCGGCACGAACCAGGAGAAGCCGAAGGGCTTTTTCTGGGACTCGGGGGATTTCCCCTGGCTGACGGATTCCGACACGGGCGGATCGGCCTGCGCCACCAGCAGCAGAACCGGCGCGGCTTGAGTGCGGGCGATGTCGAGCGCCACGGTTTCCGGTGCAGACTGGCCGGGCTTGACCCAGGCCAGGGTGTCATCACCGTGCCGGACGATCAGCGCCGGGGTGAGCGGAGCGCGGGATAACGGCGGAGGAGAGACGGCAGTTTCCGTTTCGGTAGAAGTCGTGGGTGTGGATTCATCTCTTGGGGCAGCCAGCAGCGCCACGGCAGGCAGCGGCAAAGATGAGAGCCCCGCTTCGGGCCAGTGCGCGAATCCCGCCTCGAGGCCGAGCGCGCCCAAGGCCTCGATCAGCGTGGGCAGATCGATTGGCGGCGGAAAACGCTTGATCACCAGCTCGGCATCGAAGGGCTGGCGGTAGAAACTGGCCAGGCTCGCCAGGAGCCACAGCGCGGACTGTGTGTCTACGTATTCTTCCGGATCGGCAGCCGTGTCCTGATGCACTCCCTGCATGCTTTGTTCTTCTTTGTCATGGATTATTTATGACAAATGGATGATGTCATTGTAATTGGGGGGGCTGTCAATAGCAAGATGGCATTTTGTCGCGGAATTTTTTCAGAAGTGTTGCTGGCGGCGCACACTTGCCCACCCGCACATGCCCGCACAAACACGCCGAAACGCGCTTATGCTCGGAGAATCGGTTTGGTTTCGGTCGCGACCGCTCCACCAATATATAAAGGTCAACCGTTCTCGGTTGGCCTTTTTTCTTGCGCACTCGCGCGTGTTCGCGGGGACTCCTGCGGATTCCTGCGGACTTCCTTCCTCCGGTCGTCTCGCCCATCTCGGACCCATTTCGCTCTCTCCGCGCCGTTTTTCTCTCCGGCCTCATCCACTGTTGAAGGGCCGAAGTCCATAAAGGCCGTCGTGGGCGCTGTTCAATATCAATGAGTTACAAGTTGACCGCTCAAGTGGTTGGATTATGGCATCGCCCAGCCGAAGGAAACTACCTTGAAGCGGGACATCTAAACGTTCCGTTATGTCGGTCATTATTGACAACTACCTGCGTAATGAAACATCATGCCGACATGGAAACGAGCCCCCAAGCCATCCTCGACCTCGCGCGCAAACGCGGCCTCATCCGGCCGCGCGACCTGGAGCCGCTGGGCTTGCCCAGGGTCACGCTGACGCGTCTCGTCCGCCAGGGTGCGCTCACTCGGGTCGCTCGAGGGCTCTACGCGCTTCCGAACCGGTCCATCTCGGAACACACAGCGCTGGCCGAGGTAGCGCGCAAACATCCTCAAGCGATCGTGTGCCTGCTCTCGGCGCTGCGTTTCCACGAGCTCACCACCCAGTCGCCCTTCGAGGTCTGGCTCGCCATTCCCAATAAGGCCCGTGCGCCCCGGATCGACTATCCGCCGCTGCGCATAGTCCGCTTCTCTGATCCGCTGCTCAGCGAAGGCGTCGAGGAACACCTAATCGACGGCGTTCCGGTACGCATCACCAGTGTCGCAAGGACGGTGGCCGACTGCTTCAAGTACCGCAACAAGATCGGCCTGGATGTCGCGCTGGAGGCGCTGCGTGAGGCCTGGAAAGGAAAGCGCGTCGGCATGGACGAACTGTGGCAGTTTGCCAAGCTGTGCCGGGTGGCCAACGTCATGCGCCCCTACCTGGAGAGCCTGACGTGAGCAGCCGGAACACCGCCGCCTCGGTCCGTGCGCGACTGCTCGCCAAGGCCCGCACCGACAAGCAGGACTTCAACCTCGTCCTCACCCGCTACGCCCTGGAGCGGCTCCTGTATCGCCTGAGTGTTTCCGCTCATGCGGATCATTTCCTGCTCAAGGGCGCCTTGCTGTTCGATTTGTGGTTCGACATCCCGTATCGTCCGACACGCGACGCCGATCTGCTGGGCGTAGGCATCGCCGAGATCCCGCATGTCGAGGCGGCGTTTCGGGACATCTGTACGGTGGAACTGGACGACGGCATACGCTTCCAGCCTGACTCGGTACACGCGGAGGAGATCCGCAAGGAGGCCAACTACTCGGGTGTCCGGGTCACGCTGATCGGCCTGTTGGACGGTGCCCGATGCCACGTGCAGGTCGACGTGGGCTTCGGCGACGCCGTGACGCCCGGCCCCGAGGCCGTCGACTACCCGGTGATGCTGCCGGACATGCCAGCCCCGAAGCTGCGCGCCTACCCCCGGTACACGGTTGTCGCCGAGAAGCTGGAGGCACTGGTGTCGCTCGGCATCGCCAACAGCCGCATGAAGGATTACTTCGATCTCTGGATCTTGTCGCGCTATACCGACTTCGACGGCGCGCTCCTGTGCAAGGCGATCCACGCCACCTTCGAGCGCCGCAGGACACCGCTGCCGGAAGACGTCCCTTTCGGATTGAGCGACGAATTCGCGCAGGATCGGCAGAAGCAGACCCAGTGGCAGGCCTTCCTGAGGAAGAACGCCCTGGTCGAGCTTGCGCTTCCCGAGGTCGTGGCCGGTCTGCGTGCCTTCCTGTCATTCCCGCTGGATGCGCTCCAGCAAGGCGCTGCATGTCCGCAAACATGGCTTGCCGGAAATGGGTGGACGTCGAGTAGCGAGGAATCCAGCCGATGACCTGGAATCCCGATCTGCTCTTGGAGGATTTTCGCCGTGTCGCCGGCATGGCTGGCGTCTCGCTGGCGCTTAATGCCGTCGCGATCCAGCGGTGCCCTGCGCCGCACGTGCCGCCCAAGACATTACCGCCCGGCACCATGGCGGTGTACGTCTTCTCGTTTGGGCCTCATGTGCTGAAGGTCGGGAAGGTCGGCCCCAACAGCGCTGCTCGCTACACGGCTCAACACTACAACGCCGGCAGCGCGAAGAGCACCCTGGCAGCCTCCTTGATCAAACACGGCGAGCGCATCGGCATCAAAGGCCTGAACGAAACGAACGTCTCCGGCTGGATCAGGGAGCACACCGATCGGGTGAACTTCATCCTCGATGCGTCGCTCGGTGTCCACGTCCTCAACCTCCTCGAGGCATTTCTGCAGTGCCGCCTCCGGCCTGAGTTCGAGGGATTTGCCAGCCAAAGGATCGATCCCGAGGGAGGACAGGCATGAAGGAAGACATTCTCGAACAAATGGTGGACGAGTACCTGCAGCACAAGGGGTACTTCACCCGGCACAACATCAAGTTCCGGCCCGCCGGCGATCACGTGGAGTACGACACCCGCCAAGATGCCGTGCATAGCGACATCGACGTGATCGGCATCCATCCGCGACTCGACGGCGCACGTCGGGTGATGGTGGTGAGCTGCAAGAGCTGGCAGGGTGGCTTTCGTCCCGAATACTGGATCGATGCGATCGCCAAAAACAAGGTGGTCTCGGGGCGTGAGGCCTGGCGCGGGTTTCGCGAACTGACCAGGGAGAAGTGGGCCGCAGCGTTCAGGATGACGGTCGCCGAACTGACGGGGTCGTCCTCGTTCACCTACATCACGGCCGTCACGAAAGTCATCGGCAGCCGATCGGTGTGGGAAGACAACGCGGCGTTCCGTGAGCATCTCGGCGGCAACCCCATCGAGATACTGACCTTCGGCGACATGCTGAAAGAACTCTTTCCGTCCATCGACACGACCCTTGCCTCATCCGAAGTTGGACGGGTTCTGCAGCTGATCAAGGCGTCAGGCTGGTCTTTCGACAAGCAATCCAACCCGAAGGATGCCCGTGCGACGGGCATCAGCGATCGATGATGGCCCGCTGCTCCTCCCACAACAACGGCGTCCCCGACGCCAGGTCGAACAGGGTCACCTCCGGCGGCAGGGTCTCGTCGAGGATCGCGGCGACGATATCCGGCGCCAGGGTGGTGAGATTCACCATCCGGCTCACGTAGGCGCGATCCATCCCCTCGCGTTCGGCCACCTCGGACAGCGTGCGCGCCTCGCCGGACTCCACCATCGCCAGCCAGCGGTGGCCGCGGGCGAGCGCGAGCTGGATCGGCGTCGGCGTGTCGTCCCACGGGCGTGGTTGCACGGCGCTGCCATTCGGCAGGGTCACGGCCTTGCGGCTGCCGCGGCGCCTGATCCGGATCGGCACGGTGACGGTGAGACTGCCGTCGCTCGCGGTGATCACCTCGGGCTGACCGGTCTTGTCGATCAAGATCTCGCTGCGGGCTCCATCCCTGGAGCCCGCCCCTTCGGGGCCAGCCTTGCGGCTGTCCAAATTCGTTCCCGACGAATTTGTCATGCCACGGCCTCCTCAAGGGTTTCCGGGGCGGGCTGGGGGCGCAGCTCGTGGGCGAGCACCTCGATGCCATTGGGCCGGAACCGCACCTCGATGTCGTTCGGCGAGACGATCACCTTGTCGATGAGGAGCCGCACGATGCGCTGCTGCTCGGCCGGAAAGAGCTGATCCCAGATCGCATCCAGCCGGGTCATGGCCACCGTAACCTGGGCCCCGTCCAGGGAGGGATCGAGCCGGGCGGCGCGCTCGGCCACCCCGGCGACCATGCCCGGTGCGCGCAGCACCCGACGCATCTGCTCCAGCACCGCGGCCTCTAGGTCACCGGCCGGCAAGCGCGGCAGCCCGGAGGCGCCGGCGTGCTCCTTGTTCTCCCGCGTCGGCAGGTAGTAGCGGTAGATGCGTCCGTTCTTCTTGCGCGTGGACCAGGGCGTGAGTGCCCGGCCATCGATTCCCACGACGATCCCCTTGAGCAGGAACGGTACCCGGGCGCGGGTGTTGTTGCCTCGCACCCGGGAGTTCTGCGCGAGGATCGACTGGACAGCGTCCCAAATCTTGCGCTCGACGACGGGCGGGTGCTCGCCCGGATACCACTGATCGCGGTGGCGGATCTCGCCCAGGTAGACCCGGTTGTTGAGGATCTTGTAGACGAGGCTCTTGTCGATGGGCTTGCCTTCATGCACGCGCCCATTCTGGGCAACCCATGCCTTGGAAGTGACGCCGTCGAGGCGCAGCTCCTTCACGAGCATGGTCGAGGACCCGAGCTCGACGAAGCGCTGGAAGATGGGCGTGCGGGGATTTGGGGTCAGGGATTTGGGGTCAGGCCTTTACTTTATAGTCCACATCGCGCTTCCGGAGGTTTGTCGTCGAGCAGGCGCGGACGGTTGGGGGGCTTGTTCAGGGCTTCCAGCGGCTGGCCTCTGCGTTGCCATCGGCGCAGTTGGCAAAGGGGAACGGTGCACTGTCAGGGGCCGCCCAAGGAAGGCGAATGCGCGTTCAACCCCGCGGGTGGAGATTCGCCAGGCGGGTTGCCCTGGGGCCTGCATGCATCCGCTTCTGAACCTGCCCCATGTCCGCGCAACGCACAATCAGGCGGGAGCGCGTCGCTTCATCGCATTCTGACTGCGAGGACGCTCGTTCAGCCGAAGCGAAACGCGCTTTGCACCGCGCCCAGCACGCGGTCCTCGAAAATCTTCACACCCGGTTCGCTGCCGGCCGCACCTGCGGCAACGAACAGGGGCATCAGGTGTTCCTCGCGCGGCGCCGCTGCGCGTGCGCCGGGGGCGGAAGTCCAGTCGAGAAGGCGCCGCTCACGCTCGGCGGCATCGGGATGGGTCACCGTCTCCGTGAGCCACCGGTCGAAATCCAGCCCGTGCGTGTCTGTCGCCCCCGTCTGCCAGGCCCGCATCATCACCTGCATGTTGTGATAACTGTTGCCTGAGCCGAGGATTAGCACGCCTTCCTCCCGCAGGGGCATGAGCGCCTTGCCGGCGGCCAGGTGCGCACCGGGATCGAGATCGGCACGCAGGGAAAGTTGCAGGCAGGGAAGGTCGGCCGCGGGGAAGGCGATCTTGAGCGGCACGAACACGCCGTGATCGAAACCGCGCTGTCCGTCGAAGCCGCAGCCAAGCCCCGCAGCCTGCAGCAGCCCGGCCACCCGCTCGGCGAGCCCCGGCGCGCCTGGCGCGGGCCAGGTGAGCTGGTAGGTGTGGGGTGGGAAACCATAGTAGTCGAACAGCAGCGGCGGCGCAGGATGCTTCTGCACGGTGAACTGCGGCGCTTCCCAGTGGGCCGAGATCACCAGCAGGGCACGCGGACGTCCCGGCAGGGTGGCGGGCAGGCCTTCCAGAAAGGCGCGATGCCGCGCCCAGGTGTCCGGCGGGTCCCAGTCCATGAAGAAGCAGGGCCCGCCGCCATGGGGAATGAACAGCGTGGGCTGGCGCATCAGAACTCGGTGTAGCCCTTGGCGTCCGGCGTGTAGAAGGTGGCGGGATCGGCGGGTCTGATCTCGCCGCCCGTCTTCAGTTTCTGCACCAGATCCGGGTTGGCGATGAAGGGGCGGCCGAAGGCGACGAGATCGCCCTTGCCTGCGGCGAGGTCCGCTTCGGCGCGCGCCGCATCGTAACCGCCGGAGAGGATGTATTTGCCCTTGAAGGCCGCGCGCAGTTTGGCTTTCAGTTCCTCGCTCACCGGCGGCGCACCCATGGAACTGTGGTCCACCACGTGGAGATAAACGAGGCCGATGTCGTTGAGCGCCTCGGTGAGACGCAGATAGAGGGCATCCATCTCCCCATCCGGCGCCATGCCGTTGAACACGCCGTAGGGCGAGATGCGCATGCCGACGCGCCCGGCGCCGATGGCACCGGCCGCCGCGCGGGCGACCTCCACCGCGAAGCGGATGCGGTTGTCGATGCTGCCGCCCCAGCGGTCGGTGCGGTGGTTGGACGCGGTGTTGAGAAACTGGTCGATGAGATAGCCGTTGGCGCCGTGCAGCTCGACGCCGTCGAAGCCGGCCGCGATGGCGTTGCGGCACGCGGCGGCATATTCCCCGATCGCGGAGGCGATGTCATCCTCGGACATCTCGGTCGGTACCGGATGCGGCTGCATGCCCTGGCTGTCCGTCCACATCTCGCCCGGTGCGGCGAGGGGCGAAGGCGCGAGGATGCGCGCGCCCGCCGGCAGATTGGCCGGATGGGCGACCCGCCCGCAGTGCATGAGCTGCACGAAGATGCGCCCGCCCGCCTGATGCACCGCGTCCGTCACCTTGCGCCAGCCGGCGATCTGCGCTTCCGAATACAGCCCCGGAATCCGCGCATACCCCAGACCGTTGGGTGAGGGCGAGGTGCCTTCGGTGATGATGAGCCCCGCCTCGGCGCGCAGGGCGTAATACCGGGCCATGAGGTCGTTGGGCACATTCCCCAGCGCCCGGCAGCGGGTCATGGGCGCCATCACGATGCGGTTGGGCAGGTGCAGGGGGCCGAGCTGAAGCGGGGTGAACAGGATCGTCATGGGCTTGCCTCATAGGGAATTGATATTGCGACAGTCCGCAGCGGTATCGGTCTGCTTGCTTTGCGGATCCAGGCGCTCCAGCCGGAAATCGAAGCCCCCCACACGCAGCACGACGTGCCGCGAGGGCGAGCAGGCGCCCGAGCTGTAATCGGGTTTCATGGTTTCGCCTCCTGGTCACGGGCAGGTCTTGGTCTTATAAAGTAACCTGGCACTTGCCACAAGAAGGCATCCTCATCGCCCTCGGTGCGCTACGGGCTCACCCCGCTCGGCAGCTCGCTGATGCCACCGCTGACCGCACTCATTGCCTGGGCGGAACAGCACCAGCCCGAGATCGCCGCCGCCCGCGAACGCTTCGATGGGCGGGTCGGCAAGCGCTGAAGCCGGGGCAGTCACGCTTCTGCGCGCAGCCCTGGCGGGAGCCAGGCACGAGCACACGCATCCCCGCGCCGGAATGCCCGGGAAATGAACCGGGAGAGGGCGGCCCTGGCTTTGGGCACAAAAAACCCTCCCGCATGGGGAGGGTTTTTGCCGGATGGGGCCCGATCAGTATTCCATCTCGGGCATGGCCGGGGTGCTGGCCTTCTCCTCCTTCGGCGCCTCGGCAATGGTGGCGTCGGTGGTGAGGATCAGGCCGGCCACGGAGGCGGCGTTCTGCAGGGCAGACCGGGTCACCTTGGTGGGATCCAGCACGCCCATCTCCATCATGTCGCCATACTGGCCGGTCTGGGCGTTGTAGCCGAAGTTGCCGGTGCCTTCCATGACCCGGTTGACCACCACGGACGGCTCCTCGCCGCAGTTGGCCACGATCTGGCGCAGGGGCTCCTGCAGGGCACGCAGCACGATCTTGATGCCGCAGTCCTGGTCGTGGTTGTCACCCTTGAGGGCCGCCACGGCCTTGGAGGCACGCAGCAGGGCCACGCCACCACCGGGCACCACACCCTCTTCCACCGCCGCGCGGGTGGCATGCAGGGCGTCTTCCACGCGCGCCTTCTTCTCCTTCATCTCGACCTCGGTGGCGGCACCCACCTTGATCACCGCCACACCGCCGGCGAGCTTGGCCACCCGCTCCTGCAGCTTCTCCTTGTCGTAGTCGCTGGTGGCTTCCTCGATCTGGGTGCGGATCTGTTTCACCCGCGCCTCGATCTTGTCCTTCTCGCCCGCGCCGTCGATGATGATGGTGTTCTCCTTGTGCACCTCGACGCGCTTGGCGCGACCCAGGTCGGCGAGTTTCGCCTTCTCCAGCGACAGGCCGACTTCATCGGAGATGACCGTGCCGCCGGTGAGGATGGCGATGTCCTGGAGCATGGCCTTGCGGCGGTCGCCGAAGCCCGGGGCCTTGACCGCGGCCACCTTGAGCACACCGCGCATGGCGTTCACCACCAGGGTAGCCAGCGCCTCGCCCTCCACGTCCTCGGCGATGATCAGCAGCGGCTTGCCCGCCTTGGCCACTTCCTCCAGCACCGGCAGCAGGTCACGGATGCTGGAAATCTTCTTGTCGTGGATCAGGATCAGGGCGTCATCGAGGACGCAGGTCTGCTTGTCCGGATTGTTGATGAAGTAGGGGGAGAGATAGCCCCGGTCGAACTGCATGCCCTCCACCACTTCCAGCTCGTTTTCCAGGGACTTGCCATCCTCGACGGTGATGACGCCTTCCTTGCCCACCTTGTCCATGGCGTCGGCGATGATCTTGCCGATGGACTCGTCGGCATTGGCGGAAATGGCCCCCACCTGGGCGATTTCCTTGCTGGTCGTCACCGGCTTGGAGATCTTCTTGAGCTCCTCCACCACGGTGTGCACGGCCTTGTCGATGCCGCGCTTGAGGTCCATGGGGTTCATGCCGGCGGCGACGTATTTCATGCCTTCCTGGACGATGGCCTGGGCCAGCACGGTGGCGGTGGTGGTACCGTCACCCGCCACATCGGCGGTCTTGGACGCCACCTCCTTCACCATCTGGGCGCCCATGTTCTCGAATTTGTCCTTGAGCTCGATTTCCTTGGCCACCGACACGCCGTCCTTGGTGATCACCGGCGCGCCGAAGGAACGTTCGATCACCACGTTGCGGCCCTTGGGACCCAGGGTGACCTTCACCGCATCGGCCAGGATGTTGACGCCCTTGAAGATGCGGGCGCGGGCGGAATCATGGAATTTGACTTCTTTCGCGCTCATGTGCTTCTACTCCTGCAGACAAACCAGAGGGATCACGCAGCCTTCCGGGCGCCGGCGGCATCCTGCTCGATGATGCCGAGCACGTCTTCCTCGCGCAGCACCAGCAGTTCCTCGCCTTCCACCTTGACGGTCTGGCCGCCGTACTTGCTGAACAGGACCCGGTCACCGACCTTGACCTCCAGCGGCCTCACGGTGCCGTTGTCCAGCAGCTTGCCGGGCCCCACGGCCAGGACTTCGCCCTGCTCCGGCTTCTCCCCGGCGGTGTCCGGGATGACGATGCCGGAGGCGGTCTGACGCTGCTGCTCGATCCGCTTGACGATAATCCGGTCGTAAAGGGGACGAATGTGCATCTTCAGATCTCCTTTGCGATTGCAGATGATCGGGATGAACCAGGGCCGCGCCCGGCCCGCGCAGGCGCTCCGCCAGGGGGCAACGCGGGGTCCGCCGCGGCCGGCGGGGCGGAAGGTGGGGGCATGCCCCCGGATTTCAAGAGGGGGTCAGGGGAGAATCAGGCGGGTGATGCGTCCCAGCCGGTACACGGTACGGCGCACGGGCCGCTCCACGCGCGCGTTGGCCGCCGGGGGGCGGGGCGCCACCGGACAGGGGGGCAGGCGGCTGCCATCGGCGCACAGGGTCTCGTCGCCGGGGGTGCCCGCCCACAGCCCGCCGCGCACGGGCCGGAACTGCCAGCGCACGTAGCCCTTCTCGGCGCCTGCCTTGAGCAGGGCCTCCCGGTCCGGCGCCTCGGCCAGAAGCAGCGCCTCGGCCGCGCGCCGGTCGGTGTGTTCGCCGAAGGCCTGCAGGCATTCCAGGGCTTCGCGGCTGCTCGCTCCCACATGGTTGCAGGCGCGGTGTTCCTCCCGCTCCACGTCCCAAGCCCCCAGGCGCCAGCCCGCCTCCAGCATGGCCCGGTCAATCTCCTCCAGGGCCTGCCAGCGTTCGTTGAGCTGCAGCGCCGAGCCCGGCACGGGCCGCAGGGAGGAACGCGCGCCGGCGCGCCGGAAACCGTGCCAGTGCAGGAACAGGAGCACCGGCGTGTCGGCCCGGGGCACGGCGGTGAGGCTCACCGCATACAGCGGCAGCGCCACGGCCGCCATCTGGGCGGCGATTCGCTGGAAGATCTCCATGCGCGGTCCTCCTTTGCCAGACACCAAAAATCTACGCCAGGCTGATAGCGGCAGACAATCCCGCCCGGTTTAGAATCGGGGCAGCCCATCCCGAGGAACCGCCATGTCCAACGCCCAATGGCTTGCCCGCAGCCGCCACGCCGTCTGGCATCCCTGCACCCAGATGAAGGTGCACGAGACCCTCCCCATCATTCCCATCGCCCGGGGCGAGGGGCCCTGGCTTTATGACTTCGACGGCCGCCGGTATCTCGACGCCATCAGTTCCTGGTGGGTGAACCTGTTCGGCCACGCCAACCCGCGCATCAATGCCGCCCTCACCGACCAGCTCAGGCGCCTGGAACACGTGATCCTGGCCGGCTTCAGCCACCGCCCGGTGGTGGAGCTGTCGGAGCGGCTGGCGCAGCTTGCCCCCGGGGAACTGGGCCACGCCTTCTACGGCTCCGATGGCGCCTCGGCAGTGGAAATTGCCCTCAAGATGAGCTTCCACTACTGGGCGAACCGGGGAAGACCGGAGAAAACCGGCTTCGTGAGCCTGGAAAACGGCTACCACGGCGAGACCCTGGGGGCACTCTCGGTCACCGACGTGCCCCTGTTCAAGGCCACCTACGCGCCCCTGCTGCGTCCCACCCACCAGGTGCCCACACCGGATTTCCGGCGCGCCGCCCCGGGCACGACCGCCCAGGCCCACGCCCGCGCCGCCGCCCAGGCCCTGGACGCCTGGCTCGCCCAACACCATGCCACGACCGCCGCCCTGATCCTGGAGCCCCTCATCCAGTGCGCCGGGGGGATGGGCATGTATGACCCGGAATACCTGCGCCAGGCCCGCACCCTGTGCGACCGCTACCAGGTGCACCTGATCGCCGACGAGATCGCGGTGGGCTTCGGCCGCACCGGCACCCTGTTCGCCTGCGAGCAGGCGGGCATCGCCCCGGATTTCCTGTGCCTGTCCAAGGGCCTCACCGGGGGCTATCTGCCCCTGTCCGTGGTGCTCACCACGGACGAGGTCTATGACGCCTTCTACGACGACGAAACCGCCCGCGGTTTTCTGCATTCCCATTCCTACACGGGCAATCCCCTGGCCTGCCGGGCCGCGCTGGAGGTGCTCAACATCTTCGAGGAAGGCCGGGTGATCGAGGCCAACCGCAAACTCGCCCAGACCCTGAACGAAGCCGCCGAACCCCTGGCGCGCCACCCGCGCGTGCGGAATTTCCGCCATCTGGGCATGATTTGGGCCTTCGAGGTGGAAGACGCAGGCCCGGGCTTTGCCCGCCGCTTCTTCGAGCGTGCCCTGAACCGGGAACTCCTGCTGCGCCCCCTGGGAACGACGGTCTATTTCATGCCGCCCTACGTGATCGGCGAGGGCGAGATCGCCCATCTGGTCAAGGGCACCCTGGCCGTCCTCGATGAACTGTAGCCTCAGGGCGCCGCCTCGAGCAGCTCGCGCACGAAGGTCACCGGGATCACGTAGCTGATGCCCGAAGGGTCCCTGATGGCCGCCTCCTTGGACTGCTTGATGAAGACGCTGTTGAGCACGCCCAGCACTTCGCCGGTGTGGGGATCGTAGAGGGGGCTGCCGCTGTTGCCGGGATAGGCGGTGGCGTCGAGCTGGAACACGAAGAACGGGCGCTTCAGACGCTCGATGGACTGGGGACTGAGGTCACGGGCGTTGCCCATGCGGGTGGCCACCGGGGTGATGGCGGAGACGATGCCGCGATGGGTGACGGGACGCAGTCCCAGTGCCATGCCCAGGGGAAAGCCGGTGAAGGCCACTTCCATGCCCTCACGCACGCGCGCGGCATCGCCCAGGGCGAGGGCCGGCAGGGGCGGGCCGTCGATGGCCAGCAGCATGAGATCGTGCTCCAGGTCCACGCGGGCGATGCGCGCCCCGCGCACCTGGGCGCGTCCCGCCACTTCCGCCAGCACGATCAGCCGCTCCTGGCGCGCCGCATCCAGCGTCTTGGGGACCACATGGGCGTTGGTGATGACGGACAGGCCCTGGGCCACGACGAAGCCGGTGCCCTGGAACACGTGCTGGGGCGAACGCGTGGGCTGGAAGGTGCCCACGGCCACCACTGCGGGCTTGACCCGGCTGATGGTCTCCACCAGATCGGCACGGGCTGGCATGAAAGCTGCAATGGCGAGGAGCGCGCCCAACAGGAGAAATCGCATACCACCCTCTTCCGTCATGGGGAGAGTCCATTAGGGAGCGTCCCCATGGACAATCCGGGATTATAGGCGCGCCGCGGCCCGGTCATGCAGCGGTCATGACCGGCCTGCCGGCTGGGGTACAATGCGTCGGAAACTCGAGCAGAAAGGGGAATCTTCAACATGAGCATCGTGGGTGTGGTGGGTCTGGGCTACGTGGGCCTGCCTCTGGCCGTGGAATTCGGCAAGAAATACCAGACCATCGGCGTGGACCTGTCGGAGGAGAAGGTCGCCAACTATCGCCGCCATTGCGATCCGACGGGTGAAGTCTCCAGCGAGGACCTGAAGGCAGCGGTCCATCTCACCTGCACCACCGATGCCTCCCAGCTCGCGGTATGCGACTACATCATCGTTGCGGTACCCACCCCGGTGGACGCCGCCCACCAGCCGGACTTCGGCCCGCTGATCGGCTCCTCCACCTCGGTGGGTCGGCACATGAAAAAGGGCGCCATCGTCGTTTACGAGTCCACGGTCTATCCCGGCGCCACGGAGGAAGTGTGCATCCCCATTCTGGAGCGGGAATCCGGCATGAAATGGAAGCAGGACTTCTTCGTGGGCTATTCGCCGGAGCGCATCAATCCGGGTGACAAGGAACACACCCTGACGCGCATCCTCAAGGTGGTCTCCGGCGACACACCGGAAACCCTGGAAAAGGTGGCGGCACTCTACGAATCCATCATCACCGCTGGCGTGCACCGCGCCTCCAGCATCAAGGTGGCGGAGGCCGCCAAGGTGATCGAGAACACCCAGCGCGACCTGAACATCGCCCTCATGAACGAGCTGGCGCTAATCTTCCACAAGATCGGCATCGACACCCTGGAGGTGCTGCGCGCCGCGGGCACCAAGTGGAACTTCCTGCCCTTCCGCCCCGGCCTGGTGGGCGGCCACTGCATCGGCGTGGACCCCTACTACCTCACCTACAAGGCGGACATGCTGGGCTATCACCCCCAGGTGATCCTGGCCGGCCGGCGCATCAACGACGGCATGGGCAAGTATGTCGCCGAGCAGACGGTGAAGGAAATGATCGCCGCCGGCAGCCAGATCAAGGGCGCCAAGGTGCTGGTGCTGGGACTCACTTTCAAGGAGAACTGCCCGGATTTGCGCAACTCGCGGGTCATCGACGTGATCCGGGAGCTGGAAAGCTATGGGGTGGAGGTGCACGTGCACGACCCCATCGCCGATCCCCGCGACGCGGTGCACGAATACGGCGTGACCCTCGAGCCCTGGGAGGCACTGCCCACCGCCGATGCCATCGTGGTGGCCGTGGCCCACAGGCAGTTCGCCGAGCGGCCGCTGGACGATTACCGGGCCAAGGTGAACGGGCGCGGTGCCCTGATCGACGTCAAGGGTCTGTTCGATCCGGACGCGGCGCGCGCCCGCTTCGCCCGCTTCTGGCGGCTGTGATCATGGACGCGCCCCAGTATCAGGCCGTGCGCGCCCGCCTGGCGCGGGAGCCCCACGTCTGGCTGGTCACCGGCGTGGCGGGCTTCATCGGCTCCAACCTGCTGGAAGCCCTGCTGCGGCTCGACCAGCGCGTGGTGGGGCTGGACAACTTCGCCACCGGCCACCGGCGCAACCTGGAGCAGGTGCAGGCGCTGGTCACACCGGAACAATGGCAGCGTTTCCGCTTCATCGAGGGCGACATCCGGGACCTGGACACCTGCCGCGCAGCCTGCCAGGGTGTGGAATACGTGCTGCACCAGGCGGCCCTGGGATCGGTGCCCCGTTCCATCGAGGATCCCCTGCTCACCAATGCCGCCAACATCGACGGCTTCGTCAACATGCTGGTGGCCGCCCGGGATGCGGGTGTCAAACGCTTCGTCTATGCCGCCTCCAGCTCCACCTATGGTGATCACCCGGCGCTGCCCAAAGTGGAAGACCAGATCGGCAAGCCGCTCTCCCCCTACGCGGTGACCAAGTACGTGAACGAGCTTTACGCCGACGTGTTCGCCCGCTGCTATGGCCTGGCCAGCATCGGCCTGCGTTACTTCAACATCTTCGGGCCGCGCCAGGATCCGGAGGGCGCCTATGCCGCGGTGATTCCCAAATGGATTGCCGCCATGATCAAGAACGAGCCGGTGTACATCAACGGCGACGGGGAAACCAGCCGGGACTTCTGCTACATCGAGAACACCATCCAGGCCAACCTGCTCGCCGCCACCACGGAAGAAGACGCGGCCATCAACCAGGTGTACAACGTGGCGGTGGGCGAACGCACCAGTCTCAATCAACTCTACGAGGCGCTGCGGGCCGAGCTGGCGCCCCGTTTTCCCCATCTGGCCCACGCGCGCCCCGTGTACCGCGACTTCCGGCCGGGGGACGTGCGCCATTCCCTGGCGGACATTTCCAAGGCACGCACCCTGCTCCACTATCAGCCGACCCACACCATCCGCGATGGCCTGCGCATCGCCATGGACTGGTATGTCCGGGATCTCACGGGGCATCGCTAGCCACTTCGAGTCCAAACACCCGACACGCGCAGCCTGGGGCGCTGGCCCCGTCCGCGCCCGCTGCCTCGCCGGCCTGCTCATCTGGTTCCTGGGGGTCGTGTCCGCTGGCGCGGCCGAACTGCCCCCGCCCCTTGCTGCGGCCCTCGCCGCCGCGAACCTGCCGGAGTCGGCCGTGGCCCTCGAGGTCGAGGATCCCGGCCAGAACGCGCCCCTGCTCGCCCTCCATGCCGACCGGCCCATGAACCCGGCCTCGGTGATCAAGCTGGTCACCACCTTCACCGCCCTGGAGGCGCTCACCCCCGCCTGGCGCTGGCGCACGGAAGTGTATGGCGACCGGCCGCCGCAGCGGGGGCGGCTCGCGGGCAACCTGTATTTCAAGGGCTACGGCGATCCCCGCATCACCCTGGAGACCCTCTGGCTGTGGCTGCGGGAGCTGCGCGCACGCGGCATCCGCGATGTGGAGGGGAACCTGGTCCTCGACCGCAGCTTTTTCGATGTGCCGCCCGAGGATCCGGCTGCCTTCGACGGCCAGCCCCTGAAGCCCTACAACGCAGGGCCGGATGCCCTGCTGCTCAATTTCCGCAGCCGCCGCCTGAGCGTGGTGCCCGAGGGGCAAGCCCTGCGCCTCACGCTGGACGTGGACGCCCCGGGTGTGACCCTGGTCAACGCCCTCAGACCGGTGGACGGCCCCTGCGCCGACTGGAGGAACGGACTCGCCACCCGGGTGGAAGCGGGCCGCCGGGGACTCGTGGTTCGGGTGAGCGGGCCCTATCCCCGGGCCTGCGGTGAGCAGTCCTGGCACCTGGCCCTGTTCGACGGCAACACCCAGTGGGAGACGCTGTTCCGCGCCCTGTGGGGCGAGCTGGGAGGACGGCTGCGCGGACGGGTGGTGGACGGCACGGTGCCCGGCGAGGCCCAACTCATCGCCCGCTTCGAGTCCGTGCCCCTGGCAGAGGTAGTGCGCGACATCAACAAGTTCAGCAACAACGTGATGGCGCGCCAGCTCTATCTCACCCTGGGCGCGGAACTGCTCGGCCCGCCGGCGACCCCGGACAAGGCGGCGCAGGCGATGGAAGCCGTGTTGAAGAGCCGGGGCCTCGATTTCGTCGAGCTGGCGCCGGGCAACGGCTCCGGGCTCGACCGCCGCACGCGCGTGAGTGCGCGCCACCTGGCGGCCCTGCTCGCGCGCGCCCGGTACTCCCCCTGGTATCCGGAATTCGCCGCCTCGCTCCCGCTGGTGGGACTGGACGGCACCCTGCGCCGCCGCCATACCGGCGAACCCCTCGCGGGGCAGGCGCGCCTCAAATCCGGCTCCCTGGACGACGTGCGCGCCCTCGCCGGCTACCTGCGCACCGCCAGCGGAAGGGAGGTGATCCTGGTGTGTCTGGTCAACCACCCCGACGCGGCACGCGCCCGACCCTTCCAGGATGCGCTGTTGCGCTGGGTGTTCGAGAACTTCTGATCAACCCTCGGCTTCACCTTCCTCGAGGGGATTGTCCGCCAGCCGCAGGGGATGGTCGGTGGGCATGTCCCGGAAGATTTGCCGGCTTTCTTCCGTTTCAAAATAGATCACCACGTTGCCGTCCACCAGATAGGGCAGGCCCGTAAGGTCCCCGAGGGGGGCGCCGGTGATGGGATCCACGTCGAACAGGATCTGCGCCGGTTCGTGCAGCCGGCGGCTGGGCTGCTGGTCGCGGAGGAGGGGATCGGTGGCGGTCCAGTTGGGGGCGTCGAAGGTCAGCATGGGGAACTCCTTTGGCAAAGAGGCGGACGATTCCGCCCTCAACTGACCTATAGCAGCCCGCGCCCCCGCCGGCGATCAAAATATTTTGGCCCGCCGCGCGTCAGGGTTTCCTGCCCAGGAGGGCATTCAGCAACTCGATGGGCAGGGGAAAGACGATGGTGGAATTCTTGTCCGCGGCGATGGTGGTGAGGGTTTCCAGATAACGCAGCTGGATGGCCGCCGGCTGCCGCGCCAGCACCTCCGCCGCCTGCGCCAGCTTCTCCGAGGCCTGCAGCTCGCCTTCCGCATGGATGACCTTGGCGCGCCGCTCCCGCTCCGCTTCCGCCTGCTTGGCGATGGCGCGCACCATGGACTCGTCGATGTCCACGTGCTTGATCTCCACGTTGGACACCTTGATGCCCCAGGCATCGGTCTGCTGGTCCAGCACGGTCTGGATGTCCAGGTTGAGGCGTTCCCGTTCCGCCAGCATGTCGTCCAGCTCGTGCTTGCCCAGCACCGCACGCAGGGTCGTCTGGGCGAGCTGGCTGGTGGCCGAGAGGTAGTCCTCCACCTGGATGATGGCCTTGGCCGGATCCACCACGCGGAAATACACCACCGCATTCACCTTCACCGACACGTTGTCGCGGGAGATCACGTCCTGACTGGGTACGTCCATGACAATGGTGCGCAAATCCACGCGCACCATTTGCTGGATGCCGGGGATCACGATCACCAGACCCGGCCCCTTCACTTTCCAGAAGCGGCCCAGCATGAACACCACGCCACGCTCGTATTCCCGCAACACCTTGAGGGCAGAGACGAGAAAGGCGATGACCAGAATGAGCAGCCAGCCGGAGCCGAATATGAGTTCCATCATGGGTTGTCTCCTTGGTTCAGGTTGGAATCCCTTGCACCTCCAGGGTGAGGCCGTCCACCGCCTGCACCCTCACCCGCTGTCCCGGCACGAGCGGCGCATCGCAGCGGGCACGCCACAACTCGCCATGGACGCGCACCCAGGCGAGGCCTTCTCTCACCTCGACTACCTCGCCTTCGGCGCCGACCAATTCCTCGCGGCCGCTGACCACCGGCTTTTTGCGCGAGGCCAGAGCCATGCGTCCCACCACCAGGATGAAGGCGGCCGTGGCCACGGTAAAGGCAATGATCAAACTGAGGGGCACCGCCGCGCCGGTCACCTCCCGGTCCATGAGCATCACCGAGCCGGCAACGAAGGCGACGATGCCCCCCAGCCCCAGCACACCGAAACTGGGCACGAACACTTCCGCGATGAGCAGCCCCACGCCCAGCAGAATCAGCGCCAGGCCTGCGTAGCTGATGGGCAGCAGCTGGAAGGCGAACAGGGCGAGCAGGAGACAGATGGCCCCCGCCACGCCCGCGACCCCGAAGCCGGGATTGGAAAACTCGAAAAAGAGGCCATACATGCCGATGAGCAGCAGAATGTAGGCCACACCCGGATCCGTGATCACCGCCAGGAAACGGGTGCGCCAGTCAGGCTCGCGGTTTTCCAGCACGGCGTTGCGGGTGGCGAGAGGCCGTTCGGTCTCCCCCACCTTCACCTTGCGTCCATCCACCGCGGTGAGCAGGGACGGCAGGTCCGCCGCCACCAAGTCGATCACCTTTTCCTTCAGGGCTTCCTCGGCGGACAGGCTCACTGCCTCGCGCACCGCGCGCTCCGCCCATTCGCCATTGCGGCCCCGCAACTGGGCCAGCCCGCGGATGTAGGCGGCGGCATCATGCACCTGCTTTTTCGCCATGGCGGAAGGCTCGTTAGGCTTGGCTTCCTTCTCCCTGCCCGGCTGGGCGGGAGGTTCCGGCCCGCCGATGGCCACCGGCGTGGCCGCCCCCAGATTGGTGGCCGGCGCCATGGCCGCCACGTGGGCGGCATAGAGGATGTAGGTTCCGGCACTGGCCGCACGGGCGCCTTCCGGCCCCACCCAGACGATGACGGGCACCCGGGCGGCAAGGATCTTGCGGATGATGTCACGCATGGCCGAATCCAGGCCACCCGGTGTGTCCAGGCGCAGCACCACGGCCTCCGCGCCCGCCTCTTCCGCGTGGCCGATGCCCCGCACCACATAGTCCGCGGTGGCCGGAGAAATGGCGCCATCCACGCCCAGTACCACCACCCGCGGGGCGGCGGCGGCAGGCAGGGCGACCAGGAAGCCGAGCAGGAAAAGGATGCGCAGGAGCATGCCCTTGACTATACCGGCAAAACGTCCAAAGCTGCCACCATGCTGCGTCGCGTCATCAAACTCCTGGCCGCCTT
The DNA here is from genome assembly GCF_055379455.1 of Thiobacter subterraneus. Taxonomy (NCBI): domain Bacteria; kingdom Pseudomonadati; phylum Pseudomonadota; class Betaproteobacteria; order Burkholderiales; family Thiobacteraceae; genus Thiobacter; species Thiobacter subterraneus. Next base: position 1,639,093 of record NZ_AP042402.1, read on the forward strand.
CGGCTTCATGGTCTGGTTTCTCGAGGCCGTGGTGGCGGCCGTGCGCTGGTGGCACGGTGACACACTGACCCCCTTTGACCGGTTTCTGGCCGCGACGTTGCCGGTTCTGATTTTGTTGTGGGCGCGGTATTTCTCGGTATTGGCCTGCAACGGCTGTGCGGCGCGCTTCCGCCGCGATCAACGCTGAGGCCGCAGAAGGTCGATTTTCAGAGTGGTCTCGTAGGGCGGGACGTTGCACTCGATGATGTCAGTGGGGGCGACATCCAGGGTCACACCCACGATGTCGGTGCGCACCGGCAGCTTGGCCGCGCCCCGGTCCACCAGCACGGCAGTGCGGATTTCGGCCGCCCCCTTGCCCGCCAAGTACTCCACCGCACGCAGCATGGAATAGCCCTTGTACATCACGTCGTCCACCACGATCAGGCTGCGTCCCGTGAGGTCGAGTCCGGCATGGGCCGGGTTTTCCATTAGGCGCGTCTCCGGATGGAGCAGGGTGAGATCATCCGCGTAGCGCTTGATGGCCAGATCCAGCCGCGACAGGCCGGGAATGCGAAAGTCGCGGGTCAGCCGTTCGAACAGCAGGTCGGCAAGGGGCGCCCCGCGACGCAGGATGCCCACCACGATCACATCCTGCCGGCCGGTGAGCAGACCCGCCGCCTGCCAGGCCATGCCGTCCAGCACGGCGGCAAGCTGCGCCGTGTCATAGAGACAGAAACGTTGCCCCGGGACCTGGCTCATGGCTGGCCCGTCATGAGGGCGTTAAGTTTTTCCACGTACTGGGGCGCATCCCACTCGGCACCCCCCTGCAGCGTGTAGCGGATGCGGCCCTGGGGATCAACGATGAAGGTGGACGGCGCGACGAACACCTTCCACGCGGCGATGGCCTGGCCGTCGGGGTCCATGAGAATGGTGAAGTCCACGTTGACCTTCTTCAGGAAGGCGCGCACTTCCGCCTCGCTTTCCCCCATGTTCACTGCCAGGATGCGAAACGGCCTGCCCGCAAGCCTGGCCGCCAGACGCTGCATGGAAGGCATTTCCTTGACGCAGGGGGCACAGTAGGTGGCCCAGAACTGCACCATCACCACCTGGCCGCGATAGTCGGCGAGATCGTGCACCTGCCCGGCGAGATCCTTGAGACGCAGGGGCGGGGTGGCACCGGCATAGGGCCTGAGCTCTTGGGCGAAGGCCCCGACCAGGGGCAGCAGCAGGGTGAAAAGCAGGACGAGACGGCGCATCATGGTCGGTTTTCCTTCTTCATGGCATCGATCCTGTCCAGGGCCTGCCGCACCAGTTCCGGCAGGTGCGCGGCCATGGCCGCCTCTTCCGGGGTCTGTTCCTCGCGCAGGAAGAAATAGCCGCGCACGCCCGGCAGCAGCGCTCCATGCACCTGGCTGCCCGCGGCCTGAAAGGCCTGTACCAGATGGTTGAGCCACCAGCGGCCGGGTGAGCGTGCGCCCTGGAGAATGACGATGCGAGTCACGGTTTCGTGCACCACCGGCTCGTAGCGCGCCTCGGTACCGGGTGCCGGCGTGCCGGCATAGAGCTCCGGATAGAACAGCAGCACGCCTTCCACTTCCTGACTGCCGGCGCTCCCGCGCCAGCGAGCGAGGCCCCGCAACACCGGCAGCGCCGCGCGCCCGGCCGTCACCAGATAGACCCGCTTGCCCGTCTGCCGCGCCCGTTCGATGAGGGCGGCGATCTCATCGGGCGGAAGCTGATCCATGCTGGAAGGCGCCATGGGCAGGAAATGGGCGCCCAGCATGTCCGGCAGCCAGGTCTCGATGCCCTGGGGCACCAGGGCCGCCGCCGCCTTCGCTTCTGCCGTGCCCTGACCTTCGTCGCAAGGAAACCACAACAGGAGACGGTCTCCGGCGGCGGGGAAGCGGCGCACCGCCACTTCCGTGCCGTCGGGCAGGGGGAACATCGAGACCTCCATGGCCCACGCGGCGAGGGGCAGCAGCAAAAGCAGCAGGGCCGGCGCCTGAAATCGGAGTTTCATGTCCTTTATCCTAGCCGCCCTCCCGGGCGCTGTCAAAAATCGCCGGTCTCCCCCTGCGCCAGTCGGGCAAGGGCCGTGGCGCGGGCTTCGGGCGCGAGGTGACCCAGCCGCCGCGCTGCCTGGTAGAAGCGGGGGAGATCGTAGTCCACCTGGGCGAGCAGCGCCCGCAGCGCCGGCACCTGGTCCGCATAGAGGGTCACCGAAGTCAGCTTGGCATTGTTGAGGGGTGTGCTGCGGAACCAGCGATCATAGCCGGTATAACCGCCCCAGGCCGCGCGCAGGGATTCGTATTCCCTTTCCGCCTCGCGCAGGATGGCGGCCTTGGCGGTGCGCGCCGCATCGGCATCCGGCGCCGCTGCGTAGGCTGCGGCCAGGCGGTCCCGGGTGCGCTGGAGTAGGGCCTGAAAGGCCTGTTTCCGTTCCCATCCCTGCTGCCAGCGGGCCAGCGCTCCCGCCTCCCCCTGCCGGGCGAACCAGCGTTTCACGCCTTCCTCTTCCACTACGCTGGCGAAGGCTTCATTGAAGGCGGAATCGCCCGGCACATAGACCACCTGATGGGCGAGCTCGTGGAAGATCAGGCCCACCAGTTCCGCTTCCGGATAATGGATGAAGGTGTTGAGGAGGGGGTCGTCGAACCAGCCCAGGGTGGAATACACGGGAATACCCGCCACATACACATCCAGACCCCGGGCGGCGAGAGCTGCCGCCTCCTCACGGGCCGCCTGCTCCGAGAAATAGCCCCGGTAGGCCACACAGCCCGCCACCGGGAAGCACCAGGCGAGGGGATCCACCGACAGCTCCGGCGTGGCAAACACGTTCCAAACGGCAAAGGGTCGGCCCAGATCGGCATAGCCCCGGAAACTGCCGTTGTCCGGCAAATGGAGCTCGCGACTGGCGAATTCCCGCGCCGCCCGGGCCCGCTCAAGCTGCCGGGCGAGGGCCGGGTCCGTTCCGGGATCGGCCAGCACTTGGGAAAGGGGCGCGGCGCGCCGGTAGAGCTCCAGCTGGCCCTGGATGGCCTGGGCGTAATAGCCGAGATGGCTGCAGCCCGAAAGCAGGAGCAGGACGAGAAGAAAAAGTCGAACCATCAGCCAGCCGCGCCCGTGGCAGGAAGCCGTCCATTCTGGGGCCAATCACGCCTGTTGGCGAGCAGGATGCCTGTCATCGATCCGTCACATTGGCGTCATACTATGACGGCGCTCGAACGAAGGAGAAGGTCATGCCCGCGACGATACTGGTCGTCGAAGACGAACCCGCCATCCAGGAACTGGTTGCCTTCAACCTGAAACAGGCCGGCCACACGGTAGTACAGGCGGACAGCGCCGAAACCGCCGGCCGGCTCATGCGCGAGGCCCTGCCGGATCTGATCCTGCTGGACTGGATGCTGCCCGGCCAGTCCGGCATCGAGTTTGCCCGTCGGCTCAAGGCGGAACGCCATACCCGCGACATTCCCGTGATCATGCTCACCGCGCGCGGCGAGGAAGCGGACCGGGTGCGCGGCCTGGAGACGGGTGCCGACGACTACGTCACCAAGCCCTTCTCCCCCCGGGAGCTCCTGGCCCGCATCAAGGCGGTGCTGCGCCGGCGGGCGCCCCAGATGACGGACGAACCCGTGGAAATCGGCGGGCTGCGCCTGGATCCGGCCAGCCACCGGGTCACGGGCAACGGCACGCCCCTCGAGCTGGGGCCCACCGAGTTTCGCCTGCTGCATTTCCTCATGACCCATCCGGAACGGGTGCATTCCCGGGCGCAGCTTCTGGATCAGGTCTGGGGCAGCCACGTGTTCGTGGAGGAGCGGACGGTGGACGTGCACGTCCGCCGCCTGCGCCGGGCCCTGGAACCCACCGGCCACGATGCGCTGGTCCAAACCGTGCGCGGCGCCGGCTACCGTTTCTCCCAGTCGCCCTGAAGGCTGCGGCGGCCCGGCGTGGCCGTCAGCCAGGCGCGGCCCCGTCAGGCCCCCGAAAAACCCGGCCCGGGTGCGCAGCCACTTGATGGCCGGGAGAAGGCCGGCCGGCGGCATGAGCCATCAGCCGGTTTGCCAAGCGTTGAGCCGGGATTGGATAATGGCCCCAGGGTTTCCCCTGTCCGTGCTTTCCCATGTCTGACTTCTGGTCGCGCGCCCTCGCCGCCCCCCTGCTCTACGCCCTGGCCGCACTCCTGCTGTGGCCGCTGGCCGGCGGCACGGCCGCGGCCCTGTTCCTGCTGGCCGCCCTCCTCGGACAGCTCATTTACCAGCTGCGCCAGGTGGAGAAACTCGCGCGCTGGCTGAAGGATCCCCAGCTCACCAACGTGCCCCAGGCCAACGGCCCCTGGGGCGATGTGTTCGCCCAGCTCTACCAGATCGTGCGCCGCCAGTCCAGGAGCCGGCACCAGCTCTCGGAGGCGCTCGCCCGCTTCCGTCGTGCCGGCGAGGCGATGCCGGACGGCGTGGTGATCCTGGACGAGCATGACGAGATCGAGTGGTTCAATCCGGTGGCGGCACGCCAGCTGGGACTCAACCTGGAGACGGACGCCGGTCGGCCCATCACCTACCTGCTGCGCCAGACCCAGTTCCACGAATATCTCGCCGCCCACAATTACAGCGAACCCCTGATCCTGCGTTCCGCCCGCAACCCCGAGCTCACCCTGTCTATCCAGCTGGTGCCCTTCGGCGCCAAGCAGAAGCTGCTCATTTCCCGCGACATCAGCCGCGTCGAGCAGCTGGAGACGGTGCGCCGGGATTTCGTGGCCAACGTCTCCCATGAGCTGCGCACGCCCCTCACCGTGGTGGGCGGCTTTCTGGAAACCCTGCTGGACCACGCCGACCTGCCCGCCGAACAGCGGCAGCACTATCTGCAAACCATGCTGGACCAGACCCGCCGCATGCGGCGTCTGGTGGACGATCTGCTGACCCTGTCGCGTCTGGAGAGTGCCTCCAACCCTCTGCAGGAGGCGCCGGTGGACGTGCCCGCCCTGGCACAACGCCTGCTCGCGGAAGCCCAGGGCCTGTCCCGCGGCCGGCACACCCTGCGCATGGAACTCAAGAGCGATGCCTGGCTCATGGGCAGCGAGCGCGAGCTGGAAAGCGCCTTCGGCAACCTGCTCAGCAACGCGGTGCGATACACCCCGGCAGGCGGCGAGGTGATCCTGCGCTGGGAAACCACGCCGGAGGGCGCGCGCTTTTCGGTGCAGGACTCGGGCATCGGCATCGAGCCCCAGCACATCCCGCGCCTCACGGAACGTTTCTACCGGGTGGACCGCAGCCGTTCCCGGGAAACCGGCGGCACCGGCCTGGGACTGTCCATCGTCAAGCACGTACTCACCCGCCACCAGGGACGCCTGGAGATTCAAAGCGAGGTAGGCAAGGGCAGCACGTTCTCGGCCTGTTTTCCGGCAAGCCGTGTGATCGCGCGCAAGGACCTCCCGGCGGCCCTCAGCCCACGCTGAAGGTCACCCGGTCGAAATCCGAGCCCCGGTTCATGAGGCCGGTGAGCTTCACCGTGAGGCGGTCCTCGAACAGCAGTTCCAGGGGACGGTTCTGGCTGTACCAGCCGCTGGGCAACACCAGCGTGGCCGGCACCTTGAGCGCCGGGATCTCGGGCAACAGCAGGGCGGGCTGATACTTGGCCGGCAGCGCAGCGATGAGCACGGGCGGGCGTACCCCCACCGCCACCGGAATGCCGGGGAAACTGTGCACACCCATCTGCAGGGTGCCGTCCGGCCGGTAGCGCAGCCAGCGCACCTCACCCAGCACGAAGCTACGGGCGTCAGGGGGACGCACCGCCACCAGCTGGCTCTGGTGGATGCGCGCGGCGTGCAGGCCCTCCGCCGCGAGCCGGAACCCCAGGGCGGATTCATCGACGATGGTCCAGGTCTCCAGCGCATACCCCTTCTGGGAGGCCTGGAGCCTGGCGCTGTGGCTGGAGACGTGACCGAACACCTGCAGGTCCTGCATGGCCTGCCAAGACAGCTCGGGCGCCTCCCCCGGCTGGCGCAGGGGCTTCTCACCGTTGCAGTAAAAGTGGATGGCGGGCACCGTGAAGGTGACCTGGGCCTTGGCCTGACCGACGCGCCGCTCGTAGGCGCGGATGGGCAGCGGTTCGCACCACTGCTGGTAGAGCTGGGCGAGAAAGGCTTCGCAGGCCGGCTGCACGCAGTCTTCCCCCACATCCAGCTCGGAGGGGCTGCCCCCCTTGCGCAGGTGGCGGATGCGCTTGAGCAGGGTCACCGCGAGCTGGTTGGTGTCGAGATAGCGGCCGGTGTCCGGCAGGCCCGCATCCTGCAGCATGGACGGCCCCTCGGCACGGGCGAGATCCACGGTCACCGGCGCCAGCCTGAGTTCGGGATAGAGGGGCGTGGGCTTTTCCTTCGTTACCGGCACCCGTGCGGCCCACTTGGCCAGCCAGCGGTTCACCTGGGCGAGCTGGCGCGCCGTGAGATGATAGGGATCCGCCAGCGCAACGAGCAACACCGCCACATAGGCCGCCTCCACCGAGGAGATGTCCATCATCGGATTGAGGCCGTCCTTCACCGCCTGGCGTGCCACGCCCTCCTTTTCGGCGAGGGCATAGGTCTGGTGCAGCTCACGCCACAGCCGTTCCGGTACCGGCTGATAGGCGTAGTGATGTTCCAGGATGTGGCAGCCCAGGGCATGCACCAGCCGCTGGCAGACGAAGCCCAGATAGGCCTGCAGCTCCGGCTCGCCGGCCTCCAGGCTTTCCAGGCAGAGCTGGTAGCCCCTGGCCAGCCCCTGCCAGAGGGCGAGCACCTTGCGCCACAGGGAGAGTTCCGTGTTGTCGAAGGGCAGGGGCTTGCCGGCATATTTGCGCCCCTGCTCGCCCTGCAGGTAGAGAATGGGTTCCCGCAGGGCCTCCATCACCTTCAGCCGCTCCACCCCGCTCATGGCGTAGTGGTTCACCAGCTCCATCTGCACCAGGATTTCCGCATGGGCGGCAGGCACGTTGGTCAGGGGCAGACCCTGCAGCCACTGGCGGCAGGTTTGCGCATCCGAGATGTGGGGGCGGGTGCCCTGCATGGTGCCGGCGCTGGCGGGAGGCGTCATGAGATCGGTGGGCCCGATGGCAATGACGCTATCCTAGGAACTTTGCAGGGCGTCTTCAAGGGCCCGGCGCAGGCGCCCGATTTCCGGCGGCGGACGGGGACGGGCCGGCCGAACCGGCGGCGCCCACACCGGCGCCGGGAAATGGGGATCGTCGAGGAAGCGCGGGATCACATGCCAGTGCAGATGGGGCACCTGGTTGCCCAGGCTGGCCAGGTTGATCTTGTCCGGCTGCGTCAGGCCGCGCAGGGCCTGCTCCAGGGCGAACACCACGCCCATGAGATGGTGGCGCTCGTCGTGCGCGAGATCGCTCATCTCCTTCACGTGGGCATGCCAGATGACGCGGCAGAAGCCGGGATAGCCCACCTCCTCCGCCAGCACCACGCGCAGCCGGGCATCCTGCCACACCACCTCGCCGCCCGCGCCGGTGCAGAAGGGACAGCTCACAGGAGCACCCGTTCGATGCCGCCCTGGCTGGCGCGGGCGATGTAGTCCTGCATCCAGTTCTCACCCAGGACATGGCGGGCGAGTTCCACCACGATGTAGTCCGCATCCAGTCCCGTGTCGTCCTGATAGCGCGCCAGGCCCTGCAGGCAGGAGGGGCAGGCGGTGAGCACCTTGACGGGTGCTGCGGGGGCGTCGCGTCGGATGGCGTCCCGGCCCAGGATCAGTTCCTCCTGCTTGCGGAAGCGCACCTGGGTGGCGATGTCCGGGCGGGTCACCGCCAGCGTGCCCGATTCGCCGCAGCAGCGGTCCGACAGGCGCACGTCGGCCGAAAGCAGGCTTTGCGCCACCTTGAGGGGCGCGTGGGTTTTCATGGGCGTGTGGCAGGGATCGTGGTAGAGGTAATGCCGCCCGGGGATGCCCGTCAGGGACACCCCCTTTTCCATCAGGTATTCATGGATGTCCAGCAGCCGGCAGCCCGGGAAGATCTTCTCGAACTGGTATTTGAGCAGCTGGTCCATGCAGGTGCCGCAGGAGACGATGACGGTGCGGATGTCCAGATAGTTGAGGGTGTTGGCGACGCGGTGGAACAGCACCTGGTTCTGGGTGCTGATGGCCTGGCCGCGATCCTCGAACCCGGCAGAGGTCTGGGGATAGCCACAGCACAGGTAGCCCGGCGGCAGCACGGTGATGGCGCCCACGTGCCAGAGCATGGCCTGGGTGGCGAGCCCCACCTGGGAGAACAGCCGTTCCGAGCCGCAGCCCGGGAAATAGAACACGGCCTCCTGTTCCTCCTGGGCCCGCGCCGGGTCGCGGATCACCGGCACGATGGCGGGGTCCTCCAGCCCCAGCAGGGCCCGCGCCGTCTTCTTGGGCAGCCCGCCGGGCATGGGTTTGTTCACGAAGTGGATCACCTGGGCCTTGAGGGGCGGCCGCCCGACGGTGGCGGGCGGCGTGGCACGCCCATTCACCAGCTTGAGCCGGCGCGCCAGGCGCGCCGCGAAACGCTGGGCCCGGTAGCCCCACTGGATCGCCACCTTGCGCACCAGCTTGATGGTGGCCGGATCGGTGGCATTGAGGAACAGCATCGAAGCCCATGTGCCGGCATTGAAGCGTTTCTGGCCCTGGTTGCGCAAGAAATTGCGCATGGCGATGGACACGTCGCCGAAATCGATGTCCACCGGGCACGGGTTGGCGCACTTGTGGCAGATGGTGCAGTGGTCGCCCACGTCGTTGAACTCTTCGAAATGGCGCAGGGACACACCACGGCGGGTCTGCTCCTCGTACAGGAAGGCCTCGATCAGAAGCGAGGTCGCAAGGATCTTGTTGCGCGGGCTGTAGAGCAGGTTCGCGCGCGGAATGTGGGTGTTGCACACCGGCTTGCATTTGCCGCAGCGCAGGCAGTCCTTGATGGAATCGGCGATGCGACCGATCTCCGACTGCTCCATGATCAGCGACTCCACCTCCAGCAAATTGAAGCTGGGCGTGTAGGCATTGCGCAGATCGGCGCCGGGCAGAAGCTTGCCCTGGTTGAAATGGCCTTCCGGATCGACGCGCCGCTTGTAGGCGGCGAAGGCCTCGATGCTCGCCGGATCGAGGAATTGCAGCTTGGTGATGCCGATGCCGTGCTCGCCCGAAATCACCCCGCCCAGCTCCGTGGCCAGCTTCATGATGCGCTCCACCGCCCGGTTGGCGGTGGCCAGCATTTCGTAGTCGTCGGAGTTGACGGGAATGTTGGTGTGCACGTTGCCGTCGCCGGCGTGCATGTGCAGAGCGACGAACACGCGGCGCTTGAGCACCTGCCGGTGAATCTCGTCGCAGCGGTCCAGGATCAGGCGGAAGCCGCGCCCGGTGAACAGGTCGTGCAGCGGGTCCCGCACCTCGCGCTTCCACGATACACGCAGGCTGTGATCCTGCAGCGCGCGGAACACCGTGGCCGCCTGGCTCTCCACCGGACCAAAGGCGGCCACGAAGGTAGCGAGCGGCGCATCCAGGTTTTCCAGCAGCCACTGCCAGCGCCGCCGCACCGCCGCCAGCAGTTCCAGCGCCCGGGCGCGCCGGGTCTCCGTGAGTGCCGGATCGGCAAGAGCATCCTCGTCGCGGCTCATGGGCAGTTCGCCGCGGAAGAAGGTTTCCAGCTCGTCCAGCAGGAGCAGCTTGTTGGCGATGGACAGCTCGATGTTGATGCGCTCGATGCCGTCGCTGTAATCGGCCAGACGCGGTAGCGGAATCACCACGTCTTCGTTGATCTTGAAGGCGTTGGTGTGGGCGGCGATGGCCGCGGTGCGCGCGCGGTCCAGCCAGAAAGTGCGGCGCGCCTCGGGCGTGACCGCGATGAAGCCCTCTCCGCCGCGGGCGTTGGCCAGGCGCACGATGTGGGACGCGGCCTCGCCCACCGCCTGCTCGTCGTCGGAGACGATGTCCGCCAAAAGGACCATGTTGGGACGCTGGGGCCGGTTGGCCTTGGTGGCATAACCCACCGCCTTCACGTAGCGCGCGTCCAGGTGCTCCAGGCCAGCCAAGCGCGCTTGGGGATGGGCGTCGAGGTACGCCTTGATCTCGACGATGGCCGGCACCGCCTCGTGCACCTGGCCGAAGAACTCCAGACACACGGTGCGGCCGTAGGCCGGCATGCGATGCAGGATGAAGGTGGCCGAGGTGATGATGCCGTCGCAGCCTTCCTTCTGGATGCCCGGCAGGCCGGCGAGGAACTTGTCCGTGACGTCCTTGCCCAGCCCGCTGCGCCGGAAGGCACGGCCCGGGATTTCCAGCACTTCCTCGCTCTCCACGCTGGCACCGTCGCGGGCGTAGCGCGTGATGCGGAAACGCGCATGCTCCACCTCGTGGATCTTGCCCAGGTTGTGATCCAGCCGTTCCACCGTGAGCCAGTGGCCGCGGGGGTCCACCATGCGCCAGGAAACCAGATTGTCGATGGCGGTGCCCCACAGCACGGCCTTCTTGCCGCCGGCGTTCATCGCCACGTTGCCGCCGATGCAGGAGGCATCGGCGGAGGTGGGATCCACCGCGAAGACCAGCCCCGCCGCTTCCGCCGCCTCCATCACCCGGCGCGTGACCACGCCGGCCCCGCAGCGAATCACCGGCACCGGATGAGCCACGCCCGGCAGCGTGACCTGCTCCACCGGGCCCAAACTGTCGAGCTTTTCCGTGTTGATCACCGCCGACAGGCGGGTGAGAGGCACCGCACCGCCGGTATAGCCGGTGCCGCCGCCGCGGGGAATGATGGTGAGCTTGAGTTCGATCAGCGCCCGCACCAGGGGCGCGATTTCCTCCTCGCTGTCCGGGGTGATCACCACGAAGGGATATTCCACGCGCCAGTCGGTGGCGTCCGTGACGTGGGAAACCCGGCTCATGCCGTCGAAGGCGATGTTGTCGCGCCGTGTGATGGCGGACAGGGTCTTCATGACCCGCGCCCGCAGGAGCCGGGTGTGCTCGAACTCCGCCTCGAAGGCGTCCACCGCGCGCGCCGCGGCGGCGAGCAGGCGCGCCACCTGCTCGTTGCCCTGACGGCGCGCCTCGATTTCCCGGAGGCGGTGACGCAGGGCACCAATGAGGGCGGCGCGGCGTTTGGGATCGGCGAGGAGATCGTCCTGGAGGTAGGGGTTGCGCGACACCACCCACAAATCCCCCAGCACCTCGAACAGCATGCGCGCCGAACGGCCGGTACGGCGCTCGCTGCGCAGGGCGTCGAGCACCTGCCACATTTCCTCGCCCAGGAATCGGATGACGATTTCCCGGTCGGAAAAAGACGTGTAGTTGTAAGGGATTTCCCGCAGGCGGGTGGTCATGGCGGCGTCCGGCAAAGCGGCATTTTAGCACCCGCGATCCCGGCTCCCGCCGGTCACGGTGCGGCGAACCAGGCGACCAGCGCGTAGCGGGCAAACTTGCCCAGGGCCAGAAACAGGGCGCAAAGCAGAGGCGACAGACGCAGCCAGCCCGCCGCCAGGGGCAGGGCATCGCCCACGACCGGCAGCCAGGCCAGAAGCAGGGCGGCGCTGCCGAAGCGCCGCACAGGGGCCAGCCCGCGCCCCTGCACCCGGGCCGGCAGGAGGCGGCCCATGAGGTAGGAAGTCATGCCGCCCAGGGTGTTGCCCAGGGTGGCCACGGCGAGGGCGGGCACCACCTGTTCCGGATGGAAACGCAGGTATGCGAACAGGGCCGCCTCGGAATGGCCGGGCAGCAGGGTGGCGGAAAAGAACGAGGCGGCGAACAGGCCGGCCAGCGCGATCACGGTGCGCCTAGCGTACGGCGCCGAAGATCTTGCCGAGCCAGTAGCCGCCCCGGCCCAGCGGATCCCGGCGGATCGCCTTTTCTTCCTCCGCCATCATGAGATAGAGACCGTCGAGGGCCTTGGCCGTCACGTACTCGTCGAGCCGGGCGTCCTGCGCGCTGATCAGGCCAAATCTCGCAGCCTGCCCGGCGAGCTGGTCATACTTCTGCGCAAGCGCCACCCGCCGTGTCATCCGGGACACGATGGGCAGAAACTTCTCGCGCAGCGACCCCGCCGTGGTCCGGCGGAAATAGCGGGTGGCCGCGTCCTCGCCGCCGGTGACGATGCCTTTGGCATCCTCGAAGGACAGGTTCTTCACGGCGTCGAGCAGGATCTTTTGGCCTTCCGGTATCGCCCCCTCCGCCGCACGGTTCATCGCCAGTACCAGCTCGTCGGCCTGCCCGCCCAGGCCGAAAGTGCGCAGGAGGCCCTCCACCCCCTGCAGGCTCTCGGGGAGGGGAATCCTGACCTTTTCGTTGCCGAAAAAGCCATCGGTCCGGCCAAGCCTCGCCACGGCACCCGATACGCTCGCGGTGAGGGCTTCCTTCAGTCCCCGCACCGTCTGGGCATCGGTGAAATCGGCAAGCGAAGCAGCCCAGGCAAGACCGGCAGCAAGACTCATGAGCACAATGGCAAGGGATTTTTTCATGGCCAACCTCGGCAGCGGAAACGGGACCAGTGTAGCCCATCCTGCGGCTCCACCTAGCGTGGACGCAGCAGGGGCTCCACCAGATCTTTCATGCGTCCGTAATGGACCTGGCCGTGCACCTTGTGGCGCAGCCGGCCTTCGGTATCGAGGATGTAGGAGGTGGGCAGGCGGCTCACGCCGCCGAAGGCCTGCTGGATGGCAACATCCGCCATGGCCGCCGGAAAGGTGTAGCCCTTCTCCTGCATAAAGGCGGCCACGGGCGCGGGCCCGTCGTCCACACTGAAGGCGATGATCTCGAAACCGCGGTCGCGGTAATCCCGGTAGAAGCGCTCCATGGCGGGCATCTCGTGACGGCAGTAGGGACACCAGGTGGCCCAGAAATTGACCAGGACCACCTTGCCGCGCAGGTCTTCCAGGCTCAGCGAGCGGCCGTCGAGGGTCGTATAACGCACGGGCGCCGGTCTGTCGTCGAGATCCTGCACCCAGGCGGGTGGCAGAAACCAGAGATAGGCGATGAGCCCCACCAGCAGCAGGGGAACCAGCTTGCCGTTGTGGCGCCTGAGAAAGGCTTTGGCGTCCATGGCCGCTTCTTCGCTATGATCCGTGTTTTGGGGAGGATTCCGACATGCTCTGGGTCAAGTCGTTCCACATCATCTTCATGGTCACCTGGTTTGCCGGGCTATTCTACCTGCCGCGCCTGTTCGTCTATCACGCCATGAGCGAGGACCGGCCGTCCATCGAACGCTTCAAGATCATGGAGCGCAAGCTCTATTACGGCATCATGACGCCGGGCGGCGTGATCACGGTGATCCTGGGACTGTGGCTGTGGCTGGGCTACGGCATCAGCGGCGGCTGGCTCCATGCCAAGCTGGCGCTGGTCACCATCCTCATCGCCTATCACCTCTGGTGCGGCCGGCTGCTCGCCGACTTCCGCGCGGACCGCAACCGGCACAGCCACGTCTGGTACCGCTGGTTCAATGAATTTCCGGTGCTGATCCTGATCTCGGTGGTGATCCTGGTGGTGGTGAAGCCATTTTGAGCGAGCATTTCTTCGCGCCCTGTCCGCGCGGTCTGGAAGGCGCGCTGGCCACGGAACTCGCGCAGCTCGGCGCGACCCGGGTGACCACCGCCGAGGGGGGTGTGGGTTTCGAGGGCGACTTTCTCCTCTGCTACCGGGTCAATCTCTGGAGCCGGCTGGCAAGCCGTGTGCTGTGGCGCATCGCCCACGGTCCCTACCGCAGCGAGGAGGACATCTATCGCCTCGCCCGCGCCGTGGACTGGCCCGGCTGCTTCGACGTGGGCCAGACCTTCGCCGTCACCACCGTGGCCCGCAAGTGCCCCCTCAAGAGTCTCAACTTCGTCACGCTGCGCATCAAGGACGCGGTGTGCGACCGCTGCCGCGACACCTGCGCGGCGCGTCCCAGTGTGGACACCGCTGCGCCCGGGGTGCGTCTTTCCGCCTTCCTGGACGCCACCCACCTGACCCTCTACCTCGACACCTCGGGCGAGGCGCTGTTCAAGCGGGGCTGGCGCAAGTCCAAGGGCGAAGCCCCCCTCAAGGAAAACCTGGCGGCCGGCATTCTGCACCTGGCGGGCTGGCAGCCGGGCATACCCCTGCTCGATCCCATGTGCGGCAGCGGCACCTTCCTGATGGAGGCGGCGCTGATGGCCCTTGCCATCGCGCCCGGCCTGGGACGCGGCTTCGCCTTCGAGCGGCTGAAGAATTTCGACGCCCCGGCCTGGGCGCGACTGCGCCGGGAGGCCCAGGCTACACGCCGGCCGCCCGAGCGCCTGCCCCTGTGGGGTTCAGACAGCGACGCCGGCGCCATCCGCCACGCGCAGCGCAATTTCAGGGAGGCGGGGCTTGCGGACGTGGTGAGTCTCGCCCACAAGGACGTGCTGGACCTGGAGGCGCCGGCAGCCGAAGGCATGCTGGTGACCAACCCGCCCTACGGCGAACGCCTGGGGGATCCGGCCACGCTGGCCGCGTTCTATCCGAGACTCGCCAGCGTGCTCAAGCAGCGCTTCGCCGGCTGGCGGGTTTTCATCTTCACGGCGGATATGCGCCTGCCGGGGCTGATGCGTCTCAAGCCGGCGCGCCGCACGCCCCTGTTCAACGGCCCGCTGGAATGCCGCCTGTACGAATTCCCCATGGTGGCGGGCAGCCACCGGCGGCCGCGCCCGTGACGCTCAGATGATGTCCAGGTGGTCGATGCCGGACATGATGTCGCGCTCCTTCGCCTCCTGGCCGTGCAGCTTGATCTGCAGACGCAGGTCGTTGACGGAGTCGGCATTGCGCAGGGCGTCCTCGTAGCTGATGAGGCCCGCTTCGTACAGCTCGAACAGGTGCTGGTCGAAGGTCTGCATGCCGATTTCGCGGGACTTGGCCATGACTTCCTTGATCTCGTGCACCTGGCCCTTGAAGATGAGGTCCGAGATCAGCGGCGAGTTGAGCATGATCTCCACGGCGGCGATGCGTCCCTTGCCTTCCCGGCGCGGGATGAGACGCTGGGAGATGAAGGCCTTGAGGTTGAGCGACAGGTCCATGAGGAGCTGGTCGCGCTTCTCCTCCGGGAAGAAGTTGATGATGCGGTCCAGCGCCTGGTTGGCACTGTTGGCGTGCAGGGTGGACAAGCACAGGTGACCGGTCTCCGCGAACTGGATGGCGTACTCCATGGTTTCGCGGTCGCGGATCTCGCCGATCAGGATCACGTCGGGTGCCTGACGCAGGGTGTTCTTCAGGGCCGAGAACCAGTCGTCCGTGTCCACGCCCACTTCCCGCTGGGTGATGATGCACTTCTTGTGGTCGTGCACGTACTCGATGGGATCCTCGATGGTGATGATGTGGCCCTGGCTGTTCTCGTTGCGGTACCCCACCATGGCCGCGAGGGAGGTGGACTTGCCGGAGCCGGTGCCACCCACGAAGATCACCAGGCCGCGCTTGGTCATGGCGATGTCCTTGAGCACCTCGGGCAGCCCCAGTTCCTCGAAGGTGGGGATGGTGGAGTTGATGGTGCGCAGCACCAGCCCCGTGCGCCCCTGCTGGACGAAGGCGTTCACCCGGAAGCGGCCGATGTCCGGCGGCGCAATGGCGAAGTTGCATTCCTTGGTGGATTCGAACTCGTAGGCCTGCTTGTCGTTCATGATGGCCCGCGCCAGCTCCACCGTGTGCTGCGGGGTCAGGGTCTGGTTGGACACCGGCGTCACGCGCCCGTCGATCTTGAGGGCCGGCGGAAAGCCGGCGGTGATGAACAGGTCGGACGCCTTTTTGCTGACCATCAGGCGCAGCAGGTCGTGCATGAACTTGGTGGCTTGTTCGCGCTCCATGTGAGCCTCCCGGGTGGATGACAGGGCGATACCGCCCCGCTCAGAACTTCGCGTCCTTGCGCGCCGCCTTCTGCGCCTCGGCTTCGGAGACGATGTTGCGGCGCACCAGGTCGGCCAGACACTGTTCCATGGTCTGCATGCCCACGGCCTGTCCGGTCTGGATGGTGGAATACATCTGCGCCACCTTGTTCTCGCGGATCAGGTTGCGGATGGCGGGCGTGCCGATCATGATCTCGTGGGCGGCGACGCGCCCGCTGCCGTCCTTGGTCTTGAGCAGAGTCTGGGCGATGACCGCGCGCAGCGATTCCGACAGCATGGCCCGCACCATGTCTTTCTCCGCCGCCGGAAACACGTCGATGATGCGGTCGATGGTCTTGGGAGCGGAGCTGGTGTGCAGGGTGCCGAACACCAGGTGACCGGTTTCCGCCGCGGTGAGGGCGAGACGGATCGTTTCCAGGTCGCGCAGCTCGCCCACCAGGATCACGTCCGGGTCCTCGCGCAGGGCCGAACGCAGCGCGTTGTTGAAGGACAGGGTGTGGGGCCCCACCTCGCGCTGGTTGATGAGGCACTTCTTCGATTCGTGCACGAATTCGATGGGATCCTCGATGGTGAGGATGTGCCCGTATTCGGTCTCGTTGATCTCGTTGATCATGGCCGCCAGCGTGGTGGACTTGCCGGAGCCCGTGGGCCCCGTCACCAGCACGATGCCGTTGGGGTGGTGGCAGAGGTCCTTGAAGATGGCCGGCGCGGCAAGCTGCTCCAGGGTCAGCACCTTGGACGGAATGGTGCGGAAGGCCGCCGCCGCGCCCCGCTGCTGGACATAGGCATTGACTCGGAAGCGCGCCAGGTTGGGCACCTCGAAGGAGAAATCGACCTCCAGGTTCTCCTCGTAGAACTTGCGCTGCGCATCGTTCATGATGTCGTAGATCATGCTGTGGACGCCCTTGTGGTCCAGAGGCTCCACGTTGATGCGCCGGATGTCGCCGTTGACCCGGATCAGGGGCGGCAGCCCCGCGGACAGGTGCAGGTCGGAGGCCTTGTTCTTGACGGTGAAGGCGAGCAGGTCTGCGATTTCCATTTATAATCCCCGGCGGGTGATTGCGCGAAAACGGTTGCAGGCGCGGCGGCGCTACGGCCATGGATAACGGCCGTTTCGGCCGTTTCTTGAGTGCTCGGCGGACCATTATGACGACAATCGAGAACGCATTGCAAGCCGTTAAGGCGCGCATCATTCGGGCCGCCGCGCAGTGCGGCCGCGACCCCGCCGGCATCACCCTGCTTGCCGTTTCCAAGACCTTCGGACCGGATGTCATCCGCGCCGCTTTCGCCTGCGGTCAGCGCGCCTTCGGCGAAAGCTACGTGCAGGAGGCGCTGAACAAAATGGCGGCGTTGGCGGACCTGCCCATCGAGTGGCATTTCATCGGCCCCATCCAGAGCAACAAGACCCGCCCCATCGCCGAGCATTTCGCCTGGGTGCACAGCGTGGACCGGGAGAAGATCGCGCGCCGCCTTTCCGACCAGCGTCCCAACGCCCTGCCGCCCCTCAACGTCTGCCTCCAGGTGAACGTCAGCGGCGAAGCCAGCAAGAGTGGTGTGACGCCAGAGGAGCTTCCACCCCTGGCGCACGCCGTGGCGAGCCTGCCGCGTCTGCGACTGCGCGGCTTGATGACCATCCCGGAGCCCACGGAGGACGTGGCCCTGCAGCGGCGCCGCTTCCGCCTGCTGCGGGAGCTGAAGGAGACACTGGTGGCAGAGGGTCTGCCGCTGGACACCCTGTCCATGGGCATGTCGGGGGACCTGGAGGCGGCCATCCTGGAGGGCGCCACCATCGTGCGCGTGGGGTCGGCGATCTTCGGGCAACGGGCGAGGACGGAGAAGGCATGAAAGGCGGCTGGGTGGGCCGGTGGGCCTGCCTGGGCCGGGCGGCCGTTGCCCGGCTGCCGAGCATTCCAAGAAAGGATTCGTGAATGATCATCACCTTCATCGGCGGCGGCAACATGGCCACCGCCCTCATCGGCGGCCTGCTGGGTCGGGGTTTCGCGCCCGGGCAACTGCGCGTGGTGGAACCCAACCCTGAGACCGCAGCACGTCTCGCGCAACGCTACGGCGTGGCGGTACAGGCCGCGCCCGACGCGGCCTTCCTGGCCTGCGATCTGGTGCTGCTGGCGGTGAAACCCCAGCAGCTGCGCGCGGTCGCCACGGGGCTTGCCCCCCATCTCGCCCGGCAGCTGGTGGTGTCCATCGCCGCCGGGGTGCGGGCGGCGGATCTGTCCCGCTGGCTGGGGGGCTACCGGCGGCTGGTGCGGGCCATGCCCAACACGCCGGCCATGGTGCAGGCCGGCATCACCGGTCTGTATGCCCTGCCCGAGGTGAGCGGGGCGGAACGCCAGCGCGCGGAGGACGTGCTGGCGGCGGTGGGCGAGGTGGTGTGGGTGGCCGAGGAAGCGGAAATGGACGTCATCACCGCCGTATCCGGCAGCGGCCCGGCCTATGTCTTTTATTTCATGGAAGCCCTGGAGGAGGCGGCCATCACCCTGGGCCTGACCGAAACCCAGGCGCGCCGCCTGAGCCTGGCCACCTTCGCCGGCGCGACACGCCTGGCCGGCGCGTCCAGCGAGGACGTGGCCACGCTGCGCGCCCGCGTGACCTCCAAAGGCGGCACCACGGAGCGGGCTCTCGCCACGATGGAGGCCGCCGGCCTCAAAACCATCATCGCCGAGGCCGTGCGCGCTGCGGCCCAGCGCGCCCGGGAGCTGGGCGACGAGCTGGGCCGCGACGACGCCGCCTCATCATGACAGTTTCGTCATCTGCGCCGGGGGCCTAAAGCCATGCTCACCCAAGCCGTTATTTTTTTGCTGGACACCGTCGTCACCGCGTTCGTTGCGCTGCTGCTGCTGCGCTTTTACCTGCAGCTGCTGCGGGTGCCCCATGGCAATCCGCTCACGCCCTTCGTGGTGACGCTGACCAATTTCCTGGTGCTGCCCCTGCGCCGGGTGATTCCCGGGCTGTGGGGGTTGGACCTGGCCACGCTGGTGGGCGCGTGGCTGGTGCAATGGCTGTTGCTGCTGGTGGTGGAGGCGCTGTCCGGGCTGCCCCTGGCGCGGGGTTCCGCGGTCCTGTATCTGGGCTTCGGTCTGTGGGCGGCGGTGGAATTGTTGCGCATGAGCCTGTACCTGCTCATGCTGGTACAGGTGATGCTGTTCGTGGTGAGCCTGGTGAACCCCTACAGCCCCTTCATGGGGGTGCTGGAGGCCTTGTCCCGGCCGTTCACACGGCAGGTGCGGCGGATTCTGCCGCCCATTGCCAACGTGGACCTGTCGCCCATGGTGATCCTGATCGCCTGCCAGCTGCTGCTCATGCTGCCGGTGGCCTGGCTGGAGCAGGTGGCCAAGGGTGTGATCCACGCCGGCATGGGCGGGCTGGGACTGTGAGCGAGGCCCCCTGGTATCGGCGCGACGAGGCGCGCGGGGTGCTGGTGCTTACCGTTCAGGTGCAGCCCAATGCGGCGCGCACCCAGGTGGCGGGGCTGCACGGCGACGCCCTGAAGATCCGGGTAGCCGCCCCGGCAGTGGAAAACAAGGCCAATGCGCAACTGATCGCCTTTCTGGCGGAAGCCTTCGGGGTGCGACCGGGGGCGGTGACCCTGAAGGCCGGTGCCCACGGCCGGCGCAAGATCGTGGAAATCAAGGGCAGTTCCATAGCCCCGGAGACGCTGCTGAACGACACATGAGCACGCTTTTGGAACGACAGGTCGAGACCTACCGGCGCTGGCGCGAGGAGCTCCTCGCCGCCATCGACGCCTATCAGGCCTGGCTGGAGGCGCGGGGTGAGGTGGATGCCGAACAGTCCCTGCGCCTCTACGACCTGATCGAAAGCCTGCGTCACGATCACATCACTATCGCCTTCGTGGCCGAGTTCTCCCGGGGCAAGACCGAGCTCATCAACGCCCTGTTCTTTGCAGATTTCAAGCAGCGCCTGCTGCCCTCGGACGCCGGCCGCACCACCATGTGCCCCACGGAGATTTTTTACGACCCGGCCGAGCCGCCCTATCTGCGCCTGTTGCCCATCGAAACCCGCTACCGGGACGAGACCATCCGCCAGCTCAAGAAAAAGCCGGTGGAATGGGTCACCAGCCGGCTCGACCTCGATTCACCGCAGCAGATGGTGGAAGTGCTGCAAACCCTCACGGAAACCAAGCTGGTGTCCCAGGTGGAGGCGCGCACCATGGGCCTGTGGGATGACCAGGATCCCATGCAGGCGGACATGCTGCGGGAGGGTGACCGGGTGGAAATCCCCAAGTGGCGCCACGCACTGATCAACTACCCCCACCCCCTGCTCAAGAGCGGGCTGGCCATTCTCGACACGCCCGGCCTCAATGCCCTGGGTTCCGAGCCCGAACTCACCCTGAGCATGATTCCCAGTGCCCACGCGGTGCTGTTCCTGCTCGCCACCGATACGGGCGTGACCCGCTCGGACATGGAAATCTGGCAGAAACACGTGGCACCCCATGCCGCCCACAGCATCGTCGTGCTCAACAAAGTGGATACCCTGTGGGACGAGCTCAAGCCCCGGGACAAGGTGCAGGCCTCGATCGAACGCCAAAGGCAGGCCACCGCCCTGCAGCTGGGGGTGCCGCCCGCCAACGTGCTCGCCCTGTCTGCCCAGAAGGCGCTGTTGGCCAAGATCCGCGGCGATGCGGCGCTGCTCGCGCGCAGCGGCATCGGCGCGCTGGAGGAAATGCTCGCGCGCGAAATCATCCCCCTGCGCCAGGAAATCCTGCGCAAGGCCGTCACGCGGGAGATCGGCGCCCTGGTGCTGTCCGCCTACAAGAGCGTGAGCGCACAGCTCGCAGCAGTGCGCCGCGAGCGCACGGAGCTCACCTCCCTTTCGGGCAAGAACCGGGAAGTGATCCAGAAGATGCTCAACCAGCTGCACGAGGACAAGCTCGCCTACGAGGAGACCATCCGTGCCTTCAATGTCACCCGCACGGTGATCACCCAGCAGGGGCGCATCCTCCTCAACAACCTGAGCGTGGAGCGCCTCGACGGCATCCTGCAGAAGGCCCACGACTCCATCAAGGGCAGCTGGACCACCGCCGGCCTCATGCGGGGCATGCAGTCCCTGATCCGCCACACCGCCCAGCAGTTCCAGCACATCCACAAGCATGGCCGCCAGATCAAGGGGCTGGTGGACAGCGCCTACGTGCGCTTCCACGTGCAGCACGGGCTGGAACGGCGCGAGGCGCCGCTATTGGATCTGGATGCCTACCAGGCCGCCTTCCAGGAACTGGGGCGGCGCACCGAGGCCTTCTGCCGCGACCCCATCAACATCCTTACGGAAAAGCACTTCCTCGTGCGACGGTTCTTCCTCAACATCGCCGCCGAGGCGCGTGCCCTGTTCGAGCGCGCCCGTCAGGAAAGCGAGGCCTGGCTGCGCAATGCCCTGGGGCCGCTCACCAGCCAGATCACGGACTACAAGATCGCCATCGAGCGGCGCATCGAGAGCATCCGCCGCATCCACGACAACATCGACAACCTGCAGGAACGCCTGAAGGAACTCGCGGCCACGGAAGCGAACCTGGCCCGCGACGTGGAAATCCTGGGCGGCATCCTCACCCGCCTGCAGCCTCCCGCCGCGACCCAGACTGGCCGCCGGCGGAACGCTGCCTGATCACCGGCCCATTGCCCGTTCACTTGCGGTCGCTGTGGCCGAGATCCTTGTCGGGCGCGATGCGGTCCCGCACCAGCTGCTTGAGTTCCTTGGCTTCCGGGAAGCGGCCGGCCTCGGCACGGGAAAAAATCAGCTCCCCATCCAGCCACACCTGGAACAGCCCGTTGCCAGCGGGCGCCAGCGCCACCTCCCCCAGCTCGTCTTCGAACGTGCTGAGCAGCTCCTGGGCCAGCCACGCCGCCCGCAAAAGCCAGCGACATTTGGGACAGTAACGGATTTCGACACGGGGTGAGGCCATTGCAGACTCCAAAGAAAGGACACACGTTCAACCACCATCGCCGCCCATTTTGCAGAAAAAAGCTGCACAGGATCAGCCGCTGCCCAGTGTATGCCGGTGCAGCGACCGGCGGCGGCTACGTACCCGTTTCGTTTCGAAGTGGCCTTTTGGAGTAGATGTCTGCCGGCCCTGCCGTCGCAGGCTCGCTCAGGAAACCGTCGCGCCCTGGCGGGGATCGGGTTTTGGCAGACATCACCTGGGTGCGCCAGGAGCCGGTGACTAAAAAGCGGGTATAGGTAAAGCCCCGCCTCTGCTGGAGCGGCATTCATTTGTCCGGCCTCCTTACCGAGCCATCCTATTTTTCTTCAGCGGGCTGTTCGGCATTCGGTTTTTTCTTGAGCTGGGGCAGGAGGGGCATGCCGCTCGCCTGCTTGGCTTTAATTTCTTTCACAGCTTCTTCTAACGCAACGAAGCGATGCGGTGTGGCTGGATGGGAGGCAGTATGGTTGGACCGAATCGTTGCGGGATGGGCAGCCGCCATTCGGCGCCAGAATTTTGGGGCCTGCTCGAAATCCAGTCCTGCACGCGCCATCATGTACAAGCCCACATAATCGGCCTCCGCCTCGAAATCCTGGGAGTACGCGGCCGCGGCCGCGTTTCCGAACGCGCCCTGAGTGTTGACGCCGTAAGCGGCCGCAATGATATCGAGAATCGAACCGAGAACAAAGTTGGTCTTTTTCGCATTGATGTGCCCCATCGCATTGTGCGCAAGTTCGTGCGCCACGACGAGACCAAGCTCCGTATCATTCTGGGCAAACCGGAGCATCCCTCGAGTAACTACAACTTTATTGCCATCGGCAAAGGCGTTAATGATGTCCTGTCCATTCAGGTCCACCGCATAGTCGCAGGCTTTTTCCGGAGCAACCTCAAGCGATAGTCTCTCCTGGCCACGTTGAACGATCATAGCAAGAGCGTCTCCCCGTACCAGCAGCCCCGATAGTTTGTCCATGAGACCTTTCATCGCCCCGTCTCCGACAGGCACAGCCCACCCGTTGATGGATACCGGATAATCGCCGACCCGTAAGCCTGCGCGATCAGCTGGAGAGCCCGGTATGACATACATCACCTTGACAATATCGCTCAAGCCGTAGGCCGTAGCGGCTGCTTCTTTGAACTCCGGCCCGTATGCCGAGGTGTTCGCGAACCATGCCCCTATCGTGTGGCGCGTTTTCTCGCCACAGAGCTCATGTGCACCGGTCACAATTGGATACGAAACGCGGAAGAGCCGGATTTGGTCATCCACCAATGCCTCAAGAGCAACCTGCCGTTGTTTCTTCGCCTCGATCTCTGCGGCGACATCATCAACCTTGATGCGCTGCGTGGTCGGCGTAGCACACCCCGCGATGAGAATGACAGTCAGCAAAGTGACAGACGCTTTCCCCATGGTCACCCCCTTCGATCTTTGTTGGTCTGGTTCACTCGAGAGTTCGCTTACCCAAACGTCGGATGCCGACAGCCATATCCAGGGTGTTTCGTGTTGACGATCGATCTAGCACCACGAGTTGGCCGCAGCAGGCACGCGATCACGATATGATGCAGCATCTTCCCCCAGAGGTTCAACCGCGGGGCAGGCCTTTACGGTAGTGTTGCAGTTTGCTGCGGCGAAAGCGGCCGCAGTCGCCAGCCCCCTAACATGCGTTAAAAGGCCCAGGGTCAGTAAAAGGCTCAGGGTCAGGGCTTTGCTTTATAGTGCCACTGTGCGCCGCGGCGAAAGCCGCCGCCGGCGCCGCCCCGCAAGACGGCAGAAAGGGAAAGCGGGAAGTGTGCCACGGGTTTTTCACAACCAGGCGTCGTTCCTTTCCCGCGATGCGGCAAGCACTGGTGTCGGGATGGCTCCGGCGCGCGCCTGCGGTCGCATGCCTGGCGCTGGGGCAATGTTTCCGTCGGCTCACTCCCGCAGTCCCAAAAGGCCCTCGGGATCGAATTCGTCGAAGTCGGCGATGTCCTGCAGGGTAATCGGCCTTCGCAGCGCGAATTTTTTCCACGTCTCCCTGAGATCTTCCTCCCCGCTCTCTGGATCCTCATTGAGATTGTCGACGATCTTTGCCTTTTTCGTGAGCAGGTTGATACTGATCGACCGGACGAACTTATCGCCCAGATGAAAGTGGTCGTCGTAGCCGATCAGTTCAAAGTCACCGTGCCGGTAGCGAAAAGTGTAGCCCCAATCGCCACTGGTACTGCGTTGGTACCAGATGTAAAGCTTGCCTTTCTCTATCCAAACGTTGAGAACCGGCGTGGGCCCGGGCTCCCACATATCGTCTTCTGAGAAAAAGCACTCACGCTTGTCCACTGCGAGGGCATAACCATAGAGGTCGCTGAGCACGACGATGATCCCGCGGCGGTTGTAATCCCGTTCGTAGCGGTCGTCATCCTTGACGACTTTCCGTTTGTCCGTGCCCTTGATGAGGAAGACGTAATCCGGCCGGTTGTCGCCGTTCAGGTCACCCTGCACCTCACCAACCACAACATAGCCCGGCGGGACGAAGGCCGCCGGCGCTTTGGTCTGCTCTTTAAGGTGGGCAAACGCAATGGCACCGAAGACAAGGAAGACGATCAAGGCGACTTTTTTCATGACGCACCCTGCAGACCCAATGGGTCCAGAAAACCGGACAGAGGTGTCGGCGCCCGGCTGCCGGCTGAGCCCCGGGCACCCTGTCGGCATCACGCCGCCTGCCCGGGCACGCGCCCCGTCGGGGACGCCATGATGCAATACCAAACGCATTTTACCGGAATATGCGAGTGGCATTACCAGGCGCGAGGGCAGGAGAAGTTCGCCGGCACGGCGGACGGGGGCGCTTAGAGAGCCTTTTCCAGATGGAGGCGGAGACGCTCGGCCACCTGCTCCGGGGATTCGGTCACACCCAGGTCGGCGAGTTGGGTGACCTCCAAGCCCTCGTAGCCGCACGGGTTGATATGGGTGAAGGGGGCGAGGTCCATGTCCACGTTGAGCGCGAGGCCGTGGTAGCTCATGCCGTGCCTGATGCGCAGGCCCAGCGCGGCGATTTTTTTGCCCGCCACGTACACGCCCGGCGCCTTGTCGCGGCGCCGGCCTTCGATTCCATAACCGGCAAGCAGGTCGATGACCGCCTGTTCCATGCGGGTGACCAGTTCCCGCACACCGTAGCCGCGACGCTTCAGGTCCAGCAGGAGATAGGCCACGATCTGGCCGGGACCGTGATAGGTGACCTGGCCGCCACGGTCGATGGCAACGATGGGAATGTCCGTGACGCGCAGGATGTGGTCGCGCCGGCCGGCGAGCCCCAGGGTGTAGACCGGCGGATGTTCCAGCAGCCAGAGTTCGTCCGGTGTCTCGGGCCTGCGTGCGGCGGTGAAGGCCTGCATGGCGCGCCAGGTGGGCTCGTAGGCTACCCGCCCCAGCCGCCGCACCACCAGGGGTGGCGTTTGCCGCCGATCAACCGGGGGTGTCACAGGCTCAAAGCACCACCTTCACCAGGGGGTGGCGGGTGAGCTCGGTGTAGAGCGCATCGAGCTGGGCCCGGGAGGTGGCGCGAATGGTGCAGGTAAGGCTCAAATAACGGCCGGCACGGGAGGGCCGCATTTCGGTGCTGGCCACATCGTAATCCGGCGCGTGGCGCAGCACGATGTCCACGATGCTCTGGGCAAAATCGGCCTGCGCCTCGCCCATGATCTTGATGGGGAAGGTCATGGGAAATTCCATCAGGTCCTTGTCCGCGCCCATGCCTATCTCCCCCGCATGGTGGTGGCCTTGTAGGCCTGGTAGAGGGCATCCATGCGCCGAAACAGGGGCCCGGGCCGGCCATCCGCCACGGGCTTGCCGTCGAGCCGGGTGATGGGCAGCACCTCGCGTGTGGAGGAGGTGAGCCACAGCTCGTCCGCGCTGCGCACCTCGGCCTCGGGAATGCGGCGGATGTGCACCGGGATGCCGTCCTGCCGGGCGAGTTCCACCACCACGTCGTAGGTGATGCCGGGCAGCATCAGGTGATCCTTGGGCGGCGCATGGAGCGCACCCTGGCTGACCACGAAGATGTTGCTCGCCGCACCCTCGGTGAGGAAGCCGTCGCGCAGCAGGACCGCCTCCATGGCGCCCGCCTCCACCGCCAGCTGGCGCAGCAGGACATTGGGCAGGAGCGAGATGGACTTGATGTCGCAGCGCAGCCAGCGGTTGTCCTCGGCGGTGATGGCGGTCACCCCGCTGGCCTTGAGCGCCGGGTCGGGGGTGGCAAGGGGCGTGCTCATCAGGAACACGGTGGGTTTCACCACCTTGGGAAAGGCGTGATCCCGCGGGGCAGGACCGCGCGTGACCTGGAGGTAGAGGTACTGGTCTTCGCCCTCGTTGCGGGCGATGAGTTCAGCGATGAGCCCGGTCCACTCGGCGTCGGTATGGGGATTGGCGAGCTTGATCCCGTCCAGGCTGTACTGCAGGCGGCGCAAATGTTCGCCCAGCCGGAAGGGCCGCCGCGAATAGACGGGAATCACCTCGTACACGCCGTCGCCAAAGATGAAGCCCCGGTCCAGCACCGACACCCGCCCCTGCTCCAGGGGCATCCACTCGCCATTGAGGTAAATCACTTGAACCACAGCTTCACCGTATCCCAGGCACGGCCGAACACACCCGCCACCGGCACTTCCTCCAGGGTCTGCAGAGTGTAGCTGGCGTAGGGTTTGCCTTCGAACTGGATGGTGAGGGTGCCCACCGCCTGCCCCGGGGTCAGGGGCGCCAGCAGGGGCTGGCGGCTCACCAGACTGGCCTTGGCCTGGGGATACCAGCCCTTGGGCAGGGACAGATACACGTCGCGGTCGAAACCCGCCTTCACCGTGTTGGAGGCTCCCTTGTAAACGGGCAGGGTGGCCACCGTCTGGCCCTTTTGGTAGAGGCGGTAGGTCTCGTAGAACTGGAAACCGTAGTTGAGGAGCTTCTGGCTTTCCGCGGTGCGGGCATTGTCGGAGGCGGTGCCGGTCACCACGGAGATGAGCCGCATCTGGCCGCGCCTGGCGGAGGAGATCAGGCAATAGCCCGCCGCTTCGGTGTGGCCGGTCTTGACGCCGTCCACGTAGGGATCCTGCCACAGCAGCCGGTTGCGGTTGGGCTGGGTGATTTTGTTGTAGGTGAATTCCTTGAGGGAATAGAGCGGATAGAACTCGGGGAAGTCACGAATCAATGCCGCGGCGAGCAGGGCCAGGTCGCGCGCGGTGGAATAGTGCTGCGGATGGGGCAGCCCGGTGGAATTCACGAAGTGGGTGTTGTTGAGCCCCAGCCGTCTGGCCTCCCGGTTCATCAGTTCGGCGAAGGCCTCCTCCGTGCCGGCAATGCCTTCTGCAAGGGTGATGCAGGCATCGTTACCGGACTGCACGATCATGCCCTTGAGGAGATCGTCCACGCGGGCGGGAACCTTGGGATCGAGGAACATGCGCGAGCCTTCCGCACGCCAGGCCTTCTCCGACACGGGCAGGGTCTGGTCGAGCTTGAGCCGTCCCTGGCGGATGGCGGTGAAGCTGAGATAGGCCGTCATCAGCTTGGTGAGGGAGGCCGGCTCGATGCGCTGGTCCGGGTTCTGTGCGGCGAGCACCTGCCCGCTCTGGAAATCGAGCAGCACCCAGGAACGGGCGGCGATGTCGGGCGCCGGCGGTGGCGGCAGCAGACGGTTTTGTCCATGGGCCAGCGCCGCATGGACCAGCAGCACGAACGCAAACAGCAGTTTTCTCATGGGGAAAGGAAGGAAGGACAGGCTGCGGAAAAGACGCGATTATAGCGCGAAGGTTCCGTGTGCCCGGCCGCGGTCACAGGCTGTTGAGCCGCGCGAGCAGGGCGCGCATCTTTTCCGGCTCCTCGGTCTTGAGCATCTTGCCCACCAGGGTCTGCACTTCCGGCAGACTGGTCTTGAGCACCTGCTGCTTGACGGCGAGCAGATGGGCCGGGTGCATGGAGAACTCGCGCAGCCCGAAACCCAACAGCAGCCGGGTGAGCGCCGGATCGCCCGCCATCTCGCCGCACACTGCCACCGGGGTGCCGGCGCGCGTGGCGGTGCGAATGGTGTGGGCCACCAGCTGCAGCACCGCGGGATGCAGCGGATCATAGAGGTGGGCCACGGTATCGTCGGTACGGTCGATGGCCAGCGTGTACTGGATCAGGTCGTTGGTGCCGATGGAGAGAAAGTCCAGCTTCTTCACGAAGGCCTGCACCGTCAGCGCCGCTGCCGGGATTTCGATCATTCCCCCCACCTTGACGCCCTTGTCGTAGGGCAGGCCATCGGCCTCCAGGCTGTGCTTGGCCACCTCGATCAGATGCAGGGTCTGGTTGAGCTCCTGCACGGTGGCCAGCATGGGAATGAGGATCTGCACCCGGCCGTAGTGGGAGGCGCGCAGGATGGCGCGCAGCTGGGTGTGGAACAGATGGGGTTCGGCCAGGCACAGGCGAATGGCGCGCAGGCCCAGCGCGGGATTGGCGCTGGCGGGGCGCTCCATGTGGGTGAGCTGCTTGTCCGCGCCCAGATCCAGGGTGCGGATGGTCACGGGCGCCCCGTCCATTTCCTGCACCACCTGGCGGTAGAACTCGAACTGCTCGTCCTCCCCCGGCAGGTCCGGACGGTTCATGAACAGGAACTCGCTGCGGAACAGACCGATGCCCGTGGCACCATTCTCCTTCACCTGGGCCACGTCCTGGGGCAGCTCGATGTTGGCATGGAGCTCCACCGGCGTGCCGTCCAGCGTGCGCGCCCGGGCCTGGACGAGGCGCCTGAGCTTCTGGCGGTCGATCTCCCACTGGTTCTTGCGCAGCTGGTATTCGGCGAGCACATGCTGGTCCGGATTGACGATGACCACGCCCTGGTCGCCGTCCACGATGATCAGCTCGTGCTCGCGGATGAGGCTGCGCGCATGGTGCAGCGCCACGACGCAGGGAATGTTGAGGCTGCGCGCGAGAATGGCGGTGTGGGAGGTGGCGCCGCCCACGTCCGTGATGAAGGCGGCGAACTGGTGGCGCTTGAACAGGATCATGTCCGCCGGGGAGAGGTCATGGGCCACCAGGATGCTCGCCTCCTCCGGCGTGCGGGCCTCGGCGGGCGCCCCCGGATGGCCCAGCAACTGCTTGAGCACCTTCTCCACCACCTGGATCACGTCCTGCTTGCGCTCGCGCAGGTAGGGATCTTCGATGCTCTCGAACTGGTCCAGCAGGTTTTCCATCTGCTGGCTCAGGGCCCATTCCGCATTGCATTGCTGGGCCTCGATGAGCTGCTTGGGCACCTTGGACAGGCTGGAGTCGTTGAGGATCATCAGGTGCACGTCGAGGAAGGCTTCCACCTCGGGGGGCGCGTTGGGCGGGATGTGCTCCCGGGTGGCTTCCAGCTCCGCGCGCACCGCCGCCACGGCGGCATCGAAACGGGCCTTTTCCTCCTCCAGCAGATGGCGCGGCAGGGCGTAATGGGGCACGTCCAGGGCAGCGTGGGAGACCAGGTGGGCAAAACCGATGGCGATGCCGCCGGACACCGCCACGCCGTGCATGGTGAAGCTCATGCCTGCCCTTTCGCCGGCAAGCCGGGCGCGCGCCCCAGCAGTCGCACGCCGCGGCGGGATGCCCGTGGCGCACAGGCCGTCATTGACCCTCCCCGAACTTGTCGCGGATCAGGGCGGTGAGGGCGGCCATGGCCTCGGCCTCGTCGGGACCATTGGTCTCGATGCGAATGGTGCTGCCCTTGGCGGCGGCCAGCATCATCACCCCCATGATGCTTTTCGCATTGACCCGGTTGCCATTGCGTTCCAGGAAGACATCGCTTTGGAACTGGCCCGCGAGCTGGGAGAGTTTCGCCGAGGCGCGCGCATGCAGGCCCAGTTTGTTGGTGATTTCAACGTCCTGCTGCAACACTGCACGCTTCCTTCGACACCTCGATCACCCCTTCCCGGCCACCGCTGATGGCCTTTTCCACCACCACGTTCAGCGGCTGTTCCCGATAGGTCAATGCCCGCACCAGCATGGGCAGGTTCACGCCCGCCACCACTTCCACCCGGCCGGGCTCCAGCAGACGGCAGCCGATGTTGCAGGGCGTGGCGCCGTAAATGTCCGACAGCACCAGCACCCCGCTGCCATCGTCCAGCTCCGCCACCAGCTTCCGCGCCTGGGGCAGCAGGGCAGCGGGTTCGTCATGGACGCTCACCCCCAGCTGGCGCAGGCGCGGCGGCCGCGCGCCGAACACGTGGCTCGCGCAGTGAATGAGACTCTCGCCCAGGGTACCGTGGGCGATGATCAAAATTCCGACCATGATGCCATCCTCACCGGGGGATGCCCCGGCCTTCCGCTAGCGGCAACTCCCCGCGTTGCCCGGCGGCCGGCGTACCTGGCGCCGGCCCTGTTTGGCTAGAAAGATTCGTGCCACCAGGGCCCTGCCGCCCCCGGTCAGGGCACGATCACGGGCTTGGGCGCATCCGGCGCGAATTTGAGGCGCCGGGCCAGGGCCTGGGTGACGAATATTCTACCCTGCCCGTCCACCAGGAGGGCCTGGCGAACCTGCAGTTTTTCAGCCACTTGGCGCCAGGCCGCGGGGCCGGCGATGAACAGGGGCTTGGACAGGACATCCGAACGGACCCCCGCCTGCGGCCCCGGCGGCACCAGGACCGTCACCGCCTGCACCCCCTGGGCCGGCCAGCCGGTGCGGGGGTCGATGATGTGACAATAACGTCGGCCGTCCGCTTCGAAATATCGCTGGTAGTCGCCGGAGGTGCCGATGGCCTCACCGTCCTCCAGATCCAGCTCGGCGAGCACGCCGGCGCGGCGGGGATGCTGGATGCCCACGTGCCAGGGACGGTCGCCGGCCCGCCCCAGGGCGAGGATGTTGCCGCCAATGTTGATGAGGGCGTTATGGATGCCCGCCGCCTTCAACCGCTCTGCCGCCAGGTCCAGGGCGAGCCCCTTGGCGTAGCCGCCGAAATCGAGCTGCACGGCGGGATTGCGGCTTGTTGCCCGCCCTGCCGTGATCTCGATGTCGCCCATCACCGGCCGGGCCGCCACCAGGGCGGCGATGGCCGCCGGGTCGGGACGCACCGGCTTGAACTCGTCGGCGTGAAACCCCCAGAGGGCGATCAGCCGGCCGATGGCAGGATTGAACAGCCCATCCGAGGCGGCCCACCAGCGGCGGGCATCCTCGATGGCGGCGGCGAGCTCCAAGGACACCGGCGCCGCCTCCCCCCGCGCGAAAGCTGCGTTGAGCGCGGTCACCGGCCCCGGCTGCCAGGCGTGGAAATCGCGGTTCAAGCGGTCGAACTCACGCAATACCGCGCCGGCCGCGTCCCGCGCCTTGTCCTGCGGCTCGCCCTGGATCACCACTTCCACCAGGGTGCCGAACACATAGGACTGCTGGTGATAGGGCGGCTCCCGGCCGCAGGCCGCGAGCAGCAGGGCGACAAGCCCAATCATGAGCCGGGCGGCAAGGGGGGCCCAAGGCGTGCCGTGTGGCATTCCGTGTCTCACGCCCCGTTCCGCGCGCGCCTCTCCAGCGCATCCAGGAACATGGCCGCCACGTCGAAGCCCGTCTGGGCGGTGATTTCCTGCATGCCCGTGGGACTGGTGACATT
Source organism: Thiobacter subterraneus (assembly GCF_055379455.1). Classification (NCBI taxonomy): domain Bacteria; kingdom Pseudomonadati; phylum Pseudomonadota; class Betaproteobacteria; order Burkholderiales; family Thiobacteraceae; genus Thiobacter; species Thiobacter subterraneus. The sequence goes on from NZ_AP042402.1 coordinate 1,670,391, forward strand.
GATCTCGGTGAGGTAATCGCCGATGACATCGAGCCCCACCAGGAACAGGCCCGCGTCCTTGAGCACCGGGCCGAGGGCCGCGGCGATTTCCCGGTCGCGTCTGCTCAGGGGCTGGGCCACGCCGCGGCCGCCGGCGGCGAGATTGCCGCGCGTCTCACCGGGTTTGGGAATGCGCGCCAGCGCCCACGGCACCGGCTCGCCGTCGATGAGCAGGATACGCTTGTCCCCCCGCACGATCTCCGGAATGTAGCGCTGGGCCATGACGGTGCGCGTGCCCATTCGGGTCATGGTCTCCAGGATGACGCTCAGATTGGGGTCGGTCGGGGAGACGCGGAACACACTGGCCCCACCCATGGCGTCGAGGGGTTTGACCACGGCATCGCCCTGGGCCTCCACGAAGGCACGCAGGCGTGCCATGTCGCGGCTCACCAGGGTGGGCGCCATGAACTGGGGAAAGCGCGCAATGGCGAGTTTTTCGTTGTAGTCGCGGATGGCGGCAGGCCGGTTGAGAATGCGCGCGCCCTGCCTCTCCGCCAGCTCCAGCAGATAGGTGCTGTAGACATACTCGAGATCGAAAGGGGGATCCTTGCGCATAAGCACCCAGTCGAAATCCTCGAGGCCATGGGTTTCGGGCGCTTCCACCGAATACCAGGACAGGGCGTCGTCGATGAGCTGGAGCCGACGCACGCTCGCGCGCACCGCCTGCCCTTCCAGCCACAGGTCTCCCTGCTCCAGCACGAACAGCACATGCCCCCGGCGTGCCGCCTCGCGCATGATGGCGAAGGTGGAGTCCTTGTAGGTCTTGATGTGTTCCAGCGGGTCGAGAATGATGGCCAGGCGCATGACTCACCCAACGACAAGCGAAGCCGGTCCGTCTGCCCAGCGCTGCGGCCGAATCGCCTGGGAAACGCCGCATCGCGCAGATGGTCCGTCGAAGCGGCGGGCACTCGTTGAGCGCGTCGCCGCGCCACGGATCGCGCCAATCGCACCGTGCCCGGACCGGCAAACTCCAGCGGCGGGAAGCCGCCGGGGGCCCTCCGGCCCGAAGACGCCTCGCGCGTGGCGCGAAAGAAGTGCTTCCCCCACGGTATCAGGCCGTGACGCGCTGGCGCCGGGGATCGGTCTGCTCCAGCTCCAGCGATGCCGCGAGCAGGGCGAGGCGCGCGATCACGCCATAGGCATAGAAGCGGTTGGGCGGTGCATCCGGGCGCGCCCCGGTCTCCGGCAGGGAACAGGCCGTCTCGAAGGAAAGGGGCACGAAGTGCATGCCGGGCGAATTGAGATTCTCGTCCTTGCCCCGGCCCGTGTGCACCCGATAGAACCCGCCCACCACGTAGTGGTCGATCATGTACACCACCGGCTCGGCCACCGCCTCGTTGATGCTCTCGAAGGTGTAGACGCCTTCCTGGATCAGCACCTCGCTGACCGCCAGGCCTTCCTTGACCACGGCCATTTTCTTGCGCTGGTTGCGGTTGAGCGCGCGCACGTCCTCTGGGCGCTTGGCGGTCATGATGCCCATGCCGTAGGTGCCGGCATCCGCCTTGATGATGACGAAGGGTTCTTGGTCGATGCCGTTCTCCCGGTAGCGGGCGCGGATTTTCTCCAGCAGCGTTTCCACCTTGGCGGCGAGGCACTCCTCCCCTTCCCGCTCGCGGAAGTTGATTTTGCCGCAGGTCTCGAAGTAGGGATCGATCAGCCAGGGGTCGATGCCGATCAGGCCGGCGAACTCCGCCGCCACCCGGGAATAGTTGGCGAAGTGCACGGACTTGCGGCGCACGTGCCAACCCGCGTGCAGCGGCGGAATGATGGGTTGTTTGATCCCCTCGAGGATGTCCGGCACGCCCCCCGACAGGTCGTTGTTGAGGAGAATGGCGCAGGGATCGAAGCCGTCCAGGACCAGACGCCCGCCGTCGCGGTGCATGGGCTCCAGCAGCAGTGACTCGCCGGTGGGCAGGTCGATGGACGTGGGGCGGGTGATGTCCGGAATGAGGGTGCCGATGCGCACCTCGAGCCCGGCATGGCGCAGGATGTAGGCCAGCGCCGCCACGTTGGCGAGGTAGTAGAGATTGCGCGTGTGGCTCTCGGGAATGATGAGAAAGCGGCGCGCATCGGGACAGATTTTTTCCACCGCCGACATGGCGGCGTGCACGCACAGGGGCAGGAAATCCCGGTTCAGGTTGTTGAACCCCCCCGGGAACAGATTGGTGTCCACGGGCGCCACCTTGAAGCCCGCATTGCGCAGGTCCACCGAGGCATAGAAGGGCACGCTGTGCTCCTGCCACTTGAGGCGGAACCAGTGCTCGATTTCCGGCATCGCCTCCAGGATGCGTTTTTCCAGGGCGAGCAGCGGGCCGGTCAGGGCGGTGGTGAGATGGGGAACCATGATGACCCGGGCAGTGGGGGACGCGGCGATTTTAGCCTAGAATGCGGGCTCGCTCTGAAGGGATCTCACGCCATGCACGCTCCCATCGTCATCATCGGGCTGGGCCAGCTGGGCCGCGTATTCGCCGGCGGCTTCCTGCGCGCCGGTCATCCCGTTTTTCCGGTCAACCGTGGCGACGACATGGACACTTTGGCAGCCGGGATGGGCGAGCCGGCCCTGGTGCTGGTGGCCGTGGCGGAACCGGACCTGCACCCGGTCCTTGCCGCCCTGCCCCGGCCGTGGCGGGAACGGGTCGGGCTGATCCAGAACGAACTGCTGCCCCGCGACTGGCAGAGCCACGGCATCGTCCGGCCCACCGTGGCGGCGGTCTGGTTCGAAAAGAAGGCGGGCACCGACGCCAAACCGCTGCTGCCCACCCCCGTGCATGGTCCCGCCGCGCAAGCCGTGGTGCGTGCCCTCGCTGCCATCGGACTGCCGGCACGCGTGCTGGCAGGCGAAGCGGAGCGGGACTACGAACTCGTGCGCAAGAATCTCTACATCCTCACCACCAACATCGCGGGGCTGCTCACGGGAGGCAGCGTGGGTGAGCTGTGGGCGCAGCACCGGCCCCTCGCGGAGGAAGTGGCGCAGGAGGTGCTGGAGGTGCAGCAAATCCTCATGGGCGCTCCCCTGGATCGGGCGCGCCTGATGCAGGGCCTGGTGGAGGCCATCGAGGCGGACCCCCAGCATGCCTGCCGCGGCCGCAGCGCGCCGGACCGGCTCCGCCGCCTGCTTGCCCACGCCGATGCCGCGGGGCTGGCCGTGCCCAAACTGCGCGAGATCGCCGCCGGCGTGTTCGCCTGACCGGACGGCGCCTCACCCCATAAAAAAGGCGCCCGCGGGCGCCCCAGGCCTCGGAGAGGCAAAGCCTATTCCACACGTTCCCCATGCAGGGCCACGTCCAGTCCTTCGCGTTCCTCTTCTTCCGCGACGCGCAGGCCCATCGCCAGGTCGATCACCTTCAGGATCACCCAGCTCACGACCGCGGTGTAGATCACGGTGACGCCCACCCCGATGAGCTGGGTCACCACATTGCCCTCCACACCACCGATTGCCTTCACCGCAAACACGCCGGTGAGGATGGCACCGAGGATACCGCCCACGCCGTGCACGCCGAAAGCATCCAGGGAATCGTCATAACCCAGCATGCGCTTCAGACTGGTGGCGCTCCAGAAGCACACCACCCCCGCCGCGATGCCGATGATCAGGGCCCCCATGGGTGCCACGAAACCGGAAGCGGGCGTGATGGCCACCAGGCCCGCCACCGCGCCCGAGGCAATCCCCAGCACGCTGGGTTTGCCCTTGGCGACCCACTCGGCGAACATCCAGCCCAGGGCGGCCGCGGCCGTCGCGATCTGGGTCACGGCCATGGCCATGCCGGCGCGCGCATCCGCCGCCACCGCCGAGCCGGCGTTGAAGCCGAACCAGCCCACCCACAGCATGGCCGCGCCGGTGATGGTAAGGGTCAGATTGTGGGGTGGCATGGCCTCCCTGCCATAGCCGATGCGCTTGCCCAGCATCAGGGCGGCCACCAGGCCCGCCACGCCGGCATTGATGTGCACCACGGTGCCGCCGGCATAGTCCAATACCCCCAGGCCACCCAGCCAGCCGCCCGGCCCCCACACCCAGTGGGCGACGGGTGCATAGACCAGCAGCGACCACAGGCCCGTGAACCAGAGCATGGCGGAAAACTTCATGCGCTCGGCAAAGGCACCCGCGATGAGTGCCGGCGTGATGATGGCAAAGGTCATCTGGAAGGTCATGAACACCGACTCGGGGATGTTGGCGCCGTCCGCCCCGGACAGGGCATCGAGCCCCATGCCGTTCAGGAACAGGCGGCCGAAACCGCCGACGAAGGGGTTGCCTTCCTGGAAGGCGACGCTGTAGCCGGCAACCATCCAGATGATGCTGATCAGCGCCGTGATGGCGAAGCTCTGCATCATCGTGGCCAGCACGTTCTTTTTGCGCACCATGCCGCCGTAGAACAGCGCCAGACCGGGGATGGTCATGAACAGCACCAGGGCGGTGGAGATGAGCATCCACGCCGTGTTGCCAGTGTCGAGCTTCTTCGCGACCGGAGCCGGTGCGACGGCTTCGGCCGCGGGTGCGGCAGCCGGCGTTTCCGCGGCGGGCACCGGCGCAGCGGCCGGCGCCTCGGCCGCAGGGGCAGGGGCCGGCGCGTCCCCGGCAAGCCCCGGCATGGCCAGGACCACGCCGGCCAGGAGGGCGAAGAGCGTGATGAATCTTTTCATGGTGTCCTCCCTCACAATGCGTCCGGCCCGGTTTCACCGGTGCGGATGCGAATGGCCTGTTCCAGATCGAACACGAAGATCTTGCCGTCGCCGATCTTGCCCGTCTGGGCGGCCTTCTGGATCGCCTCCAGCACCGCATCGAGCATGTCGGCGCGGATGGCGACCTCGATCTTCACCTTGGGCAGGAAGTCCACCACGTATTCGGCGCCGCGGTAGAGCTCCGTGTGTCCCTTCTGCCGGCCGAAGCCCTTGACCTCGGTGACGGTGACCCCCTGCACGCCGATGGCGGACAGGGCCTCACGCACCTCGTCGAGCTTGAACGGCTTGATGATGGCCGTCACGAATTTCATGGCTGGGTTCTCCTTCAGAAGGATTTCGTGAAAGAGACGAAGGCACGGCCATTCGCCACTTTCTTGAAGTCGTTACCGCTGGCCGAGGTGGACCAGTCATAGACCCAGTCCTTGGCGTTGGTGTCGGTGTAGGCCAGGGTGATTACGCCGAAGCCCACATCCTTGCTCACGCCCAGCTTCCAGTCCGTGTAGCTGGCATCGCCGAGGTTCTTGACCGTCTGGTGCCCCACGTGGCCCAGGACGCCCCAGCCGTTGCCCAGGTCGTAGCTGGCGTTGAGTTCCAGGTAGTGGCTGCCCCGGGTGTTGCGGTTGTTGGTGGCGTCGTACCAGCCGATGAAGTTCTCGGAAACCACATGGCTGTATTTGACGCTCAGGAACTTCCAGCTGCCGCCGACATAGACTTCCGTGGTGTCCGGCGATTTGGCGGTGGTCTTGTCGCCGGGGTAGTAATAGGTGATCACGCCCAGGTCATAGCCGAAATCCCCCACGGTGCCCTTGTAGCCCCCGTAGAAGTCCCATTCCATGCTGTTGTTTTCCTTGAAGGGGTCGCCTGTCGTCACGGTGCCGGTGCTGTCCTTGAAGGCGCGCACCGAGACCCACGACACGTTGGAAGCCCAGGTGCCCAGGTAGAAACCGCTCGGGTGGGCATAATCGATGCCGCCCTGGATGGCCGGCCTGCCCTGGGTCTGGGATACGCCGCGGAAGACGTAGTCGCTGGTGAGAGTGAGGTTGCCGCTGAGGCTTGAGGCACTTTCCTGCGCCATACCCGCGGGGGGCAGGGCGGCAAGCAGTCCGGCAAGCGGGGCGAACCGCAACAGAGATGGGTTCATGATCAGGCTCCTTGTCGGGTGAATGCGAAAAGCCGCGTCCCTGCTTCAGCACACACCGTGCCAGACCGCGAAAACGTCGGACAATCAAGGCCCTAAAAATTTGATCCGGGGACGCCCCGGCCCCACCCTCACCAAGCTGGTGCACCGTTCACCGTCCATGCACCAGGACGGCGCAGCCCGGCGGCCGGCATGCGCGCGGCATGGCGCCTCTGCTACACTCGCCGTTTTCGGAGGTGATCATGTTGAGCGCCAAGTTCCTCGACGAGCTGTCGGGCCGGATTCGGGAAGTCTTCTCCCAGTCCCCGGCTGCGGATGTGGAAAAAAACCTGCGGGCCGTGCTCACGAGTTTCTTTGCCCGTCTCGATCTGGTGACGCGGGAGGAATTCGACGTGCAGCAGGCGCTGCTGGTCCGCACGCGGGAGAAGCTGGACGCCCTGGAGAAGAAGGTGGCGGCCCTGGAAGCCGCGGCTGCCACCCCGGCCAAGGCGGCCGGGAACGGGACGCGCGCACCCGAGGCCTGACCCTCCTCCATGAGCCTGGCCGTGCTCTTCAGCCGCGCGCTCTCCGGGGTGGAGGCGCCGCTGGTGACAGTGGAGGCGCATCTGGCCAATGGACTGCCCGCCTTCACCATCGTCGGCCTGCCGGAAGCGGAGGTGAAGGAAGCGCGCGACCGGGTCCGCGCGGCCATCCAGACCGCGCGGTTCGACTTTCCCGCCCGGCGCATCACGGTGAATCTGGCGCCTGCCGACCTGCCCAAGGAAGGCGGCGCCTTCGATCTGCCCATTGCCCTGGCGATCCTCGCCGCTTCCGGCCAGATTCCCGCAGAGGAACTCCCGCGTTTCGAGTTCGCCGGTGAGCTCGCCCTCACCGGGGCCCTGCGCCCGGTGCGCGGCGCGCTGGCCATGACCTGGCGCGCGGGGCGAAGCGGACGGGCCTTCGTTCTGCCGGCGGAGAATGCCGCCGAAGCGGCGCTGGCCGGCACCGCGCAAATCTATCCCGCCCGCAGCCTGCTGGAGGTCTGCAACCACTTCGCCGGCGGCGAGCGGCTGTCACCCTACCGGGGTGAGCCGGCGCGGGCCGTCCCCGCCTATCCGGATTTCGCCGAGGTAAAGGGACAGGCCCACGCCAAGCGCGCGCTGGAAGTGGCGGCGGCTGGCGCCCACAGCGTGCTGATGAGTGGTCCGCCGGGCACCGGCAAGTCCATGCTGGCGGCGCGTCTGCCCGGCATCCTGCCGCCCATGAGCGAGGAGGAGGCGCTGGAATCCGCCGCCATCCAGTCCCTCGGCAGCGGCGGATTCCGCCTGGAAAACTGGCGGGTACGGCCGTTCCGCTCGCCCCATCACACGGCCTCGGCGGTGGCGCTGGTGGGGGGAGGCAGCCAGCCCCGTCCCGGGGAAATTTCCCTGGCCCACCACGGCGTGCTGTTCCTGGACGAATTGCCGGAGTTCGACCGGCGCGTGCTGGAGGTCTTGCGCGAGCCGCTGGAATCCGGCCGCATCCACATCTCGCGCGCGGCCCGTCAGGCCGAGTTTCCCGCGCGCTTCCAGCTCGTGGCGGCGATGAATCCCTGCCCCTGCGGCTATCTGGGCCACCCCTCGGGCCGCTGCCGCTGCACGCCGGACCAGGTGGCACGCTACCGCGCCAGACTCTCGGGGCCGCTGCTGGACCGCATCGACATCAAGATCGAGGTGCCGGCCCTGCCGGAGGCCGACCTGACCGCTGCGCCCACGGGCGAACCGTCAGCGACCATGCGCGCGCGGGTGGAAGCGGCACGGAAGCTTATGGTGGCCCGCCAGGGCAAACCCAATGGGGAGCTCACCCCTGCCGAAATCGACACCCACTGCCGGCCGGATGCCGCAGGCGAGGGCCTCTTGCGGCAGGCCATCGCCAGGCTCGCCCTCTCCGCCCGGGCCTATCACCGCATCCTGGCCCTCGCCCGCACCATCGCCGACCTGGAAGGCAGCACGACGGTGCAAGGTCCCCACATCGCCGAGGCCATCCAGTACCGGCGTGGCATGGATGGCTGAGGGAGGCTTCCGCCGGATCAGCCCGGCAGGAGCGCCTCGATGGCCCTGATGAGGCGCGGTGACTCCGGCTCGGTGGTGGAATGGAAATAGTCCACCAGGCGGCCGTCGGGCCCCACCAGATACTTGTGGAAGTTCCACTTGGGCGCACCGGCCAGCCCAAAGCGTTCCCGCGCCCAACGGTAGAAGGGATGGGCCTGCTCGCCCCTGACGTGCACCTTCGCCGCCATGGGGAAGCTCACGCCGTAGTTCACCTGGCAGAAGTTGGCGATCGTCTCGCTGCTGCCGGGTTCCTGGCCCCCGAAGTCGTTGCTGGGCACCCCGATCACCACCAGGCCGCGCGCGCGGTATTTCTCGTAGAGGGCTTCCAGCCCCCGGTATTGCGGGGTGAAGCCGCACTCGGAGGCGGTGTTCACCACCAGCAGCACCTTGCCCCGGTACTGCGCCAGGGGCAGGGGCCTGTTGCCAATCAGGGTGGTGAAGCTGTAGTCGTAGGCACTGCCGCCCAACCCGTCGGCGGCGTGCGAGCCAAATGGCCAGATCATGACGGCTCCCAGCAGGATGGTTCGCAACAGCCATTGAAACATGGTTTGATCCCTCGGGCAGGACACCGCCCGCTCGGTGCGCAGGTGGGGTCTCCCCACCCCCTGACCACGTCTGCTCCCGGGCCAAAGCTTCCCGTCCTGCGCCCCGTGCACCAGAAAGCACATCCCCCTGGGGCGACCGGCTTCAGCGCGCTTCCATGTCCAGGGCCGTGTCGTAGCTGGGCTTGGCCTCGAGGAAGGTGGCGAGGCCAAAGGCGGCGGTGGGCTGCATGTGGATGCAAATCATGCGCACGTTGATGGCGCGACAGGCGCGTGCCAGGCTCTCCAGCCAGGCGTGGTGCAGCCGGTCGATCACGGGCACGTCCGCCAGGTCGTAGTAGAGGCGCTCGGCCTTGTGGGCCTGCAGCTCGGCGAGGAGGCGTTCCAGCACCGGGCCGGTGTCCGAGAGATCCAGGGCGCGACTGGGTTCGGCCAGCATGGCGCCGCCGCCCACGCGCGTGAGATGGATGCCACCCACGTTCATGCCGCGCGGCTCACATGCACGCCCAGCAGGCGGAAGGCTTCCTTCAACCCGTCGGACAGGGTGGCGCGGGTGGTGACATTGCCCAGGTCGATGTTGAGGCTGGTCATGGCGCGCGCGATCTCCGGGCGGATACCGGTGAGGATGGCAGTGGCCCCCATGAGCTGGATGGCCCGCACCATTTGGATCATGTGGTGGGAGACCTGGGAGTCCACCGTATGCACGCCGGTGACGTCCATCACCACCGCGCTTGCGCGTTCCTGGGCGATGCGGTTCAGGAGTGCTTCCATGATGAGCAGGGTGCGCGAGGAGTCCAGGGTGCCGATGATGGGCAGCGTCAGCACGCCATCCCAGATTTCCGTGATGGGCGTGGAAGTCTCGCGCAGCTCCCGCTGCTGGGCCTCGATGGTGCGTTCCTTCTCTTCCAGATAGGTCTGGAACACGGCCAGCAGCAGTTCGTTGAACACGCTGGAGAGCAGAAGCAGGATGGCGCGCATGTCCTCCGGCGCCACCTGCTCGTCCCGGCCCAGGGATTCGATGAAGCAGCGCTGCAGGAACTGCATGTAGCGCACGAAGTCTTCCATGCGTCCGCCCCGCGCCACGATCTGCTGGGAGATGTTGCCGAAGAAGGTCTTGAGCGCCCGGAACGCCGGCTGGTGGGAATCCAGCGGATCCTCCGTGTCCAGCAGCGTGACCATCAGTTCCAGAAACTGCACGCTGAGATCCGTGATCTCGTCGGTGGACAGGACGTTGGCCTCGCCGAATACGGCCTTGCCCTGTTCCTCGATGCGGTTGGATATGTGGCCCACCTGCAGCTTGAGCTGCTCGATCAGGGTGAGCTTGGCTTGGGTCGGGTTCTTGGCCATTTGCCGTCTCCTATGGAATGCGGGTGCGTCCGTCTAGTTGAGTCGCAGCACGCACACCGACTGGTCGTCGGTGAGCCGTGCCATGGAATTGCCCAGCACGTAGGCCACCAGCTGGGGATGCTGGCGGCACAGGCCAGGGAAGGTTTTCTCGTCCCAGCCGCGCCGGATGCCGTCGCTGGTGGAGACCAGCACCGCCCCGGCCTCCAGCGCGAGGTCCATTGGCCGGGGTGTCTTGTGTTCCCGTCCCAGCACGCCCGGCGCGAAGGCATAGTGCTGCACCTCGCCCTCGCGGCAGACGTGGGCGGCCATGTCACCCACCCCCAGCAGGGTAAGCCGGCGCCTGCGCGGCACGAGCTCCCAGGCGATGGCCACCGCGCCACGGCTGGTGGCACGCAGCTGGCGGTCCACCCGCTCCATGAGGCCGGTGAGGCTGTCCGCCTCTTCCACGTGGCGCGCCAGGTGGGCCGTGGCATGCGCCGCCTCCGCCCCATGCCCCAGCCCGTCCAGATGCAAAAGGCGCAGGCGCTCGCCGTCGTCGTGCAGATAGATGTGGTCACCGTTGTGGCGGTCGTCCGCCAGGGAACGCACGAACAGCCCCACCTCGCAGCGGCCCGGCGGCCGGGGCTCGGGCTCGAAACGGCACCACACCGCGGTGCCATGCCAGCGCTCCGCCCCGCCGGCGGGGCGCTGGGAAAACAGGCCGAAGCGGTCCGACAGGCGCTGCATGCTGCCAAGTCCCTTGCCCAGGGTGCCGGCCGTGGAGAAGCCGTCCCGCTGGGCGAGGGCGGGATTCTCCACGCCGGGACCGTAATCGAAGGAGACCAGATCCAGCGCGTTGCCCGGCTGCTGCCAGATCTGCAGCACCCCGCGCCCGTGGGCGTGCTTGATCAGGTTGGTCACCATCTCGGACGCCACCAGCACCATGTTCTCCCGGCGCGCCTCGGCAAACCCCAGCCGGCGCGCCACCGACTGCAGGCGCGAGCGCAGCAGAATGCCGGCGCTCTCGCTGGCGATGGCGTCGGAAAAGAGCAGCCGGCAGGCGCCGGAATCGAGCAGGGCCGGTGCCGTCACGGGACCGCCTCCTCGAGGGTGTACTCGCTGAAGGTGATGCGCCCGTCCGGCAGACAGGTGTCGGCGACGATGCGGCCCCGCCCGCGGTTCTTGGCCTCGTAGAGCGCCCGGTCGGCCCGGGCGATGAAATCCGTGAGGGAACCGGCGCAGGGTTCGTCCGCCGAAATGGCGGCCAGCCCCACGCTGATGCGCCCGTCCATGGCCCTGAGCAGGGTGTGGGCCCGACGCAGGGCAATGGCCTTGCCGCAGCGGTAGAGCAGGGCGAACTCGTCGCCGCCGAAGCGGAAGGCGGCGTCGGTGTCACTGCGAATCACCGACAGCATGGCCTGGGCCATCTTGCACAGATAGGCGTCGCCATACTGGTGGCCGTGTTCGTCGTTGATCTGCTTGAAGTGGTCCAGGTCACACAGCACCAGGGTGATCGCCTGGCCACTGGAGGCAGCTTGCATGAAGGCCTGGGCGATGCGCGCATCGTAGGCGCGGCGGTTGTAGAGGCCGGTGAGGGGATCGGTCTCCGCCTGGCGCAGCGAATCCGCGAGTTCCGCCTGGCGTTTTTCCAGCGCCGCCTGCATGCGCGCGAGCTCCCGCTCCGCCCGCGCCCGGGATTCCTCCAGGAAGCGCGCCATCTCGGCATTGCGCCGCAAAAGGAGGGCGGGATCCTCGATCTCGGTGGAACGCTGGAAATACTGGCGCAGTTCCGAGATGAGCGCCGGGCTGGGCGCCTGACTGAGGCGCGCGATGGTCAGGGACTCGGCGCCGTTCCAGGTCACCTTGAGCTCGCCCTGGTCCAGGCGCAGACTGGCGGGGAGGGGATAGCCCGTGCCCGCCCCCGCCGCGCGCAGCCGCTCGGCCAGCGCGATGCTCGCAGGCGTGGCGGCAAAGGCATTGCCGCCGAGGCGGGAAACCGCGCTCAGCACGAAGCCGATAAAATTCTGCAGATCCGGCTCGATGGCCAGGTTCTGCCGCAACAGCTCGGTGGCCATTCCTTGCACGACAGGGGTTTGCACGCCAACGTTATCGGGCCGCGTGAGGAAATCTTGAGGCGCTTGTCGGAAATCCGGAGGGAGAGGGGGCGCGATGGAACACGAACTCGAAAGCTGGCGGGAAGAAAAGCGCTCCGCCTATCTCTACCGGGTGGTGTCCGATGCCGAGTCCGGCACGCCCCGCCAGATTTTGTTCCTGGAGCTCGCCCGCGCGGCGGACGAACAGGCCGAGCTGTGGGCGCGGGAGATGCGCAAATCCGGGCACACGCCGCCTGCGCGCTACGTGCCGGACCTGCGCACCCGGCTGGTGGCCTGGCTGGTGAAGAAGCTGGGCCCGCGTTACCTGCGCGCGGTGCTCGCCGCCATGAAGGTGCGCGGCATGTCCCTCTACACCAAGGCGCCGGTGGGCCACGCCATGCCCACCGATGTCTCCCAGGTGGGGCGGCGGCACCAGGGCATGGGGGCCGGCAACAACCTGCGCGCGGCCGTGTTCGGCGTCAACGACGGGCTGGTATCCAATGCCAGTCTGATCCTGGGGGTGGCCGGGGCGGTCTCCCACAGCCCGGGGGAGGCCGGCATGATCGTCCTCTCGGGCATCGCCGGCCTGCTGGCCGGCGCCTTTTCCATGGCCGCGGGCGAGTATGTGAGCGTTCGCTCACAGCGGGAGATGTACGAGTACCAGATCGGCCTGGAACGCGCCGAGCTGGAACAGTATCCGCAAGAGGAAGCTGCGGAGCTGGCCCTCATCTTCGAACACAAGGGCATGGCCAAGGACGAGGCGAAGGCCCTGGCCGACAAGCTGATCGCCGATCCGGACCGGGCCCTGGACACCCTGGCGCGGGAAGAGCTGGGCCTGGACCCGGACGACCTGGGTTCGCCCCTCGCCGCGGCGGTGTTTTCCTTTCTTTCCTTCTCTGCCGGGGCGGCCCTGCCCCTGCTGCCCTTCGTGCTGTTCGACGCCGCGCGCGCCCTGCCGGTGGCAGTGGCTCTCACCGCCCTCGCCCTGTTCGGGGTGGGCGCGACCCTCTCCCTGTTCACGGGCCGCAACGCCTGGTTGGGGGGACTGCGCATGCTGGCCATCGGCGGTGCCGCCGGAGCGGGTACTTACATCATCGGAAAAGCGCTAGGGGTCACGCTCGGCTAGTCCTTAAGCTTATAGATGCGGACGGCGTTCCCGTAGGCTACCTTGGCTGCCAGATCGGGGGGCAGCTGCTCCAGCAGCTGTCTCGCCAGTTCGTGCGAGTCCTTCGGCCCCCGCTCCGGCGGCCAGCGGGGCGTGTAGAACATGTCGCTGTGAATGGTGAAGCGGTCGGGAAAGTCCTGGATCAGCTTGAGCCACTGGGGTTTCAGTTGGCCACCCTCGTCCAGCGGAATCGTCGGGCGCGGGCCGCGCTGGGCGACCAGCAGCGCCGAATAGAGATTGGGGTGGCGCTCCAGCAGCTGGCGCATGAGCAGCGGCGTGCGCTGGCCCAGCGGGTCGCGCCCGGCATGGGCCCAGTTGAAGCGCGCCTTGCGGTTGTGGGCGAGCAGGCGCTCGAAGGCCTGCAGATTTTCTTTCAGCTCTGGCGGGTTGTTGCGCCGCAGCATGGGCGGCGTGGGCATGTCCGCCGGAATCACGTCGAAGTGGAAATCGATCGGCACGTCCTTCTCCGCCGCGATGTCCGCCAGCAGCAGGAGCAGCGGGTGGTCCGGCGGCGCGGATTCGCTTGCATGGATGTCGCCCATGCCGACTGCGACCGCCAGATGTTCCGCGGTGACTTCGCCGAAGCCGAGGGCGCCGAGCGCGAGGATCTCGTCGCAGCGCCGGCGGAAGACGGTCTTCACCTCGTCGGTGACCTCGCCTGGGGCGTATTTCTGGATCATGCCGTTGAGTGAGCCGCCGCCGGCGAGGAAGCTGAAGCGGGTGGGGTGGTCCTTGATCGCGCGGGCAATCTCCTCCGCGTCGTAGGCCAGGGCCGCGCCGTGGGGCATGGGCGGCGGGACGATGAACATGCGGCGGATGCCCACCCGGTCCATCTCGTGCAGCATCGTTTCCAGGGTGCCGGCATAGTTGCGGTGCACCGGGTCGAACTGCGCCTGGGTGTCGATGTACTGCGGCGCTTCCGCATGTGCCGCGAACACGCTGCCCCAGAGCAGGGACGCGGCCACCGTCCGTGTCAGCGCCAGCGCCTTGCCCATTTCACACGTCACTGCGCGTCGGCCTGGCCGCGACCAGACGCTTCCAGCACACGCGCGAGAAACGCCGTGGTGGTCTTCAGGGCATCCGCCGTCGCTGCCGGGTTGCTGCCAACCATGACCGGTCCCAGGCCTGGGTTCCCCGTATAGAGGCGCGGCGGCATCGGCTTGTCGAAGGCGTGGTAGGTGTCGGGATAGACCTTGATGTCGAAGGAAGCGCTGCCGGCTTCCTGGCGTTTGGCCAGCTGCAGGCAGGCGGAAGCCGGATTCCATTCGTCCTTTTCGCCGACGAATACCTGGATCGGCGCATAGGGCGCGAAACGGTTGTCCATCTTGTCGCACTCGGGGTAGAACATCACGGCGCCGGCAAAGCCCGTGCCTGCCAGTTTGCGGTAGGGCGAAGCCTGGTTCATGGCCTGCAGGCTGCCCGTTGCGCCCCAGCTCACTAGGAAAATCCGGTCGGCCAGCACGTCGCTGCGACTGCGGAGGTAGGCGAGGCCGCCGAATGCGTCCTTCAAACGGGTCACGTTATCGATGGATCGGGTCTTGCCGGACTGACTGCAGATTTCCTTGAACCCGCGCGGGTTGAAACCATCGATCAGCAGCACCGTGATGCCCATCGCGTTCAGGTGGTGGGCCATTTTTCGATAGTTGGGATTGATCTGGCTGCCGTCCGGCGTCAGCAGGCCCTGACAGGCGGGCGCGAGAACGGCTCCGGGAGCTTTGCCCTCGCCGGAGGCCTTCAACAGATAGCCTTTGATCTTCACTGGCTTGGGGGAGAACACGCCAGTGGTTTCGAGACTGTCGAAGTCGATCGGTTCAAAGGCCCGCTGCGCCGACGGGGAGGGGTCGACTGCACCGGCCCCGTGGGCACCGAGCCCGAGAAACACGGCAAGAAGGAATGCGCGAAATGGTTTGCCGCTTGTCATGGCAGTGTCCCTCCTGTGAGCCAACCGCGATTGTTGTTGGCATTACGGTACCCGCACCGCCCGCGGCGGCAAGAGGCTAGCTGGGCCCCAGTTTGACCAGCTCAGTGTGACCGAAGCCCTGCGAATAGTCGAGCAGCGAGATCACGGTCGGCCGCACCCGCACGAAGGCGATGGCCGGGTCCGAAGCCGGGAACTCCCCCATGTCCGGAAACTTGGCGGCCAGGATGTGCCAGGCGGCTTCCCGCTCGCCGCCCCGCAGGATGCGCGCATGGCCGCCCAGGTTCAGGCCGCGGATCCTGCGCCAGTCCCGGTATTCCCGGTTGATGGCGGCGGCGACCTTGTCGCAGCGGCGGATGTTTTTCACCTTCTGGCTGGTACGGTCGCAGGAGAAGTAGAGATCGAAGCCGTCGTTGGCGTAGCCGACAGTGGTGACCTGGGGAAAACCGTCGGGCCGGATGGTCGCCAGGGCCATGTAGCGGTGGCGGCGCAGCACATCGAGGATGAACTTCTGCTGGCGCGGCTCCATCAACATTGCTCCCAGGGCAGGCCTTCGAAGCGCCAGCCGTTGAGCCTGCCCCGCTGGTGCTCCTCGTTGAGGTCGCCCTCGAACCCGTGTTCCACGTTGTACACCTTGGTGAACCCGGCTTCCTCCAGGGCCTTGCCCGCATCGCGGGAGCGGTTGCCGCTGCGGCAGATGAGCACCACCGGCCGGTCCACCGAGGTGGCCCGCTTGACGTGGGCGACGAACTCGGGGTTGCGCTCCCAGTTGGGCCCGTCCACCCAGGGGATGAGCAGCGCGCCCTTGGGGTGCCCCACGAACAGGTATTCCCACTCGCTGCGCACGTCGATGAACACCGCCTCCGGATGGGTGCGCAGGAACTCGTAGGCTTCCCGGGGTTTCAGGTGCTTCATGGACCCAGTATAGGCAGCGGCGGGCCAGCCGGCCAAACCGCCGCCGGCAAGGCCGGTGTGTTACCATAACACGCTTTTTTTTCAAGCGTTTTTTATGTCCGTCGACCGCATCGCCCGCCTGCCGGAGCTTCTCGCCCAGCGCATCCTGGTCCTGGATGGTGCCATGGGCACCATGATCCAGACCTTCAGGCTCACGGAGGCCGACTACCGGGGCAGCCGCTTTGCCGACTGGCCCCAGGATCTCAAGGGCAACAACGATCTGCTGGTGCTCACCCAACCCGAGGTGATCCGGGGCATCCACGCCGCCTACCTGGAGGCGGGGGCGGACATCATCGAGACCAACACCTTCAACGCCACCCGCATCGCCATGGCCGACTACGGCATGGAATCGCTGGTGCACGAGATCAATCTGGCGGCGGCACGCCTGGCGCGCGCGGTGGCCGACGAGTACGAGGCGAAGGATCCGGCCAAACCCCGTTTCGTCGCCGGCGTGCTGGGCCCCACCAACCGCACCGCGACCATTTCTCCCGACGTGAACGATCCGGGCCTGCGCAACGTCACCTTCGACGAGCTGGTGGCGGCCTATGGCGAGGCCGTGGACGGGCTGGTCCAGGGCGGCGTGGACCTGATCCTGATCGAGACCATTTTCGACACCCTCAACGCCAAGGCGGCGGTGTTCGCGGTGCAGGCATATTTCGACCGCATCGGACGCCGGCTGCCCATCATGATTTCCGGCACCATCACCGACGAATCCGGACGCACCCTCACCGGCCAGACCGCAGAGGCCTTCTGGAACAGCCTGCGCCACGCCGAACCCCTGTCCGTGGGCTTCAACTGTGCCCTGGGCGCGGACAAGCTGCGCCCCTACGTGGAGGAGATCGCCCGCAAGGCGGATGTCTATGTCTCGGCCCACCCCAACGCCGGCCTGCCCAATCCCCTCTCGGAAACCGGCTATGACGAGACGCCGGAGCACCTGGCGGCGGAAATCCGCGCCTGGGCCCGGGATGGCATCCTCAACATCGTGGGCGGCTGCTGCGGCACCACGCCCGCCCACATCCGGGCCGTGGCGGAAGCCGTGGCGGACCTGGCGCCGCGGCGCATCCCCGAAATCCCCCGTTGTCTGCGTCTGTCCGGACTGGAGGCGCTCAACGTGTGCGAGGGTTCCCTGTTCGTGAACGTGGGCGAGCGCACCAACGTCACCGGCTCGCGCATGTTCGCCCGCCTCATCCTCAACGGTGAATACGACAAGGCCCTGGACGTGGCGCGGCAGCAGGTGGAAAACGGCGCCCAGATCATCGACGTCAACATGGACGAGGCGATGCTGGATTCCGAGACGGCCATGGTGAAGTTCCTCAACCTGGTGGCCTCGGAGCCGGATATCGCGCGGGTGCCCGTCATGATCGACTCCTCCAAATGGAGCGTGATCGAGGCGGGACTCAAGTGCATCCAGGGCAAGGGTATCGTCAATTCCATTTCCCTCAAGGAAGG
This sequence comes from Thiobacter subterraneus, assembly GCF_055379455.1. NCBI lineage: Bacteria > Pseudomonadati > Pseudomonadota > Betaproteobacteria > Burkholderiales > Thiobacteraceae > Thiobacter > Thiobacter subterraneus. The sequence goes on from NZ_AP042402.1 coordinate 1,687,758, forward strand.
CGAGGCGGAATTCCTGGAACGGGCACGGCTTGCCCGCCGCTATGGCGCGGCGGTGGTGGTGATGGCCTTCGACGAACAGGGTCAGGCGGACAGCTTCCAGCGCAAGATCGACATCTGTGCCCGTTCCTACCGGCTGCTCACCCAGGATGGCTTCCCCCCCGAGGACATCATCTTCGATCCCAACATCTTCGCGGTGGCCACCGGCATCGAGGCGCACAACAACTACGCCGTGGATTTCATCGAGGCCACCCGCTGGATCAAGCAGAACCTGCCCTATGCCAAGGTGAGCGGCGGCGTCTCCAACGTCTCCTTCTCCTTCCGCGGCAACGAGCCGGTGCGCGAGGCCATCCATACCTGCTTCCTCTACCACGCCATCCGCGCCGGCATGGACATGGGCATCGTCAATGCCGGCCAGCTCGGCGTCTATGAGGAAATCGATCCGGAACTGCGGGAGCGCGTCGAGGACGTGCTGCTCAACCGCCGCCCGGACGCCACCGAGCGGCTGGTGGAATTCGCGGAACGCTACAAGGGCCAGAGCCGGGAACAGGTGGAAGATCTCGCCTGGCGTCAGTGGCCGGTGGAGGAGCGCCTCACCCACGCCCTGGTGAAGGGCATTACCACCTATATCATCGAGGACACGGAAGAAGCCCGGCAGAAATTCGAGCGGCCCATCCAGGTCATCGAGGGCCCCCTGATGGCGGGCATGAACGTGGTGGGCGACCTGTTCGGTTCCGGCAAGATGTTCCTGCCCCAGGTGGTGAAATCGGCGCGGGTGATGAAACAGGCCGTGGCCCACCTGGTGCCCTACATCGAGGCGGAAAAGGCCGCCAGCGGCGACACGCGCACCAAGGGCAAGATCGTGCTGGCCACCGTCAAGGGGGACGTCCACGACATTGGCAAGAACATCGTGGGGGTGGTGCTCGCCTGCAACAACTACGAGGTGGTGGACCTGGGGGTGATGGTCCCTGCCTCGAAGATCCTCGACACGGCCCGGGAAGTGAATGCGGACATCATCGGCCTGTCCGGCCTGATCACCCCCTCCCTGGAGGAAATGGCCTTCGTCGCCAGGGAGATGGAGCGCCAGGGCTTCACCGTTCCCCTGCTCATCGGCGGCGCCACCACTTCCCTTGCCCACACGGCGGTGAAGATTGCACCCCAGTACAGCGGGCCGGTGGTGTACGTGAAGGATGCCTCCCGTTCCGTGGGGGTCTGCACCAGCCTGCTGTCGGACGACCAGCGTGCCGAGTACATCGCCAAGGTGCGTGCCGACTACGACCAGGTGCGGGCGCGGCACCTCGCCAAGGGTGAGCGCGCCCGCCTCATTCCCCTGGAGGCCGCGCGGGCCAATGCCTTTCCCACGGACTGGGCGCACTACACGCCGCCCGTGCCACGCCGGCTGGGGGTGCAGACGTTCCGCGACTATCCCCTGGAGGAAATCGCGCGCTACATCGACTGGACGCCCTTTTTCCAGACCTGGGACCTGCACGGCCGCTTTCCCGGGATCCTCGATGACGAGGTGGTGGGGGCGGAAGCGCGCAAGGTCTATCAGGATGCCCAGGGCATGCTCGCCGGCATCATCCGCGAGAAGTGGCTCACCGCCAACGCGGTGATCGGTCTCTTCCCCGCCAATGCCGTGGGTGACGACATCGAGATCTACACCGACGAGACCCGCACCCAAGTCGCCATGGTGTATCACACGCTGCGCCAGCAGCAGGAGAAGCCCTCGGACCGGCATCACTACGCGCTGGCGGATTTCATCGCGCCCAAGGCCACGGGGGTGCGCGACTACATCGGCGCCTTCGTGGTCACCGCCGGCATCGGCATCGAAAGGAAACTGGCCGAGTTCGAGGCACGCCACGACGACTACCAGGCCATCATGCTCAAGGCCCTGGCGGACCGGCTGGCGGAAGCCTTCGCCGAACTGATGCACGCGCGGGTGCGCCGGGAATTCTGGGCGTATGCGCCGGACGAAGCCCTTTCCAACGAGGAACTCATCGCCGAGAAATACCGGGGCATCCGCCCCGCGCCGGGCTATCCCGCCTGCCCCGACCACACGGAAAAGGGCCCGCTGTTTGAGCTGCTGCACGCACCGGAGAACGCGGGGGTCACCCTCACGGAAAGCTATGCCATGTGGCCCGCCGCGGCCGTCTCCGGTTTCTATTTCTCCCACCCCCGGGCACACTATTTCGCCGTGGGCAAGATCGGCCGCGACCAGCTGGAAGATTACGCCCGGCGCAAGGGCTGGGACATGGAAACCGCGCAGCGCTGGCTCGCGCCCCTGCTCTAGGCGCGCAGCCGCCGGCTGCTCCCCGGCACCCAGGCGTGTTACCCACGCGGCCTACCCCGGCGCGACCGCCGAGGTCGCGCCGGCCCAGGGGGACGTACCCAGCCAGTGGTTTAGCGCCTCGAGGGGCATGGGGCGCGCCATGTAATAACCCTGGGAACGGTCACAGCCGAGCCGGCCCAGCAGCTCCCACACCCGGGCGTTTTCCACGCCTTCCGCGGTCACCGTGAGCCCCAGGTTGTGGGCGAGGTCTATGGTGGAGCGCACGATCACGGCATCGCTTTCGTTGTTCTCCATGTCCAGCACGAAGGACTTGTCGATCTTGAGTTCGTCCACCGGCAGACGCTTGAGATAGGCCAGGGACGAGTAGCCGGTGCCGAAGTCGTCGATGGCCAGCTCCACGCCCATGCGGTCCAGTTCCGTGAGGATGGCGAGACTGTCGGCGGGGCTGGCCATGACCGCACTTTCCGTGATTTCCAGCATCAGGTGTTCCGGCGCCATGCCGGTACGGGCAAGCAAAGCCTCGATGGCTGCCGGCAACCCCAGGTCGTGCAGACTGCGGGCGGACAGGTTGACCGCCACGTGCAGCCGGTGGCCCTGACGGTGCAGCCGGGCCAGGTCGCGCAGCGCCTGCTCCAGCACCCATTCGGTGAGGGCGCCGATGAGGCCCGCCTGCTCGGCCAGGGGCACGAACTGGTCCGGGCCCAGAAAGCCCTTCGTTCGGTGGTTCCAGCGCACCAGGGCCTCGAGGCCCACCACACGCCCGGTGCGGTGCTCGATCTTGGGCTGGTAATGCAGCACCAGCTCGTCGTTGCGCAGGGCCTCGCGCAGTTCGCCCTTGAAGGAGAGATCCCCCCGGGTCATGCGCGACTGGTCGGGCGCAAACAGGGTCCAGCCCCGGCCCGAGCGCTTGGCCGCGTACATGGCAATGTCGGCACAGCGGATCAGGCTGCTGGCATCCTCGCCATGGTCGGGATAGAGGGCGATGCCCAGGCTCGCCCCCAGGTCGATGCGGTTGCCCTGCCACAGGAAGGGCGCATCCAGCGCGGCCAGGATCTTTTTCGCCACGGTGGCCGCACTCTTCTCCGTGAGCCCGTGCAGGAGGAGCACGTACTCGTCCCCGCCGAGCCGGGCCACCGTGTCTTCGCCGCGCACTGTCTCGGCCAGCCGGCGCGCCACCTCCCGCAGCAGTTCGTCCCCCACCTCATGCCTGAGGGTGTCGTTCACCTCCTTGAAGCGGTCCAGATCCAGCAGCACGACGCCAAAGGAAAAGCCATGGCGGTGCGCGTGGGCGATTTCCGTTTGCAGACGGTTCTGCAGCAGACAGCGGTTGGCAAGCCCCGTGAGGGGATCGTAGAGCGCCTGGCGCGCCAGAAGGCCCGCCTGGCGCGCGACCCGGCGGCTGACCAAGGCGGCAATGGCAAGGCCCAGCAGCACCGCCGCCGTCCCCAGCGCCAGGAGCATGTTGCGCACCGAGGCGTAGGAGGCCTGGGCCTCGCGCAGTGCGAGCGCGGTCTGTTCCCGCTGCAGTTGAATGAGCGCATTGACCTCCCGCGCAATGGCCCGCTGGCGCGGCATGGCCACATTCCGGATCTGTTCGAACACCGCCTCCGGATCATTCATGAAGATGCCCATGTCCACCACTTTCTCCACCTCCGGCTGGGCTTCGCGGGTCAGTTCCCGGATACGGGCGAGAATGAGCTGCTCGGCCGGACTCAGGGGCATGGCCTCGAGTTTCGCCCGCGCGTTCATGTAAATGACCCCCTGGGCGTGGAAATACTGGGCCAGGGCATCCTTGTCGAAAGTATCGGAGATGATGGGGATGGCGTGCATGGCCAGCGCCCGCTCGCGCAGGGCATTGTGCATGGTGGTGGCGAGCTCGGTCTTGACGTTGTGGTTGTTGGCGATGCGCGCCAGCCGGTCATTCGCCTCCTGCATCCCCCGGAGGGCAAGCCAAGTGAGGGCCCCCAGCAGGCAAAGCACGACGACAAAGCCGGCTACAATACGGCTGCCGATGCCCTGCCTGGGGTCATCCCCGCCATGGGGGGCCGTCCCCCTGTCTGTGTCCCGGACCATGGCCCTGTTTACGGCAGGGCCAATCTTGACTTGAGGTCAGCATGTCATCCCTTCCCCGTGCGCTGCTCGTCACCCTCCCCGGCTGTCCCCATTGTCCCGGCGTGAAGCGCGCCCTGGAGAAGCTGCGGGAGGAGGGCCTGATCGGCACGCTGGAAGTGGTGGATGCCGCCGGCCAGCCGGAACGGGCCCAGGCCCTGGGCGTGCGCAGCGTGCCCTGGCTGAAACTGGGGCCGTTCCGTTTCGAGGGACAGCTGACACCGGACGAACTCCGGCGCTGGGCGCGCGAAGCCGCCGATCCCGGGGGACTGCGCCGCTATTTCGTGGAAATGCTCAAAACCGGCCGCCGGGACAAGGTGGAAGCCAGCATCCGCGAGGAGCCCGCCCGCGCCGCCCTGCTCGCCGCCCTGGTGACCGACCCGGAAGCCGCCATGGCCGTCCGCCTGGGCATTGGCGCGGTGCTGGAAGAATTCCAGGGCACGGACTTCACCCGGGCCATGGTCGCCCCCCTGGTGGCCGCCCTGCCCGGGGCCCAGCCCCGGGACCGGGCCGACATCGCCCATTTTCTGTCTTTGATCGGCGGCCCCGAGGCCCGGGCGGCCCTCGCCCGCCTGGTGGACGACCCGGATCCCGAGGTGCGCGAGATCGCCCGGGAGGCGACGGGCGGCCCCTGATCCCCGGCTGCTTTGGGCTACCATCAGGGGCGTACCATCAGAAAAATCTTCGCTTCCCATGCCCTTTGAGGTCCGGTTACTGCCCAGCGGCCACGTGTTCGAAGTGGCCGGCCACGATACCCTGCTGGAAGCGGCGCTGCGCGCCGGGGTGGCCATCAATTACGGCTGCAGCAGCGGCAACTGCGGCCTGTGCCGTGCCCGCCTGGTGTCGGGACAGGTGGAACGCGTCCGCCATCACGATTACGTGTTCCCGGAAGCGGAAAAGAACCAGGGCTGGCTGCTCATGTGTGCCCATACGGCGGCCAGCGACGTGGTCCTGGAAGCCGGGGTGGCGACCGGCGCCGCCGAGATCCAGTTCCAGGAAATCGTCGCCCGGGTGAAAGCCATCACCCCCCTCACGGACAAGGTGCGGCTTTTGCACCTGCAAACGCCCCGCAGCCAGCGGCTGCGCTTCCTGGCCGGGCAAAGCGTGGCCCTCACGGTGGGAGAGGATGCCGGGGTATATGCCATCGCCAGCTGTCCCTGCGACGACCGCAACCTGCAGTTCCACGTGCGTGCCGTCCCGGGCGACCGCTTCGCCGCCCGGGTGTTCGGCGACATGAAGGTGGGCGACAACGTGACCGTCTATGGGCCGGTGGGGGATTTCGTGCTGCGCCAGGACGCCCGCCGCCCCCTGCTGTTCATCGCCTGCAACAGCGGCTTCGCGCCCATCAAGAGCCTACTGGAGCACGCCGCCTCCCTGGAATGGGAAGCCCCCCTCCACCTCTACTGGCTGGCCACCGTGCCGGGGGGTCACTACCTCTCCAACTGGTGCCGCGCCTGGGAAGATGCCCTGGACCAGTTCCACTACCGGGAACTGACCGCCGACAACCTGCAGGAACCCAACCCGGATCAGGTGCTGAACGCCATCCTCGCCGAGCACCCCGACCTGGCCCCGTTCCAGGCCTACGTGGCAGGCCCCCAGGGCTTCGCCTCGCGGGCCTGTGCGCGCCTGATGGAACACGGTCTGCCACCGGCGCAGCTGGCGGCTGCGGTGGTCTGAGCCGTTGGCCCCGCTGCTTCAGGACTGGGCGGTGAGCTTGAAGTAGAGCGCTTCTTCCAGGGCATCCCGCGCCAGGGCGTAATCCGGCTGCAGTTCCACCGCCCGGGAAAAGGCCCGGGCGGCATCGGCGAACCGCTGCTGGGCCATGAAGGCCAGCCCCAGCTGGAAATAGAGCTCGGCATTGCCCGGGCACAGGCCGATGGCCTCATTGAAGCAGTGCACCGCCACATCGGGCGAGCCCACCGCATAGCAGATGAGCCCCAGGTTGACCCAGGAGGCATAGAAATCCGGCTTGAGGGTGATCGCCCGCTGGTAGCACAGGGCGGCTTCCTGGATCTGCCCCAGATTCTGCAGGGCAACCCCCAGGCCGTAATGGGCGGAGGCAAACAGGGGATCCGTCGCGAGGGCACGGCGGAACAGCTCGGCCGCCTCCTCGAACCGGCCGGCGTCGTTGAGCAGCATGCCCAGGTTGTTCTGCGCCTCGGGGAAGCGCGGCCGCAGGGCCAGGGCCGCGCGGTATTCGGACATGGCGCGCTCCGTTTTGCCCTGGGCGGCGAAGGCACGCGCCAGGTTGTAGCGGGCGATGGCCAGCCGCTTGTCGTCCCGGCTGCGGGCGGCCAGGAGCACGTCCACGGCGGACTGGAAGGCTTCCTGGGCGGCATGGTGCTGGCCGGCCTCCATGAGCCGGTTGCCCTCGTCCACCAGGGCGGCAACGGACAGGGCGTTTTGCTGGTTGGCGCGCAGGACGGCCTGGGCGGAGCGGGAATTTTTCTTCATGTTCCCATTTACGGCAGGCGCGGCAAAATATTGAGGGCCCACCGACCCGGGGTTGAATTTTCCCGGCGGCATACCATCTAAGGAGCAGCGAAGCAGATTGCTTCAAGGAGGTAGCAGATGATGAATTTGGTGTTCGCCAACGATCAATACCAGGTGCTGGAATACCCCGAGCTGAACGGGTTCGAGCTCCTGAACACCCGGCTTGGCACGGGCGTGTTCCTGAGTGGGGAAATGGCGCGCGTGTTCCGCCAGTCCATCGAGGGGCTGCGCAACAGCAACCCCACGGAAGAAGACGTGGAAGGCGTGATCGGCAATTTCGACGCCCTGATGACCCACCGCCTGATCTACCACTGATTCCCTCCCACTGATCCCGTTCCGGCCCCGGCCCCCGGGGCTTTGTTTTTTCGGCCGGCCCGGCGCTTGACGATCGCGCCCGCCCGGGTGCTATCATGGCCGACCGCCCCGGCGGGGCGGATCGCCATTTTCTGGAGTGCCTGGAGAGCCCCTGCATGAAGCTGGAATACAATTACCGGATCGGCCCGGCCGGGATCGAGTTCTCCCTGGTGGAGGATCTCGACGATGGCATCGAGGTGCAAGGCACGCCGGAACAGCGCATGACGGTCCAGCGCTATGTCATGCTGGCCTGGCAGGAGGCCATCAACCACACCTTCACGCCGGAGCAGATCCGGGAACTGATGGCCACCCCGGAAGGCCAGCGGCAGTTGCAGGAGGGCGCGGAAGGCTATCTGGCCAAACTGCTGGAAAACTTTCCGCCGGAGCTGGACCGGCGCAAGACGCCGGACCGGCGCGACTGGTCCAAACGCCCCCGCGACGGCTCCACCGACCGCCGGCGCAGCCGCCGCAACGCCGGCGCCTGATTTCTCTTTGCGGCTGGCTGCGCGCCCGGGACGGCGCGCGCCCAACCGACTATAATCCGCGCTGTTTTTTCTTTCGTCCCCATGCCCAGCCCCTCGGCCCAAACCAGCTCCGTAGGCATCGTCACGCCCCAGACGGCGCAGTTCGACACGCCCATCGCCCTGCGCAGCGGGGCGGTGATCCCGCGCTATCAGCTGGTCTATGAAACCTACGGCGAGCTCAATGCCCAGCGCTCCAACGCGGTTCTGATCTGCCACGCCCTCTCGGGCAACCATCACGTGGCCGGCCGCTACACGGCGCACGACAAGTATCCGGGGTGGTGGGACAACATGGTGGGACCGGGCAAGCCCATCGACACCAACCGCTTCTTCGTCATCGGCGTCAACAACCTGGGCGGCTGCCACGGTTCCACCGGACCCTCCAGCATCGACCCGGAAACCGGCAAGCCCTGGGGATCGCGCTTTCCCGTGGTGACCGTGGACGACTGGGTGGAGACCCAGGCACGCCTGGCGGACCGGCTGGGCATCGAACAGTTCGCCGCCGTGGTGGGTGGCAGTCTCGGCGGCATGCAGGCGCTGCAGTGGAGCATCACCTATCCCGAGCGTCTGCGTCACTGCCTGGTGATCGCCGCCGCACCCAAGCTCACCGCCCAGAACATCGCCTTCAACGACGTGGCCCGCCAGGCCATCCTGAGCGATCCCGATTTCCATGGCGGCGATTACTACGCCTATGGCGTCACCCCCAGGCGCGGCCTGCGCCTTGCGCGCATGCTGGGCCACATCACCTATCTGTCCGACGACGTGATGGGCACCAAGTTCGGCCGCATCCTGCGTTCCGGCACTTTCCAGTTCGGCTACGACGTGGAGTTCGAGATCGAGTCCTACCTGCGCTACCAGGGGGACAAGTTCGCCGCCAGCTTCGATGCCAACACCTATCTGCTGATGACCAAGGCGCTGGACTACTTCGATCCCACCCACCACTACGAAAGCGGCCACCTGTCCGAAGCCCTGGCGCCGGCGAAGGCCAACTTTCTGGTGATCTCCTTCACCAGCGACTGGCGCTTCGCGCCCGAGCGCTCCCGGGAAATCGTCAAGGCACTGCTGGACAACGAACGCAACGTGACCTACGCGGAGGTGAAATCCCGCCACGGCCACGACGCCTTCCTCATGGTGGATCCCTATTACCACGAGGTGGTGCGCACCTACATGGGCAACATCACCCTATGAACACCAGCGTGCGTCCCGACTTCGAGGCCATCGGCGCCTGGGTGCACCCCGGCGCCAAGGTGCTGGATCTGGGCTGCGGCGACGGCAGCCTGCTCAAGTACCTGCGCGAGAGCCGCAATGCCTTCGGCTACGGCGTGGAGATCGCCGACGAAAAGATCGCAGCCTGCGTGCGCAACGGTGTCAATGCCATCCAGAGCGACCTGGAAAGCGGGCTGTCCACCTTCGCCTCCCATTCCTTCGACTACGTGATCCTGTCCCAGACCCTGCAGGCCATGCACCACACGGAGGACATCATCCGCGAGATGCTGCGCGTGGGCCGCGAAGCCATCGTCAGCTTCCCCAATTTCGGCCACCTGGGTCACCGCCTGCAGGTGCTGGCCGGCCGCATGCCGGTCTCCCGCGAGCTGCCCTACCAGTGGTACGACACCCCCAACGTCCACCTGTGCACCCTCAAGGACTTCGAAGATTTTTGCGCCACCCATGGCGTGGAAATCCTGGAACGGCTGGTGCTGCACCGCGGCCGCCGGGTAAGGCTGCTGCCCAATCTGCTGGGCAGTCTGGCGGTATACCGGCTCAAGGCGCGGTCGTGAAAGCCGGCTATATTGACAGGGTGAATCACACCCGGAGGAGAGACGCCATGAAAAAACTGCTCGCCACCCTTGCATTGCTCCTGCTGGCTCCGCCCCTGCTGGCCGAACAGGCCGCGCGCTTCGGCGATGTGGAGGTTCACTACAACGCCATGCCCACCGACGAGCTGTTGCCGGAGGTGGCCAAGAACTACAGAATCGACCGCTCGCGCAACCGGGGCATGGTCACCCTGTCGGTGCTGAAGAAGACGCCCCTGGGCGTGAGCCAGCCGGTGCGCGCCCAGGTCAGGGTGGTGCTGCCCACCCTCACCGGCCAGAGCGTCGAGGTGCCGGTGCGGGAAATCGTCGAGGGCACGGCCATCTACTATATCGGCGAGTTCCGCATCACGCCGCCCCAGACCCTCAAGTTCAGGGTGACCGCCCAGCCCGAAGGCGGGAGTCAGCCTTTGAGTTTCGAGTTCGAGCGCGCCTTCTACCGGTAGCGGCCGGGTTTCACACGAGAAGCCGCGCCAGTCCCCAGAGTCCGAGGGCAAGCACCGCCAGCCCGGCGAACCTGCGCACCGCCGGCTGGCGCACCCAGGCCGCCAGGCGGTTGGCGAACCAGCCCATGGCCAGCAGGTTGGGCAGGGTGCCCAGACCGAAGGCGAACATGGTGAGGGCCCCCTTGGCGGGACTGCCGCTGGCGAGCGCGGCGATCAGGACGCTATACACCAGCCCGCAGGGCAAAAAGCCCCAGAGCAGCCCGGCCAGCAGGGCCTGGCCCGGGCGCCGGATGGGCAGCACGCGCTTAAGCGACGGCTGCAGCCGCCGCCAGAGCAGCCCCCCCGCGCGCTCCACCTGCGCAAGCCAGCGGTTCCACCCGGCGAGATAGAGACCGAGCAGGATCAGCATGACCTGGGCCAGCCCGAACAGCAGCCGCTCCACCGGAAACAGGTGCCCCAGCCACAGGCTGCCTGCGCCCACCCCGCCCGCCACCGCCCCCGCCAGGGTATAGCTGACGAGGCGCCCCAGGTTGGCGGCGAGATACAGGGCAGGGCGCGGCTGCTCCCCCGGGCGCTGCAGGGCGAAGGCCGTCACCAGGGGCCCGCACATGCCCACACAGTGCACGCCGCCCATCAGCCCCACCAGGGCCGCCGCCAGCAGGGACAGTTCAGGCATGGGGTCCCGCCCGGGCGGCGCGCCACACCAGGATCAGCACCGGCAGTCCCAAGAGGGCGCTGCCCGTGAAGAAGGCGCTCCAGCCGAAGGCATTGACGAACTCGCCGGAAAAACCGGCGATGAACTTGGGCAAAAGGAGCATGAGGGAACTGAACAGCGCGTACTGGGTGGCGGAGTAGGCCTGGTTCACCAGTCCCGACAGGTAGGCCACGAAGGCGCTGGAGGCAATGCCCGCCGACAGGTTGTCGGCGGACACGGTGAACACCAGCGCCCACACATCGTGCCCGCGCGCCAGCAGCCACAGGAAGAGGAGATTGGTGGCGGCGGACAGCAGGGCGCCGAGGAACAGGGTGCGCATCAGACCCAGGCGGGCCACCAGCAGGCCCCCCAGGCCGGCACCGGCCAGGCTCATGATGACGCCATAGACCTTGGACACCGTGGCCACCTCCTCCTTGGTGAAGCCCATTTCCCAATAGAAGGGGTTGCTCATGACGCCCATCACCACGTCCGAGATGCGGTAGAGGGCGATCAGGCCGAGAATGACCAGCGCCTGCCAGCGGTAGCGCGCGAAGAACTCCGCGACGGGACTCACGAAACTGCCGTAGAGCCAGCGCCCGAAGCCTTCCCGGGCCATGGCGGGCGGCGGGGACGCATGGTCCGGCTCCCCAATGAGGAAGGTGGTGACGACACCCACGGCCATCAGCCCCGCCATCACCGAGTAGGCCACCTGCCAGGGGAAGAACTCGTAGCGCGTCTCACTGGGATCGAACAGCGCGGCGATCCACAGCACGCCGGCGCCTGCGATGATCATGGCGATGCGATAACCGGTCTGGTAGCTGGCTGCCATGGCAGCCTGTCGCTCCAGGCTCACCGCCTCGATGCGCCAGGCATCCAGGGCGATGTCCTGGGTGGCGGACGCCACCGCCACCAGCAGGGCAAACAGGAGGGTGGCGGAGAGGGCCCGCGCCGGGTCGCTGTGGGCCAGCCCCAGGAGCCCCACCGCCGCGGCCAGCTGGCCCAGCAGCAGCCAGGCCCGCCGCTTGCCCAGCCAGCGACCAAGGAGGGGCAGGGGCAGCCGGTCCACCAGGGGCGACCACAGGAATTTCAGGCCCCACACCAGTCCCACCCAGGAGAAGTAGCCGATCTGCGCGCGGTCCACGCCGGCCTCCGCCAGCCAGCGGGACAGGGTGCCCACCGCCAGCAGGGGAGGCAGGCCCGCGGAAAAACCGAGAAACAGGATGGCCAGCACCCGCGGGTGCCGGTAGACGGCCAGCGCCGCCAGCCAGGGATGGGCTTCAGGCCGGGACATCCTGATAATCCACGATCAGCGGCGCGTGATCGGAAAAGCGCTGCGCCTTGTACACCCGCGCCGACCGGGCCCGCGCGGCGATGTCCGGCGTGGCGATCTGATAGTCGATACGCCAGCCCACGTTCTTGGCCCAGGCCTGGCCCCGGTTGCTCCACCAGGTGTAACCCTCGCCCTCGGCCTCGGGATACAGGCGGCGATAGACATCCACCCAGCCGGACGCGAGCACCCGGGTGAACCAGGCTCTTTCCTCCGGCAGGAAGCCCGAATTCTTCTGGTTGGACCTCCAGTTCTTCAGGTCCTTCTCCGTGTGGGCGATGTTCCAGTCGCCGCAGATCACCACCTGCCGGCCGCTGGTGCGCAGGGCGTCGAGCTGCGGCAGGAAGCGCGCCATGAAATCGAACTTGGCCTGCTGGCGGGCCTCCGATGCGGAGCCCGAGGGCAGATAGAGGCTCACCACGCTCAGGGGGCCGAAGCGCGCCTCGAGATAACGCCCCTCGGCGTCGATGTCGGGAAGACCCAGTCCCTCGATGATCTGGTCCGGCTGGCGCCGGCTGTAGAGTCCCACACCGCTGTAGCCCTTCTTCTCGGCGAAGTGGAAATACCCGAACAGCCGGTCCGGCTGCAGCATCTCGCGGGTGAGGTCGGTGGCCTGGGCCTTGAGCTCCTGCACGCACACCACGTCGGCGCGCTGGTGCGCAAGCCACTGGAAGAAGCCCTTGGCGGCGGCGGACCGGATGCCGTTGAGGTTCGCGGTTATAATCCGCAAGACGATCTACTCGCTCATTGCCATGGAAGATTTCCGGCAGGAATTCATCGAATTCGCCGTGCAGAAACGGGTCCTGCTGTTTGGCGAATTCAAGACCAAGGCCGGGCGCTTGAGCCCGTACTTCTTCAATTCCGGGCTGTTCAACGACGGAGCATCCCTGGGCAGGCTGGGCCGATTTTACGCGAAAGCCATTCTCGCGGCCCAACTTGACTTCGACATGCTGTTCGGCCCGGCCTACAAGGGCATCCCGCTGGTGGCCGCGATTGCCATCGCCCTGGCCGAACTGGGCCGCAACGTGCCCTTCGCCTTCAACCGCAAGGAGGCCAAGGACCACGGCGAGGGCGGCCGGATCGTGGGCGCGCCCCTAAAGGGACGGGTGCTCATTGCCGATGATGTGATCTCGGCCGGCACGTCGGTGCGCGAATCGGTTTCGCTGATCCGGGACCAGGGCGCCACCCCCTGCGGCGTGGTGATCGCGCTGGACCGTCAGGAGCGGGGCCAGGGTGCCCTGTCCGCGGTGCAGGAGGTGGAACGGGACTACGGCATGCCCGTCATCGCCATCGCCACCCTGGACGACCTGATCGCCTACCTGCGCCGGCAGCCGGCGCACGCAGCGGATCTGGCGCGCGTGCTGGCCTATCGCGAGCAATACGGCATCGAGGACCCGGCCAAGTCATGAATTCCATGCGTTTCGTCATCGCCCCCCTGCTGCTCACCCTGTTCCTGGCCCCGGGCGGCGCCCTCGCGGGCAAGCAGATGTATCGCTGGGTGGATGCCCAGGGCAAGGTGCATTACGGCGACACCATTCCGCCCGAATACGCCAACCAGGGCAATGCCGAGCTGAGCAAAAGCGGCCGGGTGGTGAAGCAAACCCCGCCCGCCGCCACGCCGGAACAGCTGCGGGCACGGCAGGAGGCGGAGGCGCGGGAGCGGGAGGCCCGGGAGAAGGCCGAGGAACAGCGCCGCCGCGACCGGGCGCTCTTGGCGAGCTACACCACCCTGGACGAGCTGGATCTGGCCGAGCGCCGCAACCTGGAGGCGGTGGACGTGCAGATCAAGAGCCATGAGCTGCGCATCAAGTCGGTGCAGGGCCGGCTCGACGGTCTGCGCAGGCAGGAGGCCAGCTTCCGCGCCCGTCAGCGTCCGGTGCCGCCGGACCTCAGCGCGGACATCAGCCAGGCGCAGGCGGAAATCGACCAGCTGCGGGCACGCATCGCCCAGGCCAACCAGGAAAAGGACGCCATCCGCGCCCGCTTCGCCGCGGACCGCAAGCGCTTCATGGAAATCAAGGGTCTGGCGCCGGGCGGGCCCGCCACCCGGCCCTGACTCAACCCAGCCGGGCCTTGAGCAGCTGGGTCACCTGCTGGGGATTGGCCTTGCCCTGGGTGCGCTTCATCACCTGGCCCACCAGGGCGTTCAGGGCGCGATCCTTGCCGGCGCGGTATTCCTCCACCGACTTGGGATTGGCCGCGATCACCTCCTCCACCAGTTGTTCCAGGGCACCGGTATCGGTGATCTGGCGCAGGCCCCGCTTCTCGATGATGGTGTCGGCATCGCCCTCGCCCGCCCACATGGCCTCGAACACTTCCTTGGCGATCTTGCCCGAGATGGTGTTGTCCAGGATGCGCGCGATCAGGCCCGCGAGCTGCGCGGCGGAAATGGGGCTGTCGCCGATGTCGCGCCCGTCACGGTTGAGCGCCCCCGCCAGTTCCCCCATCACCCAGTTGGCGGCGACCTTGGCGTGGGCCGCCCCCACGCCCGCCACTACCGCCTCGAAATAGGCCGCCATGGCGCGGCTGGCCGTGAGCACGCCCGCATCGTAGCCCGACAGGCCATACTGGCTCATGAAGCGGCTGCGCTTGGCGTGGGGCAGTTCGGGCAGGCTGGCCCGGATGGCTTCGATCATCTCCTCCGGAATGCGCAGCGGCAGCAGGTCCGGGTCGGGGAAATAGCGGTAATCGAAGGCTTCCTCCTTGGAGCGCATGGAACGTGTCTCGTCCCGGTCCGAGTCGTAGAGGCGGGTTTCCTGCTCGATGAAGCCGCCGGCTTCGAGAATCTCGATCTGCCGACTCACCTCGTATTCGATGGCCTTCTCCAGGAAGCGGAAGGAGTTGAGGTTCTTGATCTCGCAGCGGGTGCCGAAGGTGTCGGACCCCTTGGGCCGCACCGAGACATTGGCGTCGCAGCGGAAGGAGCCTTCCTGCATGTTGCCGTCGCAGATGTCGAGATACTGGACCAGGGCGTGCAGGGTCTTGGCATAGGCCACCGCCTCCTGGGCGCTGCGCAGGTCGGGCTCGGAAACGATTTCCAGCAGGGGCGTGCCGGCACGGTTGAGGTCGATGCCGGTCATGCCGTGGAAATCCTCGTGCAGGGACTTGCCGGCATCCTCCTCCAGATGGGCGCGCGTGATGCGGATGACCTTTTCCTGGTCCCCCACTTGGATGGTGAGGCTGCCACCCTCGACGATGGGCAGCTCATACTGGCTGATCTGGTAGCCCTTGGGCAGATCCGGGTAAAAGTAATTCTTGCGGGCGAACACCGACTCGCGGTTGATCCGGGCGCCGATGGCCAGACCAAAGCGGATGGCACGCTCCACCGCCCCCTTGTTGAGCACCGGCAGCACGCCGGGCAGGGCGATGTCCACTGCACAGGCCTGGGTGTTGGGCGCGGCCCCGTAGCGCGTGGCGGCGCCGGAAAAGATCTTGCTGCGGGTGGAGAGCTGGGCATGCACCTCCAGCCCGATGACCACTTCCCATTCCATAACAAACTCCCGGGTAGCGGCAGACAGGAGACGGCGTGCGCGAGGTACCGCCTGCTGCCTGCCCTTGACTGTTCACAATTGGGGCATGCGCAGGTGCCAGTCGGTCACCTTCTGGTACTGGTGGGCGACGTTGAGCATCTTCGCCTCCGAGAAATAGTTGCCGATGATCTGCAGCCCCACCGGCCGTCCCCGTGCGCCGAAACCCACGGGAATGGACATGCCGGGCAGGCCCGCCAGGTTCACCGCGATGGTGTAGATGTCGGACAGATACATGGCCACCGGATCGTCGGCCTTTTCGCCCAGATCGAAGGCAGTGGTGGGCGAGGTGGGCCCCATGATCACGTCACAGCGCTGGAAGGCATCGCTGAAATCCTGGGCGATCAGCCGGCGCAGTTTCTGGGCCTTGAGATAGTAGGCGTCGTAGTAGCCGGCGGACAGCACATAGGTGCCGATCAGGATGCGCCGCTTCACCTCCGCGCCGAAGCCCTGGGCGCGGGTCTTCTTGTACATGTCCATGAGATCGCTGTACTCGGGCGCCCGGTAGCCATAGCGCACGCCGTCGTAGCGCGCCAGGTTGCTGGAGGCCTCGGCGGGCGCGAGCACGTAATAGACCGGAATGGACAGCCGGGTGTTGGGCAGGGACACCTCCACCACCTGGGCGCCCAGCCTGCGGTATTCCCCGATGGCCGCCTCGACCGCCGCCGCCACGTCGGGCGCCACGCCCTCGGCGAAATACTCCTTGGGCAGGCCGATCCGCAGGCCGGCCAGCGGTTCCTCCAGCAGCCGCGTATAGTCCTCGGCGGGACGGTCCAGGCTGGTGGAGTCGCGGGGATCGAAGCCCGCCATGACGTTGAGCAGAAGGGCGCAGTCCTCGGCGCTCTTGGCCATGGGGCCGCCCTGGTCCAGGGAGGAGGCGAAGGCGATCATGCCGTAGCGGGAGACCACACCATAGGTGGGCTTGATCCCCGTGATGCCGCACAGGGCCGCCGGCTGGCGGATGGAGCCGCCGGTGTCGGTACCGGTGGCCGCCGGCGCAAGACGCGCCGCCACCGCGGCCGCCGAGCCGCCGGAGGAACCGCCGGGAACCGCGGCGCGGTCCCAGGGATTCTTCACCTTGCCGAAGAAGGACGTCTCGTTGGACGAGCCCATGGCGAACTCGTCCATGTTGGTCTTGCCCAGGTTGACGATGCCGGCGGCGTTCATTTTCTCCACCACGTGGGCATCGTAGGGCGCCACGAAGTTGGCGAGCATCCGGGAGCCGCAGGTGGTAAGCCAGCCCCTGGCGCAGAAAATGTCCTTCTGGGCCACGGGAATGCCGGTGAGGGGGCCGCCCTGCCCGGCGGCCAGAAGCCGGTCTGCGGCATCGGCCTGGGCCAGGGATTTCTCCCGGTCCACCGTGATGTAGGCATTGAGCTCCGGGTTGTGGGCCTCGATGCGCGCGAGGAACAGCTCGGTGAGCTCGCGGCTGGATATACGGCGGGCGGCGAGCGCTGTGGCGAGTTCTTTCAGACTGCTGTTGATCATGTCGGGTCCCAATCTTGAGACGGCGCGCGCCACACCCGGCATCAGGGCCGGCGGTGGCACGCAGGGCCGGGGGGAAATTACTCGATCACCTTGGGCACCAGGTACAACCCGGCTTCCACCTGGGGGGCGATGGACTGGAAGAGTTCGTGCTGGTCGGTCTCGGTGACCTCGTCCTCGCGCAGACGCAGGGCGATGTCCTGGGCATGGGCCATGGGCTTGATGCCCTCGGTGTCCACCGCCTGCATCTGCTCCACCAGATGCAGAATGTTGGACAGCTGCGCGAGCACGGGCTCGATTTCGGCTTCCGTGATCTCGATGCGGGCGAGATGGGCGACGCGTTTCACGTCGGCTGCGGAAAATGACATGGATTTCACCGGGTTCCGTTAACGAAACAAGCCCTATAGGGTATCATAACCCCTTTGTTCGAGCAGGCTGCCGGCCGCCTCGCGCCTTCCCGGCGTGCCACCTGCCCCTTCCTTTCACGGTAGCGAAGACATGTTCGGATTCCTGCGCGGTTATTTCTCCACCGACCTGGCCATCGACTTGGGCACGGCCAACACCCTGATCTACGTGCGCGGCAAGGGAATCGTCCTGGACGAGCCCTCCGTGGTGGCCATCCGTCACGAGGGCGGGCCCACGGCCAAGAAGACCATCCAGGCGGTGGGCATCGAGGCCAAGCAGATGCTCGGCCGCACGCCCGGCAACATCACCGCCATCCGGCCCATGAAGGACGGCGTGATCGCCGACTTCACCATCACCGAGCAGATGCTCAAGTACTTCATCAAAAAGATCCACGGCTCGCACCTGTTCGGCCCCAGTCCGCGCATCATCATCTGCGTGCCCTGCGGTTCCACCCAGGTGGAGCGGCGCGCCATCCGGGAATCGGCCATCGGTGCCGGTGCGCGCCAGGTGTATCTGATCGAAGAGCCCATGGCGGCGGCCATCGGCGCCGGCCTGCCGGTGGCGGAGGCCACGGGCTCCATGGTGGTGGACATCGGCGGCGGCACCACCGAGGTGGGCGTGATCTCCCTGGGCGGCATCGTTTATGCGGCCTCGGTGCGGGTGGGGGGAGACAAGTTCGACGAGGCCATCATCAACTACATCCGTCGCAACTACGGCATGCTCATCGGCGAATCCACCGCGGAGCAGATCAAGAAAGAGATCGGCTCGGCCTTCCCCGGCTCGGACGTGCGCGAGATGGAAGTCAAAGGCCGCAACCTGGCCGAGGGCATCCCCCGCAGCTTCACCATTTCCAGCAACGAAATCCTGGAAGCCCTCACCGATCCCCTGAACAGCATCGTCTCGGCGGTGAAATCCGCCCTCGAGCAGACCCCGCCCGAGCTGGGCGCGGACATCGCCGAGAAGGGCATGGTGCTCACCGGCGGCGGCGCGCTGCTGCGCGACTTGGACCGCCTGCTCATGGAGGAGACCGGGCTGCCGGTGATCGTCGCCGAAGACCCGCTCACCTGCGTGGTGCGCGGCTCCGGACGGGCGCTGGAGGAAATG
Organism: Thiobacter subterraneus; assembly: GCF_055379455.1. Taxonomy (NCBI): domain Bacteria; kingdom Pseudomonadati; phylum Pseudomonadota; class Betaproteobacteria; order Burkholderiales; family Thiobacteraceae; genus Thiobacter; species Thiobacter subterraneus. The sequence continues at coordinate 1,706,321 of NZ_AP042402.1, forward strand.
GAGCGTCTGTCCACCGTCTTTACCAACGACTGACCCGCGGGACAGGGCAGGAAAGCGCCCCGCCCGGGGTGAGGGGACATGATCGACACGACCCCGCCGCCGTTCTTCAAGACCGGGCTCAGGCCCGCCACCCGCTTCGCCATCTTTGCCCTGCTGTCGCTGTTCCTGATCCTGGCCGATGCCCGCTTCGGCTATCTCCATCCCCTGCGCCAGGCCCTGGCCGTGATCATCAATCCCCTGCAGCATGCGGTGAATGCGCCGGTGCGCCTGGCCGCCCAGGTGGGCGAATTTTTCGTCACCCAGACCCGGCTGCGCCTGGAAAACGACGAACTCCGGGAGGCGCGTCTGCGCCTGTCGGGACAGCTCATGGAATTCCAGGCGTTGCAGGCGGAAAACGCCCATCTGCGCGCCCTGCTCAAGGCGCGCGAGCGTTACGCCAATCACGCCCAGCTGGCGGAAATCCTCTATTCGGAACGCGATCCCTTCGCGCGCAAGATCATCATCGACCGCGGCAGTCTGCATCAGGTGGAACCGGGGCAGGTGGTGGTGGACGAGCTGGGGGTGGTGGGACAGGTCACACGGGTCTATCCCGGGGTGAGCGAAGTCACCCTGATCACGGACAAGAACCAGGCAGTGCCGGTGCAGAACCTGCGCAACGGTCTGCGCGCGGTGGTGTTCGGCAGCGGTCAGGACGGCACTCTCAACGTGCCCTTCATGCCCATCCATGCCGACCTGCAACCCGGGGACCAGCTGGTCACCTCGGGCATCGACGGCATCTACCCGCCGGGGCTGCCGGTGGCCACCGTGCTGCGCGTGGAGCGCAATGCGGCCTATCCCTTTGCCCGCATCACCTGTCTGCCCGCCGCCGGCGTCGATCGTCATCGCCAGGTGCTGGTGGTGGCCAGCCACGCGCCCGCCCCGCCGCCCCGGCCCAAACCCGTGGAGTCCGCCCGTGGCAAGCGCTAATCCCCGCCAGTCGGTGCTGACCCGCCCGCCCCGCACGCGGTTCATCGTCATGAGCCTCACGCTGGCCCTGCTGGCCAACCTGCTGCCGTGGAATGGCGTCGCGGTGCTGCTGTGGCCCGATCTGGTGGCCCTGGTGCTGCTCTACTGGATCATCCATTACCCGCGCCGGGTGGGGCTGGCCAGCGCCTGGTTCCTGGGTCTGTTGATGGACATCGCCGAGGGCGTGCTGTTCGGCCAGCATGCCCTGGCCTACGTGGTCACCGCCTACGCCGCCTGGCTGCTGCACCGGCGGCTGCAAACCTTCAATCCATGGCAGCAGGCACTCTACGTGCTGGGACTTTTGCTCCTTTTGGAACTCACCATGCTGCTCGTGCGTCTCGCTTTCGGTGCGGCCTTCCCGGGCTGGCTCTATTTCGCGGGCAGCCTGGTGGGCGCCGTACTGTGGCCGCTCCTCACCCTGGTGCTGCAGCTGCCCCAGCGCAGGCAGCCGGCCGCGGCACCGCCCTACGGTACCGCCCCGCGATGAGCCGCCGACCGGAGATCCGCGACCATCAGCGCGAGCTCTATTACTTCCGCATCCGCCTGGCGGTGGCCGCCAGCGTGGCCCTCGTGCTGTTCTTCATCCTGCTCGCCCGCGCCTTCTGGCTGCAGGTGCTGCAATACGAGCATTACCACACCCTGGCCGAGGAGAACCGTATCTCCATCGTGCCCATCGTGCCCAACCGCGGCCTGATTCTGGACCGCAACGGTGCCGTGCTGGCCCACAACTATTCCGCCTATACCCTGGAGATCACGCCCAGCAAGGTGCAAGGGGGGCTGGACAAGACCATCGACGCCCTGGCCCAGCTGATCGAAATCACCCCCAAGGACCGCAAGCGCTTCCGCAAACTGCTGGAGGAGAGCAAGAACTTCGAGAGTCTGCCCATCCGAACCCGCCTCAACGACGTGGAGATCGCCCGCTTCGCCGCCAACCGTTACCGTTTCCCCGGGGTGGAGATCCATGCGCGTCTGTTCCGGCACTATCCCCAGGGACAGCTCACCTCCCACGTGGTGGGCTATATCGGCCGCATCAACGAGGCGGATCTCAAGCGGCTTGAGGAGATGGAGCTGCTGCCCAACTACCGCGGTTCGGACTACATCGGCAAGGCGGGGCTGGAGCAGAGCTATGAGCAGGAACTGCACGGCACCACCGGTTTCGAGCGGGTGGAGACCGACGCCGCGGGACGGGCGGTGCGCACCCTGTCGCGCACCCCGCCGATTTCCGGCAACAATCTCACCCTGCATCTCGACCTCAAGCTGCAGCAGGTGGCGGAGCAGGCCTTCGGCAATTTCCGCGGGGCGCTGGTCGCCCTCGATCCCCGCACCGGCGGCGTGCTCGCCTTCCTGTCCAAACCGGGCTACGACACCAACCTGTTCATCGACGGCATCGACCCCCAGAACTGGCAGGCGCTCAACGAGTCACCGGACAAGCCTTTGGTGAACCGCGCCATGCACGGTATGTATCCGCCGGGCTCCACCTTCAAGCCCTTCATGGCACTGGCCGCGCTGGAGCTCAAGAAGCGCTCCCCGAGCCATACCATCGCCGATCCGGGCTATTTCAGCCTGCCCGGCAGCAGCCACCGCTATCGTGACTGGAAGCCCGGCGGCCACGGCATGGTGGATCTGCACAAGTCCATCGTGATCTCCTGCGACACCTATTACTACGGGCTGGCCGTGGACCTGGGCATCGACGCCATCCACGACTTCATGAGCCACTTCGGCTTCGGCCGCAAGACCGGCATCGACATCGAGGGCGAGCGCGCCGGCCTACTGCCTTCCCAGGAATGGAAATGGAAACGCTTCCGCCAGAAGTGGTTTCTGGGGGACACGGTGAGCGTGGGCATCGGTCAGGGCTACATGCTGGCCACGCCGCTGCAGCTGGCGGTGGCCACCGCCACTTTGGCCAACGGCGGGCGGGAAATGCGTCCGCGCCTGGTACAGGCGATCCAGAATGCCAAGACGGGTGCGGTCACACCGGTGGAGCCGGAGGTGGTGTCCCGGCTGCCCGTGAATCCGGAGAACCTGGAGCTCGTCAAGGCAGCCATGGTGGACGTGACCCGCCCCGGCGGCACCGCGGCGCGGGCCGGCGCCGGCGCGCCCTACACCATGGCGGGCAAGACCGGAACGGCCCAGGTGATCGGCATGAAGCAGGGCGAAAAATACATTGAGAGCCGGGTGGCGGAACGCCACCGGGACCATGCCCTGTTCGTCGCCTTCGCCCCGGCGGAGGACCCGAAGATCGCCGTGGCGGTGCTGGTGGAAAACGGCGGCCATGGCGGCTCCACGGCGGCGCCCATCGCCCGTGCCCTGTTCGACTATTACCTGCTGGGCAGGCAGCCGGCCGGTGCCGCCGCCACCGAGGAAGGGGCACAGGAAAATGGAGATGATTAGACGCTGGCTGCTGCGGGCGGCACGCCATGTGGACTGGGTGCTGTTCGCCCTGCTGGGCGTGGTCCTCCTGCTGGGTCTGGGGATTCTCTACAGCGCCTCCGGCCAGGACATGGGCCGCGTGGTCGGCCAGATGGTAAACATCGTGCTGGCGCTCGCCATCATGTGGGCGGTAGCCAATGTGCCGCCCCAGCATCTGATGCGCTTCGCCCTGCCGGCCTACCTGCTGGGCCTGCTCCTGCTGGTGGCCGTGGCCCTGTTCGGGGAAGTGAGCAAGGGCGCGCGCCGTTGGCTGGACATTGGGGTGACCCGCATCCAGCCTTCGGAATTGATGAAGATCGCGGTGCCGCTCATGCTCGCCTGGTATCTGGACAAGCACGAGAAGATGCTGCGCCTGCGCGACTTCGCCGTGGCAGCCCTGATCCTGGCCCTGCCGGTGGCCCTGATCGCCAAACAGCCGGATCTGGGCACGGCGCTTTTGATCTCCGCCTCCGGCTTCTACGTGCTGTTTCTGGCGGGCATCGGCTGGCGCGTGATCCTGGGGCTTTCGCTGGCGGGCGCCGCCATGCTGCCGGTGGTCTGGTCCCTGCTCCACGACTACCAGCGCCAGCGTGTGCTGACCCTGCTCGATCCCGGCCAGGATCCCCTGGGCGCGGGCTATCACATCATCCAGTCCACCATCGCCCTGGGTTCCGGCGGCATCGTGGGCAAGGGTTGGCTGCACGGCACCCAGGCCCATCTGGATTTCCTGCCGGAGCGCCACACGGATTTCATCTTCGCCGTCCTGGGAGAAGAATTCGGGCTGCTAGGCATCCTCGTGCTTCTGCTGCTCTATCTCGCCATCCTCGCCCGGGGACTTCTGATCGCCGCCAATGCGCCCTCCCTGTTCGGCCGACTCATGGCAGGCAGCATCACCCTCACCTTCGGTACCTATGCCGTGGTGAACATGGGCATGGTGTCCGGCCTCCTGCCGGTGGTGGGGGTGCCCCTGCCCCTGGTGAGCTATGGCGGGACCGCCATGGTGACGCTGCTGATGGGCTTTGGTATTTTGATGAGCGTGGCCACCCACCGGAGACTGGTGAAGACATGAGACGGGGTTGTCGTCCCGCGGCGGCCTGGACTGTCCTGGCCCTGTTGGCCGGGGTGCTGGCGGGCTGTGCCAGCGCACCGGGGCCGGTGCCGCGCCCCGGTTCCGGGGTGGAGAGCAAGCCTGCCGAAAAACCCGCCCCGGCCGTGGCGCGGCCCGGCGGTTACTACCAGGACGATGGTCCCGGCGACAACCCACCGCCCGACATCGAGCGCATTCCCGACGCCGAACCCAAACCGGAACCTCTGCACCGTTTCGCCAACAATCCCTACATCGCCTTCGGCCGCACCTATGTCCCGGATGTGAGCGGCCGGCCCTACGTGGCAGAGGGTATCGCTTCCTGGTATGGACGCAAGTTCCATGGCGCACGCACCTCCAGCGGCGAACCCTACGACATGTATGGCATGACCGCCGCCCACCCCACCCTGCCCATTCCCAGCTATGCGCGCGTGACCAACCTCGCCAACGGCAAATCGGTGATCGTGCGCATCAACGACCGCGGACCCTTCCATGGCGACCGGCTCATCGACCTGTCCTACACCGCCGCCTACAAGCTGGGACTGGTGCGCGCGGGCAGCGGACGGGTACGCGTGGAAAGCATCGACCCGGCCACCTGGAATGGCACTGCGGTGGCCGCCGCGGCGCCGGAGCCGGAGGGCGCGGCCTGGTGGGTGCAGCTCGCCGCCTTCAGCGTGGCGGCCAATGCCGAGCAGATGCTGGGCCGGGTCAGGGTCCAGGTGGCCGACCTGGCCGACCGGCTGCGGCTCGTGGAGGGAGACGGCGTGGTGCGTCTGCGCGCAGGACCCTTCGCCAGCCGCAGCGAGGCCGATGAGGCAGCGGCCCTGGTGCGCCGCCTCACCGAACTCGCCCCCATGGTGATCCGCTGACGGCCACCCCTTCCTGCGTCCACGCCAGGCCGGATCCTGACGCAAATAGACGTGGACGCTGACCGCGCCCCTCCCTAGAATCTGGGCTTTTGCCGCCCAAGCCCTGCTCCCCCCATGACCGTCGTCCAGGAAGGCAAACCCCACGAAAGCGTCCAGGAATCCCTGCACCAGGTGCAGGAGCTCCTGCGCAAGGCCGAGCTCGTCGAGTCCCTGGTGCACAAGCAGGACATGCCCCGCCATGAGCTGGTGGAATCCCTGGTTCACAAGCAGAACCTGGCAGCCCTGCAGAAAAAGCTGGACGAGCTGCATCCGGCCGACGTGGCCTACATCCTCGAGGCCCTGCCCCTGGAGCAGCGGCTCAAGGTCTGGGACCTGGTCAAGGCGGAACGCGACGGCGAGATCCTGCTCGAGGTCTCGGATGCAGTGCGCGAGAGCCTCATCAAGCACATGGACTCGGAGGAGCTGCTGGCCGCCGCCGAGACCCTGGACACGGACGAGATCGCCGACCTGGCGCCGGACCTGCCCAAGGACGTCATCGACGAGCTGCTCGCCTCCCTGGACGTCCAGAACCGGGCGCGTCTGCAATCCGCCCTGTCCTACGAGGAGGATCGGGTCGGCGCCCTCATGGATTTCGACATGGTGCCGATCCGTGAGGACGTCACCCTGGAGACCGCGCTGCGTTACCTGCGCCGGCTGCGGGAACTGCCGGACCAGACCGACAAGCTGTTCGTGGTGGACCGCAACAACGTGCTCAGAGGTGTGCTGCCCCTGAAGCGCCTGCTCACCGAGGAGCCGGAACAGACCGTGCGCGAGGTGATGGCGGAGGATGTGGTGGTGTTCCACCCGGAGGACGATGCCCACGAGGCCGCCCAGGCCTTCGAACGCTACGACCTGGTGACGGCCCCGGTGGTGGATCAGGAAGGGCACCTCATCGGCCGCCTCACGGTGGATGCGGTGCTGGACTTCATCCGCGAGGAATCCGAGGCCGAGAAGCTCAACCTGGCGGGTCTGCGCGAGGAAGAGGACCTGTTCGCGCCGGTGTGGAAGAGCGTGCAGAACCGCTGGACGTGGCTGGCCATCAATCTGGTCACGGCCTTCGTCGCCTCACGCGTGATCGGCCTGTTCGAAGGCACCATCGAGAAGCTGGTGGCACTCGCCACCCTGATGCCCATCGTCGCGGGCATCGGCGGCAATTCCGGCAACCAGACCATCACCATGATCGTGCGCGCCCTGGCCCTGGGCCAGGTGCAGGAAACCAATGCGCGCAAGCTGCTGTGGAAGGAACTGGGCGTGGCGGTGGTCAATGGGCTGCTGTGGGGTTCGGTGATCGGTCTGATCGCCTGGTGGCTCTACGACAACGTCGCCCTGGGCCTGGTCATGACCGCGGCCATGACCCTCAACCTGCTGCTCGCCGCCACCATGGGCGTGCTCATCCCCATGGTCATGCACAAGCTGGGACGCGATCCGGCAGTGGGATCCAGTGTCATGATCACCGCCATCACGGACAGCGGGGGATTTTTCATCTTCCTCGGACTCGCCACCCTGTTTTTGTTGTAAAGTCCGGATTCGTGCGGCCACGGGGCGTGGCCACAACGGGGCAATCGCCGGGGGCAACCTCCAGCCATGCAATACGACCTGATCGTGATCGGCTCCGGGCCGGGCGGTAACCGGGCCGCCGTCCTCGCCGCCAGTCACGGGCTCAAGGTCGCCATCGTGGAAAAGGCCGAGTGGGGCGGCTGTGGCCTCAACCGCGGCTATCTGCCCAAGCACGACTGGCATCACACCGCCCGGCTCATCGCCGCCGCCCGGGGCTTTCCCCGGCGCGGCATCCAGGGCAGCGTCAGCGGTGATCTCGCCGGCGCCTGGGAACACGCGCGCAAGCTGGCCCGCGCGGTGCGCGACGCCCACATCGCCCAGATGAAGCGCCTGGGTATCAACGGCTTCGCCGCCAGCGCCTCCTTCGTCGATCCCCACACCATTGCCCTGGACGGGCGCGACCGGTTGAGCGCCCGCCATTTCGTCATCGCCACCGGTTCCGCCCCCTATGTGCCCAAGCCGTTTTTCCTCACCGAGCAGCGGGTGCTCACCACGGACGAGCTGTTCGGGGCACCGCCGCCGCCCGGCAAGCGGGTGGCCATCGTCGGTTCCGGTGCGGTAGCCACCGAGCTCGCCTTCATCCTCACCATGCTGGGACGGGAGGTCACCTGGGTGGCGCAAAACCCGCCGCTGTCCCATTCCCGCTTCAGCGCCGCGGCCCTGCAGCAGCTCAACGACCGTCTGCGCCGCCATGGCATCGAGGCGCGCGTGGGGGCGCGCCCCGAGGCAGTGGAAATGTCCCCGGAAGGCGTGCGCCTGATCCTCGCCGGCAGCAGCGAGTCCGTGCTGGTGGACTGGGTGCTGCTGGGCACCGGCCGCCGTCCCCACACCTCGGGCCTGGCACTGGACGCCGCCGGGGTGAACACGGACAGCAAGGGCTTCATCAAGACCAACGAATCCATGCAGACCTCGCAGCCCCACATCTACGCTGCCGGCGACGTCACCAATCCCCGCATGAGCGCGAGCCAGGCGCTGGCCGATGCAGCCGTGGCGGTGGCCAACATCCTTGCGCCGGGCTCACGGGTCCAGGACCGGCGCGCGGTGCCCGAGGTGATCCATTCCGCCCTGGAACTGGGCCGCATCGGGGTGAGCCACGAGGCAGAGGAGCCGGGCGTGCTGGTGGGCAGCGCGGATTTCGGCCACAACGTGCGCGCCATGAGCCAGGACGAGGCCGACGGCTTCGTGCGCCTGCTGGGGGATGCCCGGACCGGAACGCTGGTGGGCGCGGAAGTGGTGGGAGCCGATGCCGCGGAGCTGATCCACCTGCTCGCCCAGCGTCTCGGCCAGCCCGACGCCCTACGCGCCCTGGCCAACGGCTTCTACGGTCATCCCGCCCGTGCCGAGGCGGTGTGCCAGGCCGCCCAGGCCTTGCTCGCCCGCCTGCCGGCCACCGCCCCGGCGGAAAAGGCCCTCGGCTGAAAAAATTTTCCGGGCCGCGGGAATAAACGGCCGCGTCGTCCTGTTTGCTCCAGTGTAATTCCCCTTAACCCGCCTCCCACGGAGACGGCGCCGCGCCGCCACTGACCTGGCACCCGGCGCAATTTCCGGCGAAGGCCTTGCAGGAGCAAACACCATGCACAAGATCACGCTGCCTTTCCTTCTGTTCGCCACCTTTTCGCTGACCGCCGAGGCGGGCCCCGCCGAGGATGCGCGCGCCCATTTCGACGCCATCGCTGCCGGCCAGGTGGACGCCATCATGGGCCAGTACGCCCCCAATGCCACGTTCCAGTGGGTGGGTGGCCCGCTGGACGGTGCCTACCTGGGCGAGGACCGTATTCGCGAGGTGTGGAGCCGTTTCGCCAGCAACGCGCCCTACACGGTCACCGTCGCGCGCCTGGAGGAATCCGTCAACGACAAGGGAGGCACGGTCACCGCCAGTGTGCAGTTCCAGGGGAAGAACACGGTCAAGGTGCGCTACGTGCTGGTGTACCGTGACGGCAGGCTGGTCAGCGAGGTGTGGCAGGTGGATCCCAAGCTCGCCTTCAACGGCTATTGAGCGAAGCTGCCCCCGTGTGGTCGAAGCCGCACCCCGTTGCCGAACACATTCCCCGTTTGCGTCGCTACGCGCGGGCGCTGACGGGGGATGCCGCACGCGCCGACGATCTGGTGCAGGACACCCTGGAGCGGGCCTTGACCAAGTTCGGCCTCTGGCGCCACGGCTCCGATCTGCGTGCCTGGCTATTCACCGTCATGCACAATGTGTATGTGAACCAGGAGGCGACGCGGCGTGATCGCCTCGGCCTCCCGTGGGAGGAGGCCGAGCTGGAACTGCCCCTGGCCGCCAGCCAGGACCACTCACTGGAGTTGCGCGACCTGGTGACCGCCCTTGGCCGGCTTGCCCCGGAATATCGCGAGGTGTTGTTGCTGGTGGGCCTGGAAGGCTTGCGCTATGAGGAAGTGGCGCAGGTGCTGGGGGTGCCGGTGGGCACCGTGATGTCGCGCCTGGCACGCGGACGCGAACGGCTGCGGCGCCTGATGGATGGCGAGTGGGGGCCCAGTCTGCGCAGGGTGAAATAATGACGGAAATCGACGAACAGCGCCTGCATGCCTACGTGGACGACGCCCTGGACGGGAGTGCGCGCCAGGAAGTGGAGGCCTACCTGGCACGCCACCCGGAGGCCGCCGCGCGTGTGGCGGCATGGCGTCGCCAGAAGCAGGCGCTGCATGCCCTGTTCGATCCGGTGCTGACGGAACCTGTGCCGGCCCGGCTTCTGCCCCGGCCGCCTGCCGCACGCCGGCTGCGCTACGCCGCCATGCTGGCCTGGCTGGGGCTGGGCGTGATCCTGGGCTGGCTGGGCCGGGGCGCCGCGCCCGCGCCCCAACCTTTGGCAAGTCTGCCGCGGGAAGCGGCAGCCGCGCACGTGGTGTATGCACCGGAGGTGCTGCATCCGGTGGAGGTGGAAGCGACCCGCGAGGTCCATCTGGTGCAGTGGCTGTCCAAGCGGCTGGGCCGCGAGCTACCCGCCCCTGACCTGAGCCGCGCCGGCTTCCAGCTCGTGGGCGGGCGGCTGCTGCCGGCGCAGGACGGACCGGCGGCGCAATTCATGTACCAGGATGACCAGGGCAGACGCGTCACCCTCTATGTGCGCGTGCTTGCCGGGACGACCGCCGATACCGCCTTCCGCTATGAACGCCGCGACGGAGTGAGTGTCTTCTACTGGGTGGACGGCCGTTTCGGCTACGCCCTGTCGGGCGATCTGGAACGCAGCCATCTGCTGGAACTCGCCACGGCGGTCTATCACCAGCTCGGCTGAAAGGAGTTTTCATGCCCAGACTGCGCATCCCGGGCATTCCCCCCTCGGAAATCACTCCGGTCGAACTGTTCCGCAGCCGCCGGGCCTTTCTCACGACCGGTGCGGCCGCGCTGGCCGCGCTCGCCGCCCCGGCGCAGGCGCGGCTGTCCGCCCGGGCGAGTGGCTATTCCACCGCGGAGCCCCCCACGTCCCTCGAGGATGTCACCCATTACAACAACTTCTACGAGTTCGGCACCGGCAAGGAGGATCCGGCGCAACACGCCCACAGCCTGATCACCCGCCCCTGGACGGTGAGCGTGGAAGGGCTGGTGCGCAAACCCGCCGTGTGGGACGTGGACACGCTCCTGCGTTTTCCCCTGGAGGAGCGCATCTACCGCCTGCGCTGCGTGGAAGGCTGGTCCATGGTGATTCCCTGGATCGGCTTTCCCCTGGCCAGCCTGCTGCGCCTGGCGGAACCCCTGGGATCGGCGAAATACGTGGAATTCGTGAGCCTGCACGACCCCCGGCAGATGCCGGGCCAGCGCCGGCCCATCCTGGACTGGCCCTATCGCGAGGGACTGCGTCTGGACGAAGCCCTGCACCCCCTCACCCTGTTGGCAGTGGGCCTCTATGGCGAAGTGCTGCCGAACCAGAACGGTGCGCCCATCCGCCTGGTGGTGCCCTGGAAATACGGCTTCAAGAGTGCCAAGTCCATCGTGCGCATCCGTCTTGTGGAGCAGCAACCCGTCACCACCTGGATGCGCGCGGCGCCTGACGAGTATGGCTTCTATTCCAACGTGAACCCGGCGGTGGACCACCCGCGCTGGAGCCAGGCGCGGGAACGGCGCATCGGCGAGTTCCGCAAGCGCCCCACCCTGCCCTTCAACGGCTACGGGGAGCTGGTGGCCCACCTCTATGCCGGAATGGATCTCCGGAAGTTCTTCTGAATGGGACGGGCGTCCCAACGGCCGGCGGGGCCTCCACCGCGGATCTGGCTCAAGGCCGGGGTGTTCCTGGCGGCCCTGATGCCTCTTGCGCGGCTGGGCCTACTGGCGCAGGGCGACGGTCTGGGAGCCAATCCGGTGGAATTCGTCACCCACTCCACCGGCACCTGGGCGCTGGTGTGGCTGCTCGCCACCCTGGCCGTGACGCCGCTGCGGCGGCTCACCGGGTGGGGCGAGCTGGCGCGCCTGCGCCGCATGCTGGGCCTGTTTGCCTTTTTCTACGCCAGCCTGCATCTCCTCACCTATCTGTGGTGGGACCAGTTCTTCGACTGGCGGGAGATTGCCCGTGACGTGGCGAAACGTCCCTTCATCACGGCGGGGATGACCGCCTACCTCCTGATGGTGCCCCTCGCCCTCACCTCCACCCAGGCCATGATGCGGCGCCTGGGCCGGAACTGGCAGCGGCTGCACCGCGCAGTGTACTTGGTCGCCATCGCCGCGGTGTGCCACTACGCCTGGCTGGTGAAGAAGGATCTCACCCTGCCGCTCCTCTATGGCGCCGTGCTCGCCCTGCTGCTCGCGGCGCGGGCGATTCCCGCGCTGCGCAGGCAATAAAAAAGGCGGGTGGGTTTCCCCACCCGCCCTGTGGGCCGTGCCGGGCTTACTTGAGCAGCGACGCCACCGTGGCCATGGGCTTCGGAATCACCGGAGCAATGGGCGCGGTGGGCGCAGCCGCCGGCGCCGGGGCGGGAGCCGCCGGCTTGGGTGCGGCCTTCTTGGCGGCCGGCTTCTTGGGCGCCGCCTTCTTCGCCGCCGGCTTGGGCGCGGCTTTCTTCGCCGCCGGTTTCTTGGCGGCGGGTTTCTTGGCTACCGCCTTCTTGGCCGCAGGCTTCTTGGCAGCCGCCTTCTTGGGTGCAGCCTTTTTGGGCGCGGCCTTCTTGGCGGCGGGTTTCTTGGCTACCGCCTTCTTGGCTGCAGGTTTCTTGGCAGCCGCCTTCTTCGGTGCAGCCTTCTTGGCCGCCGGTTTCTTGGCCGCGGCCTTCTTCGGTGCAGCCTTCTTGGCGGCGGGCTTCTTGGCCGCAGCCTTCTTGGCCGCCGGTTTCTTGGCGGCCGCCTTCTTGGCGGCGGGTTTCTTGGCGGCGGCCTTCTTCACCGCGGGCTTCTTGGCGGCCGGTTTCTTGGCAGCAGCTTTCTTGGCTGCAGGCTTCTTGGCGGTCGCCTTCTTCGCTGCGGGCTTCTTGGCTGCCGCCTTCTTGGCGGCGGGCTTCTTGGCCGCAGACGCGCCAGACGAACTGCCAGCTGCCGCTGCGGCCATTTCCAGTGTTGCCATGGTTGAACTCCTTTTCGAAACGTTAAGGGTTGAAACCGGCGCGGCCCGGGGCCACGCCACCCGGCGGCAGATGGCTTCCAATTGACTCACGCGCAACTCTTACCTTTCGTGACTCAGTTGAAAGTTCGCCACCGCCCGGTGACGCGAAATTTATGGCAGCGACTGGATGCACACAATAGGCGTCAACGCAAATCGGGCGTTTTTCTGCTGGAAAAACCGGGGTCTCGGTTATTTGGTCGCGAGTCGATACCAATTCGCCAAAGGCACCGCGGCGCGCAATGCAAGGAAAGACGCGGCTTCCGCGAGTTGGTATCGAGCCGAAACGACCCGGGCTGGCAAAAATAATTTTTGCGCGGCGGCGCGCCCGGAATCGTTCAGGACGCCGCGGACGGACCGCCCGGCAGCAGGTGTTCCAGGGCGTACAGGGCCTCGAGGGGTTCGCGCTCCCGGATCAGGAAGGACTGGGCGCCGCTCACCATGACCTCGGCGGCACGCGGCCGGCTGTTGTAGTTGGAGGCCATGCTCATGCCGTATGCGCCGGCGGACATGATGGCCAGGAGATCGCCCTGGGCCAGGGCAAGACGCCGGTCGTGGCCGAGGAAGTCACCGCTTTCGCACACCGGGCCGACGATTTCCCACACCCGCTCGGGGTCGTCGTGAGGCCGCACGGGCAGGATGTCATGCCAGGCATCGTACAGGGCGGGCCGCATCAGGTCGTTCATCGCCGCATCGACGATGGCGAAGTTGCGCGTCTGTCCGGGCTTGAGGTACTCCACCCGGGTCAGCAGCAGGCCGGCATTGCCCACCAGGGCGCGGCCCGGCTCCAGCAGCAGGGTCAGGCCGCGTCCCGCGAGGCGTTCGCCGATGCGCCGGGCATAGTCGGCAAGATCCGGCGGGGTTTCGTCCCGGTAGCGGATGCCCACACCGCCGCCCAGATCCACGTGCTCGAGCCGGATACCCGCGGCCGAGAGCCGGTCCACCAGGGCGAGCACCCGCTCCAGGGCATCCACGAAAGGCTCCACCTCGACGATCTGGGAGCCAATGTGGCAATCGATGCCCCGCAGCGTCAGATGGGGCAGCGTCTGCGCCACCTGGTAGAGCTCGAAGGCCCGGCCATATTCGATGCCGAACTTGCTTTCCTTGAGGCCGGTGGAGATGTAGGGATGGGTGCGGGGATCCACGTCCGGATTGACCCGCAGCGATACCGGCGCCCGGCGTCCCAGGCCTCCCGCCACCTCGTTGAGACGGTAGAGCTCGGCCTCGGATTCCACGTTGAAGCAAAGGATGCCCGCCTCGAGGGCCAGGCGCATTTCCGCCTCGGTCTTGCCCACGCCGGAAAACACCACGCGGGACGGGTCGCCCCCCGCGGCCAGCACGCGTTTGAGCTCGCCGCCGGAGACGATGTCGAAACCCGCCCCCAGGCGGGCGAACAGATTGAGAATGGCCAGATTGGAATTGGCCTTGACCGCGTAGCACACCAGATGGGGCAGGCCCGCAAAGACCCTGTCGAATTCCCGGTAGGCAGACTCCAGCCCGGCGCGGGAATAGACGTAGCAGGGCGTGCCGTACCGTTCGGCGACGTGGGTCAGGGGCAGTTCTTCCACGCACAGCCCCTGCTCGCGATAGCCGAAGGGATTCACGGCTTTTCCTTGACCGGGGCCGGGGCAGGGGCCGGTGTTGCCGCGGTGGGCTGGGGCAGGTAGAGGGGGCCTTTCACGCCACAGGCTTGCAGCACCGCAGCGAGCACCAATATCATGGGGACGAGTCGCATGGCTGGCATGAATCGGGGGTGGGGCAGGCAGCCCGCATCTTAGCACACCGGGAAAACACCATGACCGAGACGGAATTCAACCGACTGGTGGACGAGACACTGGCCCGCATCGAGCAGGCGATCGAGGACAGCGGTGCCGACATCGACTACGAGACCAGCGCGGGCATTCTCACCCTGACCTTCCCGGATGCCAGCAAGATCGTCATCAACCGCCAGGCCGCCAACCAGGAACTGTGGGTGGCGGCGCGCGCCGGCGGCTTTCACTACCGCTGGCTGGACGGCGCCTGGCGCAATACCCGCGACGGCTCCGAACTCATGCCCGCCCTCTCCCAATGGGTGAGCCAGCAGGCCGGCGAGCCGGTCAGCATCGGCTAGCAGGAGACGCCCGCGGCCGCCCATGCGCAAGAGCGCATTCAATCTGCTGGAACTCACGGAACGCCTGGGCAACCTGATCCGGGTGGAGATGCGCCGGCTGGGCGCGGCCTACAAGCTGCATCCCGTGCACCTGCAGGCCCTGAGCTATCTGCGCCAGGCCAACCGCTACAGCAACACGCCCCAGGCGCTCACCGAGTATCTGGGGCTGACCAAGGGCACCGTATCCCAGAGCCTGCTGCTGCTCTACCGCAAGGGTCTGGTGACCCGCTACGTGGACGAGCACGACCGGCGGGTGGTCCGCCTCAAGCTTTCCGCCGCCGGCCGCCGCCTCATGAAGGATGCCCAGCTCGCCCCCATCTGGCAGAGCGCCGCGGCCAACATCAGTCCCGCCCGCAGCCGCACCACCGTGCTGGTGCTGCAGGAGACCCTGCGCAATCTCCAGGCCATGCACCAGGAACGCACCTTCGGGGTATGCAACACCTGCGCCCATCTGCAGCGGGAAAGCGCCCGCATCTACCACTGCGGGGTCACGGGGGAGCGCCTGAGCGTGCCGGAGACCCGTCAGATCTGCCGCCTGCACACCCCGCGCACCTGAAGGCTCAGGCCCCCGGCATGAGGGTCACGGCCAGCTCCACCGGCCGCCCGGCGCGCAGCAGGCGCAGGGCCACCACATCCCCCACCTGAAAATCGTCCAGACGGGAAAACAGTTCGGCCACACTGCGCACGGGCCGGTTGTTCACCGCCAGGATGATGTCGCCCGGCACGACGCTGCCGTCCGGGGCGATGGTGGCGCCCTTCAGCCCGGCCTGGGCGGCGGGGGAATCCGGCAGCACCCGCAACACCACCACCCCCTCCACCCCCAGCAGACGGGTCAGGCGCGCATTGAGCATTTCATCCACCTCGATGCCCAGGGCGGGGCGGATGTAGCGACCCTTGGCGATGAGCTGGGGCACCACGCGGTTGACGGTATCCACGGGCACTGCGAAACCGATGCCGGCGGAGGCGCCGCTGGGACTGTAGATGGCCGTGTTGATCCCGATCAGGCGACCCGCGGAGTCCAAAAGCGGCCCGCCGGAATTGCCGGGGTTGATGGCGGCATCGGTCTGGATCAGGTGGTCGATGGTGCGGCCGTCCTCGGTGGGCAGGGCGCGGTCGAGGGCGGAAACGATGCCGGTGGTGAGGGTCCAGTCCAGACCGAAGGGATTGCCGATGGCAAACACTTTCTGGCCCACCTTGAGATCATGGCTGGTGCCGACGGGCACCGGCGGCGGCCGCTTGAAACCGACCCCGATCCTGAGCACGGCGATGTCGTGGGGCGGCGAGGCCCCCACCAAAGCCGCCCGGAAGCTGCGCCCGTCGGCCAGACGCACGGTGGCCTCGGAGGCCCCCTGGATGACATGGAAATTGGTGATCACGTGACCCGCGTCGTCCCAGATGAAGCCGGAGCCGGTGCCACGGGGCACGGTGAACACGTTGCGCGTGTAGAGATCCATGACGGTGGCGCGGGTGCTGATGAACACCACGCTGTCCCGGGATTTCTCGAAGATTTCGATGGTGGCCTTCTCGTCGGCGGCCAGGTCGCCCCGGGCGGTCACCGGGCGCGGCTGGGCGTCGCGACCCGTCTGCCCGAGCCACAGCGGCGCCCCCTGCCAGATCAGAAGCAGCAGCACGGCGGCCACGGCAAGCCAGAGCAGGGAACCAATGGTACGCAGGGACATGGCGCGTTCCTCGGCGAGTCAGGACTGGGACCGGCGCGCGGCCGCCTCGTCGCGCTCACGCATCAGCCAGTAAACGATGCCCAGGGCCAGGGTAGCGCCCGCGAGGGCGGCGATCTTGGCCGGCGCCACCTCGGGATCCAGGATCACGAACTTGCGCGCCAGTGCGATCAGGGCGATGAGCACGACGGTCTTCACCTGGATGATGCTGTCCCGGCGCAGCGCCACCTTGATGATGGAGTGCTTGAACTCCATGGCGATGAGGAGGGTCATGATGGCACCGAACACGGTCTGGAACACCGTGTGGTCGAGGGGATTGAAGGCGTCCACCCAGAGCAGGGTGAACACCAGGCGGATGAGCTGGATCAGGGAAATGACCACGATCACGGCGATCACGCCGGAGAGGATGAGGGCGATGACTTCCTCGAAGCGCTCGTAGAAACTCATCACCTCCCAGGCTTCGCGCAGATTTTTCCAGGCGGCAGAGGTGCGCGGCTTCATGGCGTCTCCTTGGCGGCGGGGTGAAGCGGCGATTGTAGCGTGTCGCGCAGGGCGGCGATGAGACCGTCGGTGCGTTCGGCATCGACGCCGCTTTCCAGCAGCGCCCGTTCCGCCAGGGCCAGTCCCGCTGCCAGACGCTCCACATAGACCTTCACGCCGGGTTCGCCCAGCAGGCGGCGGGCCTCCCGGTCGGTGAGACTGGTGGCCAGCACCGGCACTTCGGGATGGCTGTGACGCAGGAAATGGACGATGCGCAGGGCCTGCTCGGAACGGTGGAAGGTGATCACCACCAGCCGCGCGCGCTCCACACCGGCGGCGCGCAGGGTGTTGATGCGGCTGGCATCCCCGTAGTACACGGGCAGTCCTTCGGCCCTCGCCGCCTGGTAGGCCTCGTAGTCCGACTCCACGAGCAGGTGGGGGATCTCCGCCACCGCCAGCGCCTGGCTGACGATGCGCCCCAGCTGGCCCGCCCCGCAGACGATGACGTGGTGTTCCAGCTGGGCGGCACGCAGGCCCACGTCTTCCTCCTGGGGTGGGCCGGGCGGGGCCGCGCGGCCCGTGAGCAGGCGCGCGATGCCTTCGTGGTGGCGGATCAAAAGAGGCGCCGCGCCCATGGACAGGGCCAGGGCCACCAGCGCGGCCTGGCCCAGGTGAGGCGGGATCACCCCCACGGCCAGGGCGCCGGCCAAAAGCAGCAGGCCGAATTCGCCCCCATGGCCCAGGATCACCGCGCCGCGCCAGGCATCCGCGCGCGACAGGCCGGACAGGCGCAGCGCCGGCCAGTTGAGGAAGATCTTCAGGGGCACCAGCGCCGCCAGCCAAGCGAGTACCGCGAGCGGCGCGGCGAGCAACTGGCCGGCATCCACCTGCAGGCCCACGGTGATGAAGAACAGGCTCAGCAGCACGTCGCGGAAGGGCCGGATGTCGTCTTCCATGCGGTGGCGGAAATCGCTTTCCCCCAGCACCACCCCCGCGAGGAAGGCACCCAGCGCGGGGGAGACGCCCAGGACATGGGCCCCGTAGGCGGCGCCCAGCACCACGGTCAGCGCCACCAGCAAAAACACTTCCTCCACGCCGCGCCGGGCCACCCAGGCCATGAAGCGCTGCAGGGGCCGGCGCGACACGGCCACCGCCACCACGAACAGGGCCAGCACCCCTGCGACTTCCGCCACCACGGCGCCGGTGTCGGGCGCACCGCCGCGTGCCCAGATGGCAAGCAGGGCGAGCACCGGGATGGTGGCAATGTCCTGGAAGACCAGCACCGCCATGGCCATGCGGCCGTGGCGCACCGTGAGTTCACCCTGTTCCGCAAGCTGTTTGCCGGCGATGGCACTGGAGGACATGGCCGCCGCGGCGCCAAGCAGGAAGGCCGCCTGGGCGTCCGCCCCCAGGGCGTGGGCAGCGAATCCCACGGTGAGGCCCACGAACAGCATCTGCAAGAGACCCGCCGAAAGCACCCGGCGCCAGGTGGCCCACAGACTCGCCACCGAGAATTCCAGTCCCACCATGAACAGAAGCAGCACCACCCCCACCTCCGCCAGGAAGGTGAGGCTCTCCCCCGGCTGCAACAGTCCCGACACGGAGGGCCCCAGGGCCACACCGGCGGCAAGGTAACCCAGGAGGGTGGGCAGACGCAGGCGGCTCGCGATGGCGGCGGCGATCGCCCCCGCCACCAGCAGCACCAGGGAAAAGGAAAAGAGATCCTGCACGGACCCAGGCGTTCAGCGCAGGTGTGCCTGGACCCAGCGCACGATGTCCTGCGCCCCCATCGCCCCGGCCTGGCGCGCGACCTCGCGCCCGCCGGCAAACAGCGCCAGGGTGGGGATGCTGCGAATCCCGTATTGGGCCCCCAGCATCTGTTCCGCTTCGGTGTCCACCTTGGCCAGGCGCACCCGCGGCTCCAGCAGGCGCGCCGCCTGCTCGAACTGGGGCGCCATCATGCGGCACGGTCCGCACCAGGGGGCCCAGAAATCCACCAGCACCGGGATGTCGTTGCGCTCCACGTGCTTGGCGAAGGTGGCCGCAGTCAGGGGCACCGGGTGGCCGGTAAACAGGGGCTGGTGGCATTTGCCGCAGTTGGGATGCTGGGCGAGGCGCGCCGCGGGCACCCGGTTCACGGCATGGCAATGGGGACAGACAATGTTGAGGGTATCGCTCACGATGATTCTCCGACTGTTGTGACGGCAGCTTATCTGGGGGTGGTGGCGGCCTCGGCCAAGGCCGGTTTCTTCAGATCGGCGGTGAGGGACTGGATGGCCGCCTCGTCCAGGGTTTCCCGCGCCAGAAGCTCCGACGCGCAACGGTCCAGCACCGCCCGGTTCTCGACAAGGATGCCGTAGGCACGCTGGAACACGCCCATGACGATGCCCCGCACCGCGGCGTCGATGCGCGCCTGGGTGGATTCCGCCACCCGGCAGCCGCCGGCGGTGAGTTCGGGCACGTCCAGGAAGCGGGGACGCTGGGCCTCGTAGGCGATGTAGCCCAGGTCCTCGTCCATGCCGTAACGGGTGATCATGTCCCGGGCGATGTCGGTGGCCTTGGCCAGATCGTCGGCCGCGCCGGTGGACAGTTCGCCGAAGACCAGCTTCTCGGCGGCGCGCCCGCCCAGCAGCACCGCGATCTTGTTCTCCAGCTCCTGCCGCGTCATGAGGTAACGGTCTTCGGTGGGCCGCTGGATGGTGTAGCCCAGGGCACCAATGCCGCGGGGAATGATGGACACCTTGTGCACCGGATCGGTGCCCGGCAGGGCCAGGGCCACCAGCGCATGTCCCATTTCATGGTAGGCCACGGTCCGCCGCTCCCGTTCGTTGAGCACGCGGTTCTTTTTCTCCAGCCCGGCCACGATGCGTTCGATGGCAGCGGTGAAGTCGGCCAGCTCCACCGCGTCGGCCTTGCGCCGGGTGGCGACGAGGGCGGCCTCGTTCACCAGGTTGGCGAGATCCGCCCCGGAAAACCCGGTGGTGAGTGAGGCCACCTGTTCCAGATCCACGTCCGGGGCGAGCTTCACCTTCTTCGCATGCACCCGGAGGATGGCCAGCCGTCCGTTCTTGTCGGGGCGGTCCACCAGCACCTGGCGGTCGAAGCGGCCGGCGCGCAGCAGGGCCGGGTCCAGGATCTCGGGACGGTTGGTGGCGGCGAGGATGACGAGACCCACGGAGGAATCGAAACCGTCCATTTCCGTGAGGAGCTGGTTCAGGGTCTGCTCCCGTTCATCGTGGCCGCCGATGGGACTGGCTGCGCCCCGGGCGCGCCCCAGCGCATCCAGCTCGTCGATGAAGATGATGGCCGGCGCCTTCTGCCGCGCCTGCTCGAACAAGTCGCGCACCCGCGCCGCGCCCACCCCCACGAACATTTCCACGAATTCGGAACCGGAGATGGAGAAGAAGGGCACCCCCGCTTCCCCCGCCACCGCCTTGGCGAGCAGGGTCTTGCCGGTGCCGGGCGGGCCCACCAGGAGCACCCCCTTGGGAATACGCGCCCCCAGCCGGCCGTATTCCTGGGGATTCTTGAGAAAATCCACCACCTCCCGCAGCTCGGCCTTGGCCTCGTCCACCCCCGCCACGTCGTCGAAGGTGACACCGGTATCCTTCTCCACATAGACCTTGGCGCGGCTCTTGCCGATGGTCATGAAGCCGCCCATGCCCTGCTTCTCGGCGAATTTGCGGAACAGGAAGAACCACACGGCGAAGAAAATCACCGCCGGCAGCACCCAGGACATGAGATCGCGCAGGAAGGTACTTTCCACCACACGGGTGTAGGGCACGCCGTACTGGGACAGGCGCGCGGCGAGGTCGGGCTCCACCCGGTTGGCCACGATCACGGTCTTGCCTTTGACGTCCGGCGACTTGAGCTTGCCCGTGATGAGCTGGTCCGTGATGAACACTTCCTGCACCCGGCCTTCCCTGAGGGCCTGCTCGAATTCGCTGTAGGGCACGGGCTCGACCGTGCGCGCCGTCTGCCACCAGTTCTGCAACATGAGGAGCAGCGTGACGGCGACGATCCAGTAGATGAGATTCCATTGGGTTTTTTGTTCCATGGGTCTCCTTTCGTGTTCAGCGCCAGATCCCCAGGGGATGCCAGCGGGGCTGGCTCACCGGGGCGCCCGGCCAGTTCCAGTCCTGATGCAGGGCCGCACCACCCTGGAGCGCCCGCAGGCGGGCGATGCGTTCCTCGGTGGCGGGATGGGTGCGCAGCCAGGACGGCTCGGGATTGCCCCAGCCCGGCATGAGCCAGCTCTTCCAGGAACGGCTCACCCGCTCGATCTTCGCCAGGGCGGCGGCCAGTCCCTCCGGGTCCCCGGTGAGGCGCACCGCCATGAGATCCGCGTCGAACTCCCGCACCCGCGACAGCCCCAGCTGGGCGAGCAGTGCCAGCTGGGGTGAAAACAGCAGCAGCAACAGGCCGCTCCACTGGATCTCCAGGGCGCCGGCCAGCCATGCCGGCAGGGCCATGAGCAACGATACCTGCGCCACCAGGGCGATGAGGGCGGTGAGGCGGCTCACGTAGTCCGCCAGTCCCATCACCCGAAGGTCGTCCTGGGCGATGTGGGCGATCTCGTGGGCCAGCACGCCCGCCAGCTCACGCCAGCCCAGATTGCGCAGGAGGCCTTCCGTGACGGCGATGTGGGGATCGTGGCGGCTGCCCACGGCGAAGGCATTGGCCAGGGGCGTCGCCACCCAGTACAGGCGCGGCGGGTGTGGCAGCCCCGCGCGTGCCGAAAGCTGCGCCGCCAGCTGCTCGAGCGCGGGCGCCCCGGTGAGCGGGCGCGCGCCGTAGAGGCGCAGGGTCAGGCGTGACGCGGCAGCCGGCTCGACGGCCAGAGCGACCCCCGTGGCCGCCAGAGCCGCCCACAGGCCGGATTCGCCCATGAGCAGCCAGCCGGCGGCCCCGGCAATGGCCACCAGCACGCCCACCAGCAGCAGGCTCTGCAAGCGGTTGGCTCGTGCATGGCGGCGCCAGTCTTCGCCACCGGTTGCGGGACTCACAGTTCACCCAGGCAACGCAGACGCCGGCGCAGCCGGTCGGTTTCCTCCAGGAGATCGGCCACCAGCGCGGCGAGCTCCGGCACCGCATCGAAGTCCCGCTCCAGGCTGCGCATGCGGCGGGCCCGGGTGAGGGCCTCCTCGGCGAAGCGCCACACGCCGCCGACGCTTTCGGCATGGGGAAACAGCCCTGCCTCCAAGTGGGCGAGCAGCCAGTCGGTTTCCACGTCGCAGGCGGCCGCCACCTGTTCCAGGGTGAGCCAGCTCTCGGAGAGCAGGGTACCGATCAATACCTCTTCGTCGCTCATCATGTCCTCCCGGCGCGCGGGTCGAAGGCAAGCTCCCGCGCCATGGTTTCATAGAGTTCCTTCGCCCGCGGCGTATCCGCCGGCGGCAGCACCACCTGCAGGGTGAGCAGGAGATCGCCCGGCGGATCGGAGGGAATCCCCTTGCCCCGTACCCTCAGCTGCCGGCCGGACTGGGCACCGGGCGGGATGCGCACCTTGACCACACCATCCGGCAGTTCCACCGGCACCACGGCCCCCAGGGCCGCCTCCCAGGGCGCCACCGGCAGCCGCATGAGCAGGTCCTTGCCCTGCACCTGGAAACGGGGATGGGGATGGAAATGCACCTCCAGCAGGAGATCGCCGGGGGGACCACCCCCGATGCCGGGTGCGCCCTGGCCCACCAGCCGGATGATCTGACCCTCGCGCACGCCCTTGGGAATCTTCACGTTGAGGGTGCGCGTATCCAGCACCACGTGGCCACTGGCATCCAGACGCGGCGCGCGCAGGGTGATCTGGCGCGTGGCGCCCGTGAAAGCATCGGCCAGATCGAGATAGACCTTGGCGTGATGGTCCTCGCCCTGGGCGCGGAAGGCGCCGCTGCGCCGGCTGCGCCCGCCCAGCCCGCCGAAGAGCTGGGAGAAGAAGTCGGAGAACTCCGCCGCCTCGTGGGGCGAGAAACCGTGGGTGGAAAACTCGAAACCCGCATCCCAGCCCGGCGGCGGCCGGAACTCCTCACCGGAACGGTAGCCCCGGGCCGCGAGCTGATCGTAGGCGGCCCGCTTCTCCGGATCGGAGAGCACGGCGTAGGCCTCGTTGATCTCCTTCATGCGCTTTTCCGCATCCGGCTCCTTGGAAACGTCCGGATGATATTTGCGCGCGAGCTTGCGGAAGGCCTTCTTGATCTCCTCCGCCGTCGCATCGCGGGAGACGCCCAGCACTTCGTAGTAGTTCTTGAATTCCATGCCTGGTCCTTGTTCTGGCGTGTGCGGCGAGCAGGAGATATGAGGGCCGGGGCCCGCCAATCAAGGGGCCGCCCCTGGGTGGCCACCCATCAGGGACTCACCCATGGCGCTCGCCCCTCCGGGGCCCACCGGGCCAGCCGTCGCCCCGGCCGTTGAAACCCGAGACGACCGCCCAAAGCTATTTGGCGATAGGGAGAAGTTTCACACATTTTTTCGTTTGGACTGCTTTAATGAAAATAGGACAGGCAGAAAGGAGTGGGCCATGAAATTGGGTTTGCGCGATGTCGGCAGTCTGTGGGACAGCGTCACGGAGGGCTGGCGCCATCTCTGGGAATCGGCGCGGGGCGCCCTGACCCGGTTCAGGCCCGGCGACAAGACCAATTTGCCCAAGGCCGAGGAGATCGGGGACGAATCCTTCCTCCCCGCGCTGGGTTGGGCCATGCTGGGAGGCGAGGTATTCGAGGACGACACCCGGGTGGTGGTGCGCCTGGAGGTGCCGGGCATGGACAAGGCCGATCTGGACATCCAGGTGGAGGGCGACAGCCTGGTGGTCTCCGGCGAGAAGCGCTTCGAGCGTGAGTCCACCGAGGGCCGCTGGCATACGCTGCAGTGTGCCTATGGCAGCTTCCGGCGCGTCATCCCGCTGCCGGTACCGGTGAAGAGCGAGGAGGCACGCGCCAGCTACCGCAACGGGGTGCTCCGGGTGGAACTGCCCAAGCTGGAGCCCGGCCGGCGCGCGCCCCGATCCATCCCGGTGGAATGAGTTTTCCCAACCCTGTCATCGCAAGAGGAGCCGAGTCATGACCATCCCCATCTATGATGCCGCGCAAGGCAGGATCATCGTGCGCAACCACTACGGCGAGCTGGTGGAGCTGGACGAATGGTCCCCTGAGATCGCACGCCAGATCGCCGAGCAGGAGGGAATCACCCTCACCGACGAGCACTTCCAGGTGCTCAATTTCCTCCGGGATTACTTCATCAACCAGAACGGCAGCACCGAGGACGCGCACCAGATCCTGCGTTCCACCGAGGAGTATTTCGCCGACAGGGGCGGGCGCCGCTGGCTCTACCAGCTGTTTCCGCGCGGGCCCATGGTGCAGGGGATGAAGATCGCCGGGCTGCCGGTGCCACCCCACGCCACCGATCCGTCCTTCGGCAGCGTGAGCTGACCGTCACCCGGAAAGGCTCGCCCGGGCGCGGGCGATGGCGGCGCGCACGGCCTCCGGCGCCGTGCCGCCCACGTGGCGGCGCGCCGCGAGGGATCCTTCCAGGGTGAGCACGGCGAAAACGTCGCCGTCGATCACGGGCGAAAACTGGCGCAGCGCCTCCAGGGGAAGATCGGCGAGATCGCAGCCCCTGGCTTCTGCATGGCGCACCGCACGCGCCACCACCTCGTGGGCGTCGCGGAAGGGCACGCCCTTCTTCACCAGATAATCCGCGAGGTCCGTGGCCGTGGCGAAGCCTTCCCGCGCCGCGTTGCGCATGGCCTCGGCGTTCACGGTGATGCCGCCCATCATGTCCGCGAACAGGGTGAGTGCGTCCAGCAGCGTATCGACGGTGTCGAACAGGGGCTCCTTGTCTTCCTGGTTGTCCTTGTTGTAAGCCAGGGGCTGCGCCTTCATGAGGGTCAGCAGCGCCATCAGATGACCATAGACGCGCCCGGTCTTGCCCCGCACCAGCTCGGGCACATCCGGATTCCGTTTCTGGGGCATGATGGAGGAGCCGGTGCAGAACCGGTCCGCCAGCCGGATGAAGTTGTAGCGGGGGCTCATCCACAGGATGAGTTCCTCGGACAGGCGCGACAGGTGCATCATCACCAGGGCCGCGCAGGCGGTGAATTCGATGGCGAAGTCGCGATCGGACACTGCATCCAGGGAGTTCTCGCACAGGCCCTCGAAGCCCAGCAGTTCCGCCACCCGTTCCCGGCGGATGGGATAGGTGGTACCGGCGAGCGCCGCCGCCCCCAGGGGCAGACGGTTGACCCGCCGCCGACAGTCCGCCAGCCGTTCCTGATCCCGCGCAAACATTTCCTGGTAGGCCATCAAATGATGGGCGAAGGACACCGGCTGGGCCACCTGCAGGTGGGTGAAGCCGGGCATGATGGTCTCGGTGTGACCCTCGGCCAGATCCAGCAGCGCAAGACGCAGCCCGCGCAGGCGTTCCTGCAGCCGGTCGATGGCATCCCGCAGCCACAGGCGCACGTCGGTGGCCACCTGGTCGTTGCGGGAACGCGCAGTATGCAAACGCTTGCCTGCCTCGCCGATGAGCTCGGTGAGGCGGCGCTCGATGTTCATGTGCACGTCTTCCAGATCCACCGACCAGGGAAAGCGGCCGGTCTCGATCTCCTCACGGATGCGTGCCATGCCCGTTTCGATGGCGGCGAGATCGGCCGCGCTGAGCACCCCCACCTCGCTCAGCATGCGCGCGTGGGCAAGCGAACCCTGGATATCGAAGAGCGCCAGCCGACGGTCGAAAAAGACCGAAGCGGTGAAGCGTTTCACCAGCTCG
This sequence comes from Thiobacter subterraneus, assembly GCF_055379455.1. Classification (NCBI taxonomy): domain Bacteria; kingdom Pseudomonadati; phylum Pseudomonadota; class Betaproteobacteria; order Burkholderiales; family Thiobacteraceae; genus Thiobacter; species Thiobacter subterraneus. The sequence goes on from NZ_AP042402.1 coordinate 1,731,892, forward strand.
TCCACGGGCTCGGAAAAGCGTCCCGACCAGGCGCCGTCCGGGGATTTTTCTTCTTGCATCAAGGATATGCCTTCACCACAATAGGAAGGTGGCAAGTATAAACCATCCCCATCCGGTCACCCTGCCCAATTTCGCCAATCTCGGCGTCATCCTGCGTATCCTGGTGCTTTCCAATGTCATGGGTCTGGCATCGGCCCTGCTGACCGCCCCCACCCTGGCCCAAAGCTGGCGCGCCCTGCAGGAGGTTTCCGTGCATCTGCAGCCGGTGGTACTGGCCAGCGTGGCCTTGCTGTTCCTGGGCAACCGGCTGCTGGCGCGCCTGCCCTATGCCTGGGGCGCGGCGCTGGTGGCGGCCCTGGTGACGCTCCTCGCCATGGGCCACGAGCTCCTGCTGGCGCGTCTGTTCCTGCTGGAAACCCGGGCCGAGCCGGCACGCGCGGGGATGCTGGCGCTTCTGGCAACGGGCACCATCCTTGGCTACTTCCACATGCGCAGCCGCATCCTCTCCCCCGCGGTGACCGAGGCGCGTCTGGCAGCGCTGCAGGCGCGCATCCGGCCCCATTTCCTGTTCAACAGCATCAATGCCGTGATGAGCCTGGTGCGCAGCGACCCGCGGCGTGCCGAGCGGGCGCTCCTGGACATGGCCGATCTTTTTCGTGTGCTCATGGGCAACAACCGGGAACTGGTGACCCTGGAGAGCGAGCTCAACCTGAGCTGGCAGTACCTGGAGCTGGAGCAGCTCCGGCTGGGCGACCGGCTCAAGGTGATCTGGCATATCGACAAGATGCCCAAGGACGCCCTGGTGCCGCCGCTGCTGCTGCAGCCCCTGCTGGAAAATGCCGTCTATCATGGAGTGGAGCCGGTGGCGGAGCCGGGCGAGATCGTGGTCAACATCTACCGCCACCGGGACCAGGTGCACCTGGTGGTGAAGAATCCCTGCCCCGCCAACGGCAGTCACCATGCGGGCAACCGTATGGCGGTGCAGAACATCCGCGAGCGGCTGGCCCTGCACTTCGATGCCGAGGCCACCATGAAGGCGGAAAGGCTGGGGGACACCTATCAGGTGCACATCACCCTTCCCTACACCCGGGCCAAGAATGCAGCCAGAACCCCTGCGCGTGCTGATCGTGGATGACGAGGCGCCGGCGCGCGCGCGCCTGCGTGACCTGCTCGCGGACCTGGCGCCGCGCCTGCCGGTCACCGTGGCGGGGGAGGCCGCCAACGGACGCGAGGCCCTGGATGCCGTCTGCCTGCTCAAGCCGGACGTGGTGCTGCTGGACATCCGCATGCCGGAGATCGACGGCATCGAAACCGCCGAACACCTGCTGAAGCTGGAACAGCCGCCGGCGGTGATCTTCACCACCGCCTACGACAACTACGCGGTGCGCGCCTTCGAGGTGAACGCCGTCGACTACCTGCTCAAGCCCGTGCGCGAGGAGCGCCTCATGGCCGCCCTGCAGAAGGCCCAGGCCCTCAGCCGGCCGCGCCTGGCGGCCCTCAGGGAGGCGGCAGGCCATGTGCGCAGCCATCTGGCCATCACGGACCGGGGGCGCATCGTGCTGGTGCCCGTGAACGAGGTGATCTACCTCAAGGCGGAGCTCAAGTACGTGACGGTGCGCACCGCAGCTCGGGAATATCTGCTAGAGGAATCCCTGAGCCGGCTGGAACAGGAGTTTGGCGAGCGTTTCGTGCGCATCCACCGCAACTGCCTGGTGGCGCGCGCCCATGTGGCGGGGTTCAAGCGGCTGAAGGACGGAGAAGGCGAAGGGGAACATGCCGGCAGCGGCTGGGTGGTGCTGCTCAAGGAGGTGCCGGAGACCCTGCCCGTGTCACGGCGCCAGCAGCACGTCATCCGGGAGTTCAAGAGCGGGTTTGCCGGCCCGGAGGCGGACTGAAGCCGGGCCGGGAGCAAAGCGGGCTAGTTTGCGGCGGTGCGCGCCTCGCCCCGCACCCGCGCCTGGGCGGCGTGGATGGCCTCGTCCAGCGGGCCGCCGTAGAAATCCGGATTGGCGATGCCCACCAGGGGCAGGGCCACCTCGCGCCCGCGGGTATCAAGGAACTTGACCGTCGGCGTCATGCTCACCTGGTAGCGCGCGGCAAACTCGGCGTGGGTGGTGGGGCGGCCGTCGAAATCCACCAGACGCTGGGAGCTGCCCGCGTCGACCTCCACCATCACCACCTTGTCGTCATAGTCGGCGTTGCGCGTGGTGGGGATGAGGAAGCCGTCGCGCACCTGGGCACAGTAATGACATCCGGCGGAGCTGAACAGGACGAGGATCGCCGCACGCCGGCTGGCGGCCTCGCGCGCCACCTTGGTGAGATCGCGCGCCATGGGCAGCACGCCACGCTCCACCGCACCCGCCGGCACCGCCGCCAGCCATGATAAAATGCCCGCCAGCAGGGCCAGCCTGAGCGTTTGCCAATGCAACGCCGCGGGTCGCAGCTTCCAGGTCTTCATTTCCGCTTGTCTCCGTTCCACGCCTGTCCTATCAGGCCGTCGTTTTCGTGATTGGGTTCCATTCCACCAAGCTTCCGGGGAGAACATCATCAGCGAACTGATCATTGCCTCGCGCGAAAGCCAGCTTGCCATGTGGCAGGCCCGCCACATCCAGGCACAGCTCGCCGGATTATACCCGGACTGGCGGGTGTCCATCCTGGGCATGACCACCACCGGCGACCGCATCCTGGATGCGCCCCTGGCCAGGATCGGCGGCAAGGGGCTGTTCGTGAAGGAGCTGGAAGTGGCCATGGCGGAAGGCCGCGCCCACATCGCCGTGCATTCCATGAAGGACGTGCCCATGGTGCTGCCCGAGGGCTTCGCCCTCGCAGCCATCGGGCCGCGGGAAGATCCACGGGATGCCTTCGTCTCCAATGAATACGCCATGCTCGCCGAGCTGCCTGCGGGCGCGCGGGTGGGCACCTCCAGCCTGCGCCGGCAGGTGCAGCTCAAGGCACGCTTCCCCCATCTGGTGATCGAACCGCTGCGCGGCAATGTCCAGACCCGGCTGCGCAAGCTGGACGAAGGTCAATACGCCGCCATCATCCTGGCCGCGGCGGGTCTCAGGCGCCTGGACCTCGCCCACCGCATCACCGCCGTGCTCAGTCCGGAAGAGAGCCTGCCCGCGGTGGGTCAGGGCGCGCTGGGCGTGGAATGTCTCGCCGCGCGCACGGATCTCATCGAGCGCCTGCAACCCTTGAACGATCCCGCCACGGCAGCCTGCGTGCAGGCCGAGCGGGCCATGAGCCGCCGGCTTGCGGGCAGCTGCCAGACGCCCCTTGGCGGCTACGCCACCCTCAGCGGCGACACCCTCACCCTGACCGGCTTCGTGGCGGATCTGGACGGCCGGCGCATGGTGCAGGACCGCCTTTCGGGGCCCGTGACGGAAGCCGAACGCATCGGCGTGGCGCTTGCGGAGCAGCTGCTCGCCCGCGGGGCGGACCGCATCCTGGCCGAGCTCGGAGTCCTGTCGTGAATACCGGGACCGGGCCCCTGGCGGGTCTGGGTATTCTGGTGACCCGTCCCGCGCATCAGGCCGAACATCTGGCCGAAGGCATCCGCGCAGCAGGCGGGGAGCCCATCCTGTTTCCCCTGCTGGAAATCGTCGATGTCCCGGATCTCGCGCCCCTAAACGCCCTCATCGACCGTCTGGACCAGTTCCATCTCGCCATCTTCATCAGTCCCAACGCGGTGGCCAAAGCCATGAACCTGATCCTGGCGCGGCGCACCCTGCCGCCGGGCCTGGCCATCGCGGCCGTGGGACAGGGAAGCGCGCGCGCCCTCAGGGAACGGGGCGTTTCCGACGTGATCGCCCCCCAGGGCCGCTTCGACAGCGAGGCGCTGCTGGCGCTTCCCCCCCTCAAGGCGGTCGAGGGCAAGCGCGTGGTGATCTTCCGCGGCGAGGGGGGCCGGGAACATCTCGCCGATGTGCTGAGAAGCCGCGGCGCCCAGGTGGAATACGCCGAGTGCTACCGCCGGGCCCCGCCCCAGGACGATAGCGCCCAGCTTTTGCACCTGTGGGCGCGGGGCGCGCTTAACGCCATCACCGTCACCAGCAGCGAGACCCTGCACAACCTGTTCGAGCTGGTGGGCAAACTGGGCCAGCAGTGGCTGCGCGCCACGCCCCTGTTCGTGACCCATGAGCGCATCGCGGCAGCCGCGCGCGCCCTGGGCCTCAACCAGGTGTTCGTCACGCCGCCCGGCGACGACGGGCTGGTGGCGGGCCTCATCGCCTGGCGCCAGGGCCGATCCGCTAGAATGTCCCAATGAACGAAAACGCCAGCGAAACCGTCTCCGCGCCCGTTCCTGCTCCCGAGCCGACCACACCGCCTCCCAGGAAGCCCCTGTTCACGGCCTCGCGCCTGATCGCCGCACTGGCGCTGTTGGTGGCGCTGGGCGTGTGGCTGTACACCGCCCGCCAGATCCACGGGCTGGAAGCCGAACTCGCGCGCAGGCTGTCGGCCATCGAGACACGCAGCAACGAAAGCCGGGTGCTGGCGGGTCAGGCCCAGGAGGCCATGCGCGAGCTGCTGGTGAAGATCGGCGTGCTGGAGCAGAAGCTGCAGGAATCCCAGGACCAGCAGCTCGCCCTGGAGGCCCTGTATCAGGAACTGGCCCGCGGGCGCGACGAGGCAACCCTGGCCGAGATCGAGCAGCTGGTGTATTTCGCCAGCCAGCAGCTGCAGCTGTCGGGCAACGTGAAGGCCGCGCTGATCGCCCTGCAGAACGCCGAGTCCCGCTTGAGCCGAAGCGACAAACCCCAGTTCCACCGCCTGCGCCAGGTGCTCGCGCGGGACATCGAGCGTCTGCGCGCCTCCCCCGCGGTGGATGTGACGGGCCTGTCCCTGCGCCTGTCCGAACTCATCGACGAGGTGGATGAGCTGCCGCTGTTTCCGGCGCCGCCGAGCGCCCCGGCCGGCACACCCGCCCAAACACCGGCGACCGGACCGGGCGGGCTCACCTGGTGGAAACGCTTCGCCGCCGAGGTGTGGTCCGATTTCACCCAGCTCGTACGCATCCAGGACACGGGCCGCGCCGAGCTGCCCCTGCTGCCGCCGGAGCAGGCCTATTACGCCCGCGAGAATCTCAAGCTGCGTCTGCTCACGGCGCGCCTGGCTTTGCTCCACCACGACGAGACGGGCTACCGGCGCGATCTCAAGGCCGCCCAGCAGTGGCTGGCCCGCTATTTCGATAGCGGCGACAAGCGGGTCAAGGCCGCCGCCAGTCTGCTGCGGCAGCTCGCCGAAAGTCCGGTGCGGGTGGATCTGCCGGACATTTCCGCCAGCGTGGCCGCGGTGCGCGACTTCCGTCTGGCGCCGGAGCGGGGGACGCGGTGAAGGCGCTCACATGGTTTCTGGCCGTCGTCGGCGCGGCCATCGCCCTGGTGCTGGCCATCAAGACCAACGTCGGTTACGTGGTGGTGGTCTATCCCCCCTACCGGTTCGATTTCTCCCTAAACTTCCTGATCATCGCCCTGCTTCTAGGCTTCGTCCTGCTCTATGGCGTGGTGCGTGTGGCGGTGCACACCTGGCGTCTGCCCGCCTATGTGCGCCGGTTCCGGCGCGAGCGGCGCCGGGAAAAGGGCCGGCGCGCCACCCTGGAGGCGGAGCTGGCTTTCGCCGAAGGACGCTGGGCCAGGGCCGAGCGACTCGCCCAGCAGGCCATGGACCTGGGCGAGGCGGTGCTGCTCAATGCACTGCTCGCCGCCCGCGCCGCCCACGCCCAGCGCAACTTCAAGGCACGGGATGCCTATCTCGCCCGGGCGGAGAAGGCAAGCCCGGATGACCCCACGGCACGGCTCATGACCCAGGTGGAGCTCATGCTGGATGCGCGCGACGTGCAGGCCGCCCTGCCCCTGTTGAAACAGCTTAGGGATATCGCGCCCAAGCACATCGGCGTGCTGCGCCTGGACCTCAAGGCCCAGCAGCTCGCCCGCAACTGGGATCAGGTGCTCGCCGTGCTGGCGCAACTGGAGAAACGCGAGGCCATCGAGCCAGTGCAGGCCGAGCAGCTGCGCCTCAACGCCCATCTGGAAAACCTGAAGCGCAAGGCCCACAGTGCCGAGGCCCTCGCCCAGTACTGGGAACGCATGGCGCCGGAAGACCGCACCCGCACCCAGATCGCGGCCAGCGCGGCACGCCTGTTCCTGGCCTTGGGCGGCACCCGCCAGGCACGCGAGATCATCGAGCAGAGTCTGGAAAAAAGCTGGGACAGCGCCCTGGCCGCCCTCTATGCCGAGTGCGCGGACCGGGACGTGATCCGGCAGATCGAGCAGGCGGAAAAATGGCTGCCGGCCCACCCGCGCGACCCGGCGCTCCTGCTGACCCTGGGGCGCCTGTGCGCGCACCAGGAATTGTGGGGCAAGGCGCGCTCCTACATCGAGGCCAGCCTCGCCGTGGAACCCACCCGCGAGGCCCACCTCGCCCTGGCCGAGCTGCTTGAACGCATGAACCAGCCCGACGAGGCCTGCCGCCATTACCGCGCAAGTCTCGCCCTGGCAGGCGCAGGCGGCACACCGCCCGCGTCGTGAGCCGGGCTTTACAAGCTTGGGAAAAACACCGCGCGGAGGGCCTGGCGCCCAGCCACCGGGCCACCACAGCGGGCAGCGAGTCGAGGAGACCGCGCCGCGTCACGCCGGAAGGGCGCCCCCCAGGCGTCTGACAACGGCCTGTCAGGCGGCGGATTGCGGCTGGCTGTCCTTGGCCGGGGTGAAGGCGTCCGAATAGAACTCTTCCTCCGGCAGGCCCGCCGCCACCAGCACGCGATGGGCCTCGTTCACCATGGCCGGCGACCCGCAGGCATACACCTGATAATTCCCGATGTCCGGATGGTCGGCCAGGGCACAGTCCTGCACGTGACCGGTGCGCCCGCTCCACTGATCCTCCGGCGCCGGCCGCGACAGCACGGGCACGAAGCGGAAGTTGGCGTGGGTCCTGGCCCATTGTTGGGGCAGATCCAGCATGTAGAGGTCATCCTTGTGGCGTCCCCCCCAGTAGAGGGTGATGGGGCGCGTGATGCCCACGTGGAAGGCATGTTCCAGCATGCTCTTGATGGGCGCGAAGCCGGTGCCGGTGGCGAGCATGATGATGGGCTTGTCGCTGTCTTCCCGCAGGAAGAAGGTGCCCAGCGGCCCTTCGAAACGCAGGATGGTCTTCTCCTGCATGGTGGTGAACACGTATTCCGTAAAGGCACCGCCGGGCACGTGCCGCACGTGCAGCTGCAACAGCGCATCGTCATGGGGCGCGTTGGCGAGGGAGAAGCTGCGCCGCTTGCCATCCTTGAGCAGGATGTCGATGTACTGGCCGGCCAGGAATTGCAGGCGCTCGCTGGCGGGCAACTTGAGATAGAGCACCGCTACGTCTTCCGACACGCGCTCGATCTTCTGCACCCGGCAGGGAATGGTCTTGACCTGGATGTCCTTCGCGGCACCCACCTCGCGGGATTCGATCACCAGGTCGGACAGCGGCCGCGCGCAGCAGAACAGGGCAAAGCCGGCGGCCTTGTCCTCGTCGCTCAGGGCCGTGCTCTGGTAATCCCCGTAATCCACCCGGCCTTCCAGGATCCTGCCCTTGCAGGAACCACAGGCGCCGTTGCGGCAGCCGTAGGGCAGGGTGAAACCGTGGCGCAGGGCGGATTCCAGGACGGTTTCGTCGGCCTCGGCGTCGAAAGCATGGCCACTGGGCTGGATGGTGATATGAAACGACATGGCGAATCCTCAGGGAACCAGACAATCCCGGTATAATCCAGGCCCCTGCCTGGATGGTTCGAACATGAGACGGCTGTTGATCGTGGGGTGCGGCGACGTGGGCCTGCGGGCGGTGAAACGCCTGTTGCCCGCTTTCCATGTCTATGCGCTCACGCGCAACCCGGCGCGGGTGAGCACCCTGCGCGCCATGGGCATCACGCCCATCATTGGTGATCTGGACCGTCCCGAAACCCTCACCAAACTCGCGGGCCTGGCCCACTGCGTGATGCATTTCGCGCCGCCGCAGAACGAAGGCGAGGTGGACCGGCGCACACACCACCTCCTGGCCGCGCTGGACAGGGGCGTGATGTTACCACAGCGTCTGGTGTATATCAGCACCACCGGCGTGTATGGTCATTGCGAGGGTCAGTGGGTGGCGGAAACCCATCCGGTGCGCCCCGCCACGGCCCGCGCCAAGCGCCGCCTGTCGGCAGAAACCCAGTTGCGCGAATGGGGAAGGCGCCGGGGCGTGGCGGTGTCCATTCTGCGCGTGCCCGGCATCTATGCCCAGGACCGTCTGCCCCTGAAACGCCTGGAGGCGGGCCTGCCCACCCTGGTGCCGGAGGAGGACAGCTACACCAACCACATCCACGCCGACGACCTCGCCCGCATCGCCGCCGCCGCCATGTTTCGCGGCCGGCCGGGACGCGTCTACAACGCCGTGGACGATTCCAACATCAAAATGGGGGACTGGTTCGACCTGCTCGCCCGGCGCCACAACCTGCCGCCGCCACGCCGCGTCACACGCGCCGAGGCGCAGACCCAGTTGCCGGCCAACCTGCTGTCCTTCCTCAACGAATCGCGCCGGGTGAGCAACCGGCGCCTGAAACGGGAGCTGCGGGTCAGGCTTGCCTACCCCGACGTGGAGGCCGGGACCCGCCCCGCGCCGGGACTCAATCCTCGCGTCTGAATTCCCCCTCGATCACATCCGGGGCGCGCCCCGGCGCCCGGGCTTTGCGCTGCGGCCAAAGCAGCACCCCCACGGCCAGCAGGTCCGACACCAGACCGGGAAAGGCAAGCAGCAGGCCCGCCAGCATCACGCGCCCCGAGGCCAACAGGGCCTGCCAGGGATCGCGCCCTGCGGCCAGGGCCGCGATGAGCCGGCCCTGTGCCGCGAACTGCTCCTCGCGCATGAGCAGCAGGCCCGCCACGAAGGCCACCAGCAGCCAGACCAGCAGCCACCAGCCGATCTTTTGCGCGACCAGCACCATGACCAGCACTTCGAGGGTGGGGAAACCCAGTAAAATGAGCGGGATCAGAAAAATACGCATGGAGGACGCAGATGGGGGCGGTACTGGTGATTTCGAATCTGCCCGATCAGGACAGTGCGCAGGCGCTGGCGCAGGCGGCGGTGACGGCGCGGCTCGCCGCCTGCGTGAATGTCATGGCACCCTGCGGCTCAGTCTATCGCTGGCAGGGCCGGCTGGAAAGCGCCACGGAAGTGCCGGTATTCTTCAAGACTTCCCGGGAACGCTATGCCGAACTGGAGGCCTTCATCCGCGCCCGGCACCCCTACGAACTTCCGGAGATCGTGGCAGTCCCAATCGAAACCGGCCTGCCCGCCTATCTCCAGTGGCTGGCGCAGGAGAGCGCCGGCGAACCCTCACAATAACAGCGAACGGAAACCAGCGATGAAACTCTTTGCCGCCCTTGCCCTGTTTTTGTCCTTCGCCGTCCACGCCGCAGAAGAAGGCGAACTGCTGGAACCGGAAAAGGCCTTCGCCTTCTCCGCCCGCGCCCTGGATGCCGCGACCTTGGAAATCCGCTACCGCGTCGCCGACGGCTACTATCTCTACCGCGACAAGTTCCGTTTCGAGGTCGAGCCCCGCTCCATCGGCCTGGGCGCGCCCCAGCTGCCGCCGGGCAAGGTGAAGCAGGACGAGTTCTTCGGCCGCGTCGAGACTTACCGGGGCACCCTCGTGTTCAAGCTGCCCCTCACCCGCCCGGCACCGGGCCAGACCCTGACCCTGAAGAGCACTTCCCAGGGTTGCGCCGACGTGGGCGTGTGTTATCCGCCCCTCACCCAGACGGCCCAGCTCACCCTGCCCGCCGCGGCGCCCAAGCCCCCCGCCGGCCTCACGGCGCTCAAGGAACTCGGCACCGAGCTGGGCGGCGAATCCGACCTCCTTCCCCCGGATCAGGCCTTCAAGGTTGCCGCGCGGGTGCGGGATGGACGCACCGTGGAGGTGAACCTGGAGCCCGCGCGCGGCTACTACCTCTACCGCGACAAACTCAAGTTCCGGGTGGTGGAGGGGGCCGCCAGCGTGGCGGAAGTCAGGCTGCCCCGGGGCGAGCAGAAGGAGGACCCCAACTTCGGCAAGACCGAGGTGTACCACGACGCCGTGCAGGCCCAGGTGGTGCTCAACCGCGCTGAGGCCGGAGCGGGCCGCATCGTGCTGGAGGCGGGCTGGCAGGGTTGCGCCGACAAGGGGGTGTGCTACCTGCCCGCCACCCGCCGCTTCACCCTGGATCTGCCGGCCCTGGCGGCTGCCACGCCTGGACCTGCCGCAGCACCGGCAGCCGCCCCCGAGGCTGCTTCACCGGCGCCTGCCGCGCAAGCCACGCAGCCGGCTCCCGCGCCCACGCCGGCGACTCCCCCCGCTGCAGCGCAGAACGGCACCCAGGCCGAGGATGAGTCCTCGGCCATCGCGCGCCTGTTCCGGGAAGGGCATTTCTGGGCCATCGTCGCCAGCTTCTTCGGCATCGGCCTGCTGCTTGCCCTCACGCCCTGTGTCTTCCCCATGATTCCCATCCTGTCCGGCATCATCGTCGGACAGGGCAAACAGCTCACCAAGATGCAGGGTTTCGTGCTGTCCCTGGCTTACGTGCTGGGCATGGCTGTCACCTATGCCATCGCCGGCGTCGTGGCGGGACTCTCCGGTGCCCTCATTTCCGCCGCCCTGCAGAATCCCTGGGTGCTGGGCGCCTTCGCCCTGATCTTCGTGGCGCTGGCCTTCTCCATGTTCGGCTTCTACGAACTGCAGATGCCCAACTTCATCCAGAGCCGCTTCACCGAAAAGGCCAACCGCATCCAGGGCGGCAACCTCACGGGGGTGTTCGTCATGGGCGTGCTTTCCGCCCTGATCGTGGGCCCCTGCGTGGCCGCCCCCCTGGCCGGGGCGCTGCTCTACATCGGCCAGACGCGGGATGTGTGGCTGGGCGGTTCGGCCCTGTTCGCCATGGCCCTGGGAATGGGCGTGCCGCTGCTGGTGGTGGGGGTCGCGGGCGGCGCCCTGCTGCCCCGCGCCGGTGCTTGGATGAACGCGGTCAAGGCCTTCTTCGGCGTCATGCTCCTGGGCGTGGCCATCTGGCTCATCTCGCCGGTGATTCCCGCCGTGGTGCACATGCTGCTGTGGGCGGCGCTGCTGATCGTCTCCGCCATCTACCTGCATGCCATCGATCCCCTGCCGCCGGGTGCCTCGGGCTTCCGCAAGTTCTGGAAGGGTGTGGGGGTGATCACCCTCGTGATGGGCGTCTCGCTCCTGATCGGGGCCCTGTCCGGCAGCCGGGACATCCTGCAACCCCTGGCCGGGCTCCGGGCAGCGCCCGCCGCAGCGGCGGCCGCGGAAACCACCGGTCTGAAGTTCGAGAAGGTGCCCGCCGCCGAGTTCGACACGCGCCTGGCGGGCGCGCGCGGCACGCCGGTGATGGTGGACTTCTACGCCGACTGGTGTGTCTCCTGCAAGGAAATGGAGCGTTTCACCTTCAGTGATGCGCGGGTGGTGGAACGCCTTAAAGGCGTGACCCTGCTCAAGATCGACGTCACCCGCAACGACGAGGCGGACAAGAAACTGCTCAAGCGCTTCAACCTGTTCGGCCCGCCCGGAATCATCTTCCTGGATGGCGAGGGCAGGGAACGCTACCGGGTGGTGGGCTACCAGCCGCCCGAGAAATTCCTGCAAAGCATCGACACGGCGCTGAAGTAAGGCCATGGGGACCCGGGCGCAGTGGCTGCTGATCGGGGTGGTGGCCCTGGTCGCGCTCGGCCTGGGCCTGTGGGCAGGCGAGCGCCACAGCCGCCCCGCGCCGCCCGCCGGGATGACGCCGGAAGCCCTCTATGCCCTCACCTTCCCGGATCTGCAGGGCCGCCCCCAGGGGCTTGCCCGCTGGCGGGGTCAGGTGCTGGTCCTCAACTTCTGGGCCACCTGGTGCCCGCCCTGCCGCGCCGAAATGCCGGAATTCGTGCGGGTGCAGACACGCTACGGGGCGCGCGGCTTCAGCTTCGTGGGCATCGCCCTGGACGAGCCGGCGGCGGTGGAAGCCTTCGCCCGGGAACTGGGCATCAACTATCCCCTGCTTCTGGGCGGTGCCGAGGGCGCGGCCCTCGCACGCACCCTGGGCAGCCGCGGTGCGCTGCCCTTCAGCGTGATCCTGGACCGGCAAGGCCGCATCGTCGCCACCCGCCTAGGCACGCTCAACGAATCCGAACTCGACCAACTGCTGCCTTCCCTGCTGTGACGGCTTCGCGGACCGGGGACATGCTGGCGCCATCTTCGGCGAAGATATGGACAAGTTCCCCCGAATTGCGGCAAACTTGCGCCCATGAAAAAACAAGCCCCCGCCGCGGGGAGCCCGGGCCGGCCAGCCGGCACCAACAAGAAAAACATCCTGGTTCTCCATGGGCCGAATCTCAATCTCCTGGGTAGCCGCGAGCCGGAGCACTACGGCCCCGTCACCCTGGCGGAAATCGACGCGCGCCTGAAACGCCGGGCGGAGGCCGCCGGGGCACGGCTGGAAACGTTCCAGAGCAACGGCGAGGCCGCCCTGATCGAGCGCATCCACGGGGCGCGGGAGGCGGGCGTGGATTTCATCCTGATCAACCCGGCGGCCTTTACCCACACCAGCATCGCCCTCCGGGATGCCCTCACCGCCGTCGGCATTCCGTTCATCGAAGTGCATCTGTCCAACGTGTTCGCGCGGGAGCCCTTCCGCCATCACTCCTACCTGTCCGACCGGGCGGTGGGTGTCATCAGCGGTCTCGGGGCGCTGGGCTACGAGCTGGCCCTGGAATACGCGCTGCAGAACTGAGGAACCCGTCATCATGGATTTGCGCAAGCTGAAGAAGCTGATCGACCTCGTCCAGGAGTCCGGTATCGCCGAGCTGGAAATCACGGAGGGCGAGGAGAAAGTCCGCATCACCCGCACCCAGGCGGGCGGCCCCGTCACCTACGCCGCGCCGCCGGTGCAGCAGGTGGTGGCCGCCCCCGCCCTGGCCCCCCAGGCGGCCCCGGCGCCGGCGGCGGAACCCGCTTTGCCTGAAGGCCACGTGGTGAAGTCGCCCATGGTGGGCACCTTCTACCGCGCGCCGGCACCCGGTGCGAAGCCCTTCGTGGAAGTGGGCCAGACGGTGAACGCAGGCGACACCCTGTGCATCATCGAGGCCATGAAGCTTTTGAACGAAATCGAGGCCGACATCGGCGGCGTGATCAAGGCCATCCTGGTGGAGAACGGCCAGCCCGTCGAATACGGCGAGCCGCTGTTCGTCATCGGTTAGACCTCCACGCGCCAGGCGCGGGAACAGGGCAAACGCGGGCCTCATGGCTGCCACCCCGTGGAACCGTCCGTCCCCCCTGGCTGCGTGGTGAACTAGAGGTTTCCCCATGTTCGAAAAGATCCTGATCGCCAACCGCGGCGAGATCGCCCTGCGCGTGCAGCGGGCCTGCCGCGAAATGGGCATCAAGACCGTGGCGGTGCACTCGGAGGCGGACTCCGACGCCAAGTACGTGAAGCTCGCCGACGAGTCGGTGTGCATTGGACCTGCGCCGTCCCACCTGAGCTATCTCAACGTGCCGGCCATCATCGCCGCCGCCGAGGTCACCGATGCCGAGGCCATCCACCCGGGTTACGGTTTCCTCTCGGAAAATGCCGACTTCGCCGAGCGGGTGGAATCCAGCGGTTTCGTGTTCATCGGCCCGCGGCCGGAGAGCATCCGGCTCATGGGCGACAAGGTGAATGCCAAGCGCGCGATGCTGGAATCCGGTGTGCCCTGCGTGCCGGGCTCGGAAGGCGCGCTGCCGGAGGATCCGGACGAAATCCTGCGCATCGCCCGCGACGTGGGCTATCCCGTGATCATCAAGGCCGCGGGGGGTGGCGGCGGGCGGGGCATGCGCGTGGTGCACACGGAAGCCAATCTGCTCACCGCCGTGAACATGACGCGCAGCGAGGCCCAGTCGGCCTTCGGCAATCCCGAGGTGTATCTGGAACGCTTCCTGCAGAATCCCCGTCACATCGAGATCCAGGTGCTGGCCGATGAGCACGGCAATGCGATCCATCTGGGGGAGCGCGACTGTTCCATGCAGCGGCGCCACCAGAAAATCATCGAGGAGGCGCCGGCGCCGGGCCTGGACCCCAAGCTCCGGGACAAGATCGGTGAGCGCTGCGCCGCCGCCTGCCGCCGCATCGGCTACCGCGGCGCCGGGACCTTCGAATTCCTCTACGAGAACGGCGAATTCTTCTTCATCGAAATGAATACGCGGGTGCAGGTGGAGCACCCGGTGACCGAGCTCATCACGGGAGTGGACATCATCCAGGAGCAGATCCGCATCGCCGCCGGCGAGAAGCTGCGTTACCGGCAAAAGGACATCCAGTTCCGGGGCCACGCCATCGAGTGCCGGATCAACGCCGAGGATCCCTATACCTTCGTGCCCTCGCCCGGACGCATCACGCAGTACCACGCGCCGGGCGGGCCGGGCATCCGCGTGGATTCCCACGTCTATCAGAACTACTACGTGCCGCCCTACTACGACTCCATGATCGGCAAGCTGATCGCCTACGGTGCCACCCGGGAACAGGCCATCGCCCGCATGCGCATCGCCCTGTCCGAAATGGTGGTGGAGGGCGTGAAGACCAACATTCCCCTGCACCAGGACCTGATGCAGGATCCCGCCTTCATCGCCGGCGGAGCCAGCATCCATTACCTCACCCACAAGCTGGAAGCCCTCAAGCCGGGCAAGTGAAGGGCATCCGCCCATGGCCTGGCAAGTCCTGAAGATCCGCACCGACGCCGCAGCCGCCGAGCGTCTCGCCGACGCCCTGCTGGAAGCGGGCGCCCTGTCCACCGGCATCGAGGATGCCCAGGCCGGTACGGCGGCCGAACAGCCCCTGTTCGGCGAGCCCGGCCTGGAGAACGCAGCCCCCCTGTGGCAGGACAGCCTGGTCACCGCCCTGTTCGAGCCGGGGGTGGACGTGGCGGCCGTGCTCGCCGCCGCGACCCAGGCAGCCGGCCTGGCCGCGCCGCCGCCCTGGACGGTCGAGTCCCTGGCGGAACAGGACTGGGTGCGGTTGACCCAGTCCCAGTTCGAGCCCATCCCCGTCTCGCCCCGCCTGTGGGTGGTGCCTTCCTGGCACAGCGCGCCGGATCCCGCGGCCATCAATCTGGTGCTGGACCCGGGGCTCGCCTTCGGCACCGGCAGCCATCCCACCACCCGCCTGTGTCTCCAGTGGCTGGACGCGGAACTCAAGCCCGGGGAATCGGTGCTGGATTACGGCTGCGGCTCCGGCATCCTGGCCATTGCCGCGAAGAAGCTGGGGGCGGGCGAAGTGGCCGGCGTGGACATCGACCCCCAGGCCGTGGCGGCTGCGCGCGAGAACGCCGCACGCAACGGCGTGGCGATCACCTTCGCTTTGCCCGGTCAGCTGCCTGCGGCACAATACGACGTCGTGCTGGCCAACATTCTCGCCAATCCCCTGCGTGTGCTCGCGCCTGCCTTGGCCGCCGCCGTGCGGCCGGGTGGCCGCATCGTGCTCTCGGGGCTGTTGGCCGAACAGGCAGCGGAAATGAGCGCCCGCTACGCCCAGTGGTTCGACATGGCGCCCCCCGTGGCCGAAGAAGGCTGGGCGCGGCTTGCCGGGGTGCGCCGACCATGAGCATGCAGACCACCTGCCCTTCCTGCCAGACCGTGTTCCGCGTGACGGCGCAACAGCTGGAAGTGCGGGGGGGCAAGGTGCGCTGTGGCAAGTGCGCCTTCGTGTTCAATGCCTTCGACACCCTGGTTACCCCCATCGAGACGGTGAGTCTGATCGCGCCGCCGGACGAAGCGCCGCCGGCCACGGAACATATCACCCTGCAGCCGGCCCCGCTCACCATGGCCGAGCCCCTCACCGCGTCCTTCCCCCTGCCCACGGACGAGCAGATCCAACGGGAGACGGAGGAGATCAACCGCACCATCGCCGAGACGGAGCAACTGGAAAACCAGCGGCCCCAACGGACGCGGGAGGAACGGGAAACACGCGCGCGCCCGCGTCTGGAAATCACCCCGGAATTGCAGGAGAAGCTTCAGAACCTGCAGGAAGAACTCAGCGCCCAGGAAAAGCGCGCACGCTGGCGCCGCCTGGGCTGGACGGCGGGTGCCCTGGGACTGGCCGCCATGGCGCTCGTGCAGATCGCCTATTTCCAGCGCGTGTGGCTCGCCTCCCGTTACCCCCAGACCCGGCCGGTGCTGGAAGCCCTGTGTGGACTTGCCCGCTGCGAGATCGGCCTGCCCGCCGAGGCAGACCGGATCCGGCTCGAATCCTCGGAACTGCAGGCCGATCCCGAGCGGCCCCAGGGGGTCGTGCTCAGCGCCACGCTGCGCAATCTCGCGGCCTTTCCCATGGCCTACCCCCATCTCGAACTCACCCTGACCGACAGCAACGGCCGGCCGGTGGCGCGACGCCACCTGGCGCCCCGGGACTATCTGCCGGCAACGGCCCGGGCCGAGCAGGGCATGCCGCCCAACGAGGAAGTGACGGTAAAACTGCCCCTGCAGGTGGTGGGCGTGGACGCCACCGGCTACAAGCTGCTCGCCTATTACCCCTGACGCCAACTCATTTCACCGCGCCCATGACGGCCACCTGGCTGGCATACCAGAACACCCCCTGGTCCAGGGTCTCGTAGCCCACATTGAGGGCCTGCAGGGCACGGGTGCGCAGCGCCTTGCCTCCCAGGCTCCAGCTTGCCCGGATGAGCACGGCGGCGGGGGCGGGCGTGGCGCCGTCCGGCACGATGCGCTGGTAATAGGGGCGCGCGAGCAAAGGCTGGGCATCCAGCGTCCAGCCGCGGGGACCGTGGAACAGCTCCCAGGCACGGGTCACCAGGGCATGCGCCCGCTCCCGGTCAGCCGCCTGGCCGTCCAGGGCGGCGTAGGCCAAAAGTCCCTCGGCCACGTAGGCGTAGTCCTCCAGATCGGCCGGGCCCAGGCGGCGACCGCCGGCGATGCCCTTGATGAGCCCGCCATCCGGCATCAGTCGTTCCACCAGGCACTCCCGCAGGGCGCGTGCCGCCGGCCGGTAACGGGGTTCGTCCTGGGCTGCGCGCGCCAGCGCGGTGAGGGCCAGCCCGTTGAGACCGGCCAAAAGCTTTTCGTCGCGGGGCAGCACCCGGCGCGCCCGCTCCGCCTTGAGGCGGGCGTACACGGTCGCAAGACGCGCCGCCTCTCCGTCCGCGGGAGTCACGAGTTCCATGGGCAGATAACCCAGTTCGAAGGGGGCGGGCTGGCCCAGCCCCCAGACACGTTCCACCAGGGCGTAATCCGCAGCATCGAGCAGGCGGGCGAGTTCCGTTTTGTCCCAGAGATAGGCGCCGCCCTCGCGCCCCTCGCCGTCCACCGCCGAGGTGCTGGTGATGAAGGCGCCGGAGGGCTCGCGCAGCGTCTCCAGCATGAAGTCCAGGGTTTCGTGGGCGATGCGCCGGTATTCCGGCCGGTTGAGCACGCGCGCCGCATCCAGATAGAGGCGCGCGAGCTGGGCGTTGTCGTAGAGCATTTTCTCGAAGTGGGGCGTGTGCCAGTCCGGATCCACCGTGTAGCGGAAGAAGCCCCCCGCCACGTGATCGCGCAGGCCCAGGCGGGCCATCTGATCCAGGGTGAGGCGCAGGAAGTCCGCCAGACGGGGATCGGGAGCCCGCTCCTGGATTTCCAGCAAGGCGGCGAGCTGGGGCACGTGGGGAAACTTGCTCACCTTGCCGAAGCCGCCACGAAAAGGATCGGCTAGGGCCAGGGCTTCCTCCACCAGGCGCTGGCGGTAGAGCACGGCGATCCCTGGCGCAAAACGCGCCTCCACCGTGATCGGCGGCGGTGGGGGTAGCGCCGCCTCCCTTGCCAGGCGCGCAAGCTGCGGGCCCTCGGCTTCCCAGCGCGCGGCCAGGCGCTCGACCGCTTGCAGAAACTCCGCCGGCGATGCGTAGAGCAGGGCGAACAGGGGATAGCCCTCGGGGGTGATGAAGACGTTCAGCGGCCAGCCGGACTGGCCACGGGTGGCCTCGGCGAAGGCCTGGAGCTCGGCATCCAGGGCGGGGCTGAGTTCCCGGTCCACCTTCACCGGAATGAAATGGGCGTTGAGAAAGGCCGCGATCTTGGGATCGCGGTAGCTCTCCCGCTGCATCACGTGGCACCAGTGACAGGAGAAATAACCCAGGGAAACGAACAGCAGCTTGTTCTCGCGCCGCGCCCGCGCCACGGTTTCGGCATTCCATTCCTGCCAAGCAGTGGGGTCGGTGCCGTGCAGGGCGAGATAGGGGGACGGATGATGCCGCAGCTGGTTGGTGAGCGGCTCCGCCGCCACCGGCAGGACACCCAGCATCAGCAGGAGAAGAAGGATGCGCACGGAGGCTCCTCTTGGCCAGGGGCGGGCCGGACGCCGGCGCCGCTCACGGGGAATGCCTGGGTTGGGCCTCAATGGCCCCGTTTTTGTTCCGCCTCGATGCGGTCCAGCTCGGCGTCCAGCTCGGACTCGGACAGGGGCCGGTAGGGTTCGTCCCCGGTGCGCGGCCGGCTCACCAGCCGCGCCAGCAGAATGCCCACTTCGTACAGCAGCCACAGGGGCACGGCCAGCATGAACTGGGACACCACATCCGGCGGCGTGAAAATGGCGCCCACCACGAAGGCCCCCACGATGATGTAGGGGCGAATCTCGCGCAGCTTCTCCACGCTCACCAGCCCCACCTTCACCAGCAGGACCACCGCCACCGGGACTTCGAAGGTGATGCCGAAGGCAATGAACAGGGTGATGACGAAGTCCAGGTATTTGCCGATGTCGGTCATCACCGCGACGCCTTCCGGCGCCACGTGGGTGATGAAGCCGAACACCACCGGGAACACCAGGAAATAGGCGAAGGCCATGCCCACGAAGAAAAGCAGGGTGCTGGACACGATGAGCGGCAGGGCGAACCGCTTTTCATGGGCATACAACCCCGGGGCGACGAAGGCCCAGATCTGGTAGAGGATGTAGGGCAGCGCGATCAGAAACGCCGCCAGCGCCGTGACCTTCATGGGCACGAAGAAGGGTGTGGTGACCTCGGTGGCGATCATCTGTCCGCCCCGGGGCAGGCTGGCGAGCAGCGGCTTGGCCAGCAGGGTGTACAGGGTGTTGGCGCCGGGATAGATGGCGAGGACGATGAAGGCCACCACCACCGCGGCCACCATGCGCAGCAGGCGGTCGCGCAGCTCGAGCAGGTGGGAGATGAAGGTCTGCTCGGTCATGGGGCCTTGGGCGGCGGATTCTCAGCCGTGTCCGCCGGGGGTTCGGCGAGGGGCGGGAGGGGCAGCTCCAGCTGGGGCGAGGGTTCGGGAGGGGGCGAGGCGCCCGCGTCCGACGCAGCTCGCGTGACCTCCACCGGCTTCGGTTCCTCGACGAATTCCAGGGACCCCACGGCATCGGGAATGGACTTGAGGATCTGGCCGGTCTCGCCCATCTCTTCCCGCAACGAGCGCTCCACCCCGGTGACCGCATCCTTGGCCTCCTGCAGGCTGGTGGAGAGCTTCATGATCTCCTCGTTGTGCATTTCGCGCTTGATCTCGGCCTTCACGTCCGAGACGTAGCGCTGGAAGCGCCCGAACAAATGCCCCGCGGTGCGGGCCACCTTGGGCAGGCGCTCCGGCCCCAGCACGATGAGAGCCACCACGCCGATGACCAGGAGTTCGGAAAAGCCAACGTCGAACATGATCAGGCGCCCCACTCAGGCTTCGGGCATCCAGCCCTCACCGGCCCCCAGTGACCCCTGCCGCGCAGCCCGCCGCCTGCGTTGGGCCTGGCTTCATCCGTGGGTCTTGTCCTTGACCTCGCCTTCCACCGTGGTGCCGGCGGATTTGGCTTCCACCTGTTTGGGCGCCTCGCCGGCGCCTTCCTTCATGGCGTCCCTGAAGCCCTTCACCGCGCCGCCCAGATCGCTGCCCAGGTTGCGCAGCTTTTTGGTGCCGAACACGAGCAGGACGATGGCCAAAACGATGAGCCAGTGCCAGATGCTGAAAGAACCCATTTGTCGCTCCTCCGGAAAATCAGATCTTGGGAATGCGCTCGCCGCCACCGAACACATGCAGATGCAGGTGGAACACTTCCTGGCCGCCGCCCCGGCCGGTATTGATCATGGTGCGGAAACCGTCCGTCAGACCGTGTTCCCGCGCCAGGCGCGGCGCCAGCAAAAGCAGCTTGCCCAGCAGCGCCTGGTGCTCGGGACCACAGTCGGCCAGGCTTGCCACGTGTGCCTTGGGAATCAGCAGCAGGTGCACCGGGGCGATGGGCCGGATGTCGTGGAATACCAGCACATCCTCGTCTTCGTAGGCCTTGCGGCTGGGCAGCTCACCCCGCACGATCTTGCAGAAAATGCAGTCTTCCATAGCGGTCTCCCACGCTCCGTCACGATTTGGGCCGCGAGGCCTTCTCCACGAGACCGGAGACGCCCTCGCGCCGGGCGAGTTCCGCCAGCACATCTTGCGGCCCAAGGCCCTGGCTGGCCAAAAGCACCAGGGTATGGAACCACAGATCCGCCACTTCGTGCACCAGCTGGCCACGATCGCCGCCCTTGGCAGCAATCAGCGTTTCCGCCGCTTCCTCGCCCACCTTCTTGAGGATGGCGTCCAGCCCCCTGGCATAGAGCCGCGCCACGTAGGAGGTCTCGGGATCGGCCCCCTTGCGGGCCTCCAGGGTGGCCGCGAGCTTCTCGAGGATGTCGTTCATGGTTGCCGCCTCACTTGCCGTAGATGGCCGCAGGATCCTTGAGCACGGGTTCCACGCTCACCCAGTGATCCCCCTCCAGCCGGCGGTAGAAGCAGCTGTGGCGGCCGGTGTGGCAGGCAATGCCGCCCACCTGCTCCACGGTGAGCAGGATCACGTCGCCATCGCAGTCCAGGCGGATTTCCTTCACCTTCTGCACGTGTCCGGACTCCTCGCCCTTGTGCCAGAAGCGCCCGCGGGAGCGGGACCAATACACAGCCTCGCCGGTGGCGGCCGTCCGGGCCAGGGCTTCCCGGTTCATCCAGGCCACCATCAGCACGCGGCCGCTGCCCGCCTCCTGGGCGATCACCGGTACCAGGCCGTCCGCGCTGAAGCGTACTTCGTCGAGCCAGTCTGCCATGGCGCTTCCGTCAAAAGGCCCATTTTACACGTCCGGCGGCCGCTCACAGGCGCACTTCGATGCCGTGGCGCGCCAGATAGGCCTTGGCCTCGCGCACCGTGTATTCGCCAAAGTGGAAAATACTCGCGGCCAGCACGGCGTCGGCATGGCCCTCCAGGATGCCGGCCACCAGATGGTCCAGATTGCCCACCCCGCCGCTGGCGATGACCGGAATGTCCACGGCATCGGCCACCGCGCGCGTCAGGGGAATGTTGAATCCCTGCCGGGTGCCGTCCCGATCCATGGAAGTGAGCAGGATCTCCCCCGCCCCCAGGCTCTCCACCTGACGCGCCCAGGCCACGGCATCCAGCCCGGTGTTCCGGCGCCCGCCATGGGTGAACACCTCCCACCTGCCCGGACCGGTCTCCTTGGCATCGATGGCCACCACGATACATTGGTTGCCGAAACGCGCCGCGGCCTCCGCCACCAGCTGGGGGTTCTGTACCGCGGAAGTGTTCATGGAGACCTTGTCGGCACCGGCGTTGAGCAGCCGGCGCACGTCCTCGACACTGCGTACCCCGCCGCCGACGGTGAGGGGAATGAACACCTGGGAAGCCACCGCCTCCACCACGTGCAGGATGATGTCGCGCTGGTCCGCGCTGGCGGTGATGTCGAGAAAGGTGAGCTCGTCCGCGCCCTGTTCGTCATAGCGCCGGGCGATCTCCACCGGATCGCCGGCGTCCTGCAGATTGACGAAATTGACGCCTTTCACCACGCGACCGGCGGTGACGTCGAGACAGGGAATGATGCGTTTGGCAAGGGACATGCCGGGAATCTGTGATCCAGCGGGGGTAGGAAACGTTGGCGCGCGTTGGGGGCGTCCTGCCAGGGGCCGGCGGCCTACCGCGCACCCAGCTCGTCGGCGAGCTTCTGCGCCGCCGCGAAATCCAGTGTACCTTCGTAAATGGCGCGGCCGACGATGGCCCCCATGATGCCCTCGTCCTCCACCTGGCACAGCGCGCGGATGTCATCCAGGTTGGTGATGCCGCCGCTGGCGATGACCGGGATGGTGAGCTCCCGCGCCAGACGCACGGTGGCCTCGACGTTCACCCCGGAGAGCATGCCGTCGCGGCCGATGTCGGTATAGATCACCGCCTCCACGCCATAGCCCTCGAATTTCCTGGCCAGATCCACCACATCGTGGCCCGTGACCTTGGACCAGCCGTCCACCGCGACCTTGCCGTTCTTCGCATCCAGGCCCACCATGATGTGGCCGGGGAAGGCATCGCAGGCCTCGTGCAAAAAACCCGGGTTCTTCACCGCCGCGGTGCCGATGATGACGTAGCTCACGCCGTCGTCGAGATAGCGCTCGATGGTGTCCAGATCGCGGATGCCGCCCCCCAGCTGAACCGGGATTTCCCCACCCACCGCATCGATGATGGCCTGGATGGCCTTCTCGTTCACCGGTTTGCCGGCGAAGGCGCCGTTCAGGTCCACCAGATGCAACCGACGCGCGCCCTGGGCCAGCCAGTGGCGGGCCATGGCGGCGGGATCCTCGGAAAACACCGTGGCGTCTTCCATGACACCCTGCTTGAGGCGAACGCAGTGACCGTCCTTGAGGTCGATGGCGGGAATGATCAGCATGGCGGAACTCTCACAGGCAGGCCGATGAGGTACAGGCGGCGCCCGCACTGGCGCTGCCGTCCCAGAGCACGAAATTGCCCAGCAGAGTCAGGCCCGCGGCCTGGCTCTTTTCCGGGTGGAATTGCACGGCGAACACGTTGTCCCGGGCCACCGCGCTGGTGAAAGGAAAGGGATAGAGGGTATATCCCGCCACCAGGTCGGGCGTGGCCGGTTCGCAGTAATAACTGTGCACGAAATAGAAGCGCGCGCCGTCTTCAATGCCCTGCCACAGGGGATGGGGCTGGGCCTGCCAGACCTGGTTCCAGCCCATGTGAGGCACCTTGAGCCGGTTGCCCTGGGCATCCTGCATGGCCTCGGCGGGAAACCGCAGCACCCGCCCCGGGAGGATGCCAAGCCCCGGCGTATCGCCTTCCTCCGAATGTTCGAACAGCATCTGCATGCCCAGGCAAATGCCGAGAAACGGCTTGCTTTGCGCCGCCTCGCGCACCACTTCGGTGAGTCCGCGGGCAGCCAGCTCGCGCACGCAGTCGGCGGCATGTCCCACGCCCGGGAACACGACGCGGCCCGCGCGCCGGATCACCGCGGGATCGCTGGTGACGCTCACCGTCACGCGCGGGGCCACGTGTTCCAGGGCCTTGGAAACCGAGCGCAGGTTGCCCATTCCATAATCGATGACGGCGATGTCTGTCATGGTCGGATGCGGCCGGGCGCGACGCGTCGCACCCACAGGCCCGCCTACAACGTTCCCTTGGTGGAAGGCATGATACCGGCTGCCCTGGGATCGAGCTCCACCGCCATGCGCATTGCCCGCCCGAAGGCCTTGAACACGGTCTCCGCCTGGTGGTGGGCATTGATGCCGCGCAGATTGTCCACGTGCAGGGTGAGCTGGGCGTGGTTGACGAAGCCCTGAAAGAATTCCCGGATCAGATCCACGTCGAAATCCCCCACCCGGGCACGGGTGAAGTCCACCTGGAACACGAGGCCGGGGCGCCCCGAGAGATCCACCACCACCCGTGACAGGGCCTCGTCCAGGGGCGCATAGGCGTACCCCATGCGGCGGATACCCTTTTTGTCCCCCACCGCGCTGGCGAACACCTGGCCCAGGGTGATGCCCACGTCCTCGACGGTATGGTGGGCATCGATGTGGAGATCGCCCTGGGCCTGCACTTCGATGTCAAACAGGCCATGACGGGCCACCTGATCCAGCATGTGATCGAGAAAGGACACGCCGGTGGCGATGCGGGCCTGGCCGCTGCCGTCGAGATTGATGCGGGCGCTGACGCGCGTTTCCAGGGTCTGGCGTTGGGTGGCGGCTTCGCGCATGGGGTCAAAGACAGGTCGCGAGAACTTGCAGGAATCGGCTGTTTTCTTCCGGTGTGCCCACGGTCACGCGCAGGCAGCCCGCGAGCATGGGGTGGGCCCGGTTCAGGTTTTTGATCAGGATGCCCTGTCGCTTCAAGCCTTCGAAAGTCCGCTCCGCATCCGGGACGCGGAACAGGATGAAATTCGCGTCGCTGGGATAGGGGGCAACACCCGGCAGGGCCGCCAGCGCGGCATAAAGCTCCCCGCGCGCCTCGCGGATGCGCGCGGCCTGGTCTTCCAGCACCGGCATCGCCCCCAGCACCCGTTCCGCCACCACCTGGGTGAGGGTGTTCACATTATACGGCAAGCGCAGCTTGCCAAGCTCCGCAAGCCACGCCCGGTCCCCCACCAGAAAGCCGAGCCGCAGGCCCGCCAGGCCCAGCTTGGACAGGGTCCGCATCACCAGCAGATTGGGATGGGTCCCAAGGCGGGGCAGGAAGCTCGCGCCGGCGAAGACGTGATAGGCCTCGTCCACCACCACCAGTCCGGGCGCGGCTTCCAGGATCTCCACCAGCGCCGCCTCGTCGAACAGGTTGCCCGTGGGATTGTTGGGATAGGCAATGAACACCAGCGCCGGCTGGTGGCTGCGGATGGCCGCCAGGGTCGCCTCCCGGTCCAGGCTGAAATCCGGCGCCAGCGGCACCCCCACGTAGCGCACGCCGGCGAACGCGGCGATCATGCGGTACATGACGAAGGAAGGCTCCAGGCCGAGGATGGTGGCGCCGGGCCGCGCCACGGCCAGCGCAAGGATCTGGATGATCTCGTCGGAGCCATTGCCCAGCAGGATGTCCCAGTGCGGCGCGATGCCCATGGCCTCCCGAAGCCGCGTCTTGAGCCGCGTGGCGTCCGCGTCCGGATAGCGGTTGATCTCGGCGCGGGCCACCAGCTGGGCGATTTCCGCGCGCAGCGCCTCCGGCAGCAGGTAGGGATTTTCCATGGCGTCGAGCTTCACGTAGCCGGTGGCTTCCGGCACGTGATAGGCAGTGAGGGCGCGGATTTCGTCGCGGATGAGCTGGTCGGGCGTAAGCGGCATGGGCATCAGCGCACGGGCAGGGGGCAGGCTCATTGCCTGGCTTGGGCGGGACCTTGGCAATCCAGGGGACTCAACGATGGGTGATCCGGTACTCCGCCGACTTCGCATGGGCCGGCAGGCCCTCGCCGTAGGCCAGGGTGGCGGCGATGCGCCCCAGGGTGTTCGCCCCCTCGGGCGAGACCTGAATCAGGCTAGTGCGCTTTTGGAAATCATAGACCCCGAGGGGCGAGGAGAAGCGCGCAGTGCGGGAGGTGGGCAGCACGTGGTTGGGCCCGGCACAATAGTCACCCAGGGCCTCGCAGGTGTTGCGCCCCATGAAGATGGCGCCGGCGTGGCGGATATTCTTCGCCCAGAACTCCGGCTCTTCCACCGACAGCTCCAGATGCTCGGGCGCGATGCGGTTGGCGAGCGTCACCGCCTCATCCAGATCCCGCACCCGAATCAGCGCGCCACGACCTTCCAGGGAAGCGGTGATCACGTCCCGGCGCGGCATGTCCGCGAGCAGTTGCCCGATGCTCGCCGCGACGCGTTCGATGAAGTCGGCATCCGGGCAGAGCAGGATGGACTGGGCGAGTTCGTCATGCTCGGCCTGGGAAAAGAGATCCATGGCGATCCAGTCCGGCGGCGTCCGGCCGTCGCAGATAACCAGGATTTCCGAGGGCCCGGCCACCATGTCGATGCCCACCACGCCGAACACCCGGCGCTTGGCGGCAGCCACATAGGCGTTGCCCGGACCGACGATCTTGTCCACCTGGGGGATGGTCTCGGTGCCGTAGGCCAGGGCCCCCACCGCCTGGGCGCCGCCGATGGTGAACACCCGGTCCACCCCGCACACTGCGGCGGCGGCCAGCACCAGATCGTTCACCACGCCGCCGGGCGTGGGCACCACCATGACCAGTTCCCCCACCCCAGCCACCTTGGCGGGAATGGCATTCATGAGCACGGAGGACGGGTAGGCCGCCTTGCCGCCGGGCACGTACAGCCCCACGCGGTCCAGGGGCGTCACCTGCTGGCCCAGCACGGTGCCATCCGGCTCGGTATAGGTCCAGGACTGCAGCACCTGTCGCTCGTGGTAGGCACGCACCCGGTCCGCCGCCAGCACCAGGGCCTCGTGCACGTCCGGGTCCAGTGCGGCGAGCGCTTCCGTGAGCCGCGCCTTGGGCAGCTCCAGGGCCTGCACGGAAGGCGCATCGAGCCGGTCGAATTGGCGCGTGTAGTCCAGCACGGCGGCATCGCCGCGCTGTCTCACGTCGTCGAGGATCCGCGCGACGGTGGCTTCGATGGCGGCATCCTGGGCACCCTCGAAGGCGAGCAGCCGGGCAAACTGGGCCTCGAAATCGGCATCGGCAGTGGACAGGCGGCGCAGTTTCAGCATGGGTCAGTCTCCAACGGCCGCGGCAAACTGGTCGAGCAGGGGCTTGATCTGCCCGTGCTTGAGTTTGAGCGCGGCCTGGTTCACCACCAGCCGGGAGCTGATGGGCATGATTTCCTCCACGGCCACCAAATTGTTGGCCTTGAGGGTGCCGCCGGTGGACACGAGATCCACGATGGCATCCGCCAGCCCCACCAGGGGCGCGAGTTCCATGGAGCCATAAAGCTTGATCAGGTCCACGTGCACCCCTTTGCCGGCGAAATGCTCGCGTGCGGTCTTCACGTACTTGGTGGCCACCCGCAGGCGCGCGCCCTGGCGCACCCGCCCGGCGTAGTCGAAGCCCTGGGGCACCGCCACCATCATGCGGCAGCGGGCGATCTTGAGATCCAGGGGCTGATACAGCCCCGTGCCGCCGTGCTCCAGCAGCACGTCCTTGCCGGCGATGCCGAGATCGGCCCCGCCATGCTGGACGTAGGTGGGCACGTCGGTGGCGCGCACGATGATGAGGCGCACATCGGGCCGGTTGGTGCCGATGATGAGCTTGCGCGAGGCCTCCGGATCCTCCAGCGGCACGATGCCCGCCGCCTTCAGAAGCGGCGTGGTTTCCTCGAAGATGCGGCCCTTGGACAGGGCGATGGTGATGCCGGACACGGTCGATATCCGAAAAACCTTCATTCTACAGGAGACGCGCCGCGCCTCCCACGGTTGGACGCAGGCCCACCGCCCCTGGTGCCGCCGGTCCGTTTGCCGTAGCATGCCCCCCTTCCGTTCCAGTCCGCACCGATGAAAACACCCGCTCTGCCCGACCGTCTCGCGCCAGCGTTCGCCCTTGCCGGCCTGTCGCTGCTGATCGCCTTCCTGACGCGCCTTGTCCTGGTCATTGCCGCGCGCGAAGGGCTGCCCCCGGGCCTCCTGCCCCTCGGGGAAATCTTCGGCTTCGGCCTGCTTTACGACGTGGCGACCGCAGTGTATTTCGTCGCCCCCCTGGTACTCGTCCTTGGTCTGCTGCCCGACCGGGTCGCCCGCTGGCACGGCCTGCGCATCCTGGGCATGGCAGCAGTCCTGGGCCTGACCTTCGTGCTCCTGCTCACGGCGGTGGCCGAATGGTTCTTCTGGGAAGAGTTTGGCGCCCGCTTCAATTTCATCGCTGTGGACTACCTGATCTACAGCCAGGAGGTGCTGGGCAATATCCGTGAAAGTTATCCCGTGGGGCGCATCCTGACCGGCCTGGCCGTGCTGACGCTGGCTCTGTGGCTGCCCCTGGCGCGACGGGTGTATGGAGCTAGCGCCGCACCCT
This sequence comes from Thiobacter subterraneus, assembly GCF_055379455.1. Lineage (NCBI taxonomy): Bacteria > Pseudomonadati > Pseudomonadota > Betaproteobacteria > Burkholderiales > Thiobacteraceae > Thiobacter > Thiobacter subterraneus. The sequence goes on from NZ_AP042402.1 coordinate 1,759,648, forward strand.
GGCCATGGAACTCCCGCGCAGGCTGGATCGGGGGCTGGGTTGGACTGGTGGCCGTGCTCAGCTTGGGGCTCGACCAGGACCTCAAGAACCGAAGCCCCAACGACACCGTCAACGAACTGGCGGGCAACGGGATCTACTCTTTCTTCGCGGCGAACCGGCGCAACGAGCTGGACTTCGAGCGCTTCTATGCGGCCCTGCCGCGGGACGAAGCGTTTGCCATCACCCGGCGCACCCTGGCGGCGGATGGCGGCGAGTGGCTCGTTCAGCCGCCCGGCGGTGTCAAGCGCCATTTCCCCGCCACGACGGCGCCCCGTCGGCTCAACGTGGTACTGGTGAGCATCGAGAGCATGGGCGCCGAATTCCTGGGGGCCTATGGCGATTCCCGCGGCCTCACGCCCAACCTGGACCGGCTGGCGCGGGAAAGCCTGTGGTTCTCCCGGGTCTATGCCACCGGCAACCGCACCGTACGGGGCCTCGAGGCGCTGTCCCTGGCCCTGCCGCCGACACCCGGCCAGTCCATCGTGCGCAGGCCCGGGAACGAACACCTGGCATCGCTGGGCGGGGTACTGGAAGACATGGGCTACGAAGTGACCTTCGCCTACGGGGGCTATGGCTACTTCGACAACATGAATGCCTTCTTCCAGGCCAACGATTACCGCGTGCTCGACCGCACCGACATGGCTGCGGAACGGATCGGCTTCGCCAATGTGTGGGGCGTGGCCGACGAATACCTGTTCGACGAGGTGCTGGCGCGGCTGAACCGCCTGGCCGCGTCCCGCGGGACGGCGGGGGACGCACGGCCTTTCTTCGTGCACGTCATGACCACCAGCAACCATCGGCCCTACACCTATCCCGCCGGCCGTATCGACATCCCCTCGGGCTCGGGCCGGGAAGGCGCCGTGAAATATACCGACTGGGCCATCGGTCATTTCCTCGAGCAGGCGCGCCGCCAACCCTGGTTCGACGACACCGTGTTCATCATCACCGCCGACCATGGCGCCAACGCCCGGGGTACCGTGCAGATCCCGGTGGACCGGTATCTCATCCCCGTCTTTTTCTATGCGCCCAGGCATATCGCGCCCCAGCGCGTGGACCGGCTCATGTCCCAGATCGACATCCCGCCGACCCTCCTGGGATTGCTGGGAATCGAATACGACGGGAAGTTTTTCGGCCGCGACATGCTGCACGCCCCGCCCGCCGGTGATCGTGCCTTCGTGGCCAATTACCAGACCCTCGGCTATCTCAAGCACGGCAGGATGGTGGTGCTTCGCCCACGTGTCGCGCCCGAGATGTTCCGTCTGAACGAGCGCGGCCTGCCGGAGCAGCCGGTGGCCGACCCGGACCTCGCGCAGGAGGCAGTGGCCCTCTACCAGACCGCGGCCTACCTGTTCCGCAGCGGGCTGTACCGGGACGAGGAACAGCCTCCGCCCCGGACCACGGTAACGGCGCAGCGCACGCGGTAACCAATTGTAACCAATTGGGGTCAGAGAACCAATTGGGGTCAGGGCTTTACTTTATAGTCAGCGCACCCGCCGGATGCGGGCGCCCAAGCGGGAAAGTTTCTCCTCGATCGCCTCGTAGCCCCGGTCCAGGTGATAGATGCGGTCGATCAGGGTTTCCCCCTCGGCCACCAGCCCGGCGATGACGAGGCTCGCCGAAGCGCGCAGGTCGGTGGCCATGACCGCCGCACCGGTGAGCCGCTCCACGCCCTCCACCACGGCCTGGTTGCCGTCGATCTTGATGCGCGCGCCGAGACGCTGCAGCTCCACGGCGTGCATGAAGCGGTTCTCGAAGATGGTTTCGCGAATGACGGCGGTGCCGCGGGCAATGGTGTTGATGGCCATGAACTGGGCCTGCATGTCGGTGGGAAAAGCCGGGTAGGGTGCAGTGCGCACCGATACCGCCTCAAGCTTTCGCGGCGCCCGCAGGCGGATGGCTTCATGGCTGGGCGACTTTTCCGTGACGATGTCGCAGCCGGCATCCATGAGCTTGTCGATCACGGCATCCAGATAGGATGCGGAGGTGTCCAGCAGGCGGATCTCGCCGCCGGTGGCCGCCGCCGCGCAGAGGTAGGTGCCGGTCTCGATGCGGTCGGGCATGATGCGGTGGCGCGCGCCGGTGAGGCGTTCCACGCCGCGGATGCGGATCACGTCGGTGCCGGCCCCGGAAATGCGCGCGCCCATGCTGGTGAGACACTGGGCGAGATCCACCACTTCCGGCTCCCGCGCCGCGTTTTCGATCACCGTCTCGCCCTCGGCCAGGGTGGCCGCCATCATCAGGTTTTCCGTGCCGGTCACCGATACCAGGTCCATGAAGATGCGCGCCCCCTTCAGGCGTTCGGCCCGCGCCACGATGTAGCCGTGCTCGATCCCGATCTGGGCGCCCATGGCCTGCAGCCCCTTGATGTGCAGATCCACCGGCCGCGAGCCGATGGCGCAGCCGCCCGGCAGAGACACCCGCGCCTCGCCGAAGCGCGCGAGCAGCGGCCCCAGCACCAGGATGGAGGCACGCATGGTCTTCACCATCTCATAGGGGGCCTCGCGCCGGTGGATGTCCGCGCCGCTCAGGGTGACCTCCATCTTCTCGTCCACGGTCACCTGCATGCCCATGCCGCCGAGCAGGGACAGCATGGTGGTGACGTCGCGCAGATGGGGCACATTGGTGAGCGTGAGTGTCTCCGGCGTGAGCAGCCCGGCGCACAGAATGGGCAGGGCCGCATTCTTGGCGCCGGAGATACGCACTTCACCCTGGAGCGGCACGCCGCCCTGAATCAGCAGTTTGTCCATGTCTTCGGTGGGAGTTGCACCTTGCCGTCGCGCGGGGCGGACAGAGCCTGGTCACGGCCGGGGCCCGCCCGGGGGGTGCCGCGGTCTTGCGACGGCCCCCTAGCGCTTTGCCCAGTCCTCGGGCGTGAAGGTCTTCATGGACAGGGCGTGGATTTCTTCCCGCATGCGGTCGCCCAGCGCGGCATAGACGGCCTGGTGCTGCTGCACCATGTTCTTGCCGCGAAACACGGGGCTGACGATCACCGCCTCGAAGTGGTGGCCGTCGCCGCGCACTTCCACGTGGTCGCAGGGCAGGCCCTGGCGAATGTAATGCTCGATCTGTTCGGGGGTCACCATGGCATCAATAGCGGAGCTTGTAGCCCGACTTGAGCAGTTGCAGGGTCGCCAATGATAAGACCAAACAGGCCAGGGTCACAATGAACAGGCTGCGTTCCGGCGGCACGTCGGACAGGCCGAAGAAGCCATAGCGGAAGCCGTCGATCATGTAGAAGAAGGGATTGAAATGGGACACCGCCTGCCAGAAGGGCGGCAGGGAATGGATGGAATAGAACACCCCTGCCAAAAAGGTGAGGGGCATGACGAGGAAATTCTGGAACCCCGCCATCTGGTCGAATTTTTCCGCCCAGATGCCCGCCACCACGCCCAGCGCCCCCATCAGCGCACTGCCCAGGAACGCGAAGCTGAGCGCCCATCCCGGATGACGCAGGGGCACGGGCGCAAACCACACCGCCACCAGGAGCACCCCGAGGCCCACCACCACACCCCGTACCATGGAGGCCGCCACGTAGGCGAGGAAGAACTCCCGGTAGGAAATGGGCGGCAGCAGCACGAACACGATGTTGCCCGTGATCTTGGACTGGATCAGGCTGGACGAGCTGTTGGCGAAGGCATTCTGCAGCACCGCCATCATCACCAGCCCCGGAATCAGGAAGGCCGTATAGGGCACGCCGGGATAGACCTCGTGCCGGGCCAGCACATGGGAGAAGATGAGCAGATAGAGCAGCGCCGTGATGATGGGCGCCAGGATGGTCTGCAGGGAAACCTTCCAGAAGCGCAGGATCTCCTTGTAGAACAGGGTGAGGAACGAGGTCATGACTCTCCCTGCATCAGCTGGATGAACACTTCCTCCAGGTCCGGCTTCACCAGGTCCAGATCGGCGATCACGGCGCCGTGGGTGCGCAAAAGGCACAGCAGGTTCTCCAGCTCGGCCATGTCGTTCAGGCGCACCGTGTAGCGGTCGCCGCTGACGGTCACGCGTGCTTGCAGCTCGGGCGGCAGGTGCCCCTCGCGCAGGGTGAAGCTGGCGTATTTCTCGGTGAAGCGGGCGAGCAGGTTCTGCTTGGTGTCCAGGGCGATGATGCGCCCCTGCTTGAGCATGGCGATGCGGTTGCACAGGGCCTCCGCCTCTTCCAGGTAATGGGTGGTGAGCAGGACCGTGTGCCCCTCGCGGTTGAGCATCTGGATGAACTGCCACAGACTCTGGCGCAGCTCCACGTCCACGCCGGCCGTGGGCTCGTCCAGGATGATCACCGGCGGCTTGTGCACCAGCGCCTGGGCCACCAGCACGCGCCGCTTCATGCCCCCCGAGAGCTTGCGCATGTTGGTGTCCGCCTTGTCGACCAGACCCAGACCGTCGAGCAGGGCGTCGATCCAGGCGTCGTTGTGACGCAGGCCGAAATAGCCGGACTGGATTTCCAGCGTTTCGCGCACGGTGAAGAAGGGATCGAACACCAGCTCCTGGGGCACCACGCCCAAGGCCCGGCGCGCGGCGCGGTAATCGTGCACCACGTCGTGGCCCATGACCCGGGCGCTGCCGGACGTGGCGCGGGCGAGGCCGGCCAGGATATTGATCAGGGTGGATTTGCCCGCGCCATTGGGCCCCAGCAGAGCGAAGAATTCGCCGGCCTCCACGCTGAGATCCACGCCGCGCAGGGCGTGCAGCTCACCGAAGCGCTTGTGGACCGCGCGCACTTCCAGCGCGGGGGAACCGCCGGCGCTCATGCCTCCTCGGGCAGGAGTTCCGTGACGCCATAGAGGGCGGCCAGACTCTTGAGACTCTCGGGAAGACGGGCGAAACGCAAGCGCTGGCCGCGCCGTGCCGCCTGACGCTGCCATTCCAGCAGCAGACTGACGGCGGCGGAATCCACCTCGGTGACCCCGGAAAGATCCACCGTGGTCACCTCCGGCGTGAGCAGGGCGCTGCCCTGCTCCAGCAGTGCGCGGGCGTTGGACATGTGGACGGGACCGCTCAGTTGCAGCCGGTCCCCGTCACGGCGGATGGCGCTCATCAGTTCTTCCGGGTGGCCGGCTGGCCCACCTGGGCGTTCTTCTCGGCCAGGGTGCGGATCAGCCTTTCCATGCCCCCCTGCTGGATTTCCTGGGCGAAGCTGGAACGGTAGTTCACCACCAGGCTCACCCCCTCCACGGTGATGTCATAGACCTTCCAGCCGTCCGGCGTCTTCACCATCTGGTAGTCGATGGGAATGGGCTGCCGGCCCGGTTCCAGCACCACCGTCTTCACCGTCACGTCGGTGTCGTTGGGACCGAGACGCAGCGGCTTGTATTCGATGGTCTGGTTCTTGTAGTTGGCCAGCGACATGGCATAGGTGCGCACCAGGAGGTCGCGGAATTCCTTGACCAGCCGCTCCTGCTGTTCCGGCGTCGCGTCGCGCCAGTAACGCCCCACCGCCAGCCGCGTCATGCGCGTGAAATCGAAATGGGGCAGCACCTTGGCATCCACCAGGGCATAGATCTTTTTCTGATCGCCCTTCTGGATGTCCTTGTCGGCCTTGATGATGGCCATCACCTCGGTGGCCACGGACTTCACCAGCTCGTCCGGCGGCAGGGTGTTGGCCAGGGCCGCCAACGGCAGGGTAAAAAACAGGAGAAGGGAAGCGAGCAGTTTTTTCATGGCTAGGTCCTTTCAGACGCCCGTGGGGGGGCAGGTTTACTTGGCGCCGTCCCCCTCGGCCGCCTTGCTGTAGAGGAACTGGCCGATGAGGTTTTCCAGCACCACCGCGGACTGGGTCTTGGCGACCTTGTCGCCATCCTTGAGATTCTCGGGATCCCCGCCCGGATCCAGGCCGATGTACTGCTCACCCAGGAGGCCGGAGGTCAGGATCTTGGCAAAGGTATCCCGCGGGAACTGGTAACGCTTGTCCACGTTGAAGGTGACCCGGGCGCGGAAGGTCTGGTTGTCGAACTGGATGTCCGCCACCCGGCCCACCACAACACCGGCGCTCTTCACCGGCGCGCGCACCTTGAGTCCGCCGATGTTTTCGAATTCCGCCCAGAGGCGGTAGGTCTCGTTGTTGTTGAAGGTGCCCAGGTTACCCACCTTGAAGGCGAGCACCAGCAGGGCAGCCATGCCGGCGACCACGAAAGCGCCCACCCAGAGGTCCATCGTCGTGCGTTCCATTACGCCTATACTCCCCGAAACATGAATGCGGTCAATACGAAATCCAGCGCCAGCACGGCCAGCGACGAGGTCACCACGGTACGCGTGGTGGCGTGGGACACGCCCTCCGCCGTGGGCGGCGCGTCATAACCCTCGAACAGGGCGATGGCGGTGACGGCGATGCCGAACACCACGCTCTTGATCACGCCATTGACGATGTCTTCACGGAAGTCCACCGCCGCCTGCATCTGCGACCAGAACTGTCCCTCGTCCACGCCGATCAGCACCACACCCACCAGATAGCCGCCGAACACGCCGATGGCGGAGAACATGGCGGCCAGGAGCGGCATGGAAATCACCCCGCCCCAGAAGCGCGGCGCCACCACCCGCGCAATGGGGTCCACCGCCATCATTTCCATCGCCGAAAGCTGTTCGGTGGCCTTCATCAGGCCGATCTCGGCGGTGATGGCGGAACCCGCGCGGCTGGCGAACAGGAGCGCGGAGAGCACCGGCCCCAGCTCCCGCACCAGGGACAGGGCCACCAGGGTGCCCAGCGCCGATTCCGATCCGTATTTCTGCAGCGTCTCGTATCCCTGCAGTCCCAGCACCATGCCCACGAACAGGCCCGACACCAGGATGATGATCAGGGACAGCACCCCGCTGAAATAGATTTCCTTGATGGTCAGGTGGAAGCGCCGGAAGCTCGCGCCGGAATGGAACAGGGTGGCGACGAAGAAACGCGCCGCGTAACCCATGCGCCAGACCGCATCCACCACGCGATGGCCGATGCCGCGCACCGCGGCCAGGAAGCGTTCAACCATGGCCCGCCTCCAGCCCCAGGTCCGCGCTGTAGGGAGGAGCGGGATAGTGGAAGGCCATGGGCCCGTCGATCTCGCCATGCACGAACTGGTGCACGAAGGGCGTCTCCGAGTTGCGGATTTCCTCCGGCGTGCCCTGGGCGATCACCACGCCGTCGGCCATGAAGTAGATGTAGTCCACGATCTGCAGCGACTCCTGAACGTCGTGGGTGACGATGATGGAGGTGGCGCCCAGGGCATCGTTCAGGCGGCGCACCAGGTTGCCGATCACGCTCATGGCGAGGGGATCCAGTCCGGTAAAGGGTTCGTCGTACATGATCAGCATGGGATCGAGGGCAATGGCCCGCGCCAAGGCCACCCGCCGCGCCATGCCGCCCGACAGCTCCGCCGGCCGCATGTTCCACACTGCATGCAGCCCCACCGCATGCAGCTTCATCATCACCAGGTCGCGGATCAGGGACTCGGGCAGGTCGGTGTGCTCGCGCATCTGGAACGCGACGTTGTCGAACACCGTCATGTCCGTGAACAGGGCACCGAACTGGAACAGCATGCCCATGCGCCGGCGCAGGGCATAGACGCCCTCGCTGTCCAGCTCGCTGGTGACCCGGCCGTCCACCACCACTTGGCCGCTGGTGGGCAGGATCTGCGCCCCGATCAGGCGCAAAAGCGTGGTCTTGCCGCAGCCGGACAGGCCCATGATGGCCACCACCTTGCCGCGCGGGATGGTCATGTTGATACCCTTAAGCACCGGCCGCACGTCGTAGGTGAAATTCACGTCCCGGATTTCGATCAGGTTCTCGGAAGCCATGAGCGGGAACACAAAAATTGCGTGATTTTATCCCGGCCGCGCCGTTTTCAGTAGCCCAGGACCTCGACCAGGGTGCGCACTTCTTGCAGGCGCCCCAGATGGGCGTCCAGGGACAGCAGATACAGCCTGTGCCCCTGGGCAAACGCCTCTTGCCCCTTTTCCTGGATGCGCTCCGCCAGGGCCTTGAGATCGCTGCCGGCATCGAACCAGATGAGCCAGGCATTTTCCCCGGGACCCAGCACGACGGCCCGTTCCCCCAGGGCGGCGATGCGCACGGTCTCCTCCGGCTGCAGCGCGCCGGGGGGATGCTCCAGCAGGAAGCGGAAACGCTCCAGCGTCTCCGCCGCCCAGGTCTCCAGGGTTTCCGGCGCGGTGCGCGCCCAGTGGGCGTGGGGCAGGTACACGCAGTCGAACTGGGTGGCGTAATAGGCGAGCCGCCATTCCTCCGGCAGGTCTTCGGGATAAAAGGCGCCCAGCCAGTGGTCGTGTTCCCAGCCAATGGCGCCCAGGGCGGTGAAATGCATGGCGGTATCGTTCATGCCCGGGATTATCCCAGATCGGGCGAGCCTCACGCCCCCTGGCATGACGGTCGCCGGTGATGCCGCCATAATCCGGGATTGCCGACCCAAAGCGCCCGGGCCATGCACTTCGATCTCTTCCACGAACTCGCCATGCCCCCCGGCCTCGCCCGCAGCGAGGTGCAGGCCGTGGACGACTGGCTGGAGGAGCTGGCGCTGGCGGACGCCCTGGGCTTCCGCTGCGCCTGGCTGGTGGAACATCACTTCACCCGCCACTACTCCCACAGCTCGGCCCCCGACCTGCTGCTGGCCGCCGCAGCCATGCGCACGCGCCGGCTGCGCCTGGGACTGGGGGTGATTCCCCTGCCCCACCACCACCCGGTGCGGGTGGCAGAGCGCGTGGCCACCCTGGACGTGCTCTCCCACGGCCGGCTGGAGGTGGGCATCGGCCGCGGCTTCGCGCCGGAAGAATACCGGGTGTTCGGCACGCCCATGGGCGACAGCCGCGCCCGCACCGAGGCGGGCCTTGCGGTGCTGCGCGCAAGTTTCGCCGGCAGCCCGGTGCTCCTGCCGGACGGCACGCGGGTGGACATCCTGCCCCGCCCGGTGCAGCCGGCGCCGCCCCTGTGGGCCGCCGCGGTGAGCCCGGAAAGTTTCCGCTGGGCGGCCACGCAGGGACTCAACCTCCTGGCCGGCCCGTTCAAACCCTGGTTCATGACCCGCGCCGACATCGCCGCGTATCGCGCGGCCTGGCAGGGTGAGGGAACGCCGGCCATCGGCATGACCCTGGGCGTGTTCTGCCTGCCAGACGGACGCCGGGCACGCCGGCTCGCGAAACCGGCCTTCGAGTGGTTCTACCGGGAACTCCTGCGCGTGACCGGGCCGGTGCTGGAGCGGCTCTATCCCGGCTACGAGCACTTCCGCGAACTGGGGCGTTTCCGGCACCTCATGCGCCTGGGCGTCGACCTTGCCCTGCTCACCCGCTTCGGCATGGCAGTGGTGGGTTCGCCTGCCGAGTGCATCGACCGCCTGGCGCCCCTGGCGGAGGCAGGCGTCACCCACGTCCTGTGTGCCGTGGGCGCCGGGGCGCTGCCCACGGCGCTGGTGCGGGAGTCGTTGCAGGTAATCGCGGAAGAGGTGATGCCCGTCCTCGGAGCAGGCGCCTGATGCAGGTTCTAGTCACGGGTGCCGCCTCCCATCTCGCGCGGGTGCTGCTGCCCGCCCTGTGTGCACGGCCGGACGTGGAGGCGGTGATCGGCCTGGACCTGCGTTCGCCCGGCTTCGTCCATCCCAAATTCACGCCCCACATCGCCGACGTGCGCCGTCTCGATCCCTCCCTGCTCGCGGGCTGCGACGCCCTGGTGCATCTGGCCTTCGTGGTGCTGCGGGGACGCATGGATCCCGCGACCATGCGCGCCATCAACGTCGAGGCCACCCAGCGCCTGTTCGAAACCGCCGCCCGGCTGGGTGTCGCGCGTCTGGTGCATCTGTCCAGCGCCGCCGTCTATGGCCATGGCGAGGCCCTCACCGAGGATGCGCCCCTGGCCCCCCTGCCCGGCTTTTTCTACGCCGCGCACAAGGCGGAGCTGGAAGCCTGGTTCGAAAGCCACCTGCCCCAGGCGGTGCGCCTGCGTCCCCACGCCATTCTCGGCCCCTGCTGTCAGCAGCTCCTCACCACGTTGCTGCGCCTGCCCCTGGCCGTTGCCGTGCCGCCCCCCGCACCGCGTCTGCAGTGCGTGCACGAAGAGGACGTGGTGGCCGCCATCCTCGCCGCGCTCGTTAGCGACGTGAGCGGGCCCTTCAACCTGGCCGCCCCCGGCCATTTCACCTGGCACGAGCTGGGCCGCCGGGTGCGGCTGCCCCTGCCCCTTGCCCGGGGGCTGCTCACCGCCGCCTGGCAGCTCACCGGCTTCGGCGGCGAACCCGGCTGGATCGAGGGGCTGCGTCACTCCCTCACGCTGGATGTCAGCCGGGCCCGCGCCCTGCTCGACTGGCAGCCCCGCCACGACGTGCACGCCACACTGGCTGCTATCATGGCCCCATGACTGCCGCCATCCGTCTCGAGGGTGTGTGCAAGACTTACGCCGGGCGGCCCGTGCTGCGCGACGTCTCGCTGGAAGTGGCCGCAGGAGTCACCTGCGGGCTGGTGGGCGCCAATGGCGCCGGCAAGACCACCCTCATCAAGTGCCTGCTGGATTTCTGCACCCTCGACGCGGGCCGCATCACGCTCATGGGCACGCCCCACCATGCCGTCGAGGCACGGCGCGCCATCGCCCATCTGCCGGAAAACTTCCTGCCGCCCCACTTCCTCACCGGGCGCGAATTCCTGCGCTATCTCCAGAGTCTGCGCGGTCAGCCCTATTCCGGGGCGGACACGGCGGCCGCCTGTGCGGCGCTCGACCTCGATCCCGAGGCATTGGACCGGCCGGCGCGCACCTATTCCAAGGGCATGACCCGCAAGCTGGGGCTGGTGGCCTGTCTGGTGAGCGGCGCGCGCCTGTTTGTGCTGGACGAACCCATGAGCGGCCTGGACCCCAAGGCACGCGCCCTGCTCAAGCAAGCGCTGGCGCGTCTGGCCCAGAAGGGCCACACGGTGTTCATGAGTACCCACGCCCTCGCCGACGTGGAAGAACTGTGCGATGCCATGGCCATCCTGCATGAGGGCACCCTGCGCTTCATGGGCACGCCGGCCGCCTGCCGCGCCCGCTTCGGCACCACCACCCTGGAGGCCGCCTATCTGGCCGCCATCGCATAAGGCGCGGCCTTGGTTTCCCCGCGCCGGTTCTGGCACAATGCCGGGAAAAGTCATAATTGTCGAACCCGGCGCAGAGGCTTTCGTTTCTGGGAGTTCCTCGTGGCAACACCGCAGAATGAGAAGCCCGCTCTCCTCATCGTCGACGACGACCCTCTCATCAGCGAAACCCTGAGTTTCGTGCTGGCCAAACGGTTCCGGGTGCTGACCGCGGATTCCCGCGCGCGCGCCCAGGTCCTTCTGCAGGAGCTGGAAGCACCGCCCGAGCTCGCCCTGGTGGACCTGGGCCTGCCGCCGCTGCCCCACCTGCCGGACGAGGGCTTCCATCTCATCTCGGAGCTGCTCGCCTATTCGCCCGACATCAAGATCCTGGTGCTCTCGGGGCAGAACGACGAGGCCAACGCGCGCCATGCGCGCACCCTGGGGGCCATCGACTTCATCGCCAAGCCCTGCGACCCCGACACCCTGATCGGCCATCTGGAGCGGGCGCTCGAAGCCCGGCGCGCAGAAGTGGCGGCGCAGGCCCAGGCCGAGGGCGATGCCACCTGCGGCCTGGTGGGGACAAGCCCGCCGGTGACCAAGCTGCGCCAGCAGATCGCCCAGTTCGCGGATTCGCCTTTCCCCGTGCTGATCGAGGGCGAATCCGGCAGCGGCAAGGAACTGGTGGCAGCCTGCCTGCACAGGCTCTCCAGCCGGCGGCGCAAGCCCTTCCTCGCCCTCAACTGTGCCGCGATCTCGCCCACCCTGGTGGAGCCCACCCTGTTCGGTTACAGCAAGGGCGCCTTCACCGGCGCGCAAACCGCCCGCTCCGGCTATTTCGAGGATGCCAGCGACGGCACCCTGTTCCTGGACGAGATCGGTGAGCTACCCTTCGAACTGCAGGCGAAGCTGCTGCGGGTGCTGGAGAACGGCGAATTCCAGCGGGTGGGCGAGACCCAGACCCGGCATTCCAATGCGCGCATCATTGCCGCCACCAACCGCGACCTGCGCGCGGAGATTCGTGCCGGCCGGTTCCGCGCCGACCTCTATCACCGTCTGTCGGTGTTCACCATCGACGTGCCGCCGCTGCGCGAGCTGGGGGAGGACAAGCTGGCGCTGCTGGAGCATTTCCGCGCCTTTTACGCGCGCCAGGCCAAGGTCGCGCCGTTCGAGCTGGACCGCCAGGCGACGGAACGCTGGATGAGCTACCACTTCCCGGGCAACGTGCGCGAGCTGCGCAACATCGTCATTCGCCTCACCACCAAATATGGCGGACAGAAGGTCAGCGCCCAGCAGCTGGAGGACGAGCTCGATACCGAGGTCATGGCTGCAAGCCCCCTGGAACTGCTCACCAGCCCCGAGGCGGTGATGGAAATGGCGCGCAAACATCTGCAGAGCCAGGCCAATTTCAACCTGGACCAGATGCTCAAGCAGTGGGAGAGGAGCTACGTGGAGGCGGCGCTGAAACTCACCCACGGCAATCTCAGCCAGGCGGCCAAGCTGCTGGGGGTCAACCGCACCACGCTCTACAGCCGCATGCAGTCCTACGAGAACGCGGCTCGCGAGTAGGAAACCAGACGGCCCGCGCGTGTACCTGGAGTTCTTCGGTCTTTCCCAGCCGCCCTTCCGCATCACCCCCAACACGGAGTTCTTCTTCCCCGGGGGCAACCGGGGCGCCATTCTCGATGCCCTGATCTATGCCATCCGCCACGGCGAGGGCATCGTCAAGGTGATCGGCGAGGTGGGCAGCGGCAAGACCATGCTCTGCCGCATGCTGGAGGACAGCCTGCCGGAAACGGTGGAGACGGTCTATCTTGCCAATCCCAGCGTGCAGCCCGGCGAGATCCTGCACGCCATCGCCTTCGAACTGCACCTGCCCCTGGCGCCGGATACGCCACGACTCGAGGCGATGCAGGCCATCCACGACCACCTGCTGCAACGCCATGCCCAGGGCCGGCAGGTGGTGCTGTTCGTCGAGGAGGCGCAGGCCATGCCCCTGGCCACGCTGGAGGAGATCCGGCTGCTGTCCAATCTGGAAACCCGGCACCACAAGCTGCTCCAGATCGTCCTGTTCGGCCAGCCGGAACTGGACGAGCTGCTTGCGGATCCCGCCATCCGCCAGCTGCGGGAGCGCATCGTCCACAGCTTCCACCTCGATCCCCTGAACGCCACCGACACCCGCGCCTATCTCAACTTCCGCATGCGCCAGGCAGGCTACCGGGGGCCGGACGTGTTCGGTCCCGCCGCGGTGCGGGAAATCCAGCGCGCCTCCCTGGGGCTGACACGGCGCATCAACATCATCGCCGACAAGGCCCTCCTGGTGGCCTACACGGAACGCACCCACCAGGTGAATGCGCGCCACGTGCTGGCCGCCGCCCGCGATTCCGAGTTCATCGACTTTGCCCGTCCCGGCCAGCGACGCCTGTGGGCCGCGGGCGTCGCGCTGTTGCTGCTCGGGGCGGCGGCAGGCTTCGCCGCGGGACGCCTGCTGCCCCACCCGAGCCCGGCGCCTGCGCCTGCGCGCCCGGCCGCGGTGTCTGCCGCCCCCGCCGCGCCCGCCGGCGCGCCCGGCCCCGCACCGGCGCCCGCCACGCCGGCGGGTCTGGCTGCGGCACGCCTGGCCGCCACCGAGGCCTGGCTGGCCAGCGCATCCCCAGACACGTTCAGCATCCACGTCCAGCTGGTGGCGGGCACAGACCCGAAAAAGCTCGAGCTTTACTTGGAAGAGCTGGGCAAACTCGTTGAAATAGAGAAGGTTTTTGTGTACCGTACCCAGGCGGGAGGCAAACCCGCCATGAGTGTGCTCTACGGCAGCTTCCCCGACCGGGCCGCCGCCAACGAGGCCATGTCCCGCCTGCCCGCCGCCCTGCGCGCCCAGCGCCCCTATTTGCGCAGCGTGCGCGGGGTGCGCGAGGAAATCCGCAACACCCGCTGACGGCCGCCCTGCGGGGTAGAGAGGAGCAAGCGATCGTGAGGCGTTCCGGCATCCTTCCCCTGACCGGCCTGGCCTTCCTGGTATGCGCCGGCTGCGCCAACGAAGCGCGCATCCCCCTCTCCCAGGGCCACATCGCCCCACCGGCTGCCGCGACGGCCGACATTCCCCCGCCGGTCAGCGCCGCGCCGCGCCTGCCGCCCCCGAAGCCGGCGGTGAAGGCACCCACCTACAGCGTCGTGGTCACGGAAGTGCCGGTCAAGGAACTCCTGTTCGCGCTCGCCCGGGACACCCAGCTCAACATCGACGTGCATCCCAATATCCAGGGCGTGGTGACCCTGAACGCGATCAACGAGACCCTGCCGGCCATCCTGGACCGCATCGCCCACCAGGTGAACATCCGCTGGAAACTGGATGGCCGCACCCTGATCGTCACGCCGGACACGCCCTATCTCAAGACCTACCACGTCGATTACGTGAACCTCAGCCGCAAGACCACCTCCACCATCGGCGTCTCCGCCCAGGTGGCCACCACCGGCAGCGGCACCGCTGCCGGGCAGCAAGCCGCGGGCAGCAACAGCTCCGCCACCAGTGTCACCAGCACCTCCAGCAATGACTTCTGGGAGGTGCTCGCCGCCAACATCCGCGACATTTTGCGCACCACGCGCGCCCAGGCCCTGTCCGCGGAGGAACGCAATGCGCGCGTGGAAGCCCTGCGTGCGGCGCGCGAGGAGCGGTTGCAGCAGGCCAGCGCGGTGGCGCGCGCCGGGCAGGCCGCGCCCACCCTGTACAAGGAGATTTTCGGTCAGGGCGCTCAGCCGGGTCTGGATGAGCGCAAGGACGAGGTCATCGTCAATCCCGTGGGCGGCACGGTGATGGTGATGGCCACCGAGGCCCAGCACAGGCTGGTGCAACAGTACCTGGAGGGCGTGCAGGCGGCCGCCAACCGTCAGGTGCTGATCGAGGCCACCATCGTCGAGGTCATCCTCAAGGACGAGTTTTCCGCCGGCATCGACTGGCAGCGTGCCCTCACCGCCGGCGCGGGCACCGGGTTCTTTTTCGGCACCAATCCCAATCTGGTCACCAGCACCCCCTTCTTCACCCTCACCTACAACAATGCCGGCCGCGACTTCACCGCGGCGGTCAAGCTGCTGGAATCCTTCGGCGAGGCGCGGGTGCTGTCCAGCCCCAAGCTCATGGTGCTCAACAACCAGACCTCCATGCTCAAGGTGGTGGACAATCTGGTGTATTTCTCCGTGGACGTGCAGCAGGGCACCCAGACGGCGGGGGGCATCATCGTCCAGCCCACGTTCACCACCACCGCCCACACCGTGCCCGTGGGCGTGGTGATGGCGGTCACTCCCCAGATCAATGCCGATGGCCGCGTCACCCTGGTGGTGCGCCCCACCATCACGCGCAAGGCCGGCGATGCCCCCGACCCCAATCCGGAACTGAAGAAGGTCGGCGTCACCAACAACGTGCCCGTGATCCAGGTGCGGGAAATGGAATCGGTGCTGCAGGTGGCCAGCGGCGAGACGGTGGTGCTGGGTGGCCTCATGCAGGATGACAGCGCCAAAAACCGCGACGGCCTGCCGGGACTCACGGAGAACCCGGTCACCAATTTCCTGACCGGCCGCCGGGAGCGCAACGTGAAGCAGACCGAGCTGGTCGTCTTCCTGCGCCCCACCGTCATTTCCAATCCGAGCCTGGCCAGCGACGAGCTTTCCTTCTACCGCCGCTGGCTGCCCACCCCGGCGCAGAAGCCTTCGTCGTCGCCATGAGCCTGCTGATGAAGGCATTGAAAAGCGTCGAGCGTCCGCCCTCGGGCCCGGACAGCCTGCCCCATTCCGGGGCGTCCGAGGGCGCGCCACCGGCCCCCGCCCAGGCGGCGGCGGACCTGATCCGCGCCCACGGCGAAGGCAGCGAAAACCGGCGTCTGCTCGTGCTGCTGATCCTGCTCGTGGCCGTGGTCCTTGGGCTGGGGGGCTATTTCTACGTGGCGGTGTACATGCCCTGGCTGCTTGTGCCCAGACCCCCCGCAGCCGCGGCGCCCCCGGGCCCCGTCACGAACGGTCCCGCCGCGCCGGCGCAACCGCTGACCGCCCCGCCGCAGGTCCTGCCGCAGCTTCTGCCGCCAGGGGACGGCGCGCCCGCGCCCGGGAAACCCGCGGCGGCCCCGCTGCTGCCCGGCGAGCCGGCGGCCAGGCAACCGGCGCCCGTCAGCCCTGCAGCCGGCAAGGCGGCTTCCGCCGGGGTCGGCTCAACCCCTGCCACGCCACCCATCGCGCGCGAACCGCTGGTGCGGCCGGCGAGCCCCCGGGATGCGGCCGATCCCTCTCCCGCCCTCGCCCAGGCCTACGCCCTGCTGGAGGCCGGGCGCGAAGCGGAGGCGGAAGCCGCCTACCGGAAACTCCACGCCCTCGATCCGGACAATCCGGACGTGCTGCTGGGGCTCGCGGTGATCGCCCAGAACCGCAACCGGGACGATGAGGCCGCGCGCCTCTACCTGCGTGTGCTGGAAAAGGATGGGCGCAACGGCTACGCCCAGGCGGCGCTGGTGGCGCTATTGGGCCGCAGCGAGCCGGCGCAGGCGGAGGCGCGTCTGCGCGCCCTCATGGCGGAGCAGCCGGCGCCGTATTTGTACTTCGCCCTGGGCAATCTCCTCGCCGCCCGGGGCCGCTGGCATGAGGCGCAGCAGGCCTATTTCGAGGCCCAGCGGCTGGAGCCGGAGGTCGCGGATTATGCTTTCAATCTCGCGGTGAGCCTGGAGCACGTGAACGAGCCGCGCGCGGCCGCGGAATACTACCGGCGTGCCCTGCGGCTTGCCCGCCAGCACGGCGGCGCCCACTTCGACCTCAGCCGGGCGGAAAGCCGCCTGCGCCAACTGGCCCCCTGACCGTGTCCGAACAACGCCGCAAGCTCCGTCTCGGTGACCTGCTGGTGCAGCAGGGCCTGATCACCCAGGACCAGCTGCGCATCGCCCTCAAGGAGCAGGAAAAGAGCCAGCTTCCCCTGGGCCGGCAACTGGTGGCCCTGGGCTTCGTCACCGAGGCGGTGATCCGCGACACCGTGGCCCACACCATCGGTCAGGAAAGTGTGGATCTTTCCACCGTGGTGGCCGATGCGGAGGCCCTCCGGCTGGTGCCCCAGGAGTTCGCCCGCCGCCACAACCTGCTGCCGCTGGCGTTCGATGCCGGCAAACGCCTGCTGGTGGTGGCGGTGGCCGACATCTTCAACGTGATGGCCCTGGACCAGCTGCGCGCCCTGGTGGGCCCCCAGGTGGAGATCAAGCCGCTTCTCGCGGGACTCGCCCAGCTTGCCGAATACATCGACCTGTTCTACGGCTACGAGCTGTCGGTGGACGGTATCCTGCGCGAGATCGAGACCGGCGAGGTGGACTACGCCAGCCTGGTCACCGCCAATGGCGAGATGGAATACACCCAGCCGGTGGTGCGCCTGGTGGGGGCGCTGCTGGCGGATGCGGTCAAGCGCGGTGCCTCCGACATCCACTTCGAGCCGGAATACGCCTTCCTGCGCATCCGCTACCGCATCGACGGCGTGCTGGAACAGATCCGCAGCCTGCACAAGACCTATTGGCCTTCCATCGCCGTGCGCCTCAAGGTGATGAGCGGCATCAACATCGCCGAGACCCGCGCCGCCCAGGACGGGCGCTTTTCCCTCAACCTCAACGGGCGGCCCATCGATTTCCGGGTCTCCACCCAGCCCACCATCTGGGGCGAAAACATCGTGCTGCGCATCCTCGACCGGGAGCGCTCCATCATTCCGCTGGAAGCCATGGGCCTGCCACCCGACACCCTGGCCACCCTGAAGCGCATGATGGCCCGGCCGGAAGGCATCCTCATCGTCACCGGTCCCACCGGCTCCGGCAAGACCACCACGCTCTACTCACTGCTCACCCACATCAACGACGAGACCGTCAACATCATGACCCTGGAGGATCCGGTGGAGTATCCGGTCACCCTCATGCGCCAGACCTCGGTCAACGAGACGGTGAAGATGGATTTCGTCAACGGCATCCGCTCCATCATGCGCCAGGATCCGGACATCATCCTGGTGGGCGAGGTGCGCGACCGGGAGACGGCGGAAATGGCCTTCCGCGCCGCCATGACGGGCCACCAGGTGTTCACCACTCTCCACACCAATTCGGCGCTCGGGGCGTTTCCGCGCCTCCTGGACATCGGCATCTCGCCGGAGATCATGGCGGGCAACATCATCGGCGTCATCGCCCAGCGTCTGGTGCGCCTGCTCTGCCCCCAGTGCAAGGCGCCCTACAATCCCAGCCGCGAGGAACGGGCGCTTCTGGGCGATGTGCCCGAGGACACCGTCATCTACGGCCCGGTGGGTTGCGCCAACTGCCACTACAAGGGTTACCGGGGACGCATGGCCCTGATGGAACTCCTCTACATGGACAACGAGCTGGACGAGCTGGTGGCCACACGGGCGCCCCTGCACGCGCTGCGTGCCGCAGCGGTCGCCAGGGGCTTCCGCTCCCTGGCCGAGGACGGCATCCGCCGCGTGCTGGAGGGCAAAACCAGCCTGACCGAAGTGGCGCGGGTGGTGGATCTCACCGGCCGCCTGCGCTAGAGGGGCGGTGCCATGCCGGCCTTCCAGTATTTCGCCGTGGATCGCGACGGGCGCCGTCTGCGCGGACGCATGGATGCCGTCAACGAGGCCGATCTGGAGCAGCGCCTCAAACGCATGGGGCTGGACCTCATCACCAGCCGGGTGCAGACCCATCCTCCCGCCCTGTTCGGCCGGCCCGTCTCGCGGCGGGACCTGATCAACTTCTGCTTCCAGCTGGAGCAGATCACGCGCAGCGGCATTCCCCTGCTGGACGGCGTGGCCGATCTCGCCGCGACCCTGGACAACCCCCGCTTTCGTGAAGTGGTGGCCGCGGTGCACGAGGACATGGCAGGCGGACGCATGCTCTCCGACGCGCTGGCCAGTCACCCGGCGGTTTTCGATGCCCTGTTCGTCAGCCTGATCCGCGCCGGGGAGCAGACCGGCAACCTGCCGGAGGTACTGGCCAATCTTGCCAGCACCCTCAAGTGGCAGGACGAACTGGTGGGTCAGACCAAGCGCCTGCTCATCTATCCCACCGCGGTGCTGATCGTGGTGGGCGCGGTGATCGTGTTCCTGATGCTGTATCTGGTGCCGGAGCTCACGTCCTTCCTGCGCACCATGCGCCAGGAGCTGCCCTGGCAGACGCGGGCGCTCATCGCCCTGTCCGATTTCGTGGCACGCTACTGGCCGGTGCTGTTTCTGCTGCCCCTGGCAGCGGGGGCGCTGTTTCTCGTCGCCCTCCGGCGCAGTGGCAGCGCGCGTCTGACCTGGGACTGGCTCAAGCTCAACCTGCCCCTCACGGGGCCCATCCTGCAGAAAATCCTGCTGGCGCGCTTCGCGAACTTTTTCGCCCTGCTCTACCGCTCCGGCATCACGGTGCTGGATGCCATCGCCGCCTGCGAGGGCATCGTCGCCAACCGCTACGTGGCGGAAGGCCTGCGCCGCGCCGCCCAGCAGATCAGCGCCGGCGAGAGTCTCACCGAAAGCTTCCGCAACACCGGGCTGTTCCCGCCGCTGGTGCTGCGCATGATCCGCATCGGCGAGACGACAGGCGCCCTGGACGAGGCCCTGATGAACGTCACCTACTTCTACAACCGCGACGTGCGTGAATCCGTGGAGCGCGCCTTAAGGCTGCTGGAACCCGCGCTCACGGTGTTTCTCGGGCTGATCCTGGCGGCCATCCTGTTTGCCGTGCTCACGCCCGTCTATGATATTTTGGGCACGGTGAAACTGTGAGCGCGCCGCGCCGTACGCGAGCCACCGATGCCCGCTAGAATCGTCCTCAATCTCTCCGCGCGCCATGTCACCTGGGGCGTGTTCCGCGCCGGGCGGCTTGCCCAGGTGACCCGCCTGCCCAACGACGGCAGCGCGCAGGCCCCTTTTCTCCAACTGCTTGCCAGCCATCCGCGCCGTCCCGTCTATGTCATGCTGGACGTGGTGGAAGAGGACTTCCGCGCCGAGACCCTGCCCCACGTCTGGGGCCGCGCCCGGCGGGAGATGGTGGAGCGCAAGCTCGCCCAGCTTTTCCGCACGCCCTACCGGGCCGCCTGCCGGCAGGGGCGGGTGGCGGGTCGCCGGCGCGACGACCAGTACCTGTTCGTGGCGCTGACCAGCCAGGATCTGCTGCGCCCGTGGCTGGGGCTGATCGCCGCCCAGGGCACGCCGCTGGCCGGCATCTATCTGCTGCCCTCGGTGAGCGAATCCCTGGTGGCGCGCCTCGACGGCCATGGCGCCCGGCTGCTGGTCTCGGTGCAGGGCGGCGGGCTGCGCCAGAGCCTGTTCGTGGATGGGCACCTGCGCATCAGCCGCCTCACGCCCCTGGAGGACACCTCCGCCGCGGCGCTGGAAAGGCTGCTGCCGGAGGAAATGGAAAAGAGCCGGCTGTTTTTCTACAACGCGCGCCTCATCGCGCGGGACGCGCCCCTGGTGGCCTGGGTGCTCGATCCCACCGGTGAACTGGCCGCTGCCTGCAGCCGGGTACCGCCGGAACCGGGCTTTCACTGCGAGGCCGTGGGAGCCGAACGTCTCGCCCGGGCGATGGGGCTGCCCGAAAGCCGGCTGCCCCGCGACATGGATGCCCTCATGCTCTGCTTGCTGGGCCGCCACGCGCCCGCCTGCAATCTGGCGCAACCGCAGCAGCGGCGGGGCTTCATGCACCAGCGCCTGCGCCTGGCCGCCTATGGGCTGGCCGGCGGCATCACTCTTGCGGGTGTCGCCTACGCCGGCGCGGCGTTCTATCAGCGCCAGGACTGGCTCGAGCAGGCGGCGCGGACCCGCGCCGAGGCGCAAGCGGTGCACGCCCGCTACGAGGCCGTCACGCGCACGTTTCCCGCCGCGCCCGCATCGGCGGAGCAGATGCGTGCGGCAGTGGAAGCGGCCGGGCTGCTCTCGGCCCAGCGCCGCACGCCCGAGACGGCGCTGCGGCTCCTGGGCCGGGTGCTGCCGGCCTTTCCCTCGGTGGAACTCACACGCTTCGCCTGGAAATCGGAGCTTCCCCCGGTTGAACAGGTGGAGCTCGCCGCGGAGATTCGTCCCTTCGATGGCGACTATCGTGCCGCCCTCGTCCTCATCCAGCGTCTGGCGGACAGCCTGCGCAGCCAGCCCGGCGTGAAGGACGTCAACGTGGTGGAGCTGCCGGTGAATCTGGATCCCCGAGCGCCGCTCGCCGGCAACACCGCCGAAGCCCCGGAAAGCGCCAGCGCCCGCTTCCGCCTGGCCCTGCGTCTGGAGCATACCCCATGAGCTTCGCCGACTGGGTCAGGACGTGGCTTGCGCCATTGGTAGCCCTGCTGGCCGCCGCCGCGCTCGCGGTCTGGCTGGCCAACGTGAGCGGGAGCGCGGCGCGCGAGGCCCGGCAGACCTTGGAGGCAGAGCGACAGCGCCTTGCCCAGGCACGCGCGCGGCTCAATCAGGTGGACGAGGAACGGCGCCTCCTGGAGCGCTATGGTCCCGCTTACCGGCAGCTGCTCGCCGCCGGCATCGTGGGACCGGAACAGCGCGTGAACTGGATCGACGCCGTGCGTGGGGCGGGCCAGAGCCTGCGCGGCTTCGGCGTGGATTACCGGCTCGCCGGCCGGCAGCCGGCCCGACTGCCGGCCCCGCCGGCGGGCGTGGTGGTGCAGGAAAGCCCCATGGAACTCAACCTGAAACTGCTGCACGAGGGCGACCTGCTGGCCTTCCTCGCGGCGCTGGACAGCCAGCAGGCGGGTCTGGTCCTGCCGCGATCGTGCACCATCCACCGGCTGGGCAGCGGCCCCTTCAGCGCGCGCTTCGAACCCAAGCTCGCCGCGGAATGCAGCCTGGCCTGGGTCACCTTGAGCCCGGTGGAGAGCCGCCCGTGAAGCGTTGCCTGCTTGGCCTTGCCCTGCTGGCTGCCTGCCTGACGAAGGCATGGAGCGACGACCTGGGCCGGATTTTCTTCACGCCGGAGCAGCGCGCCCTGCTCGAGCTGGCGCGGCGCACCCAGACGGCGGGAGGCCCAAGTGAGGCAGGCGGGGGGCTCACCCTCAACGGCATCCTCACCCGCAGTGACGGCCGGCAGACCGTGTGGATCAACGGCCGTCCCCATCCGGACGCCCGGGCACGCGCGCCGGGCACGGCCCTGATTCCCCTGGAAACCGGCCAACAGGTCCGACTGCGGGTGGGTCAGACCCTGGATCCCGTCACCGGCCGGGTGGTCGAGCCCTATCGCCTGCCCCGGCCCCCGGCGGCGCCGGACAAGCCTGCCGCGGGCCCGGCCGGGGCTGCGCCTGCGCCCCAGGCAGGGGCCGACGCCGTGAAGCCCGCCCGCCCCCGCGCCGCGCCAGCGGACGCCGCCGATGAAGCAAATGAAGCGCCGTCCCAGTGAAATGCCCGCACGCCAGCCCCTGAAGCGAAGAGGCGGCTTGGGCGTGATGCGCCGAGGCAGGAAAACGCGTGGCGAGCCTGGCGTGTTCCCCATGCGGGCGCGGGAGGGGGGCGCGGCCCTGTTCCTGGTTCTGCTCCTGCTTTTGGTGGGCGGCGGCCTCGTCTTCGTCAGCCAGCTCAAGAGCGCTTCGGTGGAGCTCGAGGCCCAGCGCAAGACCGCGGCGGCGCTGGCCCAGGCGAAGCAGGCGCTGCTGGGCTACGCGCTCCTCGACGCCGGCAGCACGAGCGTCAACCCCGGCCGCCTGCCCTGTCCGGATCAGGACAACGATGGCGATGCGCAGGGTGCGGCGTGCGCAGCCCCTTACCTCGGCTGGTTTCCCTGGCGCACGCTGGCCACCGGCGACCTGCGTGACGGCGGCAATGAACGTCTGTGGCTCATCGTGGACGGAGCCTTCCGCAGCGGCGGCGGCGCGCTCAACACCACGATCCAGCCCACCCTGAAGCTGGACGGCCGGCCGGTGGTGGCCATCCTGTTCGCGCCCGGCCCGGTGCTCAACCGGCTTGGCCAGGTGCGCCCGGTCACCGGCCCGTTTTCAGCCGTAACCACTTCGCCCAATTACCTGGAGGGCATCAGCCCAAGCCCGCCCGCCGTGACCACGGCGCCCCTCTCCGACACCTACAACGACCGCGTCCTCGCGCTGACACCCCGGGAACTCTTCACCGCCGTGACGCTGCGCATGGCGCGGGAGCTTGCCCAAGCCAACTCACCACCGTATCCAGCAGGCACTTTCGCCGACCTCGCCAAACCTGCAATTTGGAGCGCCAATAACTGGGACGCCGCAGTGGATCCCGCCTCCAGCGTCACTGCCTCCACCATCACCCTCAAGTTCCAAGACTGCGCCATTGTCTATACGATCACGGGAACACATGCCGTGCAGCGGTCCCAGCCATCCTGCTGAGCCGGCCCTTTGACCGGTGTTGCCCCGGGTCTCGTGGGCAGCGCTGGTGGGGTGTGTCCGGCCACGCCGCGCAGCCGCCCCTGGCAGGTTGGCTCCGCTGGAATCCGCGGATCGTCCTTGCTTCGGCTGCCAGCAAAACGACGCCATGCTGCTCTGGTTCGTCATCGGTTACTGGCTGATCTCCGTGGGGATCGGCCTGTGGGCCGCCACCCGCGTGCACAATGCCCGTGACTTCGCCATCGCGGGCCGGCATCTGCCCTTCTACATGGTGACGGCCACGGTGTTCGCCACCTGGTTCGGCTCGGAAACCGTGCTGGGCATTCCCGCGACCTTCCTCGACGAAGGCCTGAACGGGGTGGTGGCCGACCCCTTCGGCGCCAGCATGTGCCTGATCCTGGTGGGGCTGTTCTTCGCTGCGCCGCTGTACCGAATGAACCTGCTCACCATCGGCGACTTCTACAAGCGGCGCTACGGGCGCAGTGTGGAAATGCTGACCACCCTCGCCATCGTGATTTCCTACCTGGGCTGGGTGGCCGCCCAGATCACCGCCCTGGGGCTGGTGTTCAACGTGGTCTCGGGCGGCGAGATCAGCCGGCAGACCGGCATGTGGATCGGCTCGCTCACCATCCTCGTCTATACGTTCTTTGGCGGCATGTGGGCCGTTGCGGTCACCGATTTCCTCCAGATGCTGGTCATCGTCATCGGCATGCTGTGGATCGGCAATGAAGTGAGTGGCATGGTGGGTGGCGTCGGCGCAGTGGTGGAGCACGCACGGCAGGCGGGCAAGCTGGCCTTCGGCCCGGGGCCGGATCTGAAAGACATCATCGCCTTCACCGCGGCCTGGCTGACCATGATGCTGGGCTCCATCCCCCAGCAGGACGTGTTCCAGCGCGTGCAGTCGTCCAGGACCATACGCATCGCCGTGTGGGCCTCGGTGCTGGGTGGCGTGCTCTATTTCCTGTTCGCCTTCGTGCCCATGTTCCTGGCCTATTCCGCCACGCTGATCGACCCGCACCTCGTCGACACACTGATGGAAAAGGACTCCCAGCTCATCCTGCCCACGCTGGTGCTGGAGAAGACGCCACTCGTTGCCCAGATCATGTTTTTCGGCGCGCTGCTCTCAGCCATCAAGAGCTGCGCGTCGGCGGCACTGCTGGCGCCCTCGGTCACCTTCACCGAGAACATCCTGCGTCCCCTGCTGCCGCCCATGTCGGACCGGAAACTCCTTCACGCCATGCGTGGCGTCACTCTCGGCTTCACCCTGCTGGTGACGCTCTACGCCCTGCAGTCGAAGGCGAGCATCTTCAGAATGGTGGAGGAAACCTCCCACATCACCCTGGTGGTGGCTTTCGTGCCGCTGGCCTTCGGCCTTTACTGGAAACGCGCCACCAACCAGGGCGCGCTGCTGGCGATTTTCTTCGGCCTCGCCGTGTGGCTGTCGCTGCTGATCTTCGGGCCGGCCGATCCCCTCGTGCCGGCCCAGCTCGCCGGCCTGCTCGCGAGCCTCGCCGGCATGGTCCTCGGCTCCCTCATGCCGCAATTCCTGCCCCACCCCCTGCCGGAACGGAGGGAGCACGAGTTCCTGCACGAGCACGCCGCGCATCCGCACCCCGGAGTGCAGCCCCACCGCCATTGAGGATGCGCCTCCGCACATCCCCAGAGACGCGTCTGCGCCCCGCTAGGGACGTTCCAGTCGCTCCAACAACCCCTTCGCGCTAGCAGCGAGTCGGGAATTTCCCCCGAGATCGATCGCCCGCTTCAGCGCTTCACGGGCCTTGGCCTTGTCGCCGGCCTCG
Source organism: Thiobacter subterraneus (assembly GCF_055379455.1). Taxonomy (NCBI): domain Bacteria; kingdom Pseudomonadati; phylum Pseudomonadota; class Betaproteobacteria; order Burkholderiales; family Thiobacteraceae; genus Thiobacter; species Thiobacter subterraneus. The sequence continues at coordinate 1,784,823 of NZ_AP042402.1, forward strand.
GCATATGCCATCCCGAGGTGATAAAGAATCTCCGGGTTTTTGGGCGCCAGCTGGGCGGCCCGTTGGAACGAAGTTAGCGCAGCCCTCGTATCGCCGCGGGCCTTCTGCGCAAGCCCCAGGGTGTCATGGAAGTTCGCGACGGAAGGGTCCAGCTCCACGGCCTTGCGCGCCCAGGCTTCGGCTTTGGCCGAGTCTTGTCCTCCCTCGACGGCAAGCGCTGCCAAGTTGTTGTACGCGAGGGCCTGCTTGGGATCGAGGGCAATCACTTTTTGATAGGATGCCATGGCCAAATCGCGCTGACCTGCGCGGTGGGCGCTCAGAGCGAGCCGGAGCTGGGGAAGATAAGACTTCGGCGCCAGCCTGGCCGCTTCCTGGTAAGCCGCCATGGCCTGGGATTGCTGTCCTTTCGCATCGAGAAGGTCGCCACGCAGGAGCAGGGCGTCCACCAGGCTCGGCTGGAGAGCCAAGGCCCGTTCCACCGCCGCCAAGGCGCGATCCACATCATGCATGGCCACATACAACCTGGCCTGGGCCAGGGGCGGCAGCGGATTCTTGGGCTCGATGCGCCCCGCCGTGCTCAATGCCGATTCCGCCTGCGCAAATTCGCCCAGTCGCGTCAGGGCAACCCCTGCCGCATAATGCGCGCCAGCGTGCTGGGGGTCGATGGCCTGCACCTGCCGGTAGTAGCTCAGCGCCTCCTGCAGACGCCCCTGGGCGGACAGCAGGTCGGCTAGATCCATGCGTGCTCGTATCGCCGACGCATCAAGCTCCACCGCCTTACGCAGCGCGGCTTCCGCCTCCTTGTACTTGCGCTGAATCGCCAGGTAGCGCCCCAATGAGGCTTGGGCGTGACTGCTGTTCGGATCGGTCTCGACAGCCTTGCGAATCCATTTGCCCGCCTCCTCCTGCTGCTTGTTCTGAAATGCGACCTCCGCCAGGCCCAGCATGGCTTTCACCGACTTGGGGTCCAGTTTCAGTGCTTCCCTGAAGCCCTGCGCCGCGGCCTTCACGTCGCCATCGGCGAGACTTTTGATCGCACGTTGGTATGCCTGCTCCGCAGGCGACACGGCGGCAGAGCCAGGCGCCGCGAGTTCCGCGGGTTTGGGCAGTGGCAGCGGGGAGGCATGCGCCGCCAGTGCGCCCGACAAAAGCCATGTAAAGAAAGCAATGCTGCGAGCGGACATGAGCGAATAACCCGTTAATCGGCGTATTCAAGCGAAAAAATCCCTTTGGGCTTGGCCCAAAGGGATTTTAGACGCTATGGCGGGGCTGCCAGCGTTCAGGCAGACCTGCGGCGACGAACCGCCGCCAGGCCCGCGAGACCCAGACCCAGCAACGCCAGAGAGGCGGGTTCCGGGGTCGGGTAGACGGGAGTGCCGCCCACGCCCTTGAAGCCGAAGATATAGGTCGCGGGGGTGCCGCCCGTGGGGTCGTCGCTGTTTTGGCCCAGGGAGAACAGTTCGATGCCTTCAGCGGCGATTGCAGCCAGCGCGTCCTTTTCACTGCCCGCGGCACCGTAGAAGATGTCGAAGGCGTAGCTCGCCCCATCGGCAAGATCGCCGAAGTTGAAGCGGAAGTAGGCCCCATGGTCATCCGGGCCCGAGTCCGTGCAATCGACGTTGTGACACCCGTACAGATTCGAGTAGCCCGCCAGCGGGTCGGGCGTGTTGAAGCCGTTATCCCCCGATTCTTCCAGCAGCGTGGTGGTTGCCGTGCCCTTGATGGTCACGTACTCGCTGAATTCGGTGGGAGGGACGTCCCAGTCCATCACCCGCACGTACTTGACGTTGTTCACCAGCCCACCCGTCGTATTGGTGATGGTCACATGCACGCGGAACAGGGCATCCGGCGCGTTGGTGGATGGCTGGTACTCGTGAGTGACCTTGATGCCGGGCAGACTGGTCAGGTGGACCACGGAGGTGGCGCTCGTCGCAGTGTTGGTGAAGCTGTCGACGGTGAGGTTGTGGCTGCCGCCAACGTCCCTGTCCGCATAGCCTGACACGGCGCCGTTTACCGACACACCCCAGCCTTCGCACCAGCAGCCCGGGGAAGTTGCGTCGCGCCAACTGCCGTCGGGAAACTTGAAAGCCAGGCCCGTGAGGGAAGCGTTGCTGACGATGTCAGGTTCAGTGTTTAGCGAGCCATCGGGGTTGATACCCATCGCGACAGTGCCCGCAGGATTGATGATGACCGCGCCGGCGTGGGCCGTCGCTGCCGTGCCGAGCAGCCCAGCCGTCATCAGGCCAGCGGTGAAGAGTTTTCCGGCAAATCCCATGATAATCCCCTTTCCTAGTCAAGCAGTAGGACACGATTGTCCCGACAGCCCCAAGTTAGCAACTGGCGTGCCAGCAGCACAAAGTGACCACAATTCAATGGGTTGCCACACAGGGGCGGGGCACGGGAACGCGTTTCAGTCAAGGTGCCCGACATTCGGCGCCGGATGTGCTTGCCAGCCCAGCCTGTGATTACGCCTTATGTTCTTGTTTAGTATCGTGAAACACAAAAAAATGGGCTGTGTAAAGAAATCCGACAAACCGGCCAGATCCGGCGCAAGCCATGAGCGGTGCGATGGGCCGTGCGGCGGAAAATCGCCAGCCGGCTGCCCCACTCCCAACTGGTGCAAAGGGTGTTGGAAGGCGTGGCAGCCTTCCTTTTCCACGGCCCCAGCGCCTCCTTTCGCTGCCTGCGCGCAGAGCACGACCGACGCCTGTGGCCCCGTCAGCGCAGAAAGCCTTCCTGCTCCAGCTTGATGAGGATGCGCTGAACGGCTTCGTCCACGGTGAGCTGGCTGGTGTCGATCGTGAGCTCCGGCTGCTCCGGCACTTCGTAGGGGTCGGACACCCCCGTGAAAGCCTTCACGAGACCCGCCCGCGCCTTGGCGTAGAGACCCTTGCGGTCCCGGGCCTCGCACACCTCAATGGGGGTGGAGACATACACCTCGAAGAAGCCGCCGTATTGCCGGATCATTTCGCGCACGGCACGGCGGCTTTCCCGGTAGGGCGCGATGGGCGCGCAGATGGCGATGCCCCGGTGCTTGACGATCTCGCTCGCCACGTAGCCGATGCGGCGCACGTTGATCTCGCGATGCTCCCGGGAGAAACCCAGCTCGCTGGAGAGGTGCTTGCGCACGATGTCACCGTCGAGCAGGGTCACCTGGCGCCCGGTGATTTCCAGCAGCCGGATCTGCAATGCCTTGGCGAGGGTGGACTTGCCCGCGCCCGACAGGCCGGTGCAGAACACACAGAAGCCCTGCTGGTGGCGCGGGGGATGGGCGCGCTGCAGGGCGGCCACCACGTCGGGCCAGGCATACCACGGGGGAACCGCAAGGCCCCAGTCCAGGCGGCGTTGGAATTCCTGCGCGGGGAAGGCCAGCGCCCGCGCCCCCGGCGGCACTTCTTCTTCCGGCAGGAACTGGGCGCGCTCCTCCACATACACCATGCGGCGGAAGGGCACCAGCTCCACGCCCACCGCATCGATGCCGTCCGGCACGGCTTCCCGCACCTCGGCCAGAATGTCCTCGCCACGGCGGTGGTCGCCCGCGGCCATTTCCTCACCGCCGACGATGAGGTGGGCGCAGCCGTGATTGCGTGCGAGGATGGCCCGCAGCATCACGCCCCGCGGGCCGGCGGGCAGCTGCGCCAGAGGCAGCAGGGCAAAGAGGCTGGAGGCGGGCGGCAGGTGTTTGAGCGCCGCCTGCCAGGCGCGCACGCGGCTGAAATACTCCGCCTCGTTGGGTGGCAGCACGCCGGCCACGCCGTGCAGGAGCAGATTCGCCTCGCGCGCCAGCGATGCCTGCACCGCAAAGGCTTCGTGCATGCGGTGCAGGGGATGGGCGGTCTGACAGGCGATCACACGCTTGAAGCCACGCCGCTGAAACTGGGCGCGCAGGGCAGCCGGCGTGAGGCGCAAGTCGAGAAAGTCGTGACGGGGCGGCAGGGCCACGCCTTCCACCCGCCCGCCGACACAGATGCCGCCCGCTGCGGCGCCCAGCGCCGCAATTTCCAGCGCCTCGTCGGCCGGCCACACCTCCGACACCGTGAGCACCGCGGGCATGAAACCTTCCGGGTCCCGCAGCGCATAGCGTTTCCCCGGCAGCACGCCCTCGGCCTGTTTTTCCGTAAGGCGCAGCACCACCGGCCACGGCCACCAGGTGCCGTCGGTGAGACGCTGTGATTCCAGCACCGCCCGGTAATCCTCCCGTCCCAAGTAGCCGGCCAGGGGCGACAAAGCGCCGTTGAGCAGGAGTTCCAGCTCGCACAACTGCTCGCGCGTGAGATCCAGGTCCGGCAGATCGCGCGCTTCCTCGCGCAGGGCGCTGGCGCGGTCCGCATCCACGAGCAGATCCATGAGCCGGCCGCCGTAGGGGGCGATGAGGGTGTCCGTCACGCCTTCCTCCCCGGAACGAAGGCCGCGTCGAAGGCGGCGATGAAGCGGGCAAGCTCCGCCTCGGGCAAATGGTTGATGCCTGCCGCCGCCCTGCGTCCGCCGCCGGTGGCAAACTGGCTGGCGAGCCCGTCGGCGCCGCTAGGGTTGGCGAGCGGTGCGCGGATGCTGACGAGATAGCCACCCTCCCTGCGCGTGAGCACCGCGTGGGCCTGCTGCGGCGCCTGCCGCGCCAAGAGGTTGCCGAACAGGCCGGACACCCGGCGCGCCCAGGCCGCGTCCGGCAACAGATAGATGGCACCGGCCGCGGAGACGTGCACCGGCTGCAGGGCGCGCGCCTGTTCCAGATCCCGGGCACAGCCTTCCCTGAGGATCACGTAGGCACGCTCCTGGGCGATGAAATCGAAGGGGTCGCGATAGGCGTGCACCAGGCGGTACAGCTCCGCGGGGTGAAAGTAGAGATCCTCCGGCGTTTCGCCGTAGGCGTTGTAGTTGAGACACTCGCCCAGCTCACGCAACGCGTCGAGCTGGGCCTCGCTCAGGCCCAGATCCTTCGCCGCGCACCGGGCCGCATCGTGCAGGTTGTCACCGAAGGCCGCCACCACCGCCCAGGGACGATGGCGACCGGAAAGATGCCGGTCCACCAGCAGACTGGTGCACCACTGGGAGCCCGTTTCGATGTGCACCGACAGACGGGGATGGGCCGGAATCTCCCCCGCCTGATGGTGATCGAAATAGGTCACCTCGGCGCCCGCCTCCAGCATGCTGAGCAGCGCCTCGCGGTTCTTGTCCAGGGAAATGTCCAGCACGGTGACGCGATCCCCCGCCCCGGCCGGCACGCGCGCAAGCAAGGCGATGTCGCGCTTGACGCCGGTGACGAGCCGGGCCTCGCGCGGCTCTTCCAGGCGCAGCATGTGCAGGGCGCAAATGCCGTCTGCATCGCCGTTGAAGACGTCATAGTCGGTCATGGGGCCATTCTAGCGGGAATCGGCGGCAGGCTATACACTTCGACCCTGATGCTCACGCTGCGAGCCCGCCAGCCTGCGGCCCCGCGATTCAGTGGGAAGGCCACAGTGCACGCTGCCTCCCGCACGTGCCGCCGCAGGCCGGCAACGTGCGACGAAGGCCGCGAATGGACAGGAGCCCTGCACGAAGCAGGGGGTGACCGCGGCGGCCACAGCACACGCCAGCCGTGCAGCCCGCATGGTGCCCCACCCTGTGCCGGCGCAGCGACAACGCCCTGACGAAGAAATGGTGGAACGCTTCACGCCCGAACTCATGCGTCCGGCGGCACGGCTTACGCGGCCTGCTTACGGAGACGCGAGCTGACATGGCCGCATCCGTCCTCGTCGTCGGCGGCGCCGGCTACATTGGCTCCCACATGGTCGCGGAGCTCCTTGCGCGCGGCTGCCGCGTGACCACCTTCGACAATCTCAGCACGGGGCATCGCGATGCCGTGCTGGGAGGAGAATTCATCCAGGGCGATCTCGCCGACCGTGCGGGCCTCGATGCACTGTTCCAGAGCCGCCGCTTCGACGCGGTGATGCATTTCGCGTCCTTCATCCAGGTGGGTGAGTCGGTGCGTGAGCCGGCGAAGTATTACGCCAACAATGTCACCAACACGCTCAATCTCCTGGATGCGATGGTGGCCCACGGCGTGGGACGCTTCATCTTCTCCTCCAGTGCGGCGGTGTATGGCAATCCGCTTGCCGTGCCCATCGCCGAGGACCATCCGCGTCAGCCCATCAACCCCTATGGCCGCACCAAGGTCATGGTGGAAGACATCCTCGCCGATTACGACCGGGCCTACGGGCTGAAATCCGTTTGTCTGCGCTATTTCAACGCCGCCGGCGCCGATCCCGCCGGGCGGCTCGGCGAGCGCCACGAGCCGGAAACCCATCTCATTCCCCTGGTGCTGCGCGCCGCGGCGGGCCGCCTGCCGTATGTATCGGTGTTCGGCCGGGACTACGACACGCCGGATGGCACCTGCATCCGGGATTACGTCCACGTGGCCGATCTCGCCGCGGCCCACTGGCTCGCCCTGGAATACCTCCTTGCCGGCGGGACCTCCACGGCCTTCAATCTGGGCAACGGCGCGGGCTTTTCGGTGGCGGAGGTGATCGCCACCGCCGAGCGTGTCACGGGGCGCGCGATCCCGGTGCAGGACGCACCGCGCCGGCCAGGCGATCCGCCGCGCCTGGTGGCGGATGCCACGCGGGCGCGCGAGGTGCTCGGCTGGCGCCCGCGCCACGAAGCCCTCGCCACCCTCATCGCCCACGCCTGGCAGTGGGAATGCCGCGCGCCATGAGCGCGCCAGGACGCCGGCCGCCCCTTGCCCTGCTGCTTTACACCGCCCTGCTGGTGTACGGCAGCCTCTACCCCCTGCAGGGCTGGCAGGTGCCCGGGCCCGCCGCCTGGGACTTTCTCTTGGCGCCCCCGCCGCCGGTGATCACCCGCACCGATCTCGCCACCAACGTGCTCGTCTATGTGCCCCTGGGCTGGCTGCTCGCACGTTTCCTGAGCGCCTCCCGCCGCCTGCGCGCGGCCCTGCCCCTGGTTGGCGTGCTCGCGGCCCTGTTTTCCACGGCCATGGAAACCGGCCAGTTGTTCGTCCCGGGGCGGATCGCTTCCAATCTGGACATCGTGGCCAATACTGCGGGCGCGCTCCTGGGCGGGGTGCTCTTTGGGCTGGCACGCCTGCACCGCGCGCCCGGACGGCTGCTTATCATTCTGCGCCAGCGTCTCATCGCCCCCGGCCGGCTGCCGGAGGTCGGCCTGCTCCTGCTCGCCCTGTGGCTGCTCACCCAGCTTTCCCTGGAGCCGCCGTCCCTGCTTGCGGGGCACCTGCAGCGCGGCTTCGTGCCCTTCTGGGAGGCCGGCGCCAGCCTGGACCGGCTGGAGCCTTTGCTGGCCGCCCTCTACGCCGGCGAGCTGGTGGTCCTGGGGCTTCTGGCCGCTTCGGTGTTGCGGCAGCCGCTGCCGCCGGCGGCGATGACGGCCGCCGCGACCCTGTTCCTGCTGCTGGGCAAGTTCGCCGCGGCGGCGGTGCTGGTGAAGTGGACGGTGATGGGGCGACTGCTGTCACTGGAACTCCTGGGCGGGCTTGCAGCCGGCGCGCTGTCCCTCACCCGGCTGCTTCGGGTCTGGCCCCAGCGGCGGGCGCGGTTTTCGGCGGTGGCCGTCGCCCTCGGCCTGGGCCTGGCCCTGGCATTCCTGCTCTGGCCGGAGGTGGCGGTGCCCTCGGCGCGCCTGCTCAACGTCACCGGGCTGGCCGCGGCCGCGGCGCTGGCGTGGCCGTGGCTCGCGGCCGCCTATCTGACGCTCGCCCGGATAGCACCGCCGTCACCCCGGCCGTAACGGCGACGGTCAATCCCCAGGCAAGCAGGAAGCGCAGGGCAAGCGCCCCGGGACCGGCGTAGTGCGCGCGGTCGGCCGAGAGCAGAAACTGCAGCGCGGAAAACACCTGCCCGTATTTCACCAGGGTGGGCTCCAGCCCCAGGGCGAGCAGGCCCCAGGCCAGGGGGGCGCTTCCCGCCACCATCCAGGGCAGCCAGCGGACACGGTGCCCGCCAAGCCAGGCGGCCAGACCATAGCCCGCCAGCGCGGTCACGAAGCCCGCCAGCCATACCCACAGGAAGGCATCCCAGCGCGCCGAATGGGCAAGGAGCTCCGTCAGGTTGTCCGTGTTGGCGGCCAGCACCACCACCGCATAGGACACGGCAAGGAGCGGCACGGCCAGGGCCGCGGCCAGCCACTGCGCGGGCCGCGCCGCACCCAGGGCCAGGCAGGCGGCCGGCAAGGCCGCCGCCGAAACGGCGGCGAACAGGCCCAGGAAGCGTGCCGCGATTTCCCATTCCCCGGGCCAGTTCAGGGTGGGGCTGCCCACCACGTCGTGAAAACTCTCCAGGGGAACGGCGAGCCGCAGCAGCACGAAGGCAATGAGCCCGTGCAGCAGGGGCGCGGCCGCCAGCCGGCGCAAATGACAGGTGTGAGCGCATGCTTTCGCCAGCCAGGCCGGAAATCCGACGATCCACACCAAGGCCAGCGCCAGCCCCAGGGCAGACAGGACGGGATGGGCGCCCCCCAGCAGCTCCCGCACGTTGTAGGGCACGAAGGGCAGCCGGGCGAGCAGGAGGAACCCGACGGCGAGCGCCGCCACCAGCAGCAGCGGGCGCAGGGGCTGACGCAAGGCAGGGCGTTGCCGGGCGGCCGACGGTTCCGGCCGGGGCTGGCTCACCGAAACGTCGCCGGCGAGCCACCCGGCAAGCCACACCCCTGCCGCCGCGCCAAGGCTTTCGATGATCCAGTCCGTGACATCGGCGTTCTTGCCCGGCAGGAAGAGCTGGCCTGCCTCCACGGCCGCGGCGGCACACGCCCCCAGGACCAGGGCTGCCGGTGGGCTGAAGCCCGCGCGCACGGCCAGCCAACCCACCGGCAGGAAGAAGAGCAGCTTGTGGAGCACCTCCGTGGCGGCGCGGTACTCGGTCCCGAAGTAATAAGCGGTGAAGGGCACACGGGCGAGGCCTGCGACCCGCCGGGAAAGAAACGCGCCATCGGCGCGGAAGTCGAAGGGATACCAGAACACCAGCGCCAGCACCACCACCCACAGGGCGAGCAGGCCGGCCGCGGTCAGGGGCCGCAGGGTCCAGCCGGACCGGCGCGCCAGACCCGCCCCCAGCAGGCCTCCCAGGGCAGCGGTGAACACGTCGGTCACGTCCGTCACCCGGCTGAACACCCAAAGCTGCAGGAACTCGAGCAGCGCGGCGGCCAGCACCGTGTTGGCCACCGTCCGCAGGAAGCCAGCGCCTGCGCGGCGCCACAGCCAGGCCGCGGGGATCCACACCGCCACATCCGCCAGCAGCTGGTAGAACGCCTCCACCGGATCCCGGGGCAGGCCGGCGAAGGGCACCAGCACCACCCGCCCCTCGCGGAACTTGTGATAGACCTCCACCGGACTGATGGTGAGATCCAGGGGCAGCACGTTGTAGAGGAACAGGCCGGCAAGCCACAGGGCGAGCAGGCGCTCCTGGCGCGCCAGGGGACCGTGCGCCTCGCGCCAGCTCTGCACCCAGCCCATGAGGCGCGGGCCCGTCATCCACCAGAGCGCCACCCCCGCCAGCGCGCCCAGGGTCTCCGCCAGCACATCGTTCAGGGAAACGGTGCGCGGCGGGAAGAACAGCTGGGTGAACTCGAGCGCGAGAGAAAACAGCACCGCCCCCGCCAGCACCGTCAGGGAAGCCGCGAGCCGCCAGCCCCAATGCCAGCGATGCCACAGCACCCCCAGCCAGAGGAAGGCCAGGGGAAGGAACAGCAGGATGTTGGCCACCCAGTCGGCCCGCGACCCGATGCCCAACTGCAGGTAGGGGATGGCCCGGAAGCGCGCCAGCGCCTCCTCCGGCGGCAGGGGCCGGAAGTCCAGCGGCACCAGGCTGCCGTAGATGACGAAGGCGCTGTAGGCCAGCGCGGCCCAGAACAGCAGGCGGCGGGGGGCAGGGCTCATGGGTGCGGATCCGGAACCCTTACCTTAGCAGCTCATTGCCCATTTCCGCCGGTGGCGTGCACGCCACAAAACGCTCCAGGAGCAAAGCGGGGTCGGCCGCCGGGTCGAAGCCGGCCGCCTCCGGCGGGCCCGTCACGTTCGGCCCGTGCACGCCCGCCACCGGCTCGCGGGCGTGGATGAGGTTGTGCATCACCCGCTGCACATGGGCCTCGGAGCCCGGCCCAAGGCGCAGACTCACCCCCGTGCCCGCCGCCAGCACCACGTTGCGGGTGATGGTCACCTCCCGCGGAATATCGTTGTGGGGCTGGATGCGAATGGCATCGCCGTGGGGCGCCAGGAAGACATTGCACTCGAGCACGATGTTGCCCTCCCCCTGGAACAGGGCTTCGCCGGGCATGGGGTTGCCGTGGAACACGTTGTGGTGCACGAGATAGCGGTCCTGGGCCCCGGGTCCCGTCCTCGGGAAATGTCCCAGAAGCACGCTGGGCCGGGACAGGCTGTCGGCACGGGGCGGCGCGAGCTTCACGAAACGGTTGTGGCGGATCACGGTGACGGCGGCGAACAGGGGCTCCACGAGAAACACCCCCTTCAGCCCGTGGTGCTCCAACACCGTTATCTGGTAGTCGATACCGTATTCCCCCGTAGCCGTGCGGCCGTAGACGTAGCCGCTCAATTCCGCTTCCAGGCGACGGCCGCTAGCGGGAAGGGGCTTCACCGGCCAGCCGGACACGGCCGGCTAGAGTTCGGTGTCGACGGTCAGGAGAACCCGCAGCATGATGGAAACATGAGTTTGTGTGTATCCACGGCTAGCGCAGCGCACAGCCGACGGCGGCACGGAAAATGTTATGATTTTCATTCTACTCGATCTGCGCGGCGACCAAGCGTAAATGCCCTATTTTCCAGCTAACGGCCACGACCCAAAGGGTCACATTTGCTGAACGAAGGAACAAACTTGGCCCAGGCACAATTAAGCGACAAGATGCGCGAAGGCGCGCTCTGGGCTTACATGCAAACCGCCGGGATCACCGGCCTGCAGTTTTTGTCGGGCATCGTGCTGGCGCGAATCTTGGATCCGGTCGACTTTGGCGTATTCATTGCGGCCACCGCCTATACCGCAATCTTTAGCAGCCAAGTGACCTTCGGCATTCCCTCCGCCCTGCTCCAGACCAAGGAAATATCCGACGCGCAGGTGCATTCGTCGTTCTGGATGATGGAGGCGATCGCGCTGCTATGCACTCTGTTCGCGGTGGGACTTTCGCTGCTACTCACCGACACTTACGGCGACCCCCGTTATGGCAGCGTGATGCAGCTCATGTGCGTGACGTTCTTCTTCCTGCCGTTCGTGAATATCACCACCACGCTGCTGCGCCGCGAAATGGACTTCAAGGCCATCAGCAAGATCCGGATTCACGCCACCTTGCTGACTATGCCGGTGGGTATCCTGTTTGCGCTGTTCGGTTTCGGGCCCTACAGCCTGGCAGTATCGGGTATCACATCTATCGCCGTGACTGCCATGTTGCAGGCCCGGCGTAAGCCCTGGCTTCCACGCCCGCAGTTCCAAGCCTCCGCCATGCGTGATTTGTTCGGCTATGCCTGGCGAACCAACGTGAACAACAGCCTCGACACCTTCGGAGAGCGGGTCGACAACATGATGATCGGCGCCATGATGAGCCCCTACGCCTTGGGCATCTACAACCGCAGCTATTCCTTGGCCCGGCTCCCGGTCGAGCAGCTGGGGCTAAGCCTGCAGCCGCTGCTGTTCGGCGGCCTCGCCCGCATCCAGGACGATCTCGCTTACACGCGCTCTATGTACCAGAAGGCAGTCGGCACCCTGAGCCTGGGGGTGTTTCCCCTCATCCTGCTGTTCATCTTCATCGCCCATAGCTTCATCGCCAACGTTTACGGCGAGAAATGGCTGGAAGCTGCTTTACCCCTCCAGATCATGGCCTGCGGCGCCTTCGCTTTCCTGCTCTCTATCACGCTGCGCGCCCTGATCGCGGCGCAGAACCTTGTCAGCCGCGAAATGCCGCTGCAGGTGGCGCGGATGCTGATAACCGTCGTGGTCGTCGCCATTGCCGCACCTGGCGGGCTGACAGCGGTCGCCGTCGGTATCACGATGCGCGAGTTCTTTTTCCTTGCGCTGCTTCAGCGCACGGTCAGCAGCGCCGGCCTCGGGCTTACCGCACGCACGATGTTCTACGCAATCGCTCCGACCGTTCTCGGCTGCTTGGTGGGCGCCGCGGCGGGTGCCGGTGCGCACGCACTGCTGCTCGCGGGCACGCCCCCGACCTCGGTCCTATACTTGTTTGTAATGAGCGCCTGCGTGCTCGGCGGATATGCGCTGGCGATTCTCATCATGGGTCGTAGCTGGCGCTCGCATGCGCCCCTACAGGCGGCACTGGGAGTCGTCACCGACTGGGCGAGGCGGCTGCCGCAAGGAGAGGCAATTGCCCGATTGATTCGCCCTTCCGTGGAGGAAAACAAATAATGCTGAATCGGCTCACAGCAAATATCTCGAACAAGCCGGTGCGCGGCGGGACCATTGTCGCGCTGCTCATTGCTGGCGCGTTCACCGTCCTGCTGCTGCTTCGCTCGGTGCTGGAGTACTCGCAGCCCGGCCCGCCGATCCGTCAGGAGATCATTTATTCCTACATCGGCTACATCGCCTACGCCATGGGGCGCCTCGCGTTCTGGGTGTTTGTGCTTTCCGCCGCAATGGCCGGGATCGGCGTGCTGGTCTATGGCAGCATCGCGTCGCTGATGCAGTGGCGCTTCCGCTGGTACTGGGCGGCGATCTCCGGCGTGGCCGGTCTCGGCGCGCTGACGGCCTACGCCTTCCTGTACCAGCTCCTCTACGTGCCGAGTAGCATCGCCGCCTCCTTTAACTACCGCATCAGCCGCCTCTATCCGGTTTGGGAGCAGCTTTCTCCCGAACGGTTGACCGTCCTGGGTTGGGCATTGGCCATTCTCATTGTCGCGCCCGGCGCCCTGTGCGCCCTGCGGCTCGCGCTGCGGGGCAGCTTGGGCCGCGCGGGCGGTGTGGCTCTGACTCTAGCAGGCGCGTCGGCCCTCGTGGCTTTCGCCACCGAGCAGTCCGACGCAACGCCCCGGCCCGGACTGGGCTCGAACGATCCGAAGCGGCCCAACATTCTGATGATCGGCTCCGACAGTCTGCGCGCCGATCGTCTCGGTGTCCTCGGCTATTGGCGCAATCTCACGCCCAACGTCGACCGGCTCGCGCGCGAGGGCACGGTGTTCGCCCAATGCTACGTACCCATCGCACGCACCGGACCCAGCCTGGCGTCCATGCTTACCGGCGTGTGGCCGCACACTCACGGCTTCCGCGACAACTTCATCTCGGACGAGGCGAAGGTGTTGCACGTGGCAACGCTGCCCAAGGCCCTGCACGAGGCAGGATACATCACCGGCGCGGTGGGCGACTGGGCGGCCAGCGATTTGGGCAAGATCACCTTCGGCTTCGACCGGCTCGATGTGCCCGCCGACCAGTGGAATGCCAAGTTTCTCATCAAGCAGGGGCCCAAGGACATGCGCCTGTTCCTGGTATTGTTCACCCACAACCGCTTCGGCAAAGCGGTCCTGCCTGAGCTCTACTATCTGGCTGGCGTTCCCCTCACCTCCGAAAAAGGACGCGACGGGCGTCGGCTCCTGGAGCGAATGGCGGTCTCGGGCAAGCCGTTCTTCCTCAACATATTCCTAGCCAGCACCCACGGGCCTTTCGGCTCAGCTTGGCCGTACTACCACATGTTCTCCAATCCTGACTATCGGGGAGATTCCTTGTTCTCGCTGACCCGTTCGAGCAGCGCAGAAGAAGTCGTGGCGCAGCAGGGAAAGAGCGAACGTGATTTTGACGTGCAGCAGATGATCGACCTGTACGACGGTGCCACCAAGAGCTTCGATGACGAGGTTGGGCGCTTCATAGAATTCCTGAAAGCCAGCGGGCTGAGCAGGAACACGATCGTTATCGTCTACAGTGATCACGGCTTCGATCTGTTCGAACAAAAAACCTGGGGGCAAGGTAACGTGCTGTCGGATGAAGCCCATCGGATCCCGCTGGTGATCTACGATCCGCGAACGCCAGGTGGCGGCCGGGTAGTTACGCAGGTGGTGCGTTCGGTAGACCTGATGCCGACCGTGCTCGACCTGCTGGATCGCCCCATTCCGGCGACGGTCGAGGGCGAATCCTTCGCGCGCGTGATCAAAGACCCCAAGGCCACCATCGCCAGCCGCCCAGCCTTCGCCGAAACCGGCATGTGGATTTCGCCCAACGTGCCAGGGTTGCCGAAGGACCGCATACGCTACCCATCCATCCTCGAAGCCCTCGAAGTACCGCACGCCGAGACAGGCACCTTGGCCATCAAGCCGCCTATCGAGAACGAAATCATCCGCGCCAAGTCGCGCATGATCCGGACCGACCGATGGAAGCTGATCTATTTTCCGCTCAAGGAGGGCGCCTCTTACCAGCTTTATGACATGGAGAACGATCCAGGCATGCGCACCGATGTCAGTGCAAAACATCCGGCGGTCACAGCAGAGCTAAAGCAGCAGCTCGTCGCCTGGCTGAAAAAGGATCCGTCGCGTGTATGGAAGAACGACCATCTCGTCCCGAATAACGCGTCCCTTGCGCCGGCGAAACCCTGACGTCATGACCACGCTGACCCTACTCAACCGCGCGACCCTCGTGTTCGCCTCTTTCTACCTGCGGCGCGCGCCGACCCAGTTCGGCCGCTGGCGTCTCATCAACCATTGCCTGCCACTGCTTCGGCAGCATGGCGCCGGCCTTGGGGCACGCGTGGTCAAGACGCGCTACGGCTTCAAATTCCACGCAGATCTCGCCGACTGGCTGGGGCAGTACGTTTACCTTACCGGCGCCTACGAGCCACCAACCGCGCGGGTGATCGCAAATCTACTGCAGGAGGCCGACGCCATGCTCGACATCGGCGCGAACGCGGGCTTTTTCAGCCTCCTTGCCGCAAGCCGGGTCGGCCGCAACGGCCGCGTCTATTCCTTTGAGCCGGTGCCGACAGTGCGTCGGCGGCTGGCAGCTAACGTCGCCTTGAATTGCTTCGACAGCATTGTCATCTCCGAGGTAGCGCTCTCGGATCAACCCGGTCAGGTTGACATGTATGAAGGTCCTGAAGGGCACAAAGGTTTGTCCAGCCTGCGACCGCTCGAGCATGCGGCGCAGAAGATCACGGTCCGCGTCGAGCGCCTTGATGATCGACTGAATGAACTGCCGCGCATCCGCCTGGCCAAGATCGACGTAGAAGGCGCGGAGCAGAATGTGCTGCTAGGCATGAGTAGCCTGCTGGAACGCGACAAGCCGGACATCGTTCTCGAAATCACCGATTCCTATCTGCAGCAATTTGGCCACAGCGCGGACGAATTGCTAAGCTGGCTCACCGCGCGTGGCTACCGCGCCTACCGCATCGACGAGCAGGGGCTGCTTCCGCTTTCCGGGCCCGTACCGTCGAGTTGGCCAGATCAGTTCAACGCCCTTTTCACGACCGCATCCCGGCTTCCGAGGCGCCTGCAGGAAATGGTTTATGGCCATTAAGCGTGCAGGCAACTGCCTTCTCATCAACAACAGCCCGCAGCCCGGGCGTGAGCATCTCGCCAAGCTGGGCGGAGGCGGCATGAGCCTGCTGGGGTTGCTGTCCAGGCTGCCGGAATTCGGTTGGCAGCCCCATGTGGTGGTGCCGGGTGAGGGCCAGTTCACGGAACATGCCCGTGCCCTGGGCTTTCCCGTCGAGGTGTATCCCTTTCAGCCCCTGAGCGCCGGCCAGCCCCTGGCCTCCGCCATGGGCACCCTTCACTGGTTGCGTCTGTTTCGGCGGGTGCGGCCGGCCATCATCCATGCCAACGGCTTCGATCTGAGCCGGTCCTTCGCGCTCGCAGCGGGGTTTGCCGGGATCCCCTACGTGACCCACGTGCGTTTTCCCGTGGACGCGGCGGGGGCGCGCTGGACGTTGCGGGGCCTGCCCAAACCGGCGGCATTCATTTTCAACAGTCACGCAATGCATGACATGCTGTGGCCTATGCTACAGCCGATCACACCCCGCAGCCGCGCGTACGTCGTGCACAACGCCGTGGAGCTGGAGCGCTTTACGGAATCCCCGGCACCGCAAGCGCCTGTTTTCCGAATAGGCATGATCGCCAATTTCGCGCCAATCAAACGGCACGAAGATTTTTTCCACATCGCGGCAGAAATGCTTAAGGAGCGTGTTGACCTTGAATTCTGGGTCATCGGCGAAGATACCGAAGGAACGGGCAGGCGCGCTGATCTCAAGGGCCTGGTCCGGACGTTGGGAATCGAAGGACACGTGCAGTTTCTGGGTCACCGCGGGGATATCCCCGACCTTCTGCGCCAACTCCATCTCCTGATCATTCCGTCCAAATTCGAATCTTTTGGGCGGGTGGCAATTGAGGCTATGGCATGTGGACGTCCAGTTGTCGCAAGTAACGTTGGGGGTATTCCCGAGATCATCGAAGATGGGCAGACGGGGTTCTTGCGGCAAGTCGGCGATGTGCGCGGTTTCGCTGAGGCCGCGCTGATGCTGCTCTCCGACCGGGGCCTTTGGGAGCGTATGAGCCGGGCGGCGGCTCAGGCCGTTCGGGAGCGGTTTTCCCTGGCGGTTCACACGCAGGCCATAACGTCCATCTACCGTGAGTTGCTGGAAGGGCGGTAATACTTAGGGTCGGGACAAAAGCGGCAGTAGGGCCTGTCGGGATCAGTCGTGGTGGCCTTGGGTTCAGGCTCGACACTCTGGGTAGAGGCTGCAGGGGCTGGTTCGGGTGCTTTGCCCCCGCTGTCCGGCAGGGCGGGACTGCCGGACGCGGCCACCGGTTCCGGATAGGAAAGCTTTCCACCCAACGTGGTGTAACGGTTCTTCAGGGCGCGGTGGCTGGGATTCCAGCGCAGGCCCTTGGTGGCCACCTTATCAGGCCGTTGAGAAACCCCGCTTATCTTAGCGGGTCGGTTAAATGGGCTCACTGACAATCCGGACACACTGACCCCGATGTGAGACAGGATGCTTAATCAGGGCGCGATTTTCTTCTACGTGTGTCGCGATGACCGGTTTCCGAAAAATCACCCGCTGCGCAAGCTGCGTGTTCTGGTCGTTGCGGTGCTGGAGTCGATGGACCAGGAATTCGAGACGGTCTACGCCGAGACGCGTCGACGGTCGGTGCCGTCGGAGCGGTTGTTGAACGCGATGCTGCTGCAGATCCTCTTCACCAGTCTTTCTGAACGCCTCCTAGTCGAGCTCATAAGGGGCACCCTCTCGTATCGCTAACCCGCGGCGCTT
Source organism: Thiobacter subterraneus (assembly GCF_055379455.1). Lineage (NCBI taxonomy): Bacteria > Pseudomonadati > Pseudomonadota > Betaproteobacteria > Burkholderiales > Thiobacteraceae > Thiobacter > Thiobacter subterraneus. The sequence goes on from NZ_AP042402.1 coordinate 1,802,031, forward strand.
TCCAGCGATGATCCCGCATGGGCCCCTCCAACTTCAGCGCCAAACGGAAGCGTCTGTTCAACGAGGGACTGGCCCGAGTGTTCTTCAAGCGGGTCAAGGTGTTGCCCGCTGGCAACGGTTGACGTCCAGTGAGCCCTTCAGCGTGGATGACACCGTAGCCGACTCCTGGGCGTCGCACAAATGCTTTCGCCCCAGGGACAATGATCGCCCGAGTCCGCTGGGGCGAAACCCCGAAGTAGATTTCAGGGGCCAGCCACAGGTCCATAACAGGCACGCCTCAATTCGGCATCCCAACCCCGGCTGTGCGACAGGAGCCACGTGCTGATCGAGAACCGCAACGGCTTGGTGGTAGACTGAGCCGCCACCGAACCGAACGGTCCAGCGTAACGCCAGGTTGTGCTCAAGCTTCTGGCCAGGAACGCCAAGCGGAGCACGCCCTGGCCCCGCACCTGTGCCGACGCGCTCCGGGATTACCCCAAATGACACTGTCGGACCGGACGCACCTGCAGTGCCGGTGGCGACGCCTTGTACGCGCTAAGTCTGCTGATCGCGGGTATGTGGAGCAAAAACTCTATGTGCGCCAGCTCACTTTCCGGTGGTCGCCCGCTTATTCATCAGGACAGAATCGGCAATAAGGGCCCTTCGTGCTGGACGGGACCGGCACCCTCGGCGTGGTCCCCGAAGCATCCTCCGCTTCCGAAGGCGCGGCCCTTTCCGCGGCGCTGGGTGGCGACGGCATCTCCTGCGCGGAATCGGTCATCAAACGCGGTGCCGCTTCAGTCGGCGACGGTTGCTCCGGGCGCGCCTCTTCAGTTTTCGCCAGCGGCTTTGGGTAAGGCAGCTTCCCGCCCAGGTAGGTGTACCGGCGTTGCAGCAGCTTACTGTCCGGGCTGTACCGCAAGCCTTCGGTCACAGCTGCCAGCGCCTCCTCCCGTTGCTTGCGGTCGGCCAGAAAGTCCGCATATCCAGCCCAGCCAAGCGCATAGCCGGGCCGGGATTGGGTCACGCGCGCAAAGGCCCGTGCGGCCTCGACGTCCTTGCCCAGCAATGCCAAGGTCTTCGCCTTCTGCACCAATACTTCAGGCAGGATGTAGGAATCGGGTTGCGCGCGTTCGATAACGTAGTCAAAGTCGGTAATCGCCTTACTGAGCAGGCTTGCGCGGCGCGCACCCATGTGCCGAAAGGATTGGTTAACGTAATTCAGCGCCCAGCAATAGTGATGGATACGCGTGAAGTCTGCGCCAAGCACCGACTGCCATTTGTTGAATTCCGCCTTGTCGAAGCCGCCGCCGCCGACCAAACTGCCCAGCTTTGGCTTGCAGTAAGGCGGAAGCATTGCCATATCGGCGGCAGATATCCTAGGGTTCGTTGCGTACGCTGGCGCCAGAGACAGGACGCTAGCTCCAGTAAGCAATGCGGTTACAAATTTGTTCGTATTCATCCACCGATCACATTATCTTATACGGACACAGAATCACCTGCCTGCGGCTGGATATTGCCGGCAAACCGCACGGTCTTCCACCAATTGCGCAGACGACGCATGGCAGGATACTCATGTACCTACTAATCAGGTACGCAACCGCCAACGACGAACACACTGCTGCGAGTATAGCTAACCCGGGCACCGCACCACACGATTCAATCTTTCGGATAACGGTATGACAAGCGTGGCTTTTTAGAGCAATTGCGTCTTCCGAGCCACCGCATGCCAGCTGAATTCGCAGTGCGCGCGCTGCATGGCTTTTTTGGCAATGCTTCCCGCGCCAGCTGCATCATTGAGCAGGGTGACTAGGCCGCTAGTCACAGATTCCAGTTGTTCGCCCCGCACGCGAAGGCCCGTCACCCCCTCCACCACCGCGGCCCCGGTCCCCCCCGCCGTGCCTGCCAGCGCCGGCTTGCCGCAGGCCGCCGCCTCGATGAATACCATGCCAAACCCCTCCGTGTCGCCGTCGATCTCGCGGTTGGGCATGGCAAAGACATCGCAGGCATTGTACCAACGGGGCAGATCGTCCGGTGGCACGTGCCCAAGCATGTGCACCCGGTCGGCCACGCCCAGTTCCCGCGCCAGATTCGACAAATAGTCCCAGTCCTCGCCGATGCCGATCAGGGCATAACGCACTTTTAGGCCCTGGCGCAGGAGTTCCGGCAGGCTTCTGATCACCATGTCGAAACCCTTGCGGCGGGACAGCCGGCCCACGGACAGAATGAGTTTTTCGTCGGGAGCCAGGCCGATGCTTGCCTTGAGGTCGTCGCAGGGCAGCCCCGGGCGGAAGCGCTCGGTATCCACGCCCGGGTAAATGAGCACGATGCGCTCCGGCGCCACACCCAGCCTGAGGAGCTCATCACGGGTGAATTCGCTGTTGGCGATCACACGGTCCGCATGGCGGTAGACGAAGCGCATGACCCGGAATTTGGCGGGCTGGCGCCAGGTGGTGATCTCCTCGCCGTGGGCATAGATGACTGCGGGAATGCGGGCGATGCGCGCCACCAGCCAGGCCACCAGGCCTTCCGGCAACACGCGGCCGGCGTGGACGGCCTGAAAACGATGACGCAGGGCGAGCCCCAGGCTCTTGAAGAAAAGCTTTCCATACATGGCCAGCGACTCGGGCTTGAGCCACCAGTGGCGTCGCAGGGAGAGCCGGTGCACGGTGTTGGGGTGGGCCGCGTCGTGTTCGGCGGCGCCCGGCACGTCCGCCGTCACCACGTGGATTTCCTTACCGCCGAGGCGGCGGTACACCTCGTCGAACCAGACGGCGGTGCCGCCCTTGGTGGGCAGGTAGAGTTCGGTGATCACGAGCAGCTGCACGCCTGGGTTCTCCGTGGTAATCATCCCGCGTCGGCCTGGCGCAGCAGGTCGAGCAACGGTCGCAGGGGAATGGCTTCGACGCCTTCCCCAAGAGAATACTGCTCGCCGCCGGGATAGACGATAAAGGCACGATCCGGCTTCAGGTCCTGACACGCGTTGTGGAATCCGCGCTCGACCCTGGGCGCCAGGCTGCGCTTGACTTCCACCACCCAGCGGCGGTCAGGCCATTGCAGCACCAGATCGACTTCCGCGCCGGCCGCAGTGCGATAGAAATGCGCCGCCGCATTCGGTCCCGCAGCCGTCACCACATTCTCCACGACGAAGCCCTCCCAGCTGGCGCCCACGACGGGGTGCCCCAGCAGCGTCTCCTCGTCCCGGATGCCAAGCAGCGCGTGCAGGATCCCGCTGTCCCGCACATAGAGTTTCGGCGATTTGGTGAGCCGCTTGCCGACGGTGCCGTGCCAGGGCGGCAGCCGCCGCAGGAGAAACAGCTCGGTCAGCAGGTCGAGGTAACGGTTCACGGTGCGCACGTCGATGCCCAGACTGCGGGCCAGCAGGGCGGCATTGAGCAAGCCGCCCTGCGCGCCGGGCCCGGTCGATGAGGCCGCGCAACACCGGAAACAGGCCGGGGGCACGGTGGACCTCGTCCAGCACCACCAGCCGGTCGAGACGCTCGCCGAGATAGAGCTCGGCAGCGGCGAGCTTGGCGCGATCCTGCTCGGACTCGAGATCCAGGTAGACCCCTCCCAGCCGGCCCGCGACGTCCAAGGCGAGGGTGGTCTTGCCGGCCTGGCGCGGGCCCAGCAGCGCCACCGCCGGATATTCGGCCAAATCCTGCAGCAGCGGTTCGAAGAGTTGCCGCTTTATCATCCTTGCAATTCTGTCGTCATGATGCGTTTTTTACAAGGATATGATTGGCCGCTTGGACAGGCATTCCGCGGCCGGCGCGAGCCTTGGAGCAGGGTCGGCGGCCGGCCCCTCATCCGCGCACCATGGAAAGCACATCCCGCAGGCCCTGGGGAAACCGCCACAGGTTGGGCAGCACCACGCGCGCGGCCGCCCAGCGCCGGCCGCTCCGCACCAGGGCATACCCCAGATCGAGCCGCCCCTGCCGCAGACGGGCTCGCACGCCGCGGCGCACCCCCTCGGGATAGGCGGCGGACTCCCGGTACATGGCCTCCAGGGTGTGCACGTTGTCCTGCTGCGCCCGCAACGGATCGCGGCGGGTGGCGCTTCCTTCGTGGATGACATAGGCTGCCATGGGCCGGCACACCACGCCCACGCGCGCGCTCGCCGCGCACAGCCGCACCAGGAAAAACACGTCCTCGCACACCCGGTAGCCGGTGGGGTAGCCGCCCAGGCGCAGGAAGGTGGCCCGCGGCACCGAGAGCGTATGGGTGTCGCCGAAATGGTCGGCGACGAAGGCCTCGAATTCCTGCGCCTCCATGACCACCCGCGGCGCGCCCTGCGCCTTGCTCAGCATTGCCTTGCCCGATTCATGCTGGTCCATGGAGCGGGACAGGATGCGCCCCACGCCGTTCACGTAGTGGTAATCGCCGGTGAGGAAATCGAGAGACTCCCCTTCGGCGATCCACTCCCCGTGCCAGCGCAGCCGGTCCGGGTAATACCAGTCGTCGGCATCGAGGAAGGCCAGCCAATCCCCCGTGGCCACCTGTGCGCCATGGTTGCGCGCCGCCGACACGCCGCGGTTGTCCTGGCGCAGATAACGGATGCGGTCGCCATAGCGGCGGGCAATTTCCGGCGTCCCATCGGTGGAGCCGTCGTCCACCACGATGATCTCGTGGGCCGGCCAAGTCTGGGCGAGGACGGAGTCGATGGCCCGGGCCAGAAATGCGGCACCATTGAACACCGGAATGACAACCGAGAACCGCGGGGTGCTCATGGGGCGGCGAGCCTTGCCCAACATTGCGCCGGCGCCGGCGCACGCACCCACGCGGGGTCGCGCCGCACCAGCACGTCGCCCAGTTCCGCGCTGGACAGGAAGCGCAGATTCGGGTGGCGCTGCAGCGCCTGCTCCAGGGCGCGCAACAGTTCCTCCCGGGCGCGGGGCGCACCTTCGCCCACGTAGTTGAAGCGATGGGTTTCCACCAGGCACGGCCGCCCGCTTTGGATTTTTCGCGCAAGCCCGGCCAGCAGCCTTTCCCGGCCATGCCCGCGGGCGGGCTCGAAATACACGTCGCGCACCAGATAGCGCACGCCGGTGGGGGATGGGACACCGTTGTACAGACCGCAGCGCTCCGCAATCAGGCGCCCCCGTGCGTCGCGCCCGCTGTAGCGACAGCCGGGCGTGATCACCCACTGCACACCGGCCCGGTGCCAGGCGGATTCCACGTCGTCGTTCCACACGAAGGTGTTGGGCACGGCCACGGGGGGCACGGCGCCGAACCATTGCGCAAGCAGGGCCGCCTCCTCTGCCACAGCCTGTTCAATGGACTCCCTGGGCAGGCTGGGCGTTGGCAGTCGCGAGCCGTCAACCCAGCGGCTCTGGAACGCATCCGGCAGGGCCTCCGTGGACGCTTCCTCCGCAAGCCATGCCGCGACGGGCGGCTCATCCCGGGCCGCAACCAGCGCCTCGGGCCAGTAGTGCTCCAGCCCGTGCCACTGGATGGCGAACACGCCCGCCTCCACCCCGGTCTGCAGGGCGGCCAGCACCGGAACCTGGGAAGGGTGGTCCAGGGTGAGCCGGCGATAATGGCCGTGCCGGCGCCAGGCGTCCCGGTCGATGATCCCCGCCACCAGGCCGATGGTCATGACGGCGGAACGCCCCGCACCGTCGCGGATGGCCGTGAGCAGCCGCACCAGGGCTTCCAGCGCCGCCGCCTGCTCGGCCACGCGGCCCGGCGCATCCGCTCCCCAGTCGTCGCTCTCAAGCACCAGCACGGGGCGGATGAAAGCGGGTTCACGCCAGGCGGCGGCGAAACGGGATCCCTTCACACGCTGTACCCCATGCGCCGGGCCACCGGCTCCACCCGCGGCATGACGCGCTCGATGCGGTCCCGGTTGCGCCCGTCCTTCCATTTGTCCAGGCGGATGGCCGAGAAGGCGTTGTAGGGTGTGTCCAGCACGTTCCGGCAGTGAGCCTCCAGCGCCGGGGTGAAACGCAGGCCGGCCTCGGTGAAGAGCCGCCGGAATTCACCGACGGGATCGCGCACCAGATCCTCGTAGAAGACCTCGGACCACTGGCCCCCAGGCACGGCATCCCTGGCATCGAGGATGGCCTGATTGATGGCCTCGTATTGGAAGGCACACACTTCCTCGATGGATGCGCGGGTATAGGCCCGCCAGCCGTCGGCCAGGAAGAAACACCAGCGCGTGTAGCGTCCGCCGTCTATGGCCACGGCAGCCGGCAGTTCGTCGGACCAGGTGGCGAACTCCTCCGGTTTGCCCCAGCCTTCGATGAGACTGTTCAAATTGTCCCCGGGGCTGCGTTTCACGAAGACGAAATGGGCATCGGGAAAGAGAGCCTGGAGATAGGGCACACACAGCCCGTTCTGGTTGTTCTTGTCCACCCAGCGCGAGCGGCCGGTCCAGGCGTAGAAGTAGCGTGTCACGAAATCCCGGTCCGCCGCCGAGGCATGGCGCGCATCCAGGGCATGGGTGTCCCAGGCGCGGTCGCGCGGGTGGTGCAGCGCCATCCAGAAGTCGTGGGTCTCCCGGTGAAGCGTGCCCAGTTCCCGGGATTCGGAAAACGTCTTGTAAACCAGCGTGGTACCGGCCCGGCTGCAGCCGATGACGATGACGGGACGCTCCGCCGGCGGGCGCAGGAGATCCCACATGAGGCCGCGCCCCGCGCGCAGGGCGGCACGCCCATGGTGGCGCAGCGTTTTATCGACTTTCAACCAGAATTCACTCAAAATCGGGTCCTTCATTCAGGGGACGGCGCGCGCGCCGCACACTGCGGGGTCGTGGCGCGCGGCCCCATCGCAAGGGAGGTTCCATGCTCTGCGGCTGGCTGGGTGTCGCCACCGATGATGCACGCGCGGTGCTCGACAGGATGGCGCCGGGAGCACCGGGCGTGCTCGCCCGGCCGAATGCAGGGCTCGCCGTGCATTCGCCGCTGGGTCTGGCCACGACAGGGGAACACGGCGGGACCGTCGTCGCGATCCACGGCCGGGTGCGATTCGCGGAGCCCAGCCTCGCGGCGATTGCTGCAGAAAGAGGCGCGGCGGTGGCCGTCGCCCAGGGCTTCCGGGAACAGGGTACGAAGGTGCTCGGCGCGCTGCAGGGCGGCTTCTGCCTGGCGCTCATGGATCCGGGCACGCGCACCCTGCTGCTCGCCATCGACCGCATGGGCATCGAAAAGCTGGGCTTTGCCCTGCTTCCCCAGGGTGTGGTGTTCGGGCGCAGTCTGGACGGCGTGGCGCAGCATCCGGCCGTGGGGGTGCGACTCTCGCCCCAGGGTCTGTTCGATTACCTTTACGCCCACATGGTACCCTCGCCCGGGAGTATCTACCGCGGCGTGGAAAAGCTTCTGCCAGCCCAGTATCTGCTCTGGCGCGATGGCCGAAGCGAGCGTGGCTTCTATTGGGAAGCCGCCTGGGAAGACGCGGAAACCGATGCCTTCGACGAGCGGGCCGCGCATTTGCACACCCTGCTGGAAGAGGCCGTGCGCACCGCCTTGGGCAGCGATCGCGCAGGGGCCTTCCTCTCGGGCGGGCTGGACAGTTCCACCGTGGCCGGCATGCTGGCTCGCGTGGCAGGTCATGCCGACAGCTTTTCCATCGGTTTCGCCGCGGAAGGCTATGACGAAATGGCCTACGCCCGCATCGCGGTGCGCCATTTCGGTCTCACGCCGCATGAATACTACGTCACGCCGGCCGACGTGGCCGCAGCCATTCCCCTCATCGCCCGCGCCTACGACGAGCCCTTCGGCAATGCCTCGGCAGTGCCCACCTATTACTGCGCCCTGCGGGCCCGGGAAGCGGGGCTGCCGGTATTGCTGGCCGGTGACGGGGGCGACGAGATTTTTGGCGGCAATGCGCGTTACGCCAAGCAGATGGTGTTCGAGCTCTATCAGCGGCTGCCCCGCAGCCTGCGCAGCGGCCTGATGGAGCCCCTCGCCCGTCGGCTGCCCGACACGATTGCGCCCCTGCGCAAGGTCAAAAGCTATGTGGAGCAGGCACGCATCCCCCTGCCGGAGCGGCTGGAGACCTACAACTTCCTGCACCGCGACCCGCTGCCGGCGATTTTCGATGCCGCCTTCCTGAACACCGTCGATACGGACCGGCCGCTGGCCATCCAGCGCGAGGCCTATTTCCGCACCCGCGCCCGTCACCCCATCAACCGCATGCTGCACCTGGACTGGAAGCAGACCCTGGCCGACAACGACCTGCGCAAGGTGGGCCGCATGACGGAGCTGGCCGGTATCGAAGTCCGCTACCCCATGCTGGATGAGGCACTGGTGGACTTCGCCGCCAAACTGCCCCCCTCCTACAAGGTGCGGGGTCAGCGCCTGCGCTGGTTCTACAGGGAGGCACTGCGCGACTTCCTGCCCGCCGAGATCCTTGCCAAGAGCAAGCACGGTTTCGGCCTGCCCTTCGGCGTGTGGATGAAGGAAGACCCGGCCCTGCACGCCCTTGCCCTGGACAGCCTGCGCGCCTTCCGCGCCCGCGGTATTTTGCGGGAAGCCTACATCGACCGCCTGATCGCCGCCCACGAAAGCGAACATGCCAGCTACTACGGGGTGATGATCTGGGTGGTCATGATGCTGGAACAGTGGCTGCACGCCCATTCCCTTTCCCTCTGACCGGCGCTGCAGCGGGAGCCGCCGCCTTTTCCTCCTGGAGCAGGATCACCTTGGCCAGGATGATCAGCATGAGCACGTGGTAATAGAGGTCGAAATAACTCAGCCCCAGAAAGGCCCCCGCAGCGTAGTAGGCCATCATGGTCACCTGGCCCATGGCTGCGAGATCCGCCGCCCATTTGCGCTCCGGATCTTTTTTCGCACGGCGTATCACCCATGAACCCGTGCGCCAGGTGAGCAGGCCCAGCAGCAGCCACAGAGCCAGTGCCGGAAAGCCGTGCTCGCCGAGCTGCTCGAAATAAACACTGTGCACGTCGTGCAGGTCTTCAGGGTCAGGGGCATACATATGGAATGTCGGCGCCTGGAACATCTCAAAGCCCCCGCCGGTGATCCGTGTCTTTGCCACGTTGAGGGCCGTCCACCAGGCATTGATGCGACCCTGGGCCGAGCCATCCTCCTGATAGTTCTCGATGGTCTGCATGCGCTCGTACCACTGGGGCGGCATGATGAGCCAGACCAGTCCCGCGGCAATGGTTATCAGGAGGGCCGTGACAAACTTGTTGCGGCTCTTCCACCAGAAGATGACGCCCATCACTGCCGCCCCCACCAGGGCCCCGCGCGACTGACTGCCTATCGCGGCGAGCGCCGTGAGCACGATGCCCGCGGTGAGCCCCAGCCGGATCCAGCGGCTCTTCTCCGTGAGCTGCAGATAGCGCATGAGGGGAATGGTCATGAGCAGGGCGAGGGCAATTTCATTGTTGCCCCCGATGAACGAGCCTGATGGGCCCTGGACGCGATACACCCCGCCGTGGACGATGGTGAAGATGCCGCCCTTGATCCCGTAAAACCCCAGGGAAAGGACGATCACCCAGACCAGGAGACGCAGCTTGTGCCGGTCATTGATGACAAGGGGGGTGATGAAGATCATGAGCATGATTTTCATCACCTTTTCCCACTGGGTCCACGCGAGCTCCGGATAGAAGGCAAAGAAGGTGGTCAGCGTCCACCACAGCGCGAGCAGGAGAAGCACCGTCATCTCCCGGGTCCAGGGCATGCGCCTGGGCTCCTTTGAAAACAGTACGCCCCCCAGCGTGGCCAGCGCCGCCAGGTAGGCCCAGGGGAAAGAATAGGCAAAGCCATAGGCCAGCCGGTGCGGGTTCATGTAACTGATCCAGGAATACAGATACAGGCCCCAGTGCGGCCGCGACAGGGCGAAGGGGAGCACCCCGAAGAACACCACCGCCAGCAGCAGATCCCTCATGGCGTCACCCTGCTCACAATGTAACGATATTTGCCCGATGCCTCGCGGGGAATCTCCGCCACCCTTTCGATGGCAATGGTCACACCTTCGCCCAGGCGGCGGCCAAGGCCGCTGCGGATGCCTTCCAAGGACGCTTCGTGGAACCCCGGCCCCGTGACCAGCAGCACCCGGGTGAGATCCCGGCTTTCCTGGATGATTTTGAACTGCACCACACCCGGCACGTCGCGCACCACGTAGATCAATGCGAGGCCGTGCATGACGGTGCCATCACGGGCCACGACGAAGTCCGTGGTACGGCCCTGGATTTCCGCGAGCAGGGGCAGGCCGCGGCCGCAGGGGCAGGGTCGGTCGTCCAGCACACCCACGTCGCCCGTGCGGTAGCGGATGAAGGGGAAATCACCCGTGGCCAGGTGCGTGACCACGATCTCGCCGGGCTGGCCCGGCGGCAGAACGCGGCCATCATCCCCGACGATTTCCACGATGATGTCCTCCGCCGTCAGGTGCATGCCCCCTGCGGGGCACTCATGGGCGATGAAGCCGGCGTCGCGCCCGCCGTAGCCGTTGGCCACGGGACAGCCGAACACCCGGGAAATGGTTGCGCGCTGGTCATCGTAGAGCCGCTCCGAGGTGACGAAGGCCACACGAATGCCCAGCCCGTCCATCGCCACGCCTCTTTTTTCCGCGTGCCGGGCAATCAGCGCCAGGGAGGAAGGATAGCCAAACAGCATGCGCGGCCGGAGGCGGCGTATCCGGGCGAGATAGCCGTCGAGCTTCTGTTCCGACATCTCGAAGGCGGGCAGGAGGCAGGTGCGCAGCAGCCGGTCGCGCAGCGCACGCAGCCGGTCCTGCCGGGTGAGCTCGATGGGCGAGCCCCAGACCACGATTTCCGGATCGCCGATGTCCACCCCCCACCAGCGGGTGGCCCGCCACTTCGCCGCCACATCGTGGGAGACACGCTCCCGGCCGACGAAGAAAATCAGGGGCTCGCCGCTGGAACCGCCGGTATTGAACCGCGCCAGCCCCCGCGCATCGTCGGCCTTCAGCGTTTCCAGATGGGAACGGATATCGGCCTTGGTCAGGAATGGCAGCCGTGCCAGGTCGGCCGGGCTCGTCACGGTCTGCGCATCGAAGCCCAGGCGCCGGAACAGTTCCCGGTAATAGGGCACGTGGGCCTGGGCGCGCGCCAGCAGGTGTTTCAGGCGCGCAAGCTGCAGCGCGCGGATTTTCTCCCGCGGCCACCACTGGCTCCGCTCGAGCTCCCGGCGCACGGCCACGGTATCGTGTCCTTTCAGGCGCTCATGCACGGGAAACAGCACACGGGCTGCGAACCAGGTGTAGGCGTCGCTCATGCCGCTGCCAGCTCCCGGAAGCGCGTGATGAGCGTTCTCACGCGGTTGTCCCAGGCGTTCTCCGCCGCGTAGGCACGAATGCGCGCGCGATCCCATTGCTGGCGAAGGGCCCTTCCAAGCGCCGTGGCCAATGCATCCGGGTCGCCGAAGGGCACCACCATGCCCAGGCTTTCGTCGCGCACCACTTCCCGGTTGCCCCCCACGTCGGTGGTCACCACCGGCAGACCGCAGGCCATGGCCTCCAGGAACACGTTGGCCCAACCTTCGTTGCGGGTGGCGAGCACGAACACATCGGCCGCGGAAAGGGGCCAGCGCAGTTCCCCCGGCGGCACCACTCCGAGGAAGCGCACGTGCCGGCCCAGGCCCAGCCGGGCCACCTGCTGTTCCAGCTCGGCGCGCATGTCGCCCTCGGGGGAGGCACCGCCGACAATGAGATAGACGAGATTCGGGAATTCCCCGAGCAGGCTGGGCAGCACTTCTATCACGCGATGGAAACCCTTGCGTTCCACCAGCCCGCCCACGGAAACCAGCACTTTGGCGTCCGCGGCGAGGCCGAGCCGCGCCCGCGCCTCGCCCTGGTTTTCCGGATGAAAGACTTCGGTATCGACCCCGTTGCCCACGACCTCGATTTTGTCCGGCGCCGCACCCAGGTTCACCACATGGCGCCTGAGGGCCTCGGCCACACTGAACACGCGCGCCGCGCGTTCCAGTGCCGAAAGCATGCGCCGGCGTTTGAGCGCATGGCGGGCATGGGGCACCTCGGTGCCGCGCAGGGTGATGGTGACGGGCACGCCCAGCCAGCGGCCGAGCCAGGTCGCGGCGTAGCCGTCGGGCCAGGCGAAGTGGGCGTCGATGAGCTGGAAACCAAATTGCCGCTTGAGACGCCCCATCAAAGGCAGGCTGCAGACAGCCATCATGAAGCCATCCCAGCTGCGGAACAGGCCGGGCACCGCGAGAAAGCGCGGGTGCCACACTTCGATGCCCTGCTGGGTTTCGTGCCGGGGCGGCATCAGCCGGTAACCGGGCCTAAACAGGCGGATGAGTCCCTGCAGGGGAAACCAGGGCACCGGCGCCACCACGACCAGGGGCAGGTGGCGCGCCACGCGGAACATGCGCTCGCGGATGAACAGTCCAGCCGCGGGCTGCACGCTGCTGGGAAACAGCGAGGAAAACACCACCAGGCGCGGACCCTCAGCCATGTCGGTGTCTCCGTGCGTCTTCATACACCTGGCGATAGCGCGCCACGCTGGCCTTCCAGTTGCGCTCCGTTTCCACGAAGCGGCGACCCCGCGCACGCATCTCGTCCCACCGGTGGCGGTGAGCGAAAGCGTGCAGCACGGCACGCGCCAGGGCGGCGGCGTCATCGGCGGGAAACAGCCAGCCGGTCTCGCCGTGACGAATGAGCTCCCGGTGCCCGCCCACATCCGAGGCCACGAACAGGTGCCCCTGGGCCATGGCTTCCAGCGGCTTGAGCGGTGTCACCAGGTCGGTGAGGCGCATACGGTGGCGGGCGTACACCAGCAGATCGATGAGGTCGTAGTAGCGGTTCACCTCTCCATGGGGCACGCGGCCCGTGAACACCACGCGTTCCGCGACCCCCAGGCTTTCCGCCTGGCGTTTCAGGTTGCCTTCCTGCGGCCCGCCGCCCACCAGCAGGACCTTCACATCCGGCGCGTCCTCGAGAATGCGTGGCAGCGCGGCCAGCAGCAAATCCAGCCCCTCGTAGGCGTAGAAGGAACCGATGAAACCCAGCACCCGCGCCCCGGCAAGGCCGAGGGCTGCCTTGAGTTGCTCATCCGCCGGCCCGCCCAGGGGAAACCTTTCGATGTCCACTGCATTGGGTATCACCGTCACCTTGTGCGGGGCGATACCGCGCGCCACGATGTCGGCGCGCAGCCCTTCGCAGATGCAGGTGACCGCGTCGGCATGCTGGAAAGCCCAGGTATCCATGGCGCGGGAAAGACGGTAGCGCAGGCTGCCCTCGCTGGTGGTGCCGTGGTCCACCGCCGCGTCTTCCCAGAAGGCCCGCACCTCGTACACCACGGGGATGCCCCGGGCGTGGGCGGCCCTGACGGCCGGCACGGCATTGAGCTGGGGCGAATGGGCATGCACGATGTCCGGACGGACGGTGTCGATGACCGCCCCAAGGCGCCGTTCCAGCGCGCGCATGTCCGCCAGCTGGTTCAGCACCGGCAGGCGCCCCATGACGCCCTCGGGCTTGCGGGTGCGGTAGAAATGCAGCCCCTCCACTTCCTCCTCCGCCACGCTGCAGCCTTTCTGGCGCGGACCCGTGAGGTGGAAGGTCTCCCAGCCCAGCGCCCGCTGCTCGCGCAGGATGGCCGCGCTGCGAAAGGTGTAGCCCGAGTGCAGGGGCAGCGAATGGTCAAAGACGTGGAGGATGCGCATGGTTGCTGCTTCTCAGAAGGATGGCGGGGCCACCGGTCCCCTTTGCCCAGCGTTCCGACGAGAGTGCTGCTCCCAGCGCAAAGACTCCCAGTCGAGAACTGCCGCCCTAACGCCGGTGGCCACCACCGGGTCACTTTCCCACCGAGCGCGGGGGATCCAAGCGGAAGCGTCTTGCCGCGCCTCCTCATTCGAGAGATTCAACGTAGTTCTCACTCCCGTCGCGTCGACGTGTGCGATCGCTGAGGGATGCTCAAGGGAACCCACATACTGAAAGAGCCCGGCACGGGCGTAATCTCCGGAAAGTGTAAAATCGGTGCCCCCAGACAGGATGAGGGGCATCACGGTGGTTTGCCCCATCGGATGATTCAACCCCGCCAAAGGTCGGCTCGAGACGAAGACCGTGCGTGTCTGGGTATCGTCTAGGATGTGCCCATGCCCCAGGAAACCGTCGTCAAAGAGAGACTCGCCGTGATCCCCGCTGATGACGAACCAGGTCCTTTGGCTCAACCCCCTGTGCCGGATTTCTTCGACGATCTGGCCCAGGGCCCAGTCCGCGTAGGCTACGGCGTTATAGTAGGTCTCCCGAAGCCGTTCCCGACGGGATGGATCAATTTTCCCACGGGGCAGGGGCTTTATCCCAAGAAAATTCGGCATGCCATGGTAGTAATAGGGGAAGTGGGCGGATTGGAGATTTAGATAGAAAAAGAACGGTCTGTGAAGATCCAGCGCGCCCAGCGCCTGTCTGAACTGCTGCACCACGCGATGGTTGGACAGCGCCAGCGAGCCAAGCGCCGCGGAGGGGAAAACACGGTCCTCTTTGGCGGTCTCGGCGTCAAAGTAGATGTCCGCAAACTTTCTGCTCCCGACCTTGTTTGCCAACTCGCCGAACCCTTCTGCCTGCCCCGAAACCACCGCGATCTGATACCCGGCTCGTCTAAGCACCCCAAAGAGGCAGTTCTCAGGCGACGTGGGGTCGGTCAGCGTGCCGCAAAATATTGCTTTCAGAGAGCTCGTGGTATAACCCGTATGGCTGTAGTAGAGCGGGGCGGCGATACCCTCGCTGGCGATTTCCTTGAGATTGGGCATCACCGGTCTGCCGTTGACGCGTGCATCTAGCGCGTCTGCACGAAGACTCTCGACCACCACGAGGACGATGTTGTCTCGGTGTGAGGGCGCCAAAGCGGCTCGCCCGGGATCAACGGGTTCATGAAAGTCACCAAATAGGCCATCTTGGTCGATGCCATCGTCCGGAACATCGAGCGCATCGGGGTAACGGGAGGCGTCGAAGGGCCATGGATCGGGACGCCACGCAAAATACCCATAACCGTCCCCGTCGAAATCCGTCCCGGCGTCAAGGGCCAATTTGGCTAGAAAATAGGCTGTCGTGCGATTCATGTGATAACGGAAATCGCTGCTCTGATTGGCAACCCACACGCAAATCGCGGTACCCACCGAAGCCAATATTGCCCACCGGACATAGTAAGTGGCACGCCCTGCCAAAGGCTCGCTAACGCCAACCGTGGGCACGCCACCCCGTACAAAGGCATTTCCCAGCAAATACACCAGTACGAGGAAGGCCCCAGCAGCCAGAGCCACCGCACCTTCCTCGAGGATGTAGCGCAAAGCGTCCGCGAGGCTTCCGCCACCGAGGTTTTTCACCACGGAAAAGGTTAGGAAGTCGCTGAAATACTGGGCCAGCTGGTAGCGGCCCCCGATAAAGGCCAGGCTCAACACACCAGCGCCCCAAAAATAATGGTAGGCAAGAGTCGTACGGCTGACGCCCCACCGTGCAGCAAGAGCCGCGCCGGCCGCGAGCAGAAAGCCGTAGAAGGAAAGCTCCATGGCAATCAGGAGGCCCACGAACAACGGGATGTCAAAACCCGCGATCACATGCGATTGCAGGAAGGCGGGCTTGAAAATTTCGTACTTCGCGTGCAGCAATCCGAGTTCGACCGCGGAAAGGACCAGGACGTGGGCGAAGAGCAGAGCAGCAAGCCCTGGTTTGCCGAAGATGGCGTGGGTTGCGCGAAATATCTGCTTTCTCATGGCGTCAGCGCGGGGCTCTGACTGCGGCGCCTGCTCCCCAGCCGTCACTCGCGCACGCCGCACCAGAGGACCAGGAGCGAGTGTTTTCTTCCAATGCAGGCATGGTCGCGACGCCGCCAGCGGGCAATGGTTGCCACCTGGTGACAGATCGCCTTGGGCAGAACGGCCAATGGTCGACGATGTGGAGGATGCGCATCACGTCGTTTCCTTGCGGCAAATCAGCCAGAATCCAAGACAGCGGAGGTCGTCATCGCTGAGTCTCCGAAACCGGCGCGCAAGAGCCGGCCTGATTTCCTGCACTTCCAGAGGATCGGCGAGGAGCGTGGGCTCCAGCGCCATGATTTCGAGTCGCGCCTGCCGCACCGCTGTCCGGTAGGCATCGACACGGAGCCGATTGGGTGTGCCCTTGTGGCTATACATGAGCTGCCAGAGAAACTCGGGCCAGGCGAGAAAATCGAGGCGATTGTGCCGGTGCAGCCCGTGGCTCTTGGGATCCACCTGATGGATGGCGAGGGCGTCGCGTTTCATGGCGCGGCTCATATCCCGGAAGGTTGCCTCCAGATCGTTCACGTGCTCCAAAACGGCGCGGGAATAAACCAGATCGACCTCGTCGCAGAGTCCGCAAAGACCGTCCGGGTCGATCCGGTATTCGATTCGGTCGGGCCGAAGGCCTGAGGCGGGGTTGCCCGGTTCGGCGAAGCATGTCATCGCCCGCGCGCGCGCCGGGGGCGCCAGCGAATCCAGGAGTGTTTGATAAACGGCAAGGTTCTCTGGCGAGAGGGAAAGCAGGGGAAAGCGGTCCACGCAGGTGACACGCTCGGCACCGTGGGCGATCATGAGGAGCGCCACACCGGGAAGATCACCGGGACCGTATTCGAGGAGGCACTTGCCCCTCAGAAAATCGGGGATCTCCCGAGGCCGGATTCCCAACTTCACGAAGTAGTCATCAAAACACCGGCGGAAATACTCGGCGGCCTGGCCCACTGATTCGGCCCCGAGCCCCCGCCCGGTCTCCCCGGTGAGCCTCATGTAAAAGCCGGGTGCCAGGCGCGCCACCTGATTGGTGAGCGTGGCTTTAGCCACCCGTACGCCATCCTCCAGCCAACTCACGCTCGCCCTCCCGCAACCACCCGCAGCGCAGAACCCGCAGCGACACCGAGCGCCTCGTTCAGCCGCAGAAACGCCTCGAACATGAGCAGGCTCCAGAGGGGCGCGCTGAAATCCCGCACGCCGCTTTGGTGCTGGTCCACCATTTCCCGCAGGAAGGTCATGTCGAACCAGCCGGTGTCCGCCAGGCGGCTGCCCAGCACCGCTTCGCGCACGCGCGCCCGCAGGGGCCCGCGGAACCAGCTCGCCAGGGGTACGGCGAAACCCATCTTGGGCCGGTAGAGCACTTCCTGGGGCAGGTAGGGTTCCATGGCCTTCTTGAACAGGTATTTGCCCTCCCGCCCCTTAAGTTTCAGGGAACGGGGCAGGCCGGACACCCATTCCATCAGCACGTGGTCCATCAGGGGCTCGCGCACCTCCAGGGCGTGGGCCATGCTGGCGCGATCCACCTTGGTGTTGATGTCGCCCACCAGGTAGGTCTTCATGTCGAGATACTGCACGCGCGAGACCGGGTCGTCCTTGGGCGCGTGGGCATCGTGCCGGCGCAGCACTTCCACGGCCTGGTAGCCCTGCAGCTCGCGCCTGAAGCGGGTGCTGAACAGCCTGTTGCGCAGGGGATCCCCCAGGACGGAGACACCGTGGAAGTAGCCCGCGACTGCATCCCGCGCCAGGGCCTCGAAGGTGGACTTGGCGCGCAGCACTTTCGGCGCCCAGTCGAGCTTGGGGTAGAGCCGGCCCAGGAGGCCGAACAGGGGCCGCCGCAGGCCATCCGGCATCAGGCCGCGCAGGCGTTCTTCGTAGAGGTGCCAGCGATAGCGCCGATAGCCGGCGAAATTCTCGTCGCCGCCGTCTCCGGAAAGGGCGACGGTGACGTGGCGCTTCGCCAGCTCACACACCCGGTAGGTGGGCAGGGCGGAGGAATCGGCGAAGGGTTCGTCGTAGAGGCCGGCAAGCCTGTCGATGAGGTCGTAGTCGTCGGCATCCACCGTCTCCACGTGGTGGTGGGTGTGGTAGCGCCGCGCCACCTGCTGGGCGAAGGCGGCTTCGTTGAAGGCCGGGTCGGAAAAGGCGATGGAGCAGGTATTGACCGGCTCCGCCGACAGTCCGGCCATCATGGCCACCACGGCGCTGGAATCCACGCCACCCGAGAGGAAGGCCCCCAGGGGCACTTCCGCCATGAGACGGATCTTGACCGCTTCGCGCAGGCGTTCCACCAGTTCTTCCTGGGCATCGGCGAGGCTAACGGGCCCCACCGGACGGAAGGGAATGTCCCAGTACTGGCGCGGGGGGGGCAGCGGTGCGCCCCGGCGCAGGGTGAGGGTGTGGCCGGGCGGCAGCTTGAAGCAGTCGCGGTAGATGGTGCGGGGTTCCGGAATGTAGCCGTAGGCGAAGTAGTCCTCCACCGCCAGGGGATCCAGCACGCGCGCGAAGCCCGGGTGGGCGGTGAGCACCTTGAGCTCCGAGCCGAACAGGAACTGCCCATCGGGCAGCAGCGCATAAAAGAGCGGTTTGACGCCGAAACGGTCGCGGGCGAGGAAGAGGGTGCGCCGGTTGCGGTCCCACAGGGCGAAGGCGAACATGCCGCGAAAACGGTCGACGCACTGCTCGCCCCATTGCTCCCAGGCGTGGACGATCACCTCCGTGTCGCAATGGGTGCGGAACACGTGCCCGAGCGCCTGCAGCTCGGGCATGAGCTCGACGAAGTTGTAGATCTCGCCATTGAACACCACCGCCACGCTGCCATCCTCGTTGAACAGGGGCTGCTGGCCGGAGGCGAGGTCGATGATGGACAGGCGCTTGTGGGCGAGCCCGATGCCAGGCTCCAGATGCAGCCCGGTTTCGTCCGGACCACGGTGGTGCTGGCGTTCGTTCATGGCCGCGAGCAGCGCCCGGTCGATGGGACGTTCGCCGTCAAGATCGAAGATGCCTGCGATGCCGCACATAGTGGTTGGTCGTCAGCCCCGGCCCGCGACACGGGCCACGCTCGATCGGGGTGTGTGGCGCGCCAGCACTTCGTCATAGACGCCAAGATATCCGCGCACCATGGCGTCCAGGCTGAAGCGGGCGTCCACGCGGGCCCGTGCGGCGGCGCCGGCCTGGGCCCGGCGCACGGGATCGTCCACGTATTCAAGCAACGCCCGTGCCAGCTCCATGGGCCGACCCGGTGGCACCAGCCGGCCGGTGATGCCGTCTTCCACCAGCTCGGGATTGCCGCCGACGCGCGTGGCCACCACCGGCAGGCCGCTGGCCATGGCCTCCAGGATGGTGTTGGAAATGCCCTCGCCCAAGGAGGGCAGGACGAACACGTCCATGGCCCGCATCAGTTCCGGGATGTCGGCCCGCTCCCCCGGCAGCCAGACCCGGTCCGCCACGCCCGCGGCTTCGGCGATGGCCTGGCAGTGGGCGCGGCTCACACCTTCGCCGATGATCATCAGGCGCACGTTGCCGCGCAGGGCAGCCAGCTGCACGAAGGCCTGCATCAGGGTGGGGAAGTCCTTCACTTCCGCCATGCGGCCCACGCTGCCGATCACCACGCAGCCGGCATCGGCGAAACCTGCGGGACCGACGCCGGGGCGCGCCCCGCTGCGGGGATGGAAGCGTTGCCCGTCCACGCCGTTGTAGATCTGGGTGATTCGGCTGGCAGGCACGCCCACGGTGTCCGCGAGCCAGCGCGCGAGATCCTGGGACACGGCGATGTAGTGATGCACCAGCGGCCGCGCCAGCCGGCGCAGCAGGTTGTATTTGCGGTTTGTGCCTGCCAGATCGAACACATCGCGGCCATGCTCGCCGTGCACGCGGGCGCGCACGCCGCAGGCCGCCGCCACGAACTGGCCCTCCAGCGCAGAGAGATTGCGCGTGTGCACCATGTCCGGCGCGAGCCGCTTAAGGAGGCGTGCCAGCCGCAGCCAGAGGCCGGGATCCTTGCCCGGGCGCTTGCCGAGGGCGTGGAATTCCACCGCCGGGTTGGTGATGCGCAGGCGGTAGTCGGAATAACCCGCGAGGCACACCACGGCATGGCGGTAACGGCCGGGGGGAATGCGGTTGAGCAGGTTCACCATGCCGTTTTCCAGGCCGCCCGTGTCGAAGTGGTGCACCACGTGGGCGATGAGGGGAATGGCGTGGGTGCTCACGTGTCTGCCGCCTGCGCCAGGGTGGCCGTGAGGGCGGGCAGCATGTCGTTCAGGAATTCCTGCAGGGTGTGCGCCGCTCCCTCCGGCTGGTCTTCGTAGGGGGTATAGACGATGATGGCCGCGGCATCGTCCCAGTGGCCCAGAAGCCGCGCGCGCGCCTCGTAGAACTTGGCCCAGTAGGGGTTGACCGTAAAGGGCCCGTTGAGCCAGTTCCAGTGCCACACCAGGAGGCGCTGGGGCGCGGACCGGAGCCGGGTCTCCAGCACCGTCACCGGCCGGCCCGCGAGCTGCACACGCCGGCTTGCCTCGCCCACGTTGCTCCACACCGGGTGCTTCTGGCGCACCATCACGTTCTGGCTGTTGATGAGCTCGGCATCCTGACGCTGGTAGCGGTAATAGGCGAGGAACACGCCCACCACCTGCCCGTCCCGGGCATAGGTCTGGTGGAGGCTTGCGTCCATGCCCTTGTATTCGGGCCGCCAGTCGGTGACCGGGCTGACCACGCGCCAGCCGTTGCGACCGGCAGGCGGGTCCAGGCGCACCGCCAGGTCCTTCGGGGCGAGACCTTCCAGGTAGGCCGCATAGGCCGGCCAGAGGGCGGCGACGACGAGTCCCGCCGCGAGCATGGGCATCAGGCCGCGGGGCGGTGCCCAGCCGTAGGCCACCACCTGGGGAGCCGGTTCCGCCGCCTCGTCCTCGCGCCAGAAGGAGCCGATCCAGAACAGAAGCAGCATCACCAGTCCGAAGAACACCCAGCCGTAGATGTAATGGTCCACGCCCAGGGCCAGGCGCATGTCCGAGAGGTGGGCGATCATCACGATCATGTAGGCACGCAGGCCGTTGGCGATGATGGGCACGACGATGGCAGCCGCGGCGAACAGCAGGCGTTTTTTCAGGCTGCGGTAGGTGAGGTAGCCGTAGAGAGTGCCCAGGGTGAAAGAGGCAATGAGGTAGCGCAGGCCGCTGCAGCCCTCCACCACCGACCAGTTGCCGCTGGGGATGGTAAAGAAGGTGCCCTCGCGATAGACCGGAATGCCGGTGAGCCGCAGGGCCGCCACGGTGAAGTCCGCAGTGAATTCCATCATGGGCGGAATCAGGAATTCGCCCATGGGCACGGCGAACAGCAGGAAGGCCAGGGGAAAGGCCATGGCCCAAGTGACGCGCCACCCCAGCAGGGTGAACACCAGGGCGGGGACCATGGCCACCAGGGCGAGCTGCTGCACCACCAGCACCCGGGCCACCTCCGCCGCGAGCCAGACCAGGCCCAGTCCGGCCAGCAGGATGAGGCCGCGCCAGTCCGGTACCGGACTCAGGGCGGCGATTTCCCGGCGCCGCTGCCAGATGAGCCAGGCGGAGATGGGAAAGATGAGAAAGCCGTGGGCGAAGGTGTCCGAGCGCCGCCAAATGGCCACGGTGGATGCCACCGTGGGCCAGTAGATGACGAACAGGGTCAGCACGCCCGCCAGAGCGATCCAGGCGGCGCGCGGCCAGGGTGGGTTGCCGGTGGCGTTCATGCGTGCGCCTCGAGCGTGGGTGACGGGGTGACGGAGGAGGCGCCCTCGAGCAGCGCGTCCACCCGTGCCAGATGCACCGCCCAGGCGTAATCGGCCAGCACGCGGGCGCGGGCGCGGCGGCCCACTTCCGCAGCGCGGGCCGGGTCATCCAGGAGTTCGCCGCAGCGGGCGAGAAACTCGCCGGCGCCATCGGCCACCAGGAGTTCCTCGCCGGGGCGGGCGCGAATGCCTTCCAGCGCCTGGGGTGATACCACCGTGGCGCGGGCCATGGCCATGGCTTCCAGCACCTTGTTCTGGATGCCGCGCGCGATGCGCAGGGGCGCCACCGCAGCCGCGGCGTGAGCGAGCCAGGGGCGCACGTCGGGCACGCCGCCGGTGACCACCACGCCCGGCTGCCGGGCCAGCGCCTCGACGGCAGGCACGGGCCGCGCGCCGACGATGTAGAAGGCGCTGCCGGGATGGCGTCTGTAAAGGCCGGGCCAGACTTCGGAGGCGAACCAGGAGACGGCATCCACGTTGGCCCAGTAGTCCATGGCGCCGGTAAACACCAGCGCCCGGGTGCCGGCAGGGTAGGGATTGGCGCCCGCCGCGGCGGGGGAGAAGTAGTCCGTGTCCACGCCGTTGCTGAAGGCCGACACGTGCGCCGCGCTCTCCGGGGCGAGACGGCGGAACAGGGCCGCCTCGGCCTCGGAGACGAAGGTGGCGGCATCGAAGGTGAGCGCCACCTTTCGCTCGAAGGCGAACAGCCGGCGCGCCTCCCGCCGGTACAGGGCGCTCACGGGCCAGGGACGACTCGCCGCATACTGGCGCCATTTGTCCGAATCCATGTCCACGAAGTCGATCACGCGCCGCACCCCGCTGCGCGCCAGCACGTAGGGCGCCATGGACGAGGAATACACCAGCACCCGGTCCACGCCGGCGGCCAGGCGCGCATCCACCCAGCGCTGCATGCGGCGGTCCCGGAACCAGGGCAGGGTCAGGGGCTCGCCGGTGACGAAGCCCGTGAGACTGCGCAGCAGGGCCCGGCGCCGATCCAGGGGCAGCAGGCACAGCTCCCCCTCGACCCATTCGCTCAGGGCCGGCGCGTGGGCCCAGTCGGCAAGGTCGTCCACGAAGGCACCCAGATGCACCCGGTGACGCCGTGCCAGATGGGCAAGCAGGTGGAAGGAGCGGATCTTGTCGCCCTTGTTGGGGGGGTAGGGAATCCGGTGCACCAGGTAGAGCAGGTCGGTCATGCGGCCTTCGTTCCGGAGGGTTGTGCTGCGGCGCAGCGGCCCCTCATCCCAGGTTCTTCACGATGGCAGGGCCCAGGGCATTGGCCAGGGGCAGGGGCAGGCGCTTCCACAACTCGATGAACAGCCGGTATTTGGGATTGGCGGGGTTGTGCTGGGGAATTCCGGACCGGCGCACGAGATCGTATTCGTAATAGAGGGGCTGGGGTTCGAACCCCCAGTTCTTCTTGAAATCGAACTGCCCGGTGCCGCGCTTGCTGCGCCCGTAGTCGAACACCCGGCAGCCGCGCTCGCAGGCATGGCGCATCAGTTCCCAGTACTTGAAATCGTTGGCCGCCAGTTCCCGCGCGGCCGGCACGTCCCCCGCGTAATAGGGCAGCACCTCGTCGCGGAACCAGAAGGTGAGCACGCTGGACACCGGGCGGCCCTGGTGGGTGACGGTGAGCACGTCGCAGTCGGCGCCGAACACCTCGCGCAGCAGGGCGAAATAGCGGCGCGGCAGGGCGGGGGTGCCGTGACGGTGGACGTTGTCCGCGAACAGGGCATAGAAGCGCTCCACGTCGGCATCGAATTCGGCCTTGAGGCCGTTCTTCATGCCCTTGCGCACCATGGCGCGCTGCTTGCGCGGAATGGCCTTCAGGTTGGCTTCCACGTCCGGGGCGATTTCCCGGCGGAAGGTGCAGTAGAGATCCTGGGTCGGCCAGTCGCTGTGGAAGGGCCGCAGGTTACGGTATTCCAGATGGCCCACACCCAGTTCCCGCGCCAGGGCCCGGGCGTGTTCGTCCAGTGCCCGGCGCGCGGCCTCGTCCGCGGCGGCGATGCCGCCATAGACGCAGAAAGCGTTGGAGATCAGGGCATGGCCGAACAGGCGGCTTTTGATTTCGGTGAGGGGCAGCACCCCCACGATGACGCCCGCGCGCTCGGCGAACAGGTAATGGGTGCGGTGGCCGAAGGCGCGCTCGATCACGGTCTTCCAGCCGGCACGGTGGAAGAAGGTGGCCTCCGGGCACGCCGCCACGAAGGCATCCCAGCGGGCCTCGTCGGCGGCGGCCAGCCTCCGGACCCCGGTGGGATTCACTGCGTCTTTTGCAAGAAGATGCGGTCCATCCGGTCCCATTGGAAATCCCTGAGGAGGCGGCTCAAACGGCCTTCCATGCGCGACAGATTGACGTAGTGCCGGAAGCGGGTCTTGAGACCCACGCCGCGCTGGCGCGGCTGGTCCGGGTCGATCTCCCACGGATGGAAGTAAAAGATGCCGGGCTGGCCGTCGCGCCGGTTCACCTGGCGCAACATCCAGCGCGAAACGGGATAGGGCAGCAGGCGGAACCAGCCACCCCCCGCGGCGGGCAGGTTGCGCCCGAACAGTTGCACCGTGGTGGCCGGCAGTTCCATCACGCCGTCGTGACCCCGGGGATGGTGGGCGAAACGCGGCGCATCCGGCATGCCGTAATGGTCGTGGCGCACCGGATAGATGCTGGAGCTGTAGCGGTAGCCCGCCGCGGCCAGTTCGTCCAGGGCCCACAGGTTGTGCTGGTTGATGGAGAAGCTGGGCGCCCGGTAGCCCAGGACCGCAACGCCCGCCGTGTCTTCCAGGAGTTTCTTGGCCCGGTCGATGTCGGCGCGGAACTCGGCGCGGCTCTGCTCGCTGGCGCGCTGGTGGGCATAGCCGTGGCTGGCCAGCTCGTGCCCGGCCTCGACGATGCGGCGCACGAGCCCCGGGTGGCGCTCCGCCACCCAGCCGAGAGTGAAGAAGGTGGCGCGCGTGTCGTGTTCGGCGAGCAACGCCAGGATGCGCTCCACGTTGCGCTCCACGCGGCAGGGCAGACGGTCCCAGTGCTCGCGGGGAATGTGGGGGGCGAAGGCGGAGACCTGGAAGTAGTCTTCCACGTCGATGGTCATCGCATTCTTCATGCCGCCGCGGTCCTCGCCGAAGACAGTCCCAGCCAGCCGGCCAAGTGGGCGGCGATGCGCCGCGCCGCCTGGCCGTCCCAGTATTCCGGCACGCGCCCGGCCTTGCCGCCGGTGGCCAGAATGTCCGCCACCGCCCCCAGGATGGCCTCACGGGAGCGGCCCACCAGGGTATTGGTGCCTTCCTCCACGGTGATGGGCCGCTCGGTGTTCTCGCGCAGGGTGAGGCAGGGCACGCCCAGGGCAGTGGTTTCTTCCTGGATGCCGCCCGAATCGGTGAGCACCAGGCGGGCATCGCGCATCAGCCCCAGCATCTCCAGATAGCCCTGGGGCGGCAAAAGATGAATGCGGGCATCGGCGATCAGCGCCTCCAGACCGAATTCCCCGATGCGGGCCCGGGTGCGCGGGTGCAGGGGAAACACCACCGGCAGTTGCGCTGCGATCTCCTTCACGGTGGCCAGCAGCCGGCCCAGCGTGGAGGCCTCGTCCACGTTGGAGGGGCGGTGCAGGGTGAGCACGGCGTAGCCGCCCGGGGAAACCGAACCGCTCACGCCGGCGGCGGCCAGCGTGACCGCGACGGGGACCGCCCGCGCCAGATTGTGGCGCAGGGTGTCGATCATCACGTTGCCCACGAAATGGATGCGCGCGGGATCGATGCCTTCCCGCACCAGGTTCGCCGCGGCGGCCCGCTCCGTGGTGTAGAGCAGATCGGAGATCTGGTCGGTGAGCACCCGGTTGATCTCCTCCGGCATGGTGCGGTCGAAGCTGCGCAACCCGGCCTCCACGTGGATCACCGCCACGCCCTTCTTGGCCGCCACCAGGGCGCAGGCGATGGTGGAATTGACGTCGCCCACCACCAGCACCGCGCGCGGCCGCAGCGCATCCAGCACCGGCTCGAAGCGGCGCATGATCTCCGCCGTCTGCTGGGCATGGCTGCCGGAGCCCACTTCCAGGTTGATGTCCGGCTGCGGGATGCCCAGGTCGCTGAAGAAGCGGTGGTTCATCGCCTCGTCGTAATGCTGGCCGGTGTGCAGCAGGCGCGCGGGAATGCCGGCCTCGGCGAAGGCCGCCATGATGGGCGCGATCTTCATGAAATTGGGGCGTGCGCCCACCACGCACAGCACACCGCCGGCGAGGGAAGCGTGTACCTCAGCCATGGGAGATGCGCTCCCCGGTCCTGTCCTCGCCGAGGGCATGCAGCAGCTTGCGCATCATGGCGAGCAGCCGGTTCAGGGAACGCTCGATGCCCTCGATGCGCTCCTCCAGCCCCGGGGCCGCCTCCGCTGCGGGCACGGCCGCCAGCCCCGGCCTGGATTTCACCGGCGCGGTGCTGTAGGCCACCTCCTGGGCCAGGTCGTCGATCACTTCCTGCACTTCGGCCCGGTCGAAGTGATGCTTTTCGGCAAGGAAACCCAAAAGCATCAGCCGGTCGCACAGGGTATTGATGCGGCGCGGAATCCCGCCCGTGAATTCGTGGATCAGCTGGTAGGCCGCATCGCTGATGGAAGGATCGCCCTGCCAGCCCACCAGATCGAGCCGGTGCTGGATGTAGGCGCGCGTTTCCGCCGCATCCATGGCCGACAGGTGATAGGACGCGATCACCCGCTGCTTGAGTTGCTGCAGCTCCTCGCTTTGCAGGGTGGCGCGGAACTCGGGCTGGCCAAGCAGAAAGCTCTGCAGCAGGGGTTCGTTGCCATGCTGGAAATTGGACAGCATGCGCAGCTCCTCCACCGCCCGGGGCGAGAGGTTCTGTGCTTCGTCCACCACCAGCAGCGCCCGCTTGCCCTGGCGGTGCACCGACAGCAGGTAGCTTTCCAGCTTCTTGAGCAGGGTGGCCTTGCTGAGCCCCTCCTGCTCCAGCCCGAAGGCCGCCGCCACGGCGCGCAGCATGTCGTCGGCGTCGAGCTGGGTGGAGACGATCTGCGCCGCCACCACGTCCTCGTGCTCCAGTTTCCGGAACAGGTTGCGCACCAGCATGGTCTTGCCGGCGCCGATCTCACCGGTGATGACGATGAAGCCTTCCTTCAGGCTGAGCCCGTATTCCAGGTAGGCCATCGCCCGCTTGTGACCCTTGCTGGCGAAGAAGAAGCGCGGGTCCGGATTGAGCGAGAAGGGCTTGGCACGCAGGTGATAGAACGCTTCGTACACGGCGGCGGTCCTGCTCAGAACTGGTAGTTGACGGTGCCGATCACGGCGTTTTCCCGGTAGCCCGCACCGGAGACGTCGCTGTCCCGCTGCTGGTGGCGCAGGTTCAGGCTGCCGGTGAGCTGGGGGTTGAAGTTGCGCGTGAGGCCCAGGTTGAACACCTTCAGGTTGTCGGTGCGGTCCAGCGCGGTGAAGCGGTTGCGCGTGAAGCTGGCCGAGCCGGTGGCGGTGAGACGCGGCGACAGGCGCCAGGAAATGCCGAAATTCAGCCCCCGTTGCTTGAGGGTGTTGGTGCTGGCGAAGGGACCGCCGGCGACCAGGGTGCCCGCGGTGGTGCCCGACTCCAGGGCCTCCCGGGAAAGATCGTAGTAGGACAGCACCGTGGTGGTCTTCGCGGTGGAGAAGGCCACCGAGGCGTCGAAGCGCTTCTGCAGGTAAACCAGCTGGGACAGGATGTTGAGGGGATCGGTCAGCGTGGCCGGCAGATTGAGCAGGGTGATCAGGGTCTGCACGAACTGGGCGCGGGCGGTGGCGTCCGGAATGCTGTCCTGATAGAGGGCGTCCAGGAAGGCTGCCGTGGACAGTGTGGCGGGCACCGTGAACTGGCTGGTGAAGGTGGTCACGTCGCGGCTGTAAGCCACATGCCAAATGGTGCGGCGCATGCGGTGGTCCAGCTTGAGGCCATAGGTCTTGCCGAAATAGCGCTCGCCGGTGAAGGCCGACACCTCGCTGCGCACCGTGGGGTTCCAGGTGGCCCCCACCTGCCAGAAACTGCCGGCCGCTTTCTGCCCGCCCAGGGGCACGTAGTTGTTGTCGTCGTAGCCCAACGTGGCATTCAGGCGCAGGCGGGGCAGAAGGCGGTAGCCCAGGGTGCCGTAAGTGCTGGACAAGCGCACGTCGGGGCGGCTCTTGTAGTCGATGCTCTGGCTGCTGTGGTGCAGCCCCCAGGAGAAATCCCGGAAGGCGCTGCCGCTCTCCAGTGCCGCCTGCACGCCATCCACGGTGGAGTCCGACACGCCGCTGCCGGAACGCACCTCGCTGTGGGTGTAGCGCAACAGGCCATTGGCGGTGGCGCCGAACCGGTGCCGCCAGTAGGGACTCAGGGTGATCTGGCTGACATTGGTCAGGTTGCCGGCGCTGGTGGCCGTGTCGGTGCCGACCGGGCCCAGCAGGGAAGTGATCTGCTGGCTGATCGCCGCCGTGGCATCCAGGAACAGCTCGTTTTCGTAGAGCTCGGCCTTGCCCCGTGCGGCAAGCTGGTGATAGGTGCGGCTGCGGCTGCTCTGGTCGGCATAGAACAGGTTCTGCATGCGGTAGGAGAAGTCCGCCTCCAGCCGCGCGCCTTTCTTCGAGGCGGTGACGTAGGGTGTGAGTTCGGTGATGAAGTCGGCGTTGCGATTGCTGGCCGACAGGCCCACGTTGTCGGTGTAGGTCTCCCTGGCGCTGATGCCCGCGCCGAGTTTCCAGTCGGCGGCACGGGCCGTGGGCAGGGCCGCCGCCAGCGCGGCAGCCAGCGCCGCCGCGCCCAGGTAGTGGATGCGCCCCATCTCGGTTGTGATCCTCCCCGTGTGTGGTCTCACCGCTCAGGTTCCGTACTTCCCGTAGCCATAGCCGTAGCCGTAATAGCCGCCGGCGCTCTGGGGACCAGTGGTCTTGTTGAGCAGGAGGCTGATGGCGGCACCGGAATCCCCGATCAGCTCCAGCGCCTCGCGCAGGGCGCTCTGAGGCGTGCGGTCGGCCTCCACCACCATCACGATCTGGCCCATGTGGGACGCCAGCACACTGGCTTCCGAGGTGGCGAGAAGCGGCGGCGAATCGAAGATCACGATGCGGTCCGAGTAACGGTTGGCCATGTCGTCCACCAGCCGGTTCATGGCCTCGCTGGCCAGCAGCTCGGTGGCGTGCTTGTAGGGTTTGCCCGCCGGCAGCAGGGTGAGTTTTTCGATGTTCGTCTTGAGCAGCACGTCCGCGAGCGAGACCCTGTCGTTGCGCAGCACGTCGAGCAGGCCCTCCTTTTCGCCCTGCACACCCAGATAGTGGAGCAGCTTGGGCTTGGCCACGTCGGCGTCCACCAAAAGCACCGTGCGGTCCAGCTCCATGGCGATGGAGATGGCGAGATTGATGGCACAGAAGGTCTTGCCCTCGCCCGGCAGAGAACTCGTCACTAGGATCATGTTGCCGCGGGGCACCGCCTCCCCGCCCTGACCCGTGGCGTTGACGAGCAGGGGCCGCTTGATCAGACGGAACTCCTCAGCGATCTCGGTGCGCTCCGCATCCGGCGTGACGAAGCCGGCACTCTTGAGACGGGCCAGGTTGATGGTGACGCTCTGGGTGGTGGCCGGCGCGGCACTGCGGGCGGGTTCCCGGGCAGGGGCAGCGGGGGCCGCCTGCTTTTCCATCGCCTGGGCAATGACGTCCGGTTTGGCCGTGGCTGCCCCGGCCTCGTCGGTTCGCGGTTCTTTGGAATCGGCCGGGGAAGCCGCCGGGGCGGTCCCGATGCCAAGTTTGTCGACGGCTTTTTCGATCAGGCTCATGGTTTCCTCCCCGCTGGGGTCAGGCGGCCCGGCCCAGCAGCGCCAGGGCCGAGACGAGCACGCCCCAGGCACCGATCAGGCTGGCCACAGAAGCGGCGAAGGCGATGAGCCCGCGCCGGCGTTGCCGTTTCTGGGCGGGGCTCCATACCTTCGAAACCGAACCCAGGATGGGATAGTCGGCCACCGCGCGCAACGCGGTGCGATCCGGGATGACGGGAATGATCTGGCTGACCAGGAAGGCCACCGCGATCCCCGCGCCCAGGGCCACCAGCAGCACCAGGGACAGGAGCAGGGGCCGGTTGGGGAAGGCGGGCTTGGACGGCACGCGCGGAGGATCCACCACGCGGAAATCGATGACCTCGGTCTTGGATTCCATTTGTTCCGAGATCTCCGCCGACTCCAGCCGCTTGAGCAGCTGTTCGTAATTGGCCTTCTGCACCTCGTAGTCACGGGTGAGCTGGGTGAGCTCGGCCTCCACCTGGGGCACCATGTTGACCGCCTGCTTGAGCTGGGCGTGGCGGGCGGCCAGTTCGTTCACGCGCGCCCGGAGGGAGGCGACATTGGCCTCGGCCTCGGCCAGGGCGATGCCCAGCTGCTGGTAGTAGGGATTGGGCGAGCTGCCGGCGGAAGCCGCGGTGGGCTTGATGTGTTTGGCCTCCTCCCGCTTCTGGTTCTCCAGCTGTTCGATCAGGCGCCGGGTGGCCACCACGTCGGGATGGCGGTCGGTATAGACCAGCCGCAGCTGGTCCAGCCGCCGCTGCTGCTCCTGGATGCGGGCATCGAGTTCGGGATTGGCCGCCGCCAAAGGCTGGGCTTCCTTTTCGATCTCGGGACGTTCGTCGGCGAGCTGGCGCTTCAGCTGGTCGCGCCGCGACTCCGCCTCGCGCAGGGCGAGCTGGGCTTCCGACAGGGCCTGCTGGGCGGCGGCCAGCTTGGCGAAGTAGTCGCCGCCTTCGCCGGGCATCAGCCCCACGTGTTTCTGCTTGAATTCCTTGAGGGCATTCTCCGAGGCGATGAGTTTTTCCTCGTAGCTCTTGAGCTGGTCCTGAATGAAGCGCTTGGCGGTGTCCGTGTCCTTGCGTTTGGTGCCCAGGCTGCTTTCCACCAGGATGGTGAGGAGGGACTGCACCACCCGCTTGGCCGTCTCCGGATCCCGGTGCTGATAGCGGATGACGTAAAGGTTGTCGCCGCGCGCCGCCTCCAGCTTGATGTCGCTGGCCAGGCCGTCGAGCAGGGCCTCCATCTCCTTGGGCGTCTTGGCGGTGACGTCCAGGTCGGTCATGCGCGCCACCTTTTCCATGTTGGGACGGGAAATGAGGGTGCGCGTCATCATGGTCACGATCTGGTCCATGTTGGGCGCCACGGTGAGTCCGGACATGAGGGGCTTGAGGATGGACTGGGTATCGATGTACACCCGCGCCGTGGCTTCGTAACGGTTGGGTGTGAGATACACCCAGGTCCAGCCGGCCAGAGCGATCACCCAGGCGACCCCCACCGCATACCAGCGGCGCAGCCACATGGCACGCAGGTAGGACATCAGTTTGGCGAGGACTTCATGCATGGCGCACCCCTCGCGGCCGGACCAGGGCCCGGCCGCCGCTGGTCAGAAGAAGCTTTCGGGAATGATGAGCACGTCGCCCGGCATCATCTCCACATTGGCGGAAATGTCGCCACCGCGGATGAGATCTTCCAGGCGCACGGAGAACTGCTGCTGCTTGCCGCCATAGGTGCGCACGATGGTGGCCTTGTTGCCGGCGGCGAAATCGGTGATGCCGCCCACCGCGATCATCACGTCCATCAGGCTCATCTTCTCACGGTACTGCAGGGCCTGGGGCTTGGCCGCCTGACCGATCACGCGGATCTGCTGGCTGTAGGGGCCGTTGAAGCCGGTAACCATCACCGTCACGATGGGGTCCTGGATGAACTTGGCCAGGTGTTTCTCCAGATCCCGTTCCAGCTGGGTGGGCGTCTTGTTGGCGGCGACCATGTCATCCACGAGGGGCGTGTTGATCTTGCCGTCGGGCCGCACGGTCACGGTGGCGGACACTTCCGGGTTGCGCCACACCTGGATGCTCAGGGAATCGCCCGGACCGATGAGATAGTCCGGGGCACCCTTGATGTCCGCCTTGGCCGGCGCGGGCGGGAAGTCGCCGGTGCTGGCACAGCCCGCGGCCAAAAGCGCAAGGCCGGCGGACAGAAGAGCGAAGACGCGCGTCATGAGTCCGTTCATTTTTCCCCTCCTGAAGGTCCCGATGATGAATTCTCGGCAGACGTGTTATTGATAAAGCACTTGAATTATGGCAGACAACTATGCGTTTTTCATGGTGTTTCGCCCCGTCCGGGCAATCCCGCCGGCTTTTTGCGGGGAAGCGGCGATGAGAGCATGCAATATTCGGGCCATACAATCTGCCAAAGGTTATAGGGCCCGCATGACCGGGATGTTGCTCCATCATGCGCGGGAAGGGGGCCGGCGGCAAGCCTGCCCGGGCGCCCCCGACGAGTTTCTGCCAGACTGACGCCCACAGCCGGAGCCTGACATGACCCATAAGACCGCACCGCAGCAAGACTTGGCCACCCTGCGCGCCCGCGTGCGCGAGTTCGCCCGTGAGCGGGACTGGGAGCAGTTCCACAGTCCGAAGAACCTGGCCATGGCCCTCATCGTGGAGGCAGCCGAGCTGGTGGAGCCCTTCCAGTGGCTGACCCAGGACGAAAGCCGCGCCCTCGATGCCGACACGCGCCAGGCGGTGGCCGAGGAAATCGGCGACGTGCTCATCTATCTGGTGCGTCTGGCGGATGTGCTGGGCATCGATCCCCTGGAGGCCGCCTTCGCCAAGCTGGCGGTCAACGCGCGCAAGTATCCGGTGGAAAAGGCCCGCGGCCACAGCCGCAAGTATGACCGGCTGGAATGAGCAGGCAGTTATAATCCCGGGCTGTCCAGCGGGACGCCGGAGGGCACGCTGCCTGCGAAGGGGGCAGTCTGCCCGGGACGGGCCCATGGGAAATCCGCGATAATGCTGCTTTGCCCTGCCGCCGGTCATGTCGAACTACTACCGCTACCACGTATTCTTCTGCACCAACCAGCGCGAGGATGGCGCCGCCTGCTGCGCCGATCACGACGCCCAGGCCATGCGCGACTACGCCAAGCGCCGCATCAAGGCGCTGGATCTCAACGGTCCGGGCAAGTGCCGCATCAATACCGCCGGCTGCATGGACCGCTGCAGCGAAGGGCCGGTGCTGGTGGTGTATCCCGAGGGCGTCTGGTACACCTACGTGGATCAGGCGGACATCGACGAGATCATCGAGGAACACCTGGTCAAGGGCCGCGTGGTGGAGCGGCTGAGAATCGGCTAGTGCCCCGTTTCAGGCTGCGCATCGACGGTCCGGCGGGCAAGATCGAGACCGTCATCGACGATCCGGGCGTGACCCGCCGGGGGCTCGCCCTCATCGCCCACCCCCATCCCCTGCACGGCGGCAGTCTGGAAAACAAGGTGGTGAAGACCCTCAGCGACACCCTGCACGATTTGGGCTACGTGGGGGTGCGCCCCAATTTCCGCGGGGTGGGTGGCAGCGGCGGAGAATACGACGGCGGCCGCGGCGAAGTGGAGGACATGCTGGCGGTGCACGACTTCGTGCGCCCCCGCTATCCGCAGCTGCCGCTGGTGCTGGCGGGCTTTTCCTTCGGCGCCTATGTGCAGAGCGTGGCGGCCCGGCACCTCGCTCCCCGCCACCTGCTCCTGGTGGCACCCGCGGTGAACCTGTTCACCATGGCTGACGCCCCACCCGGCACCATCGTCATCCACGGCGAGCACGACCAGCTGGTGCCGGCGGAGGAAGCGCGCCGGTGGGCTGAGGCCCATGGCGCCACCTTCGCCCTGGTGCGCGGGGCGGACCACTTCTTCCACCGGAAACTGGCGGCCCTGCGCGAGCACATCGAGACCCTATGTCCGTGCTGAAGGCACAGGCCCTGCGCAAGCGCTACGACGGGCTGGAGGTGGTGGCCGGGGTGGACCTGGCGGTGGAGAAGGGCGAGTGCTTCGGCCTGCTCGGCCCCAATGGCGCCGGCAAGACCACCACCCTGCGTCTGCTGCTGGGACTCATCGAGCCCGACGCCGGCACCATCGAACTGCTGGGCGAACCGGTGCCCCGGCGGGCGCGCCAGGCGCGCCGGCGGGTGGGGGTGGTGCCCCAGATGGACAATCTGGACCCGGACTTCACGGTGGAGGAAAACCTCCTGGTCTATGGCCGCTATTTCGGGCTGGGCGACCGGGCCATCGCCGCGCGCATCCCGGCGCTGCTGGAATTCGCCGGGCTGGCCCACCGTGCCCGGGCCCGCATCCCCACCCTCTCCGGCGGCATGAAGCGCCGGCTGACCCTGGCCCGCGCCCTGGTCAACGACCCGGACGTGGTCTTCCTGGACGAGCCCACCACGGGACTCGACCCCCAGGCGCGCCACCTGCTCTGGCAGGGCCTGCGCCGCCTCACCGCCCAGGGCAAGACCCTGATCCTCACCACCCACTTCATGGAAGAGGCGGAACGCCTGTGCGACCGGCTGGCCATCATGGACCAGGGACGCATCATCGCCCAGGGCACCCCGCGCGAGCTCATCGCGACCCACATTGAGCCCTTCGTCGTGGAAATCTATGGCGAGCAGGCAGGGCCGTGGGCCGATGTCTTCGGCAGCCGGCTGTGCCGCCGCCTGGAACGTGCCGGCGAGAGCGTGTTCTGCTACACGGACGATGGCACGGCGCTCATGGAAAACCTGCGCGCCCAACCCGCCCTCAAGGTCACCCACCGTCCCGCCAACCTGGAGGACGTGTTTCTCAAACTCACCGGCCGGGAGCTGCGCGACTGATGCGCCATTTCCGTCTGCCCCGCCTGAGCCTGCGCTTCGTGCCCGTGTGGCGGCGCAATTTCCTGGTCTGGCGCAAGCTCGCCATCCCCTCCATGCTGGGCAATCTGGCCGACCCCATGCTC
Source organism: Thiobacter subterraneus (assembly GCF_055379455.1). Taxonomy (NCBI): domain Bacteria; kingdom Pseudomonadati; phylum Pseudomonadota; class Betaproteobacteria; order Burkholderiales; family Thiobacteraceae; genus Thiobacter; species Thiobacter subterraneus. The sequence continues at coordinate 1,836,208 of NZ_AP042402.1, forward strand.
TACATGCTGGGCCTGGGCTTCGGCCTGGGCGCCCTGCTGCCGGACGTGGGCGGCGTGCCCTACCTCACCTTCCTTGCCGGCGGCACCGTGGCCTACTCCACCATGAACAGCGCCACCTTCGAAACCCTCTACTCAGGCTTCTCCCGCATGCACGTGCAGAAGACCTGGGACGCCATCCTCAACACGCCCCTGACCCTGGACGACGTGCTGCTGGGGGAATGGCTGTGGGCCACCTCCAAGGCCCTGCTGTCGGGCTTCGCCATCCTGGCCATCGTCTGGGTGCTGGGACTCGAGCATTCCTTCGCCATGTCCCTCTGGATCCTGCCGGTGGTGGTCCTTACCGGTCTGTGCTTCGCCGGCATGGGGCTGGTGATGAACGCCGTGTCTCCCAACTACGACTTCTTCCTCTACTACTTCACGCTGGTGATCACCCCCATGGTGCTGCTGTGCGGGGTGTTCTATCCCGTCTCCCAGCTGCCCGCCCTGCTCCAGGCGGTGTCCGCCTTTCTGCCACTGACTCACGCCATCGAGTTGGTGCGGCCCCTCATGCTGGGCCGGGTGCCGGCGGACGTGGTGCTGCACGTGGGCGTGCTGCTGGCTTATGGGAGCGTGGGATTCTGGCTGGGCCTGGGACTGACACGCCGGCGGCTGCTGCGCTAGACGGCCCTTGCCGCGGGAATATGACAAATGATATTCTTGGGTGCATCCCAACAGCATAGGCCCGCCCATGACCGGAAACCCGCCCCTGACCCGGCGTCCCCTGGAAGAACGCAGCTTCCTGACCCATGACGGCGTGCAACTGTTTTACCGCCATTGGCCCGCCGTCAGCCCCAGGCCGCGGGGCGCCGTCGTGCTGTTCCACCGTGGCCATGAGCATTCCGGGCGCATGGCCCACCTGGTGGATGAACTGGATCTGCCGGACTTCGCCTTTTTCGCCTGGGATGCCAGGGGGCACGGCCGCTCCCCCGGCGCCCGCGGTTTCAGTCCCAGCCTCGGCACCTCGGTCCGGGATGTGCAGACCTTCATCGAGCACATCCAGTCCGAGCATGGCCTGGCGGAGGAGGATCTGGCCGTGGTGGCGCAAAGCGTGGGCGCGGTCCTGGTGGCCACCTGGGCCCACGACTACGCGCCCCGGATCCGGTGCATGGTGCTGGCCTCGCCGGCCTTCAAGGTCAAGCTGTACGTGCCCTTTGCGCGCCCCGCCCTGCGCCTGATGCACCGGCTGCGCGGCAATTTTTTCGTCAACAGCTACGTCAAGGCGAAATTCCTGTCCCACGATCCCGCGCGCGTCGCCAGCTACAACAGCGACCCGCTGATCACCCGCCCAATTTCCGTCAACATCCTTCTGGCGCTATATGAAACTGCCGAGCGCGTCGTGGCGGATGCCGCCGCCATCACCATTCCGACCCAGCTCCTGATCTCGGGCGCCGACCGGGTGGTGCATCACGCGCCGCAGCACCGCTTTTTCCAACGGCTGGGGGCCCCCGTCAAGGAGAAGCACGTCTTCGACGGCTTTTTTCATGACACCCTGGGCGAGAGGGATCGTGCCCTGGCCCTATACAGGGTGCGCAACTTCATTCTTGCCCGCTTCGCGGCCCCCTGGCGGCGTCCCGATCTGACCCAGGCCCATGTCACCGGCTACACCGCCGAGGAAGCGGCGCGGCTCGCGACCCCCTTGCCCGCGCTTTCGCCACGCGGCCTGTACTGGACGCTCACCCGCCTGTGGCTGAGATTCCCGGGCAGTCTGTCACGGGGCATCCGGCTCGGCCATGAAACCGGCTTCGATTCCGGTTCGACCCTGGACTACGTGTATGCCAACCAGGCCCAGGGCACGACGCCCCTCGGGCGGATGATCGATCGCTGGTACCTGGACGCCATTGGCTGGCGCGGGATTCGTCAGCGCAAAGTCCACCTCGAGGAACTGATACAGCTCGCCGCGACCCGCCTGCGTGAAGCCGGAGAACCGGTGCACGTGCTGGACATCGCCGCCGGCCATGGCCGTTACGTGCTGGAAGCATTTGAGCGCGGTGCCATTGAGCGGCCCGACTCGCTGACCCTGCGCGACTACAGTGAGATCAACGTCGCAGCCGGCACGGCCCTGATCGCCGAGAAGAACATGGGGGATTTCGCGCGCTTCATCCGGGCCGACGCCTTCGATCCGGACAGCATTGCCGCCACCGATCCACGCCCCACCCTAGGCGTCGTGTCCGGCCTGTATGAACTGTTTCCGGACAATGCGCTGATCCAGCGTTCCCTGAGCGGCCTCGCGCGTGCCCTGCCCAAGGGCGGCTATCTGGTCTACACCGGGCAGCCCTGGCATCCGCAACTGGAATCCATCGCCCGTGCCCTGACCAGTCACCGCAACGGCATGCCCTGGGTCATGCGCCGCCGCACCCAGGAGGAAATGGATCAACTGGTGCGCGCGGCGGGCTTCCGCAAGATCACCCAGCGCATCGACGAGTGGGGGATTTTCACGGTCTCCCTGGCGCAGCGGATGTGATGAACGGGAAACCTGCCGGGCGCCCCTGGAAAACGGCCCTTGCCTGGCTGATTTTTCTCGCGCCGTTCTTCTTTCTCACCTACGGCACCGCCAACACCCTCGCGGCGCGGCGCGACGGCGTGCCGTCCATCGTGTTCGACTGGGAGCGACACATCCCGTTCTGGGACTGGAGCATCCTGCCTTACTGGTCCATCGATGTGCTGTATGGCGTGTCCCTGTTTCTGTGCGCCACGCGGGCGCAACTGAATGTTCATGTGCGGCGCCTGATCACCGCGCAGGGGATTGCGGTCACCTGCTTTCTGCTGTTTCCCCTCACTTTCAGCTTCGAGCGTCCTCCGACCACGGGCTGGACCGGCAGCTTGTTCACCCTGCTGGCCGGTTTCGACAAGCCCTTCAACCAGGCGCCGTCGCTGCACATCGCGCTGCTGGTCATCCTGTGGGTGCTTTATGCCCAACACCTGCGCGGCCGCTGGCGCTGGCTGTTGCACGCCTGGTTCACCCTGATCGGCATCTCGGTGCTCACCACCTATCAGCACCACTTTTTCGACGTGCCCACCGGCCTGCTCCTTGGCTGGCTGTGCGTGTGGGCATGGCCGGAACATCGGGCGAGCCCCCTGAGCCAGGGGCACATCACTTCGGACCCACGCCGGCGCATGCTGGCGGTGCGCTATGCGCTGGGGGCAGGCCTGTGCGCGCTGGTGGCCAGCGGCCTCGGCGGCGGCTGGCTGTGGCTGTGGTGGCCGGCCGTGTCCCTGCTCCTGGTCGCGGCGGCCTATCTCGCCCTGGGTCCGGAAGGTCTGCAGAAGAATCCGGACGGCCGGTTCTCGCCGGCAGCGGCCTGGCTGCTTGCGCCCTATGTTCTGGGAGCCTGGCTCAACAGCCGATGGTGGACACGCCATGGCCCGCCCTTCGCCGAGGTGGTGCCGGGACTCTGGCTCGGCCGGCTGCCCGCTTCGGGCGACGCAGTCTGGCAGAAAGTGGCCACGGTGATCGATCTCACCGCCGAACTGCCCCTGCGCCCCCCGGCTTCGGGCCATACGGCGGTCGTCTCGCTGCCCATGCTGGATCTGGTGGTCCCGCCCCAGGCGATACTCCGGCAGGCGGTGGACGCCATCGAGACGGCACACGCCCGGGGGCCGGTGCTGGTCTGCTGCGCCTTAGGCTACTCCCGCAGCGCCCTGGCCGTCGCCGCCTATCTGACGCGGCGGGGCCACGATCCGGCCCGGGCAGTGCGCCTGGTCGCCCGGGCACGGCCGGCCGTCGTCCTGACGCCAGCCCACCTCTCCACCCTGCAGGCGGTCCATGCTACAAGCTGACAGGAGGACCCGGTGGTCACTGGAAATCGTGGTGGCGGCCCTGCGGGCCTGCCGCCTGCTTGCCCTGTTATCCCTGCTGTTCACCGCCATCGCCCTCTCGCCCTGGCTGGGTGCCACGCCGGTCCTGCAGCGCGCTGCGATCCTGCTGCTGGGCATGGGCGCGCTGGGATTTGCCGTGCGCGTCGCCATTGACGAGCACCTGTTTCGCCGCATGCTGGAGACCGGCCCGGATCTCTCGGCCCTGGACGCCGCGCTGGGCGCACTGGGATGGCTCGAGTCCGGCAAGGCGGGGCGCCCCCTGACGCTGCGCTTTCACGGCGCCCTGCGCCTGGCGCGCTGGCAGGCCGGCCTGACCCTGCTACAGGGCCTCCTCGCGGTGACGGCGCTTTCCCCATGAGGTTTCCCCACCAGGCCAAAAGCATGCCCAGCATTTACCAGCTCAAGCCCGCATTCCAGCAACTGTTGCGCCCGCTGACGGGTACCCTGGCGCGCGCAGGGGTCACCGCCAATCAGGTGACGATCGCAGCCATGCTGCTCTCCTTCGCCGTCGGCGTCTGCCTGTGGCGATGGCCCAGGGAAACATGGCCTTTGCTGGTGGTGCCCCTGTTCCTGATCCTGCGCATGGCGCTCAATGCCATAGACGGCATGCTGGCGCGGGAGCATGGGCAGAAGAGTGCGCTGGGCGCGCTCCTCAACGAGCTGGGCGATGTGTTCTCGGATGCCGCGTTGTATCTGCCCTTCGCGCTGCTGCCGGGTTTTTCTCCCACCCTGGTGGTTCTCGTGGTGCTGTTGGCGACCATCAGTGAAATGACCGGCGTGGTGGCGGTCCAGATCGGTGCCAGCCGGCGCTACGACGGGCCCATGGGCAAAAGCGATCGCGCCTTCGTGTTCGGTGCGCTGGCGCTGGCGCTGGGCCTGGGCGTGCCACCGGGTCCATGGATCGATGGGCTCATGGTCGTGATGCTGGCGCTGCTGGTTCTCACCACGCTCAACCGGGCGCGCGCCGCCCTCAGGGAGAGCCGATGATGGCCGACCATTTGCAGTCCAACGTCCTGTGGGGGCTGGCCGGTCTTCTGCTGGTCCTGGTGGTAGCCACCCTCATCGTGGCGCTGCTCGTTGCCACCCACCGCGACCGGGATTACCAGGAACTCAAGCTGCGCATGCGCTCCTGGTGGGTCATGATAGGCATCTTTACCGGCGCCATGCTGCTGTCCCCCATGGCGGCCGTCGTGTTCTGGGCCTTCGTCAGCTTTCTCGCGCTGAAGGAGTATCTCTCCCTGATCCCGACGCGACGCGCCGACCGGCGGGTACTGTTCTGGGCCTATCTCGCCATTCCGGTGCATTACTACTGGGTGGCCATCGCCTGGTACGGCATGTTCGTTATTTTCATTCCGGTGTACATGTTTCTGCTGCTGCCGCTGCGCATGGTCATCATCGGTGAGACCGAGGGCTTTCTGCGCGCAGCCGGGACCCTGCATTGGGGCATGATGACCACCGTGTTCAGTCTGAGTCACCTGGCCTATCTGCTGGTGCTCGACCCCAAGGGGAATCCGGCCGGCGGCGGTGCCGGCCTGCTGCTGTATCTGGTGTTCCTCACCGAGTTCAACGACGTGGCGCAATACACCTGGGGCAAGCTGTTCGGCAGGCACAAGGTGATTCCCAGGGTCAGTCCGAACAAGACCTGGGAGGGGCTGGTGGGCGGCATCGTCACAACCGTGCTGCTGGCCGTCCTGATCGCACCGTGGCTGACCCCCCTGAGCCTCCCGGAGGCCCTCGGCGCCGGACTGATCATCGGTGTGTTCGGCTTCGTCGGTGACGTCACCATTTCCGCCCTCAAGCGTGACATCAAGGTGAAGGACAGCGGCAGCCTGATTCCCGGCCACGGCGGCGTGCTGGATCGTATCGACAGCCTGACCTATACCGCGCCGCTGTTCTTCCACTACGTGTACTACCTGCACTACTGATGTGGCTGCGGGCCCTGCAACTGCTGTTTTTCGCCCTGCTGGTGCGCCCCCTGGTGCTGATCGTCATCGGGCTCAACGTGCGTCACCGGGAACGCCTGCCGCAGGACGGACCGGCGGTCATCGTCGCCAACCACAACAGCCATCTCGACACCCTGGTGTTGATGTCGCTGTTTCCCCTGGCACGCCTGCGCCGGCTGCGGCCGGTGGCCGCCGCCGATTATTTTCTCCGTAACCGTTTGATCGCCTGGTTTTCCCTCAACATCATCGGCATCGTGCCGATTGCGCGGGACGGCACAGGGGAACGGGATCCCCTCGCCCCGGCCAGCGCGGCCCTGGCCGAGGGCGACATCCTGATCCTGTTTCCGGAGGGTTCCCGCGGCGAGCCGGAGCAATTGGCGGAATTCAAGTCGGGCGTGGCGCATCTGGCCAAGCGCCACAAGGGGGTGCCCGTGGTGCCGGTATTTCTGCACGGCCTGGGCAAATCGCTGCCCAAGGGGGAGGCACTGCTCGTGCCCTTCTTTTGCGACGTGTTCGTCGGCACGCCGCTCTATTGGGAAGGCAACAAGCGCGGGTTTCTGTCCGCCCTGGAAGGGCAGATCAATGCCCTTGCCGCCGAAGGCAACTTTCCACCCTGGACCTGACTCAGGCGATGCCCGCCGCCTGCAGGTCTGCGTGGTAGGAGCTGCGCACCATGGGGCCGCAGGCGGCGTTGGCGAAGCCCATGGCCTGTGCCGCCCGCTGGAAGGCCTGGAACTGCTCCGGTGTGACGAAGCGCTTCACCGGCAGGTGATGCCGGGACGGCTGCAGATACTGGCCGAGGGTGAGCATGTCCACCTCGTGGGCGCGCAGGTCGCGCATGACCTCGAGGATCTCCTCGTCCGTCTCGCCCAGGCCCACCATCAGCCCGGACTTGGTGGGAACCCTGGGATGGCGTGCCTTGAACGCCTGGAGCAGGTGCAGTGAATGGGCGTAATCCGCGCCCGGACGCGCGGCCTTGTACAGGCGGGGCACGGTTTCCAGGTTGTGGTTCAGCACGTCCGGCGGCGCACCGGAAAGGATGTCCAGGGCCAGCTCCAGCCGGCCGCGGAAATCGGGCACCAGGATTTCGATCCGGGTAGCGGGGGAGGTTTCGCGCACCGCCCGGATGCAGTCCACGAAATGCTGCGCCCCGCCATCGCGCAGATCGTCCCGGTCCACGCTGGTGATCACCACGTAGCGCAGGCGCAGGGCAGCGATGGTCTCGGCCAGGTGCGCCGGTTCCTCCGGGTCGGGCGGCCGGGGTTTGCCGTGGGCCACGTCACAGAAGGGGCAGCGGCGCGTGCACACGTCACCCAGAATCATGAAAGTGGCCGTGCCATGGGAAAAGCACTCGCCGATGTTGGGACAGGAGGCTTCCTCGCACACCGTGTGCAGCCCCTGGCTGCGCAGGATCTCCTTGATCTCGAAGAACCGGGGACTGTTGGGTGACTTGGCGCGGATCCAGGCCGGTTTCCTGGCCACCGGTTCCGGCACGATCTTCACCGGAATGCGCGCGGTCTTGGCAGCGCCCCGCTGGGCAGTGGGATTTTTGCGGTCGTCTGTCATCTGATTTCCAGGCACAGGCATCGAACCGGACATTCCGGGACCGGCCCAGCCCGTGGTTCAGGCCCGGTCGCCCCCGGCGGCAGCGGCCCACGCGCGTGACCCCCATGGCGCCATGGATATCCTGGGGGACAGCCCGGCAGACACCCCGGGCAATCGCGGCACCAAACCGTCCGGCGTTTTCCCCGCGCCCCGGCAACCTCTGAGCGGTAAGGGTTTTGCCGGGGCGCACCCTGCTCCCGCGTTGCCCCGGGGCTTCCTTCCCGGTTAGAATCGTGAACTTTTCACCGAATTTTGCAGGGTTTGGCGATGAACAGACAGAGCTGGCTGGAGGGCACCCTCTACCGCCCGGATTTCGAGCAGGACAGCTGCGGTTTCGGCTTGATGGCGCAAATGGATGATAAGCCAAGCCATTGGCTGGTGCAAACCGCGATCAACTCGCTGGCATGCCTCACCCACCGCGGTGCGGTGGCCGCCGACGGCAAGTCCGGCGACGGCTGCGGCCTGCTGTTCAAGAAACCCGATGCCTTCCTGCGCGCGGTGGCCAGGGAGGCGGGCTTCACGCTCCGGGAGAAATACGCCGCAGCGCTGGTGTTCCTGAACACCGATGCCACGCTCGCCCTCACCGCGCGGGACATCTTAAGCCGCGAACTCGCCGCCCAGGGGCTGGAGGTGGCGGGCTTCCGGCCGGTGCCCATCAATCCCGAGGCCTGCGGCGAGTACGCCCTCGCCACCCTGCCCGTGATCGAGCAGGTGTTCGTGAATTGCCCGGATGACGTTTCCGAAGACGTCTTCGAGCGCCGGCTGTTCATCGCCCGCCGCCGGGCGGAAAAGGCCATCGAGCCGACGGATCCCACCTTCTACATCCCCACCCTGTCGTCCCGGGTGGTGGCCTACAAGGGGCTGGTGATGCCGGCCAATCTGCCGGTGTTCTACCCGGATCTGCGCGACGAGCGTTTCGCCTCCAGCCTGGCGGTGTATCACCAGCGCTTCTCCACCAATACCTGGCCCCAGTGGCGGCTGGCCCAGCCTTTCCGCTATCTCGCCCACAACGGCGAGATCAACACGCTGCAGGGCAACCGCAACTGGTCCCGGGCGCGCGAGATGAAGCTCGCCTCGCCCCTCATTCCCAACATGGACGACGTGCGGCCCCTGGTGAACACCACGGGCTCCGACTCTTCCAGCCTGGACAACATGCTGGAAGGCCTGCTCATGGGCGGGGTGCCCCTGTTCCGCGCGCTGCGCATGCTGATGCCGCCCGCCTGGCAGAACGTGGACGACATGGACCCGGACCTGCGCGCCTTCTACGAATACAACTCCATGCACATGGAGCCGTGGGACGGCCCCGCGGGCATCGTGCTCACCGACGGCCGCTATGGCGCCTGCGCCCTGGACCGCAACGGTCTGCGCCCGGCGCGTTATGTGGTGACCAAGGACCGCTATCTCACCATCGCCTCGGAAGTGGGGGTATGGGATTACAAGCCGGAGAACGTGGCCATCAAGGGCCGCATCAAGCCCGGCGAGATCGTGGCGGTGGACCTGGCCACGGGCCGCCTGCTGCTGCCCCAGGACATCGACGACGAGCTCAAGCGCGCCCAGCCCTACCGCCAGTGGCTGAAGGAAAACGTGCGCTATCTGGAGTCCTCCCTCACCCAGGCGCAGACCATGCCCCTCATGGATGCCCACGAGGTGCTGGTGCACCAGAAGCTGTTCAACGTCACCTTCGAGGAACGCGACCAGGTGATCCGCGTGCTGGCGGAGGATGGCCAGGAGGCCGTCGGTTCCATGGGCGATGACACCCCCATGGCGGTGCTGTCGCAGATGGTGCGCTCGCCCTTCGATTACCTGCGCCAGCAGTTCGCCCAGGTGACCAATCCGCCCATCGACCCGATCCGCGAAGCCATCGTCATGTCGCTCAAGACCTGCTTCGGTCCGGAGCGCAACCTGTTCGAGGAAACGCCGGAACACGCACGCCGCATCGAGGTGCATTCGCCGGTGCTCACCCATGAGAAGTTCGTCTTCCTCACGGAGCAGGCCGGTCCGGAATACCGGTCGGTCACGCTGGATCTCAACTACGACCCGGGCAAGACCCACCTGAAGGCCGCCATCGAGGCGCTCGCACAGCAGGCAGTGGAGGCGGTACGCAAGGGAGCCGTGATCGTCGTGCTGTCCGACCGGGCCATCGCCCGCGACCGGCTGCCCATCCACGCCCTGTTCGCCGTGGGGGCGGTGCACCACGCCCTGATCCGCGCCGGGCTGCGCTGCGACTGCAACATCATCGTGGAGACGGGCACGGCGCGCGATCCCCATCATTTCGCCTGCCTGATCGGCTACGGCGCCACGGCCGTGTATCCCTATCTCGCCTATCAGGTGATCCATGACCTGATCCGCAGCCACGAGATCAGGGAAACGCTGGAGGAGGCCATCGCCCATTACGTGAAGGGCATCAACAAGGGCCTGCTCAAGATCACCTCCAAGATGGGCATCTCCACCATCGCCTCCTACCGCGGCGCCCAGCTGTTCGAGGCAGTGGGCATGCACGAGGAGGTGGTGGATCTGTGTCTCGCGGGCACGGTGAGCCGCATCTCCGGGGCCAACTTCGAGGACTTCGAGCAGGACCAGAAACAGCTCGCCCGCCACGCCTTCGATCCGCGCAAGCCCCTGTCCCAGGGCGGCCTGCTGAAGTTCATCTTCGGCGGCGAATACCATGCCTACAACCCGGACGTGGTGATGCAACTGCAGAAGGCGGTGCAGAACGGCGACTACGAGGAATACAAGAAATACGCCGACCTGGTGAACAACCGGCCGGTGGCCATGCTGCGGGACCTGATGAAGCTGCGCACCGGCATTTCGCCCATCCCCCTGGAGGAAGTGGAGCCCATCGAGAACATCCTGAAGCGCTTCGATTCGGCGGGCATGTCCCTGGGCGCGCTCTCTCCCGAAGCCCACGAGGCCCTGGCAGAGGCCATGAACCGCCTGGGCGGCCGCTCCAATTCCGGCGAGGGCGGGGAGGATCCGGCGCGCTACGGCACCATCAAGATGTCCAAGATCAAGCAGGTGGCCTCCGGCCGCTTCGGCGTCACGCCCCACTATCTGGTGAACGCGGAAGTGCTGCAGATCAAGATCGCCCAGGGCGCCAAACCCGGCGAGGGCGGACAGCTCCCGGGCGACAAGGTCTCGCCCATGATCGCCCGCCTGCGCTGCTCCAAGCCGGGTATTTCCCTGATCTCCCCGCCGCCCCACCACGACATCTATTCCATCGAGGACCTGGCCCAGCTCATCTTCGATCTCAAGCAGGTCAATCCGGAGGCGCTGGTCTCGGTGAAACTGGTGGCGGAACCCGGTGTGGGTACCGTCGCCGCGGGCGTGGCCAAGGCCTATGCCGACCTCATCACCATTTCCGGCTACGACGGCGGCACCGGCGCCTCCCCCCTGACCAGCGTGAAATACGCCGGCACGCCCTGGGAGCTGGGGCTTACGGAAACCCAGCAGGTGCTGCGCGCCAACGGCCTGCGCGGCCGGGTGCGGGTGCAAACGGACGGCGGTCTCAAGACCGGCATGGATGTGGTCAAGGCCGCCATTTTGGGTGCGGAGTCCTTCGGCTTCGGCACCGGCCCCATGGTGGCCCTGGGCTGCAAATACCTGCGCATCTGCCATCTCAACAACTGCGCCACCGGCGTGGCCACCCAGGATGCGCGCCTGCGTCAGAAATACTTCATCGGCCTGCCCCAGATGGTGATGAACTATTTCACCTTCATCGCCATGGAAACGCGCGAGCTGATGGCGAGCCTGGGCGTGCGCACCATGGAGGAACTCATCGGCCGCACGGACCTGCTGGAGCTCATGGAGGGCCAGACGTCCAAGCAGAAACGCCTGACCCTCGGCGTGCTGCTCGACCAGGGCGACATTCCCGAATCCGAGCCCAAGTTCTGCGTGCAGGAACGCAACCCCTCCTTTGACAAGGGCGAGCTGGCGGAAAAAATGGTTGCGGACGCCCGCGAGGCGATCCGGGACAAAAAGCCGATCCGCCTGTTCTATCCCATCCACAATACCAACCGCTCCATCGGCGCCCGCCTGTCCGGCGAGATCGCGCGCATCCACGGTGCCGAAGGGCTGCCGGAAGACTGCATCCACATCAAGCTGGTGGGCAGCGCGGGCCAGAGCTTCGGGGTGTGGAATCACAAGGGTCTGACCCTGGAGCTGGAAGGGGATGCCAACGACTACGTGGGCAAGGGCATGGCGGGCGGCCGCATCATCATCTATCCGCCGCGCTCGTCCACTTTCGCCGCCCACCAGGCGGCCATCATCGGCAACACCTGTCTCTACGGGGCCACCGGCGGCCGCCTCAATGCGGCGGGTGTGGCGGGCGAGCGTTTCGCCGTGCGCAATTCCGGCGCAGTGGCGGTGGTGGAAGGCGCCGGCGACCACTGCTGCGAATACATGACCGGCGGCTGCGTGATCGTGCTGGGCAACGTCGGGCTCAACTTCGGCGCCGGCATGACCGGCGGCTTCGCCCTGGTGTATGACGAGGACGGCGGCTTCGCACGGCGCTACAACAACGAGCTGATCGACATCCACCGCATCACCAACGAATCCACCGAGGAATACCGCCAGTTCCTGCGGGAGAAAATCGAGGAGCACGTGGCGCTCACGGGCAGCCGGCGCGGCCAGGACCTCCTGGCCGACTTCGACAATGCGGTGGCGAAGTTCTACCTGGCCAAGCCCAAGGCGCTCAAGCTGGACAGCCTGCTGAAGGACTGAAGCCGCGCCGGGGCTTCGGTCCATCCGCGGGAACAATGACCTGTTTTGTGGAAAGCAGACGATGGGTGACGTTTTTCAGTTTTTGAACGTGCCGCGCCGGGATGGCAACAAGACGGCGGTGGAAGTGCGCATCAGGCAGTTCAGGGAAATCTATGCGCCTTTCGACGCCGCGCAGGCGGCGGAACAGGCGGAGCGCTGCCTGGGCTGCGGCAACCCCTATTGCGAGTGGAAATGTCCCGTCCACAACTACATCCCCAACTGGCTCAAGCTGGTGGCGGAAGGCAATCTGCTGGAGGCGGCGGAGCTCTCCCACAAGACCAACTCCCTGCCCGAGATCTGCGGCCGGGTGTGTCCCCAGGACCGCCTGTGCGAGGGCGCCTGCACCCTAAACCAGGGCGGCTTCGGTGCGGTGACCATCGGCGCGGTGGAGAAATACATCTCGGACGAAGCCTTCAAGCTGGGCTGGCGCCCGGACCTCTCGGAGGTCACCCCCACCGGCAGGCGGGTGGCGGTGGTGGGCGCGGGGCCGGCGGGCCTGGCCTGCGCCGACGTGCTGGTGCGCAACGGCGTCACGCCCGTGGTCTATGACCGCTACGACGAAATCGGCGGCCTGCTCACCTTCGGCATCCCGGAATTCAAGCTGGAGAAGGAAGTCGTCCGGCGCCGGCGCGCCATCATGGAGGGCATGGGCATCACCTTCGTGCTCAACACCGAGATCGGCCGCGACATTCCCTTCCAGAATCTGCTGGACGAATACGACGCGGTCTTCCTCGGCATGGGCACCTACACCTACATGAAGGGCGGCTTCCCGGGCGAGGAGCTGCCGGGGGTGTACGAAGCGCTGCCCTTCCTCATCTCCAACGTGCGCCACTGCCTGGGGCTGCCCCCCAACGACACCGGCTACATTTCCATGGAAGGCCAGCGCGTGGTGGTGCTGGGTGGCGGCGACACCGCCATGGACTGCAACCGCACCGCCATCCGCCAGGGCGCGAAATCCGTGGTCTGTGCCTATCGCCGTGACGAGGCCAACATGCCCGGTTCCCGCCGGGAGGTGGCCAACGCCAAGGAAGAGGGCGTGCAGTTCCTGTGGAACCGCCAGCCGGTGGAAATCGTCGGCAACGGCAAGGTGGAGGGTGTGAAGCTGGTCACCACCGAGCTCGGTGCGCCGGATGCCCGCGGCCGGCGCATGCCCCAGGTGGTGCCGGGCTCCGAGGAGATCATTCCCTGCGACCGGGTGATCATCGCCTTTGGCTTCCGCCCCAATCCCCAGCCGTGGTTTGCGGAATTCGGCATCACCACCGACCAGGCCGGTCGGGTGGTGGCCAGAGGCCATGCCCACCCTTACCAGACCGCCAATCCCAAGGTGTTCGCCGGCGGCGACATGGTGCGCGGCTCGGACCTGGTGGTCACCGCAGTATGGGAAGGCCGGCAGGCGGCGGAGGGCATCCTTGCTTACCTCAACGTCTGACGCCCCACGGCGCCGCGGCGGCGCCCCGGGTCTTCGGGGGTCTCGATGAAGCCCCGGAACGACACCTTCCTGCGTGCCCTGCTCAAGGAGCCGGTGCCCTACACGCCCATCTGGATCATGCGCCAGGCGGGCCGCTATCTGCCGGAATACAACGAGACGCGCGCCCGCGCCGGCTCTTTCCTCGATCTGTGCAAGAACCCGGACTACTGCACCGAAGTCACGCTGCAGCCCATCGCCCGCTTCGGGCTGGATGCCGCCATCCTGTTCTCGGACATCCTCACCATTCCGGATGCCATGGGTTTGGGGCTGTATTTCGCCGAAGGCGAAGGCCCCAAGTTCGAGCGGCCCCTGCGCGAGGAATGGGAGATTCGCGATCTCGCCGCCCCCGATCCCGAAATCCAGCTGGGCTACGTGCTGGATGCCGTGCGCCAGATCCGTAAGGCGCTGGACAACGAGGTGCCGCTGATCGGTTTTTCCGGCAGCCCCTTCACCCTCGCCTGCTACATGGTGGAGGGGGGCGGCTCGGACGATTTCCGCACCACCAAGACCATGCTCTACCGGCGGCCGGATCTGCTGCACCGCATCCTGGAGGTGAACACCCGGGCGGTGACCGATTACCTCAATGCCCAGATCCGCGCCGGCGCCCAGGCCGTGCAGATCTTCGACACCTGGGGCGGCATGCTGTCCTCACGCGCCTATGAGGAATTCTCCCTGGCCTATCTGCGGCAGGTGGTGGCCGGCCTCATCCGCGAACACGAAGGCGTGCGCGTGCCGTCCATCGTCTTCACCAAGGGCGGTGGTGTGTGGCTGGAAAAGATCGCCGCCATCGGCTGCGATGCGGTGGGGCTGGACTGGACCTGCGACATCGGCGAGGCACGCAGGCGGGTGGGACACCGCGTGGCGCTGCAGGGCAACATGGATCCCATGGTGCTGTTCGCCGGCCCGGAGGTGGTGCGCGAGGAAGCCCATCGCATTCTCAAGTCCTACGGTCAGGGCTCCGGGCACGTGTTCAACCTGGGCCATGGCGTCTCCCAGTTCACGCCGCCGGAAAGCGTGGCCGCGCTGGTGGACGCGGTGCACGAGCTCTCCCGCCCCTTTCACTGAGCCTTACTCCGGCGCCAGCACCAGCCGGTTGCGTCCTGCGCGCTTGGCTTCGTAGAGTGCATGGTCTGCCGCCTCGATCAGGGCATCGCTGCTGCCGTGGGCGGGAAAGCCCGCGATGCCGCCGCTGGCGGTGGTGTGGAAGAAGCTGTCCCGGAAGGGGTGGCGCACCCGGCTGAAGTCCTCGCGGATGCGGTCCATGATGGCGAATGCCTGGGCCGGGGAGGTGTGGGGCAGGGCGATCAGGAATTCCTCACCGCCGTAACGGCAGAGGAGATCGCTGCGGCGCAGCCGCTGACGCAGCAGCCAGGACAGACTGCGGATCACCTGGTCCCCCACCGGATGCCCGTAGCTGTCGTTCACCTGCTTGAAGTGGTCGATGTCCATCATCACCACCGACAGGGACGTCCCTTCCCCTCGCAGATTGGAGAGCAGCACGTCCAGAGTGTTCTTGCCGCTGGTGTGGTTGAGCAGCCCGGTCAGGCTGTCGTGGTACATGGTGCGGCGCATGGCGCGGTAACGCTCGATCTGGGTGCGCACCACCGCGTTGAGGAACACCGGATTGAAGGGCTTGGTGAGGAAATGGTCGCCGCCCAGGCGCATGGCGTCCACCTGCAGCGCGACATTGGTCTCGCCGGACAGATACACGATGGGCACGCTCAGGAACTCCGGATGCTCGCGGATCACCCGCGTGAGCTCCACGCCCGTGCAGCCCGGCATGTACATGTCCATCAGCACCAGATCGGGATTGAACCGCTTCAGGGCAGACAGGGCCTCGCGCGGATCCTGCACGACCTCGCAGGCGGTGCCGTTTTCTTCCAGGGTGCGCCGGATGAGATGGCCGGCCGTGCGGGAGTCCTCCACGATCAGCACCCGGCCCGCTTCCTGATCCTGGCGCTGGCGCAGTTCCAGGATGCGTTCCACGAGCGCGTGGAGGGGCGTTCCCTCCAGCAGGCAGTGATCGGCGCCGCCCGCCAGGAGCGGGTGGATTTCCTCGAAGTCGGAGCGCACCCCCAGGCAGAGGATCTGGCTGCCCGGCCGGCTCGCCCGCAACTGCTCCACCCGGGCGCGCCATTCGCCCAGCGGCAGGCTGCGCAGGTCCAGGAGCAGAAGCGCCGCGTCCCCCTGGGGCAACGCCTCACCCCAGCGCAAGAAGCCCACGGGGGTGCCGAAGTGACCCAGCTGCTCCAGAAGGGCACGCCAGCGCTCCGGCTCGTGACCGATCAGCCAGCCCTGGGCTTCGGCTGAAAGGGCCGCGGCGGCGCCACTCGTTCGCCGGCGCTCCGGCCGCCCGGCCGCCGCCTCGACCTGGGCCTCCACCTGGGCGGTGAGGGCCGCCAGGCGCCGTGCCAGATCCGCCCACGCCGCCTCCGGCAGGGGATGGCTCACCTCCGGCTCGAACAGGGCCAGCACCGCCTGCTCCAGCTCATGACTGGCGTGGGAGAGGGCCGTGGCCCGCGTCTCGCGCAGGAACTCGGCGAGACTGTTGACGCCCACCGCCAGTTCCACGAAATGTTCCAGGGTGGGAGCTTCGCCATAGCGCCGCCAGGCATCGTGGACGAGTTGAAGGCGGCGCAGCAGGGTGGGTGGGACAGGCATGGCAGGGGGCGCGGGCGAGTGGCTCCTTATAGCCCTATTCCTCCCGCGCGTAAAGCCCAGGCCGGCAGCCCGGAAAGCCCATGGGGGCGGGCTTTTCAGCGTTCACTTATGCACAGATCCCGGGCCGATGGCAAATAGGCGCATCTTTGCAGAGGTTTTCTCAAGACCTGCGCGCAATTTACTGAATAGTATGTGATTTTGCCGCTGGCGCGGCGCTTTCGCGCTGCTTCCGCTTGACAGGTGAATGATTTTGCGCCCCGCCGCGCAAGACTATGCACAAAGTTATCCACAGCCCGCCGGGCCGCTAGAATACGGCCTTCCCAGCCATCCATTGCCATGCCCATCGCCCGCGTCGCCCTCGACGTTCCCGTCCCGGCCCCCTTCGATTACCTGGCCCCCACCGCCCTGGCGGAGGACGTGGGACGCCTGGCGGTGGTGCCCTTCGGCCGGCGCACCCTGGTGGGCGTCATCGTGGCCCTCACGGAAGCCCCCACCGTCGAGGGCGTGCGCCTCAAGCCCGTCAGCCGCATCCTGCGCGAGCTGCCGCCCCTGCCCGGGGACGTGCTCGAGCTGGCGGCCTTCTGCAGCAGCTATTACCACCATCCCCTGGGCCAGGTGCTGGCGACCCTCGTGCCCCAGCGCCTGCGCCGTCCCCGGCCGGCGCGGGTCGCCGAGCCCTGCTGGCGCCTCACCGAAGCGGGCCGGGCGGTGGAGCCGGCCAGCCTGCCGGCGCGTGCCGCGGTGCGCCGCAGGCTGCTGGCCGCCCTGCAGGCCCGGGGCGCCCTGTCCCGGGAGGATCTGCTTGCCCTCTCTCCGGGTGCACCCCGGGCCCTGCGCGATTTCCTCGCTCTGGGCTGGGTGGAAGCGGCCACCGCGCCCCTGAAGGTGGAGGCGCCAGCCGCCGCCTATCCGGCCCCAACCCCGCCGCCGCTGAATGCGGACCAACAGGCCGCGCTGGAGGCGGTGCGCGCGGCCGGTCCGGGCTTCGTACCCTGGCTGCTCCTGGGCGTCACCGGCAGCGGCAAGACCGAGGTCTATCTGCACCTCATCGCCGACGTCCTGGCCCAGGGCAGGCAGGCGCTGGTACTGGTGCCCGAAATCAATCTCACTCCCCAGACCGAGGCGCGCTTTCGCAGCCGGTTTCCGCAAGCCGTCATCGTCAGCCTGCACAGCCACCTCGCCGAAGGCGAGCGCCTGCGCCACTGGCTGCTGGCGGCCGAGGGCCGTGCGGCCATCGTGCTGGGCACGCGCCTGGCGGTGTTCACGCCCATGCCCGAGCTCGGGCTCATCGTGGTGGACGAGGAACACGACGCCTCCTTCAAGCAGCAGGATGGCCTGCGCTACAGCGCCCGGGACGTGGCGGTGTTCCGTGCCCGGCAGCGGGGGGTGCCGGTGATCCTGGGTTCGGCCACCCCGTCGCTGGAAAGCTGGCACAACGCGATGAACGGCCGCTACCGGCTGCTGCGACTGGCCACGCGCGCGGTGGCAGCGGCGCGTCCGCCACGCCTCACCCTCATCGACTTGCGGCGGGAGCCCGTCACGGAAGGGCTCACCGCGCCCCTGGTGCGCGCCCTCAAGGACCGCCTGCAGCGCGGCGAGCAGAGTCTCGTGTTCATCAACCGGCGCGGCTATGCGCCCGCCCTCACCTGCCATGCCTGCGGCTGGCTTGCGGGCTGTCCCCGCTGCGCCGTGAAGCTGGTGGTACACCTCGGCGAGGGGCGTTTGCGTTGCCACCACTGCGGACACGAAAGCGCCATTCCCCGCCAGTGTCCCGCCTGCGGCGCCCTGGAGCTCGCGCCCCTGGGACAGGGTACCCAGCGCCTGGAACAGACCCTGCAACGCTTTCTGCCGAAGGCGCGCATCCTGCGCGTGGACCGGGACAGCACCCGCCGCCGTGACGCCCTGCCGGAGATGCTGCGGCGGGTGCAGGCAGGCGAGGTGGACATTCTGGTGGGCACCCAGATGCTCACCAAGGGCCACGATTTTCCCCGGCTGACCCTGGTGGGCATCCTCAATGCGGACAGCGGCCTGTACAGCGCCGACTTCCGTGCCTCGGAACGCCTGTTTGCCCAGCTTCTGCAGGTGGCCGGGCGCGCCGGGCGCGCCTCCGGTAACGGCGAGGTGCTGATCCAGACGGCCTTTCCCGCCCACCCTCTGTTCACCGCTCTCACCCACGGCGACTATGGCGAGTTCGCCAACGCGCTGCTCGCCGAGCGCGAGGCCCTCGGGCTGCCGCCCTTCACCTTCCAGGCGCTGCTGCGCGCGGAAGCCCATCGCATGGAGACCACCCTGGACTTCCTGCGCGAGGCGGCGGCGCGGGCCCCCCGCTGGCCGGGCGTGCGCGTGTACGATCCCGTGCCGGCGCTTCTCGCGCGACTGGCTGGCAAGGAACGGGCGCAGCTTCTGGTGGAATCCGCCTCGCGCAGCCTCCTGCAAAAATTCCTCGCCGAGTGGATGGCCGCCCTGGCGGGGGAGAGGACGCACAGCGTGCGCTGGGCGCTGGACGTGGACCCCCTGGAGCCCTGAACCCGCGCGCGGGCGGTATAATCGGGTTTTTCGTGCGCCCATCATGTCCGATCTCAAGTCCCATCTCGTCGAACTGTTGTCCGATGCCGTGCGCGTGGTCGCGCCGGACACGCCCGTGACCATCGAGGTCCTGCCCACACGCCAGGCCGCCCACGGAGACCTGGCGTGCAACGTGGCGATGCAGCTCGCCAAGGTCCTGGCGCGCAATCCGCGCGAGGTGGCGCGCGACATCGTGGACGCACTGCCCCTTTCGCCCTGGGTGGAGAAGGTGGAGATCGCCGGCGCGGGCTTCATCAATTTCTTCTTCAGCCAGGCCGCCAAGCAGCGTGTCGTGCCGTTGATCCTCACCCAGGGGGAAGCCTTCGGACGCGGCCGGCCCCGGGGCGTGAAGGTCCAGGTGGAGTTCGTGTCGGCCAATCCCACCGGGCCGCTCCATGTGGGACACGGACGGGGCGCGGCCTACGGCGCATCCCTGTCCAACGTGCTCGCCGCGGCGGGCTATGACGTCACGCGCGAGTTCTACGTGAACGACGCGGGTCGGCAGATGGACATCCTGGCGCTGTCCACCTGGCTGCGCTATCTGGAGTTGAACGGCATCAACGTTCCCTTCCCGCCCAACGCCTATCAGGGCGAATACGTGCGCGACATGGCGCGCATCATCCACGCCCACCATGGCGACCGTTACGTGCACGAGCCCTGGCACGTGCTGGATGGCGCCCCTTCCGTGGAAGAGGACCCGGAAGGCCACCTGGACCAGCTCATCGCCAACGCCAAGCGGCTGCTGGGCGAAGACTATGCCTATGTGCACAACCTCGCCCTCACCGAGCAGCTGGGTGACTGCCGCAACGACCTCACCGAGTTCGGCGTGGTGTTCGACAACTGGTTCTCGGAGAAATCCCTGTACGAAAGCGGCCTGGTGGCGCGCGCCATCGACCTGCTGGAAAGCCGCGGCCACCTCTACCGCCAGGACGGTGCGCTGTGGTTCCGCTCCACCGCCTTCGGTGACGAGAAGGACCGCGTGGTGCAGCGGGAAAACGGCCAGTACACCTATTTCGCCTCCGACATCGCCTACCACCTGAACAAGTTCGAGCGGGGTTTTGACCGGGTGATCGATGTCTGGGGCGCCGACCATCACGGTTACGTGGCGCGGGTGAAGGGCGCATTGACCGCCCTGGGGCTCGATGCCGAGCGTCTCACGGTGGCCCTGGTGCAGTTCGCGGTGCTCTACCGGGGCAAGGAAAAGGTGCCCATGTCCACGCGCGCCGGCGAATTCGTCACCCTGCGCGAACTGCGCAACGAGGTGGGCAACGATGCTGCACGTTTCTTCTATGTGTTGCGCAAGTCGGACCAGCACCTGGATTTCGATCTGGAACTGGCCAAGGCCCAGAGCAACGAAAACCCGGTCTATTACATCCAGTATGCCCACGCCCGCGCGGTGAGCGTGCTCACCCGCTGGGGGGGTGATCCCGGTCTGCTGGCCCAGGCGGACGTGTCGCGTCTGGTGAGCCCCCACGAGCTTGCCTTGGCGAAGCGGCTGGACGGCTATCCGGAAGTGGTGGAGACCGCCGCACGGGAACTCGCGCCCCATCACATCGCCTACTATCTGCGTGATCTCGCCGGCGATTTCCACACCTACTACAATGCCGAGCAGTTTCTGGTGGAGGACGAGGCGACCCGGCTCGCGCGGCTGGCCCTGGTGGCGGCGGCACGCCAGGTGATCGCCAACGGGCTGGGCCTGCTGGGTGTGTCGGCACCCGACAAGATGTAAGCCCCCGAGATCGACGAAGGAGCCATGAGCAAGGACTACAAACCCCGCAGCGCGCCCCGTTCCCGGAGGGCCAATCCGATGCTGACCGGCATCCTGATCGGCATCGTCATCGGGCTGGGGGCGGCCATCGCCGTGGCCTGGTATGTGCCGTCGCTCACGCGCGGCTTCCGTCAGCCGGAGCCGCCGCCCGCCGCCAAACCGGAGCCGGCGAAACCCGCGCCTCAGGCCGCCGCCCGGCCCGAGGCGGAAACGCACAAGCCGCGCTTCGACTTCTACAACATCCTGCCGGGCACGGAAGAGCCGGTGACCGACCAGGAGGTGAAACAGCCGGCGCCGGGGGCGCAGGAGCAGTTCTTCCTGCAGGCAGGCGCCTTCCAGAACCAGAGCGAGGCCGACAACCTCAAGGCGCGCCTGGCCCTCATGGGGGTGGAAGCCACGGTGCAAAGCGCCGATCTGCCGGACAAGGGGGTGTGGCATCGCGTGCGCATCGGCCCCTTCGCCAGCGTGGACGAGATGTCCAAGGTACGGGCCACGCTGGCCCAGAATGGCATTCAGGCCACCCTGGTGAAAGTGAAGGAAGCCCCGGGCGCGCGCTGACCCGCCTTTGATACCCACTTCCGAGGAGCCTCCGCCATGATCCATCGCCGCCGCTTCCTGAGCCTCGCCGCCGCCGGCGCAGCGCTTGTCTGCCTGCCTCCCGGCCTGGCGCGCGCCGCCGTGGCCGCAGGCCGCGACTACGCCCTGGTGGAATTCCCCCAGCCCACCCTGGATCCCAAGCGGGTCGAGGTGCTGGAGCTCTTCTATTACGGCTGCCCCCACTGCTTCGAGCTGGAACCCCTGCTCAACCAGTGGCTCAAGCGCCTGCCGCGCCACGCCTATTTCCGGCGCATGCCGGCCATCTTCAACGACGCCTGGGTCCCCCTGGCCAAGGCCTACTACGCCGCGGAGGCCCTCGGCGTGCTGGACAAGCTCCACGGTGACCTGTTCAACGCCATCCACCTGCAGGGCATCAACCTCAACAAGCGCGACACCCTGCTGCGCTTCGTGGCCCAGCGCGGCGTCGATGCCACCCGCTTCGGCGCCGCCTACGATTCCTTCGGCGTGCAGGCCAAGGTGCAGCAGGCGCGCGACCTCACCAGCGCCTATGGCATCGAGGGCGTGCCCTCCATGATCGTGGACGGCAAGTACCGCACCTCCAGCAGCATGACCGGCAGCCACGAAAAGCTCTTCCCGGTGCTTGACGAACTCATCGCCCTTGCCTGGAAACAGCACGGGGCGAAACGATGACGCAGCAGTGAGACGCCCATGACCATTCGCGTGATCCTGGTGGACGACCATCCGCTGTTCCGCAAGGGCCTGGAACACCTGTTCGCGAGCGAACCGGACGTGGCGATCACCGGGCAATTCGCCACCCTGGCCGAGGCCCGCAAGTGGCTGCAGGAAGGCGGGCAGGCGGACGTGGCCCTGCTCGATCGCGGCCTCCCCGACGGCGACGGCCTGTCTCTGGTCGGCGATTTCCGGCGCGCGGGCCTGCGCGTGGTCATGCTCACCATCGCCGACGAGGATCGCGAGATCCGCGACGCCATCGAGCGGGGCGTGGATGGCTACATCCTCAAATCCAGCGAGCCCGAACAGATCCTCCAGGCCATCCGCTCGGTGCATGCCGGCCACAGCATGCTACCCGCCCACATCATGCAGAAGATGGCGCGCGGGGAACTGGCCCAGAACGTGTTCGACAAACTGTCCCAGCGCGAGCTGGAGATCGTCACCTATGTGGCGCGGGGCATGAGCAACCGCGCCATCGGCGAAGCCCTGGGCCTGTCCGAGAATACCGTGCGCAACCACCTGCGCAGCATTCTGGACAAGCTGGGCCTGGCCAACCGGGTCCAGGTGGCCACCCTGGCCCTGGAACAGGGTCTGGTGCGCCGTCGCGATAGCGGCAAACCCCAAGGCTGACGCGGGCGGCTCGACCACCCCCCGGGCGCCCGGGAGGCCACGCCCGGGGTTGCAGCAACCCCGGGGCACGGGGAAGCGGCCCACCCGCCTGGCGCAGGCGCCCAGCTGCAGTTAGTTGATTAGGACTAGACAGCCCTGGTTTTTGTGTTATATTGGCAGGGCAAGTGTGATGCTTGTTTCTGTTCAACTAGTGCTTTCCGCCCCGACTCCCCTCGGGGCTTTTTTTTGCCCCGCAGCCGCAAGCCCGAATGCTATGCTCCCACCGGAGCGTGTGGAGGCGAAACGATGAAAGCGGCGGAACTGCTCGTGCGCTGCCTGGAAGAGGAAGGCGTGCGCTTCATCTACGGCGTGCCGGGCGAGGAAAACCTGGACGTGATGGACGCCCTGCTCGGTTCGTCCATCCGTTTCATCACCACCCGCCATGAGCAGGGCGCGGCCTTCATGGCCGACGTGGAGGGTCGGCTCACCGGACGGCCGGGGGTATGCCTGTCCACCCTGGGGCCGGGGGCCACCAACCTGGTCACCGGCGTGGCCGACGCCAACCTGGACCATGCCCCCCTGGTGGCCATCGCCGGCCAGGCCGCCACCAACCGCCTGCACAAGGAGTCGCACCAGGTGCTGGATCTGGTGAATCTGTTCCAGCCCATCACCAAATACGCCACCCAGATCCTCAATCCGGAAATCATCCCGGAGGTGGTGCGCAAGGCCTTCAAGACCGCCGGCAGCGCCAAGCAGGGCGCCTGTTTCATCGAATTCCCGGAAAACATTGCCCACATCGCCGACGTCGAGGCACGGCCGCTGCGCCCGGTGCCGGTGACCCTGCCCCATCCCGCGCCGGAGCGGGTGGTGGCGGTGGCCGAGGTGATCAGCCAGGCCCAGTTTCCCCTGATTTTGGCCGGCAACGGGGTGGTGCGTGCACGCTGCTGCGACGCCCTGGTGGCCTTTGCCGAAAAGCTCAACATCCCGGTGGTGAGTACCTTCATGGCCAAGGGGGCGATCCCGGATTCCCATCGTCTGTCCCTGGGCACGGTGGGCCTGCAGGCCCACGATTACGTCTCCTGCGGCTTCGATCGGGCCGACGTCATCATATGCGTGGGCTACGACCTGGTGGAATATCCGCCCCGGCTGTGGCACCGCTCGGGGGACCGCAAGATCCTCCACATCGACACCCATCCGGCGGAAGTGGATGCCTTCTACCAGGTGACGGACGGCGCGCTGGGGGATTTCCGTGCCACCCTCGCCGCCGTGGCCGGACAGGCCCGGCCCTACCACGGGGCGCTGCACGAGCGCCTGCACGAGACCATTCTGCGCGAGCTGCACGCGGACGACGATGACGTGGAGTTCCCGGTCAAGCCCCAGCGCATCGTCGCCGACCTGCGCCGGGCACTCGGTCCCGAGGACATCGTCATCTGCGACGTGGGGGCCCACAAGATGTGGATGGCGCGCATGTATCCCTGTGAGCGCCCCAATACCTGCATCATCTCCAACGGCTTCGCCAGCATGGGCATCGCCGTCCCGGGCGCGGTGGCGGCCAAGCTCAATTTTCCCGAGCGCAAGGTGGTGGCGGTGACGGGGGACGCCGGCTTCCTGATGAATTCCCAGGAAATCGAGACCGCCATGCGCCTGAAGCTGCCCCTGGTGATCCTGATCTGGAACGACGAGTCCTACGGGCTCATCGAATGGAAGCAACAGATCCACTTCGGCCGCACCGCCCACGTGCGCTTCACCAATCCGGATTTCGTGAAATACGCCCAGGCCTTCGGTGCGCGCGGCTGGCGCATCTCGCGCACGGAGGAACTGCTGCCGGTGCTGCACGAAGCCCTGGCCTGCGACACCGTGGCCATCATCGACTGCCCGGTGGACTATCGGGAAAACCTGCGGCTGACCCAGAAGCTGGGGGAGATGGTCTGCCCCATCTGATCCGAACGGGCGCGCTTCAGGCGAAAAAACCCTTGTCCCACAACTCCAGGGTGAGGCGCACGTAATCGCGTGCGCCGGGGCTCGAAGGGGCGAAGGCCAGCACATCCTTGCCCACGGTGGGACTGGTGGCGAGGGCCACGTTCTCCACCACGCGGGTTTCACACACTTCCTCCCCGAAGCGCTCGCGCAGCTTGTCGTGGATCTCAAAGGCGAGCTTGCGCCGGGCATCGAAACGGGTGAGCACGATGCGTTTCTCGATCCGCCGGCCCAGCGGCCCCTCCAGGGCGCGCAGGGCGAGGTCCAGCTTGTGCACGCCCTGGAAGGACAGGAAGTCCGCCGAAACCGGCACCAGCACGCGGTCGGCGGCGAGGATGGCGTTGAGGGACAGCACGCCCAGCATGGGACAGCAGTCGATGAGGATGGGCACGCCCTCCCGTGCCAGCTCCTCCTCCAGGCCCTGCTTCAGCCGGCGCGCCGCGCTGGCGCTCCTGCCGTGCAGGGCCTCGATTTTGGACAGCTCCATGTGGGCGGGAATCACGCGCACCCCGTTGGGCAGTTCCCGGGTGAGCTGGGCCAGCACCTTCTCCTCGCGGAAGAAGGCGGCCACGGAATCTGCGCCCGCGATCTGCCCGAGGCCCACGGACAGGGTGAGATGGGCCTGGGGATCGAGGTCGATGGCAATGGGGTCCTTGCCCATGCGGGCGAGGGCCGCCGCCACGTTGAGGGTGGTGGTGGTCTTGCCCACCCCCCCTTTCTGGTTGAATACGGCGATGACCGCCAAGAATCCGCTCCTGCGCCGAACCTTCCTAGTTTACCGGCCGAAGCGGAGCTTGCCGATGGCCGTCACACCCTGAGGGCGTCCAGGGCCTTGCCTGCGGCCAGCCAGTCCTGCACCCACTTGGGCTTGCGGCCGCGTCCGCTCCAGGTCTGCTGGGGATTGTCCGGGTTGCGGTACTTGGCCGTGGTGCGGGCCCGTGCCGGCGCCTTGCGCCGGCGGACAGGGGCGGCGCGCTTGCGGCCGCCACCCAAAAGCTCCTCCAGCTCGAACCCGCGTGCCGCGGCGAGGGCTGCCAGCTCCTTCAGCGCCTTTTTCTTCTCCGCGGTCGCGCGGCGCGCGATCTCCTTCTCCACACGAGCCTTGAGCGACTTAAGTTCCTTGAGGGAAAGCGTCTTGAGATCCATTTTTCTCCTTTTCCGGGAAGGGTCAGGCCTTTACTTTATAGCTCGGCCCCGGCGCGGCGCCCGCGCGCCTACCATTCTACTCTGCCGCGCGCCGCGCGGGGCAAGGCTCATTCCACGGTGACGGACTTGGCCAGGTTACGCGGCTTGTCCACGTCGGTGCCTTTCTGGAGCGCGGCATGGTAGGCGAGCAACTGCACCGGGATGGCATGCACCACCGGCGACAGCACCCCGGCATGACGGGGCGTGCGGATCACGTGCACCCCTTCCGACTCGGTGAAGTGGCTGTCCAGATCGGCGAACACATAGAGCTCGCCGCCCCGGGCGCGCACTTCCTGCATGTTGGACTTGAGTTTCTCCAGCAGGGCATCGTTGGGCGCGATCACCACCACCGGCATATTGCTGTCCACCAGCGCCAGGGGCCCATGCTTGAGCTCACCCGCGGGATAGGCCTCGGCGTGGATATAGGAGATTTCCTTGAGCTTGAGCGCCCCCTCGAGGGCAATGGGGTAGTGCACGCCGCGGCCCAGAAAAAGGGCGTGCTCCTTGCTGGCGAAGCGTTCTGCCCAGACCTGGATCTGGGGTTCGAGATTGAGGGCATGCTGGACGCTGCCCGGCAGCTGACGCAGGGCGTCCAGGTAGGCCGCCTCCCGCTCCGGAGGCAGCCGGCCCGCCAGTTTGGCAAGCGTCGCGGTCAGAACGAACAGCGCCACCAGCTGGGTGGTGAAGGCCTTGGTGGAGGCGACACCGATCTCGGCGCCGGCGCGCGTGTAGAACACCAGACGGGAGGCACGGGGAATGGCGCTTTCCTGCACGTTGCAGATGGACAGGGTGAGCTCCTGCCCCAGGGATTTGGCGTATTTCAGCGCCTCCAGGGTGTCCAGGGTCTCGCCGGACTGGGAAATGGTCACCACCAGCTGATCGGGGCGCGCCACCACCGGACGGTAGCGGTATTCGCTGGCGATGTCCACGGCGCAGGGAATGCCGGCGATGGCCTCCAGCCAGTAGCGGGCCACGGAGCCTGCATAGAAGCTGGTGCCGCAGGCCAGGATCTGCACACTCTGCACGCCGGACAGCAGGGCGGCCGCCTCGGCCCCGAACAGCTCGGGCGCAAAACCCCGCTCCAGCACGGGCTCGATGGTGTCGGCAAGGGCCCGCGGCTGCTCGTGGATTTCCTTCTGCATGAAGTGGCTGTAGGGCCCGAGCTCCAGGGAAGCCAGCGAGACATCGCTCACGTGGATGCGCGGCTTAACCAGCCGCCCCGCGCGATCATGGATTTCCACGCCGTCGCGGCGCACGATGGCCACATCGCCTTCCTCCAGATAGATCACCCGCCGGGTGCTCGCCAGCACGGCGGAGACGTCGGAGGCGATGAAGTTTTCGCCTTCGCCCAGGCCGATCAGCAGCGGACAACCCATGCGCGCCACCACCAGCTCGTCCGGATCGTCCAAGGCCACCACCGCGATGGCATAGGCGCCCACGAGCTCCTCCACCGCGGCGCGCACCGCCTGGTAGAGGTCGTGGCGCTGCTGGTAGTGATGGTGCACCAGATGGGCAATGACCTCGGTGTCGGTCTGGGACTCGAATTCGTAGCCCAGCGCGCGCAGCGCCTCGCGCTTGGCCTCGTGGTTCTCGATGATCCCGTTGTGCACCACCGCGATCAGCCCGCGCGAGACATGGGGGTGGGCGTTGGGTTCGGTCACGCCCCCGTGGGTGGCCCAGCGCGTGTGGCCGATGCCGATTTCTCCCTGGAGGTTCATGCCCCGGGCCGCGGACTCCAGTTCCGCCACGCGGCCCACGCGGCGCACACGCCGGATCCCGCCATTGATCACGGCCACACCGGCGGAGTCGTAGCCACGGTATTCCAGCCGGCGCAGGCCTTCGATGAGCAGGGGAACGACGTTGCGCCGCGCGATGGCGCCTACGATGCCGCACATGGATGTTCTCCGTCAGGATGCGGGCCCGGGCCCCTCACTTCTTCTTCACCGGCCGCTGCCAGCCTTCGATGGTGGTCTGTTTGACGCGGGAGAGGGTGAGCTTGCCCGCCGGTGCATCCCGGGTGAGGGTGGTGCCCGCCCCCAGGGTGGCGCCCGCACCCACCGTCACCGGCGCCACCAACTGGGTGTCGGACCCGATGAAGGCGTCGTCCTCGATCACCGTGCGGTGCTTGTTGGCCCCGTCGTAATTGCAGGTGATGGTGCCGGCGCCGATGTTGACACGCCGGCCGACGCTGGCATCCCCCACATAACTGAGGTGGTTCACCTTGCTGCCCTCGCCGATCTGGCTGGCCTTGATTTCCACGAAATTGCCGATGTGGACTTCGTTAGCGAGACTCGTGCCAGGACGGATGCGGGCGAACGGGCCGAGGCGGCAGGCGGGGCCGATCTCGGCGCCGTCGATGTGGCTAAAGGCCTGAATCCGCGTGTCTTCCGCGACGATCACGTCCTTCAGCACACAGTGGGGCCCGACCTGCACCCGGTCCCCCAGATGCACCCGGCCCTCGAACACGCAGTTGACATCGATGACGACATCCCGACCGCAGGTGAGGGTGCCCCGCACGTCGATGCGCGCCGGGTCCAGGATGTGGGTGCCCGCCCCGGCCAGGGCGCAGGCGAGATTGCGCTGATAGATGCGCTCCAGCTCGGCCAGCTGCAGCTTGGTGTTGACCCCCAGCACCTCCCATTCGTGATGGGGATGCACCGTCTCGATGGGCAACCCCTCCGCCACCGCCATGGCGATGATGTCGGTCAGGTAGTACTCCCCCTGGGCATTGCCGTTGGACAGCCGGCCCAGCCAGTCGCCCAGACGGGCCGTGGGCGCAGCCAGAATGCCGGTATTGATTTCGGTGATGGCCTTCTCCTGGGCACTGGCGTCCTTCTGCTCGACGATGCGCAGCACCCGCCCGGCCTCACCGCGCACGATGCGGCCATACCCGGTGGGATCCTGGAAATGGGCCGTGAGCAGCGCCAGCCGGTCCGGACCGGCATGATCCAGCAGGCGGCGCAGGGTGGCCTCCGGCGTCAGGGGCACATCGCCGTAAAGGACCAAAGTGACGCCGCCACTCACCAGATGGGGCAGGGCCTGGGCCACGGCGTGGCCGGTCCCCAATTGTTCCGCCTGATGCACCCAGTGAATGTCCGGGCCCGGAATCGCCGCCGGCACCGCCTCGCCGCCGTAGCCATAGACCACGCACAGGCGCGCGGGAGCCAGGCGGCGCGCCGTATCCACCACATGCTGCAGCAGGGGCCGCCCTGCGAGGGGATGCAGCACCTTGGGCAGGTCGGAATACATGCGGGTGCCCTTGCCGGCGGCGAGAACGACGACATTGAGGGGTGAAGTCATGGAGGAGCCCGGGGATCGGATCAGCGTTGGTGTCCTGGGAAACCGCCTTCAGGCGCGCCGGGAGTGGGTGCGAGGCAAGGCCGGCCGCGATGTTCCGGATTATAAACCGCCGGCATGGCGCAAGCCCAAATGAAAAAGGCGGCCCAAGCCGCCTCCTTCCTGCCTGCGTGGGGGCTATTTCAGCTTGCGCAGGCGCTGGATCGCCGCCAGCTGGGCCACGGCCTCCGCCAGCTCGGCCTGGGCCTTGGCGATCTCCATGGCGCCGGTGCGATTCTTCATGGCCTCCTCGGCGGCGCGCTTGGCTTCCAGCGCCTTGGCCTCGTCCAGGTCCTTGCCGCGCACTGCGCTGTCCGAGAGCACGGTGACCACGTCCGGCTGCACTTCCAGAAGCCCGCCGTTGACCCAGATCAGCTCTTCCTCTTCCTGATCCGGCACCTTCACCCGCACCGAACCGGGCTTGAGGCGGGTGACCAGGGGCGCATGGCGCGGATAGACGCCCAGTTCCCCGGCTTCCCCGGGCAGGATCACGAACTCGGCCGGGCCGGAATAGAGCAGCTGCTCCGCGCTCACCACGTCCACGTGTATTGTCATTGCCATACCTTTGCTTTCCCCTCAAGGGTCTCGCCGGGTGCAGGGAAGCGGGGCGCTGCCCCGCTGCCTGCCTCACTGGAGCGTCTTCGCCTTTTCGACGGCTTCCTCGATGGTGCCCACCATGTAGAAGGCCTGCTCCGGCAGATGGTCGTACTCGCCGTTGACGATGGCCTTGAAGCCCTTGATGGTCTCCTTGAGGGGCACGTACTTGCCGGGCGCACCGGTGAACACCTCGGCCACGAAGAAGGGCTGGGACAGGAAGCGCTGGATCTTGCGGGCACGGGCCACCACCAGCTTGTCCTCGGGGGAGAGTTCGTCCATGCCCAGGATGGCGATGATGTCACGCAGCTCCTTGTAGCGCTGCAGGGTGGCCTGCACCTGGCGCGCCACGTTGTAGTGCTCCTCGCCCACCACCAGCGGATCCAGCTGGCGGGAGGTGGAATCCAGGGGATCCACGGCGGGGTAGATACCCAGGGCGGCGATGTCCCGGGACAGCACGACGGTGGCATCCAGGTGGCCGAAGGTGGTGGCCGGCGACGGGTCGGTCAGGTCGTCCGCCGGCACGTACACCGCCTGGATGGAAGTGATGGAGCCCACCTTGGTGGAGGTGATGCGCTCCTGCAGCTTGCCCATTTCTTCCGCCAGCGTGGGCTGGTAACCCACCGCGGAGGGCATGCGGCCCAGCAGCGCCGACACCTCGGTACCGGCCAGGGTGTAGCGGTAGATATTGTCGATGAACAGCAGCACGTCCCGGCCCTCGTCGCGGAAATACTCCGCCATGGTGAGGCCGGTGAGGGCCACGCGCAGACGGTTGCCCGGCGGCTCGTTCATCTGGCCATAGACCAGGGCCACCTTGTCCAGCACCCCGCCTTCCTTCATCTCGTGATAGAAGTCGTTGCCCTCGCGGGTGCGCTCACCCACACCGGCGAACACGGAATAGCCCGAGTGCTCCACCGCGATGTTGCGGATGAGTTCCATCATGTTCACCGTCTTGCCCACGCCGGCGCCACCGAACAGGCCGACCTTGCCACCCTTGGCGAAGGGGCAGATGAGGTCGATCACCTTGATGCCGGTTTCCAGAAGCTCCCGCGAGGCGGCGAGCTCGTCGAACTTGGGCGCGTGGCGGTGAATCGAGGCGGTCTGCTCGGCGCCGATGGGCCCCTTCTCGTCGATGGGTCGTCCCAGCACGTCCATGATGCGGCCCAGGGTCTTGGGACCGACCGGCACCGAAATGGGGGCGCCGGTGTTGTCCACCTTGAGGCCACGGCGCAGGCCATCGGTGGACCCCAGCGCGATGGTGCGCACCACGCCGTCACCCAGCTGCTGCTGCACCTCCAGCGTGAGATCGGTACCGACGACTTTCAGCGCATCGTAAACCTTGGGCATCGAGGCGCGATCGAACTGCACGTCGATCACCGCACCGATACACTGAACGATAGTTCCTTGGCTCATGGTCGTTTCCTAAATTAGTCCAGATTCGAAATCTTTCGCGCTTGCCGCGGGGCGCAGGAAAAACGCTCCGCAAGTTTTGCGTGCACCCGGGTTCTCACACCGCCGATGCGCCGCCGACGATCTCCGACAGCTCCTTGGTGATGGCCGCCTGACGGGTCTTGTTGTACACCAGGGTCAGCTCGTCGATCAGGTTGCCGGCGTTGTCGCTGGCCGCCTTCATCGCCACCATGCGGGCGCTCTGCTCGGAGGCCATGTGTTCCGCCACGGCCTGGTACACGGTGTATTCCACGTAGCGCTTGAGCAGCGTGTCGATCACCACCTTGGCATCCGGCTCGTAGATGTAGTCCCAGTGATGCTCGAAGATGCCCCGGTCCTCACCACCCTCGATGCGGGACAGCTGGTCCGGCTGGTCGACGATGGGCGCAAGCTGCATCATCACCGGCTCCTGCTTCATGGTGTTCACGAACACCGTGGAGCAGAGATGGATTTCGTCGATCTCGCCCGCCATGTACTTGTCGAGCATCACCGTCACCGGCGGCAGGAGCTTGTCCATGTGGGGCGTATCGCCCATGTGGGTGAGATAGGACACGACGTTGGCGTTCATGCGCTGCATGAAGCCGAAGCCCTTGTTGCCGATGGCGCACACCTGCACCTGTTTGCCCTGGGCGTCCCATTCGCGCATCTTCGCCAGCGCCACGCGCAGGACGTTGGTGTTGAGACCGCCGCACAGGCCCTTGTCCGAGGTGACCACGATCAGCCCCACCGCCTTCACCTGCTCACGCTTCTGCAGCAGGGGATGGCGATACTCGGTGCGGGCGTAGCTCATGCGGCGCATCACGGCGCGGATCTTGGCCCCGTAGGGACGCGCGGCACGCATGCGCTCCTGCGCCTTGCGCATCTTGGAGGCCGCCACCATCTCCATGGCCTTGGTGATCTTGCGCGTGTTCTTGACGCTGTTGATCTTGGCACGAATCTCGCGGCTGCTAGCCATTGTGTTTCCTCAAGCAGTGAAGGCAGGCACGCCTGCCGTCCATCCTCAGTACGTGCCCGTCTTCTTGAAGTCCTCGACGGCGGCGGCGAGTTCCTTCTCGGTGGCCTCGTCGAGGTCGTTGGTGGCGGAGATCTTCTCGAGGATGTGCGGGTACTTGCTCTTGATGTGGGCCTGCAGCGCCGACTCGAAGGCCAGCACCTTCTTCACATCCACGTCGTCCAGATAGCCCCGGTTGACCGCGAACAGGGACACCGCCATCTGCGCCACGCTCATCGGGCTGAACTGGGGCTGCTTCATCAGCTCGGTGACCCGCTTGCCGCGCTCCAGCTGTTTGCGCGTGGCCTCGTCCAGATCGGAGGCAAACTGGGCGAACGCGGCCAGCTCGCGGTACTGGGCCAGCGCCAGACGCACGCCACCGCCCAGCTTCTTGATCACCTTGGTCTGGGCGGCACCGCCCACGCGGGACACCGAGATACCCGCGTTGATGGCGGGCCGGATGCCGGCGTTGAACAGGTCGGTCTCCAGGAAGATCTGGCCGTCCGTGATGGAAATCACGTTGGTGGGCACGAAGGCGGTCACGTCACCGGCCTGGGTTTCGATGATGGGCAGGGCGGTGAGCGAGCCGGTGCGGCCCTTCACCTCGCCGTTGGTGAATTTCTCCACGTACTCCTCGTTCACCCGCGCCGCGCGCTCCAGCAGGCGGCTGTGCAGGTAGAACACGTCGCCGGGATAGGCCTCGCGACCCGGCGGACGGCGCAGCAGCAGGGAGATCTGGCGATAGGCCCAGGCCTGCTTGGTCAGGTCGTCATAGACGATGAGGGCATCCTGGCCGCGGTCGCGGAAGTACTCGCCCATGGCGCAGCCCGCGTAGGGGGCGATGTACTGCATCGCCGCCGAATCCGAGGCGGAAGCGGCCACCACGATGGTGTACTCCATGGCGCCGTACTCTTCCAGCTTGCGCACCACGTTGGCGATGGTGGAGGCCTTCTGGCCGATCGCCACGTAGATGCAGAACATGTTTTGACCCTTCTGGTTGATGATGGCGTCCACCGCCACGGCGGTCTTGCCGGTCTGGCGGTCGCCAATGATCAGCTCCCGCTGGCCGCGCCCGATGGGCACCATGGAGTCGATGGCCTTGAGACCGGTCTGCACCGGCTGGGACACCGACTTGCGCGCGATCACGCCGGGGGCGATCTTTTCCACGGGGGAGGTGAGCTTGGCGTTGATCGGGCCCTTGCCGTCGATGGGACGGCCCAGGGCATCCACCACGCGGCCCAGGAGTTCCGGGCCCACCGGCACCTCCAGGATGCGGCCGGTGCACTTGACCGTGTCGCCCTCGGTGATGTGCTCGTAATCGCCCAGCACCACCGCACCCACGGAATCGCGCTCCAGGTTGAGCGCAAGGCCGAAGGTGTCGCCCGGGAATTCCAGCATTTCCATGGCCATCACGTCGGACAGCCCGTGGATGCGCACGATGCCGTCCGTCACGGACACCACCGTGCCCTGGGTGCGGGTGTCCGCGCCGGTTTCCAGGCCCTGGATCTTGTTCTTGATCAGTTCGCTGATTTCAGAGGGATTGAGTTGCATAGCTACTCCTAAGATTTGAGCGCGGACGCCATTTTGGCGAGCTGGCCGGCCACGGAACCGTCGATCACCACGTCACCGACGGTGATGCGCGCACCGCCAATGAGGTCCGGCTCCACCCGGGTGCTGACTTTCACGCGGCGGCCGAAGCGCTTCTCCAGCCCCGCCACCAGATCCCGCACCTGCTCTTCGGTGAGGGGGAAGGCAGAGGCGATCACCGCTTCCAATTCGTTCTCGTGCTCGCGCCGCAGCGCCTCGTACAGTTCGGCGATGGTGGGCAGCAGGGCCAGGCGATCGTTTTCGCTGAGGAGCTGGATGAAGTTGCGGCCGGCATCCGTGACGCCGGTCCCGCACACGCCGAGAAACACCCGCGCCAGATCGGCGGGCGGCACGTTCGGGTCGGCGATCAGCGCGGCCATCTGCGGGTCCCTGGCGACAGTGGCGCACAGCTCCAGCATGCGCGACCAGTCGACGAAGGCGCCGCTTTCCCGAGCGATGCGGAAGACCGCTTCGGCATAGGGGCGCGCGACGGTGACGAGTTCGGCCATCAGAGTTCCTTCTTGAGCGCTTCCAGCAGGTCGGCGTGGGCCTTGGCGTCGATCTCGCGGCGCAGGATGCGCTCGGCGCCCGCCACCGCCAGGGCGGCCACCTGGTCGCGCAGCATCTCCCGCGCGCGGGTGGCTTCCTGTTCGATCTCGGCCCGTGCCGCAGCAATCATGCGGTCGCCTTCCGCCTTGGCGGCATTCTTGGCTTCCTCGATGATCTCGGTGCCACGCTTCTCCGCCTGGGCGATCACCTCCGCGGCCTGCTGCTTGGCTTCGCGCAGCACATCGGCGGCCCGCTTGGAAGCGAGCTCCAGCTCGTGCTTGCCCCGCTCACCGGCAGCCAGCCCATCCGCGATGAGCTTTTTGCGTTCCGCCAGCGCAGCCATGATGGGCGGCCACACGTACTTCATGCAGAACCAGACGAACACGGCGAACGTGATCGACTGCCCGATCAAGGTGAGATTGATGTTCATGCGTCTACCCTTTGAGAGGGCCTGTGGGAGACAGGCTTAACCGGCCAGGGCGAAGATGACGTAGAACGACACACCCACGGCGATCATCGGCACGGCGTCGGTCAGACCCATCATGATGAAGAACTGGGTCCGCAGCATCGGGATCAGCTCCGGCTGGCGCGCGGCGCCCTCCAGGAAACGCCCGCCCAGGACACCGATGCCGATGGCGGCACCCAAGGCGCCCAGGCCCATCATGATGGCACCGGCGATGATCAGCATTGCTTGGATTTCAGTCATTGCACTCTCCTGTTTGCAGAATCAAAGAATCAAACCAGAACCTTTGCGTGGCGGCGCCTCAATGGTGCTCGGGCACGGTGTGCGCCATGTCCATGTAAACGATGGTCAGCGTCATGAAGATGAACGCCTGCAGCGTGATGATCAGGATGTGGAAGATGGCCCAGCCCAACTGCAGCAGGCCGCCGAACAGGCCCAGGATCCAGCCGCCGTACATCAGCGCGATGAGGATGAAGATCATCTCGCCGGCATACATGTTGCCGTACAGTCGCAGCGACAGGGACAGGGGCTTGGCCAGCAGGGAGACGAATTCCAGCAGGAAATTGACAGGGATGAACAGGGCCTGCAGCAGGGGGTTTTTCGAGCTGAACGGGTGCAGGGTGAGCTCGCCCAGGAAGCCGCCCGCGCCCTTGATCTTGAAGCTGTAGTAGAGCATCAGCACGAACACGGCGAGGGACAGGCCGAAGGTGATGTTGGGATCCGTGGTGGGCACCACCTTGAAATAGACGTGGTGGGGATCCATTCCAAACAGGCTCGCACCCAGCTGGCCGGCAAGGAAGGGCAGCCAGTCCACCGGCAGCAGGTCCATGAGATTGAGCAGGAACACCCAGGCGAAAATGGTGATGGCCAACGGCGCGACCAGGTCGTTCTTGCCGGCGAAGGAGCCCCGGACGTTGGTATCGACGAACTCGCAGATCCATTCCGCGAAATTCTGCGCCAGGCCGGGCACGCCCGATGTCACCCGACGCGCCACACGGCGGAAGAACCAGAGAAACACCAGGCCGAGGGTGATGGACCAGAACATGGAATCCACATGGATGGCCCAGAACCCCATCTGCTTGGCCTCGGCGGCGGAGTGGGCGAAGGTCCAGGTGTCCTGCTGCAACACCACCTTCTGGCCATCGATCTCCCGCTCGGTGCCCGCGGGCAGCTTGCCGAAGGTGAGGTTCTGCAGGTGATGCTTGATGTAGTCGGACGAAGTGAGGTTTTCAGACGACATGTTTTCGCTTCTTGGCTCAGGTATCCGTTCCATGCAGCAGGGGGGCGATGAACCAGCCCAGCTGGCCCACGACAAAGCCCGCCGTCAGCGCCAGGGGCTCGAGGCCGATGGCGCCCAGCCCCAGGCCCAGCAGCAGGGCGACCAGCGCGAAGCGCTCCAGACTGGATCGGTAGGCCCCCGCGAGCGGGCGGCGCGCCATGTTCTCCCCTTGCGCGCCCCGGCGCATGCGCCACATCAGCAAAGCGGTGTTCGCGAGGGCGATCAAAACGCCGAACGAGGCTGCCTCGGCCGCCGCCGGGCCCGACAGCTGCAACGCGGCCCCGGTGGCAAGCACCAACAGGACGAGCTGCAAATTCAGCACCTGCCGGGGATGCCGGATTCCACGCTGCGCTCCCCAGGCGGGTCTCATGGGCGGCAAACCGAGAAAAGACCGCGATTATAGCCAGGGGCTTATAAAAGCGTCAAATACCCCGGAAAAAGCCGCCGTATGTTACCAATTCAGGAAACACTGATAAACCCTCATGCGCCGCGCAGGCGGGCGAGGATGGCATCGAGCTGGTCGAGATTGGCGTAATCGATGGTGAGGCTGCCCGCACCCCGGCGCCCGTGACGGATGCGCACGGTCGCACCCAGTGTCTCCGACAGCTCTTCCTGCAGACGCAGGATGTCGCGATCCGGTTCGGCGCGCTGCGCGGGGCGGGCGGGTTTGAGCAGGCGCGCCACCAGTCTTTCCGTTTCCCGCACCGACAGCCCCTTGGCCGCCACCTCGTGGGCCACGGTGAGCTGCTGGGCGGCCGGCAGCGGCAGAAGCGCCCGCGCATGACCCATGTCCAGCGTGCCGGCGAGCACCATGTCCTGTACCGCCTGGGGCAGCTGGCGCAGGCGCAGGAGATTGGTGACCGCGGAGCGGGAACGGCCCACGGCCTCTGCTGCGCCCTCGTGGGTCATGCCGAATTCCTCGATCAGGCGCTGGATGCCATGGGCTTCCTCGATGGGGTTGAGGTCCTCGCGCTGGATGTTCTCGATGAGCGCCATGGCCAGCGCCGCCTCGTCCGGCACCTCACGCACCAGGACCGGCACCTGCCGGAGCCCCGCCATCTGGGCGGCGCGCCAGCGGCGCTCGCCCGCGATGATCTCGTAACGGCCGGAGGGCAGACGCCGCACGAGAATGGGCTGCATGACGCCCTGGGCCTTGATGGAGGCCGCCAGCTCCGCCAGGGAGGCGGGATCCATGTGGGCGCGCGGCTGATACTTGCCCGGCTGGAGAAGCCCGATGTCCAGTTCCCGCGGGGTGTCCGGGGTGGACGGCGCGGCTTCGCCTCCCAGAAGGGCGTCAAGGCCGCGGCCCAGACCTTTCATCTTTGCCATGGAAGTTCCTGTGTCACGGCGTCACCCCCACGCCCTCGCGCCGGCGCAGGAACTCCCCGGCCAGCGCGAGATAGGCGAGAGCGCCCTTGGAGGAACGGTCGTGATAGAACACGGGCAGCCCATAGCTGGGCGCCTCGGCCAGGCGCACGTTGCGGGGAATGATGGTGCTATAGACCTTGTCGCCGAAATGCTGGGTGAGCTGTTGGGAGACCTGCTGGGCCAGGGCGTTGCGCGGGTCGAACATGGTGCGCAGAAGCCCCTCGATCTCCAACTCCGGGTTGAGATGGGCGCGCACCTTCTTCACGGTGTTGACCAGATCGGTCAGCCCCTCCAGCGCGTAGTACTCGCACTGCATGGGAATCATCACCGAATGGGCCGCCACCAGGCCGTTGAGCGTCAGCAGATTCAGTGCCGGCGGACAGTCGATGAGGATGTAGTCGTACTCCCCGGCCACAGCCTCCAGTGCCTGGCGCAGCCGGCGCTCGCGCCGCTCCTCGTCCACCAGCTCCACCTCGGCGCCGGCCAGCTCCCGGTTGGCCGGCAGCAGATCGTATTTGGCCTGGGGCGCAGTGAGGCGGGTTTCCGCCACCGTGTGCTGTTCCAGCAGCACGTGGTACACCGTGCGCTCAAGCCCGCTCTTGGCGATGCCGCTGCCGGTGGTGGCGTTGCCCTGGGGATCCAGGTCCACCAGCAGCACGCGCCGCCGGGCCGCGGCCAGCCCTGCGGCCAGATTGACGCTGGTGGTGGTCTTGCCCACGCCACCTTTCTGGTTCGCAATCGCCAGTATCCTGACCATTTTCAGCCCACCTCCATCACCACCAGATGCCGCTGCGCCGCCAGCCCCGGCACCCGAAGCGGGATCACCTCGCGCAGCGTCACATCCGCCGGCAGCTGGCCCAGTTCCTCATGGGGATAGAGGCCCTTCATCGCCAGCAGCCGCCCGCCCGGCGCGACCAGGTGTCGGGCCAGGCGCACGAATTCCCGCAGATCGGAAAACGCCCGGGAAATCGCCGCGTCCGCGGGCGCGGGCAGGTGCAGATGCTCCACGCGATCGCACAGCACCGAGGCGTTGATGAGCCCCAGCTCCACCAGCACCTGCTGCATGAAGCTGGTTTTCTTGTGGCTCGAGTCCACGAGCAGCACCCGCATCCCGGGCCGGGCGATGGCCAGCGGAATGCCGGGCAGGCCCGCGCCGGCCCCCACGTCCACCAGAGTTGCCGGTTCACCCAGATGGGGCAGCACCGACAGGCTGTCCAGCAGGTGCTGGGTGACCATGGCCTCCGGCTCGCGCACGGCGGTGAGATTGTAGACCTTGTTCCACTTCACCAGCAGATCCAGGTAGGCGAGCAGGCTCGCCTCCTGCTGGGGGCTGAGTGCCAGGCCCAGTTCCTCGAGGCCCGCGTGCAGGGTGTCCGCCAGGCTGGCCACGGTCATGCGCTTTTCTTCTCCCGCCGTTTCAGGTGGACAAGCAGGAGGGAAATGGCGGCCGGCGTCACGCCGGAGATGCGCGCCGCCTGGCCCAGGGTCTCGGGCCTGTGGGCGTTGAGCTTCTGCTGCACCTCGATGGACAGGCCCCTCACTTCACGGTAATCCAGATCCGGCGGCAGGCGCAGGTGCTCGAAGGCGCGATGGCGTTCCACTTCCTCCTTCTGGCGCTCGATGTAGCCCTGATACTTGGCCTGGATCTCCAGCTGTTCGACGACCTGGGCGTCGCTCACCGGAGCGGTCCCTTCCGGCAGCGCACCGGGCAGGCTCATCAGGCTGGCATAGCTCACGCCGGGGCGACGGAGCAGGTCGAACAGGCTGTATTCCCGCTCCAGGGGCTGGCCCAGCACCCGCACCGCATCGGCCTCGGGCACGATGCGGGGATTGACCCAGGTGTCCTTCAGGCGCTCCTGCTCGCCGGCGATGGCATCGCGCTTGCGGTTGAAGTGCTCCCAGCGCGCATCGTCCACCACACCCAGGCGGCGGCCGATTTCAGTGAGGCGCAAATCGGCATTGTCCTCGCGCAGGGACAGCCGATATTCGGCACGGCTGGTGAACATGCGATAGGGCTCCATCACACCGCGGGTGATGAGGTCGTCCACCATGACCCCGATATAGGCCTCGCCGCGCCCCGGACACCAAGCTTCCCGTTCCTGCACGTAGAGGCCGGCGTTGATGCCGGCCAGGATGCCCTGGGCGGCGGCTTCCTCGTAGCCGGTGGTGCCGTTGATCTGGCCGGCGAAGAACAGGCCCCGGATGGCCTTGGTCTCCAGGGAGCTTTTCAGCGCCCGGGGGTCGAAATAGTCGTATTCGATGGCATAGCCCGGGCGGGTGATGTGGGCGTGCTCGAAGCCGCGGATGGAGCGGACCAGCTCCAGCTGTACGTCGAAGGGCAGGCTGGTGGAAATGCCGTTGGGATAGATCTCATGGGTGGTGAGGCCCTCCGGCTCCACGAACACCTGATGGCTGTCCCGGTCGGCGAAGCGGTGGATCTTGTCCTCGATGGAAGGGCAGTAGCGCGGTCCCACCCCTTCGATCACCCCGGTGTACATGGGCGAGCGGTCAAGCCCGCCCCGGATGATCTCGTGGGTGCGCGGGTTGGTATGGGTGATCCAGCAGGAGACCTGGCGCGGATGCTGGCTTGCGTCCCCCAGGAAGGAAAACACGGGCACCGGGTCGTCCCCCGGCTGTTCCGTCATCACGGAATAGTCGATGGTGCGGCCGTCGATGCGCGGCGGCGTGCCGGTCTTGAGGCGGCCCACCGGCAGCTTCAGTTCCCGCAGGCGTGCGGCGAGGCTGATGGAAGCCGGATCGCCCGCGCGCCCGGCGCGGTAGTTGGCAAGCCCCACGTGCACCAGCCCGCCCAGGAAGGTGCCGGCGGTGAGCACCACGGCGCGCGCCCGGAAGCGGATCCCCAGCTGGGTCACCGCGCCCGCCACGTGGTCGCCT
This sequence comes from Thiobacter subterraneus, assembly GCF_055379455.1. Taxonomy (NCBI): domain Bacteria; kingdom Pseudomonadati; phylum Pseudomonadota; class Betaproteobacteria; order Burkholderiales; family Thiobacteraceae; genus Thiobacter; species Thiobacter subterraneus. Next base: position 1,876,400 of record NZ_AP042402.1, read on the forward strand.
TCCAGAATGAGATCGTCCACCGCCTGCTGGAAGATCCACAGATGGGGCTGGTTTTCCAGCCGGCGGCGGATGGCCTGTTTGTAGAGCACCCGGTCCGCCTGGGCACGGGTGGCGCGCACCGCCGGGCCCTTGCTGGAATTGAGGATACGAAACTGGATGCCGGCCTCGTCGGTGGCCGCCGCCATGGCGCCCCCCAGGGCATCCACTTCCTTCACCAGGTGGCCCTTGCCAATGCCACCGATGGAGGGATTGCAGGACATCTGCCCCAAAGTCTCGATGTTGTGGGTAAGGAGGAGCGTATCCACCCCCATGCGGGCGCAGGCGAGCGCCGCCTCGGTGCCGGCATGGCCGCCACCGATCACGATGACACCGAAGACCTGGGGGAAGTCCATGGCTGGAAACGTCCGGAAAAGGTGTCCATGATACGTGAAAAGCGCGCCCGCCGTAAGCGCGGCGCCGTGTAGAAACAGGGGCTTATGCCGCCGGGACGGTTTGCGCTAAGCTGAAAACAGGACCGAGCCACAAAGTACGCATCATGCCCAGACTGTTGAACCTCGCCCGCGCCGCCCGCCTCGTGGGCACCTCGCGCGGTACCCTGCAGCAGAAGATCCAGGCCGGGGAGTTGCAATCCTTCGATGGCCGGGTGAGCCTGGAGGAACTCCAGCGGGTGTTTCCGGACGCGGCGCTGGAAGACAACACCGTCCTGGAACACGTGGAGGGCATCAAGGAAAAAGCCTTCGGACGCCGCATCGCCGAACGCACCCTGCCCCCTGCCGAGGTGTTGGCCGCGCGCGTGCACGAGATGGGGAAGGAACTGGCGGAATCCAAGGCCCTGCTCGCCCACAGCACCGGCGTGCTGGAACGGCTGAACCAGCTCCTGGACGAGTGGACGCAACAGGACGACGCCACCGCCCGGACGGCACGCCGGCTCAAGGCGTGGCTGCACGATCAGCTGCTGGCCTCCCCGGCCACGGAGGACCGCGCCTGGGGCCTGCTACTGCGGGACAGCCTGCTCAGGGTGATGGCCGCCCAGGTCCGGGTGCTGCCCACCGGGGAAGAGTTCTTCGTGGAAGGGGGGGACACCATCCTGGAAGCCGCTTTGCGCGCCGGCGTGCCCCTCGCCTACGGCTGTTCCAGCGGCCAGTGCGGCACCTGCCGCGCCCGGGTGGTGTCGGGCGAAGTCCGGCAGGTGCGGCCGACCGAGTACAAGCTGCCGCCGGGTGCGCGTGAGCGGGGCGAGGTGCTGCTGTGTTCCACCACCGCGGTGACCGACCTGGTGCTGGAGGCTTCCGTGGCCCAGACCGGCCGGGACATTCCCGTGCAAAGCCTGCGCGCCGAAGTACGCGGCGTGGAGCATCCCACCCCCGAGGTGGCGGTGCTCCATCTGCGCACCCCCAAACGCAACCGGCTGCGTTTCCTGGCCGGGCAACGGGTGCGCCTGACCTTTGGCCAGTCCCTCACGGCGGAGCTGCCGGTGGCCAGCTGTCCCTGCGAGGACCGGCATCTGGAATTCCACGTGCGGCGCATGGAAGGCAATCCCTTCGCGGACCACGTGTTCCACTCGCTCACGCCCGGGGAGGAGGTGGGGGTGGAGGGTCCCTTTGGCGACTTCGTGCTGGACCGCCGCTCCACTAGGCCCATTCTGTTCCTCGCCTTCTGCACCGGCTTCGCTCCCATCAAGAGCCTGATGGAACATGCGCTGGCGCTGGAAAATGCGCCGGCCATCCATCTGGTGTGGGTCGCCGCGCGGCCGGAGTCCCTGTATGCCGCCAATCTCGGCCGCGCCTGGGCCGATGCCCTGGACCACGTGCATTTCACCCCGGTGCTGGCGGGGGGCGATCTGGAAGCCACCGCCAGCCGCCAGGCGGAAGTCGTGCCGCGCGTGCTGGAGCAGGCGTTGGGCGCACGCCCCGGGCTAACGGAGATGGATGCCTATGTCGCCGGCCCCACGCTGGCGGCGCAGGCCGCGCGGGCCTGGCTTGCCGCGCGGGGCGTGGTTCACCTGGTGACCGACGAGGAGGGCTGAACGCCCGCCCGGCGGCACACAGACTTATTTCCCGATGCAGAAGCGCGAGAAGATCTCGCCCAGGAGATCGTCCGGGGTGAATTCCCCCGTGATGGTGGCGAGCTGGTTCTGGGCGAGCTTGAGCTCCTCGGCGAGCAGTTCCAGCGCCTGCCAGTTGCGGTCCGCCGCCTCCAGATGGCGGCGCGCCTGCTCCAGGGCGCGCAGATGCCGGGTGCGCGCCATGAAGACGCCTTCCCCGGTCTGGTGCCAGCCCGCCAGTTCCAGCAGCCGCTGCCGCAGCAGATCAATGCCCGCCCCGCTTTTGGCGGACAGGTAAACGCTGTCGCCTTCCAGCCGGGCGGGCTCGCCGGTGAGGTCGATCTTGTTGAACACTCTAAGCACGGGCAGACCCCCCGGCAGCCTGGCGAGAATGGCGCTGTCCGCCTCGGCCAGACCTTGGCTCGCTTCCATGACCACCAGGGCCAGATCGGCCTTCTCCACGGCCGCCCAGGTGCGGGCGATGCCCAGACGCTCCACCTCGTCGGCCGTGTCGCGCAGACCGGCCGTATCGATGATGTGCAGGGGAATGCCGTCGAGGTGGATTTCCTCGCGCAGCGTGTCGCGGGTGGTGCCGGCCACGGGGGTGACGATGGCCACCTCCTCGCCGGCCAGCCGGTTGAGCAGGCTGGATTTGCCCACGTTGGGCCGGCCAATGAGCACCACCTGGAGCCCCTCGCGCAGGAGGCTGCCCTGGCGGGCGCGGGCCTGCACCGTGGCCACGCGCGCCAGGAGGTCGGCGAGCTTGTCCCGGGCGCGGGCCGCGCTGAGGAAATCGATTTCCTCCTCCGGAAAGTCGAGGGTGGCCTCCACCAGCATGCGCAGGTCGATGAGCGCATCAACGAGGGCCTGGATCTCCCGGGAGAACTCCCCACGCAGGGAGCGCAGGGCGCTTTTGGCTGCCTGGGTGGAGGCGGCATCGATGAGGTCTGCCACCGCTTCGGCCTGGGCCAGGTCCAGCTTGTCGTTGAGATAGGCGCGGCGGGTGAATTCGCCCGGCTCGGCCAGGCGCGCCCCCAACTCAAGGCAACGTTCGAGCACCAGCTGAAGCACGGCGGGGCCGCCATGACCCTGGAGCTCCAGCACGTCCTCGCCGGTGAAGGAGTGGGGGGCAGGGAAAAACAGGGCGATGCCCTGGTCCAGTACCTCGCCGCCCGCTCCACGGAAATCCGCCAGGGTGGCGTGGCGCGGGGCGGGCACGCGGCCGAGCAGGGCCTGGGCGATTTCCCGCACCGCGGGTCCCGAGACGCGCACCACCCCAATGCCGCCCCGGCCGGGGGGCGTGGCTACCGCGGCGATGGTGTCACTTGGCCCCACCCTTGGTCTCGACGCCCAGGACGGTATTGATGCGCCACTGCTGGAGGATGGAGAGCAGATTGTTCACCAGCCAGTAGAGCACCAGGCCCGCGGGGAAGAAGAAGAACATCACCGAGAACACCACCGGCATGATCATCATGACCTTGGCCTGGATGGGATCCGGCGGCGTGGGATTGAGCTTGGTCTGGACGATCATGGACAGGCCCATGAGCACTGGCAGCACGTAGTAGGGGTCGGGCGCGGTGAGATCCTGGATCCAGAGGGCAAAGGGCGCGTGGCGCATTTCCACGCTGTAGAGCAGCACCCAGTAGAGGGCGATGAAGACCGGAATCTGGATCAGGACCGGCAGACAGCCGCCCATGGGGTTGATCTTCTCGGTCTTGTAAAGCTCCATCATGGCCTGATGCAGCTTCTGGCGGTCGTCGCCATACATCTCCTTGATCTTCTGCAGGCGCGGGGCGACTGCCTTCATCTTGGCCATGGAACGGTAGCTGGCGGCGGAGAGAGGGTAGAAGGCCAGCTTGATGAGCACGGTGAGAGCAATGATGGCCCAGCCCCAGTTGCCCAGCAGGCCGTGCAGGGTCTTGAGCAGCCAGAACAGGGGCGCGGCAATGATGGTGAGCATGCCGTAATCCACCGCCAGCTCCAGGCCGGGGGCGAGGGTCTTCAGGGTCTCCTGGTCCTGGGGACCCACGTAGAGCCCCGTCCGGAGACTGCCCGTGCGGCCCGGGGCAATGCGACCCACGGGCAGGACCACGCCCGCGGCATACAGGTGATCGGCGAGCTTGCGCGTGTAGTACTCCCGCTCCGGGCCGGCGGGCGGCAGGTAGGCCGCCAGGAAATAGTGCTGGAGCATGGCCACCCAGCCGTCCCGGGCCTTGACCGGGGGCTTGCCCTTGGCGATGTCGGAAAAGGCAATTTTGTGGAACTTGGCCGCCTCGGTGTAGATCGCCGGGCCGGTATAGGTGGGCATCAGGCTGGATTCCCCCGCGGGCGGGCTGTCGTCGCGCAGGAACTGGAAATAGGCGTCCGCATCGATGTCGGCCGCGGTACCGTTGTGAACGTCGAAGCGCACGTCCACGAGATAGCTGCCGGGCCGGAAGGTATACACCTTGTCCACCCGCACCCCGGTGGGGCTCTGCCAGGTCAGGCGCACGTCTAGGCTCCCTGCCCCGGGCGCGAGCTGGTACTCACTCTTTTCGGCCTGGAACACCTCCTTGTGGGTGGGCAGGGTGCGCCCCAGCAGGCCACTTTGGGCCACGTACCAGTGGGGAGGCTCGTCCGCCAGCAACACCATGGGCTTGCGGCGGTCTTCGGTCGCCCCATGGCGCAGCAGCACCAGCTTGCGCAGATCGCCACCTTGAGTGTCGATTTCGGCCTCGATCACGTCGGTTCGCACCCGGATGCGCTGGCCCTTGGGGAGCACCGCACCCTGGGCGGCGGGGGGCTGCGTACCCGCCAGCGTCTGCCGGGGCTGGGGCACGGCGTCGGCGGAAGCAGCGCTGGTAGCGGGTGCCGCCGGGGCCTTGGGCGCGTGGTAGTCCTGCCAGGCCTCCCAAAGAAGGAGGAGGGAAAAGGAAAAGACGATGAAGAGAATCAGGCGCTGGGTGTCCATCGAAGGGTCTCGGAAGAATCTCGAAGCAAGGGCCCCGTTCAGCTGCCCGACGTGACCGGGGGCTCACCGCGCGCCGGCGGCACCGGGTCGCTGCCGCCCGCCGCCCAGGGATGGCAGCGGCCGATACGGCGCAGGGCAAGCCACGCTCCCCGCAGCGCGCCATGCCGGCGAACCGCTTCGCAGGCATAGTCCGAACAGGTGGGGTGATAGCGGCAGTGGGCGCCAATGAAGGGGCTCACCAGGAGCTGATACCCGCGAATCAGGCCAAGGAGGAGTCGGGACATGGGCAGAGTTTAGCCAGAAGCTGGGACAGTTCTTGGCGCACGGTCTGGAAATCCTCGCGCCCGAAGCGGCGGGTGATGCGCACCACCAGGTCACAGCTCCCCAGCCCGGGCTGGGACAGCCGGAACACTTCCCGCACCACGCGCCGCATGTAGTTGCGGTCCACCGCGCGCGGGGCCACCCGGCGGGGCACCATCACCGCCAGACGGGGAAAACCCAGGTCGGTGGGCCTGACCTGGACCGTCACATAGGCGCCCGCGGAGCGCCGCCGAAAATCGAAAACGGACGAGATCTCGTCCGTTTTCCGCAAATGGCTGCGTTTGGGGAAGCGGTACCGGGCCTTCACCGATGGGGGCCGCGCACCGCCGGCGCCTTCAGACGGCGAGACGCTTCCGGCCCTTGGCGCGACGGGCATTGATGACGGCGCGGCCGCCTTTGGTCCGCATGCGCACCAGGAAACCATGGGTACGCTTGCGGCGGACGACGGAGGGCTGGTAGGTGCGTTTCATGTTGGCCTCTAACAGGGGTCGAAGATCGGAAACTGCGTATTTAACCGGGAAAAGCCTTTCTCTGTCAATGATTAAATCCTTGTCGGCGGCAGTTCGGCAGGCGTCGCCGCTGTGGATAACTTCGTCGGATGGGGTACAATGGGCGCTTCCTTCCCCGCCCGTCCCCTGGGCTGCGTCCTTCCCCAGCACAGACCTTAAAGAGGCATGAACCGGATGGATGGCTTTTGGCAGCGCTGTCTCGACCGCTTCAGCAAAGAGCTGACGCCCCAGCAGTTCAACACCTGGATCAAGCCCCTCCAGGCCGAAGGGGGCGAGGCAGGCGTGCGTCTGCTGGCGCCCAACCGCTTCGTGCAGCAGTGGGTGAAGGACAAATTCCTGGGGCGCATCCAGGAATGGGCGGAGACCGAACTGGGGCGTCCGGTGAACATCGAGGTCGTGCTGGGCCAGGCCGAGGCCCGGGCCCCGGCCTTTGCCCCTGAGAACAAGTCCTTCTCGCCCCCCAAGCCGGGGCGGGAAGGGCATTCCGGACTCAATCCCGCCTTCACTTTTGCCAACTTCGTCACGGGCAAGGCCAACCAGCTCGCCCGGGCGGCGGCCCTGCAGGTGGCGGAAAACCCGGGGTCAGCCTACAACCCCCTGTTCGTGTACGGTGGCGTGGGGCTGGGCAAGACCCATCTGATCCAGGCCATCGGGAACCTGGTGCTGGAACACAACCGCCATGCCAAGATCAGCTATATCCACGCGGAACGCTACGTGTCCGACGTGGTGCGCGCCTATCAGCACAAGTCCTTCAACGACTTCAAGCGCTATTACCATTCCCTGGACCTGCTGCTGATCGACGACATCCAGTTTTTTGCCGGCAAGAGCCGCACCCAGGAGGAATTCTTCTACGCCTTCAACGCCCTGATCGAGGCACACAAGCAGGTGATCATCACCTGCGACACCTATCCCAAGGAGATGCAGGGCATCGAGGACCGCCTGGTGTCCCGCTTCGGCTGGGGACTCACGGTGGCGATCGAACCACCGGAACTGGAGATGCGGGTGGCCATCCTCCTCAAGAAGGCGGAAGGGGAGAAGGTCGCCCTGGGCGAGGACGTGGCCTTCTTCATTGCCAAACAGATCCAGTCGAACGTGCGGGAACTGGAAGGGGCGCTCAAGCGGGTGGTCGCTTACTCGCGCTTCACCGGCCACCCCATCACGGTGGATCTGGCGAAGGAGGCCCTCAAGGACCTGCTCGCGGTGCAGACCCGCCAGATTTCCATCGAAAACATCCAGAAGACCGTGGCCGACTACTACAAGATCAAGGTGGCGGAGATGTACTCGAAAAAGCGCTCGCGGGTGGTGGCGCGTCCGCGGCAGATCGCCATGGCCCTGGCCAAGGAACTCACCCAGCTCAGCCTGCCGGATATCGGCGATGCCTTCGGCGGTCGCGATCACACCACGGTGCTACACGCCTGCCGGCGCATCGAGGAGCTGCGCAGCCAGGATCCAACCCTAAACCGGGATTTCGCCCTGCTGATGCAGACGCTCCGGGGGTGATGCAGCCGGGATGGACTGGGGACGTTTTGTGGACAAGTCGTCCCCCGGGGAGGCGGACAGAAAGCATCCACAAAACCATTCCTTGGCCATCCCCAGTGCCATGCACAGGCCATCTGAAGCTAAGTTATTGTAAGGTTGTAATTTTTTGAGTTTTCCACATATCCTGCAGGCTTATTAGACTTACCATCAGGAAAGAAACAACAATGCTATTGACTCAGACCGACAGGGAAACGCTGCTCAAGGGCCTTTCTGCCGTCACGGGCATTGTCGAGCGGAAACACACCCTGCCCATCCTGTCCAACGTGTTGCTGGAAGGGCAAGACGGGCGGCTGGGGTTCCTGGCCACCGATCTGGAGATCCAGGTCCATGCCGAGACGGCGCCGGTGGAGGTCCAGCAGCCTTTTCAGACCACCTGTTCGGCGCGCAAGCTGCAGGACATCCTGCGTGCCCTGCCGGAGGGGACCCAGGTCAGCCTGGACCTGCAGGATTCGCGGCTCCTCCTCAGGGCCGGCAAGAGCCGGTTCACCCTGCAGACCCTGCCGGCCGAGGACTTCCCCCGTTTCCCCGCCGGGGACGGGAGCGAGCGGGAAATCCGCCTGACCCAGAAGACGTTGCGCCAGGCCATCCATCTGGTGCAGTTCGCCATGGCCCAGGCAGACATCCGCTACTACCTCAATGGCATGCTGCTGGTGGTGGGGAATGGGGAGCTGCGGGTGGTGGCCACCGACGGGCATCGCCTGAGCCTGTGCCGACGGGAGGTGGAGCAGGCCTCGGGAGAACCCCAGGAAATCATCGTTCCCCGCAAGACGGTGCTGGAGTTGCAGCGCCTGTTGTCCGATGCCGACGAAGAGGTGAGTATCCGGCTGGGCAAAAACCAGGTGCATTTCAGCTTTGGCAGCATACTGCTGGATTCCAAGGTGGTGGACGGCAAGTTCCCGGACTACACGAGGGTAATTCCCGTCGGCTACAGGAACCGCTTCCGGATCGACCGGTTTACCCTGCTGCAGGCGCTTCAGCGGGCCGCCATCCTGTCCAACGAAAAGGTGCGGGGGGTGCGGCTGGTCCTCACCAAGGACAGCCTGAAGGTCCTCTCCAACAATGCGGAGCAGGAGGAAGCGCAGGAAGAGCTGGATATTGAATATGCGGGGGATGCCCTGGATATTGGATTCAACGTGAGTTATCTGCTGGATGTGTTGAACCACCTGCAGAGCAGGGAAGTGGAGTGGGCGCTGGGCGATTCCTCCAGCAGTGCGCTGCTGACCGTCCCCGATGACCCGGGCTTCCAGTATGTGGTGATGCCCATGCGTATTTGACATGTTTCACGTGAAACAAGGACCCTTTGGAAACCCCCATGAGTGATTTGAACGTCAGGAAGTCCGGCCGGGAGTGGTGTGTCTTTTCCGGCGAGGAGAAAGTGGCCTGCTTCAAAACCGAGCAGGAAGCCAACCAGCACAAGGCCGACCTCGAGGCGCAGAGCTACGATTCCTCGGCGATCAAGGTGCTGCGGGGCCTGGAAGCCGTGCGCAAGCGTCCCGGCATGTACATTGGCGACACCGCCGACGGCACGGGCCTCCACCACATGGTGTTCGAGGTGGTGGACAATGCCATCGACGAAGCCCTGGCGGGCTATTGCAATGAAATCCGCGTGACCATCCACACGGACAACTCCATCAGCGTCACCGACAACGGGCGCGGCATCCCCACCGACATTCATCCCGAGGAAGGGCGGTCGGCGGCGGAGGTGATCATGACGGTGCTCCACGCCGGCGGCAAGTTCGACTCCAATTCCTACAAGGTGTCCGGCGGCCTGCACGGGGTGGGCGTTTCCGTGGTCAATGCCCTGTCCGAATGGCTGAAGCTCACCATCCGCCGGGACGGCAAGGTGCATTTCATGGAATTCCGCCGTGGTGAGCCGGTGGCACCCCTGCGGGTGATCGGCGAAACCAGGCAGCGGGGTACCGAAGTCCATTTCATGGCCGACAAGGAAATCTTCGGCCCCATCGAATACCACTACGACATTCTCGCGCGCCGGCTGCGGGAACTGTCCTTCCTCAACAACGGGGTGGCCATCACCCTGGTGGACCAGCGCACCGGCAAGGAGGAAAACTTCGCCTTTTCCGGTGGCGTGAAGGGTTTCGTGGAGTACATGAACCGAGCCAAGACCGTGCTCCACCCCAACATCTTCTACGCCAGCGGCGAAAAGGACGGCATCACCGTGGAAGTCGCCATGCAGTGGAACGACTCCTACCAGGAAAACGTCCTATGTTTCACCAACAACATTCCCCAGCGGGACGGCGGCACCCACCTCACCGGCCTGCGCGCGGCCCTCACCCGCACCCTGAACAACTACATCCAAGGCGGCGATCTGGCCAAGAAGGCCAAGGTGGAAACCACCGGCGATGACATGCGGGAAGGCCTCACCTGCGTGCTGTCCGTCAAGGTGCCCAATCCCAAGTTCTCCAGCCAGACCAAGGACAAGCTGGTTTCCTCCGAGGTGCGCCCGGTGGTCGAGGAAATCGTCGCGGCCAAGCTGGGGGAATTCCTCGCGGAACATCCCACGGATGCCAAGGCCATCGCCTCCAAGATCATCGAGGCGGCGCGCGCCCGGGAGGCCGCGCGCAAGGCCCGGGAGATGACCCGTCGCAAGGGGGTCTTGGATTCCATGGGACTGCCCGGCAAGCTGGCAGACTGCCAGGAAAGGGACCCGGCCCAGTCCGAGCTTTACATCGTGGAGGGCGATTCCGCCGGCGGCTCCGCCAAGCAGGGACGTGACCGAAGGTTTCAGGCGATCCTGCCCCTCAAGGGCAAGATCCTCAACGTGGAGCGGGCGCGTTTCGACAAGCTCCTTTCCTCGGCCGAGATCGCCGCCCTGATCACCGCCCTGGGCACCGGCATCGGCAAGGACGAGTATTCTCCGGACAAGGCCCGTTATCACCGCATCATCATCATGACCGATGCGGACGTGGACGGCTCCCACATCCGCACGCTGCTCCTCACCTTCTTTTACCGCCAGATGCCGGAGCTGATCGAACGGGGCTACGTCTACATTGCCCAGCCGCCCTTGTACCGGGTCAAGCACGGCAAGCAGGAGCGCTACCTCAAGGACGACCATGAACTGAAGCAGTACCTGCTCGAACTCGCGCTCCACGAGACGGTGCTCACCCCCGCAGCCGGAGCGCAGCCCCTCACGGGCGAGGCCCTGGAAGGGCTGGCGAAGTCCTATCTCCTGTCCGAGGCGGTCATCGAGCGTTTGTCCAAAGTCATAGATAAATCAACGCTTTACGCACTGCTCAAGGCGCCCGCCCTGGATCTTTCCGATCTGGCTGCGGCGCAACGCTCGGCTGCCGCCCTGGCCGGCGTGCTCAACGATCCGGCAGTGACTCTGCGCGCCGAATACAACGAGGCCACCGAGAGCTGCCGCATCGTCATCACCCGGACCTATCACGGCAACCTGCAGGTCTCCGCGCTGGACCGGGACTTCGTGGAGAGTGGCGACTACGCCCAGCTGCGTGCCACGGCCGACCTCCTGCAAGGTCTCCTGGGCCCGGGGGCCAGCATCCGCCGGGGCGACAAGGAAATCGCCATCACCGATTTCAAGCAGGCCCTGGACTGGCTCATGGAAGACGTGCAGCGCAACCTGCAGATCCAGCGCTACAAAGGCCTGGGGGAGATGAATCCGGAGCAGCTGTGGGAGACCACCATGAATCCCGCGGTGCGCCGTCTCCTCAAGGTCCAGATCGAGGACGCCATCGCGGCGGACGACATTTTCACCACCCTCATGGGGGAAGCCGTGGAACCCCGGCGCGCCTTCATCGAAACCAACGCCCTGGTGGCGCGCAACATCGACGTCTAGGCTTCCCAGCCAAAAGGCCGCGGCGACGCGGCCTTTTTCATTACCCCTTGTCCGGGGGCGTCACCACCTCGCTGTAGCCGCATTCCTTGCGTGGGCAGACCTTTTCGGTTCCGCGCCGCTTGGTGGTCTTCAGGGTCAGGATGGGCCAGCCGCACTGGGGACAGGGCTCGGCCAGGGGGGGATTCCAAACGGCGTACTTGCACGCCGGGTAGGTGCTGCAGGAATAGAACAGCTTGCCGTACCGGCTCTTGCGCTCGATGAGGCTGCCCTTGCCGCATTCCGGGCAGGCAATGCCCGTGTCCCGGGGCTTTTCCAGGGGCTCGATGTAACGGCACTTGGGGTAGGCTGCGCAGCCGATGAACTTGCCGTAGGGTCCGGACTTGATCACCAGCCCGCTGCCGCATTTGGGACAGTGGCGTCCCTCCAGCATTTCCGCGGGGGCCGCAGCCGCCTGCTCGGCGGCGGTTTCATTGGCATTGCGGGTGTAGTCGCAATCGGGATAGCCGGTGCAGCCGATGAAGCGGCCCCGCTTGCCCAGGCGCAGCGTCAGGGGCTTGCCGCACTTGGGGCAGGCCTCGTCGAGCTGTTCGGTGGTGACGTCCTTGCGGGCGATGGCCTGCTTTTCCGCGAGCTGGCGCGAGAAGTCCTGCCAGAAGCGCTCCAGAACCGGGATCCAGTCCTCCTTGCCGGTGGAAATGTCATCCAGCTGGTCCTCCAGGCGCGCCGTGAAATCGTAGTCCACGTAACGCGTGAAGTGTTCCGTCAGGAACTTGTTCACCACCCGGCCCACGTCCGTGGGCACGAAGCGTTTCTTGTCCAGCACCACGTACTCGCGCTTGAGCAGGGTGGAGATGATGCTGGCGTAGGTGGACGGGCGCCCGATGCCGTACTCCTCCAGGGCCTTGACCAGGCTCGCCTCCGAATAGCGGGGCGGTGGCTGGGTGAAGTGCTGCTCCCCGAACAGCTCGTCCACGGGAATGGCTTCCCCTTCCTCGAGGGACGGCAGCCGGGTTTCTCCTTCTTCCTCTTCCGGGGCCTCGTCCTCTCCCTCGAGGTACACGGCGATGAAACCGGGGAAGGTCATGGTCTGGCCGCTGGCGCGGAACAGGTTGCCCGCGCCCAGCTCGATGTCCAGGCTGACGGTGTCGAATTTGGCCGGGCTCATCTGCGAAGCGAGTGCCCGCTTCCAGATCATCTCGTAGAGCTTAGCCTGTTCCGCGGTGAGGTATTTGCGCATCTCCTGCGGCGTGCGCGCAATGGAAGTGGGGCGGATGGCCTCGTGGGCCTCCTGGGCGTTTTTCGACTTGTTTTTGTAGGTCACCGGCTGTTTGGGCAGATAGCCCGGCTCGAACTGCCTGGCGATATAGGCCCGGATGTCCTCCACCGCCTCCTGGGCCAGGTTCACCGAGTCGGTGCGCATGTAGGTGATCAGGCCCACCGCGCCGCCGCCGATGTCCACGCCCTCGTAGAGCTGCTGGGCGATGCGCATGGTCTTTTCCGCGGAGAACCCCAGCTTGCGCACCGCCTCCTGCTGCAGGGTGGAGGTGGTGAAGGGGGGCGCCGGCGCCCGGGTCTTCTTGCGTCGCTCCACGGCGCGCACGATGGCTTCCTCACCGGCGGCGCGCAGCTTGGCGAGCACGCCGTCGGCTGTGGCGGCATCGCTCAGGTCGAACTGCTCGAGCTTGCGTCCCTCGAACTGGAACAGCCTGGCGCCGAAGCTCTGGCGCCCCTTGTGGGAGCGCAGATGGATGCTCCAGTACTCGCGGCTGACGAAGGCCTCGATTTCCTGCTCCCGCTCCACGATGAGGCGCAGGGCGGGGCTTTGCACCCGGCCTGCCGACAGCCCGCGGCGCACCTTGCGCCACAGCAGGGGCGAGAGATTGAAACCCACGAGATAGTCCAGGGCACGCCGGGCCTGCTGGGCGTTCACCAGGGGCATGGAAATGTCCCGGGGATGGGTGATGGCCTCCTTCACCGCGTTCTGGGTGATCTCGTAGAACACCACCCGTTTCAGGGGCTTGTCCTTGAGCAGCTTTTTCTCCCGCAGGATCTCCGCAATATGCCAGGCAATGGCTTCGCCCTCCCGGTCCGGGTCGGTGGCCACCAGGATTTCGTCCGCCTGCCTGACCGCCTTGGCCAGGGTTTCCACATGCTTGGCGTTGCGCTCGATGAGCTGATACTTCATCGCGAAGCCGTGCTCCGGATCCACTGCCCCGCTCTTGGGAACCAGATCCCGCACGTGCCCGTAGGAGGCCACCACGTCGAAGCCGTTGCCGAGGTACTTCTTGAGGGTCTTCGCCTTGGAGGGCGATTCGACGATGAGCAGACGCTGGGACATGACGGAGGGAACCGGGAGAAGTCGGGCGCCGGATATTAAGGGCTCACAGCCCGGGCTGGCAAGCCGAACGGGGGGTCAGTGCAGGCGGCCGCCGGTTTGGCCGGTGAGGAAATCTTCCATGAAGACGTAATCCCGTCCCCGGCTCCAGAGCACCATGAGCACGATCCATTTCAGCTGCTCGGCGGTGACGTGGGGCTCGTTCAGGGCTAGGGCACGGTCGATCACGCACTCCCGCTCCAGGGGCGTGAGGACCCCCGAGGCTTCCAGGAAGGCGATCAGCCCCTGGCTTTCGGTATCCAGCCGCAGTTGCTCCGGCGCGGCATAGCAGCGCAGGGCGTCGCTTCCGGCCAGGCTTTCGGCATAGCCTTCGGCCTCGCTCAGGGTCGCCAGTCCCCTGAACCAGTCGAAGGCCTGGGAGATTTCCGCATCCCCGAAGCCGGCGGCCGACAGTTCCCGCGCAAGCCTGCTTTGATCGGGCTCGAGCTCGACTTCGAAGTAGTTTTCGAAGAGGTAGACGAGGATGTCGAACACGGGCGCTTCCCGATCAATGGTAGGAAGGGAACTCAATGGATTGCCTGATACAGGCCACCGGGAAGCGCGGCCACGCGGCCCGCCAGCTCCAGTTCCAGCAGGATGGAGGAAAGCCTTTCGGGCGTCAACCCTGTGCGCGTGACCAGACTGTCCAGGCCGAGGGGGGCGTGGCCGAGGGCGCGCAGACACGCCTCGGCCTCCCGGGACAGGGGCGTCTCCCCGGCTGGGGCGGGGTCGGGCGCGCGCGCCCGCCAGCCCAGTTCGTCCAGGATGTCCTGGGCGCTTTCCACCAGTTTCGCGCCCTCTTTGATCAGGCGGTGACACCCCTTGCTCAGGGGCGAATGGATGGAGCCGGGCAAGGCAAACACCTCGCGCCCCTGTTCCGCCGCGAGGCGGGCCGTGATCAGGGAACCACTCTTCAGGGCGGCTTCCACCACCAGCACCCCGCGGGCGAGTCCGCTGATGAGGCGGTTGCGGCGGGGAAAGTTCTGGGCCCGGGCAGGTGTTCCCAGGCAGAATTCCGACACCAGGAGTCCGTCCTCGGCCAGGCGGTGGGCCAGGCTACGGTTGGCGGCGGGATAGACGATGTCCAGTCCCGTGCCCACCACGGCGATGCTGCCGCCGCCCCCGGCCAGCCCCCCTTCGTGGGCGGCGGCATCCACCCCCAGGGCCAGGCCGCTCACGATGCAGAATCCCGCCCGGGACAGGGCCTCGGCAAAGGCCTGGGCATCGCGGCATCCCTGCGCCGTGGCGTGGCGGCTGCCGACGATGGCGAAGCCCGGGCGCGCAAGCAGGGCCGGGTCGCCCTTCAGGTAGAGAAGCGGTGGCGGATCCGGGATCTCCAACAGGCTCCGGGGATAGGCGGCATCCGCCAGGGTGAGGATCTGGTTGGCCGGATCCTCCAGCCAGCGGGCCGTGGCCTCCAGGATGGCCGGGTCGAACCGGCGCGCGGCGATGGCCTGGGCGAGTTCCGGCTCCACCACCTTGGCCAGGGCCGGGGGCGCCGTGGCCAGGATGCGGTCGGGGGTTCCGAAAGCGGCGAGCAGCCGGCGGAAACGCTCCTGGGACAGGCCGGGAATGAGGGAGAGGCCGACCCAGTCCAGGCGTTCGTCGGCGACGCTCATCGGCTCGAGCGGGACGACGGCCTCAGGGGTTGGTGACCACGTCTCCCTGATGGACCGCAGACGCCGCCTGCATCACCAACGCGTAGGCCACCCGGTCGAAGGTGCGGAACACCAGGAGCAGACCGTAGCGCTCCTCCGGCAGGGTGACCGTCGCCTTGTCGGCATCCTCCGGCGGGCAGGGGCCCCAGGCCTGGGCGCGGTCATAGAACTGGTCGAAACTGATCTTTGCGTCTTTCTTCAGGCACTCGGTCTGGTGCCAGTTGCGCAGGGGCCGGGGCTCCTTGGCCTTGTTCTCTGCCACGGGCACGGTCATCCCGTGGCGGTAGATGGCCAGCACCTGGCCCCTTTCCAGACCGTCCCGGCTGCCCCGGTTGAGGGCGACGATGGCCTTGGGCCCGGCTTCCGCCACGCCCGAATACACCGAGACGATGCGTCCCCGGACGGGCCGGTCCGGGGCGTGGGGCACGAAGTTGCTGAGCTCGCCTTCGCTCACGCGCACCAGGCGGTCGCCCCGGTTGATCTCGGCCACCGCGCGCAGAATCTCGATCGTGGAGGTCTCGCCAAAACGCTTCACCCGGGCTTCGCCCAGATAGACCGCCTCATAGCCCAGGATCTCCTGGGTGTCGGGGTCCACCAGGGCTCGGCCGGGCCGGAACACCTGCCACTGCTGGGGATCGCCCGGCTTGAGCCCGGTCACATAGGCCCGGTTGCCGGCACCGATGACCACCCGGTTCTCCTCGGAGGCGACGATCTCGGGCGCACCGGCCAGACCATCCTTCTCGATCACCAGCGGCTGGGACAGGAAGGGCCCGATGTCCGCCGGAGAGATCACGGGAATGGGCGGTGTGTCCGGATGGGGTTCGATGCGTGCGGAAGGCGTAAGGACCACCGTCTCGCGGCCCGTGTATTTCTGGTTCTTCACCAGGCGCAGGCGGGCCTTGCCGTCGGCCAGGCGCTCCAGCACCACCACATCGCCGGGATAGATGCGGTGGGGATTGCGGATCTGGTCGCGGTTGAGCTGCCAGATCTCCGGCCAGCGCCAGGGCTGGTCCAAAAACTTGCCGGCGATGCCCCACAGGGTATCGCCCTTGACCACCACGTAGCGCTCGGGCGCGCCGTCCTTGACCTGCGCCTCCTGCGCGCGGGCGCCCGGGGAAACAAAACTGCCGATGACGAGCAACGTTATAATGGCTTTGCGCATGGGCACCCTCGATCGACGTGCAATGGCGGGGAACTCCAGCCAAAACGTGCGGCCTTATGCAATCCGGATGCTGGAGTTTGGTTTAAATTCTGCATATAAAAGCTTCACTGGGCAAGCGTTTTTTCGATGGCGATATTAAAAATCCTACATTACCCGGATGAACGTCTGCACACGGTGGCCAAACCCGTGGCGGTGGTGGACGACCGCATCCGCAGGCTGGTGGACGACATGGCCGAAACCATGTATGCCGCGCCCGGCATCGGCCTGGCCGCCACCCAGGTGGACGTACACGAACGGGTGATCGTCATCGACGTCTCGGAAACCCGCGACCAACTGCTGGTGCTCATCAATCCGGAGCTTTTGCGCGTGGAAGGGCAGGCCGAACACGAGGAAGGCTGTCTGTCCGTACCCGGCATCTACGACCGCGTGACCCGGGCGGCGCGCATCACGGTGCGCGCCCTGGACCGCAACGGCCAGCCCTTCACCCTCGACGCCGAGGGTCTGCTTGCGGTGTGCATCCAGCATGAGATGGATCATCTCCAGGGCAAGGTGTTCGTCGAGTATCTGTCCCGCCTGAAACAGAACCGCATCAAGCAAAAGCTCAGGAAACGCCAGCGCGAGACCATGTGAGGCGGCCATGCAGCTCGTGTTTGCGGGCACGCCGGAATTTGCGGCCGCCGCGCTGAAATCCTTAATCGCTGCCGGGCACGACATCGCCCTGGTGCTCACCCAGCCGGACCGCCCGGCGGGCCGCGGTCTCAAGCCAAAACCCAGCCCCGTCAAGGCCCTGGCGCTGGAACACGGCCTTGCCCTGGCCCAGCCGGCGAGCCTGCGGGAGGCCGCGCTGCAGGAAACCTTACGCAAGATTCATCCGGAAGTGATGGTGGTGGCCGCCTACGGGCTGATCCTGCCCCGGGCGGTGCTGGACATTCCAACCCGGGGTTGCCTCAACATCCATGCGTCCCTTTTGCCGCGCTGGCGCGGCGCGGCTCCCATCCAGCGCGCCCTGCTCGCGGGGGATGCCGAGACGGGCATCACCATCATGCAGATGGACGAGGGGCTGGACACCGGGCCCATGCTGCTCCGGAAGCCCTGTGCCATCGAGCCCGAGGATACTGCCCAGACGCTCCACGACCGGCTGGCCGCCCTGGGTGCCGAGGCCATCGTGGAAGCCCTGGACCGGCTCGACAGCCTGGTGCCGGTGCCCCAGGACGAAGGGCTTGCCACCTACGCGCCCAAGCTCACCAAGGAGGAGGCCCTGATCGACTGGAACCAGTCCGCCGAGACCATTGCCCGGGCGGTGCGTGCCTACAATCCCTTTCCCGTGGCCTACACCTGGCTCGACGGCGAGCGCCTGCGCATCTGGTTTGCCCGTGCCGAGGCGGGCGAGGCGCCGCCCGGGCGGGTGGTCGCCGTCGGTCGGGAAGGCGTGCAGGTGGGCACGGGGGCAGGCCTGTTGCGCATCACCGAGCTGCAGCGGGAAGGCGGCCGGCGGCTCAGCGCGGAGGCATTCGCCGCGAGCCGGCTGCTGCGGCCGGGCCAGCAGCTTGGCCGTGCGCCCAGCTGAGGCGCCCCCGGCACCGGTGCCCCCGCGCCCAACAAGCCCGCCGGGGCCGCCCGGTTGAAATTGTTCCGACCCTGCTGCATCTAAGGACGCGGAAGCTTTTTTGGAGAGAAAAATGTTTGGCAACTGGATCAAGACGGCCCTGCTCATGGCGGCCATCGTCGCCCTGTTCGGCGCCATGGGACTTGCGCTGGGCGGGGCCACCGGCATGCTGCTGGGTCTCGCCTTCGCGGCCGCGACCAATTTCTGGGCCTACTGGAATTCGGACCGGCTGGTGCTGCGCATGTACCACGCGCAGGAGGTGGACGCCGCCAGTGCCCCCGGGCTCTACGGCATCGTCGCCGAGCTGGCAAACCGGGCGGGCCTGCCCATGCCCCGCGTCTATATCATCGACGAGGACCAGCCCAATGCCTTCGCCACCGGACGGGATCCGGAGCATGCCGCCGTGGCCGCCACCACCGGCATCCTGCGTCTGCTCACGCCCCGGGAGCTGCGGGGCGTGCTGGCCCATGAGCTCGCCCACATCCGGCATCGCGACACCCTGATCTCCACACTGTCGGCCAGCATTGCCGGCGCCATTTCCACCCTGGCCCAATTCGGCATGCTGTTTGGTGGCCGTGGCGACGAGCGTGAAGGCGTGCATCCCGCGGTGGCGCTGTTGGTCATGATCGTGGCTCCCATCGCCGCCCTCGTCATCCAGATGGCGATTTCCCGCACCCGGGAGTTCGAGGCCGACCGGGGCGGTGCGGAAATCTCGGGCGATCCCGAAGCCCTCGCCGCCGCCCTGCAGAAGATCCACGCCTATGCCCACCAGCTGCCCATGCCCACGGCGGAGGCGCATCCGGAGACCGCCCAGATGATGATCGTCAATCCCCTCACGGGCGGCGGCCTCATGAGCCTGTTTTCCACCCACCCGCCCGTGGAGGCTCGCGTGGCGCGGCTGTTGGCGCTGGCACGTGGCGTGGCCTGAGCCCCAGGCCCTGGCGGCACAGGCAGTGGCCGCGGTGGCGGCCGGGCGCAGTCTGAGCCAGGCGCTGCCGCAGGCGTTGCAGGGTGAACTGCCGCCGCGCCTGCGGGCGGCGGCCCAGGACCTGAGCTATGGCACCCTGCGCCATTACGCGCGCCTGGAAGCCCATCTCAAGGCTCTTGCGCCGCGTCCCGTGACGGATGATCTGGTGCGCGCCCTGGTCCTGGTGGGGCTGTATCAGCTGTTCGCGGCGCGCGCACCCGAGCACGCCGTGGTGCATCAGACCGTGGAAGCCGCGCGCCGCCTGGACAAGCCCTGGGCGGCAGCCTTCGTCAACGGCGTGCTGCGCAACTACCTGCGCCGGCGGAACGAGCTGGAGGCGCAGGCGGAACGGCGTGACACCACCCGCTTCAGCTACCCCCGCTGGTGGATCGACCGGCTGCGCCGGCAATACCCCCAGCAGTACCGCGCCCTCCTCGAGGTGGGGCTGGGCCATCCCCCCATGACCCTGCGTGTGAATCTGCGCCGGATCGGCCGCGACGCCTACCGGGAATTTCTGCGTGAAGCGGGCATTGCCAGTCAGCCGGTGGGCCCCGCGGGGCTGCGTCTTGCCCTGCCGGTGCCGGTGGAAGCGCTGCCGGGCTTCGCCGAGGGACTGGTCTCGGTGCAGGATGCAGGGGCCCAGCGCGCCGCCGAGTGGCTGGATCTCGCGCCGGGGCAGCGGGTGCTGGATGCCTGTGCCGCCCCCGGTGGCAAGACCGCGCACATCCTGGAGACGGCTGATGTGGACCTCACCGCGCTGGACCGGGACGCCCGGCGTCTGGCGCGGGTGCAGGAAAACCTGGACCGGCTGGGCCTGCAGGCGGACGTGCGCGCGGGCGATGCCGCGCAGCCGGAGGCGTGGTGGGATGGCCGTCCCTTCCAGCGCATCCTGGCGGATGTGCCCTGTTCCGCCTCGGGCGTGGTGCGGCGCCATCCGGACAGCAAATGGCTGCGCCGGGACAGCGACATTCCCGCCCTGGCCGCGGAACAGGGACGTATCCTGGATGCGCTGTGGCGCCTGCTTGCCCCGGGTGGTAAATTGCTGTACGTCACCTGTTCCCTGTTCGCCGAGGAAAATCAGGCCGTTGTCCAGGCCTTTCTGGCGCGGCAGTCCAGCGCCCGTCTGCTGCCCCTGCCGGAGCATCCGGAAGGCTGCGTCCAACTCCTGCCAGACTCCAACCATGACGGCTTCTTCTATGCCCTGCTCGGCAAGCCCGCGGCCTGAGCGTCGGCTGCGTGCCCTGGCTGGGGTGATCCTCGCCGGCTGCCTGGCCTGGCTGTCTGCCGCCTGGGCGGCAGACGGGGCCACCATCAAGTCCGCGGAGCTCATTCCCGGCGAGGAGTGGTATTACCTCTACGCCGACATCGACGTGAACTTCCCCAAGGCGCTGGAGGAGGCCCTCAACAAAGGCGTGAGCCTCAACTTCATGCTGGAGTTCGAGCTCACCCGGCCGCGCTGGTACTGGCTCGACGAGACCGTGGCCAGTGTGCGCCAGAACCTGCGCCTGAGTTATCACGCGCTCACCCGCCAATACCAGTTCTCCAGCAATCAGGGCAACCGTTCCTATGCCAGCCTGGCGGAAGCGAAGGAGGAACTCCGGCACATCACCGAATGGAAGGTGCTCGACCGCAGCCAGCTCAGGAAGGGCGTCACCTATCAGGGGGCGTTGCGCCTGCGTCTGGACGTGAACCAGCTGCCCAAGCCGCTGCAGGTGGAGGCCCTGAGCTCCCGGGACTGGAGCTTCAACTCGGACTGGTACCGCTTCACCGTGACGCCCTGAGCCATGCGCTACGTGGTCGGCTTTTCCATCACCCTGGGCACGGTGCTGCTCTACCTGCTGTGGCGGGCGAGCAGCAACACCGCGCTGTTCGCCGAGCACTACACCCTGCTCATCGTGCTCAACGCGGTGGTAGCCAGCCTGCTTTTGGCGCTGATCGGTTACGAAATCTGGCTGGTGCGCCGGCGCATCCGCGCCCAGCAGTTCGGCGCGCGGCTCACCAAGCGCCTGATCCTGGTGTTCGCCCTCATGGCCATCGTGCCGGGCACGGTGATCTATGGGGTGTCGGTGCAGTTCCTCACCCGGTCCATCGAGTCCTGGTTCGACGTGCGTGTGGACAACGCCTTGGAAGGTGGCCTCAACCTGGGGCGCAGTGCCCTCGATGCCCAGCTCGCCGAGCTCACCCGCAAGGCGGAGGCCATGGCCCTGGCGCTGGCGGACGAGCCCGCCAGCGGCCACATCACCACGCTGAACCGTCTGCGGGAACAGGCGGGTGTGGCGGAAGCCACCCTGTTCTCGGCGCGCGGGTCGGTGATTGCCTATTCCAGCGCCGATGCGCGTGCCTTGAGTCCCGAGCTGCCGGGCGCCGCCATCCTGCGCCAGGTGCGCCAGCAGCAGCCCTACCGGGGCCTGGAGGTGCTGGGCGAGCGGGGCCTGTATCTGCGGGCGGTGGTGCCGGTGAACGTGCTGTCCCTGGCCGAGGACATCCGCATCCTGCAGCTGATGCAACCCGTGCCGGAGAAGCTGGCCCGCGATGCCGAGGCGGTGCAGGCGGTCTATCGCGACTACCAGGAACTTTCCTTCTCGCGCCGCAGCCTGTCGCGCCTGTTCACCCTCTCCCTCACCATGACCCTGCTGCTCGCCCTGCTCTCGGCGGTGGCGGCCGCCTTTGTCGTGTCCCAGCGTCTGAGCGCACCCCTGGGGCTGCTGGCGGAAGGCACGCGCGCGGTGGGCAAGGGTGATTTCACGCCGGTACAGCCCGTCAAGGCGCGCGACGAGCTGGGGATGCTCATCAATTCCTTCAACGCCATGACACGCCAGCTGGCGGAGACCCGGGCCCAGGTGGAATCCAAGCAGCGCCAGCTGGAGGCGGCCAAGGGTTATCTCGAAACCATCCTGGCGCACCTCTCCAGTGGTGTGCTGGCCTTCGACGAACGCTTCCATCTGCGCACGGCGAATCCCACCGCGGCCCAGATCCTGGCGGTGGATTTCGATGCGCTGCGTGGCCTCAGGGCCTTCGCCTGGGGCGAGCGGGCAGCGCGCCTGGCGCCCTTCTCCGAGGCCCTCGCCCGACATTTCCGTGACGCGGGGGACCGGGACTGGCAGGAACAGATCGAACTTGCGCGGGAAACCGGCAGCCAGGTGCTGCTTTTGCGCGGCACGCGCCTGCCGGCGGAAGCCGAGGGCGGCTACGTGGTGGTGTTCGACGACATCACCCACCTGATCCAGGCGCAACGCGCCGCCGCCTGGGGCGAAGTGGCGCGGCGCCTGGCCCACGAGATCAAGAACCCCTTGACGCCCATCCAGCTTTCCGCGGAGCGGCTGGAGCACAAGCTGGCCCCCAAGCTGGAGCCGACCGATGCCGCCATGCTGGCGCGTGCCACCCAGACCATCGTCAACCAGGTGGCGGCGCTCAAGAGCATGGTCAACGACTTCAGCGAATATGCCCGCGCGCCCGCGCTCGAGGCGCGGCCGCTGGATCTCAACGCCCTGGTGGGCGAGGTGCTCACGCTCTACGAGCATTCGGAGGTGCCCGTGACCACCGAGTTTGGTGCGGGACTAGCCGTCGAGGGGGATGCCAAGCTGCTGCGCCAGGTGATCCACAACCTGCTGCGCAATGCCCAGGATGCCCTGGCCCAGTCGGCCGACGGACGCATCACGGTGCGCACCGAAGTGAGCGGCAGCTGGGCTCAACTCAAGGTCATGGACAACGGCCCGGGCTTCCCCCAGGAGATCCTGGCGCGGGCCTTCGAGCCCTATGTGACCACCAAGGCGCGGGGCACGGGACTGGGGCTTGCCATCGTCAAGAAGATCGTGGACGAACACCACGGCGAGGTGGAGATCCGCAATCTGGAGCCCCAGGGGGCCTGCGTCTGTGTGCGTCTGCCCCTGACACGCCCCCAGGCCAGCGAACAGGCGGCATAATCACCCCATGAGCAACATTCTCGTAGTGGACGACGAAGCGGGTATCCGCGAGTTGCTGCAGGAAATCCTGCATGACGAGGGCCACCAGGTGTGGCTCGCCGAAAGTGCCCAGCAGGCGCGCAGCCTGCGCGACGCCAACCAGCCGGATCTCGTGCTGCTGGACATCTGGATGCCGGACACCGACGGCATCACGCTGCTCAAGGAGTGGTCAGCCAACGGCCAGCTCACCATGCCGGTGGTGATGATGTCGGGCCATGGCACCATCGATACCGCGGTGGAGGCGACCCGCATCGGGGCCTACGATTTCCTGGAAAAACCCATCGCCCTGCAGAAACTCCTGCACACGGTGAACCGGGCCCTCAAGCGCGCCGAAGTCCTGGCGCGTCCCCGGGAAGGGCTGGCCGCCCTGGGTGGCGGCCCCGTGGTCGCGGCCCTGCGCGAGCGACTGGCGCAGGTGGCTTTGCGGCGCGAGCCCGTGCTCCTGCTGGGCGAGCCGGGCTGCGGTTTCGAGCATTGCGCGCGCGTGCTGCACACACCGGGCACGCCATGGCTGGCACCGGAGGACACCGCCTGGCTGCTGGACAATCCCCTGGACACCCTGCAGCAGGCCAGGGGCGGGCTCCTGTACCTGCATGACGTGGGCCGTCTCAACCGGCTGGAACAGAAGGGCCTGGCGCTGCTCCTGCCCAAGCTGGCGCGCAGCGAGACCCGCCTGGTGACCAGCGCCACCCCGGCCCTCAGGCGGCTCGCGGAGAGCGGCGCGTTCGATGCCGACCTCTACCATGCCCTGTCCGCGATCACCGTTCCGGTGCCGGCCCTGCGCAGCCATCGCGAGGACGTGCCGGACATCGCCCGCGCCCTGCTGGAGCGGCTGGTGGAAGCGCGCAGCGTACCCCTGCGCCGCTTCAGCACGGCCGCCCTCAACGCCCTGCGCCAGCACGACTGGCCGGGCAATCTGCACGAGCTGGAAAACGTGGTGCGCAGTGCGGCCCTGGCCGCGCTGGGAGACGAAATCGGCCTGGAGGAAGTCACCCCGCTGCTGCAAGCGCCGGCAGCCGCGCCGCCGGGCCCGCCCCTCGACCTGGACCAGCCCCTGCGCGAGGCGCGCGATGCCTTCGAAAAGCTTTACTTCGAGTACCACATCGCCAAGGCCGGCGGCAACATGAGCCGCGTGGCCGAGGCGGTGGGCCTGGAGCGCACCCACCTCTACCGCAAACTCAAGCAGCTGGACGTGCGCGTCACCCGCCGGAACGACTGAAAAACCCTGAATCTGGCAGGGCCGGCAGCGCCGGGCCGATAATGCTGCCGGCCTGTCTTTACCCAACGCACTCGAGAAAGGAACCTGAATGAGCGACGCTCTCAACTACCTGGTCGCCGCCCGCGGCGATGCCCTCGGTCACTACTTCAAGTTTCTCAAGGACGCGGGCAAACACCTGGACCCGAAGACGCGGGATCTCATTTCCGTGATCACCAAGGTGCATGCCCAGACCGAGGCGGGCTTCAAGCAGTATCTCACACGCGCGCTGCGTGACGGCGTGAAGCCCATCGAGGTGATCGACGCGCTGATCATGGCTTTTCCCGCCCTGGGCCTGGCCAAGATCGTGTGGGCGGCGGAAATCATCCTCGCCATGGACATGCCGGAATTCCGCCCGGAGAATCTCACCCGGGAGGCGGCCTGGCACGACGTGGGGCCGGTGGAGGGCTTCAAAGACGGCGAGACCGCGCGTGTGCCCTGCGACACCCGCGAGCTGTTCGTCTATCGCCAGGGGCAGGAATTCCGGGTCTATGACAGCCGCTGTCCCCACCAGGTGACCAACATCCCCCATCTCGCCCTGGAAGGCACCACCCTCACCTGCCCGAAACACCACTGGAAGTTCGACATCACCACCGGCGAATGCATCGCAGTGGGCAACCAGCCCCTGCGGCGCTTCGAGACCAAGGTCGAGAACGGCCGGCTGCTCGCCTATTGGTGAGGCCCGGAACCGCGGCTGCTGCCTGCGTGCCGGCCGGTCCCGGTAGTGACACCGGCGCCGGCTGGCCCCTATAATCGGTGGTTTCGCAAGGCATTTTCGTCCATCCAGGGAGTCATCATGTCCGTCAAGCACCCCGTCGTTGCGGTCACGGGTTCCTCGGGCGCCGGCACCACCACGGTGAAGCGCGCCTTCGAGCACATCTTCCGCCGCGAGAACATCACCGCTGCCATCATCGAGGGCGACAGCCTGCACAGCCTGGACCGCAAGGCCTTCAAGGAAGCCGTGGCCAAGGCGGAGAAGGAAGGCCGGCGTCCGCCCAGCCACTTCGGGCCGGAGGCCAACCACTTCGACCTGATCGAGAAGACCTTCAAGGAATACGGCGAGAAGGGCACCTGCATGCGCCGGTTCTACATCCACAGCGAGGAGGAAGGCAAGCCGTGGGGACAGGAGCCCGGCACCTTCACGCCGTGGGAGCGCATCGGCAAGGGCACGGATCTGCTGTTCTACGAGGGCCTGCACGGCGGCGTGGTCACCGACAAGGTGAATGCCGCCCAGTACGTGGACCTGCTGGTGGGGGTGGTGCCCATCGTCAATCTGGAGTGGATCCAGAAAATCCATCGCGATGCAGCCGAGCGCGGCTATGCGCCGGACGTCATCGTGGACACCATCCTGCGCCGCATGCACGACTACGTGCACTACATCACGCCGCAGTTCTCCCGCACCCACATCAACTTCCAGCGGGTCCCCACGGTGGACACCTCCAACCCCTTCATCGCCCGCGACATTCCCACGCCGGACGAGAGCTTCGTGGTGATCCGCTTCCGGCGCGAGATCGCCCAGACGGTGGATTTCCCCTACCTGCTCAACATGATCCCCCATTCCTTCATGTCGCGCCCCAATACCATCGTGGTGCCCGGCGGCAAGATGGGTTTCGCCATGGAGCTGATCCTCACGCCCATGATCCACGAGCTCATCGCCCGCAAGAAGAAAGCCACGGCCCGCAAGACCACCGCGCGCAAATAGGGTCTCGTCCGCCGGCCAAGCCAAGGCCGCCATGGGCGGCCTTTTTCGTCGCCGGGTGCCGCCTCACCCCGCACAGGGTGCCGGGAAGCGCCTGCCGGATGCACTATTCGCGGACGGTCCATCCCTTGCGCCGGCGCAGGCGGCAGCGGCTCGTCCCACCGCTGCCGCTGCCCGCGCCCGGGGGCAGCGGCCCGCCCAACGCGGGGTGGCCATGCTGCCGTCAACGGTGCGGTGGAAGGACTATAGTTCTTCCATGGTTTACCGCGTGCTCGCGGACGTGGTCCTTGCGGCCCATCTGGGTTTCATCCTGTGGGTGGGGCTGGGCGGCTTTGTCCTGCGGCGCCGGCCGCGGCTTGCCTGGCTGCATCTTCCCGCGGTCGTGTGGGGCGCGGCGATCGAATTCACCAACGGCGTTTGTCCCCTCACGCCCCTGGAAAACAGCCTGCGCCGCGCAGCGGGTCAGGCCGGCTACGGGGGTGGCTTCATCGAACACTATCTCGTGGCACTCATCTATCCGGAGGCCCTGACGCCCGCGTTGCAATGGCTGCTGGGCGGACTGGTGCTTGCCATCAACGTGCCCCTCTACATCTGGCTGTGCGCGAGGCTGTGGCGCGGGCGCAGGCCGCGTCGCTGCGTATAATGAAGCTTTGCGCCGATTCGCCGTGACGCCAGCCTTTCTCGCCAACCTCAATCCGGAGCAGCTCGCCGCCGTCACCCTCCCCCACGAGTCCGCCCTCATTCTCGCGGGCGCCGGCTCCGGCAAGACGCGGGTGCTCACCACGCGCATCGCCTGGCTGATCCAGACCGGCCAGGCGAGCCCCGGGCACGTGCTCGCCGTGACCTTCACCAACAAGGCGGCCCGGGAAATGCTCACGCGCATCGCTGCCATGCTGCCCATCAACACGCGGGGCATGTGGGTGGGCACCTTCCACGGCCTCGCCAACCGCCTGCTGCGCGCCCATCACCGGGAGGCGGGTCTGCCCCAGCTGTTCCAGATCCTGGATGCCCAGGACCAGCTCGCCGCCATCAAGCGCCTGCTGAGGGCACACAACGTGGACGACGAGAAATATCCGCCCCGGCAGGTGCAGTACTTCATCAACGACGCCAAGGAGCAGGGGCTGCGCGCGGCGCAGGTGGATGCGCCGGATGAGGCCAGCCGGGTCTATCGTGACCTCTACCAGGCCTACGAGGAGCAGTGCCAGCGGGAGGGGGTGGTGGATTTCGCGGAGCTTTTGCTGCGCTCCTTTGAGCTTTTGACACACAACGAGCCCCTGCGCGCCCATTACCAGGCCCGCTTCCGCTACATCCTGGTGGACGAGTTCCAGGACACCAGCCGTTTCCAGTACGAGTGGCTCAAGCTGTTGGCGGGGCAGGACAACGCCGTGTTCGCGGTGGGCGACGACGATCAGTCCATCTATGCCTTCCGGGGCGCCCATGCCGGCAACATGCAGGATTTCCTGCGGGACTTCCGTGTGCGGCAGATCATCAAGCTGGAGCAGAACTACCGGTCCCAGGGCAACATCCTGGATGCGGCCAATGCCCTGATCGCCCACAACGCCGGCCGCCTCGGCAAGAACCTGTGGACCGCCCAGGGAGCGGGTGAACCGATCCGGGTGTTCGCCGCGGCCACGGACCAGGAGGAAGCCCAGTTCGTGGTGGAGGAAGTGCGCGCGCTGCGCGACGAGGGACTGCCCCTGTCCGAGATCGCCCTTTTGTACCGTTCCAATGCCCAGTCACGGGTGCTGGAACACGCCCTGTTCTCCGCCGGGCTGCCCTATCGTGTCTATGGGGGCCTGCGTTTCTTCGAGCGCCAGGAAGTGAAGCATGCCCTGGCCTACCTGCGTCTGATGGCCAACCCGGAGGATGACAACGCTCTTTTGCGGGTGATCAATTTCCCCGCGCGCGGCATCGGCGCGCGCACCATCGAGCAAATCCAGGAAGCCGCGCGGGAACAGGGCATCTCCCTGTGGGCGGCGGCCTGCCGCCGCGGCGGCAGGGACAGCACGCGGGGCGTGCCGGCCTTCGTGCTGCTGATCGAGGCCCTGCGCCGGGACACGGCCGGCATGAGCCTTGCGGAGAAGGTGGAACACATGCTCCACGCCAGCGGCCTGCTGGCCCACTACCGTGCCAGCCGCAGCGAGCTAGACCGGGTGGAAAACCTGGAGGAACTCATCCCCGCCGCAGCGGCCTTCGAGGCGGAGTACGGCGCCGAGCCCGAGGGCGACCTGCCCGACGTGCTCACGGCCTTCCTCGCCCACGCCGCGCTGGAGGCCGGGGAGCACCAGGCTGCGAGCGGTCAGGATGCGCTCCAGCTCATGACCGTGCACGCGGCCAAGGGCCTGGAATTCGACGCCGTGTTCATCACTGGGCTGGAGGAAGGCCTGTTCCCCCATGAGAACAGCCTGTTCGAGCACGCGGGGCTGGAGGAGGAACGGCGCCTGATGTACGTGGCCATCACCCGCGCCCGCCGGCGGCTCTACCTCAGTCATGCGGAAACCCGCATGCTCCATGGCCAGGTGCGCTATGGGATTCCCTCCCGCTTCCTGGACGAGATCCCGCGCCATCTGCTCGCCCCGGTGGGCGGCGCGGCTCTTCCCCCGGCGCCGGCGGTGCCGGCAGCGCCCGACCATGGCTGGCGGGTGGGCCAGAGTGTGGTGCACGCCAAGTTCGGCGTGGGTGTGATCGTGGACTGCGAAGGCCGTGGGGCCGATGCGCGGGTGCAGGTGAATTTCCGCGAAGGGGGCCTCAAGTGGCTGGCGCTGGAATACGCCAAACTGAGCCCGGCCTGAAGCCTTCCCGTAAGCGGCGCTGCCGGTCCCGCCCTGCGCCGGGGTGCCGACCGCCCCTCAATGCCCTGCGTTCTGCGGCGCTGTCTCGAATACGTCCACGTAGGATGCATACATGGACGCCAGGACCACTGCCGCGAAGGCACAGAACAGCGGGAACGCGAGGAACAGCCCGAAGATTTGCGCGACCGCCGGCCCGGCGATGCGCAGCGTGAGCCCGACCACGCCCTGCAGCATCAGGGAAGCGAGGGCGTCCAGCAGGAAGAGCAGCACGCCATAGACCAGAAACGGCCAGACGTTGCGCAGGCTGGCCGCCAGGGACAGGCGCAGCGCCGCCCCGGCGGAAAGCCCTTGGAACAGCACCAGCGCCGGCGCAAACCAGTTGGCCATGGCCAGGGGCAAAAGCAGCGCCAGCATGAGCAGGCTGGGCAGGGTGAGCCGGGTGAGGGCTTCCTTGAGCACCGCTTCATCCGGCTGGGGGCTTCCCATGAGTTCCAGCAGGCGCGTCATTTCCTCGCGCCAGCCCAGGGAGAAAATGAGCATGGCCACCAATACCGCGAGCAGGTTCACGCCGCCCACGGCGATCAGGGAGCGCGCGGCCGTACGCAGACCCGCCGTCAGGTGGGAGAAGCCCAGCGGCTCGCCGGCTGCCGCCGCCCGTCCCGCTGCCATGAAGCCGGCGGCAAGCCCGGGGGTGAGCAGGAACACGGCCAACAGCCCCAGGATCGGCAGGGTGCCCAGCAGCAGGGTTCCGAGGAAGCTCATCCCCACCAGGGCCAGCCACGGCCAGGGCTGCGCCAGGAACAGTGCCACGCCGGCGCGCAGCCAGCCGTAGCCATACAGGGGATTGCAGCGGCGGATGTTCATGGCACCCAATGCCCGCGCAGTTCGGCTTCGTGCTGGATATGACTTTCCAGCACGCGCTGGAAGTGCCGGGGATCCTTGGCGTGGGTGACTTCGCCGGCACGGGGGAAATGCAGGTCAAAGAGGCGCGACAGCCAGAAGCGCAGCGCCGCGGCACGCAGCATCACCGGCCAGGCCCCCTTCTCGATGGCGGTGAGGGGCCGGCGCCCGTGATAGCTCTTCAGCATGGCGGAGACGCGGGCGCCATCCAGGGTGTAGTCGTCCTTCAGGCACCAGTCATTGACCGTGATGGCCAGGTCATAGAGCCAGGCATCGTTGCAGGCGAAATAGAAGTCGATCACCCCGGACAGGCGCGGGCCCACGAACAGCACGTTGTCGCGGAACAGGTCGGCGTGGATCACGCCCCGCGGCAGGTCCTCGAAGCGGTAGAGCGCCTGGAAGCGCAGTTCCTCCGTCAGCAAAGCCTGGGCCTGGGAATCGAGCTTTGCCATCACCGCCCGTGCCGTCTCCCGCCACCAGTGGGGCCCGCGGGGATTGGCGAGACTTGCGCCATAGCTTCTGCCCGCCAGATGCAGATCCGCCAGCACTTCCCCCACCTGGGCGCAGTGATCCGGGCCCGGCTGCATGTCCGGCGCGCCTTCCAGGCGGGTGACGATGCAGGCGGGCTTGCCCTTGAGGGGGTTGAGGTAGCGGTTGTCGAGGCTGGCGATGGGCTGGGGACAGGGAATGCCGTGGCTCGCCAGATGGGCCATGAGATGGATGTAATAGGGCAGGCTTTCTTCCGCCATGCGCTCGAACAGGGTCAGCACATAGCGGCCGTGGCTGGTGGTGACGAAATAATTGGTGTTCTCGATGCCGGCGGCGATGCCCTGGAACTCGATCAGCGTGCCCAGGGAATACTGGCCGAGCCACTCCCTGAGCTCCTCCGGAGTGACGGTGGTGTAGACGGACATGGGAATTCAGAACTGGTGGATCACCCAGCGCGGCACGCGCGTGCCCGAGTCGAGGTTGTCCATGCGGATGAAGCTGCCGTCGCCCTTGTCGTCCACCAGGTAATAGGGCTTGCCGTATTTGGGCGTGATTTTCATCATGTAGAGCTTGCCGCCGATGCGGAATTCCTCCACCACGTCCTCGCCGCGCTGGCGGATGGTCACTTCGGGCTCCAGTTGGGGGTTGAGCTCATAGCCCGGCGGGGGCGGGGGCGGTTCCGGCACCGGCTGCAGGTTGGGAGGCAGCGGCGCGCGCTCCTGGGCGAAGGCGGCACTGGCGAAACAGAACAGGAGCGGCAGGGCACGGCGCATGGAATGTCCTCGCAGGGGGAGCATGAGCGGGCATTATACCGTGGGCGCTGCCGGCCTTCCCGGCGCCCATCACAGGTGCAGCTGGATCTCCCGCTCGGCGGCCGTGGGTTCGAAGCCGCGCAGCTCGTAATGCTTGAAGATCGCCTCCACCACCGCCTTTGGCTCGTCGATGAGCTGGATCAGGTCCACGTCTGCGGCATCGATCATGCCTTCCGTGACCAGGGTCTTGCGGAACCAGTCCACCACCGGCGCCCAGAAGGGGGAATGCACCAGGATGATGGGCATCTTGCGGGTTTTGCCGGTCTGCACCAGGGTGAGCGCCTCGAACAGTTCGTCCAGCGTGCCGAAGCCGCCAGGCATCACCACATAGGCCGAGGCGAAGCGCACGAACATCACCTTGCGCGCGAAGAAATGGCGGAAGGTCTGGGAAATGTCCTGGAAGGGATTGGAGTGCTGCTCGTGGGGCAACTGGATGTTGAGGCCGACGCTGGGCGAGCGGCCGAAATAGGCGCCCTTGTTGGCCGCCTCCATGATGCCGGGCCCGCCGCCGGAGATGACCGCGAAGCCGGCGTCGGAAAGCTGGCGCGCGATCTGTTCCGTGAGGAGATAGTAGGGATGATCCGGCGGGGTGCGCCCGCTGCCGAAGATGGACACCGCGGGGCGGATGGCGGCGAGACGTTCGGTGGCTTCCACGAACTCTGCCATAATCTCGAACACCCGCCAGGATTCCCGCGGCGAGAAGGCGCGCGCCTGAATGTCGGGATCCAGGATCTTCGGAAGTTTTTCTTTCATCGATATTCGACCCCGCGAGAATGAAAACCCTGCTGCTGGTGGACGGCTCGTCCTATCTCTACCGCGCCTTCCACGCCCTGCCCGATCTGCGCAACGCCGAAAACGAGCCCACCGGCGCCATCTACGGCGTGCTCAACATGCTGCGCCGGCTGCGCAGGGAAGTGCCGGCCGATTATATCGCCTGCGTATTCGACGCAAAAGGAAAGACCTTCCGGGACGAGCTCTATCCCGAGTACAAGGCCCATCGTCCGCCCATGCCGGACGATCTCGCCGCGCAGGTGGAGCCCCTCAAGGAAGCCATCGCCGCCATGGGCTGGCCGCTATTGGTGATCGACGGTGTCGAGGCCGATGACGTGATCGGCACCCTGGCCCGGGAAGCGGAACGCAACGGCATGCGCACCGTGATTTCCACCGGCGACAAGGACATGGCCCAGCTGGTCAATGCCCACGTCACCCTGGTCAACACCATGACCAACGAGACCCTGGACGAAGCGGGTGTGGTGCAAAAATTCGGCGTGTCGCCGGAACGCATCGTGGACTATCTCACCCTCGTCGGCGACAGTGTGGACAACGTGCCGGGGGTGGACAAGGTGGGTCCCAAGACGGCAGTGAAATGGCTCACCCAGTACGGCAGCCTGGACAACCTCCTGGCCCATGCCGGCGAGATCGGCGGTGTCGTGGGGGAAAACCTGCGGCGGGCGCTGCCCTGGCTGCCGCGCACGCGCGAGCTGGTCACCATCCGGCGCGATCTGCAGTTGCCGGTGCACGTGACCGAACTGGTGCCGCGGGAACCGGACCGGGACAGCCTGCGCCGGCTGTTCACCCGGTTCGGCTTCAAAAGCTGGCTTAAGGAGCTGGACGCCGCGGCCGATGCGCCGGCCGGTGGTGATCCCGGCCCCACCCCTCCCGCGGGCCAGGCGGTGTACGAAACCCTGCTCACGGAAGCCCAGCTGGAGGCGTGGCTGGCGCGCCTCATGGCTGCGGAGCTCGCGGCGGTGGACACGGAAACCACCAGCCTCGATCCCATGCAGGCGCGCATCGTCGGCATCGCCTTCGCCACCGGTCCCCATGCGGCGGCCTATCTGCCCCTGGCGCACCGCTACCCGGGGGCACCGGCGCAGCTCGACCCCGAGCGTGCCCTCGCCCGCCTCAAACCCTGGCTGGAGAATCCGGCGTGCCCCAAGCTGGGTCAGAATCTCAAATACGACAAGCACGTGTTCGCCAACCACGGCATCCGGCTCGAGGGCATCGCCCACGACACCCTGCTCGAGTCCTACGTGCTGGAGGCGCACAAATCCCACGACCTGGATTCCCTCGCCCACCGCCATCTGGGCTACAAGACGGTCAGCTACGCCGAGGTGGCGGGCAAGGGCGCCAAGCACATCGGCTTCGACCAGGTGAGCATCGAAGCGGCCACCCGCTATGCCGCCGAGGATGCCGACATCACCTGGCGGCTGCACGAGGTGCTGTTCCCCCGCCTGGCCCGGGACGCCAGGCTGCGGAAGGTATATGAGGAGATCGAGCTGCCCACGCTGGAGGTGCTGTGGGACATGGAGCGCACGGGCGTGCTGCTCGACTGCGCCAGGCTCGCGGTACAGAGCGAGGAGATCGGACGCAAGCTTTTGGAGCTGGAGAACCAGGCCCATGCGCTGGCGGGCCAGCCCTTCAATCTCAACTCACCGCGCCAGATCCAGGACATCCTGTTCGGCCGCCTGGGGCTGCCGGTGAAGAAGAAAACCCCGGGCGGCGCCCCTTCCACCGACGAGGACGTGCTGGCCGAGCTGGCCCTGGACTATCCCCTGCCCAAGCTGATCCTGGAATACCGGGCGCTCGCCAAGCTCAAGTCCACCTATACCGACAAGCTGCCGCGCATGGTGGACCCCGTCACGGGGCGCGTACACACCAGCTACAACCAGGCGGTGGCGGTGACCGGCCGGCTGGCGAGCTCGGATCCCAACCTGCAGAACATTCCGGTGCGCACCGCGGAAGGCCGGCGCATCCGCGAGGCCTTCATCGCCCCGCCCGGCTGCCAGCTCGTCTCCGCGGACTATTCCCAGATCGAGCTGCGCATCATGGCCCACCTGTCCCAGGATCCGGGCCTGCTCAGGGCCTTCGCCGAAGGCCAGGACATTCACCGCGCGACCGCGGCGGAAGTGTTCGGCATGGCGCCGGAAGCGGTCACGGCGGAGCAGCGGCGCTACGCCAAGGTGATCAATTTCGGGCTGATTTACGGTATGTCCGCCTTCGGGCTCGCCGCCCAGCTGGGCATCGAACGCAGTGCCGCCCAGGCGTGGATCGACCGCTACTTCGCCCGCTATCCCGGTGTGGCCGCCTACATGGACCGCACGCGCCGGCTCGCGCGGGAACAGGGCTATGTGGAAACCGTGTTCGGCCGGCGCCTGTGGCTGCCGGACATCCACAGCAGCAGTCCCGCCAGGCGCCAGGCGGCGGAGCGCGCCGCCATCAACGCGCCCATGCAGGGAACCGCCGCCGATCTCATCAAGCTCGCCATGATTGCCGTGCACCGTTGGCTCAAGGCCCGGCAGCTGCATAGCCGTCTCATCCTGCAGGTGCACGACGAGCTGGTGCTGGAAGTGCCGGAGGCCGAACTGGCGGTGGTCAAGGCCGAACTGCCCCGGCTCATGACCGGCGTGGCCCGGCTCGACGTGCCGCTGGAGGTGGAAGTGGGCGTGGGTCCCAACTGGGAGCAGGCCCACTGAGGCGCCGGGCGGAGCACCGGGTCGTCGTTGAGAAAGCAGGACGCTGCGTATAAAATGGGCGCCTTTTCCCCGGCCGTCCCGCCATGCAAATCGGTCCCCATCGTCTGCGCAACAATCTGATCGTCGCTCCCATGGCGGGGGTCACGGACCGGCCGTTCCGCCAGCTGTGCAAGCAGATGGGGGCGGGCATGGCCGTGTCGGAGATGGTCACCTCCAACTCGTTGCTCTACGGCTCCGCCAAGACCCAGCGCCGGGCCAATCACGATGGCGAGGTGGAGCCGATTTCGGTGCAGATCGCCGGGGCCGATCCGCGGATGATGGCCGAGGCCGCCCGTTACAACGTGGACCATGGTGCCCAGATCATCGACATCAACATGGGCTGTCCGGCGAAGAAGGTGTGCAACGTCATGGCCGGCTCCGCCCTGCTGCAGAACGAAGCCCTGGTGGCGCGCATCCTGGAAGCGGTGGTGAAGGCCGTGCCCGAGGTGCCGGTGACCCTCAAGATCCGCACCGGCTGGGACCGGGAACACAAAAACGCCCTCAACATTCTGAAAATCGCCGAGGCCGCCGGCGTGGCGGCGCTGGCCATCCACGGCCGCACCCGCGCCTGCGGCTATTCCGGCGAGGCCGAGTACGACACCATCGCGGCGGTGAAGGCCGAGGCCCGCATTCCCATCATCGCCAATGGCGACATCACCTCCCCCGAGAAAGCCAGGTACGTGCTCGACTACACCGGGGCGGATGCCATCATGATCGGTCGCGCGGCCCAGGGCCGGCCGTGGATTTTCCGGGAAATCGAACACTATCTCGCCACCGGCGAGAAGCTGCCGGAACCGGAGGTGTCGGAAATCCATGCCGTGCTGCTGGCGCATCTGGAGGCGCTGTATGACTTCTACGGCGAATACACCGGGGTGCGCATGGCACGCAAGCACATTTCCTGGTACACGCGCGGGCTGGCCGGTTCGGCGGCCTTCCGCCACCGCATGAACCAGCTGGAATCGAGCCGGGAGCAGGTGGCGGCGGTCAATGCCTTTTTCGGTGAGCTCGCCGCGCGCAGCACGCGCCTGGTGTACGCAGCAGACGAATCCAAAGCAGAGCTCGAAGCCGCGTAGGCGGTCATCGGGCCGGAAGGGAACAGGGATGGCATCCAAGGAAACCGAGCTTTCCGCCTGCGTGCGCAAGGCCGTGCACGATTACTTCAAGCATCTGGATGGGGAGGAGCCCGGCGGCATCTACGACATGGTGATCAGCTGCGTGGAAAAGCCGCTCATCGAGACCGTGCTCCAATATGCCCAGGGCAACCAGACGCGCGCCGCGGAATGGCTCGGCATCAACCGCAACACCCTGCGCAAGAAGATGCAGGCCTACAAGATCAAATAGCTTTTTGGTGTCACGTCTATGAGTCGAATCCAGCGCGCCCTCATCAGTGTCTCCGACAAGGCCGGCATCGTCGACTTCGCCAGGGGGCTGGCCAAGCTCGGCGTGGAGATCCTGTCCACCGGCGGCACCGCCCGGCTGCTTGCCGAGCAGGGCGTGCGCGTGATCGAGGTGGCCGATTACACCGGTTTTCCGGAAATGCTGGACGGGCGGGTGAAGACCCTGCACCCCAAGATCCATGGCGGGATCCTTGGCCGGCGCGACGTTCCCGAGCACGTCAAGGCCATGCAGGAAGCCGGTATTCCGCCCATCGACATGGTGGTGGTGAACCTGTATCCCTTCGCCGCCACCATCGCGCGCCCCCACTGCACGCTGGCGGATGCCATCGAGAACATCGACATCGGCGGCCCGGCCATGGTGCGCGCCGCAGCCAAGAACTACCAGCACGTGGCGGTGGTGGTGGATCCGCGCGACTACCGGGCGCTTCTGTCGGAGCTCGAGATGACGGGTGGCATCCTCGCCGGCGAGACCCGCTTCAACCTGGCGCGCAAGGCCTTCGCCCACACCGCGGAATATGATTCCACCATCGCCAACTATCTCACCGCCATCGATTCCCAGGGGCGGCGCGAGGGCTTCCCGGAACGCTTCAACATCAATCTCGTGCGGCTGCAATCCCTGCGCTACGGCGAAAATCCCCACCAGAAGGCGGCCTTCTATGCCTATCCCGGCGAGAAGGCGGCTTCCGTCGCCACGGCGCGCCAGCTCCAGGGCAAGGAGCTTTCGTTCAACAACATCGCCGATGCCGACGCGGCGCTGGAATGCGTGAAGCAGTTCCGCGACGGGCCCGCCTGTGTCATCGTCAAGCACGCCAACCCCTGTGGCGTGGCGCTGGGGGGCACCCTGCTGGAAGCCTATGAGCGGGCCTACCGGACCGACCCGGAGTCCGCCTTCGGCGGCATCATTGCCTTCAATGGCGAGCTCGATGGCGAAACCATGCGGGTGATCGTGGAGCGCCAGTTCGTGGAAGTGATCATCGCCCCCAGGATTTCCGCCGCCGCCCTGGAAGCTGCCGGCGCCAAGAAGAACGTGCGGGTGCTGGAATGCGGCGAATGGCCGGCGGAACCCGAGCCGCGCCTGGACTTCCGCAAGGTGACCGGCGGCGTGCTGGTGCAGGACGCCGATTTGGCCCTGCACGGCGAGCTCAAGGTGGTGACCCGGCGCGCCCCCACCGAACGGGAAATGGCCGACCTGCTGTTTGCCTGGCGCGTGGCCAAGTTCGTCAAGTCCAATGCCATCGTCTATGCCCGGGACCACATGACCATCGGCGTGGGCGCGGGACAGATGAGCCGCGTCAACTCGGCGCGCATCGCCGCCATCAAGGCGGAGCAAGCGGGGCTTGCCGTCGCCGGGGCGGTGATGGCCTCCGACGCCTTCTTCCCCTTCCGTGATGGCATCGATCAGGCGGCGCAGGCCGGCATCACCGCCGTGATCCAGCCCGGCGGCTCGTTGCGCGACGAGGACGTGATCGCCGCGGCGGACGAACATGGCATGGCGATGGTGTTCACGGGCATGCGCCATTTCCGCCACTGAAAGGACCCATGGCGCGCGCCATCGCCGTCGGTCTGCTGCTCGGGGGCGCCGTGGCCTGCGCCCACGGGGCGGACGGAAACGGTCTCTGGGCGCGCGGACGGGACACCGTGGCGCGAATCTGGCAGGCGGGTGACAGTGATTTCTATCTGCCGCTGCACACCCACCACCTGCGCTTCGCCTACGAGCGCGCCAAGATCGACAGCTATCAGGAAAATCCCCTGGGTCTGGGCTATGGCCGCAGCCTTTACCAGGACGGCATCTGGCGGGGCCTCTATTGCTGTGGCAGCCGGCGCCGGACTGGCGCGTGGGCGGGGGCTTCACTGTCTTCGTCATGACCCGCGCCGACATCGGGCATTACACCCCCTTCCCGGGCGTGCTGCCCATGGCCTCCCTGGGCTGGCGCGCTGCATCCTTGGAAATGGCCTACGTGCCGGGCAGCCGCGGCGCCGGCAATATCCTGTTTTTCTGGGGCCGCATCGAATTGGACAGGCAATGAGGCAAGCATGAAGACACTGGTCATCGGCTCCGGCGGGCGGGAACACGCCCTCGCGTGGCGCCTTTCGCGCTCGCCGCGCATGCAGAAGGTATTCGTGGCACCCGGCAATGCCGGCACGGCGCTCGATCCGAACCTGGAAAACGTGCCCCTGACGGAGATCCCGGCGCTCGTCGAGTTCGCCCGCCGGGAGGGCATCCACCTCACCGTGGTGGGGCCGGAGGCTCCGCTGGCGGCGGGCATCGTGGATGCTTTCCGTGAGGCGGGTCTGCGCATCTTCGGCCCCACCCGGCAGGCGGCGCAACTGGAAGCCTCCAAGGACTACGCCAAGGCCTTCATGAAGCGTCACGGCATTCCCACGGCGGCCTACGCCACCTTCACGGACGCCGCCGCGGCCCATGACTACATCGAGGCCCAGGGCGCGCCCATCGTGGTCAAGGCCGACGGCCTTGCCGCAGGCAAGGGCGTGGTGGTGGCCATGACGACCCAGGAGGCCCATGCCGCAGTGGACATGATGCTCGCCGACAACCGCCTGGGCGAGGCGGGCGCGCGGGTGGTGATCGAGGAGTTCCTCGCCGGCGAGGAGGCGAGCTTCATCGTCATGGTGGATGGCGAGCACGTGTTGCCGCTGGCCACCAGCCAGGACCACAAGCGGCTTCTGGACGGCGACCGGGGGCCCAATACCGGCGGCATGGGCGCCTATTCCCCCGCACCCGTGGTCACCCCGGAGCGGCATGCCCGCATCCTGCGCGAGATCATCCTGCCCACCGTGGCGGGCATGCGCGCCGATGGGGTTCCCTACACGGGCTTCCTCTACGCCGGCCTCATGATCGATGGCCAGGGCAATGCCAAGGTCCTGGAATACAACTGCCGCATGGGCGACCCCGAGACCCAGCCCATCATGATGCGCCTCAAGAGCGACTTGCTCACCCTGCTGGAACATGCCACCAGCGGCAGCCTGGACCGCGTGGAGGCGGAATGGGACCGGCGCACCGCCCTGGGCGTGGTGCTCGCCGCCGCCGGCTATCCCGACGCGCCGCGCAAGGGCGATGTCATCACCGGGCTGCCGCCGGCAGGCGAGGACTACATGGTGTTCCACGCGGGGACGGCCCTCAGGGACGGCCAGGTGGTCACCAGTGGCGGACGGGTGCTGTGCGTCACCGCCCTGGGCGACACGGTGCGGATGGCCCAGCGCCGCGCCTACGAGATCGCCAGCCAGATCCACTTCGACGGCATGCAGATGCGTCACGACATCGGCTACCGCGCCCTGCGGCGCTGAAGCCACACGCGGGAGAAGACCATGGATATTCTGCGCGTCCGGCAATTCCTCACCGAACTGCAGCAACTCATCGTGGAACGCCTGGAGCAGGTGGACGGCAGGCCCTTCCGGCGCGATGCCTGGACGCGCCCGGAGGGGGGCGGCGGCCTGAGCTGCGTGCTCGAGGAGGGCAACGTGCTGGAGCGGGGCGGCGTGAACTTTTCCCACGTGCGCGGCGAGGCCCTGCCCCCCTCGGCCAGCGCCAGCCGCCCCCAGCTCGCGGGCCGGCGCTTCGAGGCCATGGGGGTCTCCCTGGTGCTGCATCCACGCAATCCCTATGCCCCCACGGTGCACATGAACGTGCGTTTCTTCGTGGCGGAAAAGGAAGGCGCTGAGCCGGTGTGGTGGTTCGGCGGCGGCATGGATCTCACGCCCTATTACGGCTTCGAGGAGGACGCCGTGCATTTCCACGCCACCTGCCGCGCAAGCCTCGCGCCTTTCGGCGAGCACTACTATCCCCGCTTCAAGAAATGGTGCGACGAGTACTTCTACCTGCGGCACCGGGGCGAGCCGCGCGGGGTGGGCGGCATCTTCTTCGACGATTTCAGCGAACGGGGCTTCGAGCACGCCTTCAATCTCACGGAAAGCGTGGGTGACCATTTCCTGCCGGCTTACCTGCCCATCCTGGAGCGGCGCATGGACACGCCCTATGGCGAGCGCGAGCGGGATTTCCAGGCCTACCGGCGCGGCCGCTATGTGGAATTCAATCTGGTTTACGACCGGGGCACCCTGTTCGGACTGCAAAGCGGCGGGCGCACCGAATCCATCCTCATGTCCCTGCCGCCGGTGGTGAAGTGGCGCTACGACTGGAAGCCCGAGCCGGGCACCCCGGAAGCGCGGCTGTACACCGATTTTCTCGTGGCGCGCGACTGGGTCTGACCCGGCTTGCGCCTATACTTGAGCGGGCATGGGGGTCTTCAATCTGCCCAACCTCCTCACCACCCTGCGCGTCATCGCCGCGCCCCTGCTGGCCTGGGCGCTGGTCGGCCGCCAGTTCGAGCTGGCCTTCTGGGTGTTCGTGGCGGCAGCCGTCACGGATGCACTGGATGGCTGGATTGCCCGCCGCTTCCATCTCCTCACGGCCTATGGCGCGGTCATGGATCCCCTGGCGGACAAGCTGGTCACCCTGGTGTGTGTGGTGCTCCTCACCTGGCTCGGTGTCGTGCCCCTCTGGCTCACCCTGGCCCTGGTGGTGCGCGACACGGTGATCGTGGGGGGCGCTTTTGCCTATCAGCGCGCCTTTGGCGAGGTGCACATCCAGCCCACCTGGCTGGGCAAGCTGCACACCCTGGTGGCCTTCGCCCTGTTCGCCCTGGTGCTGGCGGAGGGCGCCCGCTACCTGGAGCTTGCGGTCTGGCGCGACGCCCTGTTCTGGCTGGTGTTTGCCTTTACCCTGGCCAGCGGCGTGCAGTACGTGGTGCTGTGGGGGCGCAAGGCGGCCCAGGCCTCACGCCGATAGGTGTGCCAGCCAGTCGCCCGCCGGCCCCGGCCGGTGGAAGTGGTAGCCCTGGAAGCGCTCGCAGCCCAGCCGCCGCAGGAACTCGAACTGGGCGGCCGTTTCCACCCCTTCCGCCACCACCTCGAAGCCGAGATGGGTGGCCATGGCCAGGATGGTCTCCACCAGGGCCACGTCGTTGAGGTCGTGGGGCACGTCCGTGACGAAGCTCTTGTCGATCTTGAGCTCGGACACCGGCAGGCGTTTCAGGTAGGCAAGGGAGGAATAGCCTGTGCCGAAGTCGTCGATGGAAAAGCGCACGCCCAGGGCGGCCAGCGCCGTCATGCGTGCCACGGCCTCCGAGGCGTGCTCCACCAGCAGGTTTTCCGTGATCTCCAGCACCAGATAGCCGGGATCCGCGCCCGTCTCGGCGAGGATCGCCTGCACCCGCCCCACCAGCTCGGGATGGTGGAACTGGCGCGGACTCATGTTCACCGCGATGCGCAGGCTGTGCCCGGCGGCGGTGAGGCGGGCGATGAGCCGGCAGGCTTCCCGGAGCACCCATTCCCCGATGGGCACGATGAGCCCAGACTCCTCCGCCACCGGGATGAAGCTTGCCGGCGGAATCAGCCCATCCCGCGGATGGCGCCAGCGCAAAAGGGCTTCGGCGCCCACCGGCCTGCCCTGTCCATCGACCTGGGACTGCAGGAAAAGCTCAAAGGCCTGCTGTGGGATTGCTTCCCGCAGCGCCTGTTCCAGGGCGTAACGGCGGCTCACGGCCTCCTGCATGGTAGTCTCGAAATAGGCGATCGCGTTGCGCCCGCCTTCCTTGGCGCGGTACATGGCAATGTCCGCCTCCCGCATCAGGTCGTCGATGCTTTCGTGGTTCTTGGGGAACAGGGTGATGCCGATGCTGGCATTGGAGACATAGCTGCTTTCCCCGATGTTCACCGGCTGTTCCAGCGCCACGCGGACCTTCTCCGCCACCGACAGGGCCAGTGCCGCGGCATCCGTCAGGTTGGCCGCGAGATCCGGCAGCAGGATGACGAACTCGTCGCCACCCAGGCGCGCCACGGTGTCTCCCTGACGCACATGCAGCACCAGGCGCTGGGCCACCTCCCGCAGCAGGGCATCGCCCAGTTCGTGCCCATAGACGTCGTTGATGCGCTTGAACTGGTCCAGATCCACGAACAGCAGGGCGCCGGTGCGGTGGGTGCGGCGCGCGCTCGCCAGCGCCTGGGTGAGGCGGTCCCGAAGCAGGGCCCGGTTGGGCAGGTCCGTGAGGGCATCGTGGTAGGCGAGGCGCTCGATCTCGGCCTCCGCCCGCTTGGTTTCCGTGATGTCCAGGCAATGGCCCACATAGCCCAGGAAGTGTCCTTCACTGTCGTAGCGCGGGCTGCCCTGGTCCACGATCCAGCGGTATTCGCCGGAGTGGTGGCGCAGGCGGTATTCCATGCGGAAGGGCTCGCGTGCGTCGAAGGCCCGCTCGTAGGTCTCCAGCACCCGTGGCAGATCCTCAGGATGCACGCCCTCGGTCCAGCCGGCGCCCAGTTCCTGCTCCAGGGTGCGCCCGGTGAATTCCAGCCACACCCGGTTGAAATAGTCGCACAGCTTGTCCGGTCCCGAGGTCCAGATGAGAGCCTGGCCCGCGTCGGCCAGGGTGCGGAAATGTTTCTCGCTGTCGGCGAGCTGCCGGCGCAGGCGGTATTCCTGGGTCACGTCGCGGAAGACCAGGACCACGCCCTCCACCCGGCCGTCCGGGCCGCGAATGGGGGCGGCGGAATCGGCGATGTGGCGGCGGCTGCCGTCGCGGGCGACCAGCACGGTGTGATTGGCCAGTCCCACCACGGTGCCCTCCGCCAGCACCCGGTCCACGGGGCTTTCCTGGGCGAGGCCGGTGAGGGCGTTCTCGATCACGAACACTTGGGCCAGCAGGCGGCCGCGCGCCTCGTCCTGGCGCCAGCCGGTGAGGGCCTCCGCCACCGGATTCATGAGGGTGATGCGCTGCTGCGCGTCGGTGGCGATGAGGGCATCGCCGATGGACTGCAGGGTGATGGCCAGGCGCTGCTCGCTCTCCGCCAGCCGGGCCTGGGCCTGGGCCACCGCGTCGGCCATGCGGTTGAACTCGAGGGCAAGCTGGGCAATTTCCTCGGCACCCTCTTCCGGTACACGCACCGAACGGTCGCCGGCGCCGAACTCCCGGGCCGCGGCGGACAGCTGCGCCAGGGGCCGGCTCACCTGGCGCATCAGGAATCCGCCCAGAAGCGCCAGCAAAAGTACCAGCCCCACCAGGTCGGGGGCCCGGTCCCGGAAGGCGAGCAGGCGCGCCTGGGCGCGCACGCCGGTCAGATCGAACTGCACGTAGACCAGCCCACGGCGGGAACTGCGCACCTCCGTGGCTGCGGCGGGCAGCTCGAAGGGATGGAACACCTCCAGCCGGTTGCCGTCCGGATGAAGCCTGAGGGTCGGCATACGCTGGCGTGCGAACTCGCGGGCCTCCTGCCAGGGAAAAGCCGGCAGCACCTGGGTGACCAGCTGGCCGCGCCAGGCGTAACGGTGGGCACTCACCACGCGCCCGTCGTCATCCAGGATGAGTACGGCCCGCGTGCGCGGGTCGGTGGCGGTGTGGGCGAGATCCGCCTCCACCAGCCCCCTTGCGTGATCCAAGCCCTGCTCCGCCATGCGTGCCAGATGGGCGCCGATACTCAGGCAGTCGGCCCGGCCCTGCTCGAGGATGCGCGCCTGTTCCCGCTGCAGGGCACCGAAAAAGGACACGCCCCCGATCACCAGCAACAGCAGCGCCAGTCCCAGGGGCAGGATCACGCGCAGCGGCGCGCTCTTCACACGGCCTCCGGCAGGAAACGGGGATCGGCCAGGCCGGTTAGGTCCACCGGCCCGTGCAGCAGGCGACTGGCACGCATGATGGCGGCCACCCGCTCCGCAGCGGCCAGCAGTCGCGGCGGCTCGCCGGCGAGCCAGGCCCGGTTGGCGGCGGCATCCATCAGGCGCACCCCGCGCAGGGCGGCGAGCACCGCGTCCGGGGCAATGCCCATGCGCGGTGCCATGCGCGCGGCGGCATCCCGGGGCTCGCGTCGCAGGTGGTCGAGCGCGGAGAAATACGCGGCGATCAGGCTGCGGAAGCTATCGGGGGCCGGTTCCAGGGCGGCCGTGCGCGCCACCAGCACATCCACGATCAGGCCGGGGAAGGCCCGGCTGTCCAGCAGTCGGTGCGCCCCCAGCGCCTCGAGGCGCGTGGCGTGGGGCTCGTAGCTCACCAGGGCGTCCACGGTGTCGTCCTGCCAGGCAGCGAGCTGGCGATCGGCGGTGAGGGGAACCTTGATCACCTGCTCCGGATCGAGGCCGGCGATCTCCAGGGTCTTGCTGAGCATGAGCGCACCGGCGGCGGTTTCCTCCAGACCGATGCGCCTGCCTGCGAGTTGGGCAGGGCGGCGGATGTCGGGGCGGGCCATGACCACGTCGGCGCCGGCGGAATCGTCGAACACCAGCACCGCCCGCACGTCAAGGCCACCTTCCCGCGCCAGCAGGCACTCGTCCAGGGTGAGGGCGGCGGCTTCCACTTCACCGCTGGCCAGGGCCATCAGGCTCATGGTGTTGGAGGGCATCTCCACGAGGCGCACGGCTTGCTCGTCGAGGAGGCCCAGCTCGCGGGCGAGGAACAGGGGCTCATAGCCCACCCAGACGATGCTTGCCACGCGCACCAGAGGTCGCGGCGGCCCACAGGCGGCGAGCAGGGGCAGGGTGCAACCCGCGGCCAGGAAGCGGCGGCGGTTCATGGGCATGGTAGTTTCCCTCCGGGCGAAATGGCCGGGCGGCATGCGC
Source organism: Thiobacter subterraneus (assembly GCF_055379455.1). Taxonomy (NCBI): domain Bacteria; kingdom Pseudomonadati; phylum Pseudomonadota; class Betaproteobacteria; order Burkholderiales; family Thiobacteraceae; genus Thiobacter; species Thiobacter subterraneus. The sequence continues at coordinate 1,920,779 of NZ_AP042402.1, forward strand.
CTTTTGCCCTCATGGTAGTCGGGGTCACGGTCCGTGCAAAGCCCGCGCGCCAAGGCCCGCCTGCTTTCCGGCTATACTCGCGCCACAAGAACGTCGCACGCAAGGGAGGAGCGCATGAAATTCGTCGAGTCGCTGGTCGCTACCCTGTCCAGCTGGGTGTGGGGACCGCCCATGCTGATCCTGCTGGTGGGAACCGGCCTCTACCTCACCGTCATCCTCAAGGGACTGCAATTCCGCGCCCTGGGTCACGCCTTTCGTCTGGTGCTGGACAAGGAGCATGGCCAGTTGGGAGACATCAGCCATTTCGCGGCGCTGATGACGGCACTGGCCGCCACCGTGGGCATCGGCAACATCGTGGGTGTGGCCACGGCCATCACCCTGGGCGGGCCCGGCGCCGTGTTCTGGATGTGGGTGACCGGCCTGGTGGGCATGGCCACCAAATACGCCGAGGCGGTGCTCGCAGTGAAATACCGGGAAAAGGGCGAGCACGGCATGCGCGGCGGTCCCATGTATTACCTGGCGAAGGGGGCCAATCTGCCCGCCCTGGGCTGGCTCTTTGCCCTGTTCACCGCGCTGGCCACCTTCGGCATCGGCAACATGACCCAGGCCAATGCCGTGGCGGGCATCTTCGAAAACGTCTTCCATATCGAGCGCTGGGTGACCGGACTCACTCTCATGCTGCTCACGGCGCTGGTCATTCTGGGGGGCATCCGCTCCATCGCCCGGGCCACCTCGGTGATGGTGCCCTTCATGATTTTGGGCTATGTGCTGGCCTCTCTGGTGGTGCTGGTGATGAATGCCGCCGAGATTCCCCATGCCCTGGCGCTCATCTTTCAGCACGCCTTTCAGCCCGTCGCCGCGACCGGTGGCTTCGCGGGCGCCACCGTCGCGGCCGCCATCCGGTACGGTGTGGCGCGCGGGGTGTTCTCCAATGAATCCGGCCTGGGCTCGGCTCCCATCGCCGCCGCCGCGGCGCGCACGGGGGATCCAGTGAAGCAGGCCCTGGTGTCCATGACCCAGACTTTCATCGACACCCTGGTGGTATGCACCATGACCGCGCTGGTGATTCTCACCGCCACGCCCTGGCTGGAAGGTGCCAAGGCCGATGTCCTCACCAGTCTGAGCTTTGCCCAGAGCCTGGGTCAGGGGGGCACGCTGGTGGTGGCCCTGGCCACCGCCCTGTTCGCCTATTCCACCCTGCTCGGCTGGAGCTATTACGGTGAGCGCGCGGTGGAGTATCTCGCGGGACCCCGGGTGGTACGTCCCTATCGTGTGGTGTTCGTGGTGGTGGTGATGGTGGGCGCCATGCGCGAGCTGGACTTCGTGTGGAATTTCTCCGACCTCATGAACGGCCTCATGGCGATTCCCAATCTGATTGCCCTGTTGCTGCTGGCGCGGGTGGTCAAGGCGGAGAGCGAGCGTTATTTCGGAGGCAGATGATGCGCAGTCACTGGAGCAACCGCTGGGCCTTCATCATGGCCACCGCAGGTTCCGCGGTGGGCTTGGGCAATGTCTGGAAATTCCCCTATCTGGCGGGCACCAACGGTGGTTCGGCCTTCGTGTTGGTGTATCTCGCCTGCGTTCTGCTCATCGGCCTGCCCCTGCTCATGACGGAGATCATGCTGGGACGCCGGGCGCAGAAAAATCCCGTGGACGGCATGGCGGCGCTCGCCCGGGAAGCGGGCGCGAGCCCCCTTTGGCGCTATCTCGGCCTCATGGGAGTGGTGGCGGGTGTGCTCATCCTCGGCTATTACAGCGTGGTGGCGGGCTGGGTGGTGGCCTACGGTGTGCGTGCGGCCTACACCGGTTTTGCCGGCCTCAATGCCCAAGGGGCCGCCGCCTTGTTCGAGACCTTCCTGTCGCGGCCCGGTGAGCTCGTGCTGTGGCATACCGTGTTCATGGCACTCACCATGGTGGTGGTGGCCCATGGAGTCACCTCGGGGCTGGAGCGGGCCAACAAGGTGATGATGCCGGGCCTTGTGTTTGCCCTGCTCATTCTCCTGGGCTACAGCCTGGCCGTAGGCGACGTGGGCCGTGCCCTGGCGTTCCTGTTCACCCCGGACTTCTCCAGGATCACACCCCGGACGGTGCTCGACGCCATGGGCCAGGCCTTCTTTTCGCTCTCCATCGGCATGGGCGCGATCATGGTCTATGGCTCCTACCTCCAGCGCCATGTGTCCATTGCGCGTGCCGCGGGCTACGTTGTGGCCGCGGATACCGGTATCGCCGTCTTGGCCGGCATTACCGTGTTTGCCCTGGTGTTCGCCCACGGTGGACAGCCGGCTTCCGGTCCCGGGCTGGTGTTCCAGACCCTCCCCGTGGCCTTCGGGCAGATGCCCGGGGGCCAGCTCTTCGCCGTGGTGTTCTTCATCCTCCTCCTGTTCGCAGCGTGGACCTCATCCATTTCCCTGGTGGAGCCGGCCGTGGCGTGGCTGACGGAAACCACGCGGCTCACGCGCAAGCAGGCCGCCCTCGGGGTGGGAATGCTGGTGTGGCTGCTGGGGGTGGGTGCGGCCCTCGCCTTCAACGTGGGCAAGGATTACAAGATTCTTGGGTTCAATTTCTACAATGCCCTGGACGATCTCACCGCGAAGATCATGCTGCCCCTGGGGGGGCTGCTGATGGCAGTGTTTGCGGTGTGGGTGATGCACGCTGCCCACGCCCAGGAGGAACTCGCCCTCAAGGCGCGCGGCTATCGTCTCTGGCTGTTCACCGCCCGCTGGATCGCGCCGGCGGGCATCATCCTGGTCTTCCTCAATTCGCTGGATCTGTTGCCCGTGGCCCGGAGCTGAAACGAAAAAGCCGGCGCAAGGCCGGCTTTTTCGCTGCGTCGTCCCGTGTTATTTGAGGGAGAGCACCCATTGCACGATGGCCTTGACGTCGCCATCGGGCACCTGGGGGTTGGGCGGCATGGGCACCGAGCCCCACACGCCGGAGCCACCCTTCTTCACCTTGTCGATGAGATGGGCCTCGGCGGTCTTGTCACCCTTGTACTTCGCGGCCACGTCCTTGTAGGCCGGACCCACCACTTTCTTGTCCACCTGGTGGCAGCTCATACAGGCGTATTTCTGCGCCAGGGCCTGCCCGTCGGCGGCCAGGGCGGGCGCGCCGGCGAGGACACCGGCGGTGGCGAGGGCGATGAGGCTGTATTTCATTGATGTCTCCTTGTAGGACTGGGAAAACCGGGTTTGCCAATGTTGGCCAAGCCCAATGTTAGCCAAGCACTGAGACTTTGCATAGCCGCAGGACTTGCTCGAAGTCAAGCGGGGCTGGCAGGCATTCAACGCCCCGACACACCCAGGCGTTGACAGCGGGGCTCTCGGGTCGGTTCAACGGTGGCGGCAGCGACGCCAGTCCGTTGGGCAGGGGGAGCACCCGGGCACACGGCGCCTCCCGCGCCAAACGGCGCCCCCAGCCGGCCACTTCCCTCACCGGGCCCCGAAGCAGTACCAGGGGTGGCGGATCCAGCTCGTCCTCCAGGGCCATCAGGAGCGTGGGGAAGCCCTCGGGCTGATGGGCGATCTGCGCTGCGAAGGCCTCGAGGGCGCGCCGCGCCGCCTCCAGGTAACGAGCCTCGCCCAGGAGGTGGCCCAGCAGCTGCAGGGCGCGCACCGCCACCCCATTGCCCGAGGGGGTGGCCTGGTCATAGCCGGGTTTGGGCCGGTGGATGAGGGGTTCGTGGTCGTGGCTGGTGAAGAAAAACCCGCCGTTGGCGTCCTGGAAGCGGTCGAGCAGGGCCTCTGCGAGCGTCCGGGCAAAGGCCAGATCCTCCGGGCGCCAGCCCGTCTGCAGGCATTCCAGAAGGCCCCAGAGGAGGAAGGCGTGATCATCCAGGTAGGCATTGAGCCGGGCCCCGTCCTTCCACACGGCGCACAGCCGCCCCGCCGGCAGCATGTGGTCGCGCAGGAAATCGACGGCCCGCCACGCCCGGTGGAGCCAGTCGGGACGGTCCAGCAGACGGGCGGCGCGTGCCAGCCCGCCGATCATGAGGCCGTTCCAGGCGGTGAGGATCTTGTCATCCCGCCCGGGGGGCACGCGCCGGTTTCTCGTCGCGAACAGCTTGGCCCGGGCGCCGGCGAGCAGCTGGCCGGCATGGGGCTCGTCCAGCCCCAGCGCCTGCGCCACCCGGGGCAGGGGGCGGGCGATGAGCAAATGCCAGGCCCGGCCTTCGAAATTCGGTGCGTCCTCCAAGCCATAATGGGCCGCGGCGACGGCGTGCTCTTGTGGTGTGAGCACCCGCTTCGCCTCTTCCGGGGTCCAGACGTAGAAGCGCCCTTCCTCGTGCTCGGAATCGGCAGCCAGCGCAGCGTAGAACGCCCCCTGGGGATGGGTCATTTCCCGTGCGAGCCAGTCCACCGTGGCTTCGCACACGCTGCGCCAGCGGGGGTTGCCGGTGAGGGCATGGCCCTGGGCGTACAGGCCAAGGAGGGGCCCGTTGTCGTAAAGCATCTTTTCGAAATGGGGGATGGCCCAGCGGGCATCCACGCTGTAGCGGAAGAAGCCGCCCAAAAGCTGGTCGAACAGTCCACCCTGTTCCATTTTCTCCAGGGTGAACAGGGCCATCTCCCGCAGACGCCCGCCCCGGGCGAGGGCAAACTCCAGTTCCGCCGGCCGGGGGAATTTGGGCGGGGGGCTGAAACCGCCCCAGGTGGGGTCGAAGGCAGCCGCCAGGGCGTCGGCGGCGGCCGACAGCGGCTCCGGTGTGAGGGCTTGCTCGCCTTCGGCGCCTCTTCCCGCCTCCAAGGCGGCAAACAACCCGGGGTTCTGGCTGGCGATCTCGTCCCGGTGCTGGTGGTAGAAGCGGGCCACCTGGGGCAGGAGGTCCATCAGGCCCGGCAGGCGATGGCGCGGGTGCTTGGGGAAATAGGTTCCGGCGAAAAAGGGAATCTGCTCCGGGGTGAGAAAGACCGTGAGGGGCCAGCCTCCGCTGCGCCCCGTGAGCAGGGCGTGGGCGGCCTGATAGATGTGATCGAGGTCCGGCCGCTCTTCCCGGTCCACCTTGATGTTCACGAAATGGGCGTTCATGAGCGCCGCCACCTCGGGGTCGGTGAAGCACTCCTGGGCCATGACATGGCACCAGTGGCAGGCGGAATAGCCGATGGAAAGCAGGATGGGCCGGTCCAGCCGACGTGCAAGAGCGAGTGCTTCCTCACCCCAGGGATACCAGTCCACGGGGTTGTCGGTGTGCTGGAGCAGGTAGGGGCTGGTTTCCCGGGCGAGGCGGTTGGGCATGGGTGTTCCGGATGGGGCGGTCGGGGGCCGTGGCAGCCGCGGCCTCCAGCCTAGCATAATCCCGAGTATCGCGCTCGGCTATTTCGGCGGCTCGAACAGGCCGTTGCGGGCGAAGGTCCACAGCAGGCGGGCGCAGGCCACGGTGGTTTCCTCCGGCCCGAATTCGGGCCAGCGGTCGCGCATGGCCGCAGCCAGGGCCGGGAGGTCGTGTTGCCCGTCGCACAGCAGGGCCAGGGCGCGCCCGGCCTCGTCCAGCTCCAGGGCGCTGTGGCGGATGCCGGCGGGGGCGAGACCATGGCTGATCTGCCAGCGTGCCAGGGCATGCAGGCGCGGGCGCGGGCTGGGCTCAAGCGGCCAGTCCTGGGCCTGGGGGGCGAGGCCCACCAAACGCCAGCCGGCCAGGGCGGCGAGTTCCGTGGCAAGGCGCGTCTGCTCGTCCGCGAGGCCGGGCGCCCCATGGGCAGCCACCACGGCCCGCGCTGCCGCGGCCAGTTCTCCGTAGGGCAGCGAAGACGGGAAACGCTCGCTGAGCACCATCAGGGCCGCCTTGGTCAGGGGGTGGCTGGCCTGGAAGGGTGTCCGGGTGGCGGTGCGAAAGGTCTGGGGCGTGTCCCGGGTGAGGTCCAGTTCCTCCTCGGAACCCACGTCCGCGAACAGAGAGAGGGCGGTGATGCGGCCCGGGTCGAGGACCGGTTCCGTCGCCCCCGTGGGGGTGAGCAGGCTGCGCCGGAAGGGGCGGAGGGCGAGGAAGTCGTAATACTGCAGGCGGCGCGGCAGGGGGTATTCGGCTACTGCCGCGCGCGCCCGGGCGTCGAGCCCCTGTCCCAGATCGGCGGCGAATTCGGCATCCCCCACGTAGGAGAGCCCCGCCCCACGGGCCTGTTCCAGGAAGGTGGTGAAAAGCACAGGCTCGTTCTCGGCTTCCAGGTACTCGTGGTAGAGATAACCCGCCGGCGCACTCCGCAGGTAGGCCAGTTCCTGGGCCACGAGCCGGGCATCCGGGGCGTCCAGGGCGGCGAAGGCGGGGGCCATGCGGTCCAGGAACTCCTGCGCCAGGGCCAGCCGCGCCCGGGGATGGCGGGCCTCGCCCACGTGATGGAGCAGCATGTCCCGCACCATGGACCGGGCCCGCCAGCCGGGCAGGGTGTTGTAGCTCACGTAGGCGATGCCGCCCGGGGCCGTCACGCCGGCGATGAGATCCAGCAGCCGGGCGCGCAGGGCCTGGGGCACCCAGGAATAAAGCCCGTGGGCGATGACGAAATCGAAGCGTCCCAGGTCGCCAAGCCCTTCGCCCACGTCCCGATGCAGCAGCCTGACGTTGGCAAGCCCCAGGGCCGCGATGAGGTCGCTGCCGTCTTCCACCTGACGCCGCGACAGGTCCACCCCCACGTATTCGTTGCCAGGGCGGTAGAAGGCCATGGGGATGAGATTGCCGCCGCTGGCTGCGCCCAGCTCCAGCACCCGGCAGCCTTCCACCGGCGGCGCAGCGAGTCCCGCGAGGCGGCCCACCGCCGCCAGCGCATCCGGGTGGGTGGCGGGGATGGGGATGCTCTCGTAGGGGATGAGGTCGTAGCTTTCCAGGGTGGAGGCACCCACCGCGGCGGGCGGTGCGCTCATTCGGATATCAGGGCGCGCAGGGTCTTCACGATGTCCGGATGGTCGAACTCCCGGCCCCCCATGGCCCGGTAGGCGATGCGCCCCTGCTTGTCCACCACGAAGCTGGAGGGCAGCCCTTTCACGCCCCAGGCGGGACCGCTCTTGCCCTCGTGGTCGAGGAGGATGGGAAAGGTGGGCGCGGGATCGAGCTGGCCGGTGAAGGTGAACACCAGATCGAAGTTTTCCATCTGGTCCACGGCGAGTATGGCGAAGGGCGCGTCCTTCAGGGTCTGGTGCAGGCGTTCCAGGGAGGGCATCTCCCGCCGGCACGGCGGGCACCAGGTGGCCCAGAAGTTGACCAGCACCACCTGGCCCCGATAGTCCGACAGGCGCACCAGCTTGCCGTCCAGATCCTTGAAGGCAAAATCCGGCGCCGCCGGACGCGGCTTGACGGGCGTGAGCCGGGCGGTGAGTTCCGGCAGCTGGGTCTGGGCCTCTACGGTGGAAGTGAGCAGGGCGGCGAGCGCCATGCTAGCGCAGGCCAGAGCCCTGCGGACATTCCAGATTTTCCAGCTTGGCCTTGTAGGTCTTGCCATGTTGCCTCCAGGTGTAGATCAGGTCGAAACGGGTGCCGGGCGGAATCTTCGGCGTGGTGAAACCCTGGGCCCAGTCGCCCACGTCGAACTCGATGTCGTCCGGCAGGATGGAATAGCTGAAGTCCGCCCCCAGCTTCTTCCATACCGCGATCCACTCCGACTTGGTGCGCAACCGGTGTTTCCGGCCGTCGCGGGTCACGTAGCGCCATTCCGCCACACGGTAGGACAGGGGCGCGACGGATTCGTTGCGCGCCACGGTACCGAAGATGCAGTAGCCCTTCATGCTGGCGTAGATCGCGGGCGGCAGGTCCCGCGAGGCATAGGTGGCCTCTACGAATTCGGGCAGAAGCTGGATGAGCTCCAGGCTGAAGCCCCGGTCCACCTTTTTCCAGCTCTTGAGTCCCGTCTCCGGGTTGACCATTTCCACCTGTTGCGCCGCCCAGGGGGTGCCCCACAGGGCGAGCAGCATGGCGATCAGCACCGCGCGCATGGGCGTCACCTCCGCTTCAGCTGGCTGACGTCACGCACCGCGCCCTTGGCGGCGGAGGTGGTGAGTGCGGCATAGGCCTCGAGGGCCGCCGAGACGATGCGCTGGCGGGCCGCCGGCTGCCAGGCCCTGGCGCCCCGCGCTTCCATGGCGGCGCGGCGGCGCGCCAGTTCCTCTTCACTCACCTTGAGGTGGATGCGCCGCTGGGGAATGTCGATCTCGATGATGTCGCCCTCTTCCACCAGCCCGATGGTGCCGCCTTCCGCGGCTTCCGGCGAGACATGGCCGATGGACAGCCCGGAGGTGCCGCCGGAAAAGCGGCCGTCCGTGACCAGGGCACACAGCTTGCCCAGCCCCTTCGATTTCAGATAGGAGGTGGGATAGAGCATCTCCTGCATGCCCGGCCCGCCGCGCGGCCCCTCATAGCGGATGATCACCACGTCGCCCGGCTTGATGCGGTCTCCCAGGATGGCCTCGACCGCATCCTCCTGGCTTTCGAAAATCCGTGCCGGCCCCGAGAAGGTGAGGATGCTCTGGTCCACCCCCGCGGTTTTCACGATGCAGCCGTCCTCCGCCAGGTTGCCGTAGAGCACGGCCAGCCCGCCGTCCCTGGAATAGGCATGGGCGACGTCGCGCACGCAGCCGTTGGCCACGTCGGTATCCAGGCTGTCGTAGCGCCTGCTCTGAGAAAAGGCCACGGTGGTGGGCACGTTGCCGGGCGCGGCCCGGTAGAACTCCAGCACCTTTTCGTCACCGGTGCGGCGGATGTCCCAGTGTTCCAGGGCATCACCCAGGCTGGCGCTGTGCACCGTGGGCACGTCCCGGTGGATGAGTCCCGCGCGGTCCAGCTCGCCCAGGATGCGCATCACACCGCCGGCCCGGTGCACGTCCTCCATGTGGTAGTCGGGGGTCGCGGGAGCCACCTTGCACAGGTTGGGCACCTTGCGCGACATGCGATCGATGTCCTTCATGGTGAAGTCAACGCCCGCCTCCCGCGCCGCCGCCAGCAGGTGCAGCACGGTATTGGTGGAACCCCCCATGGCGATGTCCAGGGCGATGGCGTTCTCGAACGCCTCGAAGGTGGCGATGGAACGGGGCAGCACGCTGGCATCGTCCCGCTCGTACCAGGCGCGCGCCAGCGCCACGATGAGGCGTCCCGCCTCGACGAACAGGCGCCTGCGGTCGGCATGGGTGGCCACCAGCGAGCCGTTGCCCGGCAGGGCCAGACCCAGGGCCTCGGTGAGACAGTTCATGGAGTTGGCGGTGAACATGCCGGAGCAGGAGCCACAGGTGGGGCAGGCGGAACGCTCCGTGATCTGCACGTCTTCGTCGCTTTCCTGGGGGTTGGCGGCCGCCACCATGGCGTCCACCAGATCCAGCTTGACCGTCTTGCCGTGCAGCACCGCCTTGCCCGCCTCCATGGGGCCGCCGGAGACGAACACCGTGGGGATGTTGAGGCGCAGGGCAGCCATGAGCATGCCCGGGGTGATCTTGTCGCAGTTGGAAATGCACACCAGGGCATCGGCGCAGTGGGCGTTCACCATGTATTCCACGCTGTCGGCGATCAACTCGCGGGACGGCAGGGAATAGAGCATACCGCCGTGGCCCATGGCGATGCCGTCATCCACGGCGATGGTGTTGAACTCCTTGGCCACGCCTCCGGCTTTTTCGATCTCGGCCGCCACCAGCTGGCCCAGATCCCTGAGGTGCACGTGTCCCGGCACGAACTGGGTGAAGGAATTGGCGATGGCGATGATGGGCTTGTCCCAGTCGGTTTCCTTCATGCCGGTGGCGCGCCACAGGGCGCGCGCGCCGGCCATGTTGCGGCCGTGGGTGGTGGTCCAGGAACGATAGCGGGGCATGGTCTTCTCCAGAGACGTGGACGCCCGCAGCTGCGGGCGTCGGCGGGAAAGGCTAGTTCAGTATAATCGCCGATTCTAAACAAAACCGGCCCCCCCTGCATGTTGGTCCATCCCCAGTTCGATCCCGTCGCCCTCCATCTCGGTCCCCTGGCCATTCGCTGGTACGGGCTCATGTATCTGCTCGCCTTCGTCTTCGTGCTGCTGCTGGGGCGCTGGCGTATCCGGCACCAGCCCTGGACCGGCTGGAACGAAAAGATGCTGGACGACGTGCTCTTCTACGGCGTGCTGGGTGTGGTGCTGGGCGGCCGCCTGGGCTACGTGCTTTTCTACAAGCCGGCGGAGTACCTGGCCGATCCCGTGGCCATCCTGCGCGTCTGGGAAGGGGGCATGAGCTTCCACGGCGGCTTTCTCGGCGTGGTGCTGGCCGTGCTGATCTTCGCCCGGCGCCATCATCTGCCGTGGCTGGCCGTCACCGATTTCATCGCGCCGCTCGTGCCCCTGGGACTGGGTGCCGGCCGCATCGGCAACTTCATCAACGGCGAGCTGTGGGGCCGTCCCGCGAACGTGCCCTGGGCCATGATCTTTCCCCAGGTGGACGCCACGCCGAGGCATCCCTCCCAGCTCTACGAATTCGCCCTGGAAGGCCTGGCCCTGTTTGCCATCCTGTGGTGGCTCGCGCGCCAACCCCGGCCGCGGGGCACGCTGTCGGCGGCCTTCCTCCTGGCCTACGGCAGCTTCCGCTTCCTGGTGGAATTCACCCGCGAGCCGGACCGCTTCCTGGGCACCCTGGCTCTTGGGCTGTCCATGGGGCAGTGGTTGTCGCTGCCCATGATCGTGGCGGGACTTGTGCTTTTGGTCTGGTCGCGCCGCGCCTGACAGCGGGCAGGAGAAAGCCGGCGCGAGGCCGGCTTCTTTGGTGAGGCAGGTGCCTTCAGGGACGAATGTACGTCCAGCCCGCGCGCTGTTTCTCGCCGATTTCCAGCACGCCGGCCTTGACCACACCCACGCCCGGCACCAGGTCTTCCTTCTGCACCTTCATGCCCTTCATGGTGTTGCCGCAGGCCACCACTTTCACCCCATCCTTGAGGGCATCCTGGATGCGGTTGGCCACTTCCGACTCCGCCTTGAGCATGTTCAGCCCCGGCCCGTAGGCCACGATTTCCACCTCGGCCTTATCCGCCCCCAGATCCTTCTGTACGTTCTTGGCGTTGTTGAGGGCAAGGTTCCATTTCGCCGGATCATTGTCGCTGACCTGGATCACGAATCCCGGCTTTTCCGGTTTCGCCGCCTGCTGGGCGCAGCCGGCGAAGGCCAGCACTGCCAGCGCAACGAAAAACGACCGCGCAACGCGGCCCGCCCAAGTGTGATGGTTTTGCATGGTTGTCTCCTGTTCGATCAAGCGCCGACCTGGCGCGGCTCTTATCCTACCAGAGGACACGGCCCTGCCATTTACGCCCGCCCCCTTTGCCCCTAAAATGGCGCCTTCGCGTGGGGCGGTAGCTCAGCTGGGAGAGCGTCGCGTTCGCAATGCGAAGGTCGGGAGTTCGATCCTCCTCCGCTCCACCATCATTTCCAAAGCCGGCCTGGTGCCGGCTTTTCGTTTCGGGCGTTTCTGTGGGCAACGCGCCCACCCGCTCCGGGGGTGTGCGGAATCCCTTGTTTTTAGGCTGCCGGGGCTTGTATCCCGCTTTCGCTGTGCTAGCATTGGCCCAGCGCTTTTTCCCCCAACCCACAAGGAGACAATATGGCCAAGGCCGCTGCACCCGCGAAAGCACCCACGAAGACCGAAATCATCGCCCACATCGCCCAGGAAGCCGGCATCACCAAGAAGCAGGCCGGTGCCGCGCTGGCCGCGCTCCAGAGCATGGCCGGCAAGGCCCTGAAAAAAGGCGGCGTGTTCATGATCCCGGGCTTCGTGAAGGCCAAGGTGGTGGTGAAGCCCGCCACCAAGGCGCGCAAGGGCATCAATCCCTTCACCAAGGAGGAGATGGTGTTCAAGGCCAAACCCGCCCGCAAGGTGGTCAAGGTCCAGGCTCTCAAGACCCTCAAAGACATGGTCTGAGTCGCCAGGCCGGGCGACAGGAACGCCGGGACCCAGCGGGGTGCCCCGGCGTTTTTGTTTGCGGCATGCCGTGGGGAAGTCATGAACCGCCGGGTAATGGGGATCGTTCTGTTTGCGCTTCTGGCGGCCTGCGCGACTCCGCCGCGCCACCAGACCGTCAAGGAATACGTGGCGCCGCCAGCGGCCCAGGCGTGTGTGGACGACTGCGTACGCCGCCGCGAGACTTGCCAGGCGGATTGCGCCCAACGTTATCAGGCCTGTCGTGACACCCTGCTGCCGGAGGCGCGTGCCCGGTACATGCAGCGTCTGGAGGCGTATCAGAAGGCTTTGGCCGATTACCGTTGGGAGCTGGAACGCTACCGCCTGGAGCTGATGCTGGGCTGGGGGTACTGGCCCCCCTACTGGGGATGGTGGGGTGGGGTGCCCCCCTTTCCGCCACCGCCACCGCCTGCGGCGCCCACCCTGGAGCAGGAGCTGGAACGCCTGAGCCGGGAACGCTGCGACCACGACTGTGGCTGCGAGACAGCCTATGATGCCTGCTTTAAGGCCTGCGGCGGCATCATCCGCCATGAGACCCGCTGTGTCGCCGGCTGCGGGGCCAAACCGTGAGGCGGGGTTTCCGGCGCCCTCAGCCGCCGGCGAGGGTCTTCTCGATGCGCCGGGCGAATACCGTCATTTCCTTGGCCGCCTGCTTGTCGCCCTTTTTCTCCGCGGCCTCGATGCCCTGGCGGTAGGCAGCGAGCGCATCCTCGAGTTGGCCTGCCTGGGCCAGGGCCTTGCCCAGGAGCTTCCAGGCGGCGGAATAACCCGGGTCGAAGGCGACTGCCGCGCGCAAATGGGTGACGGCCTCCAGGGGGCGGTCGAGTTTCAGATACTCGTTGCCCAGACCGAAGCGCAGCAGGGCGTTGTCCTTGCCGCTTGCCAGCATTTTTTCCAGGTTTTCCAGGGCGGGGCTCACCATGGCGGGGTTTCCCTGCGGGTATAATCCGCGTTTCGCACCAGACATTTAAGCGGACCCATGCAGCCCCATTATTCCCCCCGCGAGATCGAAGCTCAAGTCCAGGCCGAGTGGGAGTCCTCCGGCGCCTTCATCGCCCGCGAAGATCCAACCAGGCCCAAGTACTACTGCCTGTCCATGTTTCCCTATCCTTCCGGGAAGCTGCACATGGGGCACGTGCGCAACTACACCATCGGCGATGTGCTGGCACGCTTCCACCGCATGCGGGGCTACAACGTGATGCAGCCCATGGGTTGGGATGCCTTCGGCCTGCCCGCGGAAAACGCGGCCATGGCCAGTGGTGTCGCGCCCGCGCGCTGGACCTACGACAACATCGCCTACATGAAGCAGCAGCTCAAGCGTCTGGGCTTCGCCATCGACTGGACGCGCGAGGTGACCACCTGCCGGCCCGAGTATTACCGCTGGAACCAGTGGCTGTTTTTGCGCATGCTGGAAAAGGGCATCGCCTACCAGAAGACCGGCCTGGTCAACTGGGACCCGGTGGACCAAACCGTGCTCGCCAACGAGCAGGTGATCGAGGGGCGCGGCTGGCGTACCGGCGCCGTGGTGGAAAAGCGCGAGATTCCCATGTATTACCTCGCCATCACGCGCTATGCCGAAGAGCTCCTCGCCGAGCTGGATCATCTGCCCGGCTGGCCCGAGCAGGTGAAGCTGATGCAGAAGAACTGGATCGGCAAGAGCCACGGGGTGCGGGTGGGCTTTCCCTACACCCTGCCGGATGGCGGCCGGGACGTCCTGTGGGTGTTCACCACCCGCGCCGACACCCTGATGGGCGCGACCTATGTGGCGGTGGCGGCGGAACATCCCCTGGCGGCCCAGGCGGCGCGCCGGGACGCGCGGCTCGCCGCCTTCATCGAGGAATGCCGCAAGGGGGGCGTGACCGAGGCCGAGATCGCCACCCAGGAAAAGAAAGGCATGCCCACCGGCTTCAGCGTCACCCATCCCCTCACCGGCGAGGCGCTGCCGGTGTGGGTGGCCAACTACGTGCTGATGGGCTATGGCGAAGGCGCGGTGATGGCCGTGCCGGCCCACGACGAGCGCGACTACGAGTTCGCCACCAAGTATGGTTTGCCCGTCCGGGTGGTGATCGAGCCCCTAGCGGGCGGTCCCGCGCCCCTGCCCTTCGTGGAACACGGGCGCTGTGTCAATTCCGGCAGGTACGACGGCCTCGGCTTCGAGCAGGCGGTGGATGCCATCGCTGCCGATCTCGCCGCCCGGGGGCTCGGCGAGAAGAAAGTCACCTGGCGCCTGCGCGACTGGGGCATTTCCCGCCAGCGCTACTGGGGCACGCCCATTCCCATCATCCATTGCGAAACCTGCGGCGAGGTGCCGGTCCCGGATGACCAGTTACCCGTGCTGCTGCCGGAAGACCTGATTCCGGACGGCTCGGGCAATCCGCTGGCGAAGAGCGAGGCCTTCCTGCGCTGCACCTGCCCGAAATGCGGCAGGCCTGCGCGGCGCGAGACCGACACCATGGACACCTTCGTCGACTCCTCCTGGTATTTCCTGCGCTACTGCAGCCCGGATGCGCAGACCATGGTGGATGCCCGCGCCGACTACTGGATGCCCGCGGACCAGTACATCGGCGGCATCGAGCATGCCATTCTGCATCTGCTCTACTCCCGTTTCTGGACCAAGGTCATGCGCGACCTGGGCCTGACGCGCCTATCCGAGCCGTTCGCGAATCTGCTCACCCAGGGCATGGTGCTCAACCACATCTTCTTCCGCAGGACGGAGAAGGGGGGCATCACCTATTTCGCGCCGGACGAGGTGGAGGTGCGCCGCGACGAAAAGGGCGCCATCATCGGCGCGGTGGCGCGCGCCGACGGCCAGCCGGTGGAATACGGCGGCATCGGCACCATGTCCAAGTCCAAGAAGAACGGCGTCGACCCCCAGGCCCTGATCGACCAGTACGGCGCCGACACCGCGCGGCTGTTCATGATGTTCGCCGCGCCCCCGGAGAATACCCTGGAGTGGTCCGATGCCGGTGTGGAGGGGGCCTGGCGCTTCCTCAACCGGCTCTGGAAACTGGTGTATGCCCATGTGGAAAAAGGCGTGGTGCCCGCCTACGCCGGCGGGGAACTTCCACCCGCCCTCAGGGAGCTGCGCCGCCAGGTGCACGCCACCCTGCAGAAGGTCACGGACGACATCGGCCGGCGCAAGACCTTCAACACCGCCATCGCCTCGGTGATGGAACTGGTGAACGCCCTCGGCAGGGTCACGGACGATTCGGCGCCGGCCCGGGCGGTGATGCAGGAGGCGCTGGAACTGGTCGCCCACATGCTCTGGCCCATCGTGCCCCACATCTGCGAAGCCCTTTACCGCGAACTGCGTCCCGGCGCGAGCCTCACCCATGCCCGCTGGCCGGAGCCCGATGCCAGCGCCCTGGTGCAGGAGGAAATCGAGCTGGTGGTGCAAGTGAACGGCAAGCTCCGGGGCCAGATCCGGGTGCCGCGCGAGGCGGACCGGGAGACCATCGAGGCCCTGGCCCGCGCCAATCCCAACGTCCAGAAGTTCATCGCCGGGCAGGCCATCCGCAAGGTGGTGGTGGTGCCGGGCCGGCTGGTGAACATCGTGGCGGGATGATCATGCTGCGCCGCGCCCTCGGCCTGAGCCTGCTGCTCCTGCTCGCCGCCTGCGGTTTCCAGCTGCGCGGCGCGGCAACCTTGCCCTACCAGAGCCTCTACATCGAAAACGCCGGCCCGGAAATGGGGGTGGAGCTGGCGCGCGCCATCCGCACCAGCGAAACCCGCGTGGTGGAGGACCCGGCCCAGGCCCAGGCCGTGCTCCAGGTCCTGTCCCAACAGCGGGAGAAGCAGATCCTCTCCATCAGTGGCGCGGGTCGTGTGAGCGAATACCGGCTCCTGTACCGCGTCGCCTTCCGCGTGCGCGATGCGGCAGGCAGAGAACTGCTGCCTGTGCAGACCATCGAGCTGCGGCGCGAGCTCACCTATGACGCGTCGCGCGCCCTGGCCAAGGAGGCGGAGGAAGCCCTGCTCTACCGCGACATGCAAAGCGACGCCGTGCAGCAGATCGTGCGCCGGCTGGCCGCCGCCCGCCCGGCCCGCTAGCCATGCAGGTGCGGGCGGCCGACCTGCCCCGGCATCTCGCGCGCGGGCTTGCGCCCCTCTATGTGATCACGGGGGACGAGCCCCTCCTGGTGATGGAAGCGGTGGATGCCATCCGCGCCGCGGCGCGCGCCCAGGGCTATGGCGAGCGCGAGGTGCTCACCGTGGAAGGCGGCTTCAAATGGAGCGAGCTCGCCGCGCGGGCGGGAAGCCTGTCCCTGTTCGCGGCACGGCGCCTGCTCGAATTGCGCATTCCCGGTGGCAAGCCCGGCGTCGAGGGCGGCGCCGCGCTGGAAGCCTATTGCGCCGCCCTGCCGCCGGACACCCTGACCGTGGTCACCCTGCCCCGTCTGGACCGGCGGGCAGCCCAAGCCGGCTGGTTCCAGGCGCTGGCCTCGGCGGGCGTGGTGGTGGACGTCGCCCCTGTGGAGCTGGATCGGCTGCCGGCCTGGCTTGCGGAACGCCTCGCGCGCCAGGGGCAGAGCGCGGACGAGGAGACCCTGCGCTTCCTGGCCCAGCAGGTGGAGGGCAACCTCCTCGCCGCCCATCAGGAAATCCAGAAGCTTGGCCTGCTCTATCCGCCGCGCCGCCTGAGCTTCGAGGAGGTGAGCGAGGCGGTGCTGGATGTTTCCCGCTACGATGTGTTCCAGCTGGCCGATGCCATGCTGTCGGGAGAAGTGGCCAGGCTCGCGCGCATTCTGGATGCCCTGGCGGCGGCCGGAGAAAAGCCGGTGCCGGTGCTGGGGGTGCTCACCTGGGCCATCCGTGGCCTCACCCGCGCCCGCGCGGCGCTGGACGGGGGCGCGGGCTGGGATGCCGCGTTGCGGGAAGGCGGTTTCTGGGGCCCCCGCCGGGCGCTTGCGCAACGGGCCGTGGGCAAACTCACGGCGGCCCAGCTGGCCGCTGCCCTGGGACACGCGGCGGAAGTTGATAGAATGAGCAAGGGCCTGGTGCCGGGGGACGTGTGGGACGAGCTGCTGCAGCTCGCTCTGCGCATCGCCCGGCCGGCCTGAGGGACTTCCGCCAAGGCGCCGGGCCTTGCCAGAGGTTTCTTCGGAAATTCGTGGGATGGACATCAAACAGTACATGAAACAGGTGGGTCAGCAGGCCCGCGCCGCCTCCCGTGCCATGGCCCGGGCAGACACCCAGGCGAAGAACCGGGCGCTCCTCACCATGGCCGCGGCCATCGAACGGGATCAGGAAAAACTCCTTGCCGCCAATGCCCGCGACCTGGAACGGGCGCGCGCCGCCGGGCTGGATGCGGCGCTCCTGGACCGGCTCGCCCTGAGTGCCAGGGCGGTGGCGGCCATGGCGGAGGGGCTGCGCCAGATCGCCGCCCTGCCGGATCCGGTGGGCAGCATCACCGACCTCAATTACCGGCCTTCGGGCATCCAGGTGGGACGCATGCGCGTGCCCCTGGGGGTGATCGGCATCATCTACGAGGCGCGCCCCAACGTGACGGCGGACGCCGCGGGGCTGTGTCTCAAGAGCGGCAATGCGGCCATCCTGCGCGGCGGGTCGGAAGCCATCGAGTCCAACCAGGCCATCGCCGCCTGCGTGCGCGAGGGGTTGAGCGCCGCCGGCCTGCCGGAAACGGCGGTGCAGGTGATCGAAACCACGGACCGGGCCGCGGTGGGCGAGCTCATCACCATGAAGGAATACGTGGACGTGATCGTGCCCCGGGGCGGCAAGGGCCTGATCGAGCGGCTGATCAACGAGGCGCGCATTCCCGTGATCAAGCACCTGCACGGCGTGTGCCACGTCTATATCGACGACCGGGCCGATCTGGACAAGGCGGTGAAAATCGCCGACAACGCCAAGACCAGCCGCTACGGCACCTGCAACACCATGGAAACCCTGCTGGTGGCGGAGGGCGTGGCCCAGGCGGTGCTGCCGCGCATCGCCCGGATCTATGCCGAAAAGGGTGTGGAAATGCGCGGTTGCGACAAGTCCCGCGCCATCGTCCCGGAAATGAAGCCCGCCACCGAGGAAGACTGGAGCACGGAGTATCTCGCGCCCATCATCGCCATCCGCGTGGTGCCGGATCTGGACGCGGCCATCGAGCACATCAACACCTACGGCTCCCAGCACACCGACGCCATCGTCACGGAAGACTACAGCCGGGCGCGCCGCTTCCTGCGCGAGGTGGATTCCAGCTCGGTGATGGTGAATGCCTCCACCCGCTTCGCCGACGGCTTCGAATACGGCCTGGGCGCCGAGATCGGCATTTCCACTGACAAGATCCACGCACGCGGCCCCGTGGGCCTGGAAGGCCTCACCTGCCAGAAGTTCGTGGTGCTGGGCGACGGCCAGGTGCGGACGTGACTCCTCCCGGCGCCCGGCATCGCGGCAGCACGCGCCGGCCAGAGGCGCTGGCCCCGCGTCCTTCATGATCGGCATCCTCGGCGGCACCTTCGATCCCATCCACTACGGCCACCTGCGCCTGGCCCAGGAGGTGGCGGAGGGCGTGGGGCTTTGCGAGGTCCGCTTCATTCCCACCGGCAGTCCCTGGCACCGCAGCACGCCCCGCGCCGCGGCCGGGCATCGGCTGGCCATGGTACGCCTAGCCTGTGCCGGCAACACCCTGTTCTCCGTGGACGAGCGGGAAGTGGCCGGCAACGCGCCGGGCTACACCGTGGACACGCTCGGCGCCCTGCGCAGCGAACTGGGCCATGAGCGCTCCCTGTGCCTGATCCTGGGGGCGGATGCCTTCCTCGGGCTCACCACCTGGCACCGCTGGCCTCTGCTGTTCGATCTGGCCCATCTGGTGGTGGCGCAACGCCCCGGTTGCCCCCCCCTGGACGGGCATCCGGGTCTGCCGCCGGCCCTGGCCGCGCAATGGCGCGCGCGCCGCGTGGCCGATGTCACCTTCCTGGCCAAGGCCCCGGCCGGCTGCATCTACCTGCAGACCATCACGGCCCTGGACATTTCCGCCACCCGCATCCGTGCCGAACTGGCGGCGGGCCGCACCGCCCGCTATCTGCTGCCGGATACCGTCCTGGATTACATTCACCGAAACCGACTCTATGAACGAAGCCCCCAACAGTGAAACCCTGCGCCAGGTGGCCGTGGCCGCCCTGGAAGACATCAAGGCCCGGGACATCGTGGTGATGGACGTCAAGCAGCTTACTTCCATCGCCGATTTCATGATCGTGGCCAGCGGCGAGTCCGCGCGCCAGACCAAGGCTCTCGCACGCAACGTGGTGGAAAAGGCCAGGGCCGCGGGTGCCCAGGTCATGGGTGTGGAGGGCGAGGAAAGCGGCGACTGGATCCTGGTGGACCTGGGCAGTGTCATCGTCCACATCATGCATCCGGCGGTGCGCGCCTACTACAACCTGGAAGAGCTCTGGGGCGCCTCGCCCAGCCGGGCACGGGGAAGGGTATCTTAGAGCCCATGCGCCTGGCGATCATCGCGGTGGGTCAGCGCATGCCGGACTGGGTGCAGGAGGGCTTTGCCGAATACCGGAAACGCATGCCGCGCGAGGCCCGCATGGAGTTGATCGAGATCCGTCCGGAAAAGCGCGACGGCGGACGCAGCACGGAGCAGGTGCTCGAAGCGGAAGCCGCGCGCATCCAGGCCGCCCTGCCGCGCGGGGCACTGCGGGTGGTGCTGGACGAGCATGGCCAGGCTTTCACCAGCCAAAGCCTCGCCGTGAAGCTGGACGAATGGCTCGCCAGCGGGCGCGACGTGGCCTTCGTGATCGGTGGCGCTGATGGCCTCGCCCCGGCGATCAAGCGCCAGGCCGATCTCACCTGGTCCCTCTCGTCCCTGACCCTGCCCCACGGGCTGGTGCGTGTGCTGGTGGCGGAGGCGCTCTACCGCGCCATGACCATCCGCCAGGGTCATCCCTATCATCGCGAGTGAGCATGGGCCTGCTATGGTTCGGCCTCTATGCCGGGGTGCTGATCTGGTCTGCCATTGCGCCCCGGGACTATTTCACCTGGTTTCTGGAGGTGCTGCCGGCGCTCGTCGCGCTGCCGCTGCTGGTGGCCACACGCCGGCGCTTTCCCCTGACGCCGCTGGCCTACTGGTTGATCCTGGCCCATGCCGTGATCCTCATGGTCGGCGGACACTACACCTACGCCCAAGTGCCGCTGTTTGACTGGCTGCGCGAGGCCCTGGGCTGGCAGCGCAACAATTACGACAAGGTGGGGCATCTGGCCCAGGGCTTCGTCCCCGCCCTGCTGGCACGGGAGATCCTGGTGCGGCTGCGCGTCGTGCGTGGCCGGGGCTGGCTCAATTTCCTGATCCTCTGCTTCTGCCTCGCCCTGAGCGCGGCCTACGAGCTCATCGAATGGGGCGTGGCGCTGGCCTCCGGGGACGCCGCCGGGGCCTTTCTCGCCACCCAGGGCGACCCATGGGATACCCAGTCGGACATGGCCTTTGCCCTGCTGGGCGCGGGGCTGGCCCTGCTCGGCCTGGCGCGCCTCCATGACCGGCAGCTCGCGCGCCTGGCGAAAGGCCAGCCATGAAGCGGCCCGCGCCCGTCGTCTATCTCGCCTCCGCCTCGCCGCGCCGGCGCGAGCTTCTGCACCAGCTGGGCATCGCCCACCGGGTGCTGGTGCCGGACGTGAATGAAGCCCCTTTGCCGCGGGAAACGCCGGAGCAGCAGGTGCGCCGGCTGGCGCGCATCAAGGCCGAGGTAGGCGCGATGCGCGTGCTGGAACGGCGGCTGAAGCCCCTGCCGGTGCTGGCGGCGGATACGGTGGTGGTGCTGGGCCGGCGTGTCCTGGGCAAGCCGGCCGACGCCCAGGAAGCGGCGGCCTGGCTTGCGCGCCTGTCGGGCCGCCGCCACCGGGTGCTCACCGCGGTGGCCGTGATGTTTCGGGGTAAACTCCAGCTTGCCCTGTCGGAGACCCAGGTGGTGTTCCGGCGCCTCACCCAGGCCGAGATCGAGGCCTACGTGGCCAGCGGCGAGCCGCTGGACAAGGCCGGTGCCTATGGCATCCAGGGTCGGGCGGCGGCCTTCGTGCGCCGCATCGAGGGCAGTTACACCGGGGTGATGGGCCTGCCCCTGTTCGAGACGGCCCGGCTTCTGCAAAAGGTGGGCATCCGCATACCGTGAGCGAAGAGATCCTGATCAACGTCACGCCCCAGGAAACCCGCGTGGCCGTGATGCAGCAGGGCGTGGTGCAGGAACTGCACATCGAGCGCGCCTCGAGCCGCGGCCTGGTGGGCAACATCTACCAGGGACGGGTGGCGCGCGTGCTGCCCGGCATGCAGTCGGCCTTCGTGGAAATCGGCCTGGAACGCGCCGCCTTCCTGCATGTGGCGGACATCTGGCAGCAGAAACCCCAGGAGGGGCGGCCCATCGAGAAAATCCTGCACGAGGGCCAGACGCTTCTGGTGCAGGTGATCAAGGACCCCATCGGCACCAAGGGCGCTCGCCTCTCCACCCAGGTGAGCATCGCCGGGCGGCTGTTGGTCTATCTGCCCCAGGAGACCCACATCGGCATCTCCCAGCGCATCGAGGACGAGCAGGAACGGGAGCTCCTGCGGGAGCGGTTGACCCATCTGCTGCCGGCGGATGCCCGCGGCGGCTACATCGTGCGCACCAGCGCGGAGACTGCCACCGAGACCGAACTCGCCGCCGACATCCAGTACCTGCAGCGCATCTGGCAGGGCATCGAGGAAAAGGCGCGCAGCGCGCCCCCCCAGACCCTGCTCTACCAGGAACTGGACCTGCCCCTGCGTGTGCTGCGGGATTTCGTCCACGACGACACCGCGCGCATCCTGGTGGATTCCCGCGAGACCTATGCCCGCATGCAGGCCTTCGCCGGCAGCTATGTGGCCAACGTCGCGCCGCGCATCGAGCATTACCAGGGCGAGCGGCCCCTGTTCGATCTCTACCAGGTGGAAGCGGAAATCGAGAAGGCGCTCTCGCGCAAGGTGGAGCTCAAGTCCGGCGGTTATCTCATCATCGACCAGACCGAGGCCCTCACCACCATCGACGTCAACACGGGTGCCTTCGTGGGGGGGCGCAACTTCGACGACACCATCTTCAAGACCAACCTGGAGGCGGCCCATGCCATCGCCCGCCAGCTGCGGCTCAGGAATCTGGGGGGCATTATCATCATCGACTTCATCGACATGGACAACGCGGAACACAAGGCGGCGGTGCTGGACGAGTTCCGCAAGGCGCTGGCGCGCGACCGCACGCGCATGACGGTGAACGGCTTTACGGCCCTGGGGCTCGTCGAGATGACCCGCAAGCGCACCCGGGAAAGCCTGGCCCACGTCCTGTGCGAGCCCTGTCCTGTCTGCCAGGGACGGGGCGAGCTCAAGACCGCCCAGACCGTGTGCTACGAGATTCTGCGCGAACTCCTGCGCGAGGCGCGCCAGTACAACGCGCGGGAATTCCGCATCCTCGCCTCGCAGCCGGTGATCGACCTGTTCCTGGACGAGGAATCCCAGAGCCTTGCCCAGCTCGCCGACTTCATCGGCAAACCCATCTCCCTCCAGGTGGAGAACCAGTACACCCAGGAGCAGTACGACATCGTGCTGATGTGATTCAGCGGGAACGCAGGTCCCGTTCCAGCACCAGGGTGAGGCCGGCTTCGGTTCCGGCAGCGGCCGGCTCCGGGACGGCTGCCTGCGCCGTGGGGGGCGGGGGGGCCGGCCGGCTGGCCGCGGGTGCCGGCGGGCTCACGATGGGGCGCGTGGGCGGTTCCGGCAGGGGAGGCGGGGTCCACAGGACGTAGATGAGGCCGCCGCCCCCGGCGAGCAGCAGGAGCACCGTGGGCCAGAAGGGATTGGCCAGCAGCCCGCTGCGGTTGAGGGCCAGCCGATGGGTGATGCGCTGGGACAGGGGCGCCAGGCGCCGGGCCTTCAGGCGCCGCCACAGGCGGTGGCTGCCGGCCAGCACGATGCTCACGGGGTAGTTGCTGAGCTGGCGCACGGCTTCCAGGGTTTCGTCTTGGTAGCGGTCCGCAGCCTCGCACAGGAGAACGAAGCGGCCCCGCGGTGCGGGCTGCATCAGCCGCCGCCCGATACGCGCCGCCAGCGGCAGGCGCTCCTCGCCGTCGGCGGGCAGTTGCAGCTGCGCGGCCAGCGCGCCATGGAATTCCGTTGGCGGCAGGGGCGCCTTGATGCGCAGCAGGGTGCCCCGGCGGGAAATGCCGTGACAGAGATCCGCCAGAAAGCCGCTCATGCGGCCGTCCATCCTGCCCGTCACCACCACGATGTGCCGGTCCTGGGCCAGCAGTCCCGCCACCCCGTCGGCGATGCTGGGGGGAATGTCCTGGTCATAGGCGTGGGTGGATAGGAACCGGGCCGGATCGAGGGTGGTGGCGCTCATATCTCCTCGACCGAGAACAACCGGTGATATTCCTTCATGGCGTAACGGTCGGTCATGCCGGCGATGTAGTCGGCGATGGCCCGCGCCTTGTCCCGCCGGGCTTTCTCCTGGTGTTCCGGCGGCAACAGACGGGGATCGTCCATGAAGGCCTCGAACAGGGCAGTGATGATGCGCCGCGCCTTGCGGCTCATGCGGTTGACCCGGTAGTGCTGATAGAGACGGGTGCGCAGGAACTGCTTGAGTTCCTGCTGCTCGGCGCGGATGGCGGGGCTGAACCCGATCAGCGGCGGCGCCGCGCGCACCTCCTCGATGGAGGCAGGCGCCACCTCGGCAATGTTGCGGCTGCTGTTTTCCACCAGGTCCAGGATCAGGGTGTTGATCATGCGCCGCACGGTCTCGTGGATCACGCGCCGGCCGGTGAGCTGGGGATAGCGCCGCCTGACTTCCTCCAGGTGGCGCGCGAACACCGTCACCTCCGACAGCTCCTCCAGGGTGATGAGCCCGGAGCGCAGGCCGTCGTCCACGTCGTGGTTGTTGTAGGCGATCTCATCGGCGAGATTGGCCACCTGGGCCTCCAGGGAAGGCTGGCGCCGGTCAAGGAAACGTTCGCCCACATCCCCCAGCTCCTGGGCCTTCGCCGGGGAGCAATGCTTGAGGATGCCCTCGCGGGTTTCGAAGGTGAGGTTCAAGCCATCGAATTCCGCATAGCGTTCTTCCAGCACATCCACCACGCGCAGGGACTGGAGGTTGTGCTCGAAGCCGCCGTAGTCCCGCATGCAGGCGTTGAGGGCATCCTGGCCGGTGTGTCCGAAGGGCGTGTGGCCCAGGTCGTGGGCCAGGGCGATGGCCTCCACCAAATCCTGGTCCAGGCGCAGGCTGCGCGCGATGGCGCGGCCGATCTGGGCCACTTCCAGGCTGTGGGTGAGACGGGTGCGGAACAGGTCGCCTTCGTGGTTCACGAACACCTGGGTCTTGTATTCCAGGCGGCGGAAGGCGGTGGAGTGGATGATGCGGTCGCGGTCGCGCTGGAATTCGGTGCGGCCTGCCGGCGCGGGTTCTGGGTAGCGGCGGCCGCGGCTCTTGGCCGGGTCGGCGGCATAGGGGGCGCGTTCCCCCGCCGGATAGTCAGAGGGGTGCGACATTTTCCCGGAGGGTTGCGGCGAGCAGGGCCTCGGGCACGTCGGCGGTGACCACGGCCTCGCCCAGGCGCCTGAGCAGGACGAAACGCACACGGCCCCCCTCGACCTTCTTGTCCAGCCCCATCAGGGCCTGGTAGCGGGCCACACCCAGATCGGGTGCACGGTCCGGCAGGCGCGCCCGGCGCACCAGGGCACGCACCCGTTCCACGTCGTCCGGCGTGAGCCAGGAAAGACGCATGGACAGATCCGCCGCCAGCACCATGCCCGCCGCCACGGCCTCGCCGTGCAGCCACACGCCGTAGCCCAGTCCCGCCTCGATGGCGTGGCCGAAGGTGTGGCCCAGGTTGAGGATGGCGCGCACGCCACCCTCGCGCTCGTCGGCCGCCACCACCTCGGCCTTGTTGCGGCAGGAACGCAGGATGGCGAAGGTGAGGGCCTCCCCATCGCGGGCGAGCAGGCGTTCCATGTTGGCTTCCAGCCAGGCGAAGAATTCGGGATCGCGGATGAGGCCGTACTTGATCACTTCCGCCAGACCCGCGGAGAGTTCTCGGTCGGGCAGCGTCTGGAGCGTGTCGGTATCGGCCAGCACCAGGCGCGGCTGGTAGAAGGCGCCGATCATGTTCTTGCCCAGGGGATGGTTGATGCCGGTCTTGCCTCCCACCGAGGAGTCCACCTGGGCAAGCAGCGTGGTGGGCACCTGGATGAAGGGCACGCCCCGCAGATAGGTGGCTGCGGCAAAGCCGGTGAGGTCACCGATGACGCCGCCCCCCAGGGCGATCAGGGTGCCCTTGCGTTCCATGCGCGCTGCCAGCAGCGCGTCATAGATGCGGCCCAGGGTGTCGGCATTCTTGTATTGCTCCCCGTCCGGCAGCTCGATGGGCAGCACACTCACGCCCGCACCTTCCAGGGTGGCGCGCAGGGTATCGAGATAGAGGGGCCCGACCGTGGTGTTGGTCACCACCGCCACGCGGGGCATGGGCAGATGGGGCAGGATCAGCTCGGCGCGCCTGATCAGGCCCGCACCCACGTGGATGGGATAGCTGCGCTCGCCGAGCTCAACCGTGAGTGTTTGCATGGGCGGTGGGAGCAGCCCGGAGGGCCGCCAGTTTTTGTTCGATCTCGCGCACCACCTGGTGCACGCTGTGCGGGCCCGAGGTGACGATGATGTCGGCGATCTCGCGATAGAGGGGATCCCGCTCATTCAGGAGTTGCGCAAGTTTCGCGCGGGGATCGGCGGTCTGCAGCAGGGGCCGGTTGCGGTCATGGCGGGTGCGCGCCCAGAGGTCGTCCACGCTCGCCTGGAGATAGATCACGATGCCGTTGTCGGCCAGGGCCGCGCGGTTCTCCGGCCGCAACACCGCTCCGCCGCCGGTGGCCAGCACGATGTCGCGGCGCGTGACCAGCTCCCGGAGCAGATCCGCCTCCCGGCGCCGGAAGCCTTCCTCCCCCTCCAGCTCGAAGATCACCGGAATGCGCACCCCCGTCCGGGCCTCCAGCTCCTGGTCGGCGTCGATGAAGGTCTTGTTGAGGTGACGCGCAAGCAGCCGGCCCACCGTGGTCTTGCCGGCGCCCATCAACCCCACCAGAAACAGATTGCCCGTCATCGCTTTTGCAGCACCCATGACGGGCAATTCTAGCGGAAAAGCCCCGCCCTCCCAACGGAAGGGCGGGCCTGTGCGGGACTCAGCGCAGGTTCAGCGATTCCTTGAGGATGCGCGGGGTGACGAAGATCAGCAGCTCCGTCTTGTTGTCCTGCTTGCTGGTGTTGCGGAACAGATGACCCAGCACGGGAATGTCGCCGAACAGGGGCACCTTGGTGATCCGCTCCGACTCGTCCTGGGTGTAGATGCCGCCGATGGCCACGGTGCCGCCGTTTTCCACCAGCACCTGGGTGCTGATCTGCTTGGTGTCGATGGGCGGCACCCCTGCCACGATGCGGTCGAAGTTGGGCGAGTCCTTGTTGACTTTGATGTCCATGATCACGTTGTCATCGGGCGTGATCTGAGGCTTCACCTTGAGGGAGAGCACCGCCTTCTTGAACTGCACCGCGGTGGCGCCGCTGCTGGTGGCCTGCTGGTAGGCAATTTCCGTGCCCTGCTCGATGGTGGCTTCCACCTGGTCGGCGGTCACCACCCGCGGGTTGGAGATGATCTTGCCGCGGCCATCGGACTGCAGGGCGGTGAGCTCCAGGTTGAGGAAACGTCCCGCCCCCGCCCGGAACAGGGTCAGGGCGATGCTGCCCGGGTTGAAGCCGGCCACTTTGGCGGCCGCCATGTTCACGTTCAGGAACTGGGGCACCGTCGGGGCATCGGCGATCTGCCCGGTGTGATAACCGGTATCCTCAAAGCTGCCACCGGGGACGACCCGGGTTTTGCTGCCGCTGCTCACGGGGATGTAGCTGTCGGTGTAATGCACCCCCAGCCGGGCACCCAGGTTCTTGGCGAAGCTGTCCTGGGCCTCGACGATGCGCGACTCGATCATCACCTGCTTCACCGGTACGTCCACCTGATCGATCAGGCGGCGGATCTCCTCCATCTTGGAGGGGGTGTCCTGGATGAACAGGGTGTTGGTGCGCGGGTCGATCACCGCGCTGCCCCGCTTGGACAGGATGCGCTGCTTCTCGTCGGTCAGAACCTTGACGAAGTTTTCCGCCCGCTGGAAGCGCAGGTGGAAGGTCTCGGTGTGCAGCGGCTCCAGGTCCAGGATCTGCTGCTTGGCCTCGAGCTCGAGTTTTTCCTTGGTGGCGAGCTCATCCGTGGGGGCGATCCAGATCACGTTGCCATTCTTGCGCATGGACAGCCCCCGGCTTTGCAGGATGATGTCCAGTGCCTGGTCCCAGGGCACGTCCTTGAGACGCAGGGTCAGGTTGCCGGTGACCGTGTCGCTGGTGATGATGTTGAGTCCCGTGAAATCGGCGATCACCTGCAACACCGCCCGCACTTCCACGTTCTGGAAATTGAGGGACAGCTTCTCGCCGGTGTAGCGCTTGCCGCGCACCAGACGGGCAGGATCTTCCTGCACCGGCTTGATGTCCACGATGAACTGGCGGTCGGCCTGATAGGCGGAGTGCTCCCATTCACCCTTGGGTTCCACCACGATGCGCGCGGTGCTGCCCTGCTGGAAGGTGTCCACGGTGAGCACCGGCGTGCCGAAGTCCGTCACGTCCATGCGCCGCTCCAGGTTCCTGGGCACGGTGGTGTTGAGCAGGTCGATGACCAGGTTCTTGCCCTGCTGCCGGATGTCGATGCCCACGTTGGGATCCGACAGGTCCACCACCACGCGCCCCTCGCCGGCACGGCCGCGCCGGAAGTCCACGTCGCGGATGCTATGGCCGCTGGTGCCGCGGTCCTCGGCGAAGTGGGTGGTGCGGGTGGCCACGGTGGCGGATGGCGCGACGCCCTGCAGGGCGATCACCAGGGTATTGCCCTCGATGGTGGTGTCATAGGGGGTGTTGCGGGCGAGGTTGAGCACGAGTCGGGTCTTTTTGCCCGACTGGACCACGTTCACGCTGCGCAGGGCCCCTTCGCCCACGTTGATGGTGCTCTTGCCCAGGGCATTGGCGGTGTCAGGGAAATCCAGGGCGATGCGCGGCGGATTGTTGATGGTGAAGCCCGCGGGCGGATTGGCGAGGGGCTGTTTCAGTCCCACCTTGAGCAGGAGCTTGCCGCCCTGGAGCACGGTGTAGTCAATGGCGGTGATGCTGTTGCTGGCCGCCTCTTCGCTGTCCTGGGCCAGGGCGAGGGGCGCGAGCATCATCCAGAGGCACAGGGCCGCGACGTGCTTGAGGGGGAGAAGGGTCCGTATGCTCATAGTGCACCTCTGAGGTTTCATCTCGGGTTGGTTGCGGGCTATTTCTTCGCCGGTTGGGCGGGCTCTTCGCTCAGGGTGAGCGAGGCGGGGCGTTCGATCCAGTCGCCGCCGCTGTCCTGCACGATTTCCGTGAGCTTCACTTCGTTTTCCGTCACCTGGGTGATGATGCCGAAGTTCTGCCCCAGGTGATTGCCGGGTTTGACCCGGTAGAGACTGTTGTCCGGCGTCTTGATGATGGCGTAGGTCACCTTGCCCTGGCTCAGCGTGCCCACCATCTTCAGGCTTTCCAGCGGATAGTTTTCCAGGGCCTCCTTGGGCCGGTTGAAGTCCGGCGCGAGCCCGCCGCCACCGCTTCCTTTCGGCGGTTCCAGCTTGCGGGGTTTGAAGGGATCCGGCAGATCCATGGCCTCGTAGGTGAAGGGCTCATAGGGCTTCACCTCCGGCAGGGGCGCAACCTTGCCGCGCAGGTCCTTGCCGGCGTTCTTCACGAACTCGCGGGGATCGTCCGTGCCGCCGCCGCAGGCGGTGAGCAGGAGCGGCAGGCAGAGCATGACCAGGCGTCTCATTTGCGGCCCCCTTTCTGCTTGGCCTCGCGCTGGGCCTTGCGCTGGGCGGCGAGCTCTTCTTCGTCCAGGTAGCGGTAGGTGACGGCAGTGGCTTCCATGACCAGCTTGCCGTCCTTGCCCGGGTAGATATGGATGTCCCGGAGATTGACGATGCGCGGGAGCTGGGCGACGTCACTGGCGAAGCGCCCGAGGTCGTGGTAATCGCCCGTGACCTTAATGGCGATGGGCAGCTCGGCGATCTCGCCCTTGATGGTCTCCTGGCCGGGCTTGAACAGTTCGAACTCCAGGCCGCGGCCGAGCCCCGCCTGGTTGATGTCGGTGATCAGGGCATCCATCTCCGCCTTGTTGGGCAGCTGCCGCACCAGGGCGCCGAAGGACTGCTCCACCTCCGCGAGCTGCTGGCGATAGAGGTCCAGGTTGACCGCCTGTTTTTTCTTGTCCAGGAATTCGCTGCGCAGCTTCTGCTCCTCCTGGCGTGCCCGGTCCAGGTTGGCGAATGCGTCGCTCCACACCAGGAAATAGCCGGCGGTCACGATCAGGCCGAACAGGATCACCATGGCGGCGATCTTGAAGGGCACCGGCCAGATGCCGATTTCCCGGAGGTTGAGCTTGTTGATGTCGTCGACCAGGCTCATGACCGCTTATCCTTGGCAGGGGTGTCCGTCTTTGCCTCGCTGCCGGCAGCCTGCGGCGCGGACAGCGTGACATCGAGGGAAAACTCGTTGGCCCGCACGTTGTTG
This sequence comes from Thiobacter subterraneus, assembly GCF_055379455.1. Lineage (NCBI taxonomy): Bacteria > Pseudomonadati > Pseudomonadota > Betaproteobacteria > Burkholderiales > Thiobacteraceae > Thiobacter > Thiobacter subterraneus. Next base: position 1,950,253 of record NZ_AP042402.1, read on the forward strand.
ACCGTGACCGCCTTGATCTCCACCAGGTGCGGGTTTTCCAGCCAGGGCGAGGCGTCCAGGTTGCGCATCAGGGTGGAGACCCGGGCATTGGACTGGGTATAGCCCTGGATGCTGACCTTCTGCCCGGTCTGCTTGATGTCCTTGAGATACATGCCGGGCGGCAGCTGGCGTACCATCTGGTCCAGCAGACGCACGGCGGTGGCGCGCCCTGCCTGCAGCTCCTCCACGACCTTCTTGCGGTCGAGCATGAGCTGGGTCTTCTCCTTCAGGCTTTTGATTTCCTGAATGTCCTTGTCCAGCTTGGCGATCTCGGATTTGAGATAGCGGTTGTTCTCTTCCTGGCGCTCGATCATGGCGCCGATGACCAGGGAACCGGCAAACACCGTGAGCACGCCCAAGATCGCCACCCCCACCGAGATGACGATCATCTGCTGCTGGCGCGCCTTGCGCCGGGCTTCCCGGTGGGGCAGGAGGTTGATGCGGATCATTGGTCGAACCTCCGCATGGCCAGACCGCAGGCCACCAGCAGGGCCGGCGCATCAATGGTGAGCTGGCGCGGCTTGATGCGCGAGGACAGCGCCATGTTCGCGAAGGGATTGGCGATCATGGTGCTCACCTGGGTGCGGTTGGCGACGATCTCGTCCAGCCCCGGCAGCATGGCGCAGCCGCCGCCGAGCAGGATGTGGTCCACATGGCTGAACTGGCTGGAGGAGAAGAAGAACTGCATGGCGCGCGCCACTTCCAGCGCCAGAGTGTCCATGAAGGGCTGCAACACTTCCGCCTCGTAGTTTTCCGGCAGGCCGCCCTGGCGCTTGGCCATTTCGGCTTCCTCGGCGGAGAGGCTGTAGCGGCGCTGGATTTCCTGGGTGAGCTGGTTGCCGCCGAAGGTCTGCTCGCGCAGGTAGATGGGCTGGTTGTCGTGCACCACGTTGATGTGCATCATGGAGGCGCCGATGTCCACGATGGCCACCGTCTGCTGCCGGCCGCCGTTGGGCAGCTGCTGGGCGATGAGTCCATAGGCGGTGAGGGTGGCATAGGCATCCACGTCCATCACCACGGCCTTGAGCCCCGCGCTCTCCGCCGCGGCCACGCGGTCTTCCACCTTTTCCTTGCGGGCGGCGGCGATGAGGACTTCCACTTCCTCCGGCCCGCTGGGCGCCGGCCCGAGCACCTGGAAATCCAGATTCACTTCGTCCAGGGCGAAGGGAATGTACTGGTTGGCTTCCGCCTCCACCTGCACTTCCAGCTCTTCCTCGCGCAGGCCGGCGGGTGCGATGATCTTCTTGGTGATCACCGCGGCCGAGGGCAGCGCCAGGGCCACGTTCTTCACCCGCGTGCCCATGCGCTTCCAGGCGCGGCGCAGGGTTTCCGCCACGGCGTCCAGATTCATGATGTTGCCATCGGTCACCGCGTCTTTGGGCAGCGGCTCGATGGCATAGCGCTCCACGCGGTAGAGGTTTTTGCCAGCCTCCTCGATCTCCACCATCTTCACCGCCGAGGAGCTGATGTCCACGCCGATGAGGGGAGGCGACTTGGCCTGAAGGAGGTTCGATAGCAAGGCGGAAATCCCTTTCTGTTGGGGCTGGTTAGGGGACTTTATAATAGTTTTGGTTTAAATCCTAGCAACAAGCATTTAGGGTGTAAAGCAATTTTTTTCACGTTCATCCCATGGGAATAACGGCGGTTTTCCGGGGATCTTGAGGGTCCCGTGGCTTTCCTTAAGAAAGTTTCACCCCCGGGGCGGCGCCGCGAGGCACCCGCCGGGGTCCGCTCGGGCTCCCTATGAAGTAGAATGGCGGCGAAACGTCCCGCCTGCCGAAAATCCATTCCATTCTCATGTCCTCCCGCTGGTGGCTTCTGCCCCTCAAACTCCTCGCGATCGTCTTCGTGCTGGCTGGGCTCGCCGTGGTGCTCGCGGCGGTGCTGGTCTATCCCACCCTGCCGGATCTCACCGTCCTCACCGATTACCGGCCCAAGGTGCCGCTGCGCGTCTATACCGCTGACGGCGCCCTGGTGGGCGAGTTTGGGGAGGAGCGGCGCACGGTGGTGCGCATCGGTGCCGTGCCCAAAACCATGATCCAGGCCATCCTGGCCGCCGAGGACGAGCGCTTCTACGAGCATGGCGGCGTGGACTACCTGGGCGTGGCGCGCGCGGCGCTCGCCAACCTCCTCAAGCGCGGGGTGCGCGAGGGCGCGAGCACCATCACCATGCAGGTGGCGCGCAATTTCTTCCTCACGCCCGAGAAGACCCTGAGCCGCAAGTTCAACGAGGCCCTCATGGCCTTCAAGATCGAGCGGAACCTGAGCAAGGATCAGATCCTGGAGCTCTACATCAACCAGATCTATCTGGGCCAGCGCGCCTACGGTTTCAGCGCCGCCGCCCAGACCTATTTCGGCAAGCCGCTGGAAAAATTGACGGTGGCGGAAATGGCCATGCTGGCGGGCCTGCCCAAGGCGCCCTCCCGCTACAACCCGGTGGCCAACCCGGCCCGCGCGAGCCTGCGCCAGCACTACGTGCTGCGCCGCATGCGTGAGCTGGGCTTCATCGACGAGCCCACCTACCAGGCGGCACTGCGGGAGAAGCTGGTCGTCCGCCATGAACCGACGGTGTACGAGGTGAAGGCGGACTATGTGGCCGAGATGGCGCGCCAGATGATGTTCGAGCGCTATCAGGAGGCGGCCTACACCAGCGGCTTTCGGGTCATCACCACCCTGCGCCGGGCCGAGCAGGAGGCGGCCAACGCGGCGGTGCGCCAGGGCCTGCTCGACTACGACCGGCGTCATGGCTACCGCGGGCCGGAGGGGCGGCTTCCGATTCCGGAGAAAATGGCCAACCCGGACGAGGAGCTGGAGGACCTGCTGCAGGACGTGGAGGAAAGCAACGGCCTCATTCCCGCCATCGTGCTCACCGCCCAGCCCAAGGCGGTGCGTGTGTTCATCAAGGGGCAGGGGATGGCGGATCTCACCGGGGAGGCCCTGGCCTTCGTGCAGAAAGCCCTCTCGGACAAGGCGGCCAGGCCCATCGTGCGTGGTTCCCTGGTGCGGGTGGCGAAAGATGCCAAGGGACACTGGCAGATCCTGCAGCTGCCCCAGGCGGAGGCGGCGCTCATCTCCCTTGCGCCCCAGGACGGCGCCATCCACGCCCTGGTGGGGGGCTTCGACTATTTCCGCAACAAGTTCAACCACGCGGTCCAGGCCTGGCGTCAGCCCGGTTCCAGTTTCAAGCCCTTCATCTATTCGGCGGCCCTGGAAAAGGGGTTCACTCCTGCCACCATCATCAACGACGCGCCCATTGCCCTCGATCCGGCCGTCACCGGCGGCAAGCTGTGGGAGCCCAAGAACTTCGACGGGACCTTCAGCGGGCCCACGCGCATGCGCGAGGCGCTGGTGAAATCCAAGAATTTGGTTTCCATCCGCATCCTGCAGGCCATCGGCACACGTTACGCCCAGGACTACATCACCCGCTTCGGCTTCAATCCGGAGCAGCACCCCCCCTATCTCACCATGGCCCTCGGGGCAGGCTCCGTGACACCCTTCCAGATGGCCACCGCCTACGCCGTGTTCGCCAACGGCGGCTATCGCGTCAAGCCCTATTACGTTAAGCAGGTGCTGGATGCACGGGGCACGGTGCTCGCCCAGGCCGCCCCCGTGCGGGCCGGAGAAAGCGCCGAGCAGGTGATCGACCCGCGCAATGCCTTCCTCATGACCTCCATGATGCAGGATGTAGTGCGCCGCGGCACCGCTGCCCGCGCCATGCAGCTGGGCCGCAGCGACCTCGCGGGCAAGACCGGTACCACCAACGACCAGGTGGACGCCTGGTTCTGCGGCTTCAACCGCAGCCTGGTGGCCGTGGCCTGGATCGGTTTTGACCAGCCCAGGAGCCTGGGCGGCGCCGAGACCGGCGCCCAGGCGGCCCTGCCCATCTGGATGGCCTATATGGGCAAGGCCCTGAAGGGCGTGCCGGAACAGCAGTGGACCCCGCCGGAAGGCGTGGTGAGCCTGCGCATCGATCCCGCCACCGGCCGGCGCGTGAGGGAAGGGGGCATCCCGGAATGGTTCTACCAGGAAAACGTGCCGCCGGAGTCCGGGGGCTGGGGTGAGGACGGTGCCAGCGACACCGTAATGGACCAGATCTTCTGACCATGGGCCGCACCAACCCCCACCTGCGCCAGCAGATGCGCATGCGCATCGCCCAGGCCGCGGCGCGCCTGATGGCCGAGGACGGCATCCAGGACTACGCCCTGGCCAAGCGCAAGGCCGCCCGTCAGCTGGGCGCGCAGGACACCCACAGCCTGCCCACCAACGCGGAAATCGAGGAAGCCCTGCGCGCCTACCAGTCCCTCTATCAGGGTGCCGAGCAGGCCGAGCGGTTGCGCGCCCTGCGGCGCCAGGCCTGCGTGGTGATGCGGCTCCTGGCGCGCTTCAATCCCCATCTCACGGGGTCCGTGCTGACGGGCACTGCTGCGCGTCATTCGGACATCAACCTCATGCTGTTCACGGACAGCGACAAGGACGTGGAGCTGTTCCTGCTCAATGCTGGCCTGCCCTACCAGCGGGGCGAGAAACGCTACCGCTTCGGGGACTGCGTGCGGGTGGTGCCGGCATTCACCCTGCAGCACGGCGGGCCGGCGGACGTGAACCTGGCCGTTTTTCCCACCGATGCCATCCGCGAGAGCCCGCGCAGTCCGGTGGATGGCCGTGCCCTGCCCCGCGCGCGCCTGGCCGAGGTGGAAGCCCTGCTCGTTTAATCCGTGCCAGAGGCGCGTCGGCCTGATGGGCTGACCAGCGCCTGCCACACCTGACGGGCTCGCCAGGCCCGGGAGCGCGTCATGCGCTTGGCATGGAAAGTGCTTACACTTGCGGGTGCGCCGCCGGCGTGGGGCGGCCGTTTCCCTCGACAGAAGACCCCCTTGATCCGAATCTTCAGCCATTACCTGTCCAAGGGCCTGCTGCTGCTCATGGTGGCCGAGCTGGCCGTGCTGCTGGCGGCCCTGCCGCTGGTCTCGGCCCTCCGCGGTCAGCCCGTGCCGGCCGTGATCGGTGTGGCCAACCTGGGTTTCACCCTGGTGCCCTTCGGGCTCATGGCGCTGTTCGGACTCTATCGACGGGATTTCGACGAGGGGCTGGGCAGCATGGTGCTGCGTGTCCTCACGGCCCTGGCCCTGGGTTTCCTGCTCCTGTGGCTGCTGGGCTGGCTGGTGCCGCGCCTGGCCATGCCCACCGTGACCCTGGCCGGGGCGACGGGACTCGCCGCCGCGGCCATCGTGCTGCTGCGGTTCGCGTTCTTCCGCTGGGCGGACCTGGCGGTGCTCAAGACACGCGTGCTGGTGCTGGGCACTGGTACCCGCGCGGCCCGTGTCCTGGAACTCATGCGCCAGCCGGAAAGCCGGCGCCGGCTGCACATCGTGGGCTTTCTGCCCCTGGGCGGCACCCACCATTTCGTCAGTCACAGCCTGATCCTGCCGGACGAGGCGCCCCTGTCGGAGATCGTGGACAAGTACCAGATCGACGAGATCGTGATCGCCATTCGGGAGCGGCGCGGCGGCAACTTGCCGGTGCACGAGCTGTTGGACTGCAAGCTCAAGGGCATCCGCGTGGTGGAGCTGTCCACCTTCTTCGAGCGGGAGCGGGGGCAGGTGCAGCTGGATTCCCTCAACGCGAGCTGGATGGTGCTGTCCGAGGGCTTCCACCAGGGGCTGGTCCGGGATGCGGTCAAGCGCACCTTCGACCTCACGGTGAGCGCCGCCATCCTGGTGGCGACCCTGCCCATCATGCTGCTGGCGGCCCTGGCCATCGTCGCCGAAAGCGGCTTTCCCGTCCTCTACCGGCAGGAGCGCGTGGGCCGGGGTGGGCGCGTGTTCACCATTTACAAGTTCCGCAGCATGACCCAGGACGCGGAGGCCGACGGCAAGCCGCGCTGGGCCCAGGCGGGCGACAGCCGGGTCACGGCGGTGGGCCGCTTCATCCGCAAGACGCGCATCGACGAGCTGCCCCAGCTCATCAATGTGTTCAAGGGGGAAATGAGTTTCGTGGGCCCGCGCCCCGAGCGGCCCTTCTTCGTCAACCAGCTCATGGAACAGATTCCCTACTACGGCGCCCGCCACAGCATCAAACCCGGGGTGACCGGCTGGGCCCAGGTGCGCTACAGCTACGGCGCGTCCCTTGAGGATGCCATCGAAAAGCTGCAATATGACCTCTACTACGTGAAGAACCACAGTTTCTTCCTGGATCTCATGATCCTGTTCGAAACCGCCCTGGTCGTGCTGCTGGGCAAGGGCGCGCGCTGACGGGGCGGCCATGAGCATGCACATCGGGGCCTTGAGTTATGGGCTGGCGGCCCTGGCCTTCGGCCTGTTCACCCTGCTTCTGCTCCTCAACTGGCGCGGTCGGCTGCAGGGTGGCCTGCTCACGGTGGCCGCCGCCGCCACCAGTCTCTGGGCGGGCACCCTGGCCTACACATTGGTCACCGGCAGCGCCCGGCCCGGCGGCGTGATGGCACTGGAATACCTCCGCGACGGGCTCTGGCTGGCCTTCCTGTACCAGCTCCTCGAGGCGCGCGCGCGCCTGGCGGGCGAGACACCCGCCCGCTTGCGCCGGCGTTTCTTCCTGGGGGGCGCGGTGCTGTTCCTGCTGGCGGTCGCCAGCCTGCTGGCGAGCGGGCCCGCCCGTGGGGGGCTGTCTGCCTGGGCGCGCAGTCTGGGGGGCATGGGGCTGCTCATCGCGTCGCTCCTGGGCATGGCCCTGATCGAGCAGCTCTACCGCAACGCCGGCGAGACCCAGCGTTGGGCCATCAAGTATTTCTGTCTCGGCCTCGGCGCCCTGTTCGCCTACGATTTTTACCTCTATTCGGAAGGCTTCCTGTTCCAGCGCCTCGATGAAGGCGTCTGGAGCGCACGGGGCTTCGCCAATGCACTGGTGGTGCCCCTGCTGGCGGTCTCCGCGGCGCGCAATCCCCAGTGGTCGGTGAATCTGCACGTCTCCCGGCGCATGGTGTTCCACAGTGCCACCCTCATCGGCGCCGGTGTTTACCTGCTGCTCATGGCGGCAGCGGGTTACTACCTCCGCTATTTCGGTGGCAGCTGGGGCGCCGTGCTGCAATCCGTGTTCCTATTCGGCGCGCTGGTCATCCTCGCGGCGGTGGTGTTCTCGGGCACCATGCGGGCGCGGCTCAAGGTGTTCCTGAGCAAGCATTTCTTCACCTACAAATACGACTATCGGGAAGAATGGCTGCATTTCACCCGCACCCTGTCCAGCGGGGAGCCCACTGCGGTGCGGGAGCGGGCCCTGCAGGCGGTGGCGGGGCTGGTGGACAGTCCGGGCGCCGCGCTGTGGCTCGCCCAGGACGACGGCACCCTCGCCTTTGCCGCCCACTGGAACCTGCCCCTGAACCCGGAACCCCTGGCCGCCGAGGCGCCCCTGGCGCAATTCCTGCGCAGCCGCCAGTGGGTGGTCAATCTGGAGGAATATGCCGAGTCCCCCGATCTCTACGGCGACCTCGCCCTCCCCGCCTGGCTGGAGGGCCGCCGCGATGTCTGGCTCATCGTGCCGCTCATGGTGCACGAGGACCTGATCGGCTTCATGGTGCTGGCGCGCCCACGCAGCCGGCGCAGCTTCAACTGGGAGGACTCCGACCTGCTCAAGACCGCGGGGCGTCAGGCCGCGGCCCATCTGGCCCAGGCCGGCGCCCTGGAGGCGCTGGCCCAGGCGCGCCAGTTCGAGTCCTTCAACCGCTTTTCCGCCTTCGTGGTGCACGATCTCAAGAACGTGGTGGCCCAGCTCTCCCTCCTGTTGAAGAACGCGGAAAAGCACAAGCACAATCCGGAATTCCAGGAGGATATGCTGGCCACGGTGGACCACGCGGTACAGAAGATGTCGCGGCTTTTGTCCCAGCTGCGCGCCGGCTACCAGACCGCCCAGGGCGCGGCCCTCGTCAACCTGCGCGAGGTGCTGGCGGGGGTGGTGGCGGACAAAGGCGCCTACCGGCCGCAGCCCCGCTTCGAGGCGGCGGTGACGGAGGCCTGGGTGGTGGCGGAGCGCGAGCGGCTTGCCCGGGTGCTGGGGCATCTGGTCCAGAATGCCATCGAGGCCACGCCGGAGACGGGCAGGGTCGAGGTGACCCTGGATACCGCCGGCGAGCAGGCCGTGATCCAGGTGCGCGATACGGGGCGGGGCATGGACGAGGTTTTCCTGCGCACCCAGCTGTTCCGCCCCTTCGCCAGCACCAAGAGCGCGGGCATGGGCATCGGCGCCTACGAGTGCCGGGAATACGTGCGGGAGCTGAAGGGCGACATCCGGGTGGAAAGCCGGCCGGGCGAGGGGACCACCTTCACCGTGACCCTGCCCCTCACCCGCCGGGAAAATCAGCGGGAGGGGGCGCTGCCCCTCCAGGGAGCGAGCGGTGGCTGACAGTCCGAACGGCGACAAGCCGGTGCTGCTGGTGGTGGAGGACGATCCGGGGCTGCAAAAGCAGCTCAAGTGGAGCTTCGACGACCTCGAGGTGGTGATTGCGGGGGACCGTCAGGAAGCCCTGGCCGCCCTGCGTCGCCACGAGCCGGCGGTGGTCACCCTGGATCTGGGCCTGCCGCCGGATGCGGACGGCGCCTCGGAGGGCCTGCTCACCCTGCAGGAAATTCTCGCCCTCGCCCCGTCCACCAAGGTGATCGTGGTCTCCGGCAACCAGGACCGTGCCAATGCGGTGAAGGCCGTGGGCATGGGCGCCTACGACTTCTACCAGAAGCCCTTCGATCTCGAGGTCCTCCAGCTCATCATCAAGCGTGCCTTCCACGTGGCCCAGCTGGAGGCGGAGAACCGCAAGCTGCAGCGCCTGTCCATGGGGGCTGCGCTCAACGGCATCCTCACCGCGGCGGAACCCATGCTCAAGGTCTGCCGCACCATCGAAAAGGTGGCGCCGGTGGATGCCACGGTGCTGCTGCTGGGCGAGTCCGGCACCGGCAAGGAGCTGCTGGCGCGCGCGCTGCACGAGCTCTCGCCGCGGGCCGGCAGGCGCTTCGTGGCCATCAACTGCGCCGCCATTCCGGAGACCCTCCTGGAAAGCGAGCTGTTCGGCTACGAAAAGGGTGCCTTCACCGGCGCCAGCAAGCAGACCAAGGGCAAGATCGAATACGCGGACGGCGGCACCTTCTTCCTCGACGAAGTGGGCGACCTGCCCCTGCCCCTGCAGGCCAAGCTGCTGCGTTTCCTGCAGGAGCGGGTGGTGGAGCGCCTGGGTGGCCGGGAGGAGATTCCGGTGGACGTGCGGGTGGTATGCGCCACCCACCGGGACCTGACCGCCCTCATTGCCGAAGGGCGTTTCCGCGAGGATCTCTACTACCGCATCAGCGAGATCACCGTCTCCATCCCGCCCCTGCGGGAGCGGCCCGGCGACGCCGCGCTCCTCGCCCAGGCTTTCCTGGAGCGTTTTGCCGAGCAGTTCAAAAAACCCGTGAAGGGTTTCACGCCGGAGGCGGTGGCGGCCCTGGAGGCCCACAGCTGGCCCGGCAACGTGCGCGAGCTGGAGAACTGCATCAAGCGGGCGGTGATCATGAGCGAGGGGGCTCGCATCGAGGTGGCCGATCTGGGCCTGGCCAGTGCGGGTGCCGTGGCCGAGCCCCTCAATCTGCGCCAGGTGCGGGAAGAGGCGGAACGCCAGGCGGTGGCCCGCGCCCTGGCGCGGGCCGGCGGCAACATCGCCCGGGCGGCGGAATTGCTGGGCGTTTCCCGCCCCACGCTGTACGATCTCGTCAACCGCTATGGCCTCGCGGCCAAGACGGAAAACAAACCGGCGACATGACCGGGAACCGGCGCAGACCAGACATGACAACCCCAAGGAGACACCCATGCTGGACTCCAGCCCACGGCTGCGTCACCTCGTCCTGGCTCTCGCTTTAGCGGGCCTGATCGGCGGCTGTTCCGGCGACAAGCCGGAAACCATTTTCGCCCGGGCGCAGCAACACTATCAGGCGGGCGACACCAAGGCCGCCGTCATCGAACTCAAGAACGTCCTGCAAAAGGAGCCGGCGCACCGCCAGGCGCGCCTGCTCCTGGGGCGCTCCTACGTGGACGAGGGCGACGGCGCGTCCGCCGAGAAGGAACTGCGCCGTGCCCTGCAGCTGGGGGCAAGCACTGAGGAAGTGCTGCCCCTCCTGGGCCGGGCGCTGCTGCAGCAGCGGGAATACCAAAAGGTGCTGGACGAAATCCCGGCCGACGTGAAGGGCCCCCAGGCGGCCGTCCTGCTCGCCCAGCGCGGCGAGGCGCTGGCGGCACTGGAGCAGGGCGCCGAGGCCCGCCAGGCCTTCGAGGCGGCGCGGGCCCTGGCTCCGGGGCTGCCGGAAGCCAACCGCGGGCTGGCCGCCCTGATGCTGGCGGAAGGCAGGTCGGAAGAGGCCATCCGGCTGGCCGACGAATCCATCCGCGCAGCAGGCGACAAGGCCGATCCCTGGGTGCTCAAGGGCGACCTGTTGCGGGCCAAAGGCCAGAACCAGGAGGCCGCCGCGGCCTATGGCGAAGCCCTCAAGCGCAACCCAAGCCATCTCGGTGCCCATCTTTCCCTCGCCCTCATCCGCCTGGGCGAGAAGGATTTCGCCGCCGCCCAGCGCCACATCGACGACGCCCGCCGGCTCGAACCCAGGGCCCTGCCGGTGCGTCTTGCCCAGGCCCAGCTCTGGCTCGGTCAGCAGCAGTTCGCCAAGGCCCGCGACGAACTGCAGGAAGTCCTCAAGCTCGCCCCCAACAATGGTTCGGCGATCCTCATGATGGGCGCCGCCCAGCTGGGGCTGAACAATCTCAGCCAGGCGGAAACCTACCTGTCCACCTTCGTCAAGGCGGTACCGGGGCATGCCCATGCGCGCCGGCTGCTTGCCGCCACCTACCTGCGCCAACGGCAGCCCGACAAGGCGCTGGAGCAGCTCAAACCGCTGCTTGACGGAAACCCCGAGCCTGCCGTGCTGGCCCTGGCCGGCGAGGCCCACCTGCAGCGCAAGGAATTCGCCCAGGCCACGGAGTATTTGGAAAAGGCCAGCCAGGCCCATCCCGGGCAGGCTACCCTGCGCACGGAACTGGCCATCAGCCGTCTCGCCCAGGGGCAGACCGAAGCCGGACTGGCCGAGCTCACCGCCGCCGCACGCCTGGAAGGCAGTCCGGTGCAGACCGATCTCGTCCTGATCGCCACCCACCTCGCCCGCCGGAACTACGATGCCGCCCTGGCCGCCATCGACGCCCTCGGGCAGAAGCAGCCCAAGCTGCCTTTGGTACCCAATCTGCGTGGCGCGGCCCTGCTGGGCAAGAAGGATACCGCGGGGGCGCGGCGGGCCTTCGAGCAGGCGCTCGCCCTCGATCCGGCCTTCTATCCGGCGGCGGCCAACCTGGCGCGGCTGGATCTGGCGGCCGGCGATTCCGCCGCGGCGCGCAAGCGGTTTGAAGCGGTGCTCGCCGCCGACCGCAGGAACGTGGGCGCCATGGTGGGGTTGGCGGCCCTGGAAGGGAAGCTGGGCAACACCCGGGCGGCGGTGGACTGGCTCACCCGCGCGGCGCAGACGGATCCCAAGGCCATCGCCCCCCGGGCGCTTCTTGCCCAGCACTATCTCGCCCAGCGCGAGCCGCAGCGGGCGCTGACCCTGGCGCGGGAGGCCCACACGGCCAACCCGGACAGCCCGGAGGCGCTGGAACTGCTGGGGAACGTCCAGCTCGCTGCCGGGGAAAAGGACAATGCCCTGGCCACCTTCACCCGGCTCACCGAATTGCGCCCGGATTCCGGTGCCGCCTTCCTGCGCCTGGCCTCGGCCCAACTTGCCGCCGGCCGGACCCAGGAGGCGCGCAAGTCCCTGGAGCGGGCGCTTGCCCTCAAGCCGGACCTCCTGGACGCCCAGCTCGCCCTGATCGGGCTCGATCTGCGGGAAAAACGCGTGGAGGAGGCTCGGCACCGTGCCCGGGAGATCCAGAGCCGCCATCCCGGGGCGGCGGGCGGCTATTTGGTGGAGGGTGACATCCTGGCCAGCCAGAACCAGCCCGCCCAGGCGGCCGCCCTCTACCGCCAGGCCCTGGAACGGGAGGCGAATCCGGTCATCGTCATGAAGCTCCATGGCAGCCTCTTGGCCGCGGGCAAGCCCGCCGAGGCCGGGAAGGTGGCCGCAGACTGGCTCAGGAACCATCCGGACGACGTGGGCCTGCGCCTCTATCTGGGCGAAGCCCACATGAAGCGCGGCGAGAACCGGGAGGCCATCGCCCAGTATCGCGCCGTGCTTAAGCAGGCGCCCGATCAACCGGTGGCCCTCAACAACCTCGCCTGGCTGCTCAACCAGCAGGGCGACGCCGAGGCCTTGCCCCTCGCCGAGCGGGCCCTCAAGCTGCGCCCGGAGGATCCCAACATCCTCGATACGCTGGGCTGGATCCATCTCAGCCGGGGCAGGCCGGACCGGGCGCGCGACCTCCTGGCCCGGGCGGTGGCTGCCGCCCCGGGCCAGCCCAGCGTGCGCTACCACTATGGGGTGGCCCTCGCCCAAAGCGGCGACCCCGGCCGTGCCCGCCAGGAACTGCAGCGGGCCCTGGACACCGGGGTGCGTTTCCCGGAAGAGAAGGACGCCCAGGCCCTCCTCGCCAAGCTCAAAACCGCCCGGCCCTGAGCCGGCTGCCCGCAAAGGATCCCCCATGAGAACGCTCGCTTTTGTCTGCATGGCCACCCTGGCCCTTGGGCTTGGGCTATCCGGCTGCGACCGGCTGCGCAGCTACACCGACCAGGAACACGTCCAGCGCGCCAAGGATTTCCAGGCGAAGGGCGACCTGCGCGCCGCGGAGATCGAGCTCAAGAACGCCGTGGCCAAGAACCCCGGGAATGCCGAGGCGCGCCTGGAGCTCGGCAAGCTCTATCTGGAACTGCGGCAGGGCGAGGCAGCGCAGAAGGAGCTTGCCCAGGCGATCCGTCTCGGCGCCCAGACGGACGGTTCCAGGCTGGCCCTGGCCCGGGCGCTGCTCCTTGCCAACCAGCCGGAGCAGGCCCTGGCCTGGCTCGAACCGGGCCCCCAGACCACCGACCGCATGGCAGCCAAGCTGATCGCGACCCAGGGCGACGCCCGCCTGGCCATGCGCAAGCCCAGGGAAGCCTGCGCCCTCTATGAGCGGGCTGCCGACCGGGATCCCCAGGGGGCCGTCGAGGCCTACTGGGGCCTCGCGGTCTGCCAGGCCCTGCGCCGGGACCTCGCCGGTGCCCAGGCCATGCTGGAAAAGGCCCGGGATCTCGATCCCGGCAACGACGCCACCTGGGCGCGGCTGGCCGAAGTGCTGCACACGCGGGGCGATGCCGCCGGCGCCGAGAAGGCCTACAAAGAAGCGTTGCGCCTCAATCCGCGCAACCTGGAAGCCCTGATCGGTCACGGCGCATTGGCGGTGAGCCGCGGCCGCCTGCAGGAAGCCGAGCGGGACCTGAAAAGCCTGACGGTCACCGGCATCGAGACGCCCGGGCGCCTCTATCTCGCGGCCCTCGTCGCGGCCGCGCAGAAAAACGGGCCGCGCGCGCTGGAGGTGCTGGGTGCGCTGGAGAAGGCCTATCCCAGCTATTTTCCGGCCTGGCTGCTGGCCGCGCGCATCCACCACGGGGAAAACCATCTGGCCCTGGCGGAACAGTACGTGGACCGCTACCTGGCGGTGCAACCGGGGGATCCGGCCGCCGCGGGCCTGAAGGCGTCCATCCTGCTGGGGACGGGGCGTGCCGGGGAGGTGCCCGATGTCCTCGCTCCCTACGTCGCGCGCTATCCGGAGGATGCGCATCTTTTCTATCTGCTGGGTCTGGCCTATCTGGAGACGGGGGATGCGGCCCGCGCCCGGTCCGCCCTGGAAAAGGCGGCCACGCTCAAGCCCGAGGTGGCGAGCCTGAAAACGCCCCTTGCCGCCGCCCTGCTGGCCCAGGGCGAGCGGGTGCAGGCCATCAGTCTGCTCAGTGCGGCTTCCACTGCGGACGCGGCGCACATCGATGCCGATCTGCTGCTCGTGGCCATCCACCTCCAGGCCGGGCAGTATCCCGAGGCGCTGGCGGCGGTGGCAACCATCGGGAAAAAACGCCCCCGGGACGCCCTCGCGGACCGGCTGCGGGCCGGCATCCACCTGCGCCAGGGGGATCGCGCCGCCGCGCGTGCGGACCTGGAACGGGCCCTGGCCAAGGCGCCAACCGATTTTGCCGCCGCCTCGGCCCTGGCGCAGCTGGATCTGGACGAGGGCCGTCCCGAGGCGGCGCGGCAGCGTTTCCTGGCGCTGCTTAAGCATGATGCCGGCAACGTGCCGGCCATGCTCGCCCTGGCGCGGCTGGCCGCCGCGGGTGAGCGGGAGGGGGAATTTCTGGACTGGATCGGGAAAGCCGGTCGCAGCGCCCCCCAGGCGCTCGCGCCCCAGGCCCTGCTCGCCGAGTATTACCTGAAAACCGGCAAACCCCAGCAGGCACTGAGCGTGGCCAACGGCGCCCAGGCGGCCCATCCCGATGATCCCCGCGCGCTGGATCTGCTCGCCCGCACCCAGCTGGCGGCGGGCGATCTGCGCAACGCCCTCGCCAGTTACGGCAGGCTGGCCGAGGCCCGCCCCAACGATCCGGCGCCACGCCTGGGGATCGCCCGGGCGCAGATGATGCTCGGCCAATATCCCGAGGCGCGTTCCACCCTGGAATCGGCCCTTGGGCGCTGGCCGGACGCCCCCGCCCTCCTGGAAGCGGCGGCCCAGCTGGAGATCCTGGCCGGCCACCCCGAGCAGGCCCTGGCTCATGCCCGCAGGCTGGCCGGCTCGGGGGCGGTGGCGGGACGGGTGCTCGAGGGAGACGCCCTGCTCCTGATGAAAAAGCCCCTGGAGGCGGTGCGCGTCTTCGAGACCGCAGCGGCCCGGGCCCCCGGGGGCGAGACCCTGGCCCGGCTGGCCCGGGCCCTGTTGCTGGCGGGCCGGGGTGAGGAAGCGGACCAGCGCCTCGCGCAGTGGCTCGCCGAGCACCCACGGGATGCCGCGGCGCGGCGGGCCCGCGTCGATGTCGCCCTGGCGCGGGGACAGGTGGAGCTGGCCGTGGGCGAGCTGGAGCGGCTGGTGGCCCAGGCGCCCCGCGATGTCGCCAGCCTCAACGATCTCGCGGCGCTCTACCAGGAGCGGGGTGACGGACGGGCCCTGGAAATGGCGGAACGGGCGTATCGCCTCGCGCCGGACCTGCCCATGGTCCAGGATACCCTGGGCTGGATCCTGCTGGAGCGCAGGGAGTTGGAACGGGGAGGGGAGCTGATCGCCCAGGCCTACGCCCGCCTGCCGGGTCATCCCGTGGTGCGTTATCACCATGCGGTGGCGCTCGCCCGGAAGGGCGAGACCGCCAAGGCGCGGCGGGAGCTCGAGGCCCTGCTCAAAAGCGGCGAACATTTCCCGGAGCAGGCCAAGGCCCGGGCGCTGCTGGCCAGCCTGCGGGGCGACTGAGCGCGGAATTGCCCGGAACGGAAGCCAGATCCCGTCCGGCTCCCGCGGCGGGGTGAATGGGGCGGTGAGCCCCGCCCACTGCCTGGGCTGCGCGGGTCAACCAGGGGTCGGCCGTGTTGCAGGGCGTCATGGCCGCCGCCCGCGCCCTCGCTCGTGTCCCCTTTGAAGACGGCAGCCGGTCTGCGCTTGGGGAGACCGCCCGGGGAACCGCGGGGTGCAGGCGCCCAAAAGAAAACGGCCCCGTGGGGGGCCGTTCAGGTTTGGACCGGGTCCCGGCCCGGGTCAGCTCAGGCGACGGGCCTTGCGCCGACGCAGGCCGAGGGCCACCAGTCCGCCGCCCAGCAGGGCCAGGGAGGCCGGCTCCGGAATGAGGCGGAACTGCCCGTTGTTGCTCACGATGAAGTTGCTGGGCGGCGTGTTGAAGTTGGCGCCGTATCCGCAATTGGCCGTGCCCCCACAGGACAGTTCCTCGGCGATCTCCGACTTGACGTTCCCGATCGGGCTTTTCACCCAGCTGGCATTGGTGGTGGTGAAGCCGAACAGCACCGGCGGCAGGGACGGCACCAGGGTGCACAGGTCATTCCCCAGGCTGTCGAAGGCATAGCCACAGGAAAGATTCGTGAAGGCAAACACCATGCTCAAGAAGCCGTTGGGCAGGCCGCTGGTGTCCACGGCCCCGTTGCCGCCCACCAGCGTAAGCGTCGCGAACTGGGTCCCATCGTTCGCGCCGAAATAGCCGGTGGTGGAGCCGTAGTTGAACGTGGCGTCGGAATAAAGCTTAAGCGTACCGCCGGTGAAGCTGATGCTGCCACCAAGCGTCCCGCTGCCCGTCACCCCCGTGAGCAGGCCGGTGATTTGCCTCGACCACGACTGGGGTACGCCGTCCACGCCCGAGATCACGAAGGCGCCGTTGTCCGTGAAGGTAAACGTGGTCGAGGACGTGAAGGTATTTTGGATGTAGCTGTTGCCGATGTAGTCCAGATACTCGCTGACCGTGACGGCGCCGCCGAGACCGCCACCGGTGGGATTGAATTGCCAGTTCTGCAGGAAGGCCGAGGCGCTCAGGGGGGCGCAGGCCGCCGTGAGGGCGGCGGCCGCCAGCAGGTGTTTGAAAGCGTTGCGCATGATCGATATCTCCTGTTCTTCGTTTCGGAACCCGGCCCAAGGCCGGGGCAATGCTGTGTGCCCATCGATAAGCAATGGCCGTGCCAGAAAAAATTACTGCTTGAGAATCAATGCATTAGTGACTCGCCCCGCGGGCGCTGCGGTCGCGAGTGTAAAAAAATCCGACAACCCCGGGCGCTGGCCCGGTCATTCCACGAGCTCGCCGAGGGGCCGCCGCAGGGAACGGGCCCGGGCCTGGGGGGCGTGGCCCACCCGGCCGAGGAACACCGTGCGCGGCGCGGCATCACCCAGCAGGCGGTCGAAGGCGGCGCGGATGGCCCGGGCTGCGCGGCCGGCGTGGGCCGCCGCGGAGAACGGGCGTCCCTCCCGGGCATAGCGGCTGAAGATGACGGGGGTCATTTCCGGCTGCACCTGCAGTCCCAGCCGGGTGGCGGCCAGCCAGAAGCGCTGCACCGCCCGGCCAGCGGCGACGTAGTCGTCCACCTCCCCCGGCGGGTTGCGGGCGATGAGGGCGAAATGGGCGGCGCAGGCAAGCCCCGGCAGCAGGTCGAGCTCCAGGCGGGGTAACAGGGTTCCGGCCAGCCAGCGGTTGAAGAAGCGCACCCGCTGCCAGGAGGCCATGACCCAACGGGTGAGGCGCAGGGTGAGGGGATCCAGACCGATGGCCTGGTCCGGCACCCGGTCGGCGCTGAAGCGGGCGTTCCACTCGATGATGGCCCGGTGCACGGCATAGGCTTCCGGCAGGGTGAGGCGCAGGCGGGCGTTGCGAAACGACAGCCAGGCCACCCGCCAGCGCGCCGCCCAGCCCTCGAACCAGCGCACCTCCCATTCCGGGCCCACGGCGGCCTCGAGCATGGACTTTTCCCGGGGAGTCAGGGGGCGGGGGGAAAAGGGGCGGCGGTTGACGGACCGGACACGGATGAAATCGGCCAGCGGATCCGGCACGCCGGCCGGGTTGGGCGTGAGGGTCACGTCGAAGCTGGGATGGGTGTCGGGCCCGGGGCGGCGGCGGATGTCCGCCCCCAGTCCGAAGCGGCCGGCCGCCAGGGAGAGGGTTTCCAGCAGCGCACCGAGGGCGAGCTGGCTGGCGTGGCCGTCCAGGTCATAGACGCAGTGATCCCGGGTATCGAATCCGTGGATGACCAGCCGGCCCTCGTCCAGGACTTGGAAGCGCCAGGGCTGGGTGTTGTCCCCGCTGGGCGCCCAGCGCGCGAGTTCCAGGATTTGTTCCATTACGCTCCGGGGTGGCGTCTCTGCCGGGGCGCGCTGGGCGGCGAATGCGGCCAGCCGGCGGCGCGCCACCGCCAGCGTCAGCCGCTGCAGCGGATGGCGGTTGCCCCCGGGCCGCCAGGTGTGCACCAGTTGGCGCCGGTAGGCGTCGAACTGGTATCCCCAGGGCGCCGCCCGCACCGGCCCGCGCTCAAGCAGCAGTTTGAGCACCTCCGTGGCGGCGATGCCGGCACACAGCTCGCAGGCCATGACGGTGGAAGGACCGCGCCGGGCGGCCAGATCGACGCGCCCCGGCTCGACCAGATAGGCGCGCTGCAGTGCGGCAGGCGCCAAACCCACCAGGAAGCGCAGCGCCTTTTCCTCGTCGGACTGCCCGGCGAAACGGAAATAGTCCTCGAAACTCATGCCCTTAGGGGAGAACACCAGGAGCGCGGCACCCATGCCCAGGGGGGCGGCCGTCACCGCGGGAATGCCCAGCCGCCGGCAGGCGGCGAAAACCCTCTCCCGGGCTTCGAAGGCAAAGAAGTCGAGCCCGTCCACATAGACATCGGCGCCTGCCAGGAAGGCGTCCACATTGTCCGGGGTCACGCCCCCGGCGAAACAGTCCAGAACCAGCTCCGGGTTGATGTCGCGCGCGGCGGCGGCCATGACCTCCAGCTTGGAACGCCCCACCGTGGACAGGGTGGCACCGGCCTGGCGGTTGAAGTTGGCCAGATCGAAACTGTCCGGGTCCGCCAGGCGGAAGCCGCCGATGCCCAGGCGTGTCAGGGTGAGCAGGTGGTAACCGCCCACGCCCCCGAGGCCGGCGATGGCCACGCGGCTGGCCCGCAGGCGGGCCTGTTCTTCCGGGGTCAGCCAGCCGATGTTGCGGCTGAAGGCGGTGCCATAGTCGAATGGGGTCATGGATGCTTCCCCCGTCGGGCCGCCAGCCGGGGATGGCGCCGCTCCCATTCCCGCCTGAGGCGGTTCTGGTGATGGCGATGCCAGAGCACCAGCAGGGCCGGGAGCAGCACCAGCTCGAAGAACTGGCCGGCGATGAGGCCGGTGGCGGACATGAGACCGAAATCCACCGTGGGCTGGAACCGGGAGCCCGTGAGCAGCAGGAACTGGGCGGTGAGCAGCACGAAGATGGCGAGCACCGCCCGCCCGGAAGCCTCGAAGCTGCGCGCCACCGCCCAGGTGTGGTCCAGCCCTTTTTCCAGGCGGGCCTGGTAGCCATGGTAGAGGTGGATGGTGTCGTCCACGGTGATGCCCAGAAGCTCCCCGGCGATGAGCACCGTGGCCATGTCCAGATGCATGTCCAGCGCCCCCATGACGGCGAAGATGAAGAAGAGGGGCGCGAGATTGGGAATCAGGGCGATGAAGCCGCCCCGCCAGGACCGGAACGCCAGCGCCAGCAGCAGGAAGATGGTGACGAAGGCAAACAGGAAGCTGTTGACCTGGCCGGACAGCAAAAGCGCGTTCTGGTCGGCGAACAGCCGCCCCCAGCCGCCGATGTCCCAGCGCAGGTCGTCGAGCCGGCGCCGTTCCAGTTCCGCGCGGATGCGCTGGATCACCCCGTCGATGGCCACGGCGCCGTGGACGTTGAGGCTCATGGCGATGCGCGTGCGGCGGAATTCCCGGTTGACCACTTCCTCCAGGTCCCGGCCGTCGTAGATGAGCAGGAGCTGGGAGAGGGCGCGATCGCTGTCGGGCAGGCGCCGGAAGCGGGGATCCTCGCCATGGAAGGCCCAGTTCATCTCCTCCACCAGATCCACCATGGAGAAGGTGCGGTCCACCTCCGGCTGCTTGTCCAGCCAGGTCTGGAAGTCCCTGAGACGGCGGAGCACCTCCACCCGCTTGAAGCCATCCCGCTCCGGCGCGTCGAACACCACCTCGAGGCCGATCACGCCGGAAAGTTTGTCTTCGGCAATCCGGGTGGAGACCGTCAGGGGATGATGCTCCGGAAAGAATTTGAAGAGGTCCGATTCCGGCGTGACCTTGACTAAAAGCGGCACGGCCGCCGCCACCAGGAGGCCCAGGGCGGCCACCACCCAGCCCGCGCGGCGCATGGAGAACGTGGCGATCCGGAAGGCGATCTTGTCGGTGACGGACAGGACCGTCTTGTGACGGGGCCAGGGGCCCCTATCGAAGCGCACCAGCAGCGGCGGCACCAGATGGAACACCACGACATAGATCACCAGCACGCCCACGGCACCGATCATGGCGTAGTTCTGGATGGGGGGAATGGAGGTGTAGTAGAGGCTGCCGATGCCCGCCATGGTGGTGAGCACGTTGAACAGGGCGGCCACGTGCACCTCCCGGCGCGCCCAGAGCACCCGCTGCGGCCGGCGCAGGCCCCGCTCCCGGGCCCGGGCCAGGGCGGCGTAGAAATGGATGAGGGCGGTGGCACTGTAGGCGGCGAGCAGCGGTGGCACCATCGCCGTGACCAGGGTGTAGGGTTTGCCCAGATAGACCGACATGGCCACCGTGCTGCTCATGGTGGTCATCAGGGTCACGGCGCCGATCAGCACCGGCGGAAGCCGCCCCACCACCCAGTAGAGGAGGAGCAGCGACAGACCCATCACGATGGGCAGCAGCGCCGTGGTGTCCACCAGCATGGAACGCAGTTCCGCCGCGTCCAGGGGCACCGTGCCGGCCACCGCCACCAGCCGGTCGCGCAGGCCCGCCTGCTGGACTGCCTCATGCACCGCGGTCTCCAGGGCCTGACGCTGAAGACTTTGCGCAAGGGGCTTGGGCCGCACCAGGATGGCCAGGGCCGAGCCGTCCCGGGCGGCCAGCAGCCCGGGGGCGAAGCGGTCCGCCAGCACCCGGCGCCGCAGCTCCTCCGGACTCTGATGATCCAGCGCCGCGGGATCCACCAGCCGTTCCACGGTGAAGCCGTCTTCGGTGCCGGCGATGTGATCCACCGTGGTGACGGCGAACACCCGGTCCACCAACGGGTGGCGGGCGAGGCGCTCGGCCACCGCGTGCTGGCGGCGCAGGAAATCCGGCGTGAACAGGTCGTCGCCCTGGAACACGGCGATCAGGTTCTCGTCGCCCGGGAATTCCCGGCGCAGGCTTTTTTCCAGCAGCGTGGCCGGTGCGTCCGGCGGGAAATAGAGCTGGGGGGCGTTGTTGAATTCGATGCGGGTGGCGATGATCCCCACCGCCACCACATTGACGGTGGCCAGCACCGCCGCCGCCAGCCACCAGGGCAGCAGGAAGCGCTGGAAGCGGTCTAGTAGCGGACCTGCCACCCGATCACCACCAGGTCGTGGTCGCGGTGGAAGCCGCCCACGCCCCTGTCGTCCCCACCGTAGAAATGACCTGCCACGTAGAACTCGTGGGGTTCGAAGCCACGGTAGGTGAGCTTGGGACTCACGTAATTGTCCCGATGATTGAGGCCGGCCAGCCAGCGCAGATTGAACCGCCACCGGTCGCCGGCGAAGGGATGTTCCACCTCACCGGTCAGCGCGTTGAAGGTTCTGCGCTCCAGCAGGGCCTCGGGAGTGGACAGGCGGTGGCCGGCGAGCTGCAGCGTCACCCGGGTGTCGCGGTCACCGGGGAAGAACTCCACGCCTGCCACCACGTCGGTGGACGGCACCAGGCGATATTGGAAAGCGGTGGTGGTCACGGGGGTGTCGGAGGTGCGCGCCGCTTCCAGGCGGAAGGTGGCGCCGCCCCACTGGAACTCCCCTTCCAGTCCCGCCACGGTGGCCATGGGGTGCACCACGGTGAAGGTGGGCAGGTTCGGCGCGAAATTGTTGAAGCGGTAGTAGGGCAGGGACTGGCGCGCCCGCTGCAGGGAAACACCCCAGTCGAAGCCGCCGCCGGTGCGGGTCAGACGCAGGCCCCCGCCGCCCGCGCCGTGCTTGTCCTCGCCGAAGGTGGCATTCTGCACCAGGCTTGGGGGGAGCAGCGCCGGATCCACTCCGAGGATGCGCCCGCGCCGGCGGTCCACCGGGTGCCAGACGCTCTCCCAGGGCGGGAGCTCCGCGGGCTGGAACACCGGCACCCAGACCGCGTCGAGCTTGTAGTCGTCCAGGGTCTTCTCCACGCGCAGAGCGCCCACACTCCGGCGCCGCTGGGCGAGGGGATCGAGATTGAAGCGGTTGAGATCCACCCGCGACAGCCGGTCGATGGGGGGCAGCTCGTCCGTGCGTCCCCACAGGATGTTCTGTGCCCCCAGGGTCACCCGCAGGCCCTCGCCCCGGTAGCGCACGAAGGTTTCACCCGTGTCGGCGCGCAGGCGGTCGGCATTGGGGTCGCTTTGCAGGTAACCATCCAGCCGGACGGCGGCCTGCCACTCCCAGGCACGGGAGGGCTGCCAATGCACGGCTGCGGTCAAATGCCCGTAGGACTGGCTGGCGGGCGCGGCCCCGTCGAGGAAGCCGCCCGCCTCCAGCTGGGCCCGCTCCAGTTTCAGCTGGGGGCCGGCCTCCCGCGCCTTCTTCGCCGAGCGGCTCTTGCGGACGGGTGTGGTGTCTTCGCCGTCGTCGGCGGGAGCGGCGGCCGCCGTGACGACCAGCGTCGCCGCCAGGGCGGCGCACAGCAGGCGGGGGGTCTTCATGCTCTCCTCCTTCCCATCAGGGGCGGTAGTCTTCTTCCAGGCTCTCGTCTTCCAACGCTTCGGTGGTGAACAGCCGGGCAGGCAGGCGCCGGTTGTACTGGATCTTCTCCACCGTGAGCCGGGTGGCGTTGCCGGTGGTGAGGTCGGTCATGGTGCTGTCGGTGACGGTCCAGAAACCGGAAATCCGGCGGAAGGCGGCCACCGTCAGCCGCTTGCTGGGTTCCTGCTCGTTCTTCTCGTAGAAATCCACCCGCAAAGGAATCAGGGTGTTGGGATCGATAAAGCTCACGCGTTTGAGATAGGCGGAATTGCCGGCTTCGGCGGGGATGCTTTCCAGCACCTCGCAGACGATGCCGTTGATGGTCTCGCGGCCCAGGATGCGGTGACGGTCCTGGTGGACTTTTCGTTCCCGCAGGTCCTCGTAGTAATACTCGGAGTTGACGAAGCGGCCGCCCTTGCGGTTGGAGGCGATGCGGCGCACCCGCTCCATGGCGGGCAGATAGATCCACTGATCGCTTTCCCCGCTCTTGTGGTCCAGGGTGAGGAGCCCCGTCCCCGCGATGTCCTCCGGTTCGGTGAAGCGGATCAGCGACGCCACTTCGCCCGGGGCCTTGTCCAGACGGTAGAGCACCATGCGCCGGTGGCGGGGGGGCCGCCCCGGCTGGGTGAGGGACATGGTGAGCACGCTCACCGCGTCCTGCCCGTTGGGCCGGTCATAGACCTTCTGGGCCAGGGCCTCCCCGGCCGCATCCGCCAGGGCGGCGGGGGCACAGACAGCCGTGAGGGCCACACAGGATAGGACGCAAAGCAGGCGGCGCATCCATGCATTATGCATGGTCCTCGCCGTGATGTCGATGAAAAGACAATGACTTGCCACCGATTCCTCGGGTGGAGGATGAAATGGTTCAGCGGTCGCCCAAAAGCCGCCGGGTGATGCCCGCTTCCTCTTCCGGGCTGAAGAACCAGGGATAGAGGGAATGTTCGCCCCGTGCCTGGTCCCGCTGGCCGCCGAACTGGCGGATCTTCTCCGCCACGTAGTCGGCGGACAGGGAAAGCAGCACGGCGGGGGCCTTGGCGCGGGGGCACATGCGCTCCGGCCCGATCTGCTGGAAACCCAGGATCTTGCGGTAGAACCCCACGTGGCGGGGGTTCACCTCGATCACCGCATCCGTGTACTGGTGGATGTTGCGCCCGTAGATGTAGGCGAGATGGAACAGGGCGGCCAGCACCCGCATGGAATGGATGTCCCGGTCCGCGGCGAGCTTGATGAATTCCCCCACCCGCCGCCCCTCGGCGCGCAGCCGATCCACCTCGGCCTTGTACATCTGGTCGGCGAGCAGGCCCGCGGGAGAATCGAAACCGATGGTCAGGGTGCCGATCACCCGTTCCTGGAAGGAGGCCACCAGGGTGATGCGGTTGGCTTCGGCCTGGGCGAGGCCATCCTCCGTGGCATAACCCCGCCAGGAATACATCTTCTTTACCAGCAGGCTCGCGGATTCACGCCGGTCCGGCGTGCTGGCGAAGCGGATCTTGAACTTTTCCTGGCCCAGGGAGACCTGGGAGATGCCCGCCTCTTCCTGGGGTTCCGCCGACATCCGGGACAGGGGTTTGGGCGGGGCCGGCACGTCCACGATAGTGCGCGCCCAGACCTCCTCCGGCAGCTTGGGGGCTGCAGGGGCGGTGCTCTCGGGAGGCGCGGGCCTGAAACGGCGGAATCCAAACATGATGTCATTATAACGGCGGCATCGTCGCGGACTTGAGGAATCGTCTGGCTGGCGGGATGCAGGCATTTGCGCGAGAATGGGCCTTCCCGAGAGAAAGCCATGGCCGAGACTTCCGCCTCCCCGCGCACTGCCGTGATCGACTGGGACGCCGACCAGTCGCAATATGCCCGTTTCCTGTTGCGTGCGCGCGCGGAGATCGTGCAGGTGCTGCGGGGTGTGGCCAGAAGCCGCGAGCTCGTCACGCTCTATTTCGACCAGGGCCAGCGCTTCTTTCTGACGAGCCTGCTTGCCGTCGATCCGGAGCATGACGCCCTGTTGCTGGACTGGGGGGTGGACGAGGATCTCAACCGGCGGGCGCTCGCCGCCTCTCACCTGGTGTGTGTCACCGCCCACGAGCGGGTCAAGGTCCAGTTTGCGCTGGATGGTGTCACGCAGGTGGAATGGAACGGCCGGCCGGCCTTCCGCGCACGCCTGCCCAGGGTGCTGCTCAAACTGCAGCGGCGGGAGTACTACCGGCTGGTCTGTCCCCTGCGTGCCCCCCTGGTGTGTCATCTCCCCCTGGAGGCAGAGCCCCTGGATGCCCAGGTGGTGGACATCAGCGTGGGCGGGGTGGGGCTCGGTCACCTGGCACCGAACACGCCGCTCCAGGTGGGCGAACGGTACCCCGGCTGCTCCCTCGTTCTGCCGGGCGAGGGGCCGCTGATCATGACCCTGGAGGTGCGCAGCCTGCAGGACATGGCCCTCAAGAACGGCGGCCTAGTGAAGCGGGCCGGCTGCCGCTTCGTGGACCTGCCTGCCGCCCAGCAGGCCATGATCCAGCGTTACATCATCCGCGTGGACCGGGAACGCCTGGCCCTCGCCAAGGGCGCCTGACTAGCCCTCCCGGAGCCAGCGTGCCGCATCCAGGGCGAAATAGGTGAGGATGCCGTCGGCGCCGGCCCGCTTGAAGGCGAGCAGCGCTTCCAGGACGCAGGCGCGCTCGTCAAGCCAGCCATTCCCGGCCGCGGCCTTGAGCATGGCGTATTCCCCGCTCACCTGGTAGGCAAAGGTGGGCGCGCCGTAGGTATCCTTGACCCGGCGCACGATGTCCAGATAGGGCATGCCGGGCTTCACCATCACCATGTCCGCGCCTTCCGCGAGGTCCAGCCCCACTTCCCACAGGGCTTCGTCCGAGTTGGCACAATCCATCTGGTAGGTGTACTTGTTGCCGGTGCCCAGATTGGCGGCCGAGCCCACGGCGTCGCGGAACGGGCCGTAGAAGCTGGAGGCGTACTTGGCGGAATAGGCCAGGATGCGCGTGTGGATGAAGCCGTTTTCCTCCAGGGCGGCACGGATGGCACCGATGCGCCCGTCCATCATGTCCGAGGGGGCCACCACGTCGGCCCCGGCCTGGGCATGGGTGAGCGCCTGCTTCTTCAGGACGGCCACCGTCTCGTCATTGACCACGTAACCCTTAGCATCGGTGAGACCATCCTGGCCGTGGCTGGTGTAGGGGTCCAGGGCCACGTCGGTGATGATCCCCAGCTCCGGCAGCCTGGCCTTGAGGGCGCGCACCACCCGCGGCACGAGTCCTTCCGGGTTGTAGGCCTCGCGGGCATCGGCGCTCTTGAGGGCGGGGTCCACCACGGGAAACAGGGCCAGGGCGGGAATGCCCAGGGCCAGGCATTCCTCCGCCACCGGCAGCAGCTGATCCAGGCTCAGGCGCTCCACCCCGGGCATGGAGGGCACCGCCTCGCGGCGGCCGGTGCCCTCCAGGACGAACACGGGAAGGATCAGGTCATCGACGGTCAGGCGGTGTTCCCGCATGAGGCGGCGGGAAAAATCGTCGCGCCGCATGCGGCGCATGCGCCGGTGGGGATAGCTGCCCAGGATGTGCATGTAAAACTCCGAAATCGATCAATGGCTTGGAGATGGGGGGCCGGGCGCAAAAATTTTCCGGGAACCATTTTGCGCGGCGCCTATCATAGGAAGCAGATGGCAGCGATGTCATCTCCCGCTTCTCCTCCCTGAGCGGGTGCCTTAATCCCATTAAGGCGTTTGCCCCCGGTTTTTGCTCCCCTTTGACCGGGGGTTTTTTATGCCTGCCCGCCGGCGGCCACTGCTGCGTCTGCCCCTCCGAGCCAGCCGGCGAGCACCGCCTCCGCTTCCTCCACCCCCTGTTTTCTGAGGCTGGAGAAGAGCTGCACGGTGGCGCCCGGACACTGCGCCGCCAGCGCCCGCCGCACGGCCTGGAGGGTCCGCGCCGCCTCGCCCCGGGACAGCTTGTCGGCCTTGGTGAGCAGGCAGTGGATGGGCCGGCCGGTGGGGGCGAACCAGGCGATCATCTGGCGGTCCAGGGGCGTCAGGGGATGGCGGGCATCCATGATCAGCACCAGTCCCACCAGGCTGTTTCGGGTCTGCAGGTAGTGGGAAAGGGTCGCCTGCCAGTGGCGGCGCACCGCCTCCGGCACCTTGGCATAGCCATAGCCCGGCAGGTCCACCAGATAATCGCCGTCCCCGATGCGGAAGAAGTTGATGAGCTGGGTGCGACCGGGTGTCTTGCTCACGAAGGCCGTCCGGCGTCCCGCCAGGGTGTTGATGGCGCTGGACTTGCCCGCATTGCTGCGTCCGGCGAAGGCGATTTCCCGGCGCGTGGCCGGCAGATCGCGCAGGTCGTGCACCGACTTCTCGTAGTGGAGGCGGGAGAACAGGGGCATGGGGCGTTTTCGCGGGCAGGGGCTTGTGGTATAAAATCCGCCTTTTCGGACTTCGCTGTCGGTTTCCCACCCCCTCGAAAAGCTTGAAGGAGCGTCATCCATGAAATCCATCCTGGCCCTGGCCCTGGCTTCCGGCGCGCTCGCCGTCGGTGCCGCGCAGGCCGAAACCGCCCCCGCCAAAGCCGATCCTGCCAAGGCCGCGCCCATCGTCAACCAGGTCTGCGCGGCCTGTCATGCGGCCGACGGCAACAGCGCCAGCCCGGCCAATCCCAAGCTCGCGGGCCAGCACGCCGAGTATATCACCAAGCAGCTGCGCGACTTTAAGGCGGCCCTCGCCGATCCCAACAAGGAGGGGGTGCGCAAGAGCGCCGTGATGGGCGCCATGGTGGCCACCCTGAGCGACGAGGACATGGTCAACCTGGGCGCCTATTTCGCCGAGAAGCCCATCAAGCCGGGTGCGGCCAAGCAGCCCTACACCAACGGCGAGAAGCTCTGGCGCGGTGGCAACGCCGCCAGCGGCGTGCCGGCCTGTGCCGGCTGCCACGGCCCCACGGGGGCGGGCATTCCCGTGCAGTATCCCCGTCTGGGCGGCCAGCATGCCGATTACATCATCGCCCAGCTCAAGGCCTTCCGGACCCGGGATCGGCAGAACGATCCTGCCAAGATGATGCGCATGATCGCCGACCGCATGACGGAGCAGGAAATCAAGGACGTGGCCAATTACATCGCAGGCCTGAAGTAAGGCCGGCCGGCGCGGGATGCGAAAAGGGAGGCAGGGCCTCCCTTTTTTGTCGGTGCGTGGTCTTCAGCCCAGGGCCGCGAAGGCGCGCTCGGCTGCCTCCAGGGTGTGGGCGAGTTCCGCCTCCCCGTGGGCGGCGGAAACGAAACCGGCCTCGAAAGCGGACGGCGCCAGGTACACCCCCGCCGCCAGCATGGCGTGGAAGAAGCGGTTGAACGCCTCCCGGTCGCAGGCCAGCACCTCGGCGTAGCTCGCCGGCGGCCGCTCGCAGAAATAGATGCCGAACATGCCGCCCACCGACTGGGCGCTGAAGGCGACGCCGTGGCGGTGGGCGGCCTCCGTGAGGCCCTGCATGAGGCGGGCCGTGGTGTCCGCCAGCCGGTCGTAGAACCCCGGCTCCTGCACGCGTTTCAGGGTGGCGAGCCCCGCCGCCACCGCCACCGGATTGCCCGACAGGGTGCCGGCCTGATACACGGGCCCGTTGGGCGCGAGCTGTTCCATGATCTCCCGCCGACCGCCGAAGGCGCCCACCGGCAGGCCGCCGCCGATCACCTTGCCCAGGGTGGTGAGATCGGGCTCGATGCCGAACAGCCCCTGGGCGCCGCCCAGTCCCACGCGGAATCCGGTCATCACCTCGTCGAAGATGAGCACCGCCCCGTGGGCGCTGCAGCGTTCCCGCAGGGTTTCCAGAAACCCCGCCGTCGGCAGGATGAGATTCATGTTGCCCGCAATGGGCTCGACGATCACGCAGGCGATTTCATTGCCCATCTGGTGGAACAGGCGTTCCACCGCCCCGACGTCGTTGTAGGGCAGGGTGAGGGTGTGGGCCGCGATCTCCGGGGGCACCCCCGCGGAGCTGGGCTGGCCGAAGGTGAGGGCACCGGAGCCCGCCTTGACCAGCAGGCTGTCGGCATGGCCGTGGTAGCAGCCTTCGAACTTGACGATCCGGGCGCGGCCGGTGAAGCCCCGGGCCAGACGGATGGCGCTCATGGTGGCCTCCGTGCCCGAGGACACCAGCCGCACTTCCTCCAGGCCGGGCAATAGACGGGTGAGGGTTTCCGCCATTTCCAGTTCCCGCGCGGTGGGGGCGCCGAAGGACAGGCCTTCCCGGGCGGCGGCACAAACGGCCTCCACCACCTCCGGATGGGCATGGCCCAGGATCATGGGGCCCCAGGAACCCACGTAGTCCACGTAGCGCCGGTCGTCCTCGTCCCACAGCCAGGCACCCTGGCCGCGTTTGAAGAAAAGCGGCGTGCCGCCCACGGAACGGAAGGCGCGCACCGGTGAATTGACGCCGCCCGGGATGAGGCGGCGGGAGCGTTCGAACAGGGTTTCGTTGCGGGAGATCATGTCAGATTCGTTCAGTGCAGGGTTGCGAACAGGCGGGCGAAGCGGGCCGCGGCGGCCCGCACGTCCGGAGCGTCGAACAGCGCGGAGATCACCGCCAGGGCATCGGCCCCCGCCTCGATCAGGGCCGGGGCGTTGTCGGGCGTAATGCCGCCGATGGCCACCACCGGCACGGTGAGCACCCGCTTTGCCTCTGCGAGCTTTGCCACGGGGCACAGGGGCGCCTGCGGCTTGGTGGGCGAGGGAAAGAAACTGCCGAAGGCCACATAGTCGGCACCTGCCTCGGCGAGCCTGCGCGCACGGTCAAGGTCGCAGTAGGCGGATATGCCCACGATTTTGTCCGGCCCCAGGTTGATGCGGGCTTCGCGCAACGGCGCATCGTCCCGCCCCAGATGCACGCCGTCGGCGTCGGTCAGGGCGGCGAGCCGGATATCGTCGTTCACGATCAGGGGGACGCCATGGCGGTGGCAGAGCTCGACCAGTTCCGCCGCCTGCTCGTGGCGCAGGGCGACATCGGCGGACTTGCTGCGATACTGGACCAGGCGGGCACCCCCTTCCAGCGCCTGCTCCACCAGGGCGAGCAGGCGGGCCGTGTCCGGCAGGTCCGGCGTCAGGGCGTAGAGCCCCTCAATCGTCGCCTTCATCCCGCTCCCGCGCCCAGAACAGGCGGTCCGGCAGATACTGGCCCATGCCCGGCCGGAAACCGTGCTTGAGGCTTTCCCAGGTGAATTCCTGGGCATCGCGCACCGCCGAGAGGATGTCCGCCCCCTGGGCGACGGCCGCGGCGATGGCGGAAGCCAGGGTGCAGCCCGAGCCGTGGTAGCTGCCGGGCAGGCGCGGCCAGCGCTCCCGGCTCAGCACGCCGGACTCGCCATAGAGAGTGTTCACCACTTCCGCCCCGGGCTCGTGGGTGCCGGTGATGAGTACGTACTCACACCCCATGGCGATGAGGCGGGCGGCGCATTCGTCCAGGGAAGGCTGGTCGTCTTCGTTGGCTTCGTCGCTGGCCAGCCGGCGTGCCTCCAGGCTGTTGGGGGTGAGCAGGGTGGTCTGGGGCACGAGCAAGTCCAACAGGGCCGAGATCATGTCCTCGCTGGCCAGTTCATCGCCACGCCCCGAGGCCAGTACCGGGTCCAGGATCAGGGGCACGTCCGGATAGTCGGACACCACCTCGGCGATGGCGGCGATGTTTTCCACGCTGCCCACAAGCCCGATCTTGAAGGCGGCGACCGGCATGTCTTCCAGCACCGCCCGGGCCTGGTCGGCCACCCATTCCGCATCCAGGGGAAACACCGCGTCCACCCCGGCGGTGTCCTGCACGGTCACGGCGGTGAGCGCCGTCAGGGGATGCGCGCCCATGGCGGCGATGGTCAGGATGTCGGCCTGGATGCCCGCGCCACCCGTGGGGTCGGTGGCGGCGAAGGTGAGCACCATGGGTGGGGGTTGGATGGGCTGGGCGTCGGCCATGGCGTATCACTGGGTCGGCCGGAACGGTATCCCACCCCGGCGATGATGGGTAAAATTGCATTTTAACCCGATTCCCCCCTTCCATGAACGATACCCGACCCTACCGCGCCTTCATGTGTCTCATCTGCGGTTTCATCTACGACGAAGCCCAGGGCCGTCCCGAGGACGGTATTCCCCCGGGCACGCGCTGGGAGGACGTGCCCCCCAACTGGACCTGCCCGGACTGCGGCGCGCGCAAGGAAGATTTCGAACTGCTGGAGATCTGATCCCCGCCGCAAGCGACGAAACCTCGTCAGCGCGTGCCCGCCCTGCCGGTCTCAAGATTTCCTTTTCCCGGCCGATACCAGGCTCAGCACTGCCCCGGCGCGCCGGACGGGGCTTTGGTACGGAAATTGCACGACCTGCCGGCGCGACAGTATGGGCGGCCAGGACAGGAAACTTCCGGTAATGGATGAGAAATGCCCCTTACGGGGCTTGATTTTCCTATACAATGACCGGACTTGTGCCCGGCCGCGCACAGGATGACAATGACAATGGCTTGGGGGTCGTGTGGCTGAGACAACGAACAATCTGGCAGGCATCAAGGTGATGGTGATCGATGACAGCAACACCATTCGCCGCAGCGCCGAGATCTTCCTGGCGCAGGCGGGTTGCGAGGTGATCCTCGCCGAGGATGGGTTCGACGCCATGGCCAAGATCGCCGATCATCAACCGGACCTGATCTTCGTCGACATCATGATGCCGCGTCTGGACGGCTACCAGACCTGCATGCTGATCAAGAAGAACCAGCGCTTCCGCAACACCCCGGTGATCATGCTGTCCAGCAAGGACGGTCTGTTCGACCGGGTGCGCGGCCGCATGGTTGGCTCCGACGAATATCTGACCAAACCCTTCACGAAGGACACGCTGCTCGCGGCGGTGCGCAAGCACGTGCTGGCCACCCCGGCCGCGGCGGCCTGATTCCCTGTGTGGACATCATTAGCGAGGACCCGCACCCATGCCCATAACCAAAGTCCTGGTCGTTGACGATTCCCCCACCGAACGCCACTTCCTCTCGGAGATCCTGACCAAGCAGGGCTATCAGGTGATCATGGCGGAAAGCGGCGAGGAGGCCATGGAGAAGGCCAAGAGCCAGAAGCCCGATCTCATCCTCATGGATGTGGTGATGCCGGGTCTCAACGGCTTCCAGGCCACCCGCGCCATCAGCCGCGATGACGAGACCAAGCACATTCCCATCATCATGTGCACCTCCAAGGGTCAGGAGACCGACAAGGTGTGGGGCATGCGTCAGGGCGCGCGCGACTATCTGGTCAAACCCATCAACCAGGACGAGCTGCTGCGCAAGATCGCGGCCCTCGGCTGATTTCCCGCCCATGGCACGCAAAACCAGTCTGCGCGAGTTCCAGGAAAGCGTCGTTGCGCGCCTCCAAAGCGCCAGCGCCGGCGGCGCGGCGGCGGTGGCTTCCAAGGTGGGTGTCCTGGTGGGCCGGGAGCGCTGGCTGGTCAACCTGTCGGATGTGAGCGAGGTGATCCCGCTGCCCGCCCTCCAGCCCGTTCCCCTCACCAAGCGCTGGTTCCTGGGTGTGGCCAACGTGCGGGGTGTGCTCTATGGCGTGGTGGACTTCGCGGATTATCTCTATGGCCAGCCCGGGCAGACCGGGCCGGACAGCCGGCTCCTGCTCATCCACCCCAGACACGGCGTGAATGCCGGCCTGGTGGTGCGCCAGATGCTGGGGCTCAAGAATCCGGAGCAGCTCACACCGGGGCAGACCGAGGAGCTGTCGGCCTGGGTGGCCGCCGAATACGTGGATGCCGAGGGCCAGATCTGGAAGGAGCTGTCCATGCAGGGGCTGGTGAACCAGGCGGAGTTTCTCAACGTCGGCGCGTGAACCGGCGGGATCGGGCGACGCCGGCGCGCCTTCGGGAGTGCCGGGGCCCGGCGCACAAGAAAATCGGGCAAACGGGATCAAGGAACGGAGAATGACAATGGCATTGTTCAACAAGAAACCGGCCGCCAAGAAGGGGGAGGGTTCCTCGCTCCACACCACCCTCATCATGCAGGGCCTGCGCAAGCTGTCGGGCAAGGAACCCACCCAACTGCCTCTCATCGGCCACCTGCCCCCGGAAAAGCAGCAGCTCTATTCGGGTGTGGCGGCGCTGGTGTTCATCCTGCTGGCGCTGGGCACCCTCGCCCTCAATGCCTACCTGGTGGGCAACAAGGCCAAGTACGTGGGGACTGCGACCGAGATGCAGATGCTTTCCCAGCGCATCGCCAAGGGCGCGCAGCAGGCGGTGCTGGGTAACCCGGAGGCGTTCCGCCAGCTGAAGGAATCCCGCACCGCCTTCGACCGCGACCTCAAGCGTCTCATGTTGGGTGAGGGCACCCTGCCTGCCTCCCCCGGCTCGGTGCAGCCGGTGCTCAAGGAACTGGAAGGGGTGTGGAAGCGCATGGCCCAGCAGACCGACCAGATCCTGCAGCAGGAAAAAAGCCTGGTGGAACTGAACAAGGCGGTGGCGGCCATCAATGCCGCCAACGTGCAGATGCTGGAGCTGTCCGAGCAGGTGGTCTCCCTCATGTCCCAGACCGGCGCGGCGGTGCGTGACGTGTCCATGGCCTCGCAGCAGGTGATGCTGACCCAGCGCATGGCGAAGAACGCCAACAACCTGCTGTCCTCCGACGTGATCGACCCCGAGGTGGCCTTCCTGCTGGGCAAGGACGCCAACAACTTCCGCGACGTGCTGCTGGCCCTGCTCAACGGCAGTGAGGACCTGCGCATCAATGCGGTCAAGGACGCGGACACGCGGGAGAAACTGAAGGAGCTCGAGACGGTATTCAACGAGTTCTACGGCCACGTCAACAGCATCCTGCAGAACATGCAGAGCCTGGTGAATGCCAAGCAGGCCGGGCGCGAGCTGTTCGTGGGGTCGGACAAGCTGCTCGCCCTGACCCAGAAGCTTACCGAGGCCTATGAAAACATCGGGCGCGTGGTGGGCCCGTGGCTCGCTGCCCTGTTCGGCGCCGTCGGCATCTTCGCGGCGGTGCTGTTTGCCTGGTCGGTGGTGAACGAGGCCCGCCGCCGCGCCATCCAGAGCGAGGAGGAAAACAAACGCAACCAGGAAGCCATTCTGCGGCTGCTCAACGAAATGGGCGACCTGGCGGAAGGCGACCTCACGGTGCGCGCCTCCGTGACCGAAGACATCACCGGGGCCATCGCCGACTCCATCAACTACACCATCGACGAGCTGCGCCTGCTGGTGTCCGAGATCAACAAGGCCACCGAGCAGGTGACCAACGCCACCCAGCAGGCCCAGGCGATTTCTGCCCAGCTCCTCGAGGCGGCGCAGCGCCAGTCCCGGGAGATCGAGGAAACCTCCCAGTCCGTGCTGCAGATGGCAGAGTCCATCAACGAAGTGTCGGCCAGCGCCGCCGAGTCCGCGCGGGTGGCGCAGCAGTCCCTGGAGGCGGCGCAGAAGGGCCAGGAGGCGGTGCACAACCAGATCGCCGGCATGAACGAGATTCGCGAGCAGATCCAGGAGACTGCGAAACGGATCAAGCGCCTGGGCGAATCCTCCCAGGAAATTTCCGAGATCGTGGAGCTCATCTCCGACATCACCGAGCAGACCAACATCCTGGCGCTCAACGCCGCCATCCAGGCGGCCTCGGCGGGTGAGGCGGGACGCGGCTTCACCGTGGTGGCCGAGGAGGTGCAGCGGCTGGCGGAACGTTCCGGCGAGGCCACCAAACAGATCGGCGCCATCGTGAAGACGATTCAGACCGACACCCACGACGCCGTGGCGGCCATGGAGAAGAGCACCCAGGGGGTGGTGGAGGGCGCCAAGCTCTCGGACGCCGCCGGTCAGGCCCTGGCCGAGATCGGACGCGTGTCCCGGGAACTGGCGGCGCTGATCGAGACCATCTCCCAGCGCACCCAGGCCCAGGCGGAAATGGCCAAGGTCGTGGCCAAGAACATGCAGGACATCCAGGCCATCACCACCCAGACCACCGAGGGCACCAAGCAGACCGCGGTGTCCATCGGTCAGCTGGCCAGCCTGGCCGCCGACCTGAAGGGCTCCGTGGCCGGCTTCAAGCTGTCCTGATTCTCTCCGCGGGCCGGACATGAGCACACCATTGGATTTCGACATCGGGCCCCTGACCTGGGTCAAGGGCGAGATCGACGCGGCGCTGGCCAAGGCGCGGGAACAGCTCACCCTGTTCGCCGGCAACACCGCCGACACCACGCCGCTGAAGTTTGCCCAGACCCATTTGCACCAGGTCACGGGCGCGGTGCAGATGGTGGGGCTGGACGGCCTCGCCCGCTTCGCGGAGGAAGTGGAGCGCCTGCTTTCCGCCCTGGAAAAACGCGAGGTGGAAGCCGACGGCGAGCGCCTGGACCTGGCCGATCAGGGGCTCACCGCCCTGTCCCGCTATCTGGACGATCTCATGGCCGGCGCGCCCGACGTGCCCCTGCGCCTGTTCCCTATCTATCGCGACCTGCTCACGGCACGGGGGGCGGAGCGCATCAGCGAAGCCGATCTGTTCTATCCCGATCTCTCGGTGCGGGCGCCGCGCGCGGCCAGCGAGTCACCCGTGTCCGAGGCGGACTTTCCCCGCTACGTGCGCGCCGAGCGCAGCAAATACCAGAAGGGCCTGCTCCACTGGCTGCGCCACCCTGGGGAAAAGGACGGCCTGCGCCAGATGAAGGCGGCGCTGGAGGCCATCGAGGCCACCCAGACCCAGCCGGCCAACCGCACCTTCTGGTGGAATGCCGTGGCCTTCGTGGACGGCCTGCTGGAAGGCGGGCTTGCGCCGGAATTCCCGGTGAAATCCCTGTGTGCCCGCATCGACCAGCAGATCCGCCGCCTGGGCGAGCGTTCCAGCAAGGTGGCCGAACGCCTGCTGCGCGATGTGCTGTACCACATCGCCCGCGCCAAGCCTGCCACCGAGCGGCTGGCCAGCGTGAAGCAGGCCTACGCCCTGGACGAATACCTGGCCGCTCAACCCCTGGCGCCGGCCGGGGCCGACGCGACGATGGAACGCCTGCGGCCGCTGCTGCGCGAGCTGGCCGAGCTGGTCGCCGCAGCCAAGGAGGCCTGGCTCAAGTTCACGGCGGGCAACCCGGATGCCCTCAAGGCCTTCCAGGCGCACGCCGC
The DNA here is from genome assembly GCF_055379455.1 of Thiobacter subterraneus. Classification (NCBI taxonomy): domain Bacteria; kingdom Pseudomonadati; phylum Pseudomonadota; class Betaproteobacteria; order Burkholderiales; family Thiobacteraceae; genus Thiobacter; species Thiobacter subterraneus. The sequence continues at coordinate 1,985,707 of NZ_AP042402.1, forward strand.
GCGGCTCCAGGAGAAGGCGGGCGGGCTCGGGAATCCCGCCCTGGAGGAGCTGCTCCAGGGCATCGCCCAAGGGGCGGAGCGACTCCTGGCGGGGACGCCGCGCAACGAGACGGTGGACATGGAAATGGCCACCGCACTCCTGCTCGCGGAAAACGCCATCGAAAACTTTGCGCACCTGTCGCCGGCCTTCGTGGGCCAGGCCCACGTGCAGGGCAAGCGCCTGGCGGCCGCGCTGGCCGGCGAATCCGTGGCCGACATCGAGGTCGTGCCGCTGCTGGACGAGATGGCGCGCCGTGCCCAGGAGAAACTCCTGCTCGCCCAGGTGGGCACGGAAATCCAGACCAATCTGCGCCAGGTGGAACAGGTGCTCGATGCCTTCTTCCGCGATCATGCCAAGCGCGCGGAGATCCCCAGGCTCGCGCCCTACATCACCCAGATCGAGGGTGCGCTGCGCATCCTGGAACTGGAACGGGCGGCCGAGCTGCTCGAGGCCTGCCAGCGCATCATCGACCGCTTTGCCGATCCCGCCTACGAACCGCCGCCCGGCGAGCTGGAACTCCTTGCCGAGGGACTGTCCGCCCTGGGCTTCTACGTGGAGGCCGTGCAGCACGGCCGCCCGGATGCCTTCGAAATCCTGGCGCCCGTGATCAAACGCTTCCCGGAACTGAAGCGGCGCGAGGAAGAAATCCGGGAAGAGGAAGAAACCGTGCTGCCCCCGCTGGCCAGCGTGGAGGAAGGCCTGGAAGACCAGAAGAAACTGGCCCAGACCCTCTACGATGCCTGGAAGGCCGATCCCACCGACGCCAACCGGGAGGCGCTGCTCGCCCAGGTGGCCCTGCTCCAGCAGGATGCCGACCTCATGGACGATGCCCGCCTCAAGGAACAGGCGACCCGCGTGCTCGATCTGCTCGCCGGCGCGGGGGCGGGGGAAGAGCTGGATGCCGCCATCGCGGCCCTGGCCGCGCCCCGGGTGGCCACGGTGACGCCCTCCGCGGAGACGGCCGCCCTGCTGGAAGCCAGCAAGGAGGTCATCGACCGGGAGATGCTGGAGGTCTATCTGGAGGAAGCCCAGGACGTGCTCGCCACCGTGGCCGAGCATCTGGCCGTGGTGCGTGCCCACCCGGAGGACCAGGGGGCGCTCACCACCATCCGTCGCGGCTTCCACACCCTGAAGGGCTCGGGACGCATGGTGGGGCTGACCGACCTGGGCGAGGTAGCCTGGGGCATCGAGCAGACCATGAACAAATGGCTGCAGGAAGAGCGCCACGCCAGCCCGGAACTCATCGACATGCTGGAGCACGCCCATGCCGCCTTCACGGACTGGGTGGACACTCTCAACCGCGAGGGACACGTGACGGTGCACGCGGACGACCTGCTGGCCAAGGCCGCCGCCCTGCGGGGCGAGCCCCCTCCCGGCCCGCCCGCGCCCGCCACGCCGCCGGCCGGCCCCGGTGGCGAGACCGTTGCCGAAGCCGTCGCCGCGCCCGCGCCCATGGCGGCGTCCCAGCCCACCGCCGAAGCTCAGTCGGAAGTTACGGCGGCCCCGGCGGAAGCAATGACCCCCGAGCTCCCCGCCGCGACCGGTGGAGGCGATGGCGGCGAGGCAGCCGCCTCCCCGGCTGAGGAACCCGAGGTGGCGGCGCCCGGCAGGGTGAGCGCCGCTGTGGATGTGTTGCCCCCGGTTGGGCTCTCCCAAGACGCGCCGGCCCTGGCCGCGGTCCCTGAAAACGTGTCGGAAGAACCGCCGGACCAGCCGGCCCCCGCAGAGCCCGCGGCGCCCCTGGAAGCCATCGTGGAAACCCTGCCGGCGCCTGCTGCGAGTGAAATCGAGGTGGGCGGCCGTGTGCTGTCGGCGACCCTGTACGATCTCTTTCTCAACGAGGCGGCCCAGCATCTGTCCCGGCTGCGCCAGGGGCTGGGCGCGCTGCGCGATGATCCGGCCGCCCCCATCGGCTACGATTTCATGCGCGCCGCGCACACCCTGGGGGGCATATCCAGCACCGTGGGCTTTGGCGCGCCGGCGGATCTCGCCTATGCCCTGGAACGCTTCCTGGTGGACCTGCTCGACCATCCGCGCGCCCTGCCCGCTGAAGACGTGGCGCTCATCGGCAGCAGTATCGAGGCGCTCGAGGCCATGGTGGACGCGATTCGCCGGCGGGAGGCGCCGACCCCTGCAGCGGATCGGGTGACGGCGCTGGCAGAGCGGCTCGACGCGGTGTGCGCGGCCCGCGCCCAGGCGGAGCCCGCCGAGCCGGAAGCGGTGTCTGTCCCGGCGGCGGGCGCCTCCCCGGCACAGGCCGTTGAGGTCCCGGAGCAGAGGGACGGCTCCGCGGCGGCACCGGCGGAGGCTGCCGCACCCGGGGCGCCGGCGCCAGAACAGTCAGTCCCAGAGCAGCCGGTTCCGGAACAGCCGGTCTTGGCACAGGCCGCCAGGGAGCAACCGGTTTCGGAAACGACTGCCACCGCCCCGGCCGCCGGCCCCGAGAGTGCCAGCGGCATCCGGGACGACCTGGACGCAGACCTGTTGCCCATCTTCCTGGAAGAGGCCCAGGAACTCATCCCCTTCATCGGCCAGCAGCTGCGCACCTGGGCGGCCACACCGGCCGACACGGCCGCGCAGCAGGCCCTGCAGCGGGCCCTGCATACCCTCAAGGGTTCGGCGCGCATGGCCGGTGCCATGCGTCTGGGGGAGCTCACCCACCAGATGGAGACGCGGGTGATCGCGGCCATGAAGGAGGGCACGCCGGATGCCGCCCTGTTCCATGAGCTGACCGCCTCCTTCGACCGCATCGGCGATCTGCACGATGCCCTGGTGCGCGGCGAGACCGCGCCCGCGGCCCCTGCGCCAACCCCCGCCGCCGCCCCCAGCGGGCCGGTGCCGGTGGTGCTGGGCCTGCGCGCCCAGACCGCCGCGCCGCTTCCCGGCGCGCCGGCCGAACCGGAACAGGCCGCGCGTGCCATGCTGCGGGTGCGCGCCGACGTAGTGGACCGCCTGGTCAACGAGGCCGGCGAGGTGAGCATCGCCCGTTCCCGCATCGAGGGCGAGATCCGCAACTTCAAGCAGTCGCTGAAGGAACTCACGGACAATGTGATCCGCCTGCGTGCCCAGCTGCGCGAGGTGGAAATCCAGGCCGAGACGCAGATGCAGTCGCGTCTGTCCATGGCCCAGGACGCCCACCAGGAATTCGATCCCCTGGAATTCGACCGCTTCACCCGCCTGCAGGAGCTCACGCGCATGATGGCGGAGTCGGTGAACGACGTCTCCACCGTGCAGCAGGCCCTGCTCAAGAACATCGACGAGGCGGAGGCCGCGCTGGTGGCCCAGGCGCGCATGAACCGTGAACTTCAGCAGCAGCTCATGCACATCCGCATGGTGCCGCTGTCCAGCATCACCGAGCGGCTGCACCGCATCGTGCGCCAAACCGCCAAGGAACTGGACAAGCAGGCCGTGCTGACGGTGCAGGGCGAAGGGGTGGAACTGGACCGCAGCGTGCTGGAAAAGATGACCGCACCCTTCGAGCACCTACTGCGCAATGCCGTGGCCCATGGCCTGGAAGGGGAGGCCGAGCGGGAAATCGCCGGCAAGCCCGCCACCGGTCAGATCAGCCTCGTGGCGCGCCAGGAAGGCAACGAGGTGGTGCTCACGGTGAGCGACGACGGTGCCGGCATCGACCTCGACCGGGTGCGCGCCAAGGCGGTGGAACTGGGCATGCTTGCGCCGGACGAGGAGGCGGCCCCGGCGCGCCTGCTGGAAATGATCTTCCAGCCCGGTTTCTCCACCGCGTCCGAAGTCACCCAGATCGCCGGGCGCGGCGTGGGCATGGACGTGGTGCGCAACGAAATCGCCAGCCTGGGCGGCCGCATCGAGGTTGCCTCGGAGAAAGGCCGGGGCACCACCTTCACCATCTATCTGCCCCTCACCCTGGCGGTGACCCAGGCGGTGCTGGTGCATGCCGGCGGCCAGGTGTATGCCGTTCCCTCCAGCATGGTGGAGCAGGTGCAGGAACTGCGGCCGGAGGCCCTTGCCGAGGTCTATCGCAAGGGTCAGGTGGAATGGCTGGGCAACGTCTATCCCCTGCACTATCTGCCGCGCCTCCTGGGTGACGATACCACCCAGCCCGAAGCGCGCGCCTATACCTCCATCATGCTCCTGCGCAGCGGCAGCCAGCGCTGCGCGCTGCACGTGGACAGCCTGGAAGGCAACCAGGAAATCGTCATCAAGAACATCGGCCCGCAGCTTGCGCGGGTCACGGGCATTTCCGGGGCCACCGTCCTGGGCAACGGCCGCATCGTCCTCATCATCAACCCGGTGCAGCTCGCCCACCGGGAAACGCCCCATGTTTCCGCGCGGGTTTCCATGCCCGCGCGCGAGGCCCTCACCACCACGCCGGTCATCATGGTGGTGGACGACTCCCTCACCGTGCGCAAGATCACCGGCCGCCTGCTGGCCAAGGAAGGCTACCAGGTCATCACCGCCAAGGACGGCGTCGATGCCCTGCAGCAGCTGCAGGAAACCCTGCCCGCGGTCATGCTGGTGGACATCGAGATGCCGCGCATGGACGGCTTCGAACTCACCAAGAACGTGCGTGGCGATCCCCGCACCCGCCACATTCCCATCATCATGATCACCTCGCGCACTGCGGAAAAACACCGCAACTATGCGAAGGAGCTCGGGGTGAACGTCTATCTGGGCAAGCCCTACCAGGAAGAGGAACTGCTCGCCCACATCGAGCGCTTCGTGCGCGAGGGTGCTGCGCTGGCGGCCTGAGCCGGGGGGTTGGGGCTGAAGCCCCTTCCACGAAAATTGCCCCCTCCCCCTCGATGGAGGGCGGGGAGGGGGTGGCCGGGTGCCACCTCTTCGGCGACCCAGTGCCCGGATCATCGCGGCTGAAGCCGCTCCCACCCGCCACCAAGAGGCCGGCTGGCTCGGGAGGCGCTTCAGCGGCGACCCGGCGATCATCGCGGCTGAAGCCGCTCCCACCCGCCGCCAAGAACTCACATCGGCTTTGTGGGAGGCGCTTCAGCGGCGATGCATGGTAGCGGAAGCCCAAGCATCGCGGCTAAAGCCGCTCCCACCCGCCACCAAGAGGCCGGCTGGCTCGGGAGGCGCTTCAGCGGCGACCCGGCGATCATCGCGGCTGAAGCCGCTCCCACCCGCCACCAAGAGGCCGGATGGCTCGGGAGGCGCTTCAGCGGCGACCCGGCGCGCTGGCAAAGTCATCGCGGCTAAAGCCCCTCCCCCAGCCGTCCTATGCGCCGAAGGCGGCGTGCCACTGGTCCCGGTAGAACAGCAGCACGACGATCCCCAGCACGATGCGGTACCAGGCGAAGGGAATGAAACTGTGGCTGCCCACCCAGCGCAGCAGGCCCTTCACCGCCAGCATGGCGGCCACGAACGAGGCCGCGAAGCCCACCGCGAACAGGGGCAGGTCGGCGGCGTGCAGCAGTTGCCAGTTCTTGTAAACGTCGTAGAAGGTCGCCGCGAACATGGTGGGAATGGCCAGGAAGAAGGAAAACTCGGTGGCCGCGCGCCGCGACAGTCCGAACACGACGCCACCCATGATGGTGGCCCCGGCGCGGGAGACGCCCGGGAACATGGCCAGGGACTGGGCGAAGCCGATCTTCAGGGCATGCCGCCAGTTCATGGCATCCACGCTTTGCACGCGGGGGTGATAGACCCGCTTCTCGATGTAGAGGATGGCCAGCCCGCCCGCGATCAGGGCCGCGGCCACGGTGACCGGATTGAACAGGTGGGTCTTGATGGTGTGGTGGAACATCACGCCCAGCGCAGCGGCCGGCAGGAAGGCGATGAACAGGTGGAACACGAAGCGCTGTTCCCGCGGCACGCGCGCCACGCCGCGTACCACCTCGGCGAGGCGCGAGCGGTAATCCCAGCACACGGCGAGAATGGCGGCGAGCTGGATGGCGATCTCGAACACCTTGCCCCGCTCGTCGTTGAAGTGGAGCAGATCGCCCACCAGGATGAGGTGGCCGGTGGAGGAGACGGGCAGAAACTCGGTGAGCCCCTCGACGATGCCGAGCAGAAGGGCCTTGAGCAGGAGGACGGCGTCCATGGAGCCTCGGGCGGCGCAAAGCCGGCATTCTACCGGCTTTGCACCCGGACGCGCGAACCTTGACCGCTCTTCAGGCCTTGCGGTAGATCTCGGCGCCGCCTTTCACGAACTCGATGGATTTCTGCTCCATGCCGCGCGCCAGGGCCTCCTCCTCGCTCACGCCTTCCCGCGCCGCGTATTCGCGCACGTCCTGGGTGATCTTCATGGAGCAGAAATGCGGCCCGCACATGGAGCAGAAGTGGGCCACCTTGGCCCCGGCCTGGGGCAGGGTCTCGTCGTGGAATTCCCGCGCCCGGTCCGGGTCGAGCCCGAGGTTGAACTGGTCCTCCCAGCGGAACTCGAAGCGCGCCTTGGACAGGGCGTTGTCGCGGATCTGCGCCCCCGGATGTCCCTTGGCCAGATCGGCGGCATGGGCGGCGAGCTTGTAGGTGATGATGCCCTCCTTGACGTCCTGCTTGTTGGGCAGGCCCAGGTGTTCCTTGGGCGTGACGTAACACAGCATGGCAGTGCCGTACCAGCCGATCTGGGCGGCGCCGATGGCGCTGGTGATGTGGTCGTAGCCCGGCGCGATGTCGGTGGTGAGCGGCCCCAGGGTGTAGAACGGCGCCTCACTGCACCATTCCAGTTCCTTCTCCATGTTCTCCCGGATGAGCTGCATGGGCACGTGGCCGGGCCCTTCGATCATCACCTGCACGTCGTGCTTCCAGGCGATCTGCGTGAGTTCCCCCAGCGTCTTCAGCTCGGCGAGCTGGGCCTCGTCGTTGGCGTCATAGATGGAGCCGGGACGCAGGCCGTCGCCCAGGGAGAAGGCCACGTCGTAGGCCTTCATGATCTCGCAGATTTCCTCGAAGTGGGTGTAGAGGAAATTCTCCTTGTGATGGGCCAGGCACCACTTGGCCATGATGGAGCCGCCGCGGGAGACGATGCCCGTCAGCCGGTTGGCGGTCAGGGGCACGTAGGCGAGCCGCACACCGGCGTGGATGGTGAAGTAGTCAACGCCCTGTTCCGCCTGTTCGATCAGGGTGTCCCGGAAGATTTCCCAAGTGAGTTCCTCCGCCCTGCCATCCACCTTTTCCAGGGCCTGGTAGATGGGCACGGTGCCGATGGGCACCGGGCTGTTGCGGATGATCCATTCCCGGGTCTCGTGGATGTGCTTGCCGGTGGAGAGGTCCATGACCGTGTCCGCGCCCCAGCGGATGGCCCAGGTCATCTTTTCCACTTCCTCGCCGATGCCGGAGGACACCGCGGAATTGCCGATGTTGGCATTGACCTTCACCAGGAAATTGCGGCCGATGATCATCGGCTCCGATTCCGGGTGATTGATGTTGGCCGGAATGATGGCCCGCCCCCGCGCGACCTCGGCGCGCACGAATTCCGGTGTGATGGTTTCGGGGATCGACGCCCCGAAGCTCTGGCCCCGGTGCTGGCGGGTGAGCATCTCCGCCATGCGTTGCCCGGTGGGGCCGGCGGCGCGCAGGCTCTCCAGATATTCCTGGCGCCGCAGGTTCTCGCGGATGGCCACGAATTCCATCTCGGGCGTGATGATGCCGCGCCGGGCGTAGTGCATCTGGGTCACGTTCATGCCGGCGCGGGCCCGGCGTGGCCGGCGTTTGAGATCGAAGCGCAGATGGGCGAGCTTCGGGTCGGTCAGGCGGGCACGGCCGTATTCCGAAGTGGGGCCCGGCAGCTCCTCGGTATCGCCCCGCTCCTCGATCCAGCGTGCGCGCAGGGGCGGCAGACCCTTGCGGATGTCGATGGTCACCTCGGGGTCGGTGTAGGGCCCGGACGTGTCATAGACGAAAATCGGCGGATTGGGCTCGGCGCCGAAGGACGCGGGTGTATCCGCCTGGGTGATTTCACGCATGGGCACGCGAATGTCCGGGCGCGAACCCTCCACGTAAATCTTGCGCGAATTGGGAAAAGGCTTGATCGCCGCTTCGTCCACCTTGGCGGTGGCGGCGAGGAATTGGGGATTGGCGTTCATGGCGCGCTCCGGTAGAGGGGGAGCGGCGGCGGGGTGACCGTCGCTTCCCTACGGCGGTATCAACCGCATCAGGTTCAAAGGGTATCTCTCACTCCCTTCCGGGAGACCCCCAGCGAGTCCGGCAAAGGTACGGCATTTGTGGAATAATCGCAAGATTCATAAGGAAAAACACGGAGGCATCATGGATTTGGAGAAGGCCCGGTTCAACATGGTGGAGCAGCAGATCCGTCCCTGGGGCGTGCTGGACGAGACGGTGCTCGCGCTGCTCTATCGGGTGAAGCGGGAGGAATACGTTCCGCCGGTCTATCGCAGCCTGGCCTTTTCCGACCTGGAGATCCCCCTTGGTCACGGCCAGACCATGCTCGCGCCCAAGCTGGAGGCGCGCCTGCTGCAGGAGCTGCACCTAAAGCCCACGGACAAGGTGCTGGAAGTGGGCACGGGCAGCGGCTACTTCACCGCCCTGCTCGCCCATCTGGCGCAGGAGGTGGTGAGTGTGGAGATCATCCCGGAATTTTCCCGGGAAGCCCAGGCGAAGCTCGCCGCTCATGACATCGGCAACGTCACCCTGGAGGTGGGCGACGCGGCCCGGGGCTGGGCGCGCCACGCCCCCTACGATGCCATCGTCCTCACCGGCTCGACGCCGGTGCTGGCGGAGGCGTTCCTGGCGAGCCTGCGCCCCGGTGGCCGTCTGGTGGCGGTGGTGGGCGAGCCGCCGGTGATGGAAGCGCGCCGCGTGCGCCTGATCGAACCGGGCGTGTCCGAGACCGAGGACCTGTTCGAAACCTGCATCGCGCCCCTGGTGAACGCTCCCCAGCCGGCGCGCTTCGCCTTCTGATGGAACACCTGACGCCCGCCCAGCTCGCCGCCTGGCTGGCCGATCCCAACCGGCCTTGGCCGCTGCTTTTGGACGTGCGCGAGCCCTGGGAATACGACATCTGCCATCTGCCCGGCGCTGTGCTCGTGCCCATGCGCGAGCTCCTCGAGCGGCTGGCTTCCCTGTCGCCCGAACAGGAAACCGTGGTGATCTGCCATCACGGCATCCGCAGCTACCAGGTGGCCAGGGTGCTGGAGCGGCAGGGTTTTCGGGCCGTGTATAATCTGACGGGCGGTCTGGCCGCCTGGGCGCGCGACGTGGACGCGTCCATGCCCACCTACTGACCTTCCACCGCGAAAGACAGCCCATGAAGACGCTCTTAGCGGCGCTCGCCGCCATCGGACTCGCGTCGCCCGCCATGGGGGCGGATCTGCTGCAACTCTACCGGGAGGCGTTGAGCCAGGATCCCGCCTATCAGGCCGCACGTGCGGCCCGGGACGCGGGGCGGGAGAAGCTGCCCCAGGGGCGCGCGGGCCTGCTGCCCTCGGTGAGCTTCAATGCCAACACCACTTATAACGACGTGGAGACCACCTACCGGTCGTCCCTGCCCGGGCTGCTGTCCAGCGGCACCAGCCGCTACAACAGCCATGGCTACAGCGTGAGCGTCGCCCAGCCCCTCTACCGCAAGCAGAATTTCGCCGCCTACGAGCAGGCCAAGGCGGCGGTGGCGGCCACCGACGCCCAGTTCGACCAGGCAGGACAGGACCTGGTGTTGCGGGTGGCCCAGGCCTATTTCGACGTGCTGCTCGCCCAGGACAACGTGGCCCTGGCCCAGGCCCAGAAGGCCGCCATCGCCGAGCAACTCGCCCAGGCGAAGAAGGCCTTCGAGGTGGGTACCGCCACCATCACCGACACCCACGAGGCCCAGGCCCGCTACGACCTGGTCGCGGCCCAGGAGATCGCCGCGCAAAACGACCTCGAAATCAGGCGCCGCGACCTGGAGCGCCTCACGGGCAAGCCTGTCGACCGGGTCGAACCCCTGCGCGGCGAGCCGCCCCTGGAGGCGCCCCCGGGGGAAATGGAAGCCTGGGTGGAACGGGCCCTGGCGAACAATCCCGGCGTGATCGCGGCGCGCGCCGCCCTGGAGGCCGCCAACCAGCAGGTGGAAGTGGCCCGGGCCGGGCATCATCCCACCCTGGACCTGGTGGCGGGCTACAGCGACAGCCGGGTGGGCGGCGGCACTTTTGGCGGCTTCGACCAGACCGCCAAGACCATCGGCCTGCAGTTGGCCATTCCCCTCTACCAGGGCGGCGGCACCGACTCCCGTGTGCGCGAAGCCCTGGCCAACCAGGAAAAGGCGCGTCAGGAACTGGAGGCCGCGGTGCGCGGCGTCACCCAACAGGTGCGCCAGGCCTACCTCAACGTCACCAACGGCATTGCCCAGGTCCGCGCGCTCAAGCAGGCCCTCGCCTCCAACCAGCTTTCCCTGGAATCCACCCAGCTCGGCCTGGAAGTGGGCGTGCGCACCAGCGTGGACCTGCTCAACGCGCGCCAGCAGCTCTTCACCGCCCGGCGCGACCTGGCCCAGGCCACCTATGCCTACATCCTCGCCCGCCTGCGCCTGGAAGCGGCGGTGGGCGACCTCAACGAAGCGGACGTCGCTGCCACCAACACCTGGCTCGCCAGCCGCTGAAGCACCTCCCACCACCAAGGTGGGGCCGCAAGGTCTGTGGGAGCGGCTTCAGCCGCGATACTTGGGCTTCCGCCATCTATCGCCGCTGAGGCGCCTCCCACTGCCCGATAGGCACCAAGTTCTGTGGGAGCGGCTTCAGCCGCGACACTTTTGACCTGATTGCCGCCGCCATCTATCGCCGCTAAAGCGGCTCCCACAGCTGATGGGCTTTGGGTCCTCTGTGGGAGCGGCTTCAGCCGCGATGCTTGGGCTTCCGCCGCCATCTACCGCCGCTGAAGCGCCTCCCACTGCCCGATAGGCGCCAAGTTCTGTGGGAGCGGCTTCAGCCGCGATACTTTTGACCTGATTGCCGCCGCCGTCTATCGCCGCTGAAGCGCCTCCCACAGCTGATGGGCTTTGGGTCCTCTGTGGGAGCGGCTTCAGCCGCGATTTCCCCCGGCTTCGATGGCCGCCAGGGTGCGCTCGGTGGCGCCCCGGTGGGCGGCGGCGAAGCGGCGACCCGCTTCCCCCATGGCCCTGCGCCGGGCCGGGTCGGCCAGCAGCTGCAGGGCGGCGGCCAGGGCCGCGTGCGCATCCGCCACGCGCAGCGCCGCGCCCGCCGCCAGGGCATCCTCCGCCGCCTGGGCGAAGTTGAAGGTGTGGGGCCCCAGGATCACCGGGGTGCCCATGGCGCAGGCCTCGATGAGATTTTGGCCACCATGGGGCAGGAGGCTGCCGCCAAGGATCGCCACGTCGGCCGCGCCATAGTAGGCAAACATTTCGCCCATGCTGTCGCCCAGAAGCACGCGGGTGTCGGCCGCCACCGGCGCGTTTTCGCTGCGGCGCTGAAAGGCGATGCCCCGCCGTGTGAGCAGGCTGGCGACCTCGCCGAAGCGCTGGGGGTGGCGGGGCACGATGACGAACAGCACGTTTTCCGGCGACAAGGCTGCGAATGCGTCGAGGAGCAGCGCCTCCTCCCCCTCACGCGTGCTCGCGGCCAGGAGCACGGGGCGACTGCCCAGGGCGTCCCGCAGCCTGCTCGCCCGCTGTTCGGTGTCCGCCGGCGGAGTCACGTCGAACTTGAGATTGCCGGTCACCAGCACGTGTTGTGCCCCCAGCGCCTCCAGCCGGGCGGCGTCGGCCCCGGTCTGCGCGGCCACGCCCGTGAGGGCGGCGAAGGTGCTGCGGCTCAGGCGCGGAAAACGGGCATAGGCCCGCGCGGAGCGCTCCGAAAGCCGCGCGTTGACGAGCCAGACGGGCACGCCCGCGGCGCGGCAGCCCGCCACGAGGTTGGGCCAGACCTCGGTTTCCATCAAGAGCGCGAGCCTTGGCCGGAAATGGCCCAGGAAGGCGCCCACGGCGAAGGGATAGTCGTAGGGGCAATAGGCCTGCAGCACCGCATCGCCGAACAGCTGCCGTCCCGTCTCCCGGCCGGTGGGGGTCATGTGGGTGACCAGGATCCGGCACTCGGGGTGACGCTGCGCCAGCGCCCGGATGAGGGGCGCGGCGGCCCGGGTTTCCCCCACGGAGACGGCGTGGACCCAGATCACGGGTTGTTCCGGCGCGCTGCGGTAGCGGCCGAAGCGTTCCGCCACGTGTTCCAGATAACCGGGCTCGCGCCGCGCCCGCCACACAAGGCGCAGCAGCACCAGGGGCAGCAGCGCGTAGAGCACCAGGGTGTAGAGCCGGCGCATTCAGAGCACGCCCCGGGTTTGCCAGTCATCCACCACGGCGAGGACCTCCGCCACGCTGGGGAAGCGTCCGGGTGCGCCCAGATTGGCGTGGGGCGTTTCCGCCCACACACCATTCCGGCGGGGATCGGAGCCCCCGTAAAGGCCAAGGGTGGGGGTGCCCACGGCGGTGGCCAGGTGCACCAGCCCCGTGTCCACGCCCACGATCAGGCGGGCGTGGGCGAGCAGGGCGGCGGCCTCGGCAAGCGTCATGCGCGGCGCGGGCAGCCCGCCCGGGATCTGGTCCGCGATGCGGCGTGCCCGCTCATATTCCGCAAGGTTGCCCCAGGGCAGCATGAGGTTCAGTCCCCGCGTGGCGAGGGCTTGCCCCAGGGCGGCCCAGTGGGCTTCCGGCCAGAGCTTGTCCGCGCGGCTGGTGGCGGTGAGCAGCACGGCATAGGGCGGCTTGGGCGCGAAGCTCGGGGCCCGCGGGGGACGGGGCAGGCCGTAGTCCAGGGGCAGATTGCGCGGCAGCGCGAGGGCCGCCGCCGCCAGCATCCGGTAGCGCACCACCGCGTGGGCCTCCGGGTCCACGTCGTGGCACCGGTCGTAGAACCACGCCGCCAGGGGCTCGCGCGCGCTGGCGGCGCAGTAGCCCACCCGCTCGCCCCGGGCCAGGCGGGCAGCCAGGGCGCTCTTGATCAGGCCCTGGGTGTCGAGGATCAGGTCGTAGGTCTGAGCGCCGAGCCGGCGCCGGAAAGCGGCCATTTCCCGCCACACCGCGGGGCGCCAGAGCTGTCTGCGCCAGCGCCGCAGGGCCACGGTGATCACGGCTTCCACGCCGGGGTGCAGCCGGGGAATGTCGGCGAAGGCCTCCTCCACCAGCCAGTGGATGGCCGCGTCCGGATGGCACGCGCGAATGTCCGCCACCACCGGCAGATTGTGGATCACGTCGCCCATCGAGGAAGTCTTGACCAGCAGCACCCGCATGGGGGCGACAGCGTACACGCAAACCCCCGCCGGCGCATATAGAATGGCGGCTTAATGGCCCGTCTGCCCGTGTCCGCCACCATCATCGCCCGCGATGCCGCGCGGGAGATCGGCCCCTGCCTCGAGTCGGTGGCCTTTGCCGACGAGATCCTGGTGGTGGATTCGGGCAGCCAGGACGGCACCCCGGAAGTGGCGGCCGCCCATGGGGCGCGGGTGCTGCACCAGGCATGGCTGGGCTACGGCCGCCAGAAGCAGTTTGCCGCGGAGGCCGCAGCCCATGACTGGGTGCTCTCCCTCGATGCCGACGAGCGGGTGACGCCCGAGTTGCGGGCCGCCATCGAGAGGGCGCTGGCGGCGCCCACGGCGGCGGGCTTCGAAATGGCGCGGCGCAACCGCTTCCTGGGACGCTGGCTCCGGCACGGGGAAGGTTACCCCGACTGGTCCCTGCGCCTGTTCGACCGCCGGCGGGCGCGCTGGAGCGACGATGCCGTCCACGAGAAGGTCATCTGCGATGGCCCGGTGGCCCGGCTCCCGGGTGATCTGCTGCACGAATCCTGCGACACCCTGACGCGCTATCTCGCCAAGCAGAACCACTACACCAGCCTGCAGGCGGAGGCGCTCCACCGCGCGGGACGGCGTGCCCACTGGGGCAGCCTGGTGCTGAGCCCCCTGCTGCGCTTCGTCAAGTTCTACTTCCTGCGCGCGGGCTTTCTCGACGGGTTGCCGGGGCTGGTGCACATCGGCATCGGCTGCATGAACAGCTTCGTCAAATACGCCAAACTTCTGGAACTGCAAGGAAAGGACAGGCCTTGAGAATCCTGGTCACCGGCTGCGCCGGCTTCATTGGCATGCACACCGCCCAGCGTCTGGTCGCCCGCGGCGACGAGGTGGTGGGGGTGGACAACCTCAACGACTACTACGACGTGCAGCTCAAGGTGGACCGGCTGCGGCAGCTGGAGGGCAAGCGGGGGTTCGCCTTCGCCGAACTGGATCTGGCCGACCGGGCCGCCTGCGCCGAGCTGTTCGCCAAGGGACGGTTCGAGCGCGTGGTGCATCTCGCCGCCCAGCCCGGCGTGCGCTATTCCCTGAAGAATCCCCAGGCCTACATCGATTCCAACCTGGTGGCCTTCGGCAACGTGCTGGAAGGCTGCCGGCATCACGGCGTGGAACACCTGGTCTATGCCAGCAGCTCATCGGTGTACGGCGCGAACCGCAAGATGCCCTTTTCCGAGCACGACAACGTTGACCATCCGGTGAGCCTGTACGCCGCCACCAAGAAGGCCAACGAACTCATGGCCCACACCTACAGCCATCTGTTCGGCCTGCCCACCACGGGGCTGCGGTTCTTCACGGTGTATGGTCCCTGGGGCCGGCCCGACATGTCGCCGTCGCTGTTCGTGGGGGCCATCCTGCGCGGCGAACCCATTCGGGTCTTCAACGAGGGCCGCATGCAGCGCGACTTCACCTACATCGACGACATCGTGGAAGGCGTGGTGCGTGTGCTGGACCGGATTCCCCAGGGCCGGCCGGATTTCGACCACGCCCACCCGGACCCGGCCGCGAGCCACGCGCCCTACCGCATCTACAACATCGGCAACCACGAGCCGGTGGAACTCATGACCTTCATCGAGACCATCGAGGAGGCCGTGGGGCGCAAGGCCGAAAAAATCTTCCTGCCCATGCAGCCGGGGGACGTGGAGGCCACCTATGCCGACACCAGCCTGTTGCGGGAGGCGGTGGGCTTCGCCCCCGCCACGCCCCTTGCGGAGGGCATCCGCAAATTCGTGGCGTGGTACAGGGCCTATTACGGCGGCCGTTCCGCCTGACGCCACCGCCTCTTCTGCCCGAAGGTACAGGCACTCCCGCGCGAAACCGGCGGGGGCGCGGCGCCGGGCCGGGGGCATCAGATGTCAGGGACGGCTACAATAGCCCTCTGGCAGCCGGGCCGGCGCAGCGCCTCCTTCCTGCGCCCGACGCAGCATTCCCAGGAATCCAACGCAGGCAGTCTCATGTCCACTTCGATTCTCGTCACCGGCGGCGCCGGCTTCATCGGATCCAACTTTGTGCTCCAGTGGCTGGCGCGCCACGACGAGCCGGTGGTGAATCTCGACCGGCTCACCTACGCAGGCAATCTGGACAATCTCGCGGCGGTGGCGAACGACCCGCGCCACATCTTCGTGCGCGGCGACATCAACGACCGCGCCCTGGTGGAGCGCCTGCTGGCCGAACACCGGGTGCGTGCCATCATCCACTTCGCCGCGGAATCCCACGTGGACCGTTCCATCCACGGGCCGGAGGACTTCATCACCACCAACGTCAACGGCACCTTCCATCTGCTGGAGGCGGCGCGGGCCCACTGGTCGGGGCTCGACGCGGGGAAGCGGGAGGCGTTCCGCTTCCTGCACGTTTCCACGGACGAGGTCTACGGGTCGCTGGGGCCCCACGATCCGCCCTTTTCCGAGACCACCTGTTTCGCCCCCAACAGCCCCTATTCCGCGTCCAAGGCGGCTTCCGACCACCTCGCGCGGGCCTGGCATCACACCTACGGGCTGCCGGTGCTCATCACCCACTGTTCCAACAACTACGGGCCCTATCAATTTCCGGAAAAGCTCATCCCCCTCATGATCCTCAATGCCGTGGCGGGCAAGCCGCTGCCCATCTACGGCGACGGGCTGAACGTCCGCGACTGGCTCTACGTCATCGACCACTGCCAGGCCCTCCTGCGTGTGCTGGAGGCGGGCCGTCCCGGCGAGACCTACAACATCGGGGGCTCAAACGAAAAGACCAATCTGGAAGTGGTCCAGGCCCTGTGCGCGATTCTCGACGAGCTGCGCCCCGAGGGTGCGCCCCATGCGAGGCTCATCACCTTCGTCAAGGACCGGCCTGGCCACGACCGCCGCTACGCCATCGACGCCGGCCGCATGGAACGGGAACTTTGCTGGAAGCCGAAGGAGAGCTTCGAGAGCGGGCTTAGGAAAACGGTGGAATGGTATCTCGCCCACCCGGACTGGGTGGCGCGGGTCACGAGCGGCGATTACCGGGAATGGCTGCAAAAGCAGTACGGCACGGGGGGGGCATGAAGGGCATCATCCTTGCGGGCGGTGCGGGCACGCGGCTGCATCCGGTGACCCTGGCGGTGTCCAAGCAGCTGCTGCCGGTGTACGACAAACCCATGATCTACTATCCCCTCAGCACCCTCATGCTGGCGGGCATCCGGGACATCCTGGTCATTTCCACCCCCCAGGACACGCCGCGCTTTCGGCAGCTTCTGGGCGACGGCAGCCAGTGGGGGCTCAACTTTTCCTACGCCGTGCAGCCCAAACCCGAGGGCATCGCCCAGGCTTTCCTCATCGGTGCCACCTTTATCGGCTGCGGGGGCTGTGCCCTGATCCTGGGCGACAACATCTTCTACGGCCATGAGCTCGCCCAGGACCTGCAGCGGGCGGCGGCGCGGCAGCAGGGCGCCACCGTGTTCGCCTACCCGGTGCAGGATCCCGAGCGTTACGGCGTGGTGGAATTCGGTCCCGACCGCCGGGTGCTCTCCATCGAGGAAAAACCTGCAAAGCCCCGTTCCCGCTATGCGGTGACCGGGCTTTATTTCTACGACAACCAGGTGATCGACATCGCCCGAAACCTGCGGCCCTCGCCCCGGGGCGAACTGGAAATCACCGACGTCAACCGCGAATACCTCGCCCGGGGCGAGCTGGAAGTTTCCATCATGGGGCGCGGCATGGCCTGGCTCGACACCGGCACCCACGAAACCCTGCTGGAAGCCTCCCACTTCATCGAAACCATCGAACGCCGGCAGGGCCTCAAAATCGCCTGCCCGGAAGAAATCGCCTGGCGCATGGGCTACATCGACAGCGAACAGCTCCTGCGCCTCGCCGCCGATCTGGGCAAAAGCCGCTATGGGCAATACCTGCGCGGCCTGATCGACGAGCGGGTGTTCTGACCGGCCTGCAGAGGGTCGCGCCTCGTGGGAGCGGCTTCAGCCGCGATGCAGGGGCTTTCCACTCTGCAAAGTCGGCGCTGAAGCGCCTCCCACAGCCCGGGCGGGCGCCATGCCTTGTGGGAGCGGCTTCAGCCGCGACAAAGCAGCTCACTGCACCAAGCTCGCCGCTGAAGCGCCTCCCACAGCTTGGGCGGGCGCCATGCCCTGTGGGAGCGGCTTCAGCCGCGACAAAGCAGCCCACTGCACCAAGGTCGCCGCTAAAGCGCCTCCCACAGCCTGGGCGGGCGCCATGCCTTGTGGGAGCGGCTTTAGCCGCGATGCGGAGGCTTTCCACTCTGCAAAGTCGCCGCTGAAGCGCCTCCCACAGCCTGGGCGGGCGCCACGCCCTGTGGGAGCGGCTTCAGCCGCGATGCGGAGGCTTTCCACTCTGCAAAGTCGGCGCTGAAGCGCCTCCGACAGCCCGAACTGGCGCCATGCCTTGTGGGAGCGGCTTCAGCCGCGACAAAGCAGCTCACTGCACCAAGGTCGCCACTGAAGCGCCTCCCACAGCCCGGCCGGGTCCCATGCCCTGTGGGAGCGGCTTCAGCCGCGACAAAGCAGCCCACTGCACCAAGGTCGCCGCTGAAGCGCCTCCCACAGCCCGGCCGGGTCCCATGCCCTGTGGGAGCGGCTTCAGCCGCGACAAAGCAGCTCACTGCACCAAGGTCGCCACTGAAGCGCCTCCCACAGCCATTCCCTCAGACGCGGTCGCGTCTCCATAATCGGCCAGGTGTATTTGGTCACGGCAGCAACCAGGCATCGCCAACCCGTGTTCAGCGACTGGCGCCTGGGGCGGCTGGTGGTGGCCGAATTCCGCAATAGCGATGCAGCGGGGCAGACCGAGACGCTGGCCTATGTCGTGATGCCGGACCATTTCCACTGGCTCATGCGCCTGCGTTCGGCGACCCTCGCCCAGGTGGTGCGCCGGGTCAAAGGCCGGTCCGCCGCGGCAGTCAACCGGCTGCGCGGGGCAGGCGGCGCGGTCTGGCAGGATGGCTATCACGACCACGCCATCCGGCGGGAGGAGGATTTGCGCGCGGTGGCGCGCTACGTCGTGGCCAACCCCCTGCGGGCCCGCCTGGCGCCCAGCCTGGCCGTATATCCCCTATGGGACGCGGTATGGCTTTGAGCGCCCGCGGTCGCCGCTGAAGCGCCTCCCACAGCCTGGGCGGGCGCCATGCCTTGTGGGAGCGGCTTCAGCCGCGACAAAGCAGTCCACTGCACCAAGGTCGCCGCTGAAGCGCCTCCCACAGCACGAAGGGGCGCCATGCCTTGTGGGAGCGGCTTCAGCCGCGATGCAGGGGCTTGCCACTCTGCAAAGTCGCCGCTGAAGCGCCTCCCGCAGCCCGGCCGGGCGCCATGCCTTGTGGGAGCGGCTTCAGCCGCTACAAAGCAGTCCACTGCACCAAGCTCGCCGCTAAAGCGCCTCCCACAGCCCGAACTGGCGCCATGCCTTGTGGGAGCGGCTTCAGCCGCGACAAAGCAGCCCACTGCACCAAGGTCGCCGCTAAAGCGCCTCCCACAGGCCGGGCGGGCGCCATGCCTTGTGGGAGCGGCTTCAGCCGCGACAAAGCAGTCCACTGCACCAAGGTCGCCGCTGAAGCGCCTCCCACAGCCCGGGCGGGCGCCATGCCTTGTGGGAGCGGCTTCAGCCGCGATGCGGAGGCTTTCCACTCTGCAAAGTCGGCGCTGAAGCGCCTCCCACAGCTTGGGCGGGCGCCATGCCCTGTGGGAGCGGCTTCAGCCGCGATTCAGCTGGTCTCGCCGCCGAAACCCTTCCAACCCCGGTTTCCTTCGGCCCGACCGGCCGGCCGCGTTGACACCCCTGGGCCAACATGGTCAAATCATGTGTTCAATGAATGAACGAACCATGCTGGACACCGCCACCCGCTACCGGCTGCTGAAGCTTCTCGAAGCAAGGCCCGACGCATCGCAGCGGGAGCTTGCCCGGGAGCTGGGGGTAAGCCTCGGCAAGGTGAACTACTGCCTCCGGGCCCTGGTGGACAAGGGCTGGGTCAAGGCGCGCAATTTCCGCAACAGCCGGAACAAGCTCGCTTATCTCTACGTCCTCACGCCCCGCGGTGTGGCGGAAAAGGCGCGGCTCACCGTGGAATATCTCAAGATCAAGCTGGCCGAGGCCGAGGCCCTGGAACAGGAAATCGCCGCCCTGCGGGCGGAGGCGGCGCGGGTGCAGCAAAGCGGGGAGAATTCATGCGTGTGACACCGAACCGGCTGGCCGCGCATCGCGGGCGTTTGGGTGGCTTTACCCAAAATCCGGAGCCGACCGGACCGTGCGGGCTCACCGCCGATGCCCGGGTGTGCCTGAACAGGCGCCACCCGCGTGACACGATGGTTGGTGGATGCATGGACGGCCCCCCTGCCCGGCGCTCGACGCGGGCCCAGTCTTCGTGCAAACCCTGGGGCGCCGCACCGGGCGCTCCGGCACCCACTTCTGACCAGGTAGCTCTCCCATGACAAAAAAAGCCCTCATCACCGGCATCACCGGCCAGGACGGCGCCTACCTCGCCGAATTCCTGCTCGCCAAAGGCTATGAAGTGCACGGCATCAAGCGCCGCACCAGCCTCTTCAACACCCAGCGCATCGATCACCTCTACCGCGACCCCCACGAGCCCGGTGTGCGCTTCTTCCTGCACCACGGCGACATGACGGACTCCTCCAGCCTCATGCACATCATCCAGAAGGTGCAGCCGGACGAAATCTACAACCTTGCCGCGCAAAGCCATGTGGCCGTCTCCTTCGAGGAGCCGGAATACACCGCCAATGCCGACGCCCTGGGCACGCTGCGCATCCTGGAAGCCATCCGCACCCTGGGGCTGACAAACAAGACACGCTTCTACCAGGCCTCCACCTCGGAGCTCTTCGGCAAGGTGCAGGAAATCCCGCAGCGCGAGACCACGCCGTTCTATCCGCGCAGCCCCTATGCCGCCGCCAAGCTCTACGCCTACTGGATCACGGTCAATTACCGCGAGGCCTACGGGATTTACGCCTGCAACGGCATCCTTTTCAACCACGAGTCCCCCATCCGGGGAGAAACCTTCGTCACGCGCAAAATCACCCGGGCGCTGGCACGCATCAAACTCGGGCTGCAGGACTGCCTCTATCTCGGCAACCTGGACGCCAAGCGGGACTGGGGCCATGCGCGGGATTACGTCGAAGCCATGTGGCTGATGTTGCAGCAGCCCGAGCCCGAAGACTTCGTCATCGCCACCGGCGAGCAATACAGCGTGCGGGACTTCGTCAACGCCGCCGCCCAGGAGCTGGGCATGAAGATCCACTGGGAAGGCAAAGGCATTGAAGAAAAAGGCTACCTTGTCCCTTGTCCCTTGTCCCTTGAACCTTGTAACCAGCCCCTCGAACCTCGACGCCCCATCGTCGCCGTCGATCCACGCTACTTCCGCCCCACCGAGGTCGAAACCCTGCTGGGCGATGCCGCCAAGGCGCGGCAAAAACTCGGCTGGCGCCCGCGCGTGGGCTTCGCCGAGCTTGTGCGCCAAATGGTCGCGGCCGACCTCAGGGAAGCCGAGCGCGAACAGCTGCTTAGGCATCACGGTCACTCTTTGTGAGAGCCAAGTTTCAAGGTGCAAAAAAGAAAGTACAAGGAGCAAGATGAACGGGGATGGCAAGGTTTGAAGAGTTGGAGGTGTGGAAGCGATCGGCGCGGTTGAGTGCCGACCTTTACAAAGCGCTGTGCGATCTCAAGGATTTTGGGTTTCGGGATCAGATCACCCGCGCGGGCTTATCCATTCCCTCCAACATCGCCGAGGGCTATGAACGGGGATCGGACAAGGAAATGGCCAACTTTCTGAATTACGCCAAAGGCTCGGCCGGTGAGCTCAGAACGCAAATTTACATCGGCATGGACATCGGCTACATCGAACGGGAACAGGGACGGCGCTGGCTGGCTGAAGCAGAGGAAATCTCCAAAATGCTCCACGCCCTGATCAAAACCATCCGCTCCCGAAGCCCTTAAACCTTGCCCCTTGCAGCTTGAACCTTGCCCCTTGAACCTTGAACCTTGTACCTTGAACCTTTCACCTTGAACCTTTCACCTTGGACCTTGCCCCTTGAACCTTGAATCTAAAATTTACGTCGCCGGCCACCGCGGCCTTGTGGGTTCCGCACTCATGCGCCAGCTCACGGCGCGGGGCTATACGAACCTCCTCACCCGCACCCACGGGGAACTCGACCTCACCCGCCAGGCGGACGTGGAAGCCTTCTTCGCCGCCGAGCGGCCGGAATATGTCTTCCTTGCCGCGGCGAAAGTGGGGGGCATTTACGCCAACAACACTTATCCGGCGGAGTTCATCCACCAGAACCTCGCCATCCAGACCAACGTCATCCATGCTGCCTGGAAACATGGCGTCAGGCGCCTGCTGTTTCTCGGCTCCTCCTGCATCTACCCGCGGGACTGCCCGCAACCCATCAAGGAGGAATATCTGCTGACCGGGCCGCTGGAACCCACCAACCGGCCCTACGCCGTGGCCAAGATCGCCGGCATCGAAATGTGCTGGGCCTACAACCGGCAGTACGGCACGCGCTTCCTGGCCGTCATGCCAACCAACCTCTACGGCCCGGGTGACAACTACGACCTCATGAACAGCCACGTCATCCCGGCCATGCTGCGCAAGTTCCACTTGGCCAAACTCGCCATGGAAAAAAACTGGCCCGCCATCGAAGCCGACGAGCGCCGCCACGGCCCCATCCCCGAACCCCTTCGCACCGAACTCCTTGAATCTTGCACCTCCCCCCTTGCACCTTGTGCCTTGTCCCTTGCCCCTAAACTATGGGGCACCGGCACCCCCCGGCGCGAATTCCTCTACAGCGACGACATGGCCGACGCGTGCATTTACCTCATGAACCTGCCGGACGACCAATTCGACCAACTCCTCCGTCCCTCCGCCACCCCCCTTGAACCTTGCTCCTTGAACCTTGCTCCTGTTGTGAACATCGGCACCGGCACGGACATCACCATCCGCGAGCTTGCCGAACTCGTGCGCCAGGTGGTGGGGTATGAGGGGGAAATCGTGTTCGATGCCAGCAAGCCCGATGGCACGCCGAGGAAGGTGCTGGATGTTTCGCGCCTCACCGCCATGGGCTGGCAGGCCCCGACACCTTTTCGCCTTGGTTTGCAATTGGCCTACAGCGCTTTCGCAAAATGACTCTCGCAAAACTCTTTGCGTATGTGCCTGCCTTGCTCGCGGAAGCGCTGACGCGTGCGCGCGTGGCCTATCTACGTCTTCGCCTAGGCTATCTTGGCCCCGGTGCGCGGATTTATGGTCGATGCAGGATCACCTGTCCCTCCCACATCAGGATCGGTGCCGATACTTCGATTGGCGGGCAAGTTTCACTGCAAGCCTCATCCCAAGGCTTCATTGTCATTGGCGCGCGTTGCGCCATTGCCGCCTACACCCGGATCATCACGCCGACCCACGATCCGTCCTGCCCATCGTCGCCGTGGGCATCAACAAATCGGTGCATATCGGTGACGATGTCTGGATCGGCACCGGCGCGATCATTCTTCCCGGTGTCAAAATCGGTAGTCGCAGCATTGTCGCTGCAGGGGCCGTGGTGAACAGGGATGTTCCGGAAGATGTTTTGGTGGCCGGTGTCCCGGCACGCATCGTCAAACGCCTGCCGCCCGCAGAAGTGCGTTTTGCGAATGGTATGCGGGCAAAGCAAAGAAAAGGGGCAGTTTCATGAAACTCCATCTCGGGTGCGGCAAACGCTTCATCCCCGGATTCGTCCATATTGATGCAATCGATTATCCTCACGTGGATCACGTGGCAACGATCGACAATCTTTCCTTCATTCCGGATGGGTCGGTCGATCTGATCTACAACTGCCATGTTCTCGAGCATTTCAAACGCCGGGACGTGCCCCGGGTGCTGAACGAATGGCATCGCGTGCTACGGCCAGGGGGCGTTCTCAGAATCTCTGTGCCGGATTTCGCCCAGATTTGCGAAGTCTACCGGCGCTTCGGCAAGCTCGACCTCGTGATCGGTCCGCTGTTCGGCCGGCAGGATTATCTTTACAACATTCATTACAACGTCTTCGACTTCGAGACGCTCTCGCGCAACCTGGTTGAGGCGGGCTTCGTCAACGTGCGGCGCTACGACTGGCGGCAGACGGAACATGCCGAGGTGGACGATTTTTCCCAGGCCTACATTCCACACATGGACAAGGAAAACGGGATTTTGATCAGCTTGAATGTCGAATGCGAGAAGCCTCTGCCATGAGTTTCTTCGCCAGCCTGTCTGCTCGGATTGGGTACCTTTACAGGCTCCATGTCCTCCGCGATCCCTTTCTTCGCGAAGTACGTCGATGGTTCAAGGACCGTGGAGATCAAACGCTGCGCCTCGACTATCCCTTGACCAGCGAAAGCCTGGTGATTGATGTGGGCGCGTATCGTGGTGACTTTGCAAACGCGATTTACCAA
The DNA here is from genome assembly GCF_055379455.1 of Thiobacter subterraneus. Taxonomy (NCBI): domain Bacteria; kingdom Pseudomonadati; phylum Pseudomonadota; class Betaproteobacteria; order Burkholderiales; family Thiobacteraceae; genus Thiobacter; species Thiobacter subterraneus. Next base: position 2,009,359 of record NZ_AP042402.1, read on the forward strand.
CGATTTGGCTGCAGGGTTCTGCTGTTCGAGCCAGTGGTTGAGTTCTATGCGCATTGTGTCGAGAGGTTTAGGGCGATTCCGCGCATCGAGGTCTATGAATATGGTCTTGGCGCTAAAGATGCGTCGCTGCCGATCGAAGTGAAAGGGGATGGCTCCTCGTTCGTGCACCTTCACGCGCCGCAAAGATGGGCTTCAATTAGGTGTGCAGACCGAGTGTTTGGGGAACTGGCACTCGATCAAATCGACCTCATGAAAATAAACATCGAAGGCGGGGAATACGACCTATTAGAGTTGCTGATTTCTTCCGGCTGGATCAGGCGCATTCGTTTTCTGCAGATTCAGTTCCACGATTTTTTTCCCGAAGCAGCCATGCGCCGCGAGGCCATTCGCGAAAAACTCTCGGCGAGCCATAAAGAAATGTGGAATTACAAGTTCGTATGGGAGAGCTGGGCTGCGAAACAACCAGACCTGAGCCGCAGCGTTTTCCGTTAGGTTTGTCGGAGACGGTAAACCATCACGACCGCGCGTTACCCTTAATGTAGATCGCATGAAATCATCGCTTCCCAAAAGTGCTCGCAGAATGACTGGAGCCGTTGTTTACAGCGGGGGTTCCGCGCGGCCTTTTCTAGACGAGTCTACGCGCGATGGGCTTGCCTTGCCATGGTTGGCCTTGCGCGATGCTTTCCGATCTGCAGGAGGTGACCTTTTAGTCAGCGATGATGCTGAAGATGTGGAGCTGGATTTTGTCATCCACGTCAACGCCCAGCGGTGTCTACACGATGTCCCGGCGTTCGCGATTCTGACGGAATGCGGGCTGGTGCATCCGCCCAATGTCGATCCGCAGATGCTGCAACAGTACAGGGGAATTTTTACCTGGATGCCCGATCTCGTTAGCCGGGGACTCGCAACAGAGATTCGTTTGGCCCACCCACTGGGCGAGGGTGTAGTCGATGGTTATCAGCATCGACCCCAACTTCTGGTGTTGATTGCGTCCAACAAGGCACTGCCCGTGTGGCGGCCGGCGCAGGATCTCTATCGTGAACGTGTGCGGGCGATTCGTTGGTTCGAGAAGCATGCCCCCCAGGCTTTTGCGCTCTACGGATATGGCTGGGACAAATCCCCTCGTTTGCCGACGCGGCTGGGCGGCATGGTCCAGCGTGTCGAGTCTGTACTCCCCTGGCGACCCCAATGGTTTCCTTCGTGGAAAGGGGTGATCGCCAGCAAGCGGGAGGTTTTACGGCACGCGCGGTTTTCGCTGTGTTATGAGAACGTCCGCGGGCTGCGCGGCTACATCACCGAAAAAATCTTCGACGCCTTTTGTGCCGGCAACGTGCCGGTGTACTGGGGCGCGGAAGATATCACCGACCATATACCGGCGGACTGCTTCATCGACCGGAGAGCATTCGGCGATTACGCGGATCTCTACCATTATCTCACGAGTATGTCTGAGACGCGCTATATCCAGTACCAGCAGGCCATTTGCGATTTTCTGGCCTCCCCCGCAGCGAGACGTTTTTCCACCGAGACCTTCGCCACTACCATCGTTGAAAAAGTGCTCGATACTTTGCGGCGTGGCCATGGATAAGCGTGCCGAGTTGTTTGTCGTCACAGCCGGGCGCATTGCTTCTTCGGTGAGCGCGGTTGCCGCGCTGTATGCGATGACGCGGCTCCTGCCCGTCCGTGAATATACCCTGCTGGCGCTGTTCACGGCGTTTCAGTCGTTTGCCGGGTTTGTGCTCGTCAACCCGGCAGGTCAATGGCTCACACGGCACCTGCACGAGTGGCATGACGGCCGCGTGCTTCTCCATCACCACTCGGAACTGAACCGCTTCGTTGGGGTGGGGGCGTTGCTGACCGGATTGGCGTGCGGATTTTGGTTTGTGGGCGTGGGCCAAGGTTCTGTTGCCCAGGCAGTCGCGGCGGGGGTGGCCCTGCTCGGAACCGTATGGTTCTCAACCAACGCAATACACCTAACGATGACCCTGAATTCGCTCGGTCACAGGTGGGTTGCTGTTCTCTGTCAGATGGCAGTGGCATTGCTGCCCCTCGGCTGCTCCGTCGTCCTGGCTGCGTACCGACCGGAGGCCGTGGCCTGGCTCGCGGGTCAGGCCGTGGGGAGCGGTGTGGCCAGTCTCGTGGTGCGCCTGGTGTTGACCCGTTTGCTCAAGGCACAGACAGAGAAAACCCCAGGCCCGTTTTATCTGGATGCAGGCTACTGGCATTTTGCGCTGCCGCTTGCGGGCCTGACGAGCATGATGTGGCTGTACGGGAACGGCTATCGCTTCGTGCTCGAACGCGCGTGGGATGCCACGACCCTAGGTTTATTCCTGCTGGGGCTCAGCATTCCGGCGCAGATGACGGCCGTGCTCGAAAGTGTCGTCATGCAGTTCGCTTATCCCTATTATTTTCGCCGCATCGCGGGCGGCACAGACCTGGCTATACAGACCGAGGCGACATCGAGCATGACCAACGCCCTCTTGCCGCTCTATTGGGTTTGGGGTGGGTTTCTGTGTCTGGCGGCGCCCCATGTGCTGTATCTCATTGCTACCCCCCAGTACCACGGCGCGGCCCAATGGCTGATCGCCGGTACGCTGCTGGAAGTGGCGCGCCTGTCCGCCAATGCATGGACGCTCACGGCACAGGCGAGAAAGGATTTCCGGCCCCTGGTCGTTCCTGCCGCGCTGGGTGCCCTCGGCAGCCTCGCCGCAGCCATCCTTACCTTTCGCCTGGGCGGTTCCCCCTGGTTTTTTGCGGGCGGATTGCTCCTCGCGGCATCCCTGCAAACCATTTTGACCATCCGGCGGGCGAAGGGCATGCTGCCCATTCGCTTTTCAACGAAGCGGGCTGTTTTTGCCGGGGCAGTCTTGCTTGGCGCCCTGTTCCTGTCATTCCCCCTCCAGGCAGACCGTGGTATCGGGGTTTCTCTGGCCATCATCCTCCTCGCCGCAGGGCTAACAGGATGGGTAGCCTTCCAGCATCTTCGCAGCGCGACGTTTTTCCATGCCCTGCTTCGTCAGAAATTGAGCTGAGCCATGATCATCGTTCGTCTCTGTGGTGGCCTCGGCAACCAGATGTTTCAGTATGCGGCGGGGGTGGCGGCTGCCTGGCGCAGAGGAAGTGAAGTCAAGTTCGATACTGAGTGGTTTGAGACCACGCGCCTGCACCAGGGCCTCGAGTTGCAACGCGTCTTTGGGCTCGAGCTACCCGAGCCGTCAAGCAAGGATCTTCAAAAAGTGTTGGGCGCGTGCGCACGACCTGCGGTGAGGCGGTTGTTGTCGCGCCGTTCTTTGCGGAGCCTCCGGCCGAAGGCGCTGGTCATCGAACCCCATTTCCATTACTGGGGCGGCATCGAGCATCTGCCCGACGATGTGTACCTGGACGGCTACTGGCAAAGCGAAAGATATTTTTCCTGCGTCGCCGACACGATCCGGCAACAGTACCGTTTCATCGAGCCGCTGGACCCGCGCAATGCCGCGCTAATCGATGAAATGCAGGGCCGCGAGAGCGTCTCCCTGCACATTCGCCGCGGCGATTTTGTGAGCGACCCCCGGGCAAGACGTGTACACGGCGTGGACTTGTCGGAATATTACCCAGCTGCGGTTGCTACGATGATCGAAAAGACCGGAGCTGAGCGCTTCTATGTCTTTTCCGATGACCCCCAATGGGTTCTGGAGCATCTCAGATTGCCCGTCCCGTACACGGTGGTCGACCACAACCGCGGCGCAGCAAGTTATCGCGACATGCAGCTGATGAGCGCGTGTCGGCATCATATCATCGCCAACAGCAGCTTCAGCTGGTGGGGAGCGTGGCTCAATCCGCGTCCGGACAAAATCGTCATTGCGCCCAGACAGTGGTTTAATGTTGACGACTTTGACACACGAGACCTGTATTGCCCTGGATGGACCGTTTTGTGACTTCCAATAAGCAAAGCAACAAGCCGTTGCTGTCGGTGCTGATGCCGGTATTCAATGCCGAAGCCTACGTCGGGCAGGCGGTCGAGTCGATTCTTGGGCAGAGCTTTCAGGATTTTGAGTTCATCATCATCGATGATGGCTCCACTGATAATAGCCTTTCCATTCTGAAGCGTTATGCCGCGCAAGATGCTCGTATAAACCTTGTTAGCCGTGAGAACCGAGGTTTGGTTGCGACGCTCAATGAGGGGATCGCCCTAGCCCGCGGAGAATGGATAGCCCGCATGGATGCCGACGATGTGGCCATTCCCGGTCGATTTCGTTTACAGCTTGCCGCGCTTGAACGTGAAAAGGCGGATTTTTGTGGAGGGGCTGTCGAGTGTTTCGGCGCCTGGCGTGCCTTCTGGCCCTACCCACTGACTCATGAAGCCTGCGAGGCTCGCCTGCTGTTCCATGTGCCCTTCGCCCATCCGACCGTTATCGGACGGCGGTCGGCGTTTGCAGAATTAGGCTACGATCCTGATTTTGCGCAGGCACAGGATTACGATCTCTGGCAACGCGCCTGGGCGAGCGGCTACAAATTCGTCAATGTCCACGAAATCGTATTGCGCTACCGCGTGCACGCAGGCCAGGTTTCGGCAAGAAAAACGGCCGAGCAACAGAACAAGGCGGATGCTGTGCGCAGGCGCCATTGGCAGGCGCTGTTGCCGGGGATGGATGAAGGGGAAATCGACCGCATCCTTCAAATGCTGCGTACCGGCAAGGGCGAAACCTCACCCCTGCTGCCGTGGCTTCTGAGTCTGTTGAGCCGCTACTCCGGCGAGGCGCGGGAAACACTGCTGTTCGACAGCTATCGGGCGTTCTGTCGGCTGGCGGGGAATGATCGGGCCGCGGCGAGTAATTGGATTGCACTTAATAAGCACGCCTTTCCTGGCGCCTTCGGAATAAGGAGTGTTTTGCGCTACGGACAATTGTGGGTGTTGTCGACTTTTAGGGTGAAGAAGACCGGTGCGCTTTATCGATTGTTGTTTCGTGCTTATCGTTCGGCTTCGTCTTTTTGGGGCGGTAGGTTGGGCTAATGTTGTCGGTCGTGATACCACTTTACAACAAGGCGCCGCATATTACCAATGCAGTGGAAAGCGTTTTGGCGCAAAGCGAGCTGCCGGATGAGATTATCGTGGTGGATGATGGTTCGACGGACGGTGGTGGAGATCTGCTGTCACCATATGTTGAAAAATTTGGTGTTCGGCTGATCCGGCAAGAAAATTCAGGCGTCAGTGCAGCAAGGAATCGGGGGGTCTATGCGGCAACGGGTGAATACGTCACTTTTCTCGATGCCGACGACGTCTGGCTGCCTAATCACCTTGCGACTCTGCGGCGGTTGATTGACAAATATCCTGAGGCCTCCTTATTGAGCACGGCGCACGCGATCGAGCGGGATGGTCAGCGATATCGACCAAAATGCAACTACAAAGAGGGTTGGGAGGGGCTCGTTCAGGACTTCTTCGCAGAATACGCCGCGGGTTTGGGGTTGGTCAACTCCATCACGGCTGGTGTCAGAAAAAAAGACTTTCTTCGTGCGGGTGGTTTCCCTGCTGGCGTGAGGCGAGGGGAAGATATTGTTTGCTGGATCAATATGGCCTTGCGCTATCCGGTTGCCCATGCCGAGGTTGTCACAGCGGTCTATTACCAGGACGCGGTGAATCGCACCGACAGGCTGCGGGAAACAGAACCGCCTGGATCCTTGCAACATATTGCCAAGCTGTTGCAAGGGGATGGTCTGACTAGTTCCCAAAGAGCGGGATTGACGCGGTTGTTCGATCGCATCGCTTTTTTCACGGCGGCGGGTTTTCGTGCGAATGGGGACGTGGTGGGGGTCGATGCCATTAAGAAGCTGGCCTGGCAAACCGGACGCTATCGAATCAGCCTGGCGACGACTGCGTTGCGTTTCACGCCCGGCGGAGTGCTGCGGGTTGCTAAGAGATTTCGTCACCCGCGTGTGATTGCGGCGGCTAGTTCCTGAAAAGAAACGGTAGTCAATGTGCGGCCTGACCGGTTTCTGGACGCCTGAGCGTTTGCCCCAGCCGCTGGATATCGTCGCGCGGCGCATGGCCGACACCCTGACCCACCGCGGGCCCGACGACGCGGGTGTGTGGGTGGATGAGGGGGTGGGGCTGGCGCTCGCGCATCGGCGGTTGTCCATTCTCGATCTTTCCCCTGCCGGCCACCAGCCGATGGTGTCGGCCTCGGGCCGGTACGTGATCGTATTCAATGGGGAGATCTACAACCATCTTGAGTTGAGGACGGCCCTCACCCCCAACCCCTCACCCCCGGCCCCTCTCCCGGAAGGAGAGGGGTATGGCCCTCACCCCCAACCCCTCTCCCAACGGGAGAGGGGTGTGGTCCCCACCCCCGACCCCTCTCCCGGAAGGAGAGGGGAGGGTCCCTCACCTAAGCTCCTCCCCCCGGGACAAAGGGGAGTGAGGTGGCGTGGCCATTCCGATACCGAAACGCTGTTGGCTGCCCTTGAAGCCTGGGGTATCGAAAAGACGCTTACCCGCTGCGTGGGCATGTTCGCCCTGGCACTGTGGGACCGGGCGACCCGCACGCTCACACTGGCGCGCGACCGCATGGGTGAAAAGCCGCTCTACTATGGCTGGGTGCGCGGGGCGCTGGTGTTTGGCTCGGAGCTGAAGGCGCTGCGGGCGTATCCGGGTTTCGACAACGCCGTCGATCGGCGCGCGCTGGCGCTCTTTATGCGGCACAACTACGTGCCCGCGCCGTGGAGCATTTTTGAGAACATCTGGAAGCTGCCGCCGGGGTGTTATGTGCAGTTTGTGGCAGCTGCCCACACCGCCGTCCCCTCTCCCGAAGGGAGAGGGGAGTGGCCCTCACCCCCAACCCCTCTCCCAATGGAAGAGGGGGGTGCGCTGATCCTCCCTACAGACGGCGAGGCACGCAGCAATGAACCCCTCTCCCGCTTGCGGGAGAGGGGCAGGGGTGAGGGTCGCCGCATGCCAGATGACCTGCGCGAATTCGTGCGCAAACTCCGCCGCGACGCTACGGATGCAGAACGCCTGATGTGGTTTTTGCTGCGCGATCGCCGCCTGGCCGGGCGTAAGTTTCGCCGCCAGCATCCGGTAGCGCCCTATGTGCTCGATTTTTATTGCCCGGAGCTTGCTCTGGCCATCGAGCTGGATGGCGGGCAGCATGCGGTGGCTCGGGCCCACGATGCCCGAAGAGATGCTTTTCTCGCGCAGCGTGGGATTCGCGTTTTGCGGTTCTGGAATCATGAGGTGCTCACGCAGACCGAGGCAGTGCTTGAGCGGATATGGCGCGAGGTTTGCCCCTCACCCCCGCCCCCTCTCCCGGAGGGAGAAGGGTGTGCCCCTCACCCCCAACCCATCTCACAGGGCGAGAGGGGCGCAGCCCTCACCCCCAACCCCTCTCCCAATGGGAGAGGGGAGATTACCCACACCCCCAACCCCTCTCCCAATGGGAGAGGGGAGATTACCCTCACCCCCGTCCCCTCTCCCGGAGGGAAAGGGGAGTGGCCCTCACCCCCAACCCCTCTCCCGGAGGGAGAGGGGTCTCTTTTGTACCCCTCTCCCGCCAGCGGGAGAGGGGTGAGGGGTGAGGGTGGCGCGGCGGTGCCTTATTGCCTCGGCACCTTCCCCACCCCCGGCTCGATGGGGAAGGTCACGCCTTACTGGTCGCTGCGCCAGGTGGTCGAGGCAGGCTTGCGCGAGCCCTTTGCGGGCACGGAAGCCGAGGCGGTGGAAGAACTCGACCGCCTGCTGCGCCAGAGTCTTGCCGGCCAGATGATCGCCGACGTGCCCATTGGGGCGTTTCTCTCCGGCGGCATCGATTCCAGCACGGTGGTGGCGCTGATGCAGGCGCAAAGCAGTCGGCCAGTCAAAACCTTTACCATCGGCTTTCACGAGGGGGATTACAACGAGGCCGTGCATGCGGCGGCGGTGGCGCGGCATCTGGGCACGGACCACACCGAGCTCTACGTCACGCCGGAGGAGGCCATGGCGGTGATCCCGCGGCTGCCGGCGCTCTACGACGAACCCTTCGCTGATTCGTCGCAGATTCCCACTTTTTTGGTGGCCCAACTCGCCCGCCAGCATGTAACGGTGAGCCTTTCCGGGGATGGCGGCGATGAGCTCTTCGGGGGCTACAACCGTTATTTCTGGACGCGCGCGCTGTGGAAGCGATTGAGCACGGTGCCCATGCCGATGCGCCGCGCCCTTGCCGCCGTGATGACGGCACCGTCCCCGCAGGCCTGGAACCGCGTTTTTGCGCTGGTCGGGCCATTGCTGCCGCGGCGTCTTCGGGTGAAGCTCGCGGGCGACAAGATGCACAAGCTGGCGGAGTTGGTGGGGCTCGATTCCCTTGAGGCGGTGTACCGCTATCTCGTCTCCCACTGGAAGCATCCGGCCGAGGAACTCGTGATCGGCGCGACCGAGCCGCAGACCATTCTCTCTGAGCGTGCGGACTGGCCGGCAGAGCTCGCTCAGGGCCGGCGCCCCTTCGAGGACGTGATGATGTTCCTCGACCAGCTCACCTACCTGCCGGACGACATTCTGGTGAAGGTGGACCGTGCGGCGATGGGGGTGAGTCTGGAAACCCGCGTGCCGCTCCTGGATCACCGCATCGTGGAATTTGCCTGGCGGCTGCCTCTTTCGATGAAGATCCGCGACGGCCAATCCAAATGGCTGCTGCGGCAGGTGCTCTACCAATACGTGCCCCGTGAACTCATCGAACGGCCGAAGATGGGCTTTGGCGTGCCGCTGGACCAGTGGCTGCGCGGGCCGCTGCGCGCGTGGGCGGAGGATCTGCTTTCCGAGGAGCGGCTCAGGCGCGAGGGCTTTGTCAACCCCGCGCCCGTGCGGGAGAAGTGGGCCGAGCATCTCTCCGGCCGGCGCAACTGGGCGTATTACCTGTGGGATGTCTTGATGTGGCAGGCCTGGCTGGAGTCCCAGCATGCCCAATCATGGAACTTCCCGACCATAACGTGTCCGGTTAATTGTCAATTCAATTGACATCCGCCCGGATGGCCGGCTAGACTGGCCGCCATGATTCCCCGGCAGGCGCTGGTTTCTCTGCGGCAACTCGCGGGCTGGTATCCGGCGGTCGCGATCGTTGGGCCGCGCCAGTCGGGCAAGACGACCCTGGCCCGCCTCGCGTTTCCAGACAAACCCTATGTCTCGCTGGAAAACCCGGACGAGCGGGACTTTGCGCGCCAGGACGCGCGCGCCTTTCTAGGCCGCTTTCCCGAAGGGGCGATCCTAGACGAGATGCAGCGCGCGCCGGAGCTCTTTTCCTGGTTGCAGGAAGTGCTCGATGCCGACCGCCGCACCGGCCGCTTCATCCTGACGGGCTCGTGGCAGCCGGGCTTGCGCGGCGGCATCGCCCAGTCCCTGGCGGGTCGGGTGGGGCATTTGAACCTGCTGCCCCTGTCGATGCAGGAACTGCAGGAGGCGAGGCGCCTGCCCGGCACATTGGCCGAGTATCTGCTCAAAGGCGGGTTTCCGCCGATTTACCATCGGGCGATTCCGCCCCATGTATGGTTTGCCGATTACACGGCGACGTATCTCGAACGCGATGTGCGCCAGATTCTGGAATTGCGCGATTTGGCTGCCTTTCACCGTTTCCTGCGCATGTGCGCAGCGCGCACCGGGCAGCTCGTCAATCTCTCGCAGCTTGCCGCCGACTGCGGGATCACCCACAACACGGCCAGGAGCTGGCTGTCGGTGCTCGAGGCGAGCTTCCTGGTCTTTCTGCTGCCGCCCTGGCATCGCAATCTCGGCAAGCGGCTGGTGAAAACGCCGAAGCTCTATTTCCTCGATGTGGGGCTTGGGGCCTGGCTCGCCGGCCAGCGCAGCGAAGAGGCCATTGCGCTGGGGCCGATGCGCGGCCCCCTGTTCGAGACCTGGGTGGTGAGCGAGACGGTCAAGACCCTGCGCAACCGGCTCCTGCCCCATGAACTGTTTTTCTACCGCGATGCCCATGGCCGGGAGATCGATCTGATCCTGGAAGTGGACGGGGCGCCGCGCCTGGCGCTGGAGTGCAAGGCGGGCGAGACCCCGGCCGGGGACTGGTTTGCGCCGCTCGAAAGGCTGGCCAGAGAAATCGGCGCTGCCAGCGCTGCGGTGGTTTTCGGGGGCGACGGTGACCAGCCGCGCGAACCGGTGCCGGCTGTCGGCTGGCGCCACCTGCCGGACCTGCTGGCAAGGGCGATGGGGTAGGCGATGCCGGCGGCAGGCAAGCACCTTTTGTTTCTGGTCACCGAGGACTGGTATTTTGTTTCGCACCGTCTTGCCTTGGCCAGGGCGGCGAAGGAGGCCGGGTTCGAAGTGACGGTGATCACCCGCTGCAATACCAAATGCGCGGCGATTAAGGCGGCGGGGCTGCGGGTGGTGCCGTTCGGGATGGCGCGGCGCGGGTTGAACCCTTTGGGGCTGCTGCGCGAAGTGATAGGTGTGGCGCGGCTCTACCGGAACCTCAGGCCGGATATCGTGCATCATGTGGCGCTGCGTCCGGTGGTGGTGGGCGGGCTGGCGGCACGGCTGGCAGGAGTGAGGAATGTGGTGTCCGCCGTGGCGGGGATGGGGTACGCGTTTGCCCTCACCCCCAGCCCCTCTCCCCGAGGGAGAGGGGAAGATGCCCTCACCCCCGGCCCCTCTCCCCGAGGGAGAGGGGAAGATACCCTCACCCCCGGCCCCTCTCCCAAGGGGAGAGGGGGGCCTATTTTGTCCCCCTCTCCCGCCAGCGGGAGAGGGGTTAGGGGTGAGGGCGGCGGTTCTTCTGCGTTACAGCCTACTTCCCATCCATACGCCAGAAGGGGATCCCTTTTAACCAGGCGGCTTCTTGGGTTCGCTCTCGAAAAGCTTTTGTCTCTCGCGCTTACGCGCGGCACGGTCATCGTCCAGAACCCGGACGACGCGGCGTTGGTGCGGCAGCTCGGTGTGGCGGACGGCCGCATCGCGCTGATTCCCGGGGCCGGCGTGGATACGGAACGGTTCGTGCCCCGGCCGGAACCGGCAGGCGTGCCCGTGGTGATGCTGGCCTCGCGGCTGCTGTGGGACAAAGGGGTGGGCGAGTTCATTGAAGCGGCGCGCAGCCTCAGGGGGCGCGCGCGTTTCGTCTTAGTCGGTGCGCCGGACCCGGGCAACCCGGCGAGTGTTGCCGAAGCCGATCTTGAAGCGTGGGTGCGGGAGGGCGTGGTGGAATGGTGGGGCCGGCGCGATGACATGGCCGCAACCCTCAATGCCGCGCACATCGTTTGTCTGCCTTCTTACCGCGAAGGGATGCCCAAGGTGCTGCTCGAGGCCATGGCCTGCGGGCGGGCATGCGTCACCACCGATGCGCCGGGCTGCCGCGACTGCGTGCGGGATGGTGACAATGGCCTCATCGTGCCGGTGAAAGATGCGGCGGCGCTCGCTGCTGCGATCGGGCGGCTGCTGGACGATCCGCGCTTACGCCGGCAAATGGGCGAACGGGGGCGGCAACGGGCGGTGACCGAGTTCAGTCAGGAAGTCGTGATCGGGGCTACATTGGCACTGTATCGCGGGGCGCTGTCCTGATGGACAGTCGGCCAGGGAATTTGACAATCGTGATAAGTGTTGTGGATAATCCGGATATTCCACAATAGAGATGTTATATGACCGAAGTCGTCCGGATCCTGGACCTAAAATCCTTGCTGGCGCGGAAGTCCTTTTTTCTCTTCGGGCCACGGGCTACGGGAAAATCGACTTTGGTCCGTCAGCAGTTGGGGGATGAGGCTTACGTCATCGATCTGCTGGATTCGCGCCAATATCTACGGCTGTCCGCGAGCCCATACGAGTTGAAGGCGATGACCGAGGCGAGCCAAAGGCCACTGGTGGTGATCGATGAGGTGCAGCGGATTCCCGAGCTTTTGAATGAGGTCCATCGACTGATCGAGCTCAAAGGACAGCGTTTCCTGCTGACGGGCAGCAGTGCCCGTAAGCTGCGCCGCGGGCAGGCCAATCTGCTTGCAGGGCGGGTCTGGGAGGCACGTCTTTTCCCGCTCATCTGGCGGGAAATCAGCGATTTCGATCTGGATCGTTATCTGCTGGTCGGCGGCTTGCCGTCCGTCTGGTTGAGCCAGGAGCCGGTGGAAGAGCTTGACGCCTATGTCCACACCTACCTCACCGAAGAGATCATGGCCGAGGGCCTGGTGCGCAAGCTGCCACCGTTTTCCCGTTTCCTGCGGGCGATGGCGCTTTCCAATGGCGAGATGCTCAATTTCACGAAGCTGGCGAACGATTGTCAGGTGCCGCCCTCCACGGTCACGGAATACGTCGCATTGCTCGAAGACACGCTGGTAGGCTATCTGTTGCCGGCCTGGACGGCCTCCAGGAAGCGCAAAGCCATCCGCACGGCGAAGTTTTATTTCTTCGACTGCGGGGTGACGCACATGCTGGCCGGGACGCGTTCCTTAGACCGCAATTCCGATCTTTGGGGCAAGAGCTTCGAGCAGTTCATCGGCGGGGAGCTGCGCGCGTTTCTGAGTTACCAGCGCATCAAACGACCCCTTTCCTATTGGCGCTCGACCCATGGCGATGAAGTGGATTTCCTGATCGGCGAAGAGCTCGCCATCGAGGTCAAGGCAAGCCAGCGTGTGAGTTGGCGCGATTTCAAAGGCCTGGATCGCCTTGCGGAAGAAGGGGTGTTCAAGCACTACCTGCTGGTGAGCCAGGATCCTATCGAACTGAAGGATGGCGCACGCCATGCCTTGCCGTGGCAGCGCTTTCTGGAAGAGCTATGGGCGCGGCGCTGGATTTGACGCGTGCGGCATTGAGCAAGAGCCAGCGAAGGTGCGTGGCATGACCGTCCTCGTTACTGGCGCCGCGGGCTTTATCGGCAGCAGGCTCGCTGCCTCACTCGTCCACGATGATTTGATTCTACGGGCGCTGGTGCGGCGGCCGGCTGGGCTGGCCAACGAGGTGCCGGGTGATCTGCTCGATACAACTTCGCTTGCCCGCGCCTGCGAGGGTGTCGAGACCGTGTTCCACTGCGCGGGGCTGGCCGATGCCGATGCGCGGGATGGGGAGCAGCTTTGGCGCGTCAATGTCGAGGGGACGAAGCACCTGCTCGACGCAGCAGGCCGGGCCGGGGTGTGCCGCTTCGTGTTCTTTTCCAGCGTCAAGGCGATGGCGGAGCCGGGCGAGGAATGCGTCGATGAGGATTGGCCCGGTGAGCCGGCCACACCCTATGGCCGCGCCAAGCGGGCGGCGGAAGACGCGGTGCTGGAGGCCGGCGCACGCTTCGGCATGCATGTGGTGAATCTGCGCCTGGCGATGGTCTATGGCCGCGGCAGCCGCGGCAATCTGTGGAAGATGGCGCAGGCGGTCAAGAAGGGCTGGTTCCCCCCGCTGCCGGAGACGGGCAACCGGCGTTCCGTCGTGCATGTGGCGGACGTGGTGGCCGCGGCGCGCCTCGTGGCGCGGGATGCGCGTGCCAATGGCCGCACCTACATCGTCGCCGATCCGCGAGCTTATTCGGGCCGGGAAATTTATGATGCGCTGCGCGTGGCAGTCGGCCTGCCGCCGGCGCGCTGGCGGGTGGCCGCTGCGGCGTTTCGACTGGCAGGGGCGCTTGGCGGGCCGGCGGCGCGGATCAGCGAGCGGCTCTTTGGTTCGGCCTGTTACTCTCCGGCGCGCATCGAACGGGAGCTGGGCTGGCGGGCGGGCGTGGGGCTTGCGGAAGGCCTGCGGGAGATGTTTCCGTGATCCGGGCGCTGGATGTCATGCTGGCCGCTGTGGGGCTGGTCCTGGGCACGCCGGTGATGGCGGTGATTTTTCTGGCCGGCCTGTTCGACACGGGGTCGCCCCTTTTCTTCCAGGAGCGGGTGGGCCGCCACCGGCAGCCGTTCCGTCTGGTCAAGTTCCGGACCATGCGCCCCGGTACACCCGATGTGGGCACCCACCTGGCCGATCCGTCCCGGGTGACCGCTCTGGGGCGTTTCCTACGCCGAACCAAACTCGACGAGCTGCCACAGCTGTGGAACGTGCTCAGGGGCGAGATGAGCCTGGTCGGGCCCCGACCCTGCCTGCCGAACCAGACCGAACTCATTGCCGCCCGCGAGTGCCTGGGAGTGTTCGCGGTGCGGCCGGGGATCACAGGCCTTGCCCAGATCCGGGGTATCGACATGTCGGACCCGCAGCGGCTGGCCGCGGTGGATGCGGAGATGGTTCGCGGGTTCAGTGTGGGCAGTTATCTGAGAATCCTGCTGGCGACCATTCTGGGTGCCGGCCAGGGGGACCGGGTGAGGGCGGATCGGGGCTGAAGCCCCTCCCACAGAAGATGGGGCCCCAGTGGGTTGTGGGAGGCGCTTCAGCGGCGACATTGGGGGCCGGATGGGGGAATCGCGGCTGAAGCCGCTCCCACAAACAGCTCCAAGAAGCTCTGCTGTGGGAGGCGCTTCAGCGGCGACACTGTGGGGCAAATGGGGGATCGCGGCTGAAGCCGCTCCCACAGAAAATGGGGCCCCAGTGGGTTGTGGGAGGCGCTTCAGCGGCGGCACTGCAGGGGCAAATGGGGAATCGCGGCTGAAGCCGCTCCCACAAACAGCTCCAAGAACCTCTGCTGTGGGAGGCGCTTCAGCGGCGACACTGTGGGGCAAATGGGGGGAATCGCGGCTGAAGCCGCTCCCACAGAAACAGCCCCAAGAGACCCTGTCTGTGGGAGGCGCTTTAGCGGCGACCAGCGCAGGCAGATGGACCAGTTGCAACCAAAGCCGCCCCCACCGCCGCCGCCAACCCGCTTGCCGGTGTGGGGACGATGCCCGCGAGGGGCCAACACGGTAAACTTGGGTAACCATGCTCACCACCCCAAACCGCTGAAAGCCGGCAGCCTGCATCGACCCTTTCCCTGATGGCCTTCTTTTCTCCCGACAATCCATTCCTGCCCTGGCGCAACCCGCGGGCCCTGGCTGCCTTCGCCCATGATGTGGCGGCTGCGGCGGCCGCCTGGTGGCTTGCCTTCTGGCTGCGCTTCAGTCCGGACTGGCCGCTCCAGTTCACCCATCTGTTCTGGCAGGGCCTGCCCGCGGTGGTGCTGACCCAGGCGGTCTGCTTCGTCGGGTTTGGCCTTTACCGCGGCATGTGGCGCTTCGCCAGCCTGCCCGACCTGAAGCGCATCCTGGCTGCGGTGGGTGTGTCGGCGCTGGCCGCGCCGGCGGGGCTGTTGCTGCTCATCCCCGGTGCGGTGATTCCCCGCTCCGTGCTCGTCCTGGATCCCCTGCTGCTGGTGACGATCATGGGAGGCAGCCGGCTGGCCTACCGGGCGTGGAAGGAGCACCGCCTCGCTGCGCTCACCCATCCGGAACAGCGTCCCGCGCTGATTATCGGTGCAGGTTCCGGCGCGGATTTCTTCCTGCGGGAGCTGCGGCGCAATGCCTCGGCGCTGCGTCCGGTCGGCCTGCTGGACGACGATCCGGCCAAGTTGGGGCGCAGGCTGCAGGACGTGCCCGTGCTCGGGCGGATCGAGGATCTGCCGGCCCTCGCGCGCCGCACCGGCGCCGAGGTGGCGGTACTCGCCATGCCTTCTGCGCCCCACGGGGTGAAGCGGCGCGCGGCCGAGCTGGCCCTGCAGGCCGGAGTCGAGCTCCTCACCCTGCCCGCGCTGGAGGACGTGGTGGCGGGACGCGTGACCATCCAGGCCCTGCGGGGGCTGGAACTGGAAGACCTCCTGGGCCGCGATCCGGTGCGCCTGGATCTGGACGGACTCACCGGTGCGATCGAAGGCCACACCGTACTGGTCACCGGCGGGGCCGGGTCCATTGGCTCGGAGCTTGCTCGCCAGCTGGCCGCCTTCCGCCCGGGCCGCCTCGTCCTCGTCGATGCTTCGGAATTTGGGCTCTACCGCATGGGGGAGGAGTTCGCCCGGCGCTTTCCGGATCTGCCAATCGAGCTCGCCGCCGCCGACGTGCGCGACGCGGCACGCATGCAGGCGCTGTTTGAGCGCCACCGCCCGGCGCGCGTGTACCATGCCGCGGCCTATAAGCACGTGCCGCTGATGGAGGGGGACAACGCCCTCGAGTGCCTCAGGAACAACGTGCTGGGAACGTGGGTCACGGCACGCGCAGCGATCGCGGCAGGCGCGGAGAAGTTCGTGTTGGTTTCCACGGACAAGGCGGTGAATCCCACCAGCGTCATGGGGGCCTCCAAGCGCCTGGCGGAACTGGTCTGCCAGAGTCTGGAGGGACAGGCTACCCACTTCGTTTGCGTGCGCTTCGGCAACGTGCTGGGCTCCTCGGGCAGCGTGGTGCCCAAGTTCCGGGCCCAGATCGAGGCAGGCGGCCCCGTCACCGTTACCCATCCCGAGGTCGTGCGCTATTTCATGACCATTCCCGAAGCGGCGCAGCTCGTGCTGCAGGCCGGGCTGATGGGCAGGGGCGGTGAGATCTTCGTGCTGGACATGGGCGAACCGGTGAAGATCGTGGAACTGGCCCGCCTGATGATCCGGCTCGCGGGCCGCAGCGAGGAAGAGATCCCCATCGTCTTCACCGGCCTGCGGCCGGGCGAAAAACTCTACGAGGAACTCCTGGCCGACGAGGAAGCCACCCTGCCCACCCCCCACCCCCGGGTGCGCGTGGCCCGGGCTGCGGGCGATCCGGCTTGCGTGGCCCAGGCCCTGGACTGGATCCGCGCGACGGTGGACGCACCTGCGCAGATGGTGCGCGCCCAACTGAAGGGCTGGTTGCCGGACTATCAGCCAGTGCGGGCGGCGGATGCTCTGTCTCCCACTTCGTTGCAGAGCGCGTCGTAGGCTGCCAGGACCTCTTCCACGGTGATATCCGCCACGTGGCGGCTGGTGGGCTGCAACACGCGGTGTGGTACGCCCCATGGCCGCCAGTGGGCCGGGTCTGAATTCCCGAAAAATGCCACGATGGGTTTGCCAAGCCCCGCCGCGATGTGCATGGCGCCACCATCCGAGCAGATGACGATGTCGGCAAGGGAAAGCCCGGCGACCAGCTCACCCACCTCCCCAGTGGGCACGGGTGAGATCCTGGCGCTGGCCATTGCCGCGATGATTTCCTGGGCCTTCTCGTCGTCTCCGGGGTGGCGGGGGTTATCGGCCTTCCCGGGCGCCCAGAAGACCAGAATGCGTGCGGCACGGCCTGACGCAAGCAGCGTCCTACCCAGGGCAGCGAAATGCCCCGCCGGCCAGCGTTGGGCAGGCTTGCGTGCAGAAACGTGAAAGGCAACTGTGCGGCCGGGCACGGTGGGCAAAGGGAGTCGGCTTGCAAGCCTTTCCACGCGGTCGGGATCCACCCTGACGAGAACGGGGCCAGGTTGCCCCGTGACCCCGAGAGAGCGACCCAAGGCGAGGGTCACCTCGACTTCGTGACCGGATGCGGAAAAATCACGCTCGAGAATCCTCCGCACCCCGGCTAGCCTGGCGAGGCGCCTCGCCCCGGGTGACGGGCAGATTGCGACATCAATCCTGGCGCGCCGAAGGTGCCACAGAAGCCCAATGGTGTTACACCAGACGCCGAGGCGACTTTTCCCAGGCGCGCGGTGCTTCGCCTTCTGGTAGACGAAGACCGCATCGACATCGGGGTTCCCATTGAGAACCGGTGCGTTGTAGGTGTTGGCCAGAACTGCAATCCATGCTGTCGGATGGGCCTGCCGCAGAGCGTGAAGCAGGGGGGTGGTGCAGACCAGATCGCCGATATTGTCCCGTCGGATTACGAGAATTTTCACGGCCGCCATTCCCCTGCCCAGGCAACCACAGACTGGAGACGGGCCACAAAAACCTCGAAAGAGAAGCGTGCGAGATGGGGCTGGGCGGCAACGGGGTCTATGCGCATGGGCGCTTCGACGGCCTCTCTCAGCACCCGCGCGAAGTCGGCGCCCCCGTCTGTTCGCGGGTCGCGGTAGAGCCTGCCGGTGACACCATCCCGTATTGTTTCATTGAAGGGGGGCGCATCCGGGGCGAGCACCGGTGTGCCGCATGCCTGTGCTTCAATGACATTTAGACCCAGCGCCTCTTTTTCCGGGAGTCCGGTAAGAAGGTAGTCCACGCCAGCGTAAACTTCCGCAATGTTGGCCTGCATGCCCCAGAAACGTGTCCTGTCGGCTAAGGGGCGTAGGGCGCGCCGCAGGTCGCGTACCGACGCGTACCCCCCTGCGCCGAATACTTCGAGGGAAATGCCCGGCTGCCGGGCCAGAACGGGCGCCAAAATGGAAAACAAAAGGGGGAACTGCTTAATCGGTGTGATCCGGGACACGATGGCGAGGGTAATGCCGGGTCGTCGCTGATAGACTGGATGGTGCAGAAAGGCTTCCCAAAATGGCTCAATATACCCCAGCAGCCGGTCGCGGAGCTTCCTGCGGTCCCAGTCGTAGCAGCTTGCACGGCGGATCGGTCCCCGTGCCTCGCGACGTGTGACTTCGGCCACACCGTAAAGGGGCTCCTGCCATACAGGCAGCCCCGCTTCGATCAGGCCACGCTGCACCCAGCCGGAAACTGGGAACAGCATGTGGTGTCCCTGCAGCGAAGCCGGATTGCGTCCCTGCACCGGCATATGGACTACAGCGGTGCAAAGGTCACGGCCCCGTGCCAGGATCTCCCGCGGTACGGGGCCGTGACCCAGGATCCAGCAGGGCTTCTCCGGTACTGCAGTGGCAACTGCGTCAGTCCAGGCCGGAATGAGTTCCGTATCGCTGGCAAGTGATAGTCGCTGCCAAAAATCCGCCCGGGGGTGAACGATCAGCCGGCTTGGAACGCCCAGCGCCGATAGCGCTCGGGTGAGAAAGGCGGTATAGACCTCGCCGCCACCAAAGTGAGGCTGGAGGTTAATCTGGACGACGCGCATGACTCAATGCAAAGAGCAGACCGATTGCCAGCGCAGCGGCTGCGAGCCTTGATCCGTAAAACAGGCCATCGATCGATCCCCGAAGGAAAAATTGAAGGCCCACGAAAAACAGGGCGAGCCCTTCTCCGTGCCCCGTTTTCCACATTCGCCAGGCTGAATCCAAAAGCACGCAGACGAAGCCGAGGAGTAGGACTGCACCCACGACGCCATTGGCCAGGGTGAAGTCCAGCCAGCCGGAGTGGCTGCTTACGGCGCCCGGAATACCCCAGCGTTGCTCCACCCATCGCCCAAAGGCATCTCCCCCGTAGCCCAGCCCCTCAGGGTGCGCGCGGATGCCCTCCAGAGCCATGCGGGCCCAGGTGAGGCGCAAAAAAAAGGAACCATCGCTTCCTTCGGGCAGCGTATCCGCGATGGGCGCATTGCCCATCAGAGTGGCTGCATCAGGCGGACGCGTGACTGCCGCGCGAAGCTCGGCATATGCAGACGCCCAGCGGTCCTGACTGGTTGTCAGGAAGACGATGATGGCGCAAAGGGCCACGGCGAGCCACAGCCACCGTGTCCGAAGGGGCTGCCGAGAGGTCCCCAGGACCATTGCAACTGCGAACAGGAGAGCAGTCATTAGCTGTCCAGCCTTGGCGCGGAGCACAACTTCGGCGGTGAGAGCGAGCAGCAGCAGTAGAACCGTCCATCGGTTCGCCCATGCAAAAAGCCTGTGCCCCTGGGCGCGGGCTACCAAATCGGCCAGCAGCAGTGCAGTTGCAGTGGTCACGAACGGCGATGCGTAGCCATAGTTGCCCAGCCAGCTCATCCCCCATTGCAGGGGTTGCCCAAAAATGAGCCGCGTGGCTTGGTAGCCGAGTGTCCCCACGACATGAAGCATTGCTCCGGCAAGCAGAGCTATTGTGACTTCGCCGGGGCGGGGCCACAGGCGGATGAGCTCGACGCCAATGGCAGCCAGCAAGATGACTTTTCCCCATTCAGCCAACCACGCAGCAAAGGCATCTGCAGGCTGCCGCGCGACGACCAGCGCATGGAATGCAAGCCAGGCCGTGAGGACCAGAAACGCAGTTACCAGCCACTTCGATCCGCCAGTTTGTGTGACAGTGGCGCGCTCCCGACGGTGCATTCCCAGGAGCACGAGGTGTGTAATGCCGCAGGCCAAAAACAGCGTCCTCAAGGCGCCCGTGCCGGGGATTGACTGCAGGCCATAAAGCAACGGCAGCCAAGCAAGACTCCATGGATTTTGAATCAGCCGTTTCACTTCCATCCAAAGCCCCTGATCAGGCTCGTGGCCCACAGGCGAGCGATGCGCCGGCGTTGGGTGACGCCCCGAGCGTGGCGCCAAAGGAACCCGAAAAAGCCCGCCTTCCGGAGGCTACCCCACCAGCGCTGCGCGGCGGCACGGTCGGGCATTCTTTCCAGTTTGTGGAAAATTGCAAAGGCGCCGTCGACGAGATTGTGCTCAAGCAGGCGCCTTAGGTCTTGATCCTCCACGCCCGCCGCCAGGGCGGCGAGTTCGTGGGCGTTCACGACGCTACTGCGCACGATGCCGTCCAGTCTGTTCTGGAGCACCTCGCGGGAAAAATAACGAACCGGGATCCGGTAACGTACTGCAGACAGGTCGAGACTTTGGACCCTCGATGCCAGAAGCAGGGCCTGCGTCGTCCAGATCACGTCCTCATGGATAAGCCCCGGGATGAAACGCAGGCGGTGCTGTTCCAGGAATTCGCGGGAGTAAACGTGCATCCACACCATGTGCAGCAGCCGCCCGGCTCGCAAGCGCAGTCTGAGCCAAGTGGGGCCGTCGACCACTGGGCTCGCGTAGCCGGGACCATAGACAGGACGGTCTGGCTCCCGTCCTTCAAAGTGATAGGTGGCGTTGAGAATAACGAGGTCCAACCTGCCGGCTTCAAGTGCCTGTACGGCCCTTTCATAAGCATCCGGTTCCACCATGTCATCGGAGTCGAGGAAGGCTATATACCTGCCTCTTGCATGAGCGAGACCCGTGTTTCGGGCAGCGGAAAGCCCGGCATTGGGCTGTCTGATGATTTTCATGTTGGGCAACCTGCTCTGATATTCCGCCAGGATTGCCGGACACGCGTCGGTTGAACCATCGTCCACCGCGATGATTTCGTCGGGCATAAGAGAGGAGGCGGCCAGGCTGTCCAGGCAGGCCGCCAGATAGGGAGCCACGTTGTACACGGGCAACACCACCGAAAGGAGGGCGGCATTCATCCCAGTCTGCCCCTTTTGCCGGCATGCCAGTCCTCCAGCGCTTGGTGGAGCTTTTCTGCCCGATGGGCATAGGTGTGGTTCGCGAGGACGTGGTGATGACAGCGTTCCGCAAGCTCCCGTGCCAAGTCGAAATGGCGAAGCCAGAAGTCGATCTTCGCTACGCAGTCCTCCAGCCCTTCGTATTCGGCCCAGTTTTCCCCAAGAACGAAATCATCCCTTGCGTGCAGACGGCGATCGCACAGGAGAAAGCCACCACAGGCCGGGATGCCGTAGCACCTCTCCGGCAAACCCGATGCAACTGGCGCGCCGTATTCGCAACACGCGCCGAAATTGAGATTGATGCGACTCCTCTGGATCAGCTCCACTTGTTCGGCGGCTGAGAGACCGGTGGCTTCGCGGAAAAGGAAACGGATACCTTTTTCCCGAAGCCGGTCCCCCAAGGCTGCAAAAAACACTTCCCGGGCTTGCATTTCCTTATAGCGACGACCGTTCATGGCCCCAATGAAACTCACGTCCCACAGATAGCGGTCCGGGTTGCGCAACTCTGCCAGAGTGGTGCCGTTTAGGTGGTAACTCTCAACGTCAGCGGCGTTAGGGAGGTAGATAATGGCGTCCGCGAACTGGCGCCGGGTATCGATTAGTGTATGCGTGGCGTATAGGTCGTAAAGACGTGACCGGTCGAGAAGATCAAGGCGCCACGGAGCACGGTTGAGATAGTGCGGCGCGTCCTGGTTCCACGCAAAGAGGGGGATGCGGTGCGGACGCAGCCGTTGGCGCAACCACCACACTTGTAGCGGATGGCGGAGACCCTCGTAGAACCATGTGTAAACCCCAAGGACACGACCGGGGTTGTCGCGCAGGGCAGCTTCGCCCGCACCTTCCGCACAAAGCATCAGGCCGCGTCGCTCCAGCTCCCGCTGCAGTGCCGGGTGCAGGCTGAGATGATTGAGTACCAGAATATCACGCCCCATCAGGACAAACGATGGAGAAAAAGGACGTTCTTCCGGAGCAGCGTGAAATCGATGGCAAAGCCCCGTGCAACAAGGCTGGCGAGCATTCCGGAGAGAGTGGCGTTGTCCAGCACGTCCGGATGTGTCTCGACGCAGATCTTCTTGACTGATGAGAGATCTGCTTCGGCAAACAGTTCGAATTCACCTCCTTCTATGTCAACAATGAGAAAAGTGGGTCGGACCCGCCGAAGCTCGGTGTTTAAATCCAACTGCGGAACGGTGGTTTGGTGGCTCCCTGCGCGGTGGGCGGAGGATGACCAGAAGTCCTCGGCGAGGTGGAAGCGGCGCGTTCCTTCCCCCTTGCCGAGTATTGCGTTCACGAGGTGTGGACGGACCTGGTTGCGGGAGAAGACCTCTTCCAGCAGCGGGATCAGGCCGGGATTCGCCTCGTAGGTGAAAACGCGGTCGGAACCAATAATGCGTGCGCAGTAGACAGCGAGAAAACCCAGTCCCGTCCCCACCTCGAAGACTGTGTCGTCCGGGGCAAGTCGTCTGCTGACGATCTCGAATTCCTTGTCCTCGTACTCGCCCAGCCAGATTTGCCGCGCGACCCCAAGAGGGATCCCGGCTTTTAGCAGCGGGAGCATAACACCGTGTTGACCTGCCCATGCGGGCTTGTAAAAGTGCCAGAGGATTTTTTTCAGCCTGCGACGTGTTCTGCGTCCGCCTGCCATTTCGGTCACCTTGTCTTTTTGACCTGCGCGGGGACCCCGGCCACAATGGCATAAGGTGGTACATCTTCCCGGACAACCGCTCCTGCCGCGACGATTGCACCGTCCCCGATGCTGACGCCCGCCAAAATCACCGAGTTGGCCCCTATCCAGCAGTCGCGTCCGATCCGTATTGGCCCTGGTGTGATGGGCTGGGACCTGATGGGAATGTCGCGTGCCGTCTGATGCTGGTATGAGATGATTTGGACGGCCGGCCCAATCAGGGTATCGTCACCGATATCGACCCCGCCGGTGCCATTAATGATACTGAAATTGTTGACCTCAACGCGATTGCCCAACCGCACGCCACCGAGCCCCCCCTGCAGGTATGCATACCGGTTCAGTGTTACCTTGTCTCCCAAGTACACCCCTTTGCTGCGGGTTGCGTCGATTGAGGAAGAAGAATGGATCTTGCAGCCGTGCCCCAGGTAGATACGCCCGTGCCCCTTGAGGTAGGCAGATAAGGAAACCTTGTTTCCCCGTAGCCGTTCACGCGCGACGAAAATGATATGTCGGAGTAATCTCATGGCTCCAGCGTGTGTTGGTCCAGCCAACTGATTAATACACAAAACGTGTAAAGAAGGCGGGCGCTGCCCCGCCCCTTCATTACAGCAACGGCCAGTTGCCGCAGTTGAGGGTGATTTATCCAAGGCGCGCGGAGGGGTGCAGCCTCCAACTGAGCTTCCAGCCAGGGACGCCACGGGCCGAACAGGTTGGCACGGAGCGGGACGGAAAAGCCATGTTTCTTTCTATCCCATACAGCTCTGGGAAGTTTTTCGCGCGCCAAGGCCCGAAGCAGGACTTTGCCTCCAACCTTGTCGAAATGAACGGATGCGGGAAGCGCAAGAACACGTTCTACCAGGGGACGTGCCAGGAACGGAACTCGCACTTCCAAGCCATGCGCCATGCTGGCACGATCAGTCTTGGTCAGACAGTTCTCGGAAAGGTAGGTCCACAGATCGGCGCGCAACAGCGCACCGCGATCATAGTGTCCGAAGCGCTCTGCCAACTCTCGCCACAACGCGAGCGTGTCTTCCGGGTGGGCGTGCGCCACGAGCTCCGGTGCAAGATAGCGGCGGATGTCCTTTCTCGTCCCTGGATAGTCGCCGAGTTCGACCCGTTTGTACAGCAGGTACGCGGCCTCTGCAAGCGCGCGGCGGGTAAGGGCGCGTGGCGCGAGGCCGTACTCCATCAGCAGGCGCAGGAACTTTTTTGGGAAAGAATCCGGGTGATGGTTCGCGGTGTCGAGAAAACGCGGATAACCGCCGAACAGTTCATCAGCGCCATCGCCTGAAAGCCCGACGGCCACATGGTGGCGTGCCAGGCGGGAAAGCGCCCAAGTGGCCACGTAGGCCGGATCTGCCAAAGGCTGATCAAGACTGGCCAAGGCCGCAGCGAGGATCTCCGCGGTGATGGCGGGCGCGTCGAGCTCATGATGTTCCGTTCCGTAGCGGGCGGCCACTGCTCGGGCTGCTGAACTTTCATCGTACGCCGCGTCGGTGAAGCGCACACTGAACGTCCGGATCGGAAAGGATCCGGCCTCGGCCATGTAGTGCACGATAAGACTGCTGTCTACGCCACCGGAAAGGAAGGCTCCAACAGGGACGTCAGCCACCAGTTGATCCTTGACAGCGCGGGCCAGCAGGCCATCGATTTCGCGAACAAGCAGGTTGGAGTCCGGCGCGGATTTCCCCGGGCAGGGAATATCCCACCACTTTTTCACAATGGCCTCGCCACGACGCCATGTCAGGCAGTGCCCAGGTGGCAGGGCATTGATTTCGCGAACCAGCGTGTTGGGGGCAAGAGGTGCCTGGAAGGCAAGATAGTCGCGGAGCCCTTCCGGATTGATGTGCATGGGCAAGCGGCCAAGGTGGAAGAAGGGCTCCATCGTGGAGGCCGCGATCAGCGTGCCCGCGAATTCACGCCAAAATAGCGGCTTTATGCCGAGCGGATCACGGGCGAGAAAAACCGATCCTTCATTCTTATCATGAATTGCGATGGCGAACATTCCGTCCAGCCGCTCCAGCATGGATTCGCCCCAGTGCTGAAAAGCAGTGAGGACGACTTCACTATCAGATCGCGTGCGGAAGGCGTACCCAAGCGACTCAAGTTCCCTGCGCAACGCCAGAAAATTGTATATTTCCCCGTTGTAAACCATGGCCAGCCGGCCATCCGCGCTGAGCATGGGCTGGCGCCCGCCCTCAATGTCGATCACCGCGAGGCGCGCATGTCCCAGCATCGTTTCGCCGTGCCTAAGAGTTTCCAGCGCATCGGGCCCACGGGAGCGCAAGGCCGCGAGCGCCGCCCCGAAGGATGCCGCAGCTTTGCCGTCGGTCATCAAGAGGAAGCCGCACATGCCTGTGACTCCAGCACGTCAGCGGCCAACGCCTCCCAAGCACCCATTACCCCACCCTGCTCATAAGGTGCCAAGATGCGGTCGACCAGATGTGCGGGCGGCCGGGGGAGGACCAAAACCCGGCGGATGACCTCGGCAAGTTGGTCCGAGTCGCCGCAGGCCGCCAAGCCCTGTGCAAGCGGGCCGGTTAGAATCTCGCGCGGGCCCGAGGGGCAGTCAGTGCTCACGACGCGGGTACCGCACGCCAAGGCTTCAACGAGGACGTTGGGAAAGCCTTCGTGGTCCGAGCACAGCACCATAAGCTCGGCGTGGGCCATCCAGGGGTAAGGATTGAGCTGGAAACCGGCGACCCTGACACGAGCACTCAGGCCGCGGGCCCTAATCTTGGCATCTAGGTCTGGGGAGTCAGCGGTCAGCAGAACCAAGTCGTGGGGCAGTCCCTCGGCAACAAGCTTGGCAAAGGCAGCGAGAAGAAGGTCGTGCCGCTTCTGAGTCGTGTAGCGACCGACATGAAGGATATACGGCTTGGACGGTACTTCGGCCAGCGGTGCACGTGCCTGCTGCCGGATCGCCTCCAAATGGAATGGGTTCGGGATTACGCGCAGACGCTCGGGGATAACCCCGAAGTATGTAGCGAGATCATCAGCCACCCCGTGAGACACTGCCACCAACGGGCGGTTCCCGTAGAGGGAGCGGTAGCGCCGCAAACGGCGTTGTCTTTTCCCTGTGGGTAAGCGTGCGACTTCGGCTGAAAGGGTGTTCGCGATACGGCAGACATGCCGCGGCAGTTGGGCGAGGGCAGCTATTTCGTCTGCAAAGGGCAGTGTGGAAACGAGGACATCGTAAGACCTTCGTCCAAGGAGCGCTTGTAATCGCCGGGCAAGCAGGCGCTTGGCCAGCCATCCGTGACCGGCGCGCGTATCGAGGCTGTGAAATTCACAGCCGGACGGGGGTTGATAGCTGCCGCTGGCCTCACATACCACGAACACCACGCTGTGGTTCCGTTCACGCAGCCCAGTGGCGATTTTCAGCAAGGCCTTCTCGGCACCACCCCCGGCGAGATTCGTTGTAAAGAATACGAAATTCATCGGTTCAGGACCTGCGCGACGGCCTGCCAGACCTGTTCGACGCCGATATCCTCCATGGATGCGTCTGGTGTGCAGCGGCCTGCCAGCGGGTGATCGATAACATGGCAGCGTGGACGCTCGCGGGGTGCCAGAAGCCAGCTGGGCGAGTAACAGTGGTACAACGCAACCATGGGGCCTTCGAGTGCTCCCATGAGATGAGTTGGCCCGGTGTCTACACCGATGTAAAGATCCAGCATTCCCATCAGAGCGCCCGTCTGGCGCAGACTGAGCCGACCGGCGCACAGGGTTGCGGCATCGCCCAGCTGGTTGGCGAGCCAGAGTCCCCGGCCTCTGCTTTCCAGCCGGCCACCAAAAATCAGAAAGTGGGCTTCGGGGTGAGCCCGACGGATCAGGCCGCAAAGCTTGTAAAAATTTTCGACAGGCCAGTCGCGGTAACCCTTGGTTGGGAAGCTTGCGATCTGCAATCCGACCAAGGGGCGGCGTCCCGTTACGCCCTGCCGCTCAAGAAAATGCTGCGCCCAGTTTGCCTCCCCGTCCGTGATGCGGTAGGCAAGGCGGAACCCGGCCGGGCTGATGCCCATGGCCGCAGGTAACAGAAGGTGAATGTCGACAGCGTGCATGCTTCGCGGGCCAGGATGGTCGACGGCGCGGAAGAGCCTTGCGTTGAGTCGGTCGTCCGCCTGGCGAAACGCGACAACGCGATTGGCGACCCGCAGGGCGTACCGAACCAGCGGCTCATCGAAGTTACATACGAAAGCCAGATCGTAAGTTTTGGCGGGTATCCACCCCATGAGATTCGCTCTGCGCTTCTCGATCCTGCCCGTACGGTAAACGAACGGTAGGTGGCGTAGAACTTCCTCTCGCTTCGGGTGGGACAGGACATGCAGTCGTGCCTCGGGCCAGTGCGCTGCCACGGCACGCATGGCTGGCGTGGCAAGCAACGTGTCGCCAATCCTGGAGACGTTGATGAACAGAATGTCAGCCGGATTGCCCTTCATTGGGATTGACAAATTCGTACAGATAGTCCGGGAACGAAAACTCAACGGGTCGTAGCCGCCAGGCTACTAGCCTTCTCCAAAAAAGGGACGGACGCGTCATTGGCTTCACAAGCCGGTAACTGGCAAGGCGGAGGTTGCTGCGTCGGCCGAGCTCCAAGGCCATGGTGGGAGTAATCCAGGCGACGTGGTCCAAGTTGACGACCATGACTCCGTCGCGCATGAACTGCCTATAGAATTTCCGCGAAAAAGGATTGGGCGTGGCGACGAACACCGCTCCATGTTCGCTTAGATGTCTGCATGCGAAGCGAAGCAAGGCGACTGCGTTGTTTACGTGCTCAATGACGTCGCCTACGAAAACCACGTCGAAACGCTCGCCTAGATCGACTTCGGAGGTTGCGTCGACGCACCGGACATCAAAACCGCGGGCTCGGAGTTCATTGACGAGGGATGGGATGACGTCTAGGCCAACGCAGCGCGCCGCCACGCGGGCGATGCGGCCGTGCCGCCAGCCAGGTTGGTCGAGATATCGCGCGCTGTGTGACACGACACCAATGTCGAGCACGCTCTTGCCCATGACCAGGCTTTCCATGTGTCCCGTCAAATCTGTATCCGTAACGACCTGACGGACAGAGGAAAGCCATTCCCGGACAAGTTGCCTCGCTCTAGGATCATTGGGATCGTCCGAAATGGTCGTCCAGTCGGGATAAATGGTCATGCTCTCGTCACCTTTGCGAAAATCGCGGCCATGGCATCCAGCATCTGCGTCCGACCATAGCGGTGGCATGCGGCTTCATAAGCGGCGCGACTCAGTCGGTGGGCGAGGTTATCGTCGTTCATAACACGGCTCAGTGCGTTTGCCAGCGCTTTTGTGTCACGCGGCGCGACGATCAGGGCGCTCTCTTCATGTCTTACCACTTCTGGAATCGCGCCGACCGCGGTGGTTACGATTGGGAGGGCCGTAAACATGGCCTGAAGCAATGCCTGGGGAACCCCTTCGTTGGCGTAAGAGGGAAGGCAGAATATGTCGAGCGCACGCAGCCAGTCCTCTGGATTGTCCTGCTTGCCCACCATGTGAACCCGGTCGGTGATGCCCGAGGCCTCAATACGCTCTTCGATTATGGGCTGCATAGGTCCGGCGCCGACGATGAGAAGACGCCAACCTTCGGCTGCCATGCTGGCAAATGCCTGGAGCAGGTCCAGATGGCCTTTCCAACTTCGCAGCGTTGCCACGATTCCGACATAGCGATTGTCAGGATCGAGGCCTAGGGCCCGGCGAGCTGCAAGCTTGTCACCGGGATGGAAACGGCCGGGATCAACACCGGTTGGCACCGAAGTCACCCGTGCAGATGGCAGGCCGAAGCGGTCAATCAGATGGCAGCGAATCATTTCGCCTGTCGTAACGACATGATGGATTGCCCTTCCGTAGAGCCAACGGTTGGCAGGATTCACAGAGACCTCGGCCGAAATGTGACGGGTGCGGACGAGTGGCGGTGCGTCGCGAAGCCACGAACTGGCAATCGCGGCGATCCAGGTGTCCGTGGAACTGTGGCTGTTGACGACATCGGGTCTCAGGTGGAGAAGCAGACGACGGAATGCCAAGATGGCCCTTGGCGACAACCGCGCGATGGATAGCGGGATCATTTCGACGCCATACCGCGCGCCTTCTCGGAACAGAGGGGCCTCGGGGGGACATGCCACATATACTTGATGGCCACGTTCGCGCATACCCCGCGCTTCTTCGAGAATGCGAATTTCCTGCCCTCCCCAGCCGCAGGACGATTCCGTGTGCAGGATTTTCATACCGACGGACCCAGGACATCGAATTGCTGTTGGTGGAGGCGGGCATAAACATCGCCCCGCGCAAGCAGTTCCCGGTGCGTGCCGCTTTCGACTACCTGCCCTCGGTCGAGAACCACGATGCGGTCGGCGCCCTCGATGGTGGAAAGCCGGTGGGCGATGACCAGGGTGGTGCGGCCCCGCATGAGGTTTTCCAGGGCGGCCTGCACGTGGCGTTCGGATTCGGTGTCCAGGGCCGAGGTGGCCTCGTCCAGGATGAGGATGGGCGCATCCTTGAGCAGGGCGCGGGCGATGGCGATGCGCTGGCGCTGTCCCCCCGAGAGCTTCACGCCGTTCTCCCCCACCAGGGTGTCGAAGCCCTGGGGCAGCTGTTCGATGAATTCCAGGGCGTGGGCGGCGCGGGCGGCGGCGACGATGGCTTCCCGGCTCACCTCGCCCAGCCGGCCGTAGGCGATGTTGGCGGCGATGGTGTCGTTGAACAGCACCACGTCCTGGGACACCAGCGCTATCTGTGCCCGCAGGTCGGCCAGCCGGATCTCGGCGATGTCGATGCCGTCGATGAGGATGCGCCCCGCCGTGGGTTCATAGAAACGCGGCAGGAGGTTCACCAGGGAAGTCTTGCCGCTGCCGCTTTTGCCCACCAGGGCCACGGTCTCGCCCGGCTGGATGGTCAGGTTCACGTCATCGAGCACCAGCGGCCCCCCGGCCTCGTAGCGCAGGCTCACGTGCTCGTAACGCACCTCGCCCCGGGCGCGCTCCAGCGTGCGTGTGCCCGTGTCCTGTTCGCCGGGGCGGTCGAGCAGGCCGAACACCACCTCGGCCGCGGCCAGGCCCCGCTGCAGGGCTTCGTTGACGCCGGTCAGCCGTTTGATGGGAGCGAGCAGCATGAGCATGGCGGTGATGAAGGAGACGAAGCCGCCCACGGTGGTCTTGTCCTGGGCCGCCTGTACGGTGGCGAGATAGATGATGATGGCCAGGGCGATGGCGGCGAGCAGCTGCACCAGGGGCACGTTGAGGCCCGAGGCCACGGTCTGCTTGATGTCGAAGCGGCGCAGGCGGTTGGTGGCATCGAAGAAGCGCCGCTTTTCGTAGTCCTGCCCGCCGAAGATCTTCACCACCTTGTGGGCCTCGATGGTCTCGCCCAGCACGTGGGTGATGTCCTGCATGGCCTGTTGCGCGCCCCGGTACATGCGCCGCAGGCGCAGCGTGAAGTAGCGCACGGTGACGGCGATGGCCGGTGCCATCACCAGGGTGATGAGGGTGAGCTGCCAGTTGAGGTAGAGCAGCCAGCCCATGAGTCCCAGGATGGTGAAGGAGTCCCGTACCACCACGGTGATGACGTTGGTGCCGGCGGAGGTGACGGAATTCACGTTGTAGGCGATGTTGGCGATCAGCGCCCCCGAGGGACTGTTGTCGAAGTCCCGCGTGGGCAGGGTGACCAGCTTGGCGAACATGCGGTTGCGCAGTTCCAGCACCACGCGCGTGGCGAGCCAGCTGGTGGCGTAGTTGGCGGCGAAGGTAAAGAGGCCGCGCAGCAGGAACAGCCCGACAATGGCCAGCGGGATGAGCTTCATGAGGAAGGGGTCGCGCTCCACGAAACTGCCGTCGAGCAGCGGTTTCATGAGCGCCGGCAGGGCCGGCTCGGTGGCTGCCACCAGGATGGTGAACAGCAGCGAGGCGGCGAACATCTTCCACCAGGGCTGGGCGATCCTGAGCAGCCGGAGATAGAGCTGGGCGCTGGAAAGGGTGGGGCTGGTCACGCGGATTCCGCAGGCGCGGCGCTGGGTCGGGAAAAAGGCGCAAGTGTACCGGAATCAGGGCCTTGTGCTCCAGTCAGGAGCCGCCGGTAGAGGGCGAGCAGGGCCTGGGTGGCGGCCTCGGCGCCCAGGGTTTGGGCCCGTGCCCGCGCCGCCACGCCCATCGCTGCCCGCGCGGCGGGATCCAGCAGGCGTGCCAGGGCCTCCGCCACGCCCGGAACGTCCAGGGCGTCGCGCACGAAGCCGGTTTGGCCCTCCTCCAGCACCTCGGCCGCCCCGGACTTGGTGGAGGTCACCACCGGCAGGCCGCAGGCCAGGGCCTCCAGGGCCACATTGGGAAAGGGGTCGTAGAGGGTGGGCAGCACCAGGGCATCCGCCGCGTGGTAGCAGGGCAGCACCGCCTCGCGCGGCCCCAGGAAATGCACGCGCGGCGCGCAGCCCAGGCGCCGGGCCAGGCGCTGGTAGCGGGCCTGGTGCCGGTCGCGTCCCACCACCACGAGCCGCGCCGCCGGGTCGGCAAGACGGGCGAAGGCAGCCAGGGCGGTGGCCAGGCCCTTGCGTTCATAGCCGGAGCCCAGGAACAGGAATACCGTCGCCCCGGCGGGCAGGCCCAGTTCACGGCGCGCCGTGCTGCGCTGGGCGCTGTCGGCGGGGTGGAAGCGGTCCAGATCCACCCCGCTGTAGATCACGTGGAGCTTGTCCGGGTCGATGGCGAAATGGGCGACGATTTCGTCGCGCACCATGCGCGAATTGCAGATCACCGCCTTCAGCCGCGGGCTCTCGAACAGCCGCCGCTCCGCCGCCAGCAGGTAGCGGTGGTAGGGGCTCAACGCCTGCCAGAGGCGGTCGGGCCAACCCCGCAGGCGGGCGCGCTGCGCGAGCCACACCCGGTGCACGCCGTCTCCCGCCCGGTAGAGGTCGCAGCAGGCCAGCCGCTCGTGGGACTGCACCAGGTCGAAGGGATGGTCGTCGAGGGCGCGGCAGACACAGCGGGCAAAGCCCCAGTCCCGCCACAGGCTGCCCAGATGGAAGGGATCGCAGCGCAACACCTCCCCCGCTCCCTGCCAGTGGCGGGTCACCAGGGTGACTTCCACGCCCTGGGCACGCAGGGCCTCCAGGGCCCGGGCGACGAAGCGTTCCGCCCCGCCGAAGGGGGTGTAGCGCTGGCGCACGAGGGCGAGCCGCAGCTTCCCCCGCCCGGACGGGCTAGCCGCCACCGCCAAGGAGGTCCTCCACGGCCTCGAGCACCCGCTCGGGCGGGATCGACAGCAAGCACTCGCTCACCTTTCCCCCGCCGCAGCCATCCTGCCCGCAGGGACGGCAGGGATGGTCCGAGGTCAGGACCCGGCTGGGTACGTTCCAGGGGCCCCACTCCCGTTCCCCACTGGGTCCGAACAGGGCCACGGTGGGTGTGCCCACGGCCGCCGCCAGGTGCATGGGCGCCGAATCCATGCCGATGAAGGCACGCGCGCGGGCGAGCAGGGCGCCCAGTTCCTTAAGGCCCAGCCTGCCGCCCAGATCCACCACCGGGGCGGTGCTCAGGGCCCGCACCCGGGCGAGGAAATCCCGCTCCGCGGCTTCCGGCGCGGCGGTCAGCACCACCCGCCAGCCCCGGGCGGAAAGGCCGTCCACGACCCGCGCCGCGTGGGCCGCGGGCCAGGTCTTGAACCACCAGCGCGAACCCGGATGGAAGACCAGAAAGCCGCCCCGGTCCAGCCCGTGGCCACCCAGCAGGGCGTCCACGGCCGCTTCGGCTGCTGGCCCCGGGACAAAAGTGAGTGCCCGCTCATCCGGCTCGGGGCGGATGCCGATGCGGCGCAGGGCATCCAGGTGCAACTCCACGGTGTGGCGCCGGTTGCCGGCGAGCCAGGGGTAAAGGTGGGTGAAACTTTGGCGCCAGAAGCGCCCCGGGCGCTGGCGTGCCACCGCGTAGCGGGCGCCGCTCAAGCGGGCAAGCCACGCCCCCCGCGGATGCTCCGTGAGGTGGATCACCAGGTCGTAGCGGCGCGCCTGCAGCTTGCGCAGGAGCCCCCACTCTGCCGCCAGCCGGGCGGTAACGGGCAGGGTCTTCCAGTTCTTGTCGATGGTGTGGATCTGGGCGATGGCCGGGTGGCCTTCCAGCATCGCGGCGCAGTCGCGATAGACCAGGGCATCGAGCTCCAGATGGGGCGCACGGCGGGCGAGCACGGTGAACACCGGGCTCGTGAGCAGCACATCCCCCAGGTGACGCAGCTTGATCACCAGCACCCGCCGCAGGCGCTCCAGGTCGATGGCGTCATCGGGGGTGGGCAGGAAGAACGGGGCGGCGGGCGCGGCCATGGCCGGCACGATAGCAAACTCCCTGCCAAAAGGGAAATTGCCTTGCAGGTTAAGGGCTTGCCGCGCCAAATAAGGAATTTTGCGGCGGCCTGTTTGACAGCACCCCTGCCTGGCGGCATAATCGCGGGTTTCGTTCGGAGGGGTTCCCGAGCGGTCAAAGGGAGCAGACTGTAAATCTGCCGGCACTGCCTTCGAAGGTTCGAATCCTTCCCCCTCCACCAGGTTTCGGCAAGTATTGGGAGCATCGCCTCGACCGTTAAGTCGACCGTCAAGTCGGGCCGAGACACCGCCTTCGCGGGTGTAGCTCAATGGTAGAGCAGAAGCCTTCCAAGCTTAAGACGAGGGTTCGATTCCCTTCACCCGCTCCAATACCCAAGGGGGCCCCGTCCATTTGGGTATTGGCCGGGCCGGGGCGCGGCAGGGGTGGATCGGTGATCCCCCGGCCTGCCCGGGCAGCCCAGGTCTCCTGCCCATGTAGCTCAGTGGTAGAGCACTCCCTTGGTAAGGGAGAGGCCACGTGTTCGATCCACGTCATGGGCACCAGGTATTGAGTCAGTCTCGTCGAGAGGAAAGCGATCATGGCAAAGGAAAAGTTTGAGCGTAAGAAGCCGCATGTGAATGTGGGGACGATTGGCCACGTGGACCATGGCAAGACCACTTTGACGGCGGCGATCACCACGATTTTGGCGAAGAAGTATGGTGGTGAGGCGAAGAAGTATGACGAGATTGACTCGGCGCCGGAGGAGAAGGCGCGGGGTATTACGATCAACACTGCGCACGTCGAATACGAGACCGAGAAGCGGCACTATGCCCATGTGGACTGTCCGGGGCATGCCGACTATGTGAAGAACATGATTACGGGTGCGGCGCAGATGGACGGTGCCATTTTGGTGGTATCGGCTGCGGACGGTCCCATGCCGCAGACGCGGGAGCACATTTTGCTGGCGCGTCAGGTGGGGGTGCCCTACATCGTCGTGTATTTGAACAAGGCGGACATGGTGGACGATCCCGAGCTTCTGGAGCTGGTGGAGATGGAAGTGCGGGAGCTTCTGTCCAAGTATGATTTTCCTGGGGACGACACGCCCATCATCGTGGGGTCGGCGCTCAAGGCGCTGGAGGGGGACCAGAGCGAGATTGGCGAGCCGTCGATTCTCAAGCTGGCGGATGCGCTGGACAACTACATTCCGGACCCGGTGCGTGCGATTGACCAGCCGTTTTTGATGCCGATTGAGGATGTGTTTTCCATTTCCGGGCGTGGCACGGTGGTGACGGGCCGTGTGGAGCGTGGGGTGGTCAAGGTGGGTGACGAAGTGGAGATTGTGGGCCTGCGTCCGACCCAGAAGACCACGGTGACGGGTGTGGAGATGTTCCGCAAGCTGCTGGACCAGGGGCAGGCTGGGGACAATGTGGGTGTGCTGCTGCGGGGTACCAAGCGTGAGGAAGTGGAGCGTGGGCAGGTGCTGGCCAAGCCGGGCACCATTACGCCGCACACCAAGTTTACGGCGGAGATTTATGTTCTGAGCAAGGAAGAGGGGGGTCGTCACACCCCGTTCTTCAATGGTTACCGTCCGCAGTTT
Source organism: Thiobacter subterraneus (assembly GCF_055379455.1). Lineage (NCBI taxonomy): Bacteria > Pseudomonadati > Pseudomonadota > Betaproteobacteria > Burkholderiales > Thiobacteraceae > Thiobacter > Thiobacter subterraneus. The sequence continues at coordinate 2,043,971 of NZ_AP042402.1, forward strand.
TATTTCCGGACGACGGACGTGACGGGTGCGGTGGAGTTGCCGGCGGGCGTGGAGATGGTGATGCCTGGTGACAACGTGCAGATCACGGTGAGCCTGATCCAGCCGATTGCCATGGAAGAGGGGCTGCGGTTTGCGATCCGCGAAGGCGGCCGCACCGTGGGCGCCGGCGTGGTGTCCAAGATCATCGAGTGATCGGGTAAGTGGTGGGCGGCATGCCGTGGCCGGGGCGGCGCCCCGGCGCACGACCTTCCGCCCACGAAATCAAAGGCCAGTAGCTCAATTGGCAGAGCGGCGGTCTCCAAAACCGCAGGTTGGGGGTTCGAGACCCTCCTGGCCTGCCAGACACGCAGGTGGCGGCCGGGCGTGCCGTGAGGGCGGGTCGCCTTCCGGGCGCGCCGACCCGGAAATGCACGCCTGAGGACCGGCCCCGAAGGCTGGGTCCCCCGCAGCGCGCCCCCGGGCACTGAACCCAAAGGGATTCATGACAGACAAACTCAAACTGGTCCTGGCAGCCCTGCTCGTGGTGGCGGGGCTGGCCGGGTTTTACGCGTTGGCCAGCCAGCCCATGGTGCTGCGTGTGCTCGCGGTCCTGGGCGGGGTCGCGGCCGCCGCGCTGGTGGGCTGGTTCACCGCGCCCGGCCGGCAGTTCGTGGGGTTTGCGCGCGAATCCATCGCGGAAGCGAAGCGTGTGGTCTGGCCCACCCGCAAGGAAGCCATGCAGACCACCGGGGTGGTGTTCGTGTTCGTGGTGCTCATGGCGCTGTTCATCTTCGTGGTGGATGCCTCGCTGGGCGCGATCCTGCGCATCTTGATGGAACGGGGGAGCTGATGGCCAAACGCTGGTACGTGGTGCACACCTATTCCGGCTTCGAGAAGAGCGTGAAGCGCGCCCTCGAGGAGCGCATCAAGCGCGAGCACATGGAGGACAAGTTCGGCCAGATCCTGGTGCCGGTGGAAGAGGTGGTCGAGATGAAGGGCGGCCAGAAGCGCACCAGCGAGCGCAAGTTCTTCCCGGGCTACGTCCTGGTGGAAATGGAAATGGACGATGCCACCTGGCATCTGGTGAAGAGCGTGCCCAAGGTCACCGGCTTCGTGGGCGGTTCCGCCGCCAAGCCCACGCCCATCAGCGAGAAGGAAGTGCAGGCCCTGCTGCAGCAGATGCAGGAAGGGGTGGAAAAGCCCCGGCCCAAGGTGCTGTTCGAGGTGGGCGAGGCGGTGCGTGTCACGGAAGGTCCGTTCACGGATTTCCACGGCAACGTGGAAGAGGTCAACTACGACAAGAACAAGCTCCGGGTTTCGGTCATGATCTTCGGCCGTTCCACCCCGGTGGAGCTGGATTTCAGCCAGGTGGAGAAGGCCTGAGGCCGTGGTGATACGGGCCCGCCGGAAGCCCCGATTCCGGCACGAGGAGCGCCAGTAGGGCAACCGACCGCGCGTTTGGACTCACTCAAGGAAAGGAAGCCATCATGGCAAAGAAAATCGTCGGCTACATCAAGCTGCAGGTGCCGGCGGGCAAGGCCAATCCCTCGCCCCCCATCGGCCCCGCCCTGGGCCAGCGCGGCCTGAACATCATGGAATTCTGCAAGGCCTTCAATGCCCAGACCCAGGGCATGGAACCCGGCCTGCCCATTCCCGTGGTGATCACCGCCTATGCGGACAAGTCCTTCACCTTCGTGATGAAGACGCCGCCCGCCAGCGTGCTGCTGAAGAAGGCGGCGAAGGTCGAGAAGGGCTCGTCCAAACCCCATACCGACAAGGTGGGCCGCATCACCCGCGCCCAGGCTGAGGAAATCGCCAAGATGAAGATGCCGGATCTCACCGCCGCCGATCTGGAGGCCGCGGTGCGCACCATCGCCGGCAGCGCCCGCAGCATGGGCATCGAAGTGGAGGGCGTCTGACATGGCCAAGCTTTCCAAACGCCGCCAGGCCATCCTGGCCAAGGTGGACCGCAACAAGCTCTATCCCGTGGACGAGGCGCTGAAACTGGTCAAGGAGACCGCCACCGCCAAATTCGACGAGGCCGTGGACGTGGCCGTCAATCTGGGGGTGGACGCGCGCAAGTCCGACCAGCTGGTGCGCGGCTCCCTGGTGCTGCCCAAGGGTACCGGCAAGACCGTGCGCGTGGCGGTGTTCGCCCAGGGCGCGGCGGCCGATGCCGCGCGCGAGGCGGGTGCCGACATCGTCGGCTTCGACGATCTCGCGGCCCAGATCAAGGAAGGCCGCATGGACTTCGACGTGGTCATCGCCACGCCCGATTCCATGCGCGTGGTGGGCCAGCTGGGCCAGATCCTGGGCCCGCGGGGCCTGATGCCCAACCCCAAGGTGGGCACGGTGACGCCCAATGTGGCCGAGGCGGTGAAGAATGCCAAGGCCGGCCAGGTGCAGTACCGCACGGACAAGGCGGGTATCGTCCACTGCACCATCGGCCGCGCCTCCTTCGCGCCGGAGGACCTCAAGGCCAACCTGCTGGCGCTGGTGGATGCGCTGAACAAGGCCAAGCCTGCCGCCGCCAAGGGGGTGTACCTGAAAAAGATCGCCGTCTCCAGCACCATGGGGGTGGGCGTCAAAGTGGATCAGGCCTCTTTGACGGCTTGAGGCAGGTTCCCTCCCCCTCCCATCGAGGGAGGGGGAAACTGTAAGAACTTTGGGCCCGGTCACTCGACCGGTCGCCGCATCTCCACCGGTTACCGCGCGCAACTCCGGTAACCGGCGGGGATGGGCGGCCGGGTTGGGTGAACGGGGTTATCAAAGACCGTAGGCGCCCGCAAGGGCTTAATGCCGGCAACGGATGCCGGGGGTCGGAGGTCTTTCCGTCCTTCGTCTCCCGTCCTCTGTCTTCCGGACCCTACGCAGATGGCGTACCCAAGACAGGATGATCGTTCTGCAACAGATGTTCTCCTATCGGAAGGTCGCCGATTCGCGGCGCAGTATCGGCCGCTTTCGACGTAAGGAGTAAGACCGTGGCTCTCAACCTGGAGAAAAAGCAGGAAGTGGTGGCCGAGGTAAGCGCCCAGGTGGCGCGTGCCCAGGCCATCATCCTGGCTGAATACCGCGGCCTGGAGGCGGGAGACATGACCGCCCTGCGCGCCCAGGCGCGCAAGGCGGGCGTGTACTTCCGCGTGCTCAAGAACACGCTGGCCCGGCGCGCCGTGGCGGACACGCCGTTTGCTCCCCTCGCGGAGAAGATGGTGGGTCCGCTCGCGTTCGCGATTTCTGCCGATCCGGTGGCTGCCGCCAAGGTGCTCAACGAGTTCGCCAAGGGCAACGAAAAGCTCGTGATCAAGGGGGGCGCCATGCCCAACACGATCATGGGCCCGCAGGAAGTGGCGAGTCTCGCCGCCCTGCCGTCGCGCGAAGAGCTGCTCGCCAAGCTGCTGGGCACCATGCAGGCGCCGATCGCGCAGTTCGTGCGCACCCTCAACGAGGTGCCGGCGCGCTTCGTGCGCACCCTGGCTGCCGTGCGCGACAGCAAACAGGCTGCTTGAACCAACAACCCTTTTGCTATTTTGACTGGAGAACATCATGGCCGTATCCAAAGCTGAAATCCTCGATGCCATTGCCAACATGACCGTGCTTGAGCTGTCCGAGCTCATCAAGGAAATGGAGGAAAAATTCGGCGTGTCCGCCGCCGCTGCCGCAGTGGCCGTGGCTGCTGCGCCCGCCGCCGGCGCCGCTGCCCCCGCCGAAGAGAAGACCGACTTCACGGTGATGCTCACCGCCGCCGGCGAGAAGAAGGTGGAAGTGATCAAGGTGGTGCGCGCCATCACCGGCCTGGGCCTGAAAGAAGCCAAGGATCTGGTGGATGGCGCGCCCAAGCCTGTCAAGGAAGGGATCCCCAAGGCAGAAGCCGAAGCGATCGCGAAGCAGCTCCAGGAAGCCGGCGCCACTTGCGAAATCAAGTAAGCACGGCTTTGACGGCGACTGGCTGGCAGCCCGCGAGGGCCGCCGGCCTTTTGCCGCTTCTGGAGCCCGATTCCACAACCGAGATCAGAACTGAGCGGACATTGCCCGCTCACTTGTGATTTCGCCGGGCCGCCCGCCCGGGCCGATTTCCGCTTCCCTGAACGGAGATGCCATGACCTACTCATTCGCCGAGAAGAAACGTATCCGCAAGAGCTTCGCCAAGCGCGCCAGCGTGCTCGACGTGCCGTATCTGCTCGCCACGCAGCTGGATTCCTACCGCGCGTTCCTGCAGGAGGGCGTGCCCCCCGGCGAGCGCAAGGTGGAGGGCCTGGAAGCGGCGTTCCGCTCCATCTTTCCGATCGTTTCCCACTCCGGCAATGCGCGCCTTGAGTACGTGAGCTACACCCTGGGCGATCCTCCCTTCGACGTGAAGGAGTGCCAGCAGCGGGGGCTCACCTACGCCGCGCCGTTGCGGGTCAAGGTGCGCCTGGTGATCATGGACCGCGAGGCCTCCAAACCCACCATCAAGGAGGCCAAGGAGCAGGAAGTGTACATGGGCGAGATTCCGCTCATGACCAACAATGGCTCCTTCATCATCAACGGCACCGAACGGGTCATCGTCTCCCAGCTGCACCGCTCGCCCGGCGTGTTCTTTGAGCACGACCGCGGCAAGACCCACTCCTCCGGCAAGCTCCTGTTCTCCGGCCGCATCATTCCCTACCGCGGTTCCTGGCTGGACTTCGAGTTCGATCCCAAGGACTACCTGTATTTCCGGGTCGACCGCCGGCGCAAGATGCCGGTGACCATCCTGCTCAAGGCGCTGGGCTACACGCCGGAGCAGATCCTGCAGATCTTCTTCCAGTTCGACACCTTCCATCTCGGCAAGAAGGGCATCGAGTTCGAGCTGGTGCCGGAACGCCTGCGCGGCGAGGTGGCGCGCTTCGACATCACCGCCAAGGGCAAGGTGATCGTGCCCAAGGACAAGCGCATCACCGTCAAGCACATCCGCGAGATGGAAGCCGCGGGCCTGAAGAAAATCGTGGTGCCCGAGGACTTCCTGATCGGTCGCGTGCTGGCCACCAACGTGGTGGACAAGGAAACCGGCGAGCTCATCGCCCGCGCCAATGACGAGATCACCGAGGAGGTGCTGAAGAAGCTCATGGAGGCCGGCATCAGCACCATCCAGACCCTCTACACCAACGATCTGGATCACGGCCCCTACATCTCCCAGACCCTGCGCATCGACGAGACCGCCGACATGATGGCGGCGCGGGTGGCCATTTACCGCATGATGCGTCCCGGTGAGCCGCCCACCGAGGAGGCGGTGGAAACCCTGTTCAACCGCCTGTTCTTCTCCGAGGAGACCTACGACCTGTCCAAGGTGGGCCGGATGAAGTTCAACCGGCGCGTGGGACGCAGCGAACTCACCGGTCCGGGCACCCTCACCCCGGAAGACATCGTGGAGGTCATCCACCTGCTGGTGGAGTTGCGCAACGGGCGCGGCGAGATCGACGACATCGACCATCTGGGCAATCGGCGCGTGCGCTCCGTGGGCGAGCTGGCGGAGAACCAGTTCCGCGCCGGTCTGGTGCGGGTGGAGCGGGCCGTGCGCGAGCGTCTGGCCCAGGCCGAGTCGGAAAACCTCATGCCCCACGACCTCATCAACGCCAAGCCGGTGTCCGGGGCGGTGAAGGAGTTCTTCGGCTCAAGCCAGCTGTCCCAGTTCATGGACCAGACCAACCCGCTGTCCGAGATCACCCACAAGCGGCGCGTGTCGGCCCTCGGGCCGGGCGGCCTCACCCGGGAGCGTGCCGGCTTCGAAGTGCGCGACGTGCATCCCACCCATTACGGCCGGGTGTGCCCGATCGAGACGCCGGAAGGTCCCAACATCGGCCTGATCAACTCCCTGGCTCTGTACGCCCGCACCAACGAGTACGGCTTCCTGGAGACGCCCTACCGCAAGGTGGTCAACGGCAAGGTTACCGACGAGATCGAGTATCTGTCCGCCATCGAGGAAGGCCAGTACGTGATCGCCCAGGCGAATGCCGAGCTGGACAAGCACGGCCGCTTCAAGGACGAATTCGTGTCCTGCCGCCACTGGAACGAGTTCACCATGGCGCCGCGGGAGAACGTGCAGTACATGGACGTCGCGCCCGCCCAGATCGTGTCGGTGGCGGCCTCCCTCATCCCCTTCCTGGAGCATGACGACGCCAACCGCGCCCTGATGGGCTCCAACATGCAGCGCCAGGCCGTGCCCTGCCTGCGTCCGGAAAAACCCCTGGTGGGCACCGGCATCGAACGCACCGCGGCAGTGGACTCCGGCACCGTGGTCACCGCCAACCGCGGCGGCGTGGTGGACTACGTGGACGCCACCCGTATCGTGGTGCGCGTCAACGACGACGAGACGGCGCCGGGCGAGGTGGGCGTGGACATTTACAGCCTGACCAAGTTCACCCGTTCCAACCAGAACACCAACATCAACCAGCGCCCGCTGGTGAAGGTGGGCGACGTGATCAGCCGCGGCGACGTCATCGCCGACGGCGCCTCCACGGACACCGGCGAGCTGGCGCTGGGCCAGAACATGTTCGTGGCCTTCATGCCCTGGAACGGTTACAACTTCGAGGACTCCATCCTGATCAACGAGCGCGTGGTGGCCGAAGACCGCTACACCTCCATTCACATCGAGGAGCTGTCGGTGGTGGCGCGCGACACCAAGCTCGGGCCGGAGGAGATCACGCGCGACATCCCCAACCTGTCGGAGCGCATGGCCGCGCGCCTGGACGAGTCCGGCATCGTCTATATCGGTGCCGAGGTGCAGGCGGGCGACGTGCTGGTGGGCAAGGTCACGCCCAAGGGCGAGACCCAGCTCACCCCGGAGGAGAAACTGTTGCGCGCCATCTTCGGCGAGAAGGCCTCGGACGTGAAGGACACCAGCCTGCGCGTGCCGTCCGGCATGTCCGGCACGGTGATCGACGTCCAGGTGTTCACCCGCGAGGGCATCGAGCGCGACAAGCGCGCGGCGCAGATCATCGAGGACATGCTCAAGGAGTACAAGAAGGATCTCGCCGACCGCATGCGCATCGTGGAAGAAGACACCTTCGGCCGCATCGAGCGCCTGCTGATCGGCAAGGTGGCCAACGGCGGGCCGAAGAAGCTGGCCAAGGGCAGCAAGATCACCAAGGCCTACCTGTCGGAGCTCAACCGCTATGAGTGGTTCGACATCCGGCTGGCCAACGAGGAGGCTGCCACCCAGCTCGAGCTGCTGAAGGAGAGCCTGGAAGCCAAGCGGCGCGAGTTCGACCAGATGTTCGCCGAGAAAAAGAAAAAGCTCACCTCCGGCGACGAGCTGCCCCCCGGCGTGCTCAAGATGGTCAAGGTCTATCTGGCCGTGAAGCGCCGCCTCCAGCCCGGCGACAAGATGGCGGGCCGCCATGGCAACAAGGGCGTGATCTCCAAGATCGTGCCGGTGGAGGACATGCCCTACATGGAAGACGGCACGCCGGTGGACATCGTGCTCAACCCCCTGGGCGTGCCTTCGCGCATGAACGTGGGCCAGATCCTGGAGACCCACCTGGGCTGGGCTGCCAAGGGCCTGGGCCAGCAGATCGCCAAGATGCTGGAGGATGCGCAGAACCTCACGGTGGCCCAGCTGCGCAAGTATCTGGAAAAGATCTACAACCGCACCGGCCGCCCGGAACGGCTGGACACCCTGACGGACAAGGAGATCGTCGAGCTGGCGGTGAACCTCAAGGACGGCGTGCCCTTCGCCTCGCCCGTGTTCGACGGCGCGACCGAAGAGGAGATCAAGGACATGCTGGAACTGGCGGGCCTGCCCCGCTCGGGCCAGGTCACGCTCTATGACGGCCGCACCGGGGAACCCTTCGAGCGGCCCGTGACCGTGGGCTACATGCACATGCTGAAGCTGCACCACCTGGTGGACGACAAGATGCACGCGCGTTCCACCGGCCCCTACTCCCTGGTCACCCAGCAGCCGCTGGGCGGCAAGGCCCAGTTCGGCGGCCAGCGCTTCGGCGAGATGGAGGTGTGGGCGCTGGAAGCCTACGGCGCCGCCTACACCCTGCAGGAAATGCTCACGGTCAAGTCCGACGACGTCAATGGCCGGACCAAGATGTACGAGAACATCGTCAAGGGCGACCACAGGATCGACGCGGGCATGCCCGAGTCCTTCAACGTGCTGGTGAAGGAAATTCGGTCCCTGGCCATCGACATCGATCTGGAGCGCGACTGATTCGGTGAGGTGACGGGCGGGCGCGCCAAGGCTGCGGCGGGCGCCCCGGCCGGTTCCTCACTCCTCACGGAGGTTATATGAAAGCACTGCTCGATTTGTTCAAACAGGTCACCCAGGAAGAGGAATTCGATGCCATCCGCATCGCCCTCGCGTCTCCGGACAAGATCCGCTCCTGGTCCTATGGCGAAGTGAAGAAGCCCGAGACCATCAACTACCGCACCTTCAAACCGGAGCGGGATGGCCTGTTCTGTGCCAAGATCTTCGGGCCGGTGAAGGACTACGAGTGCCTGTGCGGCAAGTACAAGCGCCTCAAGCACCGCGGCGTGATCTGCGAGAAATGCGGCGTCGAGGTGACCCTGTCCAAGGTGCGCCGCGAGCGCATGGGCCACATCGAGCTGGCCAGCCCGGTGGCCCACATCTGGTTCCTCAAGTCCCTGCCCTCGCGCCTGGGCATGGTGCTGGACATGCCCCTGCGGGACATCGAGCGTGTGCTCTATTTCGAGGCCTACGTGGTGGTGGAACCCGGCATGACCCCGCTCAACCGCGGCCAGCTCCTGACCGAGGACGACTATCTGGCCAAGGTCGAGGAATACGGCGACGAGTTCAAGGCCGCCATGGGCGCGGAAGGCATCCGTGACCTGCTGCGGGCCATCGACATCAACAGCGAGGTGGAAAAGCTGCGCGCCGAGCTCGCCAGCACTGGCTCCGACACCAAGCTCAAGAAGATCGCCAAGCGGCTCAAGGTGCTCGAGGCCTTCCAGCGTTCCGGCGTGCGTCCGGAGTGGATGATCCTGGAGGTGCTGCCGGTGCTGCCGCCGGAGCTGCGTCCCCTGGTCCCCCTGGATGGCGGCCGCTTCGCCACCTCCGACCTCAATGACCTGTACCGCCGGGTGATCAACCGCAACAACCGGCTCAAGCGCCTGCTGGAGCTCAAGGCGCCGGAAATCATCGTGCGCAACGAAAAGCGCATGCTCCAGGAAGCGGTGGATTCCCTGCTGGACAACGGCCGCCGCGGCAAGGCCATGACCGGCGCCAACAAGCGGCCCCTCAAGTCTCTCGCCGACATGATCAAGGGCAAGGGCGGCCGCTTCCGCCAGAACCTGCTTGGCAAGCGGGTCGACTATTCCGGCCGCTCCGTGATCGTGGTGGGCCCGACCCTCAAGCTGCACCAGTGCGGCCTGCCCAAGAAGATGGCGCTGGAACTGTTCAAGCCATTCATCTTCCACAAGCTGGAGGTGATGGGGCTGGCCACCACCATCAAGGCCGCCAAGCGCATGGTGGAGCAGGAAACGCCGGAGGTGTGGGACATTCTGGAAGAAGTGATCCGCGAGCATCCGGTGCTGCTCAACCGTGCCCCCACCCTGCACCGCCTGGGCATCCAGGCTTTCGAGCCGGTGCTGATCGAGGGCAAGGCCATCCAGCTCCATCCGCTGGTGTGTGCCGCTTTCAACGCCGACTTCGATGGCGACCAGATGGCAGTGCACGTGCCCCTGTCGCTGGAGGCCCAGATGGAGGCGCGCACGCTCATGCTGTCCTCCAACAACGTGCTGTCCCCCGCCAACGGCGACCCCATCATCGTGCCGTCCCAGGACATCGTGCTGGGCCTTTATTACATGACCCGGGAGCGCATCAACGCGCGCGGCGAGGGCATGTACTTCGCCGACGTGGCGGAAGTCTCGCGTGCCTATGAGACGCGCCAGGTGGATCTGCACGCCCGCATCACGGTGCGCATCAAGGAATACGAAATCGGTCCCGACGGCGAAAAGATCGAGAAGATCACCCGCTACAACACCACCGTCGGCCGCGCCCTGCTGTCGGACCTGCTGCCGCCGGGGCTGCCCTTCGAACTGGTCAACAAGACGCTCAAGAAAAAGGAGATCTCCAAGCTCATCAACGCCAGCTTCCGGCGCGTGGGGCTGCGCGAGACCGTGATCCTGGCAGACAAGCTCATGTATACGGGCTTCTCCTTCGCCGCGCGCGCCGGCATCTCCTTCTGCGTGGACGACATGCTGGTGCCCCAGGAGAAGCAGGCCATCATCGCCGCCGCGGAAGAGGAGGTGAAGGAGATCGAGCGCCAGTACGCCTCCGGTCTGGTGACCCAGGGCGAGCGTTATAACAAGGTGGTGGACATTTGGGGCCGCGCCGGCGACCTGGTGGCCAAGGCCATGATGGAGCAGCTGGGCACCGAGGAGGTGATCGACCGCGACGGCAACAAGGTCAAGCAGGAATCCTTCAACTCCATCTACATGATGGCCGACTCGGGCGCGCGGGGTTCCGCCGCCCAGATCCGCCAGCTCGCCGGCATGCGCGGCCTGATGGCCAAGCCGGACGGCTCCATCATCGAGACGCCCATCACGGCCAACTTCCGTGAGGGGCTGAACGTGCTGCAGTACTTCATCTCCACCCACGGCGCGCGCAAGGGTCTGGCCGATACCGCGCTCAAGACCGCCAACTCCGGCTACCTCACCCGCCGCCTGGTGGACGTGACCCAGGACCTGGTGATCACCGAGCAGGACTGCGGCACGGAAAACGGCGTGGCCATGAAAGCGCTGATCGAGGGCGGCGAGGTGGTCGAGCCGCTGCGGGAACGCATCCTGGGCCGGGTGGCCGCCGCCGACATCGTCAGCCCGGACAACGGCGCCGTGCTGGTGCGCGCCGGCACCCTGCTCAACGAGGACCTGGTGGACATGATCGAGGCGGCCGGCGTGGACGAGGTGAAGGTGCGCACGCCGCTTACCTGCGAAACCCGCTGGGGCCTGTGTGCCCAGTGCTATGGCCGCGACCTGGCACGGGGCAGCCTGGTGGCGGTGGGTGAGGCGGTGGGCGTCATCGCCGCCCAGTCCATCGGCGAGCCCGGTACCCAGCTCACCATGCGCACCTTCCACATCGGCGGCGCCGCCTCGCGCGCCGCGGTGGCCAGCCAGATCGAGGTCAAGTCCAACGGCACGGTGCGCTTCGGGCCGACCATGCGCTATGTCACCAATGCGCGCGGCGAGCAGGTGGTCATCTCGCGCACCGGCGAGATCATGGTGCAGGACGATTCCGGTCGGGAACGCGAACGCCACAAGGTGCCCTACGGCGCGACCCTGCACGTGCTGGACGGCAACGCCGTCAAGGCGGGCAAGGTGGTGGCCACCTGGGATCCCCACACCCGGCCCATCATCACCGAGTACGCGGGCAAGGTCCGCTTCGAGAATGTGGAGGAAGGGGTCACGGTGGCCAAGCAGATCGACGAGGTCACCGGTCTGTCCACCCTGGTGGTGATCGATCCCAAGCGCCGGGGCACGGCGGCCAAGGGCCTGCGCCCGCAGGTCAAGCTGATCGACCCCGAGGGCCGGGAAGTCAAGCTGGCCAATTCCGAGACGCCGGTCAACATCAGCTTCCCGGTGGGCGCCATCATCACCGTCAAGGACGGCCAGGAGGTGGCCGTGGGCGAGGTCCTGGCGCGCATTCCCCAGGAGACCTCCAAGACCCGCGACATCACCGGCGGTTTGCCGCGCGTGGCCGAGCTGTTCGAGGCCCGTTCGCCCAAGGACGCCGGCCTGCTGGCCGAGGTCACCGGTACGGTTTCCTTCGGCAAGGACACCAAGGGCAAGCAGCGCCTCATCATCACCGACCTCGATGGCGTGGCCCACGAATACCTGATTCCCAAGGACAAGCACGTCACCGTGCACGAGGGCCAGGTGGTGAACAAGGGCGAGACCATCGTCGATGGGCCGCCCGATCCCCATGACATCCTGCGCCTGCTGGGGGTGGAGGCCCTCGCCCGGTACATTACGGACGAGGTGCAGGACGTCTATCGCCTGCAGGGTGTGCGCATCAACGACAAGCACATCGAGGTGATCGTGCGCCAGATGCTGCGTCGGGTGAACATCACCGATCCGGGCGATACCCGCTTCATCCAGGGCGAGCAGGTGGAACGGGCCGAGGTGCTGGAGGAAAACGACCGCGTCATCGCCGAGGGCAAACGCCCGGCCAGCTTCGAGTACGTGCTGCTGGGCATTACCAAGGCTTCGCTGTCCACCGACTCCTTCATCTCGGCGGCCTCCTTCCAGGAGACCACCCGGGTGCTCACCGAGGCGGCTATCATGGGCAAGCGCGACGAGCTGCGCGGCCTCAAGGAGAACGTCATCGTCGGCCGGCTCATCCCCGCCGGCACCGGCCTGGCCTACCACAACAACCGCAAGCGGCAGAAGCTCGGGCTGGATGCCGTCACCGGCACCACCGAGATCACCCTGGCGGAGGAGGGCGGGGGCAGCGGTCAGGAGGAAGTGGCCTGAGGGCGGCCCCGGGCGGTGGTTGACAACTGCCCGGGGGCTTTCTAAAATCTGCTGTCTTTTCAGCAGCCCGGAATATAAACCGACCCGCCGCAAGCCAACCGGGGACGGCTCGGGCGATGGATCAACAGACGTTGGGACGGCGCAGAGTGGCGCGCCGTCCCTTCGTTTTTAGCCAAAGGAACACGTATTTATGCCAACGATCAACCAACTGGTGCGTAAGGGACGCAAGGCACCCGTGTCCAAGAGCAAGGTGCCTGCGCTGCAGGGCTGTCCGGCCAAGCGCGGCGTGTGCACGCGTGTGTACACCACCACCCCGAAAAAACCGAACTCGGCGCTGCGCAAGGTGGCCAAGGTGCGCCTCACCAACGGCTTCGAGGTCATCAGCTACATCGGCGGTGAAGGCCACAACCTGCAGGAGCACTCGGTGGTGTTGATCCGCGGCGGCCGCGTCAAGGATCTGCCTGGCGTGCGTTACCACATCGTGCGCGGCAGCCTGGATACCGCCGGCGTCAAGGACCGCAAGCAGGGCCGTTCCAAGTACGGTGCCAAGCGGCCCAAGGCAGGCTGACGGCTTTGGCCTGCGCGGCCCTGAGCGAACCCAGAATCTGACAGACCGAGGAAAGCATGCCACGTCGTAGAGAAGTTCCCAAACGCGAGATCCTTCCCGATCCCAAGTTCGGCAGCGCGGAAGTGTCCAAGTTCATCAACGTGCTGATGATCGGCGGCAAGAAGTCGGTTGCCGAGCGCATCATGTACGGCGCGCTGGAGCAGATCGCCAAGAAGAGCGGCAAGGACCCGGTGGAAGTGTTTTCCCAGGCGCTGGCCAATGCCCGCCCCATGGTGGAGGTGAAGAGCCGGCGTGTCGGCGGCGCCAACTACCAGGTGCCGGTGGAGGTGCGTCCCTCCCGCCGGGTGGCGCTGGCCATGCGCTGGCTGCGTGACGCGGCGCGCAAGCGCAGCGAGAAATCCATGGGCATGCGCCTGGCCAACGAGCTGATGGACGCCGCCGAGGGGCGTGGCGGCGCAGTGAAGAAACGCGAGGAAGTGCATCGCATGGCGGAGGCCAACAAGGCGTTCTCCCATTTCCGCTTCTGAAGGCGGGTCGATCCAACACGGGCACGCGCAGCGAGTGACGGCGGCGCGTTGCCGACTTGCAGAATTTGAGGCTTATTCAAAGTGGCACGTAAAACACCCATCGAACGATACCGCAACATCGGTATCTCGGCGCACATCGACGCCGGCAAGACCACGACCACCGAGCGCATCCTGTTCTACACCGGGGTGTCCCACAAGATCGGCGAGGTGCACGACGGCGCCGCGATCATGGACTGGATGGAGCAGGAGCGGGAGCGCGGCATCACCATCACCTCCGCGGCGACCACCTGCTTCTGGAAGGGCATGGACGGCAGCTTCCCGGAGCATCGCATCAACATCATCGACACCCCGGGCCACGTGGACTTCACCATCGAGGTGGAGCGTTCCATGCGCGTGCTGGACGGCGCCTGTATGGTCTATTGCGCGGTGGGTGGCGTGCAGCCCCAGTCGGAGACCGTGTGGCGCCAGGCCAACAAGTACAAGGTGCCGCGCCTGGCTTTCGTCAACAAGATGGACCGCACCGGCGCCAATTTCTTCCGGGTGGAAGAGCAGATGCGCAGCCGCCTCAAGGCCAACCCGGTGCCCATCCAGGTGCCCATCGGCGCCGAGGAGAACTTCAAGGGTGTGGTGGACCTGATCCGCATGAAGGCCATCATCTGGGACGAAGCCTCCCAGGGCACCCGTTTCGAGCTGGCCGACATTCCCGCCGATCTCGTGGACACCTGCAAGAAGTGGCGCGAGAAGATGGTGGAGGCGGCCGCCGAGGCTTCCGAAGAACTGATGAACAAGTATCTGGAAGAGGGCGATCTGTCCGAGGCGGAAATCAAGCAGGGACTGCGGGCGCGCACCATTGCCTCGGAGATCGTGCCCATGCTGTGCGGCTCGGCATTCAAGAACAAGGGCGTGCAGGCCATGCTGGACGCGGTGATCGAATTCCTGCCCTCGCCGGTGGACATCCCCGCGGTCAAGGGCGAAACGGAAAACGGCGAGCCGGCGGAACGCAAGGCCTCGGATGACGAGCCCTTCTCGGCGCTGGCGTTCAAGATCATGAGCGACCCCTACGTGGGCCAGCTCACCTTCTTCCGCGTCTATTCCGGGGTGGTTACCTCCGGTGACACCATCTACAACCCGGTCAAGGGGCGCAAGGAACGCATCGGCCGGCTGCTGCAGATGCACGCCAACCAGCGCGACGAGATCAAGGAAGTGCGTGCCGGTGACATTGCCGCTGCGGTGGGTCTGAAGGAAGCCGGCACCGGCGACACCCTGTGCGATCCCGCCAATCCCATCATCCTGGAGCGCATGGAGTTCCCCGAGCCGGTGATTCACGTGGCGGTGGAGCCCAAGACCAAGGCCGACCAGGAAAAAATGGGCATCGCCCTGAGCCGGCTGGCCCAGGAGGACCCGTCCTTCCGGGTGCGCACCGACGAGGAATCGGGTCAGACCATCATCTCCGGCATGGGCGAGCTGCACCTGGAGATCATCGTCGACCGCATGAAGCGGGAGTTCGGGGTCGAGGCCAATGTGGGCGCGCCCCAGGTGGCCTACCGGGAAACCATCCGCAAGTCGGTGGAAGTGGAAGGCAAGTACATCAAGCAGTCCGGCGGCAAGGGCCAGTACGGTCACGTCGTGCTGGTGCTGGAGCCCCAGCCGGAAGGCGCCGGCTACCAGTTCGTGGACGAGATCAAGGGCGGCGTGATCCCGCGGGAATTCATTCCCTCGGTGGACAAGGGTATCCAGGACACCATGAAGAGCGGCGTGCTGGCCGGCTTCCCGGTGGTGGACGTGAAAGTGCGGCTGATCTTCGGTTCCTACCACGAGGTGGACTCCAGCCAGATCGCGTTCGAGATGGCGGCCTCCATGGCGTTCAAGGATGGCATGCGCAAGGCCAACCCCGTGCTGCTCGAGCCCATGATGGCGGTGGAAGTGGAAACGCCGGAGGAATACATGGGCGATGTGATGGGCGACCTCAACCGCCGGCGCGGCATCATCCAGGGCATGGAAGACATTCCCACCGGCAAGGTGATCAAGGCCGAGGTGCCCCTGGCGGAGATGTTCGGCTATTCCACGGACCTGCGCTCCATGTCCCAGGGCCGGGCCACCTACTCCATGGAATTCAAGCACTACGCCGAAGCGCCGAAGCACGTGGCTGACGCAGTGATCAACAAGAAATAGTCTCAACCCTTTTCGAGAGGATCGATCATGGCAAAGGAAAAGTTTGAGCGTAAGAAGCCGCATGTGAATGTGGGGACGATTGGCCACGTGGACCATGGCAAGACCACTTTGACGGCGGCGATCACCACGATTTTGGCGAAGAAGTATGGTGGTGAGGCGAAGAAGTATGACGAGATTGACTCGGCGCCGGAGGAGAAGGCGCGGGGTATTACCATCAACACGGCGCATGTCGAATACGAGACCGAGAAGCGGCACTATGCGCATGTGGACTGCCCGGGGCATGCGGACTATGTGAAGAACATGATTACGGGTGCGGCGCAGATGGACGGTGCCATTTTGGTGGTATCGGCTGCGGACGGTCCCATGCCGCAGACGCGGGAGCACATTTTGCTGGCGCGTCAGGTGGGGGTGCCCTACATCGTGGTGTACCTGAACAAGGCGGACATGGTGGACGATCCCGAGCTTCTGGAGCTGGTGGAGATGGAAGTGCGGGAGCTTCTGTCCAAGTATGATTTTCCTGGGGACGACACGCCCATCATCGTGGGGTCGGCGCTCAAGGCGCTGGAGGGGGACCAGAGCGAGATTGGCGAGCCGTCGATTCTCAAGCTGGCGGATGCGCTGGACAACTACATTCCGGACCCGGTGCGTGCGATTGACCAGCCGTTTTTGATGCCGATTGAGGATGTGTTTTCCATTTCCGGGCGTGGCACGGTGGTGACGGGCCGTGTGGAGCGTGGGGTGGTCAAGGTGGGTGACGAAGTGGAGATTGTGGGCCTGCGTCCGACCCAGAAGACCACGGTGACGGGTGTGGAGATGTTCCGCAAGCTGCTGGACCAGGGGCAGGCTGGGGACAATGTGGGTGTGCTGCTGCGGGGTACCAAGCGTGAGGAAGTGGAGCGTGGGCAGGTGCTGGCCAAGCCGGGCACCATTACGCCGCACACCAAGTTTACGGCGGAGATTTATGTTCTGAGCAAGGAAGAGGGGGGTCGTCACACCCCGTTCTTTAATGGTTACCGTCCGCAGTTTTATTTCCGGACGACGGACGTGACGGGTGCGGTGGAGTTGCCGGCGGGCGTGGAGATGGTGATGCCTGGTGACAACGTGCAGATCACGGTGAGCCTGATCCAGCCGATTGCCATGGAAGAGGGGCTGCGGTTTGCGATCCGCGAAGGCGGCCGCACCGTGGGCGCCGGCGTGGTGTCCAAGATCATTGAATAGAGCGGTGAGGGTGAGGTGAGCGGGGTGACGCGCAAGCCGCACCTCACACCCCACGCCTGACACTTCACGGGAACTTATGATGCAAAGCCAGAAAATCCGGATTCGACTCAAGGCGTTCGACTATCGTCTCATCGACCAGTCGGCGCTGGAGATCGTGGAAACCGCCAAGCGTACCGGCGCGGTGGTCAAGGGCCCGGTGCCCCTGCCCACGCGCATCGAACGCTTCGACATTCTGCGTTCTCCCCACGTCAACAAGACCTCGCGCGACCAGTTCGAGATTCGCACGCATCTGCGCCTGATGGACATCATCGACCCCACCGACAAGACCGTGGATGCGCTGATGAAGCTCGACCTGCCCGCCGGCGTGGACGTGGAAATCAAACTGTAAGGATTGCGCAGGCAACGCCGCGCAATGGCAAACGAGCCGGTCAATTGCAACCGGCCTGGTTAAAAGGAAACGAAAATGAGCCTCGGACTTGTCGGTCGCAAGATTGGCATGACCCGTCTGTTCACCGATGATGGCCGCGCCATCCCGGTGACGGTGGTGGACGTGTCCAACAACCGCGTGACCCAGATCAAGACGCCTCAGACGGACGGTTATGCCGCGGTGCAGGTCACCTATGGCAAGCGTCGCCCCACTCGCGTCACCAAGCCCATGGCGGGTCACTTCGCCAAGGCCGGCGTGGAAGCGGGCCATGTCGTGCGCGAATTCCGCGTCAGCGAAGACGAGGTGTCGGCATTCACGCTCGGCAAAGTGATTGGCGCCGATCTGTTCCAGCCCGGCCAGCTGGTCGATGTCACGGGTATCACCAAGGGCAAGGGCTTCGCCGGCACCATCAAGCGCCACAACTTCGGCTCCCAGCGGGCGTCCCACGGCAACTCCCGGTCCCACAACGTGCCGGGTTCCATCGGCATGGCCCAGGATCCGGGCCGCGTGTTTCCGGGCAAGCGGATGTCGGGCCACATGGGCTCGGTGCAGCGCACCGTGCAAAAGCTGGAAATCGTGCGCGTGGACACGGAAAAACAGGTGCTCCTGATCAAGGGGGCGGTGCCCGGCTCCAGGGGCACCGATGTAATCGTGCGTCCCAGCGTCAAGGCGGGTGCTGAGAAGGCAGGTGCGTGATGGAACTGAAACTCATCAATGAACAGGGCGCCCAGGTTGCCAGCGTGCAGGCCTCGGACGCTACTTTCGGGCGGGAGTACAACGAGGCCCTGGTCCATCAGGTGGTGACGTCCTATCTGGCCAACGCGCGTACCGGCACGCGTGCCCAGAAGGACCGCTCCCAGGTGTCCCATACCACCCACAAGCCCTGGCGGCAGAAGGGCACCGGCCGCGCGCGGGCGGGCATGTCTTCCAGCCCCCTGTGGCGTGGCGGCGGCAAGGTGTTCCCCAGCAGCCCTGACGAGAATTTCTCCCACAAGATCAACCGCAAGATGTACCGGGCCAGCATGCGTGCCATCCTGTCGGAACTGGCGCGTCAGGGCCGCCTGGCGGTGGTCGAGGACCTGAAGGTGGAAGCGCCCAAGACCAAGCTTCTGGCGCAGAAGCTCAAGGGCATGGGGTTCGACCGGGTGATGGTGGTCACCGACAGCATGGACGAGAATCTTTATCTCTCCTCGCGCAACCTGGCAGATGTGCTGGTGGTCGAGGCGCAGCATGCAGACCCCTACAACCTGGTGCGTTATCCGAACGTGCTCCTCACCAGGAGTGCGGTCAAGAAATTCGAGGAGCTCCTGGCATGAACCCCGACCGTCTGATGCAAGTGATCCTGGCCCCGGTGATTTCCGAAAAGGGCACCTTCGTGGGCGATCTCAACAACCAGGTTCCGTTCCGGGTGGCCGCGGATGCCACCAAGCCGGAGATCAAGGCCGCCGCGGAGCTTCTGTTCGGTGCCAAGGTGGATTCGGTGCAGGTGGTGAACGTGAAGGGCAAGACCAAGCGTTTCGGCCGCACCATGGGCCGCCGCCGCAACTGGAAGAAGGCGTACGTCTGCTTCGCGCCCGGCCAGGAAATCAATTTCGCCGGCTCCCAGGCGTGAGCGGCGCCGCACAACAGCAGCCAGGAGAATAGAAAGTGCCACTGGTCAAAGTCAAACCCACATCCCCCGGCCGCCGCGCCGTGGTGAAGGTCGTCAACCCCGACCTCTACAAGGGCCGACCCTTCGAGGCCCTTGTGGAGCCCAAGCCGAAGAAGGCGGGCCGCAACAACAACGGCCACATCACCACCCGGCACCAGGGAGGCGGCCACAAGCACCACTACCGGATCATCGACTTCAAGCGCAACAAGGATGGCATCCCGGCCAAGGTGGAGCGCTTGGAATACGATCCCAACCGCAGCGCCCACATCGCCCTGCTGTGCTACCGTGACGGCGAGCGCCGCTACATCATCGCGCCCAAGGGTGTGACGGCGGGCATGGAGCTCTTGAGCGGTTCCGAGGCCCCGATCAAGCCGGGCAATGCCCTGCCGCTGCGCAACATCCCGGTGGGCACCACCATCCACTGCGTGGAAATGCAGCCGGGCAAGGGCGCCCAGCTGGCCCGCGCCGCGGGCGCGGCGGCGCAGCTTCTGGCGCGGGAGGGCAGCTACGCCCAGATCCGCCTGCGCTCCGGCGAGATCCGCAAGGTGCACGTGGACTGCAAGGCGACCATCGGCGAGGTGGGTAATGCCGAGCACAACCTGCGCTCCATCGGCAAGGCGGGTGCCAACCGCTGGCGCGGCATCCGGCCCACGGTGCGCGGCGTGGCGATGAACCCCATCGACCATCCCCACGGCGGTGGCGAGGGCAAGACGGCCGCCGCCCAGCCCCCGGTCAGCCCCTGGGGGGTGCAGACCAAGGGCTATCGCACGCGGCGCAACAAACGCACCAGCAACATGATCGTGCGTCGTCGTTACCAGAAATAACCGAGGTTTCAGAATATGGCTCGTTCCATCAAGAAAGGCCCGTTCGCCGATGCCCACCTGTTGAAGAAGGTGGAAGCGGCCAATGCCACCCGCGACAAAAAGCCGATCAAAACCTGGTCGCGCCGGTCCACGATCCTGCCGGATTTCGTCGGGCTGACCATCGCGGTGCACAACGGCCGCCAGCACGTGCCGGTGTTCATCACGGAAAACATGGTGGGGCACAAGCTCGGCGAGTTCGCGCTGACCCGGACCTTCAAGGGGCACGCCGCGGACAAGAAAGCCGGCAAGAAGTGATTAGGAGAGCATCATGAGAGTGACCGCTGTTATGCGTGGCCAGCGCCTGTCCCCCCAAAAGGGCCGGCTGGTGGCCGATCTGGTGCGCGGCAAGCCGGTGGAGCAGGCGCTGAACATTCTGACGTTCTGCCCCAAGAAGGGCGCCAAGCTGATCAAGAAGGCGCTCGAGTCCGCCATCGCCAACGCCGAACACAACGAGGGTGCCGACATCGACGAGCTGAAGGTGACCAGTATCTGCGTGGACAAGGGACCGGTGCTTAAGCGCTTCGCCGCTGCGGCCAAGGGCCGGGGGGTGCGCATCACCAAGCCCACCTGCCACATCACCGTCACCGTCGGTGACAAGTAAAAGGGACGAACATGGGACAAAAGATCAATCCGATTGGCTTCCGCCTCGCCGTCCAGAAAAACTGGGCGTCCAAGTGGTATGCCAATAGCCGCAACTTCCCGGCCATGCTCAACGAGGACATCAAGGTGCGCGAGTTCCTGAAGAAGAAACTCGCCCATGCCATGGTGTCCAAGATCGTCATCGAGCGCCCGGCCCGCAACGCCCGCATCACCATCCACACTGCCCGTCCCGGTGTGGTGATCGGCAAGAAGGGTGAGGACATCGAGAACCTGCGCGTCACCCTGCAGAAGATGATGGGGGTGCCGGTGCACGTCAACATCGAGGAAGTGCGCAAGCCCGAGCTGGATGCCCAGATCATCGCCGACAGCATTGCCCAGCAGCTGGAGAAGCGCGTGATGTTCCGCCGCGCCATGAAGCGCGCCATGCAGAACGCCATGCGTCTCGGTGCCCAGGGTATCAAGATCATGAGCTCAGGCCGTCTCAACGGCATCGAGATCGCCCGTACCGAGTGGTACCGGGAAGGCCGTGTGCCGCTGCACACCCTGCGCGCCGACATCGACTACGGCTTCGGCGAGGCCAAGACCACCTACGGGGTGATTGGCATCAAGGTCTGGGTATTCAAGGGTGAAAACGTGGGGCGCAACGAGGTGGCCGCGCCGGCCGAGCCGGCGCCCGAGCGCAAAGCGCGCAAAGCAGGAGTGAAACATGCTGCAGCCAGCTAGAAGGAAATACCGCAAGGAGCAGAAGGGCCGCAACAAGGGTGTGGCCACGCGCGGCAACAAGGTGAGCTTCGGTGACTTCGGTCTCAAGGCCATTGGCCGCGGCCGCCTGACCGCGCGCCAGATCGAGGCGGCACGGCGCGCCATGACCCGCCACATCAAGCGTGGCGGCCGCATCTGGATCCGCATTTTCCCCGACAAGCCCATCTCCCAGAAGCCGGCGGAGGTGCGCATGGGTAACGGCAAGGGCAACCCCGAGTACTGGGTGGCCGAGATCCAGCCGGGCAAGGTGCTCTACGAGATGGACGGCGTGAACGAAGAACTGGCGCGCGAGGCCTTCCGCCTGGCCGCCGCCAAACTGCCCATCGCCACCACCTTCGTCACCCGGCAGGTGGGTGCCTGACCAGGCTGAAAGGTGAATCATGAAAGCAAGTGAACTGAGAAAGAAATCCGTGGACGAGCTCAAGGCCGAGCTGTCTTCCCTGCTCAAGGCCCAGTTCGGCCTGCGCATGCAGATCGCGACCCAGCAGTCCACCAAGACCGACCAGTTGAGGAAGGTGCGCCGCGACATCGCCCGCGTGCGCACCCTACTCACGGAAAAAGCGAGGCAAGCATGACTGACGCGCCCAAGAACCGCCGCACCCTCACCGGTCGCGTGGTGAGCGACAAGATGGACAAGACCGTGACCGTTCTGGTGGAGCGGCAGGTGAAGCACCCCATGTACGGCAAGGTCGTGCGTCGCTCCAAGAAGTACCACGCCCACGACGAGAACAACGAATTCCACGTGGGGGACCTGGTGGAAATCCAGGAGACCGCGCCCATCGCCAAGACCAAGGCCTGGCGGGTGACGCGGCTGATCGAAAAAGGGCGGGTGATTTGAGTCCTTGCGCGGCCCTGGTGGCAGCGCTATAATTTCGCCCTTTCGCTGGCGCGCCTCGGCCGTTCCCGCCATGACGCGGGCCGCAACGGGGCCGGAGGCGGGCCACCCAAAACTGACCGTCGGCAGGTTGTGCCGCCGGGGGGCTCCTCCGGGTCCCTCGCGGCGGCACGAGACGGATTAAGTTGGAGAACAGATCATGATTCAAACCGAGTCCATGCTGGACGTCGCGGACAACACCGGTGCGCGCACCGTGATGTGCATCAAGGTGTTGGGCGGCTCCAAGCGCCGTTACGCCAACATCGGCGACATCATCAAGGTCAGTGTCAAGGATGCCGCGCCCCGCGGGCGCGTCAAGAAAGGCGAGATCTACAACGCCGTGGTGGTGCGCACCGCCAAGGGCGTGCGCCGTCCCGACGGTTCGCTGATCAAGTTCGACGGCAACGCGGCCGTGCTGCTCAACAACAAGCTGGAGCCCATCGGCACGCGCATTTTCGGCCCCGTCACACGCGAGCTCAGGACCGAGCGCTTCATGAAGATCGTCTCGCTCGCGCCGGAAGTGCTGTAAGGAGCAAACATGCGCAAGATCAGGAAAGGGGACGACGTGGTCGTCCTCACGGGCAAGGACAAGGGCCGGCGCGGCATCGTGCTGCGCGTGGTGGATGACGAGCGCGTGGTGGTGGAAGGCGTGAACCGGGTGAAGAAGCACCAGAAACCCAACCCCCTGCGCGGCCTCGCCGGCGGCATCGTGGAAAAGGAAATGCCGATCCACATTTCCAATGTGGCGCTGTTCAATCCCGCGACCCAGAAGCCCGACCGGGTGGGGTTCCGCGTGCTGGAGGACGGGCGCAAGGTCCGTTACTTCAAGTCCAACGGCGAAGTGGTCGACGCATAAGGAAAAGCCATGGCTCGCTTGCAAGAGTTTTACAGGGAACAGGTCGTGCCCCGGCTCATGAAGGAGTTCGGGTACAAGTCCGTGATGGAAGTGCCGCGCATCGAGAAGATCACCCTCAACATGGGTGTGGGCGAGGCCGTGGGCGACAAGAAGGTGCTGGAGCACGCGGTCGGCGACCTGGCGAAGATCGCCGGCCAGAAGCCGGTGATCACCAAAGCGCGCAAGTCCATTGCCGCCTTCAAGATTCGCCAGGGCTATCCCATCGGCTGCATGGTGACCCTGCGCAAGGCGCGCATGTACGAATTCCTGGATCGCCTGATCAACATCGCCATTCCGCGCATCCGTGACTTCCGCGGCATCTCCGCCCGCTCCTTCGACGGGCGCGGCAATTTCAACATGGGCGTGAAAGAGCAGATCATCTTTCCGGAAATCGAGTACGACAAGATCGACGCGCTGCGTGGCCTGAACATCACCATCACCACCACCGCCAAGACCGACAAGGAAGGCCGCGCCCTGCTGGCGGCCTTCAGCTTCCCGTTCAAGAACTGAGGTTGCTATGGCCAAGTTAGCACTCAAGAACCGCGAACAGAAGCGCCGCAAGCTGGTGGCCAAATACGCCGCCAAGCGTGCCCAGCTGCTCGCCATCATCAACAACGCCAAGGCCTCCGACGAAGAGCGCTACGAGGCGCGTATGAAGCTGCAGCAGCTGCCGCGCAACGCAAGCCCGGTGCGTCTGCGCAACCGCTGTGCGCTGACTGGTCGTCCGCGCGGCTACTTCCGCAAGTTCGGCCTGTCCCGCAACAAAGTGCGCGAGTTCGCCATGGCCGGGCAGATCCCGGGCATCGTCAAGGCCAGCTGGTGAGGGGTTGAAGCATGAGCATGAGTGATCCCATTTCCGACATGCTGACCCGCATCCGCAACGCGCAGCGTGCGGAGAAGGCCAGCGTCTCCGTGCCCTCGTCCAAGCTCAAGGTGGCCATCGCCAAGGTGCTCAAGGACGAAGGCTACATCCAGGATTTCCTGGTCCGCGACAACGACGGCAAGCCGCAGCTCGACATCAGCCTGAAGTATTACGCGGGCCGCCCCGTGATCGAGCGCATCGAGCGTGTCTCGCGCCCCGGCCTGCGCATCTACCGCGGTGCCAAAGATCTGCCCAAGGTCATGAACGGTCTGGGCATCAGCATCGTCTCCACGCCCAAGGGCGTGATGACCGACCGCCAGGCCCGTGCGGCCGGCGTGGGCGGTGAAGTCCTGTGCATCGTGGCGTAACGGGGAACGGACATGTCTCGCGTCGCTAAGAATCCGATTCAGGTGCCGGCAGGGGTGGAAGTGACCCTGGGCACGGAGGAAATCGTCGTCAAAGGGCCCCTGGGCACCCTCAAGCAGCGTCAGCATCCCGCCGTCAGGGTGGTGCGCGAGGGTGACGTGCTGAAGGTGGAACAGGTGGCGGAGGGTCATGCGGCCCACGCCATGTCCGGCACCATGCGCGCCCTGCTGGCGAACATGGTGCAGGGGGTGAGCAAAGGCTTTGAGCGCAAGCTGACCCTCGTGGGAGTGGGCTATCGCGCTCAGGCCAAGGGCGACGTGCTCAGCCTGGCGCTGGGCTTTTCCCATCCGGTGGAACACAAGATGCCAGCCGGCGTCAAGGTGGAAACCCCCAGCCAGACCGAAATCGTCCTCAAGGGGGCGGACAAACAGGTGGTCGGCCAGGTCGCCGCGGAGATCCGCGCCTACCGTCCGCCCGAGCCATACAAGGGCAAGGGCGTGCGCTATGCGGACGAAGTGGTGGTCCTGAAAGAGACCAAGAAGAAGTAAGAGGCATACGTCATGGACAAAAAACAGGCTCGTCTGCGTCGCGCACGCAAAACCCGTGCCAAAATCGCCGAGCTCAAGGCGGTGCGGCTGGCGGTGCATCGCACCAACTGTCACATCTATGCGCAGCTCATCGACCCCAGTGGCAGCCGGGTGCTGGCGGCGGCCTCCTCGCTGGACAAAAGCCTGCGCGGCGAGCTGCGCAACGGCGGCAACATTGCCGCGGCCGCCCGCGTCGGCAGGCTGATTGCGGAAAAGGCCAAGAGTCTCGGCATCGAGAAGGTGGCGTTCGACCGCTCCGGGTTCCGCTATCACGGGCGGGTCAAGGCCCTGGCCGAAGCGGCCCGCGAAGGCGGCCTGCAGTTCTAATCGAGGTTGAACATGGCAAAAGTGGAAACGGAAGAGCGCGGCGACGGCCTGCGGGAAAAGATGATCTCGGTGAACCGCGTCACCAAGGTGGTGAAGGGCGGTCGCATTCTGGGCTTTGCGGCCTTGACGGTGGTCGGTGACGGCGATGGCGGCATCGGCATGGGCAAGGGCAAGGCCAAGGAAGTGCCGGTGGCAGTGCAAAAGGCCATGGAGGAAGCCCGCCGCAACATGGTCAAGATTCCCCTCAAGAATGGCACCCTCCAGCACGCCGTGATCGGCCATCACGGGGCCTCCAAGGTAATCATGCAGCCCGCTTCGGAGGGCACCGGCATCATTGCCGGCGGCGCCATGCGGGCGGTGTTCGAGGTGATGGGCGTGACCGACGTGATGTGCAAGTGCATCGGCTCCACCAATCCCTATAACGTGGTGCGTGCCACCCTGGATGGCCTGCTCAAGCAGTCCACGCCCTCGGATGTGGCAGCCAAGCGCGGCAAGCGCGTGGAAGAGATTCTGGGATAAACCATGGCGACTTCTGGCAAGAAAATCAAAGTCACGCTGGTGAAAAGCACGATCGGCACCATCAAGTCCCATCGTGAATGCGTGCGCGGTCTGGGGCTGCGCCGCCTCAATCACACGGTGGAGCTCGAGGACACGCCGGCCGTGCGCGGCATGATCAACAAGGTGTCCTATCTGGTGAAGTGCGAGGGCTGAACATGCGACTGAACACCATCAAACCCGCTGCCGGCGCCACCCATGCCCGCAAGCGCGTGGGGCGGGGCATTGGCAGCGGTCTGGGCAAGACCTGCGGCCGCGGGCACAAGGGTCAGAAGTCGCGCGCCGGCGGGTTTCACAAGGTGGGCTTCGAGGGTGGCCAGATGCCCCTGCAGCGCCGGTTGCCCAAGCGCGGTTTCGTTTCCCCCCGCAAGGGTGAGGTCGCCGAGGTGATGCTGTATGCGCTGAAGCAACTGCCGGGTGACACGGTGGACCTGCTCACGCTGAAGCAGGCGGGCCTGGTGCCGGCCCGTGCCCTGGGGGCCAAGATTGTGCTGTCGGGCAGCATCGACCGCGCCCTCACCGTGCAGGGCGTGGGTGTGACCAAAGGTGCGCGCGCCGCCATCGAGGCGGCGGGCGGCAAGATCGTCGAGTAGGAGCGCCCTTGGCCCTCGCCAGTGGTGTGGCCGGCGCCCTCGCGGGCGCCAAGCTGGGCGACCTGAAGCGGCGCCTGCTGTTCCTGCTGGGCGCCCTGGTGGTGTTCCGCATCGGCACCCACATCCCGGTGCCGGGCATCGACCCGGAGCAGCTCAAGGCGCTGTTCGAAGGCCAGCAAAGCGGCATCCTGGGCATGTTCAACATGTTTTCCGGGGGTGCGCTTTCGCGCTTCTCGGTGCTGGCCCTGGGCATCATGCCCTACATTTCGGCGTCCATCATCATGCAGCTGCTGACCGTGGTGTCGCCGCAGCTGGAGGCGCTCAAGAAGGAAGGCGAGGCGGGCCGCCGCAAGATCACCCAATACACGCGCTACGGCACCGTGGCGCTGGCGTTCTTCCAGTCGCTGGGCATCGCCATCGCGCTGGAGTCGCAACAGGGGCTGGTGCTGGAGCCGGGCTTCATGTTCCGCATCACCACGGTGATCACCCTCACGGCAGGCACCATGTTCCTGATGTGGCTGGGGGAACAGATCACGGAACGGGGCATTGGCAACGGGATCTCGCTGATCATCTTCGCGGGCATCGTGGCGGGACTGCCACGCGCCATTGGCGGCACCCTGGATCTGGTGCGCACGGGGGCTTTCTCCATTCCCCTGGCTCTGTCCATCTTCGCGGGCGTGGTGCTGGTCACCTACCTGGTGGTGTTCGTGGAGCGCGGCCAGCGCAAGATCACGGTGAACTACGCCAAGCGCCAGGTGGGCAACCGCATCTATGCCGGGCAGAGCACCCATCTGCCGCTGAAGCTGAACATGTCGGGGGTGATCCCGCCGATCTTCGCCTCCAGCATCATCCTGTTCCCGGCCACCCTGGCGGGCTGGTTTGGGCAGAGCGACAAGCTGACTTGGCTCAAGGACATCGCCGGCATGCTGTCGCCGGGGCAGCCGCTGTACGTGATGCTGTACGCGGCGGCGATCGTCTTCTTCTGTTTCTTCTACACGGCCCTGGTGTTCAACCCCAAGGAGACCGCGGAGAATCTGAAGAAGAGCGGAGCCTTCCTGCCGGGCATCCGGCCGGGTGAGCAGACCGCGCGTTACATCGAGAAGATCACCATGCGGCTGACGCTGGTCGGCGCCCTCTATGTGACCCTGGTCTGTCTGCTGCCCGAGTTTCTGATTTTGAAGTACAACGTGCCGTTTTATTTCGGTGGCACGTCGCTTCTGATCATCGTGGTGGTGACCATGGATTTCATGGCCCAGGTGCAGGCCTACATGCTGAGCCACCAGTATGAAAGCCTGCTCAAGAAGGCCAATTTCAAGGGTGGTTTGGTGCGCTAGGCGGCAACGGCGGTTGTATGGCCAAGGAAGACACGATCGAGATGCAGGGTGAGGTGCTGGAAAACCTCCCCAACGCGACGTTCCGGGTCAAGCTGGAAAACGGCCACGTGATTCTGGGCTATATCTCGGGCAAGATGCGCATGCATTACATCCGCATCCTGCCCGGGGACAAGGTGACGGTGGAGCTCACCCCCTATGACCTCACCCGGGGCCGCATCATCTATCGCGCCAAGTGAGTGATCGTGCCGGGCCGCGGGTGCGACCGGCGGGGGGAATCAATCGGGAGAACGAACATGCGAGTGCAAGCATCGGTCAAGAAAATCTGCCGCAAGTGCAAGATCGTGCGGCGCAAGGGTGTGGTGCGGGTGATCTGCGCCGATCCCCGCCACAAGCAGCGCCAGGGCTGAAGCGGCCTGGCTTGATAGGCGCCTGCTTTATTGTTAACATTGTCAGTTTTCGGTTTGCGGAAAGCTTTCTGCAAGGAGTAACGGAATGGCCCGTATCGCCGGGGTGAACATCCCCAACCACCAGCATGCCGTGATCGCACTGACCGCGATCTACGGCATCGGCCGCTCGCGCGCGCGCAAGATCTGTGAGGCGGCGGGCGTCAACCCCACCACCAAGATCAAGGATCTCAACGACAGCGACCTGGATCGTCTGCGCGACGAGGTGGGCAAGTACACGGTGGAAGGCGATCTGCGCCGCGAAGTGACCATGAACATCAAGCGCCTGATGGACCTGGGCTGCTACCGCGGCCAGCGTCACCGGCGCGGTCTGCCGGTGCGCGGCCAGCGTACCCGCACCAATGCGCGCACCCGCAAGGGTCCGCGCAAGGCCATCCGTGCCAGCAAATAAAGCCTGCCGCAGCCAGCACTAAAGGACGAATTCACCTATGGCAACCAAGACCACCACCCGGGTGCGCAAGAAGGTCAAGAAAAACGTGGCCGAGGGCATCGCCCACATCCACGCCTCCTTCAACAACACCATCGTCACCATCACCGACCGCCAGGGCAACGCCCTGGCCTGGGCTACTGCCGGCGGCGTCGGCTTCAAGGGCTCGCGCAAGAGCACGCCCTTTGCCGCGCAGGTCGCGGCCGAGGCGGCCGGCAAGGCGGCCCAGGAATATGGCGTGAAGAATCTGGAGGTGCGTATCAAGGGGCCGGGGCCCGGGCGCGAATCCGCGGTGCGTGCCCTCAATGCCGTGGGTTTCAAGATCACCCAGATCGCGGATGTGACGCCGGTGCCGCACAACGGTTGCCGCCCCCCGAAGAAGCGCCGCATCTAAGCTAGGAGAACGACTGTGGCCCGCAATACCGATCCCAAGTGCCGCCAGTGCCGCCGCGAGGGCGAGAAGCTGTTCCTCAAGGGCGAGAAGTGCTACACGGACAAGTGCGCCATCGAGCGCCGCAGCTATGCCCCGGGTCAGCACGGCCAGAGAAGTGGCGCCCGTCTGTCCGACTACGGCAAGCAGCTGCGTGAGAAGCAGAAAATGCGCCGGGTCTATGGCGTGCTGGAGCGCCAGTTCCGCGGCTACTACTTCGAGGCCGACCGCCGCAAGGGCATTACCGGCGAGAACCTGCTGCAGCTGCTGGAAAGCCGTCTGGACAACGTGGTGTATCGCATGGGTTTCGGCGCGTCCCGTGCCGAGGCGCGCCAGGTGGTGCGTCACAACGGCATTCTGGTGAACGGCAAGCGGGTGAACATTCCGTCCTACCAGGTGCGTCCGGGTGATGTGATCGAGGTGGCGGAGCGCGCGAAGAACCAGCTGCGCATCAAGGCCGCCGTGGAAGCCGCCGAGGGCCGGGGCTTTCCGGAGTGGGTGTCGGTGGATACCAAGGCGCTCAAGGGCACTTTCAAGGCGCTGCCTGCCCGGTCCGATCTGCCGGCCACAATCAACGAGCATCTCGTCATCGAGCTTTACTCGAAGTAACCGCTTCTCAGGACATGGCTGCCCGGACCCATGGCGTCCGGGCAGCCCGCTAAAGGTACGAGGACCCATCCATGCAAAGCAGCGCTACCGAATTCCTGAAGCCGCGTGTCGTCGACGTGGAGCAACTCTCTCCGCTGCGCGCCCGCGTCGTGATGGAGCCGTTCGAGCGCGGTTACGGCCACACGCTGGGCAATGCCCTGCGCCGCATCCTGCTCTCCTCCATGCCCGGCTATGCCATCACCCAGGTGAGGATCGACGGCGTGCTGCATGAGTACTCCGCCATCGAAGGTGTGCAGGAGGACGTGGTGGACATCCTGCTCAACCTCAAGGGCGTGGCTCTCAAGCTGCACAACCGCAGCGAGGCCACCCTGCGCCTGGTCAAGAAAGGCAAGGGCGTGGTCACCGCCGGTGACATCGAGGCCACCCACGACGTGGAAATCATCAATCCGGATCACGTGATCGCCCACATCACCGGCAACACCGAGCTCAGCATGGAGCTCAAGGTGGAGCAGGGCCGGGGCTACCAGCCGGTGGCGTCCCGCCGCATCGAGGATCAGGAACACACCATTGGCACCATCATGATGGATGCCTCCTTCAGCCCGGTCCGCCGCGTGAGCTACACGGTGGAAAGCGCCCGCGTGGAGCAGCGCACCGACCTGGACAAGCTGGTGATGGACATCGAGACCAATGGCGTGGTGGATCCGGAGGAAGCGGTGCGTTATGCGGCGCGCATCCTCATGGACCAGCTGTCCGTGTTTGCCGAGCTCAAGGGCACGCCCGCGGTCACCGAGACACCGCGCGCCCCGGCCATCGACCCCATCCTCCTGCGGCCGGTGGACGATCTGGAACTCACGGTGCGTTCCGCCAACTGCCTCAAGGCGGAGAACATCTACTACATCGGCGATCTCATCCAGCGCACCGAAACCGAGCTGCTCAAGACGCCCAACCTGGGTCGCAAATCCCTCAACGAAATCAAGGACGTGCTGGCCTCCAAGGGGCTGACCCTGGGCATGCGCCTGGAAAACTGGCCGCCGCCCGGGCTCGAGCACCACGGCAAGTAAGCAGATACCAACAAGGATAGGCAACCATGCGTCACCGTCTAGGCAACCGCAAACTGAACCGGACCAGCAGCCACCGTCTGGCCATGCTGCGCAACATGACCAATTCCCTGCTGCGGCACGAGGTGATCAAGACCACCCTGCCCAAGGCCAAGGAACTGCGCCGGGTGGCCGAGCCCCTCATCACGCTGGGCAAGAACCCGACGCTGGCCAACCGCCGTCTGGCCTTCGACCGCCTGCGTGACCGGGAGATGGTGGTGAAGCTGTTCGACGAGCTGGGCCCGCGTTATCGCAACCGGCCGGGTGGCTATCTGCGCATCCTCAAGTGCGGGTTCCGGCAGGGGGACAACGCGCCGATGGCCTATGTGGAGCTCCTGGACCGGCCTGAGACCGGCACGGCGGCCGCGCCGGAAGGCGCCGCCGAATAGGGCGCAGGCACAGGACGCAACAGGGAAAAACCGGGTGCAAGCCCGGTTTTTTCATGGCGCGGCCGGTGGCTGAGGGGAGACGCGCATGAGCGTGCTGCTGTTCACCGATTTCGGGGCAGCCGACCTCTACGTGGGGCAGGTGAAGGCGGTGCTCGCCCAGCAGGCACCGGGCATTCCGGTCATCGACCTGCTCCACGAGGTGCCCGCCTATGACATCGAGGCGGGCGCCCATCTGCTGGCCGCCCTCGCGACACGCTTTGCCCTGGGCGACGTCTGTCTGGCGGTGGTGGATCCGGGCGTGGGCGGCAGTCGCCGGCCGGCGGTGGTGCAGGCCGACGGGCGCTGGTTCGTGGGCCCGGACAACGGGCTCTTGTCCCTGGTGGCGAGCCGCGCGCGGGAGCGGCGCGTCTGGCACATCGCCTGGCAGCCGGAACAGCTTTCCGCCAGCTTCCACGGGCGCGATCTGTTCGCTCCCGTCGCCGCCTGGCTGGCGCGGCAAAGCCTGCCCGGCGAATACTTACGGCCCGTGCGCAACCTGGACGTGCTGCTGCCTACAGCGCCCCTTGCCCGCGTGATCTACGTGGACCACTACGGCAACTGCCTGACCGGGCTGCCCGCAGCGGGGCTTTCCCCGGAAACCTGGATCGAATGCGGACCCCACCGTCTGCCCCATGCCCGCACCTTTTCGACGGCGCCGGCAGGGCGGCCCTTCTGGTACGGCAACAGCATCGGCCTGGTGGAAATCGCCATTCCCAACGGACACGCCGCCCAGACCCTGGGTCTCCGGGTGGGCAGTGCCGTGCGCGTGCTCTAGAACCCTGTCACAGGCGCACGGACACGAAGGCGATTTCGTCGCCGTTGGCGATGGCGGTAGTGGTTTCGGCGAAGCGCTTGTTGACGGTGATGCGCAACAGACCGGTGCCGAAGGTCTTTCCCCACTGCCCGCCGCGCGCCTTGAGCAGCGCCAGCAGGTCGGCCACGGTGGCGACATCGCCCGGCAGTTCGATTTCCTCGTAGGCCGTCCCCAGCTCGTCCACCAGGGCGGCGAAGTAATACAGCTTGATCATCGTCATCCCTCGAACGGTGGTGGTGTCACTCGGAGTACTTCCTCGGCCGTGGTGAGGCCCGCCGCCACCTTGGCCGCACCCGCCGCACGCAGGGCGCGCATGCCTTCCCGGTAGGCCGTCTCGCGCAGGCGCGCGAGATCGGTATGGGGCGTGATCAGGCGTGCGATGGCCGGGCTCATGGCGAGAATCTCATAGACGCCGACCCGACCGCGGTAGCCGGTCATGCGGCATTCCAGGCAGCCGTTGGGCCGGAAGACGCGGGCGGGTCTGGCCGCCTTCCAGGGGCGGGTAAGCTCGTTCCAGGTCTCGTCCCCGATCACATCCGGCTGCTTGCAGTGCGGGCACAGCGTGCGCACCAGGCGCTGGGCGAGCACGCCGAGCAGCGTGGACTTGATGAGATAGGCCGGCACCCCCAGGTCCAGCAGGCGGGTGATGGCGGAAGGCGCGTCGTTGGTGTGCAGCGTGGACAGCACCAGGTGCCCGGTGAGCGCGGCCTGGATGGCCATTTCCGCCGTTTCCAGATCGCGGATCTCGCCCACCATGATGATGTCCGGATCTTGGCGCATGAGGGTGCGGATGCCGCTGGCGAAATCCAGGCCGATGCCCGGCTGCACCTGCATCTGGTTGAACTGGGGCACCACCATTTCGATGGGGTCCTCCACGGTGCACATATTGACTTCCGGCTCAGCCAGTTGCCGCAGGGACGTGTAGAGCGTGGTGGTCTTGCCGGAACCGGTGGGGCCGGTGACCAGCACGATGCCGTTGGGCTGGGAGACCAGGGCATGCCAGCGCGCCGCCTCCTCGTCGCTGAAACCCAGCTCGCGGAAATCCCGCACCAGGATGTCCGGGTTGAAGATGCGCATCACCAGCTTTTCGCCGAAGGCGGTGGGCATGGTGGACAGACGCAGCTCGATTTCCTCGCCCCGGGGCGTGACGGTCTTGATGCGGCCGTCCTGGGGGCGGCGTTTTTCCACCATGTCCATGCGTCCCAGCAGCTTGATCCGGCTGGTGATGGCTTGGTACACGGCGTTGGGCATCTGATACACCAGATGCAGCACGCCGTCGATGCGGAAACGCACGTTGGCAGCCTCGCGCCGTGGCTCGATGTGGATGTCGCTGGCCCGCTGCTCGAAGGCATACTGGAGCAGCCAGTCCACGATGCGCACCACGCTCTGGTCGTTGGCGTCCAGCGTGCCCATGCGCCCCAGCGCCACCAGCTGCTCGAAATTGGTGATGCCGCTGCCTGCGCCCTCGTGGGCCTTGAGGGCATGCTTCACCGATTGCGCCAGACTGTAGAACTCGGCGATGTAGCGCAGGATGTCGAGGGGATTGGCCACCACCCGCCGGATGGTCTTGCGGGTCGCCTGCTCCACGCTGTTTTCCCATTCGCGGGACCAGGGCTCGGCAGTGGCGATCACCACCTCGCCGGCGCGGATCTCCACGGGCAGCACGCGATAGCGTGACGCATAGGCGTGGGACATCACCTCGGTCACCGCCGCCACGTCCACCTTGAGGGGGTCAATGTGGTAATAGGGCAGCCCCGCCTTGGCGGCGAGCCATTCCGTCAGGAATTCCAGGGTGAGGGGCGCGTCGGCGGCAAGACTCCGCCATTTCTGGGCCGCGATCACCACCAGGGGATGCTGGTCGCCGCGGGCGGCGCGCTGGGCCGCCGCCAGCTCGGCTGCCTGTTCCGGGGTGATGTGTCCGTCGGCAAGCAGCGCATCCAGGACCGCGGGCAGACGCAGCAGGCCCGGGGCAAAGGCCGCCGGGCCGGGGGTTGGCTCGGCGGCAGGCTTGGGCTCGGGTGCAGGCAGGCTCATGACCTGCCTACGCTACGCAGGGGCTGGGGGCCTGTCAACCGCGGCTCAGCCGCGTGCCAGTACCTGGCGCAGGTAATGCCCGGTATGGCTGCCCGGTGTCCGGGCCACCTGCTCGGGGGTGCCTTCCGCGATGATCCGGCCGCCGCCCTCGCCGCCCTCCGGGCCCAGGTCGATGATCCAGTCCGCGGTTTTGATCACGTCCAGGTTGTGCTCGATGATCACCACGGTGTTGCCGTGGTCGCGCAGGCGATGCACCACCGACAGCAGCAGTTCGATGTCCTGGAAATGCAGTCCGGTGGTGGGCTCGTCCAGGATGTAGAGGGTGCGGCCGGTGTCGCGCTTGGACAGTTCCAGGGCAAGCTTCACGCGCTGGGCCTCGCCGCCGGAGAGGGTGGTGGCCGACTGCCCCAGGGTGATGTAGCCCAGGCCCACGTCGAGCAGGGTCTGCAGTTTCTTGGCCACGGCGGGCACGGCGGCGAAGAATTCGTAGGCCTGCTCCACGGTCATTTCCAGCACGTCGTGGATGGTCATGCCCTTGTAGCGGATCTCCAGCGTTTCACGGTTGTAGCGCTTGCCGTGACAGACATCACAGGGCACGTAGATGTCCGGCAGGAAGTGCATCTCCACCTTGATCACGCCGTCGCCCTGGCATGCCTCGCAACGCCCGCCCTTGACATTGAAGGAGAAGCGGCCCGGCCCGTAGCCCCGCTCGCGCGCTTCCGGTACACCGGCGAACAGCTCCCGGATGGGCGTGAACAGGCCGGTGTAGGTGGCAGGATTGGAACGGGGGGTGCGGCCGATGGGGCTCTGGTCCACGTCGATGACCTTGTCGAAGAATTCCAGCCCCTCGATTCCGTCGTGGGGGGCCGGCTCCAGGGCTGAACCGTAGAGGTGCTGCGCCACCGCCGGATAGAGGGTGTCGTTGATGAGCGTGGACTTGCCGGAGCCGGACACACCCGTAACGCAGGTGAGCACGCCCACCGGCAGCTTGAGGGTGACGTTTTTCAGGTTGTTGCCGCGCGCGCCTTTGAGCACCAGCCAGCGTTTGGCGTCGGGCTTGTGGCGTTTCTTCGGGACGGGAATGGACCGGCGTCCGGAAAGATACTGGCCGGTGAGGGAGCGGGGGTCGGCCTTGATCTCCTCCGGCGTGCCCTGGGCCACCACCTGCCCGCCATGCACGCCCGCGCCCGGGCCGATGTCGATCACGTGGTCGGCGATGCTGATGGCCTCCTCGTCGTGCTCCACCACGATCACGGAATTGCCCAGGTCGCGCAGATGACGCAGCGTGGCCAACAGCCGCCCGTTGTCCCGCTGGTGCAGCCCGATGGAGGGCTCGTCGAGGACATACATCACGCCGGTGAGGCCGGAGCCGATCTGGGAGGCGAGCCGGATGCGCTGCGCCTCGCCGCCGGAGAGGGTTTCCGCCGAGCGGTCCAGGGAGAGATAGTCCAGTCCCACGTTGGTGAGAAAGCGCATGCGCGAGACGATTTCCTTGACGATCTTTTCCGCGATCGCCTGGCGCGCGCCGGGAAGCTGCAGATTTTCGAAGAAGGGCAGCGCCTCCCTGAGGGGCATGCGGCTCACTTCGTAGATGGCCTTGCCCCCCACCCGCACATGGCGCGCCTCCCGGCGCAGGCGCGTGCCCCCGCATTCGGGGCAGGGCTTGGTGTTGAGATACTTGGCGAGCTCCTCGCGCACGGTGAGCGAATCGGTCTCGTGGTAGCGCCGCTCCAAGTTGTGCAGGATTCCCTCGAAAGGGTGCTTGCGGGTGGTGAAGCCTCCCCGCTCGGCCAGGTACCTGAAGGGGATTGCTTCGTCCCCGCTGCCGTAGAGCAGGATGTTCTGGATGCGTTTGGGCAGGTCCTCGAAGGGCGTGTCCAGATCGAAGCCGTAATGCATGGCCAGGCTTTGCAGCATCTGGAAGTAGAACTGGTTGCGCCGGTCCCAGCCCTTGATCGCGCCCGAGGCGAGGGAGAGATGGGGAAAGGCCACCACCCGTCTAGGATCGAAGAAGCTGATCACGCCCAGCCCGTCGCATTTGGGACAGGCGCCCATGGGGTTGTTGAAGGAGAACAGGCGCGGCTCCAGTTCCACCAGGGCGTAATCGCAAACGGGGCAGGCGAACTTCGCCGAAAACAGGTGCTCGCGGCCGGTATCCATTTCCACCGCGATGGCTCGGCCGTCGGCGTGGCGCAGCGCGGTCTCGAAGGACTCCGCCAGGCGCTGCTTCACCTCCGGCCGCACCTTGAGCCGGTCCACCACCACCTCGATGGTGTGCTTCCGGTTCTTGTCGAGCTTGGGCAGGCTGTCGATTTCGAAGATCCTGCCGTCGATGCGCAGGCGCACGAAGCCCTGGGCGCGCAGCTCCTGGAACAGCTCCAGATGTTCGCCCTTGCGGCCGGTGATCACCGGCGCCAGGATCATGAGCTTGGTGTCCTCCGGCAGCGCCAGCACGTGGTCCACCATCTGGGACACGGTCTGGGCTGCCAGCAGCACGTCGTGCTCCGGGCAGTAGGGATCGCCCACGCGGGCATAGAGCAGGCGCAGGTAGTCATGGATTTCCGTGACCGTGCCCACTGTCGAGCGCGGATTGTGGGAAGTGGCCTTCTGTTCGATGGAAATCGCCGGCGACAGGCCCTCGATCAGGTCCACGTCCGGCTTTTCCATCATCTGCAGGAACTGGCGCGCGTAGGCCGAAAGGGATTCCACGTAGCGGCGCTGGCCTTCGGCATACAGGGTGTCGAAGGCGAGGGAGGATTTGCCGGAGCCGGACAGCCCGGTGATCACCACCAGGCGGTTGCGTGGAATGTCCAGACTGATGTTCTTGAGATTGTGGGTGCGGGCGCCGCGAATCTTGATGAATTCCATGGCGGGTCGTGTTCTCGCTGACGGCCGGGCCCGGTGGGCGCGGGCGAACCTGCTAATATACGCATTTTTTGCGCCGTGCTCCATTCCGGATCAGCCATGACCGACAGCGAACGCATGTCCGCCTTCGAGCTGAAGGCGGCGGTGAGCCTGGCCAGCATCTACGGACTGCGCATGCTGGGCATGTTCCTGATTCTCCCCGTGTTCGTGTTTTATGCGGAGCACGAACTCGCCGCGACCCACACCCAGGCCGGGCTCGCGCTGGGCATCTACGGCCTCACCCAGGCCGTTCTGCAACTGCCCTTTGGCATGGCCTCGGACCGCTTCGGGCGCAAGCGGGTCATCTACTTCGGGCTGGGCCTGTTCGCGCTGGGGAGTTTCATCGCCGCCTTTTCCCACGACATCCGCCTCACCATCTTGGGGCGGGCCATCCAGGGCTCGGGCGCGATTTCCGCCGCGGTCACCGCCCTGCTGGCCGATCTCACCCGGGAGGAACACCGCACCAAGGCCATGGCCATGATCGGTGGCACCATTGGCGTGACCTTCGCCATTTCCCTGATCGCGGGCCCGGCCTTCTATCACTGGATCGGTGTGCCCGGCATTTTCGCGATGACCGGGGCGCTCGCGCTGCTGGCCATCGCCGTGGTGCGCTTCTTCGTGCCCAATCCCCGCGTCACGCGCTTTCATTCCGACACCGAGGCCACGCCCGCCCGACTCAAGGACGTGCTGCGCGACGTGGAACTTTTGCGTCTCAACTTCGGCATCTTCGCCCTGCATGCCGCCCAGATGGCGCTGTTCGTGGTCATCCCCCTCGCCCTGAAAAAGGCCGGCAACATCGACCAGAACCACCACTGGCTGATCTATCTGCCCATCATGGTGCTGTCCTTCCTGCTCATGGTGCCGGCCATCATTTACGGCGAGAAGAAATTCCGGCTGAAGGAAGTCTTCCTCGCCGCCATCGCCCTGATGCTCGTCACCCAGCTGCTGCTGGCGCGCTTCATCGATGAGTTCCCCGCGCTGCTTGCTCTGCTCA
The DNA here is from genome assembly GCF_055379455.1 of Thiobacter subterraneus. Lineage (NCBI taxonomy): Bacteria > Pseudomonadati > Pseudomonadota > Betaproteobacteria > Burkholderiales > Thiobacteraceae > Thiobacter > Thiobacter subterraneus. The sequence continues at coordinate 2,081,785 of NZ_AP042402.1, forward strand.
CCGCCTATTTCGTCTCCTTCAACCTGCTGGAAGCGAGCCTGCCGTCCCTCATTTCCAAGATCGCGCCCGCCTCGGCCAAGGGCACCGCCATGGGGGTGTATAATGCCTCCCAGTCCTTCGGCATGTTCCTCGGCGGCGCGGCGGGCGGAGCCCTCTCCCAGCATTACGGTCCTTCGGCGGTTTTCCTGTTCTGCAGCGTGCTGGTCGGCATCTGGCTGCTCGCCGCGAGCCCCATGAAGCGTCCCCCCGCCGTGCGCACCCGCCTGTTCCACGTCCGCGAGATGGATGCCGGACAGGCCGCCGAGCTGGCGCGGCGCCTGGCCGCGCGCCAGGGTGTGTCGGAAGCCGTGGTGGTGGGCGAGGAAGGTGTCGCCATCCTGAAGGTGGACCAACGCGGCTGGGACGAGGCCGGCGTGATGCAATTGATCGAGGAGGAACGAGCCCATGGCATCAGTCAATAAGGTCATCCTGATCGGCAACCTGGGGGCCGATCCGGAAGTGCGCTACACGACGGGTGGCGATGCCATTACCAGCATCCGGGTGGCCACCACCGAGGTTTGGAAGGACAAGAACGGCGAAAAACAGGAACGCACCGAATGGCACCGCGTGGTGTTCTTCGGCAAGACTGCCGAGATTGCCGGCGAATACCTGAAGAAAGGCAGCCAGGTCTATGTGGAGGGCCGGCTGCAGACGCGCAAATGGCAGGACAAGGACGGCCAGGACCGCTACACGACGGAGATCGTCGCCGACCGCATGCAGATGCTGGGTGGCCGCGCCAGCGGGTCCGCCGGCAACGGCTTCGAAGTGCAGGAGCGTCCGGCACCCGCGCCCGCCGGCGGGGCCACCAAACCCGCGAAGAAAGGCGGGGACTTCGAGGATTTCGAGGACGACATTCCCTTCTAGACACGGAGCGCCCGCGCCTGCATGGCGCGCGACGACGGCCTGCCGAGGGGACACCGCCAGACCAGCGGCCCCCCGGCGGGTTTTGAGGCCTTCACGGGGGCTGGATTCTGCCCCCCGCAGGGCACGCATCGAAGCCAGGACCCCGCCTGCCCGCCAACCCCTCCATGATCCCATAGGGATTCCCCCGGCCTGGCTCTCCCCCTGGCCTGGGGCGGGCCGGATTCCCGCCGGGGCTTTGCCCCCGCCTCCTTCCCCTTGCCGCAAAGCGGTAAAGTCGGCGCGGCGCCGGCCGTTATATCGGTGAGGCGTTTGCGGCGGATGACCATGATCGACCGGCCACTCAAGGACGTTAAGGCCTGGGTCCAGTACTTCGACCAGGTGGACGTGCCGGTGTTACAGCGCACCGTGGAGATGCTCGCCCATTTCAGGGCACGGGAGGACGACCTGGACGCGCGGGAGCTGGCCGATGCCATCATGCACGACCCGCTCATGACCCTGCGGGTGCTGCGCTTCCTGCAGGTGCATCACAGCCGGCGGCAGAGTCGCGACATCACCACCATCGCCCATGCGCTCATGATGGTGGGTACCACCCCCTTCTTCCGGCACTTTTCCAACCTGCCGGTGGCGGAAGAGGTGCTCAGGGACCAGGTGGCGGGCCTCACCGGCCTGCGCCGGGCCATGAGCCGGGCGCGCCATGCCGCGCTGTTCGCCCAGGACTGGGCGGCGCTGCGTCACGACATCGAGTCGGACGAGGTCATGGTGGCGGCCCTGCTGCGGGATCTGGCGGAAATGCTCATGTGGTGTTTCGCGCCGCGTCTGATGATGATGGTGCGGACCCTCCTTCAGCGGGAGCCGGGCCTGCGCAGCGCGGAGGCCCAGAAAAGGGTGTTCGGCTTCCGGGGCATCGAGCTGCAGCTGGCCCTGGTGCGGGCCTGGCATCTGCCGGAGCTCCTCCAGACACTGATGGACGAGGACCATGCCGACCATCCGCGGGTGAAGAACGTGGCCCTGGCGGTGCGGCTGGCGCGGCATCTCGCCAATGGCTGGGACGATCCGGCGCTGCCGGACGACTACCGCGACATCGCCCAGTTTCTCCATCTGCCGGAGGAGGCGGTGTACGCCCGGGTGGTCAGGACGGCGCTCCTTGCGGCACGCAGCTGGACCTGGTACGGCGTGCCGCCGGTGGCGGCGGGTCTGCCCCTGATCGCGGCGCCTAGGGCTTGAGCTCGGCGATCACCGGGGCGTGATCGGAGGGACGCTCGAGCTTGCGCAGGTCCCGTTCGATGCTGCAGGCCGTGCAGCGGCGGGCGAGGGTTTCCGACAGCAGGATGTGGTCGATGCGCAAGCCGTGGTTGCGGCGGAAGGCCATCATGCGGTAATCCCACCAGGTGAAGGACTTGTCCGGCTGCTCGAACAGCCGGAAGGCATCCCGGAAGCCCAGGGCCAAAAGCGCCTGAAAGGCGGCGCGCTCCGGCTCCGAGAACAGCACCTGTCCCTCCCACAGGGCCGGGTCGTGCACGTCGCGCGGCTCCGGCGCGATGTTGAAGTCGCCCAAAAGGGCCATGTCGGGGTGGCGCGCGAGTTCCAGGCGCAGCCACTCCTTCAGCGCCGCCAGCCATTTCAGCTTGTATTCGTATTTGTCGGTGCCCACCGCCTGGCCGTTGGGGACGTACAGGCAGACGAAGCGGATCCCTTCTATCGTGCTCGCCAGCACCCGCTTCTGGTCGTCGGCAAAGCCGGGAATGCCCACGCTCACATCGGACTGGGGCGCCCGGCTCAGGATGGCCACGCCGTTGTAGGTCTTCTGGCCGGCGAACACGGCCTCGTAGCCCGCCTCTTGCAGGGCCTGCACGGGAAAGGCGTGGTCCTCCAGCTTGGTCTCCTGCAGGCACACCACATCGGGCGCGGCGCGGGCCAGCCATTCCAAAAGCTGGGGCAGGCGAACCTTGAGGGAATTGACGTTCCAGGTGGCGATCTTCATGGAAGCAGGCGGCCGGCGCCGCCCCGGTCACTGGCCCGGCTTGGCTGCGGGCGTCTCGTCCTTGGGCAGGGGCGGTTCCCGGTAGCCGTAGGGCCGGCTCCTGGGGTAGCCGGCGGCATCCAGGGCGGCATCCCAGGCTGCGGCGTCATAGCCGGTGAGCGGGCGCTTGCCCACCACCAGCACCGGCACCTGGGGCGAGCCCACCAGTTTGGCCAGGGCGTCGGCATCCGCCTGGTTTGCCGCCGGATTGCGCGCCGTGTAGGGAATCCCGCGCCGGCTGAGATGGGCGCGCGCCTGGGTGCAGGGTTCGCCACAATCGGACACGAACAGGGTGACGGGAAAGGCTTCCGCGGCACGGCGGGTGGCATAGGGCAGGTCACCCCCCGAGGCGGTGTTCGCGGGGACCCGCTTCTCCTCCACCTGGCGGGCGCCGGGAGGCGGCGGCGAGTCGCTGTAATGCACCTTGCCGTCCCGGTCCACCCAGCGGTAGAGCTCGGCGCCGGCCATCGGGGCAAGGGCCAGGGTCAGAAGAAACAACCAGAGGGGGCGCATCAGATCCGCAATCCGTTGAGACGCTTCCGATAATACGCTTCATGGGCGGCGATGCCCACCACCGCGCCGAGCAAGAAGCCCAGTCCGCCCGCGACCCAGGCCCAGGGGAAGGCGCCGGCAGAGGTCCGCGGCGCTGCGGCCGGCTGGGCCGGCCCGGGGGCCGGTGCGGCAGGCGCTGCCGAGGGCACGGGCTCGGCAGCGGGTTTCGCCGCCGAAGGCGGTTCCGGTGCCAGGACCAGCAGGCGCAGGGGCAGCCAGCCCGTTTCCCCCGTCTCCGTGCGCACGCGCGCCACCTGGCCTTCGGTCTCCAGCACTTCCAGCGGGGTGCCCGGCGGCAGCACGCGCACGATGCGGAAACTTTCCGTCTTGCCGGCCCGCAGGTTCACGTGGCTGCCGGGTGCCACCGTGGCGTTGCCGGCCCACAGGCTCGGGGCGCACCCCAGGAGCAGGACCAGGAGAACACGCCGCATATGCGAAAATCCCCCTTTTTCGAGGCCAGGTCAAAGCCGGATTTTCCACGAGGTCGGCCCCGGGTTCAATGACGGCGTCACGGCCCGCGCGTGGTCCCGGCGTTCCGGGCATCATTGCGGCCACCTGGCACATTTTCTTGAGAGCCAAGCAATGGGCAACGGCCGTTGGGAATTCTGGATCGACCGCGGGGGCACCTTCACCGACATCGTGGCGCGCCGTCCCGACGGCAGCCTGGTGAGCCACAAGCTCCTCTCGGAAAACCCGCGGCGCTACCGCGATGCGGCCCTGGCGGGGATCCGGGAGTTGATGGGACTGGCGCCCGGGGCGCCCCTGCCCACCGGGGCCATCGGTGCGCTGAAAATGGGCACCACCCTCGGCACCAATGCGCTGCTCACCCGGCGCGGTGCCCGCGTGGCCCTGGTGATCACGGCGGGCTTCGGCGATACCCTGACCATCGGCTACCAGAACCGGCCCGACATTTTCGCCCTGCGCATCGAGCGGCCGGCGCCCCTGTTCGAGCGGGTGATCGAGGTGCAGGAACGCCTGGGCGCGGACGGCCGGGTGGTAGAGCCCCTGGACGAGGCGGGGCTCAAAGCCCGGCTCGATGAGGCGCGCGCGGCGGGCATCGAGGCGGTGGCCATCGTGTTTGTGCATGGCTACCGTTATCCCGAGCATGAGGCCCGCGCCGCGCGCATCGCCCGGGAGCTGGGGTTCCGGCATGTCGCGGTGTCCCACGAGGTGAGCCCCCTTGCCAAGCTGGTGGCGCGCGGCGACACCACCCTGGTGGATGCTTATCTGACGCCGCTTCTGGCGGAATACGTGGCGGGCATCCGCGCCGCCCTGCCCGAGACGCAGGTGCTGTTCATGCAATCCCATGGCGGGCTCGTGCAGGCGGAAGCCTTCCGCGGCCGGGACTGCCTGCTGTCGGGGCCGGCGGGCGGCATCGCCGGCGCGGTGAAGACTGCGGCTCAGGCGGGCCTGAACAAGCTCATCACCTTCGACATGGGTGGCACCTCCACCGACGTGGCCCATTACGACGGCGAGCTGGAACGCAGCTTCGAGACCGAGGTGGCCGGCTGCCGGGTGCGCGTGCCCATGCTGGCCATCCACACGGTGGCGGCCGGGGGTGGCTCCATCCTGCACTTCGACGGCCGGCGCTTCCTGGTGGGACCGGATTCCGCCGGGGCGCAGCCCGGTCCGGCCTGCTACCGCAATGGCGGGCCGCTCACCGTGACCGATGCCAACCTGTTCCTGGGCCGGATTCAGGCGCGGCATTTTCCCCGGGTGTTCGGGCCCACGGGCGATGCCCCCCTGGACGAAGCCGTGGTGCGCGCAGGCTTCGCGGCGCTGGCCGGGCGGCTCCATGCCGCGGGCATGGCGCGCAGTCCCGAGGCAGTGGCCGAGGGCTTCCTCGCGGTGGCGGTGGAGAACATGGCCCAGGCCATCCGGCGCATCACCCTGGAACGGGGCCATGATCCCGCCGAATACACCCTGTGCTGCTTCGGGGGCGCGGGCGGCCAACTGGTGTGCCGGGTGGCCGATGCCCTGGCCATTCCCCGGGTGTTCCTGCATCCCCTGGCCGGGGTGCTGTCGGCCTTCGGCATGGGCGTGGCGGACCAGCGCCTGGTTTACGAGCAGGCGGTGGAACTGGCGCTGGAGTCCAGCCAATTGGCCCGCCTTGCCGACGCCATTGATGCCCTCGCGCGCCGGGGGCGGGACACGCTGCTTGAACAGGGGGTGAGGGCAGACTGCATTCGCACCGAGGCGCGCCTGAAACTCCGCTATGCCGGCACCGACACGCCCTTGCCGGTGGCCTGGGACAGCCTCGAAGCCATGCGGGCGGCCTTCGAGGCGGCCTATCGGCGCCTGTTCGGTTTCGTCGAGACGGAGGTGCCCATCCAGGTGGAGGCGGTCCTGGTGGAAGCCATAGCCGAGACACCGCCGCCCGCCCTGACGGTGGCGCCCCCTGCGGGCAGCGGCCATGCCCGCGAGACCTGCCGCCTGTTCACGGCGGGACGCTGGCAGACCGCGCCCCTCTATCTGCGGGAGGACCTGCGTGCCGCCCAGTGCATCGCTGGCCCGGCGCTGGTGATCGAACCCACCTCCACGCTGGTGATCGAGCCCGGCTGGCAGGCCACCGTGGGAGAAAGGGGCGAGCTTTGGCTCGAGCGCGTGAGCGCGCGCGGGGAAGCCGCGAGCCTGTCCGCCACGCCGGGACGCGATCCGGTGGCGCTGGAACTCTTCAACCGGCGTTTCATGGCCATCGCCGAGGAAATGGGGGTGGCCCTGCAGCACACCGCCCACTCGGTGAACATCAAGGAACGCCTGGATTTTTCCTGCGCCATTTTCAACCGGCGGGGCGAGCTGATCGCCAACGCCCCCCACATCCCGGTGCATCTGGGCTCCATGGGCGATGCGGTGCGCGCCGTGCGCGAGCGCTTTGCCGACGGCATGCGCGTGGGGGACGTGTTCCTGATCAATTCCCCCTATCATGGCGGCACCCATCTGCCGGACATCACCGTGGTCACGCCGGTCTGGGACGAGGCGGGGCGGGAGGTCTGGTTCTACACCGCTTCCCGCGGCCATCATGCCGATGTGGGGGGCATCACACCGGGTTCCATGCCGCCGGGAAGCCGCGTGATCGACGAGGAGGGCGTGTGGACGCCGGGCCTGCGCATCGTCGCCGACGGCCGCTTCCTGGAAAGGGAGGTGCGCGCCTGGCTCGCCGGCGGGCCCCATCCCGCGCGCAATCCCGCCCAGAACCTGGCCGACCTCAAGGCCCAGATCGCCGCCAACGAAAAGGGGGCCCAGCAGTTGCGGGCGCTGGTGGCGCGCCACGGACTCGCCCTCGTGGAAGCCTACATGGACCATACCCTGGACTTGGGCGAGGCCGCGGTGCGGGAAGTCATCGGCGGGCTTGCCGACGGCCGCTTCGAGCTGGAAATGGACAGCGGCGCGCGCATCGTCGTGAACCTCGGCATCGACCGCGAGCGGCGCGCGGCCGTGATCGACTTCACCGGCACCTCGCCGCAGCAGGCCGACAACTTCAACGCCCCCGCCGCCATCGTGCGCGCGGCCGTACTCTACGTGTTCCGCACCCTGGTGCGCCGGGACATTCCCCTCAATGCCGGGTGCCTGCGGCCCCTCGTGATCCGCATCCCGGCGGCCTCCCTGCTCGACCCGCGGCCGCCGGCGGCAGTGGTGGCGGGCAACGTGGAGACCTCCCAGGCCATCGTGGATGCCCTGTTTGGCGCCCTGGGCGTGCTCGCCGCCTCCCAGGGCACCATGAACAACCTGAGCTTCGGCGATGCCAACCACCAGTATTACGAAACCATCTGCGGCGGTGCCGGCGCGGGGGCGGATTTCGATGGCGCCGATGCGGTGCAGACCCACATGACCAATTCCCGCATGACGGACGTGGAAGTGCTGGAGAACCGCTTTCCCGTACGCGTGGAGACCTTCGCCATCCGGCGCGGCAGCGGCGGGGCGGGACGTCACCGGGGCGGCGACGGCGTGGTGCGGCGCATCCGCTTCCTTGCGCCCATGCAGGCGGCGATCCTTTCCCAGCGGCGGCGGGTGCCGCCCTTCGGCCTCGCGGGCGGCGCCCCGGGTCGGGTGGGGGCGAACCGGCTCATTCGCGCCGATGGCCGGGTGGTGATGCTGCCTGCCTGCGCCGGGGTGACGGTGGCGCCGGGCGATGCGCTGGAAATCGCCACGCCCGGGGGCGGCGGCTACGGGACGCCGCCGGACTGAGGAACGGGAGCAGGGCGCAGCGCCCTGCCAGGCAGGGCCGGACTCAGGGACGGCGCGCCTCCAGGGCCCGCAGGAATTCGTTGCGCAGCTGGTCGCTGTCGCGGAACACGCCCTCGAAGGCCTGGGTGTAGACGCGCTCGTCGCCGCGCCGGTCTTCCCCCAGAAGCAGGCAGAGCTGTTCGGCCTCGATGACGCAGGCCGCGCCCCTGGCATGGCCGTGTACCACCAGGGCCTCGGCGATGTCCCGCGTCATCCATTCCTGGTAGGTGAAACGGTGGCCGATGGCATCCACCATGCGCGCGATGCGGCCGAAGCCGTGCAGGCGCCCGCCCGGCACGTAGGCCACATGGGCCACTCCCCGGAACGGCACCAGGTGATGGGGGCACACGCCGTGAATGGCGATGCCGCGCACCACCACCATGTCGTCGCGGGGATCGGGAAAGCCTTCGCCCAGGGCGTCGGCGGGGTCGAGGCCATAGCCGCCCAGCAGTCTTTTTTCCCACAGTTCCCGCACCCGGCGGGCGGTCTTGCCGGTGTGCTGGGAGGCGGGATCGATGCCGGCGGCGGTGAGCAGGTCGGTCACCGCGCGCTCGAAGGCTGCACCGTCGAAGGGACGCAGCTGGGGAATGCCGATACCGGGCGGGCGGGCGACCGGCGCCTGGTCGGCGCAGCACAGGACCATGTCAGGCTCCGAAGCGGTCGGTGATGAGGACCTCAGACAGGGGCAGTTGCCCACCCCGCGGCCAGGGTTCCTTCACCGCCTTGCCCACCGCGATCATGAAGGCGATCACGTGATCGGCGGGCAGGTTGATGAGGCGCGCCACGGCGTCGAAATCGAAGCCGTCCATGGGACAGGTGTCGTAGCCCATTTCCTTCGCCGCCAGCATCAGGGTCATGCCCGCCAGGCCGCAGGAGCGCATGGCTTCGTCCCGCTGCACCTGTTCCCGGCCGGCGTAGTAGTCGTGGATGGCGGGCACGATGAAATCCTGCACGGCCTGGGGTGCGTTGCGCCAATAGCGGGCGGGCTCCTTCGCCCAGGCCTTGAGGTCGGCGCACAAAATCACCAGCAGCGAGGCGTCGGTGACCTGGGGCTGGTCCCAGGCCACCTTGCGAATCTCCGCGCGCAGGGCGGGATCGCGCACCAGCACGAAGCGCCAGTGCTGGATGTTGAAGGCCGTGGGCGACAGGATGGTGAGGCCCAAGAGCCTCGTGATCTCCTCCTCCGTCATGCGGTGGCCGGGATCGAAGCCCTTGATGGAGCGACGGGTTTCGATGGCGGTGTGGACATCCATGCATTCCCTCCTTGCGTGTCTGGGTCCCATGGTAGGCCACAAGCTCCTGGGCAACAAGGGCAGGCCTGTGAGGACGTAGTGGGGAATGGCCGGCTGCAGGGCGCGCGGTGCGCAGTAGCCGCAACATCGACAGCAGTCGAGCGAGCGACCCCGCGCCCCGGCGCAGGGGGTCCGCCCCAGCCGTTTTTCACCGCGTTGTCAGTCCGGCAGGAACAGCGTCAGCAGGTCGTTGAGGAAACGGCGGCCCAGGGGGGTGGGGCGGATGCACGCCGGCGTGTGCTCCAGGAGGCCGCGTGCCTGGGCGTCGCGCAGGACGGGTTCCACCACCGCCAGCGGCAGTCCGGTGCGTGCCGAAAACAGCCCGGGCGGGAAGCCCGCAGTGAGGCGCAGGGCGTTCATCATGAATTCGAACGGCCGCTCGTGCGCAGAAACCGCCTGTCGCGTTTGCACCGCGTCGCCCCGTTGCGTGGCCTCCATGTAGGCTCTGGGCTGCTTCACGCGCATTTCGCGGGTGATGGTCTTGCGCGTGCTCAGCTTGCCGTGGGCGCCGGCACCGATGCCGAGATAGTCGCCAAACAGCCAGTAGTTGAGGTTGTGGCGGCATTCGTGGCCGGGGCGGGCGGCGGCCGACGTCTCGTAGCGAACGAGCCCCTCGGCTTCGAGCCTGGCATCGATGGCCTCCTGCATGGCCGCCACGGTGTCCTCGTCCGGGAGGGTGGGCGGCCGCGCGTGGAACAGGGTGTTGGGTTCGACGGTGAGGTGGTAGGTGGAAAGGTGGGCCACACCGCTGGCCAGCGCGGTTTCCACGTCGGCCAGGGCCTCTTGAACGCTCTGGTTCGGCAGGCCGAACATGAGATCCACGTTCACCCGGGGAAACAGCTCCAGGGCGCACGCCAGCGCCGCCCGCGCCTCGCGCCCGCCATGGATGCGCCCCAGGGCGGCGAGGTGACGGTCGCTGAAGCTCTGGATGCCCAGGGACAGGCGGGTGACGCCCGCTTCCCGGAAGGCACGGAATTTCTCCACTTCGAAGGTGCCGGGATTGGCTTCCAGGGTGATCTCCGCCTCGGGATCCAGGGGCAGCAGGGTGTGCACCGTGGTGAGCAGCCGCTCGATCGTGGCCGGTGCAAACAGGCTGGGCGTGCCGCCGCCGATGAACACCGTCTGCACCCGCCGGCCGGCCACGGCCGGGAGGGTGGATTCCAGATCCCGTGTGAGGGCCTTCAGGTATTCCTCTTCCGGCACTCCGGTGCGCAGCTCGTGGGAGTTGAAATCGCAGTAGGGGCACTTGCGCACGCACCAGGGCAGGTGGATGTAGAGGGCGAGGGGCGGTAGGGCAGGCAGCTCCGGGCTCACCGCCTGGGGGCTGCTGCCGGAAACCGTCGCGGACATGGGCAGTGCCGGAGGGACGATGGAACGGGCGGCGTGCCGCGGCGCAGCGCCTCAGGCGCGGTGCTCATCCACCGCGGCCGCCATTGCCCTCAGGCCGCGGGAGATGGTGACCGGATAGGGCGGCGCACCGTCCAGGCTTTTCAGGGACTCGGGCAGACGGGCGAGATCTTGGGCGCACAACCGCCGGGCCTCGGCAAGCCCGGGCAGATGCCCGGTGCGCTTGCCTCCCTTCATCACCAGTCTGAGCAGCGGCTCCCCGGTGTAGCCCTCGCTTTCCAGACAGAGCGTGTCGCCGGCCATGCGTCCTGCGCTGTCGTATTCCCGATAGACCTGCTTGCGGCCGGGCCAGGTGGCCTTGCCCTCGGAGCGCTTGCGGCGCGCGTGGCCGGCGTATTCCATGAGCTTGTAGGCACAGTCGAGATAGGGGGCGTCGCTCGAGGTGAGCATGCGCGTGCCCACGCCAAAGCCGGTGATGGGAGCGCCCTGCGCCAGCAGACGCTGGATCTCGTATTCGTCCAGGTTGCCGCTGGCGAAGATGCCGGTGTCGGTGAGCCCGCCTGCGTCCAGGATCTGGCGCACGGCAAGGGCGTGGCGGGCCAGATCGCCGCTGTCGATGCGCACCGCGCGGATGGGGATGCCGGCGGCTTTCAGTCGGGGCGCGATTTCCACCACCTTGCGCGCGGCCGCCTCGGTGTCATAGGTGTCGATGAGCAGCACCACGTTGCCGGGCTGGGCGCGGGCGAAGTGCTCGAAGGCGGCGGCCTCATCGTCGTGGGCCTGGATGAAGGAATGGGCCATGGTGCCGTAGCTGGGAATGCCGAACAGATGCTCGGCCAGCACATTGGAGCTGCCACTGAAGCCTGCGATGTAGGCCGCGCGTGCCCCCAGCAGCGCCGCCTCGGCTCCGTGGGCGCGGCGCAGGCCGAAATCCACCAGCAGCCGGTCGGGCGCCGCCAGCACCACCCGCGCCGCCTTCGACGCCACCAGGGTCTGGTAGTGCAGCAGGTTGATGATGCGGGTCTCCACCAGCTGCGCTTCCAGGATGGGCGCGGTGATGCGCAGAATGGGCTCGTCCGGAAAGAACACCCGCCCCTCCGGCATGGCATGCACGTCGCCGGTGAAGCTGAAATTCTCCAGATAGTCGAGGAAGCGCCGGTTGAAGCGGCCGGTTTTTGCCAGGAAGCGGATCTCGTCCGGCGCGAAGCGCACCGTGAGCAGGTAGTCGAGCACCGATTCCAGTCCGGCGGCCACCAGGAAGTTGCGTCCGGGTGGCAGCTTGCGCACGAAGAACTCGTACACCGCCACCTCGTCCATGTGGCTCTCCAGGTAGCCCTGGAGCATGGTGAACTGGTAGAGATCCGTGAGCAGGCCGCTCACCTTGCCGCTGCTCAGCATCCGGCTCTCACTGGATGTCGCGGCTTTCGGCTTCCACCACGCCGAGGGCGCGCATTTCCGCCAGCGCCTTGTCGCCATCGCCCGGGTGCACGTTGACGGCGCGCACGGCGTCGGTGAGCAGGACCACGGAGAAGCCGTTTTTCACTGCGTCCCGCACCGTGTTGAGCACGCAGTAATCGGTCGCCAGCCCCCCCACCAGCACCCGTTTCACGCCATACATCATGAGCTGCATCGCCAGGGGGGTGTCTTCGAAGGCGGAATAGGCGTCCTTTTCCGGGGTGGTCGCCTTGGAGACGATGGCGGTGAAGGCCGGCAGTTGCAGGGCTTTGGGAAACTGGGCGCCTTCCGTGTCGGCGATGCAGTGGGGCGGCCAGGGTCCGCCCTGCTCCCGGAAGGAACAATGGTTGGCCGGGTGCCAGTCCCGGCTGGCGAAGATGGGCAGGCCCCGGGTGTGGAAGATGTCCAGCACCCGGTTCAGGGGTTCGATCACCGCATCCCCGTCCGGCACGGCCAGCGCGCCGCCCGGGAGGAAATCGTTCTGCACATCGACGATGATGAGGGCATCCCCTTCGGTGGCCTTGATGGTGGTCATGGTCGTTCCTCGCAATCCTCAAAGCAATGGGTCGCGCGGCAAAGCCTGTCGCCGGGCTCTGCGACCGCTTTGCCCGTTCCCGGCAAAGGCCCTGTTTCAGAGCTGCAAAATGCCGCCCGCCTTCAATTTCTCCACCAGCGCCGCCAGGGCCTTGCCGCGGTGGCTGATGCGGTTCTTCACGTCCATGGGCAGCTCGGCGCCGGTCTTGCCCAGTTCCGGGATCAGAAAATGGGGATCGTAGCCGAAACCACCGCTGCCGCGCGGCTGGTCGATGATCTCCCCTTCCCAGCGTCCTTCCGCGATCAGGGGCTCCGGGTCGTGGGGGTGGCGCACCAGCACGATCACGCAATAGTAATGGGCCCGGCGGTTGGATTCGTTCTTGAGCAGGGCTATTAGCTTCTCGTTGTTGCGCTGGTCGGATTTGGGCTCGCCGGCGAAGCGCGCGGAATACACGCCGGGCGCCCCGTTGAGGGCGTCCACGCAGATACCGGAATCATCGGCGAGGGCGGGCAGGCCCGAGTGCTCCGCCGCATGGCGCGCCTTGGCCAGGCAGTTCTCGATGAAGGTGCAGTGGGGCTCTTCCGCCTCCGGGATGTTGAAGGCGGATTGCGGCAGCACCTCCAGCCCCAGGGGCTCCAGGATGCGGTGGATCTCCCGGAGCTTGCCGGGATTGTTGGAGGCGATGACGAGTTTCTTCATGTGCCTGAACGTCCTGGATGCCATGGGCGCAGCTCAATCCGGCGGCCGTTCGCCGCGGACCAGCCACCGCCTGCGCACGATTCTCTAGTCTGCGAGCGCCGCCCTTTGCGCCGCAATCAGTTCCCGTATGCCCTGCTCCGCCAGATCGAGCAGGGCGTTCATCTCGCCACGGCTGAAGGGCGCGCCTTCCGCCGTACCCTGCACCTCCACGAAGCCGCCACTGCCCGTCATCACCACGTTCATGTCGGTGTCGCAGCTGGAATCCTCGGCATAGTCGAGATCCAGCACCGGCACGCCCTGGTAGATGCCCACCGACACCGCGGCGACGAAGTCGCGGATGGGGGATTCCCCGATCAGGCCCTGCCCGATGAGCCAGGTGACGGCATCGTGCACGGCCACGAAGGCCCCCGTGATGCTGGCGGTGCGGGTGCCGCCATCCGCCTGGATCACGTCGCAATCCACGTGGATGGTGCGCTCGCCTAGTCTGGTGAGGTCCACCACCGCACGCAGGGAGCGGCCGATCAGGCGCTGGATTTCCTGGGTGCGCCCGGACTGTTTGCCCCGCGCCGCCTCGCGGTCGGTGCGGGTCCCGGTGGAACGGGGCAGCATGCCGTATTCCGCCGTGACCCAGCCGCCACCGGTGCCCTTCACATGGGGCGGCACCTTGTCCAGCACGCTGGCGGTGCAGATGACGCGGGTGTCACCGCATTCGATCAGCACGGCCCCTTCGGCGTGCTTGGTATAGCGGCGGGTGATGCGCACGGGGCGCAGCTCATCGGGTCGGCGCTGGCTGGGACGCATGGCAGGAGCGGGGAAAAAAGAACCGGGCGCCCATTATCCCAGATTCCCGCCCGGCTTGCCGACCGCCCTACTTGGAATATTTGCGGATGGCTTCCTGGATTTCCGCGATGGCCTTTTCGATGTCGGCCTCGGTGATGGGCGTCCTGCCGGCGGGATCGCGCGCCACGCTGAAGGGATCGAGCTGGGTGCTCACCTCGTCCATGGGCATGGCATGGGTGGTGACCAGCTCCTGGGGCAGGCCGCGCTTGACGGGTTCGCCCCAGGTCATGCCGATGGCGGAGAGGTTGTCGCCGTCCTCGCCGCCACGGAATTCCGCATGGTCCAGGAGCTCCGGCACGGCGCTGGTAATGGTGTAGGTATCCAGGATGGAGGCGATCTCCGTCTCCGAGAGCACGCTCCAGACGCCGTCGGTGCACAGCAGGAGGGTATCGCCCTGCTGGATGGGGACCCGCCGGGACAGTTCCACCTCGGGCGGCAGCAGCCCGCCCAGGCAGTTGTAGATCTTGTTGCGCTCGGGATGGGTGAGCATTTCGGCCTCGCTGATGCGGCCCTGGTCAAAGAGCTGCTGCACCTTGGAGTGGTCATGGGTGCGCGCGATGAGCTTCATGCCCCGGAAGAAATACAGGCGCGAATCCCCCACGTGGGCCCAGCACGCGCTGTTGTTCTGCACCACGCAGGCGACACAGGTGGTGCGCGGCGACTCCAGCAGACCATGTTTGTCGGCATAGGCGGTAATGGCCTTGTGTGCCGAGTGCAGGGCGTGGTTGAGGAAGGCCAGCGGATCCTTGAGCAGCGGCCGCGCGTGTTTCTGGAACAGGTCCGTGACCATCTGCACCGTGATCTGGGCCGCCACCTCGCCGTGGAAATGGCCGCCCATGCCATCGGCCACCACCATGAGCAGCGCGTCCCGGCTGTAGGAATAGGCTACGCGGTCCTGGTTGTATTTGCGCCCGCCCTGGCGGCTGGCCTGGGAAATGGAGAATTTCATGGGCGCTGCTCAGAAGATTTCCCTGGTAAGGGTGGTCTTGATGCTGTCGATGAGGGATTTTTTCTTTTCCGGCGCGGGCACCACTTCCATCAGCGCCTTCTGCAGCTGGAACACGCTCTGGGGACGGTCCATGTAGTTGAGCTGCAGGCACCAGTCGATGATGTCTAGCAACTGGTCCGAATACTGGCCGCCCCACAGCTTGCGCGCCGAGGCCAGCTTGTCGTTCTGCAGGCGCTGGTCGGCGGCCTGGGGCGCGAAGCCCGCCAGACAGGCGAACATGCTGGCGCCGACGCTGTAGATGTCGGTCCAGGGGCCGAGGATGTCCCGGTTCTTGTATTGCTCGGGCGCGGCAAACCCCGGCGTGTACATGGGCGACAGCCGGCTTTTTTCGTTGGTGAGGGTCTGGCGGGCGGCTCCGAAATCCAGCAGCACCGGCGAGCCGTCGATGCGGATGTAGATGTTGGCCGGCTTGATGTCCAGATGCAGGATCTTGTGCGTGTGCACCTCGCGCAGGCCGTTGAGCATTTCCGCGAATACGCGCCGGATGAAACTTTCCTTGACCGTGCGCTTGCGCGACTGGATTTCCTCCTGCAGGGTCTTGCCGCGCTCGTAGCGCATGACCATGTACACCGTCTCGTTGGCGCGGAAGAAATTGATCACGCGCACCACGTTGGGGTGGTTGATCTTGGCCAGCGCGCGCCCTTCCTCGAAGAAGCATTTCATGCCGTAGCGGAAGGTGGCCAGGTTCTCGGCGGTGGTGGCCTGCACCACGGAACCCTCCTCCCGCAACACCAGCTGGCTGGGCAGGTATTCCTTGATTGCCACGGGCACGCCGTTTTCGTCGTGGGCGAGATAGACGATGGAAAAACCGCCCCCCGAGAGCTGCTTGGCGATCTTGTAGTTCAGCAGCTGATAGCCATCCGGAAGCGCCCGGTTGGGTTGTGTCGCCATCTGTGAGAGCCCGAATGTGTGCTTCTGTTTGACAAACCGCGGGTTTGTTGCCATTTTCGGCATTTGCCCGGGGGAAGTCAAAGGGCGTTTTTGGGAGCAGTGTCAATGATCTACAGCATGACCGGCTATGCCGTGGCAAGCCGGGAGTTGCCCAACGGCACCCTCAACCTGGAACTCAAGTCGGTCAACAGCCGCTATCTCGATCTCCAGTTCCGCATCGCCGAGGAATTCCGGGCGCTGGAACCGCTGCTCAGGGAAACCATCATGGGCCGGCTGTCCCGGGGCAAGGTGGAATGCCGGCTGGGCATGACACCGAGAACCGGCGAGGCGGCGGCGCTGCATGTGAATCGCGCCCTGCTGGACCGGCTCCTGGAGCTGGCGGCCGGGATCCGCGCGGCCGCTCCCGAGACCGTGCCGCTGTCGGTGGCGGACATCCTGCGCTGGCCGGGCATGATCGCGGTGGAGGAAGTGTCGCGGGAGACGGTGCGCGAGGCGGTGCTGGAGCTGGTTGCCCGGGCCCTGGACGAACTCAACGCCACCCGGGCGCGGGAGGGGGAGAAGCTTAGCGGGCTGATCCGGGAACGGGTGGCGGCCATGCGCGCCCTGGCGGAACGGGTGCGGCCGCGCCTGCCGGGGGTCATCGCTGCGCTGCAGGAGAAACTGGCGGCGCGCCTGCGGGAAGCGGGCGCCGCGGCCGACGACGAGCGCCTGCGTCAGGAGATCGTCCTGTTCGCCCAGCGCGTGGACGTGGACGAGGAGCTCTCCCGGCTCACGACCCATCTGGACGAGGTGGAGCGGGTGCTGGCCAGGGGCGGCGCCGTGGGCAAGCGCCTGGACTTTCTCATGCAGGAGCTAAACCGCGAGGCCAATACCCTGGGCTCCAAGTCCATGGACGCGGAGGTCTCCCAGATCGCCATGGAACTCAAGGTGCTGATCGAGCAGATGCGCGAGCAGGTACAGAACATCGAGTGAGGAAAAGACATGTCGGGAAACGTGTTCGTGGTGTCGGCGCCCTCCGGTGCCGGCAAGACCAGCCTGGTGCGGGCGCTCCTGGAAGCCGACCCCCAGGTGAAGCTCTCCGTGTCCTACACCACGCGCCCGCCGCGGCCCGGCGAAGTGGACGGCGTGCACTACCACTTCGTGTCGGTGGAGCAGTTCATGGCGATGCTCAATCGGGGCGATTTCCTGGAAAGCGCCCAGGTCTATGGCAACTACTACGGCACGTCCCAGCGCTGGATCGAGGAACAGCTCGCGGCCGGCACCGACATCCTGCTGGAGATCGACTGGCAGGGGGCGGCCCAGATCCGGCGCCTGATGCCCAAGGCGGTGTCCATATTCATCCTGCCGCCCTCGCTGGAGGCGCTGCGGGTGCGCCTCAGGGGGCGCGGCCAGGATGCGGAGGAGGTGATCGAACGGCGCCTCGCGGCGGCGCGCGAGGACATGAGCCACGTGGGGGAATTCGACTATGTTATCATTAACGACGATTTCTCCACGGCCAGCCTGGATCTGCAGGCCGTGGTGCGCGCCCAGCGCCTGCGGGTGGAGGGCCAGCTGGCCCGCCACGCGTCCCTGCTCAAGGAGCTTTTGGGCTGAAGGGCGCATTCCCGAGATTCCCATGAGGTCACCATGGCACGCATCACCGTAGACGATTGCCTGAAACACATTCCCAACCGCTTCGAGCTGGCCCTGGCCGCCACGGCCCGCGCACGCCAGATCGCCAACGGCGCCACCCCCCTGGTGGAACCCAACCGCGACAAGCCCACGGTGATCGCCCTGCGCGAGATCGCCGCGGGCAAGGTGGGGCTGGAAGTGCTCAACAAGGGACAGGCCTGACGCCCGCACCCCTGCTGCCACGCGAGCGCCATGATCGCCCATGCACCTGATCGAGCTTCGTGAGCAGCTAACCTACCTCAAGCCCGAAGACGTCGCCCTCGTCGAAAAGGCTTACCAGTTCAGCAAGCAGGCCCACGAGGGCCAGTTCCGCAAGAGCGGCGAACCCTACATCTCCCATCCGGTGGCGGTGGCCAGCCTGCTGGCCAAATGGCATCTGGATGCCCAGGCCCTGTGCGCCGCCCTGCTCCACGACGTGGTGGAGGACACCCAGGTCTCCCAGGAGGAGATCGCCGCCCAGTTCGGCAAATCCGTGGCCGAGCTGGTGGACGGGGTGTCCAAGCTGGACAAGATCGAGTTCCAGACCGAGGCCCACCAGCAGGCGGAGAACTTCCGCAAGATGCTGCTGGCCATGGCGCGTGACGTGCGCGTCATCCTCATCAAGCTGGCGGACCGGCTGCACAACATGCGCACGCTGGATGCCATGCCGCCCGACAAGCGCAAGCGCATCGCGCGGGAAACCCTGGAAATCTATGCCCCCATCGCCAACCGGCTCGGGCTCAACGCCCTCTACCAGGAACTGGAAGACCTCGCCTTCCGCTACCTCTATCCCACCCGCTACCAGGTGCTGGCCAAGGCGGTCAAGGCGGCGCGGGGCAACCGGCGGGCCATCATCGAGAAGGTGCAGGAGGCCATCGCCCAGAAACTGAAGGAGGCGGGCATCGAGGCCACGGTCACCGGCCGTGAGAAGCATCTCTACAGCATCTACCGCAAGATGCAGGAAAAGGGCCTGAGCTTTTCCGAGGTCTTCGACATCTACGGCTTCCGGGTGGTGGTGAAGGACGTGCCCAGCTGCTATCTCGCCCTGGGGGCGCTGCACAGCCTGTACAAGCCCATTCCGGGCAAGTTCAAGGACTATATCGCCATCCCCAAGGCCAACGGCTATCAGTCCCTGCACACCCATTTGTTCGGCCCCTTCGGCACGCCCATCGAGGTGCAGATCCGTACCCAGGAGATGCACAAGGTCGCGGAGGCGGGCGTGGCCTCCCACTGGTTGTACAAGACCGGGGAGGAACCCATCGACGGGGCCCAGCAGAAAGCCCACCAGTGGCTGCAGAGCCTGCTGGAAATCCAGAGCGAATCCGGCGATGCGGTGGAATTCCTGGAACACATCAAAGTGGACCTGTTCCCGGACGAGGTCTATGTGTTCACCCCCAAGGGCAAAATCATGGCCCTCCCGCGGGGCGCCACGGCCGTGGATTTCGCCTATGCCGTGCACACCGACGTGGGCAATCACTGTGTCGCGGTGAAGATCAACAACGAACTCGCGCCCCTGCGCACCGAGCTCAGGAACGGCGATCAGGTGGAAATCATCACCTCCCCCACGGCCCGCCCCAATCCGGCCTGGCTCAACTACGTGGTCACCGGCAAGGCCCGCTCCCACATCCGCGCCTGGCTCAAGCGCATGCGCACCGAGGAGGCGGCCAGCCTGGGCGAGCAGCTGCTGGCCCAGGCCCTGCGTGCCCTCAACAGCGAACTTTCGCGCATCGACGAGGCCCACTGGAACGAGCTGTTGCGGGAGTATGGACTGTCCAGCAAGCAGGAACTGCTGGCCGAGATCGGCCTGGGCAAGCGGCTCAATCTGGTGGTGGCGCGCCGCCTGCTGGCCATCGGTGAGGAGCCCGCCGACCGCAAGGCCCTGGGTTCCATCACCATTCGTGGCACGGAAGGTCTGGCGGTGCAGTTCGCCAAGTGCTGCCGGCCGATCCCGGGCGACCCCATCATCGGTTTCATCAACAAGGACCAGGGACTGGTGATCCACACCCATGACTGCCCGGCGGTGGCGAAATACCGGGAGGATCCGGACAAATGGGTGGACGTGGAATGGGACCCGGATACCCGCCGGCTGTTCGAGGTGAGTCTGAAACTGGTGGTGGCCAACCAGCGCGGGGTGCTGGCCAAGGTGGCGGCGGCCATCGCCGGGGCCAACTCCAACATCGAGAACGTTAGCATGGAGGAGGAACCGGGCAGCGCCTACACCGCCATGTATTTCACCCTGCAGGTGGAGGATCGCAACCACCTGGCGCGGGTGATGCGCGAGCTGCGCAAGATCCCGGACGTGGCACGCATCTCGCGCATGAAGGGGTGAGTGGATTTGCGCCGGGGGACGCGGTCCGCACCGTCGGCCTGGTCCCCGGTGGAGCAGGCGAACCGGCAACGACAAGGGGGAATCGGAAATGAGCAGACAAATCATCAGGACGGATCAGGCGCCCCAGGCCATCGGCACCTACTCCCAGGCGGTGCGTGCGGGCAGCACCGTCTATCTCTCCGGCCAGATCGGGCTGGATCCGGCCAGCATGACGCTGGTGGAGGGCATCGAAAACCAGATCCACCAGGTGTTCCGCAACCTGCAGGCGGTGGCCCAGGCGGCGGGGGGCAGCCTCGCCGACGTGGTGAAGCTCAATGTCTTCCTGACCGACCTCGGCCACTTTGCCCGGGTGAACGAGATCATGGCCCAGTATTTCCGCGAGCCCTATCCGGCGCGTGCGGCGGTGGGGGTGGCTTCCCTGCCCCGGGGCGCGCTGGTGGAGGCGGACGCGGTCATGGTCATCGGCGCCTGAGGTTGGGCGGGTGAAGCGCGGGGCGCCGCCGGAACCGGGCGCGCCGGAAGGGATCATCGCCGGCGCGCCGCAGGCGCTGCGCGAGAAGCTGAAAAAGCTTGGCATCCGGCGCGACTTCGATCTGGTGCTGCACCTGCCCCTGCGCTATGTGGACGAGACCCACCTCTATCCCATCCGCGAGGCGCCCCTCGGCCGCACCGTGCAGGTGGAAGGGGTGGTGGTCAAGGCCGAGGTGCGGTTCCGGCCGCGCCGTCAGCTCGTGTGCCTGATCGAGGATGCCAGCGGCAGCCTCTACCTGCGCCTTTTGCATTTCTACCCCAACCAGGTGAAGGCCCTCGAGGAGGGGGCGCGTGTGCGCCTGCTGGGGGAGATACGCCAGGGTTTCCTCGGCCCGGAAATGGTGCATCCCCAGTTTCGGGTGGTGAAGGAGAGTGCGCCGCTCAAGGACAGCCTCACGCCGGTCTATCCCACCACCGCCGGCTTGTCCCAGCCGGCCCTGCGCAGCCTGGTGACCAAAGCGCTGGCGCGCGCCGATCTCAGCGATACCCTGCCCGAGGTCCTGCGGGCGGAACTGGGCCTGCCGGAATTCGGCACCGCCGTGCGCTATCTGCACCAGCCACCGCCCGATGCGTCCCTGGCGCAGCTGGAGGGACGCGACCATCCCGCCTGGCAGCGGCTCAAGTTCGACGAGCTCCTCGCCCAGCAGCTCTCCTTGCGCCGCCATCACCAGCGCCGACGCCAGCGGGGTGCCCCGGTGCTGGACCGGCAGGGAGAGCTGACCGCTCGCCTGCGCGCCCGGCTGCCCTTCCGGCTCACCGCCGCCCAGGAGCGGGTGGTGGCCGAGATCGCGCGGGATCTTGCCCAGCCCCATCCGATGCACCGGTTGCTGCAGGGGGACGTGGGCAGCGGCAAGACCGTGGTGGCCGCGCTCGCCTGTGCCCAGGCCATGGACAGCGGCTGGCAGGCGGCGGTGATGGCGCCCACCGAGATCCTCGCCGAGCAGCACTACCGCAAGCTGGCCGACTGGTTCGAACCCCTGGGCGTGCGGGTGGCGTGGCTGTCCTCCAGCGTGCCGAAACGGGAGCGGGCGGACATGCTGCGGCTCATCGCCGCGGGCGCCGCCCCCCTGGCGGTGGGCACCCATGCCCTGTTCCAGGAGGAGGTGGAGTTCGCGCGCCTGGGGCTCGCGGTGGTGGACGAACAGCACCGGTTCGGGGTTGCCCAGCGGCTCGCCCTGCACAACAAGGGCGTGAACCCCCACCAGCTCATGATGAGCGCCACCCCCATCCCGCGCACCCTGGCCATGAGCTACTACGCCGATCTCGACGTTTCCGTGATCGACGAGCTGCCTCCGGGGCGCACCCCCGTGGTGACCAAGCTGGTGGACGAGTCCCGCCGCGACGAGGTGATCGCCCGCATCCGCGCCGCCTGCCGGGAGGGACGCCAGGCCTACTGGGTCTGCCCCCTGGTGGAGGAGTCGGAAAAGCTGCAGCTGAAGGCCGCCGAGGCAACCTACGCGAACCTGTCCGCCACCTTCCCCGAGCTTCGCGTGGGTCTGGTGCATGGCCGCATGGGGGCGCGGGAGAAGGCGGAGGTCATGGACGCCTTCAAGGCCGGGACCATCCAGCTCCTGGTAGCCACCACCGTGATCGAGGTGGGAGTGGATGTCCCCAATGCTTCCCTGATGGTGATCGAGCACGCCGAGCGCATGGGGCTGGCACAGCTGCACCAGCTGCGCGGCCGGGTGGGACGGGGGGCGGCCGCCAGCGTCTGCATCCTGCTCTACCAGCGGCCCCTGTCGGAAACCGCGCGGGCGAGGCTAAAGATCATCTACGAATCTGCCGATGGTTTCGAAATCGCCCGGCAGGATCTCGCCCTGCGGGGGCCGGGAGAGTTCCTCGGTGCCCGCCAGAGCGGCGTGCCCATGCTGAGAATCGCCGACCCGACCGCCGACTCGGCCCTGCTGGAGGTGGCGCGAAATCTGGCGCCGCGGCTCCTGGCGCAATACCCGGAGGTCGTGGAACGGCACCTGGCCCGCTGGCTGCCCCAGGCGGAGGAATTCATGAAGGCCTAGGCCCGGCAGATTCCGGCCGGAGCGCGGACCCTCGACGGGCCTGGCTTGACGGAGGAAGGATGCCGGCTTGTAATGGCCCGGCCCCCAGGGGACAACATCCACAACGACAAGGAGACAAGCATGAAACTCGGCACTGGTTTGATCGGCATCATCCTGCTACTCGTGAGCCTGCCCGGACGGGCGGCGGACTACTACATCCTCGGCGTGCAGGACTACGTGCGCAGCCCCATCATCGTGGTGCGGGAATATCAGGGCCTGGCCAACTACCTGGCGCGGCAGCTCAAGAAGCCGGTGCGGGTGGAGGCGGTGAAAACCTACGACGAATACATGAAGCAGGCCCAGGCGCGGCGCTACGACTTCATGTACGCGCCGCCGTCCATGATCGTCAAGGCCAACCGGCTGGCGGGCTATGAGCCAGTGGTCAAGATCCCGGGGCTGCTTTCCGCCGCCTTCATGGCCCTGGCCGACAGCGGCATCGCCTTCCCCGAGGACATGAAGGGCAAGCGCATCGGCTTCTACGAGAAGGACGCCATGATCACCCAGCTCGCCCTGGCGGAGCTCAAAACCATGGGCATCGATCCGGCCAAGTACTTCCAGAGCGTCACCTTCTACAGCGATGCCACGGCCGTCCTCAACGCCCTCCAGTACCGGCTCATCGACGTGGGGGTGGCGGCCAGCCCCCTGTTCAACGTCTGGACCAACCGGGGCTACAACCTGGTGATGGTCCTGCAGGGCAAGGGCATGCCCCACCTGACCTTCGCCGTGCGCAAGGATTTCCCCCAGACGCAAACCGTGGTCCAGGCCCTGCTCAAGGCCCACGAGGATCCGGAGGCCTCGGAATATTTCAAGTTCAACGGCTACACCCATTTCGAGCCGGCCAAGCTCTCGGATTACGACGAGCTGGCCCGGTTTCTCGACATCAGGTGAGGCCCGGGCGCGGCCTGCGTTGCGTCGTTCAGCCGTTGCTGCCGATGATGCCGGTGGTGGGCGAGCTGGGGCTTGCGCTGTAGATCTTCTTGGGCATGCGGCCGGCGAGATAGGCCTCCCGTCCGGCCTCCACCGCCTTCTTCATGGCGGAAGCCATGCGCACCGGATCCCTGGCTGCGGCGATGGCGGTGTTCATGAGCACCGCGTCGCAACCCAGCTCCATGGCGATGGCGGCATCCGAGGCCGTGCCCACCCCTGCGTCCACGATCACCGGCACCGAAATGCGGTCGATGATGATCTGCAGGTTCCAGGGATTGAGAATGCCCATGCCGGAGCCGATGAGGGAAGCCAGAGGCATGATGGCCACGCAGCCGATGTCCTCCAGCCGCTTGGCGACAATGGGATCGTCCGAGGTGTAGACCATCACCTTGAAGCCTTCCTTCACCAGGATTTCCGCTGCACGCAGGGTTTCCACCACGTTGGGGTAGAGGGTCTGGGGGTCGCCCAGCACCTCCAGCTTGACCAGATCGTGGCCGTCCAGGAGCTCCCGCGCCAGGCGCAGGGTGCGGATGGCTTCCTCCGCCGTGTAGCAGCCGGCGGTGTTGGGCAGGTAGGTGTACCGGTCCGGGGGCAGCACGTCCAGCAGCGAGGGCTGGCTCGCGTCCTGGCCGATGTTGGTGCGGCGGATGGCCACCGTGACGATTTCCGCGCCACTGGCTTCCACCGCCCGGCGGGTCTCGTCGAAGTCCCGGTATTTGCCGGTGCCGACCAGAAGGCGTGAGCGATAGCTCCTGCCGGCGATGACCAGATTGTCCATGGTGTGTTCCAGGTGGGAATGGAGAAAGCGGCAGCCGGGGCTGCGTCTGCGGTTCAGCCGCCGCCCACGGCGACGACGATTTCGAGCCGGTCGCCCGGCTGGAGTTCCACCTCTGCGTGGCGGCTCCGGGGGACGATTTCCCCGTTGCGTTCCACTGCCAGGCGCTTGCCGGCGAGGTTCATGCTCTCGATCAGCCCCGCCACCGTGGTATGGGGCGGCACCCGTTGTGCCTGGCCGTTGACCCAGAGCTCGATCACCTTCAACAACGCCTCGAAACCCAGTATGATAAGCGCCCGATTCTACCACAGCCGGGTACGCGCCTCGAGCGCGGCCGGTCAGGTCAAACGTTTTTACCAGGCGGGTGTAGTTCAATGGTAGAACGGGAGCTTCCCAAGCTCTTAACGTGGGTTCGATTCCCATCACCCGCTCCAAATTCAAAGGGCCCCGCACGGGGCCCTTTGAATTTGGAGTGGGCGGTGGGTGAGAAGCCACCGGGTTCGACAAGCCGAGCACTGCTCGGCTTGGACGCCCGGAGGGCGGTCCCGAACCGCCGGAGGCGGTGAGGGATGGCCGGATCGCCCTGAGGCGAGCCGGCCACATTCCCATCACCCGACCTCTTCGGGTTCGTTGGCTGGGTGGTTTGCGCCCCGCACGGGGCCCTTTGAATTTGGAGCGGGCGGTGGGTGAGAAGCCACGGGGCGGGTCGTCCCCCCAGTCCCGGCGACGCTACAATGACAGGTCCCATCCCACCGCGCAGGAGCTGCCGTCCGTGCCCAAGGCCCTCAAATACCTGCTGATCTCCGTCGGCGGTCTGGTTGCGCTGTTTCTGATGGCGCTTGCGGTGATCGCCTTCACGGTGGACCCCAACGCCTTCAAGCCCGAGATCGTGAAGCTGGTGCAGGAAAAGAAGCAGCGCACCCTGACTATCGAGGGCGACATCACACTCAAGCTTTTCCCCAAACTGGGCATCGATCTCGGCAAAACCCGTCTGTCCGAGCACAGGGGGACGGACGAGTTCGCGGCCGTGGACAGCCTACGGCTCTATGTCGCGTGGCTGCCGCTGCTCAGGAGGGAACTGGTGGTGGACAGGATCGTGGTCGAGGGCGCGCGCGCCCAGCTGGTGCGCAACGCGGACGGTTCCACCAATTTCGATGACCTCCTTTCGCAGGAGGAATCCCGGCAGGTGAGGTTCGACATCGCGGGGGTGCGGGTGAGCCGCAGTGCGCTGAGCTTTGACGACCGCATGGCAAACCGCAAACTGACGGTGAGCGACTTCGACCTGGAAACCGGGCGCATTCGCGACAACACCCCTACCGACATCGAGGCGCACTTCAGGCTGGCGGCGAGCGAGCCGGCGGTCGCCGCCCGGGTGGACATCAAAAGCGGGCTGCTGTTTGCCCTGGCGGACAGGCATTACGCCCTCGACAAGCTGGACCTTAAGGTGACCGGCGACGCCGCCGGTTTGAGCGGGCTCGATCTCTCCCTGTGCGGCAATGGGGACTTTCGGCTGCCGGCGGCCGGGAGCGCCCAGTCGATCCTCCTCAAGGACGTCACGCTCAGCCTCAAGGGCACGCGCGGCCCCGACCGGCTCGATATCGCCCTCGATGCCCCCCGGCTGCTGCTCGCCCAGGACAAGGCCGAAGCCGGCCGGCTCAGCCTCCAGGCGAAAGTCGAGCAGCCCGGGGGCCTGTTGACGGCGGCCCTGGTGCTGCCGGACCTGACCGGCAGCACCCGTCGCTTCCAGGTCAGTCAGGCAAGCCTCGACATCGAGGGCAGGCAGGGGGAGCGCACCATCAAGGCGCGGCTTGCGAGTCCCCTGGCGGGCAGCCTGGAGACGCGTACCCTCGAGCTGGGGAAACTCGCCGGCACCCTGGAGCTCGCCCATCCGGGGCTCGCCCGGGGCGGGCTCAAGTTGAGCCTCGGCGGCCGGGCACGCGCAGACCTGGCGAAAAAATCCGCGGGGGCCGAGCTCGTCACCCGGCTGGACGACAGCACCCTGCAGGCGAAGCTGGAAGCCACGTCCTTCGAACCCCTGCAGCTCGCCTTCGACATCGCCATCGACCGGCTGGATCTGGACCGCTACCTGCCCCCGAAACCCAAGGGTGCGCAGCCGGAAGCGGAGCGTCCCATCGACCTGTCCGCGCTCAAGACCCTGAATGCCAGGGGCAGCCTTCGCGTCGGTGAGCTGAAGATGGCCAGGGTGAAGACCCGCAACCTGCGCCTCGAGCTGCGTGCCGGTGACGGCCGCATCGTCGTCGATCCGATCTCCGCGAATCTGTACGAAGGGATGCTGCAGGGGTCGGCTTCGGCCACCACCAGCGCCAGCCCCCGTGTGAGCCTGCGCCAAAACCTGTCCGGCATCCGCATCGGTCCCCTGTTGC
The DNA here is from genome assembly GCF_055379455.1 of Thiobacter subterraneus. Lineage (NCBI taxonomy): Bacteria > Pseudomonadati > Pseudomonadota > Betaproteobacteria > Burkholderiales > Thiobacteraceae > Thiobacter > Thiobacter subterraneus. The sequence goes on from NZ_AP042402.1 coordinate 2,108,202, forward strand.
GGGACCTGGCCGAGAAGGATGTGCTGGAGGGACGCGGCAGCGTCACGCTGGACGTCACCACCGAGGGTGCCACGGTGAGTGCCATGAAAAGGGCCCTGGACGGCACGGCCGCCGTGAATTTGACCGACGGTGCCATCAAGGGTGTCAACATCGCCGCCATGCTGCGCCGGGCGCAATCGGCCCTCACCGGCGGGCTGCAGACCCAGAGCGCGGCTGCCACGGAGCAGACCGACTTCTCCGAACTGCATGCCAGTTTCCGCATCCGCAAGGGGGTCGCCCACAACGACGATCTCGTGCTCAAATCGCCCCTGCTGCGGGTGGCCGGCGGCGGCGACATCGACATCGGCGCCGGCACGCTGGACTATCTGGCCAGGGTGGCCGTGGTGGGCACCCTGGAAGGCCAGGGAGGGCGGGAACTCGCGCAGCTCAAGGGCGTGACGATCCCGTTGCGGGCCAGTGGCCCCTTCGATGCGCTCAAGTACAGCGTGGATCCGCGCGCCCTGGTCACCGAATCGGCCAAGGCCAGGGTCGAGGAGAAAACCCAGGCAATCAAGGAAAAGGCCCGCGAGGAGTTGCTCAAGGGTCTGTTCGGACGTTGAGGATGCCCGGACCGGATTTCGCTGCCCGCCTCATCGCCTGGCAGCGCAGCCACGGCCGCCACGATCTGCCCTGGCAGGGCACGCGCGACCCCTACCGCATCTGGGTCTCGGAGATCATGCTGCAGCAGACCCAGGTGGCCACGGTGATCCCCTATTACCAGCGCTTCATGCTGCGCTTTCCGGATGTGGCCACGCTGGCCGCCGCGGCGGAAGACGAGGTGCTCGCCCAATGGAGCGGGCTCGGCTACTACGCCCGCGCGCGCAACCTGCACAAGGCTGCGCGCGTCATCGTCGATGCCTACGGGGGACGGTTTCCCTCCGATTCTTCCGCGCTCGCCGCGCTGCCCGGCATGGGGCGCTCCACCGCGGCCGCGGTGGCGGTGTTTGCCTTCGGCCAGCGCGCGGCCATTCTGGACGGCAACGTCAAGCGGGTGCTGGCGCGCCATGCCGGGGTGGCGGGCTGGCCCGGTGACAGGCAGGTGCAAGCCCGACTGTGGCGGATCGCGGAAGACCGGCTGCCCGGGCAGGAAGTGGAAACCTACACCCAGGGTCTCATGGATCTGGGGGCGACGGTCTGCACCCGCAGCCGGCCCGCCTGTGACCGCTGCCCGGTGCAGGAAGATTGCGTGGCCCACCGCGCCGGCCGCACCGGTGAACTGCCGAGCCCCCGTCCGCGCAGGCCTTTGCCCGAGCGGGCCACGGCCCTCCTGGTGCTTTTGGCCGGCGATGAAGTGCTGCTGGAAAAACGGCCCCCGACGGGTGTGTGGGGTGGGCTGTGGAGTCTGCCCGAAACGACCCTGGAGGAGGATGGTTTCACGCAGGCGCGACGTCTGGGCTATCACCCCTTGCGTTGCCAGACACTGCCGCCGCTGGTGCACGACTTTACCCATTTCCGCCTGCGCATGTGGCCGCGCCTGGTCCAGGTGCAGGCGGCGCGGGGGGTGGCCGAGGCCGGCCGGCTGTGGCTGCCCCTGGAAGAACTGAAGGGCGCCGCGCTGCCGGCGCCGGTGCGCCGGCTGCTCGAGCAAATAACTAAGGAACGACCGTGGCAGACCCCACCCTGATCTGGGGCAAGCTTTTCCTCTGTCTTCTGATCATCGGCGTGGCCGGCTCGCGGCTCTCCCGCTATGGGGATGTGATCGCCGAAAAGACCGGTCTGGGCGGCAGCTGGATTGGCCTCGTGCTCATGGCCACCGTCACCTCCCTGCCGGAACTGGTCACCGGGGTGTCGTCGGTGACGGTGGCCAATGTACCCAACATCGCGGTGGGTAACGTGCTGGGGGCGTGCGTGATGAATCTGGCGATGATTTTCCTGCTGGACTTTTTGCACCGGGAGGCCTCGGTTTACACCCGCGCCAGCCACGGCCACATTCTCGCGGCCGGTTTTTCCCTGGTGATGCTGGCGGTGGTGGGCTTCAACCTGCTGGTGGCACCCACGGGCATTGCACCGCAGCTTGGACATGTGGGGCTCTACACCCCGGTCATCCTCGTTCTCTACCTGGTCGCCATGCGGGTGCTCTATCTCTACGAAACCGCGCAGCAGGATGCCTATGTGGCGGAGCGGGCCGCCCGCTATCCGGACATCACCCTGCGTCAGGCGGTGGCGCGCTATGCCGCCTTCGCAGGCGTGGTGGTGCTCGCGGCGCTGTGGCTGCCCTTCGTGGCAGAAGAACTGGCTGCGGCCATGGGCTGGCAACGCAGCTTCGTGGGCACCATTTTCGTCGCGCTGGTGACCACCACGCCGGAGCTGGTGGTGACCCTCGCCGCGCTCAGGCTGGGTGCGCTCGACATGGCCATCGGCAACCTGTTCGGCAGCAACCTGTTCAACCTCACCCTGATCGCAGTGGACGACCTTGCCTATCTGGAGGGTTCGCTGCTTGCCCAGGTGGCGCCGGTGCATGCGGTCTCGGCCTTCTCCGCCATTGCCATGACGGGGGCCACGGTGGTGGGGCTGTTCTACCGCGACGAGGGCCGGCTGTACCGGCGCATGGGCTGGGCCAGCATCTTTCTCTTCCTGGCCTACCTGCTCAACAGCTACGTGCTCTACCTGTACCAGGAGTGAGCACAGGGCCACGGGCGTTCAGGATTTCTTGTCGCGCGAGGCCCATTTCTGGATCACGCCTGCCGCCCAGTCGCGCCCACCCAAACCAAAGGCCAGGGCCAGGGCAAGGCAGGCCGCGCCGAACAGGATGGCGAAGGCCGTGGTGAGCAGGTGGGTGGCGATGGCGAGCTGCTCCAGCGCCACGAACACGGCGAAGATCTGCACCGCATATTCCGCGATGGTGCTGATGGTGAGGGCCCCCTCCACGCCGAGATTGCGCAGCCAGGCGAACACCAGGCGGTTGATGAAGCGTGCCAGCAGGGTGCCGAAGATGATAATCAGCACCGCCACCACGATGTTGGGCAAATACAGCACCACGCGGTTGAACAGCTCCGCCACGGCGGTGAGGCCGAGACTGCTGGACACGGTGACCAGCACGATGAACAGCACCAGCCAGTAGCTGACCTCGGCGATGATGCCGGACAGGGTGACCTGCATTTCGCCGTGCTTGAGGAATTCCTCGATGCCGGTCTTCTCCGCCAGGGCATCGAAGTGCGCGAGCGCGAGCAGACGGCGCACTGCACTGCGCGCCAGCTTCGCCACCAGCCAGCCCACGAACAGCAGCACCAGGGCCACCAACAGCTTGGGCAGGAAATCGGCCACCTGGCGGATCACCGCGTTGAAGGATGCCAGAAAAATGTCGAGCTCTTGCTGCATGGCTGTCTCCTTTCTTTACCTGTCAGTCTGGGCTGGGGATTGGCGCGACGATGCGCAGGGGCGGGGAACCGGGGCAATGATAGAAGGCCGGGTGAGCGGACGCAACCCGACGCTTCGCTGCTGTCCGTCCCTTCGCGTATGATCGTGGCCTGCCGGAGGAACGCCCCATGAAATATGCCGACCTGCGCGACTTCATCGCGCAACTGGAAGCCCGCGACGAACTCAGACGCATCCGCATCGAGATCGACCCCTATCTGGAAATCACCGAAGTCTGCGACCGTGTGCTGCGTGCCGGCGGTCCGGCATTGCTGTTCGAGAAACCCAAGGGGCATGCCATGCCCGTGCTGGGCAACCTGTTCGGCACCACCCGGCGCGTGGCCCTGGGCATGGGCCAGGAAGACGTGGCCGCGCTGCGCGAAGTGGGCCGGCTGCTCGCCTTCCTCAAGGAGCCGGAGCCTCCGCGCGGGCTCCGGGATGCCTGGGACAAGCTGCCCCTGTTCAAACAGGTGCTGCACATGGCGCCCAGAGAGGTGACGCGCGCTCCCTGCCAGGAAATCGTCTGGGAGGGAAACGAGGTGGATCTCACCCGCCTGCCCATCCAGACCTGCTGGCCCGGCGACGTGGCGCCCCTCATCACCTGGGGTCTCACCGTCACCCGCGGTCCCTACAAGCCGCGCCAGAACCTGGGCATCTATCGCCAGCAGCTTTTGGGGCGCAACAAGCTCATCATGCGCTGGCTGGCCCATCGCGGCGGTGCGCTGGACTTCCGGGATTTCGTCGCCGCCCATCCGGGAGAACGCTTTCCCGTGGCAGTGGCCCTGGGCGCGGACCCGGCCACCCTCCTCGGTGCCGTGACCCCGGTGCCGGACACCCTGTCCGAATACCAGTTCGCCGGCCTTCTGCGTGGTGCGAAGACCGAGGTGGTGCGTTGTGTCAGCTGCGACCTGCAGGTGCCGGCGGGCGCCGAGATCGTGCTGGAAGGCTACATCGATCCCGACGAGACCGCACTGGAGGGCCCCTTCGGCGACCACACCGGCTACTACAACGAGCGCGAAACCTTCCCGGTGTTCACCGTCACCCACATGACCATGCGGCGCGATCCCATCTATCACAGCACCTACACCGGCAAGCCCCCGGACGAACCCGCCATGCTGGGGGTGGCCCTCAACGAGGTGTTCGTGCCCCTGCTGCAGAAGCAGTTCCCGGAAATCACGGATTTCTATCTGCCGCCCGAAGGCTGCAGCTACCGGCTTGCCCTGGTGAGCATGAAGAAGCAGTATCCGGGCCACGCCAAGCGCGTGATGTTCGGCGTGTGGAGTTTCCTGCGCCAGTTCATGTACACCAAGTTCGTGATCGTGGTGGACGACGACATCGACATCCGCGACTGGAAGGAGGTGATCTGGGCCCTCACCACCCGCGTGGACGCGGCGCGCGATACCCTCATCGTGGAGAACACACCCATCGACTACCTGGATTTCGCCAGTCCGGTGTCCGGTCTGGGCAGCAAGATGGGAATCGACGCCACCCACAAGTGGAAGGGCGAAACGAGCCGCGAGTGGGGCACGCCCATCACCCGTGATCCCGCCGTGGTGGCCCGCATCGACAGCCTGTGGAAGGATCTGGGGCTGTGAGGGCTCGCCCCCCTGCCCTGCGCTGTATCGAGGCAGTGCCTTTGTGGAAGGCGCTTCGGCGGCGGGCGGGATGGGTGCGGCGGCGGGTGATCGCGGCTGAAGCCGCTGCCACGGGGGGCTTCCACAGAGCACTTGCCCAAGCCGCGCCGCCGGCCCCCGCCGGTTGACACCCTGCGCGGGGCCTGAAAACCCCGGCCGGCGTCGCCGTTTTCAGCGTCATGCCCCCTCGGGTATCATCTCCCTTTTGAAGCGAGGAAGTCGGCATGAGCACACAGGAGACCCCGCAGCCCACCGAAATCAAGCTGCACCAGAAGTCACGCATCCTGGAGATTGCCTTCTCCGACGGCAGCCGCTTCGAGCTGCCCTGCGAGTTCCTGCGCGTGTACTCGCCGTCCGCCGAGGTGCGCGGCCACGGGCCCGGCCAGGAGGTGCTCCAGGTGGGCAAGAAGAACGTGGAAATCACCGCCATCGAACCCGTGGGCACCTACGCCATCAATCTCGTTTTCTCCGACGGTCACGATTCCGGGATCTATTCCTGGAGTTATCTTTACGACCTGGGCAAGAACCAGGCCGAACTGTGGCAGCGCTATCTGGACCGTCTCGCCGCAGCCGGCGCGAGCCGCGAGCCCACGGCGGAATCGCCCATCCCCATCCGTCCCAAGTCCAAGTAAGCCATCATGGCCGAGACCCATTTCGGCTTCACCAAGGTCGAGGAGTCGGAAAAGGCGCGCCGGGTGGCGCAGGTGTTCCACTCGGTCGCCCGGCGCTACGACCTGATGAACGACCTCATGTCCGCGGGGCTGCACCGCCTGTGGAAGGCCTTTACCATCGAACAGGCGCGGGTGCGGCCCGGCGAGCGTGTGCTGGACATCGCCGGCGGCACGGGTGATCTCGCCATCGCCTTCGCCAAACGGGTGGGCGCCACCGGCGAGGTGTGGCTCACGGACATCAACAACTCCATGCTCACGGTGGGGCGCGACCGGATGCTGGACCAGGGGCTTGTGCCCTGGGCGGTGCAATGCGACGCCGAGAAGCTGCCCTTTCCGGACGGCCATTTCGACGTGGTGACGGTGGCCTTCGGGCTGCGCAACATGACCCACAAGGAAATCGCCCTCAGGGAGATGCGCCGCGTGCTGCGGCCCGGCGGGCGCCTTCTGGTGCTGGAGTTTTCCCGCGTGTACAAGCCGCTGGCCCCCCTCTATGACCTGTATTCCTTCAAGGTGCTGCCTCTCATGGGCCGCCTGGTGGCCCGGGACGAGGCGAGCTACCGCTATCTGGCCGAGTCCATCCGGGTCCATCCCGACCAGGAGACCCTCAAGCACATGATGGAGGAGGCCGGACTCGAACGGGTCGAGTATTTCAATCTCACCGGCGGCGTGGTGGCGCTGCACAAGGGGTATAAGCTGTGAAGCCCGCCGACGACTACTGGCAGCGCGTGGGCCGGGCAAAACGGCGCGTCCCGGCGCATCGCTAAGCCAAGATCCGTCCATGCAACTCGCCGTCTCCGCGCTCAATCATGTGCTGGCCCAGAATCCCGGCGCGCGCGAGCGCCTGGCGGCCTTTGCCGGCATGGCCTTCGCCCTGGATGGCTTTCCGCTGCCCCGCCTCGCCTTCACCATCGCAGAGGACGGCAGTGTGACCGATCCCCGTGGGCAGGCGCCGGACGCCGTGTTGAGTGCCACGCCGGATGCCCTGCTGCGGTTCCTGCTGGTCCGGCCCCGGGACCGCAGTCTCATCCGCATTCACGGCCATCACGCCTTCGGCGAGGCGGTGACCGAGGTGTTGATGGGACTGGAATGGGAGGCGGAGGAAGATCTCTCGCGCCTGTTCGGTGACGTGCTCGGCCATCGCCTGGCGGCCTTCGGCCGTGCCTTCTGGGGCTGGCGCATGCAGTCCGCGCAGAGCCTGGCCGGCGCGCTGGTGGAATTCCTCACCGAGGAACGGCCCCTGCTGGCCAAGCGCGCGGACCTGGAACGTTTCGCCGCGGAGGCAGCCGAGCTCGCCGCCGCCGTGGAGCGTCTCGAGGCCCGCATCGCCCGGCTCGGCGGGCGTGGCTGATGCACCTGCTGCGCCTCATCTACATCCTGCACATCGCGGTCCGCTACGGACTGGACGAATTCTTCCTGGCCCACGCCCGGCTTGCCTGGCTGCGTGGCCTGGTGCGCGCCGCCCTGTTCTGGCGCCGGCTGGCGGCGCCCCGTGCCGTGCGTCTGCGGCGCGCCCTGGAGGATCTGGGCCCGATCTTCGTGAAGTTCGGCCAGGTGCTGTCCACCCGGCGCGACCTGCTGCCGGACGACATCGCCGACGAACTGGCCAAACTCCAGGACCAGGTGCCGCCCTTCCCGCCGGAGCAGGTGGCGGCGGTGATCGAGCGCGTCTATGGCCGCCCCCACGACCAGGTGTTCCGCGAATTCGATCTGCTGCCCGTGGCCTCCGCCTCGGTGGCCCAGGTGCACTTCGCCCTGCTGCCGGACGGCCGCGAGGTGGCGGTGAAGATCCTGCGCCCGGGCATCCGGCGCGTGATCGAGAGGGATCTCGCCCTGCTCGACACCGCTGCCGGCCTGGTCGAGGTGCTGTTCGCGGACGGCAAGCGGCTGCGTCCCCGCGAGGTGGTGGCGGAATTCGCCCACCACCTGGACGAGGAGCTGGATCTCCTGCGCGAGGCCGCCAACGCCAGCCAGCTGCGGCGCAATTTCCAGGACCAGCGCCTGCTCATCGTGCCCGAGGTGTTCTGGGACTGGTGCCACAGCGAAGTGATGGTCATGGAACGCATCCATGGCATCCCGGTGTCCCACGTGGAACGCATGCGGGAGGCGGGCATCGACATTCCGGCCCTGGCGCGCCGGGGCGTGGAAATCTTCTTCACCCAGGTGTTCCGCGACGGTTTCTTCCATGCCGACATGCATCCGGGCAACATCTTCGTCGCGCCGGACGGACGCTACATCGGCGTGGATTTCGGCATCATGGGCACGCTCAACGAGCGCGACAAGCACTACCTCGCCCAGAACTTCCTCGCCTTTTTCAACCGCGACTACAAACAGGTGGCGCGCGCCCACCTGGAAGCCGGCTGGGTGCCGCCAGAGACACGCGAGGACCAGTTCGAGGCAGCCATACGTTCCGTGTGCGAGCCGGTGTTCGACCGTCCCATCAAGGAGATTTCCTTCGGCCGCTTCCTGCTGCGCCTGTTCCAGATCTCCCGCCGCTTCAACATGGAGATCCAGCCCCAGCTGGTGATGCTGCAGAAGACGCTGCTCAACGTGGAGGGGCTGGGGCGTCAGCTCGATCCGGATCTCGACCTGTGGACCACGGCCAAGCCCTTCCTGGAGCGCTGGATGAGCGAACAGGTGGGCTGGCGCGCCCTGGTGCGCCACCTGAGGGCGGAGGCCCCCCGCTGGGCGGCGCTGCTGCCGGCCCTGCCGCGCAGGCTAAACGAGGCCCTGACGCGCGATCCCCTGCCCGCACTGCAGCAGGGTTTCGCGCTGCTGCTGGCGGAAGAGAGGCGACGCAACCGCTGGCTGGCCGTGATCGCCGGGCTGCTGGCCGCCTTGCTGCTCTTGGCCCTCTGGCCGCTGGTGGCCGGCTGACACGGGTCGGCCCGGGCGTCTGCCCGGGCTATAATCCGCCGCGCGCCCGGCCACCGCGCAAAAAGGAAAACACGTCATGCTCATCGGTTTCGTCGTTCTCTACCTGGTGCTCTCCATCGGCATTGGCATCTACGCTGCCACCAAGGTGCACAATGCCCGGGATTACATCACCGCCGGGCAGTCCCTGCCCATGATCATCGTGGTGGCCATGGTGTTCGCCACCTGGTTCGGGGCGGAGACGGTGCTGGGCATTCCCGCCACCTTCATGAAGGAAAACCTGGGGGGTACGATTTCCGATCCCTTCGGCGCCTCCCTGGCCCTGATCCTGTTCGGGCTGCTGTTCGCCCGGCCCCTGTACCGGATGAAGCTGATCACCCTGGGGGACTTCTTCCGCAAGCGCTACAGCCGCCCCGTGGAGATCGTGATGGCCCTGGCCATTGCCGCCTCCTACCTGGGCTGGGTCTCGGCCCAGGTGGTGGCCCTGGGCCTGGTGTTCAACGTGCTCTCGGACGGCAGCATCACCCAGGCCCAGGGCATTCTGATTGGCGGCACCGTGGTGGCCCTCTATACTCTGTTCGGTGGCATGTGGTCGGTGGCGCTCACCACCTTCGTGCAGATGACGGTGATCGTGATCGGCCTGCTCTGGATCGCCCACCTGGTGGCCGACATGCCCCAGGTGGGCGGCGTCATGCCCGTGGTGGAACACGCGGCGGCGGCGGGCAAGTTCCAGTTCTGGCCGCCCCCGGAGTGGGGCGCTGTGATCACCTTTGTCGCCGGCCTGCTGACCATGGGGCTGGGCTCGGTGCCCCAGCAGGACGTGTTCCAGCGCGCCAATTCCTCCCGCAATGAATTCGTCGCGGTATGGGGCACGGTGATCGGCGGCGCGCTCTATCTCCTGTTCGCCGCGGTGCCCATTTATCTCACCTATGCCGCGTCCCTGGTGGACCCGGCCGCCGTCTCGACATTGCTGGAAACCGACGTGCAGAAGCTTCTGCCCACCTTCGTCAGAGACCACCTGCCGCTGGTTGCCCAGGTGGTGTTCTACGGAGCGCTCCTGTCCGTGATCATGTCCACCGCCTCCGGGACCCTGCTGGCGCCCGCGGTGACCATTTCCGAGAACATCATCAAGGAGCTCATGCCGGCACACCGCCTGAGCCAGAAGGCCCTGTTGCGTGTCACCCAGGGGGTGGTGGTGGCCTTCGCGGTATTGGTGATGGGCTATGCCCTGATGTCGGTGGAATCGGAGACACCCATCCACACCATGGTGGAGAATGCCTACAAGGTGACGCTGGCGGTGGCCTTCGTGCCCCTGGCGGCAGGTGTTTACTGGAAACGCGCCAACAATGCGGGCGCGCTGCTTTCCATCGTGCTGGGGTTTACCGTCTGGATCGGTGCGGAGCTTCGGCTGGCGGAGAGTTTCCCGCTGCCGCCGCAGTTTTTCGGGTTCTTTGCCAGTCTCGCCGGCATGATCGTCGGCTCGCTGCTGCCGGCCCGCCGCCACGGCAGCCACTGAACCGCTGCCGCTAGGGCAGGGGTCGCGTCATGCGGTAGTGGGGTATGCCGGCGTCCAGGAATTCTTCGCCTTCGCGCCGGAAGCCGAAGCGTTCATAGAAGGGCAGGGCCCGGGTCTGGGCGTTGAGGAAGGCGCTGGTGGCGCCCCTGGCGCGGGCTTCCTCGAGCAGCAGGCGCAGCATGGCGCTGCCCACGCCGCGCCCGCGCCAGGGGGCCAGCACCGCCATGCGCCCGATGTGGGCGACGGTGCCGTGGATGATAAGGCGCGCGGTGCCGATGGCGTCATCCCCCTCTGCAGTGGCCAGCGCGTGCAAAGCGGCCGCATCCCCGCCGTCCCATTCCAAGGCTTCCGGCACGCCCTGCTCCTCGATGAACACGGCGCGCCGCACACGGGCAAGCGCCGGCGCCGCCGCCTCCCAGCAAACCAGCCGGACGTTGAAGGCGTTCATGCGTTCTCGGGTTCCACCATCCCGGAGTGACGCAGCAGCGCGTCGATGGTGGGTTCGCGCCCGCGGAAGGCGACGAAGGATTCCAGCGCGCTGCGGGAGCCCCCCTGGCCGAGGATCTCGCTCCAGAAGCGGTGGCCCACTTCGGGATTGAGCACGCCGTTTTCCTCGAACAGGCTGTAGGCGTCGGCGGAGAGCACCTCTGCCCACTTGTAGCTGTAATAGCCCGCCGCATAACCGCCCGCGAAGATGTGGGAGAAGTTGTTGGGAAAGCGGTTGTAGGCGGGCGGGAAAACCACTGCCACCTGGCGCCGGATTTCGTCCAGCAGCGCAAGCGGCGTCTGCATGCCTTCCGGGTCGAAGTCGTAATGCAGATGCATGTCGAACAGGGCGAATTCGATCTGGCGCACGGTCTGCATGCCACTCTGGAAATTCTTTGCCGCCACCATCCTGTCGAACAGCGTCCGCGGCAGGGGCTCCCCCGTGTCCACGTGCCGCGTCATGGGCTCCACCACCTCCCACTCCCAGCAGAAGTTCTCCATGAACTGGGAGGGCAGTTCCACGGCATCCCACTCCACGCCGTTGATGCCGGACACGCCCAGCTCTTCCACCCGGGTGAGCAGGTGATGCAGCCCGTGGCCGAACTCGTGGAACAGGGTGATCACCTCGTCGTGGGTGAACAGGGCCGGCCTGCCCCCCACGGGCGCAGAGAAATTGCAGGTGAGATAGGCCACCGGCGTCTGGATGCCGGTAGCCTTGCGCCGGCGCGTGATGGCATCGTCCATCCAGGCACCGCCACGCTTGTTGTTGCGTGCATAGAGGTCGAGATAGAACTGGCCGACCAGCTGCCCGGTGTGGTCGGTGATGTTGAAGAAGCGCACGTCCGGGTGCCAAACGGGCGCGTGGGTTTCGTGGATCTTCAGTCCGTAGAGGGTTTCCACCAGCCGGAACATGCCGGGCAGCACCGTGGTCTCCGGGAAATACTGCTTCACCTCGTCATCGGAGAAGCCGTATTTTTCCTGGCGCAGTTTCTCCGAGTAGTAGGCGATGTCCCAGGCTTCCAGTTTTTCCATGCCGAAGCGCTCCCGCGCGAAGCGGCTGAGCTCGGCCAGATCGCGCTCGGCAAACGGCTTGGCGCGGCGGGCCAGCTCGTGCAGGAAATCCAGCACCTGCCGGGGCGTCTGGGCCATCTTGGTGGCCAGGGACAGTTCCGCGTAATTGGCGAAGCCCAGAAGCCGCGCGGCTTCCTTGCGCAATTTCAGGATGCGCGTGATGAGGGAGGTGTTGTCCCACTCGGGCGGACCGAATTCCGAAGCGCGCGTGACATAGGCGCGGTACATCTCCTCGCGCAGCGCCCGATTGTCCGCGTATTGCATCACAGGCAGCCACGAGGGGGCATGCAGCGTGAGCTTGTAGCCGGAACGCCCGTCGCGCTCGGCGGCTTCCCGCGCCGCCTGCAGCACGTCCGCCGGCAGACCGGCCAGTTCCGCCTCGTCTTCCACGTAGCGGGCGAAGGCATTGGTGGTATCGAGCAGGTTTTCCTCGAAGCGTGCCGAAAGCGAGGCCAGCTCTTCCTGGATGGCCTTGAAGCGCGCCTTCTGTTCGGCCGGCAGCTCGGCGCCGCCGAGACGGAAGTCGCGCAGCTCATTTTCGATGACCTTCCGGCGCGGCCGGCTCAGGCTGTCGTATTCGGGGCTTTCCCGCAGCGCCTTGAATTTCCGGTACAGGCCCAGGTTCTGGGACAGCTCCGCATAGTATTCCGTGATCCTGGGCAGGTTGGCGTTGTAGGCCTCGCGCAGCTCGGGCGTGTTCACCACGGCGTTGAGGTGGGACACCTGGCCCCAGGCGCGGGACAGGCGTTCGTTGCCATCCTCCAGCGGTTGCACGAAGCCCTCCCAGGTGGGCGGCGCAGGATCCGCCACCAGCCGTTCCACCAGCGTGCGGTTTTCCGCAAGGAGCGTGTCCACCGCGGGGGTCACGTGCTCCGGGCGGATCTTGTCGAACTGGGGCAGGCCGGAGAAATCCAGTAACGGGTTCATGGTTGTCTTCCTCGGGAATGGAACGGGCGATTATACTGTCCGCCCGGTTTGCGATTGGTTCCCGCCATGGCCCCGAACATTCTCCCCCATCACGGCGCCACGCCCGTGATTCCCTCCAGCTGCTATGTCCATCCCAGCGCCCAGATCATCGGCGAGGTCACCCTGGGCGAGCACGTGTCCGTCTGGCCGGGTGCGGTCATCCGCGGCGACGTCAATTACATCCGGATCGGCGCGGGCAGCAACATCCAGGACCTGGCCGTGCTGCACGTCTCCCACCGCAGCGAGTGGGATCCGGAGGGTGCGCCCCTGGTCATCGGTGCCCGGGTGACCGTCGGCCACAGCGTGATCCTCCACGGCTGCACCATCGGCGACGAATGCCTGATCGGCATGGGTTCCATCGTCATGGACAAGGCAGTGATCCAACCACGCGTCCTGCTGGGCGCGGGCAGTCTGGTGCCGGAAGGCAAGGTGCTGGAATCCGGCCATCTCTACCTGGGACGCCCCGCCAAGGCGCTGCGGCCGCTCACTGCGGAGGAGCTTGCCTACTTCGACTATTCCGCCCGCCATTACATGAGCCTCGCGCAAAGCTACCGGGGTTGAGGGCACACTTTCCCGACGTCCCTGCATGGCCAGGCGACCGCGCTGACCCGCAGACGCCCAGACATTCGACCGACAGCTAAATAAACCCGGGCTTTCGCCGCTAACAGCGGCATGACCGACTTTTCCGTCAAGCGCTTCCTGATCGTGGACGGCCAGGCCGGGATGCGTTCGTCCCTGCGCATCATCCTGAGCAGCTTTGGCGTGGTGTACGCGGAGATGGCCGCCAGTGCCAACGACGTGGTGCGCCGCCTGCAGACCAGGACCTACGACGTGATCCTGTGCGATTACTTCCTGGGCGAGGGCTCGGACGGTCAGCAGCTGCTGGAGCAGCTGCGCCACGGCAGGCTGATCGGGCTGCAGACGGTGTTCGTCATGATCACCGCCGAACGGGGCTACGAGCGCGTGGTGTCGGCGGTGGAGCTCGCCCCGGACGACTACCTCATCAAGCCCTTCACCGCCGAGACGCTGCGCCTGCGGCTGGAACGGGTGTTCGAGAAAAAGGCGGCCTTCGCCCCCATCCACGAACTGATCGAGGCGCAACGCATCGGCGAGGCCATCAGCGTCTGCAGCCGGGCGGTGGCGGCGGGCGGCCGGTACACCGTGGACCTGCTGCGCCTGCTGGCGGAACTGCACGTCACCCAGGGCGATTTTGCGCAGGCCGAGGGAATCTATCAGCAGGTGCTGGACATGCGCGCCATTCCCTGGGCACGCATGGGCCTGGCCCGGATGCTCCACGTGCAGGGCAAAAGCGAGGAGGCCGAGGCGCTGCTGGTGAGGGTGGTGGAGGAGGCGCCGGAATACATGGCGGCTCACGACCTGCTGGCGACGGTCTATGCGGCCAATGGCAAGAGCGGGCAGGCCCAGGCCGTTCTCGCGCGGGCGCTGGCTGCCTCGCCCTATACCCTCCACCGTCAGAAGCAGATGGGCGAGATCGCCCTCTGCAACGATGACCTGGAAACGGCCGAACGGGCCTTCAGCGCCGTGGTGGAACGGGGCCGCACGTCCTTTTTCCGCGCGCCGGAGGACTACGTCCGGCTCTCCCGCGTGCAGCTCAAGCGCGGCAGGGTGACGGAGGCGCTGGCGACGGCGCGCGATCTGCGCAGGCGTTTCGACGACACACCCCAGACCGAATTCGCCGCCGCCGTCATGGAAAGTCTCATCCACAGGGAAAGGGGAGACGCCGGGGCGGCCAATGAGGCTTTGGAAACGGCTCTGGATCTGCACCGGCGCGGTCTGGCGCAGCCGGGCGAGGACGCGGCGCTGGGGCTTGCCGAGGCCTGCCTGCGGGGCGGCCGCGAGCAGGAGGCACGGGACATCGTCGAGCATCTGGTGCGCAGCAACCATGACAGTGCCGCACTCATCGAAAAGGCCAAGCGTGTCTATGCCGACGCGGGACGGGCGGCAGAAGGCGCGACGCTGGTGGAGGGCAGCGTGCAGAGCATCATCCACCTCAACAACGAGGGCGTGCGGCGCGCCCAGCAGGGTGACCTGGAAGGTTCGGTGCGGCTGCTCACGGAGGCGGCGGAAAAACTGCCCAACAACCTGCAGATCGTGCTCAACGCCGCCCAGGCCCTGCTCGTGCTCATGGACCGCCAGGGTTACAGCGAAACCTTCATGGAAAGTGCCCGCCACTATCTGGAACTCGCCCGGGCGCGCGACCCCCACCACCCCAAGCTGCTGCGGGTGAACCGGCTCGCCCAGGACGTGGCGCGCAAATACGGCGTCGCCGCCTGAAGAGCCGCCCTGATTTTTCGGCGCGAAAGGTGTGGGCGGGTGCGTCCAAAAGCCTGCAGGCGCGGGCAGGAGGCCCCGTGGCAGCGGCCGGGACCGGCCGTGGGGCGCCGCTCACGCGCCTCCCGCGCTGTGGGAGCGGCTTCAGCCGCGATGGCCCTGATCCGATGACGCCCCAGGTCCCTGGCGCAGCACTCAGGCCGGGCCTGCCGACAGGCGAGCCAGCAGTTTGTCGTGCAGGCCGCCGAAGCTGCCGTTGCTCATGATCAGCACATGGTCGCCGGGACGGGCGGTGCGGGCGATGGCCTCCACCAGGGTATCGAGATCCCCG
This sequence comes from Thiobacter subterraneus, assembly GCF_055379455.1. Classification (NCBI taxonomy): domain Bacteria; kingdom Pseudomonadati; phylum Pseudomonadota; class Betaproteobacteria; order Burkholderiales; family Thiobacteraceae; genus Thiobacter; species Thiobacter subterraneus. The sequence continues at coordinate 2,123,433 of NZ_AP042402.1, forward strand.
TGCACTTCGGCCTTTTCGCCCATGGAGGCGAACACGGCGCCGGCATCCCAGCCCAGGTTCGCGCCGTAGCAGAAGACGTGGTCGGCCTCGCGCAGGCTGTCCGGCAGGCGGTCCTTGAGCACCCCCATCTTCATGGTGTTGGAACGGGGCTCCAACACGGCGAGGATGCGGGCATTGCCCACCTTGCGGCGCAGGCCTGCAACGGTGGTGGCGATGGCGGTGGGATGGTGGGCGAAGTCGTCATAGACGGTGACGCTATTCACGACGCCACGCACTTCCAGCCTGCGCTTGACGTTGCGGAACCCCGACAGCGCCTCGATGGCCACCGCAGGCGGCACGCCGGCGTGGCGCGCGGCGGCGATGGCCGCCAGCGCATTCAGGCGGTTGTGCTCGCCCAGCAGCGCCCAGCGCACGCGTCCCTGCAGCTCACCGGCGAAGTGCACCTCGAAGCTGCTTTCCTCCGCCTCGCGGGCCTCCCACCCCTGGGCGATGCCGAAGCGTTCCACCGGTGTCCAGCAGCCCCGGGCGAGGATGCGTGCCACACTGTCCTCCCGACCGTTGGCGACGATGAGGCCCGTGCCGGGCACGGTGCGCACGCAGTGGTGGAATTGGGTCTCGATGGCCGCCAGGTCGGGGAAGATGTCGGCGTGGTCGAATTCCACGTTGTTGATGATCAGCGTGCGCGGCCGGTAGTGCACGAACTTGGAACGCTTGTCGAAGAAGGCCGTATCGTATTCGTCCGCTTCCACCACGAAGAAGGGCGAGTCCGTGAGGCGCGCCGAGACGCCAAAGTTTTCCGGCACGCCGCCCACCAGGAAGCCGGGATCGAGACGGCCGTATTCCAGCATCCACGCCAGCATGGAAGTAGTGGTGGTCTTGCCGTGGGTGCCGGCCACGGCAAGCACCCATTTGCCCTGCAGGATGTTCTCCAGCAGCCACTGGGGTCCCGAGACGTAGGGCAGGCCGCGGTCGAGGATGGCCTCCATGAGGGGATTGCCCCGTGTGACCACATTGCCGATCACGAACAGATCCGGCTTCAGCGCGATCTGGTCCGGGTCATAACCTTCGATGAGGCGGATGCCCTGGGCTTCGAGCTGGGTGCTCATGGGCGGATAGACGTTGGCGTCGCAGCCGGTGACGGTATGCCCGGCCTGGCGGGCGAGTACCGCGATGCCGCCCATGAAGGTGCCGCAGATGCCGAGGATGTGGATGTGCATGAATGTCCCGGGTGGATGGTTGCGGACCCGAAAAGGGCCTGCCCGCGGCGGGCCCGGGCCGCAACCGGATTTTTTCTGCGGCCCATGCACCGGGCAGAGGCGCCGCCGGCGCGCTGACAGGTTTTCGGGAATGGCGCACTATAGCGAATTTCCGGCCGAACATGAAAATCCCCACCAACCTGATCACCGGCTTTCTCGGCGTGGGCAAGACCACTGCCATTCTGGATCTGCTCGCACGCAGGCAGGGGCCGGGACGCTGGGCCGTGCTGGTGAACGAATTCGGCCAGGTGGGCCTGGACGGCGCGCGCTTCGAGGCCGAGGGTGTGGTGGTGCGGGAAGTGGCCGGCGGCTGCATCTGCTGTGCCGCCCAGCTGCCCATGAGGGTGGCCGTCACGCGGCTTTTGCGTGAGGTGCGCCCGGCGCGGCTCATCATCGAGCCCACCGGCGTGGGCCATCCTGCGGGCATCATCGATGCCCTGCGCGATGTCTGGCTGGCGCCCCACATCGAGTTGCGCAGCATCATCACCCTGGTGGATCCACACCAGTTCGCCGATACCCGCTTCCAGGCACTCGATACCTATCGCGACCAGCTCGCGCTGGCGGACGTGCTGGTGGGCAATCGCTGCGATCTCGCCACGCCCGGTGAAGTAGAGGCCTTCCTCACCGCGGCCCGGGCCTGCTATCCACCCAAGCTGCACGTGGCCCTGACCGAGCAGGGCCGCCTCGATCCCGCGTGGCTCGATCTCGGCCACGACGACAGGCGTCCGACACCCGCTTCACACCACGCCGACGCGGGCCGTTTCGTGTCGCGCGGCTGGCGCTTCGGGCCGGAGGTGGTGTTCGAGGGGACGCGGCTTGCCGCGTGGTTCGCGGCACTCGCCACGGATGCCCGCATCCTGCGCGCCAAGGGGGTGCTGCGCGTGGGTCATGACTGGCAACACTACGAACTCGCGGGCGGGCAGCTCGCGGCGGCGCCCATTGCCTGGCGTCGGGACAGCCGGGTGGAAGTGGTGGCCGAACTCCCCGGGCCCGACTGGGAGACCCTCGAGGCCGGCCTGCGGGAGGCGGTCAGGGCCAGTCCGGGCTGACCACGAAACCGCGGCTGTCTTCGCGCCACAGGCCGTCGCCGGCCGGCGCGAGCCGTGCCAGCAGAAGCGGTGTGCGGGCACGGGCGAAATGAGTGGCGAGGACTTGTTCCAGGCGGCCGGTCTCGAACAGGGTGCGCTCGCCTTCCTGCCCCAGCGCCGGTGCCAGCCACGCCAGCCGCGGCAGCACCTTCCAGCGGTACTCGCCGGAGCCGCCGGCCGGCAGCTCCGCCGTTCCGTGGCGCAGCCACCAGCCGCTGGGGGCGGCCTCCGACACACCCGCCAGCTGCGGCCGCGGCGCCCCCAGGGGATAGAAGAGCCACCCCTTCACCAGCGCCTGGGCCCGCGGGAGTCGGCCCCCCAGCGCCGCGCGCCCCGCCGGCGTGCGGGACAACAGGAGCTGATGGCCAAACAGATGATCGAGCTTGGCCGCCAGCCGGTCGCCGGGATCGGGGCCCACGAAACCTGCAAGTCCCGCCCCGGGTTCCGTCAGGAGGTAGAACTTCACCGCCACTTCCCAGTGGACGAGTCCGCCCAGCTCGCTGTGTTCGAAAACGAAATCGTATTCACCCAGCGTCCGGCCTGCGTCCTCTACCGTGAGCCCCCTGCGCAGCGCCTGCGCACCGGCGTGGCTGAGCCAGAAGGCCACCAGGCGCTCGAAATATTCGCCGAGCCGGTGGGTGTGCTGGGCTTCGAGCCAGGCAACAAGCGGCGCGGGATCGTGCTCCAGCGCCTGCACGAGGTCTGCGAGGCGGGCCGCCTGGGCAGCGCAGAAGGCATCGGGCACCACGGCGCCAGCCGCCGGATGATCGGGCGCGATGAGTCCGGGCGAGGCAATGGACCAGGCCAGATCCCGTACTGCAGGGTGGCGGGCTTCCAGAGCCGCGAAGGCCGTCATGGGGAGTAAACTTTTGCGCGGGCCGGCTGTCTTTGCGTGGCCGGCAAGACAAATCATAGCGCAAGGAGTGTTTCCCATGTCCCGATGGCTTACCCGGGCGGCTGCTTTGTTGGCCGTCGTGTTTCCTCTCGCTGCCTGTTCCCAGCCCAATGCCTCCGGCACTGCGGCGCCCCGCACCGAATCTGCTCCGGCCGCCGCGCCGGCCTCCGGCGCGGTGGTGGCCCTGCCCGATTTCAGCGCCCTGGTGGAAAAGGAGGGGCCGGCGGTGGTCAACATCAGCACCACGCAGAAAATCCGTGGCCGGGCGTTCCCGGGCTTCCCCGGCCTGGATCCGGACGATCCCTTCTATGACTTCTTCCGCCGCTTCATGCCCCCCATGCCCAACGGGCCCCAGGAATTCGAGACCCATTCCCTGGGTTCCGGCTTCATCATCAGCCCCGACGGCTACATCCTCACCAATGCCCATGTGGTGGACAACGCCACCGAGGTCGTGGTGAAGCTCACGGACAAACGCACCTTCAAGGCCAAGATCGTGGGCAAGGATCGCCGGACCGACGTGGCGCTGCTCAAGATCGACGCCAAGAATCTGCCCACCGTGCCCATCGGTGATCCCAACAAGTTGAAGGTGGGTGAATGGGTGGTGGCGATCGGCTCGCCCTACGGCTTCGAGAACAGCGTGACCGCGGGCATCGTCAGCGCCAAGGGACGCAACCTGCCGGGCGACGGCTACGTGCCCTTCATCCAGACCGACGTGGCGGTGAACCCGGGGAACTCCGGCGGCCCCCTGTTCAACATGCGCGGCGAAGTGGTGGGCATCAACGCCCAGATCTACAGCCGTACCGGCGGCTACATGGGCCTGTCCTTCGCCATTCCCATCGACGTGGCCATGGATGTGGCCAACCAGTTGAAGGGGACCGGCAAGGTGTCGCGCGGCAAGCTGGGGGTGGTGATCCAGGAAGTCACGCCGGATCTCGCCGCTTCCTTCGGTCTCAAGGAGGCCAAGGGGGCCGTGGTGAGCCAGGTGGAGCCGGGCAGCGCCGCGGAGAAGGCAGGCATCCAGCCGGGCGATGTCATCCTCAAATTCGACGGCAAGGAGGTGGCGGATTCGGCCACCCTGCCGCGCATGGTGGGCGCGGTCAAGCCGGGCACCCGGGTCAAGGTGGAAGTGTGGCGCGACAGGCGGGTGAAGGAGCTCACACTCACCTTGGGTGAGTGGGATGAAAGCAGCGCCGCCGCCGAGGAAAGTGCGGACCAGGGCGAGAAAACGGGCCGCCTGGGCGTGGCGGTGACCAACCTCAGCGCCCAGCAGAAGGCGCGGCTCAAGGTGAGCCACGGCGTGCTGGTGCAGAGTGTATCGGGCCCGGCGGAACGCGCCGGCGTGCAGCCGGGGGATGTGATCCTCGCCGTCAACAGCGAGCCCGTGCGCGACGTGGACCATTTCGCAAAACTCATGAAGCAGAACGAGGGGGCGAAGGTGCTCGCGCTGCTGCTGCAGCGGGGCGATCGCCGCCTGTTCGTCCCGGTGCGGGTGGGCGACTGAGTCCTCCCGAGAGGGAAAAAAGCCCGCCGCAAGGCGGGCTTTTTTCGACCCGGTTTAGCGTGGCGTGTAGCGCAGTTGCACGAAGACCGTGGAGGGGCGGGCGGGATAACCCTTGGCCAGTTCGTATTCCCGGTCGAACACATTGTCCCACCGGGCCGTCAGCGCGACTTCCCGGTTGACTGCATAGGTCGCGTGCAGATTGAGGAAACCGTAGCCCGGCAGGCGGCTTCCTGGCGGCTCGTTCACCGAATCGAAACGGTTGCCGCTGGCCGCCACCTCGCCGCCCACCTGCCAGGGCCCGGATTGCCAGTCGAGCCCCAGGCTGCCGTAGTACTCCGCCCGTCGCGGCAGCCGGCGGTTGGTCGCGGTGTTCACTGCTTCCTGCATCGTGGCACGGGCGCTCGCGCGCCATTGCGCGGACAGGGGCAGGCTGGCAGCCAGCTCCACTCCCTGGGTCCTGGCGCGGGCGATGTTCACCGGGCAGCCCCATGGGCAGGTGGGTTTGGTCGCCATCCAGTCAAAGGCGATGAGATCGCGGATACGGTTGGAAAATCCCGTGAGCGAAACATCGCGGCCTGCCTCCGCGTAGCGCAGGCTCAGCTCGCCTCCCACCGACTTCTCCGGCTTGAGATCCGGGTTGGCAAAGTTGGGGTAATACAACTGATCGAAGGTCGGCGCGCGGAAGGCCGTGGCCACGTTCGCGCTCACCCGCCAGGCGGGCGCGAGCTGATAGCCGTAGCCCACCCCGCCGGTCGTATGACCGCCGAACTGGCTGTTGTCGTCGTGGCGCAGGGAGAGTTGCACGCCATGGCGGCCTGTGTCGAGGCGATAGATGCCGAAGGCGGAAGTCACGTGACGGCTGGTGCGGTCATAGGCCGTCGTGCTGGTCAGCTTCTGGGCCAGGTACTCGATGCCGGCGGTGAGACGGCCGCCGTGACCGAGCCCGATGTCGTTTTGCCAGGTGAACTGATCCTGGGTGGATTTCACCGGCGCGTAGTTGACATTGACCCAGCGGTAGTCGTCCACGCCCCGGGCAATACGCACCAGACTTTCCCAGTCGTCCGTGAGGCGATTGCGGCTCACGGCCGCCACACTTTGCAACTGCTCTTTCTTGACCGGATCCCCGGGCATACCGGCATCGAAGTGGACCACCCCGTCCGTGGCGAACAGGGCAAGTCCCAGGCTGTTGCGCGCATCCAATTCATGGGTTAGGGCGGCGCTCACGGAGGTATTGCGGTAGGGGTCCCGGTCCGGATTGAAGGTCCAGGCGCCGGCCCGCGCATTGGTGGCGGAGGGGGCATCGATGGTTTCGTGGCTCACCCGCAGATCGAGCTGGGTGGTATTCCAGCGCCGCCACAGGCCGAGGCTTGCCCGGCCCGCGTGGTCGCTGCCCAGTCCCACGCTGGCGTCGAAGCCGGAGCCCGAGGGGCGGCGCGTGAAGATCTGGACGACGCCACCGATGGCGTCGGCGCCGTACAGGCTGCTGCCGGGGCCGCGCAGGATCTCGATGCGCTCGATCTGCGCAAGCGGAATGTGTTCCAGCGCGGTGGTGCCGGCCGTGATGTTGTCCATGCGTACGCCATCCACCAGCACCACCGTGTGATTGCTGTTGGCGCCGCGAATGAACACCGACGCGGTCTGGCCCGGCCCGCCATTGGTGGCGATTTCCACGCCACCTCTAGTCTGCAGCAGCTCCGGCAGCGTCTGCTGGCCTGCGCGCAGGATCTCGTCGCGGGTGATGACCGTGGTGCTTTGCAGCGTCTGGGCGAGGGGCTGGGCATGGCGCGCCGGCGTGACCACGATGGTACCGAGATCGAAGCTCGCGACATCCTCGCCAAAGGCCGGCGTAAAGGCACAGGCGAGGGCGCCTGCAATGAGGGTCTTTTTCATGATGGCTCCCTGGTCGGGCGGCATGCAGCCCGCATGCCGCGCACGTTGCGAATGCGGCCGCTGCAGGGAGCAGTGGAAAGCAAAGAAACGCCACCGGAACGCCGCACCCCCGCAGCCTCCGCGCTTGCGTTTCAGGCCGGTCTCCGGGCTCGCGAGGGGAGCATCGCTCCGGCATGCCGCCTTCCCGGGCGTTCCCAGTGGCTGGATGGCCGGGGTGGCCATCGGGGCATGCCTTGACTCGCCTACCGTTGCGGGTGCAGCGCAGGCTTGGTACCTGACTTCCCAGTTTCACCCCCCTGCCTGCCGGCAGGGGGACACCTGAAACGAGGGCGCATTGTACCCGCTCGGGCCGGCGAGGCCAAATGAAGGAGGTGTCCGGAAAGATGACAAAGTACTTGCAAAAGAAGCCGTTATAATTTGACTCGGCTAAACTTTTGAAACTATAGTGTCGCCATGGACGCGGAGCTGAAAAGCCTCGAAGAAAAGGTCTCGCAACTGGTGCGCTTCTGTCAGCGCCTGCGGGACGAGAACCACGCCCTGCGTCAACGCCTCGCCGCCGAGCAGAACGAGAACAAGAGGCTGCACGAGAAGCTGGACGGCGCGCGGGCGCGTCTGGAAAACCTCCTCGACCGCATTCCCGAAAGCTGACCATGGCCGCCAATTCCAAGGGCGTGGACGTCACCATCATGGGACGCGAGTTCCGCGTCGCCTGCCCGCCGGAGGAGCAGGAAAAACTCCTGCAGGCGGTGGAGTATCTGGACCGCAAGATGCGCGAGATCCGCGATGCGGGCAAGGTGATCGGGGTGGAACGCATCGCCATCATGGCCGCGCTCAACATTGCCCACGAGCTGCTCAACACGCGCATGGGGGGCTTTGACCTGGGCGACATCAAGCGTAGAATCCACAGCCTGGAAAGACAGATCGACGAGGCCATGGCCGATCAGGACGATCTGTTTCAGCAATGACCGGCTGAACACCGCCGGTGACACTGCAAGCCCGTCATCCCCTGCGGTGTCCGTTACGGCCAAAACTTCCTTGAACCAATGCCACTGTGCTTGGTTGCGGCCTTCCGGACGCTTTTGTGCGCGTCCCACGCGGACGTACCTGCGGCGCCCCGGCTGCGACCCCCTGAACCTCAGGTTCAGGAGACTGGCCGGACGGCATTCGCGGGGGGCCCCTTTCCCCTTTCCCAGGAAGCGTGTGCGCTGCGCAGCAGGCTGAACGTGCGCGCGCCGTTCGGTCCGTGATTGCAGCCGGTGCGGGCTGCGCCAGGCGGCTCTGTGTCCGCTGTGCACGTCGTGATTCAGGATCGTATCCGGAATGGACAAGTCTGACCTCCGCCGCGAAATCCGCGCCCGGCGCCGGGCGGTGACCGTGGAGGATGCGCGTGCCGCGGCGCATCGGCTGCTGCGCCTGGCGCTGCATCACCGGCTGCTGCTCAAGGCGCGGCGCATCGGCTTCTATCTGCCGATGGCGGAGGAGATCGATCTGCTGCCCCTGATCAACGCGGCGCTCTGGCTGGGGCGCGCATGCTATTTGCCGGTGGTGCCACGCCGGGGCACGGCAGCCCTGTGGTTTTCCCGGCTCACGCCCCTGCCCCGCTGGTACGTCAACCGCTTCGGCATCCACGAACACGCCTCGCCCGAGCGGGTGCGTGCCCGCCAGCTGGATCTGCTGTTCCTGCCCCTGGTGGCCTTCGATGCACAGGGCAACCGTCTGGGCATGGGCGGCGGTTTCTACGACGCCAGCCTGGCCTATCTGCGCCACCGCCGTGTCTGGCGCAGACCCCGCCTGATTGGGGTGGCCTATGACTTCCAGCGCGTGGAGCGGCTGCCCCGTGAACCCTGGGACGTGCCCCTGGACGCGGTGCTCACGGACCGGCGCCTGTACCGTTTCTCCCGGTGACCCGTCTCGCCTGGCGAAATCGCGCCGCGCATCTCGCAGGATCCCGGGCCTGCGGTTACCATTCGGCTTTCTCTTCCGTGACCCGAGACGAGCCCCCATGCGTTACTGGCTGATGAAATCCGAACCCTCCGAATACAGCATCGACGACCTGGCGCGCGATGGCAGCGTGGCCTGGTTCGGTGTGCGCAACTATCAGGCACGCAATTTCATGCGCGACCAGATGAAGCCCGGCGATCTGGCCTTCTTCTATCATTCGAGCTGCGCCGAGCCCGGTATCGCCGGCATCTGCGAGGTGTCCAAAGCGGCTTATCCCGATGCCACCCAGTTCGATCCCGCAAGCAAGTATTACGACCCCAAGGCCACGCCGGACAATCCGCGCTGGTTCAACGTGGAGGTGCGCTTCGTGCGCAAGACCCGGCTGGTGCCCCTGAGCGAGCTGCGGGCCCATCCGGAACTCGCCCACATGCGGATTCTTAAGCGGGGCAACCGCCTGTCCATCACGCCGGTGGATCCGCGCGAATGGGCCTTCATCGAAAAACTCCTGTAAGCGGCCGATGCTGATCGAATGGCTCGCCTATGGCGCGCTGGGCGCCTTTGCAGGATTCCTGGCGGGGCTGCTGGGTGTGGGCGGCGGGCTCATCATCGTGCCGGTACTCACCTTCATCTTCACCGCCCACCATTTCCCCGAGGCCTACGTGGTGCACCTGGCGCTGGGCACGTCGCTCGCCAGCATCGTGTTCACGTCCATCTCCAGCTTCCGTGCGCACCACGCCCATGGCGCGGTGAACTGGCGCATCTGGCGCCAGATCACACCCGGCATCATCACCGGCACCCTGGCCGGCAGCGTGCTGGCAGCCTGGCTGTCCACCGCGTTTCTCAAAGCCTTCTTCGTGGTGTTCCTGTTCTACGTGGGCACCCAGATGCTGCTGGACATCCGGCCCAAGGCTTCGCGCGTTTTGCCGGGGTGGCCCGGCATGTTCGCCGCGGGTAACGTCATCGGCGCGGTCTCCAGTCTGGTGGGGATCGGCGGCGGCACCCTGTCCGTGCCTTTCATGACCTGGTGCAACGTCAGGCTGCACGAGGCCATCGGCACCTCGTCGGCGATCGGTTTCCCCATCGCGGTGGCGGGGGCCGTCGGCTACGTGGCCAATGGCCTGCGGGTGGCGGGCCTGCCGGAGGGCAGTGTCGGCTTCGTCTATCTGCCGGCGCTGGGGGCCATCGCCGTGGCCAGTGTCCTCACCGCGCCCCTGGGCGCCAGGCTTGCCCACCGCCTGCCCGTGAAAAAGCTCAAGAAGATTTTCGCCCTCCTGCTCTACACCCTGGGGGCGAGAATGGCGTGGACCCTGTTCTGAGAGGGGGCCGGCCAGGCGGGGTCGCATTCGGCCCCGCAGCGACCGTCAGGTGTAGCGTTTCATTTCCCGGCGGCGGCCGGGTTTTTTCTTGAGGATCACCACCCCGCGCACGGCGCTGGGGCCGGCGATCTCGAAGGAGGGATATTTCGGGTTCAGGGCGTGCAGGCTCCACACGCCGTCGATGATGCGCAGCTGGCGGAAATAGAATTCCCCCTCGTGTTCGGCGACCACGAAGGAGCCATCGCGCGCCAGGCCCTCCGGTTCACACACGATGATCTCGCCGTGGAGGAACTCCGGCTCCATGTAGTCGTCGAGCACCATCAGGGCGAAGGGTTCCGCCCCGGCGCAGTTGCTCACTTCCGCCAGCGGGTTGATGGGGATGACTTTCTTGTCGCTCATGGCATCAGGATAACGCCGCCGCGCCGGGAAAACCACCCTAGAAGGTGTGGGTGTATTGCAGGCCCAGGATGTCCACCTGGCTCTGGTAGCGGCCCGTGACGCCGTTGTCGATGGGCGCGTCCTTCACGAACAGGTGACTGTAGGCCACGTCCAGCACGTCGTGGGTATTGAGACGGAAGCCGATCCCCACCGCCAGCCAGGTGCGGTCGTTGTCCGGAATGCGCACCGTGCGGTGCCGGGCGTCGGGCACCGGCGTCTGGTCATAGCCTATTCCCATGCGCAACGTCGTGCGCTCGGTCAGCTGGTAGTGGGCGCCCAGGGAGTAGCGGAAGGTGTTCTTCCAGTTTTCGGGTGTGACGCCCAGCACCGCGCCATTGGACCGGACCACGCGCAGTTCCTGGAAGCTTGACCAGCCGGTGCGGGCGAGGTCGGCGAGCAGCACCCAGCGCGGAGCAAGGCGGTGATAGAGGCTGAGCGTCCAGGTGTCGGGCAGGGTGATGTCGGCGCTGCCACCGCTGTTGAGCGTGGGCACATTGCTGAAGCTGATGTCTCCCGTGAGATGCTGCTTCACCCGGGAGCGGTAGGACAGACCCACGCGCGTGTCCCGGCCCGCTTCATACAGCAGCCCGAGGTTGTAGCCGTAACCCCAGTCATCCCCCTTCACCGTGAGGGTGCCTGCTGGCCCCGCGAAGCTGGTGAGCTCCGCCTCGATGTCCATGGCATTGAGGCCCGCGCCCAGGGAGAGTCGGTCGTTCACCCGCCAGGCAAGCGCGGGGTTGAGGTTCACCGTCTTCATTTCGGATTTGATGCCCTGGAAGCGTCCGACCCAGTTGGCATCGTATTCGGTCTTGAGGCCGAAGGGCACGTTGATGCCCAGGCCGAACCAGACGTTGGCGTTGATCGGCATGGCATAGTAGAGATTGGGCAGGACGCTCACATCGCCGGCATCACCGCCGTCGTGGGTGGCGGGATTGCCGTCGTCGAATTTCGCGCTGATGTCGATGGTGTGGAGGGAGGCCACGATCTGCCTGCCGGGCAGGAGGGTCATGCCCGCCGGATTGAAGAAGATCGTGCTGGCGTTGTCGGCCTTGGCGCCGCTGCCGGCATAGGCGGCGCCCTGGCCGTCGGCATTGGCCTCGATCAGGCTGAAGCCGGAGGCATGGGCACCGGCCGGCATGGCCAGGCACAGGGCCAGAGCGAGGAATCGGATGTTCATGGGGTCTCCTCCCTTGGAGTTGTGCTGGAAATCAGCGGCGCAGGTCCGCGTACAGGGCCTCGATGGCCTCGCGGTATTTTTCGAACAGCGGCCTGCGTTTCATCTTCAGGGTGGGGGTCAGCAGGCCGTTTTCCACGGTCCATTCGTCGAGGGTGGCGTGCACCCGGCGCACCTGGGCGTAGCCCGGGAAGTCCCGCAGGCGCTGGGCGATGCGGGCCAGCAGTGCCTTCTGCGCCCGGGCATCCCCCAGGGCGGCGGGATCGTCTGGATCCAGCCCCAGGTCCCGGGCGAAGCCCGCCCACTGCTCCGGATCCAGGCTCGCCACGGCAATGAGGCAGGGCTGCCCTTCGCCCACCAGCATCACCTGGGCGAACAGGGGATCGAGCTGGATGGCGGATTCCATGTCCGCCGGCGGCACCTTCTCGCCATTGGAGAGGACGATGATGTCCTTGATGCGGCCCACGATGTGGTAATGGCCATATTGGTCCACCGTGGCCTTGTCCCCGGTGTGCAGCCAGCCTTCCGGGTCGATGGCGGCGCGGGTGGCGTCCGGGTCGGCCCAGTAGCCCTGCATCACGCAGCGGCTGCGGGTGAGCAGCTCGCCATCCTCCGCGATGCGCACCTCCACCTGGGGCAGCGGCAGGCCGATGCTGGAAGGAATGTTGGACGTCGGCCGGTTGACGGTGACCACCGGGCTGGTTTCCGTGAGACCGTAGCCCTGGTAGAGGGGCAGGCCCAGGCCGACGAAGACGCGGGCGATTTCCGGGTTGAGGGCGGCGCCCCCGGAGACGGCGTAGCGCAGCCGGCCGCCCAGTTTCTTGACGACGGGGGTCGCCACCCGCGCGGCCAAAAGCGGCCAGGCAAGCAGCCTGGGATGCCAGGCCGCGCGGCCCTGCTGCCATTCGAAGCGATGCCAGCCCACCTCCACCGCCAGTTCGAACAGGCGCCGCGCGATGGCCGGCCTCTTGGCCAGGGCATCCCGGATGCGCGCGTGGAAACGCTCATAAATGCGCGGCACGGAGATGAGCACCGTGGGCCGGATCAGTTCCAGATCGTGGGCGAGCAGGGACACCGAACGGGCGAAGGCCACCTCCGCGCCCAGCGCCATGGGCAGATAGACGCCCGCGGTGCGTTCCAGGGTGTGGGACATGGGCAGGAAGGACAGGAACACCTCGTCCGGCGCGAAGGGTCCGCAGTGGAGCACGTACCAAATGTTCCAGAGGATGTTGCCGTGGGACAGCATCACCCCCTTGGGCCGCCCCGTGGTGCCCGAGGTGTAGACGATGGAGGCCAGGGCATCGAGGTTGAGCTTCACCGGCGGCACCGGTGTGCCCTCTGCCGCGGTGAGCCATTCTTCGGCCACCACCACGCGCGCATCCTGCACGGCGCCCGGTTCCGGCGCGTGGAGGCTCACCACGCGCCGCAGGAAATGGCTGCCCTCCAGGATGGCGGCGAGCTTGCGATGCTGCACCCGGCCCTCCACCAGCAGCAGGCGCGCGCCGGCATGGTCGATGATGTAGCTGGCGTTTTCCGGCCGGTCGTCGAGATAGAGGGGCACCACCGTGAGGCCGAGACTCATGGCGGCGAGGTCGAAGATCACCCAGTGCGGGCAGTTGCGCAGCATGACCGCCACCCGCTCCCCCGGCGCCAGGTTCTCCCGGGCCAGGGCCATGCGCCAGCGGGCGACCTCCTGCGCCACCTCGCGCCAGGTGAGCGCCTTCCAGGTCTGTTCGTCGTTGTCGTAGTAACGGTAGGCGACCTTGTTGGGCATGGCCGCCACACGCGCCTGGAACAGGCCCGGCAGGGAACCCGCGGTTTCCGGATGGATGGCGGTGGCGGCCAGGTATTCCGGCGGGTCGGTGTAGGGCGGCATGGCTCAGCCCACCAGGCGGCGCAGGGCTTCCCGGTATTTTTCCGCGGTTTTCGCGATGACTTCCGGCGGCAGGGCGGGCGGGGGCGGATGCTTGTCCCAGCCGGAGGCTTCCAGCCAGTCGCGCACGTACTGCTTGTCGAAGCTGGGCGGGTTGGTGCCGGGCCGGTACTGGTCTGCCGGCCAGAAGCGTGAGGAATCCGGGGTCAGCGCCTCATCGATGAGATGCAAAATGCCGCAACCGTCGGTGCCGAACTCGAATTTGGTGTCGGCAATGATGATGCCCCGTTCCAGGGCATAGGCCGCCGCTTCCCGGTACAGGGCGAGGGCCACCTCGCGTACGCGCGCCGCCGCGCCGGTGCCGATCAGCTCCGCCATGCGCCCGAAGGGGATGTTCTCGTCGTGACTGCCCAGCGCCGCCTTGGTGGAGGGCGTGAAGAGGGGCTCGGGCAGACGGTCGGCCAGGCGCAGGCCGGGCCGCAGGGGAATGCCGCACACGCTGCCCGTAGCCTGGTATTCCTTCCAGCCGGAGCCCACCAGATAGCCGCGCACGATGGCTTCGATGGGCAGGGGCACCAGCCGCTTCACCACGATGGCGCGGCCCTTCACCTGGGCCACCTCGTCCGGCGCCACCACGGACTCCGGGGCATCGCCGGTGAGATGGTTGGGGATGATGTGCTGCAGTTTCCCGAACCAGAAATTCGACACCGCCGTGAGCACCTCGCCCTTGCCGGGGATGGGCTCGTTCATCACCACGTCGAAGGCGGACAGGCGGTCGGTGGTGACGATGAGCAGCCGCTTCGCGTCCACCTCGTAGATGTCGCGCACCTTGCCCCGGTGCAGAAGTTTCAGGCTGTGGAGTTCGGACTGGTAGAGGGCGGTCATGATTCAGCCTTCATGGCGGTGGGGCGGACGCAGTTCCGCATGGGCATCGTCCTGGGGATAGGGATAGCGCGTGTGTCCGTAGCGGATGGCGAGCACGGCCAGCGCCAGCAGCAGGATCGCCGCGGTCACCGCGAGCATGCGCCAGACATCCATCTCCTTCATGTCGAGGATGAGATAGCGCGCCAGGGCCACCATGGCGATGTAGAGGGGAAAGCGCACCGGCAGCTTGCCCGAGCCATAGTAGAGGCCCACCATGGTCAGTACTTCCAGATAGATGAAGAGCAGCAGCAGATCCGCCAGCCGCACGTGGCGCGCCTCGATCATGGTGGCCACTTCCTGGGCGGTGGCGATCACCGTCGCGACCGCGATGATGAACAGCCCCACGTGTTCGGTGAAGGCCAGGGCGCGTTTGTTCCAGTCGGACAGTAAACCAGCCATGGGCACACTCCGGGGTCAGGCAGCGGGTTCGCGCACGTTGGGCGGCGGGCCTTCCACGCCGATGGCGGCACGGGCGGCCAGCGCCGTGGCGAGTGCCGCCTCCAGGGTGGGTGCGACGACGTTGAAGTGACCCATCTTGCGTCCGGGCCGTGCCTGGCGCTTGCCGTAGAGGTGCAGTTTCAGGTCCGGGTGGGCGAGCAGGGCGCTCCAGTCGGGCGCGCCATCCCGCCACACATCCCCCAGCAGGTTCACCATCACCACCGGCGAGAACAGGCGCGTGTCGCCCAGGGGCAGGCCGCACAGCACTCGCACCTGCTGCTGGAACTGGCTGGTGAGGCAGGCATCCAGGGTGTAATGGCCGCTGTTGTGGGGACGCGGCGCGATTTCGTTGACCACCAGCCGGTCGCCTTCCAGCAGGAAGAATTCCACTGCGAGCACGCCGCAGTAGTCGAGCTTTTCGGCAATGGCCACCGCCATGGCGCGTGCCTGCTCGGCCACCGCCGGGCTCACCTGCGCCGGCGCCATGCTGATGTCGAGGATCCCGTTGCGGTGGCGGTTCTCCGCCACCGGATAGCAGGCGGTCCGCCCGGCCGCATCGCGTCCCAGGACCACCGACAGTTCCGCCGCCAGCGGCAGGAAGGCCTCCAGCACGCAGGGTTCGTTGCCCATGGCGGCGAAGGCGGCGCGCGCCTCATCCAGGTTTTCCACGCGCGCCTGGCCCTTGCCGTCATAGCCGAAGCGGCTCACCTTGAGCAGGGCGGGAAATCCCGTGCGCGCCGCCGCCTGCGGTAGCGCCTGCGCGTCCGGCACCAGGCCGAAGGGCGCAGTGGGAAAGCCCGCCTCGGCCAGGAAGGTCTTCTCCCGGGCCCGATCCTGGACGATGGCGACTGCATCCCCCGAGGGACGCACCACGGTATGCCGGGCCAGCAGGCGCAGGCTGTCGGCATGCACGTTCTCGAATTCGGTGGTGACGGCGGCGCACTCGCGGCCCATGCGCTCCAGGGCAGCCGCGTCGCGGTAGTCGGCACGGAGGTGTTCGGTGGCGATCTGGCCGGCAGGACTGTCCGGGTCCGGGTCCAGCACCAGCACCCGGTAGCCCATGGTGAGCGCCGCCATGGTGAACATGCGGCCCAGCTGCCCGCCGCCCAGCACCCCCAGAGTGGCGCCGGGCAGGATCATGCCCGCCGTCATGGCTGCTCCGGCAGCTTCATGGCCAGCACCGCCTCGGTCTGGCGGGCGCGGAAGGCTTCCAGCCGCGCCGCCAGGGCGGAATCCTCCAGCGCCAGGAGGGCTGCGGCGAACAGGCCGGCATTGGCCGCCCCCGCCTCGCCGATGGCAAAGGTGGCCACCGGCACGCCCTTGGGCATCTGCACGATGGAAAGCAGGGAGTCCATGCCCTTGAGATGGCGCGAGGGCACGGGCACGCCCAGCACCGGCAGGCGCGTCTTGGCGGCAAGCATGCCCGGCAGGTGGGCCGCGCCGCCCGCGCCCGCGATGAGGCATTTCAGGCCGCGACCGGCCGCGGTTTCGGCATATTCGAACAGCAGGTCCGGGGTGCGGTGGGCGGAGACCACGCGCGCCTCGTGGGGCACGTGGAGTTCCCGGAGCATGGCGCAGGCGTGCTGCATCACCTCCCAGTCGGAGGTGCTGCCCATCACCACGCCCACCAGCGGCTTGTCCATGTTCGCTCCCCTTGCCGGCCGGGCCGGCGCAAAGAGCGAATTATAGCGGAGCAGGCTGCTCAGTCGCTCCGGGAGGCGCGCTGCCCGGAGCGGGTCGCGGCCAGGCTGGCGAGCATGGAGGCGGCGATGATGAGCGCCACCACGCCCAGGGCGAGCCCGGTCGGCACCTTGTAGAAATCCGCCACCAGCATCTTGGCGCCCACCAGTACCAGCACCAGGGCAAGGCCGTATTTGAGCAGGTGGAAGCGCGCGTGCATGTGCGCCAGCAGGAAGTACAGCGCCCGCAGCCCCATGATGGCGAAGATGTTGGAGGTGAACACGATGAAGGGGTCGGTGGTGATGGCGAAGATGGCGGGAATGGAATCCAGCGCGAAGATCAGATCCGAAGTCTCGATCAGCACCAGCACGAGAAACAGGGGGGTGAACCAGCGCACGCCGTCTTGCCGCACGGTGAACTTCTCGCCGTGGTAGCCCGTCGTGATGCGCAGGTGGCCGCGCATCCATTTCAGCACCGGGTTGCTGTCCAGGCTGGGCTCGTGCTCGGCGAAGATCAGCATCTTGATGCCGGTGATGACGAGAAATGCCCCGAACAGATAAAGCACCCAGTGGAACTGGCTGACCACCCACACGCCGGCGAGGATCATGGCGGCGCGCATGACGATGGCGCCCAGCACCCCGTAGAGCAGCACCCGGCGCTGGTACTCGGCGGGTACGGCGAAATAGCCGAAGATCATCAGGAAGACGAAGATGTTGTCCACTGACAGGGACTTCTCGATGAAATAGCCCGTCAGGAACTCCAGCGCCTTGGCGTTGGCCACCGCGCGGCCCACGGTGCCATCGAGATGCCACCAGAGCAGGGCGCAGAAGGCGAGGGCGAGCAGCACCCAGACGATGCTCCATCCCAGGGCCTCCCGGAACGAGACCCGGTGCGCCGCGCGCCCGCCCAACAGGAACAGGTCCACGGCCAGCATGGCCAGGACGAACAAAACGAACCCCGCCCAGAGGGCGGGGGTGCCGACGCTCACGCCGTCCACGGAATCAACCCAGGGCGCGCAGAGCGGCGATGCGTTCCTCCAGCGGCGGGTGGGTCATGAACAGCCGCTTGAGACCATGACCAATGCCGCCGGCGATGCCGAAGGCCGCCATCTTGTCCGGCAGGGGCGCGGTGTGCACCCGGGCCAGGCGCTCCAGGGCGGCGATCATCTTGTGGCGGCCCGCCAGCTGCGCCCCGCCCCGGTCGGCGCGGAACTCGCGCTGGCGCGAGAACCACATGACGATGAGGGAGGCGAGCAGGCCCAGGACCAGCTCCGCCACGATCATGGTGACGAAGAATGCCGGGCCGTGGCCTTCCTCGTTCTTGAAGACGACCCGGTCCACCGTGTGGCCGATCACCCGCGACAGGAACATCACGAAGGTGTTGACCACGCCCTGGATCAGGGCCAGGGTCACCATGTCGCCGTTGGCGATGTGGGAGACTTCGTGACCCAGCACCGCCTCCGCCTCATCCCGGGTCATGGAGTGGAGCAGGCCGGTGGAGACCGCCACCAGGGCGCTGTTTTTGTTCCAGCCGGTGGCGAAGGCATTCACCTCGGGCGAATCGTAGATGGCCACCTCAGGCATGCCGATGCCGGCCTGGCGGGCCTGGCGGCGCACCGTCTCCACCAGCCACTGCTCGGCTTCCGTGCGGGGCTGGTCGATCACCCGGGCCCCCACCGCCATCTTGGCGCTCCATTTCGAGAGCAGCAGGGAAATGAAGGCGCCGCCGAAGCCGAACACCGCGGCGAAGATGAGCAGGGCCTGCAGGTTCAGGCCCTGGGCGGTGAGGTAGGGTTCCACGCCCAGGATGCGCAGGGTGATGGACAGCATCACCACGATCGCCAGGTTGGTGGCGAGGAACAAAAGGATTCGTTTCATGGCAGGACTCCTTTCAGAGCAGAATTTGGCACGCCATCATTGTAGGGGCGGTGCGCTGGAATTAAAGTCGAATATTTGTGAACAACCATTCGGAAATATCGAATGATCAACCTGAAGCACTTGTACTACTTCTGGACCGTGGCCAAGAGCGGCAGCGTTGCCGCCGCCGCGGAACGCCTGCACCTCACGCCCCAGACGGTGAGCGCCCAGGTGAAGCTCCTGGAGGACAGTCTGGGCACGCCGCTGTTCCAGCCGGTGGGGCGGCGCCTCACGCTGACGCCGGCGGGCAGCCGGGCGGCGGCCTACGCCGACGAAATCTTCGCCCTGACCGAGGCGCTGGAGACCAGCCTGCGCAATGCCGGGGAGCCTGCCCAGCCGCTGCGTGTGGGCGTGTCCGATGCCGTGCCCAAGAACGTGGCCTACCGGCTCCTGGCCCCGGTGACGGAACTCGCCGAGCCGGTGCGCCTCGTCTGCCAGGAGGGCAAGCTCGACCGCCTGTTGGCGGAACTCGCCCTGCACCGCCTGGACATGGTGGTGGCGGACCGCATGCTGCCCGCCACGGTGCGGGTGAAGGGTTACAACCACCGGCTGGGGGACTCGGAACTCGCCTTCTTCGCCGCACCCGCCCTGGCGCGGGGCTGCCGGCGCTTCCCCGCCTGTCTGGACGGCGCCCCCCTGCTGCTGCCGGGGGAGGATTCCGCCTCGCGCCTGCGTCTGGAGGAATGGTTGGAGGCCCAGGGGCTGCGGCCGCGCATCGTGGGCGAGTTCGACGACGCGGCCCTGATGAAGGCCTTCGGCGAGGCAGGGCGCGGGATTTTCCCGGCGCCCGCCGTGCTGGCGCGGGAAGTGGAGGCGCAATACGGGGTAAGGGAAATCGGCCGGGCCACGGGGGTGCGCGAAGCCTATTACGCCATCACGGGGGAGCGGCGCATCAGCCATCCGGCACTGCGTCTCGTTACGGAGGCCGCGCGCGACCGGCTGTTTCCGGACAGCGGCCGCGCGGCTTAGGTCCTCAGGCGGGCACCGCCATGCCCCGCTGGACGGCCGGCCGGCTGCCGATGCGCTCGAACCAGTCCTTCACCCGGGGGAACTCCGCGAGATCCACGCAGTGCCACTCGCAGCGCGCTACCCAGGGGTAGGTGGCGATGTCGGCGATGGTGTACTCGCCGGCGGCGAGCCAGGGCGTTTGCTCCAGCCGCGCATCGAGCACGCCATAGAGCCGGCGCACTTCCCGCGTGTAGCGTTCGATGGCGTAGGGCACGGGTTCCGGCGCGAATTTCAGGAAGTGATGGGCCTGACCGAACATGGGGCCGATGCCGCCCATCTGGAACATCAGCCACTGCAGGGTCTCGTAGCGGCCGCGCGCGGCTCGGGGCAGAAAGCGGCCCGTCTTTTCCGCGAGATAGATGAGGATCGCACCGGATTCGAACAGGGTGAGGGGCGCGCCATCCGGGCCTTCGCCGTCCACGATGGCCGGAATCTTGCAGTTGGGATTGATGCAGGCGAACTCCGGGCGGAACTGCTCCCCCTTGGTGATATCCACCGGGTGCACCCGGTAGGGCAGGCCGCATTCCTCGAGCATGATGGAAATCTTGCGCCCGTTGGGCGTGGACCAGGTGTAGAGATCGATCACGTGTTTTCCTCCGCGGACGGTTGCAATGCGGCCTGCACGGCCGCCACCCGCGCAGCGAATACTGCGGCGCGAATCGCCTCGCCTCCTTCATGCTGGCGGGCGATGGCACCGGCATCCACTGCGGCAGCGGCCTCGAAGGCACGGGCCAGACGCTGCGCGCCCGGCATGG
Source organism: Thiobacter subterraneus (assembly GCF_055379455.1). Taxonomy (NCBI): domain Bacteria; kingdom Pseudomonadati; phylum Pseudomonadota; class Betaproteobacteria; order Burkholderiales; family Thiobacteraceae; genus Thiobacter; species Thiobacter subterraneus. The sequence continues at coordinate 2,143,526 of NZ_AP042402.1, forward strand.
GCCGCTCCTCGTAGCCGGGGCGGCCCTGGTAGTCCGCCGTGCAGGCATCGAGAAAGGCGTGGAAGCGTGCGGGCTGGCGAAAGGCGTCGAGCCGGGTGAGGAGAGTGACCAGGGATTCCGCGTCGGCCTCGTCGGCGCGATGGGCCTCGCCGTGCCAGCGCGCCACCAGCACGGCCAAGTCGCGGCAGTCGTGGGGGATGCGCAGGCGCGCCGAGACGGCCTGCACCAGGGCGACCCCCGCCGCCTCGTGGCCATCGTGGAAGGGCCACTGTTCCCGGGGGGTCACGCCTTTCCCCAGATCATGGGTGAGGGCGGCGAAGCGCACCGGCAGGCTGCCTTTGAGGGACGCCGCCCGGTCCACCACCAGCATCACGTGCACGCCGGTATCCACTTCCGGATGGCTTTTCGGGTTCTGGGGCACGCCGAACAGGCGGTCCACCTCAGGCAGGATCTTCGCCAGGGCGCCGCACGCGCGCAGCACCTGGAACATGCGCGACGGACGCGCTTCCATGAGGCCGCGCGCCAGTTCCTGCCAGACCCGCTCCGGCACCAGGGCATCCACCTCGCCGTTTCGCACCATCTCGCCCATGAGGGCCAGCGTTTCCTCGGCCACGGTGAAATCCGTGAAGCGTGCCGCGAAGCGTGCCACCCGCAGGATACGCACCGGATCCTCGACGAAGGCGGGGCTTACGTGGCGCAGCAGGCGCGCTTCCAGATCACGCCGCCCGCCGTAGGGATCGATGTACTGCCCGTTCTCGTCCTTGGCGATGGCGTTGATGGTGAGATCGCGCCGGGCCAGGTCCTCTTCGAGTGTCACCTCGGGGGAGGCGTAGACGGTGAATCCCTTGTAGCCGCGTCCGCTCTTGCGTTCCGTGCGGGCGAGGGCGTACTCCTCGTGGGTGACGGGATGCAGGAACACCGGAAAGTCCCTGCCCACCGGCAGAAAACCCTGCTTCACCATTTCCTCCGGTGTGGCGCCCACCACCACCCAGTCGCGATCCGAGACGGGCAGCCCCATGAGCTCGTCCCGCACCGCACCGCCCACCATGTAGAGCTTCATGGCCGGCTGCCGGCAGGGCTGGGTGTGGCGCCCACGGCGTCTAGCGGCGTGCCGCGTGGCGCAGGGCGTCGTACCGGGAACACACCGCCTGCGGGCCGATGTAGTGGGGCGCCACGGCTTCCAGCGCCATGGGCTGGAAACCGAACAGCGCGGGGAAAGGGCAGCGGCAGACGCTGTCCACCTGCATGGAGTAATAGTTGTCCCGGGTCATGAGCCGCCCCGGCAGGTGTTCCAGCAGCCAGGCATGCCAATAGGAGAGGCGGTTCGACAGGGGAAGAATGAGGGGACGCCTGCCTTCCAGGCTGGCCACGTACTGCACCAGCTCACGGAAAGTATAAGTCTTGGGACCGCACAGTTCGTAGGCCTGGCCGTAGGTGGCGGGATTCTCCAGCGCGTCGGCGAAGGCACGCGCCACGTCCTCCACGAACACGGGCTGGAAGCGCGCATTGGGGCAGGCGAGGGGAATCACGGGCAGGCGCCGCACCAGTTGGGCGAGCAGGGTGAGAAAGGAATCGCCGCGACCGAAGATCACCGAGGGCCGGAACACCGTGGTGGCCATGGCCTGCCCCTGGATGAACTTCGGCCCGTCCAGATACCAGTTCTCGTGTTCGCGATGGGGCAGATCGGCTTCCCGCACCAGCGCTTCGCCCACGCCCTTGGAACGCAGGTAGGCGCTTTGCGCCACCGGGTTGGCATTGAGGGCGCTCATGTGCAGCAGCCGGCGCACGCCCTGGGCGCGGCAGGCGTGGATGATGCGGCGTGGCAGTTCCACGTGCACCTCGTGGAAATCGCCCCGCCGCGCCGTGGGCAGATCGACGCGACCCACCCGTTCCTCGTGCAGGATGCCCACCAGATTGATGGCGGCATCCATGCCTGCGAGGAGGCGCGCCAGGCTCGCAGGATCGTGGACATCCGCTTCCACCACCTCCACGTTGGGCAATACCAGAAGCTCCCTGGCACGCGCCGGCCGGCGGGTCGGCACCCGCACCTGATAGCCCGCCTCGTGCAGGCGGTGCACCACGTGCTGGCCGACGAAGCCGCTGCCGCCGAAGACGCACACGGCGCGGATTTTGGGCAGGGTTTTCACTGGGACGGGAGTCGATGCGTGGGCTTCCATGGGAACCTTGGGAATGGCAGACAGGCACGACGCCGCGCGTCGCGCAGCATGAGCATTCTACCAAAGGCCGGCAGCCGCCAAGGCCGAAACGGCGGCCGAGGCGTTGGGCTCAGAACTCGATGACCTGGCCGCGTTCCAGCCGCCGTGGCGCAAAGGGGGCGCAGCTTGCCAGGACCTCGGCCCAGGTGTCCGCCTCGCGTCCGGGCTCCATGTGGGTGACGTGTACCTCGACCGGACGATTGAGGCGGGCCAGCCCGAGGGCCAGGCGGCGGGCATTGGTGTGGCCGGAAGCCTCGCAGCCGGCTTCGTTGTCGTTGAGGAAGGTGGTCTCGATGATGAGATGGCGCAAATTGGCAATGGCGGCGAGGGCGTCCCAGAACGGCTCGCTGTAGGTGGTATCGCCCGAGAACACCAGGCTCGCCGCGCCGCTGTCCATCTGCCAGGCGACGGCGGGCACTGCATGACGCACCGGCAGGGGCGTGAAGCGTCGGTCTCCCAGCGCGAGGGTGGCGCCGATGGCCACGGACACCAGGCGCACGTAGGGCATGGCGGAGGAGGTGTAGTCCGGCCACAGGCGGTCGTTGAACAGGCATTCCTTCACCGCCGCCAGGGTTTCCGGCAGGGCATACACGGCAAGCGGTTCGCTGCGTCGTCCCACGCGGGCGTCCGCCAGCATGGGTAGCAGGGCCACATGGTCGAGGTGGGCGTGGCTGAGCAGCACGTGGTCGATGGCCACCAGTGCGGCCAGCGGCAGATCGCCCACGCCGGTGCCGCAGTCCACCAAGCAATCGTCATCCACGCGCAGGGCGGTGGTGCGGCAGTCACCGCCGATCCCGCCACTTGCGCCCAGCACCTGCAGTCGCATCCTCGGGGCCTCCCGGTGAGCCCAGTATAGGCGAGGAGAAGCCGTCACGTTTCCGTCACAAAGGTGGCGTAGGCTCGGGCCGAGTCCTTCCCGCCCCCATGGATTTCGACGCCACCGCCGACCTCAAAGCCGCCCTTGCCGACCTGGAACAGCAGGTGGCGGCGCTGCGTCGTACCGTGCGTCAGGGCGCGCGCGAGCTTCTGCGGGAGTGGGAGCCCTGGCTCATGCGCCGCGCCTTCCAGACAGGCGCGGAAAACCTCGCCGCCTACATCATCCTGCGCCGCCACGACCTGCGCCCGCTGCAGACCCGCTTGGCCACCTATGGTCTGTCCTCCCTGGGGCGCGCCGAAGGCCATGTCCTGCCGGCCCTGGAATCGCTGCACCAGGCCCTCAAGCTGATGCTGGGCAAAGCCGTGGACGCCGGCCGGGCGCGCAGGCTGGCGCGGGCCATGGATCACCGCGAGGATCTCGCCCGCCAGACGGCCGCTCTCCTGGGCCCGCCGCCCGCGCGGCGCGAGGTGCGCATCATGGTTACCCTGCCCGGCGAGGCGGCCACGGATTATCCCTTCGTGCGGGAACTGGTGCTGCGCGGCATGGACTGCGCACGCATCAACTGTGCCCACGACGATGCCTCCACCTGGGCCCGCATGGTGGCCCATGTGCGGCGGGCGGCGGAGGAAGCGGGGCGCTGCTGCCGGGTGCTGATGGATCTGGCCGGGCCCCGGGTGCGCACCGGCCCGGTCAAGCCCGGCCCGGCGCTTGTGCACGTGAAACCCCGGCGGGACAGCCTGGGCCGCGTGGAACGGCCGGCGCGGCTGGTGCTGGACGGCAGCGGCGCACCGGGGCGCCCCGCCCAGAAGGATCCCCTGGGGCGGGTGACGCCGGCGCGGGTCTCGGTGGATGCGGCCTGGCTGAAGACGCTGGTGCCGGGCGACGTGATCCACTTCGTGGATGCACGGGGCCGCAAGCGGGATCTGACGGTGCGCGTGCGGCTGACGGAAGACCAGGTGCTGGCCGACGGGGAAGCGGGCTTCTATCTCCAGCCGGGCACGCGCCTCGTGCGGCGCTCTGCCGCTTGCGCCGGAGAACAGAGCACCGTGTGCGGCCCCATCGAGCCTGCACCCCTGGAGATCCGGGTCCGGCAGGGGGACTATCTTCACCTCACGCGCGCCTGCGTGCCGGGTGAACCGGGCTGGAACGGGACGGGCGGGCGGGAGCCGGCCTTCGCCCACATCGCCTGTTTGCCCGCCCAGGTATTCGACTACCTGAAGGAAGGGGAACCGGTTTTGATCGACGAGGGCCGCATCGGCGCGCGCATAGAGCATCTGGATGGGGACGGCGCGCTGCTGCGCATCGTGCATGCCCGTCCCGAGGGGGAGAAGGTGCAGCCGGAAAAGGGCCTCAATTTTCCTGAGAGCGACCTTGCGCTGCCGGCGCTCACGGACAAGGATCTGGAAGACCTGGATTTCGTCGTGGGCCATGCCGACATGGTGGGCTACTCCTTCGTGCAGACCGCCGCCGACATGGACCAGCTGGTGGCGGCCCTTGCCGAACGCAACGCGGCAGGGCTGGGCATCGTCGCCAAGATCGAGACCCGGGGCGCGGTGCAGAATCTCCCCGCCATCATCGTGCACGGGGCGGGGCGTCATCCCCTGGGCGTGATGATCGCGCGCGGTGACCTGGCGGTGGAAATCGGCTATGAGCGGCTGGCGGAAATCCAGGAGGAAATCCTGTGGCTGTGTGAGGCCGCCCACGTGCCCGTGATCTGGGCCACCCAGGTGCTGGAAGGGCTGGTGAAGCGCGGCCAGCCCTCCCGCGCCGAGATCACCGACGCCGCCATGGCCGAGCGCGCCGAATGCGTGATGATCAACAAGGGTCCCTTCGTGCTGGACGCCATCGCGCTGCTCGACGACGTGGTGGCACGCATGCAGGCCCACCAGCAGAAGAAGACGGCGCGGCTGCGGGCGCTGCACTGGTAGGGGTGGCGGCCAGCTATCACTTGAGCTTCGCTTCGATGCGCCGACACAGATCCTTGAGCACCTTGATGCGCGCGTAGTGCTTGTCTTCCGCTTCCACCAGCAGCCAGGGGGCGAGCTCGGTGCTGGTGCGGTCGAACATGTCGCAGGCGGCGCGCTGGTAGGCATCCCACTTCGCACGGTTGCGCCAGTCCTCGGGCGTGATCTTGTATTTCTTGTAGCCGGTTTTCTCACGCGCCCGGAAGCGGGCGAGCTGCTCGCGGTGACTGATGGCGAGCCAGTACTTGGCGACCAGGATGCCGCCGGCGGTGAGCTCCGCCTCGAAATCGTTGATCTCGCCATAGGCGCGCAGCCATTCCGCGGGCGTGGCGAAGCCTTCCACCCGTTCCACCAGCACGCGTCCGTACCAGGAACGGTCGAAGATCGCGATGCGGCCCCGGGGCGGGACATGGCGCCAGAAACGCCAAAGATAGGGGTGGGCACGTTCCTCGTCGGTGGGCGCGGCAATGGGAATGACACGGTAGATGCGGGCATCCAGCGCCGCGGTGATGCGCCGGATGGTGCCGCCCTTGCCCGCGGCGTCCGGTCCCTCGAACACCGCCACCACCGCGAGATCCTGGAAGGCGGCCGCGCGCGTCAGGCGTGCCAGGCGGTTCTGCCAGCGCTCCAGGGCCTTTTCGTAATCGGGGCGCGCAAGACGGAGACCGAGATCGAGCCGGTCGAGGATCAGGGTGTCGCGCTGGGGATCCACCATGGGCAGTTCCGCCGGCCCGGGTTGTGCCGGTGTCTGTGCCGGCGCGTCGAGCACGTCCGTCATGGCTTGCAGCACCCGCGTCGCCACGGTGTGGTGGCGCCAGCGGGCGTCGGTGGCTTCCACCACGATCCAGGGGGCGTGGGGCGCATCGGTGGCCCGCAGCACGGCGGCGGCGCGTGTCCGATAGCGCTCGTAGCGGGCGTGGTGTTTCCAGTCGCGCCTGGTCACGCGCCAGCGGGTGGCCTTGCGCCGTTCCAGTTCCCGCAGACGGGCGTATTGTGCGGCCTTGGACAGATGCAGCCAGAACTTGAGGATCACCACCTTCTCCCGGGCAAGCATCTGCTCGAAACGGCGGATGCGCTCCAGGCGGGCCTTGTCGCGTCGGCCGGGCTTGAGGGCCTGGGAGTACCAGGAACCGGACAGGATGGCCGTCTTGCCCCGCGGCGGCAGCAGGCGCCAGAAGCGCCAGAATTCGGGGCGGCGCTTCTCCTCTGCGCTGGGCTTGCCGATGCCCCAGGTGCTGATGTGGCGCGCGTCCATCCAGGCGTTGAGGACGTTGAGGGTCTCGCCCTTGCCGGCGCCGTCCATGCCGTGAATGAGGATCAACAGCGCCGCCGGCGCCTGGGTGAGCCAGTCGTACTGGGCATCGATGAGGCGCTTGCGCAGCCGAGGCAGCTCCCGCTCGAACACGCTTCGGGCAAGGCGGTGACCGGCTTCGGCAGATTCGAACACGGCTGTCAGTCTTTCCAGAAAATCGGACAGCGGCGCAGGCGTTTCCACGCGCGGGGCAGGTTCCCCACGGCCTGCGCCACGGAGGCGGCGGCCCAGCCGGTGAACAGGGCGGCCTCTTCCCGGCAGCGGCTGCCGCGGCTGCGCGCGCACAGGGCCTGCACCCGGGCCACCGCGCCGGCCAGGTCATTGAGCCGGCCCAGGTCGTCCTGCAGTCCCGCCAGCAGCTTGACATAGCGGCGCACGGCCTTGCCCGCAAACAGGCTGCCCAGGAATTCCGCCGCGTAGCGCATCTGCTTGGCCTGGATGCGCAGGGCGTGGCGGGCGGCGTCGTCCATCCGGGCGAGGTGGCGGCCCCGCGCGAGGAGTTTCCGGTGCCGGGCCTCCAGCCAGGCCACCGCCTGGGAACGCAGCGGCTCGTCGAGCCGTGCGCGCCGGGTCTCGTCGAGGCCGGCACGCCAGTCCCGCGCCACGAGCCAGCGGCCAAGCGCCAGCATGAGCTGCCCGTAGCGGGGCGAGGCGGCTGCTTCCCGGGCCAGGCTGCGGGCCGCGCGGCGCTGCTGGCGGATGCGCCGCGGCAGATCGGTGAGGGTGGCGCGTCCGGTCAGGGCCTTTGCACACGCGGGCAGAACTTCCTCCTCCAGCACCTCCCAGTCCCGGGCCGCGCCCAGGGCCTGGGCCAGCCACACCAGGTCCTCGCGCCACGCGGCGATCGCTCCTTCGCCCAGGGCAGGCCGGAACAGACGAAACAGGGCACGCAGGCGGCGCAGTCCCACGCGCATCTGGTGGACGAACTCCGCCTCTTCCGTTTCCAGCACACCCGGCTGGTTGCGCTGGATCTGCTCCAGACACTGGCCGGCCAGGATCACGAAGGCGTCTTCCACGGTCACGTGTTCGGGCAGGGAAACGGGCTGCGCCTTCACCGGCTGCCAGACCAGGCCCTGGAACAACTGGTAGCCGCGTTCCGCCTTGGAGCGTGCCTCCGGCGCCAGGGCGAAATCCCGGGCCAGTGCGAGGGCGAGCTCGTAGAGGCGGGCGACCGGGCCCCTGCGCAATTCCAGCTCCAGCTCCAGCACGGGGACCTTCTGGTCGCCGGCAGTGATCTCGCCCTGGTCGAGGGCGACCTCGAACTCCGCTTCGCCCCCGGAAAAATGCCAGAGCTGGCGCCGGAAATCGGTGCGGAAAACGGGTGTGAGGGTATCGGCGGCGATGTCCGGCAGCTCCGCGGCCAGGCGCAGGGGATCGGGCAGGGGGCGCGCAAGACGCGCTTCCCGTTCCTCCCGCCGGTGCAGGCCGCCGGAAACATTGCCGCCGCCCTTGAGGGTCTGTATCCAGTGCCGCCCCACGCGCCGCACGCGCAGGGCCCAACCGCGGCGCAGGAGATCGAGGTCGGGCGTGTCGAAGTACACGCTCACCAGATGCTGGTTCACCGGCGGGGCGTGGGCAAGGCGGGTGAGGGCGGCACGCAGGCCCCGGAGGTCGGCCTGCGTCAGGCGCAGCTTGAGTTCGGTTTCCTCAGCCATCCGGCTTGGCCCGCGCGAGCTGGGCGAGTAGGGTGCTCTGGGCACACCGTGCCTTGCCGCGCCGGGGCGACAGGCGCTGGTATTCGCCGTCGGGGCGCATGTCCCAGGCCTGGACGTTGTCCTGGAGATAGGGCAGCAGCCCCTCGCGGATCACGCGCCGCTTGAGCCGCGGGTCCAGCACGGGGAAGGCCACCTCGATGCGGCGGAACAGGTTGCGGTGCATCCAGTCGGCGCTGGCCAGCCAGACGTCATCGGCACCGTCGTTGCGAAACCAGAAGATGCGGCTGTGTTCCAGGAACCGCCCCACCACGGAGCGCACCCGGATGCGTTCGGACACCCCGGGCAAGCGCGGGCGCAGGGCGCACACGCCGCGCACGATGAGATCGATCTCCACCCCCGCCTGGGAAGCCTCGTACAGGGCCTGGATCACCTGGGGCTCCACCAGGGCGTTCATCTTGGCCACGATGCGCGCGCGGCGCCCGGCCCGGGCGTGCTCGGCCTCCCGGGCGATGGCCGCGAGCAGGTTGGCCGCCAGGGTAAAGGGCGCCTGCCAGAGATGGGCCAGATTGCCTGCGTGGCCCAGGCCCGTGAGCTGCACGAAGATCTGGGCCACGTCGGCGCAGATGCCCTCGTGGGCGGTGAGCAGTCCCAGATCGGTGTAGAGCTTGGTGGTGCGCGGATGGTAGTTGCCGGTGCCCAGATGGCAGTAGCGGCGCAGGGTGTTGCCCTCGCGGCGCACCACCAGCGCCATCTTGGCGTGGGTCTTGTAGCCCACCACGCCGTACACCACGTGGGCCCCGGCCTCCTCCAGCTTCTCCGCCCAGTTGATGTTGGCCTGCTCGTCGAAGCGGGCGAGCAGTTCCACCACCACCGTCACCTCCTTGCCACGGCGGGCCGCGTCGATCAGCGCTTCCATGATTTCCGAATCGGTGCCGGTGCGGTAAACCGTCTGCCGGATGGACAGCACATTGGGATCGCGCGCCGCCTGCTGGATGAATTCGATCACCGGGCTGAAGGACTGGAACGGGTGGTGCAGCAGCACGTCACCCCGCCGGATCACCGCGAACAGGTCCTCATCCTTGGCCTGGGCCAGCGCCGGCGGCAGCCCCGGCACGAAGGGGGGATACTTGAGATCGGGACGGTCCACCCAGTCCGGCACCTGTATCAGGCGCACCAGGTTCACCAGCCCGTGCACCTGGTAGAGATCCTCGGCTCCCAGACGGAACTGGGAGAGCAGGAAGCGGGCCATTTCCTCCGGGCAGTTGTCCGCCACCTCCAGACGCACCGCATCGCCGAACTGGCGATGGGGCAGCTCGCCCTGCAGGGCTTCCCGCAGGTTGGTGATCTCCTCCTCGTCCACGAACAGGTCGCTGTTGCGGGTGACGCGGAACTGGTAGCAACCCTTCACCGTCATGCCTGCGAACAGCTCGCCCACGTGGGCGTGCAGGATGGAGGACAGGAACACGAAGCCGTAGTCACAGCCGGCGATGTCCGAGGGCATGCGGATCACCCGCGGCAGCACGCGCGGCGCCTGCACGATGGCGGTGCCGGAGCTGCGGCCGAAGGCGTCGCGGCCCTCCAGCTCCACCGCGAAGTTGAGGGACTTGTTGAGCACCCGGGGGAAGGGATGGGCCGGATCCAGGCCGATGGGGGTGAGCACCGGCATCACCTGCTCGAAGAAATAGCGGCGCACCCATTCCGCCTGGGCGGCGTTCCAGTGGGTGCGGCGCAGAAAGCGGATGCCCTCCTGCGCCAGGGCCGGCAGGATGTCCTCGTTGAGGAGCTGGTACTGGCGCGCGATCAGGGCGTGCGCCGCGGCCGAGACGCGCCGGAACACCTCGCGCGCGGGCAGGCCGTCCGGGCCGGGCACGCCGCCCCAGGCGATCTGCTGCTTGAGCCCCGCCACCCGAATCTCGAAAAACTCGTCGAGATTGCTGGAGACGATGCACAGGAAGCGCAGACGCTCCAGCAGCGGGGTCGTCGGATCCTCCGCCAGCGCCAGCACACGACGGTTGAAGGCGAGCTGGGACAGCTCGCGGTTGAGGAAGAGCTCCGGGCCAGGGGGGGCAAGCATGGGGAAACCACCGAAAGCGCCCGATTTTAGCGGGCGCGATGCGGTGGATTATGACACTTTCGTGACAAGCCCGCCCGCGGGATGCGGCCTCAGTCGGTGCGTGGAGCGTAGCGGCGCCGGTTGACGAACACCCCGTCGGGGGTCCGCTTGGCGGCCTTCTTGGCCTCGGCCGCGACGTCCGCGACCTCGTGTTCCGTGCGGAAGACGCCCGGCGGGATTTCCACACAGCCGATGGCCACTGATACCAGGGGATGGAACACGTGGCGGCCCTGGCGATCCTCCATCACATAACCGCCCGCCGCGCGGTCCTCGGGCCGGAACAGGGGCGCCACCTCCTCGGCGAACCTGGCGACGATACTGCGGGCACGGTGTTCCCAGTCGGAGCTCTGGAACAGGACGATGAAGTCGTCGCCGCCGATGTGACCGACGAAATCCCGCTCCGCGTCGGTGTGGGCCACCAGCACCCGCGCCAGGGTCTGGATGGCGTCGTCGCCGCGGCGGTAGCCGTAGCGGTCGTTGAAGGCCTTGAAGGCATTGAGGTCCACGTAGGCCACGGTGAAAGGGATCCTGCCCTGGAGCAGGCGGTTCATGTGCTCGCTGATGGGTACGTTGCCCGGCAGCAGGGTGAGGGGGTTGGCATAGCGGGCCGCCGTGATCTGCAGCTCGGTGATGTGAAGGATCAGATCGTGGCTGGTGCCGATGCCCGCGTAACGGCCACCTTCCGTCAGGATGAAACCTTCCGCCAGGTAACGGCGGTCACTGGTCACCACCAGGCGCGACAGATCCTGGATGCTCATGTTGCGGTCCACCACCAGGGGAAGGGAGTCCATGAAGACCCGGCAGGGCTTGCGTCCGTGCAGTTCCAGGAAGAAGCGCTGGGTGGCGATCTCCAGGAAACGGTGGCGGTTGATGAGACCTACCGGGATGCCGTCTTCCACCACCGGCAGGGCGGGCAGGTCCCGCCGCTCCATGAACAGCCGCTGCACTTCGGTATTGGATGTTCGCGGCGAGACGCAGGGCGCCTCGATCAGCAGGGCGCCGGCGGTGACCCGGTGCAGGGGGCCGTTTTTCCCCGCCGGCAGCGGTGGCTTCCGGAAAATCTCGCTGAGTGCCGGTGACAAGGTCGAGGCGGGGGTGGCGGACGGGCGTGCGATCACGTAACCCTGACCCAGGCCAATGCCGATTTCGCGCACCGTGCACAGCTCCGCCTCGGTCTCGATGCCTTCGGCGATGACCGTGGAGCGGGCCTGTTCGGCGATGCGCTGGATGGATTCCAGAAACTTGTGCTTCACCGGATCCCGGTTGACCCCCTCGACGAAATGGCGGTCGACCTTGACGAAGGCCGGGCGCAGCTCCGACCACAGACGCAGGCCGGAGAAACCTTCGCCCAGATCGTCGATGGCGATCTGGAAACCCATTTCCCGGTAATGATCCGTGGCTGCGCGCAGCACCTCGTAGTCCAGCGTGGGCCGGTGCTCGGTGAGCTCGATGATGATGCGATCGGGGCTCAGGCCCAGCGCCTCCAGCAGGCGCAGCGTTTCGCCCCGGGTGAAGCCCGGCTGCAGCAGGCATTCCGGATCGACATTGAGAAACAGCCGCCCCGGCAGGTCGCGCGCGGCGAAGCTGCCGAGTACCACCTTGCGGCAGACGCGTTCCAGGTCGAGCGACAGGCCATGACGCTGGGCGACGCCAAAGAGGGCGAGCGGCGACTGCAGCGGCGTGTTGGAGGGACCGCGGATCAGGCCTTCGTAGCCCATGATCGCGCCATTTTTTAGGTCGATGATGGGCTGGAACACGGCGGTCAAGCGCTCGTGATCCAGGATGTCACGCAGGATTCGGAAAGAGGCATCCTGGGGCGGTGGAACCGCCTGGGAGGCTTTTTCGACGGTGGTCGTCTGGCGGGACATGGTGGGACGTCCGGGCAAGGCACCGGGACCCCGTGCCCCGGGCGGCCCACCATGCTAGGCGGGGTGTGTGACGGCAGTGTGACGGGCGGCCTGCCCCGAAGGGAACCCTATTTGCTCCGCGGCGGCACGTAGCCCGCCGGCATGTCCGCCCCCGGGCCGAAGAAATAGGCTTCCATCTGTTCCATGAGGTATTTGCGTGCCCGGGGATCGGCCAGGTTGAGCCGGTTCTCGTTCACCAGCATGGTCTGCAGGCGGATCCAGCCCTGCCACGCCTCCTTGGACACGTTCTCGAAGATCCGCTTGCCCAGCTCGCCGGGATAGGGGGGGAAGTCCAGCCCTTCCGCTTCGCGTCCGAGCTTGACGCAATGAACCATTCTCGCCATGGGGATTTCCTCGCGGGTTGCAAAGCCGGAATGATAGCGCAAAACCCGCGCGCCTCAGGCCTGTGCGCCGGACAGCGCCGGATGGTCGGCACGGGGCATGTCCAGGTGATAGCCCTGGACCAGGTCCACGCCGAAGCCGCGCAGCATGGCCAGGGTTTCCGCGTCCTCCACGTATTCCGCGATCACGGTCTTGCGCATGCCGCGCGCCACGTCCACGATGGCCTTGACGAACACCTGGTTGTCGTAGTCGTTGGGCAGGTCGCGGATGAACAGGCCGTCGATCTTGAGGATGTCGGCCTTGAGGTGCTTGAGGTAGGCGAACGAGGAAAAGCCGCTGCCGAAATCGTCCAGGCAGATGCGGCAGCCGGTCACGTGCAGCGCCTCGATGAAGCGCTGGGCATCGTGCAGGTCGGACACCGCCGCGGTTTCCGTCAGTTCCACCATTAGCCGGTAGGGTTCCACGCCGTGACGGGTCAGGGTCTCGCTGATGAACTGGGGCAGAAGCGGATCGTCGAAGGAGCGGCCCGAGATGTTCACCGCCAGCGACGGCACCTCCGGTGCCCCGGCCAGAAGCTTGACGCTCTCCGCAATCACCCATCGGTCGATGTCCAGGATCTTGCCGCTGGCCTCCGCCACCGGGATGAAATGGCCGGGCATGATCAGGCGCTCGGGATCGGCTTCGTCCACCATGCGCACCAGCACTTCCAGGTGGGACAGCCGCCCGTCCTGCGCGCCGTACACACCCTGGAAGTGCAGGCGCAGCAGCCCCTTCTCCAGGGCGTTGACGATGCGCTCGTTCCAGGTCAGGCGCGACAGCATCTGGCGCGAGGTGTCGAGGTCGGCGCGATACACCCGCCAGGCATTCTTGCCCGCCTCCTTGGCCTGATACATGGCGGTGTCGGCGTGGGCGATCAGCTCTTCCGCGTTGTCCGCATGTTCGGGATAGAGGGCGATGCCCAGGCTGGTGGTGAGGCGGATGTTCTGCCCCTCGAAACGGAAGGGAATCTGGGAAATGGCGCGCACGATGCGCTCGCCCAGCATGGCGGCTTCCTTTTCGCCCGCGTCCGGCAGCAGCACCGCGAACTCGTCGCCCCCCAGGCGGGCGAAAATCTCGTTGCGCCGGACCAGGGCGCTCACCTCGCCCGCCACGCGGATCAGCATGGCGTCCCCGGCGCGATGGCCGAAGGTGTCGTTCACGTACTTGAATTCATCCAGGTCGAAAAAGAGCAGCGCGCCGTGGGAATTGCGCCGGTCCACGTCGGCCATCATGCGTGACAGCTCCTCCTGGAAGCGGTGGCGGTTGTACAGGCCGGTGAGGGAATCGCGCTCCGCCAGGTAGATGAGCTGTTCCGCGGTCTGCCGCTCGCGGGTCACGTCCTCATAGATCCACAGGCGGCCGATGAAGCGGCCTTCCACGTCGCGCACCGGGTAGGAGACCTGGGTCACCACGCGGCCGTCGGCCATGGTGATCTCGAAGGTTTCGCTCACCTCGTGGGTGCCCGTCACCTCCAGCACGTGACGGGAAAAATGGTCGGGACGTGCCAGCACGTTGGCGGAGTAGGCCAGCACATCGGTGGTCAGCCGGCCGGTGAGATCGACGCCGTCCCGGATCAGCCAGATGCGGCGGAAGGCGGCGTTGACGTAGATCACCCGGTTCTCCGCACTCTCGAACAGGATGCCGATGTTCATGGCCGACAGCAGCGAGGCCAGACGCGCCTGTTCCTGGCGTGCCTGTTCCAGCAGGCGGCGCTGGATGTCCTCCGACTGCTTCAGTTCCTCGATCGCCTCCTGCAGCACGAACTGGGATTCCTTGAGCTCCGAGATGTCGCGGATGCCCATGCGGATGCCCAGGTACTCGCCCTGGCTGCCATAGATGGGCTGCCAGGCGGCGGAACACCACACCACGCTGCCGTCCTTGCGCCGGATGCGCAGCTCGTAGTTGTCGCCGGACGTGCCGCCGATGGCGCGCTTGAAATCCGCATAGACGGTCTCGCGGTCCTCGGGCGGAAGCAAAGGCAGGGGGTAGTCCGCCATCGCCATCACTTCTTCCGGCGTGTAGCCGGTGATACGGCGCACGGAGGGATTCACCCACACCAGCCTGCCGTCGGGCGCAAGCCACGATTCCCAGTCATAGGTGTAATCGGCGATGGCATGGAACCGGCGTTCGCTGTCCCGCAGTGCCTGCACGCGGCTTTGCACCGCCGCCGACATCTGGTTGAAGCTGCGGGTGAGGCTGGCCACCTCGTCCTGGCCCTGGACCGGCAGCCGGATGTCGAAGTGGCCGGCAGCCACCTGCTGGCTGGCCTGGGTGAGCAGCGCCAGCGGGCGGGTGAGCCAATAGCCGAGCAGGGCCAGCAGCAGCAGCGACAGCAGCATCACGGCTAGGGCGATGGTGACGCCGTCGCGCAGGAGCTTGCGCTGCGTGTCCTTCAGCAACCGGGTGGACAGGCCGTAGCGCAGTTCGCCATGCACCACGCCGGCAACGGCAATGGGCATGCGGGTGTGGAACACCTCGCCGCGGCCGAGGCTGGTCTCGGCGTCCACCGACGGCAGGGGGCTTGCGCGGTCCCAGCCCGCCGAGGCGGCAAGGCGTCCCAGATTGTCGAGCAGCACGAGATAGGGCAGCCCCTCCCGGCTTTGCAGCTCGGTCAGGATCTCCTGCAGGGTGGCATAGTCGCGCTGGGCCAGGGGGCCGGCCAGGGCGGCGCGCAAGAGGGGTTGCAGCTCCCGGTTGCGGGCCTGCGCCTGGGCGGTGAGGCTGTCGTCCACCAGGCGTGCGCCATTGGCAAGCAGCAGGCCGACGATGGCGAGCTGCACCAGGGCGGTGACCGCCACCAGGCGGAAGCGCAGGGAGTGAAACAGGCGCATCATGGCCGCGGCTGCCTGCCGCCCGGCGCAGGCGTGGGCGCGAAGCCGTGCGCCCTGGTGTCGTGGGGTTTGTGGTCCATGCTCCTCCGTCGCCCCGGGAATCGGACATGCAGACCCGGTGGTTTCTTGTTATCGGAGGAATGCTAGCATGGGCGCGCCTGGTGAAAAATGCTCGGGGCCAGGTGCGTCGCGGGTCGCGCCGTCACAATTGCTTGACGAAGACCTTGGAGCGGCGCTGGTAGTTGTAGAGGGCCTGCTTCTGCTGCGGCAGGGCCTCCACGCCGGTTTCCACGAAACCGTGTTCCACGAACCAGTGGGAGGTGCGCGTGGTGAGCACGAACAGGCGCTTCAATTTCCTGCGCCGCGCGATTTCCTCCATGCGGGTCAGGATCAGGGTGCCGCGGCCGGCATCGCGATAATCCGGGTGCACGGCGAGGCAGGCCAGTTCCGCGGCCTTCTCTTCCGGGAAGGGATACAGGGCGGCGCAGCCGATGATGATGCCGTCGTGGTCCAGCACGTAGAAACGGTCGATCTCCATTTCCAGGAGTTCCCGGGAGCGGCGCACGAGGATGCCCTCGGCCTCCAGCGGCTCGATCAGGGCCAGGATGCCGCCCACGTCGTCGATGGTGGCCTGCCGGAAATGTTCCACCGGCTCCCGGGTGATCATGGTGCCCACCCCTTCCCGGGTGAACAGCTCCTGGATGATGGCGCCGTCCAGGTGCCGGCTGATGAGGTGGGCACGGCCGACGCCGTTGCGGCAGGCCTTGACCGCATAGGGCAGGTACAGGGCGACGTCGGAGCTGGCGTCCTTCAGCCCCCGCAGCACCTGCTCCGCCTGCTGGGTGGTGAGTTCCTTGAGCAGCCTACCCTTGCGGTCGGTGACGCCGGGCGTTTCCATCAGGAAGATGAGTTTTTCCGCCTTGAGGGCGATGGCGGCGGCGGTGGCCACGTCCTCCAGGGTAAGGTTGAACACCTCGCCCGTGGGCGAGTAACCCACGGGCGAAAGCAGCACGATCTCGTTTTGGTCCAGCCGGCGCTGGATGGCCGTGGCGTCGATCTTGCGCACTTCGCCCGTGTGCTGCAGGTCCACGCCCTCGCGCACGCCCATGGGCTGGGCGGTGACGAAGTTGCCGCTGGCCACCCGGATGTCGGCTCCTGCCATGGGCGAATTGGGCAGACCCATGGACAGCAGCGCCTCGATTTCCACCCGCACCGAACCCGCGGCCTCCTTGACGCAGGCCAGGGCCTCGGCGTCGGTGATGCGCAGGCTTCCCGCGTATTTCATGGCCACGCCCCGTTCCCTGAGCTCGGCCTCGATCTGGGGGCGCGCGCCGTGCACCAGCACCACGCGCACATCCAGGGCGTTGAGCAGGTTGATGTCGTGGGCGAGGCGCACGAAATCCCCCTCGCTCACCACCTCGCCACCGAAGGCGATGACGAAGGTGCGCCCGCCGAAGGCGTGGATGTAGGGCGCGGCGGAGCGGAACCAGTTGACGAAGTCCTGGCTTCTGGCCGGGCTGCGCCGCTTGGAATTGGTTTTGTTGGTCATGCCGGGGTCGCTCGCAGGATTTGAAGTGTAATCGACTGGCGCTCAGAAATCGCCCCACAGCGCGTGCATGGCGGCCAGGGCGGCCAGGGCGGCGGTCTCGGTGCGCAGGATGCGCGGTCCGAGCCGCAGCGGCAGGAAACCCTGGCTCACCGCGACGCTGCGCTCCGCCTCGCTCAGGCCCCCTTCCGGTCCCACCAGCAGCAGTACCGGGCCCCGGGGTGGGGGTAGATCCCGCAGGCGCGTGTCGGCGTCCGGGGCGAGCATCAGCCGCACACCGCCGGGTTCCAGGTGCGCGAGCCAGTCTGGGAGCGTCTCGGGCGGGTGTACCGGCGGCACCCGGCTGCGGCCGCTCTGTTCGCAGGCAGCGATCACCACCCGCCGCCAGTGCAGCAGGCGCTTCTCCGCGCGCTCCCCCACGAGCCGCACCACGCTGCGCTCCGCTGCGATGGGCGAGATCCCGGCCACGCCCAACTCCACCGCCTTCTGCAGCGTATAGTCCATGCGTTCGCCGCTGGAAATGCCCTGGGCGAGGATCACCGTCAGGGGCGGCTCCCGGTCGCTGGCGGCGGCTTCTTCCAAGCTGACCCGCACCTCGCCGCGCTGGATCTGCTGGATACGGGCGTGGAATTCACGACCCTGGCCGTCGAACACCCGCAGGGCCTCGCCTTCCTTCATGCGCAGGACACGCAACGCATGGTGTGCCGCCTCCGGCGGCAGGGCCAGGCGCGCGCCAACAGCGAGCGGGCCGGGACAGTAGAAGCGGGGCAGACGCACGGGACTCAGCGCGGTGCGCCCAGGGCGGCGCGCAGCGCCGGCAGATAGGCATCCAGGCTCTTGAGCTCGGCGTCGGTGGGCGGACGCAGCCCGAGGTAGCCCAGCCGGTCGATGAACTCCCGCCCCTCGGGCGTCTGTTCGACGAATTCCCGAATCAGCCGCGCGAAGCGCTCGGTTTCCCCTGTCCCCATATCCCGTCGGGCCAGGATCATCACGTGGGGCACGGCATCGCTGCGGGCGAGCATCGCCAGCCCCGCGCGCTGGTCTGGCGGCAGCTGCAGGAAGGCGGTGTTGGAGATGGCGGCGGCAGCCACGGCGCCCTGGCGCACCGCCAGGGCTGCGGAATTGTGGCTGGGCATTTCCCTGAGCACCACGTCGCGGCCGGGGGAAAGCCCGTGCTCCCGCAGCAGGTTCACCGCCAGCTGGGTGACGATGGCCAGACCATCCGGCGTGGCCACCTGCCTGCCGCGCAGATCGGCCAGACTGCGCACCGGGCCGCCGCGCTCGGCTATGAACACCGCCGCGAGATCCCGCTGGGCGCGCAGCAGGGGCTGGTAGCCCGCCTCCAGCTGCGCCAGGCGCGCGAAATGGGGCGCGGTCACCACCAGCGGATAGGTGCCGGTGAGGGTGCGTTCCACGAAGGTGCGCATGTCCGGGGCGGTGACCACCACGACCGGCCGACCCAGCCGGCTTTCCAGGAAGGTTTGCAGCGGCTGCCAGGTGGTGAGCAGGGTGCGCGTGGAAAGGTAGGGGAAAACCCCGATCTCCAGCGGCGCCGTGGCGGGCGTCTGGGCCTGTGCCGGAAGGGCGGGCAGGCACAACAGCAGCAGACACAGCAGCAGGCGGAGCGTGGTCGTTCTCATGCACGCAAGACGGGGCGGTTCCCAGCGGATGCTAGCACGCACCCTTTGGCGATCCAAGCCGCGCGGCCCCGGGGCGGACTGGTGGAATCCCGAGGGGCCGTTATACACTGCCGGCCTGAGCCCTGTTTTTTCGGGAGGACTTCGATGGTCAGTCTCACCACTCCTGTCTGCGAGTTCGGGCGCAAGGCGCCGGACTTCGATCTGCCCGGTGTTGATGGCAGGCGCCACACGCTGGCCAGCACGCGCGGCCCGCGCGGCCTGCTGGTCATGTTCATCTGCAACCACTGCCCCTATGTCAAGGCCGTGCGCAGCCGCATCATCCGCGACGCGCGCGACCTGGCGGCGGAAGGCATCGGCGTCGTGGCGATCAATTCCAACGACGCCAGCCAGTATCCGGAGGACTCCTTCGAGGCCATGAAACAGGTGGCGGCGGAATACGGCTACCCCTTCCCCTACCTGTACGACGAGAGCCAGGAAGTGGCGCGCGCCTATGGCGCCGTGTGCACACCGGACTTCTTCGGCTTCAACGCCGATCTGGAGCTGCAGTATCGCGGCCGGCTCGATGCCTCGCGCAAGGAAACCGCCCCCGAAGATGCGCGCCGCGAACTCTATGAGGCCATGGTGCAGATCGCCCGCACCGGCCGCGGGCCGGCGGAGCAGATTCCCAGCATGGGCTGTTCCATCAAGTGGAAGAACGGGGGCGCGTGAGTTTCCGTTCCGACGGCATGCTCGCCGCCATCATCCGGGTCACCAAGCAGGTCGCGCAGCACGAGATCGTGCCCCGCTACCTGCGGGTGGCCCATGAGCACAAGGTGGACGGCAGCCTGTGCACCATCGCCGACACCGAGGCCCAGGCCGCCCTCGTGCGGGAGCTGCGGGAGATCGCCGACTGCCCCGTGCTGGGGGAGGAGATGGGTGCCGAGGAACAGCAGCGCCTGTGGCAGGCAGGGCGGGAAGGGCTGTGGGTGATCGACCCCATCGACGGCACGTCCAACTTCGTCAACGGCCTGCCCTACTTTGCGGTGTCCATTGGTTTCCTGCGCGAGGGCCGGCCCGAGCTGGGCGTCATCTACGCCCCGGAACTGGACGAAATGTTCTGGGCCGAGCGCGGCCGCGGCGCCTTCCTCAACGGGGAACGCCTGCCCATCAAGGAGCGGCCGCCGCGCAATTTGCGCGCCGCCCTGGCAGGGGTGGATCTCAAGCGCCTGGACCGCAGGCTCGCGGCCGAGCTCGCCGCCCGGCCGCCCTACAGTTCCCAGCGCAACTTCGGTTCCAGTGCCCTGGACTGGTGCTTCGTCGCCGCCGGCCGCTTCGACATCTATCTCCACGGCGGGCAGAAGCTGTGGGACTACGCCGCCGGTGCCCTGATCCTGGAAGAGGCGGGCGGGCGGCTCGCCACCCTCGATACCGACGACTTCTGGTCAACCAACCCCTGGAAACGCTCGGTCATCGCCGCCTGGCACGGCCCGACCTTCGAGGCGTGGCGGGACTGGGTGCGCCAGCCACGGTGAATCCCGGCCACCCTTCGCCGCACACCTCTCTAAGCCATTGAAAATTCGTCAATCTTCTCCTGTTGCCAAGCTTTGGCCGGGTAGGGGATAATTTCAGCTTTCGCTTAAGAAGACTCCGCGTCCCAGCGGGGCACGGCTGGCGCCCCGGTTTCATTCCGACCCCAATACCCGCCCAGCACGACACGATGCGACGGAGTTGCCCGGCCGAGGTCGCCGGGTGGAGTAGGTTTCCCAAAAACAGAAGGATGTTCTGACATGGCAACTCGCAAAGACCTGGCCAACGCGATTCGCATTCTGGCCATCGACGCCGTGGAAAAGGCCAAATCCGGCCATCCCGGCGCGCCCATGGGCATGGCGGAGATCGCCGAGGTGCTCTGGAACCACCACCTGCGCCACAACCCCAACAATCCCAAGTGGCCGGACCGCGACCGCTTCGTGCTCTCCAACGGGCATGGCTCCATGCTGCTCTATGCCCTGCTGCATCTGACGGGCTACGACCTGCCCATGGAGGAGATCAAGCGCTTCCGTCAGCTCCATTCCAAGACACCCGGGCATCCGGAATACGGCTACACCCCCGGCGTGGAGACCACCACCGGCCCCCTGGGTCAGGGCATTTCCAACGCCGTGGGCATGGCGCTCGCGGAAAAGATCCTGGCCCAGCAGTTCAACAGGCCCGGCCATGAGATCGTGGACCACTACACCTACGTGTTCCTGGGCGATGGCTGCATGATGGAGGGCATTTCCCACGAGGCCTGCTCCCTGGCCGGCACCTGGGGCCTCAACAAGCTGATCGCCATCTACGACGACAACGGCATTTCCATCGACGGTCACGTGGATGGCTGGTTCACCGACGACACGCCGGGCCGCTTCGAGGCCTACGGCTGGAACGTGATCCGCAACGTGGACGGCCACGACCCGGCGGCCGTGGATGCCGCCATCCGCGCCGCCAAGGAGTCCAAGGACAAGCCCACCCTGATCTGCTGCAAGACCATCATCGGCAAGGGTTCCCCCAACAAGGAAGGCACCCATGACGTCCATGGCGCCGCCCTCGGGGAGGCCGAGGTGGAAGCCACGCGCAAGCATCTGGGCTGGACCTATCCGCCCTTCGAAATTCCCCAGGACATCTACGAGGGCTGGGACTGCCGCACCAAGGGCCAGGGGCTGGAAAACCTCTGGAACAACAAGTTCGCGGAATACAAGAAGGCCTACCCCGCCGAGGCGGCCGAGTTCGAGCGGCGCATGAAGGGCGAGCTGCCGGCCAACTGGAAGGAACACGTGGCGCAGGCCCTGGCCGCCATCAACGAGAAGGCGGAAAGCGTGGCCACCCGCAAGGCGTCCCAGATCGCCATCAATGCCCTGGCGCCGGTGCTGCCCGAGTTCGTGGGCGGCTCCGCCGACCTGACCGGCTCCAACCTCACCAACTGGACCGGCTGCCATCACACCCACGGCAAGAAGATCGGCAACTACTTCAGCTACGGCGTGCGCGAGTTCGGCATGGCCGCCATCATGAACGGCATGGCGCTGCACGGCGGCGTGCTGCCCTTCGGCGGCACCTTCCTGATGTTCTCCGAATATTCCCGCAACGCCCTGCGCATGGCCGCGCTCATGAAACAGCGTGTGATCCACGTGTTCACCCATGACTCCATCGGTCTGGGCGAGGACGGGCCCACCCACCAGCCGGTGGAGCAGACCGCCACCCTCCGGCTGATGCCCAACATGGAGGTCTGGCGGCCCTGCGACACCGTGGAGACCATGCAGGCGTGGGTGGCCGCGGTGGAGAAGAAGGACGGGCCCACCAGCCTCATCCTCTCCCGCCAGAACCTCAAGTTCCAGAAGCGCACGCCGGAGCAGATCGAGGCCATCCGCCGGGGGGGCTACGTGCTCGCCGATGCGGCCAATCCCAAGGTGGTGCTGATCGCCACCGGCTCGGAAGTCCAGCTCGCGCTGGATGCCAAGAAGGTTCTGGACGAGCAGGGCATTCCCACGCGCGTGGTGTCCATGCCTTCCACCACCACCTTCGACCGTCAGGACCAGGCCTACCGGGACAGCGTGCTGCCCAGGGGCGTCAAGCGCGTGGCCATCGAGGCCGGCGTGACCGACGGCTGGTACAAGTACGTGGGCGAGAGCGGCGCCATCATCGGCATGAACCGCTTCGGTGAATCCGCGCCTGCAGCCGACCTGTTCAAGGAGTTCGGCTTCACCGTCGAGAACGTGGTGAATACCGTCAAGAGCATTCTCTGAAACGCCGCCGGGCACGCGGACGGCCCTCGGCCGTGGCGCGTGCCCCGTGGCTGCAGGATTTCTGTTCTTTTACCCTAAGGAGAGCGAATCATGGCAATCAAAGTCGGCATCAACGGCTTCGGGCGCATCGGCCGCATGGCGTTCCGCGCCATCGCGAAGGAGTTTCCCAATCTGGAAGTGGTCGCCATCAACGACCTGCTGGAGCCGGATTATCTGGCCTACATGCTGCGCTATGACTCGGTGCACGGGCGTTTCAACGGTGACATCAAGGTGGATGGGAACTACCTGATCGTCAATGGCAAGAAGATCCGCCTCACCGCCGAGAAGGATCCCGCCAACCTGAAATGGAATGAAGCCGGTGCCGACCTCGTCCTCGAGTGCACCGGCTTTTTCCTGGATGAGGAATCCTGCCAGGCCCACCTCAAGGCCGGCGCCAAGAAGGTCATCATGTCCGCGCCGTCCAAGGACAAGACGCCCATGTTCGTGTACGGCGTGAACCACAACAGCTACGCCGGCCAGGCCATCGTCTCCGCCGCCTCCTGCACCACCAACTGCCTTGCGCCGGTGGCCAAGGTGCTCCATGACAACTGGGGCATCAAGCGTGGGCTGATGTCCACCGTGCATGCCGCCACCGCCACCCAGAAGACCGTGGACGGTCCTTCCAAGAAGGACTGGCGCGGCGGCCGCGGCATCCTGGAAAACATCATTCCTTCCTCCACCGGTGCGGCCAAGGCGGTGGGCAAGGTGTTGCCCGAGCTCAACGGCAAGCTCACCGGTATGGCCTTCCGTGTGCCCACCTCCGACGTGTCCGTCGTGGACCTGACCGTGGAGCTGGAAAAACCCGCCAAGTACGAGGAAATCTGCGCCGCCATGAAGAAGGCCTCCCAGGAAGGCGACATTTCCCGCACCCTGGGTTACACGGACGAGAAGGTGGTCTCCACCGATTTCCGCGGCTGCGGCTATTCGTCCATCTTCGATGCCGAAGCCGGCATCGCCCTGGATGACACCTTCGTCAAGGTGGTGGCCTGGTACGACAACGAGTACGGCTACACCTGCAACATGCTCCGCTTCGCCGAGCACATCGCCAAGTAAGGTGACGGGGGGGGCCGCCCGGCGGCCCCCTCTGCCATGCAGGCGGTGAGCTGTAAGGCATGGCCGCTCGCCATGCCCTACACCTTATCGCAATCAGGAGAGAACCATGTCCGTCATCAAGCTCACCGATCTCGACCTCAAGGGCAAGCGCGTGTTCATCCGTGCCGACCTCAACGTCCCGGTCAAGGACGGCAAGGTCACCAGTGATGCGCGCATCGCCGCCTCCATGGCCACCATCGAGTACTGCCTGAAACAGGGCGCGCGCGTCATGGTGACTTCCCACCTGGGCCGGCCGACCGAAGGCGAATTCTCGGAGGAGAACTCCCTCAAGCCGGTTGCCGACAACATCTCCCAGCGCCTGGGCAAGCCGGTGCGCCTGATCCGCAACTGGGTGGACGGCGGCTTCGACGTGGCCGAAGGCGAGCTGGTGGTGCTGGAAAACGTGCGCATCAACAAGGGCGAGAAGAAGAACGACGACGAGCTGGCGAAGAAATACGCCGCCCTGTGCGACGTCTTCGTGATGGATGCCTTCGGCACCGCGCATCGCGCGGAAGCGTCCACCCACGGCATCGCCAAGTACGCGCCGGTGGCCTGCGCGGGTCTGCTTCTCATGCAGGAGCTGGAGGCCCTGGAAAAAGCCCTCGCCAACCCGGAGCGGCCCATGGTCGCCATCGTCGGCGGCTCCAAGGTGTCCACCAAGCTCACCGTGCTGGAGTCCCTGTCGGAAAAGGTGGACCAGCTGGTGGTGGGAGGCGGTATCGCCAACACCTTCATCAAGGCGGCCGGCTACAACGTGGGCAAATCCCTGTGCGAGGATGATCTGGTCCCCACCGCCAAGGCGCTCATGGAAAAAATGTCGGCGCGGGGGGCGCGCATTCCCATCCCGGTGGACGTGGTGGTGGGCAAGAAATTCGACGCCAGCGAACCGGCGGTGTTGAAGGACGTGAAGGACGTGGCCGATGACGACATGATCTTCGACATCGGGCCCCGGAGCGCCCAGGAGCTGGCTGACATCATCATGGCGGCTGGCACCGTGGTCTGGAACGGTCCGGTGGGTGTGTTCGAGTTCGACCAGTTCGGTGAGGGCACCAAGAAAATCGCGGAGGCCATCGCCGCCACCAAGGCCTTCACCCTCGCGGGCGGCGGCGACACCATCGCCGCCATCCAGAAATACGGCATCTATGACAAGGTGTCCTACATCTCCACGGCGGGCGGCGCCTTCCTGGAATACCTGGAAGGCAAGACCCTGCCGGCCGTGGCGATCCTGGAAGAACGGGCCAAGGGGTAAGCAGGACGCAGGAACCGGGCGCGGTGAGCGGGCGGGGCCCGGCGCCCCCGCGCTCCCCGCCTCGGCCTTTCAGCTCACCGCCCACCGTTCACTGCTCCCCCAAATCTATGCAACGCAGAACCAAAATCGTCGCCACCCTCGGCCCCGCCTCGGACGATCCCAAGATCCTCGACAAGATGATCGCCGCCGGGCTCGACGTGGTGCGTCTCAATTTCTCCCACGGCACGGCGGAGGATCATACCCGTCGTGCCGAGATGATCCGCTCCCTGGCCCGCGCCCGCGGCAAGACCGTGGGTGTGCTGGCCGACCTGCAGGGACCCAAGATCCGCATCGGCAAGTTCGCGCAGGGCTCCGTCACCCTCAACAGCGGTGACCGTTTCATCCTCGATGCCCAGTGTGCCCTGGGCAACCAGGAGCGGGTGGGCCTGGACTACAAGGACCTGCCGCGCGACGTGCATCGCGGCGACACGCTGCTGCTCGACGACGGCCGCATCACCATGTGGGTGGAGGAGGTGCGCGGCTCGGAAATCATCTGCAGCGTGGTGCAGGGTGGCGTGCTGTCCAACAACAAGGGCATCAACCGCCTGGGCGGCGGGCTGTCGGCGCCCGCGCTCACCGAAAAAGACCTGGAGGACATCCGTACCGCGGCCGCCTTCAAGACCGATTACCTGGCGGTGTCTTTCCCCCGCAGCGGCGAGGACATCGAACGCGCACGCCGCCTGCTGCGCGAGGCGGGTGGCCGCGGCCAGATCATCGCCAAGATCGAGCGCGCCGAAGCAGTGGCCGCCCTCGATGAAATCATCGACGCGGCGGACGCCATCATGGTGGCCCGGGGCGATTTGGGCGTGGAAGTGGGCGATGCCGCGGTGCCGGGCCTGCAGAAAAAGATGATTCGCCTCGCGCGCCAGAAGAACAAGCTCGCCATCATCGCCACGCAGATGATGGAATCCATGATCGAAAACCCCATCCCCACCCGGGCGGAAGTGTCGGACGTGGCCAACGCGGTGCTGGACGGCACGGACGCGGTGATGCTCTCGGCGGAAACCGCGGCGGGCAAGTACCCGGTGGAGACCATCGCCGCCATGGACCGGATCTGCGCCGAGGCCGAGAAGGAGGTGGACATCTCCTTCATGAGCCAGTACAAGGTGAAGAAACAGTTCGACCGGGCGGATGAGGCCATCGCCATGTCCGCCATGTTCACCGCCAACCACATCAAGGTAAAGGCCATCTGCGCCCTGACCCAGTCCGGTTCCACGGCGCTGTGGATGTCGCGCATGCACGCCGAGGTGCCGATCTACGCCTTGACACCCGAAGTCGAAACCCGTAGAAAGTTGACCTTGTTTCGCGGCGTCTATCCCGTCAATTTCAAGACCACGACGAAGGATCGGGAACAGCTCCTGGTCGAGGCGGAAGACGAACTGCGCCGCCGGGGCGCGGTGCGTGACGGCGACCTGATCATCATCACCTTCGGTGAGGCCATCGGCAAATCCGGAGGGACCAACACCATGCGCATCGTGCGGGTGGGCGACCACAGAAAGGCGTGACCGGTGAACCTGACCTGGCCGCGCCGGGCTGCCCGAAACGTTTAGTCAAAACCTCAAGGAGAAAGCAATGGCACTGATCACCCTGCGCCAACTGCTGGACCACGCGGCCGAACATGGCTACGGCGTGCCGGCATTCAACGTCAACAACCTGGAACAGATGCGCGCCATCATGGAAGCCGCCGATGAAACCGACAGCCCGGTGATCGTGCAGGCCTCCGCCGGCGCGCGCAAGTACGCGGGCGCGCCCTTCCTGCGCCACCTGATCCTGGCCGCCATCGAGGAGTGGCCCCACATTCCCGTCTGCATGCACCAGGACCATGGTACCTCGCCCGCCGTGTGCGTGCGTTCCATCCAGCTGGGCTTCTCCTCCGTGATGATGGACGGCTCCCTGCTGGAAGACGGCAAGACGCCCTCCAGCTACGAGTACAACGTGGAAGTCACGCGCAAGGTGGTGGAAATCGCGCATGCCTGCGGCGTTTCCGTGGAAGGCGAGCTGGGCTGCCTGGGTTCCCTGGAAACCGGCAAGGCCGGCGAGGAAGACGGCATCGGCGCCGAGGGCACCCTGGACCACTCCAAGCTGCTCACCGACCCCAATGAGGCCGCGGATTTCGTGCGCAAGACCGGCGTCGATGCCCTGGCCATCGCCATCGGCACCTCCCATGGCGCCTACAAGTTCACCCGCCCGCCCACGGGGGACATCCTCGCCATCGACCGGGTCAAGGAAATCCATGCCCGCATTCCCAACGTGCACCTGGTGATGCACGGTTCCTCCTCCGTGCCGCAGGAGTGGCTCAAGATCATCAACGAATACGGCGGCGACATGGGCGAGACCTACGGCGTGCCGGTGGAGGAGATCGTCGAGGGCATCAAGCACGGGGTACGCAAGGTGAACATCGACACCGACCTGCGCATGGCCGCCACCGGTGCGGTGCGCAAGTTTCTCACCGAGAACAAGAAGGAATTCGACCCGCGCAAATTCCTCACCGCCGCCACCAAGGCGATGAAGGACATCTGCAAGGCGCGCTACGAAGCCTTTGGCACCGCCGGCAATGCGTCCAAGATCAAGGTGCTGTCCCTGGAGGCCATGACCAGCCGCTACGCCAAGGGCGAGCTGGATCCCAAGGTCAACTGAGCAAGGCTTTCTGCAGCGCATGAGGACGGCCCCGCAAGGGGCCGTTTTTTCTTTGGGCTCGACGCTTCCTGCGCGGCCCAGCTCCGGGCGGTGGCGCGCCAGCTCAAGGCGCGTGGTGTGGAACTTTATTTCAGTGGCCTCAAGCGCCAGGTGCGGACGGCCTTGGAGCGGGGCGGGCTGGCCGAGGTGATCCCGCCGGATCACCTGTTCGCCACCAAGGACCTGGCGCTTGCCGCCCTGGAAGCACGCTACGGTGCGGGCGGCGACGGGCTCACGCCACCGGGCGGGACAATACCGCCGTCGCCTCGTCCAGCAGGAAGTTCTTGAAGGCCAGTGCCGCGGCGGACAGGCGCTTGTCCTTGCGGTGGACGATATGCCAGTGACGGCGGATGGGCAGACCTTCCACGTCCAGCACCCGCAGGCGGCGTGCGGAAAGTTCGAGCTCGATGGTGTGCAGCGACACCACACCCAGACCCAGTCCGGCCTGCACCCCCTGCTTGATGGCCTCGGTGCTGCTCATCTCCATGCCCGTCTGGATGGTCACGCCGTGCGCCTCGAAGTAGCGTTCCATGGCGATGCGGGTGCCCGAGCCCTCCTCCCGCATGAGGAAGGTTTCTTGGGCCAGGCGGGCGAGGGGGATGTTCTTCTGGCGGGCCAGGGGATGGTTCATGGGCGCGATCACCACCAGCGGGTTTTCCATGAAGGATTCCGCCACCAAGTCCAGCCCCTCCGGCGGCTGGCCCATGATGGCCATGTCCATCTCGTTGTTCGCCAGCTGCATCAGCAGGGTTTGGCGGTTGGTCACGTTGAGGCTGACGGTGATGGTGGGGAAACGCTGGCTGAAGGTGGCCAGAAGCTGGGGCGCGAAATAGTTGGCGGTACTGGCCACGGAGATCTTCAGCTTGCCGCGCTTGAGGCCCTTCAGTTCCGAGAGCACCGCCTCCAGCTCGTTGAGCTGCTGGGCGATGGTGCGGCTGTAGTGGTAGAGCTCGTGCCCGGCCTCGGTGAGATAGATCTTCTTGCCCAGCTGCTCGAACAGGGCGGTGCCCACGTTTTCCTCCAGTTGCTTGATCTGCATGGAGACCGCAGGCTGGGTCAAATGCAGCTCCTGGGCCGCGCGCGAGAAGCTCAGGTGGCGGGCCACGGCCTCGAACACGGAAAGCTGGCGAAAGGTGACGTGCAGCATGGCGGAGGTTCGCTATAAGATAAGCGATAGCTTATCCTAATCATCAAAAACTTTCACTATCCCTTATATGGCCATTGGTCCTATAGTTCGGACTCACGTTGCTTTGACCCCATTGCGACGTCAGCTTTGTTCACGACTAACTGGAGGTTCCCATGGCCGTCAAAACCTACAACGCCGGTGTGAAGGAGTACCGGCAGACCTACTGGATGCCCGATTACCAGCCGCTGGATACCGACATCCTGGCGGTGTTCAAAATCACCCCGCAGCCCGGCGTGGACCGGGAAGAGGCCGCTGCCGCGGTGGCCGCGGAATCCTCCACCGGCACCTGGACCACCGTCTGGACCGACCTCTTGACCGACCTGGACTACTACAAGGGTCGCGCCTACAAGATCGAGGACGTGCCGGGTGACGACACCTGCTTTTACGCCTTTATCGCCTACCCCATCGACCTGTTCGAGGAAGGCTCGGTGGTCAACGTGTTCACCTCCCTGGTGGGCAACGTGTTCGGCTTCAAGGCCATCCGCGCCCTGCGCCTGGAGGACGTGCGCTTCCCCATCGCCTACGTGAAGACCTGCGGCGGCCCGCCCCATGGCATCCAGGTCGAGCGCGACATCATGAACAAATACGGCCGTCCGCTGCTCGGCTGCACCATCAAGCCCAAGCTGGGCCTGTCCGCCAAGAACTATGGTCGCGCCGTGTACGAGTGCCTGCGCGGCGGTCTCGACTTCACCAAGGACGACGAGAACGTCAACTCCCAGCCCTTCATGCGCTGGAAGCAGCGCTTCGACTTCGTGATGGAGGCCATCCACAAGGCGGAGCGCGAGACCGGCGAGCGCAAGGGTCACTACCTGAACGTGACCGCGCCCACCCCGGACGAAATGTTCAAGCGGGCCGAGTACGCCAAGGAAATCGGCGCGCCCATCATCATGCACGACTACATCACCGGCGGCTTCTGCGCGCACACGGGCCTGGCCAACTGGTGCCGCGAGAACGGCCTGCTGCTGCACGTGCACCGCGCCATGCACGCGGTGATCGACCGCAACCCGCACCATGGCATCCACTTCCGCGTGCTGACCAAGGTGCTGCGCCTGATGGGCGGTGACCACCTGCACACCGGCACCGTGGTGGGCAAGCTGGAAGGCGACCGTGCCTCCACCCTGGGCTGGATCGACCTGCTGCGCGAGTCCTATGTCAAGGAAGACCGCAGCCGCGGCATCTTCTTCGACCAGGACTGGGGCTCCATGCCCGGCGCCTTCGCCGTGGCTTCCGGCGGCATCCACGTCTGGCACATGCCGGCCCTGGTTACCATCTTCGGTGACGACGCGGTGCTCCAGTTCGGCGGCGGTACCCTGGGTCACCCCTGGGGCAACGCAGCTGGTGCCGCGGCCAACCGCGTGGCCCTCGAGGCCTGCGTGCAGGCGCGCAACGAAGGTGCCCAGCTGGAGAAGGAGGGCAAGGAAATCCTGACCCGCGCCGCCCAGCATTCCCCCGAACTCAAGGTCGCCATGGAAACCTGGAAAGAGATCAAGTTCGAGTTCGACGTCGTGGACAAGCTGGACGTGGCCCACAAGTAAACCTGTGCCTGGCGCAGGGCCGGCCCGGGCGGGCGCAGGGCCCGCCCCGGCAACCCAATTGATGAGCTGAAGCGAAAGGAAACCGAATGTCTGAAATGATGGATTACAAATCGCGGCTGTCCGACCCCGCGAGCCGCAAGTTCGAAACCTTCTCCTATCTGCCGGCCATGGACAAGGAGCAGATCCGCAAGCAGGTGGAGTACATCGTGAAGAAGGGCTGGAACCCGGCCATCGAGCACACCGAGCCGGAAAACGCCTTCGACCACTACTGGTACATGTGGAAGCTGCCCATGTTCGGCGAGACCGACGTGGACAAGATCCTGGCCGAGGCAGAGGCCTGCCACAGGGCCAATCCCAATCACCACGTGCGCCTGATCGGTTATGACAACTACGCCCAGTCCCAGGGCTCGGCCATGGTGATCTACCGCGGCAAGCCGGTGTAACGCGGCGCGGGCAAGTCCGTGAGTGAGCCCCCGTCGCCGCGAGGTGGCGGGGGTTTTTTGTCTCTGCACCCCAGAGACACGGGGACACGGGCCAGGCGGGCCCAGAACGGTCCGTGCCTCCATGCCTCTGTGGTGAAAACTCGAAAGCGATCCAGGAGCCAGCAATGAGCGACATCATCAAACAGTACATGATCGAGAAGGAGCCCTATTACCGTCCCGTGGCGGACGAAGTGGAGCTCTATGAGGCGGCCTATTCCGTGCGCATGCCCATGATGCTGAAAGGGCCCACCGGCTGCGGCAAGACGCGCTTCGTGGAATACATGGCGTGGAAGCTCAAAAAGCCCCTGATTACGGTGGCCTGCAACGAGGACATGACCGCCTCCGACCTGGTGGGCCGGTTCCTGCTCGATGCCCAGGGCACCCGCTGGCAGGATGGCCCCCTTGCCATCGCCGCCCGTTATGGCGCCATCTGCTATCTGGACGAGGTGGTGGAGGCGCGCCAGGACACGACGGTGGTGATCCATCCTCTCACCGACAACCGGCGCGTGCTGCCGCTGGAAAAGAAGGGCGAGCTCATCCACGCCCATCCGGATTTCCAGCTGGTGATCTCCTACAACCCGGGCTACCAGTCCCTGATGAAGGACCTCAAGCAGTCCACCAAGCAGCGTTTCGGCGCGCTCGACTTCAACTATCCCGAGCACGACATCGAAACCGAGATCGTCGCCCATGAGACCGGCGTGTCCAGGGACATCGCCGACAAGCTCGTCTCCATCGCCGAGCGCGCGCGCAACCTCAAGGGACATGGCCTCGATGAAGGCATTTCCACCCGCATGCTGGTCTATGCCGGCAGCCTGATCGCCAAGGGCGTGGATGGCAAGGCCGCCTGTCGCGTGGCCCTGGTGCGCCCCATCACGGACGATCCCGACATGCGCGATGCGCTGGATGCGGCGGTCACCACCTTCTTCTGAACCGGGACGACACACCATGGCGACGTGGCGCGTCCGGGGACATGCGCCCGAAACCGGCGCGTCACGCCGCCGTGCCTTCGTGGGTAAGGATTGGCCATGTCAGTGAACCTCGACGATTACAAGGATCTGGTGGCGGAGCTCAGCCCCGACTCCCAGGAGGCGCTGCGCGCCACCTGGGTGGAGGCGACCAAGATCTATTCGCCCCGCGGCCTCGACAACTACCTCAAGGGGGCCGTGGCCCTGAAGAGCCTTGGGCGCGGCTGCGATCTCGTGGTGGCGTGGCTGGAGAATGCGCCGCTGGTGGCCAAGGAAGTGGGCGAGGACGTGGTGTCCGACCTGGCCACCACCGCGCTCACGCTGGCGTCCAAGACTTCCGGCGCGGTGATCGAGATGATTCTCGCCACCGCGCCCACCGCCGCGCGGCGCCTGGGCGATGCCGACCTGTTCCGCAAATACCTGCAGTTTCTCAACGTGCTGGTGGCGCAGGCGCCCCGCGGCGTGCGTCCCATGCTGGACAAGCTGGACGTGCTGCTGTCTCAGCTCACCCTGGGCGGCCTGCGGCGCTGGGCGCTGTGGGGCGCCCATGCCCACCGCACGGACTATGAGGCGCAGGTCCGCTACTTCGGGCTGGAAAGCAAGGAGTCGCTGGCCGTCCTGCAGAAGGAGCGCAAGGGCACCCTGTTCATCGACGTGCAGCGG
Organism: Thiobacter subterraneus; assembly: GCF_055379455.1. NCBI lineage: Bacteria > Pseudomonadati > Pseudomonadota > Betaproteobacteria > Burkholderiales > Thiobacteraceae > Thiobacter > Thiobacter subterraneus. The sequence goes on from NZ_AP042402.1 coordinate 2,175,646, forward strand.
CGCATCAACATGTATCTGCGCGCCCTGTGGGGACGGGATTTCTTCATGAAACCCACCTCGGGGGACTTCGAGACCCGCGAGGGCTACAAGCCCTACATCGAGGACTATTTCATCCATCTGCCGGATGCCTATGACGACTTCGTCACGCCAGACGGCCAGACGGTGTCCGGCCTGGAGGTGTACCGGGCCGCGGCCGCCCACGCCGCCGCCCACGTGGTGTACACCCGCGAACCCATCTCGGCGGAGGCCCTCAACAGCTGGCAGATGGCAGTGATTTCGGTGATCGAGGATGCGCGCGTGGAGACGCTCGCCATCCGCCGCTTCCCCGGTCTCAAGCAGCTCTGGCAGCGTTTCCATATGGTGACACCTGATCAGTCGGCGACGGCCGGCAATTATCTGGACCGCCTCGCCCGCGCCCTGCTGGATGAGGGCTACCGGGACGACGATCCCTGGATCGCCCAGGGCCGGGCCCTGTTCCGGGAGGCGCTGGAACAACCCGGCCGGCTGGACAGCAATCAGACTTCCTGGGACATCGGCGTGACCCTGGCCCATGCCTTCCTGGAGAAGAAGATCCCCTTCAGCCCACGCACCGATGTGCTCAGCGCGGTCTATCGCGACGACAACCGCTATTTCTGGGCGTTCGAGGAGTTCGACTTCGAAAAGGCCATCGCCGCCGGCTACGATAGGCCCAAGCAGGTGCGCAAATACGTCTCCGTCATGGAAATGGTCAACGAGGTGGACAACGAGCTGGCGGGCGACGACGCCCAGGAGATCTGGGTGTTGCCCACCGAGTTCTACCTGGACCAGGAGGGCGTGACCATCAACGAACTGGAAGGCAAGGAGCCGGTCTCGCCCCCCTTCCACTATCCCGAATGGGACTACCAGATCCAGCTGGAGCGTCCCTCCTGGGTCACCGTGGTGGAAAAACGTCCCAAATTCGGCGAGCTCAGCGTCATCGACGCCATCGCCGCCCAGTACAGGCGGCTCATCTCGCGCATGAAGTTCCTGCTCGACGCCATGCAGCCCCAGGGCGTGCAGCGCATCCGCAAGCTGGAGGATGGCGACGAGATCGACATCAATGCCGCCATCCGCGCCCAGATCGACATCCGCATGGGCATGCAGCCGGATCCCCGCATCATGATGCGCTCGGTGCGCAAGACGCGGGACATCTCCGTGCTGGTGCTGCTGGATCTTTCGGAATCCACCAACGAGAAGGTTTCCGGCCAGGAATACACCGTGCTGGAACTCACGCGTCAGGCCTGTGTGCTGCTGGCCGATGCCATCGCCAAGGTGGGCGATCCCTTTGCCATCCACGGCTTCTGCTCGGACGGGCGCCACGATGTGCAGTATTTCCGCTTCAAGGACTTCGACCAGCCCTACGACGACAAGCCCAAGGCCCGGCTGGCGGGCATGACCGGGCAGCTCTCCACGCGCATGGGGGCGGCCATCCGCCACGCCAGCCACTACCTGCGCCAGCAGAAATCCTCGAAGAAACTGCTCATGGTCATCACCGACGGCGAGCCGGCGGACGTGGACGTGCGCGATCCCCAGTATCTGCGCTACGACACCAAGAAAGCGGTGGAGGAGGCGGCACGCGCCGGCATCGTCACCTACTGCATGAGCCTGGACCCGAGGGCCGACCAGTACGTCTCGCGCATTTTCGGCGCACGCAACTACATGGTGGTGGACCACGTGGAGCGGCTGCCGGAGAAACTGCCGCTGCTCTACGCCGGGCTGACACGCTGACTCCGCTTCCGGGAGGCATCCCATGCTGATCCACCTGGCCGATCTGTTGCAGCATGCCCGCCGCAATGGTTACGCGGTGGGCGGTTATGACATCGTGAGCCTGGAATTCCTGGAGGCCATCGTCGCCGCCTGCGAGCGCGACGCCGCGCCGGCCATCCTCAGTCTGGCCGAGTCCCACTTCCACCACTATGACTTCGCCACCCTGATGCCCGCGGTGGTGGAGGCGGCGCGCCGCGCCCGGGTGCCCTTCGCCATCCATCTGGATCACGGGGCCAGCCGGGAATCGGTGATCCAGGCGATCCGGCTGGGCTGCAACGCCGTCATGATCGACGGCTCCCATCTGCCCTATGGCGACAACGTGGCCCTCACCCGGGACATCGTCGCGCTCGCCCACGGCTGCGGCGTTCCCGTGGAGGCCGAGCTGGGTTACGTGCCCGGCGTGGAAGGGGAGGATGCCGCCCTGCATCCCGGCGAAGTGCGCATGACGGAGCCTGAAGAGGCGGCGCGTTTCGTGGCGGAGACGGGTGTGGATTGCCTCGCCGTGTCCGTGGGCACGGTCCATGGCCGCATGCGGGGCACGCCCGCCCTCGACTTCGCGCGCCTGGCCGCCATTCGTGACGCGGTGGAGGTGCCCCTGGTGATCCACGGCGGCACCGGCCTCACGGATGAGCAGTACCGGCGGCTGGTGGCCAGCGGCATGACCAAGCTCAACTACTACACGGCCCTGGCCGATGCCGCCGCCGCCAGCATCCGCGCCCAGGTGGAGGCGGTCCCCGGCGCCGGCTTTACGCAACTTTTGGCCGGCGTGCGCGCCGCCATCGCCCGGGAGGTGTCGCGCATGAACGAACTGCTCGGGGCGGCGGGGCGCGCCGGCGCAGTGGCTGCGGAATGCCGGCCCTGGCGCGAGGTGCTGCACGCCATCGGCTTCAATCTCGCGTCCGAACTCACGCCCGAGGCGCGGGAACGCCTGGTGCGCGAAGGGGTGCGGGTGCTGTCCGCCATCCCGGGTGTGCGCAGCGTGGAGGCGGGGATCGCCCTGCGCGACGATGCCCGTTATCATTACTGCTGGAACATTCGCTTCGCCGCGCCCGAGGTGGTGGCAAGCTATGCCGAACATCCCAGCCACCGCGACTACGCCGACCGCCTGTTCCGGCCTGCGGCGGCGGACCGTCTCACCATCGACTACTCCCTGGACTACCATGGCTGAGCCGAAAATCTATGTAGGACTCAATCAGGACAGCCACGGCCTCACCCAACTGGGACGCATCGTGGTGGATGCCTGGCTGTTCGGCTTCCTGCCGGAAACGGAAGACTGTGCCGGCTGGGATCTGGGCCGCATGCAGGCCCTGATGGAGCGCGTGGACGCGGAATGGGACAAGTACGGCAACCTGCCCAGTCGTCTGCCGCCCGAGCTGCGCGAGCGCCACGCCGCCCTTTACGCGCGCATCATGGAAGAGGCACGCCGCAAGGGCTGGAATCCGGAACTGGACGACGAAGAGTAAGCCCGGCGTGCCCGCAATCTCCACAGATCTCGACCGCGCCGTGGCGCTGCTGCGGGCGGGCGGGGTGGTGGCCATTCCCACCGAGACCGTTTACGGCCTGGCCGCCGACGCGCGCAACCCGCAGGCGGTGCGGCGGGTGTTCGCCATCAAGGGCCGGCCGGCAGATCATCCCCTGATCGTCCACATCGCTGCGGCGGAGAGCCTGCCCCAGTGGGCGCGGGACATTCCCGACGCCGCCTGGCGGCTGGCCGAGCGCTTTTGGCCCGGCCCCCTCACCCTCATCCTCAAGCGCGCGCCGGGGGTGCCGGACGAGGTCACCGGCGGCCAGGACACCGTGGGCCTGCGGGTGCCCGATCATCCCCTCACCCTGGAACTCCTGCGCCGTTTCGGCGGCGGGCTGGCCGCCCCGTCCGCCAACCGCTTCGGGCACGTGAGCCCCACCCGCCCGGAACACGTGGCGCAGGAGCTCGGCGAGGCGGTGGACCTCATCCTCGACGGGGGCCCCTGTCGAGTGGGCGTGGAGTCCACCATCCTGGACCTCTCCGGCGACGTTCCCACCGTGCTGCGTCCCGGGGGCGTGAGTCTGGCGGCGCTGGAAGAGGCGCTCGGGCAGCCGGTGGCCCTGCGCACCGGCGCGTGTGGCGTGCGGGCGCCCGGCACCCTGGCCGCCCATTACGCTCCCGCGACCCCCCTCGTGCTGCTGCCCGCCGGGCGGCTTTGGCAGGAGGCGGCGCGCCGGGCCGCGGCGGGTGAGCGCGTCGGCGTACTCACCCATGGTCTGCCCCGGGCACTGCCCGGCGTGTTCGTGCTGCGACTGCCCGCTGAGGCCGCGGCTTACGCACGGGAACTCTATGCCGCCCTGCGCGCCATGGATGGCGCGGGCTATGATTGCATTCTGGTGGAGGCCGTGCCTGATGCACCCGAGTGGCTCGCCGTGGCCAACCGGCTGGAACGGGCGGCCAGGGCCCACCGCTGACAGGGCGGTGCGCGCCCTCAGCGCCGGAACAGCCACAGAATCAGGGTGAGCAGGAGCGAGACCAGGAGGCTGCTGGTCAAGGGGAAGTAGAAGGTGAAATTCTTGCGCTCGATGCGGATGTCCCCGGGCAGGCTGCCCAGCCCCAGCTTGGACACCAGCGGCCAGAGCAGTCCCAGGACCACGAGCAGGATGCCGAGGGTGATGAGCCACTTCGCCATGCACGGATTATAAGACCATGGCCACTGCCCGCTGGGAACATTTCCATCACGGGGCCGACATCGGTGTGCGCGGCATCGGCCCCACCCTGGCGGCCGCCTTCGAGCAGGCGGCGCTGGCCCTCACCGCCGTCATCTGCGACCCGGCGCGCGTGGTCCAGAAGGAAAGCGTGACGGTGAGCTGCCGCGCGCCCGATGCGGAGTTCCTGCTGGTGGACTGGCTCAACGCCATCGTCTATGAAATGGCCACCCGCCACATGTTGTTCTCCCGCTTCCAGGTGGCGATCAGCGGTGACCGGCTCGCCGGCACCCTGTGGGGCGAGCCGGTGGCGGTCGGCCGCCACCAGCCCGCGGTGGAAGTGAAGGGCGCCACCTATACTGAACTCAGGGTGTTTCAAACCCCCCAGGGCGAGTGGGTGGCCCAGTGCGTGGTGGATGTCTGAAATACGTTCTCCAACGGGGACAAGGCGAGCCGCCCAGGCCCGGGAGTTGCGGAACCGGGCCTGACCGCCCGTGAAGAGGGGGCATGTCCCCGCCTGTCCCGGGCCGGGCTTTCGTCCCGGTCTGCCGGCTCAAGCGAGGAAGGAATCATGGAGCTATCGCGTTTCCGCAGAGTTTCCGATTACGAATGGCGCGTCGAACCCTTCGGGAAAATGCGTGTCCCCGCGGTGATTTACGCCAGTGAGGCGCTGATGCGGGAGATGGACGAGAAGGTGTTCGAACAGGTGACCAACGTGGCCACCCTGCCCGGCATCGTCAAGGCCGCCTATGCCATGCCGGATGCCCACTGGGGTTACGGTTTCCCCATCGGCGGCGTGGCGGCCTTCGACCCGGAGCAGGGCGGCGTGGTGTCCGCCGGCGGTGTGGGGTTCGACATTTCCTGCGGCGTGCGCAGCCTCACCACCGGGCTCACGGTGGCGGACGTGGAACCGCTGAAGAAGGAACTTGCCGACGTCCTGTTTGCGCGCATTCCCGCCGGGGTGGGCAGCACGGGCAGCCTGCATCTGTCCATGGCGGAAATGGATGCCATGCTCAAGGGCGGGGCGCGCTGGGCGGTGGCCCGCGGCTTTGGCACCGAAGCCGATCTGGAGCGCATCGAGGAGGGGGGCATGATGGCCGGTGCGCTGCCGGAGGAAGTGTCCCAGCAGGCCAAGAAACGCCAGAAGGACGAAGTCGGGACCCTCGGCTCCGGCAACCACTATCTGGAAGTCCAGCAGGTGGCCGAGATCTATCATCCCCGTATCGCCCAGGCATTCGGGCTGAAGCAGGGAGACGTGGTGGTGTCCATCCACTGCGGCTCGCGCGGGCTGGGCCACCAGATCGGCACCGAATTTTTGCGCAGCATGGCGCTGGCGGCCAGGGAATACGGCATCGACCTGCCGGACCGCGAGCTCGCCTGCGCGCCCATCCGCTCCGACATCGGGCAACGCTATCTGGGCGCCATGCGTGCCGCCATCAACTGTGCCCTGGCCAACCGCCAGGTCATCACCCACCTCACCCGCGAGGCCTTCGCCACCCTGTTCCCGCAGGCGCGGCTCGAGCTCATCTACGATGTCTCCCACAACACCTGCAAGGAGGAAGTGCACCTGGTGGATGGCCGCCCCCGCCGGCTGTTCGTGCACCGCAAGGGGGCCACGCGCGCCTTCGGACCGGGGCGCCCCGACATCCCGGCCGTGTTCCGCGACGTGGGGCAGCCGGTGCTCATCGGCGGGTCCATGGGCACGGCCTCCTATGTGTTGGCGGGGCGCGAGGAAAGCGAGGAACACGCCTGGGGCTCCGCCTGCCATGGCGCGGGCCGCAGCATGAGCCGCATCCAGGCCACCAAGCGCTGGCGCGGGCGGGAAATCATCGATGCCCTCGCCGCGCGCGGCATCGAGATTCGCAGCCCGTCCCTGCGCGGCGTGGCGGAAGAGGCCCCCGACGCCTACAAGGACGTCTCTGCCGTCGTGGACGCGGCCGACCGCGCGGGGCTCGCCCACAAGGTGGCGAAGCTCACGCCCCTGGTCTGCATCAAGGGCTGAGCAAGCGGCTGCTGATGTCCGGAAGGCCACCGGCGGCAACCGGACGCCTTTAAGGGACTGGGGTCTTTACTTTGCGGTCAAGCCCCTGGGTGCCGCTGAAACGACTCCTGCAAGCAATGGGGGCAATCCCTGCAATCACCCCCACCCCGGCCCTCCCCCGTCGAGGGGGAGGGGGCCTGTGGCGGAAGCCAAGGCCTGTGGGAGCGGCTTCAGCCGCGATTATCGTTGAGCCTGGCAGTCGCCGCTGAAGCGCCTCCCACGGAGGTGGGGCTGCGATAGAGCGAAAGGGGGTCACGAAAGGGGGTCAGGTCTTTACTTTATACCGGAAGAAAGGAAAAAGCCCCGACCCTGGCACGCCGGCCTCCCCGCCCACCCGCGCCTGCCGTGTCACGCCGTGGGAACCCAAGGGGGCCGAATTCCTCTATAAAGAGACCGTGGGCGGGTGGTTCCGCCCGCGTCCGCACACAACAAAGAGGAGTTCGATCATGCGTCATGTCCTTTCCCTGGGTGCGGTGGCCGCCGCGTTTGCCCTTGCGGCCCCGCCCGCTGCGGCCGCCGAAATGCCGGTGGCGGTGAAGATCCCGCGTCTGACGGTGGAAGCCTCGGAAAAGCTCGCGCGCGCGACGCTGGAAGCCTGCCGCAAGCAGGGCATCCAGATCGCGGTGACCGTGGTGGACCGCAGCGGCGACCCAATGGTGGTGCTGCGCGATACCCTTGCCCCTCGTCTCACCCTGGAAATCAGCCGTCAGAAGGCTTACACCGCCGTGAATTTCAATGCGTCCACGGGCAGTATGGCCGGCCGCTTCACCCATCCCTTCTCCGTGGGCAAGGTGGAGGGTCTGGTGTTTTCCGCCGGGGGCCTGCCCATCGAGGCGGCGGGCAACATCGTGGGTGCCGTGGGCGTTTCCGGTGCTCCCACGGGCGAACAGGATGAAGCCTGCGCCAGGGCAGGACTGGAGGCCATCGCGCTGGACCTCGAATCCGCATCCCTGTAAACCCATCACCGTGGCGGGGTTGCCTCGCGGCCGCCCGCCCGCTAAAAGGAAAGCCCGCCCGCGCGGGCTTTTTCCCGATTGACCATGAATGCAACGATAACCGCCCCGGTGGATCCCCAGCGGGTGCTGGCGGCGCTTGCCGCCCTGCACCGGGCCTGGCCTCTGGAACGGCGCATCCGGCAGGAGGCGTGCGATGCCACCCGCGAGACTTACCTCGCCGTGCTGCTGCGCTGGGTGCAGACGGGTGCGGCGCCCGCCCCCGACGGCTTCGACCAGGAAGCCCTGGAGGAGCTCACCGCGCTCGATGCCCTGCAGCTCGTGGACGGGCGCATCACCTGTCCGCCCTTCAGCGCCGCCGCCACTGACATCGTGGTGCACTTGCCCCACGAAACCGTATCTGTGCTGTCGGCCCTGGATGCGCTGGCGCTGCCGCGGCTGGTGGGCACGCCGGCCGCCATCGAGGCGACCTGCCCCGTGAGTGGCGCGCGGCTCAGCCTCGCAATCGGCGAAGGGGGCACGCCGCGGGCGGAAGACCTGGGTGTGGCGCGGGTGGCGCTGCGCAAGGTGGCGGATCAGGTCCTGCGTTACGCCTTCGACCTTGCCCCGGGCATCCGCTTCGTAAAGCCGACGGAGGCGGACGGCCTGCGGCAGACCCTGTCGCTGGCCGAGGCGTCGGCCGTGGCCAATGCCTTTTACGCCTTTCAGCGCAAGCTGATTCGCGGCGAGCCGCTCTGACGCCGTTACTTCTTCCTGCGCGCCCAGACGTAGAAGTAACGCGGCTCCTCGTCCATGAAGCGCTCGATGCTCGCCGAGTAGGCGCGGCTTTCGCCCGGGATCATTTCGGTACGATCGGTGATGTCACCCGATCCCACCTGGATGCCACGCTGATCGAATACGAACACGCGCACCTCCGGCCGGAGCATGGTGTCGCTGGCGTTTTCCAGCACGACCCGGTATTCGTAGCGGGTTTGGCCGTTCTGGCGCAGCACGGTGAAGACGATGTTCTTGACGTAGCCCGCATCGACGGCAATGACCTTGTCCGGTGTGAGTTCCTTGAGATGGGGCAGACGTCCGCGCGTGATGCTGGCAAGTTCCTGGCGCGTCCTTTCCAGTTCCGGCTCGAGACGTTCCAGCCGTTGCCGGGCGTGGAAGAGATCGTTGGCGAGGGTGGCGTTTTCGGCGGTGAGGTGGTGGATCTGGATGCCCGATACCACGACCACCACCAGGAGCATCACCAGACTCACTCCCAGCGCGATCGCCAGCATCAGACGCTGGCTGCGCCGCCGGCGGGCCTCGCGTGCGGCATGGGCCGCGGCCCGCCGGGAGGCGCGGACCGTCTCCCCGCTGCCGGATTCAGCGGCGGACATGGGCTCCCTGGGCGCGTGCGGCGCCCCGGCCGCAGGCGCCCCTGGCTGTTTGCGCCGGCCTCACTCGTGTTTGCAGGTGGAAATCTTGAAGGGCACGTAGAGGGGGCACCAGCCGATGAGACTGGTGACCAGGAAGGCGATGGCGACGATGCCCAGAATGATGGCCAGCGTGCCGCTGATCTGCCCGGTGAAATACAGCACCGCGATAATGGCCGCAATGATGAGACGGATGATGCGGTCTGCGCCGCCCATGTTCTTCTTCATGATGCTCTCCTTGGTTGGGGATGGATGAAACGGTTACCGCCAGCCCTCCACTAGCAGCACCAGCACCGTGATGCCGCCGATACACACCAGACACGCCAGCAAAAGCCGGCGCCAGGGAAAGCCTCGTGTCATGCGTGGACGCCTTGCCTGGAAACGGGAGGGCTGCTACAGCATAGAACATTCCCCGTGACAATTCGACGGCCACGCCCGGCGCGGCGTGCGGGAGGCGGACGGTATGGCAGTGAAATGGCTTTTCTTCTGGATGGGGCTGGTGGGTGCGATGGCCGGGCCGGCCACCGCCCAGGAGGCCGTGTTTCCCCAGCACCCGGCGGCCCGCCCGGAGCAGGCCCCGGCGGCCGGACAGGTGCCCGCCCCCCACCGGCCGCGCGCGGAGATCGAGGAAGACATCCGCAGCCTGGAAGCGCGGCGGGCAGACCTGCTCACCCGCTACGCGCCTGCCCACCCCGATGTGCGCGCCGTGGAGCGGCGGCTTTCCATCCTGCGCCGGCAGCTGGAGATGCTGCCGCCCCCCGGCCGCTAGCGCAGCCTCACACCACTTCGCGGCTTGTCAGGCGAAACTTCATCGCCTCCGGCTCGCGTCCGTCGATCACCTTGTCGCCGAAGCGGGCGTAGGGATACATGAGGTAGGGCACGGTGTCGCCCTGGGGCAGGGTGAAATCCCGCCCGTAATTGAACCCCACCCAGTTCATTTCCCAATAGCCGAACAGGCGCTTTCTGAGTGCAACGATCCGGGGGTCGTCGAGGGGCAGCTTTTCTTCCAGCACCGCCTTGCGCACGTCCGCCGGATCCACGGCCACCCAGCCGCGCCGCGGCGAGAAATATTCCGCGCGGCAGTGTTGCGCCTTGGAGATATCGCCCGCCTTGCCCAGGCTCTTGAACTGGGCGGAGTCTGCAACCCGCACGCCATAGAACTCCCGCGCGGGGACGCCGGCGGCGCGGGCGAGCCCCACGAACAGGGAGTTGATGTCGGCACACTTGCCGCCCAGGTTGCCCGATTCCAGCATGAACTTGATGTCGCCGAGCCCGCAGCCGCGTGTCTTGGGATCGCGAAAGGTATTGTCCACCACCCATTCGTAGATGGCCCGTGCCTTGGCGTCGGGTCCGCGCAGGCCGCGCGTGATGCGAAGCGCCGTGTCGCGCACGATGCCATCCACCGGCATGTGCTCGGTGGGCTGCAGGTAGAGCGCGGCTTCCGCGGCGTCCTTCAGGTGCCGCCCAGGCAGGGGCGCGGCCCGGTCGCGGGTGGCCACGCGCGCGCTCACCGTGAGCGTGCGGTTGCGCTCCTCGGCGCCCAGGGCCACGCGCAGGATGGGTGCGTGATAGGTGTCATCCCAATGCAGGGTGGCCGGTACGGGGCTGGCACAGTGAACGGACAACACACGCTGGTAATCCCCTGCGTCCTGGGGCAGGGGCAGCCAGAGCTGGCCGGCACCCGCATGAGCCGAAAGGTCGAATTCGTAGGTGAGGTCGAACGTGCGCCAGGAAGCATCGCGCGCCGCCTGCGCCACACGGGGCGTGGCGAGGTAGAGGGGCACGAAAGCGGTAAGGCGCAGAAAATCACGTCGTTTCATGGTTCCTCCTGAAAACGCTTTTCCCGGATTTCTGCCTGTGCTTCCGCACCACGAGGGGATGGCCGAAAACCGTCGGCCGCAGTGTTCCCGGCGGAAGCGGGCACAGTGTAACGCGGTTTCAGGGGAACAGCGGGCGCGCGCGCCGGGCCAGCGCCTCCGGCGCGAGCAGGATGAGTTCCGTGCCGAGCAGCCGTTGCAGGAAGTAATCGTCGTTGCGGTAGGCGGGGGCCGGGTGCTGGCGCGCGATGAGGCGCAGAAACAGGCGCGCACCGGGTGTGTCCGGCTGGCTGTAGAGGGCGAAGTTGAAACTCACGTGGCCCAGGCCTTCATAGACGCGCAGGGCGCGCGACAGGCCGTCGGCCAATGCCGCGAGGTCGGATTCACCGAGGCGGTCGAAACGGGCGGCTTCCGTGTGCACGGCCTGGATTTCGTGCAGCCCCAGCGGCGCAAAGGCGGCAAGCCAGTGCCAGCGTCCGGTCTGGCCCAGATAGCGCTCGCCGAGTGTCCGTTCCGTTTCCACCAGGGCGTCGGCGAACACGCCGCCATGGCGTGCGTGCCAGTCCGCCCAGGCCCGGCACAGTTGCGCCTGGTGGGCATGGGGCTCGGCTCCGGCGAGGAGCTGGAAGTGGGGATGGATCAGGCTTGCGCCCGCCGGGAAGAGGTAGTTCGCCGCCACCACCAGGTAAGCGCTGACGGGATCGCGCCCGGCGAGCGTGGCGCCCAGCCGGTGCAGGGCCGTGAAGGCGTCCTGCAAACGCGCCGGCGTGAATCCGGACAGTTCCAGGAAGTGGCTCGCCCCCACCACCGCCACGGCGTGATGGCGCGCCAGGGGAAACAGATTGGGCATCGCCACTGCCTCGCCCACCCGGATCTGCCCTTCCGGCACCAGGTGGGGATCGAATTTGGGCGTGGCTGCCAGCCCCGAAGGGCAGAACACACAGCCGCTGCGGGTTTTTTCTACCCACTCGGCGAGCCACGCCCGGTCCACGGGGGGAAACAGCAGGGGCGCCTTGTCCGCCAGGGCCGGGTTCAGGATGGCGGTGTGTCCCAGCAGCGGGTCGCGCCGCAGCTCGAGCGGCTGGGAGACCGTTGCGAAATCCGCCAGGGGCGTGGCGAAGCGTGCCCGGTCGGTACTGCTCAGGAATTCGATTCCGGCCATCCCGTCAGGGCGTCTCCGGCCGGTTTTCCGGCCAGGCGGAGGCGTCGATGGTCTCGCGATAGGCATGCCAGGTGGCGTGGCCGATCACCGGCAGGAGGACGACAAAGCCCAGGGTCAGGGTGGCAAAGCCCAGCATCACCGCCCCCACGATGAGGAGACCCCACAGCAGCATGGGCCCCTTGTTGCGCAGCACGCCATGGATGCTGGTGATCACCGCGGTGATGGCATCCACCCGCCGGTCCAGGATCATGGGCAGGGAGAACGCCGTGGCGGCGAACACCACACTGGCGAACACGGCACCCACCAGGCTGCCCACACCGAGGAAGGTGGCCAGGGCCCTGAGGTCCACTGCGCCTTCCGTGGGAAAGAACACATGCACCATGGCGGCGGCGCGGGCCCACAGGAGCAGCACCACCAGCAGCACCATGCCGAGGATGAGCAGCTCCCGGATGTGGTCCCGGCCTTCGCGCAGGCAATAACCCAGCACCGGCGTCTGGTCGCGGGCCAGCTGGCGGCTGATGGAATAGAGGCCCACCGCCAGCACCGGTCCCACGAAGACGAAACCGGTCGCCAGCCCCAGGTAGAGGGCCAGCAGGCCAAACTTCCAGGTGGCGAGCAGGATGGCGAGGCTCAGGGCGGTGAAAAGCACGCCATAGGTCAGGCTCACCGGCAGGGCACGGCGGAAATCCAGCCACCCGGCCTTCAGCCAGCGCAGGGGCGCCGTCGGCTCCAGGGTGCGGCAGGGGGCGACGAAGGGAAGCTGCTCCGGCGGCAGGCTCCCCGCGGAAGATGGGGGGATCAACGTGGCCATGGTCTCCTCCTCGAAAATGGCCGTTCGGGGCGACGGCCTTCTGCTTATATAGACCGGCCGGCGGGGGGAAGCCAGGGAGGGGCGCCGCTGGGGGGGGGAAGGTCAGACCTGCACGATCTCGTAGTCGTGGGTGACCGTGGCCACCTTGCCCAGCATGATGGAGGCGGAACAATACTTCTCCGCGGACAGATTGATGGCGCGCTCCACCGCCTCGGGCTTGAGGTCACGCCCTTTGACCACGAAATGGATGTGGATGCGGGTGAACACCTTGGGGTCGGTGTCCGCGCGCTCGGCATCCAGTTCCGCGATGCAGTCCACCACCTGCTGACGCTGCTTGCGCAGGATGGCCACCACATCGTAGGCGGTGCAGCCGCCCGTGCCCAAGAGCAGCATCTCCATGGGCCGTGGCCCCAGATTGCGGCCGCCGCCTTCCGGCGGGCCGTCCATCACGACGGCATGACCGCTTTCCGTCTCGCCCACGAAGGCGGCGTCTTCTATCCATTTCACCCGGGCTTTCATCGCATCGTTCCTTCCGCTTTGCGTCAGTCGTTGGTGGGAGACCGGATTCTAGCCAATGTGGCCGCGCAGGCGATACCAGGCAAGACCCACCAGCTCGTGCAGGGCGTGGCTGCTGTCGAGCAGGGCGCGGGCATCCGGCAGCCAGTCGCTCAGGAGGTCGCCGCGGGGTGCGTAAAAGCGCGTGGCGGCGGGCACCACCTCCAGCCCCGCGCCCTCGAAGGCGGCCCGGGCTCGAGGCATGTGCCAGGCATGGGTGACCAGGACGATGCGCCCGATGCCCGCGCGTGCCAGGATGCGCTGCGTGAACCGGGCATTCTCCCAGGTATTGCGCGATGCCGGTTCCACCCAGCGCACGGGGATGCCGAACTCCTCTTCCAGGATGGCTTTCATGAACAACGCTTCCGGGTCGCGTCCCTCGGGGCTGCCGCCGCTCACCAGCACCGGCAGACCGCTGGCGCGGGCCAGGCGTGCCGCGTAGCGCAGCCGCTCCAAGGCCAGGCTGCTGGCGGTGTCCCCGCCGTATTCCGGCGCATTTTGGTAGCGGCCCGCACCCAGCACCACGATGGCCTGGGCCCGGTCCAGGTCGGGCAGGGGAGTGGGCTTCCCGGCCAGCATCCCCAGCAGGGAGGCCGACACCACGGGCAGCGACAGCGCACCCAGGGCGAGGGTCCCGGCCAGGCAGAGCGCCCGGCCCAGGCGGGGCCGGCGTCGCCAAAGGGCGAGGCCCAGCACGAGCATGACCAGCAGGCTCCCGGGGGGCAGGAGGAAGGCTTTCAACAGGCGGGTGAGCGGCCAGGCGATGTCCATCGGGGCTCCCTCAAATGGGTTTGCCATTGTAGCGGGCGCCTGGATCCGCCGCGCAGACGGCCCGCTCCGACGGGCTGCCATGCAGCATAAGGCATTGATTCTAAAAGATGTGCCAAACCCAACACGGGCGGACGCAAAAAAGTGCTTGCAAAAAGTATCGGAATATTAGAAACTGCTCATACGTAAGACGCGCCTGCGTCTTATCGTTGTCTCCTCCATCCTCCTCCTTTGGTGGATTTGAACGCAGCCTCGCAAGGGCTGCGTTTTTTTTCGTCGGTGGCCGGGCGCGGCGGCGGTTTGACACCCGTGCACGAAGGCCCCTATAATCCGCCTCTTTCTCAAATTCAGCATCGGGATTTTCGGTATGCGTACCTATTCCGCAAAACCGGCAGACATCAGGCGCGACTGGTACGTCGTGGACGGCACCGACAAGGTGCTGGGGCGCCTCGCCAGCGAAATCGCCCGTCGTCTGCGGGGCAAGCACAAGACCATCTACACGCCGCACATGGATACCGGTGACTACATCGTCGTGGTCAATGTGGAAAAGCTGCGCGTCACCGGCAACAAGGCGGAAGACAAGAAGTATCACCGGCATTCCGGTTACCCCGGCGGCATCTACACCACGAATTTCGCCAAGCTGCAGGCCAAGCATCCGGAGCGCGTGCTGGAGAAGGCGGTCAAGGGCATGCTGCCCAAGGGCCCCCTGGGGTATGCCATGCTCAAGAAGCTCAAGATCTACAAGGGCCCCGAGCATCCCCATGCTGCCCAACAGCCCAAGGTTTTGGAAATCTGAGGACCCATCATGATCGGCAACTGGCACTACGGAACGGGCCGGCGCAAGAGCTCCGTCGCGCGCGTGTTCATCCGGCCCGGCAAGGGCAGCTTCATCGTCAACGACAAGCCCGTGGACGAGTATTTCTCCCGTGAGACGGGGCGCATGGTGGTGCGCCAGCCCCTGGTGGTGACGGAGAGCGAAGGCCGGTTCGACATCATGGTGAACGTCTCCGGCGGTGGCGAGAGCGGCCAGGCAGGCGCCGTGCGCCACGGCATCGCCCGCGCGCTGGCGGAATACGACGCGGCGCTCAAACCCACCCTGCGCAAGGCCGGGCTGCTCACGCGCGATGCGCGCGAGGTGGAGCGCAAAAAGGTCGGCCTGCACAAAGCCCGCCGGCGCAAGCAGTTCTCCAAGCGCTGAGCGTCGTTACAGTTGCGACAGAAAGCCGCCTGCGGGCGGCTTTTTCATTAGTGGCCACGGTGGCGTCCTTTATCATTGGGGAATCCCTGTTCGCCCCGGGGCCGGTGTGACGCCGTCGCAAACGGGGAAGGGGACGTTCTCCGGGAGCGCGAGCGGCCCAGGTTCCCGAGTCCTGCGCCCGGCGCGTGCGTCCTGGTCCAAAACTGACTGCTTCGAGGTAATCGCCCATGATCAAGATCGGCATCGTCGGCGGCACGGGCTACACCGGCGTGGAGCTCCTGCGCCTGCTCGTCCAGCATCCGGAGGCGGAGCTTACCGCCATCACGTCGCGCAAGGAGGCCGGCATGCCCGTGGCGGACATGTTCCCCAACCTGCGTGGCCGGGTGAAGCTGGCCTTCAGCGACCCCGCGCAGGCACCCCTGGCACAGTGCGACGTGGTGTTTTTCGCCACCCCCAACGGCATCGCCATGACCCAGGCACGTGACCTGCTGGATGCCGGCGTGAAGGTCATCGACCTGGCGGCGGATTTCCGTATCAAGGACGTCGCCCTGTGGGAAAAGTGGTACGGCATGGAACACGCCTGCCCTGACCTGGTGGCCGAAGCCGTCTATGGTCTGCCGGAACTCAATCGCGAGCGCATCCGGGGGGCGCGCCTCGTCGCCAATCCCGGCTGCTACCCCACGGCGGTGCAACTGGGTTTCCTGCCCCTGATCGAGGCTGGCGTGGTGGACACCCGGCACCTCATCGCCGATGCCAAATCCGGTGTCTCGGGCGCGGGCCGCAAGGCCGAGGTGCATACTCTGCTGGCGGAGGCCGGCGACAACTTCAAGGCCTATGGGGTGGCCGGGCACCGTCATCTGCCGGAGATTCGCCAGGGCCTGTCCCAGGTGGCCGGCCATGAGGTGGGACTTACCTTCGTGCCCCATCTCACTCCCATGATCCGGGGCATCCATGCCACGCTCTATGCCCGTCTCACCCGCGAGGTGGATCTGCAGGCCCTGTACGAAGACCGTTACCGCGACGAACCCTTCGTGGACGTGCTGCCCGCGGGGGCCCACCCGGAGACGCGTTCCGTTCGGGCCGCCAACGTTTGCCGCATCGCCGTGCACCGCCCCCAGGGAGGCGACACCGTCGTGGTATTGTCGGTCATCGACAATCTGGTGAAGGGGGCCTCCGGCCAGGCGGTGCAGAACATGAACATCCTGTTCGGCCTGCCGGAGCGCCTCGGGCTGGATCAGGTGCCGGTGCTGCCCTGACGCGGCATGGCCTCCCGCCTCCTGCGCAGCCTGAAGAGTCGCTTCGGCATCGCGGCGGCGCGCATGCGGGTGCGCACCCACATTCCCCTGCCGTTGCGCCTGCTCGTGGTGGTGTTGCTGGTGGGGGCGGGTTTGGCGCTTGCCGACTGGGTCTATACCACAGGCATGCGCCTGGCGGGCTTCGAAAGGAGCCGAGCTGAGGAGGCCCTGACCCGCCTGTCGGAGCAGGTGGCGCGCCTTGAGCGCGACAACGCCGCCCTGCAGGCTGAGAGTGCGCGCCTGCGTCAGCAGCTGGAGATCGAGCAGGCCACCCAGCGCAACCTGGCCCAGAGCCTCAAGGCACTGCAGGAAGAGAATGCGGCGCTGCGCGAGGACGCTGCCTTCTTCCGCAATCTGCTCTCACCCAATCCGGGGGCGGTGGGGGTCACCATTTACCACGCCAAGCTGGAGCGCAATCCGTTGTTGCCTGGCGAATACCGGTACCGGCTGCTACTATTGAACGCCGGGCCGCGCGACCAGGAATTTTCCGGCAGCGTGCAGCTGCTGGTGAGCGGGGTGAAAGACGGGCGGACGCTTACCCTGGCCGAGCCCGGGCCCAAGGGTCAGCTCGCCGTGCGCTTCCGTTACTATCAGCGTCTCGAGGGTACCCTGCAGCTGCCCGACGGCATGACACCCCGGAGCGTGCAGGTGCGGGTTTTCGAGGCCGGTGCGGCGCAGCCCCGCTGGACCCGTACCGTTGCCCTGCAATGATTCGGCATCAAGGAAGAGTCCATGTTTTTCAGTAAGAAACCCAGCCGGCCCCAAAACCGGATCGACACCCTGATCGGTGCTGAAACCCGCGTGCAGGGGGACGTCTCCTTCAGCGGCGGCCTGCGTGTGGACGGCACCATCTTCGGCAACGTTTCTTCGCGCGGCGATGGGCCTTCCACCCTGGTGCTGTCGGAAAACGCGCGCATCGAGGGCCGTATCCAGGTTTCCCACGTGGTCATCAACGGCACCGTGGTGGGGCCGGTCCACGCCAGCGAATACGTGGAACTGCAGCCCAAGGCCCGTGTCTCAGGGGACGTCTTTTACAAGACCCTGGAAATGCACCTGGGCGCCATCGTGGAAGGCAAACTGGTGCACGAGGAAGGCGCGCCGGCCCAGGCCGGGCTTGGGGCACCGGGCGCGATTGACCAATCCGCCTGAGGCCGGGATAATTGACCGAACCGCATCTTGCAAGGAGTCTGCCATGAATGCCGCCACCGAAATGCCCACCCCCCTCATCTTTACCGATGCCGCTGCCGCCAAGGTGAAGCAGCTCATCGACGAGGAAGGCAATCCCAACCTGAAGCTGCGCGTGTTCGTCACGGGAGGCGGTTGCTCCGGCTTCCAGTACGGCTTCACTTTCGACGAGAACCAGGCCGAGGATGACACCGTGATGGAGAAAGGCGGTGTGACCCTGCTCATCGACCCGATGAGCTTCACCTATCTGGTGGGCGCCGAGATCGATTACCAGGAAGGCCTGGAAGGGGCCCAGTTCGTGATCAAGAACCCGAACGCCACCTCCACCTGCGGCTGCGGGTCCTCGTTCTCGGTCTGATTCACAACAACAATCATCGAGGTAAAGGAGGCGGCCCACGCCTCCTTTTGTTTTCTGCAGGGGGAAGCGATGAACGAGTACGTACCCGGCCTGGAAGGCGTGCCGGCGACGAAATCCAACATCTCCTTCATCGATGGCGAAAAAGGGGTGCTCGCCTATCGCGGCTACGCCATCGAGACCCTCGCCGAGCGCAGCACCTTCGAGGAGACCGCGCTTCTGCTCCTGGATGGCAACCTGCCCACCCGCGCCGCCCTCAAGGAATTCGATCGCGACATGCGGGCGCGCCGGCGGGTGAAGTTCCGCATCCGGGAACTGATGCGCGCACTGCCGCCGGACGCCCACCCCATGGACATGCTGCAGTCCATGGTCAACTGCCTGGGCATGTACTACCCGGGCGCGCAAGGCCCGACGGGCGATCCGGCCGCCGATCTCGCCTACGTGCACGAGGTGTCGGTGAGCATCCTCGCGCGCATGCCCACCCTGGTGGCCATGTGGGAGCACATCCGCAACGGCTATGATCCCGTCGAACCGCGCACGGATCTCACCACCGCGGAGAATTTCCTGTGGATGCTCACCGGCGAGGAACCGGACCGCTACGTCGCGCGCATCCTGGACATCTGCCTGATTCTGCACGCCGAGCACACCATCAATGCCTCCACCTTTGCGGTACTCGTCGCCGGCTCCACTCTGGCCAGCCCCTACAGCGTGATCGCCTCGGGCATCGCTACCCTGTCGGGACCGCTCCATGGCGGCGCCAACCAGGCCGTCGTCAGGATGCTGGAGGAGATCGGTTCGCCCGAGAACGCCGAGGCCTACATCGATGCCCAGATCAGGCAGAAGAAAAAGATCTGGGGCTTTGGTCACCGCGAATACAACGTCAAGGATCCGCGTGCGGTGATCCTGGAGCACCTCATGCGCAAGATGATCGAGTACCGGGAAGGGCGGGTCGGGCCCCTGTTCGAGATTGCTCAGGCGGTGGAGAAGGCGGCCACCGAGCGTCTGGGTCCCAAGGGCATCTATCCCAACGTGGATTTCTATTCCGGGGTGCTCTACCGCGAAATGGGCATCGCCCCGGACCAGTTCACCTCCATCTTCGCCATGGCCCGTGCCGCGGGCTGGCTCGCCCACTGGAAGGAGCAGCTGGGGCAGAACCGGATCTTCCGGCCCACCCAACTCTATACCGGCGAGCTCAACCGCGAGTACATTCCCATCGACCGCCGCGGATAGATGATCAGTCGCGCAGCGACTCCCCGCTCCTCTCTCCCGGTGGGAGAGAGGAGCGGGGGTGAGCGACTTATCGTTCCTCCGCCCCACACCCGCTACTTTGGATAGATCGCGCCCAGTATGCAGGGGTGCGCCGCGCCGGTGACGGCCGGCAGGTTGCCAGGCTCGCCCTGCAGCGTGCGCCAGGCCAGCCAGGCGAAGGCCAGGGCTTCCACCCATTCCGCCTTGACCCCCAGGGCATCGGTCAGTGCCACTGGGGTTGCCGTCCCGGCAAAGGCATGGCGCAGGGTGTTGACCAGCGCCGTGTTGCGCGCCCCGCCACCACACAGCCAGATCTCATCGGCGCCACCCAGGTGTTTCTCCACCGCGTCATGGATGGCCTGGGCGGTGAGGCGCAACAGCGTCGCCTGCACGTCCTGGGGTTCCCACTGGGCAGGCAGCCGCGCTTCCAGCCAGGCCGGATTGAAGTGGTCCCGCCCGGTGCTCTTGGGCGGGGGTGCCTGAAAAAAGGTATCGTCGAGGAGGCGGGCGAGAAGCTCCGGCACCACCCTGCCCGATGCGGCCCAGGCGCCGTCCGCGTCATAGGCGTCGCCCCGGTGGCGCTGACACCAGGCGTCCATCAGCAGGTTGCCGGGGCCCACGTCGAAACCGGTCACCGGGCCACCCGGCGGCAGGTCGGTGAGATTGGCGATGCCGCCGATGTTGACGATTACCCGGTGCTTGTGCGGATGGGCAAATACGGCGGCATGAAAGGCGGGCACCAGCGGCGCCCCCTGTCCCCCCGCGGCGACGTCCCGGCTGCGGAAATCCGCCACCACGGTGATGCCGGTGCGTTCGGCAAGCAGGGCGGGATTGTTGAGCTGCAGGGTGTAACCCAGCTCCGGCCGGTGACGCACGGTCTGGCCGTGGGCGCCGATGGCGGCCACCTGCGACGGCGTCACACCGGTGCGGGCGAGCAGCTGCGCCACCGCCTGGGCGTAGTGTTCGGCGAGGCGGTTGGCGGCGAGGGCGGCCCGTTCCAGTTCGTTCGGGCCCGCCTCGTTCAGGGAGAGAAGTTCCTCCCGCAGCTCCGGGTCGAAACCGAGGTGGGCGTGGCCCAGGGTTTGGGGGACGGGATGGGAGAAGTCACCCAGAACGGCGTCCACGCCATCCAGGCTGGTGCCGGACATGAGCCCGATGACGAGGGGCGGGCGGGCGGCGGCCATGGCGGTACCCTCACCCCGGGGCCGGGGGCGCTCAGTCGATGCTGGCCAGGTTCAGCCCGCGCACCAGGGACAGCCGGGCCACCAGGGGTGCCGCGGCCGCGCGAAACTCGTTGCGATACTGGGCCGCGATGGGGAAGGCCTGGGGCATGGGCACGGTGAGGGGATTGCGCTGCACCCCGGCCACACGGAATTCATAGTGCAGGTGCGGGCCCGTGGCCAGCCCGGTGGCGCCAACGTAGCCAATGGTCTGGCCCTGACTGACCCGCGCTCCCTTTCGGATAGCCTTGGCGAAGCCGGAGAGATGGCCGTAGGCGGTGCTGATATTGCCATGGTGCTGGAGCACGATCAGATTGCCATAGCCGTTTTGGCGGCCGGCGAAGGCGACCGTGCCGTCGGCCACGGCCCGCACGGGCGTGCCGGTGGGCGCCGCGTAATCCACGCCCTTGTGGGCGCGCCAGGTTTGCAGCACCGGGTGGAAGCGCGCCAGGCTGAACCCCGAGGTGATGCGGGAGAATTCCAGGGGCGAACGCAGAAAGGCCTTGCGCAGGTTCCTGCCGTCGGGCGTGTAGTAGCCTTCGCGGCCCTCCCGGTCGCGGAAATACACGGCCTGATAGGTCCTGCCCGCGTTGACGAACTCCGCCGCCAGCACGCGTCCGGCGCGCACCGGCTCGCCATCGGCGTGCAGCGTCTCATATATGACGGTGAAGCGGTCACCCTTGCGGATGTCCAGATGGAAATCGATGTCGGAGGAGAAGATTTCTGCCATCTGCACCGCCACCGCGTCTGGCACACCCGCGGCGTCGGTGGCGCCAAACAGGGAGCTGCGGATCTCGCCGGATTTCATGGTGACCCGGGTTTCCACCGCCGCCTGGCGCTCCCGCAGGCGGAAACCGTCGCCGGTGCGGTCCACCTCCAGCAGAGTCTGATCCGGAGCCACGTAGCGCAACGCCAGCAGGCGTCCCTCGGCGTCGGTCTCGGCGCGTACGCTGCGGCCCGGCACCAGCTGGGAGAGGGTGCGTGCCTCGCGGCTGCCGCGCAGGAAGGCGAAGGCCGCGGCATCGTCCACCTCCAGCCGATCGAGCAGGCTGGCCAGGGTGTCGCCCCGCTGGATGCGGGTCTGACGCCAGAAAGTCTGGTTGTCGCCGTCATCCAGGGTGGTGGGGCTGGGCAGATTGAGCTGCTCGATCACCGTGCGCCGTTCCACCGGCTGCGGGTCAGTGGCCGGCGCGATACCAAAGGCCACCGCCATGCCCAAGAGCGGCAGGGTGGAGAGAGCAATGAGCCAGCGCAGCCGCAGGCTGCGGGATGCGGTCGTCCCGTCGGGCGTCCATCCTTCGTCCACCGGGGCGGGAGGCGGGTTTTGCGCTAGAATCGCGCCTTTGTCCTTATGCATGGCTGCGCCTTCCGAAAAACCAGGCG